>NZ_CP037898.1:1676776-2555908 GCF_004354305.1 Shewanella decolorationis | reverse complement strand
CTCCCCAGGCGGTCTACTTAATGCGTTAGCTTGAGAGCCCAGTGTTCAAGACACCAAACTCCGAGTAGACATCGTTTACGGCGTGGACTACCAGGGTATCTAATCCTGTTTGCTCCCCACGCTTTCGTGCCTGAGCGTCAGTCTTTGTCCAGGGGGCCGCCTTCGCCACCGGTATTCCTCCAGATCTCTACGCATTTCACCGCTACACCTGGAATTCTACCCCCCTCTACAAGACTCTAGTTTGCCAGTTCGAAATGCAATTCCCAGGTTGAGCCCGGGGCTTTCACATCTCGCTTAACAAACCGCCTGCGCACGCTTTACGCCCAGTAATTCCGATTAACGCTTGNACCCTCCGTATTACCGCGGCTGCTGGCACGGAGTTAGCCGGTCCTTCTTCTGTAGGTAACGTCACAGCTGCAAGGTATTAACTTACAACCTTTCCTCCCTACTGAAAGTGCTTTACAACCCGAAGGCCTTCTTCACACACGCGGCATGGCTGCATCAGGGTTTCCCCCATTGTGCAATATTCCCCACTGCTGCCTCCCGTAGGAGTCTGGGCCGTGTCTCAGTCCCAGTGTGGCTGATCATCCTCTCAGAACAGCTAGGGATCGTCGCCTTGGTGAGCCATTACCTCACCAACTAGCTAATCCCACCTAGGTTCATCCAATCGCGGAAGGCCAAAAGGTCCCCTCCTTTCCCCCGTAGGGCGTATGCGGTATTAGCAGTCGTTTCCAACTGTTATCCCCCTCGACTGGGCAGATCCCTAGGCATTACTCACCCGTCCGCCGCTCGCCACCTCATGAGTAAACTCACTTGTGCTGCCGCTCGACTTGCATGTGTTAGGCCTGCCGCCAGCGTTCAATCTGAGCCATGATCAAACTCTTCAATTAAAAGTTTTTTGTTTCCGAAGAAACGACTCAATGAATTCTGAATCGACTTAACTTAATAAGTCGTTGTACATATTGCTATGAACACTCATTCATTGATTTAATTCTTTGATTACTCGCCAAACGGCAAAGTAATTTCGATTAACTCAACACCTGTGAGTGTCCACACAGATTTCTTGTTTAGATTGTTAAAGAGCATTTGACCTCGGCTTTCGCGTTACCGCTCAGCGGGTCAGGGCTGCGTATGCTACGCATTTCCCATTTTGCGTCAAGTAGTTTTTGCAACTTTCTTGCTGCTTTCGAATCGAGTGTACATTTTGCATTCGATTCGTACTTTAACCGCATCCGCTTTCGCTGTCTGCCGTGTCAGTGGATGCGCATTATAGGCAGCAGAACTTTTTGTGCAAGGGCTTTTTTAACAAATCACGTCAAGTGAGCAAATAACCAGCAAAGCGGCAGATATCGGATAAATATGCTGCAATCTTTGTCACTCGGGTTGATAAGTTTGGCATATGCAGCATGGATGTGCAGGAAATTCTATAGGCTGAATAGCCTTAAGAAAGGAGGCTTTAAAACTTTTACATATATAGATGTATATATGTCGGATGAAGAAAACGGTTCAAGGGTAACGAATGGCAACTCTTGAACCGAAGAACCAACTCATGGAATAAAAGCTTGTGAATGTAATAACTGTCGGCCTAAGGATTATCCGCAGAATTTGTCGAACTCTTGGTGCCCTCTCCCGCGTCCAGCTCCTTTTCATGCTCTCCATCGCCAACAATGTGTGCCACTTTTAGTTTTCTCACGGTACGAATAGTGATCACTGGCCCCGAGATGGCGTAGAGGTAAAAACCAATACAGAGAATTAATGCTGGTTGCACCGAAACCACCACAAACACGCCAACCACAAATAAGATAGCAATAAAATTCACTTTGCCGCGCCAGTCAATTTCCTTAAATGAGTGATAACGGAAATTACTCACCATTAATAATCCCGTGGTGGCCGTAATCAATCCGGCTATCCAACTGATATCCTTACCATCAAGGTTATATTGATTGCCAAGCCAAATGCTACCTGCAATGACGGCCGCTGCCGCAGGACTCGCTAAACCTTGAAAATAACGCTTATCTGCCACGCCGACTTGAGTATTAAAACGAGCAAGTCTTAGTGCTGCGCCAGCACAATATATAAATGCCGCGAGCCAACCGACCTTGCCTAAATCCGCAAGCGCCCAATTATAGGCGAGTAACGCAGGCGCCATACCAAAGGACACCATGTCTGCCATACTGTCATACTCGGCACCAAAGTCACTTTGCGTATTCGTTAACCTTGCCACTCTGCCGTCTAAGCCATCGCAAATCATGGCCACAAAAATCGCAATCGCAGCCGCTTCAAAGTTGGCATTCATAGAGGCAATCACAGCATAGAAACCGGAAAACAAGCCTGCGGTGGTGAATAAATTCGGCAGTAAATAGATACCTTTATTCTTTACTGTTTGATTCGAAGAATTTTGCATACACTTATAAAGCTATGAACTGAAATGGAAGTAGGCTTCAAGATAGCATATTTTACTCTCATGTCGATGATGCCCCTTAGGGATGATTTTTATGTTAAAAAAAGAAACGTTTAGCGCCATGCTTCTACGTATTGCATGCTTAATGCTGCTCACTCAACCCGTATTGGCAGGCGTGATTTACACTTGGGTCGATGAGAATGGTGTCACCCATTACAGTCAGCAGCCACCGGGGCAGGACCACCCCAAAACGCAGCAACTTTATAGCGAAGATATCGAGCCAGGTAAGGTTGGCTATATCGCTCCCGTTAAAAATGAAGAGCCTCCTAAAATGTCCGAGTCCGAAAAATCGGCGGCGCTAATTAAAGCGCAAGACACTAAGCAAGCCGAAGCGATTTGTGAAAACGCAAAACATAATTTAGATGTGCTAACGACTCATACTAAACTCACCCGCCAAGCAGAAGGTAATAAAGAACCTGTCGCGATGACAGAAGAAGAACGCCAAACGGCAATTAGCGAGAATCAGCAGCGGATAAAACTGTTTTGCGATAAGAAATAGCGCCTAGCATTTGTCATTGGTTGGACTGAAACCTTGATAATAACGCCACGCTATCGCTTGTCACTCTTTTAGGGTTATCGAACAATATATCTGTAGCATATAGATATAAAAAAACCGAAGTATTGGACTTCGGTTTTTTATTTAGGTTAAGCAGCATTTAGCACGTTAACCATCCGCGTAAATTATTGCTCGAATACCAACTCACCATCGGCGCAACTAACCTTGATAGGTTTGCCGGGCAGTAAATCGCCACGCAGTAGTTTTTGCGCTAATGGGTTTTCCATCTCCTGCTGCAAGGCACGTTTCAGCGGTCTTGCGCCATAAACTGGGTCGAAACCAATTTCGGCGATTAACGATAATGCCTCGTCGGTGATCTCCAGCGTATAGTCTTTCTCTGCCAAACGCTTACGCAATGAAGCAATTTGGATAGAAGCAATATGCTTGATATTTTCCGCATCCAAGGGATGGAATACCACAGACTCGTCGATCCGGTTTAAAAACTCGGGTCTAAAGCTATGGGTTACCACATTCATCACCGCGCTCTTCATTTCGCTGTAACTTAGGTGACCAAATCCTTCTTGGATAATGTCAGAGCCTAAGTTTGAGGTCATGATGATCACCGTATTTCTAAAGTCGACGGTACGACCTTGACCATCGGTTAAGCGGCCATCATCCAGCACCTGCAGCAAAATGTTGAACACGTCTGGGTGAGCCTTTTCCACCTCATCGAGCAAAATCACCGAATAAGGCTTACGACGCACCGCTTCAGTTAAGTAACCGCCCTCTTCATAGCCGACATAGCCTGGAGGCGCCCCAACTAAACGGGAAACTGCGTGTTTCTCCATAAATTCAGACATGTCGATGCGCACTAAGGCCGATTCCGTATCGAAGAGGAACTTAGCCAGTGACTTACACAGCTCAGTTTTACCCACACCGGTTGGTCCTAAGAACAGGAACGAACCAATAGGACGATTCGGGTCGGCAAGCCCTGCGCGGCTACGGCGAATAGCATTGGCGACCGCATCCACAGCTTCGTTTTGGCCAATCACTCGCTCATGCAGTGCCACTTCCATTTGCAGCAGCTTTTCACGCTCGCCTTCAAGCATCTTAGAAACCGGAATACCCGTTGCCTTTGAGAGCACTTCGGCGATTTCTAAGTCAGTGACTTTATTGCGTAGCAGTGTCATGTCCTGCATTTCGGCTTGCGATGCTAAGTCCAGTTGCTTTTCAAGCTCTGGAATACGGCCATATTGCAGCTCGGACATACGGGTCAGATCGCCCGCGCGGCGTGCCACTTCTAAATCCATCCGCGCTTGTTCAAGGTCAGCTTTAATATGCTGAGTCCCTGCTAGCGCTGCTTTTTCGGTACGCCATATTTCGTTAAGCTCCGACGCCTTAGCCTCAACCTCATGCAACTCGACGCGTAAATGGTCGAGTCGACGGCGGCTCGCCTCATCGTTTTCTTTGGCTAATGCCTGCTCTTCCAGTTTCAACTGGATAGCACGACGCTCCAATCTGTCGAGGGATTCAGGCTTAGAATCCATCTGCATACGGATGCTCGATGCCGCCTCGTCAATCAAGTCGATCGCTTTATCGGGTAATTTACGGTCCGACACATAACGGTGCGACATAGTCGCCGCCGCGACAATCGCCGGGTCGGTAATCTCCACATGGTGATGCAGCTCGTAACGCTCCTTCAGACCACGCAAAATCGCGATGGTATCTTCAACGCTAGGCTCATCCACTAATACTTTTTGGAAGCGGCGCTCAAGGGCGGCATCCTTTTCAATATATTGACGATATTCGTCGAGAGTAGTCGCGCCCACACAGTGAAGATCGCCACGGGCCAACGCAGGCTTTAACATATTGCCCGCATCCATGGCGCCATCACCTTTACCCGCGCCCACCATAGTGTGCAGCTCGTCGATAAAGAGGATCACTTGGCCTTCTTCCTGCGCCAGCTCGTTAAGCACTGCTTTTAAACGCTCTTCAAACTCGCCACGATATTTAGCGCCCGCAATCAGTGCGCCCATGTCTAAGGATAAAACGCGTTTATTTTTAATCCCTTCAGGCACTTCACCGTTCACAATTCGCTGTGCGAGGCCTTCAACAATCGCGGTTTTACCCACGCCTGGTTCACCAATCAGCACAGGGTTGTTTTTACTACGACGTTGCAACACTTGAATGGTGCGGCGGATTTCATCGTCACGGCCAATCACAGGGTCGAGTTTGCCCTGCTCGGCACGCTCGGTGAGATCAACGGTAAATTTTTTAAGCGCTTGGCGTTGGTCTTCCGCGTTAGGATCATCCACATTTTGACCACCGCGCACTTGCTCAATGGTTTGCTCGAGCAGCTCTTTGGTGGCGCCGGATTTCTTTAAGCATTGTGCTAAGGCATCGCTGCCTTCGAGTGCCGCTAAGACAAACAACTCACTGGAGATATATTTATCTTTGCGCTTTTGCGCCAACTTGTCGCACAGGTTTAATAGGCGAATTAAACCTTGGGATAATTGCACATCGCCGCCAGTCCCTTCAACTTGGGGAAGACGCTCAAGCTCTTGGCTCAAGAGCGAGCGCAGCGCACTCACCCGAATGCCTGCTTGGGTTAATAAAGGATGGATAGAACCAGAATCCTGGTTGAGCAGCGCCATCATCAAATGTAACGGTTCGATAAACTGATGATCACGCCCGAGCGCGAGCGACTGGGCATCTGAGATGGCAAGCTGAAATTTATTGGTCATACGATCGAGTCGCATACAGCCTCCTAAAACTCACAAATGAGGTATAACATTTTGTTAGTTAAAAGATGGGGGCTATTTAACCGATTTCAAGCAAGACGGCGGGAAATTAATACAATTTGTAGGGGAATAAACCTAAGACTTAAGCCAGATCAATGACGCCATGCGGCCAGTAATTTTATCGCGGCGATAAGAAAAATAATCAGGGCTAGAGACGGTGCAAATATCGGCGCTGTAAACCTGAGTAATGCCAAGTTGCTTTAAGCGTAATTTGGCTAATCCGATAATATCGGCGAGGTATTTGTCCGGCTTAGTTGCCTGATATTGAGCAACAAAACAGTTTGCGGCGTTAGGATCTGTTGCAATAAAGGCTGCGCGCACCTCGGCGCCAACCTCAAAAGTCGTAGGCCCAATGGCTGGCCCTAAATAGGCAATCAGCTCACTCGGCTCAGAGGCAAATTTTGCCACACTCGCCTCAATCACCCCATCACAGAGTCCGCGCCAGCCAGCATGGGCAGCGGCGACCTCTGTACCTTGCTGGTTGCACAGAAGTACTGGCAAACAGTCGGCGGTCATCACCACACAAACCCGCCCAGCGAGATTGCTATAACTGGCATCGGCCACCAAAGGTGGCGTATCTTGCGCGGCTACACTCTCTGATTGAGCTTCTTGGGCAAGATTGATTGGGGCGATATCGGCTAAATCAACCACCTGAGTGCCATGAACTTGCTCCAACCACACAGGCTCAGTCGCAAGCCCTAGCAGTTTTGCCAAAATGCCACGATTAGCCAATACCTGCTGCGGCGCATCCCCCACATGCAGCCCTAAGTTCAAGCTGTCGTAAGGCGCGAGACTCACACCGCCGTGGCGGTCAGTCATCGCAATTGCCACATTATCCGGTACAGGCCAATCGTGAAGCAGCATAGCTTAGTACTCGACAGGGTGTTCTAAGGTATCTTGACGCAGCGCTTTGGTCAGAATCACCATGTCTTCTGGGATAGGCGCGGTCCAGCTCATGATTTCGCAGGTAACAGGATGCGCTAACTCCAGACGCACCGCATGCAGTGCTTGGCGTTTAAAGTTTTTCAGGATCTCAAAAAACTCAGGGCTTGCTGCTTTAGGTGGTTTTGGACGGCCGCCATAAACAGGATCGCCCACCAACACATGGCCAATGTATGCCATATGCACGCGAATTTGGTGAGTACGGCCCGATTCTAAACGCAATCTTAAACGGGTGTGATTACGGAATTTTTCCGCCACACGGTAATGGGTCACGGCGGGTTTACCCGAATGATGCACCGCCATATGGGTACGTTTTGTCGGATGACGACCAATAGGCTCATCGACTGTGCCGCCCGCCGTCATAGTACCGAGGACAATCGCCTCATACTCACGGGTGATTTCACGGGCTTGCAACGCAGCAACCAAATGGGTTTGGGCTTCAACCGTTTTGGCTACCACCATCAAACCTGTGGTGTCTTTATCCAAACGATGCACAATACCCGCACGTGGCACGTGCTCAATATTAGGGCAGTGATGCAGCAGGGCGTTCATCAAAGTGCCATCGGCATTGCCCGCACCGGGGTGAACCACTAAGCCCGCTTGTTTATTGATCACTAAAATATCGTCGTCTTCA
This sequence comes from Shewanella decolorationis, assembly GCF_004354305.1. Lineage (NCBI taxonomy): Bacteria > Pseudomonadati > Pseudomonadota > Gammaproteobacteria > Alteromonadales > Shewanellaceae > Shewanella > Shewanella decolorationis. Next base: position 2,548,574 of record NZ_CP037898.1, on the reverse strand, counting down.
TAGACAATATCCAGCTCAATGGCTTGTGCGGCCGCATGCACTTCCTCTTCAAGCGTGGCATTAATTTCAATGCGCTGCAGCTCGAATACCTTTTCGCGCGGCTTGTTTACCATCACGCCATCAACATAGACTGCATCAGATAGGATCCATTCCTTGATGCGCGTGCGCGAGTAATCTGGGAACAACTCAGCCAGTGCTTGATCCAATCTCAGGCCAGTTTGTGTTGCCGAAATCTCGCTTTTTAGATTAATCTCTTGTGTCATAGGAACCGTATCCCCATTTTGGGGTCAAAAAATGTGTGCTATCTGTTACAATCGAATGCTTTCTATTTTATCGTGAAATGGAAAAATTCTTAACTACAACTTATAAAGAATTGAATTCAAGTATGTATAAATTCTCCAAAGGCTTAACCTTAGTCCTATTTTCGCTAGCGTTATCAGCCTGTAGCAGCAGTCCTGAAGATAACGATATTGCCGCCAAAACCTCACCTGATGTGCTCTATTCTCAGGCAAGAACCTCCATGGAACTTGGCAATTACTCTAAAGCCGTCCGTTCATTGGAAGCGTTAGACTCACGCTTTCCCTTCGGACCACATAAAACTCAGGTTCAGTTAGATCTGATTTATGCCTATTACAAAATGGACGATGTTGCCTCTGGCATTGCCAACATTGACAGATTCATCCGTTTAAACCCAACTCATCCTAATATCGACTATGTCTACTATATGCGTGGACTCGTCAATATGCAGGCGGACAGCTATCTGTTCCACGATATGTTGAATATCGACAGAACCGACCGCGATCCTAAAAATGCCCAAGATGCCTTTAAGGATTTTGATCGTTTAATCAAAACCTATCCCAACAGCAAATATGCTGCTGATGCGCAAAAACGCATGTTGTCGCTGAAAAACCGTCTAGCAAAATATTCCATTCAAGTTGCTGAGTATTATATCAAAATGAACGCTTGGAGTGCTGCGGCCGTCCGTGCTCAATCTGTGTTGGAAACATATCCCGGCACTCCTTCAACGGAACGTGCACTGGAGATTATGGCAGAAGCTTATGGCGAGTTAGGTCAGAACCAACTGAAGCAAAACGTGCTCATGGTAATGCAAGCTAACTTCCCAAACAACGAAATCTTATCGAACTAAGCGTAAATGCCCCTTTATAAGGGGCATTTTTTTTATCTTAAGTTCACCGTTTGATGCCCCTTCCCTTTTAGGTTCTGCAGCGCGCCAAGTTCCTTTTCATATGGGCAAGAGTCAATAAATACGCTATTCGTGTAAAACTTATCCAACCGCACTACTTTTTGCATTATTTCGTAAAAATCAGTTGACTCAAAAGCCGAAAAGCCTTTAAATTGCGCCCGTCGCCCGAATAGCTCAGTCGGTAGAGCAGAGGATTGAAAATCCTCGTGTCCCTGGTTCGATTCCGGGTTCGGGCACCATCTTTAAATTGGTTGCCTTAGCGACCAGTATTAAAGAATCGCAATAAAGTACAGTGCAGGTGTGGTGGAATTGGTAGACACGCTAGCTTCAGGTGCTAGTGCCCTTGCGGGCGTGGAGGTTCAAGTCCTCTCACCTGTACCAAATTGCGATTCAAATTAACATTCGACACAATGTCGGATACCAATGCAGATGTGGTGGAATTGGTAGACACGCTAGCTTCAGGTGCTAGTGCCCTTGCGGGCGTGGAGGTTCAAGTCCTCTCATCTGTACCAACATTTAAACCTCGCTTAGCGAGGTTTTTTTGTATCTGGAATTTAATTTTCTTAAACAACCTACCTCTTTAAGCATCTTTGCTATAACTATTCATACAGACTCATCATAAGGATAGCTCGAGCTCTGCCTTAAGGACTCCCTTGGTACACTGAGGAAATCCATATGAATGGTCTTCAAATAAAGCAAAAGATGTTCATCGGCATACTTGTGCCACTTATGATGCTGCTCGTTATTGGTTTTATCGCCATCAATATGATGGGAAAAATCGAATACGGCGTCGAACGTATCTATAACGACAGAGTTGTTCCTTTAGATGATCTTAAAGTCATTGCAGATAAATACGCTGTCGATGTGATTGATGCAATTAATAAGGCTAATGCGGGAGGCTTTACCGCTTCACAGGCAATCACAGCCCTTCAAAGTGCAAAATCCACAGTTAATCAACGCTGGCAGAAATATCTCGCGACCGATCTCACTAAGGAAGAATCGCAACTCGCCAACCAAGCCGAGTTTTTATTTACGCCAGCTAATGAGCAAATTGATCAGTTAGTTACGTTTTTAAAAGGAGTGAATGGTGGGACAGCCCATCAACTCAATGACAAAATATTGCCTCTTTACCAAGCAATAGATCCGATCAGTGGCAAAGTATCAGAACTTATCGATCTACAAATCACCATTGCCGGCCATGAAAAAGAAGCTGCAAACGAAATCTATCGCTCCTCAATTGCTATCTTTGCCACCCTTGCAGGCTTGGCAATGCTTATCAGTATAGTAATTGGGCTCTGGGTCAATCGCAGTGTGATGAATCCAATCAATGATATTGTTCGTAATCTTAAAACAATTCGTGAAGACTCAGATCTGACCGTTAAGTTTCGCACTTTTAATAATGATGAACTTGGGCTTATTTCATCAAGCCTAACTCAAGTTATCGAGCATTTGCGGGGCATTTTGCACTCAATTGCTGAAGCCGCAAATACAGTGAATAGCTCAGCCACTGAACTCAACAGTTTTACTCAAGAAACCAATAAGCGCATGCAGCAACAGCAGGCCGAAACGGAACAAACTGCCACTGCAATGAATGAGATGACTGCAACTGTTGCAGAAGTGGCTCAAAGCACTTCTGCCGCAGCCGATTCAGCCAGAGATGCCGATACCTATGCGGCAAATGGTAACCGTATTGTTATGGACTCAATTAGCAGTATGTCGCAGCTTTCTGAACAAATTCAAAAAACAGCTCAAGTGATAGGTTTCTTATCCAATGAAAGTCAAAACATTGGCCGGGTATTAGATGTGATCAAAAGTATTGCCGAGCAAACCAATCTACTGGCATTAAATGCGGCGATTGAAGCCGCCCGCGCGGGAGAGCAAGGTCGTGGCTTTGCCGTTGTTGCCGACGAAGTCAGGACATTAGCGCAGCGCACCCAAAAATCGACCCAAGAAATCGAAGCGATGATCGCCACCTTGCAACAAGGTGTAAAAGAAGCGGTGAATGCAATGGAAGTGGGTATTAATCAAGTTGATGATGCTAACAATAAAGCCAATCAAGCTGGGCAAGCCTTAAAAGAAATTGTGACTTCCGTGGATAACATTGCTGAACTCAACACTCATATAGCAACCGCGGCCGAAGAGCAAAGCAGTGTAGCCGAGAGCATCAACCGCAGCATTATCGCCATTAGCGATATTGCGGATTACTCTACGCGCTCGGCCCTTGAGCTAAGTGACTCTGTACTCAATTTAACCAAATTGGCTAACAGTATGCGAAATCAAGTAAGTGCATTTAAGCTTTAGTCCAAACAACGGCATGCAACTCTGCATGCCGTTTAAATCCAGTCAAATTAACGTGGGACTGTCGAGATTTCAGGATTAATGTCACAGTAATAAGGCGGGTGTTTATCCAAGTGCACAGTTAGTCACAACATAAATAGGCTATGACGCAGTAGTAAACTCAGCCAAATGCTGCCCGAAGGGTTCGTCTGGCAAGCCCTAATGATTTGATTTGAGTAGAGTGACATCATTTTTCGTTTCGCGAGTATCAGCTTGCCTAAACGAACAACATTGAATCTCTAAACGTCAGCGCAACATCATGAGTAAAGAATATAATAATCCGATTAAGTCATTTGACTTACAATCATCTCTGCCAAATGGACGCCACCTCCTGCGCTGTTAACATACGACTCTCGCCCGGCTTTAAGCCATCACCCAAGCTAATCTCACCGATAGAAAGCCGATGTAATCCCACAACAGGATTACGGAAACGACCAAACATCCGCTTGATTTGATGATACTTTCCTTCCCTTAGCGTGACTTCAGCAATATGAGTGTCGAGGATAGTCAGCTTTGCTGGCTGCGTGGTGATATCTTCAAAGCCAAAATACATCCCCTGCGCGAATGCCGCGATATACTCCTCGTTCAAAGGATTCGCTAGGGTCACCCGATACACTTTATCCACTTTTTGATTAGGCGACATGAGCGCCTCGGACCAACGGCTATCATTGGTTAGCAGCAATAAACCCGAGGAGTTTAAATCTAATCGCCCAGCAATATGCAGCTCATGGCGAGCATCACCGTCGAGTAAATCAATCACTGTTCGATGCTCTGTGTCTTTGGTGGCACTCACAACGCCAACAGGCTTGTGCAGCATTAGATAAACGGGCTTATTGGCCTGTAAGACTTGCCCATCAAATACAATATGGGAAAATTCATCCACCAGCAGATCGAGCGCTTTTGCAGGTGCGCCATCCACATACACTCGATCCGCCAGCAAGAGTTCTCGCACGGCTTTACGATGAATTTGCAGCTTAACGGCAAGATATCTGTCGAGACGACCACGTTTTGATTGCATAACCCCACCCAACGTTAAGATAAAGGCGCAATGCGATAGGCGCAGCGACGGGCACCGTCGATGATATGCTCTTCACGGCTCACAGTGGCGATATCGGCAAATAATTGCTGGAACTGTTGCAGTTCGGAGCGGCAAAAGTTTTGGCACTTAGTTGCTGCGCTGCAAATTGGGCAGTGATTCTCAAGCAACCAGAACACTCCATCGGCTTGTTCCTGCGTCGCCATATAGCCTTCGAGGGTACGCAGTTCCACCAGTTTCGTTAAACGACTGGCTATATCCGTCATGCCTTGCATAGCGCTGCGATACTGCTGCATAGCGGTTTGCTCCCTATGCTCAATCAGTTTATCCAAACCTTGATCACCAAATATCATTTTAACGGAATCAATCAATTGCAAACTAAGCTCACTGTGACGATCGGCAAAGTGAGTCCGACTCTGCTCCGTTAATCCCCAATATCGGGTTGGGCGTCCACGGCCTTCGACTCTATCTTCAATATCGACATCACCGGCATCCTCTAAGGCCTGCAAATGCTGCCGAACCCCCATAGTGGTCAGGGCCAGTTCTTCCGCTAGGGTCTTTGCCGTTAAAGGACCATGCAGCTTGAGTAATTGAATAATCTTATCAGTGGTTTTCATATGCGCTCTCCGCTCTTCGTCTCGGATTATCCCTCAATCGCCCACCTTTTAACAGAATAAATAAAGTTTTTTATTTATTTTATCCTTTACAAGATTAAATAAAGTAATTACCTTATAAATAATTTATAAACAAATAGGTTTACATAATGAACTTACTCATCATCAGCACCAGCCAAAGAGCTCACTCACAAAGCGCTAAAGTCGCGAGATACATAGCCGAAACCAGTTTTTTATCACCCCATAGTGTTGGTTACGACGCAATCCATCACTTAGAGCTTTGCCAGTTCAATCTGCCATTTTGGGACGGTGAAGAAGACAACAAGGGCGAACATTGGCCTGAGATTGAACAAAGGGTGGATGCTGCGGATGCCCTGGTTTTGATCACACCCGAATGGGGTGGGATGGCATCGCCACTGCTTAAAAACTTCCTGTTGATGTGTAGCCGTCAGGAAACCGCCCATAAGCCGGTGTTGTTGATTTCAGTTTGCAGTGGCATTAGCGGTGCTTACCCCATTGTGGAAGTCAAAGTGAATGCACTCAAAAACAATAAATTAGTGCCGATTCCCGACCATTTGATCATCCGTAATGTCGAGCATGTACTTAACGCTACACCCCAAGGAACGCGGGATATCGACCTCAGGGAAAGAGTGCAATACAGCCTGTTTATGTTGCACCAATACGCCCAAGCCTTAGCACCGATACGCCAACGCCATGTTCATCAACCCTACCCCAAGCAGCAGGAATACTGCTACGGTATGTAAGCAGCTTGGATGTTTATCACTCTGACTAAAATCATTACAAGGAACGCATTATGATCCATTTAGAACATATCAACCTAGTCGTTGACGACATCCCCAAAGCACTCACTTTTTATCAAGCCGCCTTCCCCCATTGGCGTGTCCGTGGCGGAGATAAAGGGACTTGGTACGGCAAGCCTCGCAATTGGATCCACTTTGGCGATGATTATCAGTACATTGCCTTTAGCGATAACGGTGAAGGCGAAAACCGCGACTTAACGGGCCATCAAATTGGTTTAGCCCATTTTGCCTTTGTGGTGAGTGATTTAGATGCCGTGATTGCCAGACTAACCCAAGCTGGTTTTCCGATAGCCAAAGATGGCATGGAAGATCCTTTCCGGCGCAATATTTACTTCTTCGATGCCCATGGCTTTGAAGTCGAGTTTGTGGAATATCTCAGCGATCTGCCCAACGAACGCAATCGTTATTAAGCGCTAATCCTAAGGCGGCGGGATACATAAATTCAGTATTCCTCGCCTTATCCACTCCTTAGAACCACCCCTAAAAATCGTTACATTGACAGGCTAAATCGCTAAACTAACGCACAATCAGGCTTTCCAATATTAGATAACTCGATGACAACACCTTATTGTTATTCCACTACTTATATCTTAGATAAAGCGCATTTTGACGAGTGTTATACCCAGTCAGTTAAACCCGATCCCACGCTCAAACCTTACTATAAGGCCATGGGGTTTGGACTCATTGGTATTGCACTGATTTTTGCGGATGTCAGCCTCTATCTGGCCTATTTCTTTGTCGGGCTCGGGGTGATTGAAGCGTTAAATGTGAAATACAACAAAGCCTGGTGGTTGATGCGGCAGATGATGAGTAAGGCCGCCAATAATGAAGTCACGCTTATCGTGGATGAACAAGGGATTAGCACCCAATCACAATATGTTAAAAGCCAAATCCTTTGGACGGATATTTACCGTATTGTGCCAACGGAAAAGGGGTTTCTGATCACCCATAAAACCGGCACCAGTTATCTGTCGAATCGCAGTTTAGATGAGGCCTGTTGCGCGTTTATTAAGGCAAAAATCTAACCTAACCGCACAGGCTTTCAAAAACAATAAGGCTGAATCATTCAGCCTTATTGTTAAATACTCAACATCAATAATGACGCTTAAGCCTTTGCTTTTAACTCACCAATCGGCAAAATCGTGCGGCCATATTCATTGTTAAGCACTTGCGCCATGGCAAAGTAAATCGCACTCGCGCCACAGATAATCCCTTCAAAACCCGCAATAGTGCCAATCAAGGCGCTGCCAGTGAAATCTCTTGCCGCCAACAGGAAGAACAAAATCGTGAGCGAGGCAAACACAAACTGTTTCGCTCTCGGGTAGCGTAGCGAACCGACGAACATAAAAGCAGTAAAGATCCCCCACAGGGTTAAATACCATCCCATAAAGTGGGTTGGGCTCGCCGCAATTCCGGCATTAGGCATTAAAATCAGTCCGACTAAGGTTAGCCAAAATAAGCCGTAAGAAGTAAATGCGGTTGTCCCAAAGGTATCACCTCGCATAAAACACATAATACCGACAATGATTTGGCCTAGCCCGCCATAGAAAATGCCCATAGCTAAGATCATTGCATCAATCGGAAAATAGCCCGCATTGTGAATGTTCAGCAGGATAGTCGTCATACCAAAGCCCATTAAGCCTAATGGAGCAGGATTCGCCAGTTTTGTCGACACAGGAAGTCCCCAAAATAAATACGTTAATATGAATATCTAGAAACAGGCTAGATACTTATCGTTTTATAAAAAGCGGCGAATTTTAGATAACAACCAACCTGAGTACAACCAAAACGTTAATATCATTCAAAAAAGAAATATATACTATACAAATCAAAATCTTAACAAAAATAAATAATAACAAAACATGATGTTCAAAAATTAACCTTATAAGATTCAAATAGCTACAAAATAACAATATAAAAAGTGCTGTAAATCAGATTTAGCGCGGAATTTTGCTAAGGTTCAAACTTCCGATTTCTTCAACTAAAAAAGCTGTTATTCGTTATAGGGTTAAAGCCTTAAAAATATTAACTTCATCCAATAATTCTAGCAAAGTTGATATAAGTCTAACTTTAGACAAATTCATAACATTTACAGGCTTTAGACGATGAAACTAAAGATCTTTTAGAGAGTCTTAATGAAAGAAGTAGCAGGATAACTTAAATGCAATACTGTGCAGATCCCTCTGCCTTGACAAGGCGGGCGATCACATCAGCATTCAACGTCCAGAAAGCCGAAGATAAAACCGCCAAGTATTGCTGACAAAAATAACTCACCAAATTAGCGAAAAATTATTTATATCTAAAAAATAATAGCAGTGATAGATTGCTATCTGTTGACACAGCGGCATGATGGGAAACCAGTTAGGCTGTTGTTAACTATCAATAACTAAAGGAAATAAAATGAAAACCTTATCAGCTGTTATCACACTGTCGGCACTAATGAGTTTCGCAACCTTTGCCGATGAATCGACACTTCCTCCTGCCCCAGCAAATGATATCGCCCAACTGACTGAAGTGTGCCAACAAATGGCCTCGGAAGATCAGGTCGAAAATGCCGAGCTTAAACAATATGTGCTCGACTGCGTGAATGACCAACTGACAGAAATGGGTTATCAAACCGTCAAAGAGCTTAACTGATCGATTTTTTACTTCCTTTAGCCTATGGCTCCATGGGGTTTTAGCTCACACTATCTATGCCATTCAAATCTTGAATGGCATTTTTATCCGTCACAACAAAGTCATTAACCACAAACACCTAAAGCCACAACACATAAAACACAAAAATCAAACTCCGTTAAAAGTGTTAAGCAACGGCATTTAAAATTTTTATTTTGTCTTTCAACTGATTGCGTAATCTACATATCAGCTATTTATATGATATCTGTATCATTTTGCATCCCTAAAGGTGAAAGCACTGTGGAATTAAGCATAAAATGCTAATCTGTTGCCCATTATCGACAGACATTAAACCCGAACGCAAAATCATGTATCGAATTCTATTTATCTTACTCGCCGCACTTAGCCTGCCTTCAATAGGAATGGCGAAGGAGCCGTGCGTCACTAAAGATGAATGTATTGAAATGCGTAACTGGGATTTAGGGGTGGCGATCGGCTGGGGACAGAAGACCAATCCATTGCGAGATTTTGATGATATCCCAGTCTTCTTTATTCCCACCGTAGCTTACTATGGTGAGCATTGGTTTTTTGATAATGGCAACTTGGGCTACAGTTTAACCGAGCAGAAGTACTTCAGCTTAAACTTAGTGACCAGTTATAGCTTAGATAGGGCCTACTTTTACCGTTGGGATCCGTCCAATATCTTCCTAAAACGCAGTTCACAGGAAGAAGCCAGACTGCTCTCAACCAATACCGCCCTGAGCAGTGAGCCAGACCCCGTATTTAACTCCTTAGAATCGCGCAACTTTACCATGCTCGGCGGCGCTGAAGCCTTTATTTATAGCCCGTTAGGTGTAGTGAGGTTAGCCTATACCCATGATATGTTTAATGTGCACCAAGGGTCTGAAGCGCAAATCAAATGGACCTATGGCTGGCATTTAACGCGCTGGGTGATGGATATGTCACTCGTATTCGATTGGAAGAGTACCAATGTGGTCGATTATTACTATGGTGTTCGCCCGAGTGAAAATGATTATTGGAGCCAACATTACCATGCCGATGCAGGTTGGAATAAAGGGATAGAAATGACAGCCCGTTATATCTTAACTGATAACTGGGACATGCTTTTTGCGTTCCGCTACACACAACTTGCAGACGAAATTGCCGCCAGCCCCTTGCTCGATCAAGACTATAGCAGCACATATTTTATTGGCGCGGCGTATAGGTTCTGACACTAGTGACTCCTCTTCATATCAGGATGCTGTGCGTGTTAGGCCTAAGCGTTAGCTTGATGGGGCCCAGTCATACACTTGCAGCATCGAATGAAGAGTCAACCTTAAAACTCACCCCCGAAATCTGTATCACTGGGGATGAAAGCCAAGCCTGTGAGATCCGCGTAGAGCTACAGTGGCAACTCGCCAACGACGAGCTAGTCTGTATCTTGTCCGATAATAACGCCTATCCTAAATGGTGTAGCGAATCACTGGAACAGCATGCAATAACGTTGAATGTCAGTACGTTAAACGATATTCAATTTATCTTAGTGAGTAAGGACACCAATCAAACACTGGCTGGAGCCAAATTAAAAATTACGTCAACCTCGCAGCCTCAGGTGCGCAGACGTTACCGTAACCCTTGGAGTTTATTTTAATGACGAATCCACAATCACCCCACAGAGTGTTATTGGTTGAAGACGATGTCCGTCTTGCGAATTTAATCGTAGATTATTTGAAATCACACGGTATGCACGTTGAAGTCGAGCGCCGCGGTGACACAGTCTTAACCCGCTTAATCAACTACAAGCCCGATATCATACTGCTAGACATTATGTTGCCAGGTCTAGATGGCCTTAGCCTGTGTGAAAAGCTGCCCGATTACTTTGCCGGCCCTATCCTGCTGATGAGTGCCCTAGGGTCGAGCGAAGATCAGATCAAAGGCTTAGAACTCGGTGCCGACGACTATGTGGTGAAACCCGTCGACCCCGCGCTGCTGGTTGCTCGTATCAACAACCTATTACGTCGCCAAAACCAACCGCCGCAGGCCGAATCCCACTGCTTGACCTTTGGTAAGCTGAGTATCGATCCCCATACTCATGCTATCCGCCTCGACAATAAAGAAGTCGACCTCACCAGCCATGAGTTTGAACTCCTCTGGTTACTGGCCTCGCAGGCGGGACAAGTGCTGAGCCGTCAGTACATCTATCAATTACTGCTTAACATAGATTTTGATGGTAAAGACAGAAAGATAGATGTGCGCATTTCAAGGCTGCGTAAAAAGCTCAACGACAATATTGAGACCCCTTTCAGAATTAAAACCGTCTGGGGACAGGGCTACCTCTTCGCCCCCGAGGCTTGGAACAACTAAGAGCTGCCGTGAAACGTCTCTTTATCAGCTTATATTTACTGCTGAGCCTCAGTTTTCTAGGCATAGGCTGGACACTGGACAGCCTGTGGCAGAAAAATGTGGACGAAAATAATGCGTTAGACGCTCCTCTGGTTGCGTTAGCCCAGTTGCTAACCCAACTGCCAGAGGAGAATCGTAACGACTATCTTGAGGCGCTGCCCAGCCATGATCAGTTGCCCCTTAATCTGCTCAGCCCAGATCAAATTGCGCTAGCCAAAGACCAACAGCTCACGCCCAATCATGTGGTTACCACCACAACCAGCGAGGGCGAGCAATTCCAGTTTATTCAAGTTGGCGAGCAAGTGTTAATGGCAGGTCCCATAGAGATAGACCCTAGAGCCTCACTGCGGAATCTGTTTACGCTGTTTTTCTATCTCTCGTTGGCATTGGTTGCGCTGATTTGGGTCGGCCCGTTGTCGCGTGATTTGAGTATTCTACGTAAGGCCACCAAGGATTTTGGCGAGGCCAAATGGGATACACGCATTAGCCTCTCAAACCGCTCGCAGGTTAAACCCTTAGCGAACACCTTTAATGAAATGGCGCGCCATATCAGTGCGTTAATCGAAAACCAAAAACATTTATCCAATGCGGTTTCCCATGAGATCCGCACCCCACTCGCACGGCTGAAATTCGCCCTCGCCCTAATGCCGATGTACTGCCAGCCCGATTCTGACGAGCAAAAGCGTCAGGATTTTCTCAATGAGATGCAGCTCGACATTAAGGAAATGGAAAACCTGCTGCAGGAACTGCTAACTTACGCCAGTCTTGAGGCTCAGCGCGAAGGCACGCCTTTAGACGAATACGATCTGCTTAGCTTAGTTAACCAGAGCATCAAACGCTTGAGCAGCTTAAGTGATACCCCTATCCACTTACAGGCGGAGATGACAACTCTCCCCTTGGTCGGCGAACCCGCTCTGATTGAACGCGCACTACAAAACCTGCTGACCAACGCCCAGCGTTTTGCTCGCCAGCAAATATTGATTGAAGTCAGCCAAACCCCGCAAAGGGTGACTTTAAGTGTCAGTAATGATGGGGAGCCTATTCCAGAGGTGGATTTACCTATGGTGTTCGAGCCCTTTTATCGCAGCCAATCGGTGCAAAATGGTAACAAGGGTCATGGCTTAGGTCTGGCGATTATCAAACGAATTATGCAGCGTCATCAGGGCGAAGTGAGCGTCAGCAGCAATCCCACTCAAACGCGTTTTACCTTAAGCTGGCCGAAGAAGCGGGAAATCTAAGCCCTTAAGTATCGCTCTCAAAGTTAGATTATTCATCGAGGTCAAAATCCCTGAGGTCTAACTCAGCGGCGTCTTGCGGCTCAAAATCGAGTTGTGGATTAAGCGCCGCCCTCTCCTGCTCAAGTGCTTGCTGACGAGCTTTGTATAAGGCCAACTGCCGCCGACGTTTACGTTGGTGGCATAAACGGATCACATCATGCTTTTGGGCATCGGTGAAGTGCAACCAATTGAATCGCTCCTCACGATTACGCAGGCAACCTTTGCAATAGCCGCGGGCATCGGTTTGACACACACCGATGCAGGGACTAGGTATTTCGAAAAAGGCTAACTGTTCCATGATGTTGAGCGACTCTACCAGTTAAGCATCTAAAATACGTGACCTTAGATACACAAGTAAAACAATACAAAAATTAAACACTTTTCACTAAATTACTTGCAGTCTTACTGTTAATCAAGGCACATTGAACAGAGTTTGTACAACTTGGAGTGCCATCATGGGATACAAAAATATCGCCAGTCTGTTTGTCGCCTTGGTCTTAGTCAGCGCCTGCAGCAGTAAGCCGAAAAACGATTACGATCTCAATTACGACTTTAAGGCATTACAGAGCTTCAGCCAGCTCGCTCCCCAGCCCAGTGACGACCCACTCAGCGCCCAGCGCATTCAAACCGAAATCACCCAGCAATTAAGCCAAAAGGGCTTTACTGAAAATGCCTCTTCCCCCGATTTTAAAGTCGCCTATGGTTTACTAACTCAAGACAAACCCAAAGACTCAGGCCTATCCATAGGCTTAGGCACGGGCAGTTTTGGCCGTTCTGGCGGCATTGGCGTAGGTACGAGCGTCGGCGTGCCGCTTGGCAGTGACACGGCAAAAATCCAAACTATTCAAATTGATATTATCGACACTAAAACTAATAAGCTGATTTGGCGCGGCACTGATAGTTTCGATTTTGATGGCGGCGGCGATAAAAAAGCTCAAGACACAGCCAAAGCCGTTAGCCGGATTTTGGCGCAGTTTCCACCGCAGCCATAAGCCTGATTAAAACGGCACTGATTGATCTGATGGCGGTTAGCCCTTGATGGTGTAAACCATAATGACTTTAACCATTAATGGTTTAAATCACTGTGGCTTATACAATAGGCAATAAAAATGGGCGATAAACGCCCATTTCTATTGCCGAAGAAAAAACAAATTTCTATCTAAGTTAGGATTAAGAAAATAACCCAGATGACAGATAACGGTCGCCCCTATCACACACAATTGCGACTACAACGGACCCCGGATTCTGCCTCGCAATCTCGAGCGCCGCAAACACCGCGCCGCCAGAACTCACACCTGCACAAATACCTTCTTCACGGGCCAAGGTTCTCGCCATGGCTTTAGCGTCTTGCTCCTCAATGTCCATCACGGTATCGACACGGGCAGCATCAAAAATACCCGGTAGGTATTCCTGCGGCCAGCGGCGGATCCCCGGAATCGAACTGCCATCGGCGGGTTGTAGCCCGACAATAGTGATATCGGGATTACGGCTCTTTAGGTATTTCGACACGCCCATAATAGTGCCTGTGGTACCCATGCTGGAGACAAAGTGAGTGATCTTACCTTGGCTCTGCTGCCAAATTTCGGGACCAGTGGTCTGAAAATGGGCGTTAGCATTATCTTGATTATTGAACTGATCCAGCACCTTACCTTTGCCTTGTGCCTGAAGATCTAAGGCTAAATCCCGCGCGGCTTCCATATTGTCCACCAGCAGCAACTCGGCGCCATAGGCCTGCATGGCATCCTTACGCTCCTGGGTCGAATTCGACGGCATGATCAGGATCATCTTGTAGCCTTTAATCGCCGCAGCCATGGCTAAGGCTATGCCCGTATTGCCACTGGTGGCTTCAATCAGGGTATCCCCGGGGGCTATCTCTTGGCGAAGCTCCGCCTGAATAATCATATTCAGCGCCGCTCGATCCTTTACCGAGCCAGCCGGGTTATTCCCCTCCAGCTTTAACAATACCGTTGAGCTACCACAATCAAGCCGCTGCAAACGCACCAGCGGAGTTTGCCCAATACAGGCTTCAATAGTCGGAAAGTCAAACACTTGAATGATCCTTTTGATAAAGCGATTCAGCATAGGGTTATTTTAAGGGGGTTAGCCACAACAAACACGATGAATCTCACCTGAAGCATACAATTATTCGCTCATAGTTATTCAAAAAAGTTCTATTAATGTGGCTTTTTATAAATAAAATCTTCTATTACTCTATTCCTATACACTGACACAGTTGCCAGATTAAGGAGTACAAAATGCCAGTAAAATTGACTAAAGCCCTGCTGGGAACCCTATTACTGGGAACCACCCTCAATGTGGCAGCCGCCGATCAGACACTATTAAATTCCTCATACGATATCGCGCGGGAATTATTTAATGCCTATAACCCTGTTTTTGCTAAACATTGGCAAGAACAAACCGGCAAGACCGTTGAAATCAAGCAATCCCATGCGGGTTCTTCCGCTCAGGCTCGCTCGATTCTTCAGGGCTTACCCGCCGATGTGGTGACCTTTAACCAAGTCACCGATGTACAAATTCTGCATGACCGCGGCAAGTTAATCCCAGAAAACTGGCAACAACTGCTGCCGAATGCCAGCTCACCTTACTACTCTACCATCGCGTTTTTGGTGCGTAAGGATAATCCAAAGCAAATCAGCGACTGGAATGATTTAGCTAAAGATGACGTTAAGCTGGTGTTCCCGAACCCAAAAACCTCGGGTAATGCTCGCTACACCTACTTAGCAGCCTTAGGTTATGCCCAGAAAAACTATGGCAAAGATAATCAAGCCTCATTAGATGAGTTCTTGAAGAAGTTCCTCGGTAACGTTGCCGTATTCGATACGGGCGGCCGTGGTGCAACCACGTCGTTTGTAGAGCGTGGCATCGGCGATGTGCTGATCACCTTCGAATCTGAAGTGAACAATATCCGTCAGCAATATGGTGCCGATGATTACCAAGTTGTCGTGCCTAAAACCTCGATTCTGGCGGAATTCCCCGTTGCCGTCGTAGAGAAAAACGCAAAGCGTAACGGCACTCAAGAATTAGCGACCGAGTATTTAAACTATCTTTACAGCGAAGAAGCACAACGTTTGTTAGCCGGGTTTAACTACCGCGTTCACAACGAGAAGGTTGTTGCCGAATTTACCAAACAGTTCCCAGCGGTTGAGTTAATGACCGTTGAGCAAATCATAGGTAACTGGGACAACGCCATGAAGACCCAATTTGCCAATGGCGCCAAACTGGATCAGTTATTAAAACGTTGATCATCCGCTTGGGTACCTAAGTCACCAAATCCACAACCCGGGCAATGTCCCGGGTTTTGTGGTTATATTGCGGCAACGGACAAGGTCGCTATCACAAGTTGTCTTTATCGCGATTGAGCAATAACGTGCTAATGGCATAATAATATTGGATTAACTCCATTAACCTTATCGGGTGGTTATTCAGTGATATTTAATAATGGGCGCTTACGCCACAAGCGGGTTTTGCCGGGGTTTAGTATCAGCCTAGGTGTGTCTTTACTGTTTGTTAGCTTAATTCTCTTGCTTCCCACCACTGGCCTGATTATGCAAACCAGCCAGATGAGCTGGGCCGAGTATTGGGGCGTGATTGCAGATCCCCGCGTGCTGGCAAGTTATAAAGTCACTATTTTATCTGCACTGGCCGCCTCCCTGTTTAACTGCCTTTTCGGCCTGTTACTCGCCTGGGTGTTGGTGCGTTACGAGTTTCCGGGTAAGCGTATCCTCGACGCCTTAGTTGATTTACCCTTTGCCTTACCTACAGCCGTGGCGGGTATCACCCTAGCAACTCTGTACGCAGAAAATGGCCAGATTGGTAGCCTATTGGCCGAAATTGGCATCAAAGTGGCCTACACACCATTGGGGATTGTGGTTGCGATGATCTTCACCAGCATTCCCTTCGTAGTGCGAACCGTTCAGCCCGTATTGGAAGAGTTATCCCACGATGAAGAAGAAGCTGGCATGACCTTAGGCGCAACCGATGGTGCCGTATTTTGGCGGGTGATTTTACCTTCCCTCTGGCCTGCCTTAGTGGTCGGTACTGCGCTGTCTTTTACCCGCAGTCTGGGTGAGTTTGGCGCCGTGATTTTTATCGCAGGTAATATGCCCTACATCAGTGAAATCACCTCCCTGATGATTTTCGTTCGTCTACAGGAATTTGATTTTGCCGGCGCCAGCGCCATTGCCTCCGTCGTGCTGCTGACCTCGCTGTTGCTGCTACTGCTGATTAACCTGTGGCAGGCGCGTTATTTACGCCGCATTCACGGCCGATAAGGAGCCACCATGAACTCATTTAAACCTTTAAGAGTCGGTGAAGCGCCCCTCATCAAATGGAGCCTAATCACCCTTGCTGTGTTCTTGGCCATGGTATTGTTGCTGCTACCATTAGTCAGTATTTTCCAGCAGGCCTTCGTCGGTGGTTGGGAGCGTTATATCGAGCATCTCAGCCAACCCGACTCACTCCACGCCATCGGGCTGACCCTTATGGTCGCGGCGCTGACCGTGCCGATTAACTTAGTGTTTGGGGTATTGCTCGCCTGGAGCGTAACGCGCTTTGAGTTTCCGGGGCGTAAGTTACTCATCACCTTGATTGATATTCCCTTTGCCGTATCGCCCGTGGTCGCAGGCTTGCTCTATCTGCTGCTTTACGGCAACAGTGGCTGGCTCGGCGCTTGGCTGTTCGAACACGATTTACAAATTATGTTTGCCTGGCCGGGGATTCTGTTAGTCACCATTTTCGTGACTTGCCCTTTTGTTGCCCGAGAATTAATCCCCTTGATGCAGCAACAGGGCGCATCGGAGGAAGAAGCCGCGGTTATTCTTGGCGCCTCATGGTGGCAACTGTTTCGCCGCGTGACTCTGCCCAATATCAAGTGGGCACTGATTTATGGGGTGATCCTCACCAACGCCAGAGCCGTGGGTGAGTTTGGTGCCGTTGCCGTAGTATCTGGCAATATCCGCGGTGAAACCAACACATTACCTTTGCATGTGCAATTACTTTACGAAGATTATCAGGCCGAAGCCGCCTTCGCGAGCGCGTCACTGCTTGCCTTGATCGCCCTATGTACCTTACTGCTAAAAGCCTTAGTAGAGTGGCGCCAACAACGCAGCTTATCCGCCAATGACAACCAAGAGCAGAGCCAATCATTATGAGTATTCGTTTAACTAATATTTCCAAAAAATTTGGCCAATTTCAGGCGCTCTCGCCGCTCAATCTGGATATTCAAGAAGGCGAGATGATAGGTCTTCTCGGTCCTTCTGGCTCGGGTAAAACCACCCTATTGCGGATTATTGCCGGCCTTGAGGGTGCGGATAGCGGCCAAATCCATTTCGGTAATCGCGATGTGACCCAAGTGCATGTGCGCGACCGCAGAGTCGGGTTTGTGTTTCAAAACTACGCCCTGTTCCGCCATATGACGGTCGCCGACAACGTCGCCTTTGGGCTCGAAGTCATTCCGAAAAAACAGCGCCCGTCTAAGGCTGAAATCCAAAAGCGCATCAGCCATTTACTCGAAATGGTACAACTGGGCCATTTAGCACAGCGTTACCCTGAGCAGCTCTCGGGCGGACAAAAACAGCGTATCGCCTTGGCCCGTGCCTTAGCGACTCAGCCCGAAGTGCTGTTACTGGATGAGCCCTTTGGCGCCCTCGATGCCAAGGTGCGTAAAGAACTGCGCCGCTGGTTGCGCAGTCTTCACGATGAGCTGAAATTCACGAGCGTGTTTGTGACCCACGATCAGGACGAAGCCTTAGAGCTTTCCGATAGAGTGGTGGTGATGAGCAACGGCCATATTGAGCAGGTCAATACTCCGATTGAGTTGTACGCCCAACCCAATAGCCGCTTTGTGTTTGATTTCTTGGGTAACGTCAATCGATTTGAGGCGAGCTGGCAACAAAATCGTTGGACTAATGGTGACGCCTTCTTAGTGCCGCCGGAGCAAACACCACTGCAACAACACGGCGCGCTCTATGTGCGTAGCCATGAGCTGGCACTGGCGGATAAACCCAACAGCCAAGCCCATATTCCCTTTACCATAGTGGCAATAACACCGGTGGGCGCAGAAGTGCGTGTCGAACTGGCGCCTATCGGCTGGCAGAGTGAAGAACTGTGGGAAGCCACCTTTACCCACCATCATCTGCAAGAATTAGGACTGCAAAAAGGCAGTGTGGTCTACGCCACCCCAAGAACGGCTTATTTCTTTGGTGAACAAGGTGATGGCTCGCCTGTGCGTCAAAGCTGGCCCTTCCTCCCGCCGGGCAGCTTGGCCTTCGATATTTAATCGCAGCCAGCATTCGCATAACAAAAAAGCGCTGACAGTCATGTCAGCGCTTTTTTTATTCACTCTTGGCAGCTTAACACCAGCTCCGAGCGAAGTCGTTAGCGTAAAACTCCACTAGTGCCCATCGAAGAACAGATAGTTTAGCCAGCCCTGCATCCGCAGCAGCACTTTACGCATCACGGCGACATGGTGAAAATGTTCTGTATACACAGCCACTTGTCCCGCAACGCCCGCCGGGAATTGGCGACGTATCGCGTCATCTTCAATATCGATTAATACGATAACCCGACCACTTTGGAACAGTTGATTAGACGACTGCAGCGTACCATTCATCTGAATTTCCCCCTCAGCCATCGCAGGGAGAACCTTAGCGACTTTACCCTTAAACACTTGCCCGGGCGCCGCATCTAATACCACTTCTGCCTCATCCCCTTCCTGCAAACGCAGCAGGGAGTTTTGCCAGAATGCGCCAGCAAAATAACGCTGCTCGTCGGGGATAAAACTCATCACCGGCCGTAAAGGTAAAGGCACCGCCATCGCACCTGGGCGCAGCGCCATTTGGGTGACAATACCATCGGCCGGAGCCCGCACTACGGTTTGCTCGAGATTATAGAGCGCGCTTTCAAGATCCCCCTGTAGTCCAGCAACTTTAGAATTCACCCCATCCACATTGGACTCATAGGCAAGACGTGCGCGTAACTCTTCCGCTCGTGCCGCTGTAAGTTGTGCTTCAGAGGCTAAATACAATTGTTGTTTATTGTCTAATTCCAGTGCAGTAAAAGGCGAGTTAGCCCCACCTTTACGATGGCCTTGTTCATAACGATCATAGGCTGACTTATTGCGATCTCTATCTGCGGCAACTCTCGCCACATTTGCCTTAGCGGTTTCCAATGCTGCCTCAAGTTGTGGCACCTCTTGCTCTGCTGCTAACAACGCCGCTTTTTTAGTTTTAACAACAGCTTCATAGGGCGTTGGATCGATGCGAAACAACACATCCCCTTGTTTAATCGGCGTATTAGGTTTGACATCAACAGAAGTGACTATACCTTTCACAGCTGGCGTAATGGGAATGGTCACATAGTATTCCCGCGCGAAACGGGAATAGGGATGGTTGTAGTTCATTATAAGCAATAGCGCCCCAATCAACACTACGCCCCCTAATACGGCGGTCGGCACTGTCCATTTATTCATTGGGATCTTAAACACTTTAAAAATCACAATGCAGATCGAGGCGTAGGTTAATATCAGTAGTAAATCCATGTTACACCTCGGCTTTTGGGCTAGTTTCGGTCACACTGGCTTCTGTGGGTATTGCCTCGGATTGCTTCACCACCGCAGGTTTAGCTGTCGATTCCAGTTGTTCAAGCTTTGTCTGCAAGGCCAATACCGTTTCCCTAAGCGCTTTAACATCATCCTCCAACGCCTGCTCGCGCTTCATCACAGTGCTAAATCCCCAGCCTCGATCCTCTCGATACAAGGTCGCCCAAATCCATAAAAAAGGCCAAATCGCATGTAGCGTGAATAAACTGACCCAGCCAGCGATATGCAATGCATCCTGCTGGGGATGATTGCGCTTTTTCGCAATTTCATAGGGGATATCGTGGATGGCAATCACGCCATAGAAGATCACCACTATGACAAAAAACAAAATGCCTAAGGCAAAATAATCCAAAAACATGTTCAGCTCCCACTCCCTTCCCGCTCTTTATTTCGGTTAGAAATCAATTCCCTTGCCGAAACCGCCCTTTACCAACTGTATCCATCAATGTGCAGCACAATATAGTTCTACACCATGAAAACAAATTCGCAACAAATCCATCTAAATAGCTTGATCAAAAACACAATTGTTTATTTCGGTGCGGCTAATGGCATCCAAAGATGCACTATCAGTAACGACGAATTGCGATAGCTAAGGTGAGATTGTTGTTTGCCAAATGCAGCAAACGGCGGGGCTAAGATAGCTCAAAAGCCTAGGCCTAAGCCTTTTGTTTTGAGAAGGCGCTAGCGTGAGTGAGCAACGCGTAACGTAAGCAAAGACAAGATTTGCAGTAAGCTAATATCAGCTTAGGTTTTTATGGGGAAACACCCGATGGTGAGGCGAGCACACCAAGGCTGGATAACAATATGATGGCTCACTCTGGGTATTAACCCAAAAATACAAAACCCAAGTGTTTAATTTAAAACGTATTTAATATAAAAATATTTAACTTCAAGCGAGTTAGCATCGTTCTTGCCACTGACACTCGACTAAATTGAACTCATAGTGGCTATCATGGGGAGCGATATTGGCGTTTAATTTAAAGCTTTGGCCACCCGCGGCAATCCAGCATTTAGAGAACCATTCAATAAGCGCGTTTGTTGCAATCTGCCAGGGGTCAAGATCTTCATCCTTTTCGATATATTCCTCTTCAAATTCATCTGGATAAACATGGTCTATGTCGAGTAAATGAGGATTAACTGGCGAGGCGTATGTAGCCTTGCCATCGATATCCATAAAAAATACCCGCACCGGGAATTGGGATGAAAAACTATCGGCAAAGATCTCAAATGCCAGCGTGACTACCTCTTGGGGATAGTCATGCTCAATCAATTGCTTAAGAACGGGCTGTAACTTATCGGTGAGATTGTCTAAGTAGCCACCGACTTTTTCTGTAAACTCTTGCTCGATACTCATCTCTTCCCTGCTTATCATGCTGTACAACACAAACGGCAAATATTACTCACACTAGAAAACTTGCGATTAGAAACTGAAAAATAATCCATATCGACCAGCAAGTTAACACCGACGGTGGTGATTTCCAACTCTTTCCTCAACCACAAGCCAACACTAATATCTAAAGTCGCTTTATGGCGGATAAGAACTGGATCCCCCATAAACCACAGCAGAACAATCAGCCAGCCTTGCCTACTCATGGGCATTGACTGTGCGCCCCGCGGCCCATTGTCTTAGGGCATTAATCTTATCGCCCATCACTATGGATAAAGGTTTAGTTTTGGTCAGCTCTTCTAGCAACATGTCTTGGTCGAGCGTTCGCGCTAAACTGCGGGCGCTGTACATGGCGGCGATCACGGCCTGCTCGATTTCAGCTCCCGAAAACCCTTGGCTGTGGCGCGATAGCTGCGCAAGGTCGAGCCGAGTCACATCAATACCGCGGCGCTGGCAATGGATCAGGAAAATCGCCTTACGGATGGTTTCGTCGGGTAAATCGACAAAGAAGATTTCATCCATTCGCCCCTTACGCATCAGCTCGGGCGGCAGCGCTTGAATATCGTTGGCGGTGGCGACCACAAATACCTCGGACTTACGCTCCGCCATCCAAGTTAACAGTGTGCCAAGAATGCGGGTCGAAGTGCCCTCATCACTGCTACTGCCGCTTAAGCCTTTCTCTATTTCATCAATCCAAAGGATACAGGGCGACATCATATCGGCCAGCTCGAGGGCGTTGCGCAAGTTCTTTTCAGTTTCGCCTATGTATTTGTTATATAAGGCGCCCATATCGAGTCTGAGCAAAGGCCGTTGCCACACACCCGCTACAGCCTTGGCCGCAAGGCTTTTACCACTGCCCTGCACCCCGAGTAATAGCACGCCCTTTGGAGTATCGGGTTGTACGGCAGCCTTGGTATCAGTGGTTGCCTGCACCGCGGGCGCGCGCTGCTTTAACCATTTTTTGAGATTATGTAATCCGGCAATCTGCGAAAAATCACTGGTGTCGTACTCAAATTGCAATATGCCGTTGAGGTCGAGCAACTGGAATTTGGCTTTGTTAATAAGGTCCACATCCGAATGGGTAATGGCGCCATCATCCACAATGGCCTTGTGGATCAATCGTCTGGCATCATCTAAGGTCACACCGCGCAGGTTTTCCGCCAGTTTAACCACGGCTTTATCATCCACAGTGAGCGGCATGCCTTGGCCGCGCACTTTATCCACTTCAAGGTAAATCAAATTCTCCAGTTGGGAGGTGCTCGGCAGAGTGAGCTGAAAATAGGCGCAATAACGCTTAATTTCGGGCGGGATCTCAAAGGCATGACTCACTAGCACCAGCGTATGTTGCAGCGCATCGTATTCGAGGGCGATTTCTTTCAGCAGACGGACATTCTTTGGCGCATCAATCACAAAGGGATGAAAATCACAGAGCACATAAATCCCCTGCTGGGTCGTCGATTTAATCTGCCCCAAGATATCGCCAGGTTCAGTATTAAATTTCTGTGCAGGCATAGGCTTATCAACCCGCGTGAGCCCTTGGGTAATACTCCAAGTAAATAGCGGCTGATAGAGTACATTCGCGATTCGCTTAAGCATGTCAACAACACGATATTCTTCATAGGTTTCAATCACCACGATGGGCGTTTTAGAGCGTAGTACAGCGGTCAAATCGCGAATGTCTTGCATATCTTAAGTCCATAATCCGTTATGAAACCAAAAGTTAACATAAAACACCGCTACAAACAGGATTTTTACCACACCCAAGCACTAATCACCCTTAAATAGCTTGATCGAAAACACAGTTGTTAATTTCAGTCTCATGCTTTAGCGCCAATCGGGGTAGACTATGGCCCAAGAACGTCCGAAGGCGTCAATTATCCCAATATAAAAAGGTACCCACACCATGATAGGAACTCCTTACACCGAGGGCGCTCGACGCGCCATGTTGCTTGGCTGCGGTGAGCTAGGTAAAGAAGTCGCCATTGAGTTACAACGCTTAGGCGTTGAAGTGATTGGCGTCGATCGTTATCCCAATGCCCCTGCCATGCAAATTGCCCATCGCTCCCATGTGATCAATATGCTCGATGCCAAGGCCCTTCGCGCCATTATTGAGCTAGAAAAGCCCCACTTAGTGATCCCAGAAATTGAAGCCATCGCCACTCAAACCTTAGTCGAGATGGAAACCGAAGGCCTCAATGTCGTGCCGACCGCACGTGCGACTCAGCTGACCATGGACAGAGAAGGTATTCGTCGCCTCGCAGCCGAAACCTTAGGTCTGCCGACCTCGCCCTATTTCTTCTGCGACACTGAAACCGAGTTTAATCAAGCCATTGGCAAGATTGGCGTACCCTGCGTGGTCAAACCCGTGATGAGTTCATCGGGCAAGGGCCAAAGCGTTATCCGTGATGCGGCCCAAAGCGCCAAAGCTTGGCAATACGCCCAAGAAGGCGGCCGCGCGGGCGGTGGTCGCGTTATTGTTGAAGGCTTTATTCCCTTCGATTACGAAATCACCCTATTAACCATTAGTGCGGTTAACGGCATCCACTTCTGCGCGCCAATTGGTCATCGACAAGAAGACGGCGACTACCGCGAGTCATGGCAACCTCAAGCCATGTCGGCCGACGTACTAGCAAAATCCCAAGCAATCGCCAAAAAAGTGGTGGAAGCCCTCGGCGGCTACGGCTTATTTGGGGTCGAGCTGTTTGTGAAGGGCAGCGATGTCTACTTCTCTGAAGTCTCGCCTCGTCCGCATGATACCGGCTTAGTCACCTTAATTAGCCAAGATTTATCCGAGTTTGCACTGCATGTCAGGGCGATTCTAGGGCTGCCCATTTCGAATATCCACCAACATGGCCCCAGCGCCTCGGCAGTAGTATTGGTGGAAGGCAAATCGAAAAACATTCGCTATCAAGGTCTTGCCGATGCCTTGTCCGCAGAGAATACTCAGCTCAGATTATTCGCTAAGCCTGAAATCGATGGTCGCCGCCGTTTAGGGGTTGCCCTCGCCCGCGATAAGGATATCGAAAGCGCAGTCAACAAAGCGCTGGATAGTGCATCTAAGGTAAAGGTGATTTTCTAGGCTTGAATGCTTAACGACTTGTCGCTAACACCTTTGCGATAATCACTGCGCCCAGCCTGTTGCTGGGCGCGTTATTAAGGTATCAAAGCCGAGTAAACTGCCATACTCACTTCTACTCAAATTGATTTCGCGTCTAATGCAAAAGCTTGATGCAATCCAAGGTGGTTTTGAGGCATAGTAGACCTCTATTTGGCACAATCCACGCTAGGCTTTTACTCTGATCCCATGGATTTACGCAGTCGTTATTCCTCTCTCTTTCCCTCTAGGCGCACTCAGTTCAAACACTTTGAGGCCAAGGATTTTGAGCCTAGACGCTCAAAATCCTTGCAAGCGATACATAGCACCTTTTCCCTGTTACTGGCGTTATCCTTTGGCTCAGTGTCCCTTGGCGCCTGTCAGCCAGCAAATCAAGATACATCGAGCAGCAAGGCAGACACCGTCGCCCAGCGTAAATTAAGCCAAGAAGTGTATGTCTGGCAGCGGCAATGGCGCGATGCCAATCAAAGCGCCTTGGTCGAAAGCCAAAGCGCGTTTAATGGCGTGCGCATTCTTGCATTACAAGCCCATCCCAAACCCAATGGCGCGGATATCTGGTTCGAAGTGCGGGTCAACCATGAATGGTTACAGGCCGATCCACGCCCTAAAGTGGCGGTAATAAGATTAGATGGCCAACTAACGCGTCTAAATAATCGCGAAGCTCTCCAAAAAATTCTCGCGCTCATTCAAGACTGGCAGGCAAAGGGCACCAAGCTTGCGGGAATTGAAATCGACCACGATAGCGCCAGCAGTAAACTCGCAGCCTATAACGCTTTTTTACGTGAGTTAAAAAGCCAATTACCCCACACGCTTAAACTCAGTATTACCTCATTGCCCGCTTGGTTGAGCAGCCCGGCGTTTCCGCCGCTATTTGATAATATCGATGAGCTGGTACTGCAAATTCACAGTGTCAGTGACCCACGTTTAGGGTTGTTCGATGCTACGCAAGGTTGGCAATGGGTCGAGCAGCTATCGCAGTTAGCTAAGGTACCCTATCTGATTGCCCTCCCGTCCTATGGCTCGGCGGTGTATAGCACAGCATCAGGTTATCGAGTGGAGAGTGAAGTGCCGATGCGAATGCCATTGGCTGATACTGTAACTTCGCAGCATCTTGCGCGCCAAGAGCTGATGGCCGATCCACAGGTGTTGCAGTCCTTCGTTAAAAAACTGCACACCTTTACCGACCCCAAGCTTAAGGGAATGATTTGGTTTCGATTACCCCTCGAAGGCGATAAGCGGGTTTGGCCACTCTCGACCCTGATTGCGGTCGCCAAGCAGCAAGCACTCGCCCCGCAGATTGAGCTAGAAATCTTAAACACTGAGCCCAGGCTCGCACCTGAGGCACCGAAAACCAGCTTATTTCAATTAGTGTTAGTCAATAAGGGCAATATTGCGGGCGAGTTGCCGGGCCAGTTGTCCCTAGCGGCGCAGGCGTGCAGCGGGTATGATGCGCAAAACGGTTATCAAGCCAAATTAACCCAAGGGACATTAGTGTGGCAGTTACCGCAAGCCACCTCAACGGAACGCACAGCAGAGCCTGCCTCCTCGCAGTTTGCGCCGAATTTAATCTCAGCGGTCGAGCTAAGCCCAAACGGGCGTAGAGTTATCGGTTGGGCACGTTGTGAGTCATTATATTTACAGGGAATTTATGCGCCATAAGTCAAATTCATTGCCAGCGAAGGCCATTCCGTGCTGGAAAACCAAATTAAAACAAACCAGCCTGATTGGCTTAAGTTTCTTCTCCCCTGCGCTATTAGCCTGCGGGCCAGACTTTCCGCTGCAATTAACCCAAGACAGGCAGTACAACCTAAGCTATTTACCGCAAACCAGTTTTAGCCAACAACTTAGCGGTTTAGCAAAACCACTGGCTTGGCAGTTTCAAGATGCGCCTGCTGCGCAGGAATACCTCTGGGATGAGGTGCATAGTCGCTATCTTTCCCAGACTCGCGCCTATGAAAACAGCGAGTTACCCGAGGCTCAGCTCACGCTAGTAAATAGCCTGCGTGATGCGCAAAGCGTGGCAGAGGCCGAGCAAATCGCCGCACAGTTAAAAGAGAGCTTAGCGCCCGCCTTAACTTGGTACAGCCTTGGCGCCATGGCGTTTGATGCCAAAGAGTACGATAGGGCCAGCGATTACTTTAAAAAAGTCATCGCCCTACCTGAGAGTGAGCGCGCGGGTCGCAGCCTATGGGCACTGTATAGCTTGTCTCGTATCGAGCTGATAAAAAGCAAAACCGCCAGCGATAATAGCCATTTTGTTCAAGCCAATGCTTACTTGCAGCAACTACAAACTGAGGTGACTCAAGGCGCCGCCGATCCGCTGCGCTTAAGCTTAGCTGGCCTTGGCGAACAGGCTTATATTCTGCTGCATCAAGGCCAAGCTCAAATTGAAGTCACTCGTGGGGAATATGAGCCGCCCAAGATAGATGTGGCCTTAAATCCTGCTACCTTAGATAAAGTCATTGAACTCTATGCCACCCAGTCGGTGCAGGGCGACAGTAGCGGTTATGATTCGCTACTGATGTTAAGCCGCAGTTTAATGTCTAAAAATATCAATGAGCTAAAACCATTATTACAGCAGCCGAGTGTGCAACAATTGCTCATTGCTTACTGGCAGAGCAGTGCCAATGATTTCGCCTTCGACGGACAACTGATGGAGATGGGCCAAAAGGTTGCCGAAATCCTCACTGTATTCCCAACCGATGGTGTAGTACTGAGCCAGGGTGATAAGTTAGCGGCGATTTACTATCAATTGGGTGACTATGCCAGCGCCGAGCGCATGCTGGCACTCGCCAAACCGAGCGGCTTGACTTGGTGGCTCACGGCGAAGCTTATGCTGCAAAAGGGGGACCAAGCCCAAGCGGCTAAGGCCTATGCCCAAGCAGTGCATCACTTTCCAACCGATGCGACTTCAGGCACTGAGCATTTAAATGCTAAGGATACCCAACAACAGGCCATCGACGCCGATGCCCAGCAAGCCACCTATTGCCGTATTCGCGCCGAGCAGGGCGTGCTATCCCTCGAACGTGGTGAATATGTCGATGCTCTAGGCCAATTACTCGCCAGTGGCGATGAGTATTGGCAGGATATCGCCTATGTGGCCGAGCGCGTGCTCACCACCGCCGAGCTTAAGCTGTTTATCGACAAGCATGTGCCGGTAATGACTTTCGAGTATCCCAAGGACAGCGATTGGTACGACAGTGTCGAGCCAATCAACAACCGCCTGCGTTACTTACTGGGTCGCCGCTTGCTGCGTGAAGGCGCGATTGCCGAAGCGCCTGTTTATTTCAGTAATCCCACACTCAACGCCAACGTGCAGGAGTATGGCAAGGCGCTGACCACAGCCAAGAGTAGCAAGGGCATTGAGAGCGCCCGCGCCTATTGGGCGGCTGCCGAACTCGCGCGTCATCAAGGCATGGAAATCTTAGGCTTTGAATTAGCGCCGGATTATTCGATTTACGCCGGGATGTTCGACCTAAGGGATTGGTACGCTGCGGATAAGCTCAGCGATAAAGAGCAACAACGCATCAGCGCCAGCCAAGCCATTCCCGATAAACGCTTCCACTATCGTTACCAAGCAGCCGAGTTGGCAAACAAAGCAGCCGATCTCGTGCCCCACAACAGCCAAGCCTATGCTGCACTATTGTGCCAAGCCACAGGTTGGGTGTTATATCGCGATGATGAACTCGCCCGCCGCTACTATAAAAAATACGTCGCCAATGGTCCCTTTGTGCCTTGGGCGGAGAATTTTGGTACGCAATGTGAAACCCCAGATTTTGACCGCTCCGTCGAACGGGAAAAAGCCAACCAAATCGCCAAGTGGAATGCGATTTACCACAAACTCAAAAAGCCTGTGGCCGTTAGCTTTGCCATCATCGCCGCC
Organism: Shewanella decolorationis; assembly: GCF_004354305.1. Lineage (NCBI taxonomy): Bacteria > Pseudomonadati > Pseudomonadota > Gammaproteobacteria > Alteromonadales > Shewanellaceae > Shewanella > Shewanella decolorationis. The sequence continues at coordinate 2,520,263 of NZ_CP037898.1, read as the reverse complement.
CTACTCGGTGCTTACGCGTGGCGCAGAAGAAAGCATAAGCAGTAAAAACACAAAGCGCCTTTCTTATAAACCACAAGAAAGGCGCTAAAGCTAAGCTGATGAATTGCTGGAATACAGGGAGAATTGCCATTGTTTTCCCAGTGACACGCCATGAATATGTCCTTATAGGCTCGACGGCGGCATCTGCAACACATGGAAGTGTAAATGCCGCGTTCACATGTATGTGAAAGAGCGGCCATGCCGCCAACGGTCACAGTTGCTACAATGGCAATCCTAACTATCCCTCTAGCTGCTCGTTCAGCTAAAAAGATATTGCCCCAAAACTTGTTAGCACACGTTTGTTAGTTCTGGTCTTTACGAAAGAGTTACCCTACAAAATCTCATCTATTAGCCCTCCACTTTAATGCTTCTCTATAACAGCCGAATCCTGGTTAGATATACAGTCATATCGTATTACGCTAGTTTTTGAGGGTTTTGAGAGCAACATACGTGCGCGTTTTTCCAGATGGTGTATTTGGCAGAAAGCTGATAAGTTCTTTGCATACAGCTAGTTAACCGTGCGCATTTTTACTGGTCTAACGTGATAAACGCGCATGCGCACNAATAAAATGTTATGTGGCGGAGGTATCTTCTGAAACTCGGTAACTTCTTGCTGTATTGGAATAGTCATAGAATCGCAATTTTTACCATTGTATTCGTTGCTGCTGTGCCTGCGAGTTTGATTGCTTATGAACATGGTGTAATGAGAGGGGTTCTGTTTTTTATTGGTGTTGTCTGCCTTTTTCTTGTGGCAACTTTTATACCTTTCAGGAAATCTTTGAGATCAAAGTATGGTAAAAGCCCATTTTATTAAAAGCTCACATAACATTCCGCGTCATTCGGGGCCTGCGGCCCCTGCGACGCTCACGAGTTCGCGCGCATGCGCGGGGCGTCATGTGAAATGAGAGCGGAGTAAGAAAGTGCATACACATTTATACAAAAAGGAAGATTGGCCTTTCGATTTTAGTGACGACACTCTAGCGGTCACAACAAAGTATGTTATGAATGGAGATCGACCAATAGTTGAGGTTCTGCACTGGGATGACGGTGGTTGGCAATTTATGTGTAACTCCACCAATGACTCAGATGACGGAATGGTTATTTGTATGGGTTGTATATTCGAAAAATTTCCTTGGATTTCTAGGTTTAAAGGGTTGAAGTCGGGTTATCTATCTTTTTATGAAATAGAAAGTGGTGAGTGGGTAATTCAAGAAATTGAATAAATAAAACTGTCGCACATAACAAAGTGCTGCAACTCGCGCACTGCGTGCGCTGGACAGTTTGTAAGTCGCGGCTTTGTGGTTTTGCTGCGCAAAAGTAATCCACAAAACCACAACTTACAAACTGCCGTTGAGCACGGCGTTATCTCCATAGAAATTTTCATCCGAAACTGACAAGTTAAAGCAAAGGGGCAATCACTCTTTTGTCCCAAAACATTCGGTGTATTTCTTTGTTAATACTCACATGCGACGCCGATGCTAAACAGGTGAGCTATGGTGGTTTGCGAGACGACCGTCCGCCCCATGGACGGGGCGGTCGAGCATCCACGGACGGACTCGCTGCGCGTCGGTGAGCGAATACCATGGCTCACCTATAACTCAGCACTTAAATATCGTCTCCCCCAAATTTTATGCCGTTAAGGGAACTATCCAACACATTTTTCCCCCTTCAATTCCAACTGCATTTCTTTGGAATGAAAACGTTTCCTACAAGAACAACCTAACCCACAAGCCTTATGGATTCACCCAATTAACTCGCTCGCCAGCTAAATAGGCGCTGAGATTTGCCGTCGCGATATTAAGTAAGTTCTGCCGTGCTTCTTTGGTTGCCCAGGCATTGTGGGGGCTGATACTGATATTCGGCGCAGTGAGTAGCGGATTATCTGCACTCGGTGGTTCGGTTGAGAGAACATCGACGCCGGCAAAGACTTTGCCCTGCGTTAATGCCGCCGCCAGCGCGGTCTCATCGATTAAGCCGCCGCGCGCGGTGTTGATCAGTAGCGCCTGCGGCTTCATTAATTCGAGGGTTTGGGCATTAATTAGCTCGGTCGTTTCAGGAGTGAGAGGACAATGTAGCGAGAGAATATCGGACTCCTTAAATACCGTATCACGGGATGTCCAACTCACTCCTAAGAGTAAATTGCTGGGCTCGGTGCGGGTATTCACTAATACCTTCATGCCGAAGGCTAAGGCAAGTTTAGCGACCTGCTGGCCAATATCCCCATAACCAATCAAGCCTAAGGTTTTGCCTTTGAGGGATTGCAGCGGCATTAAGGTGAAACAAAAGTCACTGCAATTGCTCCACTGCCCTGCGGCAACGGCTTGATGGTGCGCCGCAACCGCTTGCGTGTGATGCAAAATATGGGCAAACACCATTTGCGCGACGGCATCGGGGCCATAGGCGGGTACGTTGGTGACCACTATGCCTAACTCTTTTGCAGCGGCGAGATCCACCACGTTAGTGCCGGTGGCGAGCACACCAATATATTTAAGCTTAGGCAGTTGGGCTAAGGTGTTGGCATCGAGGGGCGTCTTGTTGGTGAGCACAATTTCGGCATCCTGAGCGCGGGGGATAATCTCGGCCGAGGGAGTGCGGGCAAAACAGCTAAAATCGCCCAATTCGCTGATAGCCTGCCAACTTAGGTCCCCAGGATTTAAGGTTTCACCATCGAGTACGACTATTTTCATCTTTACCTCTTAACTGCGTTTGCGCCTTGCCCATAAAGCTGGAGAATTAAAAACTGAGTTTGACCCCAAGATTAGCTTGCACTTGCCACATCACATCCGACGTTACATGCCATAGGCATTGGTCTTCATTACAAAAAAGCGAGCTGTCACTGTCGATAAAGGTCGCGTAGCCTCGCAAGTCAGCAAACAGCGCGAAGTTTTGCGTCATGCGATATTCGGCGCCGCCACCAATGCCCATGGAGAAGCGGGTTTCCGTTGACCAATCATCGGGCATCATCCGAGTTACCCCGGCACTGGCGGTAATGTAGGGCTGAAAATCGCCACTTGGGAAGAATAAAGTACCGCCAAGGTGGATATAGTCCACATCTAAGGAGGCGACTAAGTCTGGGGTAAACAGGCCACCGCTTTTCAGCTCGGAGGATTGGCGACTGTAGAGCAGGTAAATATTGCCGGGATCGTTAGTACCAATCCCTAACATGATGCCGTAATGACTTGCCTCTTCGATACCCACACTCTGCTTATTATTGGTTTCAGCCTTGTTAGCATCGAGTTCATTGATATCGAACGAGCTGCCGCCAAAGCTGTAACCACCGTAGGGGGCGACAAACAGCTCGGGTTCGGCATAGGTTGGTAATGCGAGGGTTAGAGGTAATAAACCAGCTATCACACTTAATCGGTTAACGTATTTCATCTTAATCCCTTATCTGTCGTTATTATTCCCTGCGTCGACAACGTTAACCGAAGCGTTAGCGCATGCCGCGCTCCGATTTCACCCTGTCGTACGCAGCTTGGATATCCTGCGCCTTACGATTGGCTATTTCCATCATCTCGGGTGGTAACCCCTTAGCGATTAACTTATCGGGATGATGTTCATTCATCAACTTGCGATAAGCACGCTTGACCTCTTGATCCGTCGCCTCGGCATTAATACCGAGCAAATGGTAGGCGTCGGTAATCGAGGTTTTATTTCCATTAGAGGTTTGGTGGAAACGGTATTCCGCTTGCCAACGTTTAAGTAATTCATCGAGTTGCCCACGACCATAACCTAACTCTTGGGCCACCGTCATCAGGATTGCATGCTCAGCGGGATCGAGCTCACCGTCCGATAAGGCGGTTTGAATTTGGATCTCGATAAACATTTGCACCAGCTCTTGGCGACCTTGGGTCACGGCGCGAAAGGCTTGTAAGCTGCTACGCAGGTCAAAGTCAGGCTCTTTACCCTCACGGAACGCCTGCTGCGCCTCTTTACGGGCTTCACCTGTTAAGCGCATCTGATCCATCAACATAGTCGCGATACGGATATCGGTCTCAGTCACTCGACCCGACGCCTTGGCCACATGGCCCATCACCGCGAAGGTGGTGTTAAAGAATATCCCCTGTCGATTCTTGGCCTGACCTAAAAGCTGACTAAAACTGGCGCCACCACCAGCGCGTTTGTCGTAGAGATGCCCAAGCCATAAGCCCAGTAGCGCACCGAAAATACGGCCAAACATAAACCCGATAACAAATCCAAAAAACTTACCCCAAAGGCGCATCTTAATTCCCAATTTGATAATTTATTCAGTCACTCAATCGACATAGCGAGTGAAACCCTTCACTCAAGGCGCTCAACGTTAGGCGATATGCCTTATCATTACGCCAGCGCAGACTCTAATGCTTGCAGACGTGCAATCGTCCCGACATCGCACCAGAGTCCATTAAAGTGTGCACCAGTGATCAGGCCATCGGCCATTTTAGCCCGCAGCAAAGGCCCAAGGGCAAAGGCACCATCCGGCGTGCCGTCAAATAATGATGGCCGATATAAACCCATCCCAGAGAAAGTGTATTTTTGCTCACCCAGTTCACGTACAAGGCCCTGTTCCAAGGCAAAGTCACCGTTAGGATGTTGCTCGGGATTCGGCACCAACCATAAATGCGCCAAAGCAGTATCCGCTAAGGGGACAATCGTCGGCAAGGCATCGATAAACACATCACCATTGAGCACTAAAAACGGCGCATCCGAGTCGCCGTCAGTTAGCAAAGGCAAGGCTTGTTTAATTCCGCCACCGGTCTCGAGGGCCGATACTTCGGCGCTATATTGGATCTTGACCCCAAAGGCATGACCATCCCCTAAGGTTTCTACCAGCTTATGCCCAAGCCAAGCGTGGTTAATCACAATATCGACAATCCCCGCCGCGGCCAACTTCTCGATATGGTACACAATCAGCGGTTTACCTAAAACGGGCACTAAAGGTTTAGGCAGGGTGTCGGTTAAGGGGCGTAAACGCTCTCCCCTGCCTGCCGCCAGGATCATTGCCTTCATTGCTTGTCTCCCTGCTGAGTCTCTTTTCCCTTGGGCGTAAACGCAGGCACTATGCGCGATTGCACCCAAGCGGAAAATGGTGTGAGCGCAGGATAAAGGCTGGCGATATCAACAATGTACGACAAGGTTAACGGAATATCGGCCATATAGGCCGGCTTGTTGTCCCGATAATGTAAACGCGCAAAAATCCCTGCGGCCTTGATATGGCGCTGCAGCCCCATTAAATCAAACCAAGTTTGATACTGGGTAAAGGATGTTTGTGCGGGAATTTGCCCCAACTCAAGCACTTGATGATAATGCTGCTGCATTAATTCCTGCACCATGGTTGGCGGCCAACGCACATAGCAATCCCGCAGTAAAGACACAGCATCGTAGGTTACAGGCCCGAGCACCGCATCTTGGAAATCAATCACGCACAACTCGCCCTCTTTTAGCATCAAGTTACGGCTGTGGTAATCGCGGTGCATGCCCACCTTAGGTTGCGCGAGGGCATTTTCCACCAAGAGGTCAAAGCTTTCTTCCATAAGCGAGCGTTCCTCGTGGGTGAGTTCGAGCTGTAAATGCCTGTCTAACAGCCACTCGGTAAAGATCCCCAACTCACGGCGCACAAACGCCTCGTCATATAAAGGCAATGGCTGCGTAGTGCCAGTAACAGGGTCAAGGCTATCAACTACTGAGGCCACCTGAGGCAACAATGCCAAGGCGCGGCGATAGTAGTCCGCGACATTCGCATCGGTCAGCACTGACAATAACTGAGTATCCCCAAGATCGCTCAGTAGCATAAAGCCTTGCTCGGCATCGGAGGCGATGACTTTTGGAACTGTCAGTCCCGCCGCCGCATAGGCATTGGCGAGGGCGATAAAAGGTGCGATAGGCACTAAGGTAGGCGGCGAATCAGCAATAATGTAGCTCGCATCGCGGTCCGTGACCCGGAAATAGCGCCTAAAACTGGCGTCACCGGAAATCAGAATTGGAGTCACATCATAGGAAAAATAACGGTTCAGCCACTGATTAAGGGAAATAAATCTCGAGTCGGATAAGGTCATTTCATGGCTCTTATAGAAAAATTGCTTTATTATAGCTGGCATATAATTTGGAAACAGCTAAGAAATTGAGAGATTTATTTGCTGCGTTGCACTTGTAGTTTGCAACTTTCCCCGTCGATACTTGTCCAGACAAAGAAATCATTATTATTGACCTAAGATGCAGATCCGTTACTTTCTGGCCTTGAGCCTGTTACCGCAAGTTGTCCTGGCAGACGAATCTCCCACAGCCTCAGCGTCACAATGCGTCATTGAACCGCCAGTACCTCGTATCGTATCTCAACCCGGCCTGAGCGCAGCTGACAAAGAGAAAATTCGTATCGTTTCGGACAGTTCAAACGCCGAGATGGGCAAACAAGCCATTTTTACCGGTGATGTAGTCTTCAGCCAGGGCGACAGGCACATTGCCGCCGATGAGGCAATTCTCGACCAAGCGACCGAGCAGTTTGATGCCAATGGTAACCTAGTTTTCCAAGACAGCAATTTTACTGTTACCGCCGACTCACTTCAGGCACAAATGCGCAGCAATCGCGCGACCCTAAAGGGTGCACAGTATTGGTTGCATGGTCAACAGGTTCACGGTGATGCCGAAAAGCTGCAAATCACCATCAACAACAACCTGATCTTAACCAACACTAACTTCACGACTTGCCCGCCAGACAATGTTTCTTGGCTGCTCGAAGCAGAAAAAATCAAGATTAACAGCGAAGAAGAATGGGGCGAGATTTGGAATGCTAAGCTAAGAGTTGCCGACATTCCGGTGTTCTACATTCCTTACATGACGGTGCCAGTTTCCGATAAACGTAAAACCGGCTTCCTCTACCCAAGCTTTAGCACCAGCACCACTAACGGTTTTGAAGTTTCCGCGCCCTATTATTGGAATATCGCGCCGGAATACGATCTCACCTTTACACCTAACTATATGTCTAACCGTGGTTTATTCACCAAGACAGAGTTTCGTTATCTCGCGGGTGAGGCTCAAAATGGCCGCTTGAATTTAGAATATCTGGGCAACGATCAGATGATCAGCGGCAGCCCAAGCCGTTACCTTTATAACTGGCAACATCAAGGCGCCATCGATAAAAACTGGCGGGTACTCGCTAACTTTACCGAAGTGTCAGATAACAACTATTTCAATGACTTAAAATCTGATGTTAACCGCGCGACCGATAACCAGTTATCGCGGATTGGCGAAGTCAGCTACTTCGAACGAGATTGGGATATCAGCACCCGGGTGCAAGATATTAAGGTACTAGGTGAGGACGAAAAACCATATCAAGTGATGCCGCAGGTAAACTTTAACTACCGCGCCGCCGACTTTTGGAATAACTTGGACTTTGGCTTCAATTCAGAGCTAACAAACTTTGCCCACCAAGATGACAATGTCAATACCGCTACTCGTTTGCATATGGCGCCTAGCTTAACATTGCCAATCCATGGCCCTTCGGGTTCGTTAACCAGCCAAGTTAAACTGATGCAGACCAACTACTGGCAAGAAAAAAACAACAGTGGATTCGATGAATTAGACGACACTGTCAGCCGCACCATTCCGCAGGTGCGAATTAATGGTCAGATCAACTTCGAGCGTTTTACCGAACTGTTCGATCAAAACTACCGCCAGACGCTCGAACCTCAGTTCCAATATTTATACGTAGGTTATGAAGATCAGCGTGGCATAGGCATTTACGATACCGCCCAGTTACAGGACGACTACTTCGGTCTGTTCCGTGACCGCCGCTTCTCCGGCCTAGACCGTATCGCCGATGCTAACCAAGTCACTCTTGGTGTCACAACCCGTTTATTTGATGATCACAACCAAGAGGCGACTAAGTTCAGCCTCGGCCAAATTATCTATCTGCAGGACAGTAAGCTAGGTTACGAAGACAATATTTTCGAACAAAATCAATCTACATCAGTATTAGCTGCCGAATTAGATACTCGCTTAAGCCATGATTGGTATTTAGGCGCTGCGATTCAGTACGATACCAATACCAGTGATAACAAGAAAACCGAAGTTACCTTAGACTTCCGTCCTGAGGTCAATAAGCTCTTACAACTCAGTTATCGTTATGTACCGGATCTGCTGAACTCCAACACCAACGATCTGGTAAATATTTCCCAAGCGGGTGTGCGTGGAGCATGGCCGATTAACGACAGCCTGTATTTTGTCGGTAACTGGTACTACGACCTTAACGAGAGTCGCAGCATAGAAACCTATACGGGTTTCCAGTATGAATCATGCTGTTATGCTATTCGTCTCAGTTATCACTATCGCATTAAAACCAACTACGATGACAATATTGGTTCAGCCGCAATCAATGACCGTGAGCAATTTGAAAGCGGTGTTTACTTGAATTTAGTCATCAAAGGACTCGGTGGTTCAGGCCCATTAGGCGTATCGGATATGCTCAATGATGGTCTGTTTAACTACAGAAAACCGCTTTATCTGAGGAATTAGCAAAGATTTGTGGTAGATTGCTGAACCTCAACAAGGACTGAGAGTCCAAACAGGTTAATGAAAGCCGTGCGCTCCCCCAAAAAGAGTTTAGGAACGCACGCTTTTAGAGTTACTAACAAAAGAACATTTAGGCAACTCACTGTAATTTCGATATAAATGGTAAAGTTAACTTAAATAAGCCGTCGAATTTGACCTTAGAACGTGCCAAGGATTTTGTGGATGAAACCCAGTAAACATCTGATTTTTGCTTTATTTGCACTCGCTATCAGCCAGCCTACTATGGCCGCACCTCAGCCTATCGACCGTGTTGCCGTTCAAATCAACGACGGTATTGTGCTCGAAAGTGAAATCACCAATATGATTGACACTGTCAAAGCCAATGCAAGAGCCGCGAATCAATCGTTGCCATCCGACAGTGCACTGCGTACTCAGGTTATCGAGCGACTCATCCTCACACGTTTGCAGTTGCAGATGGCGGATCGTATCGGTCTGCATATCGGTGACTTACAGTTAGACCAAGCGATTGAAAACATTGCCCGCGAGCAAAAAATGACCGTGGCGCAAATGCAGCAAAAAATCGAGAGCGAAGGTTTAAGCTTCAGCCAGTACCGCGAGCAACTGCGTGAAGAAATCACCCTAGGTGAAATCCAACGTATCCAAGTACAACGCCGTATCCAAGTGTCACCACAGGAAATCACCGGCCTGGTAAAACTGATCCAAGAGCAAGGTATGAAGGACGTCGAATACCAAATCGGCCATATCCTGATTGACGTACCGAACAACCCAAGCAGTGAACAACTGGAAGCCTCCAGCAAGCGCGCGAACGCCGTACTCGAGCGTTTGAAGAGTGGTGAGGATTTCCGCCGCACCGCCATCGCCTCTTCATCGGGTCCTAAGGCGCTGGAAGGCGGTATCTGGGATTACATGAACATCAACGAGATGCCAACGCTGTTTGCCGAAGTGATCAACGGCGCGAAGAAAGGCGATATTATCGGTCCAATCAAGAGTGGCGCAGGTTTCCACATCATCAAGATCATGGATGCCCGTGGTTTACAAACCAAAGAAATTGAAGAAGTCAGAGCGCGTCATATCCTGCTCAAGCCATCGCCAATTCTGTCGGAAGACCGCGCTAAGGCCATGTTAGAGCAGTTCTTAAAACAAATTCGCTCAGGCGAAGCTAAGTTTGAAGATTTAGCCCGTCAGTATTCTGAAGATCCAGGTTCAGCCACTAAAGGTGGTGAACTGGGCTGGGCAGAGCCAAGCATTTATGTGCCTGAGTTTGCGCAAACCCTTAACAGCTTAAGCCAAGATCAAATCAGTGAGCCTTTCCGTACTACGCACGGCTGGCATATCGCGCAGCTGGAAGAGCGTAGAAAAACCGATGCCACGGATCAATTTAATACTAACCGTGCGCACCAACTGATCTTCCGTCGCAAATTTAATGAAGAACTGCAAAACTGGCTAGACGAAATGCGTGCCGACGCATACATTGAAGTCTTTCAGCCTGAGTCAAACCGAGGTTAAGGTAAATTGACCACTAAACGTATTGCCGTTACCCCCGGAGAACCTGCGGGTATCGGCCCCGATTTAGTCGTGCAACTCGCTCAGCAGGCTTGGCCTGCTGAGTTAGTCGTTTGTGCGGATCCCGAATTATTAGCCAGCCGAGCTAAACGACTCGGCCTGCATGTTACTTTCCGCCCTTATTTGCCCGATCAAGCCCCAAGGCCCCAAGAGGCCGGTACACTTACCATCGCGCCTTTCAAACTGGTGACCGACGCCGTTTGCGGCCAGCTCGATGAGCAAAACAGTGCCTATGTAGTTGAAACGCTGCGTTATGCGGGTGAGAAAAACATGAGCGGCGAGTTTGATGCCGTAGTTACTGGCCCAGTCCATAAAGGGATCATCAACCAAGCGGGGATTTCCTTTAGCGGCCATACCGAGTTTTTTGCCCATCAGGCCAACTGCCCCGATGTGGTCATGATGTTAGCGACTCAAGGCTTACAGGTGGCACTGGTGACCACCCATATCCCTCTTGCCTATGTGGCAAAAGCTATTACGCGCCAGCGTTTGCATCATATTATCAAGATTTTACACGCTGACCTTATCAGCAAGTTTGCCATTGCTTCCCCTAAAATTTATGTCTGTGGATTAAACCCACACGCGGGTGAAGACGGCCATCTTGGCCGGGAAGAAATCGATGTGATTATTCCGGCACTGAACGAACTGCGTGAAGAGTATCAAATGAACATTGTCGGTCCTCTACCCGCCGATACCCTGTTCCAACCTAAATATTTACAGGACGCGGATGTCGTGTTGGCCATGTACCATGACCAAGGCTTACCCGTTCTAAAGTCACAGGGATTTGGCAAATCGGTAAACATTACCTTAGGTTTACCTTATATCCGTACCTCGGTTGACCATGGTACGGCGCTCGATCTTGCGGGAACAGGCAAAGCCGATATTGGCAGTTTTGTCTGCGCCTTGAATAAAGCCATTGAGTTATCCTCAAAAAACTAAACGATTAGATATTAATGAGTAGCAAAGTACATTTAGGCCACACGGCCAGAAAGCGTTTCGGACAAAACTTCTTAACCGACGACAATGTGATTAACCGCATTGTGGGTGCGATCGCCCCCGATAATGACCACGTGATGGTCGAAATCGGCCCCGGCCTTGGCGCCTTAACCGAACCTGTCGCCACGGCGATAGATAATCTGACCGTTGTCGAGTTAGACCGCGATCTGGTTGAGCGCTTGCAGAATCACCCTGTACTTAAGGATAAGCTCACGATTCACCAAGGCGATGCGCTGCAGTTCGACTTTAGCCAGTTGGTGGTACCGGGTAAAAAACTCAAAGTATTTGGTAACTTACCCTATAACATTTCTACCCCTTTGATGTTCCATCTGTTCGAGTTTGCCGAGCAGATTGAAACCATGCACTTTATGCTGCAAAAAGAAGTGGTGCTGCGTTTATCGGCAAGCCCTGGCAACAAGGCCTACGGCCGCTTAACTGTGATGGCACAATACTTCTGCCAAGTGGTTCCCGTGCTCGAAGTGCCGCCCCATAGCTTTGCGCCACCGCCAAAGGTGGATTCTGCCGTGGTTCGTTTGCTACCCTATGCCGAAAAACCATTCCCCTGTAAGGATGTGAATGTACTGCGCCAGCTGTGCACCACAGCCTTTAACATGCGCCGTAAAACACTGCGTAACAACCTTAAGCAAGTGTTAAGCGATGAAGAGTTTGAGCAACTAGGCATAGATCCCAATCAGCGCCCTGAGCAAATCAGTGTTGAGCAATATGTCGCCATGGCGAATATGGTGTGTGATAAGCAGGCTTAAGCAATATCAGTTTGATGGGCACTTTAGGGTGCCCTATCTTATTAAAGGGAGCAGCATGAGCGCATTGGATGACTCAATCCGAGTCGAAGTCAAAACCGAATACATTGAACAACAGTCCTCACCCGAGGAACAGAAATACCTCTTTAGCTACACTATCACCATCATCAACCTCGGTGAGCAAGCCGCAAAGCTCGAAACTCGCCACTGGATTATTACCGACGCCAACGGCAAAATCAGTGAAGTGCAAGGCGCAGGTGTTGTCGGCGAAACCCCAACCATTCCCCCTAATACCGCTTACCAATATACCAGCGGCACAGTGCTCGATACGCCCCTTGGCATTATGTATGGCACTTATGGTATGGTCAGCGAATCAGGCGAGCACTTTAAGGCAACGATTAAGCCCTTCCGCTTAGCACTCCCCGGTTTATTACATTGATTACATTGATTTAATTATAGAAAGGATATTGTGGCCCATTATTTTGTTGGTGATGTCCAAGGCTGTTTTGCCGAACTTCAACGATTACTTGCTAAAGTCGACTTTAATCCATCCCGCGATGAACTCTGGGCGGTTGGCGATCTGGTTGCCAGAGGCCCAGATTCATTAGCTACACTGCGTTTTTTTCAATCCTTAGGTGATGCGGGCAAAACCGTCCTCGGTAATCACGATCTGCATTTACTCGCCCTCCACGGCAAACTCAAGCGGGATAAACCCAGCGATAACCTCGCGCCACTGTTAAATGCGCCCGATATAACGAGTTTAATAGACTGGCTCAGACAACAGCCGTTAATGCGAGAATTACCAGAGCACAAAGTCATCATGACCCATGCCGGCGTGCCGCCACAATGGTCGTTGGAGGTATTAAGGCAAGAATCTTTACTTGTCAGCAACGCCCTCAAACAGAGCGATTACCTCGAAGCGCTCATAAGCCAAATGTACAGCGATACCGCCGAGCGTTGGGAGCCAAGCGCTATAGGGATCAATCGCCTACGCTTTTGTATCAATGCTTTGACCCGCATGCGCTATCTGTATGTCGATGGTCATTTAGACTTTGACTGCAAACAACCGCCAGAGGATTGCACTAATCCACAGCTACGGCCTTGGTTTGAATTCACTTCTGCGCTGCGTGAAAGTCACACCTTAGTGTTTGGTCATTGGGCGGCATTGATGGGTAAAGTTAATGATCCTAAGCTAAAGGCATTAGATACGGGCTGTTGCTGGGGGGAACATCTAACCCTATGGCATCTTGAAAAAGACCAAAAAATTACCCAAAAAAGGTTAAAAAAGAGTTAAACTAACACGGAGTTTGGTCGATAAACGACAGTACATCTAAGCCCTGAATTTTAATCATCTTTTCATTCGGAATAATATAATAATAACCGGAGTATCCTATGAAAGTTAATGTAGCCACCCGAGTCATTGGCGGGTTTAGCATAGTGACGCTTTTACTTGTGTTGTTAGGATTTACCTCGTACCTGACGAACATTAGCCTTAAAGATAGTTCGGCAATGATGCAAGAGCTGAGTCTTCCAGCCTTAAAGGCAACCAACCATTTGACTGAATCCTTAAGTGAACAGCAACGTCAAGTATTAATCGCCTACCATGCCCCTAAATCCAAACTTATTCCCGATATCCGAAAAGTATTTAACGACCATGGTACTCAGTTTAAAAATGAGATAACCAACCTCAATCAACTAGTTCAAAAACAAGACAACTTAGCATCATTGATTTCCCAGTTAAGCGGTAGTTTCTCAACCTTTGAACGTGACAGCCTCGCGATGCTTACTGAACGAGAAGCCGCCCTCAGCAAGCAAGAACAGCTTATTAACCTAAAGAAGAAGCTTGAAAATGCCGCTGATGATGCTTCATCGGTACTGCTCGATATTATCGATTTAGAAAATAGTCAAAATCCTGATGCCCAGAGTCTTGCTGCTTCAGCCAGCGCAATTGATAGCAGCATGGGAAATATCATCACCACTATTGCGGATTTGGTGACAAACGAAGAAATGAGTAAACACGAACTCATTTCCAAGGAACTCGATTACATCCTTAGTGAAAGCAAAAATAAGCTCGAATACGTTAACCGTCATGCGCAGGGTATTGTGGATGCGGATACCTTAACATCAGTCAATGAGGACATTAAAAAGGTACTCGCGTTGCTCGAAGGTCCAGATTCTATGGTCCTACTTAAAGCTAGCCAATTAAATCATGCCCTATCAGCCTCTAATCAATTGGCGATAATAGAGAAAGATGTCAAAGTTATCGACCGCAATATGGAAGATGTGAGTGATAACATCGAGTCAGTTGCGGCCAATATGAGCCAAGAGACAATTGCCAAGATTGATGCCGCGAGTATCCGCACAATGATAGTTGTACTGATTGCCATTGTTGCCGCAGTTATCATCAGTTTTGCGGTAGTTACGCCCTTAAAACGTTCACTCAACCAAGTCAATAATGCTTTGAATGTGCTCGCATCGGGCAATTTAACCCATAAGTTAGATGACTCTGGTCACGATGAATTTGCCGAACTCGCCAAAAACTGCAACCGTTTAGTTGATAGCTTACGTGGCTTAATCGTTGGGATTTTAGATCGTTCAAATCAGCTAGCCGCCGCCGCAGAACAAACATCGGCTATCACTGCGCAAACTACGACCGGGATTCAAGAGCAAAAGAATCAGGTAGATCAAGTCGCTACGGCAACAACAGAATTAAGCTCTAGTGCACAACAAGTCTCGATGAGCGCCGATGATGCACTGGCGCAGATCAAGCAGGCCGATCAAGAAGCCAAGCATATGCGCACTATTGCCGAAGAGAATAAGCGCACCATTTTAGCCCTCGCAGACGAAGTCGCTAAGGCTGGCCAAGTGATCAACAAGGTGCAATCGGATAGTGCATCTATTGGCTCAATTCTCGATGTGATCCGTGGTATTGCTGAGCAGACTAACCTGCTGGCATTAAACGCGGCTATCGAAGCGGCACGCGCTGGTGAACAAGGCCGAGGCTTCGCGGTTGTGGCAGACGAAGTGCGCAGCCTAGCATCTAGAACCCAAGTCTCGACCCGCGAGATCCAGCAAATGATTGAGGTGCTGCAACAGGGGGCACAGCAAGCCGTAGCAGCCATGGATATGGGCCGTGCCCAGGCCAATGCCTGTGTCGATAAGACAGAGCAAGCTAATCTCGCCCTAGAGACCATCAGCCAATCGGTACATAAAGCTTACGATGCGGGCACGCACATTGCCCATGCTGCACAGGAACAAAATCTGGTTAGCCAGCAAGTATCTGAGAAGCTTGAGCATATTGCCGCAATTTCTGAAGAAACTGCGATTGGTGCCGATCAAACCGCGCAATCGAGTCATCAAGTCGCTAAGCTCGCCGAAGAGCTGCAAGCTTCTGTTGGTGAATTTAGAGTGTAAGCAAACACGCAAGTATAAACAGGGTCGCAATAGCGGCCCTTTTCTTTGGCTTGCGCTTATGCCTGTGCTTTCGCTTGGCTTTTAAGCTATCCCGCAGTTATGACTTTCAACAGAGCGCCACTATGCCTTCAAGCCTTCGCCTTGTCTAAAGCCCGTTTAACTCCCGCTGAATGAACAGATATTTAATCCGATTGGTATTAAAGCAGGTAGCAGTGGCAATACACAGGAACTCGGCAATCAACATCCAACTCAATATCAATACAGGATATTTGGCAAAAACTAACTAAACGACGCCTATAAAAAATGCCGAACTCAGTTCGGCATTTTAAGCATCATTCTTTTACTGTGTAAAAACACACTAAAAATGATGGAATAGATGATTACTCTTCTTCACCGCCAGCCGCTGCGCCTAAACGCTCTTTCACCGCAGCAGTGATAGGACTCGCGCCATGGCCATTCGCTTCAGCCCATGCTTGAATCGTCATGCCATCGGCTTCTGGTACGCTGAGTTCATTGACAGATAAACGCTTGGCCACAAACTCACCCGCATCATTCGCATTTGCTGCATAGGCAGTACGCAATAAGCTTTGACCATCACAGCTAATCCCACTGTACACTTGGCGTAATTTAACACGGCTTTCTTTTAGTTTTTTACGTAGACGGTTTTTATCATTGGCTTTTACGTAATCACAAATACTTGCGACCAGTGGATCTGCTTCAGCAGCTTTCGCCGTGGTAGGCACAGAAACATAGCTAAATCCAATGAGTGCAGCCAAAGCTACGGGCATAAGACGCATCCGATACTCCTTAATACTTTCTTATAGTTTTATTATGTTTTGTATGGTTTGCGTCTATCTCTAGCGGATATCGGCCTCCTAGGAGTCATCAGTAAAAAAGCCGTAAAATACCGCTATCTCAACTAAGTCAGGCCTATCGGATCTAATACCTTAGACATATTGACAATCCATACGCACAGGGTACACAACAGAACAACGTAATTTAACATTTTTTTGTCAAATTGATAAAGCGATATTCCAACCCATCAGCATTTATACTAGTTAAGGATTCTGTTTCTAGCCATTTATCGCTATCCCATGAGGGGAAAAAGGTATCTCCTTCAACATCCAGATTAATTTGAGTGAGGTATAGCCTGTCAGCTTGAGGTAATAATTGCTGATACAATTGTCCACCGCCGATAACGACCAACTCTTCACAATCACCGGCAGCCAGTTTAGCGTCTTCGAACGAGGTCACGCAGGTCACGCCTTCAATCTGTAAATCCGCTTGGCGAGAAATCACAATATTGTGGCGTCCAGGTAAAGGGCGACCGATGGACTCGAAGGTTTTACGCCCCATTACCACAGGTTTACCTAAGGTCATGGCTTTAAAGTGGCGTAAATCTTCGGGCAGATGCCATGGCATTTTATTGTCTTTTCCAATGACTCGATTGTTTGCCATCGCGGCTATCATAGCAATGCGCATGGGCACTCCTTTGGTATTGTTTTTATTGAATAACAGGGCGGGTTCTAAAATACAGCAGACTTGGTAAAGCAAGGCCCACCGACAGCGCGCCTAAAATAAACACGGTTTTTAAGCCGTTACTGATCACTTGTCCGGTGAGCTCTTGGCTAACCTGCGACTGCGCCGTTAATTGCACTAGGGCTATTACGGTATTAAAAGCGTAGGTCCCAGGGATCATCGGGATAATCGCCGCAACGGCATACATCAAGGGCGGCGCGAGGTGACGCTTGGCAAAGCCGATAGTGATAGTCCCCACTAAAGCCGCGGCGGCAAAGGTCGCCCATTCGATAGGCAAGCCAAATTGCAGCATTAACGTGCGTGAGCTGTGCCCTATGGCGCCTGCAAGCGCGCAGTAGGGTAAGAAACGTTTCGGCACGTTAAACACCATGGCAAAGCCTACAGCGGGAATTGCTGAGAAAAAGGCATCGTGTAATAGCGTCCACAATAAGGCGATCATAGGAAGATCCCCCCTAGCTGCATCGCAATGGTGATACCAATAACGGATGACACTGTAAGCAAGGTGGCATGACCCCAGCGAGAAATCCCCACGTTCATATGGCCTTTGACCATATCAGAAATCGCATTGATCATCGGAAAACCCGGCACCAGCATCAACACACTGGCCGCCATGGCCGCCTGCGGAGTCTCACTCAAGTTAAACACATAACCCGTCTGCGCCAATAAGCTGGTGACAAATGCCGTCACCGCAAAATTAACCAGCAAATTAAAATGCCGCTTGGCGATCGCAAGGCGCACCGACATCCCCACTGCTGAGGCAAAAAAAGTGATGATTGATGCGGCGACATCACCATTAAATAGATGGCAGAAGCTTGCACAGGACAGACCTATCATCAATACAACCAAATATGGTGGATAGGTCTTAGGTTCAATCCGCGCTAGGCGTTTACGCACTTCGTTGGGACCATAGAGACCTTTTTCCGTCAATAAACAGATGCGCTGCAACTCGCAGACTATGGTCATATTGATGCCATGCTCGCGGATCCGACGCGTTGTCGTGATACAACGACCATGCACTAAACTGGTTAACACGAGGGAATTAGAGGAGATGGAAAGCTCAACACTTGCCAATCCTAAGGCCTGACCCAGGCGCTGACTGATTTCTTCAACTAAATCAGATTCAGCACCGTAGGCCAGTAGCAGTTGTGCGACACGCACAACCTGCCGAGTAATGTCATTTTGAGTATCTGCGTACACGGGACTCTCAAAACTTAGATAGGGATATTATCTTTGGTAGATCACTTCTACATCGTAGTCGTCATCATCAAAGTCATCGTCGAATTCATCGTCATAGTCTTCATTGATCGCATCAATGTTGGCTTGATGATAATTGTCCCACTTGAACTCAACCTCTGCATCTGGGTTCGCATCTTTATCTTCCGGTGGAAGACTTTGGATGAAGTCCAGCAGCTTGGTCGCTAATTCTTTAGTGCCATCGCGGCTATAGGCAGAAATGGTATAAACCTCACCTTCCCAACCTAGTTCCTTAACTACGCGATCCACTTTCTCTTTCAGCTCATCTTCGAGCAGCAAATCAGCCTTGTTAAAGACTAACCAACGTGGCTTGCTCGCCAATTTTGGCGAATATTTTTCAAGTTCACCGACGATCGCACGGGCAGAATCCACAGGATCTGTGCCATCAATGGGCTCGATATCGATGATATGTAACAGAATACGGCAACGTTCTAAGTGCTTTAAGAAGCGAATACCCAGACCTGCGCCTTCTGCCGCGCCTTCGATCAAACCAGGAATATCGGCGATCACAAAGCTTTGACCAGGGCGAGGGTTAACCACACCGAGGTTAGGCACTAACGTCGTGAAGGGGTAATCGGCAACCTTTGGCGTTGCACGTGATACGGCACGAATAAAGGTCGACTTACCCGCGTTAGGCATACCCAGCAAGCCAACGTCGGCTAACAACAGCAGCTCTAATTTCAGGCTACGGACTTCACCCGGAGTACCTAAGGTCTTTTGACGTGGCGCACGGTTAGTACTGCTCTTAAAGCGCGTGTTGCCTAAGCCGTGAAATCCGCCTTTAGCCACTAATAGCTTTTGGCCATGGGTGGTTAAATCGCCGAGGACTTCCTCGGTCTCATCATCAATAGCACGCGTACCCACAGGCACTTTTAAAATCAAATCTTTACCGCTATGGCCAGTACAGTCACGGCCTCGGCCATTTTCACCGCGCTCAGCCATGTGAAAACGTTCAAATCGGTATTCAATCAGGGTGTTGTGGTTTTCATCGGCCTGCAGATAGACACTGCCACCATCGCCACCATCACCACCATCAGGACCACCATCAGGGATATATTTTTCGCGTCTGAAACTCACACAACCGCTACCGCCGTCGCCTGCTTCGACCCTAATTACTGCCTCATCGACAAACTTCATACTTACTCCTGGCATCACTGAATGAAGGAATTATACCGTTTAACTTCATCGGTCGCCAAAAAACTCGAGATACTTGCTCCCAATCTTACCAGCCAACGCCCTCAATTTGATAAAGATTTACCAAACTCACCAGAAACGCAGGTAAATAGAAGCATAAAAAACAGAAAGCCCCACCAAAGGCGGGGCTTTACAGTATAAGCTAGACTCGAAAATTAAGCTTCGATGCTAATAAACTTACGGTTATTAGGACCTTTAACTTCGAATTTTACTTTACCGTCAGTCAGAGCAAACAGAGTGTGGTCACGACCAATACCCACGTTTACACCAGCGTGGAATTTAGTACCACGTTGACGAACGATAATGTTACCAGCTAGAACTGATTCACCGCCAAAGCGCTTAACACCAAGACGTTTACTTTCTGAATCACGGCCGTTACGAGTAGAACCGCCAGCTTTTTTATGTGCCATGAGTTAGACTCCTATTATGCGTTGATAGCAGTAATTTTAACTTCGGTGAACCACTGACGGTGGCCCAACTTCTTGTCGTGGTGCTTACGACGACGGAACTTAACGATAGTTACTTTCTCGCCACGACCATGACTTACTACTTCAGCAACGACTTTACCGCCAGCTACTAAAGGAGCACCAACGTGCACTTTTTCACCGTCAGCGATCAGTAATACTTGATCGAATTCAACAGTTGAACCAGTAGCAACTTCTAATTTTTCTAAACGAACTGTGTGGCCTGGGGCTACACGGTGTTGTTTACCACCACTTTGAAAAACAGCGTACATAGCTATTTTACTCCGATATTCCTAACACGCTGGCTCACACTATGGGAGGCAGGGTGCTACAAAAACTTTATTGACAATGGGCGCGGAGTTTACGCGAAGAATCCTTATCTGGCAAGCCCTAATTAGGAAAGAATAAAAAAAGGCCGGAATAACTCGCACATTAGTAGTGTGAGTACTGTCATATGTCGGAATTTTAGGTAAAATTCATTCTATATAACACGTGAGCCTAAAATAGAGGCCGGGTACGTAATGGCCCCACAACCAGAGTCTATTATGGATTTAAACGCTATTCGTCAACTGGCTGACACTGATATGCAAGCAGTCAATCAGCTGATCTATAAACAGCTGGAGTCAGATGTCGCCCTGATAAACCAGTTAGGTTTCTACATTATTAATGGTGGTGGTAAACGTCTTCGTCCTTTACTGTCCGTCCTCGCAGCACGCGCCGTCGACTACCAAGGTGAAGCCCACCTTAAGCTTGCCGCGATTATTGAATTTATTCATACCGCTTCATTATTGCACGATGATGTGGTCGATGAATCGACCCTCAGACGCGGCCGCGAAACCGCCAATGCTCTTTTTGGTAACAGCGCCAGTGTATTAGTGGGTGATTTTCTTTATACCCGCTCATTCCAAATGATGACCGAACTCGACAGCATGCGCGTATTACGTGTATTAGCCGACACCACCAACGTATTGGCCGAGGGCGAAGTATTACAGCTAATGAACTGTAATGACCCAGATACTACCGAAGAAAGCTATATGCGGGTGATCTATTGCAAGACCGCTAAGCTATTCGAAGCCGCCACGTTACTGGCCGCCGTATTAGCCGGCGCCACACCCGAGCAAGAAGCCGCATTGGGCGACTATGGTAAGTTTTTAGGTACAGCCTTCCAGCTCACCGACGATTTGCTCGACTACACCGCCGACAGTGAAGAGTTAGGTAAAAACATCGGTGATGACCTCGCCGAAGGTAAGCCAACCTTACCGCTGATTTATGCCATTGCCCATGGCACAGAAGAAGAGCAGCAACTCATTCGTCAAGCGATTGAGCAAGGTGATGGCACCCACGCCATTGAGAAAATTGTAGCCGCTCTGCATCACTGCGGCGCGCTCACTTACACTCAGCAAAAAGCCATTGAAGAATCCAACAAGGCGATTGCGGCATTGGCGGTATTACCCGACAGTGACTTCAAAACCGCATTAATTTCGCTGGCAAAAATCTCCGTTGACCGCAACCACTAATTGGCAGCGATAACCCCATAAAAAGGCCTTGCTTAGCAAGGCCTTTTTATTTTTAACGTTCTTTATCAAAGTGAACTTATACCAATCGTATTAAACCTGCCATTGGATCGGCGCTTCGCCCCGTGCCATCAGCAGTTGGTTCACTTTAGAAAAATGCCCGCAACCAAAGAAGCCGCGATAGGCCGACAGCGGTGACGGATGCGGCCCCGATAGAATTTGATGCTGTGGCGCAGTAATCACCGCCCCTTTTTTAATGGCATGGCTTCCCCAAAGGACAAAAATAATCGGCCGCTGCTGCGCATTAAGCAGCTTTAACGCCTCAGTGGTAAAGGTTTCCCAGCCCGCATTAGCATGGGAATGTGCTTGCCCCTGCTCCACCGTTAGTACGGTATTAAGCATTAAGATCCCCTGCTCCGCCCATTGAGTTAAATCGCCATGGTTAGGGATTTGAAAACCGGGAATATCGTTGACCAATTCTTTATACATATTGGCCAGCGATGGCGGCGGTTTAATGCCTCGCTTAACCGAAAAACACAGACCGTGGGCTTGATCAGGGCCATGGTAAGGATCTTGACCAATAAGTACCACACGCACCTTTTCCAAAGGGGTAGTCTTAAAGGCATTGAACACATCCTCCTTGGGGGGATAAATCACCTTTCCCGAAGCTCGCTCTTGATTCACAAAAGCAATCAACTGCTGGTAATAGGGTTGAGCACGTTGATGGTCTATAAATTCCTGCCAAGTCGCCAAAATCTGTTTCTCTTGCTTGGATTACAATGCCGCTAGCTTAAAAGTGATAGAGAGACATGACAAGTTAACTAGGTGTTGAATTCGCCAGAATTGGCTCTATCTCAAGTTAAAATGCGACTAACAAAGTGCTATAGTGTCTGTCTTTATCGTTTATCAATTGATTTAAATGACCAATAACCGCCTAAAAGCGCACAGTGCAGGCTTTACCCTCATCGAACTTGTGGTTGTGATTCTTGTGCTTGGGGTATTAGCCGTGGTGGCACTGCCTAAATTTATTAATGTGCAGCAAGATGCACAAATAGCCACAGTCAAAGCTGCGGGAGCTGGGTTTAAATCGGGCTTGAATCTTGCCCGCTCAGTATGGGCTGTAAAAGTCGGTTCGGGTCCAAAGGAAGATTTACCCGTATTCGGTTCAGCACAATCCGAGCAAGTGGATTTTAATGCCAACGGCTGGCCTGCACAGCACTATATTTATGGTAACGAGGCATCACCGGCTTTAGACAATGTTGAAGACTGTGTTTCGGTATGGGAAGTGCTGTTCCAAAACTCACAACCAAGTGTTTCACGACTCAATGTCGATGCCACCGAAACAGACTACAAAGCGAGTTATATCAATCCGAATCAATGTACCTACTTTTATCGAGCCAACGATAAATTATCTATCTATTACGATTCACGAACGGGAACTGTCACAACGGACTTGGATCCCAATAGTTAAGTGCGGGCGATTCCTTCTTTGCCAAATTGGGCTAGAATCCCCCACCAATAAATTATTTTGAGTAAGCGCTATGACTGATACCAGCAACACCACGATTTTTGAACTTGCCGATCAATTTATTGCTCTAGCCAATCAGCTAAGCCAGCAAGAAGGCGATGTCGGTAAAGTCGGCACGGCACTGCGTTTCGCAGCAGCCCGTTTTAATGCCTTTGAAGCCGCGATTAAATCTGCCGATTTAGGCGCAGAAAAAGACAACGCACTCGACTGGTTTAGCGCCGAATACCGCGAAATGCTGAACGACAACCTAGACGACCATATCGCCAATCCACCCGTTATGCAGGAAGAAGCTGGTGCTGTGGATGATTCGGTACAAATTTTTAAGGGTTAACCCCTAAAACAGGGCCAGCGCTAAACGCCAAGCATCGTCTGCCAAAACTCCATAAGAAACGCCATACTAAGATGGCGTTTTTTAT
Organism: Shewanella decolorationis; assembly: GCF_004354305.1. Classification (NCBI taxonomy): domain Bacteria; kingdom Pseudomonadati; phylum Pseudomonadota; class Gammaproteobacteria; order Alteromonadales; family Shewanellaceae; genus Shewanella; species Shewanella decolorationis. The sequence continues at coordinate 2,497,076 of NZ_CP037898.1, read as the reverse complement.
CTCTGTGTATTTCTCTTCGCATTGTTCTATGCGTATTGCAATACGTTAGAGGGTATACACCACGCGTATCGCGAGCAGGATCAGCACCACGCCAGAAAGTTTATCAATAAGTCCCGCTTTTTCCCGTAACTTAGGCAATATGCTCGAATGGGATAACAGTAAGGCAATCAAGGTATACCAAAGCCCATCAACCACCAAAGGCGTTAACACGATAAGCGCTTGACCCGTCAAGCTATCAGCCACCATAACAAACTGACTAAACAGCGCTAAAAAGAACAGCATAATCTTAGGATTGAAGAGGGAAATTGCGATACCATCGCGCGCCGCCGTGAGTGTATCCGTCGCCTCCCCCGCCGCAAGTTTTGCCTGCATGCCACCGTTTGAGCGCAATGCTTGGATCCCCATCCATGCGAGATAGAGCGCGCCTAAAATCGCGATCCCATTAAAAATCAATGGTGCTTTTTTCAATACAACGGCTAGGCCGAATAACGTCACTAACGCATAAATGCCAATACCGATCGAGTGCGCCCAAGCGCAAACGATTCCCTTACCACGACCACCGCCCAAGGTATGACGCACCACCATGGCCAAACTCGGCCCAGGAGACATAGCGCCCAAGCAACAAATCGCCAGTAGCCCTAACCAAGTACTAAAGCTCATTTTTAACCCTTTAAAGCATAAAAAGGCCCTCAGTAGGGCCTTCACAGGAGTGGCAGTTTAACACTGGCCAAACAATACGGTCACTCTCATTTCGCCGCGTTAGGATGATAAAAAGCGCGGATATCCTGCACCAGTTGCGCAAGCGATGCGGGCTCCACATACATCATGTGGCCCGCCTTGTAGTAATGCATAGTGACGCGGCTATTATCTATACCATTATCGGCAAAGGTATTTTCGGTCGCGAAGAAGGGCGTCGCAAAATCGAAATAACCGTTACCAACAAAAATGCGCAGATCTTTATTCTCGCGCTGCGCCTGCCCTAAATAGGGCGCAACATTCACATAATGCATTTGCTTACCGCTGATATTCCAGTTCCAGCCACGGTTAACATCGGTGGAGAGCACGTTGAAGGGACGCGATAATTTAACCCCTAAATCCTCATACAGATATTGGTGGATAGCCGCCGTATAAGCGCCATCGATACCATATCCAGACGGATCATTATCGGTCGAATCACCGCCACTGTCGTAATCTTTGCCGGTGTAGCGGCTGTCTAACCGCCCGACCGTTAAATCCTGATCCCTGAGCAATTCCTTGGTATAGCGACTCGCACTCACCCGCAAATTCACTCGGTCGAGGTAAGACTCACTCAGTCCAGTAAAACGCGCCAACTGTTGACGTACGCTTTGATAATCGCTTTGCGATAAACGGCTACCCTGTAATAGTGCTAGGGCGTAATCCTTGATTGCGAATTGACGCGCCTGTTCGACAAACGCTTCTAGCCCTAATGCCTTGTCGCCATCGCTGACTTTATTGTGATAAAACGCGGTAGCCGCCATGGTCGGTAAAAAACCAATGTAGGGTTGGTTATTACCCGGTTGATAGCGGGCGTGGCTAAAGTCGAGAATCGATGAAATCAGCATCACGCCATTGACCGAGATATCGGTCCAGCCGCCTTGGAGCTCATCCACTAATGCTGCGGCTCGCGTCGTACCATAGCTTTCACCCGCCAGATACTTGGGCGAATTCCAACGCTTATGTTCAATCAACCAACGGCGCATAAACTCAGCAATCGATTGGGCATCTTCTTTCACGCCCCAAAAATCGGCGCCTTTCTTCTCTCCGAGGGCGCGGCTAAAACCCGTGCCCACAGGGTCGATAAACACTAAGTCAGATTCATCGAGTAATGAGTAATCGTTGGCTTCTATCCGATAAGGCGCCGCACCATCATCTTTAGCATCACCGGGCACAATCACACGTTTTGGCCCAAAGAGCCCCATGTGCAGCCACAGCGAGGCAGAACCTGGGCCACCGTTAAAAATAAACGTGACCGGGCGTTTACTGCTGTCCTGCACATCATCCCGTAAATACGTAATAGAGAAGATGCAGGCCTGAGGCTCCCCCTTATCATCCTCTAAAATGGTCTCACCACTGATGGCTTGATAACTGATCTTCTGATTTTGAATCGTCATTCTGTGCTTAGTGGTCACCACCTCTGGCACTAGCTTATCCACTTTGGCATCGCTTTTTTTAGCTGGCTCGGCATGGCCGACCATGGACACAGTGAATAACAAGGGCAGCAACACACTTGCCCATTTCAGCCTTGTGGGCGTTTGCTTCTCTGTTAGCGCTCGCATCAATTATTCTTCCCTTCTGTAGTGGTTATGTTGTGTTTTTTTATTAGTGCACCAGCTTACAAAGACTGTGCACTCGGCGCAAAAGCACAATTGCAACCGAATGCGTCAAAGATTTAATCGGCTTTTAAAGGATAAATTCACGCAGATTTAAGCTGTTAGTCGCTAAGATAGAATGGATTATCGAAAACTTATGTAGGCATTTATGGGCACTATCACTCTTATCAGTTTGGTCATTCTCGCATTACTTGTGGGCGCGATAGGCCTGTTAATCTGGCAACGCAGCAAAGGTAAATGCATTCCATTGGCGGTAATTTTTGTGTTGGGATTTTTCGCCGTCGGCCTAGGCGGAATTATCGGTTTTGTACATAAAGGCGAAGATTATCAAGCCTATCAAAAGCTGCAGTGGCACACGCTGGCACCTGAAAAAATCGCGCCACTGGTCGCCGATGGCTACACAGTGTTTGTGGATATCACCTCTGATTGGTGCAGCATTTGCCAAACCAACAAGGCGGAAGTCACGCATAGGGAACAAGTGGTGAATGCGCTGATGGCAGACAAGGTTATATTGATGCAGGGAAATTGGAGCGAAGCCGACTCCACCATTGCGGGTTATATGAAGCATGAAGGCGTACCGGGCACACCTTACAATAAGGTTTATGGCCCAAGGGCACCTAACGGCATAGTGCTGCCTTCAACACTCACCATAGAGGCCGTGCTTAATGGCTTAGCGCAGGCAAAAGCACTGTAAGCGTTTAATTTAAAAACGAAGCCGAAAAGCTCAATACTCGCGCAATAAAAAAGGCTGCATCGCAGCCTTTTTGCACACTTCAAATCAGTAGAAAGCAATTTTCCGGAAAGGTGGGCAGAAAATCGCTCCGTACTCTTAACAACCGTCTAACCCCAAAACGCTATTTAACTCGCTCGATCACTCACACCGTACTTCAATAAACATCCCCGCGTTGCCGTGAATCCCCAGTATTAAGGGCAAGCCTACTTATTTCAGGTCAACTTAGCCAAAGATATTTATGAAACATTTTTATAACAATTTAACCCTTTACGCCAGCATTAAATACAACTTTCGATCGATTAAAATATAAGCTTTTTATTATCAACAGGTTAATGGTCAGACCTCTAAGCTTGCCTCTAAAGCATTCACTTCAAGCATCACAGAGAAACTCACGATATATCGCGACACGACTCAAGGGGTTATACTTAGGGCACTCATTCGTATTAAGGAATCAACGGAATGACATCAATAGAGCCCGCCGCAATGCCCTTAGATAAACATTTTCTGCCCGAGAATCAGTTACTGCTTAATGCCGTGGGCGAAGGCATTTATGGGTTTGATTTAAATGGTAATGCTGTCTTTATCAATCCCGCCGCCGAGCGCATGACGGGCTGGAAAAATGAAGAGTTACTCGGCAAAAATATCCATAATTGCCATCATCATAGCCACGCGGATGGTAGTCATTATCCGCAGGAAGATTGCCCCATCTACAATACGTTAAAAGATGGGATAGCAAGGGAAATTACCCACGATGTGTTCTGGCGCAAAGATGGTAGCAGCTTTCCAGTGCATTACAGCTCTACGCCCGTCTATCGGGACAACAAGCTTATCGGCGTAGTCGCGATATTTCGCGACATTAGCATTCAGAAACAAACAGAGCAGTCGCTACGCCAAGCTTTGGCGCAGGTTCAAGCTCTGTCGGAGCAACTTGCCTGCGAGAATCACTATCTCCAAGCCGAGTTAGCCGATAAGACCGGCGATGTGGATATTTCGGGCAGTAGCGCGGTGATCCGCCATATGATCCAGCAACTGCATATGGTGGCCAATACCGACAGTACCGTGTTGATTTGTGGCGAGAATGGCACAGGCAAAGAACTTGTTGCCCGCAACTTACATCAACTGAGTCGCCGTAAAGATAAACCCATGATCAGCGTTAACTGCGCGGCGTTTTCAGCCTCACTGCTAGAGAGTGAGTTGTTTGGCCATGAGAAAGGCGCTTTTACGGGTGCGACTCAGCAGCGCAAGGGCCGCTTCGAGCTCGCCCATCAAGGCACACTGTTTCTCGATGAGGTGGCCGAATTAAGTTTGGAGGCGCAATCTAAGTTACTGCGAGTGATCCAAGAGCAATCCTTTGAACGACTCGGCGGTAGCGAAACCATTAAGGTCGATATTCGCTTAGTCGCCGCCAGCCACCATGATTTACTCAAGCGCGTTGAACAGGGCTTATTCAGGATGGATCTCTATTACCGTTTGAATGTCTTCCCAATTCAAGTACCGCCGCTGAGGGCAAGGCTTGAAGATATGCCCGAGCTTGTCAGCCACATTTTGCATTCCCTAAACCGTAAACTCGGTAAGAAACTGCGCGGCGTAAGCCAAAAAGGTCTGCAAAAACTGATGGCCTACAGCTGGCCCGGCAATGTGCGCGAATTGCAAAATATCCTCGAGCGGGAGGCCATTTTATCCCAAACGGATATTTTACATATCCATGCCATGCCTACGCATCATCTACAGACTCAAACCGCTGCTTCACCATTACAAACCTTGGCCGAGGCGGAAGCGCAACATATAGAGCAAACATTAAAGCAACTCAATTGGCGTATTTCGGGCCCCAATGGTGCGGCCAATGTGCTCGGCGTCCCGCCAAGTACACTCAGATCGCGGATGAAAAAACTCGGGATTACACGCCAAACCGCTGCGGAAGAATAGCCTTAAAAACGCGATATATCGCCAATTAGCGATATATCGTGACACCAGCTAAATCACAACCCAATTTAATCATTAAATATCAATACGTTAAATCATAAAAACTCTTGGCCTAACGCTTGCTATAGGGAGCCGAATCTTATTTAAGCCGTTAGGACAGCATATGCCCAAGAGTGACACCCTACAGAGTGAGAACGCCAAGCGCTCCTCTGCCGAGCAATTTATCCCCGTAAAAAATATCCAGGCGGACGATAAACCAGCACATAAAAGCAGTGGCCAGATTCATTTCCGTGAGCAGAAGGGCTATTTTCAACGCCTGAGAACCACAATGAATAGCCTATTAGTGCTGCTGTTTTTTGCCCTGCCCTTTATTTCCTTTGATGGTCGGCAAGCGATATTGCTGGATGTGAGTCAGCAGCAGTTCTTCTTTTTCGGCCTAACGCTCTGGCCACAGGATTTCACCTTGCTCGCTTGGGTATTTATTGCCGCCGCCTTTGGATTGTTTTTCATCACAGTGTTTTGGGGGCGCGTCTGGTGTGGCTATCTTTGCCCGCAAACCGCGTGGACTTTTATGTTTGTCTGGCTCGAGAGCCGGATTGAGGGCAACAGCAACAAACGCAAATTGCTCGATAAGGCGCCATGGTCAGCCAATAAACTCGGTAAAAGAAGCCTTAAACACGGTTTGTGGGGATTAGCCGCCTTAATTACTGGCTGTGGATTTATCGGTTATTTCATCCCCGCGCGCGAACTCTACTTGGATATTTTTACCGGCAACGCCGGCTTTTGGACGACTTGCTGGGTATGGTTTTTCGCGATTTGTACTTACTTAAATGCTGGCTGGATGCGCGAGCAAATGTGTTTACACTGCTGTCCCTATGCGCGTTTTCAGGCCGTGATGTTCGATGCCAACACCAAAACCGTCACCTATGATGCCGCACGCGGCGAAGCGCGCGGCCCACGTAAACGCAAACAACCGACTGAACTCGGTGATTGCGTTGACTGTAACTTATGTGTCGAAGTCTGCCCGACGGGGATTGATATTCGCCAAGGCCTCCAATACGAGTGTATTAACTGCGGCGCCTGTGTCGATGCCTGTAATGAAACCATGCAAAAATTCGACTACAAACAAAATCTAATTAGCTATGTCAGCGAAAATGAATTAAAGGGTATCGCCCATTCCAACTGGCGCTCGCCGCGCTTTTTAGGTTACGGCGCCGCCGTTGTCATTATGTTGGTTGTGATAGGTTTAGATCTTTCTAGTCGCAGTGAAATTCAGCTTAACGTTATCCGCGACAGGCAAAGCCTATACCGTGAAACCGCCGATAACAAAGTTGAAAATACTTACCAGCTGAAGATCCGTAACAAGACTCAGCAAACTAAGCAATATCAACTCGCGGTCAACAGCGAAGTGCCCTTTAGTTTAATTGCCGATCCAGTCATCACCCTAGCTCCGGGCGAGCAATCTGATTATCCCGTGACAGTATTAGCCGATAAGGATGCAATCCCAGCGGGACGCAAAATTATCGAATTCTCGGTAACGGATGTCAGCAAACCAGAACAAAGCGTTAGCCAAGAAACCGGCTTCTTTAGCCCTTAATTCATAGCTTAAACGTTCTCATTTAACCCTATACAACCAATAAGGCGCCATCGATTGAGCGTCTTATTGGTTTTAAAAATGTCCCATATTACGGGTCCTTTTCCTTCCCCAATTCATCTACCAATCGCTATAAAAATGCCCTATAACATCAACACACCCAAATATACCCAAGTTAATAACGACTTAACTCTACTCCGCTCATATAGAGTAAAAACACTATTTTTAACATAAAGATAGAGCATCTGGCAGGTTAGAATTATTTATCGATAAACATTGACCTTATAGGTTGAATCCTTCTAATCTAAACACTCGTTTGATTTTAAAATAATAACAACGATAAACCTATTTGAGGTAGTTAGGCATGGCATACGATCAAGACTCACAACTCGAACTTGGCAGATACTCATCACTCATAGACTTAATCGAACGCACTAGCCAACGCTTTGGTGATAAAACGGCATATGCTTGTTTGGGGAAAACCAGCAGCTTCAATGATATAGAACGCGATTCACGCTATTTTGCCGCCTATTTGCAGAATAACACTAACCTAAAACCAGGCGATCGGATCGCGATTCAATTACCCAATATTACCCAGTTCGTTATCGCCGCCTATGGTGCGCTGCGAGCGGGGCTTATCCTAGTTAACACTAACCCACTCTACACCGAGCGAGAGCTTATTCATCAGTTTAATGACTCGGGTGCTAAGGCCTTAGTGGTGCTGTCGGATCTGCTGCCAACCCTCGCCAAAGTGGTTGCGACCACACCGATTGAATTGGTGATTTCGACCCACCCGTTAGATCTTATCGACCCACAAGTTCAGCCCAAAACTGGGCTTAAAAATGTCGAATTCTGCCAAGTGCTAAAACAAGGGGCAGAGTTGCCCTTTAACCGTTTTGTTCCCGCAGCAAATGACTTAGCGGCGCTGCAATATACTGGTGGTACAACTGGCCTCTCCAAGGGCGCTATGCTGACCCACGGTAATATGCTCGCCAATGCGGCGCAGGTAAAATCCCGTATTGGCAGTGTTATCACAGAAGGGGAAGATATTTTTGTCGCGCCACTGCCGATTTATCATATCTATGCCTTTATGGTGAACTTGGTGCTGTATTTTGAATGTGGTGGTTGCTCGGTATTAATCCCCAATCCCCGTGATATTAGTGGCTTAATCAAGACACTGGCTAAATACCCTTTTACCGGCTTTGCAGGACTTAACACCTTATTTGTCGCTCTGTGCCATCAGCCCGAATTTAAGGCGCTGGATTTCAGTCATTTAAAAATCACTATTTCGGGTGGTACCGCACTGACCGCTGCCGCTGCCAATATCTGGCAGCAAACCACGGGCAATACCATCAGTGAAGGTTATGGGTTATCCGAAACCTCACCGGTAATTTCACTTAATGCTCCTGGATATCAAAAGATTGGCACTATCGGTAAGCCCGTTCTCGGCACAGAGGTCAAACTGTTAGACGAAAACGGCAATGAAGTCCCGCAAGGAGAAGCCGGTGAACTCGCCGCCCGCGGACCACAAGTGATGCTAGGTTATTGGAATAATCCGCAAGAAACGGCCAATGTGATGACGGCTGATGGCTTTTTTAAAACTGGGGATATTGCGATTTTGAACGAGGAAGGATTCCATCAAATCGTTGATCGCAAAAAGGATATGATTATTGTCTCCGGCTTTAACGTCTATCCGAATGAGGTCGAAAACGTGCTCGCCAGCCATCCGAATATCATTGAATGTGCCGTGGTTGGCGTAAAGGACGAACACTCGGGAGAAGCGGTCAAAGCCTTTGTTGTACTTAAGAATGACAGCCAAGACCATGAGCAGATGAAAACCGCCATTCTTAACTTCTGCCGCGAGCAACTCACCGCCTACAAGCTGCCCAAGTTGATTGAATTTATGCCGCAACTACCTAAGAGTACCGTGGGTAAAATTCTGCGCAGAGAACTCAAAAATCAGGCTTAAACATACGCAAACATCAGTGACGTTTGAGCAATCTTAAATCCAAAACAAAACCCCAGAGCAACACTCTGGGGTTTTATTTATATTACATTGTCCATACAAACCTTACTCGCTAAGCACACTCACCTCATCCGTGAGCAGCTGCAAACTGGCAAACTCACGATATAGATCATTGGTTTGCATTAGGGTTTGGTGCTTACCGCTGGCGACGATACGCCCTTTATCGAACACGATAATTCGGTCCGCATTGATCACTGTGGCGAGGCGATGGGCGATAATCAGCGTGGTTTTCCCCGTCATCAATTCATCGAGTGCCTGCTTCACTTTCTGCTCGCTTAAGGCATCGAGCGCACTGGTCGCCTCGTCGAGCAGCAAGATAGGCCTGTCGGCTAAAATGGCCCTCGCAATGGCAATACGTTGCTTTTGACCACCGGATAAGCGCACACCGCGCTCACCCAAATAGGTTTGATAACCTTCACTAAACTCACTGATAAACTCATGGGCACGGGCTGCGATACAAGCATCAATCACTTCCTGCTCGCTGGCATCGACGCGGCCATAGCGCACATTCTCGAATACACTGGTAGCAAAAATCACTGAGTCCTGCGGTACAAGCGCAAATTGCGCCCGCAAATCCTTTGGTGAAAGCTCAGCAATATCAATCCCATCCAAATGAATGCTGCCCGAAGACGGTACATAAAACCGCTGCAATAACTGAAATAGCGTACTCTTGCCGGCACCACTCGGCCCGACCAAGGCTACCCGCTCACCCGCTGTTATCGTTAGCTCTAAATCGCTGAGCACTAACTGAGTTTGCTCGGGATAATGAAAATTCAGCTGTTGCAGTTGCAGCTCGCCACGCACTTTCGCGGGCAGCGTTTTAGGTACCAGTGGCGCAGGAATATCGACCTCACTTTCGGCCAGTTCGATTAAGCGCTCGGCGGCGCCCGAGGCGCGTTGGATTTCACCAACGACTTCACTAATGGTGGCGACGGCGCCTGCCACCATCACGGCATAAAACATAAAGGCCGAGAGTTCACCACCCGTCATCTTACCCGACATCACATCGTGGGCGCCGACCCAAGTCACAGATGCAATGGCGGCAATACTTAAAAACATCACGGAGGAAATCAACATGGCGCGGTAACGGATGCGACCACTGGCGGCGGTCATCACATCTTCGACGCGGCCATTGAACAAACTGCGGTCCTTATCTTCATGGCCATAGGCTTGCACTGTGTGGATTTCATGTAAGGTTTCATCCACATAGGCCCCTAAATCCGCCACTCGGTCTTGACTCTCACGCGCTAAGGTTCGCACTTTTCGACCAAAGAAACCGACAGGCCCCAGCACCAAAGGCACGGCCAGTAGCACCAGCAGCGTCATCTTCACGCTAGTGATCCCCATCATCGCCAGCCCGCCAATCACAGTCACACCGGAGCGCAGCGCCATCGAGAGACTCGAGCCAACCACGGTTTGCAGCAGAGTAGAGTCGGCGGTAAAGCGCGAAATCACCTCACCGGTACGCACCTTGGCATAAAAGGCCGGAGACAACTTCAGCAGTTGATTGTAAACCGTCAGCCTTATATCGGCGCTGACCCGCTCGCCGAGCCAAGTCATCAGATAAAAACGGCAAAACACCGCGGTGCCACTCACGGCGGTGATCAGCAGCACCAACAGAATAATTTCATTGAGACGCTGGGCGTTATCCTTAATAAAGCCTTCGTCCACCATCAACCGCACGCCCTGCCCGAGGGATAGCCAGGCCAAGGAACCAATCAACAGAAATACAATCGCCGCTACCACCCGCAGGCGATAGGGCTTAAGAAATTGCCAAATCCAGGGCAATACCGCCCGTTGGCGAATCGAAGAATTAGCAGCGTTGTGAGACATAGTGGACTCTGATAATGATCGTGGGGGAAGTGTACTCGATTCTGTAGGCTCAGTTAGCGATTTGTTCACCATTGATATCCTTAGGCTTTATATGCTCATCAACCTTAGCACATGCGAGTATCAACAGAGCATACCCGAAAGCCTTAAGGATAAACAAAGTGACTTTCGCAAGGAGTCGCTGCAAGGCGGGCAATAACAAAGGATAAAGGCAAAACCCAAATGCCTCGAGGAATATAACAATAAACCCGCCTAGAGAGCGGGTTTATGCTTGCGCCTTGAGTCGGTCAAGCTCAAGGCGCTGAAGTGTGAGACACAGAAATTTATTAAGACTCGACTTAAGCTACTTGCATATCTTCGGGCGCTTTAGGTGTGCCATGGTGGCCATCACGCTTCCAGTTGACATCGAGTAATTCACTGCCTGTCAGACTAAAGGCCTGGCCAAAACCTTTCACATATAATCCCTGATGGGGCGCTAACTTATACAGATTAAAATCCGTCAATGCCGCGAGATTATCGGACATTTCGCCAAAGCGTTTTGATAACAGGCTGACTCCCTTACTAAACGAGGGCGTATCCCGCTCAACCGCTTGAGCGATTGCATCGAAAGTTAGACGTTTACGGGCGAATACGGATTTTGCTTCGGCTTCATCCTCCACCAGCATGACAGACACTTTTGTCGACTGCTTAAGGTTGTGGCCGTGACGCGCTAAGTCACTCACTAAGATGTAAAATCCATCGTCAGCTAAGGCAAACGGAGCATAACTGGCATTGGGTTGACCACCCGTATCGACTGTCGCGAGTTGCAAAGTATGGCGCTGCTGTTTAAAGGCCTCAATTTCGGGTAACAGTTTGTCCCTTAAACGTTGTTCTTGCTCGGAGATTTCAGGCTTCATATTGGATACCTTAATAAATTATATCGATGACTATTGAGTAGCAAAGGTGCTCGCAAGCGTTTTAAAACGGCGAACTTGCTCAGGAAAAAGCACTCTTTGCTTGTCTCGTCCTAAATAAACTTTGAATACCACCTCGCCTTGAGGACCAAAAAAGTTAATCGAATGGCTCTCGCTGCCCCTAAAGGGTCTGCTGATTAACGCGATAGCTCGCATGTTATCCAGCTTGAGATGGCCATGAAGGCCATCACCTTTGCTGTAGAGGTTGTAATATCCATGGGCAAATTTCCCTTGGGGAAAATCACCTTTAAATTCAAAAACACTGCCCGAGAGCATCACTATCGTGGTCAGAGGTCCCCACTCGGGTAAGCTCTGCAGCAGCTCGTCAATTTGTGTCAAAGGTAAAAACACCCGCTGCGCTTGCGGCAGTGCTGCGACCACATCAAGCTCGGCAATCCCTAATTCACTCGCCAACTGTGCGGGCATTAAATCGGGCTGGTTGATAAAGCGCTGCCTTAACATAGACTGCGAATCGGCATCAGTGTGATGGCTCGGGTGTGTAATTTCAGTGTCGATTGTCTGTGTCATTTGCGTCTCCTAAGGCTGGGCCTAGAACATATAACGTGCTGACAACTTCATATTGCGACCAGGCTGATACAGGGTCTGCCATGCCTGCTGGTATTTCTCATCACCAATATTTTCGATGGCAAAGTCGACTCTCAGGCCTGACATAGCCCCCATTGCTGGCTCCCAAGCTAGGTACACATCCCACAGGGTATAGTCGTCATACTTAGCCACGCGATAACCTTCGGGCGTATTAGATTGGCTGGCGACATAGGTCACTCGGGTGCCGAGTTTCATATCGCCTTCCATAATGCCTTGGGAGAGATCGACGTTAAACTTATTGGCGGGCATACCCTCGATATAGTCGCCTGTCTTACGGTCTTCACCTCGGGTCTGACCGTAATTCATCGCCAGCCGTGTTTGCCCAATGCGATAACGGCCGCTGAGCTCAAAGCCAGTTAATTGCGCATCGTCCACGTTATTCCATGAGGTGGTTTGCTCAAATCCTGGGATCCCCATTAACGGATTGGAGACTTGCTGCACGATAAAATCGTCCACATCGTTACGGAAGATGTTTACGGTGAAAGCCAGCTCATCATCACCGGCTAGATCGTTGAAACGAAAATCGGCTTTCAGTTCTTTATTGCGGGCGACTTCAGACTTTAAGTTAGGATTCGTCGCAAAAGTATTACACAGACCTTGAGGTAAAAATCCGGGGATCGGCGGAATGCAATAATGGGTGCCGGTAGAAAACATTTCCTCAACCGTTGGCGCACGGAAAGCCTGATCATATCGTGCACTTAAGGTCAGCCACGGCTGAGTCTGCCAACTTAAGCCCAGCGAAGGGGATAACTCATTGTCATCCGCGGAAGCATTGAGGTTGTGACTCTCGTTTTTAAAGCTGTCGTAACGTAAGGCGGCGTCGAGATTGACGGTTTGCGTCAATTGAATATCGGCACGGGTAAAGGCGCCCCACACTGTGGTCTCACCATCAATATCCCCTGGGCGTTGCCCCACTTGACCCTTATCGTCTCTAACGGTTTTAAGGGTATCGCGATAACCATCGACACCATAGGTCAACTTAGTGTTACCCAGCTGCGAACTGTTGTTGAGATTAATGCCAATGGTGCGGTATTCGGTGCTATCGAATTGACCTTTGGTCACTCGGTCTTCGTCATAATCCGTGCTATTCCAATAGACCTGCACTTTAGTGTCCAAATACGGATTATTTGCCGGCGCCAAGCTGTAATTAAGGGTAACGTTTTGATCGTCCGTTTTACGGCGCACTAAAGGCACTGAACTGCTCACAGCTGCGGAAGGATTACTCGGCACGAGTTCATTAATCTTGTTAACTCTTGCCGATAACTCTAAGCGTGAAGCCTCATCGGCTTGCCATCCAAACTTAGCCAAACCACTGCTCCCCAAAGAAGCACTGTTCGTTAAGGTTTCGTCATTACCCGTATTGATATTATTGGAGTCAAAGTAAGATCCATTGATTAACCAATCAATAGTATCTTGTTGGCCATACACGGCAGCGCTGGTTTTAGTACGGTCGCCATTAGTGTCATAGCCTTGCTTTAGATAGCCACCAAAGGTTTCGTTAGGAGCCAAGAAGTCTTGAGCCGATTTAGTATTCTGCGCCACCACACCACCAATGGCGCCACTGCCCCAGAGACTACTGGCAGGACCGCGAATCACCTCAATTGATTTGAGTAATTCTGGATCCATAAAGTAAGAACCACGGTGACCAGAACTGGTATTCTGTCTTGCGCCATCAATGGTTTGTAATACGCGATCGCCGCTTAAGCCACGGATCTCAACCCCTTGAGACGTCGCTCTCGGCCCATTAGTTAAAGTGATGTTGGCTTCATTTTTTAGCGCTTCAGCAACCGATGATGCCTGAGCCACATTGAGCTGTTCTTCACCTACAACGGCAACACTGCGGCTAGTTTGTGAGACTTTTTCACTCAAGCGTGTCGCGCTGACTAATACTTCATCAAACTCAGTCTCGACTAATCCCGGCTTTTTTTCCTTCTGCTGCCCAGTCATACCTTCTTCAGCCGCTAACGTAAAACTTAGCGCCGTAGTCGTTAATGCGATCGCAATGGCGATAACTAACGGCTTCTTTTGCATGGTTACATCCTCAAATCATCAATGATATTAATCAATTAGAATCAAAATCAGCCGTCAGAGGTTAATCCGTAAACCTAAGCCAATCTGCTGCATTTTTAAGCATTCCTTTTCGCAATTGCAGGCACTCTAACTGAGATTGGAAAATTGATCAAATGGAAATCATTATCATTTGCGATCTTATTTATATTGGCGTATCTTAATTAGCATTGATTGATGGGTGACTGTTTTTGGACTTGGAAGACTTGCTGTGACACCGAAACGATATCTGGCTTTTGGCGCATTAACCGTTGTAATCCAAACGGGTGTAATTGCATCGCAGCCTTCTATGCCATTACCAAGTAGTCTCAATGAATCGACTCAAATGGCCGCATTCAATGAAGCAAATAAAGCGGTTACCTTAAGCTTTGCAGCTCCTCGTGCCACAGAAAAATCAGCGGCCATATCTGCGGTAAAAAGTACGCCAGCGAAAACGATTCCCGTAGATGCGACCTCGACACATGTGTCTAATACTAGTAAGCCCCAAACGGCGCCAGCACTCACTGATACGCCAATAACTGAAATAGCAAGGCAAGCACCCGCACCAACCACAGATAAGCCACGAACGATTCAATCCGCAGTGCAGAACAAGCCAACGCCAAACACCTCCTCTAAGGCCGATGCAACAACAGCAAAGCCTCTTATGGCCGCAAATACACAACATCAGAAAGAAACTGGAGAGATAACAAAATCTTCTGACCAAGTGTTGTCGCAAATGGCAGAAAGCAACACTCAAGATAATGCCGCCATTAACAACAGTGATGTGACGCCCACAAGTACCAGCAAGAGCATCAAAGCCACTCCCGAGGTTATCGAGCTGGCAACACCGACTTTTGCCAGTAAACCGCCGCAACCTACTTACCCACGTATGGCACGTAAAAAAGGGCTTGAAGGCACGGCGACTGTAGAAGTGATGTTTAACGAATTTGGACAACAACTGGCCCTCACCTTAGTAAAAAGCTCGGGGGTTGGACTATTAGATCAAGCGGCATTAGAGGCAGTTGAGACATGGGAGTTTCAAGCCCCCACCAACAAACTGGCCAGCCATTACAAGGTGAGAGTACCTATTCGGTTCGCCTTAAATTGAACGTCCCTAACCGTAACATTTTAACTTTTGCTGCTCGCTTGATAACTACTTATTTAATAACGAATTTAACCTAAGAGTCTTAATGCCCATGACTGACTTTTCCACTCTACAGGCTCAACTCGGTGCCCTGACTTGGCCACTACTTATCTGCGCCTTTCTCGCGTTAATGATTTGCCTCGAACGTAGCGCCTTATTTTTACAGCAATCCTTTGCATCTATGTCGCCCAAAAAACAGGCTTGGGTGAAAACGCTGCGCCAATCCGATGCCAAGGCCAGCACTGAAACCATTCAAGCACTCATCGAGAGTACGAGTCGTCAGCAGGACTTACTGACAAGAGGCGCCAATTTACTGTTAAAACAAGCCGATAAGCCAAAGCAGCTCAGGGAAGAATTACTCAGCCTGTGGCTGAACAAGCAGCAAAGGGACTTACAAGCGGGCCTTAAGTTACTGCAAGTGATTGGTATTATTAGCCCATTGCTCGGTTTATTGGGAACAGTACTGGGGCTGATTGAGATGTTCGCCCAGTTAGGGCAATCCCAAGGCCCCGTCACCCCATCACAGCTCAGTGCAGGACTTGGACTGGCGATGAACACCACTGCAGCGGGCCTGATTATCGCGGTGCCGACCATTACTGCCGCCCATTTATTTGGGATCTGGGCCCATAGTCAGTGCGTAAAAGTGAGTCATGTATTGAATCAACTCAATTTGTGGCTATCTGGGGTTGAACATATCGCCCTCGAGCAGAATCACTATCAGGCTTTTGCCGACGTTAATCGTGCTAAACCCGCCTCAAACACTCAACTCGAGTCACAGCCATGATCAGTGCCGATAGAGCCTCATTACCTCAAGCGGGGATCTCGGCCTTAGAGCCCCTTCCGAGCATCGATCTTACGGCGTTGATAGACATCATTTTTATCGTCTTAGTGTTTCTATTACTGACCGCCAATAGCCGTTTGATGAGTTTACCCGTGGAAGTGCCACAAAGCCCAAGCAGCGCCATCACGGCCGTCGAACCTAAAGAATCTATCGCTATCAACATCTTGGCAAACGCTCCCCACTGGGCGCTAAACGGCGAGACCTATTCCGAGTTAAGCGCCTTCAGTTCGGCATTTGAAGAACGACTAAAACGCCATCCTCAGGCCAGTATTGTTATCGCGGCGGATAAAGCCGCGCCGGTAGAACCTTTAATGCAGCTGTTAGCACTCTTGCAGGGCAATGCCATCAGCCAGACACAGATTTTGATGGAACATTAATCGCTTAGATTAAAGCAGAACATTTTTCGAAACCATTTCCCTTGGTAGTGGCCTTTGCCCACCTTGCACACAGATGAAGTAGGAGTTTACCCATGTTGTTTAAAGCCAATCGTCATGCCAATCAATCAGTCAATCAGTGGCGGCAATTTTTCCAGGCGCTCACTCTCTCAACGTTCGCAGCCTTATTCTCGACCAATGCCTTATCACAGGAGATAAAACTGGTTAGCGCGGGCGCTGGGGTGACTGAGCTGGTGCTTGCCCTCAATGCAGCTGACGAGCTGGTTGCAGTGGACTCCACCAGCTATCTTCCAGAGCATTTAGCGTTAATTGCCAAACTGGGGTATCACAGAATGTTGTCGGCTGAAGGCATTATGGCATTGTCGCCAACTCTAGTTGTCGGCTCTGAGGTAATGGGGCCAGAAACCACACTCAATGTGCTCAAACAGGCCAAGATTGAGGTGGTGAAGTTACCCTCAAGTGCCGATGAGAAACAGCTGATGACGAATATTGATACCCTCGCTCAGCTACTGAAACGCACAGACCAAGCGATAAAGTTAAAACAAGATTTACATCAAAGACTTGAAGGGCTAAATAAACAGCAACAGCAATTGAGCCAGCAACAGACCCAGCCGAAAATCCTGTTTATGTTATTACAGGAAGGACGCGGCGCCCGTGTCGGCGGTAAAGGTACTGCGGCCGATACCATTATCGCGCTCTCGGGGGCAAAGAATATTGCCGACTTTGAAGGTTATAAGAGTCTCTCTCAAGAAGGCATACTCTCACTCCAGCCCGATGTAATTTTACTCTCTAAGCGCAGCGAGCAGAGCGATGCACAAACGGATGAACAAACCGCGCAAGCACTACTGAAGGAAATGCCATTACTCGCCCACACTCCCGCGGGCAAAAATGGCCATATCCAAACCCTTGCCCCACAAGCCTTACTCGGCGGGTTAGGCATTAGCGCTATCGGTGCGGCTGAAACCTTGGCAGCCACGTTGCTCAAGCAAGCTCAATAAGTTGTGGGGCTGATGAGTATGTTACAACATCGCTGGCTATGGCCCACCATGGCAATGCTGCTTATCCTCAGCAGCTTACTTTCCGTCAGTGTCGGGCCAGTGAATATCAGCCTTATCGACTCCCTCAGCGCGGTGTTTAATTGGGCCACGGAGCAAAACATTGGCAACCTTGCTCCCCACGAGCAACTGGTTGTTAGCAACGTCCGCTTACCTCGCACCTTATTAGCTCTTGCCGTTGGGGCTATGTTGGCCCAATGCGGTGCGGTGATGCAGGGGTTGTTTCGTAACCCCTTGGCTGATCCTGGGATTATTGGCGTGTCATCCGGCGCGGCATTAGGTGCGGCCATCTGCATAGTACTGTTCCCTCACGCCGAATCGGTCATGATTTCTGTCAGTGCTTTTGTCTCTGGTTTAATCACCACCCTTATCGTCTATCGTCTTGCCAGCAACGCTTTAGGCACATCGGTCGTGTTATTGCTCTTATCTGGCGTCGCCGTTGCAGCACTCGCAGGGGCAGGAATTGGCGTACTGACCTATTTAGCCAATGATATGGCGCTCAGGGACTTAACCCTGTGGCAAATGGGCAGTATTGCCGGCGCACAATGGCAATATGTGGGCTTGTGTTTAGTGGTGTTAGCCCTGCTGAGTTGGCAATTTAATCGTGATGCTAAGGCGCTTAATGCCCTATTGCTCGGTGAGGCCGAGACCAGGCATTTAGGCATTGATGTTGATTCACTCAAGCTGAGACTCATCCTGCTCTGCGCCTTAGGGGTCGGCGTCAGTGTTGCGGCAACGGGCATTATCGGTTTTATTGGCTTAGTAGTGCCACATTTAGTGCGTATGTTGCTAGGGCCTGATCATCAGCGCCTCCTCCCGATGAGTGCCCTGCTAGGTGCGGCCTTGTTAGCACTTGCCGATATCGGTGCGCGCGCCTTTTTACCCCCAGCGGAACTCCCCGTTGGCTTAGTGACAGCGCTCATCGGCGCACCATTCTTTATCTTTTTACTCCTGCAACAACGCAGCAAATTAATCTAAGCGAGAACTCCATGGCTATGAGCTTATCGGCTGCGCCCGTCGCTAAACAACATTTTGAACGTACCCAATTAAGCGTGGATAGACTTTGCTACGCTATCGGCGATAAAGCAGTGTTAAAAGACATTAGTGTGCAATTTCAACCGGGCAGTGTCGCCGCACTGTTAGGACCGAATGGCGCGGGTAAGTCCACACTTTTAAAGGCACTGTGCCAAGAGATCCCCGCCGCGCGCGGCAGCATTCGGCTTGGGCACTGCCCGCTTGTCGATTGGCCAAGGGCTGAACTGGCCAAGTCACTAGCGGTGCTACCGCAGCACGCGAGTTTAACCTTTCCCTTTAAGGTGCATGAAGTGGTCGCCATGGGGCTTTATCCGTTAACCTTGAGTCAAAAAGAGGGACAGCAGTTAGTCACAAAATGGCTCTCTGAGGTGGAGATAGTGCACTTGGCGCAGCGTAGCTACCCCACCCTTTCGGGCGGCGAAAAACAAAGGGTACAACTGGCGCGGGTATTAACTCAGTTGAGCCAATCCCCCTTCCCGCCGATTTTACTGCTCGACGAACCCACCTCGGCACTGGATCTGGCGCAGCAACATAAGGTATTAGCGCTGGCAAAAAATCTCGCCCACAAACACGCCTACACTGTGATTGTGGTACTACACGATCTCAATCAGGCCGCCCGTTACAGCGACAGGGTTATCGTCCTCAAGCAAGGGGAAATCGTCAGTGAAGGCTCGGCAAAGGAAGCTTTATCGGCCGAGATAATTCGGCAGGTGTGGGATTATGAACCTGAGTTTATTCCTGCACCACAGGGCGGTTACCCATTGATTTTTTGATCCAAAATCAAACTCGCAAAGCTTTTTCACTTAAAGTTGAGGGTATAATCGGGCCAATCGATATCGCCAGTACATTGAGCAGATGAAAACCACGATTTCCACAGAGACGCAGCAAGACGCCTTAAGCATTGCCAAAGCCACGCAAAAACCGGGGCAAACGAAGGAACAGACTAAGCTTATCGCGCAGGGGATTGAAAAAGGCATTGCCGAATACAAAAAACGCCAAAAAGCCAAGGCCCGTGAGCGCGATAAACTGAGAAAACAACAGCTAAGGGCTAGAAACCAACAAGCGAGCGCGGCCGACGAAATAGATGACGGCGAAGATTTTTCGCTGCCGCAGACTCAATTTACTTCTGTTGCTTGGGCCGCCATCGCCTTGTTACTCCTTAGCTGGCTGGGCTTTGGGGCTTATATCTTCCTTTAACTGAGGAGATGCGCGCGTAACCTATCAAGGTAGCTAGTCAGCTCCTGAGGCAAAAACGCTTGTGCCATTAGCGCCTTAGCGTTGATATTGCCAGCCTTTAGCTGGACTCGCCCCGTCTCGGGTAAAAAGGCCAACTCGAGCCAGTTGGCTCTGTCGGGGTAGCCATCGAGTGTTAGACAAAGCGTATTGTCCCGCTCAATGGCTGACTGACAATCCCAGCATTGACCGACAAGGTCGAGCAGCACTTGCCCGCTTTGCGTATCGGTTAATCTCGGCGCATACACCCAATGGGACATGCGCATTTCATGGGGAATGGTTTCAAGCTTAAGGCGGCCCTGTAGAAAAAACTGTTCGGTTAACATATTCGGATCATCAAAGTACTTATCGTGTATAAATAAATCGTGTATGAATAAATCGTGTATGAATAAAAATTATTCGGTAATGGGCTGACTAACACAATGGTTTATAAGTAGATTAACTCATTAAGCCTACTAATCGATTCGCGAGCCACTTAGCTAAGCCTTTTTGCCAAGCCGCACTCTTTGGCTGACTGTAGAGCCTATCTTCCCACGCAAAAATCTTGTTCATGCCATGGTAAGCGAGCCAAGGTAAAGGCTCGCGCTCCCAGGGGGCTAATACCTGTTGAACTGAAGCATTAAACGCCCAAGGCATGGTCGCAAGCTGTGTATCACGTTCTAATATCAAGTCCACCAGCGTACGGGCAAATAGGTTTGCCGCCCCGACACCTTCCCCGCCATAGCCGCCAATCAGGCCTAAACCAAGACTTTTATCAAAAATAGCATGGGGAGCAAAGCGCCTCGCCAGGGCTAAGGTACCGCCCCAACCATGGGTAATTTGTACGCCCTTAAGTTGAGGAAATAACGCCAACAATAATTGATAACGAAAGCCAAATTCGCCCTCGAAAGCGTGCTGAGGCGGACTTTGATTTACGGGAAATTTCGCATTAAAGAGCCTAGGGTCAAAACCAAATTCGGTACGTATTTTCGCCCCAAAGCCATAGCCGCCACGGGCACCAAATATCAACCGATTATCAGGACTCCGCTGGCCGTAAGTCACTATGCGGCTGGCATCACTAAAGGTCGCGCGATTAGCTAAGCCAATTGCATCCCATGTGGCGTCCGTTAATGGCTCGGTGGCGATAAGTAAACTCTGCACGGGTAAAGTAAATCGCCCAAGTCCACTGAGCTGACGTAGATAACCTTCCACGGCGGGCACCACAATCGCCGCCCGAACATTTCCTAGCGGCGTCTGTAATTGAGTAAGTGCATCACCAAGATGCGCCATGTGATTTACAGGCGTGTGCTCGTAAATCTTCACCCCTAAGCTTTGTACGAGGTCAGCCAAACCACAGACGAGTTTCGCCGGATGTATTCGCGCGCAATGGGGGGTAAAAAGTGCCGCTTGGCCCTCGGCCATAGACACTTGCTTATCGAGCTCAGGCTTATCCAGCCAACGTATATCTTCTTCACCAAAGCCATCTACGCGCCACTGCGCCAGTTCGGCTTTAATATTGGCGAGTTGCTCGGGATAACGCGCCGCCACCCGCAAGTTACCGCCATGGTGTAAATCACAGTCGATATGGTGCTTAGTGCAAACTGTAGCCACTTCAGAAATAGTTGCTTGAATAATGGCTTTAGCGGTAAGGCGCTGCTCGCCCTCGAGCCGATTGAGATAGGCGACATCACCACTGAAACTGCCCATCAACCAACCACCATTGCGGCCGGATGCACCTTGGCCTATGCGTTCGGCCTCAAGGATAACCACAGACAGATTTGGCTGGTATTGCTTTAGATAATAAGCCGTCCAAAGCCCGGAATACCCCGCACCGATAATGGCAACATCGGCGGTGATATCCTGCTCTAAGAGTGGTAAAACGGCTCGTTGATTTAACTGAGGCTCAGTATCGAACCAAAATCCGCGCTCTTTCACACCAACGCTTCACTCGAGGCATTAACACCAATGATTGCAGCAATTTCATCGACATGGGTATCAACCCAAGCGCTGCTGATTGGCCCCCAGGTGACGATACGATAATAACCCGCATTGTTACGGCTGCCGTCCTGCACAAACTCGACTCGAATCCCTATATCTTCAAATGCGGCGATAGAATCCTGCAGCGTGCGCCGAGGCATTCCAGTTAATTTATTGAGTGATAAAAGGTTATGTCGTTCATCATCCATTAAATGCGCTAAATATAACTTACGCAAAAATGCCTTATGCTGTTTCGACATCGATTGAGTGGCTGCGGCTTCTAGGGGCATAGAGGAACGATCCAAAAATTGATCAAGAGTCTATAAAACTACTTGATATTCAGTGAATAAGAAATAGCCTCAGTACAAATTATTAGGCAGGGTTTACGGGGCTACACCCGCCAATAGTGGACAAATTTACTCCATTGACTTGTGTTTATCCCCCCATGGCTGTTATTTCTAAGAGGAGTCAATCGATGGGAGCAAGTGATGAGCCAAATGATTACCGCTGAGCAAGTGCTACATTTCTGGTTTGAGGAAATTTCACCTAAATCTTGGTGGATCAAAGACCCTGAATTTGATGCCTTAATTCAGTCTCGCTTTGAAGACTTATTAAAACAAGCCAAACGGGGTGAACTTGCCGATTGGCGCGTTACACCTCAAGGTCGGTTAGCCGAAATCATAGTGCTGGATCAATTCTCCCGAAATATTTATCGCGATACGCCCGCCGCGTTTGAGGCCGATGCCATCGCCCTCGTCCTTGCCCAAGAGGCCGTCGCCCAGCAGGTTGACCAAGCACTTAAGCCAAAACAAGTACCCTTTTTATTTATGCCCTACATGCATAGCGAGTCGCCGCTTATTCACCAAGTTGCAGTGAAATTGTTCAACCGAGAAGCGGCCATCGCCAATTTAGCATTTGAACTGAGGCACAAGGAGATTATCGACAGATTTGGCCGTTACCCACATAGAAACAAGATATTAGGCAGAGAATCTACCGCAGAAGAAATCGCCTTTTTAAGCCAACCTGGGTCATCTTTTTAGCAATGAACGAGCATTTGTTTAAATAAAATCCCTAAAATAATCGATTGGCAAACTACACTTATTGCATGAGGTCAAGGAATGACCAGCGATATAATCAGATGGCGGATGGTGAAGGTTATACAGTGATGAAACAAGCTAATCGTTATTGCAGCTTCTCCAAAATAACCCCCATTCGCTATCAATTGATGGGAATGATTGCGTTATTGAATCCACAATTTTCAGCCGCAGAAGAACTTAAAATCGGCGTCAGCCTCTCTATTCCTCCTTATGTTATCCAAGAATCAAATAGCGGATTAGAACTTGAACTTCTATATCAAGCACTTGCTGTAAAAGGTCATACAGCCAATATTGAGTATTTACCCCTAGCGCGAACCTTCCATGAATTAAAAGAAGGAAAACTCGATGGCATAATCAACGTTAAGGAAGGTATGGTCGATAAAGTGTTTTACTCTAATGTGGCAATTCGGTATCAAAATTGCGCTATCAGCTTAGAGAAAAACCACTTTAACATTAACAATATTAAAGATTTAGCTGATAAAAAGATCGTCGCTTTTCAACGTGCCTCAAGCTTGTTAGGCGATGAATTTAGCCAAATGATCAAATCCAATCCAAGCTATCAAGAGCAAGCTCGTCAGATTCAGCAGGTGTATATGCTGATGAAGCACAGGGCCGATGTCGTGGTTATGGATAAAAATATATTCTCCTACTATCTAAGGCAGGCGCTTATTGAGGGCAAATTAACCGAAGTAGAAGCGAAGCAAGTGGCTATATGTCATCGTATTTTTCAACCGACGGAATACAAATTTGCTTTTCTAAGTGAGCAAATCCGAGATGACTTTAACCTTGGCTTAAAACAAATAAGTGAAGACGGGACACTCAGCGCATTGCAAGAAAAGTATCGGCGATTAATGTCCCTTGAGGGAGAGGCTGAAGCCTCAAGCAGCGTTGTAGATCAGTCAATACTCAAGAAAGATCCTTTATAGGTGGTAAGCTCTTAACAACTAATACCGGGCATTTAGCTAACCTAACAACATCTTGACTTACATGAGGCTTTAAAAAATCCATTAACCCACTGCTGCCATGGCTGGCAATGACCACCATCCCCACATCAGCGGCTTCAGCAAGAATTTCCTCACTCGCCTCACCGTGGCGAACAATGCATTTGATACTCAGACCAGACTTCAATCCCTGCTGCATATCCTGCTGTAGGCTTTGCATTTTCTCCGCAACAAATTCGGCCAGCTTTTGCTCTAATGACGCGGGAGTCTCCACTGCCACACCATAAAAGTGAGCACTTCTAGCAGGGCTGACCACATGTAGCAAACGGATATCTACTTGATAAAGATTTGCCATTTCAACCGCATACTTTAGCGCATGGGCGGCAGTTGCCGAAAAATCGGTTGGGCATAACACTTCTTGAGTACGCATAATCTTATCCATCACTTAGGTTGTTGTGCCCAATATAGGGGCAAATAGCATTGCTGATAATCTGTATTTTATCGCAGTAAATTGGGACAAACAGCTAGGCCACTAAATTAATTATGCTTTAGCAATCAAAAACAAAGGGCGCCTAAGCGCCCTCTTCTAAGCGTTTTACTCGCTATTTAACCACTAATACTGGACATTTAGCGCCATTAGCGACGGCTTCAGCGACATTGGTGTGTAAAAAGTGCGAGAGTCCGGTTCTACCATGACTAGCAATCACCACCATACCCACATCCTTACCATTCGCCTCTTCCAGAATTTGATCGACGGGATCGCCACGGCGAATCAGGGTGGTAATAGGTAATTCGGTTTTGAGGCCCTCAAGTAAAGCCTGCATCTTGGTTGCGGCGGCTTCTTCCATACTCTTAGCGAGTTCCTCAGGCGTGATCGCTAGGATCATGTAGTTCTCGTCACCGATTGGTTGCTCTACAACATGTAAAATCTTTAGCCCAACATGGTATAAATTTGCCATTTCGATGGCATAACGTAGCGCATGGGCCGCAGTTTCCGAAAAATCTGTGGGCCAGAGTATTTGACCTGAACGCATAATCTGTTCTCCTTAATGGCTAGTCATCGCTAAGTTCATCTTTGAGCCAAGTAATGGCATCCAGTTTATCGACAAAAAACTTAACCTCGGCCGGAGTAAACCAGTTTGCCAACTTTGCCATCACCTCCTGTAGCGTCGTTTTGCCGACAATGGCAATCCGCTCAAAGTGGCGAACATGCTTAACCCCTAGTTTTAGATCGTCCCAAGCGGCTTGAAGTTCCCAACCTTCAAGCTCAGTCACATCGACTAAGGCATAAATATCGGGATCTTTCACCCCAGCTAACGCGGCTTCGAGCACAGGTACCATCACCTCATAATCTTGATGAGTTAAGGTACCAATGGCTTTAAAGGCGACAAAAAAATCATCCTCACCATAACGCTCAATGCCAACAGAAATTCCATGCTTTAACAAAGTCATACTCACTCCTTGTCTAACAAACTACCTTTTGAGTGTAAAATTTATACCTTCTCAGGGCCGTGATCTTGCTCAAAAATACACCAGAACACTTGCGAATGCTCACACAGTTAGCTAGGATAAACCGACTAATCAGTCGGTTTGTTTTTTACACCACAAATCACTTCCAAAGTTTAAGGCTTGCACCCGAGGGATCACTATGAATATGGCAACAGACCTAACAAAAATCTCGCCACTCACCGAGTTACTCCAGCGCCAACGTGCAAGTTACTTGGCAGCCCCCAATCCCGATTACGCCATCCGTAAAGAACGCTTAATCCGCCTTAAAGCCGCCTTACTGAAATTCCAACAGCCGCTCGTCGAGGCTCTATCACAGGATTATGGCCACAGATCGGTCGACGACAGCTTGATTTCCGACATTATGCCCGTGGTCAATAACATTAATTACAGCCTGAAAAACCTGAAGAAATGGCTCAAGCCAAGCCGCCGTCATGCGGGCATCCTACTCGCCCCCGCCCAAGTAAAAGTGCATTATCAGCCGCTCGGGGTGATTGGGATAATCGTGCCTTGGAACTTCCCAGTCATGCTCTCCATCGGACCATTAGTCACGGCCATTGCAGCAGGCAATCACGCCATGCTCAAACTTTCGGAATTTACCCCCGCGACCAACAGCGTCATCAAGCAATTGCTCGCCGAAGTGTTTGAGGAATCCCATGTTGCCGTGGTCGAAGGGGAAGCCGATGTCGCGGCGCAGTTTTCAGCCCTGCCCTTCGATCATCTACTGTTTACCGGTTCAACCACTGTCGGCCGCCATGTAATGCGCGCCGCCGCCAATAATCTTACGCCAGTGACTCTCGAACTGGGCGGTAAGTCGCCAGTGATTATCGCCCCCGATATGCCACTTGAGATAGCAGTAGAACGAATGATTTATGGTAAATGTTTGAATGCAGGACAAATCTGCGTAGCACCTGACTATGTGCTTTGCCCTAAGGCGAAAGTGGCAGAGTTTATCCAAGCCTATCAGATGAAATTCCAAGCCATGTACGGCGCTATTAGTCACAACAAAGATTACGGCAGCATTATTAATGTCCGTCAGTTTGAGCGTTTGCTAACCGTGCTTGAGGATGCCAAGGCTAAAGGCGCTAAGGTCATCTCCGCATCGAATGATGCTATTGATAGCCAGCATCGTAAACTCGCTACTCAGCTCATTACCGACACCACTGAAGATATGCTATTGATGCAAGAAGAAATCTTCGGCCCACTACTGCCTGTGATTGGTTACGATAGCTTAGATGAAGCCATTAGCTACGTGAACCATCGCGCCCGCCCCTTAGCCCTGTATGTGATGAGCTTTGATGAAGCGAGCCAACAAAAAATCCTCAAACAAACCCATTCCGGCGGTGTATGCATCAACGAAACCGTGTTCCATGTGGCGGCCGATGATGCCCCCTTTGGCGGAATCGGTCCATCGGGTATGGGGCATTACCACGGCAAGGAAGGATTCCTGACCTTTAGCCACGCCAAAACCGTACTTAGTCGAGGTCGCTTCAACACGGGTAAGTTTGTCCATCCTCCCTATGGCACTTTTATCCAACGCATGTTGATGAAGCTGTTTTTACGCTAAGACAAGCGCTTAGGAGTGGTTATGCCGAGCTTATTACCAACAGATACAGACACTAAACCCATAACGGATAAACGTCAGGCCATTTTGGAAACCGCCTTACGCCTATTTGTCGACCAAGGGTTTCATGGCACCTCGACCGCATCGATCGCCAAACAGGCGGGCGTCGCCACGGGCACCCTGTTCCATCATTTTCCGACTAAGGAAGCACTGATGGAAAGCCTTTTTCTTACCATCAAGCAAGAATTCGCCGATGCCTTGTTGTTAAAAGTCGGCGAGGGGCAAGATCTAAAACACAATGCCGAAACTCTCTGGCAGAGTGCGATCGATTGGTCGATTGAAAATCCAGTCAAACAGTTGTTTTTTCAGCAGTATTCTATGTCACCGCAGATCGCTCTGCATATTCGCGAGCAGGCGATGAACAGTATCTTAGGGTTTATCGCGCAATTGATAAAACAAGGACAACTGATGGGATTGATTGCACACTATCCCGTTGATTTAATGCTTGAAAACTGTCACGGGCAATACTTGGCCGCCACGCGCTTTTTTATCGATAATCCAGAATTAGGCAAAGATAAACATTACCGAGATGCCAGCTTTGCGCTGTTTTGGAAGGCATTACAGGCCGATTAATTAAACAAAAAAACGAGCCAGATACGTATCTGGCTCGGTGCTTATTATCGCAAAAGGAATTAGCCTTGGCTCAACTCCTGCTGTTTTTCAGCGGGCTGTGCCACTTGTGCCTGACTCCAATAGCCTTGCTTAATGCCCTTATCGATCAACTCGGCGACCGCGAGTTCGATAGCCTGCAACACGCAAAATTGCACGGGTTCGTTAGTCGTAAAACCGACTTCGGCTTCGGCCAAACGATTCAAACTGGTATAACGGAACAGGCCTGCACGCATTTCCTGTGAAAGTACCCTTTTACTTGTAGATACAGACATCATCACTTTGCCTGTGTGAACATCAACAGCACGCAGATAGATAGTGACCAGATCCTCACGGTACATTTCCGAGGCGCCGATACCATAATATTCAACCCCTGTACCACCTGTACTGGTGTTAGTCTCGTAACTGATAATGCCGCCTTCTAATAGCAATCTCGCCGTCGATAACACGGGGATATCATCGCCCTTTGAGCCATTTTGTTTATTGCTGATTTTGCGCTCAGTTAATAAATTTTGTAGGCCTTCACGTTCAACGGGCGTAAACCATTTAGAGTCGATCAAGGTTTGCATCAGCATCGATGTCGCCCCTTGTGTGACCGCGGTGGAGAATGAACTCACGTTCGCCTGAGGCTTATACTGGCCTGTTTGGTCGCGAAACGAATAGACAGCTACCGGTATAGGAAACTTAGGCCCAGGCTGACTCTGTAGTTCCTTCATTACCTCACTCATCGGATTAACTTGAGCAGGAGTAATATTTAAGTCAGGCTTTGGGATCAAGCTACAGGCGGACATACTCAGCAGCATAGAAGCGATAAGGATGGAACGTGCCATTAGTTTCCGCCTCCAAAAGTTGGCATTTCAATCACAGTCACTTCACCAGTTTCAATGTTAGTGATGGTCAACATCACCCCGGTGCCAGTAGAAGCAACTTCGATACGAAAATCGCCCGTATCGTACACCCCATCGGTGATCTCACCATCGGCAACGCCGCGGGTGATGGAGTTAATGATGTTACGTTCCAATGATTCCTTAAAACGAGTAACAAAGTCCTTCTCACTAGAGCTGGCTTTATTATCGTTTTGAGCCTGCGCTTTATTGAGTAAAAAGGAGCCATTCGCTGGATTGCCCCCAAAGCTTGGGTTGACAGGGGTATAGATTAATTCGGTTGCTTGGCTAGTGTGAGCTATGCAAAGCACAGCAAGAGAAAGTAACGTCCTGAATGTCATTATTGTTATCCTACAAATCGTCCGATGTTCCTGAAAAATCACCCGTAATCGCATTAGCCCTGACTTGAGCTAAGTAATCAATCGTCAACAAAATGGCCTGCTCTGCGCTCTCCTTAATCGGGTTCGCCCGACGACCAAAGTGTGTGGTGTAAATACGAGTTCCATTCACTTCTAAATTCAAAACTGTCCCCGCCTGTGGAAATACAGTTTCATACAAGGTCACGTTAAACCCTTGAGTAAACGGCAATTCGCGCCAATAACTTGAGTAGTAAAAACCAAAATCCTTACCAAAACGCGTTAAGGTTCTATCTATCACAAGCCCACTGATTTCAATATCATCATCGGCTAACGCGCCGGGAGCGCTTATCAACAAGAATGGACACAAGAAACTGAACAACAACCGCTGAATTAACGATTTCACAGGTCCCTCCTTACCTTAAGATGCCGCTTTAGCGTAAACGCATACTACGCCATGTTGTGCATGTAACATTTCACGCTTATTTTCATTAAAGAAAGGTTAACAGGATTGAAGATCGCTAGTCATTAGACTGAGACCTAAATTAGCCCAAAAAGCTAAGGTAAAAACCGCAAAATAGCCCATTTGGGTAATACGTTAGAATGAGTAATGAAAACTCTTGATACACTCTTAATCGCAGATTATTGCGGTAACCAGAGTTGTACAGATAGCCCGCCGTCGCTGCGATTATGCATGCTAATACTGCCTTCGTGGGCCTCAATGATTTCGCGGCAAAGTGGTAAGCCTAAGCCTGTACCCGATTGTTTAGTTGAGTAAAAGGGCAATAGGGCTTGCTCTAACACTTCCTCTGACATACCGCTGCCGCGATCCTCGATTTTGATACTAAAGCCCGCTCCATCCACCAGCGTTTGAAAGCGAATCGAGAGCGTGACTTCATCGGGATTAGAACCTGATTCATGGGCATTTTTCAGTAAATTCAGCAGGACTTGCTCCATTTGCCCTTGGTCGAAATAGCCCATCTCAGCAGGTAACTCATTGGCTAAGGTAAAAGGATAATGCTGGGTTAAATGCTCGACAAGCTGCAGCCATGGCACCTCACGTCGCTGTGGTAAAGGCAGTTTAGCAAAGCGCGCATAATTGAAAATAAACTGGCTCAAGTGATTCGTGCGACTCTCTATGGTGTCGAATATCAGCTTAAGCTTGGGATTATCGAGATCTTTCGTCAGTAAACGCCCCGAGTTCACCATGGAGGCGATGGGCGCGACAGAGTTATTCAACTCATGACTGATAATGCGGATCACCTTCTTCCATACCGCCACTTCCTGACGATTGAGCTCTCGGGTCATCTGCTTGAGCAAAATTAAGTTATGCTGCTGGTTATTCAGTAAAAACTGGCCACGACTCAGATACCAAGTCTCAGTATCATCCTCACCCATGGTAAACAGGCCGCTCTTTTCTTGCTTAAGGGCCAAGGCAAGCGCTTCGGGTAAGTCTTGCAGCAACTCGTCTAGGCTCAATCCTTCCATCTTGCCTTTGATATGAAAAAGATGCCGCGCCGCATCGTTGGCATACATGAGTTTTTGGTGGTCGTTAAACAGCAGCATCACATTCGGAGAGCTTTGAATCACCTTATCCAATAGCAATTCGCGCTGGTAAATGTATTGCCGCTCTTGGCGCAGCTTAGCCGCCGAATCATTGAATAACTCAGCCAATGCTTTCAACTGCCCCTCACCATTTGCAGGAATGCTGACGCTAAAGTCATTGTCATTAAAGTTGAGTAAACCAACCTCTAAGGCATTGAGACTGCGAGCTAAATGGCGGGTAAACCAAGCCACACCTAAGGCACAGATTCCGCAGGCAAACAGTAATATGAATAGCCATTCAGTGATTGGCGGTGTGGACACAGCCTCGTGTTCTAACTTCAACTTAGGCAGCGAGATAGATTCAGCGGGTGGCGCTATGGGGGGCACTTCAGGATGGACTGAAGGGCTAAAGAGTCCATCTTTAAGTTGCTCGAGTTTATAGAGCTTGATTTGCAGCTGTTCTTGCTTAAGTTGCTCCAACTTTTGCAGCTCATGCCTAATTTGTTCCGTCCTTAAACGTTCCTGTAGTGGCAGAGTTTGTTGTAATTGCTCGTTATTCTTTATCGCCGCCTCGACAGTCTCTTGCAGCTTATCTATATCGAAGGGCGGTATAGTTATATCGGGGATCTTGATGGGCGCAGCGACTTCAACGGGCGAGATAGACGGACGATAGCTCACAACACCTAAGGTCAAGAGCACACCTAAGGCGCAACAAACGGTTGAATAAATGATTAATTTTGTTCGCAGTTGCACCTAAAATTCCGCCTAATGCTCAGTGTTTATCATGCTATGGTTATTTTTCTAGACCAAACTTATCCATGCGGCGATACAAGGCCTGTCGACTCAAGCCTAGGGATTTCGCCACACGCGCAATCACGCCCTTGTGTTGCCTTAGGGCCATTTCAATCTGCTCACGGCTAACGTCCATAGCGTCGCTGGAGTCCGATTGAGCAGGCTCGGCATGAGGCAAACTTTTCACCTGCGGTTCAATCGGTGTTATTGCGGACAAGGTTCGCCCAAATGTCGTTGTGTTTATTCCACTGGAATGATTTCCATGGGCAGTGGGCAAACCAAAATCAGCTTCGGTTAACACTCGGCTTTGCGCCAACAGTACCGCACGTTTACAGGCGTTTTCCAACTCCCGCACATTGCCCGGCCAGCGGTGCTGTAATAGGGCTTGCTGCGCAGGTTTACTCAGGCTAAAGCCCTCACCGACAAAATGTTTCACTAAAGGTAAGATATCATCAACACGTTGATTCAGCGGCGGTAATGCCAATTCAATCACATTCAAGCGGTAGAATAAGTCCTCACGGAAACGCCCCTCGACAATATCTTGGGCAAGGTCGGCGTTAGTCGCACTGATCACTCTCACCTTCACCTTTAAGGTTTTATGGCTGCCTAAGCGTTCGAATTCTCCGGTTTGTAATACCCGCAGCAATTTCACTTGGCCCGACAGGGGTAAATTGCCAATTTCATCCAAAAACAGCGTGCCGCCATCGGCCGCCTCAAAGCGACCAATGCGTGCCTTATTGGCGCCGGTAAAAGCTCCCGCCTCAGCACCGAAGAGTTCGGCCTCGAGCAACTCCATCGGCAAGGCGCCCACATTCACCTTGATAAAAGGTTTGTTTTTTAAAGGGGAATTGGCGTGAATAATATCGGCAAGCTTGTCTTTACCCGCACCATTGGGGCCAGTGATCAACACAGACACATCGGAACGCGCCAGTTGCAAGGCTAAGTCGATACAGCGCTGCATGGCGCCACTGCCAAACACGATTCCGCAGAGATCCGCATCGGCGATCGCCACTTGGCGCTGAGAGTTCACCCGTTCGAGTTGTTGGTTTGCACGGGCAAGTTTATGTAGCGCGATTAAATTAGTGATACTATTTAGTAACTTAGCATCATCCCACGGTTTGCCCATATAGTCGGCGGCGCCCGCTTTCACTAACTCGACCGCCGTTTCTAACTGGGTCCAGGCCGTCATCAGGATGATTGGTAGATCAGACTGACGCTCACGTAGCGCATAAAATAACTGTTTTCCCTCTTCCCCCGAGGTGGTATCGCGGGTGAAGTTCATATCTTGGATAACCAAATCAACATCTTGGGTTGCCATTAGGCTAAGGGCATCTTCGGGCGTATGACAAGTCAACACTTGGTAACCATTGATCTCCAACATTAAGCCTAAGGCTTGGCAGATGGCATGGTTATCGTCGACAATCAGAATAGTGTCCATGTGAGCATGTGCGTCCTGAGTAAAACTATTAACCTTAAAGTAACAAAAAGTGCAATAACATCCTACTGTTATCACACTTAATGCCCTTCAACTTATTTAAACACTGCGGGTAGCTGTCGCTGGAGAAATCTTAGCGGCCTTGCGAGCAGGTAAGTACACCGCAAGGGTGGTTACCGCAAACAGTCCCACCACAGTTAACAATGGATAGATTATCTCCAGCATCGGCAGGCTATAGAGGCTCATCAATTGCTGGCCGAGCTGAATCGCTAACAGCACTCCAATGCCGCCGCCGAGCAAGCAGAGCAAATAGTTCTCGACGAGGAAGTAGCTGATAATATCCCGTTTTTTCGCCCCTAATGCGCGGCGAGTGCCTATTTGCTTAGTGCGGCGCTGGATATTAAACATCACCATGCCTGTCACCCCAAGGGATGTGATCAACAGCAGTAACACCACCATCATGGTCAGTACAGTTGCCATTAACTCATGGTCACGGTACGCCTCGATGCGTCGCTCAGCAATAGTCGTAAAGTCTTCAACCACTCTGCTTGGATATTCCTTGTGCAGCAGCTCGGGAATGACTCCTTTTAAGCGCGCGATATCGCTCGGCTTAGCTCTTACTAAATAGCGTTTATAGTCAGCGGGATAATTCACCGACAATACGGAACTAAACTCAAGATTACTGTTATCAACCCATGCCGTTTGTAAGCGTTCAACCACCCCAATCACCACATAGTGCTGCGTACCCATATACACGCTCTTGCCAAGGGCTGACTCATTCGGCCACACTTTATCAACAAAGGCTTTAGTGACAATCATCTTGCCACCATCCTCCAGCAACTCTGTGGTGATCTCCTGGGGATAGAAGTTACGTCCTTCGACTAACTTCAGTCCTAGGGAGTTGATAAAATGCTCATCACTCATATACATGCCCGTATTGGGCGTAGATTTAGCGCGCTCCTCTGGCCCCAGCGTAAAGTTACTCGACCAACCACCACCGCTAAGGGGAGCCATTGAGGTGGGCGCAACATCAATCACCCCAGGAATAGCACGCAGAAGTTCCAAATCCCGTTTATCCTGCGCGACTAAATCTGTCGATTTATCAAAATGATAAATACTGAAATCGAAGACTTCACTTTCAACAATTCCCGACTCACGGGCCATTAAATTCAGGCGCTCGGCGATAATAAAGCTAGCATTTGCCACGATAGCCACAGATAAAATGATCTGTAACAACAGTAACAAGGGGCCGCTTTTACTGCGTAATAAACTGCTTAAAATAGGTTTGATATGTAACATATTGCCCCCGATTATTGGCTCTTGAGATAAACACTTGGGTTAGTCGTACACACACGCCACGCGGGGTAGATACCAGCCACCACAGCCGCCAAAATCGCGATCATTGGTGCTATCAACCACATACTGGTATCGAGGTGAGTTAAAGACGCCACCAAGTCAAACTTCTTGGTCAACAGCATCAATGAGCCCCAGGCCCAAGCCAAGCCGAGTAAACCGCCGAATAATCCCATCAAAGACACTTCCACCATATGCTGGGCAAAGATCTGCCCTTGGCTAGCGCCGATGGCGCGGCGCACGCCAATTTCGGGAGCTCGACGTAAAAACTTCGACAGCAACAACCCTAACATATTGACTAAACAGACAATCAAGAAGAGTACACTGAGGCCCACCAGCACCTTGTTATCCTCTG
Source organism: Shewanella decolorationis (assembly GCF_004354305.1). Taxonomy (NCBI): domain Bacteria; kingdom Pseudomonadati; phylum Pseudomonadota; class Gammaproteobacteria; order Alteromonadales; family Shewanellaceae; genus Shewanella; species Shewanella decolorationis. Next base: position 2,462,858 of record NZ_CP037898.1, on the reverse strand, counting down.
GCACCACTTTATTAATGGCTAACCATTGGTCAACATCGGACAACTGCACATCGGCCTTAGGTGAGCCAAAGCGACCTAATTTCTTCTGCTGTTCAATATATTGGCGTACCCACTGACGGTACTCTGCCACTTGCTCAGGCGAATCCAGTTGCACCCAAAACTGCGTCCAATGCTTTTCGGAGGTTAAACGCTGTGCATAGTTGTTGATGCTTTCATAGTTCCAGCCGTTGGTATTTCCCCAACTACCATATTCCTCAATCGGCGCTAAGCTGTAGGGCACAAACAAGGTATCCACATTGCCAAAAGCGCCATTGTTAAGATCGTAATAGTTTGGACTCGGTGCCCAAGGCTTGAGCACTCCAACCACTTGATAGGGCTTAGCATTGAAATAAATCGTTTTACCCACGCTATTTTTGCCCGCAAACAGGGTCTTATTCAGCTCATCGGTGAGCACCACTTCGTAGCGAGCATCCTGATCGACACTGTCATCCCACGCCTGACCATATTGAAACTCGAGGCCGAACATTGGAAAAAAGTCGTTATTGGTCACCCGCACTCGAGATTGCAGCACGGGTAAAAACGCAGGATCTTCGGTTTGCACCGCGCCGCCCGTGCGGAACATTGGCGTTTGCAAACGTGGAATATCGCTCTTAAGTAAGTTAAAACCATCTTGATAGGTGATCTGTGGATCGAAGCGGTCCCAGGCATCTGGCCCTTGGCTCCACAGTTGCACCGCAAACAATTTGCCAGACTTCTCTCCCGCAGGGTTAGTGGACATCATTTTGTAGATGTTAAGAGTGGTGATGGTGATGCCAATGCCGATAGAAATCGCCATGATCATCAATGCCGACAACATGGGCGTTTTTTTGATGCTACGCCAAGCTAAATCTAAGTAATAGAAGAACATAACCGCTCCTAGCCTTGGGCGTTAGCAACCAGTTTATCGACACTGCTATGGCTTGCACTGCGGGCCGCATTGGGTTGATACATGGTAAAGTCGCAGACTTGACCATCGACAATTTGGATATTGCGCTGGGCACGGCGAGCCAGTTCAGGATCGTGGGTCACCATGATGATCGTGGTGCCAGACTGATTAATATTCTCTAATAACTCCATCACTTGGCGGGCCATTAAGCTGTCGAGGTTACCCGTTGGTTCGTCGGCGAGCAGAAAACGGGGTTCCCCAGCTAAAGCGCGAGCAATCGCGACCCTTTGCTGCTGACCGCCGGATAATTGGGTCGGCAAATGCTTCATCCGCGCGCCTAAGCCCACTTGTTCTAACGCTTGCTCCACACGGCGTTTACGCTCCTTGGCACTAAAACCACGGTAGCGTAGCGGTACTTCAATGTTTTCCGCGAGGTTAAGATCGGGGATTAAGTTAAAGCCTTGGAAGATAAAGCCTATTTTCTCATTGCGCACTGCGGCACTTTTGTTATCACTGAGGTTGGAGACATTAATCCCATCTAAAAAATAATCCCCATGGGTGAAGCCTTCAAGCAAGCCAGCGATATTTAAGAAGGTGGTTTTGCCTGAGCCCGAAGGACCCGTAACCGCCACAAACTCGCCCTCGTTCACCTCAAGGTTGAAATCCCGCAGCGCATGGGTTTCCACTAAGTCCGTTTTAAAAACCTTGCTGATATTCTTCATTGATAACATTTTAATTTCCTTGATTAATTTTTATCTTTACGCGCAAACGGCTTATAAAACGCGCCAGTATTTCTTTATCTTTAAGTGGTAACGGCTGACGCAAAGCCAAATCCATTACCCCGCAAAACGCCCCATCACAAACCCACTCAAGGCATCAAACATCCCATTAAGACAAGCGAATATAAAGCTCACACTTTCCATCGAGACATCACCCACCTGGCGCGCTTCTTCTAGGGGATTCGTCCATTCCAAAATATTTAAACCGAGGAAAAACCAGCTGTTGGCCTCACCTATGCCCAGCTCCACTGCCACCACCAGTAAGGCCAAGGCCAGAACACCAAACAATTTGGATGACATCAGCAGACCAAGATCGACGCTTTTAGTACGCATAATGAACTCCTTGTACACCTTAGCCGCAGACTTTTTAGCCAGAGCGGCGTTAATTACATCAATTTGATTAATAAGTAATTTTTGACTATCGGTCATCAATGCATTTTGACCTGTTCGGCATGGTTGAAGGGCTCAACACTGGAGATCACCCATTCGTCACCCGCTTTACCGCCTTCGATCACTTCCACCTGACTCATGCTGGTGCTGCCGAGCTTAATGTCGCGGCGGGTAGCAATATCGCCTTCGACTTGATACACCTCATCGCCACCACCGCTGGTCATAAAGGCGCCGCGTTTAACCATCAACACATTCGCCCTGTGTTCGAGCAAGACTCTGGCGGAGATACGTTGGTTTTGGCGCAGCTTCAAGCTTTCGCTCTGGGCAAATTGCACTCTGGCAGTCACTTCACGGTTACGCACTTCGGGGGAAATAGAGGATAACTTGCCCATGAGTTTGACTTCACCGAAGCTCAGTTCGACCTCCATTCCGAGTCCTAACTCGTCGGCGTAGGATTCAGGCACAGCTAACTCGGCCTCATAGGCACTTAAATCGACCACGGTCAGGATGGGCTGATTGGCACTTAGACGCGTTTTTTGCTCGGTCAACCAGTTACCAATAATGCCACCAACGGGAGCTTTGATATTTAAAGCCTCAACCTGACGCTCAAGCTCACGCACTGCTAACTGTTGGCGTTCCACTTCGAGGGCTTTATTTTTGACTTCGAAGCTCAAGGTATCTTTTGTTAATGCAGCGTCCTGCAAAGCATGCTCAAATTTCAACTTAGCCTTATGCAGATCGTCCTTACCTTTCTCGTAGTCGATCTGACCAATAAGTTGGCTTTGAATAAGCAATTCGCCACGACGACGCTCACGCTCGGCTGCTTCCAAATCCACCTTGGCCATATCTAAGGTTTGATTGACTTGTAATTGGTTGCGTCTGGCGTCCAGCTTGGCACGCTCAAGGGCGCTCTCTAATCCCGCCAATAGCGATTTCGCCTGCTCTAATTGATTGGTTAATCTTGGACTCTCCAGCTTTGCGACTACATCACCCTTGCTAACGCTATCACCGGGGTTGCTCAATAGCGTTACTGTGCCTTCTTCGGTGCTGTAGAGAATCGGGGCATTGGCGGCAACAATTTTGCCCGTGGTGGCCACATCTCGAGTGAGCGTGCCAACATATAAAGTGGCGGTAGTGAGCTCGCTACGGCTGATGGACTGGCTAACTTTATCGCTACCAAAACTGGCCCACACTAGGGCGCTAACCAGTAAGGTGCAGCCGCCAATCATCAGAGGCAACTTGAGGCGCTTGGCGGTCGATGGCACAAGGACTTTATCTTGGCCGCTGGTATCTTTAATCATGGCGTTTCTCGCTTCCCTGTCGTAGGGCTGGATAGGCCCATCGCTACGGACACTATTAAAAATCGATAACCAGTAATAGCAACGCCTATGCCAATTCCATTAAAATATTTATTTTCATAAAGTTAAGTGAAACTCAAGATAAAAGTGTCCGCGGACACAGAGGGCTTTATTAAAAAGTGTCCGCAGATTTTCGAGAAAGTGTCCGCTCCAGATGGGTAGGTAAAGCTAAGTGAAAGACTGACAGTGGGCACTCAACATGTGTTAACACTTTTCTTAGCGAATTGTCTGAGTTTCCCTTTACAGCTAAATCCTTGCCACATAAGATCCTGCCACCCTCGCAGCAAAAATATTCAACAAGATGAATCGCCCTATGACAACACTCACTATTACTCGTCCTGACGACTGGCACATTCACCTAAGAGACGGCGCACAATTAAAAGACACGGTTCGCGATATCAGCCGCTATATGGGCCGCGCTATCGTCATGCCAAACCTGGTTCCTCCCGCTATCGATACCGAAACCGCATTGGCTTATTACGATCGTATCAAGGCGCAAGTGCCAGCTGGCTCGCAATTTGACCCCTTAATGGTGCTCTATCTCACCGACAAAACCAGCCTAGAAGAAATCCGTAAAGCCAAGGCCTCGGGCAAAATCGTTGCCGCGAAACTCTACCCAGCAGGCGCGACCACCAACTCGGATTCTGGCGTGACCGATTTGAAGAACATCTACCCCGCCCTCGAAGCGATGCAGGAAGTGGGCATGTTGTTCCTAGTGCATGGTGAAGTGACTGATTCATCGATTGATATTTTCGACCGTGAGCGGGTATTTATTGAGAATATCCTCAGCAAGATCGTGGCCGATTTCCCTAAGCTTAAAATCGTTCTCGAGCATATCACCACTAAGGATGCGGTCGATTTTGTGACTCAAGCGTCTGAAAACGTGGCCGCCACGATCACCGCGCACCACTTGCTCTATAACCGCAACCATATGTTGGCTGGCGGTATTCGTCCGCACTTCTATTGCCTGCCGATTTTAAAGCGCAATACCCACCAGCAAGCGCTGTTAGGTGCCGCGGCCAGTGGCAATAAGAAGTTCTTCCTCGGTACCGACTCTGCGCCACACGCTAAAGATCGTAAAGAAGCCGCCTGTGGCTGCGCGGGTTCTTATACTGCCCATGCGGCCATTGAGCTGTACGCAGAAGCCTTTGAATCGGTCAATGCGCTGGATAAATTAGAAGCCTTTGCCAGCTTCAACGGCCCAGATTTTTACAATCTGCCCCGCAACAGCGATACCATCACCCTAGTGAAAAAATCTTGGGATGTGCCAGTCAGTTACCCACTTGGCGACAACAATGTGGTGCCAATTCGCGCCGGTGAACAAATCGATTGGCAGGTCGAATAAACAGGCCTTTTGACGCGATAAACGGCGATCTAAGCCTGCCGTTTATCAAGCTTAAACCGTTAAGAGTCGCCTTAGGGCGACTTTTTTATAACCGACATGTAAAACCATAAGCGATTATCTTTTAAGAGAAAAACATGAATACACGGACGTTACTAACGCTGCTGTCCTCAAGCCTATTGCTTGCCACTACGCTACCTTTTAGCACTCTTGCCGCCGATGAACTCTCAGGAGTCTGGCAAGGAACGCTGGGTAAAAGCAGTATTAGAGTCTGCTTTAACCAATACGGCAGCGGCAGTTACTACTATCAACGCTACCTAACCCCAATACAGCTCGAGCTGCAAAACGGTATTTGGAAAGAAGAAAACAACACCGGAAACTGGCAGTTTGATAGCGCGACGGCGCAGCAACTCAGCGGCCATTGGTTTAAAGACAATTCAGGCAAATCCTTACCCATAAAGCTTGAGCGCAAACTCAGCCCCGACAACCAGGATGACTGCAGCGCCGATGCCTACAATCTGCCGCTTGAAACCAAACCTTCACTGAGCCGTGGAAAATGGCAATCTTTTCAAACCATTGAATACCGTCCGCTAACCTATGGCACCGAAGTCGGTATCGAATTTAACGGCCCACAAAAAGGCATTCCCGCCATTAATCAGTGGCTTGAGAAAAAGCTCACCGATGATACTCAGCTGGCACAAACCTTTGATACGCGCCGCAGAATGTTGTCTCAAATGGGCCATTTTGTGGCCGATGAAACCTATGCAGAACCGATTTTCCTCAATCAGCATTGGCTCAGCGTGCGTTTATACCGCTGGGCGGCGGGTTTTGGCGCCAATGGAATCAGCCAAGAGTTTGTTAGCTTCTCCCTCGTCGATGGTAAACCTTTCCATCCGTGGCAGTGGTTTATCGCCGATAAACCCACGCAAAACTTACCAGAAAGCATGAGTTATCCACTCCCACCTGCACTTAAGGAAAAGTTGTTCGCCAATGCAGTCCCAGATGCCGAATGCCCAAGTGCCGACGGCTCTGGGTATTTTCAGCTCACCCTCGAGGCGAATGGGATTAAGTTTTGGGAAATGCCCCGTGGTGATGGTTGTGAGCAGGAGTTTATCTTAACCCCTCAAGAAGCCATGCCCTTTGCCACACCTTGGGGGCAAACGCAGCTTAAGCTATTGGAATAATAAATTTTAATATAAATTCATCATTAATCGCGATGGCGGGAAAGCAGGCTGAGATAACGATAATAAGCGTTGAAAGCCCTTTCTCGTTAACCTTGACGGGTTAACGTCTCTTGTCAGATTCAGCACCGGTTTTGAAGGAAGATAGCTTGAGCCAGCAAATACCCCAGATAGCAGAACAAACAGCCGAAGCCTTAGTGCAAGCCCAGTTAGTTGCCTATAACCAACGCGACCTTGCAAGCTTTGTGGCGCTCTTTAGCGACGATGTGTGTATTTACCGCCCACCCGCCTCAGAGCCCGTGATCTGAGGCAAGGCTGCCTTTAGTGATTTCTATCAGAATGAACGTTTTAACTTGCCGCATCTGCACGCCGAGATCCTAAATCGTATGGTGGTCGGCAATAATACCAATCACATTAAATATCTAATCAGTTCAGAGCCTCACAGGCATCTCAATCCAAGGCGCATTGACGCAGAAATTATTCCCTTTTAAGTCAATGTAACACGGGAGTGAGATGCCTGTGAGGCTCCCGAAGGGCGGGGTTGAACGGGCTTTATACTGCGTTTAAGGCTTTCGACAGAGTGCCACTCTGCCTTCAAGCCTTCGCCTTGTCTAAAGTCCGTTTAACTCCCGATGAATGAACAGATATTTAATACGATTGGTATAAGGTCGTCGATCAGGAACGGATCTGCGGCATACGCAACGAACCCTTTGAAGTGATGGTGGTGTTTGAAGTATCCAATGGCCTTATCCAAGCGATGTGGAGCTTTGCCGCTAACTAGAGCGCGCTCTAAATGGTCATATCAAGCTGACTAGCGTAGCAACAATCATCTGCGGCAAAGGCGCTCGACAAAGCGGTGAAAAATGTTACGCCTATCTCATATTTCATTTCGGCGCCGCCTTTTGGTGTGATATCAACGGATTCTGTGAAGCGCACGACTGTCCATCAGCCACAAAATGCCTTAGGGTTATTGGCAACAGCCAAAAGAGTGATACAACACATGCTCTTTTTACTTAACCCAACCATAGGAATTGCTGATGTCTGATAACCAACAAGCCTTTTACGAACGTGCCACTGAGATGATTAAGCTCGCGAACCAGCAAAACCAAAACACCGAGATCCAAACCGGTGAGGTCAGCGCTTCCTTTATGTGGGCCGTCGCCCGCTACAACGCTTGGTTTGGTTCCACCAGCTTTGAAACCAAAGAGCAAATGCAGGCCAAAAAACAGGAAATGATGGATTACTATATCGAGCGCTATAAAGAGATGATCGACGCCAATCTCGAAGACTATATTGAAAACTTCGACCATTACCGCGCTACGCAAAAGTAATATTTCCTCCACCATGGCATCCCAAAAAGTATCGTTAAAAAGATAAACCAGACCCAGTCGCATGAATTTGCAAATTATACGAATCACATTAAATATCTAATCAGTTCAGAGCCTCACTGGCATCTCAATCCAAGGCGCATTGACGAAGAAATGGTTATTCCCTTTTAAGTCAATGTAACATCGGAGTGAGATGCCTGTGAGGCTCCCCAGGGCGGGGTTGAACGGGCTTTATACTGCGTTTAAGGCTTTCGACAGAGCGCCACTATGCCTTCAAGCCTTCGCCTTGTCTAAAGCCCGTTTAACTCCCGCTGAATGAACAGATATTTAATACGATTGGTATTAATAACCTCGCAATGTTGCGAGGTTATTTGTATTCATCCCAACTCAATTCCATACTTTCTATTTACCTATATTCATGGAAAACTAATCACCCTCATGTCGGATGAGCCCTATCAAGGATAGCTACGGATGAATTATCGCTTTGTTCAATGTTTGTCATTCACACTCTTGATGCTGTTCTCTATCCTATCTAGTTCAATTGGCGTTGCTGGCGAAAAACAAAAGTTGATCATTGCCAACTCAAAGGCATGGAAACCTTATTCTTATATCGACGACCAAGGTAAGCCATCTGGCATATTAATTGACCTATGGTTCGCTTACGGCCAAGCAAATAATGTGGATATCGAATTTCAACTAATGGATTGGAATGACTCTCTGCTCGCTGTTAAGTCTGGAAAAGCGGATATTCATGCAGGGTTAGTCCGCTCACCCGCAAGGCTAGAATACCTTGATTTTGATGAGCCTTTATTAGAGATCAGCACACAACTTTATGTGCATCAAACGCTGCTTGGTGACAAATTACAGGAGCTACTTGCAGGACGGTTGGATACTGCGGTAGGAGTAGTTAAAGGTGGGTTTGAACAAGAGTTTGCACAGAGACATTATCCTCAGCTGTCTTTGATCGAGTACATTGATAATGACTTGATGATGCAAGCCGCAAAACGCGGTGAGCTCGATGCCTTTATTGCTGATACGCAAGTCGGCAACTTTTATATTGTGGTGGCTAATGGCGCAAAAGAATTTATGCCTGCGCAATTTCTCTATTCAGAGCCGCTTCGCCCCGCCGTTCAAAAAGGCAATCAAGCATTACTTAATCAAATTAATCAAGGCTTTAAAAAGCTTAATGCACAAGAGAAAAATCGCATTTTAAGCCGTTGGATCCATATTGAAACAGTTTATCCTCGCTATCTTATTCCTGCTTTGGCTATTGGAGTGTTGAGCGCAGGATTATTCTATACCCTGCAATTACGTCGCACGGTAAGAATACGCACGCGTCAACTTGAAGATGCCAACTGTAGATTGACCCTTCTCGCCCAGACAGATAGCTTAACGGGCATCCATAATCGCCATTACTTTTTTAACCAGTTAAATGACACTCAAGATCTGGCTAGCAGCCTAACATTAATCGTATTTGATATTGATGATTTTAAGTCGATAAATGACACTTACGGACACAGTGCAGGGGACAAGGCTATTTGCCTTATAGCCACTTGTGTGCGTGAAGTCCTTGAGCCTGAAATGCAGTTTGCCAGAATTGGAGGTGAAGAGTTTGCCATTTTAACCCGAGGCCAATCGGCACAAGATTCACAGCAACTAGCTAAACGTATTTGCCAGCAAATAGCACAGAAAAGTCTACCGTTAGCCTCAAATACGGTGATTTCATTAACGGTAAGCTTGGGATGTGCCTTTTATCCTACGCCTGCTACCCCATTCACTCTTAATGCCGCAGATAGTCTGATGTATGAAGCAAAACGCAAAGGGAAAAACCAATTTGTTTTTAGAGAGTTCAGCTAATGTATTAATTTAGAGTAGTTATGGCAATTTTTTGAAATCTAACAACACTGGATTATAAAAAACGCTACTGAATTATTTATATTACATGCATAGGTTTGGGTAATTTAACAAAAAATACACCAACATATAAGTATGATATTTTATTAATCTATATATTGATTATGAATAGCCAAAAATTCGGATTTATTTTTGAGTGCAGCAATGACGCATCTAGGATCAAACTGCTGTCCCGCATGCTCCTCAAGATAAGTAAATGCATCTTCAAATGACCATGCCTCTTTATATGGACGTTTACTCGTTAAGGCATCTAAAACATCTGCCACGGCAACAATACGAGCTTCTAATGGAATATCATCCCCTTTTAACCCTTCAGGGTAACCCGTGCCATCAAAACGCTCATGGTGATAGTTAATGATGTTTTTTAACATTTCTGTATGGTGAAGACCATTAAGACTAAACTCATTGATCATCAGCTCAATCATCTCTCGACCTTTGATTGTATGAGTTTTCATCACTTCAAATTCTTCTGAGGTTAATTTAGCCGGCTTCAACAGTATTGAATCAGGTACAGCTATTTTCCCTATATCATGTAACTCGGAAAATAGGTAAATAAACTCAACTTCTTCATCACTTAAGCCTAACTCTTTTGCGAGTGTTTTAGCGATAATTCGTGAATATGAAGACATCCGATGCAAATGATTTGCGGTTTCCTCATCGCGATAACGGCCAAATGCTCTTGCAGTAATCAGCGCCCCATTAAAAGTTTGAATAGAAAGAAATTCAACAGCAATAATTCCAGCAAGAATTTGTGCGTACGCTGAAAGCTCTGCCCGTATTGCATCATCAAAGTATCCACTTTCTTTAGAGTTGCAAAAGAGAAATCCAATAAACCGGTCATTAAAGTATAGTGGCTCTGTATAGCTCGACTCATAACCCGCTTCGAGCACTTTTCGGCTATGTTCCGAACTATATATCAGTTGAGAGCATAGATTATCCAGTACCCTCGCCTGTCGACTTTCAACGATATGTTGAAGTGATGGTGTTTCACTCAACTTTGCCTCATAGAGGCTTAAAGGTGGCCGACCATCCGTGCTGTGAACAAAGGTTTTAATTTTGTCAGTATGCTTATCATAAATCGCAATAGCGATTCGAGTGAGTTTATCAAAATTCTTACGGAGTCGAGAATGAACATAATGCACACGTTCATTGATTGTACTGTCCATAACTCACTCCATAATTAAAATCAGCTAAACTTATTCCATATAAAATGGCTAAATCCCATATTCAAACTTAATTAACCAAAGGTTTGACTTAAGTTTTTAAGTTGGTTCGCCCTATTCAATAAACTTTTACTTGTGGCGTTAACATCTTCAACTTTAATGCTATTGTCATGGGATATGGATGAAATAACATTAATATTTTTATTAATATCCTCAATAACCGCTTGTTGTTCAGTTGTAGCTGATGATATTTGGCTAGAAAATGCTGATACTTTATCTATTTCAACCGTAATATGATTTAAATATTCAGCTCCAATCCGAGTACTCGAGAGACAGGTATTAGTTCGACCAACATTCTGATGCATTAACTCTTTCCATTCCGCTAATGTGTGCTGAATATGCCCAATACTCGTTTGGATCTGTTCTGTCGCTTTATGAGTACGAGTAGAAAGATTACGCACTTCATCCGCAACCACTGCAAAACCCCGTCCTTGCTCCCCTGCGCGAGCCGCTTCAATGGCAGCATTAAGCGCTAACAAATTCGTTTGATTAGCAATGCCCTGAATTTCCGACATGATAGTGTCAATTCGTTCTGATTCACTCGATAGGGCTACCGCAGACTCAAAAGCTTGTTCTGCTTGACTCGCAAGTGAAGCCACTTCGGTTTCCACCGTTTTAAGTTGTTGACTGGTCACAACACAGTGATGCCGAGCTTCTTCAATCTGCTGATTACTCGCTTGAATATTACGGTTAATCTCTTCTGCTGCGGATGCCATTTGAGTCACAGCCGTAGCCACCTGCTGGATCTGGGAGTCCTGGGAGGAGATATCATCACTTGTAGTCGACATTGAGGTGCTAATCTGATCAGCAATCGATTTTAGCGACAGCGTTGCATCATCGACTCTGCCTAATACAGTACGAATCCGTGCCTGCCCAAGCTTTATATGAAAATCTGCAATACTATGGGGCGCATCGCCAGAAAAAATGAGTCGGCTAATGCTATCGTAGTCGTTTTCTAAACGCTGTAAGTATCTCGGTGTCAAAAATAATTGCTGCCGATTCAGCATAATAAGCATGAATAGGGGCAAAATAACTAATAGTGATTGAGGCAAAGTTAGCAACCAAACACTACAAAGAATGGGGACTGCTAATAAAAACAAACTCAGCAGATGAGTTGACATTAACTTACTGCCCCAAAATACATGTTTCTTGTTTTCATGTGCTCTAAGCTCTTTGTACATCGCATTAGCTCGAGCCTTATGTTCAGGTGTGGGGCAACAGCGGACAGATTGATAGCCGGAGACCCGCCCATTGTCATAGATAGGAGTAACATAGGCATCTACCCAATAATAACTGCCATCTTTACAACGGTTTTTGACCATACCGCGCCATGGTTTGCCCTGCTTTAAATGCTTCCATAAATCGGCAAAAGCTGCTTTTGGCATATCAGGATGCCGGACAATATTGTGGTTCTGACCCACCATTTCATCCAGTTGATATCCTGCAACTTGGCAAAACCCGGGGTTGGCGTAGGTTATAACGCCATTTAGATCGGTGGTCGAAACTAACTGCAGATCTTCAGAAAAGGTAACTTCATTATCTTTAGTTATAACATCCTTGTGCGCCATATTAACTTCCCTGATTCATGGTTGGGTCAGTATAAAAGTATAGTTACCTTTCCATTTAATGCACTTTTATGAAACTTAGTACGTTAAATAAACTAACTGCTATGACTCAAGCAAAGTAAATATAAGAAGTAAACATCAAGGATCAGCGGCATTGCCATCGATAAAGAAGATTTGGAAGTAAAGAGGGGCAAATATTTATATATGCCCCTCTAGGGCGTGTTGACGTTTCAGGGTTATTTTTGCAGCCAAATGTCGTTGCGCGAGCACGTACTTGCCAGAATGAACAAAATCTAATCTCGAAACGTCAACACGCCCTAATTATCACCATGACAGAGATAGCTCATACTGATGCGCAGCAAGAACCAAGGTGATACATATAGGTTATTGAGTAGGTCTCGCCATTAATGAGCGCATGTGTTAGTTGCTTGGCACTCTATAGCAGCCTGCTGTTTCAGCTGCTGAGCGTATTGCTCCGCCGCCGCTTTAGCCTTGCGCGCTTCCACTTTATGTTGCACATCCTCAGCTAACGCCTTATCAAAAGTCTCCATACCAAAATACTCGGAAACATCCTGATAAATAAACCAAGCACCAGCGGCAACTAGGCCATAGGTTAGTAGACGTAACATTGTATTTAAACCTCAAAAATAGTATCAACAATTGCAATATAGCTGAGGTTTTTCATAAAGAAAACTGTCAATATAATGGCTTAAATCTGCCAAATAACCGCCATTAATCAATAAGATAAAAAATATCAAACCCCATTAATTACATAGATTTAGCTGTTTCAAGACAAAATAACGCCTTATAAGTCAAAATAGGCATCAAAGTCTTTAAAACATTCGAATAGTTGACATCAAATATTCGAGTGACAATAAATCATGTTCTGCTTAATTAACGCCAGAAAATCGACGATAAATTCATCAATATTAATTTTTGACGCAACAAGTTAATTCTGTGCTCTAGGGCCTATTATACCAATCACATTAAATATCTAATCAGTTCAGAGCCTCACGGACATCTCAATCCAAGGCGCATTGACGCAGAAATGGTTATTCCCTTTTAAGTCAATGTAACACGCCAGTGAGATGCCTGTGAGGCTCCCGAAGGACGGGGTTGAATGATTGAAAGTAAGAGCAAGAGCTTGCTCAACATCCCCTAGAGTAGCGTTTAACTATTGTTTTTGATGCGTTTTCGTACATTTATGTCGAAATCTATTATCAAGCACTAGATCGGTATGACGATACGTATTTCACCCTTATTGATTGAAGCGCCAATAAGTTAAAGGTATTGATTAATAATTGGGACTAAATCCTCAACCCCATAGGCAATGTGATCTGGTTGGTGAGTCCAATCTTGTGGCTGGGAACCGCTGTAAGCCGCTGCAATCGAAATGACTTGAGCTTGATCACCTAATGCCAGTTGCAAACTTCGCGCAAATTGTGTGTCAGCTTCATGATCACCGATATAAATCAGTTGCTGACGTTGTTTATGCCCATAAATCGCCTCTAAACATTTCATGCCTCCCATCGGGTGGGGCTTTTGATATTGGCTAGGAACATCATCATAACCGACAACGGCTTTAAACTGGTTGTGAATCCCATTCTTACTCAAGATTGAACGAATATTATGTTGAGCGTTTTGAGAACAAATACCATGGGGAAGTTGAGAAAACTGAGTGACAACCTGTTTAATTCCATCAAATAACATAACGGGGGTTTGGTTATTCAGTTGTTGTTCTGCCCACATTGAACCAGCAAGCAACATTTCATCATGGGTTAACCCATAGTACTCGAGATATAATTCCTGCCAATTTTTAGCACTATGGTTTGCCTGATGATAAAGCGCCTCAGTCTGCAAATATAAGGGAAGATTATCCCCAGTTAAATGGGGCGCTACAATCTCTAATATCGACTTAGTGATTGCCATATTTTTGGGTACAGAATTGACGAGAGTGCCGTCATAATCCCACAAAATAGCGTCTAACTTCATTACGTTATCCTATTATCTAATACCTTAAACTCACAATTTAGCTTTGCTCGACGCACTGCTGCTAGCTATGGTGAGACAGAGCCACGCACAGAGGCCCGAAAAGATGCCCTGTCAGCGGCTCTACTTATCCAGAGCTCAGATTACTTAGCAAACCACAAACTTAATGGTTGCTCTTAGCTAGCACAATCTACTGAAATACCTATCAGTTATAACAACACATAATATTCTCAGATGAGATTTTTCCGTTCTGCTGAGCTTGCAAACGCCTTAATAACAAAATGACAGCTCAAACGTCTGCGCCTCTTAAAACGCTTGGAAGAAGATCCCAAAAGCACTAAAAATCGCCACAAACCAAGATAGAGACCGTAATGTGCCTTTATTCAGTAGATACAAGATCTGATACGCCACCCGCGCAGCAATGTGAACGATTGCCAACCACTCAGCCGTCGGCGTCACTTTGCCTGTAGCAATAACCGTCAGCACTGCCAAACCAAAAATGAGCAGGGACTCGAAGGCATTTTGATGCCCAGCGAGAGCCCGCGCACCAAATCCGGTTAATTGTGCCTGTTGCGTGCGCGGATGATGATTATCATAACCGCCGGCTTTGGCCATTGCCCATGCAACGGGGCCCTTGGCCAAATACGGCAATAACATAGCGATAAACAAACAAGTCAGTAATGTATGCATGGAACTTCCTTATTATTTTGATGATAAATATCAATAAAACAGTACATTGCATTAAATTGAATAATACGTGATAAGCGATTAACGTGCTTTATCCAAGGCATCACAGACCGCCTTCACACCGAGTAATGCCCTAGGTGTTGCGCGGTGCAATAGATCAGCATTTAATTGATAAATATGCTGGTTTTTAACCGCGGGGATTTCGGCCCACTTGCTCCAATCTATCCCTTTGACATTGCCTTCCTCTTCGCTCTGTAAAATCACCTCGGGCAAGGTCAGTAACACATTCTCTAAACTCACCTGCGGGTAATCACTCGCCGCATCGTAGAAAACATTTTTGCCATGACACACACCAATAATCTGCTGAATCCAACTGTTTTTGGCGACTGTCATTAAGGGCGTGGACCATAGCTGATAAAACACTTTTGGCTCAGATTTAGCGGCGTTTTCATTGCGAAGCCGAAGCAGCTCTCGGCGATAATCACCTGCCACTTGATTAGCCTGCTCCACATGCCCCGTTAATTGGCCTAATTCCTCAATTTCTTTGGCAACATCCTCAAGCGTCTTTGGGGAGCTGCTATAGAGTTTAAAACCTAAGTTTTTGAGTTGGTTGATATCCTCGGCTTTATTGCCCGTATCCCACACCACAATCAGATCGGGATTAAGCTCTAATACCCGCTCAATCTGGATCCCATAGTAACCACCGATACTGGGGATTTTTTTCGCCGCTTCGGGATAATCAGCATAATCGGTCGCGGCCACAATCGACTCCCCCGCGCCGATGGCGTAGAGCATTTCAACCGCATGGGGCGAAAGCGCAATAATACGTTTTGCTGGCTCGGCCATCGCTACTGCGGGTAACAGCGCAAAGCTCAGGCCGAGGGCAATAAAGCGTCGGATTAACATGATATTCCTTATGATTTAATCGATGAATTCTTCTGGCCAGCCGTACTGTTCCAGGTAGGTCTGCAGGTTTTTAGGCCGATATTTAGGGTCTTGATCCCAGCGCGTTTTCACCGAGCGATGCAGCAACACGGGCGCGACATTAGGGTCAATTGGGCGCAAATAGGATTGCTTAATTCGGTAAAAGCTGCGGCGCGAGTCGTGTAAGGTTGCTAAGGGATTGGGGTGTAAACTCGCCGCTAGGTGCGGCTCTAAGCTCAAATTAAATCGCTCAGCCTCTGCCATCATCCACGCGAGCGCATTATCCGACAATAGCGAGCCATCCTTATCCGGCTGATAACTGCCGCCAATATTGCTATGGGCGCCAGCAAACCAGACCTGTTGCATATCCATATTGTCGCGCAGTTGCCAAATCGTGGGTTCAAAGTCGCTGCGGTGTTCGTCTATTGCCAAGGCATGGCGGGCAGCCCGCACATTACGGCCAATCTTAGTGTCGTAAAACTCGTCTTTATCTTCGAATAAGCCGAGGAACGAAATCGGGATCCCCATGGCGCCCACCGTATCCCACACGCCAACAAACTTAATCTCCCGCGATTCGTGGCAGTGCTTTTGTCTAAATTCAACGGATTTATCGCCGCTTGGAGCAAAGGGCGCACTGCTTTTTTTATAGTGGTCAAAGGCTTGCTGGATAAGCCGAGCATCGGGGCGCTTAAGAATGCCGCAATTATTAATAAGGCCACACAAACAGCGCACTGTGTAGGCGCCACGGCTAAAGCCAAAGAGGTAAATCTCATCGCCGGGGGAGTAGTTTTGCACTAAGTAGCGGTAACCATCCATGATGTTTTTATGTAGTCCACGCCCCGTCGCACCGCCGATCACTTCATCGTAATAGGAACCAACGCCCCAGTCGTAAAACACCTGCTGGGGTTTTCCATCGGCCGCCATCGGGCTGATAGCCCGCGCCAGACGTAGCACATTGGTGGGAAAATCCACCTTAAGGTCTTTCTCTGGCCGATTCCAAGTGCCGTCGGCACAAATCACAATACGTTTATTCATCGCATCATCCTTGAGTTATCCATGCCCATTAAACCGCTCAATAGAACGCTAACGGATTTTACCGAGGAACAACAGCCCTAATTGGGTTTAAAGGGCGCTCGCGGTGTAACCCACCCTCCATAGCCGCTCAACTTAATAGTCGAATCCCGGCTGCGCTTTAATGCCCGCTTCGAAGGCATGTTTAATGGGCTGCACTTCGCTAACCGTATCCGCCAGTTCGATAATCGCGCGGTGGCAAGCGCGGCCAGTGATAATCACATGCTGCATGGGTGGACGATTTTTCAGCGCCGTGAGCACCCGCTCCACATCAAGATAGTGATAGCTCACCATATAGGTCAGCTCATCGAGCATCACGCAATCAATGCTCTCGTCTTGCAGTAAGGCTTCGGCGGCTTCCCACGCCACCAGAGCGGCAGCTGTGTCCTTTTCTCTGTCTTGGGTTTCCCAGGTAAAGCCGGTGCCCATTACATGAAAGGCCACGCCCGCACCTTCAAGCAGATTACGTTCACCGCATTCCCATGTGCCCTTGATGAATTGCACTACCGCCGCTTTTTTGCCATGGCCCACCGCGCGGGCAACCGTGCCAAAACCTGAGGTCGACTTACCTTTGCCATTGCCCGTTAGGACTAACAAAATGCCCTTTTCATCCTGAGCGGCGGCAATTTTTGCATCAACACCCGCTTTGAGTTTTTGTTGGCGCGCCTTGTGGCGTTCAGCCTTGATTTGCACTTGCTCATTGTCGAGCTGTTTTTCGTTTTCTGTTGTCATGATCTTCTGTTCTTCCTACTGCTAATTCTTATGCATTTATAATGGACGCAAGTTTTTGTATATCGAGATGCTCGGCTAATACATCGGCCAAACGATCTATCTGTTGTTCGCGAATTTCATTGATATCAATCGCTTGAGCATTTTCCAACCCCGCCCAGTTAAGGACTAGCTGGCACGCCTCTGGGCTGTCGAATAGCCCGTGTAAATATGTGCCTAGCACTTGCCCGTCGTCACTTAAACAGCCATCGGCAAAGGGGTTAGCCTGTTGGCTATTCTCAGTTTTCAGCCATAGTGGGGCAGAGTTTACCGCGGTACTTAGGTTAAGGTATTGGGAGTCACCGCAGTGGATCTCATAGCCCTTCACTTCCACTTGTTGCCCTTGCAGCGCTAAATGGCCTGTGACCCTACGTAACTGTTTTTCAGCCTTAAATTCGGTGGTAATGGGTAAATATCCCAGCCCTTGGCTCACGCCGAGCGTGTCCTCAATCCCCATGGGATCGGCAATGCTTTCACCCAGCATTTGATAGCCGCCGCAAATCCCCAGCAACTTACCGCCGTAGCGTAGATGCTTGGCAATTTGTTTGTCCCAACCTTGCTCGCGTAAAAAAGCCAAGTCCGCTCGAACATTCTTACTGCCGGGCAAAATCAGCAGATCGGCGGCAATATCCTGCGTCTGAGCTGAGGCCTGAGTCTGGAGCGACACATAATCAAAATCGATATCGGGGTGCAGTCTAAGCGGATCAAAATCCGTATGATTACTGGTGCGGGGATACACTAATACCCGCACCTTAAAACGGCTTTTTGCCTGCTTAGTGGGCGATTCGATAAGCGAATCCTCGGCGTCTAAATGCAAATCATGCAAATAGGGCAACACGCCCAACACGGGCTTTTGCGTATGTGCCTCGAGCCAATCGAGACCAGACTGTAGCAGGCTGATATCGCCACGAAAGCGATTGATCACAAAGCCTTTTACCCTAGATTGCTCGGAGGGCGACAACAGCGCTAAAGTGCCCACCAAATGGGCAAACACCCCGCCTTTATCGATATCGGCAATGATGATCACTGGGCAGTCGACCGCCTCGGCAAAGCCCATATTGGCGATATCACCTTCGCGCAGATTGATTTCCGCCGGGCTTCCCGCCCCTTCTACCACAATCGTTTGGTATTGCAGCCCTAAACGCGCAAAGGATTCCAGCACGGCATTTAGCGCCATGGCTTTATAATCCTTAGATTTTTCTCCGAAAAAGTCCGAGGCCTCTAAGGTGGTTAAGGCTTTGCCGTGCACTATGATCTGCGCGCCCGTGTCCGAGCTCGGCTTCAGCAGAATTGGGTTAAAATCCGTGTGCGGCGCGAGAAAACAGGCTGCGGCTTGCAGCGCCTGAGCGCGGCCAATCTCACCACCATCAATGGTGACGGCGCTGTTGAGCGCCATATTCTGTGGCTTAAACGGCGCGACCTTAACCCCCTCACGGGCGAGCAGACGGCAAATCCCCGCCACTAACGTACTTTTGCCCGCATCCGAGGTGGTCCCCTGCACCATAAGCACTTTTGCGCCCGAATGCTGAGCCACGCTTTGGCTTACAACACCTTGAAACTGTTTTTGCGACAAAGCTGAAGTAGGATTAGAGGCGTTATTTGAATTCATGGGCAAGAACATCACTCAACAGAGGAAAATTGACTAAAGGGGAATCGGTTCGCTCCCTCACTAAGAATGCGTCGATAACACTTTGTCTTAGCTCGATTTAAGCACCAATGGCAGACCCGCCACCACTAAGGTCACATGATCCGCCACCTCGGCAACCGCCTGATTTAACCACCCTGCTTCATCAACAAACTGACGACTCAATTCACCCAAGGGCACAATGCCAGAGCCGACCTCATTGCTGATTAAAATCACCACGCCCTCAAGAGTGTTTAAAGTCTGGATAAAATCGGCGCGTTGCTGCCGCCAGTGTTCTAAAGGCTCATGGCGAGAACTGGCAAAATCCACTGCAAAGTCCGATTCCGTTGAAGCGGGCTCGGCATCAGGACTTTGTGCAAGTAATTGATTGGTGAGCCAAAGCGTTAAACAATCCACCAGAATCACCCGGCCGGATTTAGCTAAGTGTTTGAGCTTGGCGGTTAATGCCAAGGGTTCTTCGACGAGTTGCCAGTCGATATCATCCTTGGCACGTCCATCCTGATGTAAACGAATGCGACTGCTCATTTCGGCATCGAGCGCCTGTGCGGTCGCCAGATAGCAGGCATCGAATCCTAAAGACGTATACTGGCGCACTAAGGCTTCGCCGTAACGGCTCTTGCCGCTACGCGCGCCGCCCAGCACTAAATGAATCACAGTATGCTACCCACAACGAGCAGCACGAAATAACAGACGATTTCGCAGATCTGCTGCGCCGCGCCTAAGGTATCGCCCGTGTAGCCACCAATTTGACGTCTAAAGATCACTACAATCAAACGGCGCAGACCTATCATCACCAACAGCAGCGACAACGCGGCAATTCCCTTAAGCACTAGCAGCACTAACACGCCGCTGGCGATCAAAATAAACAGTTCATTAATGCCTTGATGCTGTGCTAACGGCTTGGATTTACTGGACTCATCGTCGCGCACATACTTCTCGGTAAAGATAAGGCTGGCGGCAACTACGCGGCTCACAGTGTGGGCGACGATCATCGCCGAGCCTGCAACCACGGGATCATAAAGCGCGAGTTCCACTAATAATTGCCACTTGAGCATCAGCACGAGCATCAAAGCCAAGGCGCCATAGCTCCCCAGGCGTGAATCTTTCATGATCCGCAGCTTGTCTTCCGCCGTCCAACCGCCACCGAAACCATCGAAGGTATCAGCTAAGCCATCCTCGTGAAAACCACCCGTTAGCAGCACGCCTGTGACCATAGACAGCAGTACGGACACGCCGGCGGGTAACCAGTTTTGGGTGAGCCAAAACACGATGGCACAGAGCAGCCCCACCAGCAGGCCCACTAAGCCAAAGTAACGGCTGGCTTTATTGAGTTTGTCGGCATCGACCTCAACCCATTTGGGCATAGGAATGCGGGTAAAATAGCCCATGGCCACTAAAAACAAATCTATCTCTTTGTGCCAGCTTTCGCGTTCTGACATAAAGCATCCTTAGTGAATTAACACTTGCTGCAAGGTTTAAGATTAAAAAGGTCTGCTAAAAGTTATTATTTTAAATAAGCCACTTAGCAGCGCACATCATACAACAGCCTCAATCCCCGCATCACTAAAACTCGCCATTTGATTGTAAAAATTTACTGCGGCTTGAATTAACGGCAATGCCAAGGCGGCGCCCGTGCCTTCGCCTAATCTCAACCCTATAGATAACAAGGGTTTAGCTTTTAAATGTTCCAACATACGCTGATGACCTTGCTCCTCGGAGCGGTGGGCAAAAATCAAATAATCCCGCACATGGGCATTGATAGTCACGGCAACCAAAGCCGCTGCGGTCGCAATAAAACCATCCACCACGACCAGCATCTTGCGCTCTGCCGATGCGAGCATGGCCCCCGTCATCTGCACAATTTCAAAGCCGCCCAAACAGGCCAGCACTTGCTTAGGCCCAGTCATCGCACTCTGATGTAATAGCAGCGCGAGTTCGATAAGCATCTGTTTACGCTCTAGAGTCTCGCTATTGATGCCCGTGCCACGGCCAACACAGTCGACCACATCGAGTTGCATAATAGCCGCCATAATCGCCGCCGCTGACGAAGTATTACCTATGCCCATCTCGCCAAAGGCGACCAAATTACAGCCCGCTTGATGGTGACGTTCGATTAACGCCTGCGCCATGGCAAAGCCCTTATCCACAGAGGCTAACGTCATGGCAGGCTCCAAATGAATCGCGCCAGTTCCAGCGCCAAGGCGTTGGTCGATAATGCCTTCGACACCCTCAACAGGGGTTAAAATGCCGCAATCAATCACTTCGAGATTGAAGCCTAACTGACGGCAAAACACATTGATGGCCGCGCCGCCATGGGCAAAGTTTTGCACCATTTGCCGCGTAACTTCACTCGGGGCAATAGACACGCCTTCGGCGGCAATCCCATGGTCTCCAGCAAATACCAGCATAGTCGGGTTAACAATCTGCAACTGCTTAGCCCCTTGGATGCGGGCAATTTGCAGTGCTAAAGACTCTAACTGCCCTAAAGCACCGGGCGGCTTAGTCTTAAGATCGATCTTTTGCTGGATGAGTTGATCCTGCGCTTTACTCACAGGCTCGATTTGAAATAACGGGACAGATTGAGACATTCACACTCCAGTGGCAATTTCGGATCCAATGATAGATCCGCTGCTCATAACACATTCTAAGATAACCACTACGACGCATTCGGCAGCGATTTGCTATACGCACTAAGTACTCATTTTGATGATCTGCATAAAACAATTAGCTCGATAACTTGCGCCGCCGCAAAATCAGCAAAAAGAAGAAGCTACCAATCGCGGCGGTGATAATTCCTACGGGTAATTCTTGATTACCAAGTAAACATCGGGCGAGTACATCAATCCACACCATAAACAAACCGCCCACCAGCGCCGTCAGAAAGATAGGCTGCCGACCGGGGAACAACAAACGCACAGTGTGTGGGATCATCAAGCCGACAAAGCCAATACCGCCACAAGTAGCGACTAAGATTGCAGTGATAAGCGAGCAGAGTAGCAGCATATTGAGGCGCAGCTTAGGCACATTGACCCCTAAGGTGTGGGCCGTTTCATCCCCCGCCTGCAACGCCATGATTTGGCGTTTCCAACCGAGAATAATCATAAAGCTCACCAGCACCACCAAGGATGGCAACACCAGCAATGACCAACTGGCCTTAGCAAAACTGCCTAAGCTCCAAAACAATACCGAAGCGGTAGCCTGCGGGCTGGCAAAGTACAGCAATAAACTGGTTAAGGCGCTAAACATAAAAGAGGTGGCTACCCCAGAGAGCAACATGCGCTCCACTTGGCTCTTAAGGCCTAAACCAGCCAATGCCAGCACAATTAATACCGACAGACTCGCGCCAATAAAGGCACCGAAGGGTAAGCTAAACCATAACAAGCCAGCAAAAGCCCCCGAACCGCTAAAAATCCCCGAATTGGCTATCACGCCTGCATTATCAAAAAGACCAGAACCCGTAAACAGGGTCAGCATCACCACGGCGCCAAAAGAGGCACCAGAGCTAATGCCGAACAAATAAGGATCGGCAAGAGGGTTGCGGGTCACCGTTTGTAGCACACTGCCCGCCAAGGACAGCCCTGCCCCCGCCACAAAGGCGAGTAAAATCCGTGGCAGCCTTAATTCCATGACGATTCGCTCAGTCATGCTGCTAGTGCGGGCTGCCCCATCACTGGCAAAAAAGTAATTGAATTTACTAATAAACACGTGCAGAACATCTAAAAAGCCAATATTGGCCGCGCCAAAACTAGCCGCTGCAATTGGCGTCAATAAAGCAAAGCCCACCAAGCCTAAAATCAGCCATTGCTGGCGCGTAAGCGGCGTTAATATTTGGGTTAATAAATTCATGGTTACCAGTTTAAGTGTGTCTATCATGGCGCATTCTCTACGCTCTCATTTTGCGCGTTTGCGCTGTGGCTGGAATGAGTCACGGATGACCCCCCTTGCTTCTGATGCGTATGGGAATGAACTGCATCCGCCGCAACTCCCTGTGGCTTTTGATAACCATAAAAGTAATTAATCAATGGGTTACCATGCTGTGGATGGGGCGTCACTTGGGCGCATACCCCAAAGACTTCGGCGATACGTTCCTCGGTTAGAACCTGAGCTGGTGTGCCCATGGCACTCACCTGCCCCTTATCCAGCAGCAGTAAGTGGTCACACAGGGCGCTGGCTAAATTGAGGTCGTGAATCGAGGCGATCACGCTGATCCCAAGGCTGCGCACTAGCTCTAAGATTTGAATTTGATAGCGGATATCGAGGTGGTTTGTCGGCTCATCTAAAATCAACAGTTGCGGCTGCTGCACTATGGCGCGGGCGATCAGGGCGCGTTGCTTCTCGCCACCCGATAAACGATCGTATTGTTGATGCACTTTATGACTAAGGCCTACCTTTTCCAGCGCCTTAGCAATTTTTTCACCGTCGCCGCTAGAGTTGGTATCGAACATCCCCTTGTGGGGGGTGAGTCCCATGGCAACCAATTGCTCTGTGGTCATATCGAAATATTGCGGTGTATCCTGCTGCACCACAGCCACTTTACAGGCAAACGCCTTGGGCGACAGCTCGCTGATATCCTGCGAAAACAAGCTGATATGACCTTTAGCAGGGCGAATAAAGCGGTATAAACAGCGCAGCAGACTGGATTTACCCGCGCCATTTGGGCCTATCAGCCCGAGCATCTCCCCCTGCGGCAGGGCAAAGCTAATCTCCGAGAGAATGGTTTTCCCCTCAATCGCCCAGCTCAATTGGCTGACCTTAAGTGCCGTATTAGCAGAAGCAGTAGCGGGTGCTATTGGCGCAAGACTCGATGTGGTATGCATCACTAACGATTGCTCCCACATGGATATTGATTGGTGTGATTTAAGCCTGCTGCCACTTGGGCCAACAGGACAAAACTGATAAATGTCATCTTCTGCTCCCTCGAGTTACCCGCTCGAGAACTAAGGCTGCACGCAGCGAAAACAGAAATAGGCAGGTATCCTGACTTGTAGAAAAGAAGGTTCTAGGTTCTAGGTACTTCTTTTAACTACTCACAGTTGCGGGTACAGTTCGGGCTACTGACGGGCAGCTCCCCGATTCCCTATTATGTTTGGGTTATCCGGCGCGCTTAAACACTGTTGCCTTTAAGCAATAGCACTCAATTGCACAAAATTCCTAACACCTATTTCTGCGACCTTTGAGTTAAACGTACAGAGCACGCTATCTAACTCAAACGTCAGGGAAAAGCATTATCCTATATCTTGCTCATTAGGCAATGCTGTTTAAATCAGAAAATTTTCATCATGTCGGTGACTGATGCTTGCAAGCTACTCACAGTGGCCCGATGGCCAATCTAAACGCCAGTATCTTTTGCCTTGTTCATCCTCGAGGATATTGATGGTCACCACCGCCGCCACGGGTAAGGCGAGCTGACTGTAAAAACCTAAGGTTTTCACCGCCCCTAGCGCCCTTGACATCAAGTGGCGAATAACCCCGCCGTGGGTCACCACCCAAATATTGGCCGCAGGAGCACTGGCATTAAACTCCCCATGGGCCTGTTCATCATCCATAGTCAGCAGCGCAAACTCTTTATCGAGGATTTGCGCTATCGCGCCATCGATACGGGCCTCGAAACTTGCCATGGTCTCACCATTGGGCGGCGTCACCTCCCAGGGATTCTGCCAATAGGCCGTCATCCGCTCGCCATCGCGTTGATATAAGTCATCGAGCAGGCAGCCATCCCAATCGCCAAAGGCTATTTCCTGTAACTCCTCTAGCAGGTTGACCTTGAGCGGCAAAGGCGCGGGCGCATCTAAACTTATGCCTACTGACGCACTCGAATGCAGCTCAGCCGCAAAAGCCTTAGCAAACTCGGCGCAGCGCTTTGAGGTCGAGCTATAAATGCCGTGACACACAGCTGTCTGCGCCGCCACCGCCGCCGACATCTGCCGCCAGCCCTTGTCACTCAAAGGCACGTCGACTCGGCCACGCAAAATCGCCCCACCTTCACATTCCCCGTGGCGCAACAGTAATAAGCGAACTTGTTTCATATATGCCTTTAAAAACTTAGGGCCTAGAATCTAGGTGCTAGGAACCAAAGCCTAGATTCTAGATTCTCGCTCCTAATGACTTTCACCTTGCCCTGACAATCCGATGTCGCGTATTATGGACGTCTATACGTATAAATGTCCAAAGCATAACGAACGACATTCAATAATAAAATGCAATTTGTCACCCGATTGCGTACTTTGGACTCAACTTAGCTGTAGTAAAGGTAATCATTTATGGCGATATCTCTCCATCGAGCCAGCCAAACACTGGCAGACATTCGCAACCAGTTGTCAAAGCGCATTCTGATTTTAGACGGCGCCATGGGTACTATGATCCAAGGCTACAAGCTTGAGGAAGCCGATTACCGTGGCGAGCGCTTCAAGGATTGGCATACCGACGTTAAGGGCAATAACGATCTTTTAGTGCTCACGCAGCCAGATATCATCAAACAAATTCACATCGACTACCTTAAAGCCGGTGCGGATATTATTGAAACCAATACCTTTAACGCCACCACTATCGCCATGGCCGACTACGATATGCAGTCGCTGTCCGCCGAAATTAACCGCGAAGGTGCGCGCCTCGCCCGTGAGGCCTGTGATGAAATCGAGCAAGCCACGGGTAAGCCACGTTATGTCGCCGGTGTGTTAGGGCCCACTAACCGCACTTGCTCTATCAGCCCCGATGTTAACGATCCAGGCTTTCGCAATATCCATTTCGATGAGTTAGTGACCGCTTACTGCGAATCGACCCGCGCCCTGATAGAAGGCGGCGCCGATATCATTATGGTTGAGACCATTTTCGATACCTTAAACGCTAAGGCCGCCTTATTTGCCATCGAAACCGTGTTCGATGAACTCTTTGGACCAAATTCACCAGTGCGTTTGCCAGTTATGATCTCCGGCACCATTACCGATGCCTCGGGCCGAACCCTGACCGGACAAACCACCGAAGCCTTTTATAACTCCCTTCGCCATATCAAGCCCTTATCCATCGGCCTTAACTGTGCCCTCGGCCCTAAGGAGCTGCGCACCTACGTCGAAGAATTATCTCGCATCGCCGAATGTTATGTGTCGGCGCACCCTAACGCGGGTCTACCAAACGAGTTTGGCGGTTACGATGAAACCCCAGAGGATATGGCGAGCGTTATCCAAGAATGGGCCCGTGAAGGCATGCTCAACATTATCGGCGGCTGCTGTGGTAGCACGCCCGAGCATATTAAGGTCATTCGCGAAGCTGTAGAGCCCTTTGCCCCACGGCTATTACCCGAGATCCCCGTCGCCTGCCGTCTATCGGGTTTGGAACCGCTCACTATCGACGCCCAAACCCTGTTTGTGAACGTGGGTGAACGTACCAACGTCACGGGTTCTGCTAAGTTTTTAAAACTGATCAAAGAAGGTAAGTTCGAGCAGGCGCTCGATGTCGCCCGTGAACAGGTAGAAAGCGGCGCGCAGATCATCGACATCAACATGGACGAAGGCATGCTCGATGGCGTCGAGGTGATGCATAAGTTCTTAAATCTTATCGCCTCTGAGCCGGATATCAGCCGCGTGCCGATTATGATCGACTCCTCTAAGTGGGAGGTGATTGAAGCGGGCCTCAAATGTATTCAAGGCAAGGGAATCGTAAACTCTATTTCCTTGAAGGAAGGCGAAGAGAAGTTTATCGAGCAGGCAACCCTAGTGAAACGCTACGGCGCCGCGGCCATTATTATGGCGTTCGACGAGCAAGGTCAGGCCGACACTAAGGCGCGCAAAGTCGAGATCTGTACCCGCGCCTACCGCGTGCTAGTCGATAAGGTGGGTTTTCCACCCGAAGACATTATCTTCGACCCGAATATCTTTGCCATTGCCACGGGTATCGATGAGCACGATAACTATGCCGTCGATTTTATTGAAGCCATTAAAGAGATTAAGGCCACCCTGCCCCACGCGATGATTTCCGGCGGGGTGTCGAACGTGTCGTTCTCCTTCCGCGGTAACAATCCTGTGCGTGAGGCGATTCACGCGGTATTCCTGTACCACGCGATTAAAGTCGGCATGGACATGGGTATCGTCAACGCGGGTCAGCTAGCGATTTACGATGATATCGACCCCGAGCTTAAGGATAAGGTAGAGAACGTCGTGCTCAACCTGCCCTGCCCAGTTGAAGACTCAAACAACACCGAGCAATTGCTTGAGATTGCTGAAAAATTCCGTGGCGATGGCTCAAGTGCCGCCAAGAAAGAAGACTTAGAATGGCGTTCATGGCCGGTTAATCAACGTCTCGCCCATGCGCTGGTCAAAGGCATAACCGAATTTATCGACGAAGATACCGAAGCGGCGCGCCAACTTGCCTCACGGCCTTTGGATGTGATTGAAGGCCCGCTGATGGACGGTATGAATATCGTCGGCGACCTGTTTGGCTCGGGCAAAATGTTCCTGCCACAGGTAGTAAAATCGGCGCGGGTGATGAAAAAGGCCGTGGCCTACCTCAACCCCTTTATCGAGCAAGAGAAGGTCGAAGGCCAATCTAACGGCAGAATTTTGATGGTCACGGTTAAGGGCGACGTGCACGATATCGGCAAGAACATAGTCGGCGTGGTGCTCGCCTGTAACGGTTTTGAGGTGTTCGATTTAGGCGTAATGGTGTCGGTAGAGCGCATTCTCGAGGCGGTTAAAGAACACAATATCGATATTATCGGCATGTCGGGGCTGATTACCCCAAGCCTTGATGAGATGGTGCACAATGTGAAAACCTTCCACCGTGAAGGGCTCACCATTCCAGCGATTATCGGCGGCGCGACCTGCTCGAAAATCCATACCGCGGTGAAGATTGCGCCCCATTATCCCCATGGCGCGATTTACATTGCCGACGCCTCCCGCGCCGTGCCTATGGTCAGCAAGCTAGTGAGTAATGAAACTCGCCAAGCGACTATCGATGAGACCTACGCCGAATACGAAGAGATGCGCATTAAGCGTTTATCGCAAACCAAGCGTAAGGAAATCGTCTCGCTGGAGGCTGCCCGCGAAAACCGCTGTCAGCACGACTGGGCAAACTACACCCCGTTCAAACCTAATGTGCTGGGTCGCCAAGTATTTGATGATTATCCATTAACCGATTTAGTTGACCGTATCGACTGGACGCCTTTCTTCCGCGCGTGGGAGCTGCACGGCCATTACCCGGAGATCTTAACAGACAAAGTAGTCGGCGTTGAGGCGCAAAAGCTGTTCGCCGATGGTCAGGCGATGCTTACAAAAATCATCGAAGAAAAATGGCTCACCGCCAAGGGCGTGATTGGGCTATTCCCCGCCAATACCATCAACTTTGATGATATTGAGCTCTATACCGACGAGACTCGCACCGAAGTCGAAATGACCACCCATCACCTGCGGATGCAGCTTGAGCGGGTGGGTAACGATAACTTCTGTCTGGCCGACTTTGTGGCGCCCAAGGACAGCGGCGTTGCCGACTATATGGGCGGCTTTGCGGTCACCGCAGGCCATGGTATCGATGAGCATATCGCCCGCTTTGAGGCCAATCACGATGACTACAACGCCATTATGCTCAAGTGTTTAGCCGACCGTTTAGCCGAAGCCTTTGCCGAGCGGATGCACGAGCGCGTGCGTAAGGAATTCTGGGGTTATGCCGCCGATGAACAGCTCGATAACGAAGCCTTAATTCGCGAGAAATACAAAGGTATTCGCCCCGCACCGGGTTACCCAGCGTGTCCAGATCACACCGAAAAAGGCCTGCTGTGGGAACTGTTAAAGCCGAATGAAACCATTGGCTTAAACATTACCGAAAGCTACGCCATGTTCCCCACCGCCGCGGTATCCGGCTGGTATTTTGCCCACCCGAAATCCCGCTACTTTGGCGTGACCAATATCGGCCGCGATCAGGTGGAGGATTACGCTAAGCGTAAGGGGATGACAGTCGCTGAGACGGAGAAGTGGCTAGCGCCAGTGTTGGATTATGATCCCGAATAGGGAGTGATCCAGAGTAATCATGTTTACTCTGTGAGTTGCCTTAGGTGAACTTCGGCAACTGAGTAAATAGATAAATTAAGGGGCTAAATCCTAGCCCCTTAATTTTTGGTTTAATTTTTGAGATTGAGATAAAAGCTTAAAGTCGTGGGGCTTCACCCCACACCCGATGTTGCTGGTTCGTTTTGCATTGCGAACTAGCAACAATATCGCTGTAAAGTGATAGTGCAACTCATTGCCTGCCGCAGGCTTTAGCACTGTTACCCAGTGACACGCCGTGAATACATCCCTGTAGGCTCTACTAAAACATCCATGTTTTAGAAGGTCACTGGTGCAACAATGCCCTATCTGGTGTACCCATCAGTTTCAGCATATATTTTGTGGGCTAATTAATTCAAATATTAGCCACAAGAAGAGTGGCTTCTTACTAATCAGTAACTTCGCAGAGGATAGGTGAACTTCTGTAAGAGTAGAGTTAACGTTTCACATTTAAAAAGCTATGTATCTCCTGCATCTTTAAAAATTAGATTTCTAACTTAGCTAACTGGCTATTAGCAATACTCTGGCTTAAATCTTTAGATTCTTTTTGATAGATGGCAATAAAATATTGAACAGTCAAATCAGAATTAACATCTCCTTTTGCAGTCCAATTTACTTTAGCCTTTCCGCTAAATGTATCAATGATACAAGCTGAAGACTCGCCCTCTATAGGCGACATAATAGTTTTTCCACCAATAGCAAGCACATGCACGGAACAAAAATAGATATTTTTAACACTTAAAAAACTATCAATAACATAGTCGAATGAGAACTCAAAAACTCCATCAGAATTTTTTATGTAACTTACTTTATTAATAGTAGCAGAGCTTAATTTCACACTTGTTTTATCTACACTGGCACAGCCAGATAAGAGCAGCATTGAAACCAATAATAAATAGCGAAACATGTTACTCACCCTAAAAAAACCACAGATTACACTCTTTAAACTTCTTCAGTTACATCCAACTTTGTAATACCAACATAGTAGGCAAGTGCAAAGTAATTTAATATTGGAACAAGGCCTGTAATAACAGCAATAACTGTATTGCGTCTTTTATCTTTAGCTAATAAAAAACAGACAATCGAAATACCGATACTGATGATAGTGTAAAAGAACACTGCTGGATGGACTGAACCATCTCGTAAAAAATCCATATATTACTACTCCTTGTTTTACTTGTGACTATTGATTAACTTTAAATAGACATCGACAATAATGAAAAATAACACAATATTTCAACATGTTATCATTAACATTTACCGAGTTCTCAACCACGCATATCACTGAAGATAGTATCACTCGTAAAACGAGAAAGGAATTCAACTTAATGTGGAGTAATAAAATGTGACTGAAGTTGCTTGATTCGTTCTGGGATCAAATCCATTTTATTGTCGGTGTTTAAGTCATCACAGTTTTCAGCAACAACCCGTTCTATACCAGTTTTATCAGTAAAATAGAGTTTTTCGCAGTCGCATCTCAGTTTGGCGATAAGCAGTTTTTCCGCCTTAGCTTGGCGAACCTCAGCAACCCAACATGAATCAGCACAACCGCAGGAATGATAAGTCAGTTCCTCGCCTGAGACAGGCCAATCCAGCTGATATTCGCCAGCCAGCGCATCACCCACACATGTCACAAGAGCAAACAATATGAATAATAGATATCGAATCATTGTTAATTATCCGAAGCTTTCCTGAATTCCATAAGGACTAATATTAAATAATCTGTTTAATGCTTAACCCAAGAAGAATCATGATGTTATGGCCGAGCTATTAACAATGAATGTCCATTTTATTCTGCTAACTTCTAAAGTCCATTACTATTCTGAATTAGTCATTTTCATAGGAAAACATAAATGCTACGGGATACTCCCGAACTAGCATTGCTACACCCGTGACGTTATGAAAAATGGCAAGTCACAATAATACTGACCTACCATTCCGGTGCTGTAGATCCAAGCTGCTACACAGCTATATGTAGCTATTTAGCAAACTTGCATCCACTGTTGAGCAATTAGAGAACAATTAAAGAATGCAGCATATTCAGTCTAATCTAAATTCTATTGCACCAATATCAATGACTTTTGTTCCATTGTTATCACCGTCAATTGGTCTTGCAACACCATATAGATCGACATCTACGTTTAACGGCACACCAGCATCAATTACCGGCGAGTTACTAAAAGGATATCCATTACCATCAAGTAAAGGATCGGCAAAAAGAGTATTCACTTCAACGTGTTGATCCTGCATATCTATATACAAGTCGTCTACCTCATAAACTATATTATTACTTAAGTTAATGCTGGTACCAGGAGCAAACTTATATAAAGTACTAGCATACGAAGCATTATCAATTAACGTTCTAGATTTTGAAACAATATTATTATTAATTGATATTTTATAATATGGCTCATCAAGCCCATAATAAAAAAGCTTCACTACAGATTCTAGCCCAAGAAATGTATTATTATACATCTCTAATTCAGAAGACATGCTAGCATTAAAGAACTGACATCCAAAATCTAAATCTGGCATATCTAAAAGATTGCCAAAATATATATTATTTACTAATCTAGTCTTAGTATTTTGTGCAACAGCATAATTACCGCTTTCAATCCTAGGGCAATGGTAATCATCATCAAAATTACTAGATACATAACCATTATCTAGAGCCTTACCTATCAATATATTTTGTTCAAAAAGCATATCTCCGCTATTTAAAACGGATACGGACATGAGGTTGTTTGGTGTGCCATCGAACAAATTGCGTGTAATAGCACCACCACTACTCCCTACCTTTATATAGTGATTAGCTAAGGTAAAACCATTTACACTACTATTTTTATCAATAATTAAACTAGGTTGCCCAAATGAAGTTTCGCTGCTATAAAGCTTAGCATCTTTAGATTCAGCCTCTAATAGAGTTTGCTTTTTAGATAAATCTACATTACCAATATAAATCCCTGCTGGGACATTAACTTTTTCACCATCGGCCGCCATATCAATCTGTTTTTGTAATGCATCTGTAGATTGACCAACCACTATTGGAAATGGTATTGAAGATAACACTTTATCACCAGTTATAGAGCTAAGTGAATTGAATACTAACTTCCCTTCCCCTTGACTATCCCCCCTAATATCAAGTGTAAAACTATAAGCCCATTGATAGTCTTTAAAAACAATTTCGTTTCCAACCAAACAACTATATTTTTCATGACTATTAATACATTCGGCACTTAATAGTGTAATATGTTCCGGTATGTCCAGTCTAATTTTATTGCCGGTTACAGGATCAAAGCCACCAAATTTAGATTCTTGCTGATGAATTGTAAACGCTAACTTTTGTGAAGTACCAACTAATTCCATCATATACTCTTGACGGTTATCAATCCACAATCGATAAGATACATCAGCAGCATGTCTTGCAACATCAATTGTTGCTTGGTTATTCGACAAATCCTCATCATGTCCAAGATGCTGTATTTTTGCAGTGACAACACTCTTAATCTCTGATCCATTAGCTGAGTCGGCATTTAAATATATATCGTGAACAGCTTTATATCCTGGAGATATATTATCCCATTTACAGGTCAGTTCGAGTAGATTATCAGATAAAGTACAAAAATTGGAATGAGCATAACTATCGCTATCAAAATAAACAGGAAGAGATGTTGAATAGGTCGTCAACACTGTTCCACTTTCAGTTGACTTTACATCACTTTCGACTTCAGCTTTTACGATAATTTTTTTAGAATAACCCTGGGTTTGATGGGATAAAGTAACTCCGAGGTCAGCAATTTTAGGAAGTATTTGTTTATCTTTTGGATGACCAAAAGATAAGAACTCTTGCAAATTTGTAAAGCCATCACCATCTAAATCTTGAGTTGCATCCAAAGCCGATGTTGGATTCAAACCAAAAGCCAACTCCCAACCATCAGTTATTCCATCGTTATCCGCATCCTCAAATGAGGTCAATATGGAGGGTTTATAGTATTCCTTTAAAAAAGCATATTCTTTATTTACCATGCCACTATGTAGCATAATTTTATAATAGGTGTAATTAGAGATTATGTTTCCTCTCAACTCCTTATAGAATTCAACTGAAAATTTTGCTTGACTATTGTTACTTCCCCTAACAACAAACTCACCGCTTTCTTCATAGGCATGTACCATAGTGTTAAGTTTAAATAATTCATTTGTTTGGACATCCCAGAAACCTAAAGATGAATCGAATAAGCGACCTTGTATCCTAAAACCATCATTTCCACATAACACCATCTCATTACCAGTTCTAATAAATTTAAAATCTGAAAATAAGATTTGTTTTTTATTATTTATATCTGAAAACATTAAATTATATGTTGTTTCATTTTTTGCACAAGTTAAGTCCTGCTCTACATATTGTGCAGTACCAGCAAGTAAACTGTGACCTAAATTACCTTTTACATCAACATCCTCAAAAATCACGGTACTATCAATAAGTATTCCATCGGTGGAAAATCGGTTTGCTCTCACAGTAGCTTTACCGTTAGTTGTCATGCCATCTTCAACGCAATTAGTGAAAGCAATATTTTTTTCTTTATCTGAGCTTCCATTCGAAATTTTAATCGTTCCACCACCAGAGCAAGTCGAACCCAGTTCGCCACTTTGATCGTTATAGTCCGGTAGTAACTCAGGAATGAGTGTAAAGATGTACTTGTACACTTGGCCTAATGTTTCTGTATTCAATGGAGCTGCAGACTCAATACCTGCATATTGGTCTTTAATATTGATAAATTTAGACAAGGGGTCTTTGGTGACAGGAGGTGGGGTAGGTGTTTCTGCTGAAGAATCTCCACCACCGCCACCACATGCTGAAAGACATAAACACAAAAGGGGTACAAGTGCATATTTCATATCATAACATCCATTTATTTGATTTTATTAAATTATTTAAAATATTCGGATAGGTATAACTTTCATTGTTTATAACTGACACTAAGGTTAAAAAAATTGGACAGGCACTTTTATGCCTTAACCATCGACCTATAACACCTGAGCCAAAGGAGTACACCATCCCCTCGGACTTGCCGCAGGGCGAATAGGCAAATTGCGTGAGTCTCGCCATGGTCGTTATCGTGCATCCATACACGTCACGACATTCAGGCATCCTGCCCATCAGATGGCGAGCTAGCTTTCGCAGGTGCAGGGACGCATCCTTCGGAAGCGATAACAAATTTGCCAATGAGTACAAGGGGCTTTCAACTCCGTTAGGGGCGTCTTGGCTGATGTGAAAACAATAGGCAAGGAGGATAGGACGAGCAGTCCTCCTTGGTCGGCTCTTGTTTAAAAATCAGGGGGTGAAGCCCCACGACTTTAAACATACCTCGGCCGACAGGCCGCAAAAACCAATCCCAAACTAACTCACACTCCATTGCCAATGGGGACGCCAGAACTGGCACTGTTGCACCAGTGACCTTCTAAAACATGGATGTTTTAGTAGAGCCTACAGGGATGTATGCACGGCGTGTCACTGGTGTAACTAATGTAAGAGAATGCAAAAGCCTGCGGCAGGCAATTAGCTACACTGATAATTGGCAGCGATAACATTGCCAATTCGCGACGCCTAGCAAACCAGCACCATCAAAACGTTTCAACTTTGTCGTTCGACAAAAAAGCTCTGCCATGGCTACCGCACTTGGCCAACACCCGTTAGCCAAGGGATTGCACTGCTGTAATGCTTTTATAAAATCTAGAATCTAGAATCTAGAATCTAGAATCTAGCACCTAGCACCTAGCACCTAGCACCTAGAGNCTTATCGCATATTGTTCAGGAGGTGTTTCTTGCGAGATAAAGATACATCTTCCTGATGCAAGTGAACTTAGCCGTGGTCACGNNTAAGTTTCATCCTTGTTAAAAACCTAAGATAACGTTCTGCTTAACATCTGTCTACCTCTTTCACATTACAAATTAGATAGTTAAGTGATGACTAATTTTGGCACTTTGCTTTTAAAAATATACATACAACTCCAAAGCCTAAGGAGTTCACCTCCCCTGCGAAGTTGCTGAAGGGCGTTGAAGGAAATCGCGTGACGCAGACAGGACGTCTGCGTAGCTTTCGGGGAAGGGGCGAATGAAAATCGGTGATTTTCGCGCTCATGAGCGAGAGGCAGGGACTGCCGAACTGGAGGGCTTTACAGGGATGTAAAGCGGAACCATCGGAAGCGTTAGTGATTTTCGAATAAGCGCTAGGCCAGTAACTAATGCATGTAACTTCGCTAGGGGCGTCTTGGAGCATCCAAGGAGGATAGGACGAGCAGTCCTCCTTGGTCGGGTGTGGGTTGAAGACCCACGACCTTGATTCACCTCGGCCAACAGGCCGCAAAAACAAAAGCTCTGCCATGGCTACCGCACTTGGCCAACGCCCGTTAGCCAAGGGATTGCACTGCTGTAATGCTTTTATAAAATCTAGAATCTAGAATCTAGAATCTAGAATCTAGAATCTAGAATCTAGAATCTAGAATCTAGAATCTAGCACCTAGCACCTAGCACCTAGCACCTAGCACCTAGAGTCTTATCGCATATTGTTCAGGAGGTGTTTCTTGCGAGATAAAGATACATCTTCCTGATGCAAGTGAACTTAGCCGTGGTCACGATTAAGTTTCATCCTTGTTAAAAACCTAAGATAACGTTCTGTTTAACATCTGTCTACCACTTTCACATTACAAATTAGATAGTTAAGTGATGACTAATTTGGATAATAGCTTTTATGTCAAGCCCACAACTGCAAACTCAATGGGCATGCCTGAAGTGGCACTGCTGCACCTGTGACCTTCTAAAAGTAGATATTGGCACGGCGTATCACAGGGGGGACTAATATAAGAGAATGCAAAAGCCTGCGGCAGGCAATGAGTTACAAAGTTACTTTGCAGCGACACAATTGCCAGTTCGCGACACAAAGCGAACCAGCAACATCATAGGGTTGTGGGGTGAAACTTACGCACTACTCGCAATGGAAAAACTGCTCTGTACGCTCAGCAGTATAGGCCTCCCACAGTGGTCTTTGGTCCTGATAAAAATTGTCGCAATCTTGTCTCAATTCCCCTTGAAGACAGGTCTTCAATCCCGTCACCATCTCGAGTAACTTTGCCTTAGCACTTGCAGCTCGCGACTTTACCTCATTGCAAGACATATTCGCTGTTTGATGGGGATAGTTACTCGCAGATAGATGTGCTTCCAGCACTGCTTTGCGCTCGGCATTTGACAAATCAGCCATGCGTGTTTCCCCTTTTCGCACGGCGGTCATTAGGCTATAGACATGGCTAGGATTAAGTGGATTAGTGGTATCCGCGGGGCCAATAAGCTCCACTTTATTGCAAGCTCCGTTGTCTAAATACACACTGCATCGCCAAATATTGCCTTTATAGTTAATTTTATCAGGATTGAATTTGCGATTTTTATCCCAAAGACATTTGCACGGCACCTCTAGTTGTTGGGCATTGGACGCCTCTTTCGCAGTGGCGTTACCCGTCATAAATAAAGCCGATGGCATAATTAATAATGCCAAAAACAACCACGATAATTTCAGATGCAGGCTCATATATCACCTTTGTATATGCTTTAGGCTCGAAGAAATCCTCTCACGATGGTTAGAATAAATATAACACTCTGATTTTGCGGTTTATTGACCACGGTCAACTAACTAAATGTAAATTAAATGTTTAATTCAATTCGAATAGGCAATCATCAAACTAACATTCGATCGTCAATAGGAACGCCAGCAGTGGCACAGTTGCACCAGTAACCTTATAAAACATGGAGGTTTTAGTAGATGCTGCCGTGAGTCTATTTGCTCAATCAAATACCATGGCGTGTCACTGGGGTGGCTAATACAAGAGAATGCAAAGCCTACGCAGGCAATGGGGCGCACTGTTGCTTTGCAGTAATCTATTGCTAATTAGCAACCAAGCGAACTAGCACTATTATCGGCTGTGGGGTGAAGCCCCACGACTTTGATTTATCTCGGCCGAGAGGCCGCAACAAATGTGTCCCCGCATCACAAAATTCCCTTTTGCAATTCGGCAACCCCTAACCTTGTAGATGCTTCCCAAAAAAATCCAAGGTTCTTGCCCATGCAAGCTCGGCGGTTGGCTCATCATAACGGGCGGTG
This sequence comes from Shewanella decolorationis, assembly GCF_004354305.1. NCBI lineage: Bacteria > Pseudomonadati > Pseudomonadota > Gammaproteobacteria > Alteromonadales > Shewanellaceae > Shewanella > Shewanella decolorationis. The sequence continues at coordinate 2,425,588 of NZ_CP037898.1, read as the reverse complement.
GAATCATTATGGAAACCATGATTCACATTGGGATAGAGGTAGGCAATATATTCGGCCTTGTTAGCCTTTAATTGGGCTTCATACTCGGCCCAGGTGTCGTTAATCCGTTGATCTAACGCGGCAAATTGTAACATCAGCGGGCCTTTGACACGGCTGCGTAACTCTGTAGCCGCTGGCGTGCCATAAAAAGGTACACCAGCTGCTAACTCATCGGGAATGGTTGCGGCGAGCATATTGACTATATAGCCACCAAAGCAAAATCCGACGGCGCCAAGTTTGCCATTACTTTGCGGGTGAGCCTTTAAAAAGCGGGCGGCGGCGATAAAATCCTGCTCAATTTTTGCTCTATCGAGGCTGGCCTGCATGGCGCGGCCCGCATCGTCATTACCAGGATAACCGCCAAGGCTATAAAGGGCATCAGGGGCAAAGGCGATATAGCCCTTGGCCGCTAAGCGGCGGGCGACATCTTCGATATAAGGATTCAGGCCACGGTTTTCATGCACCACTAACACCACAGGTGCTTTTTTAGTGGGGTCCAAGGTCTTAGGATCGCCCGCCTTTTGGCTAGGGATCAGCATAGAAGCTGGCATCACTAAATAACCGCGACCTTCGCCATAGCCCTCGGGGGAGGGAAACTTCACATAACTGGCTTGAATGCTGGGATCGTTAAAGGAGACTTGTTCTGCTAAGGCGTAGTTGGGCATGAGTGCGCCAGTAAGCGTTGTCATGGTAAATCCCAGTGCCACAAGGCCTGCGAGGCGAGCCATAAACTCACGGCGGTCGATGATGCCGTGGGCATATTCATCATACCAATCAAAAGCTTCCTGCGGGATAGGCTGAGAAGTATGGGCATTATTGTTGGACTTAGGTTGTGGGCTCATCGTTCTTTCTCCATTGAACAAGCTACCACAGGTTTATCTTCCCTAGCTTGTGAGTTATCTAGCTGTGCTCACAAGAGTAAAGGATGAAGCCTGATTAGAGCAATCGGCTTTCTCGCCTTAGGCTGAAGTTCATCAGCCAAACTTATGACTGATCTTGCTCCCATATCGGCGTGTGCTTTTTATTTCCTAGGGGCGTTTTTGTGTATAATGTCGCCAAACCACAGGTTAATACTTTTACATTTCAATAACATAAGTTACTAATGGAGTTCAGATGGCTATAGGGATATGTAGGATAATTTGCATCACTGCCACGCTCACGCTGTTAACCGCTTGCGATAATAGCGTTTCTTCCTCGTCGGCGGGCATCCCCTCTGAGCGCGAGTATCAGATTATTTCCACCATAAGCCTTAACGATGGTTTCGAAACCCGTAAAGTGTTACAGGCAAGAATGCTGCTGGATTACCAATTGCAGGATGCAGAGGGTAAGGCGGCCAGCTTAACCACGCCATTAACCCATAACGCCCGCTTTTTTATCCAACCTAATCTGCTACAAATTAGCGATTATGGTATGCCAATTCCAGTGAGTAATATCGACCCTAGAGCCACATCCAATGAAATCGTTCAATTGGTTAAAGATGGCTTTAAGGTGGAATTTAACAATGGTGAAGTCCGCCAATTAACCCCCATTGCCAAGATTGATCAAAAGGATATCAAGGAGTTATTTGAGCGCTGGCAGAATCTTAATAACTTGTTTAAACAAGCCCCAACCTTGCCTGTGGCGCTTGAGCCTCGCGTGGGATTTAGCACTAGCGCGCCCATGGATGCGCGCTTAACTTGGACGGTTGAGCAGGTCAGCGAAGATAAGTTGGTCGCCGTATTACAAGGTGAACAAGGCAAGTATAAGGCCTTCGGCAAGTTCGAAGTGAACCGCAAAACCGGTTGGTTAGAGAGCATGGCGTTTTTTCAACGGGAAGAGCGTCAAGGGAGTACCTTCACCCACCGTACCGTGATGGCGCCTAAGGATAGACCCTATATCATGAGCACGCTTTGGCATGCCGATGATAGATTTGATGCTGAGCGCGATAGGGATGATAGGCAAAAGGAGTTGTACCGCATTAGCGAGGTACCGCAGCAATATCGCCCTAATGACGAGGCATTTATTAAATCCTTATTACCTGAGCAACAAGGTATTTTAGATAATGTTGGCCCTTGGGGCACTGATACCCCTGAAGATTTGCAATTGCACTTTGTGCACAATTTGAGTCCACAATATGTGGCCGCCGATGTGCGTTATGAAGACTTAAGCGCCTATGATGCTAACGGCAAAGCGATTGACATTCACTTCTGGCAGCATGGCAAAGGTTGGGCGAGGAGTTACAATCCCTCGATTGAGTCTTCAACCGATATTATTGCTACAGGTTGGGATAACACCGCGAATAAACTCAAGCAGATAGACCATATTAATGCCAAGCTAACGCTTATCCCACAAACGAATAATATCGTCGAAAAGTCGTGGGATGAACTGGTAGCAAAACCCTACACCTTTGGCGATGCCAGCCTAACAATTCAAGTGCTCGATGCCGAGGCAAAGCTGTTTAAAGTCATCTCAAGGCAGAGTGAGGTTCAAAGTATTAATATGCCTTTTCAACAGTTTAAAGGCATGATAGCTGAGGGCCGTCGTGAAGGTAATTATCCCTCTTGGCTAACGGCGACGGAAAAGGAGCTGTTAGAACAATTGATTGGGGCCGATGACAGCCATCACCTCACCAGCAATTCGCTATTACTCAAACTCGATGAGATCCCCAAAACTGTGGTGTTAATCGAGCAACAACCCCAGCCGGAGTTGACTCAAACCAAGACGATTCGCTTTGTACAATTTACCGAGTACAACAAAAATCTGGCGAATCCTCCCACCGAATTTGGTAACGCTAGCCTAGGCAGCTTCAGCAATCCGGCTCTCGATAGCGCGAAAAATGAGGTCAATACCATCCAAGGCATAAAACCTGTGACTGATAATGGGCATAATCTGTATATTCCCATGTCAGCTGCTTTGGCAACCGCCTGTAAACCTGAAATAGAACAAGGATTTAATGAGGGTAAAAATCCCGTCACTTGGCAGTTTGCTCCCAATGGCCCAAACGGTGCCGCCTATATTTTGATGACTCCGGATCGTGTACGGCAGTTTTTCTACGATAAACAGATCAAGGGCAAGATCCGCTGCCAAGGTGAAATCCATTGGCAGCCTTTAGAGCTGCCCGCCACTCACCGCCCTTGGTTAATCGATTTACAGTCTTGGCTTACGCAAACCGGATATGGCAATGAGCCGAGTAGCGATCTTAACAATTACTTTAAGGTCGAAGATGCCCAAGGTAAGCCATTAACCATTCGACTCCCCGAAAACACTGAGCAGCGAATTAACGAGGTGCTAGTCGATGGCCGCTATTTAAGTGTGATAGGCGCCGCGGCTAAGGTGAGTTATATGACGATCTCCCAAGATGCTGTCGATATTCCCTATGAATTCACCTTTAAACCTTTGCCTTAAGGAGCGGTTATGCGTCCATTTACTGTAAAACTGCTCCTAGGAGCACTCGCCCTCATCACTACCCATGCCAATGCGGAAAAAGTGTTACTCGATGCCCACTGGAATGTCATCAAGGATGAAAAACAGGCTCTGTACTATTTTGAGCAACCCGTTGATCTGACTGATGGCTACTACAAGGTCGAGGTTTACTACAAAGAAAAGAATAGGCTTTTCTGCTCAACGGCCATCGCCGATAAAAATATCGGCAAGGCACTCACCAGCGAGCAATTTCGCGGGCCTTATCAATGTAACTTCGACGATGGAAAACCCTACGAACAGGGCTTTCGTAACGGGCAGGGCCAGCTCGATGGCGTAATCAAAAAGTACATAGCCACTGGCCAATTATATACTGAGTCACACTATGAAAATGGTGTAAAGCAAGGCCTAGAAACGGGTTATTGGAATGGCGGCAATATCCGCTACAAAACCACCTTTAAAGATGGCCAAGAAGTCGGCATCAGCGAACATTTTGGCCCAGAAGGTGAAGTCACCGCCAAAATCTGCCATGACCCTACCTGTGTGAGCCAATATTTTAACCTAGGCAAGCTCAATCGAGAGGAGCATAAGGTTGATGGCCTACTGCAAGGCACAGAGACCACTTGGGGACTGAATGGGCAAGTCATCTCCACCCAAGAGTGGTTTAAGGATAAAAAACACGGCGACTATTTTGCCTATTTTGACAATGGTAAGGTAAAGCAACATTTTCAATATCAACAGAATTATAAGGTTGGTGAACAGCTTACTTACTTTGAAAATGGCCAGATAAAATTAAAGGAAGTCACCAACGATAAGGGCGATGTCATCCAGGCTATCGAATACGATGACAAGGGTGAGATTAAACGCACCACCGACAGCAAATACCAAGGTAATCGCTGGGTTTATCGCAAACAGCAGCGCTATCGTGATGGCCAACTAATTGAGACTCACGAAGAGGACAAACTCAAAAACTGGTCGCTTTCCGAAACCTTTAAAAAAGGTTTGTTAATCGAGCGCCAGGAGCGACTCAATAAGCAATTGAATGGCTTACAGATCAAATCCTTCGACTACAACGATGTCATCACCCTCACCCGCGAATATTATCAGGCGGGTAAGCGTGAAGGCGCCTATGAGACGGTGAAAATTGAGCCAGCCACAGGCAAAAGTCAGCTAGTAGAGCAAGGTCAATATGCCAAAGATAAACAAGCAGGCACTTGGAAGAAATTTCAGGACGACGCCACCCTCACCTATAGCCACGATGATAATGGTGAGCTCCACGGTGAATACCTCAACAAGACCAACTCTGGCCAGTTGCTTGAGTCCATGCACTTTAAACATGGCAAACCCGATGGATTAGTCCAGCGTTACGCCAGTAACGGCCAAGTGTATGAAAAAGGCGAATACCGTAATGATCTACGTGAGGGTGATTGGATATTTACCGATAACGAATTCCAATATCGCCCAAGGCCGAATCCTGAAAGACGCTCTTGGCATGGCCGTTTTGAGCAGGGTAAACAAGTCGGCCATTGGGAACTGCGCTCAACCGAAGACTATGTGCTCGAAATTGCCAACTATGACGACCAAGGTAAGTTACACGGTAAGCAATACGAATTTGATGAACATGGCTGGATACGGGTGATGAATCATTACAATCATGGCCAGTTTTTAAATCAGGAAACTCCGCCGCCAGCCTTATCGGTTGAAGATAACGTCTTTCCCTTTTATTAATAGCCTGTGGCGGTAAGCTGTTTAGCTTAACGCCATTCGCGTACACTGACGTGCTGTACACTCGACCAAAGTGCACAGCATCAACATTATGTAAACGTTAGGATTCTTATACTGGCCGCCATTAAGCGGCCCTAAGACCCAGAGCAAAGGATCAGCATGTACAACACGCCATTTCGCTTTATTAACCTCGCCATTGCCGGAACCAGCCTAGTTTGTGCCTATGCACAGGCGGCGCAAAACCTCTCCTCCATGATGGTCGAAATCCGTCAGCAGGACGGCATACCCAGCTATTACAATCTCGCCACAGGCATGCCCTTAAATGGTGATATCGCCATTGTCCGCGATAACCAAGGTTATACCTTAGGGCAATTTTCGCAGGGAATACCGAATGGGAAATGGCAGGTATTTCATAGTAATAACAGTAGAATCGTCGAAGGTAACTATCAACTGGGTTACCAAGATGGCACCTGGCGACTGTTCGATTTAGATGGCACCCTAACCGAGGAGCAACAATTTGCCAAAGGTGTCCCCGTTGGCGAATGGAAGGAATTTAGTGCCACAGGCAACGTTACCCAAAGTACCCTCTATAAAAATGGTCAAAAGTCCCAAGTTAAGCGCTTCTTCCCCAGCGGTAAATTGCAGGCGCAAGAAAGCTATCTTGATAACCTACGCCATGGCAAATGGGAAAGCTTTTATGAAAACGGCACCCTATCCCAGAGCCAAACCTACGCCAACAACCAACTCACCGGCCCCTATCTTGAACAAAACTCCGAAGGCCAGATTGTGGTTAATGGGCGTTTTGATGCCGACGGTCGCCGCCAAGGGTTATGGGAAACCTTTTTCGACGATGGCACTAAGGCCAGTGCCAGCCAATTTAATCTCGATAAACTCGAGGGTGAAGAACGCACCTTTTATCCCAATGGCGAACTGGCAAGCCTGTGCCACTATCAGGCGGGGCTGCGCCATGGTAAATGTCAGCAATTCAATGAACTGGGTAAACTCCAAGTGGAGGAGCAATACCTCAACGATGTGTTAGAGGGACGTCAGCAGTATTTTAACCTCGAAGGTGTACTGACCAGCGATTTGAACTACAAGCAGGATATGCTCGCTGGCACGCAAAAGTATTTCCATTCCAACGGCCAACTTAAAGAGCTGCGAACCTATCAGGACTCGCAATTAGCCGATAATGGTCAATATCCGTTGCATGGCCCCTCCGAACGCTACGATGCGGACGGTAATCTTATCGAAAAAAGCAGCTACAACATGGGCTTAAAGGATGGATTATTTGAGCGCTACAACGGCGGTAAACTGCAAACCGCAGAGGTATGGAAGCTAGGTCAACGGGACGGAGAATTTCGCCGTTACCACACCAATGGCCAGCTTCGCAGCTTAGATGTTTATGTGGATGGCAAACTCACTGGCCGCTCCGAATCCTACTATGAAGATGGCACACTCAATGAGCGAGGCGAGCGTATCGAAGGCGCTTGGGTTGGTAAATACGAATCCTTTTACGACAATGGCAAACCCAGAGAGCTCGCCCACTACGCCCGCACAAAACCCGATAACAGTAATAGCTATCCCCTCGATGGCCACTTTAGTCGCTGGTATTACAATGGCGATCTCAATGAGGAAGGTGATTACCAAAACGGCGTTAAAGAGGGGCTGTGGATCCAATATCAGCAGGGGCAAAAACAAAAAGAGCAGACCTTTGTTAACGGCAAACTCAATGGCAATTACGCCGAATATTACCAAGGTCGACGCCGCGTCACCGGCCAATACGAGGATAATCAAAAAACGGGTCTCTGGATTGATTACCGCTATGAAGCCAAAGATCCAACCTACGGCGCAATTCCCGAGGGTAATATCAGCCAGAAAACCCATTGGAAGGACAATAAACGTAACGGCACCAGCGAGTACTACAGCTTTAAGCAAGTGGTTTATCGCTTAGAAACCTATGATAACAATGATAAAACAGGCACCTATGCCGAATATTATCCAAACAATGGCCAGCTCAAACTCAGCGGTACTATGGATAAAGGTCAGCAAACGGGTCTGTGGGAAAGTTGGTATGAGGATGGCATTTTAGCCGCCAGCAGCGAATTTTTAGATAATCAGCAACATGGCACTAGCAAAGAATATTACAGCAATGGCCAGCTCAAACTCGAAGCCCAGTACACAAAAGGCGAGCTCGACGGCGAGCGCAGGGAATACCATCAAAATGGCAAACCCAAACTGAGCGAAACTTGGTTAAAAGGCCAGAAGGAAGGCAATGCCAGCTATTACCACACCAATGGCAAACTCGCCGAACAAGGCTCTTACCTTAAGGATCGCAGGGAAGGTTTATGGCAACAGTTTTGGCCCAATGGCGAAAAACGCAGTGAAGGCAGCTACATAGCTGACCGCCAAGCGGGTGATTGGAATAATTACGATCAGCTCGGCAAGTTAATTAATACTGAGCACCATGGCTAAGGCACGGTCTAAGCCTTTATGCGACTTGCCTAAATCTGCGCGCAACATCAGCTAAGTCAAAGGTATTAGCCGAACACTGGGGTTTTGAATAAAAAAGCGATCTCGCTCAAAATTTTATGCCTAACCCCAAATCTAAAGGATTATTCATGCAAAGTGTGCCATAACCAATGTCTATACTAACGGCCTTTTTCCGCTTTGGATCAACTGCCTATGAAGACATTTATCAAAGACGAATTTGCCCTACTGCTCGGAATACTCACATTAGTATTCTTCAAGACGGGCGGTGATAGTTTGCTCGCCGATGGCACGGCACTCTCAACCTATATTCCCGTTTCACTCGCCCTCTTAGGCGTAGTGACTTGGGCTATTTTCTCCGTGGTGCGTCACTCGGATGCGCTTGCCATCAAGCTCGGAGACCCTTACGGCACCTTGATTTTAACCCTGTCGGTGATTTCGCTCGAAGTGGTGATGATTTCCTCGGTAATGTTAACTGGCGAACCCAACCCCGTCATGGCTCGGGATACCATGTTTGCCGTAGTCATGATTATTACCAATGGCTTAGTCGGTATCACATTGCTACTTGGCGGCTGGCGCTATCATACCCAGCACTTTAATTTGGATGGGGTGAAATCCTATCTAGTGGCGATTATTCCCCTCGCCCTACTCTGTTTAGTGCTACCTAACTTTACCGAGGGCGGCACCATTGGCAGCATGTCCAAGCCCATGTCTTGGATGCTGATCATCATCTCAATTTTGCTCTATGGTATCTTTTTGGTGATCCAAACTAAGAGCCATAGCCACTTCTTCGTTGATGCCGACCACGAGGACCACGAAGAGCATCACGGCATACTGCGTAGCAATATCTACCACACAGTGCTGTTGATTGGTTATTTGCTGGTGGTGATTCTGCTCGCCAAAACCCTTGCGATGCCAATCAATTACAGCGTGGCATCACTCGGTGCGCCCCCAGCACTGGGCGGCTTTATTGTCGCCTGTTTAATCTTATCTCCAGAGGCCGTGGGTGGTTTTAAGGCTGCGCTCAACAATCAACTGCAGCGGGCGATGAACCTCTATTTTGGTTCAGTGCTCGCCACCATTGCACTCACAGTGCCGGCAGTATTGATTATCGGAAGTGTGATAAATCAAGAGGTACACTTAGGCCTTTCTGCGGCGGATATGGTGCTTTTAGCCACCAGTTTAATGGTCTGCAAAGTCAGTTTTAGCAGTGGTCGAACCAATGCACTCCATGGGGCGACCCATATAGTGCTGTTTATTGTGTACCTTTTCCTGATGTTTGAGCACGCCTAAATACCCTTTACATTCAATAGTAAAACCCATTAGCCGAGGATTTACCTCGGCTTTTTATTGGCCTGCGGTTGCACCTTATTTGGCCGTAACAAGCTCCCAAGCAACAATCCACAGCCCAAACCGCCAAGGTGCGCGGCATTATCCACCCCGCCCAAAAGCCCCATTACAAGACTTACAGTAACAAATAGAGTGAGATTCAGGGCAAGTGGCATATTGTCCGCCAAGGGCAATAAGCCCAACCATATCCACATCATTAACATCCCAAATAGCCCCATGATGGCGCCCGAGGCTCCGATACTGATCGTCGCCTCATACCAACCAATGCTGGCCATGCTCGCCACTAAGCCACAGCACAAATAAACCCCAAGTAAACGCCATTTGCCCAGCAGAGGCTCCAAAAACATCCCCGCAAAAAACAGCCCATATAAGTTAAAAACCAAATGCATCAGGCCGCCATGCAAAAACACATTGCTGATTAAACGCCAGACTTGTTGCTCAAGCACCAACTGACGGAGGTTTGCCCCCCAATCGAGTAACACACTGTTTGGTAAGGCAATAAAGTGCTGGCAGGCAAAGGCCATCAATACAAATATCAAGGTGTTGATATAGAGCAAGATAGGCGTGATAACAAAGCCCGGCCGAGGTTTAAATTCGGCCAAAAAGCCATAAAGCTCAGCCTTTGGTTTTGCCATACTCAGCTGCGCAGCCAAGGGCTTAGACGCCTGCGTCTCATCCAGTTTTAGCATCAGACTCATCAACAACCATAGAATGGCCCCAAAGCTTAACCAAGCGATAATCCACGCCAGTTTATGGCCATTACGCGCCTCGAAGGGTTGATTCACTGGCATCAATACGGTTTGATAACCCTCGAAGTAGACAGTGCTTTTTTGGGCTGCACTGAGTAGTTGAGTGTAGCGGGTTGATGGACCGATACGGTCAAGATAGACAAATTCATCGGGATTAAATGCATTAAACGCTTGCTGACTTTGATGGATAAACTCTTGATATAGAAATTCTTTCTCATGCGGCTCCAGTCTATTACTGATCGTTTTCTCATAGACTTTGCCATACCATGCCAAGGCCTTAGCACCGACCCGCCAACTCTCATTGCGTTTAGCAAAAATCGGCATCGCAATATACAAGCTCATACGCAGCTCACTGTTGCCCTTGCCTATCGGCTCAATATTACGCTGCACACCTATGTGTTTTTTATCGATATAAAACTGATTTAATTGGTAATACTTAGTCTGAGGTTGGTGCAATAGCCCATTGATGGACTCGAGTTGAGTCAACTTGCCCGTTGCGCTATTAAGGTATTCCTGCGCCACGATAGTGGGCACGGCCAGTAACAGCACGGCAATCACAAAATAGATAAAACGGCTATTACTCTTGGTAAAGCGGAATAACTTAAGCCGCGGTCTTAAGTAGAAAAACAGCAAGGGCCAAGGCAATATCAGCGGCAGCCAGAAATTAATAATCGATTCGTCGATGCTTAGCAGTTGGAACTTAATAAGCAATAACCAATGGAGCAAGCTGTAGCCTGAGACATATAACAGGCAGAGCAGCATAAAGGGCACATAAATCAGCTGGAGTTTTTTTAAGACTAACGCCACACGCATATCATCCTTGAGAGAAAAATCCCGCCAATGATACGGCGTATCGCCACATAAAGCACCCTTTGCGGGGTGATTGCTTGGTTTTTAGTGAAGCCAATCAATCCTCTACAACAAAGGACTAGGCAAATACCAACAAAAAGGCCAGAAGAATTCTGGCCTTTTTGTTCGATAGATAAGCAATTAATGCCTGCCTCTGGTTGCAGTGAGCTTAGGTCTCGCTGACTTTGGCAAACTGTTGCTGACTGCGCTGCTTTTTATACTGTTTAGCTTCGGCAGGGATCGGTGTGACTTTGCCGGTTTCTAACCAGTTTCGTAAACGGTTGGCATCCGCCATATGGGTGTATTTACCATAGGCATCGAGCACCACAAAGGCCACTTGGCGCTTAGCCATTTCAGTACGCATCACTAAACAATGGCCGGCCTCATTGGTAAAGCCAGTTTTGGTGAGGTGAATATTCCAATTATCTTTGTAAACCAATCGGTTAGTATTTCTAAAGTCGAGGCTGTACTTAGGCTTACCAAAGGTAACAGTTTTCTTTTCGGTCGAGCTTAACTGACCTAACATGGGATAACCTTCGCTCGCCTTGAGCAGTACCACCAGATCGCGGGCACTCGAAACGTTTTTCTCTGACAGCCCAGTTGGCTCCACATAGCGAGTATTCTTCATGCCGAGGGCTTTTGCCTTAGCGTTCATCGCCTTAATAAAAGCCTTATGACCACCGGGATAATGGTGGGCAAGACTCGCCGCCGCACGGTTTTCAGATGACATTAATGTCAGCAATAACATATCTTTACGGCTGATTTCACTGCCGATACGCACTCGAGAGTACACACCGCGCATTTCCTTAGTGTCGTTGATATTGATAGCAAGCTTTTCATCCATGGGTAACTTAGCATCTAAGGTCACCATGGCGGTCATCAGCTTAGTCACAGAGGCAATCGGCCTTACGGCATCGGGATTACTGGAATAGAGAATTTCATTAGTTTTAAGATCCACCACCATTGCACTATTGGCCGCCACTTCCTGCTGTTTTGCAGTAGTTTTTTTACTAGTGGTTGCTTTTGTGGCGGTGCTTTTTGTAGTGACAGAGGCCGAATCGGCAGAATGCGCTGTCGCGGCAACAGTTAAACTGCTGCATACCAAGATAAAACTACCAAGCAGAGAAGGGATCTTCATGTAGATTTCACTGAGTCGTTAAATAAGTCGAATGTGCTACGGCACAGGGTTGAAGCTAAGTATAAGAGGTCTGCGCATAAAGGAATAGAACACAACTCGATTTTTATCAGCAATATCAGCAGTTTTTAGCCTTAATTCGCAAAATATTTCTATATTGTTAATACGCTAAAAAACTCATCAATTAAGTACTTAATACCAATAAAAATTCTAACTGCAATTATCAATACTGAAAACTATGTCATTTTTAGTATGACAAGCCAAACAATCACATTCATCAGGGAATTTTTAGCCGCTATTCGTTGGCAATCAGACGAATCGTTAAGTCAATAAATGCCTCAAAGCGAGAAGGTAAAGGCCGAGTGTTTTTATGCACTAAATACAGCGACTCCTGCACTTTTTGCTCAAGTTCTACCGCCCATAAACTCTCCCTAGGTTTAAAGGCGTTGACCGTAGTTAAAGGAAGCACAGTAAAACCAATGCCTTTAGCGACTGGCAGTAAGATTTGATTGAGCTGATTAACATATCCCCTGCGTGGGATCTGCTGGACGATGCCACTCGCGTGTCGCTTACTCCTACGGGCATTGAGTGTCGCTTCAGCGTCGCCAAAATTGGCCCTGAGGACTTGTTGCAGATAATATTGTCCATCGGGATGATCAATAAAGCCTATTTGTTCAAGGCGTTCCCTATCTAACGGCATACTTCGATACTGACTTGGCAGCACTAAAGCTAACTCCGCATAGCCTATGGCTTGATAACTGAGTTCAGCTTCATCTGTGCGCTTAGTGACTATGCCCACATCGAGCTGGTTATTTAAAATGCCCGACACTATACGTTGGTTGGGCGCCGCCTCTAGCATCACATTCAAGCCGGGATACTGAATTTGTCTCTCTAGAAAGTGCGGATAGAGCAAACTTGCTATCGCCCCCGAGCAACCAAAACGGCACTCACCAATATAGCGATCGTCGGTTTGTAATCGTGCTAACAGCTCAATTTCGGCTTGTAGATAGTCACAGGCATGTTGATAGAGAATGCTACCCGCCTCAGTCAGCTCAAAGCGCTTGCCCTGCCGCTGAATCAGAGACACCCCCACCTGTTCTTCCAACTTTTTAATATGTTGGCTAACGCCAGGTTGAGTCATAAACAGCTTTTTAGCCGTCAGGGTAAAGTGCCCGACCTCAATCAAGGTCACGAAGGTCTGCAGCCATTGTTGATTCAGCATATGCACTCTCTATCGATCATTCCATCCACCAAGCATAAACATAAATTATCAAAATAAGAAAATTTGATAATTTTTAATTGTTAATAGAACGCCATAAACTGACTCCATCGCTACTGAAGCTGTGATGATTCGGCTTTTGGGCACATTACATTCGCACTAGGAGTTAATATGAATACACCTTACCCACGCACCTTTTCGCATATTGGTATTTCGGTCCCCGATCTCGAGGCAGCGGTTAAGTTTTACACTGAGGTACTTGGCTGGTATCTGATCATGCAGCCAACAGAAATTATTGAAGACAACTCGGCTATCGGTGAGATGTGCACCGATGTATTTGGTCCTAATTGGGGCTCTTTTAAAATTGCTCATTTATCGACGGGCGACCGAATTGGCGTCGAGCTATTCCAATTCGCGAATCAAGTGAACCCAGAGAACAACTTTGAATATTGGAAAACTGGCGTATTCCATTTCTGCGTGCAAGATCCTAACCTTGAAGAACTTGCCGAAAAAATTGTCGCCGCTGGCGGTAAAAAACGTATGAAGGAGCCGAGATATTACTATCCAGGCGAAAAGCCGTACCGCATGATCTATATGGAAGACCCCTTTGGCAATATCCTCGAAATCTATAGCCATAGCTATGAGCTACATTATGCCAGCGGTGCTTATCAATAAGTCAGGCTATTAAATAATGACCCAATAAAAAAACCAGCCAATTGGCTGGTTTTTTATTGTTCGCTAAATGCTGGAGTTGGTGTTTAATCAACAACTCCAATCAGGCTTAGGCCTGTGGGCGCATCGCTGGGAACAGGATCACGTCACGGATAGTGTGAGTGTTAGTGAATAACATCACTAAACGGTCGATACCGATACCTTGACCCGCTGTTGGTGGTAAACCGTGTTCCAGTGCAGTGATGTAGTCTGCATCGTAGAACATGGCTTCGTCGTCACCCGCGTCTTTCGCGTCAACCTGTGCTTTAAAGCGGCTGTCTTGGTCTTCAGCATCGTTTAATTCGCTGAAACCGTTAGCCACTTCACGGCCACCGATGAAGAATTCAAAACGGTCGGTGATGAAGTGATTGTCATCGTTACGACGTGCCAGTGGCGAAATGTCCGCTGGGTAGCCAGTGATGAAAGTCGGTTGCATTAACTGCCATTCAGCAGTTTCACCGAAGATTTCTTCTAATAGCTGACCACAGGTCCAGAACTTCTCGATCTTTATGCCTAGGCTGATAGCCAGTTCACGCATGAATTCAAGATCTTTCACTTGCTCGTAGGTCATGGCTTGGATAGTCGCGTTGTCAGGATTATACTTCTGAATCGCTTCTAACATGCTCAGACGCGCGTATGGGCCACCAAAATCAACAGTGTGCTCGCCGTATGGCATTTGCGCGCTGCCTAACAGTTCAATCGCGATAGAGCTTAACAGTTCTTCGGTTAAGTCCATCAGATCTTTGTAGTCTGCATAGGCCATATAGAATTCCATCATAGTGAATTCTGGGTTATGGCGTGGCGACAGACCTTCGTTACGGAAGTTACGGTTGATTTCGAACACACGTTCAAAACCACCTACCACTAAACGCTTGAGGTATAACTCTGGCGCGATACGCAGGTACATTGGCATGTCCAGCGCATTGTGGTGAGTGATAAATGGACGGGCAGAAGCGCCGCCTGGGATCACGTGCATCATTGGGGTTTCAACTTCCATGAACTCTTTTTTGATCATGAAGTTACGGATAGCAGCAACCACTTTTGAACGCATGACGAAGGCTTGACGAGATTCTTCGTTAACGATTAAGTCCACATAACGTTGGCGGTAACGGGTTTCTTGGTCGGTTAAGCCATGGAATTTTTCTGGCAGAGGACGCAGTGCTTTAGTCAGCAGTTGGTACTCTTCCATGTTCACGTACAGATCGCCTTTACCAGACAAGTGCAACTGACCCGTTACGCCGATGATGTCACCGATATCCAGACCTTGGTATTTATCCTTCAGATCAGCTTGAACGCCCTTTTCAGCATAAGCTTGGATACGACCTGACACGTCTTGGATCACTAGGAATGGGCCACGTTTTGCCATGATACGGCCAGCGATGCTGGTTCTAAAACCTAAGGCTTCGAGTTCTTCCTTAGTGTTTTGACCGTATTTTTCCTGCAACTCAGCCGCTTTGTGGGTGCGACGGAAAGTATTAGGGTGAGCATTAGCGCTGCAGTTCGGGCGAATGCTATCTAGCTTGGCACGACGCTCGGCAATCAGTTTGTTTTCATCTTGTACTTGTTCAGTCATCTTATTTCTCGTCTATACCTTTGAATTAATTACAGCCCTGATTTCAAACTGGCTTCGATAAACTTGTCCAGATCGCCATCGAGTACCGCTTGGGTATTGCGCGTCTCCACGCTAGTGCGTAAGTCTTTAATACGGGAATCATCCAATACATAAGAGCGAATTTGGCTGCCCCAACCGATATCAGACTTGGCATCTTCGGCGGCTTGCTTTTCCGCATTTTGCTTATGCATTTCTAATTCAAACAGTTTGGCTTTTAACTGCTTCATTGCCGAATCTTTGTTCTTGTGCTGCGAACGGTCGTTCTGGCACTGCACTACCGTGTTAGTCGGTAAGTGGGTAATACGTACCGCAGATTCGGTTCGGTTAACGTGCTGACCACCCGCACCCGAGGCGCGGTATACGTCGATACGTAAGTCAGCAGGATTAATGTCGATGGTGATATCGTCATCAATCTCTGGGTAAACGAATACCGAGCAGAAAGAAGTATGGCGACGGCCCGATGAGTCGAATGGCGATTTACGCACTAAACGGTGTACGCCCGTCTCGGTGCGTAACCAACCGAACGCATACTCACCGGTAAATTTAATGGTCGCGCCCTTAATGCCGGCGACGTCACCGTCAGTGACTTCCATCAGCTCAGGGCTGAATCCGTGGGCTTCGCCCCAACGCAGGTACATACGCAGTACCATGTTGGCCCAGTCCTGTGCCTCTGTACCGCCACTGCCCGATTGAATGTCTAAGTAACAATCGGAGGCGTCATGTTGACCAGAGAACATACGGCGGAATTCGAGTTCGGCCAAACGGCTCTCTAAATAATCCAGCTCTTTGGTGGTTTCATTGAAGGTGTCTTCGTCTTCTTCTTCGATGGCAAGCTCTAGCAGACCTTCAACGTCTTCTAGACCTGCGTCCATATCATCGATAGTTTTGACAACGGCTTCGAGGCTGGCGCGCTCTTTACCTAGGGCTTGTGCACGTTCTGGCTCGTTCCACACCTCAGAACTTTCAAGTTCACGGCTGACTTCTTCTAGACGCTCATGCTTAGCATCGTAGTCAAAGATACCCCCTAAGAAGCTGCGTACGCTCGGCAAGCTCCTTAATTTTGAATTTTACTGGATTAACTTCAAACATGGATTTTTAACTTCGCTTTATTTTTGCCGTTTCAATGGAGTTTCCATCAAAGGAGGCGGCGCTTAACGGTAATTGCAACCGCGCATTTTAACCTAACAACGCTGGTAAACCTAGGGCGTGTTGACACTTCAGGGCGATTTTATCAGCCTAAAAAGCACCGTTGGCGCCAGCAGATTAACAGACACAGCCGAGTTAAGACTGTGATCTTACATGAAATAACCCGTTTAACGCCTCTATCAAACATAAATTTGAGCAAGCTAAACAGTGATAATCACTAAAAATATTAAAGGATTAAACGAGATACAGATAAATCCAATACAAAATACCAAACAAATCACAACTTTCCACCAGTAAACCCTCACCAGCGCACAGTCTGACACGGGTTTGTGATAACAACAGCAATTTAGCGTCAAACTTCCCCCGCCCATAAGCGTCTTCTAAAGCGCTCTAGTTATACTCAAATCCACCTTAAGCCTGCCAAGCAGCAAGCACCCTACAAATATAAAAGGCCTTGGGATGATAGAACTTAACATCGACAATCACAGCGTCACGGCCGAGCCGAACGATAACCTATTACAAGCGGCCCGTAAGGCGGGTATAGCCATTCCGAGCCTATGCGATCCAACGGATGCGACACGGCAATTGGACGCAGCTCCTAACGCCGATAAACAGGACTGCAACCTCTGCCTAGTGCAAATCGAAAATACCGATGCCAGCCTGCGCTGTGTTAAAGCCTGTGAAACGCCCGCTGAAGCAGGCATGAAGGTCATCACCCAATCGGCATATTTGACCAAACAGCGCCAAGCGGCACTGAGCACAATTTTAAGTGACCACTTTGCCGATTGTGAGGCGCCCTGCCAACAGGCCTGCCCTGCGGGCGTCGATGTGCAAACTTACCTGTACCACATTGCCCAAGGTGACCACACCCAAGCGATTAAAGTCATTAAAGACACCCTGCCGCTACCGCTGTCGATCGGCCGAGTCTGCCCTGCGTTTTGCGAAAGCGAATGCCGCCGCGGCCTCGTCGATGACCCCATTGCCATTCGTCAACTTAAGCGCCACGCCGCCGATTTAGACTTGGCCGACGATGAACAAGGCGGCAGTTATCAGCCGCCGCGCCTCGCAGACACAGGCAAGAAAATTGCCATTATTGGCGCGGGCCCAGCAGGCTTAAGCGCGGGCTATTACCTGTCAAACCAAGGGCATAATGTTGAGATTTTTGAAGCCATGCCCAAGGCGGGCGGCTGGCTGCGCTACGGGATCCCCGAATACCGTTTACCCAAGGCGATTCTCGATAAAGAAATCGAGCTGCTGTGCCGTAATGGGTTAATCATTCATACCGATACTCGCCTCGGCCATGAAATTCACTTAGCCCAGCTAGTCGCCGATTTTGATGCGGTGTGCCTCGCCATCGGCGCCCAAAAGGCGGTGCCGATGAACTACAAAGGCTCAGCACTTGCGGGCTGTTACCTTGGGGTGGATTTTCTTAAGGATCACTGCCTCGACAAACAATTGAAGTTGGGCAAAAAAGTCGCGGTCATTGGCGGCGGCAACACCGCCATCGACTGCGCCCGCACCGCGGTGCGTGAAGGTTGCGATGTCACCTTAATCTACCGCCGTACCCGCGCCGAAATGCCCGCCGAAGCCTACGAAGTACACGAGGCAGAAGTCGAAGGCGTGAAATTCCACTTTTTAACCAATCCCATTGAAAATCATAGTGATGATAACGGACGAGTACAGTCGGTCACCTTTAGCAAAATGGCGCTCGGCGAAGCCGATGCCTCGGGCAGACGCGCGCCTGTGGACACGGGAGAAACCTTTACCGAGGCCTTCGATACCGTTATCGCCGCCGTCTCCCAAGCGCCGGATCTGAGTTTTATGCAGGATCCTATGGGGCAACTCAGCCAAGGTGAACTGGCGCTGAGCCGTTGGAACACGCTAATGGGTTGTGAGCAAACCATGTCATCGGGAGTCGAAAAACTGTTTGTGATGGGCGATGCCCGCAGAGGTCCTGCCACCGCCGTAGCCGCGATTGGCGATGGCCGCAAAGCGGCAATCGCTATTGATAAGATGCTAAAAATTGGCCTTAGCTGCGATTTACATGCCCATGAGTTTAACTCGGTTAAAACCATTCCAAGCGCCCCCATTCCAAGCGCCATTAAGCAAACCGAAACAAGATCAAAAGCAGGGTCAAGGCTTTATCCCCATACCCCGCGCCAGCCCCGCTTGAAAATGCCCGAACTCACGGCGCTGCAGCGGCTGCTGAATTACAGTGAAGTTGAGTTAGGCTTTCCCGCCGATGCCGCCATGCAAGAGGCGGCGCGTTGCCTCGAGTGCGCCTGTCAGGCCAATACCGACTGTAAGCTGAGGGATTACGCCACGGATTACGGTGTCGAGGCCAAAAGCTTAGCCACTGAAAATGCACGGCATTTCAGTGTGGATAAAAGTGCGCCCTTTATTCAATTCGATGCCAACCGCTGTATTAGCTGCGGTAAGTGCGTCGATGTGTGTCAGCTGCAGAGTGGCCACTGCGCCATCCAATTTAGCCAAGATTCCTATCAAGCGCTGCCGCAGGAAATCAGCCAAACCCTTGAGCGCCGCGCGCCGAGAGTCGGCTTTAGTGCGAGTATGGCCGATAGCCAGTGTGTGCAATGTGGTAACTGTGTGCAAGTATGTCCGACAGGCGCACTGGTCGATGCCCGAGATAAATGCCAAGGGGATTGTACAGAGTTAAAAACCGCCTCGACGATTTGTACTTACTGCGGCGTGGGCTGTCGTCTCGACCTTAAAATCGACCCTAGCACCAATCGCATTCGCCACATTGAAGGCAATAAAGACTCGGTCGTTAACCAAGGCATGTTATGTGTTAAAGGACGTTTTGGTTTCGATTTTATTCACAGCGACAAACGTCTTACTACGCCACTGATCCGTAAAAATGGCGAGCTACAACCTTGTAGTTGGCCCGAAGCCATCGACTATGTAGCAAAACGCTTAAGTGAGATAAAACAAAAAGATGGCAGCAATGCCCTCGCAAGTCTCGCCTCTGCCAAGGCCACCAACGAAGATAACTTTGTGCTTCAAAAGTTTGTTCGTAGCGTCCTTGGCACCAACAATATCGATCACTGCGCTCGCCTCTGCCACTCATCTACGGTAACGGGCTTGCAGCAGAGCATTGGTAGTGGCGCCATGACCAATGATATTCCGAGCATCAAGGACTCGG
This sequence comes from Shewanella decolorationis, assembly GCF_004354305.1. Classification (NCBI taxonomy): domain Bacteria; kingdom Pseudomonadati; phylum Pseudomonadota; class Gammaproteobacteria; order Alteromonadales; family Shewanellaceae; genus Shewanella; species Shewanella decolorationis. Next base: position 2,406,004 of record NZ_CP037898.1, on the reverse strand, counting down.
ACGTCATCTTTATCTTAGGGTCGGATACCACCTGCGCCCATCCGATTATCGCCTCAAAAATCCAGCAAGCGGTGATGCAACACGGCGCGCGTTTACTGGTCGCCGATCCTAAACGCGTTGGCATTGCCGAAAAAGCCGAGCTGTATGTCGCTCACAGACCGGGCACGGATGTGATGCTGCTCAACGCCATTATGGCAGAAATTATTCGCCACGATTGGCAGGATAAAGCCTATATCACCGAGCGCACCGAAGGTATTGAGGCCCTCTATGCAGAGTTAGCCAAGCAGGATTATTCCCTCGAAAACGCGGCGCTTATCACAGGCGTAAAGGCCGAAGACATTGCCCGCCTCGCGCGTACCATAGGCACGGCCGAAAAGACCGCGGTTTACTACGCCATGGGCATCACCCAGCATACGACAGGACACGATAACGTCACCGCCATCTCTAATTTGCAGCTACTTTGCGGCAATATTGGTGTGTCTGGCGCGGGAATAAATCCACTTCGCGGCCAGAGTAACGTTCAAGGCGCCTGCGATATGGGCGCACTGCCCAACTATTTTACCGGTTACCAAAAGGTCACGGATATTCATGCCAGAATGCGTTTCGAAAACCACTGGCAAACGCCGTTATCGGGGGAGATTGGCGTCACCGCAACCCATATGATGCACGATATTGCCAAGGGCAAAATTAAAGCTTTGTATGTGATGGGTGAAAATCCCGTGCTCAGCGATCCCGACCAAGCCCATGTACTTAATGCCTTGAGCAAAATTGAGTTTCTGGTGGTACAGGATATCTTTTTAACCGAGACGGCCGAGCTTGCCCATGTGGTATTACCCGCCGCCGCATTTGTGGAAAAACGCGGCCACTTTACCAACACCGAACGTCGGGTACAGCGACTCGAGCAGGCACTCGCCTCTCCGGGTGAAGCCTTACCCGATTGGCAGATAGTGCAAGCCGTCGCTAACGCCATGGGCGCAGGCTGGGACTATGCCAACGAGGAAGCCATCTGGCACGAGATCAACGAGCTCACTCCGCAATATCGCGGCATTCGTTGGGACAGATTAAGTGTCGATGCAGATGGTAAGATTTCTCAAGGTATTCAATGGCCTTGTCCAGATGAAACCCATCCCGGAACACCGATTATGCATCAGAGCCAATTCACTCGAGGCTTAGGCTTATTTACGCCTGTCAGTTATCGCCTACCTGCTGAAATGCCCTGCAACGATTATCCACTGACGCTCTCAACAGGGCGGCTGTTGGAGCAATTCCACACGGGCACACTCACCCGTAAAACACCTGGGCTGGATTTACTCGGCGCGCCTAAGGTGATGATTTCGGTTTATGATGCGGAGCAACTGGGGATCCATAACGGCGATAAACTTCGCCTCACCACCCGCCGCGGAGAGATTGAAATCGATGCCTTTGTGACTAAACGCGCCCAAGCAGGCGTGCTGTTCCTGCCGTTCCATTTTGTCGAAGCCGCAGCGAACAAACTTACCATCAATGCGCTCGACCCTGTGGCTTATATTCCCGAATATAAGGTCTGTGCAGTCAGGGCTGAAAAGGTGACTGCGAACATTAATGAAACAGCTTAAGGCTTGGACATGACAGTACATCAAGGTTAAGTCCAAAGATAAATATTAAAAACGGGAGATGTTATCTCCCGTTTTATTTTATAACCCAATAATAAATCAGTATTAAATTTTAAACTGCCCAACCAACTTGCCAAGGTTAATGCCTTCCTGCGATACGGTTTGGCTTACTCTGGCCGCATCTTCACTGGAATGCAGTAGCTCGTTAACGATCTCTTGGATGGCATAAACGTTACGGTTGATTTCTTCGGTCACAGAGCTTTGCTCGGTCGCCGCCGTCGCAATTTGAGTACTCATATCATTAATCGCGGTCACCGCCGATGTCACAGATCCTAAGCTCTCGGAAATAGCGCGGGAAGAATCCACCGAACGTACGCAGCTCTGTTGACTCTCGTCCATGGTTTTTACCGCTATAGCCACCAGCTTATGGAGCTCTGATAGCATTTCGTTGATTTCTAAGGTACTTGCCTGAGTCCGGCTGGCAAGATTACGCACTTCATCAGCCACCACGGCAAAGCCACGGCCCTGTTCACCAGCACGTGCCGCTTCAATCGCCGCGTTCAATGCTAGTAAGTTAGTTTGCTCGGCAATGCCACCAATGACCGAAAGCACACTGTTAATCTTTTGCGATTGCTCGCTTAGGGACTTAATACTGCCCGCGGCATTATTGATTTGCGACATCAGTCCAGCAATCTCTTCGAGTGAAGCATCAACACAACGCTGAGCATTAGCCACATCACCTGTAGCAGCTTGGGTCGCCTCGGCCACTTGGGTGGTATTTTGCGCCACTTCACTCGCGGTAGATGACATCTCGGTAATGGCCGTCACCACTTGGTCTGTCTCGTTGTTGTGGCTAAGCAGTTGGCTAGACATCACTTTGGTTTGATCGTGAATCGCATTGGCGGCGGATTTCACTTTTGCCGTGGCGTTTGCCACATCGCCGATAATGGTTTGAAGTTTATCGACAAACAAGTTAAAGGCTTGACCTAACTGAGCAATTTCATCCTCGCCCTTCACGGTTAAGCGTTTAGTTAAATCCCCTTCCCCCTTGGCAATATCATTAAGATTAACGGCCATATTTTTAATGGGTATCACCATACGATGGGCGGCAACCATGATAATAAAGGCGGTAATCCCCGTCAGCACGAGGGCAATTAATAGGATCATGTAGGACTTATCTGTCATCTGCTCGGTAACAGTTTGGCGGTAATCCTCCACCACGGCTTCAATATCATCTATATAAGCACCAGTACCTAACATCCAGTCAGTCCCAGGAACCATCATCACATAGCTAATCTTCTCGATTTGCTCGTTAGTATTAGGCTTTTGATAGTAATAGGAAAAGTTACCGTCACCGCGTTTGGCCGCATCTAGCAAACCGACAATGATCTTAGTACCCCGAGGGTCAGTCATATCGATTTTGTTCTGCCCCTCAAGATTTGGCATTAGGGCATGGAAAATATTTTTCCCTTGAGAGTCGTACATAAAGAAATAGCCAGCAGTACCGAAACGAATATCCCGCAGGGCTTGATTCACATTCCCTTTATCTTTCAATGACAATTGGTATTGCACGATTCCAGCGGCAATCTCTGTGGCTTCTTTGATTTGTTGCTTCCGTTCACCGACCAATTTCGTTTTAAAGGTCACAACTTCTTCCGAGAGGGACTCCTGCTCAACATAATAAGAAACCACCATGAGCACGAGTAAGGTCAATACGAGGGGAAATAAAGATAACAGCAGTAATTTGTTACGCAGGCTTAAATTCGACATGCTTGCTTACTCCAGATTAAATCGGGTTATATTTTTTATCTGGTTGAAGTATAGCCAAAAAGGTGCAATCACTCAGAGTTAGAGTTAACAAAATTTCCTTTAATTTGTAAAAATTACCTTCTCTTTGCATTACATCAATACTATCAAAGCCATACCACAAACACTAAAGCCGACTACCAATAATAACATCGGCAGTTTGAAGATCTTTAATGCACCAAAACCGAGCAAAACCAACGCCATATCCACAGCAGACAATACCCCTTGGCTGAATACGGGTTGATATAGTGCCGCCGCTAACAATCCCACCACACCGGCATTTACACCGGCAAGCATGCCGGCAATCTTGGGCCTGGCCGCAATCGCATGCCAGCTCTTTAAGCCCACCAGCATCAATAAAAATCCCGGCAAGAAAATAGCAAGCGTTGCGATAGCCGCGCCGACAAAGGGATTGTCTAGCATCATTTCTGCGCCAAGGAAGGTGGCAAAGGTGAACATAGGCCCAGGCATAGCCTGGGCAAAGGCGTATCCGGTGAGGAAGCGATCGCTACTCAGAGAATCGCCGACCGCCGTCTCAAGCAACGGCAGCACCACATGACCGCCACCGAAGACTAAGCTGCCAGCGCGATAAAACTCACCAAATATCCCCGCTTCAACGCCAAGATTTAAGGCAAAAAAGCTCGCCACAAACAAGGCGATAAATATAGCTAGGCTAAGGTAATTCAAGCGAATGGGTTCAGGTTTTTGAGGCTCGCTCTCGGTTGCACTCAAAAACGATAAGCCTAAAAGCGCGGCAAGGATTAACAACGCAATTTGGGTCCACAAGAACGGGAAAATCAGTATGCTCGCGGCGCAGCCAAGCATCAATAAACGCGCGGTTTTACGCTGGCAAAACTGGCTAAACATCGCCAGCACAGCATCTGCAACCACGACCACAGCCAACAGCTTTAAGCCATGAACTATGCCCTGCATATAATCGTTACCTAACCAAGCGGCTGTGGTTACAGCAAGCAAATACATCAATATAAAGGAAGGCAAGGTAAATCCGGCAAAGGCGGCTATGGCACCAAGTAATCCACCGCGATGATAACCAATAGCAAATCCCACCTGACTCGAGCCTGGACCCGGCATAAATTGGCTTAAAGCAACTAAGCTGGCATAGCGTTTATCATCAAGCCAGCCGAGTTCGTTGACAAAGGTTTGTCGAAAATAGCCGATATGTGCAGCAGGCCCGCCAAAGCTCAACAGACCAAGGGTAAAAAAACGTAAGAATATCTGCAGCATATGCTTTGCCTTTCGATGCATAAAATAAGCAAGATTATGCCATTAAAAAGACATTTTGATGAAAGCAAAATCAGTAAGACAAAAAACATTCAACCAAAGGTAAAAATGAGCAACATTCCATTTTATACCAATCACATTAAATATCTAATCAGTTCAGAGCCTTACTGGCATCTCAATCCAAGGCGCATTGACGAAGAAATGGTTATTCTTTTTTTAAGCCAATTTAACACTGGAGTGAGATGCCTGTGAGGCTCCCGAAGGGCGGAGTTGAACGGGCTTTATACTACGTTTAAGGCTTTCGACAGAGCGCCACTATGCCTTTAAGCCTTCCCCTTGTCTAAAGCACGTTTAACTCCCGCTGAATGAACAGATATTTAATACGATTGGTATTATCAACCTCTAAATTGAAGATAACGAACAACTGACTAGGAGAACATTCAGTTAGCTCGCTGAGTCTTTCACTAATAGCGCTAACACTTCGAAATGATCCGAGTGAGGAAAAAGATCGAACAACTGCACCTTAGTTAACCGATAGCCACGGATATGGCCGAGATCTTTGGCTAAGGTTTTAGGATTGCAGCTGGAATACAAAATCGCCTTAGGCGCAAACTCACTTAAGGAATGACACAGGGACTCACCAATCCCGCGACGCGGTGGATTGACAATAATCAACTCTGGCTTAGTTTGCGCCGCCTCGCCCTTGGCAAAGTCGGTGGAATCGAGCGCCATAAACTCTACTTTATCCAATCCCATCAACTGCGCCGACATCTTAGCGCAGGCAATGGCTTCGGCTTCAATTTCAATCCCTATCAGTGGGATGTTTTTGCTAGCACAGTGCAAACCAAAGCCGCCCACCCCACAGAATAAGTCCCAAAGGGAAGCCGGCGCGAAGTCGGCCACCCACTCACGGGCGGTTTGATACAGCTTTGCCGCCACCTGCGGATTGGTTTGAAAAAAGCTCTTAGGACGAATAAACAAAGGCACATCGTTAAAGCGCTCTTCGAGGCGAGTGTTTTCGGTGAGAAAAATTTCCTCCTCACCCTCCAAGATAGCCATATGAACAGGTTGCAAATTGACGGAGATGACTTTGATCTGCGGATATTCCGCCATCAGCGCAGGCAATTCTCGCTGAATACGGGCGATGGCATCCCGCGAGCGCAGCACAAAGCGCAGCATATACTCGCCACGCACTTGGCTGCGCGTCAGTAGGATAAATTTAAGCTCGCCCTTGGCCTTATCGACACGGTAAGGCGGAATGCCCGCTTGCTGCACAAAGCGCTCTAAACGGTGGAGTAAGGCTTGCATATCAGCAGGATACAACAGACAGTCACACAGGCTCACCGCCTCGCCGCTGGGGCTAACAATCCCCAACACAGGTGCATGTGCAGCGCCCAAGGCGACCATTTTCGCCTTGTTACGAAAACCGCTGCTGTCACCCACAACTGGAGGTAAAAACTGTGGTTCGGCGTTATCGACAAAAGGCGCTAACAACTGCTGCAATTCTTGGGTTTTGGTCGCCAGTTGCTGCGCCATAGGGAGCTTAATATGGCGACAGGATTGGCATTGGCCTCGTTCAAAATACCCACATTGTACTAATGTACTCACAGCATCGTACCCACAGCAGTGCCCGTCTATCTTATCTATTGAGATGGCGAGTGAAATTTGGATGACAACTGAAGCCTAACAAACACACTAAGGCCCCAGTCAAAAAGCGCCACACTTTAGCGCTTTTGCGCCGAAAAATCACCTTGAAGTGCAGCATTGGCCGATAGATAGTCCGGCTCAGATTAACTTAACCTCAGGCTATCTACATCGGCGATGGGAGTGCGCTTTCCGAGTTTTTGTTCGACCCACTCAAGCACTTCGGCCGAAGTGCTCCTAAAGGTCGTGAGCTTGCCGCCGTAGAGACTGAGTAATCTTGGGTGAGAAACTGAGGTTTGCATTAAAGTATCCCTTGGCCGCTCAAAGGCAGAGCTCGCTTGCTTAGGTAATACCCTCACGCCGCAAAACGTCTGCACTATCTTAGTTTTGAGTTCATCAATCGAGGCCGACAGTGGAAAGTAGTGTCGATAAATCCCTAATAGATAATTTATTTCAGACTCAGTTACTTGGGGCGGTGTATCTATGGATGTTAACTCGGTTTCTGTGGTGCCAATTAGCAGTTGACCATACCAAGGCATCACAAAAATCACCCGCTTATCGAAGCAAGATTCTAAATATAAGATGCCGTCAGGGGCGGGTAAATCCAGCAGTAAATGCGCGCCCTGCACCCAATCAAGTTCGACTCCAGCCAGTGGCGGTGACACCTTTGCTATCACCTCATTAACCCAAGGACCGGCGGCATTAATCACCAGCTTAGCGTCAATCTGCTGCACTTCGCCGCGATGGCGAAAACTTAGGTCAATCTGCTCACCCAGATGATTAAGCTGTAAAAACTCCGCCTCGGCATACACATGGGCGCCCAATGCCTCGGCACTTCGCGCCACCGCTTGAGTCAGCAATTTATCGTCGGTTTGCGCGTCCCAATACTGGAACACGGCCTTCAAACCTTGGAGTTTAAGCCCGTTAAAACGATGCCAATGCACGGCGGGAATAGATACAAAGCGACCGAGCGGATCAAATTCGCTGAGTAGCGCGTACAGACTCAAGCCCGCCCGAATTGTCCAAGGGTTACGCTGACTGTCTTGATAGACGGGAATATAAAAAGGCACGGCTTTGACTAAGCTTGGCGCAAAGTCGAGCAGATGGCGACGCTCCTGCAAGGATTTACGCACAAGGTTCACTTGCCCGCTTTCGAGATAACGCAAACCACCGTGGATTAACTTGCTGGAATTGGCCGAGGTTTGGCCGCCAATCTCGCCTTTTTCGATAAGCAGGGTCGAATACCCCGCCGCCGCCGCGTATTGGGCGATACCGACACCGCTGATCCCACCACCGATAATCGCAATATCGTATGAACTCATATCGTCTATATCCATTCCGTCGCTTTAATGGTGCGTTTATCCATGTTCCACTCCCTTGCTATCACAGATTGGCTTTCACACTATTCGATGCTGGCGTGCAATTGCTTTAAGGCTTTGTCACACATGGATTTTAGCGCCTTAAGATCTTCTATCTCAGCACCGATTTTACAGCGCATCAGATGCGGGATTTCACTGGCCTCGAGCTTTAGCGCCTGCCCTGCACTTGTCAGAGACAATACCCGAACCCTTTCATCTTGGTCGCTGCGTCCGCGACTCACCAATCCCTTCGACTCTAAACGTTTTAACAGGGGCGTCAACGTGCCCGAATCGAGGAACAATTTATCCCCTAGAGTCTTCACGCTGATCCCCTGCTCCTGCCACAACACCAGCATGACTAAATATTGGGGATAGGTTAAATCCAACTTATCGAGCATAGGACGATAGGCGCGCACCATGGCATTGGCGGCACTGTAAAGAGAGAAACACACCTGATTCTCTAAACATAAGGCATTGTCTGCTTGGGTATTTTCAGCAGTATCCGAGGTATTTCCCAATGATGATAACTCTGAGTTAGGCATAGCTTATCCAAAAACTTAAATATATTGCGCACAATATACTTGCATTCAGGGTAAAAATCGAATTATAGTTTACCACAATTAAATTGCACGCAACCCAAATTACTTTTTATCACTATGAGGAACGAAATATGAAAACATTATATGAAACCCGTGCTACCGCTAGAGCTGGTCGCCAAGGCCAAGTTAGTACCGATGATGGCTTACTCGATGTTGCGCTCGCCTACCCCAAAGCAATGGGCGGAAGTGGATTGGCAACCAACCCAGAGCAACTGTTTGCAGCGGGTTATGCGGCCTGTTTCTCTAATGCGGTTTTACATGTCGCCAAAATTGGCAAAGTGGCGATTACTGAAGCACCAGTCAGCGCAGTTGTTGGCATTGGCGCCAATGATGCAGGTGGTTTTGCTTTAACCGTTTCTTTAGAGGTCAATCTCGAACTGCCCCAAGCCGAGGCCGAAGCCTTAGTACGTCATGCCCATCAAGTGTGTCCTTACTCCAACGCCACACGAAATAATATCGATGTAAAACTGAGTGTTAATGGCGCGGTGTTAAACTAAGCCCACAAGACAACAGTCACTATCGTCTAAAAAGCACCTCTGGGTGCTTTTTAGTTATCTGCCGCGAATCGCCCTTCCCATAAACCTGCCTCACTTCCCAAAAACCAGCTAATCGCGAGTTAACTAACATTTCTTAATGCTCAATTTAATCAAGGGGATCTAAATCAGTAGAGTAGTAGTCAGAAAACCATTTAAACAGATTATGCCCACTATTGTGGAGGCGCTATGACTAAATACTTAACCAAATTCGCTCTGCTATGTTCTTTAGCATTGGCCATGTTGAGCACATCAAGTTGGGCCGAAACGCCCAATAACCCGGACCAAACTTGGCATTATGTGAACGCCCAAGGTGAGTTGAAGATCAAGCTTTACTTCTTTTGGTCGAAAACCTGCCCACACTGCGCCGAGGCCCATCCGTTTATCGACTCACTGCCGCAGAAATACCCTTGGATAGAACTCGAATCCCATATGGTTTCGGCTCCTGGCGTGCAGGATATTTGGCAAAATATCGCCTCCAAAACCACGACAGAGGCTCGCTCAGTGCCTTATATGGCCAGCTGCGAGAAAGCCATTGTCGGTTATTCCAGCGAGGCGGTGACCGGTGAGTTTTTAGTGAATCGCTTAAAGAACTGTTACTTATCCCTAGGCGGCCAGCTAAGTGAAGCGGATATGCCAACCACAGGAACGCCAGCTACAGCGCCGACCAATAGTGAGCCCCTTTTTGGCACTTGTGGAACCGACTCAGGTGAAGGCACCTGCGATGCCACCAGCCTTGCGAGTAACGATCAAGCCGAAGTGCAGCCCGTTGAATTACCACTTGTGGGTGTAGTCACGCCCGAGACCATGTCGCTCCCACTATTAACCTTAGTGCTGGCGGGTGTCGATGCCTTTAACCCCTGCGCCTTTTTCGTGTTGCTGTTTTTACTGTCGATTATGGTTAACGCTAAGAGCCGCAGCCGCATGCTGTTGGTTGGCGGTATCTTCGTGTTCTTCTCCGGCTTTATTTACTTCCTGTTTATGACGGCCTGGCTAAACATCTTCCAACTGTTAGGCGCGGGCAGCGATGGCGGGATGATCATTCTAGCCGCGGGGATCTTAGCCTTGATCGCAGGTACGATAAACGTGAAGGATTACTTCTTCACTAAGGGCGAAGTAACCCTGTCAATGTCGGCGGAAAACCGCACTAGCCTAATCAAACGCATGGGCAAACTGTCGAACTCCAGCAGCCTAGGCGCGCTGATTGTCGGCTCAACCGTACTGGCTATTTTAGCCAACGCCTACGAGCTACTCTGCACTGCGGGCTTCCCGATGATTTATACCAGCGTGCTATCCATGCATAACCTGCCGGACATCGAGCGCTATATGTATTTGGTTTTATACAATATTGTTTATGTGATCCCACTAGCGATTATTGTGATTGTGTTTAGTGCGACCTTAGGCAAACGCAAGCTGACCGAAAAAGAAGGCCAAGCGCTCAAGCTGATGTCGGGCGTGATGATGTTTGGTATGGGTGTCGCGCTAGTGTTAGATCCTACAGCGCTGCAAAGTGTTGGGCTAGCACTGGGATTAATTCTGGGGTCATTAGGTTTAACCGCCATCATAGTACTCAGCCGTAAGTTACTCGCGGCAAAAGCGAATAAAGCGGCATAAGCAATAGCAGAGGTTCGAATTGGCAAACTCAGGATAAAGGTCTAAAGTAAAACCTGAGCTTGCCGATACAAAGACTCAGCTTACAATTGAGGTTAGTTATGTCTATTTCACTGAACACCCAAGCTATCACGCCAAACTTAGAAAACGGTGCCGTTGGCGTAAAAGTGGCCCAGTTAGCCAAGGAGCAGCAAAAGGCGGAAGGTCAAATTGCCGTTGATTTAATTAACGCAGCCGTACCTCAACCCGTTGGAAATACAGGCCACAATATCAACACCACGGCCTAATCCTCGCTCTGTATTGATAAAAAAGCGCCCCGAACTTCGGGGCGCTTTTTTAATTGGTCAAATTGAACGAGCTAATGTGAGCTTTTAATAATACCAATCACATTAAATATCTAATCAGTTCAGAGCCTCACTGGCATCTCAATCCAAGGCGCATTGACGAAGAAATGGTTATTCCCTTTTAAGTCAATGTAACACGGGAGTGAGATGCCTGTGAGGCTCCCGAAGGGCGGGGTTGAACGGGCTTTATACTGCGTTTAAGGCTTTCGACAGAGCGCCACTATGCCTTCAAGCCTTTGCCTTGTCTAAAGCCCGTTTAACTCCCGCTGAATGAACAGATATTTAATACGATTGGTATAACCCCAGCACTAAGAAAAGGCATTGCCATTGACATGCATAATGGTGAATGTCCACACCACAAACGCGAGTGGAATATGCACTAAGGCGTAGAAGCATTGATCCAGCCGACTCATTCCCTTGGCCAGCCAAATCAAATACAGGTGCAGGCCAATCACCATAGGGAACAACATAAATAACGGATATAAGGCAAACGGGCTGGCATCGGCCAATAGGCTGTGACTCAACAGCGCCCAAGCCACCATCAGCGCCGTGGTTAAAGGTGGCGTGGCAACACGATACTGCTCTGGATACGGGAACATCCTTGGCCTCTTACACTTCTTCAATACTAATATGGTCAGTCGCCCCGTGATGGGGTAACGTCTAGGGTTTTCGTGCGATTAGCTGCGCCTTGGCACTTTCAGTACCCGCAGCATCGCTTAACCGACCTTCAAAGTAATGCAAAGGTTGCCAGTTAGCAAATACGGATTGCAGTTCGTTCTGCGTGAGTAAAAAATCAGGGTTGCGAGGTCGACCAATTTGCGCCTGTTGCCAAGTAAAGGTCTCATACACAATGAGTCCTCCGCGCTTAAGGCTCGCAGCGATTTGCGGAAACAGTGGTCGATGTAAGTAATTAAAGACTAAAACAATATCAAAAGACTCTTTGGGTAACTGAGGCGCGCTGCCGTCTTCTAAATTCCATTGCAATTGATGTGCTTTGTCGTGAGTAAGCTCGGCTAAGGCACCCAAATCCTGGTCGATAAAGGTCACTTCACAACCTTGGGAGAGAAACCACAGACCATTTCGGCCCGAACCACAGGCTAAATCCAATACCTTAAGCCCTGTAAGCTCAGGCCATGGAAACTGGGCAATTAAGCTCGAGGCAGTGCTGAGTGTAGCGTGTGTCATCCCTTTATCTCTTTTTTAGTGTCTATCTGTTTGCGATGCACTATCGAATAGTGCCTCAGCCCCGATGGGCCATGGGATACTATCACAGATAAAAATAACACTAAGATAAACAGTTCTGGCTTGTAGTTGGCAAGCGGCACAAATAGGCAAAGTAGCCCTAATTTCCCGAGAGTTAACACCCCCTTGAGCTGAATTAACCAACGCCAATCTCGAATAATTTCCCACAACATCAATATGCTGCCGGTAATCATCGCCAAATACCAATAATTGAGCCATAGGGATTTCTCAACGGAAAGTAATATTCCGCCGCCCGCACCAGCAATCCCCAATATATGTAAAGCCCTGAAACTCGTTTTCGTGAGTCGCTGCATCCAAAAACGTTTTTCAGATATCTGCTGCCTCGCCATAGATTTAACCCCTTAACACCACTTAAGTAACATTTTGGAAAAATATATTGTATTTTTTCAAAAATACACTAGCGCTCTATTATTATTTATTGAATACTCAATCTGCGAGCAAAGAATATTCCAAACGATAAATGCATCAAAATATACAAATAAAATCAAAAGGTTAAAAGCAACCAACTAACTACAGTTTATTTTACCATTCATGATTCAAATATAATTTAGCCCATCAAAATATGTTAACTCGTGCAAGTTATACCGTACTTACCGAGTGATTAACTTCAATTTCATTAATATTTTCAGCCATATTGCACATTTCTATTATGTAATTTTCAATGTAACAATCGTTATGTGACCTAAGCACACATATACCTCTTTAGATAGTGATAACTTTGTTCATGGAGAATGCTCTAAAAGTGCGTGAGCTACGCAAAATATAAATATCACGCCATAATTAATACCCCTTATTAAGTAGATGAAATGTACGGCGGAGGAACAATTATGTTCACAAGAAAGATTCAAAAAACAGCACTAGCCATGCTGATCTCTGGTGCAATGGCTGGCACAGCCTATGCTGCACCAGAAGTACTAGCCGATTTTCACGGTGAAATGGGCGGCTGCGATAGCTGCCACGTATCAGACAAAGGTGGCGTAACCAACGACAACCTGACCCATGAAAATGGCCAATGCGTTAGCTGCCACGGTGATCTAAAAGAACTGGCTGCAGCTGCGCCAAAAGATAAAGTTTCTCCGCACAAATCTCACTTAATTGGTGAAATCGCTTGTACCAGCTGCCACAAAGGCCATGAAAAATCTGTCACTTACTGTGATGCTTGCCACAGCTTCGGCTTCGATATGCCATTTGGCGGCAAGTGGGAACGTAAGTTTGTGCCAGTTGATGCAGACAAAGCGGCTCAAGATAAAGCCATTGCCGCTGGCGTGAAAGAAACCACTGACGTCGTAGTTATCGGTTCGGGTGGTGCAGGTCTTGCTGCCGCCGTTTCAGCCCGTGATGCAGGCGCGAAAGTGATCCTGTTAGAAAAAGAACCTATCCCAGGTGGTAACACTAAACTGGCTGCCGGTGGTATGAACGCCGCCGAAACTAAGCCACAGGCTAAGTTAGGTATCCAAGATAAGAAACAAATCATGATCGACGACACCATGAAAGGTGGTCGAAATATCAACGATCCTGAATTAGTAAAAGTTCTGGCCAACAACTCTTCAGACTCTATCGATTGGTTAACCTCTATGGGTGCCGACATGACTGACGTGGGTCGTATGGGTGGCGCAAGCGTTAACCGTAGTCACCGCCCAACCGGTGGTGCGGGTGTGGGTGCACACGTTGCACAAGTGCTGTGGGACAACGCCGTTAAACGTGGAACTGACATCCGTTTAAACAGCCGTGTTGTACGCATCCTTGAAGATGCAAGCGGTAAAGTGACCGGCGTTTTAGTGAAAGGTGAATACACTGGCTACTATGTGATCAAAGCCGATGCAGTCGTCATTGCTGCAGGTGGTTTTGCGAAAAACAACGATCGCGTCGCTAAGTACGATCCTAAGTTAAAAGGCTTTAAAGCGACTAACCACCCAGGTGCAACTGGTGACGGCTTAGACGTTGCGCTGCAAGCAGGCGCTGCAACTCGTGATTTAGAATACATCCAAGCTCACCCAACTTACTCACCAGCCGGTGGTGTGATGATCACCGAAGCGGTACGTGGTAACGGTGCTATCGTGGTTAACCGTGACGGTAACCGCTTTATGAACGAAATCACGACCCGTGATAAAGCGTCAGCTGCGATCCTGAAACAAAAAGGCGAAAGCGCTTACCTCGTATTCGATGACTCTATCCGTAAGAGCTTAAAAGCCATCGAAGGTTATGTTCACTTGAACATCGTTAAAGAAGGCAAAACCATCGAAGAGTTAGCGAAACAACTCGATATACCAGCAGCTGAACTGGCAAAAACAGTGACTTCTTACAACGGTTTCGTGAAATCAGGTAAAGACACTCAATTTGAGCGTCCTGATTTACCACGTGAGTTAGTAGTAGCGCCTTTCTATGCCTTAGAAATCGCGCCAGCGGTTCACCACACTATGGGCGGTATCGTGATTGATACTAAAGCCGAAGTGAAGAGCGATAAAACCGGTAAACCTATCGAAGGTTTATACGCTGCTGGTGAAGTGACTGGTGGTGTTCACGGTGCTAACCGTTTAGGTGGTAACGCCATCTCTGATATCGTGACCTACGGCCGTATCGCGGGTGCATCTGCCGCGAAATACGCGAAAGATCACTAATATCAAACGTTTCTAGGTTAAGGGACTAACCTAAGGCTCACATAGCACGACCATGAGAGCCCAGCTTGAATCTTCAAGCTTATCAGTACAAGCGAGCCGTCAGGGGCTCGCTTTTTTTATGATTTTTTGTGCAATTGATGACAAAGCTCACTCTTTTTGCGGGGTAAATTCAACACCAGAGGACAAATGTCGCCGAGTCACATACACTCAGTGCCAGTAACAATGTAACCTTTAGGTGATTGAAATGAGAATTGGATTTTTTAGCGCAAAACACTATGACATGCAGCATTTTAACCGTACAAATGCCGCATTTGGTGCGCAAATTGAGTATTTCGATTATCGCCTCTGCATGCAAACCGTTAAGCTTGCCGAAGGTTTTGAGGTAGTGTGCGCCTTTGTTAACGATTCCCTCTGTGAAGAAGTGTTAGTCGAGCTTGCCAAGGGTGGCACTAAAATCATTGCCATGCGCTGCGCGGGTTTTAACAATGTCGATTTAGTCGCCGCCAAACGCTTAGGCATGCAAGTGGTCAATGTGCCCGCTTATTCGCCCGAATCTGTGGCCGAGCACACAGTCGCCTTGATGCTGACCCTAAACCGCAAAATCCATAAGGCCTACCAACGCACCCGTGATGCGAACTTCTCCCTCGAAGGCTTGGTCGGTTTTAACATGTTTGGCAAAACCGTTGGCGTAATAGGCACAGGTAAGATCGGGGTCGCCACAATTAAGGTCTTGCTCGGGTTTGGCTGTAAAGTCATAGCCTTTGACCCTTATCCAAATCCTGCGGTAGAAGCGCTCAATGTGGAATATCAGGATCTGGACACCATTTATGCCAATAGCGATATTATCAGCCTGCACTGCCCATTAACCGCCGATAACCACCATCTGCTGAATAAAGAAAGCTTTGCCAAGATGAAACCCGGCGTCATGGTGATCAACACCAGCCGCGGCGGCCTACTTAATGCCTTCGATGCGATGGAAGCCTTAAAGCTCGGCCAGATTGGTTCCTTAGGGCTTGATGTGTATGAAAACGAAAAAGAATTGTTTTTCGAAGACAAGTCGAACCAAATCATTCAGGACGATGTGTTCCGTCGCTTATCCGCCTGCCACAACGTGATTTTTACTGGTCACCAAGCCTTCCTCACCGAAGAAGCGCTAGGCGCGATTGCACACACAACCCTGAGCAATGTCAAAGCGGTACTCGCGGGTGAGCGCTCTGGTAACGAACTGTTTTAACTGACAGAACCATACCTGACTGCTAAAGTGAGGCTTCAACATTGAAGCCTCACAGAGGAAACTAAATATGTTAGTGACTCAGCAAACTCAGGATATCAACACGCCCACAGGGCCGATGCGCACTTATGTCTATCGCCCAGATGCCCCAGGGCAATTCCCTTGTATCCTCTTCTATTCTGAGATTTTTCAGCAAACCGCGCCCATCGCCCGCACCGCGACTATTCTCGCAGGCCATGGTTTTGTGGTGTTAGTGCCAGAAGTATTCCATGAGCTAAATCCGATAGGCACAGTACTAGCCTATGATGATGCGGGTAAAGATAAAGGCAATGCCGATAAATTTGCCAAACCCTTAGAGCAACACGATAGCGACACCCAAGCCCTTATCGACTTTGTCCGTCAGCAGAGTTATTGCACCGGTAAGGTCGGCAGTATGGGCGTGTGTATTGGCGGCCACTTAGCCTACCGCGCTGCACTCAATCCCGAGATTTTGGGAGCGTTTTGCCTCTATCCGACCGACATTCATTCCAATACCCTGCCCTGCGCCTACGGCAATGATTCACTGAGTCGCAGCGGCGATATTCAAGGGGAATTAGTGTTAGTGTTTGGCAAGCAAGATCCCCATGTATCGCCCGAAGGTCGAGTTTTGATCCACCAACAGTTGATGGCTAAAAACCGTAATTTCAGTTGGTTAGAGGTTAATGCTCAGCATGCCTTTATGCGTGATGAAGGTGAGCGCTACGATCCCGCGCTAGCCCTGCAAATGTATCAACAATCCGTGGCGTTTTTTCACCGTGTATTGAGATAGGCGAAAGTATCAAGCCAACCCCTTAAACAATATGATTAATGGGTTGGCTTAGCCAAATGCTTAACTCTGAGAGCTTAAGCCTCTATATCTTCACACCTCAGGACTTACCCTTGTAAACGACTTTGGCTATAGGCCACCAGCTCTTGGTTGCTCACGCGGGCAATAAAAGTCTCGTCGAGGAAAAAGTCCACATCATCCCCCGATTTACGTCCCGACAGTAACTGAGAGCTGCCATCTTCGTAGGCTAAGGTCATGGTCACAGTGTGCTCATCGGGATAGGCAATTTGTGCCTGAGTCAGTTTAACGGGCGCCGATTTCAGCTCATCACTCACATGGGGATTTACCTTAAAAATCGCGTCCACAGGCATATCAACGACCGCAGGGGATTTATCGGTGATCGGGTTCTTACCCGTCCAAAACTCAATAGTGTTAACGATAAAGAGATCGCCCGTTGCCGCCAAACCATACACAGGACTTAACAGAATAAATAAGCCCGCACGGCCATAACGGTTATCTACAGCGCTTAGGTTGCCATTAGTCACCATTTGGCTCAGGCCCATTTGTCCCATACAACCTGTTAGTTGTGTGGTTAACAGCGCGCCAATCGTCACGGCTAAGAGTTTAGATTTCATTCGATTCGTTCCCTTGGTAAAAACAAAAACACGAATTCTAAGGATTAGACAGGGCTAAACCGTGCGACGGGACACAAACCAAGGTAAACAAAAGGGAATGGATGTAAGCAATAACGCTGATTTTGTTATGAAAAACACTTCAAGCAAGTAAAGTTCAGGGGAAGATAATAAATCTCATCAGTTCGCGACGCGCCGACAACAGTTTGCTAATAAATGTACTGCTGCGGCGCACATAAAGGAGAATAGTTACTCGAGGTCGAGTTTCTTTTTGCCATCCAGCAACGCTTGGCGCTCGGCAAGCGGCGCCTGATCCGCCAGCTTCAACACCGCCTTTTGCAGCATCAAATTGTTGGGATAGGTGATGGTATCGCCATTGTCCCTAAGGATAAGTACATGAAACAGCGCGATTTCAATAATCACGCCACTGATGTCTTCATCCTTATCCACCACCCGAATACGTTCACCAATCCGATACGGAAACACAAAGAAAATCAGCACGCCTGCGGTTAAATTACTTAGTATCGACCACTGAGCGACTAAGGCGACGCCCATCACCGCAAACGCAGATGAGACAAACAGCGACACGTCCTGATAACCCAAGCCGAGGGACACCGCCATCAAAGACAGAGTGATAAAAAACATCACATAGGAAATAAAACGAGTAACAAGGCTGGTACGCGCCGCACTCACCTGCTTCATTAGTGAGAGTTTTTTCACCCATTGGGTTAAAGCACGCTGCAAAAAGATAAACACCGCAAGATAAATACAGGCAAGCAGGATTTGATTTGTCATAATAGCCACTTAAAAAACGAAACCAGCTGAATTCTAACTTTTTTGCACCAGCAGTTATAGAGTCCCAGATCAGCCCAACGCAAATAGAGTAATAAGTCATGGCCGACGCCACTTTGCTACACGAAACCCAAGATGCCCTAGGGCCAATCCGCGTGCTCGACTATGGTGATACCCGCGTGCTGTCCTTTGGCGACAACGATGAGCAGAGCAAAATTCTTAAAACCGCCCCGCACATCCCACAACATACCTATGTGCAAGGCATGCTACTGGTGTTGTTATTTTGCCAACCCAAAAGCGCCATCGTACTCGGCCTTGGCGGCGGCGCCCTCATACATGCCCTGCGCCGCTTCGATGCCGCAATTAAACTTACCGCAGTTGAACTTCGCCCGGCCGTGATTGAACTTGCCAAGCGCTACTTTCAATTACCGATTGGCAAAAAGCTTAATCTAATCAACCAAGATGCAGTCGCCTTTATGGCATCGGCCGAGCATAAAAAGGTCGATGTGATTTTTGCCGATATCTACAGCGCCAAAGGAGTCGATACGGGGCAACTCTCGCCAATCTTCCTTGAGCAATGCACACAACTCATTAAACCCAATGGTTATTTAGTGTTGAACTGCTGGAAGGAACACAGCCAAAATCGCGAGTTACTCGCCGATCTGCAACGCCATTTTGCCCACGTGCATGCCTGCCTCACCAGCGGTGGCAATTGGGTGATTTTTGCCAGCCAAACACCGCAATCTTTGGGCGCGTCGGCACTAAAGAGTCAGGCGCAAACCCTGTCACAGCAACTGGATTTTGCCCTTGAGCGTTCACTGACACGCTTTGGCCCTTGGAATTAAGATTAATCTCAGTCAAATGACTTAAATTAGTTAACCCTAAGACTCAGCTTTGCTATGCTTCTCACTCTCTACCGATTTGAGTTGTCACCATGAAAAATAAGAATAAATTTTTGTTAAGCGTTATGGCTCTGGCGTGCCTTAACTCTCTCAATGCTAACGCCGAAACCTTTAGTTTTGACACTCGTAACTCACTCAATTCCGACACATTAGTGCTGTTCCAAAGCGCTGATTCGACAACCTATAGTCTCGATTTTTTACCCCAATCGACTCAAGACCAACTCAACCTTGCGGTCGCCGACAACAGTTTTTCGGGTAAACGCGGTGAAATCTTAGAAATCCTAGTCCCGAGCGAAATCGATGCTAAGCGGGTTTTATTAGTTGGAATTGGTGATGCTAAGACCTTAACACCCGGTGAAATCAACATCTTAGGGGGCAATATTGCCGCCAAGCTTGAAACCGTGCCTCAAGCCACTGTGCGTGTGCTAACCCAAGGCTTAAGTAACGCGCCGCTGTTTGGCTCCGAATTAGCCCATGGTATTGAGCTGCGCAGCTACCGCTACACTCAATTTAAAGCCAGCAATCGCGCTGAGAAGAACTATCAAATCGGGGTTGATGACTTAAGCCTAAACCAAAAACACCATAAGAATCTGCAAGCTATTGAAGCGGGTGTGTTTTTAGCGCGGGACCTCACCAATGCGCCAGCAGGCATTATGTATCCCGAAAGCTTTGCCAACGAGGCGCGTAAGCTTAAGTCCCTCGGCGTAAAAGTCACAGTGCTCGAAGCCAAAGATATTGAACGCTTAAACCTCGGCGCCTTAGCCGCGGTGGGTAAAGGCAGCGAGCGTCCACCTAAGCTGGTTGTCGCCCACTGGCCCGGTAGCAAAGAAGCGCCTATTGCTCTGGTGGGTAAAGGCATTACCTTCGACTCTGGCGGCTATAATATCAAGGCCACAGGCACCTCTATCGCGCGAATGAAGTCCGATATGGCGGGCGCAGCGACCGTGCTCGGCACAGTCAAGGCCATGGCTATTCAAAAGGCGCCGGTAAACCTAGTTGCGATTATGCCGATGGCGGAAAACATGGTATCGGGACATGCAATGATCCCAGGCGATGTGATTAAAACCGCCCAAGGCCTTACGGTTGAAGTGCTCAACACCGATGCCGAAGGCCGCTTAGTGTTAGCCGACGGTCTCTGGTATGCCCGTGAGAATTATCGTCCTTCGATTATCGTCGATGTGGCGACCCTAACAGGCTCAAAAGTGGGCGCGCTGGGTAGTGTGTATGCGGGATTGTTTACCGATTCTGAGCCGCTAGTGCAGCAGCTCACCTTTGCGGGTCAACAGGTGGGTGAAAAAGTCTGGCGCTTGCCCTTAGATCAAGCCTACGACGATGAGCTAAAATCCACCATCGCCGATTTGAAGAATACCGGTAAAGAAGGCAGCGCTGGGGCATCGTCTGCCGCCATGTTCCTCAAACACTTTGCGGGTGAGCAACCTTGGGCTCACCTCGATATCGCTGGCAATGCCTTAACTGCCACCGATACTGCCGTGGTGCCAGCTGGCGCCACTGGCTATGGTGTGCGCCTACTCAGCACTTGGTTAACTCAGCCTAAGGCGCAAAACTAGAACCTAGAACCTAGAACCTAGAACCTAGAACCTAGAACCTAGAACCTCAGTAGCTTGTTGTAATCGTTTTGATGTTTGAAGGGATATCGTCGATATCCCTTTTTTATTGCCTTTCTTATGTCTACTTAACCAAAGTAAACAATCAATTAGCCGCTAACACGCGCCAGTACTGCAAAATCGATTAACCCACTCTCTCAAATCCTTTAAATTCGACAAAACCGATTAGGATGATAGTTTTTATGCGTTATATTTATCATTCTGGACTGGGTAATATGCTTCACATCAACGGGACACAAGTTAAGTGACTCGTACTTAATTCACCATAATCAACTAAATGGAAGCATAAAATGACTCAGTCAATTATCAACAGCACAATCAAACCATTCAAAGCCACTGCTTACCACAATGGTGAGTTCGTTCCTGTAACTGAACAAGATCTGTTAGGTAAATGGTCAGTTGTATTCTTCTATCCAGCAGACTTCACTTTCGTTTGCCCAACTGAATTAGGCGACATGGCGGATCACTACGCTAAGTTACAATCTATGGGCGTTGAAGTTTACTCAGTATCGACTGACACTCACTTCACTCACAAAGCATGGCACGATACTTCTGACACCATCAAGAAGATCAACTTCCCAATGCTGGCTGACCCAACTGGCGTGATCAGCCGTAACTTCGGTGTGATGATCGAAGAAGAAGGTTTAGCACTGCGTGGTACTTTCGTTATCAACCCAGAAGGCCAAGTGAAAGTTGCTGAAATCCATGACCTAGGTATCGGCCGTAGCGCGTCTGAACTGGTTCGTAAGATCCAAGCAGCTCAGTACGTTGCAACTCACGATGGCGAAGTTTGCCCAGCTAAATGGCAACCAGGTGACGAAACCTTAGCACCATCTTTAGACCTAGTAGGCAAAATCTAATCTAGCCTAAAGGTCAACCCCGCCAACCTAGTATCTCAAGCTAGTTGGCAGCGCAGTAAGACGGCAATTGCACGCATCCCGATGAGCTTAGTATCTAAGTGATTGGGGTGAGTAAATGCAGCCAACGCAACTGCGGTGCCAAATAGGAAGAGAGAACCGCCCCCCTGCAAGGTTCTAGGTTGGCCCCCTCGCGTTTTCAATTATTTCATTTTCAAAGATTTTGGAGTCATCATGTTAGATGCGAATTTAAAAAATCAACTGCAAACCTATCTGCAAAACCTCAAGAGACCAGTTGAACTTGTCGTGTCAGCAGATGAAAGCAAGAAGTCTCAAGAATTAAAAAGCTTAGCCAATGACATCGTTAGCCTTTCCTCTTTAGTGAGCATCAAAGAAGCTCAAGGCCAACGCACGCCTGCGATGACAGTGGTTAACCCTGCACTCAATACTCAGATTAGCTTTGCTGGTCTGCCTATGGGTCACGAATTTACCTCACTGGTGTTAGCCCTGCTGCACAGCGGTGGACACCCAATCAAACTCAGCGATGACATCATCGAGCAGATCCGTAATCTGCCCGGCAAATATGAGTTTGAAACCTATGTGTCACTCACCTGCCAAAACTGCCCTGACGTGATTCAGGCGCTGAATATGATGGCGGCGATTAACCCGAACATCACCAACGTGATGATCGACGGCGCCCTGTTCCAGGACGAAGTGGCGAGCCGCAACATCATGGCCGTACCTTCTGTGTACTTGAATGGTGAAGTGTTTGCCGCCGGTCGCATCAGCATTGGTGAGATTTTAAATAAACTCGATACTGGCGCAGCCAGCCGTAAAGCGGAAGAACTGAGCCAAAAAGCCCCATACGAAGTTTTAGTCGTCGGTGGTGGCCCTGCTGGCGCTGCGGCAGCAATTTACGCTGCCCGTAAAGGCCTGCGTACCGGTGTGGTGGCCGACAAATTCGGTGGTCAAGTCGCCGAAACAGTTGGTATCGAAAACTTTATTTCGGTAAAAGCGACTGAAGGTCCAAAACTGGTGGCTAACCTTGAAGCCCATGTGCGCGACTATGAAGTCGATATCATGGATAACCAAAAAGCCGTTAAACTGACGAGCGATGGTTTATTTGAACTCGAACTAGCAAGCGGCGCTAAACTGCGCAGCCGTACCATACTACTGGCAACCGGTGCTCGCTGGCGCGAAATGAATGTCCCTGGCGAGAAAGAATACCGTGGTAAAGGCGTTGCATACTGCCCACACTGCGACGGTCCATTATTTAAAGGCAAACGTGTAGCAGTGATCGGTGGCGGTAACTCAGGTATCGAAGCAGCCATCGACTTAGCCAATATCGTTGAGCATGTGACCGTACTAGAGTTTGATAGCAAACTGCGCGCTGACGATGTATTGCAACGTAAAGCAGCCTCTATGGGTAACATCAAAATCATTACTCAGGCGATGACCACAGAAGTGACAGGCGATGGTACTCGGGTGAATGGCCTAAACTACACCGACCGTGCAACAGGTGAAAGCCACCATATCGCACTGGCAGGGATCTTCGTACAGATCGGTTTAGTGCCCAATGCCGAATGGTTAAAAGGCACAGTGGATTTGACTCCTCGCGGCGAAATCATCGTCGATGAGCGCGGCCAAACCTCAGTACCAGGCGTATTTGCCGCAGGTGACGTGACTAACTCACCTTACAAGCAAATCATCATCGCTATGGGTAGCGGTGCCAATGCCTCACTGGGTGCATTTGATTACTTAATTCGCCATAGCGATGACAGTACCGAAACCAAAACCACAGACACCAAAGCGGCTTAATCGTTAATCATTAACCGCATAAGATAAGAAGCCAGCGCAAGCTGGCTTTTTGTTTTAGTGCTAACAATCCCTGTTCTACAGGTAAGCATTCTCAAGCCTTATTTGCATTAGGGTTTCTGGTGTATCGACCGCTTTGAAACCAAACTGGGCGTAGAGTCCATGGGCATCGCGGGTGGCGAGCATTATGCGTCTTAATCCTTGCAGATCAGGATGTTCCATAATTGCTGCCATCATCATTTTACTTAACCCTAAGCCGCGGTGAGATTCGAGGACAAACACATCGGCAAGGTAGGCAAAGGTGGCTTTATCAGTAATCATGCGCGCAAAAGCAAGCTGTTGATTATCTCTATCAAATACTCCAAAACATAAACTGTTGCTCAGCGCCTTTTGCAGCAGCGCGGCAGGCATACCCTGTGCCCAATAACTGTTGGCAATAAAACCATGGATAACATCAAAATCCATTTCCGATAGCTCACTGCTGACTCGATATTCCATTTGTCGCTCCAATATAGCGTTAAATACCGTTTAATCTAGGTATGTTTTGCACTCATAAATATCATCAACACCATGCCCAGCAACACCACTTTTGCCAATGAATACATAGCTCCAGCAAAGGAGCCTCCACCATGATAGCTAAAAGCAAGATGGCGATTGATCTCAAATCGAAAAGAGTTAGCCAAATGGCGATAAGCAAGAAAATAAAATAATGAGGCAGCTGGCCAAATGCCGATAATCAAGGTTTGCCCCTGTGCCTTTGTCGTCAAGACCGCCGAAACCCAGGGAATACAAAGGCAAACCGCATATATCCAAGCAAAACGCTTAAGTAACTGGCGGATCTTTTTGTCTGATAGTGACTTCAATCTAAAATTCCTTTTCACCTTTATTTGCCCGCTATCAGCGCGGATCACATCGGTTCAATTTGCTCGACCATCAACTGCAAAGTGAAATTACCTCGATATTCGTTCACATCCAGCTTATATACAATGCGCGCATGTTGAATTGTCGCATCGGGCCAAGTGTGTAAATCCACATTAAAGGCAATCGCATCCAACATCACAGTGCCGCATGGGGTTTCAAGCACTAATTTAAGGTGGCGCTCCCCCACTATCCGCTGCTGGATAATCTTAAAATAGCCATCGAATAATGGCTCCTCGAAGGACTGCCCCCAAGGTCCCGCATTACGGAGTAACTGAGCAATTTCAAGGGTAAGTTCCGTCGGCGTTAATTCGCCATCGGACCACAGCTCGCCCGTGAGCTGCTCAGGCTTTAACAGTTCACGCACCGCATCATCATAGGCTTTAGCAAAGGTTGCAAAGCCGCCTGACTTTAAGGTTAAGCCTGCCGCCATTGCATGGCCGCCAAATTTGCTGATAAGCCCTGGATGGCGGGAGTTAACCAACTCCAGCAGATCGCGCATATGCAAACCTTTGATGGAGCGCGCCGAGCCTTTAATTTCGCCATTACCCGCGTCGGCAAAGGCGATAACAGGTCTGTGGTATTTATCTTTAATTCGCGAGGCAAGAATACCGATAACCCCTTGGTGCCAATCCTCTTGAAAGAGGGCAATACCCCACGGGAGTTGCTCTTCATTAAGCTTTAGATATTCAAGACTTTTCAGCGCCTCTTGCTGCATCCCAACCTCAAGCTCACGTCGCTCTTGGTTGAGGCTATCGAGTTCTGCCGCCATCCGCCTTGCATGCATGATGTCTTCGCACAGCAGGGTTTCGACCCCAAGCGCCATTTCATCCAGCCTGCCGGCGGCATTAAGCCTTGGGCCTACCGCAAAGCCAAAGTCTGAAGCGACAATTCTAGCGGGGTTACGTCTCGCCACTTCGAGTAAGGCGGTAATGCCCACGCGGCAACGACCACTGCGTACCCGCGCCAATCCCGCCTCAACCAAAATACGATTGTTGGCATCGAGCGACACCACATCGGCCACAGTGCCAAGGGCAACAATATCCAGCAGAGTACCGAGATTAGGCTCAGCAATGCCGCGGGCTTGATACCAATGACGAGTGCGCAGCTCTGCCCGAAGCGCCGTCATCAAATAAAAGGCAACCCCGACGCCGGCAATCGATTTACTGGCAAACTGGCAACCGGGCTGGTTGGGATTCACTATGGCGTCGGCATCTGGTAACTCATGGCCGGGTAAGTGATGGTCGGTGATCACCACCTGCATACCAAAGGCCTTGGCGGCGGCTACGCCCTCAATCGAGGAAATGCCGTTATCCACTGTGATAAGCAATTCTGCCTGTTTAGTTGCCGCCACGGCGACAATCTCAGGGCTTAGGCCATAACCGTAGTCGAAACGATTGGGGATCAAATAATCGACCTTACTCGCGCCCATCATTCGCAGCGCAAGGATACACACACTTGTCGAAGTGGCACCGTCAGCATCAAAATCGCCGACGATCAGGATCGACTTCTCCAGTTGCATTGCATCGGCAATCAACTTGGCGGCGCGATCCAATCCCTTCATAGTATCGGGTCTTAACAGGCCTTTAAGCACTAGCTCGCACTCGTTGGGCATAACACCACGGCGGGCATAAAGCTGTCTTAATAACGGCGGAAGGTGCGCGGGTAAATGGCTATCATCAACGGTTGGACGACGGACTATCTTATGGATCAAGGAAGCAAACTCTTAAGCAATCATGGGGCTAAGATAACAAAAAGGTGAGCTTTTAGCTCACCTTTAATGGGGAAAATTTACCAGAATCAGGACTATTCACGCGCATCTAAAGTACGCAATAAATCAGCAGGTGGTTGATAACCAGGGATCATGCTGCCATCTTCCAATATGATGGCGGGTGTGCCGTTTACACCGAAGCTAGTGCCTAACTCATACTGCTCGGCAATTTTGGCATCACAGGTCGCCGCGGAGACTTTTTTACCCGCCTTAGCTTCGGTCATAGCCTTTAATGGATCCTTCGCACACCAGATGGCTTGCATTTCATCGGCATTGGCAGATGGCACGCCTGCACGTGGGAAGGCTAAGTAGCGCACAGTAATGCCCAGCTTGTTGTAGTCAGCCATTTGGCTATGCAACTTGCGGCAATAGCCACAGCTTACATCGGTAAATACCGTCACTACGTGTTTTTCATCCTTGGCCTTGTATACCAACATATGATCTTCAAGCGGCTTCATCATCTCTAGACGCGGGCCAGCAAGTGCGGCTTCCGTCAGGTTTTTCATCCCCTTATCGAGATCGTACAAGTTACCGTGGAACAGTTTTGTGCCATCACGGCTGATATAGAGCACACCACGATTGGTCATGGCTTGGTATAAACCTTCGATCGGCGAGTCCTGCATTGAAATCACCTCAACGTCTAACATCTCGCTGAGTTTTTGCTTGATCGCAGCAGTGTCGGGAGTGGTCGCCGTAGCGGCACTGGCCAGAGGCGCAACAACAAGCGCAACAACTAAAGATAATGCTCGGGTCAACTTCATGGGACATCCTATTAATTTAATCGCTTCTGCGACATATGGGTCATCTTAGTAGACCCTGTATGGGGGCAAAAAGTTACAGACAAGCCCGCTAGAATGCAAATTTATACTGTAACTAAATTCAACCATCTGTAGTTTTGTGATCTATAAAACCTAACCACGGGGATGATGTTGTTGATGTAACTCGTGTAATCTCGCTCGAGCTACATGGGTATAAATTTGAGTGGTCGATAAGTCACTATGACCTAAAAGTAATTGCACCACCCTAAGGTCGGCGCCATGGTTAAGCAAGTGGGTGGCAAAGGCATGGCGCAGTGTATGGGGCGAAAGCTCAGTTTCGATGCCAGCGCGGCTCGCATAGAGCTTGATACGATGCCAAAAGGTTTGCCTTGTCATCATCTGTGCCCGCTTCGAAGGAAATACCACATCTGACTGAATATTGCCCAAGAGTTCGTGGCGTGCAAAGCTTAAGTAACGCTCAACCTCGGTAATGGCCAGCTCGCCCATGGGCACTAAACGCTCTTTACCGCCCTTACCCACAATCCGCACTAAACCTTGGCGCAGGCTCATCTGTTCCATGGTTAATCCCACCAGCTCACTCACCCGCAGCCCGGTGGCGTATAAGAGTTCAAGCATGGCTTTATCACGGCACTCGACGGGGTCATCCACATTGGGCTCGGCCAGCAATCTATCGACCTGAGATTCACTTAAAGAATCGGGCAACTGCCGACTCAATTTAGGCGATTCAATTAACGCCATAGGATCGCCAGCAATCTGTTTGGTCTGCAATAAATAAGTGTAAAAACGCCGTAAACTACTCAGCAAACGTGCACTACTGGTGCGGGCAAATTGTTGCTCGACGCGGTAGGCTAAATAGGCACGCACATCGGCTTGTCCCACCTCAATTAACCGCAGGCCTTGGCTCTGTTGGTAGCGGTCAAAATGGCGTAAATCGGTGCGATAGGCACTCAAGGTGTTATCACTTAAGCCCTTGCTAGACCAAAGATCATCGAGAAAGGCGTCGATAAGCGGATCGCACTGATAGGTTTTAGCCACAAAAACTCCATAAAAAAACGGCGCACTCTAAAGATATGCCGTTGATATTAACTCAATTATTCTGCTTCTGGCAGCGTCTTATTTATGCAGCGCTGACTGTTTTCGCGCCGCTACCACGAATGATTAAACAGAGCACAATCACCACTAGCGTTGGTAATAACCATGCCATGCCTTCTTCATACAGCGGTAGGATAGACAGCGTTGGAGACATACCACTGACTAAGTCGATAAAGCTTTGCGCCGCTTCCGTCACGCCTTTACCGTCTTCACCAGTGAGGCTTTTCGCCGCGACTTTCATCCCATCGAAAATACCAAACAGCAAGGCTACCGACAGTGCTGCGCGATGGGCAAACTGTGGACGCGGGAAGTATTCGGTCAAGAAGGTCACCGCCACTAAGGCAATCGCGACAGGGTAAACCGCCATCAACACCGGAATACTGATAGTAATTAACTGCGACAGACCAACGTTTGCGATCAAGGCACAAATGGCGCTCAGCAGAACTACTAAGAAACGGTAAGACAACTTTGGCATCAGCTCATTGAAAAACTCTGAGCAGGCACTCACTAAACCGACCGCCGTGGTTAAACAGGCTAAGGTCACGACGGTAGACAGCAATACAGTACCTAAACTGCCAAACTCGCGAGTCACATAGTTAGTTAAAATCTCGCCACCGTTTTTCGCGCCCACGGCAATATCACCCGCCGTCGCACCTAAAAAGAACAGTGACACATAAACAAAAGCAAGCCCTGCAGCCGCGATAAAGGCTGCGCGGATCAAGTATTTAGTCTGCGCGCTTGGCTGATCGATACCCTTTTTACGCAGCAGATCGATAATCAACATACCGAACATCAAAGACGCTAGGGTATCCATAGTGTTATAGCCTTCGAGGATACCTTTGGTCAGCGGATGGTTTTGATAATCACCGACGGCAGCACCAACATCAGAAGCGGGTAAAAACACCACAGATAAGGCTAAACCGACCAGCAATAACAATAGGATAGGGGTTAATACTTTACCGACGCTGTCGAGTAACTTACCAGGGAACAATGCCAGCAGCATAGTCACAGTAAAGAAGCACAGAGTGTAGATAAGTTGCGACAGATTCAGCGACAAGCTACCGAGCATAATGGTCGCCGTAGTGTTGTCGATAAAGGGCTTAGCACCGATTTCATAGGCAACGAGGCCTGTACGCGGCGCCGCAAACGCAGGCCCAATAATAATGTAAATCGCAATGGCTAATGCGGTAGCCGCAAACACTGGCAGCATTGCCATAACCTTACCTTGAGCCTTAGCAACAGCAATAAGCCCGACTAAAGGTAAACCTACGGCAGTGATGAGAAAACCAAACATGGCAAGGAACATGTTTTCCCCGGCCAACATACCCGCAAAGGGTGGAAAAATTAAGTTACCCGCCCCCAAAAAAAACGCGAAGGTCATAAAACCTAAGCCTAATGTATCCCCAATACTCATCTGATTGTCTTGCACGGAAAGCCCCATCTTGTCTTATTGTTTTTTAATAAACTTAAGTGATTATGTGTCGATTAGCCATAGCTAAAACAAAGCCCATCCGGAGTGCAAATCTATGTTTACACAATTCCGTGGTAAATATGTGCGATATCTGCTGAGTTTATAAACAAAAATGAACTAAAAATTGGCTTCACTGCCGATTTATTCACCTAAAAACCCGTTCACCTATCCGTTAATCATAAAATTGATTAAAAATGGGGGCGAAACTAATATCAGAATTCAAAAACCAATACAACAGACAAGATTGTTTTTAACAAAAAAAGCCCTGTAATGCTAATTAACTGCTAACAATGCGTTGCCGAGGTAATAAATTAAACCGTTAATTAAGTGAACTTCGCCTCCAAACAGCATAAAAAATACAAAAAATAGATCTAAATGGAAGAATAGACTTATTTCACGCCCCCATAAAAATCTTAGCGAAAGCGCGAGCAGCCCTTTAAAATAGTGGCAATCTTAAATCGCCCCCATTAATTCACTCGATAGTCTGATATCCAATGGCATTTACCTTTAAACAATTCCACATTGACGATCTTAATTGCGGTATGCCCGTCAGCACCGACGGCGTGATATTAGGTGCATGGGCTCCGCTGTCGCAGGCCAAGCACATTCTCGATATTGGTTCGGGAAGTGGATTATTGAGTTTAATGGCGGCGCAGCGCAGCCAAGGGCAGATCACAGCCGTTGAGTTGGAAGAAAAAGCCGCCGCGGCGTGCCAATACAATATGACGCAAAGTCCGTGGGCGGATAGATGTAAGCTCATCCATGGCGATATTCAGCACGTTTGCCAACAAGCTGAGTATAAAGGATATTTCGACCATATCATCTGCAATCCGCCCTACTTTGAGCATGGCCCCAAGGCAAATGAACAACACAGGGCGATGGCACGTCACACTGACAACTTAGGCTTTACGCCCTTACTCGAGGCGATCGGTCAGTGCCTGTCGCATGAGGGCCACGCCAGCCTGATCCTACCCACCCAAAGCTTGACGCGCTTTAAAGCTTGCCTACATCAGACTGAACTTTATCTTGTGCAAGAAGTGAGCGTAAAAAGCGTGGAAGATAAGATTGCAAACCGCGTGCTGCTGCTCTTGGCTAAGACTCTGTTGACTAAAAGTCAGGATGAACCCTATCAGCACACAGAGCTCACCATACGTGGGGAAGATGGCCGTTATACCGAGCAAATGATTGAACTAACGAAAGATTTTTACCTAAAACTATAATTGGTATAGTGATAAGGCTCGCATCAAGAGCCTTATCTTTTGTAGCGAATCTAATTTCAGCTATCTATCCATTTATTTTTGATCTCAAGCACTTTGTCTAAGTTTTCGGTAAATAAGCGCACTAACTCAGGATCGAAATGCACGCCGCTCTGCTGGTGGATATATTCCATGGTCTGCTCGATTGACCAAGCTTCTTTATAGGGACGCTTACTGGTAAGCGCGTCAAACACATCCGCCAAGGCAACTATCCGTCCCTCTAATGGAATGTCTTTGCCCTTTAATCCATTTGGATAACCAGTACCGTTCCACTTCTCATGGTGGGTCAGTGCGACGGATTTGGCTAATCGCAACAACTCGGAATCAGCTTCTCCAATAATTTCGGCACCGATATGGGGATGGGTCTTCATTACGGCAAACTCGTCATCAGACAACTTAGCGGGTTTAAGCATAATGCTATCTGGAATGCCTATTTTGCCAATATCGTGCATGGGCGCCGCGTGCAATAAATCATCCGCCTGCGCCTCATTCAGGCCGTAAGCCAAAGCCAGTATTTTTGAATAATGACTCATGCGCAGCACATGGGTGCCCGTTTCATTATCTTTATATTCGGCAGCGCGGCCTAAACGTTGGATAACTTGAAGCCGGGTGCGTCGAAGTTCTTCAGCCTGAACTAATGACAAGTGCGTCTTTACCCTAGCTTTAACGACGGTTGGTGACACAGGTTTTACAATATAATCCACGCCCCCTACCGCAAAACCTGCCGCTTCATCGTGCTCATCGTTCAGCGCAGTCACAAAAATAACAGGAATTGATTGCGTCTCTTTAACACTTTTGAGTGCTTTGCATACCTCAAGCCCTGTCATATCTGGCATCATAATATCGAGCAAAATCAAAGATGGCTGCTCAATTTTGGCCAACCCCAAGGCTTCTTCACCACTTTTGGCAAAAATTAGCCGATAGTCTTGCTGCAATATTTGTTTTAGGACTCGCAAATTAACAGGCTCATCATCAACCAGTAATAAGGTCTTCTTATCCTCTGTAACTGTCTGCATAGCTATTCCTTATTAGAACTGATGGCAAGCCGCAAGTTAGTCAGTGCATCATGGGCAATATCAAAATCAAAATTATCTAAAGCATCAACTATGGCGCTAACCGAAGACTCATAATCTTTATTAATATGATTTAAGGCAGCCAAATCAGCCTCGTCAAAGGTATGGTGAGTTACTGCTATCAGTAAAGAATCAATATGGGCTAGCACTTCACTTGGATCACTTAAGTCCACAGAATGCGACTTATACAAGGAGCTATCGGCATGCTGAATGTAGAGAGAAACTTGAGCTAAGGTCGCAACAATTTCAGCCATAAGCTGTTGAATAGATAGAGCAGACTCACCACTTGCATCGACCTGCTGTTCTAATGAAGCAAATAGACTCATACAACGAAATAAGCCTAAATTACCAGATATGCCTTTTAGCCCATGGGCTAACTGCTTGATAAGCTGATTCTGCTTTTCGTTTAAGGCATGCTCAAGCTGTTGGTACTTATCTGGCCATTGAGCGATAAATTTTGCTAACTCGCGAATAAATGCTTCTTTGCTTCCCCAAAGCTTTATTCCTCTTTGCTCATCGACAATAGCATTGCGGTCTGGTTCATTCGCATGATTAGGCAAACTAGGCAGATTCAACGTTAAGACTCGAGCTATTTCTTGATTTAATATTTCAAAATCAATAGGTTTATTCGCAAAACCATCCATACCGGCTTGCTTAGCTTCAATTCTATCCTGCTCAAGCACACTCGCCGTAAGTGCAATGATAGGCATAGGTTTTAACCCAAACTCGAGTTCCTGTTGGCGTCTATGTTTTGCCGCAGTTAATCCATCCATAACCGGCATTTGCAGGTCAATGAGGGTGACATCGATATCATTTTTTTGCATCCGCAACAGCGCCTGCTCACCATCACGGGCGGTGATCACGCTATGCCCTTGGCGACTCAAATAAACCGAAAGTAAATCGATATTTTGCTGAATGTCATCAACAACTAAAATAGTCAGCGGCGGTAGCGAGATTTTTTCACTCTGTGGCAAGGCTAAGTCTTCAATACTCGGGACTAAGGGAATGGTAAAGCGGAAGGTACTTCCTAGACCTAATTGACTCTCCGCCTCTATGCTTCCCCCCATTAACTCAACTAATTGCTTGCTAATCGTAGTCCCTAAACCTGTGCCACCGTATTTTCGACTCATGGAAGCATCGGCTTGGGCAAATGCCTCAAATACTCGATTAAGCTGCTCCGGCGACATGCCGATCCCTGTATCTATAACCTCAAATGTTACCTTGTGTTTTTCTTGCGGAAACACTCTTACCGTGACTTTTCCTTGGGCTGTAAATTTCACTGCATTACCAATCAAGTTCAGTAACACCTGCCGGATCCGCTCCGGCGAGCCAATGAAGTTGGCATTCATACTTGGTGCGATATCCACCTCAAGTAATAAGTGCTGCTTCTTCGCCTGCAACCAAAGGGTTGAAATTACAGTATCGATTTCATCAGTTAAGGAAAATACGCGGTTTTCTAGCTCGAGTTTGCCTTTATCTAACTTCGCACTATCGAGCACATCGTTGAGTAGATGCAGTAAGGATTTAGCGGAGCGATTGATGGTTGTGAGCTGTTTTTGCTGTTCACTATCCAGTGTCGACTCTAACAAAATATCACTAAAGCCAATGATGGCGTTCATTGGGGTTCGAATCTCATGGCTCATATTGGCTAAGAAGGCAGCGCGAGCCGCTGCGGCTTGCTCGGCATTATCTTTAGCGGTTAGGAGATCCTGCTCCATAGCCTTACGCTCAGTAATATCCATCAAGAAGCCGTCAATCCATCCTTCATCACTATGTTCATCAAAAATGAAATTTCCATGCTCAAAGAGCCAGCGAACTTCGCCATCTGCACGAATGATCCGATATTCCATTGAAAATGTTGGTGGCTGAACCTGAGCAAAAATAGCCTCAACATCCTCTGGATAATAAAGCTCTGAAAAAGCACGTTTAGGCTGTGGGAGTTCAAAATCTGAGGCTGGATAACCCGTTATATTCAATACTGCGTCGCTGATATAAACCATCGGCCAACCATCAACATTCTTACAACGGTAGGCAACCCCTGGAATATTACTGATTAAGGATCTGAACTTGGCCTCGTTATTTTTTAACTCTAACTCCATCTCATGTCGCTGGCTGAGATCTGATATAAATCCCACAAAATAATGGGATTTCCCCAGCATCATATGGCCCAGACCTAAGCGAACTGGCACTAAATGACCATTCTTATGTTGTGCTAATACCTCACGTCCAGTACCAATAATTTGTGCTTCACGGGTTTTAACATATTTAGCAATATAGTTATCGTGATGGATTCGAATCGATTCGGGCACAATTTTTTTGACATTATGCCCAAGCAAATCTTCGGAGGACCAACCTAAGATCATGGTAACCGCTTGGTTGACGCTGATAATAATACCTTGACCATCAATGGTGATAATACCATCCACTGCGGTATCCATCATCGCACGCATTCTGTCTTCATTAGATTTAGCCAGTAGAGACAGATCTTTATATTTAAAAATCACATTCACAATCAGCACCAAGCTGATAATTAGCACAGTGCCGACAGAAACACCCAGGGCAAGATAAAAGGAAATAAACGATGACTGAAGGCTTAATTCTAATCCTTCTGGTTTAACAAAACGTGCAGCAGCCATGCCAGTATAATGCATGCCTGATATAGCTAACCCCATGACAATGCTAGCAATAAAATTACTTTTACTCGTTCGCA
Organism: Shewanella decolorationis; assembly: GCF_004354305.1. Taxonomy (NCBI): domain Bacteria; kingdom Pseudomonadati; phylum Pseudomonadota; class Gammaproteobacteria; order Alteromonadales; family Shewanellaceae; genus Shewanella; species Shewanella decolorationis. The sequence continues at coordinate 2,371,665 of NZ_CP037898.1, read as the reverse complement.
TTTTAGAGGAGAAAAACTGATTTAACCCAGTTCGAACCCATAGAGCAATCACGGCGAGTATCACTGCGACCACAATGGATAGGGCAAAAAATACCGGGTCATAACGTAACAATGGTGCCATTTCCATGGCTGCCATCCCCACATAATGCATGGTCCCAATCCCTGCGCCCACTAACACACCGCTCACGAATACTTGGGCAAACTTAAAACTGGGCTTTGATAATAGATTAAGAGCCACCCATGAAGCGGCAATGCTGGGTAATAATGAGAGTGCCGTCAGACCGAATTGATAGGTTACTGGCGTACACAAATCAAAGGCCAACATGCCAATAAAATGCATTGACCAAACACCACCACCTAGGACAACACTCCCAGTCAGCAACATAATTTGTTGGCGAGATTTAGATTGCGTATAGGCTGCCTGGGTCGCCACTTGGAATGCCATAAAAGCCGAGAAAATGGCAATCAAAATCGAGATAACCACCAGTGACGGGTCGTAATAGACGTTCAGCAATAAGCTGTCTTGGGAGGAGATAAAAAACTGTGACGACCAATCTAAAACCATAAAATTCAAGCCCATATAAAATATTCAAAACCAAAAAATCTGCCAACACAAGCAGGGCTAACGCTTGAAAACCAAAGAATAATGACCATTATCTATGGGCAGCATCAATTTATTGTTAAGACTCCATACAACGACGAGTCAATCCTTCGAATACTCTCAACAAAAGCCATAAATTTTACAACATCACTTTTATCTTATACATCTTTTGCCAAATGTCTGCCTCAAGATGCCATAAATCTCGGCAAAACACCTAAAACGCTGAATACATTTTCACAAATAAACCTCGATCCTAGACCCTGGCTTAAAAGTAAATTGATTGGGATTAAGTTATTTAAGTTAATGGGCATAAGCCGTATAATACATGGCTATTATTCGTCGAGACGCCGCGCATGCAATTTGAAGATTTTCAGCTTGACCCTAGCTTATTAGAGTCACTTAAAGCCATGGGGCACCTGTCGCCCACCACTATCCAACAAGAAACCCTGCCACACGCCCTAGAGCAGCGGGATATTTTAGCGCGCGCCCCGACGGGTACAGGTAAAACCGCCAGTTTCTTATTGCCAGCGCTGCAACACTTAATCGACTTTCCCCGTCGTTATTCGGGTCATGCGCGGATTTTGATCCTGACACCTACCCGTGAGTTAGCCAGCCAAATTCACCGTTATGCCTGCCACTTAGCCACAGGCCAAGGGCTGAATATCGCCATTATCACCGGCGGAGTGCCCTATGGCCCGCAGGAAGAAGCCCTAAAAGACAATATCGATATTCTGGTGGCGACCCCAGGCCGTCTGATGGAATATTTAGATAAAGGCAAATTCAGTGCGGAATCGGTCGACATACTGATCATCGACGAAGCCGACCGCATGCTGGATATGGGTTTCTCCGCCGTAGTTAAAGCTATCGCCCTCGAAGCCCAAGGTCGTAAGCAAAATATGCTGTTTTCGGCTACCCTCGAAGGCAGTGGCGTTATCCGTTTTGCCCGTGAAGTACTTAACGACCCTATCGAAATCGATGTCGACGCGCCGCGTAAAGAGAAAGCCAAGATCCACCAATGGATCCACCTTGCCGACGATAAAGAACATAAGTTTGCCCTGCTGTGCCATCTACTCAAGCAGGAAGAGGTTAAACGCGCCATCGTATTCGTAAAGACTCGCGATGTGGTATCTAGCCTCGAAGGTCAGTTGCTTAAAGCTGGTATCCCCTGCGCCTTTATGCGTGGCGATATGGAACAGAAGAAACGTTTCCAAGCCTTAAGTCGCTTTACCAAAGGTGAAGTGAATGTGTTACTCGCGACTGATGTGGCCGCCCGCGGTATCGATATCGATGATATCACCCATGTGATTAACTTCGACATGCCGCGTTCTGCCGATAGTTATATCCACCGCATTGGTCGTACTGGCCGAGCGGGAGCAAAAGGAACGGCAATTTCATTGGCCGAAGCCCACGATATGCGGATTGTCGGTAAGATTGAGCGTTATATCGAACAACCGCTTAAGCGCCGAATCATTGAGGAACTGCGCCCTAAACATAAAGAGGCGCGAGTACCAACCAAGAAAAAGGCCAAAGTAAAAGCCAAAGAAGCGGCAAAGCGGACCAACAAAAAAGAGGCTGCTAAAAAAGCCACTAAAATTGCCCGCAAGAAGCAAGCTTAAACCCTCCCGAAAGCCGCGTAATGCGGCTTTTTTATGCCCACCATACCTGATAGAGACGAAACCAATAGTGACCCAAACGCTCTAACAATCCGTATTTCATCACTGTTATCAAAAAAGACATGGCATCTGGTACTCACTTGCCATCATCTTTAGACACATTTTATTTACAAAAATAAATTTATTGCACTGCCTGACTCTGATACTTTAGGCGCATTAAGCGATTTAGCACGGATGTAACAATCATATGATCAAAACCTTACTTAGGAGATTATCTCCTTTATTTATACTACTGCTCTTTATTGTGGGCGCTGGTTTGTTAATGAAAACCAAAGAAACACCGGAGCAGAAACCCGAAGAAATGCCTATCCCTGTTGTGGATGTCACTCAGGTTGAGCAGCAAACCGTATCGCTTAATCTTCCCTCCTACGGCGTGGTTACCCCTAAATACAAGACGCAACTAGTAACTGAAGTCCAAGGGCGAATGCTAAGCATTTCACCGCAATTTGTGGCCGGTGGCATAGTGAAGAAAGGTGATCAGTTAGCCCAAATCGAACCTTCGGATTACGAAGCCGATTTAATGCAAGCTGAGGCCACTTTGGCTCAAGCAACCGCAGCACTGAATGAAGAAATCGCCCGTGGTGAAGTCGCTAAAATCGAATTTAAGGGTTATGACAAAGGCTTGCCGCCAGAGTTGGGTTTACGCATTCCACAGCTGAAAAAAGAACAAGCTAATGTGAAATATGCCCAAGCAGCACTAGCACGCGCACAGCGCAATTTAGAACGCACCGTTATACGCGCCCCCTTTGATGGCATTATCAAAGCCAGAAATGTCGATTTAGGTCAGTATGTTACATTAGGCACTAACTTGGGAGAGTTGTACGACACTAGCATTGCCGAAATTCGTCTACCTATCTCAAACGATGATTTAGCCTATTTGGAATCGGTCGATAATCCTGATACCCAAGTCACCTTAAGCGCCTCATTGGCGGGTAAGGAAAACACTTGGCTGGGTAATATTATTCGTAGCGAAGGCGTAATTGATGCCGATAACCGCATGGTTTACCTCGTGGCCGAAATTAAAGATCCGTACCTGCGTGAGCACAAAACCCAAGGCAGTTTACCGCTGAAATACGGTAGTTTTGTCAACGCCGTGATTAAGGGACGCACTGTTGATGGAATCGTTAAGCTGCCGCGCCATGTAGTGCGTAATGAGCATGTCGCCTTAATTAACGAGCAAAATATTGTCGAGATGCGCCATGTGAATGTCGTGCGCAGTGATCTTGAAAACGTATTTATCAAGGACAGCTTAAAAACCGGTGAGCGCGTTGCCATCACCCACTTTAACAATATGGCGAATGGTCAATTAGTTAAAGTGATCGGTGAAAATGCCAAACCAGTGCAAACGCCAACGCCTAAGGAAGATGCTCCTGAGTCGAATATTGCGGCGACTGGAGTGAAATAATGGACACACAAAAAGGGATCATAGCTTGGTTTGCCCGCAACAACGTCGCGGCCAATCTGTTAATGTGGGCGTTGCTGATTGGTGGCCTATTTAGCACTGTGTTGATAAATAAAGAGGTATACCCACCATTTGAACTCAATCTACTTAATATCTCAGTGGCTTATCCTGGGGCTGCCCCCCAAGAAATCGAAGAAGGTATTAACATTAAAATTGAGGAAGCCATCCAAGATATCAACGGCATCAAAAAAGTCACCTCGGTGGCCCGTGAAGGAGTTGGTACAATCAATATTGAAGTAGAAGATGGTTACGATGTTCAGAACCTGTTGGATGAAGCTAAATTACGCTTAGATGCAATCTCCACCTTCCCTGCAAATATTGAAAAGCCAGAAATTTTTAAGGTGGAGCCCGAAAACTTTGTGTTGTGGGTATCGATCTATGGTGAAATGTCACTGCACGATATGAAGGAATTAGCTAAATCAGTTCGTGATGATTTGACCCAGCTCCCCGGCGTGACCCGTGCTAAAGTTACGGGTGTTCGCGATTATGAAATCGGCATCGAAGTCTCAGAGGATAAATTGCGGGAATATGGCTTAACCTTCTCGCAAGTCGCCATGGCGGTGCAAAACTCTTCTATCGACTTACCCGGCGGCTCTATTCGCGCGGAGGATGGTGACATTCTGCTGCGTACCAAAGGCCAAGCTTACACCGGCGATGATTTTGCCAATATCGTCGTCACCACGCGCCCAGATGGTAGCCGGGTGATGCTGCCTCAGGTCGCAACCATTAAGGACGATTTTGAAGAACGCTTGGAGTATACGCGCTTTAATGGAAAACCCGCTGCCATTATTGAAGTCACTAGCGTCAACGATCAAAACGCCTTAGAAATTGCTGCGCAGGTAAAACAATATGTTGAAGATCGACGCGCTACATTACCAGCCAATGCCAAGCTAGACACTTGGGGTGATATGACTCACTACCTAAAAGATCGCCTCAATATGATGTTATCCAACATGTTCTATGGCGCACTGCTGGTTTTCATCATCCTTGCTATATTTCTGGATCTCAAGCTGGCCTTTTGGGTCATGATGGGCATCCCAGTGTGCTTCCTTGGCACAATATTATTGATGCCCCTCGAACCGTTTTCGATGACTATCAACATGATGACCCTATTTGCATTCATTCTGGTGTTAGGAATAGTGGTCGACGATGCGATTGTAATTGGCGAGAGTGCCTACTATGAAGTTGAGCATCATGGGCACTCGATTGACAATGTGATCCGCGGCGCGCAAAAGGTGGCAATGCCCGCAACCTTCGGGGTGCTAACCACTATCGCTGCCTTTATTCCTATGTTGATGGTCTCTGGTCCCATGGGGATTATTTGGAAATCCATCGGTATGGTCGTGATCATGTGTCTGGCATTTTCACTGGTAGAATCTAAATTTATTCTGCCCGCGCACTTAGCCCATATGAAGTTTAGGAAGCTAGGTGAACCAACTGGTTTATTTGGTCGCTTCAAGGACAGATTTAATAATCGCGTTCAACACTTAATTCACCATAGTTACCGTAACTTCCTCGAGCGCTGTATCCAGCATCGTTATAACGTGTTGGCGGTTTTTATCGGTGTATTAATCCTCTCCATAGCATTAGTGCTCAGCGGAAAAGTACGTTGGGTATTCTTTCCCAATCTAGCCTCGGATTTTATCCAAGTACAACTGGAAATGGATGAAGGCAGCTCTGAGCAAAACACTCTCAAGGTGATTCAGGATATTGAAGATGCCTTATATAAAATGAACGCCGATATTGCCCAAAAATATGGCTATGAGGTGGTTAAACATAGTTTTATTAATATGGACTCTCGCACCTCGGCCTTCATTTTTGCAGAGCTTGTCAAAGGTGAAGCGAGGGACATTGATGCCGATACCATTTCAGCAGCTTGGCGCGAACAATTGCCTGAACTGCTGTCGGTAAAAAAACTCGATCTTAACGGTGGTCGTAACATGGGTGGCGGTGGTGATATTTCCTTCAGGTTATCATCGAACTCCTTGGATGAATTATCGGCGGCCTCGAAGGAGATCAAGCAAAAACTGGCTTCCTATGAAGGCGTATATGACATTGCTGATAATTTTTCATCGGGTAGCAATGAAATCCGCCTAAAAATTCGCCCTGAAGCCGAAGCGTTAGGGCTTACACTTTCGGATCTCGCCCGCCAAGTTCGTTATGGCTTCTACGGTTATGAAGCCCAGCGCATCTTGCGCAACAAGGAAGAAGTCAAAGTGATGGTGCGTTACCCATTAGAACAACGCCGAACCCTTGGCCACCTTGAAAATATGTTGATCCGCACACCTCAAGGCACTGCAGTGCCCTTCTCTACCGTGGCAGAAATTGAAAAGGGCGAGTCCTTTGCTTCTATCACTCGTGTAGATGGTAAACGGGCAATAACCATTACTGCTAACGCGAATAAAAATATCGTTGAACCCTCCAAAGTGGTCAATGAAATCCAAGAGACTTATTTACCCCAATTACAAAGCAAGTACCCTAGCATTCAAACAACCCTCGATGGCAGCAGTTTAGATGAGCAGAATGCCATGGTTGGATTAATGCAAGGTTTCTTCTTTGCCCTGTTTACTATTTATGCCTTAATGGCGGTGCCGCTGAAATCCTATAGTCAGCCTTTAATTATTATGTCAGTAATCCCCTTTGGCATTATTGGCGCCATTTTTGGCCACCTCATCCAGGGCCTATCGATTAGCGTGCTTAGCCTCTGTGGGATTGTGGCGCTAGCTGGGGTGGTGGTAAACGACTCCTTGATTTTGGTTGACTTTGTTAACCGCGCGCGGGCGCAAGGGCAATCAATAAAACAAGCAGCGATAGATTCAGGCTGTTATCGTTTTAGGGCGATTATCTTAACCTCACTTACAACCTTTGTAGGCCTCGCACCGATCATCCTTGAGCGTAGCCTGCAAGCGCAAGTGGTGATTCCTATGGCGACCTCCCTCGCCTTCGGTATCCTGTTCTCGACTGTGGTGACCTTAATTCTGGTACCCTTGCTGTATATCATACTCGATGATGTCAAGCGCCTTGGTAGCCGCTTCTATCATTGGTGGTGGCGCCCTAAAAAAACGCAGGATATACATTTACACACCAATGAGAGCCACAAGGTATCCTTAACTGCCTTAAATGAATTGGACTATAAGCAGGATTAGTGGAATTAGGTCATTCATTTTTACCTTATAAAAAGAGAGCCTAGGCTCTCTTTTTTGCCTCTGAGATCTATGAATAGGAAAACACGTAGTGCGATCTAAGTGGCAGTTATCCTGCTGGTCATTGGTTACACTCAACCTAAGTGACCGCCAAGATGCCAAAAAAGTCGATAGTATGAAAATAGATCGAATGCCAACCTCGCAGCCAGCCCAAATTAAGCCAACGCAACTCAAAGCCACTGAAACCTTAGCCAATGGCAACATTACAGCGGAGGTTTGCACCAATGAAACCTGTGCCACTGAAACCTTAGTCTATGATATTCGCAGGAGTCGTTATCTGAATATCACGGGGCGTTGCACTCTGCGCTGTGCTTTTTGCCCTAAACATAATGGCAGTAAACAAATTCATGAGTATCAACTGGCATTAAGCCACCAACCCAAGCCTGAAGAAATCATCCCGCTACTAGGAAATGTGGAAGACTTTGAAGAATATGTGTTTTGCGGCTATGGCGAGCCAACACTGAATCTACCAACTCTACTGGCTGTGGCCAAGGAAATAAAACGCCGCGGCGGCCGAGTGAGGGTGAATACTGATGGTTTAGGTAATCTGGTTCACAGACGTAATATTCTGCCCGAACTTGCTGAGTGTGTAGATGCGTTATCGATTTCACTCAATGCCGATAATGAAGCGGCCTACAACCAACATTGTCGCCCAAAACTTGCGGGTTCCTACGCCGCAGTCAATGCCTTTATCGCCCTCGCACCTCATTACATTGAACGCGTGCAAGTCTCAGCCATTGAGGGATTAGAAGGCGTCGACATCGATCTGTGCCGCGAACAAATACTCGCTTCGGATTGCGAGTTTAAGCATAGAGTACTCGGTGCGCTTGGTTAACTGATTGGCTTAGCCTAGGCCGAGAAAATTCTGGCTTTGGATACACTCGCAGCGAGCAACTTGCCACTGTCGTAACATTTCATTCGTGTTAACATAGCCAAATTAACAGTTCATCAACTCAAAATCGGCCCATGCTGAAGAAAAAACCAAGCCTACACCCACTCGCGACATTACTTTCATTATCCCAAGGACTGCATTGGTCGCACCAACGCATGCTGGCTGTCGCGAGTCAGTTATCAATGTTAGTGATAGGCATGATTATTTTAACTAATTTAATAATTACCTTAGGTGAACATAGGTTACAAGAAGAATGGGCAACCCAAAGGTATAGCGAATTGCAGACCATAGGTACGCTCATTACCGATAAGGTCACCTTTCAGCAGTTTCGCACTCAGCTATTTGCCAAAGACGAATTACTCAAACAGTACCTCAAAAATCCAACTGCCTCATCTCAGCAAAAATTACAGGAAAGTTGGCAGGAGTTGGTGCAACATATTCCCGAACTCCTCGGTATTGCCCTGTTCGATCCTCAAGGTAATTATAAGTTTGCGACACCTTCAAATTTTAGTCAGGATGCGCTTCCTGCCGCACTGTTAGGTTCTAGCCGAAATTTAGGTGGCAAAGAAGTCTTTACTTCGTCCTTAGAGTTTGTCCCCCTCAATGGCATGCTCGAACCCTATATGTATCAAATGGCATGGCTTGAGAAACCCGATCAAAGCTCGCTAGGTTATTTGATTACCTACAACTCGATTGTGCAGATGCTAGAAGCAATAAAACCTGCATTTTCAAGCAATAAATCGCCGATGCTAGTGCTGGATACCCAAGGCTTGCTCTATGCAGGTGTGAGTGATCTGGCGCCATTATCCCATATTCCAGACACCTTAGGTGCCAGTTTACGTCAGAGCTATCCGGCACTGTGGCGGGAAATGTCGATGAGCAACTTTGGCCAATTCCACGGTGAAGATGCCACCTTCGTGTACCTCAAAGTCGAGCTCACCAATCAGCCAGAATTGCGCCGCGAGTACTTTTTACTCTCCTATATCCGTAACGATGATATCGCCTCGAAATTTTCCCAGTGGCAGAATATTGTGATTATTGCGTCGTTAATCCTAACACTTCTGGCCGCCTGGGTTATCCTGCTGAGCCACATGTATCGCCTGCAACATCGTTCGCGCCAATACAGTATCGATGTGGCAAATACATTATTTAATAACAATTTAGGCTTTATCTTAGCCAACGAACAGGCTCGTATTATCAGTGCCAACACTAAGGCCGCAGAAGCCACACAAGTCCCACTCGATGAACTGACTGACCGTAGCCTACAGCGAACACTTAATCTTGACGACCTCACCTCGGCGCAAATGCTTGAACAAGTCTATCGCGAGGGCGAATGGAGCAAGGATTTGTCACTTGATAATGAGATGGGTTCGACCCTAAGAGTAAAAGTGCAACAAGCACCGCGATTGGGTCGTGGTTTGCCTCATTTGCTTGTATCCCTTGAAGATATCAGCACCATGCTCGATTATCAGAATCAGGCCTTCTTAAGTGACCTACTCTGCGACACCACTGTGGCAACAGCATTAACTGACGCTAATGGTAAGTTGATAAAAATCAATCCGGTGTTCGATCAGCTGATGCAACTTAATGGTGATTTAAACCATGATTTAGCCTCACTGCTCGCTAACGATCTGGGGAACCAATGGCAGCGGATCACAGCCCAAATCAGCATGCAAGGCCAGTGGCAGGGGCAAATACTTTGTTCACCGAATCCTCGCCATTCGAATTGTTTGCAGGCCACGCTAAAGGGCCATGTTGCTGCCGATGGTGAAATTGATTACATCATTTGCACTTTAGAGCAAGCCGCTGACAGCCAAAGGGGAGCAGAACCCCGCAACTTTGTGCCACACCGCAGTACTATTTTGCAGCACCTATCCGATTTAGAACGCTATTTTGCTTCGCTATCGCCCCAAAGCCGCAACCACTCAAGCTTATTAGTGATGGATATCAACCCAGAAGGCTTGCTCAGCCATATGAGTGATATTGACCAACTCGAAACGCGTCAACAGGAAGTGGAAGTACAGCTGTTGTTAGAAATTCCAACCCATTATCAAATCCTTCACTGGCAACTCGGTAAACTACTGCTGTTACTGCCTGATACCGATGCCACAACGGCGCATCACTTCGCACTCAATACCATTGAAAAGCTGAATAGTAATGGCCTAGGTGAAGGGATCAGCATGGGGATTGCAAGCTATCAGGAAGGACAAAGCTTAGAGCAATACCTCAGCAATGCTGAGGTGGCACTCAAACGGGCAAAACAGAATAATGATCAAAATATCGGTCAGGCCTTTACACGTCATCAGCCTTAGCGGGCGGATTAAAGGAATCAGGCAACTTACTTTGGGTGATCTCGATAATGGCCGAACGGTTCATGGTGATTTTGTAGCGCGCATACTCCGGCTCTTCGCGGCCATCACGCAGCACTAAAATCAGATTGACTTGATAACGGCGCTCGACCGACTCGTGACTGATCTTGCCTTCAAGTTCTTTATAAATCTTGGCCTTGCCCCGCTCTAAATAGCGGGCAAAAGGTACAAAACTAAAGTTGACTTGCTCTTGTATCGTCGAGTATCCCGCTTGAAACTCACCGTGGTTTACCCGAGTAGCAATCTTGTAATGCAGGATTTCGGCATCGACCTTATTCTGGCTATGCCGTTGTTTTAAGATTTCGTTGACCTTATCAGGCAAATCCTGAGGTCGCATAAATTCAAGCCACACCAATTGCTTAGCAATGACAGACTGATTGGTCGTATCCCTCAAAATGCGGCTCCAGCGCGGTCTTCCCCGTTGAATATAGCGCCACAGGGCATTACGTACATCGTCCTTAAAAATTTCACGAAAACCATAAATCACCGCCAGCGTCAGCACCAACGCTATGGTAAAGCCACTAAAGACCCCCTGAGCTTCGATGATCAGCGCCGACACCACCAACATCACCAGGGCGGTCGCCAGCCCAGTCGTGAACTTTTTAAGGCCGATGCCCAAGGGTTTTAACTCTTCTTTGAGCACCACACCTTGCTGAATTAAACGCCGTAATAACAGCATTTTATTCGAAATCCGATTGGGATCTTGCTTAGTTTGTGCCGAGTTATAGTTGTTGGCGTCGCGGTAGGCGCATTCGTTGCGGCACAGGGTCAATACCCGTTCTTGGATGTCAGCAAAATCACTGGTGCGAGTGGCGTGGGCGAGCACTTTTAACAGTTGCTGCTCGCAAAACCAGGAGAGATAGTTATCGGCGTTTTCAAAGTAGGATTTCCATTTAGGATCGCCCGGCTCATTACGGCGAAACTTTTTCAGCAGTTGCGTCACCTGCTCGCACAGCTCATCAAGCGCAAGATAAAAGTGCTCTACATCGGCGATGCGATTGAGCTCTTTGACATCGTTTTCAACCGCGACAGCAAACTGATAAGCAAACAGGTTTAAGTACAACCGAAATTCTTCCACAGTGCGACGATTCATACTGGCGAATCGCCCCTGCACCAGCGGCAAATGTAGCCCTTCGGAGTAGTAGGAGCGGCGTCCCACAATCGCGCTGTGGTAATACTCTTCTTCGTTTAAGGTATGCGCGCCTATGCCCATTTCCTTTGGTAAAAAGAAATAGAGATCGAGCTGACGATTATCGCCCTTTTCCATCTGATGGCTGAACTTAATCGACAGGGATTCTTCTTGTTTGACACGTATCTTAAACACAACAACCTTATGATTGAGATGGAAGAGTCGGCATTAACACCACGGAAAAGATAATCTAAACCGAAAGCGCAGCAAATTCACTGATTAAATTCGACTATTGACGATTCGGCAGCCACAAACAGTATTACTCGGTTGGAATAAGACAACCGCATAATCTTGGTTCGCGTCGCTATCGAGCACCTCAATACTGAGATTGTGCCTACCCGATTCACTAAAATGTAAGCTGCTAATGTAGGAAAGGTATTTCATATGCTCGGGCCAAGACTTTTTGTCGATATCTTCGGATTCCGTCTTGGTTTTGACCGACACATTGTAGGTCATGCGATTGAGCTCCATGCTTTTGACCTCACCCTGCATCAGGATCGCGCCCGCACTTGAGCCATCAAGATTAAAGTAGCGGTAATTGATTTGCGCATTACCCGCCGAGATCAATACGTCAACTAAAAGGTAGTATTTCCCATCATCCACACGTTGAACGTGACGGTCAAAAAGCTCGGAACTGCAATTTAAGATCACCGCCTTGTTAGAGACGGATTGCAGGTAAATCACACCGCAGGCCACAATCAGTGCCGTGAGAATGGTGAGATTTATCGTCCACTTAAGCCATTTAGCCACAGATCCCAATCTCCTGTAGCCAGTTTTCATCAATAAATGTTTTTGGCCGCCTAAAATCGCTAATCTTCAAATTGCGAATAACAGACTGTCCGAGTTTGTGCCCACGCAGAGTAATATTAAGCACCTGTTTATCATGGGAAAGTGAAGAGTAAACCTCTGACCAATCACTCTGTCCACAACGACTTAATCCTTGGCCCAAACGGTCGCCTAATTCAAACAACAAAGTATTATTAGTTTTAGAATTAGCATACAGATGCAATCGAATATGCTGACCCGAGGCTAATGGCAACTCAGTGGATAGAAGAGGTTCAGTTGGTACGCTATGGTCGATGCGGCTTAAATAAAAGCCTGAAATAGCAAGCATAAAACCAAAGACTAATAGCGCACTCCACCAAGGTAATGACTGCAATCTATGGTAATGAAAACTTTTTAGCCGCTGTCCCTGAGTGCTATGCAGTAGGTAGCCTTGCCCCTTGACGGTTTCAATCAACCCTTCATATTGTGGCCCAAGGAAAGAGCGGATCATAAATACCGCCCGCGCTAATGAAGTATCGGTGAGCGGCGGGTGCTCTCCATCGCCAGTCTTAAGCTCATGCTTGGAGACCAGTTTACCTTGATGTTCAACCAATAGGCTCAACACTTGCAACTCGGCACGGGGAAGGTGCCAAGATTCATTTCGAGCCTGTTCGACGAGTAAGCCACGCTCCCGGTCAAACCAACAGCTCCCCACTTGCATAAAAAACTCCAACCCATAAATCATCGAATTAAGTCTATGCAAGGCATCTAATGATTACTGTGATCCCGTTAACCCAAGGTACTAAATAATTAATTTTCGTGAGCTTCCCCCGCAAGTAGATGAGCATAAAACAAAAATCTGCGTTAGCTCACAGCAATAAATGACCTTTGTGACGGCTTTGTTTGCTAGCAAATCCGCATAAATTTACATAAATATCACAAATAATGTGCTCCCCCACAGATTGAAATCGATAAAAATAAGATAACCAAGTTACAGTAATCAACTAAAGCGATTGATGTCCCCCTGCTTACCTTGCTTCATCACAGCGAAATATCCCCTGCGACAAATCACACTATTTATATTTGTGCTTCATAGAATGATGCCATCAACCAATGGTTAATGATTGATAAATAAAAGCAATTACTCAAGAGGATATTCATGATGAGCATTAATCGACGCCAAGCATTAACTCGTATTATCGGAATTAGCACAGCTGCAGCGGGCGCAACCTTAATGGGTACGTCAGCATTTGCGGCGACCAATGCCGACGGCCAATATCAATTAGCACTCGGTGAAAAACTAAAATACGTACCACTCGATCCAATGGCAACGGCCAAACTCGCCTACGAGACAGGTGGTGGTTGTATGCATCAAGTCTTTCACTCAGTTGTCACTAAGCTAGCGCAATCAACGAGTGCCGATGCCGATAAGTTTAAGTCCATCCCAACCGCATTGGCAGGCTATGGTTTTGCAGGGGTTACAGGCCAAGGAACTCTGTGCGGCAACCTCAATGCTATCGGTATGCTGGTCAATATCTTAGATGATATCAATGGCCAAAATAACGCCGTAATTGCAAATGCATTCCGTTATTACGAAAACACCACTTTGCCACTTTCTTCCCCAGAATTTATTGCTGGCATAGGTTCAACCGCGGAAAAAACAGCGCTTGTAGGCAGTTCATCAAAGGCGATGAGCGTATTGTGCCACTCCTCAATCAGTAACTGGTCTCGGGCCTCAGGACTGCCATTCGCCAAGAAAGGTGAGCGCTGCTATCGCCTATCTGCTTCTATGACGTATCACTTAGTCGAACTGCTAAATCGTGCCTATCAAGGGGAGATTATTGGGGCATTACCGGGTAGTAAACCTTCACTTGAAGCGCAAGATTGCCAAGTGTGCCACGGCAGCACAGGCACCTTAGGTTCGGCCGCCAGTGTAAAAACCGATATGGAATGTACCACTTGCCACACAGGACACTTTAATTAAGGAGGCAGTGATGAAATCCCCATTACTGATATTAACTCTAGGTACGCTCGCACTAGTCGGCTGTGGTAGTGATGATAAATCAGAGGAAATCACTCCTCCGCCACCACCGCCGCCAGTGGAAACCAGCGTCAGTATCAATGACGCAACTCAGATTAATCTGACCGTAGAGCAGTTTGATCCTAAGACTGGTACATTAAACTTTTCGCTGACGGATGCGAACAAAGCATCCATTACCGAGGCGACAAGCTATGATATCTATTACTTTGGCTTTCCTGACAAGAGTAAATCTTCGTCAAATGCCAAGGCATGGAAGCGTTGGCATGTTACCCAAAACTATCGCTGCCAGAGCAAAGGTGAGTGCAGTGGTAAGTTGACTGAGGTAAAAAATGGTCAATACCAGTTTGAAATAGCAGGACTAGATTGGCAGTCAAAGGATCCGAGTGGCGCAGTGTCCCAAATTAAAGTCGCGATTCAGATCTATGGCACGAAAGCCAATAATGAACTGGCATTAGTCCCTGTCGCTCCGTTGTAATCCCTTTCATCGCGTCCCAATAGATAGGCATCCACTTCAAGGAGGAGTTGGATGCCTATATTGTTATTAGCGACTACTGCATGCCCATAAATTACCACTGGGGGTAAATTTAATTAGGGTATAGTCATCGAGACGATTAATATCCACTATCTGCATATTAAAGCTCATTGTCCCCAGCGCCATTAATGCCTCCCTTGAACGTTGAACATCATCTCGAATGGGGTCGGGGATCTCTATCTGTAGCAGATCCATTTGGACGTTTGCCTGAGCCAAATCAAATTGATAAGCCATTGAGCCAATATCAAAATTTTTAACTACGCCAGAGTAATTAATGGACGCAAGCTCCTTATCATTACTGCCGTAACGATAATTTAAATTCACTTTTTTGTCCTGCACTTCTACTGTAAGTGATAAGGAATGATGCAATGAAGACGAGGTGGCATCCCAAAAAGGCGGTTGATACAGCTGAGCCAGGCAGTTTAAGTTCAAACTTTTATGGCTAAAACTCGCCGTATATCCGAAGACTAATATTCCAACTCCGCTGACGAAGATAAGCAAAAGTTGCCACGGCTTAAAGCGGCCCAATGCCAGAATGGTATTGTTCATTTTAGCTACAAATCCCCGATAAAATGAGCCAATCTGGCTGCGAGGTATCTGCTATAAAATTATCTGACATTAATTTTACCGTCTGAAATTTCAGCCCATTCTCCCGATTATTTCGCAAAATGAAGCTGATCAATTTTCGGTCTGTTGACACATTGGCTGCAATTGACTGCCAAGGAGAAACAGCGCAAGCCTCCATTTGACCAATCATTTGCTTGACGAATAATTTCATATTCGCTTCGTAGTGCTGACCAGTGTAGAACTTTATCTCTGAAGACGAGCCATTGTGCATCATGATCTGCTGTCGATAATTAGGCGCTATTACTGTGGGATGAGATATATGCATATTAATCCCATACAAAGTCATTAGGCTGACAAGAATGATAAACAAAAACTGTAACGTATTTATTTGGGATGTTGGAGAGCTAAGCAATTTATATCTCATTGATGTTTGCGAAGGGTACAAAATAAATCCTTCTCCTCTCACGGTATCAAGTAGAGAATAAGGTTTTTTCCCTAATATAGAGCGTATACGCTTAATCACATCATCAAGCTGATCATCACACCGAAGTGAGTCTTTATCATAGGACGACAATAACTGAATTAATTCGAAGCGGGAAACCACCTTCCCTTGATTCTTAGCCAATACACTCAACACTTGAAACTCATCGACACTCAATATCCAGCGACAGCCAGAAGCATCAACTAACAAATGTTCATGCGCATCAAACCAACAATCACCAATTTGCATCTCGGCTCCTCTCACCATTTAACTTGGAGCCGAGTATACAATTTGAACTTAAATGACGCAGTGATCCAGAAGCATCTCGCTTTAGCAGATTAATAATCTGTGAATTGCATCAATAAAAAATTAAATGCTAAAAAACACAAAGATACACTGCGTTTCATTTGTTTCTAGAACATTGCTGCATTTAACCACATATGGACTAAAATACTCGCCACGTAGCCCAATGCAATGACAGGTGTCCAACGTAAGTGGGCGCCAAAGGTATAAATCCCCCTTGCCTGCCCCATTAATGCCACCCCTGCAGCACTTCCAATCGACAATAAACTTCCGCCGACGCCCGCAGTCAACGTCACCAATAGCCATTGACCAAGTGCCATCTCGGGATTCATAGTCAACACAGCAAACATCACCGGAATATTATCGACGACCGAAGACAATAGACCGATAGCCACGTTGGCATAGGTCGCATCCCAATGGGAATACATCGCCTCTGAAACCAAACTTAAATAGCCCATAAAGCCTAGGCCACCCACACATAACACCACACCGTAGAAGAACAGCAGGGTATCCCATTCAGCACGGGAGATACGGCTAAATACATCGAAGGGCACTACGCTACCAAGCTGCTGAAGACGTTGTTGATCTTGACGCAACTCCGCCTTAGCACGTTCACGGGCAACTGAACGATTGAAAGTTTTACGCAGGTAATAACCGAAGAATTGCAGGAAGCCCAACCCTGTCATCATCCCAAGCACTGGTGGCATGCCGAAGAAGGAGTGAGCACACACCGCCGTCGCAATGGTCAACAGGAATAACGCTACGATACGTTTAGCACCGGGTTTAGTGTACACCTGCTCTTTTTCTGGCTCAGGCACATAACGTGGGATAAACACACTCATAATAGCCGCAGGCAAGACAAAGTTGACCAAAGCAGGAATAAACAGATGGAAGAAGTCGGCAAAGTGCACTAAACCCTTTTGCCACACCATTAAGGTGGTGATATCACCAAAGGGACTAAAAGCACCGCCCGCATTCGCCGCAACCACAATGTTGATACACGCCAGCGTAATAAATTTGCGCTGCCCCGCGCCGACCTTCATCACTACGGCACACATCAATAATGCTGTGGTTAAGTTATCGGCCACTGGCGAAATAAAGAAGGCCATAAATCCCGTTAGCCAGAATACGGTCCGCAAACTAAAACCGCGTCCCACGAGCCAACCGCGAATCGCATCGAATAAATTACGTTCCTCCATGGCATTGATATACGTCATCGCCACTAATAGGAAGAGTAATAACTCGGCGTATTCCAGTAAATTGTGCTTAAAAGCCGCCTCAGAGACCTCGGACATGCCATGTTGCACATACACAAAGCCTATCATGCCCCAAATAATGCCGGCTGCGACCAATACGGGTTTGGATTTACGCAGGTGCAGCGCCTCTTCGGCCATCACCAAAATATAGGCAAGTACGAAGACACAAATGGCAAGATACCCCACTGCTGCAGCGGTTAAATCGAGCCGTTCTGTTCCTTCGGTCATAGCCCAAACTGCTGGTGAGAATCCGCTCAATATTGCAATGCAGAATAGGCTAAACAATCCTACTCCACCGTTCTTAAACCACCGCTGTAATTTCATCAAAGTTGATCTCTGCAAGGGAAAGAAGATCGCAAATTACCATAGCTCTCGTTCTGTAAATTTTGATAAATCGCAACTTTCTATGCATTTCCCGATAACCAAAGGTACTTACAACATTAATTTTTGTATAACTACAGGCACAACTAATAAAGAATTAACTAACTTTGTTTCAAGTTAGTCCAAAAACAGTCAATAAAAAAGCACCTCTCGGTGCTTTTTTATTGATATCAATCACATTGATTAGAACGAATAGAGCAAGGTCATATTTGTTTCAGTATCTGTGCTCTTTTTATCATCTAAAGGCTCACTGTTGTAACGCACAATAATGGCAAATTTCATTGCCAAAGCGCCAATAATATTCGCCGTGAGCGAAGTTTCTGAGCGTGCATCCAACTTATCACCATAGTCGGCCACAAAACGTTGCTGGAATTTTGAGGTTTCAGTGATTTCAGTTTCGAAGTTGATCACGCCGTGGGCAACCACGCTGTCATTCGAATCAGTACCTTCTAACAGGGCTTGCTCTGAATCGAGGCGTTGATAGATGTAACCGGGACCGATTTCCACATCCAGGAAGGTCTTACTGGTGTCATAGAGTCTGTGACCATAACCCGCCGCGCCTGATACTGTGTAGTCATAACCGGTAAAAGGGTCGACTTCGTAATTAGCATTGGCAAACAAGTAACTGCGGTCATTCATTCTATAGTTACCCTGGGCACCCGCTAAATAACGTTTAGCCGTGACCTCACCCGTATCTTCTTTATATAAACCTTCTAAAAGATACTGGTTTTCCCAGTCACCTAATTCATGCTTGAAGTTTAAGCGACCTTTGTAAGATGAGGTATCAGTGTTGCCTGTGGTTAAGGTTGCCCCTAGCTCTGCTTCACCTGCGAATGTCTTGTCGCCCTTAACAAAATCGGCTCCAGCATTCGCCATAAATGGCGCAGTCATCAACAATGCCGCGGTCAGTACTTTCTTCATGTTTATCCGTTCCTGTTCCGTTTAATCCCCTAAAAATCTGCGCAATACTAACATTTACGATTGAAAAATAAAAATTCATCGATTTTTCTATTAAAGCCAAGGCATTCATAAATACATTGAGTATCACCAAATCCACATAAGCAGTTTCAAAATATGCCATGGAATCTCGCCATCATTAAACCTTAACAGAATGAGTAAAAATCATATGTCTTTATCGAAACTCAAGATCTAAAAACAACACCACAATTATTTGCAGCTCTCTTGATATTAATACCAATTACTCATTAGATTTAAGGGGATACGCAGAACACTGCCACTGTCCGCTTTGCTCGAGGACTTGATAACGTAAGCCCTGATATTTCCATTCCAAGGGTAACGTTAACGTACCACGATTCAGCTGCAAATAGGTTTGTGCATTCGCCCCCGAAAAGGTATCGACCCAAATCAGTCGATTTAACCAAGTGCAGGCTTTTTCTAACTGCTCTCGGCTTTGAGCCGTGGCGGTGATCTTCTGCCACTCTTTATCGTTCAATTGCACTTGCAGCATAATCTCTGCCGTTTCATCCTCAAAATACACAGGCACAGGTAACAAATGCTTGGCTCTGTCCTCTAAAAGATGACGCTGTTCGACCACACTGCCTTGGCGTAATGCTTGCCAATGCGCTTGTTCGGCGCTGCGGCCAATCAGCAAGGGATGCGATAACACGCTGGTACATTCGCTTTCTTGCCAACTGCATTGGCTAAAGTAATAGCGGGCTTTGTCTAGATCGCGCTCGGTATTGAGGTAGTAAACACCTAGGTTATATTGAATATCGCTATCGTAGGGATCGAGCTTAGCGGATAACTGCCAATAACGGCCGCCTAAGTTTTTATTTTGCTTAACTAACCCATTGTAATAAAGCGTACCGAGATTAAGGTAAAGCAAGGCACTTTCGTTGTCAGGAAGACAGCTTAAATACTGAGCCTCGGCTTGTTGATATTGCTGGCGCTGCTCATAACTCGCACCTAAGTTAACACACGCATCGGCACTGCCTTTGGCTATCGCACGGCGATACCAAGTTTCACTCTCAGCCAACTCACCAAGCTGCGCATAGCTGTATCCTAACTGATAGAGCAAGCTCTGCTGACTGAACTCGTTCAGTTTATCTACATCCGCATAGGCTCGATTAAACCATTCAATCGCTAACGGGTAATGCTGCGCCAGCGCACTGTAACTGCCGAGCAAATACGCTTGATATTCCACTGGATGTTTTTCAAACAGCTCCAAATCCAGCGACGCGCCATTTTGCTGCAATAGTGCGTAGGCCTGTTGAAAAGATGCGGAGTTTTTATCCAGTGGGTTAGTGCTTTCGTGGGCAGCATAAGCAGAACTACTCATGGCAAGTAATAGGAGTAGGCAGCCAAAACATTGAGGGAGACCTTTGATTTTCATTGAGCTAGCTGTCATAAGGGACTCTATTCTCGGTTTTGGGCAGATCACCCAGTAAGCGCGCGAATAGCTCATCACCGAGCTGCACATGCAGCAACTGATAGAGATTGGTGAATGATTGATACGCCTCTCGCCAATACGCCGCCAGCGGTTGGCTGCGTCTGACACCTTGCCAATGATGTTGATAGCTTTCATAAAAATGGCGTTGAGTCCGCTGCGTAATGTTATCCGCCAACCGTTGCCATAATGGTTCACTTTGCACCAGCCACAGCAGATTAATCCAGTCGCTGGTCTGAGCTTCACGCAGTAACGCTTGTAACTGTGCATCGCTTAAATGGGCGAACAAAAAAGCGGCGCGCCACGGGGTTTGATCGCCGGGCACGTGGTTCTCTAACTCTTGTTGTAGCTGAGCGTCAGTGAATGGCTGCCAGACTAATGGTGCAAGCGGATACTCTCTTTCGCGCGCCTGCTCTGCCTCTTCCAAAGCCGCTTGCCATTCAAAACCGAGTGACGCGAGCATGATGTCGCGCAGATAATCACGTGGCCTGCCCTCGCTCAGTGCCAGCATACCATCGCTAAACAACAGCAGCGCCAGTTGTTCAAACGCCGAAAAAGGCTGATTCAACAACCCTCTCTGGCATACTTGCGCCACTGCGCTGGCATCATGCCCCCACAGCAAAAGTTCGATCACTTTGTCACAATAACTTTGTGCAGCTTGGCTCAAAACCGGTTCGACAAAGGGTTGATGCGCCATTTCCAGTACTAACCAACCTTGGCGAGCCACTAAATCGCGATAGTGCAGTACCTGCTGCACAATAGGCAGCAGCGAAGCCCTTTGCGCTTGGTCTAACGCCTGAATATTTCTGTGTGTCGCTTCACTTAGCGAGAGTTGGCTCATGCGCTTTTCACTCCATAAGCTTACTGCTACTCAGCTTGCGGTGAACAAAACGCCGCGTAATCGGCAATGCGTGCGTTTAATCGCTGCGCAGCGCCTGCATCGGCACGGCCCAAGGCATCCAAAATTCGCTGCGCTTCATCGCGATAGGCAGCAATTTTTTCACGGTCCCAGTGGTGTGGCGGTGGCGATAAATTGGTGATGCGATCGCACAGCTTCACCAGCCATATTTCATCTGGCTGCTGTTGTATCCTCGCCAGTGAATCGGCCATTTGCGCTGCCTTATCGCCTACCTGCTTATTTTTGCTCAGTGCCAACACGCCTTGCGCCACTTGCTCCCCAAACGCTTCTTCCACTTGCTGATAACGGGTTGAAGTATCTTCAATCACATCATGCAGCAGCGCCACTTGCAGTGCTAAACGGCCATCAAGATCGGGGCGCGATTTAAGTGCATGTATCACCTCCATTGCCACCGCGCCTAAATGCACACAATAAGGCAAGCGCTCATCAGGCCGTTGGCCTTTAAAGGTTTGCCCAGCATGGGCACGCGCCGCAAAGTACCATGCGGCTAAGTAATCATCGGGGTTCCAGTTCATCGGATCTCCTAGGGCGTTAAGATTTCAGCGTAACTTTGCAACAAGTTAGCAGACATTGATGCAAAGCAAAATCCGTACGATGTCGTTACTCATCTTAACCACATGATAAAAAGGCGGAAATAGCAACAACACGATCCCCTAAGGAGTCGTCCAACAAGCGCACACAGATAGAACGACCTCTGCATACGATCACTGCCAATCAAATAGATTTAAACCACACCCTTATTATCGCAATAATCACATTTATCAGTACGAAGGTTTGTAACAATAAAGCACTTATTATGCCTCAATGTAATATGCCAACATCATGAAAAAGAATAAAGTTGTAGCGAAAATGCTACAACTCTATCTCAAGATGGACTCCGCTAGAGGACTCCAATTATTACAGGACTTTTGTTTGACCTAATTTTCTCGTATAACTGTTTTAGTGTTAAACTATCTTTACTTTTGTAGGATACAAAGAGATTCAAACTTTCATCCTCTAGCGACTTTTTAATTTGCTCACCATCATTATTATTTAGCGTATACCCTAACTCATTAAGCGCAATATAAGCATTATTTAAATATGTATTAGTGACATGAGACATTAGTTCTTTTTCATTAATTTTCATTTCAGGCTTAGCATAACTCAAAAAATCCTTTGTTGCTTTAGCCTGAGCGGAAAGCAAACTATTATCATCAAGCTTCAACCTAAACTCTTTAACAATAGCTTTACTAAATAAATTATCAACATCTGAATCTTTTGTCTGTGAATAATCTAAAACCAAAGAACCTTTGGCTCGTTCTACACCACTAGACCTTAGCTTAAACTTTATATCTGCCATAGCTAACTTATCGTTATTGCGAGATAAATCGATAATGGCCTCAAAATTCCCATTTAATATATTTTCTTTGGCAACAAAATAGTTATAACGAGCCTCTAACTGAAGTTGTGTAGAACCAACTCCCGTGATCAGAACCTGCTCCAACTCTAAACTTGCTTTATTATGACTTAATTCAAGCTTGGAAAACCTTATTGAATCATCACCTTTAGCTTCACCAAAATATCCCATATTAATATTATATTTTTTGAATTGGTCTTTTACAGTAGCTAAGTTCGAATTTAACTCCCTTAAGTTAACCCACCCTTTTTCATCCTCGACATACATTAGATAATTCACAAATGATAGTCCTGCCGCATATAGCACGAGAACTACCAAAGCTATCTTTTTAAAAATTTTCAATTTACTTTTCTCCATTTACATTTTAAAGCTACTAAAGACTTTATCGTTTAACATAGAACACTACAAAAAACCAAACACACACCAAAATAGATTAAAAAAACAAAAACATGATAAACATTAAATTCCTGTAAGCAGACTGAATATTGTTAATCACAAGATAATTTATAACACCCTATAAAATAATGACGTAAATTAAACAGTGCATCAGCCATAGACCCAATATATGCAAAAACTTTAAGATAAAATTTTTTACTTAATCTGTATTTCCCTCATGCCTCTTTGATTAATATTATTTATAAATAACTTAACCATGCTAAGTACATTCAATCAATTGGTATAAACCTCATAATTCTAATTATCCTTGTTCATACAACTGCCATAGTGTTAGGCAAGGCGCTTTACCTTGATAACAGCGCAAGCGATGTTGATTTTTGACAGAAATTGGCACTGGCTGTGATTCACGCGCATTCTGCTGTAAGTAGGCTAGGCTGCGCTGCATAATGGCTTTATCGTCAGGGTAGTAATCAATATCGTCGATTTGCTGCAACTGCGCTTCGGCGTATGCCACGGCCTCGGTTTTATCTAAACCAAACAGCGTAATAAAGCCCAAATACTCATCAATATGCGCAATGATGTTGTCTTGCCATATGCGGGCATCGAGAAGTTCAAATCGGATCACCTGCGGCCACACCTTGGCGGCACTTTGCACATCACCGCGCGCAAGGTATTGATCGATTTGATGCTCTAACAACAAAGCAAAAAAGTCATCAATGACAATGCCTTTGCCACCACCATTGTCGGTAAGGTAAATCGGCACTTGCGAGAGAGAGTCATCGTTTTGCATCCGCTTCGCCCATTGCAAGCAGTGATTATCGCTTGGCCAATCGGCCCACGGCCACCAAGGTTGACTCGCTTTTAGCTGATGATCCAACTGCTGAAACTGCTCAAGCTGTTTTGCCATCCGGTTTTTCAGCCAAGCACTGAAGGTGATGCTTTGCTCTGCAGTGCTGCTTTGCAATAGCGTTTGCAACTCGCCACGTAAAAAAGGCCGCTCCTGCTTAAAACGAAAGCGTTCGTTCAGTAATGCAAGGCGACTTTTAAGATAGTGCTGCTGTGAAAACTCATTTTGATTTTGCAGCACTTCTTGCAATAACTGGTTATCGTAAGCGAGATAAGGCAAGGGCCAATAGTCTTCACCTTGGCACAGTGCCAGCGCATACTGTTTCTGCGCCCGAGGGATGAGACGGGCGTACTCGCCCTCTTTAAGGTTTAAATAATAAGGCACTGGCATGGGAGATAGTGAATCACTATCCCCCACTATTACCGCACCACGCTCTAGCATGCTCAGCGCGTAAACCACAGCGCCGAATAACCCTATACCCAGCAGAACTAACCCAAGCCTTTTTGTTTGCTTCAATTGCTGCATCCGTGCCTACTCTTATTTTTACACACTAAAATGCGCCATTAGTTTCCCACTTATAGACCATTGGTCTTTGTGGGAATAGCCTGTAATAACCATTACTACTCCAGCCATTTAACGTATCTTCCCCCCCAAATATCAATGTATACTCAAACTACTTGGAGTTGCAGGTAGGCGGCAAGTGAGTGAATCCCCATGAGCATAGATACACTATGTGATTGGGGTGAACGAACGTAGCCAACACCGCTGCAGCGTCAAGTAGGAAGGGTATAGATATATTATTAATCAATTGTAATATTTAATATTACAAATAAAACCATCCCTAATAATGACATTATGATAGGAGGTAAAATGAGATTACGGGGCTGACGAGACATAAGTCGAAGAATGATGTAGGATGGCAAACCTATTAATAATGCCGCAACCGGACTAAAAATGACAAAATGTGCAACACCATAAACGAACATAAAAAAATCATCACTAGCACCACCAAAGGCACTCTCATAGAACTCAAAAAACACACCCCAAACAGACCGGAAAAAATCAGTATTGTGGTTGGCAAACGACATCAAAATCACACAAAAAATAATGTAAAAAAGCGCGATTAAAAGTAAAGAATATTGTTTAAACGTTTTCAAAAAATCCTGTTTAGCTGTTTGACTCATATATTTACACCTCTATTTTTAGACTAATTTTTTCGTATTTGACATTACAAACTGAAACGCTTCTGTAATTTAAATGGCCAATAAGTCAATCACTATCATTTCGATAACCAATCCAAGCTGTATTGTTAGTTTCACTCGCAGCATCCGCATCAACTCTGCCTTTTTCCCCCTTAAAATGCGCTACAAAGACGCACGGCCAAAGCCAATCACTGTCCAACACGCACCAAACGGACGTTAATGTAGCTCAACTCAAAACCGTTCTTATAATTGCGGTCGATGCCACCAACACCGAAGTGGATGAACCACCCAATGCTACTATCACTAGCATAGGGCGAAGACGACCAATAACTAGAATCACTCGACTCTGGCATATTTGGAAAAGCACAGGTATTAATGGTCGGCCTTTGGTAGTTGTGGCCAAGGCAACAGCCATCGGTATGGCCTGAATACTCACCATTGGGGTGTGCTAAGGGGGCTCGACCTTCCGAGTATTGCACCAGAGTATCTAACTGGGTACCCGCCAGTCGCTGTGGCCTGCATAGTTCAAACTCATTGCGGTTTTCAGCTCACCATTACAGCCAGTGATCTGGTCGATGGAATAGCCAGGATTGGCGCTAATAGCAAAGCTGGCTGAACCGCCTTTGTTGAGTTCAAGCTGTGCGGGCAATATCGAGCCGCCCTCTGAGGCGACCGAACTGATGGTGACCCGAGTAACGCCACCACCATTATCCGGTTGCTCTGGTGAAGGATTAGCCCCTGCGTCATCTCCGCCACAACCAGAAAGTACGCCACAGAGCATGGCAAACAAGGCTATTAAAAATGCCTGTGTAATTGGTTTTTTCGCTCGAATCACGGTTATTCCCTTTTCTGCTTTATCTGTTATTGCCAAGCCAAAGTCCACTCAGCGCTATCGTGATACTCAACAGCCCATTGTGCCCATTGAATATTGAGATAGTTGTCTTAAGCGATAACAGATTAACGACTGAAAAATAAAGTACTTGTATGTGAACTCAGTAGGGGATTGAACGCAATCACCTTGGCGTATAAGTCCGAATAGTTGGCGTAAAAGTGCGAATGAATAATGCGGTTTAGGTGTCAGCCTTTTGTTTTAGGCTTATTTCTTTCTTGTATCAATAACGTTAAGATAGCCACGTTTTGTAGAAGAATAGATACTTAGCGCATATGCGCTAGTTAGCTGCCCGTGATTAATGTTGAGAGGTGGCTTAGTGAAAAGGCGTTTGCATGTTTGCTGATTTTACGGTTTTCAGTTGGTTATTATTCCTTATCTCCGCACTATGCCTCATCCTTGCAGGGGCGACACTTAAAATCCGTTACCAAGCGGTCACGATTTGGTTTATTGGGCTGCTGCTGGCTTACGCCATTCAAGCCTTTGGTTATGCTTTTGAACTGACAAGTCATGAGCTAGATTCAATTAAATTTTGGCTCAATATTGAATTTGTAGGTGCCTGCTTTATTCCTACTTGTGTAGTCTTGTTTGCGGTGAGTTATCAGACCCGAACCTCGCCACCTTTATGGTTAGTGAGTAGTTTGCTTTCGATCAGTGCCATAGTGCTATTAGGCCAATTAACCAATGATTTGCATGGGCTAGGCTTTAATATTGTCGGGCTAGAAAAAGTGGATAACATCAGTGTCACGACCAATCATTTAGGATGGCTGTACTTAGCGTATTCGCTCTATATTCATTTGGCCGTTATCGTGAGTGTGATTATTTTTATCCGCTGCATGCAAAATACACATCCAGTATTAAGGCCACAGATTTTACTCATTCTGGTCGGCATTACCTTAACTTGGCTGAACTATATTTGGACGCTTATTGGCAATACTCCCTACGGCCTTGATATGAGTCCTTTTGGTTTATTTTTTTGTACTATCGCCTTTGCGATAAGTGTGTTTCGTTATGACTTAATTAAACTCACCCCCATTGCACGGGATCAAATATTTCACCAAGTTGAACAAGGTTATATCGTGATTGATGAGCAATCGCGCTTAATTGACTATAACCCAAAGGCAAAAATCTTCTTGCCAACACTATCGACGGGGAAAATAGGTCAACCATTAAGTAGTTTTATTGACCCATTACTGGTGGCTGATAACCAAACTAAGGTGATCAGATTAGAGGATGGTAAAAGAGTCCAAGTACAGCGTTCACTCATGGGAAAAAACGCCGCCATGGCGATTGGCAGTGTGATCATGCTGTCCGATGTCACCGAAAAAGAGCAACTGCTCGAAGAAATGGAAAGAATCGCCAATACCGATTCATTAACGGGCTGCCATAATCGCCATGCATTATATTGCCGACTTAAACAACAGATTATTGAAAGTCGCCATCAGTTAACGCCCCTTTCTATTGTTGCCTTGGATATTGTCAGCTTTCGTAAAGTGAATGAAGTTCACGGCTATACCATTGGCGATATGCGCCTAAAACAGTTAAGCCATATCCTCAATCATCACTTACCCAGTAATGCCATATTAACTCGTTATATTGGCGATATTTTTATTATTATTTTACCCGGCTATCGGTTAGAGGATGCCAATCAACTCGCGCAGCAACTAGCAGATAAAGCCAAGCAACTGACCTCACTTGCTATCAGCACTTTTTGTGTTCAACACCTCTCTGAAGAAAGCGATCGACAAGTTATTGATCGCCTCTTAGGTGAAGCCATGCAATTAAAAAAACTTAGGCCAAGTTTGGCGGTTTAGTACTGGCATCCTTTTTAAATTGGCTGGGCGTTACCCCATATTCAGCCCTAAAGACGCGGCCAAAGTAATTTTGACTGGTAAAACCTGCATAGTAGGCGGCTTCTTTAACGCTGTGCCCTGCGACTAAAGCATCCTTAGCGATTTGTAATTGGGTTTGCTTTAAATATTGGGAATATGACAAGCCAAATACGCTTTGTACGCGCCGCTGCAATGAACGGCTACTGGTATGAAACTGCTGTGCAACAAACTCAACCGTCAATTCCTGTGTGGTAATGTGCTGATCAATCACCCATCTTAAACGTTTAGCGAATTGTTCATCGAGGCTTTCTGTTGTGCTTAGCACAGGTGTTGAAGAGGATGCTTGCGCAGAATTTGTGGCTAAGGAAAGCGATAACATTTGCTGCTGCACAAGTCGCCTATTTTCAATTAAAGCATTTAACCTCACAACCAATAATGCGGGATCGCTGTTTTTGCTGACATAATCATCGGCATAACACTGCCATGCCTGTAAACGTTGCTGCGGATCATCAACCGCAGTTAACATCACAAAGGGAATGGCGGCATATTCAGGCTGATGTTTGAGTGTTGATAACCAACTGGCCGCATCACCATCACTTAATTGGGTATCACATAGGATTAATTCTGCGCCCTGTTCATCTAACTCATATTGCGCTCCTTGCCATGTTTGGCAAAGCGTGAGTCGAAAATCAGCAGCTAAATGGTAATAAAGCCAATCCATAAACTCTGGTTCGCTCTCGACGATCAACACTTTAGCTTTGGTCTCATCAGCAACATGATGCTGTAGATATCTAAAATCTGGCGTAAATTGCGGTAATTCAGAGACTGTCGCAGGTAAGTTAAGCGTATATTGCGCTATTGATTGTGAACTATGAAGGCAACAGAGTTCCCCCCCATTTTCTTCCACCCGCTTTTTTAACAACAGGTAACTAGCATCGGCACATTCTTCCCGCGTAGCCTCGACGTTATCCGTTAAGGTTAAGCGAAGCCCTTGCTGTGACTCTATCTCAAGCACATAGCCTGATATACCTGTTGATTGCCTGACGTCCTGACAAAACTTGCTGAAGACTTTTTCTAACAGTTCGAGATGGGTTTGAACCAGCAGTTCGGGGATTTCACTAATATGAATGGGTAAAGGTTGTTGGCTTTTTGCCTTCTCGAAACTTAATTGGTTTTTTAGCCAAGGTTGCAACAAAAATGGCGAGGACAACATCTGGCGAGATGACTCATTCCACTGCTTTGTACTGTCGAGAAGTTGGTTGATACGCTGCAATAAGGCATTCATCTCATCGGTATGGGTCTTTACGTTCGCAATATATGGCGCTAACCAAGTAACATTTTTTGTTATTTCAGCAAACAGTTGTCCGAAGGTGCGCTGTTCAGATTCACGTTGTTGCCTAAGCGATTGTATTATTTGATTAGCCTGAGTAAGTTCAGCCTGAAATGACTTCAGCTTTGCTTGGTAAGTTATCGCGAGTTTGACCAGATAAACACAAAAAACCAAGATGCTTAACAGTAACAGAAACCCAAAAAATGAGGACAACAGTGCTTCTCCAGATGTTCCATTCAACAAATCGATAATGTAGCTCGGCTATTGTGAAGATTTTTCGACCATTGGCAATCCAATTGACTCGATCAAAATCACATATAACCCCAAAATTCATTTAACTTATAAAACAAAAAGCCAATATAAGTCTCAACAACAAATACATTCAGGTTCCAATTAAAAGTCGCTAACTTATTAAAATTCAATAAAAAAGCCCGCTAACTGCGGGCTTTGAAAAGTAATGTAAGGCTTACAGGTTGATCTTAGGATCTAATGCGCCTGACTGATAAGCTTTGTACATTGCTTGTAAAGACAAAGGCTTAATCTTAGAAGCTTGACCCGCGCAACCAAAGGCTTCGTAGCGAACAGTACAGATGTCTGCCATCGCTTCCATAGAGGCTTTAAGGAACTTACGTGGGTCGAACTCGCTTGGGTGTTCGGCCAAGTATTTACGTACCGCACCGGTAGACGCTAAACGTAGGTCGGTATCGATGTTCACTTTACGCACGCCGTGTTTGATACCTTCAACGATTTCTTCTAATGGCACGCCGTAAGTTTCAGGAATTTGACCACCATATTGGTTGATGATCTGTAACCATTCTTGAGGCACTGAAGAAGAACCGTGCATTACTAAGTGAGTGTTAGGAATGCGGGCATGGATTTCTTTGATGCGGTCGATACGCAGTACATCGCCAGTTGGTTTACGGCTGAACTTGTATGCACCGTGGCTAGTACCAATCGCAATCGCCAGCGCGTCAACATGGGTATCAGCAACGAAGCGTGCCGCTTCTTCTGGGCTGGTCAGCAGTTGGTCGTGGCTTAATACGCCTTCAGCACCCACACCGTCTTCTTCACCAGCAGTACCGGTTTCTAAGCTGCCTAAACAACCGATTTCACCCTCTACAGACACACCACAAGCGTGGGCGAAAGCAACGGTTCTACGAGTTACATCGACGTTGTATTCGTAAGAAGCTGGGGTTTTACCGTCGGCCATTAATGAACCGTCCATCATGACTGATGACATACCTAATTGGATAGAACGCTGGCAGATATCAGGATCGGTACCATGGTCTTGGTGAATACAGACCGGGATATCGGGATACTGCTCAAGTGCAGCCGTCATCAGGTATTTTAAGAATTGTGGACGCGCATATTTACGTGCACCCGCTGAGGCTTGCACGATAACAGGGCTGTCTGTAGCTTCTGCGGCCTGCATGATGGCACGCATTTGCTCAAGGTTGTTTACGTTGAACGCTGGCACACCGTATCCATGTTCTGCCGCGTGATCGAGTAGTTGTCGTAGGGAAATTAACGCCATTTTTTAACTCCAATAATAGGGTGACGGTCACATCAACGTTAGGTCACCGAGGTCGCTATCGTTTGGATGGATTTTTATGCTCAATCGCTCTAGTGATGTGTAAATCCCTTTAGAGAAAGAGCGGTTTTTTTATAATTTTTTATCTTGTTTTTGTGCCATCGCGGCGCCCTGCCGCGATGGTGCAATACCTAAATCAATATTAGGCACCGCGTTGTTTTAGCATAGCTACAGCCGGTAACTCTTTACCTTCTAAAAACTCCAGGAAAGCGCCACCGCCAGTAGAAATGTAAGAGACTTTATCGGCGATATCATACTTGTCGACCGCCGCTAAGGTGTCACCACCGCCCGCGATAGAGAAGGCTTTAGAATCAGCGATAGCTTGTGCGATACGCTTAGTACCTTCACCGAATTGGTCGAACTCGAACACGCCCACAGGGCCGTTCCATACGATAGTGCCAGCAGACTCGATGATTTTCGCTAAGGCTTCGGCGCTGTCGGGGCCGATGTCGAAAATCATGTCGCTATCGCCCACTTCATTGACCGCTTTTAAGGTCGCTGCGGCCGTTGGGCTAAACTCACCCGCAACAACCACATCGGTAGGCACAGGAATGTCGCCACCGCGGCTTTGGGCATTCGCCACTAAGCGCTTAGCTTCATCGATTAAATCAGCCTCATACAGTGACTTACCTACATTATGGCCCGCCGCAGCGATAAAGGTGTTGGCGATACCGCCACCCACAACTAATTGGTCAACGATGCCAGATAAGCTTTCTAATACGGTCAGCTTAGTCGACACTTTAGAACCACCAACGATGGCCACTAATGGGCGCGCAGGGTTGTCTAAGGCTTTGCCTAACGCTTCTAATTCTTGTGCTAATAATGGGCCAGCACAGGCGATAGGAGCGTGTAAGCCAACACCATTGGTTGAGGCTTCTGCACGGTGAGCGGTGCCGAAGGCATCCATCACATACACATCACATAAGGCCGCCATTTTCTTTGACAGGGCTTCGTCGTTTTTCTTCTCGCCTTTGTTAAAGCGAACGTTTTCAAACACAACCACTTCGCCTACCGCCACTTCAACGCCGTCTAAATAGTCGGTCGCTAAGCGCACAGGGCAAGACAGAGCTTTGGCCAAGTAATCGACCACAGGTTGCATGGAGAATTCGCTGTTGTATTCACCTTCGGTTGGACGACCTAAGTGAGACATCACCATTACCGCAGCACCTTTGGCAAGGGCTAATTCGATAGTGGGAAGAGAGGCGCGCAGACGTGCATCACTGGTGACGACGCCGTTGCTGACTGGCACATTGAGATCTTCACGAATAAGCACTCGCTTACCTTGGAGATCTAAATCTGACATATTGATAATTGCCATGGTAACGCTTCCTTTTATAATCAAAAAAACAAACTGGTTTTTGCATCAATTGGTTAGCTTAGATAGCTACTCGGCACTCGACATCCCGTCGAATTGGCCACTCGGCTTAACCCATTGGTATAAATTCTTATCTTCAGCTTTGTTTAGCTGCAATCATCGCCAAACTGGTATCTAGCATGCGATTTGCAAAGCCCCACTCGTTATCGCACCACAGCAACAGTTTAACCAACTGCCCAGCGCTCACCCGCGTCTGGGTGCCATCGACAATACTTGAGCGCGGATCATGGTTAAAATCACAGGATACGAGCGGCTCATCAGTATAGCCTAAGATACCGTTAAATCGTCCATTGGCGGCCAATTCTAGCACTTGATTGACGGTCGCAATATCCACTGTTTTATCTAATGTTACCGAAAGATCGATAGCAGTAACGTTAATCGTGGGAACGCGCACCGAAATCGCCTCAAACTTGTCTTTCATGTGCGGCAGAATGCGCTCGATACCGCGGGCAAGTTTAGTGTCGACAGGGATGATGGACTGACCCGCAGCTCGGGTGCGACGTAAGTCATCATGATAGGCATCAATCACTTGCTGATCGTTCATCGCAGAATGGATAGTGGTAATCGCGCCGCTTTTCACACCAAAGTGTTTATCCAGAACATCGATCACGGGCACGATACAGTTGGTCGTACAAGAAGCATTAGAAACCACTGTATGCTCGGCGCGCAGTAAGTCTTGATTCACACCGTAAACGATAGTGCCGTCAACATCGGCAGAAGAAGGATGACTGATTAAGACCTGTTTGGCGCCTGCGTGGATATGGGCCTCGCAGCTGTTGCGATCTAAGATGGCGCCTGTCGCTTCATAGACGATGTCGATGTCCATCTCACGCCAAGGCAGCTTAGCGGGATCCGGTTCATGGAGAATTTTGATGACGTCATCGCCGATCAGCATCAGATCATCGACTAATTTGACTTTGGGCTGAAACTGACCGTGGGTAGTATCGTACTGGGTCAAATGGACAATGGCTTCAGGCTTAGCTAACTCATTGATCGCGACAATTTGTATTTGCTGACGTTTTCCAGACTCGTATAAAGCACGAAGGATTGAGCGGCCAATACGACCATAACCATTGATTGCGACTCGGATCATTGAGGTCTTTATTTCCTCTTAACAGTACTGCATATACAAAAACGGCCTGCAAACGATTGCAGGCCGCATTATACAGATTAACCTTTCAAAAGTTTAACCTTTTGTCGGTAATCCCATCACCTAAACAATTAGCCTAGTGATTTTGCAGCGTTCAGCACATTTTCAACGGTGAAACCGAAGTGCTTCAGCAGCACGTTGCCTGGCGCAGACTCACCAAAGGTAGTCATGCCCACAACAGTGCCTTCGAAACCAACATACTTGTACCAGAAGTCAGTATGGGCCGCTTCGATAGCAATACGTTTAGTCACCGCTTTTGGCAGTACAGATTCTTTGTAAGCAGCATCTTGCTTATCAAACTCAGTGTTTGATGGCATAGAAACCACGCGAACTTGTTTGCCTTGTTCAGTCAGCGCAGCCGCAGCTTCTACCGCTAATTGCACTTCACTACCGGTCGCAATCAGGATGTACTCAGGCGTACCAGCACAGTCTTGCAGTACGTAAGCGCCTTTTGCCACATTCGCTAATTGCTCAGCAGTACGAGCTTGAGCCTTCAGGTTTTGACGGCTGAAGACTAGCGATGTCGGTGCATGACGACGTTCGATAGCCGCTTTCCAAGCCACTGCGGTTTCAGCCGCGTCACATGGGCGCCATACCGCCATGTTTGGCGTCATACGCAGGTTAGCTAATTGCTCAACTGGTTGGTGAGTTGGACCATCTTCACCTTGACCGATAGAGTCATGGGTGTAAACGAAGATGTTTTGAATACCCATCAGCGCAGACATACGGACTGCGTTACGTGCGTATTCCATAAACATCATGAACGTCGCGCCGTAGTTGATGAAACCACCATGCAGTGACACACCGTTCATGATGCCGCTCATACCGAACTCACGCACACCGTAGTACACGTAGTTACCCGCTGGATCTTCTTGAATGCCTTTAGAACCTGCCCACAGGGTCAGGTTAGAACCTGCTAAGTCAGCACTGCCGCCCAACAGTTCAGGCAGCATAGCGCCAAAGGCTGCAATCGCGTTTTGTGACGCTTTACGGCTCGCAATGCCTTCGCCTTTCGCTTGGCATTCTTGGATAAAGGCTTGTGCTTTGGCTTCGAAATCAGCTGGTAATTCACCTTTCAGTACACGGCGCTCGTATTCAGCAGCTAATTCTGGGTAAGCAGCAGCGTAAGCGGCAAACTTGTCGTTCCATGCAGCTTCACGGGCTGCTCCCACTTCTTTAGCATCCCAACCTGCGTATACGTCAGCGGGGATTTCGAATGGCGCATGTGGCCAGCCTAAGAATTCACGTGCCGCGGCGATTTCCGCATCACCTAATGGTGCACCGTGGCAATCGTGGCTGCCAGATTTGTTTGGTGAACCAAAACCGATAATGGTTTTGCAGCAGATCATTGTCGGCTTGTCGGTCACGGCTTTTGCCGCTTCGATAGCCGCGCGAATCGCATCGCTGTCGTGACCATCAACGTTAGCAATCACGTGCCAGCCGTATGATTCGAAACGTTTTGGCGTGTCATCGGTAAACCAGCCTTCAACATGGCCGTCGATAGAGATGCCGTTGTCATCCCAAAATGCGATCAGTTTGCCTAGGCCTAAGGTACCTGCCAGAGAACACGCTTCATGGGAAATACCTTCCATCAAGCAGCCATCGCCGAGGAAGCAGTAAGTGTAGTGGTCAACAATCTCATGACCTTCACGGTTAAACTGTGCCGCTAAGGTTTTTTCAGCAATCGCCATACCCACAGCGTTGCTGATCCCAGCACCTAATGGACCCGTTGTGGTTTCAACACCTGGGGTGTAACCGTATTCAGGGTGACCAGGTGTTTTTGAATGTAACTGACGGAATTGCTTCAGTTCATCCATTGGCAGGTCATAGCCAGTTAGGTGTAATAAAGAGTAGATCAGCATAGAGCCGTGACCGTTAGAGAGGATAAAGCGATCTCTATCGACCCATTTCGGATTGTTCGGGTTGTGCTTAAGGAAATCATTCCACAGCACTTCAGCAATATCTGCCATGCCCATTGGGGCGCCAGGGTGGCCTGAGTTTGCTTTTTGAACTGCATCCATACTTAACGCACGGATTGCGTTGGCGAGTACTTTACGGGAAGACATGCTCTCTCCTGCTTAATTTGTGGGGTCTAGCGGGCAATTTGGACGCATATTTTCCCCTACATAGCGAAGCGACGCAAACGAAAATTCACCACAATATTGCCTTCCCGCCCGCAATAGGACTTTTTACGATAAAAATAGCTTAAGGATGAACTATTCAAGCTAAGGCTTCGTACTTTAAGTCGCTATAACATAACCTTGTACGATTTCCCCCAAAGCTCATCTGGGTGGAAAAGAGGAAATGCCGCCGCGCATCCTTAGTGGAATCAGATGGATTTTAAACACTTTTAATTAATTATTTTCAATCAGTTAAATGACAACCATGCTTTTTAGTTCAAATTTTAAAGCTGAGATTTACCTCACTAAGTACAGAAATATTTAGCTTTGGGGGTGTCATGGCGATGAAATTCCACTAAAATAGCCGTCTAGATGTAGATGCTTCTACACGTTTGATTGCTAACAACGAGATTTTCCTACTATGGCAAAGCACTTGTTTACTTCTGAGTCGGTCTCAGAAGGTCATCCCGATAAAATTGCAGATCAGATTTCTGATGCTGTGCTAGACGCGATTCTGGCCCAAGATCCTAAAGCACGTGTTGCGTGCGAAACGTATGTCAAAACTGGCATGGTATTAGTAGGTGGCGAAGTGACCACCTCTGCCTGGGTTGATATTGAAGAGCTGACCCGTAAAACGGTTCGTGAGATTGGTTATATCCATTCAGATATGGGCTTCGATGCCGATTCTTGCGCCGTATTAAATGCGATTGGCAAACAGTCTCCAGACATCAATCAAGGTGTTGACCGCGCAGATCCAAAAGAGCAAGGTGCCGGCGACCAAGGTCTAATGTTTGGTTATGCCAGCAACGAAACTGACATTCTGATGCCAGCGCCAATCACCTATGCCCACGCATTAGTGAAGCGTCAATCAGAAGTGCGTAAAAACGGCACTCTGCCATGGTTACGCCCAGATGCGAAAAGCCAAGTCACCTTCGCTTACGAAGACAACAAAATTGTTGGTATCGATGCGATCGTACTGTCTACCCAACACAGCCCAGACATCGCCCAAGCAGACCTGATCGAAGGCGTGATGGAAACCATCATCAAACCAGTTCTGCCAGCACAATGGCTGAGCAAGGACACTAAATACTTCATTAACCCAACTGGCCGTTTCGTTATCGGTGGTCCAATGGGTGACTGTGGTTTAACCGGTCGTAAGATCATCGTGGATACCTACGGTGGTATGGCGCGTCACGGTGGTGGTGCATTCTCTGGTAAAGACCCATCAAAAGTTGACCGTAGTGCGGCCTATGCTGCCCGTTACGTTGCGAAAAACATCGTAGCAGCAGGCTTAGCGGACCGTTGTGAGATCCAAGTGTCTTACGCTATCGGTGTGGCTGAACCAACGTCTATCAGCGTTGAGACCTTCGGTACAGGTAAAGTGTCTGAAGAAGTCTTAATCAAGTTAGTCCGTCAACACTTCGACCTGCGTCCATACGGCCTAACCGAAATGTTGAACTTGGCTCGCCCAATTTATCAAGCAACCGCCGCTTATGGTCACTTTGGCCGCAGCGAGTTCCCATGGGAAGCGACGGATAAAGCTGACGCACTGCGCGCAGATGCAGGTCTATAATCTGCATTAAGATCACGCTTTAACTTGTAAAAAACCGCCTAAGGGCGGTTTTTTTATGCTTAAATCCCAACGCAAATGCATAGAAAGCCGAATTTATTTTAAGTTTTTTTCTCTTTTATAAATCAGCAAATTATGGAGCATACCCTCAAAGTTTAAATTTAATTATCAAGAAAAAAACATGCACAACCTATTAAATAATCAAAAGAATAATATTTTTTCATTTCCAGAAATCTGCACATCACTCATCCAAAGAGAGCGATTGATTTTGAATCACTGTCGGCTACGCTTATCTGCACTACGAAAGAATTTTCGTGGTTAGTACGAGTTTTACTTTGGCAGGGAAGCTGAAGAGAACCTTCACGATTCTTCCTATCTATAAGTAAAACATTTATATCACTCTACGCTGGAACTACCAGCAACTCAGGAATAAGGATATTCGAAATGGCTAATTTGAATTTTATCGCTCCTCATAACCAAATTGCTTTTGCTGCTCCAGA
Source organism: Shewanella decolorationis (assembly GCF_004354305.1). Classification (NCBI taxonomy): domain Bacteria; kingdom Pseudomonadati; phylum Pseudomonadota; class Gammaproteobacteria; order Alteromonadales; family Shewanellaceae; genus Shewanella; species Shewanella decolorationis. Next base: position 2,334,426 of record NZ_CP037898.1, on the reverse strand, counting down.
AAGAAATAGCACTGGCGTTTCCTCTTGGAAAGTTTCAACTAAACGCGGTACTCAATCAGGTTTAGGAGTATCGGTTTCTGGTGCGGGAGCATGGGCCAAACTTGATGGCACTATGAAGTTCAAAATTCGTAGTTTAGATAATTCTAAGACCTACGATATGATGAAAAAAGAGTACCACATAGGTGGAGGTGTTAGTGCATTTTGGAGCTGGTTAGGCATTTCAGCCAACGCTGAAACCCACAAAGAAGAAATCCATGAGGTTTTCAAAGAAGTATCGAACTCTCAAGAAGTTGAAGGTTCTGCAAATGTCAGTTTGTATGTCTCAGGGCAATATCCTAATGTGCAAGTAGATGCTTCAGGTTATGTCCTGATCATGCAAATAGAAGACAGTTCTGGTAATACCTACAATATGATGTCCGCAGGTGACCCAGCAAGTGATACCGGTGCACAAGATCAAAATGGTAATGCCTTACCGAGTAAGGATAATAACAGTACTATTATCCTGTAATTGTAAATAACATAAATAGACAAACGCCCTAACATAGTCGGAATGTAGGGCGTTTTATGGGAAACCACTCAGAATGTACTTAATAACACTCCCTCAGGATCTGATTTCAAGGAATGAAGTAATACTCAGACAGAATGATGAATACCGATTAAATTATCTTCCTCAGGCATTAGTAAAATCTGTTATAAATACTCCCACTATAAATGGCATTCTCTATAAAGGATATAACCAAGTTTCAGCACAGGTCACTTCTGGAAGTCACAATTCTGTTGAACTCACATTTGAGCTTTCGATACCCAGTATTTCAGCTGCAACCTTTGCATATTTTCGTAATGAAGTAAGGCAAAAACTAGGTTCCGGAGAAGAATTACAAATATCAACAGCTGCAGGAATAGGACCATATCCACCGCCTAAAGCGGAAACTAGGATGGCAAGTTACGGCGTGGAACTCTTTGCTAAACAGATTATTAAGGAAGTAGATATAAATCTAAATAGCTTTGACTTTAATGGAATGACAGCCTCGCTAATAATTCAAAAAATATTACAAGATATAAGACAGCTACCAGTAGAGCAGATAAAATTTTCCGGCTCTATCGCACTGAACTCGAACCTAACCACCTCACAAAGTATATCAGTTTATCTACCTATCTCGACGGTTGTGTTTAGTGACGGCTTAACTATCCCGTTTTCAGCATATGCTTCAAACGCTGTAATAACAGAAATTCCAATAAAGACTGTAAGCATACCATACGACTTTTGGGCATAGATAAATAGCTGTCAAAGCGTATAAACTTTGCAGTAAATATTTAACTTTTTTTGAAACAACTACTCACAGTGATCAAAATGAGCGTTTTGTATACGCAACAGGTTTATCTGCGCGGCGGATAACGGCGCACACTCTTGTATGCCAATTATCCTTGAACCTTGAACGGCATTCGGTGTTAAAGGAACAATAGCGGCACAGTAAGCATTAGTTCGGCCACAATCGAGCCAACAATCTTCAATCTGTAACCAATAATGGGGTCGACTATCGTCGCAATCGACTTCAAATCCACGGGCTTCACGCTGCTGCAACGTGCACTCGGATAACAAGACTCGCAAATTATCCCAAGCCGACAAGTTCGCATTGGCGTATGTCGTCAGCAGATTGCTGACCAAGGTATCACTCACTATTTCTCTCCAACCAAAAGGCTTTGGCTTCGGGTCCTGGCATCGCCTTGGCGTATAACCAGCCCTGCACATAAGCAACACCGGCCTCCTTTACAAACTCAGCTTCTAAAAGAGTTTCAACACCTTCTGCCGTTAGGCTAAAACCTAAGCTACTGCAAAGTTTACAGATTTGTAGATACAGAGTTCGGCCTTTGGGCTCGCTAGTATTGGCAAGAATACTTCGGTCTAATTTAATGCCATCAACGTTAATTCGGCTCAAAAGGCTTAAGCTCGAAAATCCGGTGCCAAAATCATCCAACCAAAATCTAAACCCACTCTGTTTAAGCTGTCGAATGCTATTATCTATTCGGCTTAAATCCAACATAAAAGCAGATTCTAACATCTCAATTTCAACCTGTTCAGCAACACTTCCAAGCCTTTCATTCATTACCGCCAATAATTGGACATCGGTAATATTATTGGGATCAATATTGATACTCACCTTGGGATAGAAGTCTTCTAACGACCATCGAGCAAGATCTTCTGCTACGGTATTAATCACAAAGCGGTCAACAATATGCGAATATCCTGCTCGCTGAAAAGCATCAATAAAATAGGGGCCTTTTAAACGCCCATACTCATCCTTCAAGCGAATGAGGGCTTCAAACCCAACGACTTTACCGTCTGCTAGGGCAATTTTAGGCTGATAATGAAGTTGTAATTCTCCAGCTAATACTTCTTTAATCGTTTTTTCTAAATTAATTTCAGCCTTTAAAGATTCAGATTGTTTCTTGAGATAATGTGTTTCATTCATTTTTTCAATATCATCTTGAAACTGAACACGCTTTATCAATTCACGATCAAATTCATAGTGTTCACTCATCAACGAAAAACGTCGCACAAAAGGTAAATAAATTAAAACCCCAACGAAGATAAGAAAGCACTGGAACAGCACAGTGCTCAGATGACCACTTGCTATATAAGCATTAACCAATGGCGGGGTTATCCAAGGAAAACTATGGGTATCAAACTCTAACATCCCTATGCTAATGGCACTATACGCCAGTAAAAAATTGCATATTGGAGAGATAATAAATGGTAAAAGCAATCTTGGATTAAAAATAATGGGTAAGCCATAAATCAGAATTTCATTAATGTTAAATATTGCAAACGGCGTTGCGATTTTAGCGATATGCCTAGTCGCGCTATCTTTTGAACCTATAAAAATTGCAATAATTAACGATAAAGTCGCACCACTTCCGCCATAAAGAATAAATAAATCCATAAATTGGCTAGCAGTTAGATTTGGTACAACCTCAGTTAAACCATTATCTACCCCAATTAACAACAAATATGCATTATCACCATGAACGCCAAAACACCAAAGGATATGAGTTAACAAAATGCGAATAAACAATTGGATGCCAATGCTTGCCGTTTGTAATGTTTCAATTAAAGGGGAAAAAAACCAGCTCAGCAAAGTCGATGCTTCGGTCACAAGCAGTAATATCACAATAAAGCAAATTACAACGGGCAAAAATATGTTTAGATGCTGTTTCAAGTAGCGACTTAATGCCTTCCCTCTCACTAAATCCAACCATCGCCAAGCTACCAAAAATCGTAATAAATAGGCTGTTAAATCGGCAAGACGACGACCCGAGGATCACCTAACACCGCGTAAACATAGTCAATATTCAACGCCTCCCCAGTAGTGGGGACATGCATGGCCAGCAAGACACTAAAGGATATCGAGCAAACAACAATCGCTGAAAGTTGTAAATACTTAGCGAAATGAAATGAAAGCGAAATCAAGGCTAGCAGCGGAAATACTTTTGCAAGCTGTACCGAAAAGAATGTCAGGCCATAGAAAATAGCGGTTGTCTGCCATTCAGGTGCCCAAGTGCTTAATAGTGCAATAATCAATGATAACAAGGAGTTTACAAGAATAAACGGCAGTAACGCGATAAAGGATTCACGTACAGAGATCAGAAAACTTCTATCAAGAAACTTGCGAAGCTCAAACATTCTAGGAGGATTATGGTCGAGAATTATTTATTTAAACATAGTCGATCAACCGCTTAGCGCATAACTTATGTCACAAAATACTGATTCTTTAAAGAAAAACAACGAAAAAATATTAACGAAAACAAATAGTTTATTGGCGAAGTTCCAGATGCATAAGATAATAATCTCTGTCTGAAAAAGTAAAAAAATCTTTCACTTGCATGTTAGCTTTGCGAGTATGCGCCGCCAATGAGCGCTCATTTTCCTCAGCGATAAAAGTCACCATATGCTCAAAACTAGGCGCAACTTCTTGGTATACCCTAGCAACAAGCGCCTCAAAAACGCCCTGCCCACGATAACCCTTATCAATCCAAATAGGGCCATATTGACAACTATTTTGTCGGGTTAATCTTGGGCTATCGCTATTATTTTTTTCTAATCTTTTCAGAATGAAACGATAAATGGGCCAAGCTTCAAAAAACGACCAGCGACCTGCAATCACATAACCTATGATTTTTCCCTGCACTTCAGCGACTAAAACCCAATGCTTTTCGATTAGCTGGGTTAATTCACTGGGCGTGAATGCCTGGCCAGCTAAATTAAAACCACCGGAAACGAGTTCATCATTAAGATGCTGGCGCTCTAAACTTGCCAATACTGCAACATCTTTTAAGGTTGCTAATCGAGTTTGCAACATAGGAAATTCCAACCAATGGTTAACTGCGAGATTTAGGCGCGTGAGTATACTTAATTTGTCAGTCAAAATTTGAATTTTTAGCGACAAATTTGCTAATCATGTCATTGTTTTCCAAACTTACCCTATCCTAGGCCATTTCCTTATCATTCTATGCTACCAGAGACTATTAACCCCAATATCAGCGTACTGGATAACGATCTGCTTCAGGTAAATTTAGGTCGTTGGATGCAGCAATGCGAATTAGTAAAGAGTTACTACAGTGCGGCCTATGCTTTTGTATTGCAAATTACTCAATCTGGTTTTGAAGTGATTGTGACTACCGTTAACGACACTCCGCTTTTTACCGCAGGCACACTTTTCCCTCATAACTTCCCACTCTTTCAAGCATTAAAAAATAGTAGCCTTGAAGGAGACTATCTCAATCTTGACCGCTTTATGCTCGACGAACTGCCACGGGAATTCGATGGAATACAGCATATTCTTTCCCGACCAATTGCTTGGCCCGACGGCAGTCAGTTTGGTTCACTGTGCGTGTTAAATCCCCATATGGTCGAGCCCGCGAGCAACAGCGCCATGCTGGAGCCGTTCCAAATATTGCTGCAGCAGGAATTATCCCTGTTATGCCAAAACCATCGCATTGAATCCCTATCAATGCGCGATCAAGAGACCGGCATGCTCAACCATTACGGTTTTATGATGATGGCACCTAGACAGCTGAATTTAGGACGACGTTTTGGCGCCCATGCAGGGATTATCTTCTTTGAGTTAACTGAAGCAAATCCATCGGAAAATAATTTAGAAGATAAACACCATAGACTACTGGGCAATTTGGTCCAAGATACTATTCGCACCGCTGATGTCGCCGCCCATTACAGTGAGACTCAATTTGTGGTGTTAGCTTTCGTCGATAGCGAACGCGATATATTGCACATTATGAAGCGGGTCGAAAAACAATTAGAACAACAAAACACCCATCTAAAACTCGATGCTAGCTATAGCTTTTTCACTCCAGAATCGACAGCCAAGTTAGCGCCCATGATGGAAGATGCGCGCTGCAAACTGAAATCCATGCAGCCAGAGCCTGAACCAACGCCGACGAATCAAGCGACTAAGTTCGATGCCGAGCAGTATGATAATCCCGCCGCCGACTCGGCCGAGCTCTAGCTTTACGCGGGATTAATCTTTAGGAAGCTCGTCCTGACGCTTCGCCCATTGGATAAACAACACCACGGGATAGGGTGACATCAATACGAGTCCTAAACCAATGAGGCTTGAGATCAGTAACATACCGCTGATTTCTAGACTCCATTGGGTCAACATATAGATCCCAAGTCCACAAACTAACATCAAAACACCTAACCAATGTAAAAACTTCAATAAATTCATAGTGCTTTTAATGGTATCTGTCATATAAACCTCTTTTTATCTCCCGCTAAACTTGTACACTATGGCCATGAATACGGAAAAAGGAACTGAGACAATGTTAAAACAAACATTTTTATTAAGCGCATTACTTTTTGGTTTAACCGCATGTCAGAGCACTGACGTTGCCAATCAGGAGACTGTGCCATTGCAGGGAAGCTGGCATATTGAAGCCGTTCAAGGGCAACCCACAGTGGATTACAGCCCTGCGCAAATTACCTTCGCTGATGAAGGTAAACTCTCTGGCAATAACAGCTGCAACAACTTCTTTGGCCAATACAGCCAGCAAGGACAGGCGCTAAAAATTATTCCTGGCGGCAGCACGATGAAGGCCTGCGTCGATGCGCTGATGCAGCAGGAGCATAAAGTGATGCAAGCCCTGCCATTGGTCGCTAAAGCCAAGCTAGTTCAAGGGCGTTTAACGCTGCTTAGCAGCGACGATAAGCCCGTCCTCGTCTTAAGCCAGCTTAAATAAGCTCGCTTCGATAATAAAAAACCGCCTAGTTGGCGGTTTTTTATTATTCGATGAATTAGCTTTTCGTCGCGGCGTTTTCACTCGCGGCATTTTGCTCGGCAATCATAGCGCTCTGCACCATGTCGGCATTGTAATGCTCAACATCGAGCTCATCTTCCGACTTAGCAATCACAGTCGTCGCCACTAAGTCGCCAGAAACGTTTACCACGGTGCGCGCCATATCGAGAATACGGTCAATCCCCGCAATCAAGGCCACGCCTTCTAAGGGCAAGCCCACGGTCGAGAGCACTAAGGTCAACATCACTAAGCCAGCGCCCGGCACGCCCGCGGTGCCGATTGAAGCTAAGGTCGCGGTTAAAATAATCGTTAGATAGTCGACCCAAGTTAAATCGATACCAAAGGCCTGCGCCACAAACAGCGCGGTCACGCCTTGGTATAAAGCCGTACCATCCATATTGATGGTGGTGCCTAAGGGCAGCACAAAGCTAGAGATCTTCTTATTTACCCCGAGATATTCGCTCGCACATTTCATGCTTGCAGGTAAAGTACCCGCCGAACTTGAGGTGGTAAATGCCACCGCCATCGCATTGCTGATCCCCTTGAAAAAATGCAGTGGATTGAGCTTGGCAAATAGACGCAGCACTATGCTGTAGAAGCCTAACACGTGGATAATACAGCCAATATAAACGGCAATAATCACTTTAATCAGCGGCCACAGCATGTCGATGCCATACTCGCCCGCAACCCATGCCATCAAGCCAAACACACCATAGGGCGCAAGCTTCATCACCATGTCAGTGAGTTTGTACATGGCCTCTGCAAGGCTTTCAAACACCTTAATCGCAGGCTTACCATGGTCGCCAATCAAGACCAAGGCAATCCCAAGCGCCACGGCAAACACAATCACTTGCAAAATTTGGCCACTCGCCAAGGCGGCGACGGGGTTGGTAGGCACTATGTCAATCAGGGTTTGCATCACAGAAGGAACTTCCTTCGCTGTTTGCACCGTTTCATGATGGAGTAAAGGCACACCGGCACCAGGCTGAATCACATAGCCCACGGCCAAACCTAGGCTGATCGCAATCGCGGTGGTGCACAGGTAAAACGCAAAAGACTTAAACCCAATTCGGCCCATTTTGGCGGTGTCTTCCATCGAGGTCACACCGACAATCAATGAACAAAATACTAAAGGCACGATCAGCATCTTGATGGTATTCACAAACAGGGTGCCAATAGGTTTCAGGTAAGAAGCCTGCTCACCTAAGCTGACGCCCACTGCAATCCCCAACACCATACCGACGAAAATTTGCAGCCACAGGGGCACTGACATCCAGGAAGACCAGATCCGGCCTAGGGCTGATGACCTTTGTTTTGACATGTTTATAACCTTGAGTTTGAAATGATGATAGGGCGAAGCCTTATCCTTGGCGGGACTAACCTTAAATTAGCCAGCCGCCGAGTCTAGCATAAGGGATAAAATTCTAAGGATGATCTATATCACGTTGATGTCAACCGCTGCAAAATCCACCTAATAGTTAACTTATGCCTCAAATTGCACCGTTCTGACTGAGGCGGCAAAACGTTGGCGATAAAGGGATGCGGGCGGCTGCTCACACTCGATAAGGTAGCTCCAATAGTCATCATCGAAACCGCTAAAGAGTGACTGATTATCCCCCTGCGATTTGAGGATTAAATACCACCAAACCAGCCCCCATAAACCAAAAGTGATTAAGGTAAGTACAAAGTGCATCCCATGATTAATCTTAAGATCTTTTTGTACTTCATAGGCTTGTAAAAATTTGGGCTTAAAGAGACGAGTTGATTTTACGAATGCCATAATCGCACCACTCCCTTAAGGTGAAAACCTTATTCAAGCCTAGCAGATTAGACTTTAGTCGTACAAAAATTAGCCGCAATTAAAGCAGGCTTTGAAACGCTGTTCACTCGTTCTTCTAAACGGTTCCATGTTAAAGTGTGCCGCCGAATGAAGCTGATGCAAAAGCGTCATCCCCATACACAAGAGCGGTAGAGGTACTAACCGCCGAGGAGTTGTTATATGTTGATCCGTAAAGCTAAAGTGCAAGATCTCACCGCCCTAGTTCAATTTAATCAGGCAATGGCACAGGAAACCGAAGGCCTCGCCCTAGACGAAACGACCCTGATTAAAGGCGTCAATACCCTATTGAATCACCCTGAGAAAGGCTTTTATCTGGTGGCCGAAATCGATGGCGACATTGTCGGTTCGCTGATGGTTACCTTCGAGTGGAGCGACTGGCGCGCCAAAGATTATTACTGGATCCAAAGCGTTTATATTCATCCGCAAAATCGCCGTCAGGGGATTTATGGCAAGCTCTATGCTGAGGTGAAACAGTTGGCTGAGGCCAATGGTGGCGCCGCGAGTTTCCGTCTCTATGTGGAGCAGGAAAATACCGCCGCTCAGCAAACCTACCAAGCACTAGGGATGAAGCAGAGTTGCTATCTGATGTACGAAGAAAAGTAATAAAAAAGGATCGGGCATAACCCGATCCTTTCGTTTCAAACCGCTTTTAATTCCAAGCTTAGCTTAACAAGCCAAACAGAATAGCCGTCATCGCCAGTAGGCCCGCAATAATCACAAACACGTTGCTGATGCGGTTACGGTAAGCCTTCAAAGCTGGCACTTTGTACACGGCATACATTGGCATTAAGTACAAAATAGCCGCAATAATCGGCCCGCCCAGCGCCTCAATCATCCCCAAAATACTTGGATTTTTAATCGCAACGGCCCAAATCGTGGCAAACATAAACACTAAGATAAACTTGTTCAGCTTGTTCTCACTGATTTGTTTGTTACTTGAGCGCAACTGCTTAACGATAATGCCCTTCATGCCCTCAGTCGCGCCCATATAGTGGCCAAAGAAAGAAGACACAATCGCCACAAACGCGATGAAAGGCCCGAAATAGCTGACAAAACCACTGTCATGCACGTTAGCAAGGTAAGATAAAATCGGCAGGTTCTTCGCCTTCGCTTCGGCCAACTGTTCTGGCGACAGTGACAACACGCAGGAGAACACGAATAACATCACAAAGCCGACTAACATCATCGAGGTATTACGCAGGATCACATCGGCCTTACGGGCCGCGTTGACGCCGTGGTCACGCTTAAGGGAAACCGAAAATTGTGAAATCGCCGGAGAATGGTTAAAGGCAAACACCAATACAGGAATGGTTAACCATACAGTGCCTAAAAAGGCGCCGGTTTCTGGCACGACTTGCAGCGCATCCATTTTCCACTCAGGGATCAAATAGATGGACATAAAGGCCAAAATCCCTACCAGCGGATAGACCAGCAGTTGAGTCACCTTCAGCATAAATTGCTCACCGGCAACCATCACGGCCATCATGCCGAAAATCAACACACCTGACAGCAGGAAACGTGGCGGAGAGGCCATGCCCAACTGGTTGACGATAAAGCTGTCGACGGTATTAGTGATCCCCACGCCGTAGATCAGCACAATGGGATAAATCGCTAAAAAATACAGCAGCGTAATCGCCTTGCCAGCGCCAATCCCAAAGTGTTCTTCAACTACTTGGGTAATATCACTACCGGGAATGCTCGATGAACATACGAAGCGTGACAGGCCACGGTGGGCGAGATAGGTCATAGGGCCGATGATAATGGCCATCAATACTAAGGGCCAAAAACCGCCCATGCCCGCATTGATAGGAAGAAATAGAATGCCCGCCCCCACAGCGGTGCCGAATAAACTTAGCATCCAAGTGGTGTCTTGGCGCGTCCATGGTAAGTGTCTTGTTGTGCTTTCTTGCGTGCTTTGAGGTGTTTCGAGAACACTGATCGCATCTTTTTGCATTTTAAAATTACCTTACGGTGATACCGCATAAAAAATTCGGCGTAAGGATAGCGAAAAAGCTTTAGCAAAAGTTGATCTAGCACCATTTTAAGTAATGAAATTTCAAATAAAGCTGATATTGCGATCTAGATCCATGAATTAATGTAATAAATTTCCAATAACGCATCAAAAAGATCACACAAAATCACCAATAGCGTACAGTTGATTCACGCTAACACCTAAGCGTTGACATTGCCCGCTTGTCGATAAAAAGCGCAAACTGGTATTGAGTCACAAAAAGATGCCAAATGGGATCGACTTCAATTAGCCACCATAAAATCTTGAACAAGATCACAGTGAAAATTGTTAAATTTTCACATTTTGAAACAGCAAGCTCAGCACCATAAAAAAGGCCCACCTAAGTGGGCCTATCTATTCACAACAACTCAGCCATTACTGTGCTTTTTGCAGTGTCAGCTCTGTAGTCGAAATCACCGCTGGGGCGATATCAGCTTCCTTAAACAGTAAAGGACGGAAACTCTTACTGCTGGAATACAGCTTGCTTTGGTCGGCAAAGGAAGGTGACAGTATATTGCTCGACTCCGAATAGGTGAGTATGCCGCGCGCGACAGGGCCTTCATCGGTAAAGCTCACCGCCATCATCCAACTTGAGCCATAACGTATCTGATACCCCTTCGCCGTCATGCCAGAGGCCATCGCCTTACCCGTAACAACGTCCATCAAAGGTGCGTATTTATGCTGCGGGATCAGAGTGTCATCTCCCGATAAACTTGTCGAAAACACGTTGAATCCACCTTCCGCGTTATGGCTGCCCGGCCAAGGTAAACGCGCGCCGCTGGCAGTGCCATCGGGGAGTGACTTCTCGACAAACTGCACATCACCTAGCGGTGCATCTAAGGCAAAACCTGCGGCTTCAAGATTCAAGGCCGCATGGGCAAGCGCCACTAATGCGCTACCGTCTGTGGTAAGCGTATTAGGCGTAGTCGCCGCATTCGCGGGGTCAAATCCCTTAGTCAACATGGTTTTTTGGCTGAACTGATGGGCAAACTCACGCAGTAAGGCGCCGCCTTTACTGTCGTTATCTTGCTTACCGTTCCAGGCTTTGAGCGCTGCACAGGCAGAAGTTAAATCCTTAGATAAGCTCGCAGATACCACCACAGGCGTACTGCCCTGCGCCTCACATTGGGCAATCAAATCCGGCAATACCAACTCAGCTAAATAACTGCGATTCGACAATACCGCGGCTTCGAGTTCTTCCAGATTGAACTTGCCATCACTGCCCGCCGCATCCTGCATCAGGGTTAAGCCCATACGGGTACGCAGCGATAACTGCTCTGCTTCTGGACCATACATGGGCGAGAAGTATGTCAGTGGCTCATTCAAGTTGGTTGACCAGAAGGAGTCATTGGAGTTTTGCACAAAGTCACTGCGCTCAAGCTTAGGTGCACGCTCATAGGGCGTGGGGCCACTAAAGCTAAATAACGAAGTATTCCCCGGCAGAATAGTAAAGCCTGCTTGCTCTTTTGCCGCCTTAATATCGGGCGAAGTCTTTAACACCACCACGGCCGCCTCGGACAAACCGGGCACGGTCGAGTCGTCGATATAGAAGGCATTGCCCTCTTTATCGGCATACATAGTGTTGTTGAAAATCACCCCGTCGTAGTCTTTAAAGGCTTGTTGGAATTCATCTTTATTGGTCGCTAAGTTCATGGCGAGCCAATGATCGACCGGATCCATATTCCCCATATTGGCATCTTGGATCATAAAGGCACTGCCATCGTCCCAACCAAAAGGTGCGAGCGAAGGCGGCGCCTCGACCATAGGGCCTTTCGCCGTGGTGTAAATATCTTTTTCAGCCACTAACATGCCAGCGGGACCAGCGTTTACTAGGATAGACACAGTCTCTTTATTGATCGGCATCGGCTGCCCATCGAACAGATATTGCAATCTGTCGCCCGAAACCAGCTCAAGGTTATACATCACAAAGTGTTCAGCGGTAGAGAAGGTATGAGTCCAAGCTAAGTCTTTGTTAAACCCGATGTTGATAGGGCCTGGCATGCCCACCAGCGAGCCGCCCATCATATCCAATTGGCCTGGAATAGTAATGTGCGATTGCCAGAAGCGCAGGTTGCCTGTATGTGGGAAATGCGGATTGCCAAGCACCATGCCGCGACCATTTTCGGTCTTATCTTTACCCAGTCCCCAACCGTTAGAGCCTAAATCCCGTGGATTGGTCTCGGGGGTAGTAATGCGCGCCGCACGGGCAAGCAATTTAGACTGCATATCGCTGACAAACGCGGTTTGTTCTTGGCTTGGTGCTGGTCCGACGATACGCGGCATATACTCCTGCCCATCCCCGGGGTTAGCGTAGAAAATCAAATCGAGGAAGTTAGCTGCACCGGGTAGCAGGGCGATAGAAAACAGATATGTGACCACATCCTCTGGCACTATGGGCTTCACCCACGGCTGACCGCCACAGAAAGGTTCGGCGGTTTGTTTACCCGCCTCAACATCGGCAAGGTATTGGTTATAACCTGCGGTAAAACCTTGGATTAATGCACGAGAACGCTCGCTAAACTGTGGCCATTTGGCTTCGGCTTGCTCACGGATTTTTAAGGCTTTATAGGCAAAGTCGGAGATTAAGTTGCCATTGTCTTCGGCGGTGGGCTGCCCAGTGGTGAAATCAATCGACGCATGGGGACCAAAGTACATAGAGCGTTGGGAGTTGGCCTTAATAAAACCATCGGCAAGCACACAGAGGTTGTCCTGCGCCTGCGCGTAACCGCTACCAAAACCTAAGCTTTCTAGGTTATCGGCTTGGATATGAGGCACACCGTAGGTAGTTCGACGAATATTGGCTTTGAGTAAGCCGTTGGGGGCAAAGGTTTGCAGCTGGGTTTCAGGTTCGGTAGGTGGAGTGCTATCTTCGCTGTCGTTACAGCCTGTGAGCATAACGCCGCAGGCCATCCCCATCGCGATCATGAGTTTGTTGAATTTCATTATTATTATCTCTTAATTTTAGTTCCTTCAATGACATCGCTTTACTGCTTAAATCAGCTAATTGACTGAAGGAGCAATAGTCGTATGTCGCTTCCTGATGCAAGACTCTGGCTATTTGCTCCCCATGCATTTGCTTTTTTACTGAGCCAAGGCGATGAATATGGCAAAATAGAAAACCCAGAGGCGAGACACCTCCGACCATTTAAGCAATGATTCAAACGAGCGTCCACATTAAAAACCAAAATAAATAACTTATATGCAACAAAACATTATCAAAGTGATCGTCGGTTCGAAAAACCCCGTCAAAATTAACGCAGCTGCTAATGCCATGGCGCTGCTCTTCCCTGAATATGAGATCCAAACTCAAGGCATGGATGCGCCCTCGGGCGTGCCCGCACAACCTATGACAGATAGCGACACCCGCCAAGGTGCAGTCAATCGCGTTAACTACTGCCAACAACATGCTGAAGCAGATTATTACTTTGCGATGGAAGGCGGCGTCGATTGTTTCGAGTTCGGTCCTGCGACCTTCGCCTATATTGCGATTGCTCACCAAGCTCGTTTAAGCATTGGCCGAGGCGCCCTGTTGCCGCTGCCGATGCAGGTTTATCAGGCACTCGAAGCGGGTGAAGAGTTGGGTCATGTGATGGATAAACTGTTCAATACTGTCAACATCAAACAAAAAGGTGGCGCGATAGGCCTGCTCACCCACGGCCATGCCACCCGTGAGAGCAATTATACCCAAGCGATCATCCTCGCCATGGCGCCGTTTTTGAATCCTGAGATGTACCCTTAAATTTTGTTAATGAGATATTGCAAAGCCGAGCAAAGCCCGCTAATTTGGTTGTGACTTGCAACTAAATGATTTTATGAGCGACGGCAGCCCGCACTGGTACTTGCATGGCTCAACATTGGTTAATTCTTATGGTACTCAACCCGACTATGGCAAATGATCTAGACTCCTCGAGCCAACTGAGACAACTTTCCCGCTATATGGTCAGACACTTAGGCATGCTCAATGCAGCTGTGGGTGATTTACCTCTGTCCCCAGTACAGGCCCACGCCTTACTTGAGCTAGGTAAACAACCGCAAACCATTAAGGAACTCGCCTGTAAGCTGAGCATAGATAAATCCAATGCCAGCCGAGCAATCAAACACTTAGTCGATAAAAACCTCGCCCAGAGTCAAATGCATCCACGGGATAATCGTTGCCTTGTCGTGCAACTCACGACTGCGGGTAAAAAGCTGCTCGCGAAGTTAGATATCCAACAGAATCAACTCTTTCAAGAAATTTTAGCGCAGCTTACCCCTGATCAAATCCAACAAATCGAGCAAGCCCTAATGCAATACAACCAAGCCATACTCAAAGCTAAACAACAATCGGGTTGTCTTATCCGTGAAGCGACCGTCGCCGATGATGCCGCCATTGCCCAAGTGATCCGCGCGGTTTCAGCCGAATACGGCTTAACCGCGGATAAAGGCTATAGCGTGGCCGACCCAACCTTAGATTGTTTAAGCCAAATCTATTCGCAGTCGGGCGCCAAATACTGGGTGATAGAACATGAAGGCCAAGTCGTTGGCGGCGCAGGGATTGCGCCACTGGCTAATAATGCAGGCATTTGTGAACTGCAAAAGATGTACTTTATGCCCGAGATCCGCGGTAAAGGCTTAGCCAAGCGCTTAGCGCTGCAGGCCCTCGAGTTCGCCCGTGAAGCGGGTTATCAGAGCTGCTATCTCGAAACCACCGCATTACTCAAAGAAGCCCTAAAGCTTTATGAACACTTAGGGTTTAACTACTTAAGCGCCCCCCTTGGCAATACTGGCCACGACGCCTGTGAAATCCCAATGCTATTGCCACTGCACGCTGAGCTAACCCCATAACCACTCGCCAATATTAGCAGGCCATAGGCCTGTTGATCCTGTGAATTGATAAATGACTCATTGAATAATGTGTTGTGAGTCATGCCAAAATTCGAACAAGTCTGTTTTTATCCTTCCTAATCCACATAGTTTTTTATTCAGCACCTGTATTAAACTAGGCCTCTTTTTCATCCGGTAAAATGATATTTATCTAGATGATAATTTGCTGCATTATTGTTAAATAATTAGGGAAGCCCATGCTAAATTGGATTTTTGGTGATAATAACCTCACTCTGCGGGAAATATGTGTCGATAACGAGCTGTCTACAGCCAAGAAATTACAAAAAATTAATAAGTACCTCGCCAATGGCGGTGATATTAATTTTATTGATCCCGACATTTCCCCCTGTAATGTTTTAGTTCCGCTTTCTCGTAGCCCTGAATCCGACCTCGAATTAATACAATATCTGCTGGATAATGGCGCTCAAATTGAATGCAATGGTTTTAGCGCCTTACACTCAGCGCTTGAATTTAATAATCCTGAGTTGGTAAAGCTCTACCTCAAGGCTGGCGCGAATCTTTACTACCAAAATCAATTTAATAACTGCTGGTTAAACTACTTATTTCATCCAAATCCTCAGTATATTTATCAAGATAATCAGCGCATCGCTATGCTAGATCTGCTGCTTGAACAGGGGCTGGATATCAATCATTCGGTGAGTTTTTGGACCAATGGCGAGTTAAATCATCCCTTAGAAATCCTTTATGCAGAGCGCAGTAAAGAGCTATTCCTACATATTATTAACAAAGACCTTTATTTAGATATTGGTCAATTAAGTCTGATAGAAGAGATTATTTTCTCCAGTGACTTTTGGGGGATTGAAGCCTTCACGCCATTAGTGAAACGCTATCCTGAGTTTAAAAAGCCTCGTTATATTATGGCCAACGATAGCAGCTTTTGGGATGACGCCAATTTACTCGAACTCTGTGTCTACGCAAAAGCGCAGCAATACACTGAATATCTGCTTGATCATTATCCGCAGCTCAAAGCCGACTCCCACGCGAAAAGTTTACTCTACGCGGCATTGACCTCAGAATTTGACCTCAGAATTATCGAAAAATTGATTAAGGCGACCGTCGATATCAATCGCATCTATAGGATGACACCGCCTGACGCCGACCATTCACCCGTGCTCAACCAATTTATTGATAACGCCCAATTTACCGATGTGAATAAACGGGAGTATATCTATCAAGCACTAGAGCTGTTGCTCAAATATGGCGCGGATCCAAATTCAGTGTTTATGAATGCGGGTAAACCCTATGAAATGTTAGCCTGGTCGAACTTGCGACTATTGGTTTATCCGATGGTCGAGAAGAAAACCTTTCTGCCGGAGTTTCTCGACCTCTTCATAAAATATGGCATGGATATCAATAAAAAGTTTGGTGCGGTGGATGAACCAAGCTTGCTGACTATCTGCCAACGTGGTTCGGGTAAGGAAGATCAAGCCACACTTATCCAAGTGATGGAATATCTGCTCACCAAGGGACTCGATTTAAGCCTTACCAATATTTACAACACTAACTACGTGTCCGCTGCGGCCATCGCCTGTCGAACCCAAGTTCTCGAATGGCTGATTAACCAAGGCGGAGATATTTTCACCCATTGCGGCCATGATAATTCGCCCATATTGCACAAGGCAATTTCAACCTACTGGTGGGATCAAATCACAGGCCCGATGCGACGTAATACTGTGGAACTATTACTGCGCCACGGAGCCAAAATTGAAGAATTCTCAGTAGATGAACAATTTACGCCTCTGATGTGCGCCTGCTATTACGGCGCGCAGTCCTGCGTTGAAGTGTTACTTGAGCATGGTGCTAACCCCAATGCCATCAATGCCGAAGACACCACCCCAGCCCTTTGCGCCGTGATGGGCGGCAGCTCGAATGAGTTTCCACGCTTTGAATCAACAGCGGTGCGGATCTTAAGACTGTTGCAGCAACATGGCGGCGACTTAACCGTAAGTAACAGCTTAGGTTATAGCCCGCTGAGTGTGACTATGGAGCAGGAATATAAAGAGATTTTCGAAGTACTACTGCAAATCGTCCCCTACAGTGAGTCACAACTTGAGCAAGCCCTGAGCAAAGCCCAGCCACAAAGTTATTTCCAACGTCGGCTATTACAAAAGCTAGGGCGTGAAATACCAGCAGCCCCCACAATTATCGAACATAAGGTAGCGAAGCCAGAAGTCGCATCGCTTACTCTTGAATGTGGCACAACCCATGTGGAGGCGCCAAAAACCGCTCAACCCCAAAAAACTAGACTAGAGGTCAGTGATGCGGCGGTGGATAGAAGCCAAATCCCGACGCTGTTTGATCTCAAAAACAGAGTGCAGCATTTCTTTAAGCCGATAGCCAGCGATCCAAGCATCACAGCTCAACAGTTAAACTCGGTTAAAGAGCAAGTGGAACGATTGATTGAAAAGCTCGACAACTTTAGCTTTTTCCGCAATCAAGCGACAAAGGGCGAATTTGAGGAAGGTGTTCAGGAATATATCGATGAAACCGTCGAAGAAATTAACGGGATTATCGAGGATGATTACCCCGCGCTTACCGAAGCCTTAGTCGATTCCGTTTGGACGATTTTGCAATACTTTAGGGTTGAGATTGATATCGAGACCGCACTTAGAAAGCGCTTTTGGTAGCCGTTAGCACCTTGGCAACCAAAGAGACCAAGCATAAAGCCCCAACGCTGGGGCTTTATGCTTTCAAGGTTAAGCCTCACCTCAGACCAGCAGGCTTAGCTGCCTATTCGCCCACATAATGGCGAAAGCTAAAGTTTAAACATCAGAGGCTTAAACATTAGCGGCTTTAGCAAGCAGCAACTGGCTACGGATAATTTGGCGGATCTGATTATGCAGTTCGAATACTCGAGCGCGATCATTAAGATTTAGCGATAGATTTTCCAGCATCACCAAATCCAAATTAAATTCGGGATAATGCAGTGTCATCGACATATAGCCGGTTAAATAGCCCGTATGACTGTATTCGACGAGGTCATCGTCCTTATTGATCCTCACCCCATAGCCATAGTGCATATTCGGCCATAAAAATTGGATCTCGGTATGCGCCGTAGTCATCCGTTGATAACTCTCTGCGCTCATCAACTTGCCAGCATGTAATTGCTGCTGAAAGTCGGCATAAGTGGCCGCCGAGGCAATTAATCCACCAGCGGGCAATAACGCTTCATCAATTACCAGCTCAGAAGGCGCAATCACTTCGCTTTCCTGTAAACCAACGGCGAGTGAAGGTACTTTGGTGTGAATCACCTCAAGACTACCCAGCTCTGCACTCAAACCATTAAGCTGGTATCGCGCAGCAAATTGCGTCACCTGCTCGGCAAAGGATTGGTGATTGACCTTTTCAAGCACTTGCCCAAGCAGTGAATAACCAAAGTTGGAGTATTCAAATTGGCTACCCGGCTCAAATCGATTGGCCTTACCCAGTTCATCAACGCCCGATGTATGCGTCAGCAGTTGATGCAGCGTAATCCGCGCGTCATAACGACTGGGATTTAAAGTGTTTGCACTTGAATTTGTGCCCGCCACAGCGCCTTTGAGTGCCTTGTTATCTCCCTTCGCATCACTAAAAAGGTAATGATTTAACGTTTGATTTAAATCGAGTTTCCCCGCATCAACCGCCTGTAATATCAAGGTTGCAGTGATTTGTTTGGAGAGCGATGCCATCACAAAGCGCGAATCTTTACTAATACCTTCGCCCTTTTGCAATTCAAGCAGTGGCTTGCCCCGCTCAAGCAGGATAACACTGCCACTCAATGGCTGCGGCGAATCCTTGATCGCGGCTTGGATTAAGCTCTTAATCTCCCCAAGCTTAGATTCTGAAGATGCAGTTTGGCTTTCAAGCTTAACTGACTGACCGCCTTGCGCGCTTTCCGACACAATCGCAGCTTCAAGCGACTCGCCAACACTATTGGCACTTGGGAATAATAACAACCCCGATAGCAGGGAACCGATAACACTCAAACGCATGGGTTATCCTTAACTTAATTAGCAAATACTGCCTGATTAGAAAGCGGCCAGCTTATCATAAGTTTTCATAGTGTTGCGGCGTTTGAAATGAGCAATCAAAGTATGGATTGAGTTTTTAAAAGCAAAGTCAAAGTCGTGGGGCTTCACCCCCTTGATTTTTAATAAAGAGTCGACCAAGGAGAACTGCTAGTCCTATCCTCCTTGCCTATCGTTTTCACATCAGCAAAGACGCCCCTAACGGAGTTGAAAACCCCTTGGGCATTTAGCGTCCCTTATGTTATCGCATCAGACGATCCCCGCCCTGATTCGACTGCCCTGCGACAACTCCTAGGGAATAGTGAACTCCAGTAGCTTTAGTGCTGTCTGCTCGTCATGCAAAGCAAACCGAGTAACGCTTACCATAATTTTTAGAGAATTTAACAATGGGTGGCTCGTTAAATTCCGAATGATGCCTAGCATCACTTTTAGAAAAATTAACGATGGGTGGCTAGTTAAATTTTGAAAAAATGCATTTATGTTGTTGATTTAAAATTGGTGATTTGAAAAGAACGCTTTATTGACTGGTACTGAAAATAAGAATAATGTAAGGCATAAATTTTATGCATCTAGGATAGTAAAATGGATTGGAAATCAGCACACGTTAATGATGAAGGCTTGGTTAAAGTGCCGGAAAGTTGGCTACAATTACACTATTACGAAGCGTTAAATATATTATTTAGATTTGAAAATTCATTAAGGGTATTTGTTTATATAATACTGAAAATGGAAAAAATGGATAGTTGGGATGAGTGCTCTTTTAAAGTGGGTGGGAATGATCAACAAAGCATTAAAAGTATAGCTTCAAAAAGGATTAATCAAGCTCGTAATTTCGGTTACCTAGGCTTTGAAGTTATGTCACCTTTAATGCATTTAACTAGTGGTGAACTTGTAGAGATTATCACAGCAGATGCATACTGGCCTATATTTAAAAAACACTTCAAAGGCAATAAGGATATAATTAAGAACAAACTACTTGAAATTGGTACCGTTCGAAATTCTCTTGCTCATTTTAGACCTTTAAAACCTGAAGATCTGGAATTAATAAAACTCAACTCAAGACATACTTTAATGGGAGTCGAAGATTGTTTAAAAAATGTGTTCAATATCTATTCAAATGTCCCAACAAATACAGCAGATGATTGGTACAAATGTCTAAAAATGGTTAAGGGGGAAAACATTTCGGTCAGCCTAACTCATAGTAAAAATGAAGAATGGGTTTGCGTTAAATTTTCTTTCAATGCACCTCAGTTCAAGAAAGGCACTTTAATTGAAAATTTTTATAGCTTTGAACTTGCAAAAATAAAACCAGATAACATTTTAAAGAATTATCCAGAACTTAAAAAACATATTATCTACATGACAGAAACAGTTAAAAAGCCTGAACTCAGTGACGACCACGATATAAGGCAACAAACTAGTGTAAATATATGCTTTAGCATAAAAACCTTACAATCATGTTACGAAGTGATAATTAAAGAACTTAATCAAGTTATATCAGACATATCAGAAGAATGTAAACTTATAGCTAGTGATGGTTTAGCTAGAGGGAAAATTATAGAGTCTGCAAATTCATTTATATATTTGGATAAATCTCAAAAGGAACCTGCATGGGAATACCTTTATCAAGAACTTAAGCAAGTTTATGAACCAGAACATTCAGTAGAATATTGGGGAGAACATAACTTTGCTACATCAGATGTCGTTGGCGATTGCCAGAAATTTCCTTGGATGGAGTCAAAGATATCTAATGCTATAAAACCTTACTAGGGTCTGTTGATCTTTCGAGAGTGATTTTTAGACAGCATGGAATTTATTGTGACAACCACGGTTAAATTTTCTAGATTTTCAATTGCATATAGTAAAAATTCAGTTTTATAAGTGACTTAGAGTAACAAGGTATTGCCATAAAAGTGATTATTCGCGGCAATTATATTGTCTATTGAACCTAAAGATTGCATCGATGCTCAACAGGAGAGCCATGGTGATGGGCGAGACGACCGTCCGCCCCATGGACGGGGCGGTCGAGCATCCAAGGACGGACTTGCTGCGTGTCGGTGAGTCAATGCCATGGCGAGCCTATTCACATTGACTAATGTTAACAGCCACTTTTGCCACGTCTTTAAAACAATCTCAATCACTATTCGCTTGAGGGGAAGCCGAAAGCAGATTATGTTGTTGATTTAAAATGGCAGATAGAATTATTGGTTGCCGTTTTCAATGGCTAAAGGCGTGTAGTAACTGAAATGGACAACTTTGACTATAAATTGGGTACGTTAAACGGGATACTCACAGGGCTATCCTATGTAAACAATAAAGCGAATCACGGCTATACGTTTGAAATCATTAAAATTGATGCATCAAAACCATTAGAGATTGCAACGGAAAATTATCTTAAGGGTTTTTATAAGGATGCCACGGTTAGCTTTAGTGAAATCATAGACTGGCGTAGTGAGATCAATGCAGCACTTCATGATTGGCTTTTTTCCTATCTCCTACCTACAACACCGAGCGGTTGCGGCTCAGCTTTTGCTTCTCTTAAGGATGTCGATAACGCCTTTTCAATGTCCATAAAAAGCTTTAGAGACGAATTTATCAAACAGATAAGTGATCAACTTGATGCGCTGCTAGAGGTCAAAAGGGTTTTAGCTGTTTCATTGATAACGGATGAATGGTATGAGATGGAATGGGTTGATTTTGCTATCGAGGGCAAGAAAGGAGTTGTATTTATTCACTTGGGCGTTTCTGATTGATCTCCGTTAAATTTGCTTCTCAGGATCAGGTTAAATATCCCTATGAGCACTGAACTTATCCATGCAGTTAAAGCCAAGGATACACATGCGGTTAAGCGCATTATTGCTAATGGCGCTGATCTTGAAGGCGTTGATAAGAATGGGATGACGGCACTGTTGCATGCCTGTGAGCTACAGTCTTTTGAATTGCTCAAACTATT
Organism: Shewanella decolorationis; assembly: GCF_004354305.1. Lineage (NCBI taxonomy): Bacteria > Pseudomonadati > Pseudomonadota > Gammaproteobacteria > Alteromonadales > Shewanellaceae > Shewanella > Shewanella decolorationis. The sequence continues at coordinate 2,312,419 of NZ_CP037898.1, read as the reverse complement.
GGTTGATGCGGGTGCCGATGTGAATCATCCAAATGCGCTGGGGTATCGTCCGCTCGATATTGCTTACTTGCAAGGAGAGTTTCGCATGGGATGCTATACCGCTGAGAGTCAGCGTATGGTGAGCTATTTAAGCCGCCATGGCGGTAAATCCTTTAGCTAGAGAGCAAAGCCTAAAACTAAAAGCCCTATAAACAAAAATCGCGTTGGACTCCGCTGTTCTAGCTTTGCCTAACGCGATTTTCTATCCCACTTACCACTTACCGCTTAATCACCAAAGTCATCGAGCAGGATATTTTCAGGCTCGACCCCTAGGCTTTCAAGCATACGGATCACCGAGGAGTTCATAATTGGAGGACCACACATGTAGTACTCGCAATCCTCTGGTGCCTTGTGATGTTTAAGGTAATTTTCGTAAATCACATTATGGATAAAGCCAGTGTAGCCCGTCCAATTATCCTCTGGTAGCGGCTCCGACAGCGCCACATGCCAAACAAAGTTGTCATTCTCAGCCGCTAATGCATCGAAATCATGTTGGTAAAACACCTCACGGGTCGAACGGGCACCGTACCAAAAACTCATCTTACGCTTGGTCTTTTTACTCTTTAGCTGATCGAAAATATGTGAGCGCATCGGTGCCATGCCCGCACCACCGCCGATAAAGACCATTTCTGCATCGGTATCCTTTACAAAGAACTCACCGAATGGGCCAGAAATGGTCACCTTATCACCCGCCTTGAGGTTAAAGATGTAAGAAGACATCTTACCCGGTGGCACATTGGCTGAAGGTGGCGTCGCAATCCGCACGTTAAGCATAATGCGACCCTTTTCATCGGGATAGTTCGCCATCGAATAGGCGCGCAGCACGTCTTCATTGACGGTAGAGACTAGGTCGAACAGGCCGTATTTTTCCCAATCGTCGCGGTACTTAGCCGGAATATCAAAGTCAGTGTACTTCACCACATGGGCTGGCGCTTCAATTTGGATATAGCCACCGGCCTTGAAGTGTACGTCTTCACCTTCGGGCAGTTTTAGCAGTAACTCTTTGATAAAGGTGGCCTTATTATCGTTTGAGATCACCTCGCATTGCCACTTCTTCACGCCGAAGATTTCTTCCTCTAGCTCAAGTTCCATATCGGTTTTCACCGCCACTTGGCAGGCGAGACGACAGCCTTCTTTGGCTTCTTTTTTAGTGATATGCCCTTGTTCTGTTGGCAGAATATCACCACCGCCCGATTTGACTTTCACCCGGCACTGGCCGCAGGTACCACCGCCGCCACAGGCCGAGGGAATAAAAATATTCTTGCTCGCTAAGGCGCCAAGCAGTTTGTCGCCCGCGGCAACTTTTATGCTTTTCTCGGCATCGTCGTTAATCCCGATAGTGATCTCACCAGTAGTCACTAATTTCTTTTTGGCGATAAGGATTACTATCACCAGTAGGCACACCACCAAGGTGAACATGCCTATGCCTATTGCCATTTCCATTCGATAACCCTTTTTCTAAACAGAATGCGGTTTCACTTTCTCAGCCACGCGTTACAGCGAGATCCCCGAGAAAGACATAAAGCCAAGTGCCATCAACCCTGTGGTAATAAAGGTGATACCAATCCCCTGTAAGCCTTCTGGAATCGCATGAAACTTCATCCGCTCACGCAGCCCTGCCAGCATCACGATCGCCAGCGCCCAACCCGTGCCCGAACCCATGGCAAACACCGCCGATTCGGCAAAGTTGTAATCACGGTTAGCCATAAAGATCACCCCGGCAAAAATCGCGCAGTTTACGGTGAGCAGTGGCAGGAAGATCCCGAGGGAGTCATACAGGCTTGGAATGTATTTATCTAAAAACATTTCAAGGATTTGCACTAAGGCCGCAATCACACCGATAAAGGTGATCAGTTGCAGGTAACTTAAATCGATGCCTGGCATGCCCGCCCAAGCCAATGCGCCCGGTGCTAACACCTTCGCGTAGATCAGTTGGTTTAAGGGCACGGCTAAGGTCATCACTACGATAACGGCAACACCTAAGCCGAAGGCGGTCGACACCTTTTTAGACACGGCTAAGAAGGTACACATACCGAGGAAGAACGACAGCGCCATGTTGTCTAAGAATGTGGCCTGTAAAAACAGATTAATATAGTGTTCCATATCCGCTCCTTAACCGCGTTTACGCTGGATCACGTTAATGCTCCAGATCAGCAGGCCAATCAGGAAGAAGGCGCTTGGTGGCAACTTAAACATCTCGTTAGGTAAGTACCAGCCGCCGTTTTCAACCGTAGTCAACACGCTATGACCAAATAGATTGCCCGTGCCTAACAGCTCACGCACAAAGGCCACACTGATCAGCACTAGGCCATAACCCGCCGCGTTACCCACGGCATCGACCACGGCTAAGTGAGGTGGATACTTCATCGCAAAGGCTTCTGCGCGGCCCATGATGATACAGTTAGTAATAATTAACCCAACAAATACAGATAGTTGCTTAGATAGCTCGTAAGCGACATCCTGCAACACCATATCGACGATAATCACCAAGGAGGCAATCACCGTCATCTGGGCAATAATCCGCACACTGTTAGGGATAAAGTTGCGAATGGCGGAGATAATAAGGTTAGAGAACACCAGTACGAAGGTCACCGCCAGTGTCATCACCACGGCCGTCTGCATGGAGTTACTCACCGCCAGCGCCGAACATACGCCCAGCACTTGCATCGCCACTGGGTTATTGGCAAATACAGGGCCTGCTAGCATGTCCCGCATGGATAAACTGTTGCTCATTTTGCACCTCCCAACTCACCTTGCTCAGCCGATGCTTTTAATTGGTTGAAGAAGGTTTGGAAACCCTCAACGCCAAACCAAAACTCCATTGCGCGTTGCACGCCACGGCCAGTCATGGTCGCGCCACTCACTGCATCAACACCGTGCACATCGCCCTCTTTGGCGCCGCCTTTCACGAGGCGCATCGCAAACTTGCCTTTTTCATCAAAGAGTTGTTTCCCCTTCCACAGGGATAACCAATGTGGATCAGTCACAAAGTCACCGATACCTGGAGTTTCACCGTGCTCGTAAACCACCATGCCTTTAATAGTATTAAAGTCAGGCTCGACGGCCACGTAACCGTAGATCATCGACCACAGCCCTTTACCGTAGAAAGGCACGACCACGCTGGATAATTTGCCGCTATCATCAAACACCTTAAACACACGAGCATCGTTGGCACGGGTTTTAATCTTAGCGATATCCTTTTTAGGAGCGCTTGAGGTTTCTGGGTTAATCGCCGCCATGCGCTCGTCAAAGTCGAGTACATTGGCATCGGAGTCCACTTTGCCTGTGTCGAGATTAATCAATAATGGCTTAACGGATTTAGCAAAAATATCTCTAAACTCATTGCCTTGGCCTAAATTGACATCGGCCGCCATCAACACATAACGTTGTAACTCATCGCGTTTTTTCGCAAGTTTGCGTTCTTTTAGTACGCCAGCGGTGCCGGTAATCATAAAGGAGCACAAAAGGCAGAGCGTAATGGTGAAGATCATGGTCCCCACCACAGTATCTTTCTTAAATACCATGACGTTTTACTCTCCGTTTGATGTTGGCACGGGCCACCAGATAATCGAACAGCGGCGCCCACAGGTTGGCGAACAGAATCGCTAACATCACGCCTTCAGGCATTTTAGGGTTAGCCACACGGATAAGGATTGTCATAAAGCCAATCAAGGCGCCGTAGGCAAATTTGCCTTGGCGGGTATAAGAGGTTGTTACTGGATCGGTCGCCATAAACATCATCGCGATAGCAAAACCGCCCGTGACTAAGTGCCATGTCCAAGGCATTGCCATCATCTGGTTAGTGCTTGAACCAATAACATTGAACAAGGTTGCAGTGGCAATCATGCCCAGCATCACACCCACCACGATGCGCCAGTCGGCTAAACGGGTGATAAGCAGTAATAGCCCACCGAGCAATACAGCGAGCGTGCTGGTTTCACCAATCGCCCCTACGGTAAAGCCAAAGAAATTATTCCACCAGTTAGGGTCGCTAAAGGCGCTGTACCAAGCGTAATCGGCAAATTGGAGCTTACCTGCTGCAGCTTGCGCTAATGCGGTCGCACCAGAAAAACCATCAACGGCGACTAATTGCTTAACCGTTGTGACTTCTGATGGATAGGCAAAATAGATAAACGCCAAACCTGCTAATGCGGGGTTAAGGAAGTTGTATCCCATGCCACCAAACAGCTCTTTGGCAATCACCACCCCAAAGCTAATCCCCATCACCACCAACCAGAGTGGAATCGAAACGGGTAAAATCAGCGTAAATAACAAGGCTGTGACGAAGAAGCCCTCGTGCAATTCTTGGCGACGTACCTTGGCAAACACCACTTCCCAAAACAGGCCAGTCAATAATGCTGTTAAGTAAATCGGCAGATAAAAACTTAAGCCGTAGAGGAATAGGCCAATCACGCCTGTCTCGGCACTTAAGCCACCGCTTAAAGCGTTAAACAGCGCGAGTTTCCAGGTATCTGGAGTGCTTAAGCCGCTTGCAAGTGCGAGCTGAGCCTGTAAACCTATGTTATATAAGCCAAATAGGATGGCGGGTAATAAACAAAGGCCTACTAAGGTCATGGTACGTTTTACGTCAATGGCGTCACGTACGTGCACTTGTCCCTTAGTGCTGCGACCACTGGCGATCACCAATGAGCGCACAAAGCCCTTCATCGATTTACCCGTGGCGTAGTAGTCGTCCTGTAAATCAGGTTTTTTAGGTTGTGTCGTCATTAACCTTCCCTCTCGATAACATCTAGACAGGCACGTAACTCTTTACCGAAGTCATATTTGCCGGGGCACACAAAGGTACACAGGGCTAAATCTTCTTCATCTAACTCCAATGCGCCTAACGCCTGTGCCTCATCGGTATCTCGCACTACTAAGTCACGAACGAGCAGCGTGGGTAAAATATCCAGCGGCATAACGCGATCGAGCTGACCAAAGGCCATCATGGCGCGCTGAGAGCCGCCCTGATGCGTAGTAAATTCAAAGGATTTAGTCAGGCCAAATAAACGGGAGGTTACCGCACGGGTGATAGAAAACTTATCCGAACCGCCACGTACCCAAGGCAATACTTGGTGCTGCGCATCTTCGGCGAGCACTGATACTTGGTTGTGGAAGCGGCCTAAAAAGTCATGCACACCTTGGGCGGTATGACCTGATAATACTGAGCCTGATACCACACGGTTGTTACCGGGTTTTACTTCGTCGGCCACTAAGGCGCTCAGCTCTGCCCCTAACTGGGTGCGCAGTAAACGCGGGTTAAGCACGCTTGGGCCACCCAGCGCCACCACGCGATCGGTATAGAGTTCACCGGTTTGGAACAGCTTGCCGTAGGCAATTACGTCTTGATAGCCGATATGCCACACCTGACGCTCAATGCTGACAGGCAAGGTAAAGTGAATGTGAGTTCCGACTAATCCGGCGGGATGTACCCCAGTAAAACGGCGCACTTCAACCTTAGGCAAATCAGCACCGACTAAGGCTTCGCCTTTATCTTGGCAGAGGTAAACCTTGCCTTCGGTTAAATGACTTAGCACCGCTAAGCCCGCCTTAAAGGCATCGACCTGCTCGGCAATAATCAAACGAGGATCGGCGGCGAGTGGATTGGTATCCATAGCCGTCACGAAAATACCTGCGGGTTTGCTATCGAGGGCGGGAACGCGGGAGAAAGGACGGGTACGTAGCGCCGTCCACAGGCCGCTCTTAACCAGCTGATCTTTAACCACATCCGCAGATAAGGCCTGTAAATCGGTGTGAATATCAAAACGGATCTGCTCATCGGCGTCTAAGCCATTGCAGCGGATCACCACGGATTGCAACACCCGACGTTCACCGCGGTGGATTGCAACAATCTCACCACTGGCGGGAGCGGTAAACAGCACGCCCTTTGTTTTTTTATCTTCAAACAAAGGTTGACCTTTTTTGACCTTATCGCCGACTTCCACCAACATAGTCGGTTTTAAGCCAACATACTCCTCACCCAACAGAGCCACTTGGGATGGCCTGTTACCGGGTTCGATGATCTGCCTAGGCTCACCCGAAATCGGCAAGTCGAGGCCTTTTTTGATCGTTATAACTTGGTTTGAAAAATCTGCCATCACAAATATCAACCATGAAAATTTTTAGATAAATTTAGGGTAGATGTTTGTTAACAGATAATCCGATATTGGCGTCACATTCCGCCGCAATTTCGTAAGTAATATACGTAAATTCGCGCCATTTTGTGATATTGATCGCCACGATTTTGAAATCAAAACTTCAAATGTAGTTTTATAACAAATAATTCATAATTCCATCATCTCTGATTTAGCAGCGACTTAAGTATGTGAAAACAGACAAAAATCCCTATCTTCCGCTTCAAATCGAGCCTAAGACACAAAACTCACACTCAGCGCTGACTTAATGTACAAAGATTTGCCATAAGCCCAACAAAATCTCGGTAAGACATTGGTCATTTTTAACCCACCAACATCCATACCACCTCATTAACCTTTGCTTTACAGCAAAAGCTTGATAGCCTCGGACTAAGATAGTTTCCGTAGGAGAAATAGATGGAATACAGACGCATACCGCATTCTAATCTCGAGGTGAGCAAAATCTGTTTAGGTACTATGACTTGGGGCGAGCAAAATACCCAAGCCGAGGCCTTTGCACAGCTAGACTACGCCATAGGCAGTGGCATCAACTTTATTGATACTGCGGAAATGTACCCTGTACCGCCAAAGCCGGAAACCCAAGGCGAAACCGAGCGCATTTTGGGTCAATATATCAAGGCCCGTGGCAATCGTGATGACTTAGTGATCGCCACTAAGATTGCCGCACCGGGTGGCAAGAGTGACTATATTCGCAAGAATATGGCACTGGACTGGAACAACATTCACCAAGCGGTCGATGCCTCACTCGAACGCCTGCAAATCGATACTATCGATCTCTACCAAGTACATTGGCCAGACCGCAATACCAACTTCTTCGGGGAATTATTTTACGACGAGCAAGAGATTGAGCAGCAAACGCCAATCCTCGAAACCCTCGAAGCCCTCGCCGAAGTCATTCGCCAAGGTAAAGTGCGCTACATTGGCGTGTCGAACGAGACCCCTTGGGGACTGATGAAATACCTGCAACTGGCGGAAAAACACGGCCTGCCGCGCATTGTTACCGTGCAAAACCCCTATAATCTACTCAACCGCAGCTTTGAAGTGGGCATGAGTGAAATCAGCCACCGCGAAGAATTGCCACTGCTGGCCTACTCCCCCTTAGCCTTTGGTGCTTTAAGCGGCAAATATTGCAATAACCAATGGCCAGAAGGCGCGCGCTTAACCCTGTTCAAACGCTTCGCCCGTTACACAGGATCACAAATGGCACTCGATGCTACGGCAGCCTACGTAGACTTAGCCCGCGAGTTTAATCTCTCCCCCGCACAAATGGCGTTAGCCTTTGTTAACTCACGTAAATTTATTGGCTCAAATATCATTGGCGCCACAGACTTATACCAACTGAAAGAGAATATCGACAGCTTAAAGGTCAGCCTCTCCCCCGAGTTACTCAGCCGTCTCAATGCACTCTCAGAGCAATTTAGATTGCCCTGTCCTTAGCCAATCAGGCGTTTAATATGGCAATTCAATGGCATCAAAATATAACCTGATGCCATTGGTTGCTATGAGTCAAATTCTATTCTCCCGCATCATTTCCCCAGCAAGTGTTTGACGCTTGTGCGTAATTTTATTGCCACCACAAAATAACCCCGCGTTAAAGCACCTCAAGAGCAAGGTTCCTAACTTCTATCATGCAATTGACCTTAAGGTTAAACACCTAGGTTACATACGGATACAAAGTCCTTTTAGAAACTGAAATATAGTGCTCGCACTACCACTCGACAGAAATTTTAAGGATAGAAAATGAAGAAACTTTGCTTTGTTATCACAAGTGTTTTGATGTCTAGCCATGCTTTTGCAGAGAGCAATACTTACATTCGTAACGGTAATGTTTATAGCCATCAAAATCAGTTTTTTGCAGGAGTTGGTGTCGCAACTGGCAGCAAGTTTTACAAAGGACAAGATCACCAAACGGGTGCCTACTTCAATGGAGGCTACCATGGTGAGGACTTCAACGCCGATCTGTCCGGAATTAACTATCGCTTTTTAGGAACAAATGATAGTGCTATCAATTTCAGCGTATTTGCGGTTGCTAACCCAGGGTTTGATGCAGATGATGCTGATATTCTAGCGGGCATGAAAGATCGCAAATTCAGCGGAGATTTGGGCTTAAACGCTGACATTCATTTAGGTGTGGGTACGCTATCAACCAAATTCCAACACGATGTGACCAATGTTTATGATGGTTTTCAGGCTGATATCACCTATTACCACCCTATCAATCTTGGTTTTGCGGACCTGGTTCCTTATGCAGGAGTGCATTACTTCAGTAAAGACTTTGCAAACTACTACACAGGCGTCAAGTCATCCGAAGCCACAGCACAACGCTCAGCTTATCAGGCCGATGGCACCTTCGCCTACAAACTGGGTTACACCTTAGTCATTCCTGTCACTAAACATTTAGACATTACACAGGCTACAGGTTATTCGCACTTGGGTGCCAATATGGCTGACTCTCCGCTTATTGATAGCCGTAACCAGTGGGTGACCACCTTAGGTGTGAACTATAGTTTTTGAGTAAAATTTTGAGGCAAGGCCATGATATCAATCAAAAAAACGCTTTTATGCGCAGGTTTAGCCCTAATGCTTTCCGCTTGCGCCACTTCCTACGATACCGAAAAACAATTTTGGTCATTCGGTAAAGGATTTGAAACCGTACAAATTGCTCCCGATAGCTGGCAGATCAGTTTTGTAGGCAATACTCATACTGACCGCGCATTAGCCCGTAAATACGTTATGCGTAAATCGGCAGAGTTATGTAAGCAGGCAGGTTATCGCTACTTTACATTTACCCATGAGCAAACAGATCGTGATGCCATTGGCCAATTTGGGGTAGGTGCAACCGCAAGTAAGGATCTCTTGTGGGGAACGTCAACAATGAATCAGGAAACCTCCGTGATGGTCGAAGTGACAGGTTTGCATAACAAGCCTGAGAATACCGATTCTCGCATCTACGATACGGATTACATCCTCAATAATGTTGATGTAAAAAGTTAATGACTAGGGCGTGTTGACGTTTCGAGATTAGATGTTGTTCGTTCTGGCAAGCACGTACTCGCGAAACGAGGAATGATGTGTGGTTATTCTACTCAAATGACGAGCGGCTCTTAAGCTAGCCACATTGCTGCAAAAATAACCCTGAAACGTCAACACGCCCGAATGACTTCCCGTCTTTGATAGCTCACTAACAAAGACGGGAATTATGTTGAAGTGGAGGATTAAACGCGACGCAGCTATCGTTCAATCTTAAATTTGAGTGACATACGTGCCCCACCCAGCTCAGGAGCGCGTCCGATACACAGTGGCACGTCCATCCAACGACCAATTCTATCGACAATAGCTAACCCCATACCATGACCCGCATTTCCGCGACTATGCAACCCACGCACAAAAGGTTTGATCACTTGAGTAGACTCTTGCTCATCAATCCCCGGCCCATCATCGTCAACATGCAACCAAGCATTGTTTTGCTCTACAGTGATGCTCAGCCTAATTTGTGCTTGGCCAAAACGTAGCGCATTACTGAATAAATTATTCACCTGCATGGATAAGTATTTAGGATCAATTTTGACGTTAATTGGTGTCGAATAGGGAAACAATTCCACTGAAAATCCTGAAAATGATTGGCCTTGATACTTTTCAGCTAACCACGCATTCAACTCAATCGATTGCCATTCTGGCTGGATGTTAGCCTCATCAAGACGGGCGTAACTCAGTAGTGTCATCACCAAGTCTTCCATCGTATCCAAATCACGATTCAAACGCTGGAAATACTTTACTCTAAGCTGTTCATTTTGGGTTTCTTCCAAGGCTTCAATACCAAACCTGAGCCTCGCTATTGGGGTTTTTAAGTCGTGAGAAACCGCCCGACTAAGTAACTTGTTGTCATCAATGAGTTGCTGAATGCGATCAGCCATACGGTTGAATTCAGTTTCAATTATGCCTATATACGATGTTTTTTTAACAGGGATTCTCTGCTGTAAATCTCCCATACCCAACGCTTGGGTTGCCTCACTGAGATTCACTAGTTGACGGATTAGAGGAGAAACCCAAACCAACAAAATCACGACTAAGCCGCTATAAAAAAGTATGGTGTACAGCTTATTTAAGGTAAAACTAACATCACTTGGCGCCACAATATCAGTATTAATATTCAACACTTGCCTAGTTTTAGGCAGTAAATAATGCAAAGAAATACCCTCGTCTGAATCCAGTAGCAGCGACTCTCCTGAATCAAACGCAGTTTTAAGTGCTGAGGGTAAGACAAAATCGGCTTCGCTTATTAAAGACAATTGCTCTGAATTAAGTCGGTTCCAATTTTCGATAAAACCAGTTTGAATGGCACTATCTTCATCTAATGTTTTAGCCAAAGTACTCCCCAACCGCTTTAATGCAGCGAGGTGAGTTATAGCACTTTGCGTTTCATTTTCAGGGTCTAAGAGGTTAGCAAACTCAGTTATAGACCAACCTAAACTTGCAATAGAAACCAGAACGACTAATACCAGAGAAGTCATTAACTTCTTCATAAAACACGCTCTGCGGCGCCGTCATGGCAGAAAAGGTATCCCTTACCACGAATCGTTTTAACCTTGTAAGGTAGGTTTGCTGCTTCCTGCAATTTTTTGCGCAAACGGGAAACCCGAATATCCACCGAACGATCTAAGCCATCATATTCAAAGCCCCGCAACTGAGCCACCAACTCATTACGACTGACAATGGTTCCCGCCTTCGATGCTAACAGCCACAACACATCAAATTCATTGGCATTCAAATCCAATGGCCGCTTATCAATAACAACCGATTTTGCCGTCGCATTGAGTACCATAGAACCGAAGACTAATTGCTGTTTTTGTTCTTCATCACTGACTCGGCGCAGCAAGGCTTTTATACGCGCTAACAGCACCTGAGGTCGAATCGGTTTTGTGAGGTAATCATCGGCTCCAGCATCTAAACCACGGATTTCATCACCATCTTCTACACAAGCCGTCATAAATAAAATCGGCCCTGAATAAAACGTCCTCGCTTCTTTACATACATCAAAACCATTCTTAACGGGCATCATGACATCGAGTAAGACTAGGTCAGGCGTATCTTCAGCTATCATTTCTAAAGCAAAGTCACCTTGGCTAGCGACAGTGACTAGATAGCCATGCTCCAATAAATAATCACTTATCCACTCCGCGAGCGAGATATCATCTTCGACGACTAAAATGTGTTTACCGACTGTCATACTAGAATAACCTCCAGCCAGATTGACTCTGTTTGGGTGCTTTATAGACCCATGTGACCACCACTTTGACTTGGGCAAGCGGCCGCACGTCATCATTTCGGATCAAACTAAAAGTCGCGGTTTTATCGCCCTCAAAACTATATTGGTATTCTTGTAACGTTTTGCCACTCCAGCATGTTAGCTGTTGCTGACGATCTGTCAGAATAAGGCAATACTCACCACTCGTAGGGGTCTGCCATCGAAACAGAACATCCTGATAGCAAGTTTGTCCTTTATGGAGCGCAATACAACGCTCTGGAGTAGCAGTAAAAATCACCGCATCATCTTGGCCCCAAGCGAAGAGAGGTGCATTGAGCAACACTAACCATAGATAAAATCGCTTCATGCCTCCTCCCTAAAACACATAACTGATTGAGGCATTAAAATACGATGTATAACCTGCTTGATTAAAAGGACTGTCGGTCACTTCACTGGACAACAGGTTTAAGCGATACATAGCTCGAAAAACTAAGCTCTCGCTCAGAGGGTAGGCAACGCCAAGTTCAACCCCATAATTAAATGAACTACTCGGACGATATTCGGGAAAGCGTTCCGTCGCTTCTTCTTTGCTTACACCAAAAAGATAGCGATTCAAGGTCGCAGAAGAGTAACCTATGCTTCCTAGTAGGTGAAAATTCCAATTACGAACCAGCCACGACTTACCCAATCTAGCAGAACTCTGAATGCCCTGATCATCATAATAATCAGACACTAATCGATACTGAAAGACATAGTTATCGCCCCAATAACGCGTTGCACGAAATCCGGCACCGATATAGAGCGAATCTTCAGATAACAAATAAGCATTCCGACCAGCTTCATCGAGTGTGCGGGGATCAATATCAGGACGGGACCAAGACCCCTGTAAGTTAGCCAGCAATAACTCTAAAGACCAATCCTCAGAGCTCCACAGATTAATGCCAAGATTCACCCCATCCTGAGACTGGTGGATCATCTCAATAAAAAGCCCCTTGTACTGATACATACCACTGACCAACAGTGACAACTGCGCTGTGCCAGCATCGGTTTGACGAACATCAACTTGATTGATGCCATAAACACTTAATCCCAACTCAAAATTACCACCATCGTCGAAACGATTAGCGACACCACTGACACTGCTCGCAATGTCGGACGCGGCTGAGGTACAGGAAACAATGCTCAGCATTAATACGAAAAACCAATGAATACGCATGCCTATTTAATTCACATTTCTAATGGTTATTTGGCGCTACATTTTACAGCAATTTGTTAGAATATGCGGACTTCAGGGCTATCTTTGCAGCAATTTGGCTGTTATTTATGTAAGCAAAAGTACACTTATGCAGTGATTATGCATAAATAGAGCAAAGACGACTAAGTGCTCACTAACAAGACTCTATCAAGGAGTATCCTGCAAGCAAGTGTGCTAAATTCCACTCATTGAATTGATTGTTGAATTAAGGCGATAACAGCTTTCTCCCGCACAGGGAGTCGTTAAATTGATGAATAGCACGCTATCTGCTCAAGATATCGTTACCTTCCATGTCATAACCCTATCTATCGTCCCCCAAAGCCTATACGGTTGGGACTTAACCTCTAGGATCTAACATGAAACAAGCCATTGTCCATATCGCACTCGTTGTAAGAGATTACGATGAGGCGATTGATTTTTACGTTAATAAACTCAAATTCGAGTTGATTGAAGACAGCTATCAGCCCGAGCAAGATAAACGTTGGGTCGTGGTAGCCCCGCCCAATTCCAGTGGCACCGCCTTATTGTTAGCCAAGGCCTCTAAATCGGAGTAAGAACCCTTTATCGGTAATCAAGCTGGCGGCCGCGTGTTTCTGTTCTTAAATACCGATGATTTTTGGCGCGATTATCACTATATGCAGTCCATTGGGATCCGCTTTATTCGTGAGCCGCAGGTGCAGGATTACGGCACAGTTGCCGTATTTGAAGATCTCTATGGCAACCGTTGGGATTTATTGCAATTGAGCCCTAATCATCCCATGGCAAAAAGATGCCAATAACAGTGCAAAGACCAAGCAGATAGCCAAGTAAAAAAACAGAATAAGCGTTAACTATGTGGCGCTGCGAGTACCAGATAAGTGCTTATCTCATTGAATAAACGATTGAATTAACCACGCAGCTTGATAATAATCGCTTGGCTATTTAATTGCGTTATTCTTCACTTAGGAGTTGAAATGGATTTCCCTCAGTTTACCTACCATCCCAACCCTCTCAATACTGGCGCCGTGATCTCAAGCGATGCAACCTGCGAATGCTGCGGCCAAGCACGGGGATTTATCTGCAGCTCAGGAATGTATTGCTGGGACAATGTTGAAGCTATCTGCCCTTGGTGCGTTGCCGATGGTAGCGCCGCAGACAAATTTAATGGCCATTTTGTCGACGATTATCCCCTGCTCGAAGCGGGGCTAGATATCGCCATAGTGAAGGAAGTGGCGGAAAGAACGCCGGGGTATGTCTCCTGGCAACAGGAAGTCTGGCAATCCCACTGTAATGATGCCTGCGAGTTTCATGGCGATGCCGAACTCGCCGATTTACAAGCCTTACAGGGCGAAGCTTTAGAAGACTTTTTAGCCGAATACCTGCAAAGTCATGACCTATGGCAAAAAATCTTATCTAGCTACCAAAAGGGTGGCAACCCGGCCATCTACAAGTTTAAGTGCCGCCATTGCCAACAAGCGATTTTTACCTTGGATTGCCACTGAACCACTTTATGATCAAAAGTTAATTAGACTCGGTCAATGTAAATCACTTATGTTCAGTTGGTGAATTAGATAAGGCTAAAGCGAATTGGCCTGCATCAGCGACCTAGGTTGCCTGACATAGCGCACGCTTTAGCTTATTTCAACAGGGATATGTGCTTCCCGATAAGACTAACGGCTGAACCTTAACCAATAACAATAATGGCTTATCATCAATTTCGGACTCATAAAAAGTGGCCTTGGTTGCTGCTCAGTGTATGGCTACTGGTTACCCAGTGCTTTGCGCTGACCCATTACACCGAACACAGTCTGGAACATGAACACACCCATTGTATTGTCTGCGATTTTGGCCACGATACCTGTGCAAGTCCGGCATCTATGCCCGTGCTACCACTGGATCTGCAACATGCCAATCATCGTGCCACCACCGCCTATCAAGCCCCTAACTTAGCCCACATCCGCCATGTTGATGTGCGCGCCCCTCCCTTTTAGAAAGCAAATTCAAAAACTTAAAAATTAATTTTTTGCTTATCTACAAGGAAAGGCACAATGAAACTTGCACTATCTTCAATAGCGCTTGCAGTCGCGAGCATGTGTTCATCGGCTATGGCCGCAGAGCTTCAAGGCCAAGTCACTGATCAACAAGGTAACGCGCTCGCCAATGCCCGCGTCAGTGTTGACGGCGGTAACAGCACGACTACGGATACCCAAGGCCAGTATCAACTCAAGATTGCCGATAATAGTCACCTGCACCTACACGTGAGTCATGCGAATTTTAAACATAGCGATCAAGAGATTAGTTCAAAGACTGGTTTGCTCATTCAAGATGTGACGCTGAGCCAAACCCCGATGGAAAATATCGTGGTAACCGCCTCGCCCCTCGCCCGCTCAGCCCTCGAAAGCACCACGCCCATCAGCGTATTGACCGAGGATCAACTCAAGCTCAACACTGAACCCACCTTGGGCGACACCTTAGAAAAACTCCCCGGCGTACAGGCTTCTCACTTTGGTGCGGGTGCCAGTCGGCCGATTATCCGCGGCATGGGCGGCCCCAGAGTACAAGTACTTGAAAATGGCCTGTCGGTTGGCGATGCCTCTACCGTATCGGCGGACCATGCCGTGACCTCCGAGGCCGCCTCAGCGCAGCAGATTGAAATTCTTCGCGGTCCGGGCACCCTACTCTATGGTAATGGCGCCATCGGCGGTGTCGTGAATGTGGTCGATAGCCGCTACAGCGAAACCCCAATCGATGAAGTGACAGGGCACTTTGGCGCTCGCTATGACAGCGCCAATCATGGCCAAACCTACAATGCCGAACTCAACGGGGGTAATGGCCAGTTCAACTGGCATCTGGATGGCACCCACAGAAAAACCGAGGATGTCGACATTCCCGGTAATGCCATTGCCGATATGCCGACCACCCACGGTACCTTAGCCAATAGCCAACTCAAACTCGATGATTACGCCGCAGGCGTTGGCTATACGGGGGATTCGGGTTTTGTTAGCATCTCCGGCGCGCGCACCGAATCCAACTACGGCATCCCCAGCCGTGGTGAGGCCGATGCACCCAATATCACCATCGACTTACAAAAAACCGCTTGGCAGTTACACAGCGGGCTACTCGACCCCTTTGTTGGTTTTAGTAAGTTAAAATTCGACGCAGCTTATAGCGATTATCAACACGCCGAGGAAGAAGATGGTGTTGCTGGCACCACCTTTTTCAACAAGCAGAGCGAAGCACGTTTAAGCCTAAACAATCATCCTTGGGGCGAATGGCAAGGTACTCTTGGGCTGCATGCAGTGCACCGTGACTTTGCGGTGGAAGGCGACGAAGCACTGACTCCCGACAGTAAAACGGACACTCTCGCCGCCTTTATCGTGCAAGAACGTAAGCTGGGGGATTTTCGTTTTGAACTCGGCGGTCGCCTAGAGCATTACCGCCTCGCGCCCGATAGCATGCAACTCGACACGCTTAATGGTGAACAAGAGTATCAACCTAATGATTTAACTGATAATAATGTGACGCTGTCTGCGGGCGTGGTGTGGGACTTTAGCCCATCATACAATCTGGGTCTATCACTCACCCGCGCCGAACGCTCGGCCACCGCCGAAGAGCTTTACAGCTACGGGCCACACGATGCCACTCAAAGCTTTGAGTTAGGGTCGCAATTTAGCCTAGAGAATGGCCAAATCGTTGCCAACAGCGGCAGTAACGATAAGGAAATCGCCAATAATATCGACCTCACGCTGCGTAAGCTGGACGGCGCATGGACAGGTTCACTCAGCCTCGCCTATAACCGAGTCAACAACTTCTACTATGAGCGCAACACTGGACTGGTTGCCTCGGATCTGGTCAACAGCGATGAAGAAGGCGATATGCCGGTTTATCAATATACTCAAGGCGATGCGGATCTTTATTCCATCGAGGCGCAGGCAACGATTCCATTTAATGATCTCTGGTCACTCGGGCTCTTTAGCGACTACACCCGCGGCAAACTCGTCGATGGTGGCAACTTACCGCAAATATCGCCGATGCGTGTCGGCTCGACATTAAACTTCGATCTGCAGCAGTGGCACGCAGAGTTAGGCGCCATAGGCTATGCCCGCCAAACCGACACCGCCGACAATGAGACCGAAACCGCAGGCTATGCCCTAGTGAACGCCGCAGCAACTTATCGCTGGTACACCTCAAGCGGCGATATTTTGGTTTATCTCAAAGGTACCAACCTGCTTAATCAGGAGGCCCGCCCCCATACTTCCCTACTCAAGGATTATGCGCCGTTAATGGGGCGCAACCTGATGCTGGGAGTCACCTATAACTTCTAATCCCAGACCATAAACCAAAAAGCGAAGCCATTTGGCTTCGCTTTTTATTCACTTAACTGCAGGTTATTTCATTAACCACGCGCGGTAGGACTTACCCTTAATGCGGCCGCTGGTGATTTTGCTCAGCGCCTTTTTAGCGACTTTGCGATTCACCGCCACATAGGCGCGATAATCGGTCACAAGGATTTTGCCAACCTGCGAACCTTCGATACCATTCTCTCCAGTGAGGGCACCGAGGATGTCGCCGGGGCGAAGTTTCTCTTTTTTACCTCCATCGATTTGCAGGGTGATCATGGTTGGCGCATTGGGCGCAGTGCCGAGCAAACTTAATGATGGCAAGGCTTCGCTCTGAATATCGCGCTCTAAGTACTCTTCTAATAACGCAATTTTGTAGCCATCTTGATCGTTAAAGAAGGTAAAAGCCGCGCCCTTACTGCCCGCACGGCCGGTACGGCCAATACGGTGAATATGCACTTCGGTATCATAGGCCACGTGGTAGTTAAATACCGCGTCCAGCGCGTCGATATCGAGGCCACGGGCGGCCACATCGGTTGCCACCAACACACAGGCACTCTTGTTAGCAAATTGCAGCAGGGTTTCATCCCGGTCACGCTGCTCTAAATCCCCATGTAGGGCGATAACGCTAAAGCCTAAATCGCTGAGTTCATCGGCCACTTTTTGGGTTTCGCGCTTGGTATTACAAAACACCACAGCGCTCTCGGGCTTACGATCCAGCAGCAATAATTGCAGCGCCTGCATACGCGCATTGTCGTCATCCAAGTGGTAGAAAT
This sequence comes from Shewanella decolorationis, assembly GCF_004354305.1. Taxonomy (NCBI): domain Bacteria; kingdom Pseudomonadati; phylum Pseudomonadota; class Gammaproteobacteria; order Alteromonadales; family Shewanellaceae; genus Shewanella; species Shewanella decolorationis. The sequence continues at coordinate 2,294,630 of NZ_CP037898.1, read as the reverse complement.
GCTGCTCGATGGTGCTCTTTTCGTGGGTCACGGCCACTTTCACCATCACTGGGTCATACATAATTTGCTTGGCAATCGACTGAATTTGCTCGGGGAAGGTTGCACTAAACAGCAACGTTTGGCGCTCGCGTGGCGACTGCTCGATAATCGCATCGAGCTGGGGTTGGAAGCCCATTTCCAGCATACGGTCGGCTTCGTCCAGCACGAGCATATTCAGGTTGCTTAGGTCTAAACGGTTACGCTCTAAGTGATCGACAATCCGCCCCGGTGTACCGACAATAATGTGGGCGCCATGCTCGAGCGAACCGATTTGCGGCCCCATGGGCACGCCACCGCAAAGAGTGAGCACTTTTACGTTGTGAATACCACGCGCCAGTGTGCGGATCTCCTGCGCCACTTGGTCAGCCAGTTCGCGGGTTGGACACAGCACTAAGGTTTGAATGCGAAAACGCTTCACATCTAATTTGTTCAGCAGACCTAAACCGAAAGCCGCCGTTTTACCCGAACCCGTCTTGCCCTGACCAATCACATCCTCACCCGCTAAAATGGCTGGCAGACTCTGCGCCTGAATTGGCGTCATTTCGTGATAGCCCATAGTGGTAAGGTTCTCAAGCAGTTCGGGTTTTAGCTTAAGAGTCGAGAAAGCCATTGAAGGCTGAGTGTCTGAATTGCTCAAGGCGAATATCCTGTGGTGGGTAACCCGCGCTGGCATAAACTCAGGCAAGTCACTGAAATTGCATAGTGTTACTGATTAAATACGCTTATCGCTTCGGGGCGTTTAGCCATTTGTTTAGGTCTTTATTTCTGGCGGTTAAGTTAACTAAGCCTTTAACTTATGCTTTTAAACTAGCTCTTTAAATAAGCTACGCCACTCACGTAATAAGGCTAAGTCGGCAACTTGCCGTGTTCAGTCTTATCCGCGCCATCCCAAAGCTAGGCTATTGTAGCAATAAAGCGCGCCCTTTTCCTGAAGTCTTTCGCTTAACCACCAAAGCAGGCTTTATTGCCTGCTTTAAAGAGAGTCATTAATCAGAAGTGCGCCAACAAAAAGCCCTGCATTGGCAGGGCTTGGTGGCTGTGACTACGGAAAAACAAGCTTTGTACTAGCAGTGTTTTTCAAGCAAGGAGTCAATATTTAAAAACAGGGAGACTTAGGCGATGCTGCCAAAGCGACCCTCTTGATAATCGCGAATCGCCTGTTGAATCTCCGCTTGGGTGTTCATCACAAAGGGGCCCATTTGGACAATTTTTTCGCGAATCGGTTTACCCACAAACAGTAGCATGCCCGCACCGCGTTCATCGGCCTTAAGCTGCAATGGTGTTTGGCTATCGAGCACTAAAAACTGGCCTTCATTGAATGAAAACTGCGAGCCTTCGCCCTTACTCAAGCCACCTTGGTAAAGATAGAGGGCGGCAAACTCATGCTTGGATAAATCGAGCTGCGCCTCACCATTAGCATTTATCATCAAGTCGGCAATCGCCGCTTCGCCCGCTAATCCTTGGATGGTGGCACTGATTGTACTCTTACCCGCAAATGCCCAATCCCCCGCCAAGGCTTTAAGGGTTGCGCCTGTGTCGTTCGAGGTTTCAACACTAGGGGTTGAAGCCGTATCTTGATAAGTCGCGGGGCGCAGTTTGTCCTTGGCAGGCATATTGACCCAAATTTGGAAGCCATGCAGACCATTAAGCGCATCGGCCAGCGGCATTTCGGAATGCACCACGCCGTAACCCGTGCTCATCCACTGCACATCGCCAGCACGAATCGCTTTGACGTTACCCATCTGATCGCGATGCTCAAACCCGCCCTTGCGTATGTAAGTAAAGGTCTCCATTCCACGGTGCGGATGCGGCGGAAAGCCACCGATAAAATCCTGTTTATCATCGGATTTAATCTCATCCATCATCAAAAACGGATCAAAATGGGTCGTGATAAAGTCCGCCACACGGCGAATATTCACCCCATCGCCATCCATCGCAGGTTTAGCAGAAAACTGACCTAAGACTTTCATTTTATGCTCCTAACTCGTAAGGCATTAGCCAGTGCACTCACGATCACTTGGCTTAGAAGTGACCGCGTGAAACAGTGGCAATGCTAATGGAGGCAGAATAACAAGGAAATTTGCAAAAGAATAACGCGAAATCACGCTTGGATTATTCTAAAAAATAGAATGGTTGGTGTTAGAGCAAAATATATATTGGCCCAACTTAATTCTTCAAAAACTTACTTTTAGAGAGAGTAAATGAATGAAAATAGTCTTGAACAAGGCGGAGTACTGTTGGTCGAAAATGTAAAAGTAATTGCCATTATCTCCCCAGTGACACGCCGTCCTATTCTTTCACAAAAAGTGTCCCTATAGGTTCGACGACGACATCTGCTGTACAGGATGCACTAATGCAACGATCACATTGATGTGAATGAGCTGCCCTGTCGCCAACGGTCACTGGTGCCCCAATGCCAATTTTAACTACCCATTTGCGATATGTACGTAAAAAACAAAGGGACAAAAATGAGTTAGGTTATTAACTCTAACTCGTCATTCTCGGATGAAAATCTCTATGGGCTAACGCCTAAATCAGGTGAGCCGTAGGCGTCACCTGGATTTACTTGTTATGTGAATTTTATCTTAGATATATCTGAAATTAACTTTTCTTGTAAAAGATTTTCTCTTGCTTCAGGAGCTAGCCTTGATGGGATGGTGTCTATTTTTTTTATTTCTTCTTCCTTTTGATCCTTATTCAAACTTTCGCATAATTGAAGTCTTACAGAGTCAAAAATCGACATATCATAGTCTTCTAAAAATGATCGTTCTGTGAAATATCTAAAATCTTCTTGAAGTACTTGTTTTCTTTCATTAGACCAAGAGTCAAAAACTCTAGGAGAAATCCACCATTCTCCATCCATCATCATTGATGACTCTATGAAGTTCAATGTTTTTATATCGGTACTTAGATTGTAGAGATAATGTTCAACGTAATTGTTATGAGAAAGTATAATTAAGTCAGCGCTTTCCTTATAAGGTATGAGGAATATGAAATTATCACAGTATGTGTTTTTAAATACTAACTGTACTTTGTTGTGCAAAGCGACTGGAACATTAAATTTTATATTCTTGTATATTATAGTAACGTCCAAATCTACAGCTTCTGAAAAAGGCTTTAATGTGACAGAATTACCGTTATAACCACTAATTCTCTGGTCTGCCTCAGGGAAATCTAACAGTAAATCATAAAAAAGCATGAGCAATTTCGACGTGCTCATTACTTTTCTGTTTTCATGACTTGAGTCAAATAAAAACTCATTTTTAAATGCAGTTAACTCACCTTCTTTATATATTTCGTGTTCAAAAGACTCTTTACTCAGTGAACGGTATATTTGCAGGAATATATCTCTAATTGTAATTATTCCGTTTTGATCGACCGTAGAAAACAAATCGTCATGTTCTTTACAAAAGCCTTTAAAGGTTGTTGCGTCATTAATTCCTTTTTCTTTAAAAACAATATCTTTTCTCTCGTTAGTATCATTTCTTAGTGAAATGGGGGTGACTAATTTACCGTCGACAGCTAAGTGGCTAAGTGAAAACTGCTTCGATATTGTATGAGAGTTAATGGCTTTCTCTTCACAATCGGGATAGAAACAAGTGTGTTTGTGTTTTTTTGAAAATTTTTTGGAAATGAAATTATAGAAATCAGTGTTTATCTGTTGACTCATTGATTACTCCATTCACATGACATTTTATTAGTGCGTATGCGCGTTTATCACGTTAGACCAGTAAAAATGCGCAAAGTTAACTATCTGTTTATGCAGAAGTTATCAGCTTTCTATAAAATACACCATCTGGAAAAACGCGCATACGCGTTTTCCAAACCTATTAACTAAGATTTAGTTACTATATTCAACTGATTTTAAAGAATTTTATTTATTTCGGATGGAATTAATGCGCACTGATATTGTCTTAAAATCACACCAAAATATCTAAATTTAAATATGACTGTATAGCCATATATTATTAGCCACTTCGCGGTAGGGCCAAACATAGGTAACTAGATGAGATTTTGCAGGGCAATTCATTCGTTAGTTTTCAATTCACTAAATGAATGCTAGCCAGCTTTGGTGCAAAAGCATTTAGCCAGATGAGCAGTACAATAATCGTAAAGATTGGCATTGTTGTAACTGTGACCGTTGGCGGCAAGGCCACTCTTTCACATCTGACCCATAGGGATATGGGAAATGCCACTATGATGTTGGGAACATCATTGGCCATGTGATCGCGGCATTTACACTTCCATGTGTTACAGATGCCGCCGTCGAGCCCTCTGGGAGGCTTCTTGTGAAATAAAAGGGTGGCGTGCCACAGGGGAAACAATGACAATCCTGTACAGCGAGTTGGAGAGACTTTTGAAATCCAGCTTTAAAACTAACAGGCAAAGCAACACCAAGCCTAGTCAGGCTTAAACACCCCAATCACGGCACCTGTGGCTTTTTCGGTGACTTTGACATCGGTTTGCTGTTCGCGGTAATCACAGTCGGTGCATTCTACGGTTTCGATACCGTTTTCTTTAAACAGCAGAATGCTGTCCTTGGCGCCACATTTTGGGCATTTTGCGCCAGCAACGAAGCGCTTTTTGATTTTGGTTGTCATGCTAATACCTTTAATGCACAGACCAGCTCAGTTGAATCAGAAGATGACTACGCTTCGCTTGCAAAACCGAAAGCGTGAGCCTGAAATTGGCGGCTATTTTGCCACAGTGCCCAGCTATTGCCAGCCTTTAAACCAAGTTGTGATGCCATAAAATATGAGTAGGTGTAAGCATCTTGCGGGATTCACTTAAGAAGGATTTGCCAAATCGGCCGTACACTCGCTTTGCCACTCATCCTAAGAGCGCCCTAAAAGCCGCCACAACATTCGCCAAAAATAAGAAGTAAAAAGTGCAAGAAATCCTCAGCAACTCGGCCTAAGTTGTGGTTTGCCATCGGCTTGTACGTTATCATCACAGCCCTTACTCATTCATGATATGACCAAGTTGTAGTTAATGATCAGCATCAACCAAGCGCAATTAATCCGTGGCAGCAAAACCCTGCTCGACGAAGCCTCTTTGACCATCTATCCCGGCCATAAGGTCGGCCTAGTCGGCGCCAATGGCACGGGTAAGTCCTCACTGCTGGCATTAATTATGGGTCACCTGAGCTTAGACAAAGGCGAGTTTAGTATGCCTTCGGGTTGGCAAATCGCCACCGTAGCTCAAGAAACGCCCGCGCTGGAAGTCTCGGCACTTGAGTATGTACTTGATGGTGATAAAGAATATCGCCAGCTTGAGGCCGATTTGCATATCGCGCAAGAACACAATGATGGCCATGCCATTGCCACCTTGCACGGAAAAATCGATGCCATTGGCGGCTACGCCATTCGTGCCCGCGCAGGTGCCTTGCTGGCAGGTTTAGGCTTTAGCGAAACCGAGCAAAACAACCCAGTGAAAAGCTTTTCGGGCGGTTGGCGGATGCGCCTCAACCTTGCCCAAGCGCTGCTGTGCCGCTCCGACTTACTGCTGCTCGACGAACCGACCAACCACTTAGACTTAGATACCATGTACTGGCTCGAAGGGTGGATTAAGTCCTATCAAGGCACGCTGATTTTAATCAGCCACGATAGGGATTTTATCGACGAGATTGTCGATGAAATCGTCCATGTTGAGAATCAAAAACTCAATTATTACAAAGGCAACTACAGTGCCTTTGAGCGCATCCGTGCCGAACGTATGGCGCAGCAACAGGTCGCCTATGAGCGCCAACAAAAAGAACGGGCGCATATGCAGTCCTTCGTCGACCGCTTCCGCTACAAGGCCAGTAAAGCCAAGCAAGCGCAGAGCCGCTTAAAGGCGCTGGAAAGAATGACTGAACTGTTGCCATCCCAGGCCGATAGCCCGTTTTATATGGAGTTTCGCCCACCTGAAGCCCTGCCCAATCCATTGATTAAAATGGAACAAGTGGCAGTGGGCTATGGCGATAAGCAAATCCTTAGCAAAGTGCATTTAAACTTAGTGCCCGGCGCCCGTATCGGCCTCTTAGGGCGCAACGGCGCGGGTAAATCGACATTAATCAAACTGTTATCGGGACAACTGTCACCGATGACTGGATTGTATGAGCCAAATCCCGGCCTGAATATCGGTTACTTTGCCCAGCACCAAATCGAATTTTTACGCCTAGACGATACGCCGCTGCAACATCTGGTGCGCCTAGCGCCAAATGCCCGTGAGCAGGAGTTACGTAACTTCCTCGGTGGTTTTGGCTTCCATGGCGATATGGCGCTCTCGCCGGTTCGTCCCTTCTCCGGTGGCGAGAAAGCCCGTTTAGTGTTGGCCCTATTAGTGTGGCAGCGTCCTAACCTATTGCTGCTCGACGAACCCACCAACCACTTAGATCTAGAGATGCGCCATGCGCTTACCATGGCATTGCAAACCTTTGAAGGTGCAATGGTTATCGTATCGCACGACCGTCACTTACTGCGCTTAACCTGTAGCGATTATTATCTGGTTGACCAAGGTGAAGTAAAAGCCTTCGATGGCGATCTTGAAGATTACCACCAATGGTTACTCGACGCAGCGAAAGCCACCAGTGCCAACCAAGCGGCTAACAGCGATGACACAAAACCTGCGGTCGATAAGAAACAGCAAAAGCGATTAGAAGCCGAGCTACGCCAAAAAGTGTCACCCCTTAAACGCAAACAGGCGAAGCTTGAAACCGATCAGCAAAAGCTCAGTGAGCGTCTCGCCGAGCTGGAGCATTTGCTGGCCGATAGCGAATTATATGATCAAGACAACAAAGCCAAGCTAACTTCGGTACTCAGTGAGCGTACCAGCTTGACACAGGCGCTAGAAGAAAGTGAAATGCAATGGCTTGAGTTACAAGAAGAAATAGATGCAATGGAACTTGAGCTAATGGGGCAGTAATTGCCCTCTATCGCCTAACATACAAGGAAGCCGTATGTCGGATGCAACCCCGCTAGACAGCCAAATTTGGCATTGGTGTGATATGAGCTACGGGCAAAATAAACAGCTTTGCCTTGAGCTACAGGATAACAATCAAGTGAACGTGAATTTACTATTGCTGGCGCAATATTTAGATCTCACGCTTGATGTGGCGGGTCCGCGACAGTATACGACCGAACAATGGCAACAGCTGGTGAATGCTGTTTGGGAGTGGGACGAAAAGTTTCTTACGCCCTATCGCCGTTTGCGCCGTCTCGCCAAGGCCAGCCTGAATGAAGAAGAATACCAGCAAATGCTCGATGTTGAGCTGATGATGGAACGTAAGGCGCAGCGCACAATTCTAAATGCCGTCAATGGGTTATCGCCAACCGGCGAACAAACCAACCTGGTGAGTTATCTCGCGCTATTTGGTTTATCCGCAGCGGATGTTAACGCACTGGATTTGATTGCTCCCTAACTGGCCTCATGCACAACTTACTTAGTGCGGGCTTGAGGGTAACGCTGGCAGTTATCCTCAATCTTAAGCCAGCTCGGCTGCTGCTCAGTATAAATATGGTAATTAGGCTGCACTGAATTAGGATCATCTAAGCTGGCAATCGTTAGGGTGAGATAATCGGGATACTCAGTGTGCCTAAAAGTCAGTGAACAGCCGCACTGGGCACAAAAACCACGTCTTACATATTCTGATGAGGCAAACTCAGTCACTTTGCCCTTAAGCCAAGTCACTTGTTGAACCTTAAAATCCATCCAAGCACCAAACACGGCCCCAATGCTTTTTTGGCACATGCGGCAATGGCAATAATCGGCGTCGAAGGGCTTACCCTCAATCCGATAACGAATTGCTCCGCATAAACAGCCGCCTTCTCGTCCTATCTGAGTAAACATTTCGCCCCCATCACCGCCCATCAAATAGCGCGGGATCAGAATATAGTTAATGACCTTAATTTAGCGTATCGACACAGCCAAGCTGAAATCCCACGCATTATCCATCGATTTCTTGCTGCAATTTTTCGAGTTCATCCAAAATATGCAGAAACTTTTGACCAAACTCAGTTACCTGATATTCGACCCGCGGCGGTAATTCGTTATAAATAATTTTATCTAAGATGCCAAATTCAATGTTCTTTTTTAAACATTGATTCAATACCTTAGTGGAGAGTCCCTCAACCGAACGCACCATTTCTCCAGGCCTTTGGATCCCATTTGCCAACAACTGATAAACCGTTAATGACCATTTACAGCCATAAATCGTCTCGACCATTCGGGCTGAGCGCTCTGGGGGCGATTTGCGTGAAATTATTTTTTCATTGTTATTCATAAAGATGTACCCAAAAGTACCTGCCTAACCAATTTGTACTTACTGTTCATATAGTTATTGAATCCCTAAGATTACCACCTTGATAATACTTAGGAGTAGCAAATGCAATTTAATACCTCAAATCTCGCCATTATTATCGGTGGTAGCAGCGGCATCGGTTTTGAAACCGCAAAACAACTGGCCAAGCAAGGCGTATCAGTGCTTATCGTGGGTAATCAGCAAGAAAAACTCACCGCCGCCGTCTCGGCACTTAAACAGGCATGTGCAACGCCTGAATTACAGATTGAAGGTTTTCAAGCCAACCTTTACCAAGCTGCGGATCTTAATCGGCTCATTACACACATTAACCAACTTGAGCATAAGGTCGGCTACCTAGTCAATGCGGCGGGTTATTTCAATCCCAAATCCTTTATTGACCACACTGAAGCGGATTACGAACTGTATATGGGGTTAAATAAAGCGCTATTTACCATCACGCAGGCTGTCACCCTCAAGATGATCGATGCGGGCGGTGGTAGTATAGTGAACATAGGTTCTATGTGGGCAAAACAAGCGGTTAAAGCCACGCCTTCGTCGGCATATTCAATGGCAAAAGCCGGGTTACACGCATTAACCCAACACTTAGCGATGGAACTGGCGGACAAGCATATTCGCGTTAATGCGGTTTCACCCGCGGTGGTGAATACGCCAATCTATAACGCTTTTATTCCAAAGGAAGAGCGAGACCAAGTGCTTGCAAGCTTTGATGCTTTTCATCCAATTGGACGAGTCGGCACTCCTGCCGATGTGGCAAATAGCGTATGCTTTTTGTTATCCGATGATGCGAGTTGGGTAACTGGCGCAATTTGGGATATTGATGGTGGTGTGATGGCAGGACGTAACTAAATTCGCGAGTTAATGCACTGCGAGCAACACATAAATCATTTCATAAGATTAAATCAGGTCTAACACTATGCTTAATATGAACTTTAACCAGCGTATCGTTATCCATACGCAGCCACAACCTTGGTTGCCAAGCCCGGCTCAAGGGGTGTGGCGTAAACCACTGGAACGGGAGGCTAAGGAGTCAGGGCACACCACCAGCATAGTGAAATATGAAGCGGGCTCGCAGTTTGCGACTCATAAGCATCCATTGGGCGAAGAAATCTTTGTGCTTGAGGGCGTATTTTCCGATGAAAACGGTGATTATCCCGCGGGTACTTATCTTCGCCATCCACCAGGGAGCCAACATGCCCCTTTTAGCCAAACAGGTTGCGTGATTTTCGTAAAACTTAACCAATTCGATCCGCGGGATCTTGAGCTTATCAGAATGAATACCCAACAGACCCAATGGTTACCGGGTATTGGTGGCTTACAAGTCATGCCATTACACGAGTTCGAGCATCAACATACTGCATTAGTAAAATGGCCTAAAGGTGAGAGATTTCAGCCCCATAGGCATTTTGGTGGTGAGGAAATCTTAGTGTTATCCGGCAAGTTTCAAGATGAATTTGGCGAATATCCACGCCACACTTGGATCCGCAGCCCTCATATGAGCGGCCATTTTCCTTTTGTCGAAGAGGAAACCATTATCTTAGTAAAAACAGGCCATTTACCCATTAGCGCCATGTAACGCAAGTAGACGGCTCCTTGGGTTTATACCGCATAAGTCGTTGCGACAGACTTATGCTGCAATATGCCACCCAATGCAGAGGAAATATCAGCCTTTACCATCGGTCAGCTTTTGCGCCAGCGCCGTGGCATTGCGCGCGGTAATGCCATAAATCGACAGCTGCGGATTGGCCCCAAGGCTGGTCGGGAAGATAGAGCCGTCCATCACAGACAGATTATCCAGATAATGTGACAGACCATAACTATTGACCATAGAGAGCTTTTCATCCTCACCAAAGGGACAACCGCCCATCACGTGAGCCGAGGCCACCACCGTCTTTAGCGGCGCTAAATCCATTTGGGCTATGCTCTCTTTTGCCTCCTTCCATGACGACAGATACGGCATACCATCGCTGATGGGTAGCACTTTTAATGCCCCCGCCGAAAATTGCAATTCGGCCATGCTGGCGTAGGCTCGCCGCGCCGCCCGCCAAAAAGCCTCTGTGAGCGGGTAATCTAATGTAAAGCCCGTTGGGGTTAAATGCACTTGCCCACCTTGGCTATCGGGATGATAACCGTCACGAACCAAGGCAATGGTGACCTGTAGCTGATTAAACTGTGCCATCAGCTCAGCATGGCTTATGCCGTAACCTATGGTCTTAGAGGCAATCAAAATCGGATGCACCGGCGGCACCTCAAGCTTGTAGCCTAACTCGCCATCGGCGCCGTTTTTCCAAACAAATTCATCGGAATAGATAGATTGCGGCGCACCGCTGTGGGCATTTATCGTATCGGCAAATACGCCGCCCGAGAGCACTGTGGGATGTAAAAAGGTACGTTTACCCAACAGCTGATAGGGATCGGGCACCTCGGAGCGCATCATTAGAGTCGGCGTGTGAATAGCGCCAGCGCTTAAAATATAGTGCTTGGCTTTAAACAGCAGCTCAACCGAGGTCGGCCGTAAATTAACATCGAGCGCCTGCGCCTTGAGGGCAAAGACCTGGCCATTATGGTGTTCAATCTTAACGACTTTAGCACGACTAATCAGCTGTGCGCCCTTCTCTAATGCGCTCGGAATTGTCGTGACTAACATCGACTGCTTGGCATTAACTGGGCAGCCCATACCGCAATAGCCAGTATTCCAACAGCCCGCCACATTGCGCTTGATGACGGTATATTCCCAACCTAGATTGATACAGCCTTGCTTAAGCGCGCCGTTATTGCGGTTAGGCTCATAATTCCATTCGTGAATATTGAGCCGCTGCTCCATCTGCTCGAACCAAGGCGCGAGGGCTTCGGAGTCGAGCCCCGCAACGGATTTATGCTGCGCCCAAAAGGCTAAGGCTTCCTTTGGCGTTCGGATGGAAGTGGTCCAATTGATGGTGGTCGAGCCCCCCACGGCGCGACCTTGGAAAATACCAATCGCCTTATCGGCGGTTTTCATCGCCGCAGCCTGTTGGTACAAATTCGGGTACGCGACTCGCTCCTCCATATTAAAATCGCTGGAGGATTTAAGCGGCCCCGCTTCAATCATGATCACACTGAGCCCTGCTTGAGTGAGGATCTCCGCCGCCACACCGCCGCCAGCGCCCGTACCCACAATCACCACATCGGCTTCAAATTGCTGGTTCTCTTGCAATTGACTGGCATCGGTATGTAACCAACCGGAATTTAAGCCTGTCACTATGGGATCTATGATTGCCACTTGGAATACTCCATTCTTACATTATTGTTATTATTATAAATTCAGCCTATTTGAACAATTCAGGCTTGGCGTAGTGGAGTCGGCTCCAATGCTCAGGACAGGCGTAATAACTGGCCATCACTAATTCCCGCAGGCCTAAATAAGCCGTTTGCAATAACGCAAAGTAGCTGTGGCGCCAGGTTTCCAACATTTGGGTTAATTCGCCCGGTGAACGCATCAGCAGCGGCGTCATACTTGAGGTAAGTAGCAGTAAACCGAGACGATTTTCCAGCATATCCAGCAGTTCGAATAGTTCAGTCTGCTGCTCGTCGGGCAGTACATCAATCGATTGCTTAATGGCATCTAAGGTGCGATTTTGTGCCGCCTGTTTATGGGATGCCACATCGGGTAAGGCGCCATCAAGCATCACTGGTAGCAGCACACCGAATAACAAACGATAGTCTTTATCTTCGCCTTCATCGGGCAGGCTGAATTCGGGAGAGTAAAGATTCACCCCCAAGGCAATCGCTGCCGTACCGGCAAACGCGCCCAGTAAAAAGGTTCGTCTATTCATCGATGTCTCCCCAAGACGCTTAGTGTTAAATTATTGTGCTACAATGACCGCGAATCTAAATTAAACACACGTTTTAATTTTCAGCAATAGTTGATATCAAGATAAGATCCCATGCCAAACGTTTTTAATCCGCCTTGGTGGGCCAAAAGTCCCCATGTACAAACTATTCTGCCCGTTTTCACTAAAGTGGCCCAACCTGTTCTCGAACGGCAGCGACTCGAGCTTCCCGATGGCGATTTTATCGATTTAGATTGGCTAACAAGGCCAGAAATCGGTAAACCCATTGTGGTCATCATTCATGGATTAGAAGGCAGTGCCCAGTCCCATTACGCCAGACGCATTCTGCAAGCCTGTAAAGAACAAGAGTTAGCCGCTGTGGTGCACCACCATAGAAGCTGTTCAGGGGAAGCCAATCGCCTAGCCCGCAGTTACCACAGTGGCGATACTGACGATTTGCAGTTTAGCCTAAGCCTGCTACAACAAACCTATCCGCAGTCACCTTTATTGGCCGTAGGTTACAGCTTAGGCGGCAACGTACTGACCAAATATCAAGGCGAATATCAAGAGCATAGCCTGTTGAGTCGCGCTGTGGTTGTCTCGGCGCCGCTGCTGTTATCGGCCTGCGCCAAACGCTTAGAAAATGGCTTTTCCAAGGTTTATCAAAGCCATTTAATCAAACAGTTACAACACAAGGTCAATCAAAAGCTTGCTGACCCCGATCTTGCAGGTGTGATGGCATTGAGCCCTATGCAAGTTGCTAATCTCAATACTTTTTATGACTTTGACGATAAAGTCACCGCACCACTCCATGGATTTTTGGGCGTTGAAGATTACTACGCCCGCGCCAGCGGCCTCCCCTTTATCAAGTGCATCACTAAGCCAACGCTGATCTTACACGCCAAGGACGATCCCTTTATGACGGATGCTGTTATCCCACATCCCAACCAGCTTTCCGAGCATGTGGAATATGAGTTACACGCCCATGGCGGCCACGTCGGTTTTATTGAGGGCGGCACACCTTGGAAGCCGCGCTATTATCTAGAGCGGCGCATTTTAGACTTTTTACTCGCCAATGATGCTTCATCGGCACCTTAAGGAACCCGAATGCTTATTCCCTACGATGCTTTACTCCAGCTTCCCAAAGAGACGTTAGCCAATTTGATCCGCGAATATCTGTTAGGCCAAGTGGAGGATGGTAGTTTTACTAGCCTAGATGAGCAAGAACTATCAGCCGCAATAGTGCAATGCCAACAAGCACTTAAACAAGGCAAACTCGTCTTGGAATACAGCGAAGACGATGAATCCTTTGCCATTCGCCACGCCGACCAAGTGGCAAAACGGCAAGATTGACCACCAGTATCCCTGTGCCGTATAAATAGCTTATACGGTTTATCGCTCCCAATGAGCGGCTCTTTAGGTTCCTAGCTAGGTAGAAAAAATGTCAGCAAAACATCCGATTATTGCAGTTACAGGCTCATCCGGCGCAGGAACCACCACAACTACAACCGCCTTTAGTCATATCTTTCGCCAGCTAGGGATTAATGCCGCCTTTGTTGAAGGTGATAGTTTTCATCACTATACCCGCGCAGAGATGGAAGTGATGATCCGCAAATCCCAGGCTGAGAATCGCAACCTGAGTTACTTTGGCCCCGAGGCCAATAATTTTGCCCGCCTAGAGCAATGCTTTCGCGATTACGGCGCCACGGGCCAAGGTGAAACCCGCAGCTATTTGCATACCTTCGATGAAGCTGTGCCCTTTAACCAAATGCCGGGCACCTTCACTCAATGGCGTCCGCTGCCTGAAAACACCGATATGTTGTATTACGAAGGCTTACATGGTGGCGTAGTCACGGGCGATGCCAACGTGGCCCAGCATGTGGATTTGCTGATCGGCATGGTGCCTATCGTTAACTTAGAGTGGATCCAAAAGATCATTCGTGACACCTCGGAGCGAGGTCATAGCCGAGAAAAAGTCATGGGCTCGATTGTCCGCAGCATGGACGATTACATTAAGCATATGACACCGCAGTTTTCCCGTACCCATATCAACTTCCAACGGGTACCGACGGTCGATACCTCTAACCCCTTTAGCGCCAAAGATATTCCAAGCCTAGACGAAAGCTTTGTGGTGATCCGTTTTCGCGGCATCAACAACGTCGACTTCCCCTATTATTTGAGCATGATCCAAGGCTCCTTTATGTCGCGGGTCAACACCTTAGTGGTGCCGGGCGGCAAAATGTCCCTCGCAATGGAGCTGATCCTCACACCACTGATTAAAGATTTAATGGAAAAACGCCAGCAGCTGAATAGTCCACAAGCGAACTGAGACAAAGTTAAGATGTGTCTTAATCAAATAAAGCCTTTTTGAGCAATAGATTAAGTTTGATTTAAGCCATTGAAGTTAATCTTATTGGCATCGGGATTTCAGGCGAAAGAACGATAGTTGGCATACTCTTGGGAGTTAATTCCCCCATCTTGATCTGTTGATTCCCTTGGGTATGCCAGCAACCCTTCAAAACAAGTATTAGAAGTCAATTCCACTTCAATAATCCTTCGAAGCTTTTCAGCCCAAACTTCAATTGTACTCGGCTAACGGCGTGAAGTTAAGCGCCCTAAATTTTTATACATCACCCGACAATCCAAGGCGATGCCACGGGGTGAGCAATAGATGGAGTATTCCTCTAAGCCTTCACCACCGAATCCGCAGTGGCGATAAAATTCGACCGCATTTAAGGTCGACTCTAATCGCAATTGGGCAATGCCTAAATTAAAGGCTTTTGTTTCAATAAATTGCAATAACGACTTGCCAACACCTAAGCCCATCACCTTGGGGGAGACAAACAGCGCCTCGACCTGAGCATAGGGTTCATCCAGCATGATGGTGCCCACAACCGTCGATTCTTGGGTTGTTTCATTGAGGATTTCAGCCACATAAAAATGCGCCCCCACCATACGCCGAAATGATTCAGTCAATTCGCCCTGGGTCCAAATCTCTAAGTCTTCTTGAGCATAAAATCCGACGCAGCCTTTATTAATGGCTGCATTGCGGATATCCCAGCAGGCCTTAGCATCTAATTGCGTCGCTTTACGTATCCTTAGCATCATTTTCCCCAGGCAATCATCTGTGCCAGAATCATCAAGTAATATATTGAATTACATATAAAAATCAATAAGCAAGTACATCCAATTCCTAAAGTATGCAATAAAAAACCGCCCGTAGGCGGTTTTAACTCAATAAGAAATTGCACTCGTAAGCTTAGCCGAAAAGGAAAACTTAGTCGCGAAGGCAAACTTAGCCTTTAATCAGTTCACTGATGGTCAGCACGCCGTGGGTGGTTGCGCCTGCGCCCCACAAAGCAGAAGCCGAATCTTCGAAGGCCGCCGCTAAATCCACGTGTAGCCATTTGGCTTCTGGCGAAACGAAACGCCACAGGAAGCCAGCCGCATTCGAAGCACCGCCTGCACCACCGCCTTTCACTGGACGGCTGTTTGCCGTATCAGCATAGGCCGATGGACACATGTCTTTGTGCCAAGGATCCAGTGGCAATGGCCATACACGCTCGGCTACAGTCGAGGCCTTTTGCTGCGCCAGTTGTAACACTTCGGTCTGTGGCGAGAAAATCGCGTTGTAGTTAGAGCCCACCGCCATCACAGCTGCACCAGTTAAGGTTGCCGCATCGATAATAAACGGAGCACCCGTCGCAGAAGCCGCTTGCAGACCATCGGCCAGCACTAAGCGCCCTTCGGCATCGGTGTTGACCACTTCAACTGTCACACCATTTTTGTAGGTGAGGATATCACCCAACTTATAGGCACGGCCGCTGATCAGGTTTTCAGCGCAGCAGAGGAATAACTTAACGCGTTTGTTCAGACCCGATTTAATCGCTAAACCTAAAGCGGCGGTCACAGTGGCCGCGCCGCCCATATCGCACTTCATGCCCAGCATGCCTTCAGAGGCTTTAATGCTATAACCACCTGAGTCGAAGGTAATCCCTTTACCCACTAAGGCAACTGATACTGGGGCATCGGCTGACAGCGGGTTAAAGTCCAGCTCTAACATTGCCGGTGGACGCTCACTACCACGGCCTACGGCATGGATCCCAATCCACTGCTCTTCTAATAATGCTTCACCTTCAATAATACGGTAGCTCACCTTAGCGCCACCGAGTTCGGCTAACCATTTGGCTGCTTGCTGCGCCAATTTCACTGGCGACAGATTTTCAGGGGTGTCGTTGATCAGTTGACGGGCAAATGTCGCCACTTCTAAGCGACGTTGTAATTCGGCTTGTACTGCGTCATCGCCGCACCATTGGATCTTATAGCCGGGTTTAGCGGTGGCAAAACCTTGGGCGAAGACCCATTGGCTATTCAGATCCCAAAGAGCGCCCGCTAAGGCAACAGTGCTGATCCCTTGATTACGTAACTTACGCGCCGCCATTTGAATTTGGCGCAGCTCATCGCCACCTCCTAAGTGGACTAATGCGCCTTCGGCATTGAAGGTCACATCGGCTTTGCCCCAATGGGCGGCAGGGGTATCTTTGGTTAACTCAACTCTCATCACTTCAGTCACTTTAAGTTCACTCATGAGGGGTCCTTATTTTAATTTGTTCTTGCGCTTATACCCATGTAAGTTGAGGTGAGAGGTCCTACATCCTCAGGCTTTGGGGGTATACAAAGTACAACTGGGTTGGCGGCAGTTTACTGCTAGCAGGCAAGGACTGAAAGCCGTCGACCTAAGTTACCAAGGTAAAATCTGTAAACATTTGCGAAATTTGTTAGTCTTAGGCGCCCAAATCACCTCGCTACAGGTTATAGCATGCACTTTAGTCCAGCACTGAAATCGGGAAAGCTACTTAAACGCTACAAACGTTTTCTCGCCGATGTTCAACTCGACGACGGCACTGAAATCACCCTGCATTGCCCCAATACCGGTTCAATGCGTAACTGCCTGTTCCCCGGTGAAACCGTGTGGTTTTCGACTTCTACTAATCCTAAACGTAAATATGCCCATACATGGGAGTTAATGACTACGCCAACGGGTGGCCTTATCGGCATTCATTCGGGCAATGCCAACGCCCTGGTCGAGGAAGCGCTTAATAAAGGTGTCATCACCGAACTCGCAGGCTACGACAGCTTAAGCCGCGAAGTGAAGTACGGCGATGAAAACAGCCGCATCGATATCTTGCTTGAGTCTGCTCAAAAACCCGCCTGTTATATTGAAGTCAAAAGTTGTACTTTGCTCGAGGATGGCCAAGGTTATTTCCCCGATGCGGTGAGTCTTCGCGGCCAAAAACACCTGCGAGAATTAATGCATATGGCCAGCCTCGGCCATAGAGCCGTCTTGCTATTTGTGGTGCAACACACGGACATCCACAGCGTGGCCCCCGCGGCACATATCGACCCTGAATATGCTAACCTGTTGAAAAAAGCAGTTTTATCAGGAGTAGAAGTCTTAGCTTATCGCTGTGAGATTTCTGCGAGTGAGATACATCTAGCCCATTCATGTCCAGTCCGAGTATGATGTTAAGATTCAGTAAAATGCATTTTCATTTCAATTAGCGAAGGCAATCAAAAAATTCTGCCAAGGTGAAATGAAAAATTTGCCTCAATGTGAAGATTCTGATATAGATAGCGGCCGTTCTTAAGGACGCCCTACAACGCAAATGATGACAGGAGATGCGTTATGCCTGAAGGCACCAAAAAACTTGGCGTACTCGCTATCGCAGGTGTAAGTCCCTACCAGGAAAAGCCGGGTGAGGAGTATATGAACGCTAAGCAACTGGGTCACTTCAAGATCATTCTTGAAGCTTGGCGCAATCAGTTGCGTGAGGAAGTCGACCGTACTCTGAGTCACATGCAGGACGAAGCAGCAAACTTTCCTGATCCTGTAGACCGTGCAGCGCAAGAAGAAGAGTTCAGTCTCGAACTGCGTGCCCGTGACAGAGAACGTAAACTGATCAAGAAGATCGAGAAAACCCTGCAAAAAATCGAAGAAGACGATTTTGGCTTCTGTGAAACCTGCGGTATCGAAATCGGCATTCGCCGTCTCGAAGCGCGTCCAACGGCCGATCAATGTATCGACTGTAAAACGCTTGCAGAGATCAAAGAGAAGCAAATGGCGGGTTAATCGGCCATCTCGGGCGGGGATTTCCCCGCCTACTTGTTTGTGCGTCTCGCATGAACATCCTTCGTTTCACTTCGCTTTTTTGTTCGTATCCCCCTAAAATACGGCCACTTTGACTGGTTATTCCTGCACATTCCTATGATGGCGACTCACTCTTCCAACACTACCGCTTTACATCCCTATGTTGGCCGTTTTGCCCCTTCGCCCTCGGGCGCGCTGCATTTTGGCTCACTGATCGCCGCCCTTGGCAGTTATCTGCGGGCACGCTCATTGGGGGGAAAGTGGTTAATTCGCGTTGAAGATATTGATCCCCCGAGGGAAGTCGCAGGCGCCGCCGATGATATTTTACGTACCTTAGAAGCCTACGGTTTCGAATGGGATGATGCAGTGCTGTACCAGAGTGCTCGCACCGAGGCCTATCAAGCCAAGCTCGACGAGTTACTTGCCGAAGATAACGCCTACTTTTGCCAGTGTAGCCGTAAACAGATCCAAGCCATGGGCGGGATTTACGATGGTCGCTGCCATCAGTTAGCCACGCCGCATCAATCGGGCGCGATCCGCATTGTCAATCGACAACGAGTAGTCGAATTTAGCGATAACCTAATGGGAAAAGTCGTAGTGGACCATGCCTTTGCCGCCGAAGATTTTATTATCAAACGCAGCGATGGCCTGTACGCCTATCAACTCGCAGTAGTGCTGGATGATGCCTACCAAGGCATCACCGAAGTGGTACGCGGTTACGATTTAATCGAAGCCAGTTGCCGCCAATTAAGCCTGTATCAAACCTTTGGCCTAAGCGCGCCGCAGTGGTTGCACTTACCCTTAGCCTGTTTGACACCAGGATTTAAGCTGTCGAAACAAAACCATGCGCAGGCTATCGATAAACAGCATCCGCAGGCGAGCCTTAATGCCGCACTCAGCTTTTTAGGCCAAGCGCCAGTGGAGCCCACTACAGCGCCGCAAATGCTAGCCCAAGCGGTGGCGCAGTTTCAACTGTCGGCCATTCCTAAGCAGCGGGAAATCTTGATAGCACCTTAATCCCCGTGGGGCGAGTTGCGCCCCAAAAGCATCGTTTTAGCTGTGCTAAGTCGTGGCATAGCTCAAAAATCGCGATATACCCATCGGTGCGCAATTGGTATATCATAGCCGCCAGATTTTTAATCACATAACAGATACATTCCGAGGTGTCCCATTTTTCGCCGTATCAGCCAATTCTGCAAGCAGCTATTTGAAGACGCGCCTAAAACGACCGCTCCGACTCCAGCTCAGATTGAACCCCAAACGCCAGAACTCACTTCTGGCGGCTTAAGCTTGTCGCTCGTGCCTCGGGATGCGCATTCGATTTCCCGTAAGCAGATCAGCGAAAACGCACTTAAAGTATTATACCGATTGAATAAATCAGGTTTTCAGGCCTATTTAGTCGGTGGGGGCGTACGGGATTTACTCCTCGGACTCGAACCGAAAGACTTCGACGTGGTTACCAATGCAACGCCGGAAGAAATTAAAAAGCTGTTTCGCAATTGCCGCGTAGTCGGACGCCGCTTCCGCCTCGCCCATATTGTATTTGGCCGCGATGTGATTGAAGTTGCCACCTTCCGTGGTCACCACGGCGACAGCAATGAAAAGATTTCCAAAGCCAATGCCGAAGGGCGTTTGCTCAGGGATAACGTGTATGGCGAAATCGATGAAGACGCAGAGCGCCGCGATTTTACCGTCAACGCCCTTTATTACGATATCAGCGACTACTCTATCCGCAGCTATGGCGGCGGTATGGAAGATCTTAAAGCCGGCACCTTAAGGCTGATTGGCGATCCCGAAACCCGTTACCGTGAAGATCCAGTGCGTATGCTCAGGGCTGTGCGTTTTGCCACTAAGCTCAGCATGACAATCGACGAAGTAACCGCTAAGCCAATCAAACAGTTAGCGCCACTGCTCAAGGACATTCCGGCCGCCCGAATGTATGAAGAAGTGCTCAAACTCTTCTTCGCTGGTAAAGCCATGGCCAACTTTGAAATGATGCAGGAATATAAGCTGTTCGCGCCGCTCTTCCCGCAAGTCGACGCCCAATTAAAAGATGCGCCAAAAGGCCCGGCGATGAAGATGGTGCAAGCCATCATGAAGAGCACGGATGCGCGCGTGAACGAAGATAAGCCCGTCACCCCGTCATTCTTCTATGCGGCGATTCTCTGGTATCCACTGCGCCAACGCGCCGAAGATATCGCGGTCGAAAGCGGCCTGACTTTATACGATGCGTTTTTTGCCGCCATGGGTGATGTGATTGAGCAGCAATGTCAAACCATCAGCATTCCGCGCCGTTTTAGCACGCCCGCCAAAGACATTTGGCAATTGCAATTACGTTTCGATCGCAGCCAAGGCACTCGCGCCTTTAAACTGTTAGAGCACCCTAAATTCAGGGCTGCCTATGACTTGCTGTTACTACGCGGCGAAGTAGAAGGTGGCAATGTCGCTAAGGGTGCCGCTTGGTGGCAACAATTTGTTGAAGCGGATGAAACCGAGCGTATGAATATCGCCCGCAGTGGTAACAAAGCGGCGGGTAACCGTAACCGCAATTCACCACAGCGCCGTCGCCGTCGCCCGAGTGCCGCTAAAGCCAAAGCAGCCGAATAATGACTCAGGTTTTTGTCGCCCTCGGGGCTAATCTTGAAGATCCTAAAACCCAGTTGGACAATGCCGTTGCGGCCTTGTCCGCCTTGGCTGAACATCAGAGTCTTAAAGTATCGCCCTATTACGGCTCCCCCCCCATGGGGGACGTAGTGCAACCCGACTATATCAATGCCGTTGCCAGCTTTGAGACCTCTCTGGCACCCATCGCCCTGTTAGATGCACTACAAGAGATTGAAAACACTCAGGGCCGTGTTCGTAAAGAACGTTGGGGCCCCAGAACCTTAGATCTCGACTTACTCTTATATGGCGATGCCATTATCGATGAGCCCAGACTCAAAGTGCCACACTACGGCATGAAGGAGCGTAGTTTTGTGCTAGTGCCTTTGGCGGCCATAGCACCGGATCTGGTGTTACCTTGTAAAACGCCGCTACGCAGCCTTATCAGTGAAAAATTCTTGGCCGAGTTACAACTACTGGGCAATGATCATTGAAGTCAGCCCCCAGTTAGCTTATAACACCACTTCTATTTGGTTTGAAGATCACCCATATGTCTAAAGTTACTAGCTCAACCCTGTTGAAATACAAACAGGAAGGTAGAAAATTCACCGCTCTGACAGCCTATGATGCCAGCTTTGCCAGTGCGTTCGACGGCGAAGGCATCGATGTGCTACTGGTCGGCGATTCTTTGGGAATGGTTCTGCAAGGCCACGATGATACCCTGCCCGTCACGACAGCCGACATCGCCTATCACACTCGTTGTGTGCGTCGCGGTATCGAGCGTTCACTGCTGATCGCCGACATGCCATTTATGAGTTACGCCACGCCAGAACAAGCCATGGAAAACGCCACTGCACTCATGCAGGCGGGTGCCAATATGGTCAAGCTGGAAGGCGGTCACTGGTTGCTCGAAACCGTGACTAAACTGACCGAACGCGGTATTCCTGTCTGCGCCCACTTGGGCCTCACCCCGCAATCGGTACACGTTTTTGGTGGTTTTAAGGTACAAGGCCGCGATGCTGAAAATGCCCAGCGCATTCTCGATGAAGCCAAGGCCTTAGAAGCCGCTGGCGCGCAGCTATTGGTAGTTGAATGTATTCCGGCATCACTTGCCACCGCCATCACTCAAGCATTAACTATCCCTGTTATCGGCATCGGCGCCGGTGCCACGACAGATGGTCAGATCCTAGTAATGCACGACGTGCTCGGTATTTCGAGTGGTTATATCCCACGTTTTTCAAAGAACTACCTTAAGCAAACCGGTGAAATCCGCTCGGCAGTACGCGCTTATATTGAAGAAGTGGCCAATGGCAACTTCCCAAGTGCTGACCACACATTTAACTAAGCGTGCTAGCACTCATTAAGCTAAATAGTGCTAAGCACACAGACGACTATTTCAAGTTTTAGCAAGGTAAGAGTTAATGATCACTAGCGCCCATATCGATGATATTCGTACTCAAGTGCGAGCATGGCGTGCCAAGGGCGAAACCATCGCCTTTGTGCCTACCATGGGCAATCTCCATCAGGGACATATCACCTTAGTGAAAGAAGCAGTGAAGAAATGCGACCATGTAGTCGTATCAATCTTTGTTAATCCCATGCAGTTCGGGCAGAACGAAGATCTTGATGCCTACCCGCGCACCCTAGAGGCCGATAGCCAAGCGCTGACGGCCGCGGGTGCCGAGCTGCTGTTTACCCCAACGCCTGCAATTATTTATCCAAAAGGCTTGGCGCAGCAAACCTATGTTGAAGTACCGGGAATTTCCGATGTGCTCTGCGGTGCCAGTCGCCCTGGTCATTTCCGTGGCGTCGCGACTATCGTTTGTAAACTGTTCAACATAGTGCAGCCCGATGTCGCCTTCTTTGGCAACAAGGATTATCAACAACTGTTAGTGATCCGCACTATGGTTGAAGACTTGTCACTGCCGATTGAAATTATCGGTGTGGATACCATTCGTGAAGCCTCGGGCTTAGCCATGAGTTCACGCAATGGCTACCTGACGGCGGAAGAAAAAGCCGCGGCGCCAGCGCTAAAAAAAGCTATCGATGCCATGGCACAAGGGATCAAGCAAGGCGTGAGCATCGAACAAGTCACTGCAGAAGCTAAAGCGAGCCTTATCGCCGCAGGCTTTACCCCTGATTACTTAGAAGTTCGCCATGCCACCACGCTGGCCCATGCGGAAACTACGGACCAAGCACTGGTGATTTTGGCAGCCGCTTACCTAGGTAAGGCGCGCCTGATCGATAACCTGCGCTTCGACCGCTAAACATTGATTTTCGCGAGAGAGAAAGGAGCTTAGGCTCCTTTTTTGTTTGAATATTCCAGCCCGAATTTACGCCATTCCATCACGCGTCAAAAAAATTCCATCGTCAAAAAACTGGTATTTTTCTTAAAGTTACGCCATAGTAGTCGCGGATGTTAAATTTGAGTAACAAGTATTCCTGCCCCTCAATCTGATAACTGCTAGAGTTAAATAAGACTTAAGTACCAGCCTTAGTCTGACTGTGCATCAATACTGAAGTGTTATTCTTTATCGCGTATACAAAGGATTTGTCACCGAATGGCAAGACTCATAGTGACTCTGATTTGCGTAGCTCTGCCAACAACGGCACTTGCAAATACCGTCTATAAATGTCGCAAGGACGATAAAGTCGTCTTTAGCCAAACCGCCTGCCCACAGGAATATAGCCAACATAAAATCGAATATCAGTTGGGTATCACCACGGAAATTGATTCGGATAAACGCGAAACCAAGGTCGACCCTCTACAAGCCTTGCTAAATAGCCAAACCTTATCCAAGGAAAAACTACTGCAATTGCTGGATGGCGAACTTTATCGCTTAAAACAAGAAAATACTTACTTCGAAATACTGAGAGCGAGTGAGTTACAAAAACTCGAGCGCCAAAGGTATTGGCAAAGTAAAGAAAAGAGTGACCCCGATTATTTAAAGCAACTGACTAAGATTAATGATCATTTTGATGAACTCACCACAATCAATCGCCAACTTATACAACAATTATCGGATAGAAAAACCCAAATAAATGCCGATGTAGAACACGAAGCTCCCAAAAAGAATGACACGCATTAGTTAAGCAACAAACGTAAATGTTAACTATCGACTAAACAGATAGTTAGGGGCAGAAAGTAAAAAGGCGACCAAAAGGTCGCCTTCATTTTTGATGACTAAATTAGAATTGTGCTACTACTGGCGCAGAACATAAGGTTCCAGTGGTTTCACATACTTGATAAGTCACACTTGATGCAGATGTAGTGAAGCGATCACGATAGTTGCCATCGTTCTCAGTTGTCACCACTAACTGACCGTCACGGTATAGAGCAACACTTTCGCCTAATGCACTATCCCATTCAATATCCACCATAGCGCTACCACGGCGTGATACTAATGCGCGAGTGACGGATGCGTTGATACTATGCTCATACACTTGAACTTCCATGGTCACAGTATTGCTGTGTTCCATTGAGTCAGTCACAGTGAGGGCCACAGTGTAAGTACCTGCCGCAGCAAATACATGGCTTGGGTTCATTTCAGTTGAAGTTAAACCATCACCAAAATCCCAGCTGTAGCTCACGATATCATCGTTCGCATCGGTACTGGTGTTAGTAAAGGCGACGCTTAAACCTTCAACCGCATACTCGAAGCCCGCTACTGGAGCCGCTGGAGATGCTTCGCCTAAGCCGCTGATCACTAAGCCCCAGTTATTAAGAGTACCAGTGTCTGCCCCAGCATTATCATCTACTGATAATGACCAAGTACCCCGTGCGTTTTCACCATCAAACGCACTTAGGTCCCAACTCTTAACAATGTTGTCAGCACTGCCGCCATCACGGTTATGCAGAACCACTTCAGTACCTGCTGGTGAAGTTAATACAACGCGTAAGTCTCCAATCCAAGTGTGGCTGATATTGACATCGGCAGTCACGCCAAAAATCTGTACATCATCAGCAACTTCAATCGTGCTCACAATACCATTAGCATTGTTATCAGGGATCGCAACAGCATTCTCATTGCCATAGGTAAAGTCATTTAATCCTTGAGGGAACACATTCAATGAAACGACTTTAGACTTTTCAATAGTGCCATCAGTACCTGTTACTGTAATGCTGTAATCACCCCAAGCAGTTTGCGCCGTTGTCGCAACATCTAAGGTAAATGAACCACCAGCAGAAACAGTTGAGGCTGATAAGGACACACCTTCTAGTGCTGGAGAAACAGAGACAGAAAGCGCCACATCGCCTTCCCATCCAGCAACACTACCAACACTAAAGTTATAGCTTGCATTGCTACCCGCTTCGACAGATTGTGACACTGGCGATACGGTAAACTTGTAGCTAGGAGATGGGTTAGCCTGCTCTAGTGCGTTAGCCACATTGAGGCGAGTACCGGCAACGGTTTTACCCGTTAAATCTGCATTAGCATCACCTGATGCCATCAGCAGTTCTTTCATTGCCACAGGTGATAGGTCTGGATTTAACGACCACACCAGAGCCGCGGCGCCCGTGACATGTGGAGTTGCCATAGAGGTACCAGAATAAGTCGCGTAACCACCACCAGGAACGGTAGAGAGAATCGCGGAGCCTGGTGCTCCCATATCGACACTAGTTAAACCCCATTGTGAGAAATCTGACATACGGTCATTACGATCCGTACTTGCAATCGAGAGGACAACGTCAGAATCGTAACTTGAAGGATAGTGTGGGCTCGCATCATTATCGACCGCGTCATTACCCGCTGCTGCAACGAATAAAATGCCTGCTTCACCACCCGCTTCAATCGCATCTTTTAAGGCTTGGCTAAAGCTGCCGCCGCCCCAAGAGTTGTTGGTAGCTTTGATATCCACACCATGGTTAACCTTCAGATCAGTAAAGTAATCTAAACATGCAATAGCGCCAGCTGTAGAACCATAGCCATCGGCATCAAGGAACTGACACGCGGCAATTTTAACGTCCCAGTTCACCCCAACGACACCCACACCATTGTTGCCTTTAGCACCAATAGTGCCAGATACGTGAGTACCGTGACCATTACCATCCATTGGGTTACCGTTATCGTTTACCGCACTGTAACCGTGAATATCATCGATCACGCCGTTGCCATCATCATCAATACCATTGCCTGGAATTTCGCCAGCGTTAACCCACATGTTGGCTTGCAGATCGGGGTGATTGTAATCTACCCCAGTATCGATAACCCCAATCACCACATCTGAGCTACCCGTAGTGATTTCCCAAGCTTCAGGCGCATCGATATCCGCATCGGCGGTACCACCATTTTGGCCAGTGTTGTTCATTCCCCACAGGCTAGCAAAGCTTGGGTCATCGGGTGTGCCTATCGCCTTAAGAATGTAGTTGGGTTCTGCATATTTTACCGCTGGATGACGACTAATCACCTTAATCGCATCTTCAATATTAGCGCCTTTACGCAGGGCTAAACGGGCTAGTTTACCATTGAGTAAATGCTGGAATTTATCGTCTACGCCATCAGCATTTGCATCGGTTAAGGTGCCGCGAATTAAACGCTGTGCCGCTGCACGTTCGGCCTTAGTCACATTATCTTTGTACACCACAAGGATGGCGTCTTTTTCATAGACTGGTGCATCTTTTGCCATTGCAGGTACCGCTGACAACGTCATCGCCCCTGCAATTGCTAACGCCAATGGTGAGAGTTTTATTGACATACTTAAGCTTCCTATAGTCCTTTACGTTGAAATTCTGGAACGGCAATTACGCAGCCACCATTCAAAGTGAAATGGATAAAAACGACGAATTTCCAGCATGTTTGCCTGCAAATTGTTGCCATAATGTTTCAATTTAAAAAAGACGCTGCACGCTAAATACAACTTAACTACTAGACCAACTCGGTGAGGCAAATACCGCTCAAATGCGGGGTTTTATCGACAAAAAACAAGATATTCATGGGATTAACAAAAGTTAATCTGGTTAACATTTAAATTACACCTCAAAAATAAATACCCTTTTGGCCAATTGTCTCTAAGCACTATGGCTCGTACCTTGATGCCTGAGTTGGAAGGAGTCTGTGCTCTGACCAAAACACCAATACATGCAAGGAGTCACTTGTGCCAAATCCATTAACACGCTTTTTGGTACTGCTGCTCTTGTTATGTAGTTGCCTGACATCATCCCATGCGGCAGATGTCAGTGAATTGCCCGTCACACTGCAGGCGCTAATTGAGCGTTCAGGCCGCGATAATCTTATCGACCTAGTGCAGCAAGGCACGGCAAACCAAGGGATAGTGTTTCAATCAGGGAGCGATAACAGCGCCTATGTGACGCAAGCGGGTAACGATAACGTATCCCTTGTGACACAGATTGGAACCAATAATGAAGTCCAACTACTACAAGTCGGCACTCAAAATATGGCTTCGATTACCCAGATTGGTAATAACAACCTGGTGCAATTGAACCAGCTAGGAAGCGGCAATTTTTCGATTCAACAGATTGCGGACGGTGCTGCAATCTCAATAACTCAATATTAAACAGGGAGAGTCACATGAAATCACAAGCAAAAATGTCATTGATTGCATTAGCCATTACAGCGGGATTAAGTGGTCATGCGCTAGCGGCAAGCACTGTCAACGAAATCAGCGTTGAGCAAACAGGCCAAGGTCAAGACACCTTAGTCGCTCAAACTGGTGTCATTAACGCAGCAGCAGTGACCCAAACGGGTAACGACCAAGTTGCCACCGTACTACAAGACGGTGTGTGGCATGAAGCACAAGTCAACTCAACTGGCGATGCTAACAAAGTGACAGTGAGCCAACAAACAGATTGGCACGTAGCCTCTGTTGATGTGGAAGGCAATAATAACGAAGTTGAAGTGACTCAAGACGGCTTCTTCAACCAAAGCAGCAACGATGTCGTAGGCAACGACAACCTCGTTTCAGTTAGCCAATTAGGTGAGCTGAACGAAAGCTATGTAGAAATCACTGGCACAGAAAACAGTGCATTTGTTGAGCAAGAAGGCGATGAAAACCTTGCAGTATTCCGTGTTCAAGGCGACAACAACGACGGTGACATCAAACAATACGGTAACAGCAACCAAGCGGGTCTTATTGCACTCGATCTGACAGCCAACGTAGGTAACAACAACGACGTATCAGTTGAACAAATTGGTAACAATAACTTTGGTGCAGCCAAAGGCATCGCTGGTAACGACAACACTGTTGATATCTACCAAAAAGGTGACAACCACACAGGTTTCGTTTACGCCTTAGCAGGTAGTGAAAACGATATCACAATGAAACAAGAAGGCAGCAATAACATTGCTTACCTCTCTATGACTACGGGTGATGATAACACTATCGACATCGCTCAAGATGGTGATAGCAACACAGTTGGTGATTCTTTAGTTGCTGATATTCAAGGTGATGATAATGATATCGCCATCAAGCAAAAAGGCGATAGCAACGGTGCTGAATTCCAAGTATGGGGTGACAGCAACGACGTTGACTTAAAACAACGTGGTGATGCTAACTTTGCAACCTTTGGCGCTTACGGCACTGACAACGATTTCGATTTATCTTCTAAAGGCGATAATAATGAACTCGTAGCATTTGCAACCGGTGAAGACAACAGCATCGAAATCAGCCAAGAAGGTGATATGAACTTTGCTTATGTTGATGCAGAGGGTAACGACAACGAAGTGGATGTTGAGCAAGATGGCAACCAAAACGAAACCATCATTTCTGTTGCTGGTAATAACAATGCCGATGTGACTGCTCTGCAACACCGTGGCGATTTGAACCTTATCGATTTAATCATCGAAGGTGATGAAAACTCAGCAGAAATCACTCAAGCGGGTAACGGCAACTGGGTCGGTGGTGATAGCGGTAGTTCATTTGCTGCCAACTCATTCGCAGTCAGTGGTGACAATAACAGCCTAATGATTACTCAAACAGGTAATGACAACTTAGTATTAGGCTCACAAGCAGGTAACAACAACAGCATCAGCGTGACTCAAAGCGGTGATATGAACGTTGCAACTGTAGTGCAATACTAATCTTTAAACATGGGTCGCCTTCGAGTTGAAGGCGGCTAAATAAAAACGGGAACATTGATAATGTTCCCGTTTTTATTTGCCTATCACACTCAAAAGTACATTGCTATTTGTCTTATCGTTTTGGAACCACACACCCACTCGCTTTCAAACAAGATGCCAATCAACAAAGACTTATACCAATCGTATTAAATATCTGATCATTCAGCGGGAGTAAAACGGGCTTTAGACAA
Organism: Shewanella decolorationis; assembly: GCF_004354305.1. Lineage (NCBI taxonomy): Bacteria > Pseudomonadati > Pseudomonadota > Gammaproteobacteria > Alteromonadales > Shewanellaceae > Shewanella > Shewanella decolorationis. Next base: position 2,265,465 of record NZ_CP037898.1, on the reverse strand, counting down.
GGCGAAGGCTTGAAGGCATAGTGGCGCTCTGTCGAAAGCCTTAAACGCAGTATAAAGCACGTTCAACACCGCCCTGCGGGAGTCTCACTGGCATCTCGCTCCCGTGTTACATTGACTTAAAAGGGAATAACCATTTCTTCGTCAATGCGCCTTGGATTAAGATGCCTGTGAGGCTCTGAACTGATTAGATATTTAGTGTGATTGGTATTAGCTACAAAACTCAAAATGGGTTTGATAGGTTTGGGCCCATCTTAATAGCTCGACACGATTGCGTGACTGGGTCTTACGGAAAATCGATGAAATATGCGCCTTTACCGTGTGCTCACTGATACAAAGGCGATGGGCAATTTCTTTATTTCTCGCGCCGCTAGAAACAAACTGAATGATGGTTCTTTCCCTTGAGGTAAGCGCTTGCAGCATGGCCACGGTATCGGCAGGCATATCATTTTGTCCATCCAGCTTTTGTACCACACGGCGAAACATCTTACTGAGCAAGGTTCTATCGTACCAAAGCTCATCGGCAACCATTTTACGCAATCCAGTCAACATCAAATCCATACGCTGGTCAGTAAACAGTAGTCCACGTATACCAAGCAGCATAGCTGACTCTTGATCTAAAGAATTGCGCTCAACTTGATACAAAGCCACAGGAATATGGGGAACAAGACGAGATGCCAGCAAAGGGATCCCTTTATTGTCTAAGGCCGCACCTTTCTGGGCGATTAAACAAAAGCTGCGATGCCCTTTGTCTAAATCTAACTCTAACTCAGAGGCATGTTTAACGATCCGTGTTTTCAATCCGATAGATTCAGCAAGTATCGCTAAATGGCAAGGCGCCGCCACTTGATGTAAAAATACTAACTCATTGATAGTACTCAATTTACTCTTCTCCCTGAAAAGTATTTCATTATCTTTTTATCAGGCTTAATGAAATATGCCCAACTCTCAGCATACATCTCATTAACATAGCCCATTTTGACTAGTTACCGTATGAATGCCATCACCCAAATGTACTAATAACCTCTATTTATATGTAGTAAATTCGACTAACTCCCTAAATAGCATTTCATTGCTAGCAATTAATACTAAATGAGATAGAGATCACATTCGTCTTTATACCTTAGTCTATGAAAACATCAATCGAAAGTTTAAACAAAAAATTAACACCGAAAGATGACATTTTTTGGAAAAAAATCCCCTTTGAATGTCATTCAAATGGGATCGGATACGCTCAAGACTCAGATTAGGCTTGAGTCAGGAGTTTAGTGATTTGCTTATCCTGCACGCGGGATAAACTGAGTAGCGCGACAATGGCCCCTATCAAAGCTAAAAACATATCCGATTGGGTATCCCACACATAGCCTTGAGTACCTAAGAATGCCTCGGCGCCTTCTCCCGTCGCGGCCGCCACCCACCACTCAATCAGTTCATAGAAGGCGCTAAAAGCCAACACAAAACAGGTGACTAAAAAGGCACACCAAGCACCGGGTTTAACGGCTTGATTACGTAGCATAATCTCACGGGCTAACATGGCTGGGATAAAACCTTGCGCAAAGTGCCCGACCTTGTCGTAGTTGTTACGCTCACTGCTCATCCATTGGGCAATGGTGTCGAACAGTGGCACTTCGGCATAGGTATAGTGCGCACCAACAAACAACACACAGCAATGCACCAACACCAAAAAATAGACTAAAGGTGTCAGTGGAAAACGCTTTCGGGTAAACACTAAAAGCGGTACCGCAACTAATGCGGGCAAGGCTTCAAGCCACCAAGTAAATGGATCTGCGGGTTTTATCGCCGACCACACTAAAACTGAGAGGTAAATACCGCACCAAATGATTTTGTTATTCAATGTTCCTTCCTCTTATGCGATATTGTTCTAATTCTAGAATATTAACTTTAGCCATCTAGCCCTCCACACTGAGCAAAAAAAGTGCTACTTTGGAAGGCCAAGGTTGTCAGCATATCACACAGAACTATTTCAATTAATTAGAGGGTACCCATATCATGGCGAAACATTCGCTGGACAAGGATAAGATCAAGATCCTGTTGTTGGAAGGCGTCCACCAATCTGCGGTCGATGTATTTGAACGTGCTGGATATACCAATATCGAGTATCACAAAGCTTCCTTAGGTGATGAAGCCCTGCACGAATCCATCAAAGATGCTCACTTTGTTGGTATTCGTTCCCGTACCCAATTAACTGCCGATGTACTTAAACGCGCCGAAAAACTGATTGCGATTGGTTGTTTCTGTATCGGTACTAACCAAGTGGATTTAGCGACCGCCGAATTACTCGGTATCCCCGTTTTTAACGCACCATTCTCTAATACTCGCAGCGTGGCTGAACTGGTATTAGGCGAAATCATCATGCTGATGCGCGGCATTCCTGAACGTAATGCTATCGCTCACCGTGGAGGCTGGATGAAGACGGCCGCAGGCAGTTACGAAGTCCGTGGCAAAACCTTAGGTGTGATAGGTTACGGCCATATCGGAACTCAACTGGGCATCCTGGCAGAAACCTTAGGCATGCGTGTGGTGTTTTTCGATATCGAAGACAAATTGCCATTGGGTAATGCCCAGCAAATCCATTCGATGGAACAATTACTGGCACAGTCCGATGTAGTCAGCTTACATGTTCCTGAAACGCCGCAAACGAAAGACATGATTGGTACAGCCGAATTTGCGGCAATGCGTAAAGGCAGCATCTTTATCAACGCCTCACGCGGTACTGTGGTTGATATTGACGCCCTGACTGTCGCCCTTAAAGAACGTCACCTTGCGGGTGCGGCCATCGACGTATTCCCCGTCGAGCCACAATCGAATGATGATGAATTTATCAGCCCATTACGTGGCTTAGATAATGTGTTACTGACGCCACACGTTGGCGGCAGTACAGCTGAAGCGCAGGAAAATATCGGTATCGAAGTAGCAGGTAAGTTAGCTAAATACTCAGACAACGGTTCTACCGTATCTGCGGTTAACTTCCCTGAAGTGTCGCTGCCAATGCACAAAGGCACCTCTCGCCTATTGCATATCCACCAAAACCGTCCTGGCGTGCTGATCAAAATCAACAAAGCCTTCTCTGAAAAAGGCATCAACATTGCCGCTCAGTACCTGCAAACCACTGCAGAAATCGGTTATGTGGTGATGGAAGTCGATACTCACCAAGCCGAAGAGGCACTGGTTGAACTTAAGGCCATTGAAGGCACACTGCGCACCCGCGTATTGTTCTAATGCTTTAAGCACTCAGCTTGAGTGAATTTATAAGGCGCACATTTCATTCAAGATATGTGCGCCTTATGCTTTTGAGCGCCGCTTAATTCCGCTACAATCTAGCCTCTTGCATCGTCTTCATTTTCAGGATCTCCGCTATGACTATTGCAGTTTCGACACCCACTTGGGATCTGGACGCCTCCATACCTCCACTTATGCTCGCCAACCTATCCAACCTCGGCCTTATCAAAGTAGTCGGTGAACAGGGGCGCAGTTTTATCCATGGCCAAGTAACTACGGACATTAGCTCACTCGCAGCCAACCAATGGCGCTGGGGCGCACATTGCGATCCTAAGGGTAAGATGATCGCCAGCTTCCGCACCTTTGCTATCCAAGAGGCGCTGTTAATGCTGCTGCCAAGGGCTACTATCGATGTCGATCTGCCACAACTGCAAAAATATGCGGTGTTTAGCAAGGCGACTCTGACCAATGCCTCTGATGAGTGGATATTACTCGGTGTTGCAGGCGAACAAGCTGTGCAATTTGTGACCCAACACTTTGGTGAGGTTACTGAAGAACTGACGCTGGTTGAACATGGCGCCATCCTAAAGGATGCAGATCGTTTTATTCTGGTGCTGCAGCCGGACGCGGCAACAGCATTAGTGAGTGAGCAAACAGTATTTGATGCCAGCGCTTGGCAAGCATTAGAAATTGCAGCTGGTTACCCCAACCTAGCACCAAGCCATGCTAATCAGTACGTACCGCAGATGTGTAACCTACAGGCTATTAACGGTATTAGCTTTAACAAAGGCTGCTACATGGGCCAAGAAACTGTGGCTCGGATGAAATACCGTGGCGGTAACAAGCGCGCGCTTTACATTCTTCACGGCAGCACTTCATTAAATATCAATTTAGAAACTAGTATCGAGATAGAATTGGAAGACGGTTATCGCAAGGGTGGACAAATCATTGAATTTGTTCAACGCGGTAATCAAGTTTTACTCACCGCTGTTCTCGCTAACGATACCGAGAACGATGCCAAGCTGCGCTTTGCCGACGATGAGCAATCCAGTTTACGCATTCAAGCATTACCTTACTCACTCGAAGAAGCCTAGCTGCTAAGCGAGTCGTATTGAAAAAGGCGCCCATGGCGCCTTTTGCTTTTAATGCTCGATATAAGTGTCTCGAATCGCCACCACTTCGGGCAAAATTTGCTTAAATTCGGCCACCAGCTTAGGGTCAAAGTGTTGCCCTGCTTGGCTTTCGAGTAACTCGAGCGTGGCCTCTATTGTCCAAGGCTCCTTGTAAGGACGGCGCGAAGTCAAGGCATCGAAAACATCCGCTATCGCCACAATCCGACCTTCGATAGGAATATTTTCCCCCGACAAACCATTAGGATAACCCGAACCATCCCATTTCTCATGGTGGGTTAAGGCAATGCGCCGCGCCATTTGCAGCAGAGGATCGCCATGTTCGCCAATGATCTCGGCACCAATAGCGGCATGTTGCTGCATGATTTTCCACTCTTCTGCATCGAGCTTACCCGGCTTTTTCAGTACCGCATCGGGCGTGCCGATTTTACCAATGTCATGCATAGGCGCCGCATTATACAACAACTCACAGAAGGTACTCGGTAAGCCTAATTTGATTGCGAGTAGCCGCGCATAGTGGCTCATACGCACAACGTGCAGACCCGTTTCGTTGTCTTTGTATTCGGCGGCGCGGCCTAAACGGCGGATAATTTCAAAACGCGTTTCTTCTAACTCTTGAGTGCGCTCTTTGACTTGTTGCTCTAACAGGCGTTTTTGATCGTATAGCGCCAGATGGGTTTTTACTCGCGCCTTCACCACAGGTGCACTGACTGGTTTAGTAATGTAGTCAACCGCACCCAAGGCAAAACCTTGAGCTTCATCGGCAACCTCCGATAATGCGGTTACAAAAATCACCGGAATATGGCAGGTTAAAGGTTCCTGTTTAAGCTGCTTACAGACTTCATAACCATTCATACCGGGCATCATGACATCAAGCAAAATCAGATCCGGCAATGTTTTAGCGACAAGCGATAAAGCTCTCGGTCCATCAATCGCGACTTTAACCTTATAGTCATCACCAAGAATGCCCACCAAAATATCGATATTTTCTGGAGTATCATCGACGACTAAAATTGTTGCCTTTTCCATTAATGCTTTCACCTTTTCCTGTGGCTTTATCTATGGTCAATAGATGTGTAATTGACCCGTTTCTAGGTTAACGTTGTGATGACTTCGTCGATTAAATCCATGGCTTCATCAAACTGGTATTGGTTAATCATAGTCAGCGCAGGACTTAGCTGTTGCCATAACTTGTTACTCACCTGCGGTTTTAACGCATCAATTTGTGTTACCGCATCAGAATCAGCATCCTCCAAGCTTTGCCGTAGCCGTTTTAGTGCTTGTAATAGCGCTTCTGGTGACAATGGCTCACTCGTTGGTGTGACTGTTTCTGTAGACTGTGGTGATACTTGTTCAATCGCTTCACAGATTGATGCTACGAGCATTTGAATTTGTTCTAACTCTAACTGAGACTCGCTATGTTCACTTAAATGCTGCTCTAATTGCCGTGCTAACTCCGCTAGCTTGGTTGAGCTTAAATTGCCAGCCAGGCCCTTTAAGGTATGCGCCATTCGTACTGCATCATCACGCTTGTTGTTCGCCAGAGCTTTAGTGATCTGTTCTACTACATTACGTTGGCTGGTCACAAAACGATCGAAAATTCTTTGGTATAGACGGGTAGAGTTTTGCACTAGCTGCAAACCTCTATCGATATCAAGCTCTGGGTGTTCTGGCCATTTCACGACAAGCTCAGCATCTAGGTTGATTGATTTTGGAGAAAGCTCTGAGCTTTCAGTAGGTTCGGTGCCATCGTCCAGCGGCACTTTGCCACCTAAGTATTTCAGCAGCGTTTCATACAGTATATTTACCTCTATCGGCTTAGCGATATGGTCGTTCATTCCCGCTCTTAAACACATTTCCTTATCGCCTGCCATGGCATTTGCCGTCATGGCAATAACGGGTAAGTTAGCAAGTTCAGGTTTTTGTCTTAGCGCCATGGTTGCTTGATAACCGTCCATCACTGGCATTTGGCAATCCATCAACACAAGATCAAAGCTTTGCTGCGCCAATTTATCCAATGCTATCTGACCGTTAGTAGCAATAGATAAGATAATTCCCACCTGCTCGAGAAACTCGGTCGCTACCTCAAGGTTCATCTCATTGTCTTCAACCAAGAGGATACGTTTACCCTTAAGCGGCAATAACAATTTAGGGTCGATGCGCTCACTATGCCGCCTCACAGGGAGAATACCCGCACGACCAAGGGAGTTCATAATGCCATCCAGTAATCTTGATGCACTGATAGGCTTGCTGATATAACCAGCTAATTCTAATTGTTCGATCTGGGTTAAGAAGTCTTGGTTGGCGTGGGCTGAGACCATTAAAATCCGTGGGGTCTTCTGTGCCAATTGTTTGATCTGTTTTGCCGTTTCAATCCCATCAAGGTTTGGCATTTTCCAGTCAATTAATGCCACGGCATATTCTTGCTGGGTACAACGTGTTATCGCTTCTTCGCCGGAGCGCACTGTATCCACCTTAAAGCCCATACTCTCCAAGGTCGTCCGCATAATGTCACGGGCAGTAGCATTATCATCGGCAACTAACACAGACATGCCTTCAAGCTCCTGACCAACAACTAATTTTTGATCACTGGAGGTCTGCAATTTCACGGTAAAAAAGAAAGTACTGCCATGGCCTAACTGGCTTTCGACGCCGATAGTGCCGCCCATCAGCTCGACAAGTTGCTTACAAATCGCGAGCCCCAGGCCGGTGCCGCCATATTTGCGGGTTGTGGAAGTATCGGCTTGGGTAAAAGATTTAAACAGTTTGGCTTGTTGCTCTTTAGTGAGGCCAATTCCGCTATCGCGTACACTAAAACGCAGAACAACATCGTCATTTTGCTGCTCGACTAAGTTGAGTGATAGTAATACTTCCCCTCGCTCGGTAAATTTTATTGCATTATTCATTAGGTTAATCAGCACTTGCCCCAATCTCAGCGGATCACCAAGCAAATGACGCGGAACATTAGGCGCAACAGCAAATAGCAATTCAATCTGCTTTTGCGCCGCCCTTTCGGAGAACATATCGCTCAAATCTTCAAGCATGGTATCGAGTTGGAAAGACACATTTTCGATATCGAGTTTGCCTGCTTCAATCTTAGAAAAATCAAGGATATCGTTAATGATTGATAATAAAGATTGGGACGCCCGCTCAATTTTTTCGAGATAATTTTTCTGTTTTTTGTCTAGATCTGTCTGTAAGCAAAGTTGCGACATACCGATAATGGCATTCATTGGCGTGCGGATTTCGTGGGACATATTCGCCAAGAAATCCCCTTTGGCTTTACTAGCCGCATCGGCCTCTTCTTTAGCGACCAGCAACTCATCCGAAAGTAGTTTTAGCTCAGTCATATCAACCATGCTGACGACGGCAGACTCAAACTGTTTTTGGCTGTCTAATAAGGCTGAAACGTTTACCGTCATCCATAACGGTTCACCAGAGGGACGAACAAAACTTCTCTCTCCTCGGTAATGGTCAATTTTGCCTTCGACTAAGTCTTTAAATTGTGCTTTAGCAACTTCTTTGTCCTGCTGGCAGAGCACTTCGAAGATTGGCGTGTTACGGAGTGCCTCACGGCTTAACCCCATATCTTCACAGAATTGGTCGTTACAATCGAGGATAAGCCCTTTACTATCGACATTGACGATACCAATCGTTGCGCCATCAAATAATGCCTTAAAATGAGCCTCACTGACTGCGAGTTCTTCTTCAATGGACTTACGTTGAGTAACATCCATGACATAACCGTTCCAGATAATGGCGCCATCATCAGCACTGTGGCCACTGGCACCGGCTTCCATCCAACGAATACTGCCATTAGGGTGGCGATAACGGAACTCGCGTATCCATTGAAGCTGGTCATCACTCTTACCTGCTAAGGCGCGCACCACCTCTGGGCGCTCTTCATCAAAAATTCGCTCAGCAATAATATTAAAGTCTTTCAGTAAATCATCCCGATGCAGGCCAAGCATGTGATACGCCGCGCCAGAAAGGAACGTAAAGGCTCGCTCTGTTGGCGAAACCCAACGCAATTGATACACGGTACAAGGAATAGACTCTGTGATATTGGTTAATTGCAGCCTTGAGGCTTCAAGCTCGACGATGGCTAATTTACTCTTGGTGATATCGTCAATACTGCCGTCAAACCACAGGGGAAATCCCTCTTCGGTGTAACTTGCCTTGCCCTTTTCATGCACCCAACGAATGCTACCGTCACGGTGACGAATGCGATATTCCACCTCAAAGGTTTCCTGCTGTGCGAGTGCTCTATCGATATGCTGATGACATAACTCGCGATCTTCTTCCAAAATCAGTGAAGCAAAGGTGCGTTGACGATTCTCAATAAACTGGTTCGCCGCATAACCGGTAATATCGGCAATGTTGTCACTGACATATTCCATCACCCAAACTTCACCGATGCGTGTCCGATAGACTGCACCGGGAATATTAGTCACTAGACCTCGGAACCTCAGTTCACTATCACGGATTTTTTGTTCGACCGCTAATTTATGGGTCATGTCTCGTATTGAAGCCGCCACCTGGCGACGGCCGTCAAAATCACTCGGTAAAATACTTAAAGCGATTTCGGCCACAAACTCATCACCATCAGATTTTAATGCACGCACATGGCGCGCATTTGCCATAGGTCTGTCACGTCCTTCACGTAGAAACTGCAGCCTATCCCTTGCATGCGGATTTCTTAAATCTTCCGGAAGTAAGGACTCAATCTGCAGCCCCAGCATGGCTTTCGCATCATAACCAAAGAGCTGTTGGCAACGGCTATTACTAAACACGATTTGACCACTCTGATCGACAATCAGCATGGCCTCAGGTGCGGCTTCAAGCACTGCGCTTGACCATGCCGCAGCAGAAAACTGCTCAGTCACATCGGTAAATAACATTTCCACTGACATCAGTTCGCCCGTATCCGACACCAAGGGCTGCATAAAAACATCGAGTCGCCTCGTCTGGCCTTTAACGTCGACTAATTCAACTTGGTGTGGAGGAACATTCTGCCCCTTAAGTGCCAGATCTGTGTATTCCCAGTTTTGCTCATTTAGGGGATTGGCCGAAAATAGCCTTTGATATTTACGTTTGAGCAGTTCAGGGGGAATACCCAATACTTTGGTCACCCCTTCACTGACTTGGGCGAGTTGGCCGTCAGGGTCAAGGGAACAATAGAAGGATTTGTCACTCATACCATCGATTAAACGCGCAAAGCGATTACCGCGTGAGTCTAAAATCGCCTGCTCCCTCTGGGCGAGAAGATCCGCCATTTGGTTAAAGGTTTCACTTAAGGTCACAATCTCACTCACGGCGCCTTGGGGAATGGCCAGCTGTTGGGTCTGCCCCTGACCAAAAGCCAAAATACCGGATTCGAGTACTTCTAAAGGTCGTGTTAAACGTTTAGCCGCAATATAGCAAGTCAGCAGCAGGAGTAAGGTTAATAAACTTAAGTTGAGAATAACCGAAGCAATATCATCGAGTAGTGAAGTAAACAATTCTTGCTGAGGTACCATAACGACAACGCGCCATTTCAGCTTAGTCACCTCTGCTATGCTGGCAAGATAAGCTGTCCCCTTAGCATCAATAAAACTGGCTTGTCCGGTCTTACCATCATCTAACAACGCCCAAAAAGCATTATTTTTGCTATTGCGCTGATCCACCCATCCAGAGGAGGAAGCGGCTAAGACCTTATCCTTATCACTGTGGAAGATAAGTCTACCGTGGTCATCCAAAACCACTAACCTATTGGGTGAAATACCGAGCTGTTCGGGTAATTTATCTAATGCTAAATCGACAGTTGCCACCCCAAAGTAATCGGGCTGCTCACCAAAGGGAACAGAATAAGTGATCATCAGGGCATTGCCCGCCCCCTCATCAAAATAGGCTTTTGACCAGTAGCCCCCCGCTTGAGTAATGGCTTGTGACCACCAATCCCACGTCCCATCGGTGTAGTCATACCCCTCGGTACCAATATCTAAGTAATGGAAACTATTTCCGCTGCGATAAACATAGGGGGAATAAAGCTTTTTGTCGGGGAAAGTATTAGGTTTAAAAGCAACCGCCGAGCCATAAAAGTCGGGATTACGTTCGAGGCGATTTGTAAGCACCTTTTGCAGTTTATCTGAATTATTTACATCATCTTTATCGGATAAAAAACCAATAAAATCAGCAAGCCCTTGAGTATTTGCCTGTGCATGCTCAAGCAATAGTTGTAATCGAGAGGCAGAATGAGTCGACTCCTGAGTTAAATTATCATAGAGGCGTTTTTCTAGGGAAAGGTAGTTAAACCAAGAAGTAATCCCATAGACAGCTGTCATGATTAAAATCAATGGCAGAGCAATATGGGATAGGATCCTGCTGCGAAAAGTACGGAGTTTACTTCTGTCCATGGCGTCGCCTCAAAGTTCTCGTTTTTAAAGTGCTATTTTTTGAACAGCACCTATTAAAGTAAACGAAGAACCTTGCGGCGACAATGTCAAAGTTAAAATAATGTGAACTAATATATTGTTTTCAAAACATTAATAAATGGGGTCTAGCGTACGGTTTGAGAGTGTCCGAACAAAATAGCTTTGGGTTTCGGCAATGATGACGTGCCTTAACCCAATAATCGCAATCAAATTCGGGATCGCCATTAAGCCGTTGACCGTGTCGGCCAATAACCAGATCACATCCAGCTTGATAAAGGCGCCGACCGCAATCAGGCCTAAAAACAGCATTTGATAGGCCCGCAGCCCGCGTTCGCCCACTAAATAGTACCAGCAACGTTCACCATAGTAGTGCCAGCCTAAAATGGTCGTAAACGCAAAGCAAACTAAGGCGATGGTCACTAAATACTGACCGATGGCCGCCGAGCCGCCTAAGCTAAAGGCCGCGCTAGTCATGGCTGCGCCTGCAGTATCGCCGCTCCAGACTCCGGTGATAATCAGCACCAGCCCCGTCATAGTGCAGATGATAATAGTGTCGAAAAAGGTGCCCGTCATGCTGACTAAACCCTGTTCAACGGGCTCATTGGTTTTCGCCGCCGCGGCGGCAATTGGCGCGCTACCGAGGCCTGATTCGTTCGAAAACACCCCGCGGGCAATCCCCATTTGAATCGCCTGCGCCACAGTCGCGCCTAAGAATCCACCCGCCGCCGAGACTGGCGTAAAGGCCGACTCCACCACTAATTGCAAGGCGGGTAAAATCGATTCGGCAAAACTCACTAAAATCCATATACAAGCCAGCACATAACCAATTGACATCGCTGGCACTAACTTTTGCGCCACGTTGGAAATACGCTTCACCCCACCTAAGGTCACCGCCGCGACTAACAGGGTGAGCACCAGTGCCGTCGCCCAAGTAGGCACCTCAAAGGCAATGGTCAGGGCATCGCTAATCGCATTCACTTGGGCAAAAGTCCCAATCCCGAAGAACGCCACCCCTACGCCAAACAGGGCAAACAACTTCGCCATCCAATGTATGCCCAGCCCCCGCTCGATGTAATACATGGGGCCGCCCGCAATTTGCCCGCGCGCATCGGTAGTGCGATATTTTACCGCCAACATACATTCGGCATACTTAGTCGCCATGCCAAAGAAGGCCGCCAACCACATCCAAAATAATGCTCCTGGGCCGCCCATCTTAATTGCGGTTGCCACCCCAACAATATTGCCCGTACCAATGGTGGCGGACAGCGCCGTGCATAAGGCGGCGAAGGAAGAGAGATCCCCATGCCCTTTCGCAGGTTTAAACAATAGGCTAAGCGCCATGGGCAGACGAAACACTTGGATAAGCCGCAAACGCAAGGTGAGATAGATGCCCGTGCCCACAAGTAAACACAGGGTAACGGGTCCCCAAACGATACCGTTCAGGCTGCTGAGTAAAGCTTGAAAACTCATGATATTCCTCAATTATTAAACAACTAAATTAATAAAGGAGGAGGAAAAGAAATGGCTGTGACACACCGCTGCCAGCCTAAAGAAAGACTATCACCCAGCCAATAAAGGCAGGGCAAAGTCCAAAAGACAAACGACAGGGACCGTGCAGTCATCCTCTCCTCTGTCCTTTTGCCTGAGCGTTTCGCAGAATGCATTCATCGACGCACCTACTTTCGCCTTCGGCGCCACCTATTATCGCGATTTAACGCAATCGGTAGTCTCTCCAGAGGCTCGTCCAGTAACAGTCCACGCCTTGCGGCACCTGAAAGAGTGCTTTGTATCGGGAAAGATCCCAAAACAAAGTTGCCTCGTCGGTGTGGGGTTAATTCCCCACTCTCCTGCTACCTTCATCCGAACGGATTGTTAAATCGATAGTCCGCTATCGATTTAACAGGGCGCACAGCATGCAACAAACACAAAAATAGCTCAAGCCCATTCGCTCACAGAATGCGAGCTAAACGCCACAATTGCAGAAAATTTAAACAGCATAAAACCTAAGTTTGAATCGATGCAAAGTGAACCTTAAGGGCCAAATAGCAGTATCTATCAGAAGATAAAATGTTTTATCTTTAGTCGAGCTAAATGTTGCCAGAGTGGAAGGATAAATGTCAGAAGTAGCCAAACTTATCCAAGTGAGTAAAAGCTTTCGCGATGGTGAGCAGCGTCATACCGTACTGCAAGCCGTCGATTTAACCTTGCATCGCGGCGAAACCATCGCACTCACGGGCCCCAGCGGCAGCGGTAAAAGCACACTGCTAAATTTGATCGCAGGCTTTGAAACGCCAGACAGCGGCCAGATAGTGTTGAATCATCAATCCACCCAAGATTGGCAAGACAAACACTGGAGCGAGTTCCGGCGCAGCCATTTAGGCGTCGTGTTTCAACAATTTAATCTACTGACGCCACTCAATGTGAGAAACAACATAGGTTTTTCACTCAATCTCAATGGCGCCAGTTGGAATCCTTGGTGCGATTATCTCGTCGACAAATTGGGGCTAGCTTCGCTGCTCAATCGGCAGGTCGAAGCACTTTCTGGCGGGCAACAGCAAAGGGTCGCTATCGCCAGAGCCTTAGCCCACAACCCGAGTTTACTGCTGGCCGACGAACCCACGGGCAACCTTGATGATGAATCGGGTAAACAGGTGATGTCACTGCTGTGCGAACTGGCCAATGAAAGCCAAACCAGCATACTCATGGTCACCCACAGTGAAGAATGCGCTGCCTTTATGCAAAAACGTTGGCATCTTTCCCACGCCGCAGTGTCTATCTCCGGTTAAGTCGATGATGAGTCCAGCATTAACCCCTAAGGCCAATCACAACAAAACCCCAAACAGAAACTGCCCATGGCTGCGGATCTATTGGGTATTAAAGATCTTTCTCGCCCATTATCGCCACGCGCCATTGCAAGCGGGCGCGATTTTACTCGGGCTTGCCCTCGCCGTGACTTTACTTATCGGGGTTAAAGCCACCAATGATAATGCTATTCGCAGCTACAGTGAGGCCACGGAGCTGTTGAGCCAGCGAGCAGATGTGCTCTTAAGCGCGCCCATTGGCCAAGAAACCCTCGACGAATCCGTGTATTTCAGCCTACGCCAAGCGGGCATCAGCCAAAGCCTTGCGGTTGTCAGTGGCAGAGTGGCGGGGCTGAATGGTCAGTTTTGGCAAATTGAAGGCAGCGATATCGTCGCCGCGCTGACGGCGAGCCTAAGCCCAAAAGAAGGACAAAAGCACGATACCAGCACAAAGCAAGAAGCCAATCCAAGGATGTCGATGGGAGAGTTGCCGCTCGCCGATTTAATGAGTGGCGAGCCGATAGTGGTCATGAGCCAGAGCCTTGCCAATAAAATCGCCCCCAATAGCCAACTCGCCCTCGCGCCCGCGTCTTTTGCGCCAGACAAACTTAAAGTCATCAGTATCGATGATAGCTGGGGGCTGGGCAGTGCGATTCTGACCGATATTTCCCTCGCCCAAAGCTTACTCGGGATGCAAGGCAAACTCAGCTATATCGCCCTATTCAGTGACAGGGATAAGCTCCCTGCCTTAAAGCAGCGGCTCGATACCCTAGGGATTACGCCGCTTCGCGCCAGTTACAGTCAACAGGATCAAGGCCAAGCCTTGATGGCGCTTACCCGCAGTTTTCATTTAAACCTCAATGCGATGAGCATGTTAGCCTTTGTGGTCGGGCTGTTTATTGCCTATAACGGCGTGCGTTACAGCCTGATGAAACGCCAACGTCTATTAATCCAATTGCTGCAACAGGGCCTAGCGCGGCGCGAAGTCATGCTTGCCCTACTTGGCGAATTACTGCTATTGGTGGTGTTGGGCTCGTTAATGGGATTTATCTTAGGATTACAGCTGAGTCACTGGTTGCAACCTATGGTCGCGATGACCTTAGAGCAGCTCTACGGTGCCCACTTGTTGCCGGGGATTTGGCAATGGCGTTGGTTGGCCGAGGCGATAGCCCTCACTTTAGTTGCCGCCCTAGCCGCCTGTTTGCCCTTGTATTTTGACTTAACCCGCCAATCCCTTGCCCAAGGCGCTAATCGTTATCAACAAACGCAGGCCCACAACAAAACCCATGGCAGGCAGTTTATCTTAGCCTGCGGCCTGCTCACGCTCGCCGCAATACTCATGCCCTTCAGCCAAAGCTATAACACCAGTTTGGTATTGTTGGGCATGGTCGCCGTCGCGATTCCATTGCTATTACCGCAAGTATTGCACTGGGGCGTGAGCTTGCTGCTGCCATTAACTCGCCCCGGGCTTAAACAATATCTCCTCGCTGAAACCCGCGAGCTTATTGCGCCATTGTCCCTCGCCATGATGGCAATACTGCTGGCACTAAGCGCCAATGTGTCGATGAACACCTTAGTCGGTAGCTTCGAGCAAACCTTAAGAAGCTGGTTAGAAACCCGTCTGCATGCCGATTTATACCTGCGCCCCAGCGCCAACCATATGGCCGAAGTGCGCGATAAGTTGCGCCAAGATCCTCGCCTTAGTGGCCTGTATCAGCAATGGCAAGTGGAGGCGGAAGTATCACTCCAAGGGGCGGCGCAAACCATACCCGTCAACCTGATTAGCCGCGATGATGCATCGATTCAACACACCAGCACACTCAAACAAAGCTTGCCGGATCTCTGGCAAACCTACTTCGACGGACGTTACGTGTTAGTCAGCGAACCTATGGCCATTAAGTATCAGCTGCAACTCGGGGATACTGTGGTGCTAAACGTGTTGGACAAAACCGCCAATAATCCCGTTGTGATCGCGGGGATTTATTACGACCACGGCAATACCCGCAATGAGCTCATCATCGGCCATAAGCTGTGGCAACAGGCGCAGCTACCACTATTACCCATTAGCCTTGCGGCCAGTTTCC
Organism: Shewanella decolorationis; assembly: GCF_004354305.1. Lineage (NCBI taxonomy): Bacteria > Pseudomonadati > Pseudomonadota > Gammaproteobacteria > Alteromonadales > Shewanellaceae > Shewanella > Shewanella decolorationis. The sequence goes on along the minus strand of NZ_CP037898.1, from coordinate 2,249,800 downwards.
ACTCTGTCGAGCCGGGAGCTCAAACCACAGCGACTCCGCGCAAACTCAGCGAGGCAGAGCTAGATGACCTGCAAGGGCAATTGGCCGTTACATTAGGCTTAGCGCAGGCGCAAATTTACAGCCAAGCCAAGATCAAGGCTCAGGCCATTGCCATGTTTAAACGCACCTTCTCAATCACCTTAGTACTCAATAGCTTAACTTTGCTGGTGGCGGCCATAGGGCTATTTAGCGCCTGCTTGATGTTAACTCAATCTCGACAAGCGCCATTGGCAAGACTGTATTCCCTCGGGGTGAGTCGCAGTAAGCTGCGTACTATGGTGTTCAGCCAAATGCTGCTGGTCGTGGTCATCACCTGCCTGATGGCTATGCCTACGGGCGCACTGCTCGGCTATTTATTAATTGATAAAATCACCCTGCAGGCCTTCGGCTGGACAATCAAGATGATCTGGGATTGGTTTGCCTATGGAAAAGCCATCCTCATTGCCTTAGTGACCTGCACCTTAGCCGTACTCTTACCGCTTTACTGGCAAACCCGCAGGCCCTTAATCGCCAGTTTGCAGCAGGAAACCCTATGAGCGCATACGTATATCAAACCAAGGCTTGGCGCGTTAATGCATTAGCGTCTGCAACGCGATTTAGGATCAGCACAAGCGCTGGCTTTATCTTGAAGAGTGTCATAGGTGGCTTACTGCTTGCGAAAATAAGCGGCTGCGATCACGCGCCTGCAACGACCGAGCCTCAATCCATGGGTTCTATGCTTGGGCAAGCAAGCGCAGATAGCCAAAGTTTTGCTAAGGTGACGCCAGGAAACCGCTTTCAATTTCCTCAAGATCACCTCGCCCACCAGAATTTTCGTCAAGAATGGTGGTATCTCACCGCCAATTTAACCACAGAGAATGGTGAGCAACTTGGTGCCCAATGGACGCAATTTAGGGTAGCGCTAAAACCTAAGCACTCTGAACCGCAAAACGTGGAACCTAATCCTAAGTCCACTTGGGCGACTGAGCAGCTTTATTTTGCCCATAGCGCACTCACCTCCAGCACTTCTCACCTCGCCCATGAGAAATGGTCACGGGCGCATCCATCACTTGCTGGAGTGAGCGCAGATCCCTACCAAATTCGCCTCGATAATTGGCAATGGCATAGTCAGTCAAATGAGTTATTCCCTGCAACTTTGAGCGTTGCAACCGACGACTTTAGTTATCAACTCGAGCTTAACAGCCAAGCGCCACTGCAATATCAAGGGGATAAGGGTTACAGCATTAAGAGTCGCGACGGCAAAGTCGCCTCTTACTACTACAGCCAACCCTTTATCACGATTCATGGCGAAATCACCCGCTATATCAAGATCAATGGCCGAATGGACAACCGCGTCGAGAAAGTCACAGGCCAAGGCTGGCTAGATAGAGAATGGAGCTCGCAGTTTTTAACCAAGAGCCAGCAGGGCTGGGATTGGTTTGCCCTTAGGTTAGATGATGGTTCGGCGCTGATGCTATTTCAGCTCAGGGAACAATCCTCCGATAAAGTGCAAACACAGTCAGCCTTTTACAGCGCCAGACGAATGTTTGCCGATGGCACCGGACGCAACATCAATTCCCGCGATACCCCCGATGGGATAAAAATGACCCCACTCGAGTGGCAAACCACCAGCACGGGTAAATACCCAATTCGCTGGCAAGTGCAAATCCCAAGCGAACAAATCGATATCCGCATTTCCCCTTTAAATCCCAATAGTGCCATGGCGTTATCCACCCAGTATTGGGAAGGCCCGATTGAGCTTAAAGGTAGCCATAGCGGCACAGGTTATATGGAGCTGACGGGGTATTAATCTCCAGCTGAAATGTGATCTCCATATCAAATACAGCGACTTAACACGCATTATTCTCATACTATCGATTGCAAATGCTGCTGAATTTTCACTCAGTGATTGCATTTCAATGAAAATCCCAATAAATTAATATGACAACGCTGTCAAAACAATTAAAACAACAAGATAATCATCATAATCACGGACGATTCTATTCAGTTCAATAACACTGGGAGGGGTGGATGAGCGCTTTAGGTAAAGGGTTTACCCTGATTGAACTGATGATCGCCCTCGCCATTATTGGCATTCTTGCCGCCATTGCTATCCCATCGTTTAATGAGTACTTAAAACAAGGTCGACGCTTCGATGCACAGCAATATCTCGTCAGTAGTGCCCAAGCGCTAGAGCGCCATTATTCCCGCAACGGTCTGTATCCCGATTCGCAGAGTTTAACCAACAGTGCCTATTACAGTTTCAGCTACAGTCCCACGGCGGATAAATTAGGTTTTAGCCTCAAGGCCGTGCCCACAAGCCGTCAGTCTGACTCCTGCGGCACCTTAAGCCTCGACCACAAAGGCGTACGCACCCCCGCAACCCATTGCTGGACCCACTAAGATGACACGCACTACTGCGGGGTTCACCTTAGTTGAATTGCTGGTCACTATCGCCATCATAGGTATCTTGGCGAGCCTCGCCCTACCTTCCTATCGGGATCTGATCGCCAGAGAAAGCCTCACCACCACCGCAAATGAATTGATTTCCTGTTACAAATTCGCCCGCGGCGAAGCCATCAAGCGCAATCAGGCGGTGACACTCGAAGCGACTGAAGATGGGCGCTGGCTGGTCATCAGCAATCAGGAACAACTTAAGGTCTTTAGCCCATCGAACCGCGGCGTCAGTATCGATGGCTTTAACACCCTCAATATCAATGCTACAGGCAACACCACTAAAACCCAGATGAGCCTCGAAAACACCCAAGGTGAAACGCTCAATCTGTGCATCTTGCCAAGCGGGCAAAGTTATCTACAGGAGGCGGCATGCGCATAACAGAACTAAGCAATAAACAACAAGGCTTTACCATGACCGAAGTACTGATTTCGTTAATGGTGTCGGTCACTTCGCTACTGGCGCTAGGCAAAGCGCAGCTATCTTCATTGCAGCATGCGACCAACAGCTTCCAGTATACGGTCGCCACCATTCAAGCACAGAATGCCATTGAAAGGATCTGGCCGAGGATCTGCGATATTCAGCGCCAACCCGCGCGCTTTGAGGATGTCAATTTTAGGGCCAGCCTCAGCCAAGATATGCCCAGCGGCTACACCTTAGTGCTACCGAACACTTATCAAGACACTATGCCCATCACTGTCACTTGGCAGGACGGCCGCATTGAGGACAATAACAGCGTAAGCCTCAACGCCAGTTTTCCGCACTTATGCCAGGTGTAGTTATGTCCTTAAGCGCGAAAAAACAACAAGCAGGCTTTAGCTTATCTGAGCTAATGATCGCTATGGTGCTTGGGCTGATTATTATGCTGGCCGTGGTCAATTTTTTCGCCCCGCTCAAAGCCACAGTGGAAGAAAGTAAACGCCTAGAAGACGCCGCCGATGCGCTGAGGTACGCCACCCTTAGCCTCAGCAAAAGTGTTAAACGTGCATCAAGTATCGTATCCCTCAGCTCTAATGAGCTAGTGCTCGCAGTTGCAGCATCCCCAGCCCAGCCGAGTTTAACTTGCTTAGGAACCAGCAAAACCAGCGATTACAACGAAACCTACCGTTTTGACGCCCCCAATCTGAGCTGCGACGACGGCGATGGCGCCCAGGTATTACTCACGGGGCTAGAAGCGACCCGCTTTGCACTTAATGGCGAACTGGTGACAGTAGTACTCAAGCCAGAAAAACTCCCCGCGCAATATGGCCAAGGGATCCAGCTCGATATCGCCCTGCGTAAGCCCCTATGGCAACAAGCCCTCAACAGCCAACAGAACCCATAAAGCAAGGAAGCCATAATGGATAATCTAAGACCAGCTCTAGGTAACAAGGAACATGGCGCGGTACTGCTTATCGTCTTGGTCTTCAGTCTGTTAGCGAGTTTGCTGGTGGTCACGTCGCTCAGGGATAATCTCGTGCAAGAGCGACTGAGTGGTAACTTTCAAAAGCAGGTCAATGCGCAGCTACTCGCCGAACAGGGAATGCACGAGAGCTACAATCAGCTCAAAAACCAGCTCAAACAAACACCCAACCAAAGCCTGCAAACCTTATATGAGCAACTCCCCGCCGAAGCCGATGGCAGCCTCGAAGGCAGCAGCTATGCCCTCGAAAACGGCCAAATCGCCGGGGCCGATCTTAGCCTCGACAGTCGTGGCAATCATTTAGAGGGTGAGGCTAAACTTAACGCCCAATTCACACTGCAAGGTGGTCAGGGGAATAGCATATTCAATGATGCGATTGTGTCCTGCGAGAGCTTAAATTTAACTGGCAGCAGTAGCATCGATGGCTACGATTCCCGCAAAGGCGCCTATGGCGACAGCATCAGTAATGGCCAAGGTGGCAGTGAGCTTAATCAACATGGCAAAGGTAACGTCACGACCATTGAGCCCAATGCCAATATCACGCTCACGGGCAACGCGCTAATTTACGGCAATGTCAGCGCCACTGGCAGCGTCACCCTTACCGGCTCGTCGGATATCCACGGCAGCATTCAAGCTAATAATGATGTCACCCTAGGCGCAGGCACCATCGGTGGCAATGTTGCGGCGGGCAATAACTTTAACTTGGCCAATAGTGGCACGGTCGAAGGTTCGGTCAAAGCCAATAACAATGCCGCCACGGCGCCCAGTGCCCAAGTCAATGGCACATTGCAATATGGCGGCGACGGTAACTTTCATCGGGACAGCCAGATTGGCAACTTAGTCAACGCCCGCCCCAATGTACCGCCCGTGCCGACAAAATCCTGCGATCCATTGGATATTGGCGCTGTGATGGGTGGCTTTAAGATGCCCAATAATGGTGCCCGTATTATTGATTCCAACGCCAATGTTACTATCACGCCTAGAGGATCGAGTAAGACCGAACTTAGTTGGAAAGGTGATTATTTCCCCAGCCTTACCCCCACGTCGGAAAATATTTTCGGTAATGACACCCCGGTATTTAACCTCGACAGCTTAGTCATGAGTAGCGATGGGGTGCTGAATATCAGTGGCGGCGATGTCACCCTGATAGTCAAAGGTGACTTTAAGATGAGTGGCTCAAATCAGCTGAATATTGCCCCAGGTTCCAGCCTTACGCTGTTTGTGGGCGGTGAAGTCGCCTTTACGGCGGGGACAAACAACGGTAACAATATTAAGGGACAAACCCTAACCGACAGTAACAAGCCACCACTGTCTATTTTTTCTGGCTCGGATAAGGATGTCACCGTCAGCGGTAATGTGCCAATTTATGCCGCGCTCTACGCCCCCAAATCTAAGGTCCATCTCCCTGGCGGCCCTGAGATTTTCGGCTCGGTTAGGGGCAAATCCATCACAGCAACGGGTAATGGAAAAATCCACTATGACAACGCATTAGGTGCCGCCGACTTAGGTGAGGACAATGCTAAACCCGCGGTCATAGTGCTCAAACAATGGCAATATTTATAGGCTAAATCCCCCCGCAGAACTCACTTGCAGTCTCCCTCTCCAAAGGGATAGGAATTGTGTAAATTTCAAACTGAGAGTTAGATCACGCGCAAAACTTTGATCCCGATCGACTATCCCCTCCAATACCTCTTGTGAGGTATACCCACATTTTTTATCAGGTCTAGACTCGCAGTTATCCACATTTAGTTGTAGCGATTTGTTGCTGGAACAACTGAGTGAATCTCAAGATAAAGGTTACCGCTATGAGTCAGGAATACCATGTCACCAGCCTCGTGGTACATGCCGCCCCTAATGCCTTGCAACAGGTTGAGACCGATATTGCTGCGTTAAAAGGCTGCGATATCCACGCCATTTCACCCGAGGGCAAGTTTGTTATTACCCTCGAAGGGAATAGCCAAAAAGCCATTCTAGACAATGTTGAAGCCATCAATGCCCTGTCCGGCGTGTTATCCGCCAGTTTGATTTACCACCAAGTAGAACCCCTAGAACAAGAACTGTTAGAAAAAAAGAGTGAGGAAACACTATGAGCATTAGCCGCCGCGAGTTTCTCAAGGCTAACGCAGCGGTTGCCGCTGCCACGGCCGTTGGCGTCACGCTTCCCGTTAAAATGGTCGAAGCCGCCGAGTCAGATAACATTAAGTGGGATAAAGCTCCCTGCCGTTTTTGCGGTGTGGGTTGTAGCGTATTAGTCGGTACCAAAGCGGGTAAAGTCGTCGCCACTAAGGGCGATCCCGAAAGCCCAGTAAACCGTGGCTTGAACTGTATTAAGGGTTACTTCCTGTCGAAAATCATGTACGGCAAGGACAGATTAACCACACCATTACTACGCATGAAAGATGGTAAATACCACAAAGAAGGCGAGTTTACCCCTGTAAGTTGGGATGTTGCCTTCGATACTATGGCCGCTAAGTGGAAACACAGCATCGCCACTAAGGGACCAACATCAGTCGGTATGTTCGGCTCGGGCCAATGGACCATCTGGGAAGGTTATGCCGCCTCAAAATTACATAAGGCCGGATTCTTAACCAATAATATCGACCCTAACGCCCGTCACTGTATGGCATCGGCCGTGGGTGGCTTTATGCGTACCTTCGGTATCGACGAGCCGATGGGCTGTTACGATGACTTAGAAGCCGCCGACCAATTTGTGCTCTGGGGCGCTAACATGGCCGAGATGCACCCGATCCTCTGGGCGCGCTTATCCGACCGCCGCTTAAGCCACAAAGACTGCCGCGTACATGTGCTATCCACCTTCGAGAACCGCAGCTTCGACTTAGCGGACAACCCAATGGTGTTCCGCCCACAGTCAGACTTAGTGATCCTCAACTTTATTGCTAACTACATCATCCAACACAAAGCCGTGAATACCGACTTTGTGACTAAACATACTAAGTTTGCCCTTGGTGTGGATGATATCGGTTATGGTCTGCGCCCAGATCATCCGTTAGAGAAGAAAGCCAAAAACCCAGGCAATGGTAAATCTAGCCCTATCAGCTTCGATGAATACGCTAAGTTCGTCAGCACTTACACGCTGGAATATGCGGCGAAAATGAGTGGGGTAGAGCCTGAAAAATTAGAAACCTTAGCTAAGGCCTATGCCGATCCTAAGGTCAAAGTCATGAGTCTGTGGACCATGGGGATCAACCAACACGTACGTGGCGTGTGGGCAAACAACATGCTCTACAACATCCACTTACTCACAGGTAAAATCGCCACCCCAGGCAACAGCCCATTCTCCTTAACGGGCCAACCTTCGGCCTGTGGTACCGCCCGTGAAGTCGGCACCTTCGCCCACCGCTTACCTGCGGATATGGAAGTGGCTAACGATAAACACCGCGCCATTACAGAAAAACTGTGGCAGGTACCAGAAGGCACAATTCCGCCAAAACCTGGCTTCCATGCCGTGCTGCAAAGCCGCATGCTTAAAGATGGCAAGCTCAACTGCTATTGGACCATGTGCACCAACAATATGCAGGCGGGTCCGAACATCAACGATGAAATTTACCCCGGTTTCCGTAACCCAGAAAACTTTATCGTGGTATCCGATCCTTACCCAACCGTCACCGCCATGGCTGCCGACTTAATTCTGCCCACCGCCATGTGGGTTGAGAAAGAAGGTGCCTACGGTAACGCCGAGCGCCGCACCCATATGTGGCATCAACAGGTCAAAGCGCCTGAAGGTGCTAAGTCGGATCTATGGCAATTAGTCGAATTCTCAAAACGCTTTAAAGTGTCTGAAGTGTGGCCTGCTGAGCTTATCGCTAAACAGCCTGAATACGCTGACAAAACCCTTTATGAAGTGCTGTTTGCCAACGGCGTCATCAACAAGTTCCCAACCACAGATTGTAAGGGCGACTTGAACGATGAAAGCGCGCACTTTGGCTTCTATCTACAAAAAGGCATTTTCGAAGAATACGCCGCCTTCGGTCGTGGCCATGGCCATGACTTAGCCGACTTTGACCGTTACCACGAAACCCGCGGCCTACGTTGGCCAGTGGTTGAGGGCAAGGAAACCCTGCGCCGTTTCGTGGAAGGTAGCGATCCCTATGTGAAGGCAGGTGAAGGCTACAAGTTCTACGGCAAACCCGATGGCAAAGCGGTGATTTTCGCCCTGCCCTACGAACCTGCGGCAGAAGAGCCAAATGAAGAATACGATCTGTGGATGTCTACCGGCCGTGTACTCGAACACTGGCATACAGGTTCGATGACCGCCCGTGTACCTGAGCTGTACCGCGCTTACCCCGATGCACAAATCTTTATGCATCCTGAAGACGCTAAGGCCCGTGGTCTACAACGTGGTGATGAAGTGCTAGTCGCGTCTCCCCGTGGTGAGGTCAAAACCCGTGTCGAAACCAAAGGCCGTAACAAACCTCCACGCGGCGTGGTGTTTATGCCCTTCTTCGATGCGCGTCAGTTAGTTAACAAGCTGATTCTGGATGCGACCGATCCACTGTCAAAAGAAACTGACTTTAAAAAGTGTCCCGTAAAAGTGATGAAGGCCTAAGCCTCATTTGATAGCGATAAGCGTATTTGAAAGCGATTAAGGAGTCTAAGGTGAGTCAGCAAGTGAAGAGTCCATTCACAGTCAAGCAAGTCAACCGTCGCCAATTTTTGGCCACGACGGCTAAGGCTGGCTGCGTGATGGGGCTCGTGGGATTAGGCTTGACGGCCACGGCAAAAAGCCAAGGCCAACTCGCCCCCCAAGCTTGCAGACCGCCCGGAGCCCTTGAAGAAAGTGATTTTCTCTCAGCCTGTGTGCGTTGCGGTTTGTGTGTCGAGGCTTGCCCCTACGACACCCTATCGCTGGCACGTTGGTTCGATGGTGCAGCCACTGGCACACCATTCTTTACCGCAAGACGCATTCCATGCGAAATGTGTGAAGATATTCCTTGCATCAAAGCCTGCCCTTCGGGCGCGCTTGACCCTCAACTTGAGCAAATTAGCGACGCTAAGATGGGGGTTGCGGTACTGATCGATGAGAAAAACTGCCTTAACTTTAAGGGATTACGTTGTGACGTCTGTTATCGGGTTTGTCCGTTAATCGACAACGCCATCACCTTAGAACGCCAACGCAATCAACATAGCGATCACCACGCGATGTTTTTACCCACAGTCAACAGCGATACCTGCACGGGTTGCGGTAAATGCGAGCATGCCTGCGTGCTCGACACGGCCGCGATTAAGGTGTTACCGACCGCTCTTGCACTCGGTAAAGCGGCGGCGCATGACACTTATATCAACACTGAGGAAACCACCTTAGAGATGTTGAATAAGGGGCTGACGTTATGAGCAACAAGTCTATGAATAACCAGAAGGTGAACTCAAAAGCTAAGGCTCACATGCCAGGCGAACATGCCGCAGCCATAGCAGAACTCGGATGGTTTGGCGCACACAAATATTTGCTGCTACGCCGCGCAGTGCAATTTGGCTTATTAGGCCTATTTGCACTGGGGCCACTTTTGGGAATTTGGCTATTTAAGGGAAATTTATCGGCCAGTTTACTGCTCGATACTATTCCCTTTGCCGATCCACTAGTGAGCTTACAAATGCTCATTAGCGGGCATATTCCCGAGCTTAGCCTACTGATAGGCGCAGCTTTGATCATACTGTTTTATGCCCTCGCTGGTGGCCGGGTGTTTTGCAGTTGGGTGTGTCCAGTCAATCTGGTTACCGATGCCGCAAGCTGGCTCAGACGTAAATTGAACCTTCCTCGCAGCAGCGAGTTACCGCGCAATTTACGTTATTACCTGCTGGCACTCGTGCTGTTATTGCCACTGCTCACGGGCAACTTGATTTGGGAATGGATTAACCCTGTCCCCTTAGTCTATCGCGCCGTGTTATTTGGCAGTCTCAGTGGTTTATGGATCTTAGCGGCGATATTTCTGCTGGATCTGTTTATCGCCGAGCGCGCGTGGTGTGGTCACCTGTGTCCAACAGGCGCCCTGTTTGGCTTAATCGGCAAATGGAGCCCCATCAAAATCGTCGCCAGCAAAGCCAGTGCCTGTGATAACTGCATGGACTGCTTTGCTGTTTGCCCCGAGCGCCAGGTATTAAAGCCGGCGTTAAAAGGGCAAAACCCGGTGATCACTAGCCCTGACTGCACCCAATGCGGTCGCTGTATCGATGTCTGCGCACAACGCGTATTTCGCTATCAAACACGCTTTACGGCCTGTCAGGCTCAACTTAGTACAGGCGATTCGACCGATTGTCAGTCGCCATTAACCACTTCACCAATTCGTCAACACATTGCCCCCAAGGCGGAGAATGACCAATGAAAAAAATACTCACCTTAGCTGCGATTGTATTAGCCATCGGCGGCTGCTCAGGCCAACAAGCAGACACGCAAGCCACACCCGTAAACATTAAATCCCTCGCCGGCGATAGCGCGGTGACCGATATTCGCCCTGCTGATGCCATGCCCATCTACCCAAGCCGTGGCAAGGCGTTAGAGCGCAGCTTTACCGATCAACCGCCACTCATTCCCCATAAGGATGATTACAAAATCACTATGGATAAGAATGGCTGTTTAACCTGCCACAACTGGGATAAAGCCCCACGGATGAAGGCTACGCCAGTGGCGAAATCCCACGTTATCGACGATAAAGGCACGCTCAATGGCCATAACTATTTCTGCACCCAGTGCCACGTGGCACAGGCAGAAAACAAGGCGCCTTTAGTCGAGAATAAGTTCTCAAATCAATAACACAGCACTTCCCAGCCCACCAAAGCCACTGCTAACCCAGTGGCTTTTTATTCTCCGTAATAAAACCTCAGCGCTAAGCTTTGCCCGTTCAGTGTTTAAAGCATAGTGTTAAGAGCGCAGCTAAAACTGAAGAGTTAGGCGAAGAAAGTGAAATGCAGAGACAAAACAACTGTGCAATAAGATAGGAAATCAGGGAAAGAAAACTGGCTTGAAGATGAAGCGAATAAGAAACGACCTAAAAGTAAAAACCCAGCCTAGGCTGGGTTTACTTGTTGTTTTGCTTTATGCAAATCACCCGCTGGAGCCGTTAATCTGGTTTGCGCCGCTTTAGCAGTTTGCACATTCTTTGCTTCAGGCATCGCCGCCTGCCACAAAGCACCTACCCATAAACTCGATGTGGATTTCATTGGTTATTCCCCTTTTCTGTTAACAAGCTCAAAGTAATACTTAGGCCATCATCAGTAAAATGAATTAACGCCATACAATGGATTCCATTTAAGCATGAACATTCCAATCAAGACCTTGCAATGTTTTCTGACCTTAGTCGAAACGGAAAACTTCACCCGAGCCGCGGAAAAATGCTTTATCACCCAGCCTACGCTCAGCAAGATCATCCAAAGGCTCGAAGAGAGCTTAGGAGAAACGCTGCTTATCCGAAACAATCAAAAGGTCGAGTTGACCCAAGCTGGTCAAATCTTTGAGCACAGCGCGCGGGAGATCCTCGGTCAATGGCATAGATTGCAGGAGGATATGAGTAACTTAAGCGGACTAAAAACGGGACGATTAAGATTAGGCGTCTGCCCTATGATGAGCAGTTTAATTATCGGACTACTGACCAGTTACCGGAAACGCTATCCCGGGGTTGAGCTGCAAATGTATGAATACGGCGGCTTTGGTTGTGAACAAGCGCTGCTGAATAACAGCTTAGACATCGCCTTTACCGCGCTGCCAACCACCCATGAGACTGAGTTGGTTAACCAACCACTGACTAAATACCCGCTCTTAGCTTGCTTACCTGAAGGACATCCGCTTGCTGCTAAATCTCACCTCAGCTGGCAGGATTTTGAACCCTATCCCTTTATTCTCTATAACGAAGATTTCTCCTTGGCTAAGCTAATCAGTCGCCTGAGTCGCAAGGCTGGAGTGCAATTGAATATCGCATTTCGCAGTGGTCAATGGGATTTTCTGGCGACCATGGTCGAAGCCGATATGGGGCTTGCCATATTACCCGAACCCATTTGCCAAAAACTCAGCACCAGTAAGTTGTTGTTTAGACCCATGCAACCCGCATTAACCTGGGATTTAGCACTGATTTGGCGGCAAAATCTGCCTTTAACCCCTGCGGCCAATGCGTTACTGGAATTAAGCAAACAGAAAGCCTGAATGCTGAATGCTGAATGCTGAATGCTGAATGCTGAATGCTGAATGCTGAATGCTGAATGCTGAATGCTGAATGCTGAATCTTTGACCGTCAACCGTCAACCGTCAACCGTCAACCGTCAACCGTCAACCGTCAACCGTCAACAAGCATCGTCCATAAAAAAACCGCTGTAAGCCTTGGCTTAACAGCGGTTTCTAATTAGAGGAAGTTAAGAATTACTTCTTAGCTTCAGCAGCTTTACGCTCTTTAACTTGCTCAACAACTTTGTCCGCAACGCTGTTTGGACATGGGCTGTAGTGAGAGAACTCCATAGAGAACTGACCACGGCCTGAAGTCATAGTACGTAGAGAACCGATGTAACCGAACATTTCTGATAACGGAACGTCAGCCTTAACGCGAACACCAGTTACACCAGCAACTTGGTCTTTGATCATGCCACGACGACGGTTTAAGTCACCGATTACGTCACCAACGTTGTCTTCTGGGCTGAACACGTCAACTTTCATGATTGGCTCAAGCAGTTGTGGTTTAGCTTTAGCAATAGATTGACGGAATGCCGCTTTAGCAGCGATTTCGAACGCGATTGCTGAAGAGTCAACTGCGTGGTAAGCACCGTCAGTCAGTTCGAACTCAACGTCTAACACTGGGAAGCCAGCGATAGTACCTGTGTTCATCATGCTCGCGAAGCCTTTCTCAACTGCTGGCCAGTATTCCTTAGGAACGTTACCACCAACAACTGAAGACTTGAACACGAAGCCAGAGTTTGGCTCACCTGGGCGGATGATGTATTCGATCTTACCGAATTGACCAGAACCACCAGATTGTTTCTTGTGGGTGTATTGGTCTTCAACCATTTGAGTAATGGTTTCACGGTATGCTACTTGTGGTTCACCCACGATCAGCTCAACACCGTAAGTACGCTTCAGGATGTCCACTTTAATGTCTAAGTGCAGTTCACCCATACCTTTAAGGATGGTTTCACCTGAATCTTCGTCAGTTTCTACGCGGAATGATGGATCTTCAGCGATCATCTTACCGATAGCGATAGCCATCTTCTCGCTGCCGCCTTTATCTTTTGGCGCTACTGCGATAGAGATAACTGGCTCTGGGAACACCATGGCTTCCAGAGTACATGGGTGCTTAACATCACACAGAGTGTGACCAGTTTGAACGTTCTTCATACCCACGATAGCGATAATGTCACCAGCTTCAGCTGATTCAATTTCGATACGATCGTTTGCATACATTTCGCACATACGGCCGATACGCTCAGTCTTACCAGTTGCACTGTTAAGAATGGTGTCACCTTTCTTCAGGCGGCCAGAGTAAATACGTACGAAGGTCAGGGCACCGAAACGGTCGTCCATGATCTTGAACGCTAATGCTTTTAATGACTCGTCAGCAGAAACGATAGCGTATTCGCCAGTTTCGTTACCTTCTTCGTCAGTTAAAGGTTGTGGATCAACTTCGTTTGGCGCTGGCAGATAGTCAACAACCGCGTCAAGAACCAGTTGCATACCTTTGTTCTTGAATGCAGAACCGCAGAATGTTGGGAAGAATGCCATAGTACGAGTACCCTTACGGATACAACGCTTCAGATCTTCAATAGATGGCTCTTCGCCTTCCATGTATGCTTCTAACAGCTCGTCATCTTGCTCAACGGCAGTTTCGATCAGCATTTCACGGTATTCTTCAACTAAGTCAACCATGTCCGCAGGAACATCTTTCACTTCGAAGTTTTCTGGAACACCAGAATCATCCCATACGTAAGCTTTGCGAGTTAACAGGTCAACTACACCGCAGAACTCGTCTTCAATACCGATTGGCAGAACCATAACCAGTGGGTTAGCAGCTAAAACGTCTTTAGTTTGCTTAACAACACGTAAGAAGTCAGCACCCATACGGTCTAACTTATTTACGAAAATGATACGAGCAACTTCAGATTCGTTAGCATAGCGCCAGTTAGTTTCTGATTGAGGCTCAACACCACCAGAACCACAGAATACAGCGATACCGCCGTCAAGAACCTTCAGAGAACGGTAAACTTCAACGGTGAAGTCAACGTGCCCAGGGGTGTCAATAACGTTGAAACGGTGTTCTTTCCAGAAGCAGCTTACTGCAGCTGATTGAATGGTAATACCGCGCTCAGCTTCCTGAACCATGAAGTCAGTTGTTGATTCACCATCGTGAACTTCACCGATCTTATGGATTTTACCGGTTAGCTTAAGAATACGCTCGGTGGTCGTGGTTTTACCCGCGTCAACGTGAGCGAAGATACCAATGTTTCTGTATTTGGATAATTCGGTCATGATTCAACTTTAATGATTAGTTTAAGAAGTAGACGGAGTATGCGACAAACCACCGACACACCGCACATCAGATTATTTTAGGCGCATATTGTAAATTGGAACCCCGCTGCGCGCAAATGGCTCTTGCAATTTTTCACGATAAAGTCGCGGAAAAAATTAAAAAAAAATCAGAAAAATATTTGAAAACAATTAAATAAAAAAATTTAGCTCAATATTCAAACAATTAATAAAAACCTTAAAAATAAGTGTGTTTTTACTGATATTGATGTTTTTCCGTGCTTTAACGGTGCATTAATCGCAAAAAACTAGCCCTCAGACGATGCGCCTATTGGCTATATTCCCGTGAAAATAGGTTAGATGAGCAGGGTTTGTAGGATAAAAACCTCGATTTCCGAATAAAATTCACCATGAGCATTAAAAATCCGGTTTATTCATCACGCTCAACACCTGCTAGAGGTGGGTCTCATCAACGCAAACCTGATTTCGCCCCAGAGCTTTAGCCTGATACAAGGCTTTGTCTGCCCGTTCAAAACACGACTGCATAGGTTCATTTGCGGCTAATTTGGCAATACCAAAACTACAGGTAAGCTGCACATCACCACTAAATTGATATTCTTTGATAGCAAAGGCTATTCGCTGACACAATGATTTAACGGCATCGACAGATGTTTGGTGACAGAGGATCACAAACTCTTCCCCGCCCCAGCGTGCAACCACATCACTTTCGCGCACACAGTGCTGTAAGACTTCTGATAATTCCTTTAAAATACTATCGCCAATCGAATGCCCTAAAGTGTCATTGATCTCTTTGAAAAAATCGATATCTATCATCACTAAGCAAATGGAACTTTCAGGGGAAAGAGTTAACCGATTGTCGTGCACAAACTGGCGGTTAAAATAATGTCGATTATAAAGTTTAGTCAGCGGATCATGGGTGGATAAAAACTCAAGCTCGGCATTACTCTGCTCTAATTGCAAACGTAAAACCTCAAGTTGCTGGTTTTTATCGGTTAAACGGCGGTTGTAACGACTGATAGTATAAGTACGGATTGCAAGTAAGAAGATCACCAACAAGGTTGCAGCAATCACTTGATAAATAAGTAAATAATTTGTCTCATCTATGATCGCAATATTATTCCATTTTTGATAAATCCTAATCCGCTCAAGCTCGTCAACATTATCTAGGACTTGATTAATAATCGGCAGCAGCCCCTCATGACCTAAGCCCACCCCCACACGCAGTTCATCTTCTGGCCCGCCCCATCCCGCAATTTTAAGATGGTTAAATCCCGTTTGCTGAATATAGGCGTTTACCGAAAACATTGACCCAACAAAAAGATCGACTCTTTTATCTAAAACGGCTTCAAGTCCTGCAGGCTCACTCGCAACCGTTATGGTGCGGACGCTGGGGTAGTAATGCTGAATATATTCTGCCAAACGATACCCCTTAGGCACAGCGAGTGTGCGCGAGCCTATATTTTCAAATCCTTGTAAAAAGGGTTGATCCTTAAGGGAAACGAGTACATTGGGAGAGCGAAAATATACATGACTAAAATGCAGGAACTGCTCCCGGGAAACCGTTTTATTCAGTAATGGAGTTAAATCACAACGCCCTGATTGCAAAAAACTTAGGGTTTCGGTCCATGAGGAGGTAGGAACCAAACTGAATTTTAGTGATGAATGCGATTCAAGATAACGAATATAGTCCGATGAAATCCCAACATGCTTCCCTTCACGAATGGCTTCATAGGGTAGCCAATTGGGATCGACGCAATAGCGAACTAATTGAGTACTATTAAGTGAATCATCGGCTTTTAAATTACTTGCAGCCAAACGATTTGCACTCACAGATAAAGGTGAGCATATACAGAGGAAAATAATCCAGAATCTGTAACCCATGTAACGTCTCAAAGACCCGCAGTCATTTGCCTAGTTAAGGTAAAAAAATTGTATACGTGATATTAAGATAATACCAATACACCAAACTTATGCGTGTAAATAATCCAAGACTCGAACTTTGGCTCTAGGGCGCAAAAAAATACCCGCCAATTGGCGGGTATTACGTTTAAGCAGACTGCTTGACAGATTAGTCTTCTACGGGCGATACCACGAAGAGTAAGTCACCTTGCGATACTTGCTGACCATTGCTGTTCAGAATACGCTCAATACGGTACTTCTTATCTTCTGGGTACAGTACAGCGCCTTGACGGTTGAAGCCGGCTAAGTTCACTTGTGAGAACATCTTCATCGCTTCAGTTAACGCAAGCGTCTGATCTGCAGTCACAATATCACCTTCTTTCACGAAATCAGGTTCGCCTGGAGCAGGAGAGGTATAGAAAATACCTGCGCCTTGGGCTAATACTTTCAGCTCGTTACTTTCACCAACACGCAGTGACTCAGTGTCTACACCCACGGTTTCGGCAGCCGCTTCCATTTCAGCGATCAGCGCTGGAATGTCGAGCTCAGCCATAAAGCGTGGCAGGTAGTTAGTGTCGTATACGCCTTCTTTGAAGGTGCCATCGCTTAGGATTAGTTTCAGCAATGGAATGTTAGTCGCGATACCTTTGAGTACTACGCTATCTAAGTAAGCGTGCAGTTTCGCGATAACGTCTTCACGGTTTTCACCGCGCATAATCACCTGAGCGATTAAGCTGTCGTAGTATGGCGATACTTCTTTACCTGGGGCGGCAATCGAGATGATTTCCACATCTGGATGATCTGGGAATACACATTCGGTGATCTTGCCAGGATTTGGGATCAGTTGCAGTACACCATGGCTGTCCAATGCTGCTTTTTCTGCAGTCACACGCACTTCCATCGCATAACCGATTTCTTTCGGCTCGAGGTTCTCGATAGAACGGCCAGCCGCGATATCAAACTGCGCGCTTACGATATCGATACCAGAAGTCGCTTCCGTTACTGGATGCTCAACCTGCAGACGGGTGTTCATTTCCATGAAGTACACTTCGTTCGCATCTAAGTTATAGATGAACTCAACGGTACCTGCGCCCATGTAATCGGTCGCATCACCTAAAGCACGGGTGTAATCCAGCACTTGTTTCTTCAGTTCTTCTGGCAGCATAGTTGAGCCAGATTCTTCAACCACTTTCTGGTTGTTACGTTGTACTGAACAGTCACGTAAACCCAGCACCTTAGCGTTGCCGAACTTGTCACGCAGTAACTGCACTTCGATATGACGCAGTGAGGTTACATATTTCTCTAAGTACAGGTCGCCGTTACCAAAGGCCGCAGCCGCTTCGGTAGAGGTTTTTTGGAATAAACCAATCATATCCTCAGGACGTTTAACGACCTGGATACCTTTACCGCCACCGCCTTGTACCGCTTTAAGCAGCACTGGGTAACCAATTTCATTAGCCACGTTCACCGCTTGCTCTGCGTTCGTCAGAATACCGTGTGAACCTGGTACTACTGGTACGTTTTGGCTTTGTGAAGTCTTAATCGCGTTCGACTTGTTACCCATAGTCGTCATTGAATGCACGCTAGGACCAACGAAGTTAACCCCATTGTTCACACACAATGCCGCAAATTGTGGGCTTTCAGACAGGAAGCCGATACCTGGGTGCAGAGCGTCAACTTGCTCGTATTCGGCCACTTTCAACACTGAGTAAGCGTTCAGATAACTTTCGTCAGAGGTGTTACCCCCTAAGCAGACTAACTTGTCTGAGTCCTTCAGCATATCCGCAGGTACGGCGGTCATGTCAGGATCTGACGCCACTAATACCACGTTGATATTGTTATCGTGAGCCTTACGGATCAACTTAACAGCGGTACAACCACGGGCATGAACCAATACTTTGTTAATTGGTTTCATTAACTTGCGTGGGTCGTTTTGGACAATCACTTCTTCTTCAACAGGCGCTTCAACAACCAGTGTTGATAGGGCGTTGATGATCACGTCATTGATCTTCGCCGTTGGCATTGGCATCAGAGGATCGATACTCGCCAATTGATTATCTAAGGTTTCGCTAAATGGGTTGTGGACTAAGCCCGCCATTGCACCTGGTACTTTCGACAAGTAGTTAGACAGTGTCGAAGTCGAAGGCAAGTAAGCAGGAACCACCATTTGACCCGCGAATGGCATGTTAGTACCAGACAGGTAGTAGGTTTGCACTAATGGGTGAGTCACGAAACTCGCCTGTGCACCACCGGTACAGTCACCAAAACCAAACATCAGTACTGGCAATTCGTTGTCACGGATAAAACGAGTGATACGGTCGTTCACAACAGCCATTGAGAACAGTGCCGCCGCACCTTCTTTGGTTTGCATACCGCCAGAGCTGATAAAGCAAACAACAGGTAGCTTACGCTTAGCACACTCGATCAGCAGCGCAGAGAATTTCTCAGCACTCGCCATATCGAAGGCACCCGCTTGGAATGCAGTGTTAGACACAGCTACACCCACACGAACTTTTTGACCTTTCTCTTTAAAGTCAGCAATACCGGTGATCAGACCGCAAGGACGAATACCTTTATCTAACGCATCTTCGATTGAGAGACGGAAACCAGGGAAGTTGAGTAAGTTGGCTGACATTTTGTCGCCATTGATTTCTTCAAAATGAGTGAAGAATTGCTTAATCACATTTTCCCATGTCATCTTGCCGGCACGTTTTTCATCACGTAATACTTTTTGGATCAGTAAGTCCTGATAACCCATGGTCAAGCGGTTCCAGAAGTCCTTACGACGACCGATACGCACAGGGTTAATCGCACCAGTATACTTGCTGGTATCGCTTTCACTGTCGAAGTATTCAGGCAGTAAACGCTCGAAGAAGTAAGTCAGGATAACGAATAAACTGTCGTTAAGTTGTGGGAAGCCCACACTCTTCCACTGCTCTACACGCACCAGCAAGTCGGCACGGTTAGATTGGCTCATAAAATATTTAAGCCACTTGTAGAATTTCGCTTTATCGTTAGCGGTATCCTGAGTCGACAGCGCATGGTCAATTGACTTGTGCAGCAGGTTGTTCACTGAATTGCGCGACAAGCTCTTAGACATCATGGCTTCTTTCGCGATAGACGCTAAGCTGCCCACAACGTTGTCGTACAGTGAGTTAAAGATCAGGATGTTATGACATTGCCAAATGAAGTCTTCACGCAGTTCGTCGTTCACAACCACATCGAGCACAGTCAGTTGATTCAGTTCAGGCCACTTGGCTTGAGTCACTGACTTTGGCAGATTTTCAAGGTGCTGGATTAAGCCCTTGAAGTTGTTTGCCGCGTTGCTCTTCCAGCGGTGATATAGAGACCAACCGATGTTAAATAACAGCGCCTTACGTGCTTTTTTGTAGTTCTCTTTTGGTTCACCCAAAATCAAACGCGTCAGCATGTTACGCTCGGTAGACACTTCATCGCGCTTGGCAATAAAGTTCGCCCACAGCTTGTTTAGATCTTCATCGTAAACCAGCTTATCAGGGCTTGATAACCAAGCTTGGAATACACGGTCTTGCTCTTGCTGGATACGTGCTAACAAGTCACCTTCAGGCACGCTAACACGTGACAAACGTCCGTATTGCTCCTGAGAGATTGAATGAATGCGGCTACGCAGCGTTAAATAACGCAGGTAACGGTAAGCACTACCAAACAGGTTGTGATGGTTAGTTGGGCTAGTTGCTACAGCCAATTCCGCGTTTAACTCTAACGCCATCAGATTTTTAGATGGGTTGAGGAAACGCGCTAAACTGCGGTCATAGTGCTCACGTAAATCTTTAGATTCACGCACAAAGTTGATGGCTGCACGTTCAACCGCTTCGATACTGCTGATGATAGCGCGGCGTAAATTGTGCTGACGCTCGTCACGGTCACCTGGAGAGAAATCGATGATGCCATCGATACAACCCGCGGTGTAAAGCTCTTCTGGAGACACGCCCACAGACTTAGCACATTCCTGCCATGACAGGTTGTACTTACGTGCAATACTCTGCAGACCTTGTGGCTGAATGGTGTTGAAAATACCATCGCGCAGCGATAACAGGATGTTGGCCGCCGCTAATGGAATCGCACCGCCCGAGTAACCCGCACCGATAACGATACCGACTGTCGGCACGTCAACGTTGGCACTCTCAGCGATCGCCTTAGAAATAGAATGAGCTTGGTTTTGGCTGTTGGCCACTTCGCCCGCATCGGCCCCTGGGGTGTCGATAAGGTAAACGATAGGCATAGACAATTCGGCAAAGTGACGAATCGCTTTACAGGCCGCGTAGTGATGCTCAGGCATCCAAGCGCCGTTAGCCGTGGTACGCTCTTGGGCAATAAAACCGATACGACGAGTACGTGAACCGAAATTCAGCTCGACCTCAGCGCTGTAGAAAGAGCCCAAGTGAGTTTCGGTAACCAAGCGACCTTTCAGGTCAGCAATGATACGTTTCGCACCAGGACGACCTTTATCTTGGGTCGGCTGGATCACTTTTGCGACGTAACCATCGACATCTAACGATGCCAAGTCTTTTAAATTTGCCTGAATGGCATCATCGTTTAAAAGACCTTTAATTTCTTCTGATAAGCTCTGTTTACTGTGTTTAGGAAACAGAGAAAAATCTTTTGCCAAATGCTCGGCTTGTAAAAAAAGCGGATCGGGCGTTTGGGCTTGAGTCATGTGTGTGGGCTGATTATTGCTGGTCATCAAAAGATCCTCTGCTTTAGCCTCTGAAAATTTTTAGCCAATAAATATAACTTTGTTATCCCGCCAAATGCCATTAAACTGCATAAGACGCTATGTTCCAAATATGAGACAGTGGGAAAAACATGCCAGATTTAAACGGTATGATGCTATTTGCAGCCGTAGTTAGAGCGAAGGGATTCTCCCAAGCTGCACGTGAAACAGGCCACCCAAAATCCACCATAAGTCGCAAAATCGCGCAGCTCGAAGAAGAACTTGGCGTGCGATTATTACAACGCGACACCCGCAACTTAAGCCTGACTCAAGTCGGGGCCCTCTTTTATCAACACTGTGATTCCATTCGCAATGAGGTGGAAGCGGCCAAGGCGGTTATCGAGAGTACCCATGATGATGTGTCAGGATCATTACGGATAGCTATTCCAGTCTCTTTTAGCCAAGAATTAATCGCTAACCTCTGTAGCGGATTCATGCGTTTATATCCCAATGTGGAATTGGATGTCCAGTTTACCGACAACGATATCGGTTTAGTGGGTGAAGGATATGACATAGCTATCAAATATGGACCACTGCAATCCTCTGATCTTGTTGCAAGATTACTGTTCGAGCGCCAACCGATTCTCGTGGCAAGCCCAGCCTATTTAAAAATGCGTGGCACGCCTGCAACGCCAAAAGAACTCAGTGAGCACAGTGGCATTTTACTGGGTACGTCACGCTCAGCGCCTATTTGGCCCCTAGGTAAAGGCGCGCGTAAGACCATGGTAAATTTTCAACGTAAGGTTAGGGTTAATAGCCCTATAATGGTCAAGCAGTTAGCCCTAGATGACTTTGGCATTGCCATGCTGTCCAATTCCGCCTGCAAGACAGAATTGGCGAATGGACAACTGGTTCCCATACTACAAGAATGGCCAATTGAACCTTTTAAGGTGTATGGGGTGTATTCGAGCCGTCGCCAATTAGCCACCAATATCAGTGCTTTTTTGGACTTTTTCGTTAAACGCTTTAGTAGCCAAGAAAGCCTGCAATCCTTGATGGGCTAAACGCTTTAGCACGGCGGTCTTCTCCTTTCCTTACGTCGCCACGCCTTTACTCACACCACCATTGT
Source organism: Shewanella decolorationis (assembly GCF_004354305.1). Taxonomy (NCBI): domain Bacteria; kingdom Pseudomonadati; phylum Pseudomonadota; class Gammaproteobacteria; order Alteromonadales; family Shewanellaceae; genus Shewanella; species Shewanella decolorationis. The sequence continues at coordinate 2,227,730 of NZ_CP037898.1, read as the reverse complement.
GAACACCTATTTTTCTGGGATTACAAAAGCCTAGCGAATTTGCTAGGCTTTTTGCGTTTAGGAATGTGATGCTAATGCTCAGGCTGAAAGTTAACGCGGGGAGCTTAAGTCGATTGTGCCTGACCGAATTAAACATGAGCCATTAGCGATAAGCACATCGACTATAAGTATTTTGTCCATATAACTTTACAGCTTATATGACGGCTATTTCACTCAAATATGCAATAACCACTTCTAGGGAATAATTTTTTCCTGCTTCAGCACTTCTTTAGTGATGGTTTGACGCAGTCCTAAACCATCTGAAGTTGGCATATCCATGTTAGTCGCGAAGAACCATACATTATCATCGAGTTCGACCCAACCCACCCACCAACCGATTTTGGGCTCAATTCTGACCGAATAACCGGTTTTAGCCCGAATAATATAATCGGCATTCGCCTCGGTCAGCATGGCTTGTTTAACGATGCGCTGACTCCGCTCCGAGACATGCAACTTGTTGTGGTACAGCTTGCGTAAAAATTCGATTTGCTGGATGGCCGAAATCCGAATACCACCATCGAGCCAAAAAGTATCTAAATTGCCCGAAATATCCTCATTGCCATAATCGAAGGCCTGCAGCATTTTACTCATACGCGCCTCGCCAATTTGGCGGGCAAATTCTTGATACACAGGCACAACCGAATATTTCATCGCGGTAATTAAGTCATGGTCGCGGTTCCAAGCGGCGATATCCCGCGTCTGTCCATCCCATTTAAAGACTTGGTGCTCATCCTTCACCACACCTAAATCGAGTGCAATCAGGCTATTGGGAATTTTAAAGGTCGATGCGGGTAAAAATGCTTGGTTCGCCCGTTTAAGATCGTTGGTATATCCCTGCTGTTTATTCTCGTTCCAGAGTACAACCACGCCTTGGGTTTTATGTTCTGTAAAGTGAGTATTCCAACTCTGAGTTTCTTGCCACTCTTTTGCTTCCGCAGGCATTCCGATAATCGATGCCACTAACAACACAGCCGATAAGGCTAATGCACGCATAAGGTCCCCTTGCTCAAGGCAATAAATCCATAAAAATAAGGCGTTAAGGTTACCACTGTCTCGGCCCGCTTTCCCTAGCAAACTGCTGACCAATTGTGGCAGAAAAAAGGCACGCAGCTAAAGCGAGAGATTGCCAATGCTTGCAGTCAACGAAACGAACTCACAACCTAAAAACGCCACTTAGATAACATCTATATACAAAACAGGAATAAGATCCTCGAATCACTTTAGGTAAACTCTTATACTCAAAGCAATCATTGTGACTTTTTGGCATAAGTTGCATCCGCTCTAGGATGAAGCAAACCAGAACGCCTTAGGAACATCGCCCTTTTCCAGCAAAATAAGTGATTAAAATAAAAAGGAAACGCCAATGTTAAAGCCCAGTCTCGCTTTTATCCTCGCCAGCACAGTGGTGCAAACCGCAGCTGCCGTACAACTCCTAGGAGATGTGGAAGTTTCCCGCATTCCCACCGCTGAAAAAGCCATGGCAGAGGTGGTCAATCGCTATCAAGCCTTGGATGAAGGCTTGGCTAATCAATTATCTGCACAGAAGAATGAGCGCGATGCAACCCAACTTGCCGCGCGCCAGGGACACAGACTGTGGCAACAGGCGGTGCGTGATGTGCAGTCAGGGCACTTTGACGACAGATCCCTCTATTGGGCACGACTTGCAATGTTAAATAGCCTGAAAAACAACAGTGCTAGTTTCAAAATGGCCGATTGGCAACAGCAGATTTTAGCCAGCGCCGTCGAAAAGGCATCTCGCGGTTTTAGCGATATCCAATACGATGACGATGTGCAGATAAAAATCTTCCTAACGGGATTCGACCCTTTCTTCCTCGATAAAGACATCAGCCAGAGTAATCCTTCGGGTTTGGTTGCTCTCGCCCTCGATGGTTTTAGGTTTGATATCAACGGCAAAAAAGCCCAAATCGAAACCGCGATGATCCCGGTACGCTTCGAGGATTTTGACCAAGGCATTATCGAGTCGCTACTCAGCCCGATTTATCGCGATCCTAAAACCCAGTTTGTCTTTACCGTTAGCATGGGCCGAAGTGACTTTGATATTGAACGCTTCCCCGGCCGTAACCGTAGCGCCGCCGCACCGGATAACCAAAATCTGTATACAGGTGGGAGCAAAACCGCACCTGTCGCCCCCAAACTCAACGGTAAAGACTTTATCGGCCCAGAATTTGTTGAATTTTCACTGCCCGTCGCCGCCATGCAGGTCAAAGACGGCCAATGGAAAGTCAACGACAACCATACAGTGACGACCCTAGCGCGCGGCGAATTTAATGCCAGCTCCCTAAGCGAGCTGCAAAATGAAACCTCGGTCGAAGGTTCTGGCGGTGGTTATCTCTCTAATGAGATTTCCTACCGCGCCATTGTGTTACAGCAAAAGTTCAACAGCCCTGCCAAGGTTGGCCATATCCACACCCCGAGGGTGAAGGGCTACGACAACGCCACCGAACAAGCGATTGTCGAGCAAGTACGCATTATGGTGATGCAGGCCGCAGCGAGCCTGTAACAAGCGCAATACTGGCATTGTCGGCAAGCGTTAGTTATGATGCAAACGCTTGTCGAGCCATCTAGAATAAGGGCTTTGGACTCGTGAAATCCGAATAGATGCCTTGAAATAGCGAGATATATTGTTTACTTGATGCTTTGCAGAATAAGAGTTAACGCCTAAGTCTATGTTTAACCCGAGATCCATACTCAATAGCCTGCGCCGTAAAGCCATCTCACCCGCGAGTATCACACCGACTGTGGCCAATACGGCGAAAGCCAACACGCCCCAACGCCAGCCAAAGCCACTGACACCGCTGCAGCAACAAATCCTGGTACGCATCGAAGACTGTTACCAGCAGGCGGAAATCTACTTTAAGCGCACATTTGCGCGGCCGCAGACCCAATTTACCCTACGTGGACGTAGTGCTGGCACGGCGCATTTGCAACAGAATCGCCTGCGCTTTAACCCCGTATTACTCAGGGAAAACAGCGAAGCCTTTTTAGCCGAAGTGGTACCCCACGAAATCAGCCATTTACTCTGCTTCCAACTCTTTGGCAAAACCAAACCCCATGGCCGCGAGTGGCAATCCATCATGCTCAAGCTGTTTAAAGTGAGCCCCAATACCACCCACAGTTTCGATACTCAGTCGGTTAAAGGGAAAGACTTTGAGTACCGCTGCGCCTGCGGCCCGGTTCGGTTGAGTATCCGTCGTCATAATAAAGTGCTGCGTGGCGAAACCCGTTATCTGTGTAAACGCTGCCATACCCACCTCACCTTTACCCAAGCAGCCGAATAATCCGCAAAACACAAAATCCTCGGCCAAAAGTACGAGCGATTTGCATAAGGCGCGGTATTTCCCTTACCATTCAGGCATAAGAGACGAGCCACAGGCTCGCGTAGTACAGATCACTTTTTGGGATAAATATTGAACAACACCAAGATAGCCTTAAGGTCTCGGCAAGCCTTGCTGTGCCTATTCAGTTGGCTGGCGGTTTCGGCCTCGGTCCATGCCTCTCCTTCGCACCCCAGTAGTTTTAGTCAAGCCAAGGTATTGTCCCAATCCTTATATCAAGGCAGCCGTCAGGGCACGTTACCCGCGGTCAGTTTTTATTGTGGCTGTGATATCCAAATAAAGGGCAAATCCTGGAAGCCCGATCTCAACAGCTGCGGCTATCAAGTGCGTAAACAAGAGACCCGCGCCAACCGTATCGAGTGGGAGCATATAGTCCCGGCGTGGGAGTTTGGTCACCAATTACAATGCTGGCAAAAGGGCGGCCGTAAAAACTGCGCCGATAACAGTAAGGAATTCAATAAAATGGAAGCGGACATGCACAATCTGGTGCCCGCGATTGGTGAGGTGAACGGCGATCGCAGCAACTTCCGTTTTAGCCAATGGAACGGTAAGGCCGACCAATATGGCCAATGCACTATGGTCATCGACTTTAAGAATCGCCAAGCCCAGCCGCCCGCCAATGCCCGAGGCAAAATAGCCCGCACTTACCTGTATATGCAGCAAACCTATGGCCTTAAAATCGCCTCGCAGCAATTAAAATTGTTCAAAGCATGGGATAAAAGCTATCCAGTTGATACTATTGAATGCAAACGCGATAACGCCATAGCGCAGATCCAAGGTAATCATAATCCCTTTGTGCAGAATGCCTGTAATGCGCCGCCACTGCGCCAACAATTAGCCGAATAAGGTCGACAATGAGAGTTCCAAGAATTTATCAAACTCAACCATTAGCCGTAAATCAACAGCTGAATTTAGATGAGGATGGCGCAGCCCATATTGGCAAAGTGCTACGCATGGGCAGTGGCGAACACATTAGCCTGTTTAATGGCGATGGTCATGATTATCTTGCCGAAATTGTCGATTCGGGTAAAAAGTCGGTCACGGTAAAAGTGCTGTCCTGCGAGGCCAATCCCTCGGAGTCGCCCCTCAACCTGCATTTAGGCCAAGTGATTTCCCGCGGCGATCGGATGGAGTTCACCATTCAAAAATCCGTTGAGCTAGGGGTGAATACTATTACGCCACTGTTTTCTGACCGCTGCGGCGTCAAGCTCACAGGTGAGCGTCTCGAAAAGAAAATTCAGCAATGGCAAAAGATTGTGATCAGCGCCTGTGAGCAATCTGGTCGTAGCCAAGTGCCTATCGTTCGCCCCGCCATGGAATTACAGGAATGGTGTAGCGAACCGACTAGCGCACTCAAACTCAACTTGCACCCAAGGGCGGCGCACGGTATCAATGGCTTAGACTTATCCCATACCCGTGTACGCCTGCTGATCGGCCCCGAAGGGGGATTATCGGCGGAAGAAATCGCCATGACGGAAACCTACCAGTTTACCGATGTGTTACTCGGCCCCCGAGTGCTGCGCACCGAAACCGCCTCACTCACGGCGATTACCGCGCTGCAACTTAGATTTGGTGACTTAGGGTAAAGGTTAACCGCTAACTAGCGAATCGATTACTGGCTAATCCATAAATGTTTTTGCCTGCAACGGCAATCAATAAGGAACAGATTAATGATAAAACTCGGCATAGTGATGGACCCCATCAGTGAGATCAACATTAAGAAAGACTCCAGTTTTGCCATGCTAATGGCGGCGCAAGAAAGGGGTTACCAACTGTTTTATATGGAAATGGCCGACCTCGCCATGGTCAACGGCGTTGCCATGGGTAATATGCGTCCATTAAAAGTCATCAACGATGCCAATAAATGGTTCGAACTGGGAGACGCCCAAGATACGCCGCTGAGCGAGCTTAACGTAGTGTTAATGCGTAAAGACCCGCCGTTCGATACCGAATTTATCTACGCCACTTACATGCTAGAGCGTGCCGAAGAGCAAGGCGTGTTAATTGTGAATAAGCCGCAAAGCCTGCGCGATGCCAACGAGAAGCTATTCACCGCATGGTTTAGCGAATTTACGCCAGAGACCATAGTAACCCGCGATGCCAATCGCATTCGCGCGTTCCACCAAGCCAAGGGCGACATTATCCTCAAGCCATTAGATGGCATGGGTGGCACCTCGATTTTCCGCGTGAAGCAGGACGACCCTAACCTTGGGGTGATCATCGAAACCTTGACCCAATACGGCAACCAATACGCCATGGCGCAGGCCTTTATTCCTGAAATTACCAAGGGCGATAAGCGCATTCTGGTGGTTGACGGTGAGCCCGTGCCCTACGCCTTGGCGCGTATTCCGAAAAAAGGCGAAACCCGCGGTAACTTGGCCGCAGGCGGCAGCGGTGTTGCCCAGCCGTTATCTGACTCAGATTGGAAAATCGCCCGCGCCATTGGCCCAGAGCTGAAAAAACGCGGCCTAATTTTTGTGGGTCTGGATGTGATTGGCGACAAGCTGACCGAGATTAACGTCACTAGCCCAACCTGTATCCGTGAAATCCAAGCAGCATTCGATGTGGACATTACTGGCATGCTGTTCGATGCCATCGAAGCCCGTCTTGCCCAGTAAGCTTTTACACCTACAAGATAATATTATTCATTGAAGGCGCCCACAGAGCGCCTACGACTTCTAGGGATCTGATATGAGTTTCACCAAAGCGCCACTGTTATTGCTTGGTATGAGTGTATGGCTCTCCACCTCTGCATTGGCAGTTGAAGCAGGAGCGAATGAGACTGGCCCAGTTAAAGCCCCCTCACGCCCCAAAAATATTGTGATCATGATTGGCGACGGCATGGGGCCTTCCTACACCAGTGCTTATCGTTATTACAAAGACAATCCAGATACCGAAGAAGTCGAACAAACCGTGTTCGACCGTTTATTGGTTGGCATGGCGAGCACTTATCCCGCTAACGTGAGTGGTTATGTGACCGACTCTGCGGCCGCTGCAACAGCCCTCGCGACTGGAGTTAAATCCTATAATGGCGCTATCTCGGTCGATACGCAAAAACAGCCATTGCCCACCATACTCGAAAAGGCCAAAACCTTAGGCTTGAGCACGGGTGTAGCGGTCACATCACAAATCAACCATGCCACACCAGCGGCTTTCTTATCCCATAACGAGAGCCGTAAAAATTACGATGCACTGGCATTAAGTTATCTTGAAACCAACGCCGATGTGTTTTTAGGTGGCGGACAAAAATACTTTCCCCCAGAGCTGTTAGCCCAGTTCACCGCCAAGGGTTATCAACACATTACCCGCTTTGACGATCTGGCCAGCATTACCCAGCCTAAGGTCTTAGGTTTGTTTGCCGAAGTGCAACTGCCTTGGGCTATAGATGAGAAAGATGCTAAAAAACTCAGCACCTTGACTCAAAAAGCCCTCAGTTTACTGTCGCAAAATGAGCAAGGCTTTGTGCTACTGGTCGAGGGTAGCCTTATCGATTGGGCGGGACACAACAATGATATCGCCGCCGCCATGGGCGAAATGGATGAATTTGCCAATACGATTGAAGTCGTCGAGCAATTCGTACGCCAAAATCCCGATACCTTAATGGTGATCACCGCCGACCATAACACCGGTGGGTTATCGATTGGCGCCGATGGCAATTACAACTGGAATCCAGAGATCCTACGTAATATCTCGGCCAGCTCCGACACCTTAGCTCAAGCCGCCCTTGGCGGTGATACTTGGCAAGCCGACTTATCCCGTGGGTTAGGCTTTGAATTGACCGAAGAAGAAGTGGCTAAGTTAAATGTTGCCAGAATGCAGGGTTTAGAAACCATGGCCGTTGCGATTCGCCATGTGATTGATAAACGTACCGATACGGGTTGGACGACCGGCGGCCATACGGGGACCGACGTGCAAGTCTTTGCCGCAGGCCCAGCCTCTGAGTTATTTAACGGTCATCAAGACAACACAGATATCGCCAATAAGATTTTTAGCCTGTTACCTAAGCCTAAAAAGCCAAAAGCCCCCGCACAGGTATCAACTCCAGCACCAGCACCTACACCTGCGCAACCTCAAGGCTAATTTACTGCTATTGGCTAGGGATAAGGGATAAGAGATAGCCCACGCGAATATCGCACTGGCTAACAGATAAAAGGCAACCGTGTTAACACTGTTGCCTTTTTTATTGACTTTCTTCCAGCACCGTTAGAGTGAGCGCAGTGTTGCAGCATCCCTTAAGTCGGCGGCTTGCAGGCTGGCTCGCAGCCGAATAAGGGGTATAATGCCCGCACTTATTTTTTACGGTAGCCATGCAGTGTTAACGAATCCATCGCAAGTCATTATCCGCAATCAGGAAACTCTGAGCCAACATAAAGTCTTAGTGCTAAACCATGAGGCAGACTCCCTGCCCAAAGCACTGCTCGATGTCGCCCAGTCCGTCGATGCCCTCGCCTTGGATTACCACCATTACCTACATTTAGCGCCACAGGCCAATGCCAAACTGCGCTGCTATTTTGGCCATCAACTGCCCCACCAGGATAAGTACGACACTGTGATTGTGTACTTTCCTAAGGCGAAGCCATTAGCACCCTATTTGTTTAATCTGGCGGCTCAGCATTTAGTGGCCGATGGTCAACTCTTAGTCGTGGGAGAGAACAAAGGTGGGGTTAAATCCTTAGTCAAACTGCTGCCGAAATACTTTGCCACCGGCGTCAAACTCGATAACGCGCGCCATTGCCTACTCTTTGGCAGCAGCCTAATCGATACCGCGCCCGAGATTAAACTCAGCGATTGGACCAGCCAGTATCAACTCGCCACCCCGCAGGGCAATATCACCATCTGCAACTTAGTCGGCGTGTTCAGTGAAAAGCATTTAGACCAAGGCACAGAGCTATTGCTATCGCATCTGCCAACGCTCTCTGGCCGAGTACTGGATTTTGGCTGCGGCGCAGGCGTCATTGCCGCTGCACTGTTAAAGGCACAACCGACATTGTCGTTAGAATGTATTGATATCAATGCCATGGCGCTGGCCTCCTGCGAACTTACGCTGGCGGCAAACGGTATGACGGCCAAGGTCTATCCCTCCGATGGACTGGCGCAAACCAGTGGAAAATTCGACGGTATTATCTCCAACCCACCGTTCCACGATGGCCTTGCCAGCACCACCAGCATTGCCCAAGGTTTTGTGGCCGATAGCGCCAAGCAATTGCAATCTAAAGGGATTTGGCAAATCGTCGCGAACCGCCACCTGCCCTATTCGGACACCATCGCCGCCGAGTTTGGCCAATTAACCGTGCCGGCGGAGAATAACAAATACAAACTCTATTATTTCCAACAGGCCTAATCTTTCGCCCCGCTCAATGGCGAGTGGGGCTAACTTAATTTGACCACTACACTATGCTGCACCAAGGAATAAAGGCTCGTTAAGAATTAAGATAATAACGCCGCCCCTATCGAATACGCCCATTTTGAAATCAAAAAATTCCCCAACAAACAAGTTAACGCTGCCATCTCTTAAATAGCATTTATTGCCATTGAACTTTTCATCTGACTAAAAAGCTAATGCTCCATTCCGCGCTTTGGCTCGTTAGCTCAATCGAAAATTCCCACTCCTGCTGCCATACAATTCTTATCTATTTACCTATGTTTGGCCCTGCTATAAATCGACTAACAATATAACGGTATACAGTCATATTTAAATTTAGGTATTTTTGAATGATTTGAAGACAATATCAGTGCGCACCAACTCCATCTGTAACAAATAAAACGCTATAAAATCAATTAACTATAGTGGCTGGCTTTTAGTTAATAGGTTTCAAAAACGCGCATGCGCATTTTTCCAGATGGATTACTTATATGAAAAGCGGCAGAAAGCTGATAAGTTCTTTGCATACAGATAGTTAACCGTGCGCATTTTCTCTGACCCAACAAGATAAACGCGCATGAATAAAATGTTAACCGTCAAATCGAGGTATATGAGTGTTATGAATAGTAAAACAAATACATTTGAGCTTTTCAGGTATCAGATTCTACCTGTTGATCGGTATTTCCAAGGTGACTTTTTTAGTGGGGTTCAAGATGTCGAAGAGCTAATTGCACAAAAAAATGCTTTGTTTGCAGAAGCCCTACAGGGCCAAAATGATTTTTCTAACAATCGCCATAAAACAGTGGTAAAGCCATTGCTTCAGCAGGATGATTTCTTCTTATACCGTATTGCGCATAACAAGACTCTGCACCGAGAAACAAGAGATTTTAAAGATGAAGCAATTGATAGTTGGCCTTCTATCTTGGTAGCGGTGTGGAATCACCCTGAAAAACAATATATCGCTGTTCAAAAACGTACTACCGCATTCGCCAAATGTGAAACTGTTGCTCGATTAATCCTAGAGAAAATAGAACCTCAACTGACACATTTTCATTTGCGTGCCATTTATGAACCTCTATTTGAAAAGCAGCAATTTTGGACATTATTGAAAAAGTACCGTGGTAAAGTTAAGTCAGTTGATTTCGAGATCATTACACCAAATATGGCTAATATTTCCGGTACATTGCCAGATGATCTTAAATTGTTTGCAAAATGTACAAATTCAACTCGGAACCATTTAAAAATTGAGTCAGAGCCGGATTCAGCCTTGCATTTAGAAGAAGATAACCCAGCTCTACGTGGTTTGGTGGACTATAGTAGTGAGGGTGGTGGTAATATTTCAATTAAGATTGATGGTATTAAAAAACATCATCAGACTTCGAGGACTGTGAAGGAAGTTACTTTGGGCGACATGGAACTTACTGGCAATGCAGAACAAATCGTAGCGGTATTGAAAGAGTTACTAAAATGATAGGACATGTTGTAAAAACTATATTTGTTGCTTTGGGGATTGGTTTTGTTGCTGAACTAACTAACTCATGGTTGGGATCCGAGTTTTTACACAAATTTCTTTCTCAAAATCTCGTTACTATTTTGATAGCTCTTCTGGCGATTAATGCAACAACTATGGGAATTGTCCTGACTAAAGTAAGAGAAATGGTCGATTCTAAGGGAGGAGCAAGCTGCTTCAAGCGTACGAGAGAGCAGATGCTACTATCAATTAAAGAGCAGATTGCATTAATTGTAATTGCTGTAGTGCTGTTTAGTATCAAAGGTTCTGCGCATGTCATTGCCATAGAAAATGCAGAATTGTTGTTAAATGTGCTGACTATCGGTGTTTTTTCTTACTCGCTTTTAGTTTTATACGATACGGCGAAAAGTGTACTTATAATCATCGACTTTGACGGTTAACAAACGCCTCAAAGGGACTGTCAACGCGTGGCATTTCCAGTCTCAATGAATCGCAGTGGTTTCGGCTGTTGTATTTGAGTTTAGTGGTATGCGTTGTCAGCCCCTTAGACGGGCGATAACCTCTAAGGAAGTATGAAGCACATTATTAGTAAAGATTTAGGCATTGAAGTTGTCCCGTCCTGAAATAAGTTGACACTTATTTCCACCTAAAACGCCTGATGAACCTCATCGGGCGTTTTGTATTTTAAGGCCAAATGGGGCCGTCGTTGATTATAAATGGCAACAGCTTCTGTCACCATCTGTCGTGCATCCTCCAGCGTTGCGGGTTTATGGGTTAAAAACTCCTGCTTCAATATGCCGTTTACTCGCTCTGCTAACGCATTTTGGTAGCAGTCATATCCGTCTGTCATTGAGCATGTTACACCATGTTGTGCGTGAACCGCTTGATACGCTTTGGAGCAGTACTGTATCCCTCGGTCTGAGTGGTGTATCAGCGGTTTACTTTTATCTTGTCGCTGTCTCAGCGCCCGTTTGTAGGCGGTTAGCACAGCATCTGTTTTGAGATTATCATCAACATGATAGCCCACAACTTTTCGTGACCAAGCATCGGTCACCAAGCTTAAATAAGCTTCATTATCTTGTAGTGGCAGATAGGTAATATCCGCCACCCAGACTTGTTCTGAGCGAGTGATGTTCACTTGTTTCTCACTGGGTTTAAGCAAGTTGGGATGACACCTAAATCGATGGTGGCTGTTGGTCGTTTTGTGGTACGCCCGCTTAGGCGTAACCAACAAACGATGCGCTCTGAGACAGCGAAATAACCGGTCTCTCCCAATCAGTATTTGATGCGATTTCTTGAGTAAATACTGTAGCTTGCGTGTACCTTTTCGTGGTTGAAACAACCGTTCATATTGTACCGTTTGCAACACCTGTTGCTCCCTTTGCTCCCATGCTTTTTTGCCGCTGACCTTGCTGATAATACGCCTGGCGGCTGATACCAAGGTAGCGGCAGCATTGAGTGACGCGATAACCTACGGTCGTTTTTTCCTGGAGCGTTTTGCACGTGGCTTTTTTACGACGGATATCCCGTAGTCTGTTCTGAGTTTCTCGACAATGGCTTCGAAGAACGCAGCCTTCATACGAGTATCTTCGAGTTCGGCTTCGAGGGCTTTTATCTTTTGCTCGGGAGTGAGCGTGGTGGGTTCAGTCATCAACTGTCCTCGCCTTGATGTAGAGGGTGTCCCTTGGGACCAATCCAGTTTGCCATGCTTGCGTAACCACACTAGCACGGTAGAACAACCTTGAATACCGTACTTGTCTTGAGCCTGCTTATAGGTCAGCTCGCCTTTTTCCACTTGGTCGACAACCGCCAATTTAAAAGCGAGGGAATAATCGCGTTGAGTTCGTTTAATTGTTGAAGTCATTACACTCTCCAAAATGAGTTTGAAAAGTGTCAACGCTATTTAGGACGGGTCAGAATTTCGAGAAAAAGCCTTAAGTAAAATGTCTACATTTTTTTCTGACAGTAAAGATATTAAGCTATCAGTTTTAGAATCACTGCCACAACTTCAAGCTGAGTATAATCTGCAAGGTTGGATAAGAGCTGAATCAACGCAAGATGTGCAATCTATAGTTGAAGAGCTCACAGAACTGCATAAAGAAAATAAAGCCCTTCGTGTGGAGAATTCGTCTTTATTGAAAAAAATTGAAAGCCAAACGAAGCTAACAACAAAACCTAAAACTGAAGAAGAGCTTGATCAAATATTTGATATTTTGAAAGAAAAAATGATTGATATTACAGGTATAAAAAGCGAGATTGGAAATGGCGCTGAACTTCCTGTAGAAGTGGATTCTCTAAGTTTATCTGTTGCATTCAGAGAGATGCTTATGAGGGGAGTTACTAATAAATATGGTATAGGGGAGTTAGAAAGCTTTGTATTTTTTAGGCTCTGCCCTTATTTACAAACATTTGACCTTGTTGCAAACGAAAACGTTGCGGGTGTTCAATATCGCAGATACGCAATCACCAAGAAAGGTATTGAGTTTTTTGCATATTTAGACAAAAAAGAACATAAAAATAAAAGCAATAAATCTGTAAAAAAATCACCTGAAAAGAAAACGGCTAACAAGTCAAGCAACTCGGACGCTGCAAGCAGCGCCGGTTTTTGAGGCATTAGGAGAAAATGGCATGAAACGGATTTCAGATTTAGTTTTGAAGAATGCTTCAGAAAGAGAAATTCAAAAGGTTTTTAAAGAAGATCTTTCACTTATCGGTAGTACTTGTGCCCCGAAAGTGATAAGTGATGAATATATCGCATTTTCAGAGTTTCCTATTGGGAGGGGTAAGGCGGATTTCGTCGTTTTTACTGACCGCTCTCGAATGTATGTATTTTTGGTAGAGATTAAGGGCGCAAACTTTAGTTTTGTGAATAATAATCGGCGTATTGCCAATGAGATTAGCGCCGCAGCACAGCAGATTCGAGATCGTATATCTCAGATTCAAAAATCGTATGAAACGTACCGGAGAGAGTTTCATGCAATTAGGCGTTCAGTTGAAGAAGGCAACACGTTATATAATTCTTTTCTTGGACCTAATGGCTACCTAAATGTAGATCCCGAAAAGGATATTAAAGTTCGTGGGTTAGTTATAGGTGGTAGAACAAGAAATGACCACGAGGAAAGTAACTTGAGGAACCAGCTGGAAGAGGATTCTCTAAAAATTAATTTTGAGTCTTGGGACAGCTGGCTCCGTAAGGTTACCCCGGTGCCACAACTCTCCTAACAAACAGCGGCAGAGCGACAGCCAACGCTACGCCTGCGCTGGGCGTTAACTGTACTAGGAAACTCCATGAAGTTTTTTGTAACTATTTCAGCGGTTTTATTTTATGGGAATGCGTTTGCTTGTTCGTTTGACAGACCGTTTATTGATTTTGAACACACCAATGAAGGCAATACTATTCCCAAAACACCATCGTTCTCAGTGAAGTCTATTTCACGTGGAGAGAGCGGTAGTGCCGGTTCCTGTGCTGATGCAGGAGTGCTTACTTTAGTTACAACCTCTGCCGAGAAAGACACTGGCTTTATATTTGCCATTGAAGAAGGCCAATTTGAAGACCAACTTTTTTATCCTGAACCGATGATTTTAGAGAGCGGCCACACCGGATCGGATGAATACTTTTTTATGTGGAATGATGGCCGTACTACCAAGCAAGAGCCTATAGACATAACCGTTAAAATAGTCGCAGTTTCCAAAGACGGAGGCCGAAGCGAGCCACAATATTTAAAAGTAACTCACAATGGTGTGAAAAAGCCTTGGTGGCAATTGTGGTAGGCACAGTTAACAAACCGCGTCATTCGGGGCCTGCGGCTGCAGCGACGCTCACAAGTTCGCGTGCATGCGCGCATAGTTAACCTCTAAGGCAAGTATGCAGCACATTATTAGTAAAAGTATCGGCATTGAAGAATTTAAAAAGAGATCCTCAGAAATCAGAGAAACCTTTCTGGATTCATTAACAGCAGCAAGCGACGGTTATAAGAACGTAAGATACCTTGCTTGTGATGAAGATGGGGCGCCTATTAACTGGGTGTGGGACGATGAAACCTTCACCCATAACAAGGAAGAAGGCTCTCTTGAAGAGGCAATTCAATTTGCCAATAACATGATAGATAGCGGCATGTGTTTCTCCTACATGGGATGTTTATCAGGCTCCGGTGAGCTTGAAATTTGGCTGACGACTTTTGAATCCCCCATAGAAAAACCAACATGGCCAAGCAATAAAGAACCCAGATTTGAACTGACTCATGGGGGTGTAATCTACGAGTAATAAAGGGTTATCAAATGTTAAGTCATAAAATTTTAAATCCTAATTCCGCGGTTTAGTCCTAACCCCACGAATTGAAGCAAAGCACCTAGCTTACTTTGCCCAAACTTAGATGACTCGAAGCTTTTACGTGTCGCCCCCATCTGGATAGAAACCTTATCCCCTTACGAACGCCTCGAAGAGTAGTGATTCGCAGCCAATCATATGCCACTACCTAGATAAGATTTTCATGGTTTTGTGAACGCTATCAAATGCAGTAAGCACTAAATTATTAAGGGTTTTGCCACATCGGCTTCATCCCTAACATATCCAAGGGCGTTGTAAAGTTTATTTTTTTGTTAACATCATAACCAAGCCGATTAATACTCGTGCTGATCTTTGGCTAAAAAACCAGAGATAACACTAGATTAACTATCGTTAATCAAATAAAAATCTATTGATAAATCAACCAATAGACCACGACAACAAAATCACAACATTTACATTTTTTCGCGCCGAAAAGGCTTCTTTGCGTAAAGTTTCTACTGTTATACTCGCGTTAGCCGATAAAACAAAAATAAAACAAACGAGTAAGGAAGCGCTCTATGTTGGCCCCTGAACTCCTTGAGTTAAGCAGTGACAAAAGCCAGGCGGAATTACGTCTGATCCCTAAAGATCATGGCCCCATCACCCGTGATGATGTGATGCGGCTATTATCTCTTCCTGAGTTTTGCGCTTTGTATCCGCTTGAACAGGCTATCGATAAAGTCGTCACTCAAACAAACACGCTATGCAATCAAGAAGATGGCAAATTTGAGTTGTTTGCCGTACTGGCTGAGCGCCGTGATGGTAGCGTTAAAATCGAAATCAGCCCCGACAAAATGCTCGCGACTATGACCCTAACCGCACCCTGTGGCGGTAAAGCGGTCGACTTACCTGAAATTCTTACTGAGCTTAAAAAAAATAATGTTTGCATGGGGTTAAGCAAACTTAAAATTCAAACCTTGCTGCAAAAAATAACCAAGCTCAAACCCGGCGATAGCTGTAAGAGTGAAATTGCTCAAGGTAAGCAACCTGTAAATGGGCAAAATGCCGTACTTGAACGTAAAGTCTCCCTAGCCCGTGAACGCTTACTCCAACCGCAGGAGCGGGAGGATGGCACAGTCGATATGCGTAATCTTGGCTCTATGATTATGGTCAAGCCCAACGACATCCTAATGATCCGGCATCCGGCTACGGAAGGTACGCCAGGCTATAACATTAAGGGCGAAGTCCTAAAGCAAAAACCTGGTAAGGATCTCGCTTTGCAAGCTGGTACAGGTACCGACTTCCATCCAAAGGATCCCAATAAACTCATTGCAATTGTTGCGGGTCAACCCGTAGAAACCCGCACAGGCATGAATGTCGACGATGTGTTACAGCTTAAGGATGTGGACATCAGTACTGGCCATGTCACCTTTAAAGGCAGTATTTTAATCACCGGAGATGTTCACGAGGGCATGATAGTGAAAAGCTCGGGTGATATTACCGTTATGGGCTTTGTCGATTCTGCAACCCTTGAGGCGGAGGGAGACATCACCGTCAGTAAAGGAGTGATTGGTAGACAGATCCGCGTAAATGAGTTTTCCACTAATCTTACGGCCCAAGGCCAAATCAGCGCCCAGTTTGTGCAATATTCTCAATTAAATGCCAAGGGTAATATTCTGATCACCAAGCAACTGCTGCACAGCAATACCAAAACTGCGGGTACGTTGACGGTGAGCGATACCAGCGGACGGCGCGGGGACTTAATTGGTGGTGTAGCCCATGCTGAAAAGGGACTCATTGCCGTAGCGATTGGCGCCACAGCGGGTACAAAAACTGAAGTGTTTGTCGCTATGGAACAGGGCGAACTCAAGCAAAATCTTAAGCAAATTGAAGAAAGCGTCCAAACTATGGTCGTTGCAACCCTGGATATTGAAGCTCGCCTAAAAAGACTTCCCCCTAAATCCGAGTGGCAAAACGATCCCGTGATGATTGAACAAATCAAGATGATGATCGATGAAAAAAATCGCATCTTAAACGAGCGCAGTCGCGAAGAATTAGAGTTTGACGGCCTAAAGCAAGAAGTCGAAAGCTATTATGATAAGTACCGAATCGATGTGATTAAGCATGTGTTCCTCAACGTCGAGTTCCATATTGGTCAAGCCAATCATAGAACGACCCGAGAACATGGCACTTGCTCAATAACCAATCTTAATCAAGAGATTAATTTCGATTACAATGCCAAACCTAAAGCGCCGGCGGCAAGCCATTAATCCAACTTAAGCCATACTACTCAGTGTGGCTTTATCCAAGGCGTGTCACTGTAAAATAATAAAATAATTCATATCAAGTGGTTATACACTAAATCTTAGAGTATGCCGCTAGACGCCTTCCTTCTTCGCCCACGTCGGTGGCATACTCCCATCCATGGGTTCTCTCCTAAACGCTAATTAGGATGAGAGGTTGACCAAATGAATCTATGTCCACAGGATTACGCATGACTCTAGTAAAGATGGTCGATATTGAATGGCCTGCGGTAGTCAAACTCACTCAAAATGACGAACTCCTTTACCTGGCCCATCAGCGGGATTGGCTAGAACTCGCCTGCCTGTACCAGCACCAATTTGTCGACACGGATCTGTTACTCGACAGCAGTGGCAACCAATACTTGATCCGCGCTACCCCAAGCACTATTCATGAAGATCCCATTGGCGAACTACCTAAGCTACTCAAACAAGAGCAAAAGTTGCCACTTACCGACTTTATCAAATGGGTACAAAAGCACGCCAATGCCATAGGCCAGTGCTGCGTCGCCAAGTTAGCTTTCACCACGTTGGCCCAAGGGATGGAAATTGTCCGCAGCCTAGATGATTGAAGCGACCACCAGAAAATCGATAAAAATCACAGCATAAAAGCAAGATGATCCAAAAAGCTAATATCATCAGCCCTATTTCGCAGGCATAATTTGCCGTGCACGGCTTAGCCGTATGCCCAAGGCAATTTATCTTCATACTTTGCCATAATACTCGATGTTGGCTGGGCATTATTCGGATACACATACAAACGGACCCTAAATTGGAACTACTTAAGATTGACTGCTTAGGCAAATCACTGCGTTTGGAAGGCTCACTCGCAGGTTGGCAACAACTCTTTTGGGACAATACCTTAGTCTCACAAAAAGCCGCATCAATGGACAATGGCGGCCTTAAAGTCCATGAGTTTGAACTCACTCAACAGCGTAGCCAATTGGCCAGCGATACCGGTGAAACACAGGTTTTAGAACACAAAATCCAAGTACGGCTCGAAACCGATGTCGTTTGGCAGCCCTTTCGATTCGATTACCGCCTGCTGGTCGATGAGGAAGTGATGGCCCAAGGCACTCGCACCGAAAAAGATATCGAGCGCCAAACCCCTGAAGTCCCAGTGACTAACCCACAAAAAATCAGTTTTGTTGGCCTAGCCTCCCTCGGCTTTAAGCTGCTCAAGAGTGCCAAAGTGATTAAAGTGGTGCTCGCGGGCGCGAGTGTGGCGGCCTATTCTTGGCTGTTTTCCTTCCAATTTGCCTTGGCGCTTATCGCCTGTTTGGTCTTCCACGAATACGGCCATATCCGCGCAATGAAGTATTTTGGGATGAAAACCAAAGGGATATATCTCATCCCCTTTATGGGTGGACTTGCGCTGAGCGATGAAAAGATTAACACCCGCTGGCAGGATGTGGTGATCTCCATTATGGGCCCAACCTTTGGCTTGTTGATGTCTGTAGGCTCACTTATCGCTTACCACCTGACGGACAATATCTTCTTTGCAGGGCTAGCAGCCTTTAATGCGCTACTTAACCTGTTTAATTTATTGCCGATTTTACCCCTCGATGGCGGCCATATTTTAAAGAGCATTAGCTTCTCGATGAACAGCATCATGGGCTTAATCGCTTGCGTGATTGGCGCCGCCTTTGGGGTGTATATCAGCTATACCTTAGGCCTTGCCCTGCTGGGTTTCCTTTTACTTATCGGCAGCTTAGAAATTGTATTTGAATGGCGTACCCGCCATCAAAGCCACCTGTTACCGCTGGACAGATATGGGCAGATTTTCTCAACCATTTGGTATCTGGTGACCGTTGCCGCCCTAGTCGGCATAATCTGGCACTTAGCGGGCACGGGCGATGATATGTTAAGCCTGCCACTGCATATTCTACGCAGCTAATCACGACTCGCATTCAGATAAAAGCGAGATAAAAAAACCGCGATAGCCTAAGGCATCGCGGTTTTTATTTACTAATGATTCAATTAGTTATCCGGTATCGGCGGCGCGATATCACTCCCACCTAGGGCTTGGTAGAGAGTCGCTTGAGCCGTTAATTGGTTATAGCGGTTCTCCAGCAATGCGGCCTCGGCGCTTCGGCGATTTTCCTGTGCATCAATCCAATTTTGAATGCCGATAGCGCCATGGCGATATTGGCTCTCATAAATGGCTTCGGCCTGGGCGGCGGCGCTAAATTGCTGCTCAAGCTTCTCACCTTGGTAGGCGTATTGCTGCTTGGCCGAAATGGCGTTATCTACATCCTCGAAGGCGCTGTAGAGGGTTTTACGGTAATTCACAATCGCCGATTGATAGTCGATATCGGCAATATCATTGTTAATTTGCATTTGATTCCACTGCAAAAAAGGCAGCACTAAGCCCGCGCCTAAACTCCCCACGGGATTGCGCAATAACTCTTTTAGCTCTGAGGTCGACTCCCCCACGCTGCCAGTCAAACTCAAACTTGGGAAGTAACTAGCGTAGGTCGCATCCTTACTGGCCAGCGTCGAGCGCAATTGATATAGGGCCGCCTTCACATCGGGGCGACGGCCGACCAAGTCGGCGGGAATACCGACAGCAATCTCAGGTATCGCGCTATCCGGCAATTGCTTGATCTCAACCGCCACCTGCCCCGGAGCGCGATTGAGTAAGATCGCCAGCGCATTTTCGGCTTCAACCAACTGTTGCAGCAGTTGGCTGTGGGAGGCCTCTTGCCCCGCTAAACTGCGTTGGGATTCGAGCACATTCAGCTCTGTCACGGCACCCGAGGCATATTGGCGCTGGGTTAACGCCTGCGTTTGCCGACTGTGTTCAATACTCTTATTGCTCAGTTCAATCCGTTGATGCAGATAGCCAATCTGCCAATAGAGCGACGCCGTCGTCGCGACGAGACTCTGCGCCGTGCTCTCCCTATCTTCTTGACTTGCCAGCGCCGTCCATTGAGCTTGGTCGATATTGGCCGACACTTTACCCCACAAATCCACCTCATAGCTTACCGACAGGTTCGCCTGAAATGCCTTGCTCGAACTGCCGCCCTCCAGCGGTTTATTCACAGACGCCGTATTACTGGAGCTGAGCTGTGGATACAAATCATCCCGCGCTAACCCCGCCTGTAAACGCGCCTTTTGCAAGGTTAAGGTCGCAAGAGTTAAATCATTATTGCTGCTGAGCACTTGGCTAATCAGCTGATTCAATTCGGGTTGATTAAACTTCTGCCACCAAGGGTCTAGGCTGACTTGACCATTCACTTGGGTGTGCTGCCACTGCTCAGGCACCTGTAAAGCAGGCGGCTCAAAGTCGGAGCGCATCAGCGCGCCACAACCTGACAGCAGCGCAATGCTGATGGCAATCACGCTGAGCTTGAGTGTTGAACCGACACGGCGGCTTAATTCGTTTTGATGCGTTAAAACTCGATTATTCATTCAGTTACTCTCTCGCTAGGGCATCAACAGGGTCTAAACGCGCCGCATTACGAGCGGGCAGGAAGCCAAACAACACCCCGATTAAGGTAGAGCAGGCGAAGGCGGCAATAATAGAAGTCGTCGAATAAATCATCTGGAAACTGCCTCCCGCTTGGGCAAACACCACGCCAATCAAATAGGCCAAGGCCACCCCAAGCGCGCCGCCGCACAGACAAACCAACACGGCCTCAATTAAAAACTGCCGCAGAATATCGCTCTGGCGCGCCCCGACCGCCATGCGAACGCCAATCTCGCGGGTGCGTTCGGTCACCGACACTAACATGATATTCATTACCCCAATGCCGCCCACCACAAGCGAAATCACCGCAATAGCCGAGATTAATAGCGTCATGGTCGCGGTAGTTTTCTCGATATTCTGGCGTATGGTATCCGTGTTAATGGTGAAGAAATCCTGCGTGCCGTGGCGCATCTTCAGCAGGCTAATAATGCCCTGCTCCGCCGCATTGCTCGGCACCGACTCATCCAGCCGCACGGTAATCCCATCTAAGTATTTTTTGCCTACCATACGGCCAGAGACCGTAGTGTATGGCACCCACACATTGAGGGCATCGCTGTTACCAAAGGCGCTTTCCTTAGGCTGAGTGACGCCGATAATCCGCACAGGTAAATCCCCGAGGAAGATGACTTCACCGATGGCAGAACCCATGGCGCCGCTACTATTTGGGAACAGCTGTTTACGGGTGTTCTCGTCAATCACCGCATCTTGGGCTAACGCATTAACACTGTCATCGTCCCAAAACTGTCCTTGGGCGAGCTCATAGCCTCGAACCCGGAAGAACTCGGGCCCCACGCCATTCACAGTCGCCGTGACTGCCTTATTGCCATAACGGACAGTCGCACTCGAGCCAATACTCGGGGTGACGCTATCGACATAGGGTAAGTTTTTCAGTGCGTTGGCATCGCTTGCGGTCAGAGTTCGCACCCTTGCCGAGCGCCTATCACCAAAGCCTGAGCCGGGGCGAATATCTATGGTATTGGTGCCCATTGAGCTAATACTCTTTAGGATCTCCCGCTGCGATCCTTCACCCAGCGCCACCACAGACACCACGGAGGCGATACCGATAATAATCCCCAGCATAGTTAAAAAGGTGCGCAATCTGTGGGTCGACATCGCTAGCAGCGCCATTTTCAGGGCTTCGGCATATCTATCCCAGGCCGCCACACGGGCGCGCGTCTTAGTCTTGGCGGGGATCACTTCGGTCTTAGGCGCAGCCGCAATATTTGAGGCGGGATTAGGCTCATCGCTGATAATCACCCCGTCCTTAATCTCGATAATACGGTCAGCATGCTGGGCCACATGCATATCGTGGGTCACGATAATGATGGTCTGGCCCTCGCGGTGCAGCTCCTGCAGCAGACGCATCATTCCTTCGCCGCTGTGACTATCTAAGGCGCCCGTCGGTTCGTCGGCGAGGATCACATCGCCACCATTCATCAGCGCCCGCGCCACACTCACCCTTTGTTGCTGGCCGCCACTGAGCTGATTCGGCTTATGGTCGAGGCGCTCACCTAAACCCAAACGTGATAATAAGCTTTCCGCCCGCTCCCGACGCTCTAAGCGATCTTTACCCGCATACACGGCGGGCACTTCGACGTTACCCACGGCATTAAGATCGCCAAGCAAATGATATCGCTGGAAAATAAAGCCAAAATGCTCGCGCCTCAGCTTTGCCAGTTCATCCACATCCATCTGCGAGGTATCTTGGCCATCGATAAAGTACGAGCCCTTTGAGGGTTTATCTAAACAGCCCAAGATATTCATCAGGGTCGACTTACCCGAACCCGAGGCGCCGACAATCGCCACCATCTCACCACGGGCGATGGAAAGATTAATATCTTTGAGTACAGTCAGTTGTTGCTCACCCGCCTGAAAACTGCGGTAGCAAGCTGAGACTTCCAGTAATGGCTTAATCACGCTTAAAACCTCATTGGTGGGCCACGGAACTTCATGGTCGAACCGTCGGCGGGCATTCCGAGCACCACTTGGTCGCCTTCGTTCAGGCCAGACAAGATTTCGGCATTGATTTTGTTATTAATACCAACAGTCACATCCACATATTGCACTTGGTTATTCACCAGCACAGGCACTTGATACTGTGGCCCACGAGATTTGCGATCGCTTGCCGATGCCGCTTTATCCCGCGGCTTGGCTCGCAGCACCTGCGATGGCACTAACAGCGCATCATCGGCCTTGGCGAGCACAATCGAGATCTGCGCCGTCATGCCAATGCGTAGGGTACGGTCGGGGTTTTCGACATCGAATAAGCCGTGGTAATAGATAGCGTCCGAATCGCTGGAACTCATATTGCTATCGTCACCATCCATGGAGGTGGGACCGGGTTCAATTGCCCTTAGGGTGCCGCGGTACGGATGGTTGGGACGACCGAGAATCGTAAAGTACACCGCCTGCCCCGGATGCACATTGACGATATCGGCCTCGGAGATCTGTGCCTTAACCGTCATGGTATCGAGCTGCGCCATCTCGACTATGGTTGGCGTAGTTTGATTGGCGTTAACGGTTTGACCCACTTCAACTGCAGAGTAAACGACCGTGCCATCCATGGGCGCGGTGATCTTGGTATAACCTAAATCGATTCTGGCGCTATCGACATTGATCTCAGCCTGTTGTTTTTGCGCCTGTAACTGCTCAAGCTCGGCCTGATAAACCGTCAGAGTGGCTTCGGCGGCTTCAAAGTCTGCGCGGGAGCTGGCCTTATCGGCGAGCATTTCCTGCTGACGGGTATATTCGAGTTTTGCCTGACGTATTTGTGCCTGCTTAGCGCGATACTGGGCATTGATACTTTTAAGGGAAGCCAGTGCATTTTGCAGGTTATTTTGCTGGGCAAGGCTGTCGATTTGCGCGATAAGGTCGCCCTTCTTCACCTCTTGGCCAAGATCCACAGGCAAACTCTGAATTTGCCCCGAGACCTGCGCGCCCACACTCACCAACTTGGAGGCCTGCAACATGCCATTAGCGAGCACCGAGTTTTCAATGTCGCCGCGCCTAACGGGTTCAGTCACATAACTTGGAGCCGCCTCGGGTTTATGCAGCAGAAAATAAGAGCCGCCCCCGAGGAGGACTAAGCCGCTTAAGATCAATATCAGTTTACGCTTTGAGGATTTTTTCATCTGAATCTAGGTGTCCATCAATGCCAATTGGGCGCAAGCGTGCATCTTGCGGGAGGAAAAATAGTGCAGTCAGTATATAGAGTTAGCTCAGCGCAGTAGACGAAGGAAATGTCGATATCAGGTAAAGATTTGCAAATATCTGTGTAGAAGTTTGAAACAGAAAACACGGCCGTAACAATTCCCGCAAATGAGCTTAAGTCGTTTGTGATGGGTAATTGCCCCTAGCTTTATTGGCATCTATCAAAAAGCACCAAAGAGCGCAGGGCATCATGCTCTGGAACTAAAGTGCCATTGTCAGGCATCGGCTCGTAGATGCTTATTTTTTAATATAAATTTGCGGAAATCATTAAAAAATACAACTATGCCCCAAATTACTCGCTATAAATCACGCCAATTTTCCCATTTAAGAATGGCACTTGGATTAATTGTTCATTCGTCCAAGGTGTAAGGTAACCAATTGATATAGCATTAGTTCCCAATTCACCCTCACCATAGGCGTATTCGTGACTAGTGTGAACCTCAATCAGCTCAGGTGTGAGCAATGACCATACAGTGGCAACATCAACCTTGAACTCAACAGGCACGATATTACAAGCATGAATAAACTCGACCACTTTAGTCGCTATTTCATCGCGCAGCGCCTCGCTTGGCTCGATGAGTAATGTAAGGGCCGTGCGTTGACTGGCCGAAGGCCCATTAGCATCACCATGAATAACCAGCTGAAAGTCTCCACCGAGGTAGGGAATCGACAATGAGGTTTGCCAAACTTTGGACCTTCCTTTAGCTCTGAGTACACCAAGAGGCATGAGTTCGATAGTGCGGTACATGGTAAAAGTAGAATCCTGACGCTGGAATAGGTTTGATAAATAACGCATGCGAGATTAACGCGAAAAAAACGGGATGGGTATTGTTACCCATCCCGTTTTGTATTTCTCAGTCTTACGGCTTAGAGCTTATTGACTCAGCGGCGGTGTGCGCGGCGGAATCATACGCTTATTGCCCGTCGACTCGAACGCGCTAGCAAACTTCAGCAGATTGTTATCATCGTAGGCTCGGCCCGCAAAGGTTAATCCTACAGGCATGCCAATATCGGCCATTACCCCCATAGGCACAGTCACAGTCGGCACGCCTAAATGGCGAATCGCAAGGTTGCCGTTTGCCACCCAAACCCCGTTGCTCCAAGCGATATCGGCTGAGGCCGGATTCACATGGGCATCGGCGGGGCCGACATCGGCCACAGTCGGGAACAGCACGGCATCAAGCTTAAGTCCGTCCATCCAGTCTTCGAGATCTAGCTTACGGGTCTTCTCTAAACCACGTAGTCCATCGGGAATACTGTCGATCTGGTCATAGGATTTCAGGCCGCGTTTGGCCATGTTGACATACTCTTCCATGCCCGCCGCTAAGTCACCCTCACGGTTTGGCAAGGTGCCTAAATCATGTGGGAAAATCAAATAACCGTTAACATCTTCAAGCTTGTTGAGTTTAGGGTCGTTGTTCGCCCGCAGGAATTCATCGAACGCCCAACCCGAAAGCTCCCATAATTCATCATGGAGGAATTGAGGCGTGACTATGCCACGGTTAAACACGGTCGGCGCGCCGGGGCGGTCGCCTTCACAGTTAGACACCAGCGGAAAATCGACTTCAATCACTTCCGCACCAGCGGCTTCTAGGGCTTTACGCGCCGCTTCCCACAAATCGATCACCGATTGGCGAGTATGGATGCGTTGTCCCGTTGGCCCACCGATACCTGGGTTTTCGCTGGTACCCGCGAGTTCATCTTTGTTGATGTACATGCGTGGTACGCCAAAACGCTTCCCCTTAAGGGTGTCGGCGCTGGCGGCGAGCGCCAGATAGGATTCTGGGCGAACGCTAGACGCTTTAGGAATTTGAACCCAAGGTTGCAGGCGCCAGAGGTCGCCACGGGTGATAGGGTCATCGGCCACAATCACATCGAGCACTTCGAGCATATCCGCCATAGTGCGGGTATAAGGCACGACCACGTCCATGGTTGGGGTTAATGGCCAGTTGCCGCGCACCGAAATCACGCCGCGAGACGGCGTATAGGCACACAAACCGTTGTTGGACGCGGGGCCACGGCCACTCGACCAAGTCTCTTCGGCAAGACCGAACGCCGAGTAGCTTGCCGCCGTTCCTGTGCCCGCTCCGTTGGATGAGCCCGAGGCAAAGGGCGCCGTCAGATAGTTCGCATTGTAGGGGCTTTCGGCGCGGCCATAGTGACCACGCTGCATGCCGCCATTCGCCATCGGTGGCATATTGGTTTTGCCTAAGCAAATAGCACCCGCGGCGCGTAGGCGCTCGACGGCAAAGGCATCGTACTGGGCCACTAAATCTTTAAATGCTGGGCTGCCAGACGCCGCCGTCAGTCCCTTCACTAAATAACTGTCCTTAGCGGTGTAAGGAATACCATCGAGCGGGCTTAAGGTTTCGCCACGGGCACGGCGCGCATCGGAAGCCTCGGCTTCTTTGAGCGCATCCGGATTGTGCACCACTAACGCATTCAGCTTTGTCTCAGTGGCAGGACCATCGTAAGCCGCCACTCGAGCCAAATAGGATTTCACCAACTCAACCGCAGTTGTGCGGCCAGATTCGAGCGCTTCACGCAGCTCGGCAATGGAAACTTCAGTCACTTCAAACATTTTACGCCCTCCCGCAGAAAGCCAATTGTGGTGCAATAACAGTGACATCAAGCGTCATACTGTTCTCCTTGGTGTACTTACTTTCCAGAAGGGATCTGCTGGGTAATACAATGGATATTGCCGCCACCTAATAAAATCTCCCGCGCAGGCACACCCACAATCTTGTGCTCAGGGAAAATTTCCTGCAGTTTTTGCGCAGCGATATCGTCGGTGGCAGGGTCAAGCAGTGGGAAGACGATACGATCGTTGGTGATTAAAAAGTTCACATAAGAACCCGCTAAGCGCTCGCCCGCAGTGCGCGGTACGCCAGTGCCTTCTGTCACGCCTTTTGATTCTTCTTCGGTACAATACAGGGGACCCGGTTGAGGCAGCAGGTGAATTTTTAACTTGCGACCTTGGGCGTCAACTGTGTTTTGCAACACGTCCAACGCGGCTTTTGAGCGTGGGTATTGTGGATCGGTTTCATCGTCGGTCCAGTGCAGGATTACTTCGCCTGGGCGCGCGAAACAACACATGTTGTCGATATGGCCGTCGGTTTCGTCCATATAAACGCCCTCTTCCAACCAGATAAACTGCTTAACATTCAAATAGTCACGCAGTAAAGCTTCGATCTGCTCTTTCGTCAGGTCTGGGTTACGGTTGGCATTCAGTAAACATTCGGCCGTGGTCATACAGGTGCCTTCACCATCAACATGGATGGAGCCACCTTCGAGGATCAGCGGTGCACTGTAACGGGCAAAACCATGTTGCTTGAGCATTTGTGCGGCAACCTGTTCGTCCTTATCCCATGGGAAATACAGACCGCCATTGTGCCCCCCCCAAGCATTGAAGCCCCAATCCACACCACGGCATTCGCCCTCGGCATTAACCACCACAGTAGGTCCAGTGTCGCGAGCCCAGCAGTCGTTGCTGTCGATTTCGACCAGAGTCACGTGGGAAGGCATCACTTTTTGAGCTTGTGCTAAAAAGGCCTGAGGTACACCCATATAAACGGGAGTTGCCCTACCAATGGCATCGGCCACCTTAGCAAAGGTCGCTTGAGCATAAGCACCTGCAGAACGCCAGTTATCAGGACGATATGGCCAAATCATCCATACGGCTTGCTGCGCCGCCCATTCGGCGGGCATATAAAAACCATCTTGTGATGGCTTAGTCGTTAACTGCGTGGCATCCACATTCGCGTTTGTCATGAGTTTTGTCTCCAGTAATGCTCAAATCTATAAGGGTGTACGCCCCATTTAGGACGACAGAATAGAAATACACCTAACATAATCAAATAAATAAATCGAATAACCGCATTCATCACGCGGCGCGTTAGGTCAAAATTGCCACGTCTTCACTAGGTGAGTTTTCACCTGATAAAAATTCTGGCGCCTATCTTATCATTTAAGACGGCTTTCGCTGAATAGTGCTATGCAGGGCATTGCTGAGAATTTACAGGATAATGCGCTATTTACTGCCAGTAGCCGCCCCCGCCATCCACCCAAGCCAACGCAAAAAGGCGGACCATAAGGTTCGCCTTTGTTATCAGACCTAGATCACCCAGTTAGGGCTTTCACCTAATCAACCTTTTTACTTAGTTAGGACAGCTACCAACCACATAGTAATTGGCGGCAGTATTGGCCAAAGTACTGCTATAGAAGGTGTTATAAAGCCCCATTAATTGACCCGAACCCTTAGCGTAGGCATAACCGCCACTGCTGGTCGCGCGGCCCGCCGTAACATGGGCATAATTGCTCGTCGTGACTTGGGTACATTGATAAGTATCGCCATTGGGCGTGGTATCACAGGCATTGCCGATACCATCACCATCGTTATCCGCCTGATCCGCATTGGCGACATTGGGGCAGTTATCTATGCTGTCACTAATACCATCGTTGTCGCTATCTGTAGGCTCAGTGGTGCCACCAGTGCTACCTGTACATGCCTGCGAAGGCCCCGCGCAGCTAGTATTGCCATCGGCAACCCACTGACATTGCCAGCTGCCCACCGCGTATTCGCGCATGGTAAATTGCCCAGTGCCGAAGGCAAGATAACAAGCGGAATAACCTACACCCCAAGTGATATGACCAAGATTAATATGGGTGTTGTAATCCCCCGTCACGCCCGCATCGATAGTAAAGTTAATGCTGTCTTGGCTAGAGAGTTGCGTGCTATCCATCGCAATCACGGTCGCAAGATTCGCACCGCCCGGTAAATTACAGCCTTGAGCGCTATATTGAGTGCCATTAATGCTCGCGCTGACTTGCTGACCAGAACTAAAACCAACGGTCACCGAGGCTAAATTTTGGTTTGCATCGATAACCGAGCCCGTCACCGATGCGCATTGTCCTGAAACACTCACCTGAATATTACTCAGTACTGGCGCAGCATTCGCAGGCTCAGGCCCAACACGTACGGTTAACTCCACTGGCGCGCTAAGCGCAGACACATCATCACTTGCTTGTACCACCAGCTTGTACAGACCATCACTTAAGCTCTGGCTAGATAGCTGAAAACTGCCGTCGCTACCAAGGCTTGTGGTACTCACATTGCCGATCAGGCTTTGGCCCGCACCGTCGAGCAAATAAATGCCCATAGTTACCTGCGCAACATACCCATCGCTATCATTAGCCATGCCAGAAACAGTCAGCACGCCCGCGTTATCTGCACCTGTGACATTGGCAAGGGTAGGCAAGGCATTACGGTTTACCCTTTGGTTATTGTCGGCAAAAAATTTTCCTAAATAGGTGGCAAAGTTAATGCTGTCGTCGGCCACATAATCCCCCGATGCGCCCGCCCCACCAGACCATGAATGGTCTAAGCCATCGAACCACAACATTGCCACCCGTTTGTTGCTCCACAGGGTTTCAGATGCCGTATGTCCAGCGCCCTCAGATAACGCATTGGTTCCGCTTAACTTAGTCACGCCATAAACAGTGGCAAAACCATCGGCATTCTGCTGGTTATAGCAAGTGTTGACCGTAGTGTCGGCCTTACCATGGCCAATCACGGCTAACTGAGTCCCCAAATAACTCTTATAGCTACCCGCGTAGGATTCGCAGCGTGATTTAAAGGTAGATGTCGATACGGTTTCACAGGTAGAGATCGCCCCATTCGAACTCGTCCCTATACTTGGCCCCGCGCTTGAGGCTACCCCTGCAAACACATCGGGTGCCACGCAAGCAGTTTGCATTGCCATCGCCGCGCCCGAGGAGAGTCCTGCAATATACACCTGAGTCGGGTCGATATGACGGTTTACATCACCCGACAGGGCATTGGCCAAATTAATCAGATTTTTATAATCCCCCGATGTCCGATTAATGCTGCCCTGCCAATAGGACCAACAGCTGTAGCCCGCCTTATTCATCGCATCGGGTACGGCAATGACCATACCGTGAGCCTCTGCGGCCTGCTCAAGGTTGGCCGTGAGATAGTTGTTGATGGGTTGCACGCAGCCATGCAGCACTAACATCAAGGCCTTACCGTCGCCCACCTTAGCGTCAGTATCCGGAGTGTAGATATGTACTTTGTTAAAACCACCAATGGCCACATTCTGTTGCCAACTTCCGGCGTACGTCAGAGATGAAAAAAGCCCAATTACAAGGAGTAGAAATTGGGCGACGAGACACGATTTGTTCCATTTCATTGTTATCACCTTAAGGTTATTTTTGTTTGAAAATAGACATCAAACTAAACCTAGGTGAATCGCCTTAAAACGGATATGGGTCTTTAGAAGTAGACGCTAAAGTAATACTAACCTGTTGAGCTAAAAACGATTGTGCTAACCTATTGCGCGGTCCAGGCGCCGTCCATGGCCAGCGAGGCGCCCGAAATTCCCCGCGCCGCATTGCTACATAAAAACAGCACAAACTCGCCAATCTGACGCGGGTCTAGCATCTCTGGCAGGGGTTGTTTTGCCGTGACGAGCTGGTACTTAGCCTCGTCGTAACTTAAGCCCTTATTGCTGGCGATGGCCTCAATCTGCTTGTTGATCAGCGGCGTATCCACCCAGCCAGGGCAAATCGCATTGACGGTAATTCCCTGCTCAGCGCACTCGATAGCCACGACTTTGGTTAAGCCGACAATCCCGTGTTTAGCCGCACAATAGGCCGCTTTGTTGACCGAGGCCACTAAGCCATGCACCGAGGCGATATTGATAATGCGGCCCCAACGCTTTTCGGCCATCGCAGGCACGGCTTGTTGAATGGTATGAAAGGCCGAGGACAGGTTAATGGCGATAATGTCGTTCCATTTATCAATCGGGAAATGAGCAACATTTTCAGTGTGTTGAATACCGGCATTATTCACCAAAATATCAATACTGCCCAACGCCTTAACGCCTGCGTCCATAAAGGCATGGATGCTCTCTGGATCCCGCAGATCGGCGTTACTGAAGAAAGTGTGAATATGATATTGCTCGGCAAACTCCGCCGCGAGGCGCCGCCCCTCGGCCTCAGGCATTAATCCGTGCAGGATCAGATGACAACCTTGCTCCGCCAGCACATGGGCCGTTGCTAAACCAATACCACTGGTGGAGCCGGTGATCAGCCCTACCTTGCCCTTTAAGCTTGAGTGTTCAACCGCCATATTGCTTGTCTCCCGATGCTTTAAAATCCAGTCACAGTCCTGTACCCATGCCTTGAACACAGGCATGGCGGGGCGCACATCCTCAATGCCCCAGACTCAATGTCACTAGAATATGGCAATTGGCCGCGGTTTTATTTGGCACCTTAGTACCATAGGAGCGCCCGAAAAATTGGGTAATAGTAAGCGCCACACTTTCAGCAAGCGTAAGAGAGCACTCCATGTCTGGATTGAATAAGGTGGTTACCAGCTACACCGATGCGTTAGCGGGACTCGAAGATGGGATGACGGTGATTGCGGGCGGCTTTGGCCTTTGCGGTATTCCTGAAAATCTCATCAAAGAAATCAAACACAAGGGCACCAAAAACCTGACTGTCGTATCCAATAACTGCGGTACCACGGAATACGGACTTGGAATCTTACTGCTCGATAAACAGATCAAAAAAATGATCGCCTCCTATGTGGGTGAAAATGCCAACTTCGAGGCGCAGATGATGTCTGGCGAACTGGAAGTCGAACTCACACCGCAGGGCACGCTGGCGGAAAAAATGCGGGCGGCGGGCGCGGGCATTCCGGCTTTTTATACCGCAACAGGCTATGGCACTGACGTGGCAATAGGTAAAGAAGTCAAAGAATTCAATGGTCGCCATTATATTCTTGAAAAGTCCATTACAGGCGACTTTGCCATAGTCAAAGCCTGGAAGGCCGACACCTTCGGCAATTTAGTCTTTCGCAGAACCGCCCGTAACTTCAATCCCCTTGCCGCCACAGCGGGCAAGATAACCGTGGTGGAGGTGGAGGAAATTGTCGAGCCGGGTCAATTAGATCCCGATGAAATCCATACGCCCGGCATCTATGTCGACCGACTTATCCAAGGCAGCTTCGAGAAACGTATCGAACAACTGACTACCCGCTCCTCCAGCAAATAGGATTTAGTTATGGCACTTTCAAGAGAACAACTAGCCCAGCGCGTCGCCCAAGAACTCAAAGATGGCTATTACGTGAATCTCGGTATTGGTATCCCCACACTGGTGGCCAACTATATTCCCGAAGGCATTGAAGTGATGCTGCAATCCGAAAATGGCCTGTTAGGGATGGGGCCTTTTCCGACGATGGAAGAGGTCGATGCCGACTTAATCAATGCCGGCAAACAAACCGTGACTATGGCAAGGGGCGCCGCCCTCTTCGACTCGGCCGAGTCCTTTGCGATGATCCGTGGCGGCCATGTAGATCTCACCGTATTAGGTGCCTTTGAGGTCGACACTCAGGGTAATATCGCCTCCTATATGATCCCTGGAAAACTGATTAAGGGCATGGGCGGCGCCATGGATCTTGTCGCCGGCGCCGACAATATCATTGTGACCATGACCCACGCCTCAAAACACGGTGAATCTAAGCTATTAACCGAGTGCACCCTGCCGCTAACGGGCAAGGGCTGCATCAAAAAAGTACTGACCGACTTGGCCTTTATAGAAATCAAAGAAGGCAAATTTCATCTACTCGAACGTGCGCCCGGTGTGAGTGTAGAGGAGATTATTAAGCTCACCGCAGGCGAATTGGTGGTACCTGAGCATGTCCCCGAGATGATGTTTAACGAATAAGCACCATTAAACAGTAGGTTCAAGCGGGCATTCCAATATGCCTTTGCAAATCACCAATAAAAATAGGGATACCTTAGGTATCCCTATTTTTTGACGCTATGCCAAAGAGGCATTTATTGCGGATATTACAGCCCTTAGCCGAGTCGGCGACGCAGTTCGCGGGTCGCATCGACCATGTTCTTCAGTGCAGGTTCTACCTCATCCCAAGTGCGGGTCTTCAGGCCGCAATCGGGGTTAACCCAGAGTTGGCGTACTGGCACTTTTTGCGCCGCTTTTTCGATAAGGTGCACCATGGCCTCAACACTTGGCGTATTTGGCGAATGGATATCGTAAACGCCTGGGCCTATTTCATTTGGATATTCAAAATCTTCAAAGGCGTTGAGCAGTTCCATACGTGATCGCGAGGTCTCGATGGTGATGACGTCCGCATCCATGGCGGCAATGGCGGCAATCGTGTCGTTAAACTCGCTGTAGCACATATGGGTGTGGATTTGGGTTTCATCCACAACACCCGCGGCACTCAGTTTAAAGGCATTAACCGCCCAATCTAAGTAAGCTTGCCACTCGCTTTGCTTTAATGGCAGACCTTCGCGGAAGGCTGGCTCATCAATTTGAATAATGCCAATACCTGCATTTTGTAAATCCACCACTTCATCACGGATAGCCAGCGCCAATTGGGTAGCAATGGTATCGCGGCTGATATCTTCACGGGCAAACGACCAATGTAGAATCGTCACCGGGCCCGTTAACATGCCTTTGACCGGTTTGTCCGTCAGGCTTTGGGCAAATACAGCCCAATCAACCGTCATGGCTTTCGGGCGGCTCACATCACCATAAATCAAGGGCGGCTTAACACAGCGAGAACCATAACTCTGTACCCAACCATTTTTGGTAAAGCCCACGCCTTCGAGCTGCTCGCCGAAGTATTCCACCATGTCGTTACGCTCGGCCTCACCATGTACTAGCACATCGATACCGAGTTTAAGTTGACGGTCTATGGTATCGCGGATTACTTGCTGCAACTGCTCAGTATATTGGGCATCGCTTAGTTCCCCTTTGCGCCAGCGGCTACGTAAACCTCGAATGGCAGGCGTTTGTGGGAATGAGCCAATTGTGGTCGTGGGCAGTAATGGCAAACGATACTTGCGCTGCTGCACCGCTTGTCGCTCAGTAAATTCGCTCACACGTTCATAGTCGGCTTGGGTCAGCGCAGCCACACGGGCGATCACTTTAGCATCCGCCGCCTGTGCTTTAGCCTCACGGCGTGCCAAACAGGTGTTAACGATCTCTTTGGCGGCGACAGACTCAGGGGCCTGCAACAATTGGCGCACATTGGCCAGTTCCAACAGCTTTTGCTTAGCAAACGCAAGCTGCTGGCGCAGCGTCGGCGTGAGCGTTGTCTCCACCTCTAAATCCACAGGGCTGTGAAGCAGTGAACAGGAGGTGCCAATCCATAGGCGCGCACCTAAATCTCTGGCAACACTGCCGATACGCTCGACAATCAGGTCAACCTCTGCCGCCCAGACGTTACGGCCATTAACTACACCCGCTGACAGAATTTGATCTGCTCTTAAGGCATTGGCAAACAAGGCCAATTGTTCAGGAGCTGTCACTAAATCGAGGTGCAGACCAGCGACTGGCAGCGCGGAAACCAGCGCCTGATGATGACTAATGCTGCCATAGTAGCTAGTGAGTAAAATCTTCACTTGAGCCGTTTTAAGCGCTTGATAAGCTTCGCTAATCGCCGCTTGCCACTCGGCGGTTAATTCGAGTGCAAGAATCGGTTCTTCAAGCTGTACCCAAGTCACGCCCTGCGCGGCAAAACGCGCAAGAATGTCGGCATAGACCTTTAACAGATTGGGCAATAGGCTGAGTTTATCGAAATCCTGACCTACGGTTTTGGCCAGATATAAGTAACTCACAGGACCTAACAACACGGGCTTGGCTTGATAACCCAGCGCCTGTGCCTCGGCCACTTCATCAAAAAACTGCTCATAGGCGATAGAGAACACTTGGTCTTGCTTAAGCTCTGGCACTAAGTAGTGATAGTTAGTGTTGAAATACTTCGTCATTTCCGAGGCTGGCGCATCGGTGCCCGTTGGCGCACGACCACGGGCAACGCGGAATAAGGTATCAAGATCGATAGCGCCCTCGCCGCGGTGACGATCAGGGATGGCGTTTAGGGTCGCACTCAGGGTTAACACTTGATCGTAAAAGGCAAAATCCCCCACGGGTACCTGCTCGATCCCCGCGGCCACTTGCCATTGCCAATGGGTACGACGTAACTCCTTGGCCACCTCATGCAGTTCAGCTTGAGTGCTCTCACCACGCCAGTATTTTTCGAGGGCAAATTTCAGTTCACGACGACGCCCGATACGGGGAAAACCAAGACTGTTTAATTGCATACCATATCTTCCTTTATTTGAGATAAGCCATATTCGGCACTAGCACCCAGCTGATGGTGTTTTCTTGGCAACTTTTCGCATTTAAGCCTAGATAAATCACAACGGGCGTCTGGACGTCTAGAAGTTTATTGTGATAGTCTCTATGCCAGCAACCGAATTGATTTCAAGCACAACATGAGCGAAATTCACTTGGAGTGATCATGATCGAACTAAGACATCTGCGAACCTTAATGGCACTGAAGGAAAGTGGCAGCTTGGCGGGCGCAGCCAAAAAACGTTTTGTCACTCAATCGGCTCTCTCCCATCAAATTAAGGAGTTAGAGCAACGAATTAACTCGCCCATTTTTGTGCGTAAAAGCAAACCCCTCTCCTTTACTCAAGAAGGCGCACGGCTGTTGCACCTCGCCGAAGAGATCCTGCCTAAGGTGTTAGAGACGGAAACGGATCTGAAAAATGGCCTAGAGACAGAGATCAATCAGCTCAGAGTCGGGATTGAATGCCACAGCTGTTTTCGCTGGTTAATGCCAGTGATGGAGCAATTTAGGCAAGATCATCCGCAGGCCGAGTTAGATCTATCGAGCCGTCACCTGTTCGATTCGCTCAATGCCTTAGAAATGGGCGAACTCGATATAGTGCTGACCTCAGATCCCGTGCCGGGGCACTCGCTCGCCTATCAGCATTTGTTTGATTTTGAAGTGAAGTTAGTGGTTGCCAAGGATCATCCCTTAGCGAAAGAAGCCTATGTTACGCCTAAGCAATTGGCTCGTTTACCCATAATCAGCTACCCAGTGCCACTGGCGCGTTTAGATATTTATCGCCACTTTTTAGAACCCGCAGGTGTTGAGGCGGGCGAACAAAAGACCTGCGATTTGACCATGATGTTATTGCAGCGGATTGCCTGTAAGGACGGTATCGCCGCCTTACCAAATTGGTCTATCAATGAGGGACATGGCTTGAGTTTAGCTTCAGTTAAACTCGGCCAAGAAGGCTTAAAGCGCCCGCTATTTGGGGCCTATCGCCGCCACAGCGCGAACTCGGCCTTAGTGCAAAATTGGCTGCAACTGGTGGCAAGCGAAGGCTTAGCGCGTCAGCAAAAATCCAATTAAGCATTGAAACTGATAACAAAAAGCCTGCAATCGCAGGCTTTGTTTTATGAGCGGTTTTTAGAGCGGATTAAGCAATAAACCACGCATCGATAGCACGCGGCGTAGAATTAACCCGGGAGAATTTTGATTACGGGTCTGACGCAGATTATGGGCGATCATAAACTCTTGGCGCAGATCCTGATCGAGATCTAAAGCCTCAAAGGCTTCGATGGTTAAGGTCTGCTGCTGATTATCAATCAATGACTTAATCACGCTTAACGGGAAAGATTGCTCAGCGCTGGCATTTAAGTAAGCAAAGGCCGTTAAGGCAATAATTTGCCCGAACACGCTAAACAACGCCAAGGTTTGTACTTCATCGGGGTCGACTTCAACATCCGGCATGTCTACTAGGCTGTCGACCGCATCGGTAGCGATATTTTCCGTGAGTTTCCAATAACCTTGTACCAACTTCTTATAGGGTTGGGGCAATTCATCGAGGCGTTCTTTCAAATAGAAGGTAAAGGCATAGCGATAAATATTCACTTGGCCTAAACGGATCAGGGCGTCTTTTAAGGAGCGAGATTTTGGAGCGACTATGCCTGAAGCCTGCGCCGAATTACTGCGCATCAACATATGAGCAGCCAATGCGGGATCGCTCGAAATAATATCGATCACGTTTCGAATATCGCCTTCGGCAAGGATCGCCTTTTTGAGTGGAATTAAAATCCCACGGCGGCCAATTACTTGCTCTTCATTCGAGATGATGGCTCTCACTTGAGTAAAAACCTGTTGCTCAAGATCTGTCATAAGACACTTTACACCTGTTAAATTGCTATAAGATGATTCGAATACCGCTCACATCATACCCAAACTACAAAGAATTTCAGCCCTAAGTCGTAGAATAATTGTGACAATGCTTGAGATAGGCCGATTTACAGCACAAGCAACGACTTAGACTATCTCAAAATAGGCTGAACTTATAAAGAATACACCGAGAAAATGGATTTTTCTCTGCGCATAGCCAAACAACAGAAATAACAAAGCCAGACTGAGTCTGGCTTTAAAAGGTATTAAATCACTTAATTGTTAGAATTCAGCTTAGAAGCGGTAACCCACAGTCAAGCGAATATCACGGCCTCGGCCAGAGTAATAGCCATCACCCCAGTTACCACCATAATAACCAGCACTAACATATTCTTTATCAAACAAGTTATCGATACGCAGGCTCGCTAACCAAGCATCACGGCTATAGTTCAGGGCAAGATTACCAAGCACATAGCTAGCCAATTTATCGCCTTGGTTAGCGTTATCGCCTTCGATAAAACGATCGCCTGTGTAAATGGCTTCAGCGAATACTTGGAAATGCTCGGCAACATCCATACTGACATAACCGCGTCCCGTATGCTTAGCCACCCAAGACAATTGCTTGCCATCATTCACCCCATCGGTAAATTCGGCATCGATATAGTTATATTCCAAGCCTAAGGTGAGGGCTTGAGTCACCTGCCAATCCCAATCGGCACTCGCGCCATAACGGCGTGAGGCATCGGCATTAACGTTAGCGCCTTGGAAGCTGCCACCAACAGGTTTTTCAGCGCTTGGGTCGAAGACGATTTCATCTTCTAAATCGAGGCGATATAGGCTGACACGTAGGCTTTGGCTCGCGACAGTCCAATCCCAACCGGCTTCATAGGAGCGACCTGTCTGCGGCTTTAAGCCATACACATCTTTCGGGGTGTAAGCTTGCTCATCGACCTTAGCAAAGCGGAAGTTTTCATCGCCACGCAGATAAAATCTGTGTTCGGCGCTCGGACGGTAATTTAAACCGAACTCAAATGCTCTGGCATCTTCATCTAAATCGATGCCGTTTGGATAGACATTGCCATCGACCAGATCGTCGGTCACTCGCGCATAACGTCCGCCCACCACATAGCTTAAGGTGTGGCTTAATGGCACAGTGGCTTGCAGGTAAGCACTTTGCATTTCTTGCACGTTGCTACGCGCCATAGAGTCAAACTCGGCCTTACCGCGGCTAATATCCAAACCTGTGACTAGGTTTAGCTCGCCTTGACGGGTACTGTAGTTGGCGAGCGCTTTAGGGCTGAACATCAGCAGCGAGCGAGTATTATGGCTCTGACCCCAATTGAGCGAACTGACTGAAGTATCGCTGTAATCCAGATCCGCCGCCAAGGCCCAGTTTTGGTTAAGCTGATGCTGATATCCCGTGCGCGCCGCCGTGGTCATCTCATGGACATATTGATTGCTATTAAAAGACTGACGTGGATCGAACTTGAATTGATCGACCGTCAGTGAACCAGGATTTTCACGGTCATCATCGTAATAGCTAGTTTCAACGA
Source organism: Shewanella decolorationis (assembly GCF_004354305.1). Lineage (NCBI taxonomy): Bacteria > Pseudomonadati > Pseudomonadota > Gammaproteobacteria > Alteromonadales > Shewanellaceae > Shewanella > Shewanella decolorationis. The sequence continues at coordinate 2,189,658 of NZ_CP037898.1, read as the reverse complement.
AGAAAGAATCTGTGGCGGTTTTATATTGAATACGGCCTAAGATAGAGCCCGTTTCATTGGCATTATGCGTACGATAGTTATCGCCTTGGTTGTAGCTACCAGTCAGAAAATAGTGCCAATCTTTATTGATGGCGCCAGACACATCGCCGCGACCTTCGTAGGTATTAAAACTGCCGCCGGATAATTGCACGCTGCCGCCCGTATTCTCAGGCGACTTGGTCACAATATTGATCACCCCGCCTACCGCTTGGTCGCCATAGAGCACGCCAGCACTGCCCGATAGAATTTCAACACGCTCAATTAAATTGAGTGGAATCGCATTCAGGCTAGGTGCGGCGATATCGATATTATTTAAGCGGCGACCATCGAGCAAAATCAGCGTGTTGTTAACCGCAGAGCTGGCGCTAAAGCCACGCATCGCAAAGCTAGTACCAATGTTATTGTCGGATAGTTGAATACCACTTTGACCACGTAACACTTCGGTCAAGCTGGTTGCGCCACTCTGCTCAATCGCAGCGGCATCAATCACATTCACATTGGCGGCAATATTTAAGGGTGCTTTGTCTGAGCGGCCAATCACGACGATATGCTCATCGACTTTGGCGGTATTGGTTGCATCGTCGGCCATGGCAGGCGCGATAACAGAAAGACTGCAAAGGCTGCCGATCAGCAGCGCGATTTTTGTTGGATGTGTTCCCATTTTACCTTTAACTCCTGCAAGGAAAACGGGGCAATGACGCCACGATACCGTTGATTCAGTAACAAATACTGACAGTCACTATCGCATTTTGAGATCTGCCCACCGAAATCTCAAAAACACCTTTAGGGCCGGTCTCCGGACTTAGGCTATGTCTATCTCAACTAGAGATATACGCGAAACTGACCTTTGCACATTGCTTATCGGGTCCTTCTTGAACTCACCTAGCGAATGCGGTCGTCTCTCACCTTTTACCGTTGCGGGGGCAGTGCCAGAATTTCACTGGCTTCCCGATTATCTCGCGACGAATACATCGCAAGCACCACAGAAGGTTGACTAAAAATTAGGTTCATAGGGCGAAAAACCAGTTAACACCCAATAATGCTCAGGGCATAACAGGCCTGAGCGCGCGCATTATAGACGTCTATACGGATGAAAGTCCATGAACATCCGTCTCTCGACTGACAACTACTTTAAAGTGTAGGGTGCTAAGGCTGAGATAAAATCGGCACTGTTGGCCACTTGCAATGGAGGTTTATCGGCAAGAAACACCTCACCACGCATTGACTTATGCAGCAAATACAAATCCTTACTTCCACTCACTACAGTGTAATAGCCAATCTCACCTTGGGGATGAGAGGTAAAAGCACTCGAATTAAACTGTGTCGCGCCATGGACATTCGGCATAGTGGTACAACCGAGAATAGCCTGAAAACCTTTGTGACCATCTACTTGGGTATCCCCCAGCTTTTGATAAATCACCTCGCCATCACATGAGGCTTGGTATGTCTCGGCCATCGCATCTAAAAACTGCTCTGGGCTTACGCTTTCGGCCATGTCCTTAAAGCCTTGCACACAAAACAGTGCACTCCATTGATTAAGTGCCTCCTGCTCTGGCACAAATTCTGCCATAAACATACCCGCACGTTCCTCATGGTACGCTTGGCGCCAACCCGTTGGCAGACTAAAGCCCAATTTCTGGCTAAAGATAGGCAACACATGGGTATGCGAGGCACCACTTTCAACAAGGGGCATATCCAATTTCGCCTCAACGGATTCGGAACCAATCAAGCCGCACAGCATTAATATGCCTGCGCCCTGCAATAATCCCATCCGACTATGGGGAATACATTTCATGATTATCATCCTTGGCATCGAATCCATCCTCAAACTCACGAAAATAACCATTTAAGAATCTTCAGGTTGTTTGAGTATGTTAAAACGATTTATGAAACTGCTTAGAAAACATCCAGCATTCTAGCGAAGATGCAAATAGGATAACAGTTAAAAAGATAAATGAAATGATACTTATACAGTCACTAAAACTGTAAAATAGCAAATAGCAGCCAAAGATAGGGTCAGTGATGGATTAACAAGCTGGTGAATGGATCTTCACCAGCTGATGTATGCCCTACATGCCCAACAATGAGTTAGTCAAATGACCAATTGATTTTACGCTGCGGCCTTGCCTGACTCAAAATCGCCTGCCGTTGCTCTGGGGTTTCACATTGGGCAGCGGGGGTAAATTCCAGCGGCTTAATCACCAAGGAATCTGCTGGTTGCACTGGCGACTTGTCGAACATGGGCAAATTCATCGACCAAGAGACCCATTCTCCCTTTTCGCTAATACCAACATAACCGTCATTAGCCTGCGCTAACCACGTGAGGCGCGGAATGCGCTCGATCAGCTGCTCGACATTTTTAAGGTTTGCCCGGTAACCGACGGGTACCACTTTGCCGTCGGGACGCGTAAACACAAAGGAGGCAGACCCTCGAGTAATCACACTGCCTTGCTGCCAATATTTATTGAGGATCTCTTGAGCATCATGAAACCCAAACAGATAGGCATAATCCGTATCGTCGGCGAGAATTTGTGGCGTAGCATTGTCACGCAGTAGCAAAAAACCAGTGCCGACGCTGATAATCTCCTTCACCCCTGTGATATCGGTTTTCTTGATCCAATCGACGCCACAGTTAATGCCATCGCCCCAAAAATGGGCGTCACCTGTTGGGCTTAAAATCGCAAACGCACAGTTATTTGCTGTGAGACTCACCACATCCTTAAGGGCGCTGCGGATAGGATAAGTATCACTGCGCCAGCCCCAACTCACCACTGAGCCATCTTTTTTTAAGGCGGCATAGGTGTGTTGAAAATATTCGAGCTTCGCTACATCCGTAAGCTGCGGGAGTAACTTTTTCATATTGGTCGACTCTTCAACCTGCCCCCAAACCACGGCACTGCCGTCTTTTTTAAGGGCGACAAAACTGCGCCCTTTAGCAAAGATATCGACCACATCGACTAACTCATCCTGCACCTGCAAACTATTGCCGCCGTAAGGCCCGTAGCCCCAAGTATGCACCTTACCATTGGCATCGAGTGCGGCTATGGCCTCTCGGTTGGCGAATAACTTAGTGATATTGGTCATGCGCGCTTGCAATGCCTTGTCCAGACTCAACTTGCCCGCATTGCCCCAATACACCACTGCGCCATCTTGGCGCAGCGCGGCAAATCCATCCTTAACTGGGACGATTTGCTTTACTTGCTTAAGTTGTTCTGTCACCTCGCGGCTATCGCCACCGGCAAAACTATCGCCCCAAGTGATGACGTCACCCGACTTAGTTAATGCGGCGAAGGCCGTGCTATTGGTCACCACAGCATCGACTGCAGCTAAATCGCAGGGAATATGGCGATAATTAGGATTTGCCTCTTCCTTAAACTGGATAAGCTTGCCGTTATCAAATTGCAGCAAGGATTCCTTTTCATTTTCGACTACAGCTACGGGTTTAGGCTGGCTACAGGCGGTTAATTGCAACGCCACTAAGGCGGCCACCAATGCCAATGGGCGTGAGATAGAATAAGACTGCATTACTTATTTCCCTGTATTTGCTGAAACTTTGGTTACTGGAACTTTGGTTACTGAAAACGCTGATTGTTGAACGGGTTGCGCTAATTGGTCTGATATCGACTCGAGTAGCGGCTTGAGTTCGTACACAAAACCCTGAGTCGTATTTAAGCGAGCTAAAAGCACTTGAATTTGTGTATCCAGTGCCTGCGCGCTCGCTTGACTGAGGGTGTCGAATACCTTCACCTGTGTTAAGGCTGATAAAATTAGCCGTTGAACTGGGCCGATAGTCTGCCCCGCTTGGCGATCAAACTCGGTGTTGTCGAGCACTAATATCACTAAGTAGAGTAAATAATCGAGGCGCACAGTAAAATCGACGGGGCATTGCTTTTCATCCGCCAGGCCAAACTTTATCACTTTGGCCTCACACAACGCCTTCAATGCCGCTAACTTTTCTGCGGGTAATTCCAACGCAAAGGACAACTGCTTAGTACGCGTTATCAAAACAAAACTGGCTAAAGTTTTAGCCGACAGCGCCTGTTTACTACGGGCGAGCATCGCCAGCGCCAATTCGTGAAATCCTAATGAACTCAAGCGATAAAAGCTTATCATCGCAATAGATTCATCTACGGATTCCAGCTTTTTTTTGCTCGGTGAAGTTTGCATTTGCTCGAATAAATCGACCAAACGCGGATAGAGCTCAGGGCAATAACCTATATGCTCAGCCGCTTCCCAGACTAGGATATTCGCAGCAGGATGCTGGCGATAGGTTTCAAGAAAACAGATAATCCCGGTGTAATCCTGTTGCTGCCCTAACCGCTTGAGTTTTGGCAGATAACGAAACTCGACCCAACGAACTCTTAATAAATTCAAACAGAAATAACTGACAAACAAGCAAAATATTAAACCTGCGATGCCAAAACCAAAATCCAGTTTGGCGCGATCGCGGGTTAACTCAAGATCGGCGCTCGCCCGCGTTGGCGTCTCGGGAAGATAATGCACAACACTTTGCCCGTAGTTGGGCACTAATGCGCCAGGGGTGTCGCCCTGCGGCGGCCGTAATTGATAGGTCGCTTGGCAATTCACGCCATCGAGCTCCCATTGACGGACGAGCTTGCCTTCGGCGGTGCGATACTCAACCAAACAAATCAATCTTTGGTGATAGACGCCCGTCGAACTGCGCTCACTGCGATAGGTGGTCTCAATCACTTGGCCAATGGCGACAGCGCCACGCTCTTCAAGTTGATTGACCAACAACCACTTTTGCCCCCCTTCCCAGAGGAACAAAGTGACTAAACTAAAAAGCAGAAGAGGGATACAAATTAAGAATATTTCTAACCACCCCAAAAAACGTGTTGGGGCACTCGCAGTTAATTGACTAGGATTCATCAACACGCCAGAACGTCCTTATCATTCCATGATCGGTAAGGCATTAGAGAACTTGATTCTGCCTAAAGCGGGGCGCTATTGTAGCAGCTTGTTGATAGAAATCAGAAAATGCTCACAGTTTATTGTAAAGACACTATGAGACTCACCGCCTTCAAGCTTTAGCGTGCTATTCTAAGCCTCCATTCCGCTGTTTAAAGGAGTAACAGTATGAGTCGCCCAATTATTTTGGATTGCGATCCCGGCCATGACGACGCTATCGCGCTCATTTTAGCCCTCGCCCATCCAGAGCTAAGCCCTCTGGCCGTGACCACCAGTGCCGGCAACCAAACCCCAGATAAAACCCTCAATAACGCCCTGCGGATCTTAACCCTACTCAATCGCAGTGATATTCCGGTCGCGGGCGGTGCGGTTAAACCCTTAAGCCGTGAGTTAATCATTGCCGACAATGTTCACGGTGAAACGGGGCTCGATGGCCCTGCACTGCCTGTACCGAGTTTTGAGCCGCAAGCAATCAGTGCTGTCGAGCTAATGGCACAAAAAATCCGCCAAAGCGATAAACTAGTAACATTAGTCCCCACTGGACCACTCACCAATATCGCGCTGCTGCTCGCCAGCCACGCCGAGTTACACGCCAAGATTGAACGCATTGTGTTGATGGGCGGTGCAGCGGGTGTCGGCAATTGGACGCCCGCCGCCGAGTTTAATATTTTTGTCGACCCAGAGGCGGCCGATATTGTGTTTAAATCCGGTATTCCTATTACCATGTGCGGCCTCGATGTAACCCATCAGGCACAAATCATGGATGAAGATATCGAACGTATTCGCGCCATTCCTAATCCCGTGGCTAAGTGTGTCGCCGAGTTGTTGGATTTCTTTATGATTTACCATAGAGATCCTAAATGGGGCTTTGTCGGCGCGCCACTGCACGACCCTTGCACTATCGCTTGGTTACTCAACCCCGCGCTGTTTGATGCCCAAGACTGCTGGGTCGGCATTGAAACCCAAAGCGAATTAACACTGGGGATGACGGTGGTCGACCGCTATCAACTGACGGGCAAACCCGCGAATGCAACAGTGCTATTTGGCATTGATAGACAGGGTTTTGTTGACTTGTTAGTTGACAGCTTAGCGGCCTACACACCAACCTATCTCAATCGCAGATAAACTTAAGAGTGAACCTTCCATGAGCCAGATCCTCGTTATCGGCAGCGCTAACGCCGACCATGTGATGAACTTTGAGTATTTGCCCGTTCCCGGCCAAACCTTAATGAGCCGAACCTATCGCTTGGAACATGGCGGCAAAGGTGCTAATCAGGCGGTAGCCTGCGCACGTTTATGTCAAGAAGATGCCGAGGTCACCTTTATCTGCCATCTCGGTCAAGACAGTATCGGTAACGAGATGCGGGCAAGTTGGCTCAAGGATGGCATTAAAGCCGAAGGTATCACCCAAGTCGCCAATATGAGCACAGGCACGGCGATGATTTTTGTCGCCGATAATGGTGAAAATGCCATAGGGATCGCCGCGGGAGCCAATGCCCATCTAACCCCTAGCGAGTTAGAGAAGCATTACGCTCTATTTGCCAATGCGCAATTTCTGCTGATCCAGCTTGAAACGCCAGCAGAGACGGTCAGAAACGCACTGCAAACCGCCAAACAACTCGGTATTACAACCGTACTGAATCCGGCTCCAGCCGCAACGCAGGAACTGGATTATCTCAAGTGGGTGGACATTATTACCCCAAATGAAACCGAGGCCGAGGCCTTAACGGGGATAGAAGTCACAGACGAGGAAAATGCCGCACTGGCGGCTCAATGGCTTCACCAACAGGGCGTAACGACTGTGGTGATCACCTTAGGCAGCAAAGGCGCATTTATCAGTAGTGCGGGTTTTACCGGGTTAATTCCAGCTCTTGAAGTGCAAGCGATAGACACAGTCGCCGCGGGCGATACCTTTAATGGCGCCTTAGTGGTGGGTTTAAGTGAGGGTATGTCAATTGCCGCGGCCGTCGGGTTTGCTAATGCCGCCTCGGCCATTACCGTTACACGTGAAGGCGCCCAGCGCGCGATTCCCTATCGCCACGAAGTCCAACGTTAGCCCATGAGTGCGGCAAATTGTCGCACTTAACCTCTTTCATACTAAAGTGCTATATACATAATTTACATACTGAATTCATTCCCATTTAATAAATTCAGCCTATTCTGACATGCGCATACTTGAGTCACATCGGCTCAAGCCACCTTGTTCAGAATAAGGAAGTATCAGATGAAAGCGAAAAGCACCACTTTACGTAATATGACTAGCGCTAGCTTACTCGGCCTAGGATTATTCGTCGCCAGCCAAGCGAGTGCTAACGAATGTGAACTCAAGATTGCTGCGACTGACGCGATGCAATTTGACACTAAAGAGCTGTCTGTTCCTGCAACGTGTAAAGAAGTGACCCTCACACTAACGCACACTGGCACTCTGCCCAAAGCGGCCATGGGCCACAACTGGGTATTAACTAAAGCCGCTGATATGTCTGCCGTTGCGACCGATGGTATGAGCGCTGGTGCCGATGCGGCTTACGTTAAAGCCGGTGATACCCGTGTTATCGCTCATACTGCATTAGTGGGTGGTGGGGAATCAACTTCGGTGACCTTTAGCACCGCAGGCATGAGTGCAACTGAAGTTTACCAGTTCTTCTGCAGCTTCCCTGGCCACTGGGCGATTATGCAAGGCAGCTTTAAAATTCAAGGCTAATCCGATTGCCTAATGCTCACTTAAGCGAACACCTTAAGTGAGGCAACAAAAAGCGGACCTCTGGTCCGCTTTTTGTTGAATGCTAATGGCTCACAAGCCAGTTTGCCTTCGAGATGTCTTCTGAGATCTATTTTTCGGGCGAGTTATTCTTCGCCGAACTCGTCTTCATCATCAAAATCATCGGCATCGGTTGCCGCTTCTACAGCTAAAGCCGCCGCTAATTTGGCCTTAGCCTGTTTCTCTGAGCGACGCTTGTTGCGCTCAGCTAGCGTGCCTAAAAACACTTGCAGCTCGGCTTGACCCCAAGCTTGTGCCTCAGCTTCGGTCGCAAAACCGTCATGGCTTTTCGACACTACCGTCTTAGTCGACGTCATACGACGGGTGATTTCCGTCTTCCAACCATTTTCAGCTTGAGTGACGCGAAAATCGTATTTTTTACCCTTGCTCATTCTGCTCTATTTCCTAAATGATGCTTGCCACGTTTGTCTTATCAAGCGATACAAACGCCATCATAAAACAAAAGGAGCGCAGTTTACTTGATTTCGGCACAGAAAGATCGCTTGCAAGAAAATTTTCATACTTAGCACTTTCACACAGCCGTAAAAATCCCAAAAATCACGCGGCATGCTAGATGATTTCTCGCCCTAATCTTAGTCCTAAGCTCAGTATCAAGCTAGCGTAAAAGCGGCGGGCAAACGGTATCTTTTCTTGTTTTGGTCATAAAACTGCGCAAATTTAGTCATCTAGCAATTTTAGAGTGTGAGGTGAATCCATTTACAACAACTCAATTTAGGAAAGAAGATGAACACCTCCTCAGTAACACTCTGCATACTGCTCGCCAGTACGGCTCTGCTCGCAGGCTGCAACAGCGATAACAAAGATAACGACACCACACCGCCCGCCAAACTGGTGCCCGCCCAAGTCGGTGAGCGACCACTGTTTTTAGTGCGTCAAATGCAGGACAGCAGCTTAAAAACCCGTTTAGCCCAGTGCGAAACCGACCATTTCTATCGTAGCGATTTTGCCATTGGTCATCGCGGCGCGGCGATGCAATTCCCTGAACATACGAAAGAATCCTACCAAGCGGCCATTGACTCTGGCGCGGGAATCCTCGAGTGCGATGTGACTTTTACTGCCGATAAAGCCTTAGTCTGTCGCCACTCCCAGTGCGATCTCGCTAGCACGACCAATATTTTGGCCATTCCCGAACTTGCCAATAAATGTTCAGTCCCCTTTACGCCCGCCGATGCGGCCAATGGCGTTGCCGCCACTGCAACCTGCTGTACCAGCGATATCACCCTCGCCGAATTTAAAATGTTAAAGGGTAAGATGGAGGGCGAGAACCCCAAGGCCGCCACTGCCGAAGAGTTTATGAATGGTACGCCTAAGTGGCGCACGGATCTCTATGCGGGCAATGGCACCCTGATGACCCACGCCGAGAGTATTGAGATGTTTAAAAAGGCTGGCGTAAAAATGACGCCAGAGCTAAAAGCCGCCAGCGTCGCCATGCCCTTCGATGGCTTTACTCAGCAGGAGTATGCCCAAAAGATGCTCGATGAATATACTGCGGCAGGCGTCGATGCCTCGCAGGTCTTCCCCCAATCCTTCAATTTAGAAGATGTAAAATACTGGATTGCTAACGCTCCCGAGTTTGGCAAGCAAGCGGTGTATCTGGACGATAGATATGATATTCACACGGGCTTTGACCCACAGGACGCCGCCACTTGGTCGCCCTCAATGGCTGAGCTGAAAGCCCAAGGCGTGCAGATTATCGCGCCGCCACTCTGGGTGCTGGTGACCTTAGATGCGGATAAAAAAATCATTCCATCGGAATATGCCAAAGCCGCGAAAACAGCGGGACTCAAGATTATCACTTGGACCTTAGAACGCTCAGGATTATTGAAAGATGGCGGTGGTTGGTATTATCAAAGCATCACAGATGCCATTGATAATGAAGGTGATACCTACGAGTTGCTCGATGTGCTAGCCAAAGATGTGGGCGTGATTGGCGTGTTTTCGGACTGGCCGGCGACTGTGACTTACTATGCCAACTGCATGGATTTATAGGCCCAATAAATAGGCTCTATTTCAAAACCGAAAACAAAAAAGCGTTAGCAAAAACTGCTAACGCTTTTTTTAACAGATTCTTTTTACTTAAAAAGATGCTGAATATTTTTTAAATCGCCCTTACCTTCGGCAATTTCTTCCGGCGTTAAGCCCGTCACTTCGTGTGGGAACACTAACCAGTCTTCAGAGGCATGGATATAGTAATCAGGCTTTAAAGGCACAGCGGTATTCTTTGGCTTGTAATAAGGGCAAGCGATACGAATGTCCTGCGGCATGTTTAAACGCATCAGTTGGCTTAACTTTTCCTTCAGCGCGTGGATGCTACGGCCAGAGTCAAACACATCGTCCACAATCAGTAAGCTATCGCTAGCATTCGCATTTTCAACAATGTAATGCAGACCATGTACTTTGATTTCTTTGCTTTGCTTGTCGGTACCAATACCGTAGTAAGACGAGGTACGCACGGCGATATGGTCGGTTTCAACCTTCTTAAAGTCGAAAAACTCTTGTACCGCGATCCCGATTGGAGCACCGCCACGCCAAATACCCACGATAAACTGCGGACGAAATCCACTCTCATAAACCTGTGAAGCTAATAGAAATGAATCTTCGAGCAGTTGCTGTGCGGTAACGAAATATTTTTCTGACATGACACCGATCCCCATCTTAATTATTGATTTTAGGTGTTAAAGCTCGCGCTTTTACCTAGTAAGGTCTGTTCGGCGTCCAAAACACGAGAACAGCATTCTCTTCATCAGAGTCCTAGCAAGTGTAGGCAGCCGCCGAATTTTGGGAGCGAATTTTATACCAAAAAAAACCGCCGTGCTGCAGTTATAGTCATAAGTTGCAGGTGAACGGCCGTTTATTTTGCATTTTTAGGACGGAACTAACAAAAAGCGTACAAAAAAGGCCACCCAAAGGTGGCCAACAAGGAACGAGCTAAGCAAAAGATGGAGCTTGGGTTAGCTCACAGGGTTGATAATGTGTTCACCGACCTTAGTCATGGCGCTGTAGCTGCGGCTGGTCGACTCTTCAAATTCCTTCGCCAGAATCGTGCTGACATAATGCCAGTCGCTACGCACCGCTTCTTTAGTGAAGGTTAAGGTCATAAAGCCGCGATCTTTAAGGTTGGTGTATTTAAGATCTGGCACCAGATCCACGATCGCCGCCTCGGTCGCGGGGATCTGCTCCGCTGGCAGATTTAAGTAATATTCCAAACCAGGTGATGACACTGAGCTTGTGGCAAACTCCACCCCCACACTATCACCGTTAACGTCTTTTAACTCATTCGCCCAGGCGTTATGGGTGTCACCCGCAATCACCACTAGGTTATGATTTTTCGATTTAGCAGTGCCTAAAATCACTTCCCTTTCATAGGCATAACCATCCCATGCATCCAAGTTATAGGGAATAGATGGCAGTTGCAGCAGGGCAATCACTTCTGGCGTTAACAAGGCTTGATTGGCCTGTAAGTACTGTAATTCCGCTGCCGTTAGGGTTGGATCATTTGCTGCCGCGCGAGCGGCTAACTTCGCCAGCGCCCCAAGCATGGCATATTGCGGAATGCTCATTTGCTGGGTAGCGATCGCCGCAGGCAGGGACATCTTGCCCATCAGGATCTGTTGGCCTAACACCTGCCAGGTGCCCGTGGCTTGCAATAAAGTACCCTGCAGCCAGAGTAATTGGGTTAAGCCTAGCATGGTGCGCGTGGTCGATGTCACATCGGCAAGGAAACGCTCCCCATCGAAGGCGCCCGTGCTGGCATCCATATAATCGGCGTAATCGAGCTGCTTATCGCGGGCCAAAACGCGCGTGTCCAGCATATGTAAGTCGACTAAGTTACCGTAACTGAAGCTGCGGTAGATCTCCTCATGGTTACCCTCGCGCCATGGACGGATTGGCAGCCACTCGAAGTAGGCCTGTAGCGCGGCTTCTTTACGGACCGCAAAATCCCCTTCGCCTTCGTTGTGGTTCTCGGCGCCATCACGCCAGGTATCGTTTGCCACTTCGTGGTCATCCCATACCGTAATAAATGGCACTTTCGCGTGCAATTTTTGCAGGCTAGTATCTGAACGATACTGGCCATAACGAGTACGGTAATCGCTAAGCGTCAGCAGTTCGTTGGCGGGTAACACTTCACGGCCAAGCTCTGCCGCATGTTCACTGGCATAGCCGCCACGGGCATATTCATAGATATAGTCACCCAGATGCACCACAGCATCGAGGTCATCCTGCGCCGCAGCCAGTTCATACACGTTAAAATAACCAGCAGGAAAGTTAGCGCAGGACATAACGGCGAGTTTTACCGAACTCACTTCGCCCTCGGGTAAAGTGCGGGTCTTGCCCACCTCGGAGGTTTTTCCGCCTGTCATAAAGCGGTAAAAATAGGTTTGTCCCGCACGTAAACCGCGGGCATCGATTTTGACCGTGTAATCACGGTTAGCATTAGTGACCATCTCCCCAGTGGTCACTAATTGTGAGAATGCCGCGTCACTGGCGACTTGCCAGCTCACTTTAACATCCCCAGCAGAATCTGGCGTCACACGGGTCCAAAGGATCACCGCATCCTGCGCTGGGTCACCGCTGGCGACACCATGTAAAAACTGCGCGGGCACAGAGTTATCATCATCACTGTCACTACACCCCATTAGGCCGTAGGAAATCACTGCGGCACCAATACCTTTGGCTGATATTGCTAAAAAATCACGACGAGTCACGGTTCGTTTCATTATTATTATTCCTTTCTAAGATGAGGGTTCACTGGTATGAGGTCTAATGAGGCCCCGATTGTGAGATATCACTGTTACACATTTGTGACATCTTTGTCAGCCTTTTATGATTTCTTTTAATTCATAGCCTTATACTGAATAGCGTACTTTATTTGTACAGCACTGGCACAAGCTATGATTAAGCTGCTAACATCGGATCAGTGGCAAATCGCTCAGATTTTGGCTCATGCTGAGTCAAACCAGAGCATTGTTAAAAAAGGAATTTATAGGATGAAAGTCAGCGATATTATGAGCACAGAGGTCATCTGCATCAGCGATGGTGCGAGCCTTAAAGATGCCCACCACTTAATGCAAACCCGCGGCGTACGTCATTTACCTGTGATATCCGAAACCGACGGCACATTAGTCGGTATTCTTACCCATAAAAAGATGATCGCCAGCGTATTGTCTATGTTGAATAAATACGGCCAAGGCGCATTGGATCGCAAAGAACGCTATACCCCCATAGCGACTGTGATGGACAAAGACTGCCAGCAGTTAACTGCGGATGAGCCCTTAACCGTGGTGGTGGAATACTTTATCGATAATAAACTCGGTTGCTTACCCGTAGTGGATAACGATAAGAAAGTATTAGGGATTGTCACCTCATCCGACTTTATTAAGCTCTGCCGTACCTTGCTGCAACAGCAAGCTTAACGCCTAAGATTTTCCCAATTTCTCGCTAGCCCAGTTATCAGGGCTGGCGAGAGCCATTATTTAAAAATCCCAAGGACGCCCGTGGCCAAGTTATTAACCCAAGAACAATTTATCCGCGCCTATGAATGCGCCGAATTAGGCTGTATCGCCAATCAACAACGACTCGCCCAATTGCTCGCCGATCCCGATTATGACGCTTTACATGAATACAGCGCTTACTTTGGCAAAGCGGCGACACAAATCACCTGTATCAGTGACTTACAAAGTATGGAGGAATTGCATTTTGTCGCGGGCAACTTAAATTGGGATGACCATGATCCCGATATGGTCAGAGCGATTATCGAACATCCACTCTGTGATGCGGGTACCGCCTTATTGCTCTACTGGTACGGACAAGGCTTTTATTACTCCACACCACAGAGGCTCGACACGCCTTTTGGACAGCAATTCAAAACCATCACCGAACGGTTTGTTGCGCGCGGCTATACCAGTTATAAAATCCATTTTGACCCGATTAAAGAATGTTTTATGCCCTCATTGGATGATGTCCTCACCAATGGATATCAAATTCCTGGTGCGCTTTTTGCCCCTTACAGCACAATGGAAATCGAAACCGATGAAGGGCATCCAAGGTATCTGCAATTTAAAAATGAGCAGCTGAAATCGGGCAAATGGGGCAATCAATAAGGGTTGACCTTTTAGGTTTAAGCTGAGGTTGCTGGCGGAATACGGGTAAAACGCTGCCAGCGACCCGAGCGCCAACGGAGCACCATAATCAAGCCTCGCACCCATTCATCGGCTGCAACCGCAAGCCAAGCAGCCAGCACGCCATAACCTAAGTGCAGCCCAAAGAACCAAGCCAATAACACGCCAATTCCCCACATGCTAAACAGGCCAACCCGCACCGGAAACGCCACATCCCCCGCGCCTTTTAATGCCGAAATAATCACCAGATTAAAGACTCGGCCGGTTTCCAGCGCGATAGAGCCCAATAGCAGAAGTGCAGTAAGTTGAATCACTTCAGGGTTTTCACTCAGCCAGCCCACAATGGTAAAGCGCTGCCAATAAAAGGCTAACACTATGGCGAGGGAGGCAATAAAGCCCACAAGGCAATACTTCTGCACCCGTACAGTAATCTCATCGAACCATTGTTTACCGACGTAGTAACCGGTTTGAATTTGCGCCGCCTGCCCGAGCGCCACCGCAAAACAGTAAATAAAGCGGCTGATATTCAAGCCATAGGTATAAGCCGTTAAAGAGAGCGTGCCCATCTGACTAATAAAATAGATGATGGTCATCTGCGCCACATTGTAGGACAGCATTTCGCCCGCATTAAGCAAACCTATGCGCATCACGCTCCAATAGGTGCTGCGCGGCAATAATTTAAGTCGCTGCATTGGCAGCGGAATATGCTTACTGCGGATCACCGCCAGCATAATCAAGGCACCAATCATCTGGCTGGTGACAGTTGAAATCGCCACACCAGTTACCCCATAAACTGGCAAACCAAAGGGAGAATAGAGGGCAATATAGTTACCGAGCACATTCATCAACCCCGTGCTAGAGGTGACTAACATGGCGGATCGAGTAAAGCCGTAGCTGCGTAAGATGGCGGCAAAGGCGATGTTCATTACCAGCCCGATACTCAAACTGCCGCAGATCAGCAGATAATCGTAACCATAGCCCGCAACCTTAGGCTCTAACTCAAATAAACCGATAATGCCGTGGGCACCGAAAAACATCGATGCCCCCATAACCACGGCTAAACTTAAACTTAAGGCCACGCTGGCCACGCCAATATCGGTCGCTTGCTGCGTCTGCCCCGCACCATTATTTTGGCTGATCAGAATGCTGGCGCCCGTGCTCACCATCATGGACATCACCATCATAAAAAACATCAATTGGGTGGTGAGTCCGACCGCCGCAACCGCATTATCGGAATAATGGCTCAGCATAAAAATATCGCTGATCCCGAGTAAGGATTGCAGCAATGTTTCGATAAAAATCGGCCAAGTGAGGGCAACAATGCCCATGCGTTGTTGCAGGGTTTTAGCTGGTGTGGCCACGTCCGATCCTTACCGCGGGAAGACAAGTGAAATAGCAATAGCACGCCAAGGCTGGCGAACGGTAATTTTCTTACATTTTTAGATTGTGCTCAATCCTTCATCAAGCCTAAAACCAGCCCCTGCAACCGTATTCATTGGGTGGAGCTCAATTCATTGAAGTCGAAAAACATCAGCAACGTCTCAATTAACAATCTTTAATCGACTGAAATAGCAGGGATTAATACCATATCACCCAATATACACTACCCTTTTTGATATTGAGCCGATACACTTTGCCGACCACAAAGGGCGATAAGCGCTCGCCGAATATATTCAGGGAAACTGCACATGAGCCAACTCTATTTAGAAGACGGAATTAAACAATTAGTGAGCGAGTTTATCGCCGCAGGTTGCCCTTCGGTCCGCGAGCAAAGCCTTGAGGAACGCCGCCAAGGTTACATCGCCAGCACAGTATTGGCAGGTGAGCCGGAGGCTGTGTTTGAGGTCAAAACCTTATCCCTTGAGGGCATAGAGTTAACCCTATTTAAGCCCTCGGCAGATAACAATTTACCCGTGGTTATTTACTATCACGGCGGTTGTTTTGTCAGCGGCGGCATCGCTACTCATAATCAGCAACTGCGTAAAATTGCCAATGATTCCGGTGCATTAGTGGTGGCGGTCAGCTATCGTCTCGCCCCAGAGCATGTGTACCCCGCAGCCCATGACGATGCCTTCAATGCGGCCAATCTCGTACAGCAACATTGCCAGCAATGGGGCGGCGATAACACTAATATCACTCTGATGGGCGACAGTGCCGGCGGCCATTTAGCCTTAGTCACTTGCCTACGGTTAAAGGCAAAGGGGGAATGGTTACCTAAAAAACAAGTGCTTATCTATCCTATGTTGGATGCGACCGCCAAAAGTCAGAGCTATATCGACAATGGCGACAAGTACATCATCACTCGCGATACGCTGCTCACGGGCTTTGATATGTACCTCGACTGGCATCCCAGAACCGATGTCGAAGCCAGCCCACTGCGCAGCCAAGATTTAGCCGGTTTACCCGAAACCCACATTATTACCGCCGAGTTCGATCCCCTGTTAGATGAGGGCGAACAGCTGTTCCGTAATCTATTAGATGCGGGCGTCAATGCCCATTGCCGCCGCTATTTAGGGGTGATCCACGGCTTCTTCCAACTCGCTGGCGTCAGCCAATCGGCGCGGGATGCCATGGTGCAGATAACCCACATTATTCGCTCTTAACCTCACTAAGCCGCATGTCTAGATAAAAGACATGCGGCGATTGAATCCATTCAACGAATAACCTATTGCATGATAACGCAATGATCTACTGCGCTATTTCACCTCTGGCCGACTTAATTTGTAGATGATTTCTTTATGCTGCGGATACATGGTCAACAGGGCTTCTTGGCTAAACAACTCAAAGTCATCGAAGGTAAAGCCAGGTGATACCATACAGCCCACCAGCGAGAATCCATCTTGATTCATCGCCGAACCAAAAATACAGCCCTTAGGCACTAAAAACTGTGGCCTTTCACCCGCGGCTAAATCGAGCCCTAACTGCGCAGTGGTTAGCTCGCCCTCGGGGGAAATCATGTAAATCGTCAGTGATTGACCCGCGTGGAAATACCACATCTCATCCGCCGTGAGTCGATGAAAATGCGACACTTCGCCTGTCCGTAATAAGAAATAAATGCTGCTCCACAGCTGACGACTCGGATCAAAAGCCGATTCTGATCGATAAGATGAACGGTAATAACCGCCCTCAACATGCTGCTCCAATTCTAAATATTCAATAAAATCATCGGCATTTTGCATCTTTACAACTCCATTTCATACCTAATTACCGCTTCAACACGGGCTAATACAATTTTTAAAAAGATGTTAGAACCATGATTGAAATCAAATAAAAATCATTCTCATTTACATACAATCCTGCCACAAATTATTTTACGGAGAAATGAGAGTGAAGCCCACTTACCTTGCCATCCTTTTAGCCGCAGTGCTACATCCCCAGTTGGCCAGCGCAGAAGATGTGACTAAACCTGAGCTGGAAAAAATCGAACGCATGAGCGTTGTTGGTGTAAGACAAAGGTTAGAGCAAGCGGGAACCTTGGCTAACACTATCATGAAGACCGAAGTTATCGACGCCAGCGTTATTGAAAACAAAAATGCCGTCAACCTCTCCGAAGCGATTGATAACTCTCCCGGCGTCAAAGTCTCCAACGAATGTTCCATGTGTGGTGTTAAGCGCATCATGCTCAACGGTATGAAAGGCGAGCAAACCACCATTCTGGTGGATGGCTTACCCGTACACACCATGATCTCTGGCTATTATGCAGTCGATGCAATTCCAACAACTGGGGTTGAGCGGATTGAAGTCGCCCGTGGTGCGGGCGCATCGTTAATCGCCCCCGAAGCCATTGGCGGCACTATTAATATTGTGAGTTATGAACCCACCGAAAACGGCGCAGAACTGGATTTGTCCGCCGGCGAAAATGGCTACCGTAAACTGGGTTTCCTCGGTAAAGGAGTCACCGAAGATGGCCGCACCCGCGCCACGCTTGTCGCTCAATATGATGATAGAGATCAAGCCGATGCGGACAATAACAAAGTCAACGAAGCACCGATGCAGGAAAACCGTAGTCTGACTGGCCGTGTGTCCCACGACGTAACCGATGCCGATAACTTGGTATTGCGCGTTGCCAATATCCAATCGGAAATTTTTGGTGGCCCTATGTTAGGTAGCACCTTTGCCGATGGCACAGCCTCCAGCATAGGCAACGTGTTATCCGGTTATGATGGCCAACCAAGCGACACGCAAAATCTGTTTGAAGACGGTGACGTGCGTAAACGCTATACCGGCAAAGCTTGGGAAACCACAGAATGGATTAAAACCGAACGTAATGAAGCCTCACTCGCTTGGCTAAGGGAATTTAGTGACGACTGGAACATGCACCTTGCCGCCAGCTACGCTGACCATAAACAAGATTCATTTTATGAAGGCTTTGATTACAGCGCCGATGACAAAATGTGGTTCTTCGATGCACGCTTTAACTATTTACTAAGCGAGAGTCAATTACTCACCTTCGGCGCCGACTTACGCACAGAAGAAATGCGCTCCCATTCCCGCTCTGGCAGTGCCAACCCTGACTATGTTTCCGACTCCTTTGACTATGATGTTAAAGGTCTTTATTTACAGGACACCTGGCAGGCGACAGAGTCTTTAGAAGTCGCTATGGCGCTGCGTTACGATACTATTACGGCCGATTTTACCGACCCTAATAAACCCGGCACAGAATTAGATGAATCGATCCTATCCCCGAGGGTTGATATTCGCTTACGCCATAATGATGAGTGGACCTCACGCCTATCCGCAGGCCGCGGTTATCGCGCGCCATTATCCTTCTTTGAAACCGACCACGGGATTTTAGACGGCTCACTCGGCTTTGATATTGATATCGACGAGCTAGAACGTTCCAACTCAGTTAACTACGCCCTGAGTTACGAAGGTGAACGTCTCACCTCGACCGCCTCGATCGCTTGGACCGAAGTCGAACATTTAGCGGCGTTAACCACTAACGATCATGGCATTCCATTACTCACTCAACTGGATGAAAAAGCGCGGGTTATCACTAGCGATATCGCCTTAGGTTATCGCTTAACCGATGATATGAGCCTAAGCCTTACCGCCGAACATTTTGATTATGACTCGGTATTCAAATCCTCCTATGCCATTGCGCCAGTTGAAAAACGCGTCACGCTCAGCATGGATTGGGATGTGAATGACTGGGAAATTTTTGCCAACCTAGTGTGGATTGGTAGCCGCGATCTCGCTGAATTTGGCTACGAAGGCTATAACCGTTTAGACGCCAATGGCCAAGTAGACCCTAGCTCGAAAAAGACAACAGATGCACCCGCTTATGTCACTGTGGATCTTAAGGTCAGTTATCAGCTTAACGATACCTTGTCACTCTACACTGGGGTCAGCAATCTATTTGACTACACTCAAGCAGGAGATGAAGACACACCGCTATTTTACGATGCAGAGGGCGCTTTCGACGTAGGCTATATCTATGGCCCACTGCGTGGCAGAGAAATCTATGCTGGCATCAAGTTTAGCTTCTAATGCGCTACATTTTTCTCCTTACACTATTGTGCTGCGCCCTGCCGTTATCGGCGGCGCAGCTCACCCGTGACTATCAGTTTCAAGCTTTGCGGAGCCAACAAGTAACAGATTTGTCGCATCTCGAAGGGCATGTCTCAGCATTGATGTTCTTCGAGCCGGAGTGCCCTTGGTGTATTAAGCAGGCAAACGTACTCAAACAACTGCATCAAAACTGCAATCAACCGATTCAGCCAGTAGCCTTGGGCGTCAATGGGGATAATCTAGCCTTAAAACGCGCCCTGTTTAGGCTCAATTTCCCCTTTGAAGCCTACCGCGCTCCGCCAGCTTTACTTAAGGAGATGGGCGGCATTCCCGCCACGCCAATCTTACTGCTGCTAAATGCCGAGGGAGAATTAATCAAAGGATATCGAGGCTTTATAGATGAACAAGAACTCAAAACTCAACTCTGTCACCCAAGCTAATGCTCCGTTTTTGACGCTTAATACCAATCGTATTAAATATCTGTTCATTCAGCGGTAGTTCAACGCGCTTGAGACAAGGCGAAGGCATAATGGTGCTCTGTCGAAAGCCTTAAACGCGGTATAAAGCGCGTTGCCATACAGTGAACATCAGCCGCCCTTCGGGAGCCACACTGGTATCCCACTGTAATAGCGTAACAAAACACCTTCAAATTTAAGCCATATTTAGCAAACATCAGATACACTTATTTTGTCATCCCGCAGTGTCTAATACGTAACCAAAAGCACACTTACACAAAGAATCACAGCAACACTGAAGAAGGGATGCTAACACTGCCACTGAAGACCTCGGCTATGGGGGAGTTGGTTTGATGATCAATATTGCGCAAATGGCTTTAGTTCTGCATTCTTTGCCCGATCCGGCTTTTGTGATCACCCAAAGCGGCCGTTATATTGCCGTTTTTGGTGGTAAAGATGATCGTTATTACCACGATGGAAGTGGATTAGTCGGCCTATATATCAGTGACGTATTACACGAAGAAAAAGCCAATTATTACCTCAGCATTATTGAACAAGCATTAATCAGCCGTAAATTGCAGATTGAAGAATATGAGCTCAGTAATAAGGATGTCAAAGGCTTATCCGATCAAGGTCCATCCGAACCCATCTGGTTTGAGGGACGCGTTCAAGCGCTGGATTTTCTTGTTGATAACGAGCCTGTCGTCCTTTGGGTTGCAAGTAATATGTCCAAACGCCATCAGCTTGAAGTCCAGCTACGGCAATTAAGCGATACAGACCAACTCACAGGACTATTTAACCGTCGCCGATTAGAGCGTGACTTAAACCTCCTATTCGATACCTATAGTCGCTACCATGTGCCTGCCTCCATCTTAATGCTGGATCTCGATCATCTAAAACAGATCAATGATCAGCTTGGCCACCATGCGGGCGACAATGTCATTGTGACCGTCGCCGATACCTGCAAGCAGCAATTCCGCAAAACCGACAGTGCCTACCGTTTTGGTGGGGATGAGTTTGTCATCGCCCTACCCGGCGTTGAATACGATCAAGCCATAGTGTTTGCAGAATTTCTCTGCGATTGCTGCTTCAAAGCACTACAAAAACACGCCGTAAATGGACTCTTTGCCACCGTCAGCATAGGTGTCGCCACCATAGAGGCAGACGATAAATCCTACGAAGACACCTTAAAGCGCGCCGATGCCGCGCTCTATCAAGCCAAGCGGGATGGCAAAAACCGCGTTATCGCCAATAGTGCTTAAGGCTGTATATCCGTGGCAAACGGCCATTAAAAAAGCGAACCTAGGTTCGCTTTTTCTACACATCAACTTCTTAGCTGTATGCTATTAGTTCGCCGCTTTGGCCTTGCGGGCGGCGTGCAGTTTTTTATAGCTTTCGATTAAGCGTAAATGCGGCTCAATTCCTTCGAGTTGCATGCTGGTCTTGGTTAGGCCGCTAAAGCGGATTTTACCTGTGACGCTGCCAACCACTTGTTCCATGACTTCCGCGCCAAACATGCGGGTAAAGTTATGGCTAAAGTCTTCGAGTTCAAGGTCTTCATCCAGCGTCACTTCCAGTACCGCGCTCATGGCTTGGTAAAACAGATTGCGCTTCACGGTGTTGTCGTTAAATTGCAAAAACTCACCGACTAATTCCAGCGCCTCTTCATGCGCACCCAGTGCCAAATAAATCAGGATCTTAAGCTCGATAATCGTTAACTTACCCCAGACGGTATTTTCATCAAACACAATACCAATAAGGGTACGAATATCGGTGTAGTTATCCAGCTGACTTTCTTCTAAGCGATTGACTAGGTTAACCAATTGCTTAGTGCTTAAGGAATGCAGATTAAGAATATCTTCACGGTAATCCAGCGCCTTGTTGGTGTTGTCCCAAATCAGGTCTTCTACTGGATAAACTTCAGAGTAATCAGGCACTAAAATACGGCAAGCCGATGCACCTAATTCGGTAAATTCGGCAACATACACCTCTTTACCGAGATCTTCTAAAATGCCGAATAAACGGTCCGCTTCCTCTTCGTTAGTGCCGGAGAAATCCCATTCGCAGAACTCATAGTCATGCTTGCTGCTAAAGAAGCGCCAGGAGATCACGCCCGTTGAGTCGATAAAGTGTTCGACAAAGTTTTCTGGCTCGCTCACCGCCATGCTGTTAAAGGTCGGTTTTGGCACATCGTTTAAGCCTTCGAAGCTGCGACCTTGAAGTAATTCGGTCAGGCTGCGCTCCAATGCCACTTCAAAGCTTGGGTGGGCACCGAAGGAGGCAAATACGCCGCCGGTTTTCGGGTTCATCAGCGTCACACACATGACCGGGAACTGGCCGCCTAAGGAGGCGTCTTTCACCACCACTGGGAAGCCTTGTTCTTCTAAACCCTTAATGCCCGCAAGAATGCTTGGGTATTTTTCTAACACCGACATAGGCACATCTGGCAAAACGATTTCTTGCTCGATGATTTGGCGTTTCACCGCACGCTCGAAGATTTCAGATAGACACTGGACTTCGGCTTCTTTGATGTTGTTACCCGCGCTCATGCCATTACTTAAGAACAGGTTTTCAATTAGATTCGATGGAAAGTACACAGTCTCGCCATCGGATTTACGCTTGTAAGGAATCGCACAAATACCGCGGTCACGATTGCCCGAGTTAGTGTCGATAAGATGCGAGCCGCACAGCTCCTCGTCGGGATTGTAAATCTCGAGGCAGTAGTCGTCTAACAGGCCCGCTGGCAGGGCGTCGTCTTCCTCTAGGGCAAACCATTTTTCATTCGGGTAATGCACAAACTCGCTGTTAGCGATTTCAACGCCAAAGAACTGGTCGTTATAGAAGAAGTTATT
Organism: Shewanella decolorationis; assembly: GCF_004354305.1. Classification (NCBI taxonomy): domain Bacteria; kingdom Pseudomonadati; phylum Pseudomonadota; class Gammaproteobacteria; order Alteromonadales; family Shewanellaceae; genus Shewanella; species Shewanella decolorationis. Next base: position 2,166,974 of record NZ_CP037898.1, on the reverse strand, counting down.
GTTTAAACGCTCGATAAACTCACCGAGGGCCGAGCACAATGCGCTCTCTTTGGTTGCGCCTTTACCATTGGTAAAACACATGGGCGATGCGGCATCACGGATATGCAGCGACCACACATTGGGCACGATATTCCGCCACGAGGAGATCTCAATCTTCATCCCCAGCTCAGCCAAAATGCCCGTCATATTGGCAATGGTCTGCTCTAGTGGTAAGTCTTTACCCAAAATATAGGTGCTACTATCGCCGCCAGGTTGACCCATCAGCATGGCATTTGCGTCGGCATCGAGGTTTTCAACGGTTTCGATTCTAAACTCTGGGCCAGTCTGCACGACTTTTTTCACTGTGCAGCGGTCGATAGAGCGCAAAATACCTTCGCGATCTTTATCCGAAATATCATCGGGCAATTCGACATTGATCTGGAAAATTTGGTTGTAGCGATCTTCTGGGTCGACAATATTGTTTTGCGACAAGCGGATATTGTCCGTCGGAATATCGCGTGATTTACAATATACCTTCACAAAGTAGGCCGCACACAGCGCCGAAGAAGCTAAGAAATAATCGAAGGGACTCGGCGCCGAGCCGTCGCCCTTATAACGGATGGGCTGATCGGCCGTGACCGTAAAATCATCGAACTTGGCTTCGAGTCTCAGGTTGTCGAGAAAATTAACTTTGATTTCCATTAAAATTTTTCCACTCAATATGCTCAAACGCGGTAATCGTATCCGTTACCGCACAGCATTGCCCTTGGGCGCTATCGTCTGGGGGGAATTATCGGTGTTTTTCGCCCATTAGTCTTGGGTTAATTATGTTAAAAAAGTACCAGCGGGAGTTTATGCCTTGAGCAACAAGCAAAAAGTGGGATTTATTGCGACATTCACTGAGGTTTGGCTAAGGTTACTCAGAACTGCCTTGCTTATCCGCTTCGCGTTTCACCAGTAAAAAAGTGAGATACATCTTGGTCGGCAGAGATAACGCCATGCCAAAGGCAACGCAAACGGCGCTGATAATAATGCCCTTAACACCCATGGCTTCGACGGTTTCATTAAAGTTATGCAGATAAATCCCAAGCACAATCAGGCACAGCCCTATGCTAATACAGATTTTTAAGAGGGTGATCAGCCTAACATCCGTCATGGTTTACGCTGCCATTTATAAAATTTGGCTAATATAGTGACCGCTTTAGCAGGCGCCTGTGTTGATGCAAATCAAAGGCAGTTCACTCTCGCAAGCAAAGCACTAGAGTTCGACCTCGAAGCGGGCAAGGCGTGCCTCGCTCATCGTGCATTGGGTTTGCTGCATCAGTTCGCCCAAGGTAATGGCGGGGTTTTGGTTGATCAGGCGAACCAATTTTGCGCCGAGTGGTTCAAGCTTATCGGCGTGTTGTAATAAGCCGCTATCGATCTTTTTGATCATAAAGGTAAATTCGGCAGCATCACTCTGGGCTGTTAACTCGGCGCAGCAGCTTTGAATGTCGATTGCCTGCCCTGTGATACTCCAATTACGGGAGCGGCGAATCCGCTTAAGCTCACAACCCTTTTGCACAGCAATCGCCTGCGCCCGCTTAACCGCCTCGCGGCCGATGCGATGGATAAGTGATGGCAAGGGAATACTAATATCATCGTGCATAGTGGTTAGATTCAGCCCTGCTTAGCGATAAAAATGATTGATATATAAGTGAATGATACATAATGAATTAGAGACATAAGTGCTTAAATACCGGAGTGGTTATCGGTATAACAACCGCTGCTTAAAACGCTTCAACATCAGCTCGAGCGCCACTTTAGCCGCGTTAAATTATCAGCGCAAATCAGCACGCCAGGTTTTAGCTCCTTTATGATTTACGGATAAACTCGGGATTAGCCGCGCACCATTGCAGCAATGCCTGCTGTAACTGCCGCAGCTTCTTGGAGTAATGGCTTTGTTTTGCATAGACCATATATAAATCATAAGGATATAAATACCATTCTGGCAGTAACCGCAGTAGTTTTTGCTGCGCTATATCCTGCTGCACTAAGTAATAGGGTAAACAGGCAATCCCTTGACCGCTCAAGGTTAACAGATGATTAGTCGCATAATTTGAGCTAATCACTGCGGGCTCAAACCCTTGGGTTACACTCTCGCCAGCGGCATGCTCGAGAGTCCACTGCGTTTCACCGCCCGAAAGTAGCGGATATTGGGGTAAATCCGCGGGGTTCACTAAGTCCGTCGCAGGTAAATACCCTGGCGCGGCCACTAACACATGGCTAATGCGCCCTAGGTATTTAGCGACTAAATTATCGCTATGTTTGAGTGTGGTTCTTAAGGCAAGGTCAAACTGACCAAATTCAACATCTTGAATATCTTGCTCAAAACAAAATTCAAACCGAACCTGAGGAAAATTCGCCATCAATGGGATCAATAGCGGCGCTAATAGGGCTTTCCCCAACTCTGTGGGAGCGGTAAATCTTAAACGGCCACAATCATCCTCAGTTAAATCTTGTACTAAACGCTCGGCCTCAGCGGCTAATCTGTCGATTTCACAGGCTTTGGAATACAAGGTTTGCCCCGCTTCGGTCATCGAGACCCGGCGCGTGGTGCGATACAACAACTGGCAGCCCAGCTCATCTTCCAAGGCTTTAACATGGCGAGACACTAAGCCCTTAGAGGCCTCAAGCTGCTCCGACGCCGCACTAAAGCTCTGCATTTTTACAACCATCATAAAGGATTGAAGATGCGTCAGGTTCATTGATTAAATCCATTTTCTAAACAATGTGGTGATTATATGGGCTTTTTCGGTTTATTTCGCCGAGTTATGCTGTGTTTATATTCAATAATGGAGAAAATCATGAAAATACTCGTTGTAGGTGCAGCAGGCAATATCGGCCAAGCCGTCACGCAATTACTAAAAGCGGAAGGTCATCAAGTTATCCAAGTCGGGCGAACCCGTGGCGATCTGTTGATGGATATTCGCGATCCCAATTCACTCCAACAGGGCTTTAACCAACTAGGTAAAGTCGACGCCATTATCGCTGCAATGGGAGACGTCGCCTTTAAACCCTTTGACCAACTCGACCAAGCCGATTGGCAAAAAGGCATACAGAGCAAATTGTTAGGCCAAATCCAGCTAGTGCAAGTTGGTAGTCAGTTTTTAAATGCGGGCGGGAGTATTACCTTAACCAGCGGCATTATCGCCGATGTACCCGTTAAAGATGGCGTCAGCGCCGCCACCATCAACGGCGCACTTGAGCATTTTGTTGCCGCGGTCGCTAATGAACTCACCCATCAACAGCGGATCAATATTGTCAGCCCAACCGTATTAACCGAGTCATATACCTCGTATCGAGATTACTTTGCGGGTTTTAGTACCATTGATGCCGATATCCTCGCCAAGACTTACTTAAGATCGGTTATGGGCAAGGAAAATGGCCGCACCTTAAAAGCCTTTTCCAATGCGGGTGCAGTATAAAACCAGACTCTTGATTGAGATCCTTGAGCAAGGCGACGGGATTGCCTACAATAACGCACTTTTTGTTCACTACAGATAACGACCATGACTGACACAACTTCACAACCCGCATTACCGGATCGTCTTTCGGTTAACCCGCGCAGCCGCCACCATGTGGCTGAAATCTTCCAATACGATGTGGGTATTCGCGTAAACAGTAAAGAACGTTTCGATGTTGAAGAATACTGCATCAGCGAAGGCTGGGTTAAAGTACCAAGCAAATCCTTAGACCGTCGCGGTCAACCGCTACTGTTAACCATCAAAGGCACAGTAGAAGCATTTTACCGTTAAGCAGCCACGGCTAACGGAAAATAATAACGGCCAATTCGATTGGCCGTTTTTATTTGCCCTGTATAACCCCAAAACGCCCAGCAATTCATCTCCCCAAATATTCACAAGTTGTTATTTAAAATAAGCTTTTGTGATAAAACGCATTGATTAAACCGCATAGCGCGGGTTAAAGTGTGACCACTAAGGGAAATGCAGAGCCACACTCGAACGCCACTATCGAGCACGCTATTTAAGGACAAAGCAGCCAATCTGTACCATGCCGCCCCACTCTTAACAGCCTCCTCTGCCACCAAGGTATCAAGCACATTCATCATGTGTGCGTTATGGAATTAACGATAAACCTTTCTATTTCAAGGATGTAAATGGCAGATTTTACAAACAATCTTTTATCGATAGTGATCATCCTCTCCAGCATGTTCGTCACAATTGGAGTGATGTACGCGCTGCTCAAGTACCGCGATGCTACTGTCACCCTACCCGTTGATCGCGAGCAACTCAGCCGTATTCCCGCCTATGGCTTACAAAAGCAAATCCAAGATCTGCAATTAGATTTAATCGGCAGCATGATGATGGGGCTGATGATAGTGTGTTTCCCCTTTGCAATAAGCAGTATTCAAGCACATATTGCCGTCGGGAAATTCCCTTGGGTTTACGCCCTAACAGGTTTAATGGGATTAACTTATTGCGGTATTAAAACTTGGAAAAACTTTTCCAAACTCACCAAATTACGCCTAGGGCATACGGCAGAGATCGCCACCGCTAATGAACTGATCGGCCTACAAGCCTTGGGTTATCAAGTGTTCCACGATGTGCAAGCCGACGGCTTTAATATCGACCACCTCGTAATCGGCAAAAATGGCGTATTCGCGATTGAAACCAAAGGCCGCCATAAGCGCAATAAAGACCTACGCCAAACCAATGGCAACGGCTCAAACTCTGGCTCTAGTTCTGGTAAGAAAGGCTATCAAGTATTTTACAAAGACGGGCGCTTAAACTTCCCCTCATGGACTGAAACTAAACCCATAGAACAAGCCGAACGTCAGGCCAAGTGGGTCAGCCAATGGTTAACCAAAGCCACAGGCTCCCCCGTCGCCGCCACCCCAGCCCTAGTATTCCCCGGCTGGTATGTCACAAGCCAATCAAAACCACCGTTCCCGATCCTTAACCACAAGCAATTAGTCGGCACGATCCCAAAACTGAAGACCCAAGACCTTACCCAGCAACAAGTAGACTCCATCATCTACCAAGTCGCCCAAAGATGCCTAAGTAAAAGCGAGGTAGGGAAATAAGGATTAATCTAGACTCACTCTATTTTGTAAAAAGAATGTCTCAATTTTTACTTAAATTTCATCTTTATAATTAATTAGGTGCATAATTTGGATCAACTTGATAATGATTGGGGTTGCAGCCATCAAAACTATTGCAACACAAGCGACATAAAAGCATGTATTGTCAAAATTACAGATTTAGAAAAAATCTCGGAAAAATTAACTGAGTCAGTACTAAACACTTCTTGGATGCTAAATTTGGATTCAGCAACTCAACGGAGTTATACATATACCGCAAGAGATACGGCTAATGCTTTAGTTGAAATATTTAAGAAATTTTCAGATGATCATCAACTAGGTGCTGAATTTGGAGAAATTATGGTATCGATCAGTTCTGCTCGATCACTATCAGTTATTTTTAAACATATAGCATTACCTATTGCAGAAATTTGGAAACCGCAAGTAAAACAAAATGAAGGATTTGATTTTCATACTGTATGTACAGGTAGTTTAATAAATTTTGGCGAGGCAAAATTTTCAGGCTCTATAAACCCGCATGGAAAAGCAATACCACAAGCAGAAGGTTTCATTAATGAAGACAAACACTTTAGAGATCGAGTTCATTTAATCAATCTGGTTTCAAAAGAATCTATAAATAATCTGGATGATGATAAGTTTGGTGCTATAGCTGCTTTTTCAATAAATTCTGAAGATTACACGTCGATAATGGATAATGCTTTAGAAAGCATTAAAAAATCTGATTTATTGAATAAAGTAGAATGCGCTTACCTTGTCGGAGTAATTGTATGTTAGTAATTAAAAATATAATTAGTGATAAGACTCCAGAATCTAGCATTGGCAAATTAATCGAAAACCTTCACAACAATGGCCCCATAGACAATAAAGTTATACAAGCACTAACTTATTACAAATTATTTCACAACGATACATTCAATAAATTTGAAGCCAAAATTTTATCTGTCCTTGGTTTATTCTATAAAGATATATCCCCATCAAACCTATATTCATTCGTTTTATCAGGCATAGGTAGGGAAAATAAAAAAGTATTTGGTGAATGGCTTACTCCTGTTCAGGCCAGTGTTCGTTTAGCTGTTGAAAAAAACCAATATATTTCCATATCCGCACCTACAAGTGCTGGTAAATCCTTCTCACTGAAGGATTATATTTTTGAACAAACTGAAGATTGTGTAATTATTGTTCCATCGAGAGCTCTTATTGCTGAGTATATATCCAACTTAAAAGATCACTTTAAGAAGGATAAAAAAGTAATGATCAGTTCGTTCGTGGATTGTGTCTTTACAAGCAGGAATCTAAGACGAATTTTTGTTCTAACTCCCGAGAGAGCCAGAGATATTTTTTCGCATAAAGATAAATTAAATATTGCATTGTTCTTTTTCGATGAAGCTCAAATATCTGAAGAAGCAGAAAGAGGAGTGATTTTTGATGTTATAGTTAGAAGGGTTCATGCTACATACCCCAATGCAAAACTTGTTTTTGCACACCCCTTCGTCGACAATCCTGAAGCGCAAATGAAAAAACACTCTCTAGATGTGAATCAATCTTACTCTAGAGCATATCCGCATAATACTGTAGGAAAAGTATTTATATTCGGTCATAGCAATAAGAAGGATTACTATTTTTCACCATATGAAGATAAAGGTCATCTCGTAAAAAATAGTATTCAATTAGATGGAAAATTCGAAAAATTTGCATTTAATGGAAATCATACAGTTATGGTTTTTGTTTCAAAGGCCTCACTCTATAGAGGAGACTTTGTAAATGAATTTCAGAAATACATCGATCGATTCAAGGTGATAGATAATGACTCTGCAAATAAAATCATTCAAGATGTTGAGTTGCTTATTGGTGCAAATGATCATAACCATCGTTCCAACTTAGTAAATTTATTAAGAAAAGGAGTAGTAATTCATCATGGTTCTGTACCTCTTGAAGTAAGATTTTTAATTGAAGAGTTTATTCGACAAGGACATGCAAAAATCTGTTTCGCAACAAGTACATTAGCTCAAGGCATAAATATGCCATTTGATATTGTTTGGTTAGATAATATGAGAATGCAAGGTGACTCTGGTGAAGACAAAGCATTAGCATTTAAGAATTTAATTGGTCGTAGTGGTCGACTCTCTAAAGATGCAATATTTGACTATGGATATGTGTATACTAAGAATCCTATTTTACTAGCTTCTAGAATTAATACTCCTTTTACTTTATCTGAAGAATCTCTGCTTGAAAAAGATATAGCTGCCTTAGATGATGAACGTGAATTAATATCCTCGATTATTGAAGGAACATTTAATGAAGAGATAAACCTTCCTCAATCAAAAGTGGATAGACTAACAACAAAACTAGCTGTTGAGCTGATGAAATCAATTTTATATCTTGTGTACGAGAATGGTTTTGGGACTAATTTATTTGGTCAAAGAAACAAAGAGAATAGACTTTTAGCCAAAAACCTTTTAAGAGAAATATTTGAAATTTCATTAGGAAGAAAATTATACCTCGGAGAGATAAATGTTTTTGATACTGCAATAACAATTTTCTTTCATTTAATACAAGGTAGAAGTTTTAAAGAGATTGTAGGAATCAGGTATAATCAAATCTCAAATAGAGATGAAAACCAGAATCTTTATGCAAAATTTTCTCAACCAGCAAACAAATTACCTGACAGCAATTTAAAAAATGAATACTCTCTATTTAAAGGCGTAAAATCTAAAGATGTGAGTTATGATGCTATTGTATTCGATACTTACGACTATTTAGATACGGTAATTTCTTTTTCATTATCAGATGTACTTATTGGGGCTTTTAACATCTATCATAATCATACTAAAGATAATAATGCATTAAAAATGGTAGAACTATTAAAGTATGGGACTAATGACACTGTCCACACTCTTTTATTACGTTATGGTTTTCCACCTGAAGATATTAAAGAAATTTCATTGTATGTTGAATCAATTTCAGAAAAAAACATTCTTTTCAAGCCAGATTTAATAAATAGCTCCGAAAATGTAAGAGAACTTGTAGATTGGTATTTACCGTAGATTTATTAATTATTAGTAACAAATCCTACTCGTTTCTTAAAGGTTGCACCCAATACTGCATTGTTGCACCAGTGACCTTCTAAAACATGGATGTTTTAGTAGAGCCTACAGGGACGTATCCACGGCGTGTCACTGGTGTAACAGTGCTAAAGCCTGCGGCAGGCAATTAGCAACACCTCATTATCAGCGACTTATAAAGCTAATTAGCAGCTCAATCTCGGCAAAATGAAAACTAACCAATAAAAAAGCGAACCGCTAAGGGTTCGCTTTTCATCAACCGTTAGAACTGAATAACGTACTATTCAGCCCTTATTCGTAGTCTTCCATCGGCACACACGCACAGAACAAATTACGGTCGCCGTACACGTCATCAATACGGTTCACGGTTGGCCAGAACTTGTTAGTACGCACAGCAGCACTTGGGAACACGGCAACTTCACGGCTGTATGGGCGTGAATCGAACGCTGGGTCCATAATATCGGCCATAGTGTGTGGCGCGTTGTGCAGCGGGTTGTTGTCCGCTGGCCACTCGCCCGCTTCAACCTTAGCGATTTCGGCGCGGATTGACACCATAGCGTCGATAAAGCGGTCCAGTTCAACCTTAGACTCAGATTCGGTTGGCTCAATCATCAGCGTGCCCGCAACAGGGAAGCTCATGGTTGGCGCGTGGAAACCGTAGTCGTTCAGACGCTTAGCGATATCCATTTCGGTCACGCCAGAGGCTTCTTTGATTGGGCGCAGGTCGATAATACATTCGTGCGCGACGCGATCGTTACGGCCACGGAACAGTACTGGGTAGTGTTCAGACAGCTTCTTCATCACGTAGTTAGCGTTTAACAGCGCGGTTTGAGTCGACTTTTTCAGGCCGTTTGAACCGAGCAGCTTAATGTACATCCAGCTGATTGGCAGAATGCCAGCACTGCCGTATGGCGCGGCAGAAACTGCACCGTTGTTATCGCTTTCGCGGCCTGGTTTCACTACTACGTGACCCGCAACGAACGGTGCTAAGTGCGCTTTCACACCGATTGGGCCCATACCTGGACCACCACCGCCGTGTGGAATTGCGAAGGTTTTGTGCAGGTTAAGGTGCGATACGTCGGCACCGATAAAGCCTGGTGAGGTTAAGCCAACTTGGGCGTTCATGTTGGCGCCGTCCAAGTACACTTGACCACCGTGCTGGTGCACTATGTTGCAGATTTCGCGGATAGATTCTTCGTACACACCGTGGGTCGATGGGTAAGTGATCATGATACATGACAGGTTTTCTGCCACTTCAGCCGCTTTAGTCTTCAGATCTTCTAAATCTACGTTACCTTGCTTATCACAGGCCGTCACCACCACTTGCATACCGGCTAATTGCGCCGATGCTGGGTTAGTGCCGTGGGCAGATTGTGGGATTAAGCAGATGTTTCTGTGGGCTTCGCCACGAGACTCGTGGTATTTACGAATCGCCAGCAGACCCGCGTATTCTCCCTGTGCGCCTGAGTTAGGTTGGATACACACGGCATCGTAACCTGTGACATTCACTAACCATGAAGACAGTTCTTCAATCAGTTGAGTGTAACCCTTGGCTTGATCCAGTGGGCAGAATGGGTGCATGTTAGCAAATTCTGGCCAGCTGACTGGGATCATTTCAACCGCAGCGTTTAACTTCATGGTGCATGAACCCAATGAAATCATTGAGTAGTTCAGTGCTAAGTCTTTGCTTTCGAGACGCTTGATATAACGCATCATCTCGGTTTCGCTTTGGTAGCGATTGAAGGTTGGGTGGCTCAGGATGGCATCTTGACGCACTAAAGAAGCTGGAATCGATTGGCTACCTTGGGCTACGATTTGCGCGTCTAACGCAGCAACGTCTAAGCCATGGCCAGCACCTAAAATCACATCGAACAGGGCTTCGATATCGCTGCGGATAGTGGTTTCATCTAAGCTCACGCCGACGATGCCGTCAGCATCGAAACGCAGGTTCATTTCAGCGGCCAGCGCGCGAGCATTCACTGCTGCAACGTCTAAGCCTTTGATGCTGATGGTATCGAACCAAGTTGTGTTCACTAAGCTCACGCCTTTAGCTTGTAAGCCAGCGGCTAAGATATCGGTGAAGCGGTTGATGCGTGATGCGATGGTTTTCAGGCCTTGTGGGCCGTGGAATACGGCGTAGAAAGACGCCATGTTCGCTAACAGAATTTGCGCGGTACAAATGTTTGAGTTGGCTTTTTCGCGGCGGATATGTTGCTCGCGAGTTTGCATCGCCATACGCAGGGCGCGGTTACCACGGGTGTCCTTTGACACACCGATGATACGGCCTGGCATAGAGCGTTTGTGCTCGTCACGGGCGACGAAGAAGGCCGCGTGTGGACCACCAAAGCCCATCGGCACACCGAAACGCTGGGCGCTACCAAAGACCACGTCGGCGCCCATGGCACCCGGTGACTTAAGTAACACTAAGGCCATGATGTCGGCAGCGACAGTCACAATCACGTTTTTCGCGCGTAATTCGGCGAATAAGTCAGTGAAGTCAGTGATTTGACCGAAACGGTTTGAATACTGGAACAAAGCACCAAACAGCTCATGGTTTACTGCTTCATGGGCTGGGCCTACCACCACTTCAAAACCAAAACACTCAGCGCGAGTCTTCACTACGTCTAAGGTTTGTGGGAATACGTCATCGGCTACGAAGAAAATGTTCGCTTTTTTGGCTTTAGATACACGCTTAGCCAGCGCCATCGCTTCGGCCGCGGCGGTCGCTTCGTCCAGCAGTGAAGCAGAGGCTAAATCTAAACCAGTTAAATCCATCGACACTTGTTGGAAGTTTAGAATGGCTTCTAAACGGCCTTGGGCGATTTCTGGTTGATAGGGCGTATACGCCGTGTACCAACCTGGATTTTCTAAGACGTTACGTAAAATCACATTAGGCACTTGGGTACCGTAGTAACCCATACCAATGTAGCTTTTGAAGACTTGGTTTTGTTTGGCTAAACCACGAATGTAGGCCAAACCTTCGGCTTCGCCGCAGGAATCACCAATGCTCAACTCTTGGCTTAAACGGATCGACTCAGGCACGATTTGCGCAGTCAGATCGTCCAGAGACTCTGCACCAACGTAGTTCAACATTTCTTGTTGTTGGATGCTATCCGGGCCGATATGGCGACGTAAGAATAAATCGTGCTGTTCTAACTGAGTGAGGGTTTGCTTGGTCATGATAAACCTTGTTCCAGATTTGCCGTCGCTCAGGACTGTAGGGTACTGATAAACGGGCTATTGTTATGTCAAACTTGCGCTAAAACAAACGAAGCCCCTTGGGGCTTCGTTAGCGTCGACGATTATTCCTCGTCGATAACAGCTTGGTAACCTTCTGCATCGAGCAGCGCGTCAACTTCTGATTCGTCAGAAGGCATAACGCGGAAGAACCAACCTTCGCCGTAAGCGTCGCTGTTTACGAGCTCTGGAGAATCTTCCAGTGCTTCGTTCACGGCAATCACTTCACCAGAGATTGGCGCGTAAATGTCAGAAGCCGCTTTCACTGATTCCGCCACTGCACAGTCGTCGCCCGCAGTCACAGTGTCGCCCACTTCTGGCAGCTCAACGAAAACCATGTCACCTAACAGCTCTTGAGCATGCTCAGTGATACCCACAGTGTAGCTACCGTCTTCTTCCTTGCGGATCCATTCGTGTGAAGAGGCGTATTTCAGTTCTGTCGGAATATTGCTCATTGTTCTTGTTCCTTGTTCCGTTTTTTTAAAATGCTTGTTTACCGTTGCGCACAAAGTTTGGCGCTACTACTCTAACAGCCACGCGCTTTTTACGCATTTCGACTTCCGCCGTATCCCCAATCGAGTTAGGAACACGCGCCATCGCAATAGAATAGCCCAATGTTGGCGAGAAAGTACCGCTAGTGATCACGCCTTGCTGCTCAACACCCGCTGCATCGGTGAAAAATACTGGCATATCATGGCGTAACACGCCTTTTTCTTCCATCACCAGACCGACTAATTTGTCGGTACCCGCATCGCGCAGAGCTTCAAGCGCCTTACGACCGATAAAGTCACGGTCAGTTGGCTCCCATGCGATGGTCCATCCCATGTTGGCGGCCAGCGGGTTGATGGTTTCGTCCATATCTAAGCCGTAGAGGTTCATACCAGCTTCGAGACGTAATGTATCGCGAGCGCCTAAACCACATGGCTTAACGCCTTGATCTAACAGTGCTTGCCACAGGGCTTCGGCTTCCGCTTCTGGCACGATGATCTCGTAGCCCGCTTCACCTGTGTAACCTGTGGTGGCAATAAACAGAGAACCCGCTTGCTTACCGAAGAAAGGTTTCATGCCTTCGATAGCGGCATTTTGATCGGCACTGAATACGGCGGCGGCTTTAGCCTTAGCGTTAGGACCTTGAACGGCGATCATCGCCAGCTCAGGACGCTCAGTCACAGTGACATCAAAACCTTGGGATTGTTTGGCGATCCAGGCTAAGTCTTTTTCGCGGGTCGCGCTGTTGACGACAACACGGTAGAAAGTGTCGGTCAGGTAGTAAGTGATCAGGTCGTCGATGATGCCGGCATTGTCATCTAACATGCCGCCGTATAAGGCTTTACCAGGAACTTTAAGTTTGGCCACATCGTTTGCCAGCAACTTACGGAGGAATGCACAAGCGTCGGTTCCGGTCACATCAACCACAGTCATGTGGGACACGTCGAACATACCTGCGTCTTGACGCACGGCGTGGTGTTCTTCGATTTGTGAACCATAGTTGAGGGGCATATCCCAACCGTGGAAGTCGACCATCTTAGCGTTTGATTCTAAGTGCTTGTTAAACAGAACAGTTTTATTAGCCATTGTTATCCCTTTTTTTGCGGCCTTTTTCAGGTCTCTGCCTAGCGTAGGGTGATACAAATCCGGCTAAATATCTGGCTAATCGGCATTTCACTTCCACGATGCATCAATTTGAAAGGGGTTCTTTCGGTCTCAATGCGTCTGTCACTGCAACGCCTGATTTCGCTCTGAATTAATCAGATATTTATCGTGATTGGTATAAGTACTAGGGTCTAAAATGCGGCGAAATTATACCTTGCGTCACAAATTTGTATACAGGAGATTTTTCTAATCCGAAGCCAGTGTCATTAGATTTTCTCATCTTCAACATGTAATTTTTTTACATACGAAAGCGAGATTTGCACAGCTTGCCACCAATATGCTGATAATAGCGGCAATTCTGATCACATTAGCGCAACCTAGGCTAGCGACATAACTTGGGCAGCGACGACTTATTACCCATGGCCTGTTGCATGAACACTGTTTTCAGCCCAGCGACATTATCAACGAGGTTGAGTCCCAGATCGCGAATGGCCTTTTTAACTGGGTTTGCCCCCTCGAACAGGCGCTTAAAGCCTTCCATCGCCGCGATCATCTCCATCGCATCGGCCTTGCGCCAACGCTCAAGGGCGCGCAGCTGGGCATAATCGCCGATATCCTTACCCGCATCGTGTAGCTCGCCGATGACTTCGATAATGCTGGCGGCATCGAGGAAGCCTAAGTTTACCCCTTGGCCTGCTAATGGATGAATGGTGTGGGCCGCATCCCCCGCGAGCACTAAACGGTGGCGAGCAAAATGGCGGGCGTAGCGCATCCGCAGCGGGAAGGCTTGGCGTTCACTCTCCAGCTTGCAAATGCCAAGGCGACCGTCGAAGGCGGCGGTGAGATTGCGCTCAAATTGCACTTTGTCCATTGCCAGTAATTCAGTGGCGCGCTCAGGCGGCACAGACCAGACGATGGAGCAGAGGTTGTCTTCATATAACGGCAGGAAGGCCAGCGGGCCGTCCTGCAAAAACACTTGGCGGGCAGTAGCAAGGTGCGGCATTTCGCTGCGAATGGTTGCCACGATCGCATGGTGACCATAATCCCAGAAGGTTAACGGGATCTTGCATTGTTCGCGCACCCAAGAATTGGCACCATCGGCGGCAATCACGAGTGCGGCGCTGACACTTTCTATTTCAGCACCATTGGCGAGGGTCAACCAAGCTTCACGCTCACCAAAGGCGATACGCTCTATGCGTTGGTTTTCGATATGGGTGATATTGTCAAATTCACTGGCACGCTTGGCGAGGGCGTAACTGATGGCATCATTTTCGATAATCGCACCAAGGCTAGGTTCACTGATGCTACTGGCATCGAAGGCGATTTTGCCAAAGCCGTCTTTATCCCATACCGCCATTTTTTGATAGGGCGTCGCGCGGCTGGCATCGACATAGTGCCAAGCGCCAAGATGCTCGAGCAAACGTTGGCTCGCCTTGTTGATCGCGCTGACCCGCAGCCTTGGCTCGCCGCTCACGGCTTGGGTGCTTTGTGCATCGATCACGACGACATTCAAGTTGGCCTGCGCCAATCCTATCGCGGTGGCGAGTCCCACCATGCCGCCACCCACAATGGCAATGTCATAGGCTTGTGAACTTAACATGGGTACATCCTTTTCGCGTAGCGATACCAGTAATTATTTCCAGCCCATCGCCTTCTGCGCGACGGGGGTTTTCAGTGGCGGGAACCAAGATAACAGACGCAATCCCAGATTACGCCCAAGGGCCAAGGGCCAGTATTGGTTAGAGAAGCCACGGACTAAAAATTCAATATTGCGAATAGTGCTGTTTCTATCCGCCTCACGGGCCTGCAAATAGCCATGGGTGACGGCAACACCGCCAATATCCTCACCCTGCGCCAGCGCGCGTTGCAGCACGTCGAGCAGACTGACGACATCCCTAAGCCCTAAGTTAAACCCTTGCCCCGCTATCGGGTGCAGTGTTTGCGCCGCATTGCCGATAAACACGCATCTATGGTGAATCGGCCTTGGCATGTAGGACAGATTTAATGGATAAGCATGGCGCTCGCTAACGTCGATAAACTGACCAGCGCGATAGCCAAAGGCTTGCTGCAATGCAGTTAAAAACTCGGCCTTGGGCGCTGTAAGCATCGCTTGGGCGCGGCTATCGTCGAGTGCCCAGACGAGGGATAAACGCGGCTGGCCTTGGCTATCTGCCATCGGCAGTAGCGCTAATGGACCAGTCTCGGTAAATCGTTCATAAGCCCAGTGTTGATGCGGCTTATCGGTTTGTAGATTAGCGATAATCGCGGTTTGCTCGAACGCCACTTGGGTAATCGGCAGATTAAAATTGCTACGCACCTTAGACTGTAAGCCATCGGCGGCAACCACCAACTTGGCACAAATCCGCTCGCCGGAGTCCAGCACCAGCGTGTGGCTGTCGATATCGGGAATTAACGCTGACAGTTTTGCAGGGCAAAAGAGCTTAACCTGAGTTTTGTGAAGCTCGCTAAACAGCACTTGGCCGACCCTTTCAAGCTCGACGACTTGGCCCAGCGCATCTAAGTGAAACTGACTGGCGTTGAGTTCCGTCATGCCAAAATGGCCGCGATCGGATACGTGGATATCCTTAATTGCCGTGCCTAAATGCGCCAGTTTCGGCCATAAACCTAAACGGGATAACTCGAAGATGGAACCATGGGCAATGGCGATGGAGCGAGCGTCAAAGCCGGGATGGGTGTTATCGGGAAGGTGCGCCTCGATTAAGGCAATAGATAAAGGTTTTTCGGTGCTAGGCAAACGCGCCAAGGCCAGCGCGAGGGTCGCCCCCGCCATGGCGCCACCAACAATGGCAATATCGACATTTTGAACTGAATTATCCATGTGCTCTGCTACCGTCATGGGGTTCTCATTCAAGCTATGGCATGGCTAAAAGCGTTTCGCCATCAGGATGTTAGATTTGAAACTTATCAAAGGCGGAGTGATTCCGCCTCTCTCGTTAGCGATTAGTGGATCACCGCAGGATCGTCGCCTTCACCGTGGCTTGGCTCGGGACCAAACTCGGAGTAACACATAATGGCGGCGATACGCACAAATTCCAGTAACTCGATATAAGCCGTTTCCGATTCTTCATCATCAGCAACATCGAATTCGACCTGAGCGATCTCGGCCAGATCTTTAATCACTTCACGCACTTCGGCCGAGGCTTTATTGAGCTTAGGCTGGATAATTGCAATACCCGTTAAGAAGCTTTGCGTCCACAGGGATAAGGCCTCAACTCGTTGACTTAACGGCTCTTCCTCTTCGGGAAGCAGTGGCATAAAGCCAAACTCAAAATCACCTAAACGGGCGACAGAGTCTTGGAATAGTTCACACACCAATTGATGCAGAGGTGCCGGTAAAGGCTGACCATCATTCATCAGGTCAAATAAAGGTTTAATCCACAGATCACCGGTTTGCTCTACGCCACCGCAGATTAAACCCACAAGGGCACCGTGTACTTCCACGGGATGCTGACCAATTTCAGCCGCATCGAGGGCGATTTTTAAGCTGTCGATGCGTAACGAAGGAGGGGTCGCCATATCAGATTCCAATCAGAATTTTCCAGCAGCAATGCTAGCAGAGATAAAGACTTGAACCAACTCTGAACCTGCATTCTTGTGGGGGAAGATAAAAATTCCGGCAACTGCTCACACAAGCAGCAAACAAAAGGGCGAATGCGCAATCCATCGGCAGCTCACCTTGCACTTTTAATATCAGCCCTATATAGTCCGCCCTATCGATGCCAACGAAAGGATCATCTTCGAATGAGTAATAGTGCAGTTGAAATCACCCTGCTTGGGCGCACCTACTCTATCGCCTGCCCGAAAGGTCAGGAAGATGCCCTACGTGTTGTGGCGCAAGGGGTTGAGCAACAGCTAACCACCTTAAAAAATCGCACTAATAGCTTAAGCCGCGAAGAAATTGCCATTATGGCGGCGCTGAATATTGGACACGAGTTGTACCAAGAAAAGCAAAAGAATAAGCACTATATGAAACAAATGGATGACCGCATCAGCCTGTTGCAGTCAACCTTAGAAAACGCCTTAGTTGAGCGTTCAACTAAATAGATTTAGACTGTGCCACTCGGTGCCACGCACCATCAATCTGATAAGAGTTGCACAGTGAATGGCTAAACTGGCCTATACTTTTTAAGCCAAGATTTTAGCGATTCAATACCGTTTTTGCTCCCTGGGGTGCAGGCCAACTGGTAATGTCCCTGTGCCGATAATTTTGATCTCAGGGTGAATGCTTTACTGACATTGAGCATGCTCGGCTCGTACCGAGAAGCCTTAGGAGGTAATCATTTACCCGCCTTGAACCTACGGTTCAAGGGCTACACCGGTAGCGGCATTCTGGGGAGCATCTTATTTATGTCTATCACTTCACCTGTATCGAACACTTCCGCCCCAACAGCCAATGGGCCACACGGCACTCAGCCTGAAATTGATACCAAGTCGCTAAGTCTAAATCTAAGCCCAACTCTTAGCCGAGCCGAAGTACGCAAACAGATACGTTTGGCGCGCCGCTCGCTTTCGACTGAGGTGCAAACCGAGGCTAGCCTTGCCGCATGTCAGCGAATGCTCGAAAAGCTCAGTGCTCTGAATGCCCAGCATGTCGCGCTGTATCTCACCCACGATGGCGAACTGGCAACCGCACCGCTTATCGAAGCGCTTTGGCAACAGGGTATTCAAACCTATCTGCCACGGCTCCACCCCTTTAATGCAGGGCAATTATTGTTTTTGCATTATCACGCCGACTCACTAATGCAGCCGAATCAATTTGGTATTTTAGAGCCTAAGTTGGATGTGCGTAGCGTTATGCCAATTGAGCGACTGGATGTGGTGATCACCCCGCTGGTTGCCTTTGATATCAAAGGCAATCGTATGGGCATGGGCGGCGGCTATTACGACAGAACGCTAGCCAATTGGCACAGCAAAGGCAAACCACTGCCTATGGGTTACGCCCATGATTGTCAGCAAGTATCGAACCTGCAATGCGAACATTGGGATGTGCCCTTGCCCGCTATCATCACCCCGAGTCGAGTATGGGAGTTTTGAATAAAGAAGGTGCTAGAAAATAGAAGCTAGAGCGCTTCGCTGCTAGAAAAAGCAGAGCAGCGCTCCATAACGGCTTCTTCTCGAATCTAGATTCTAGAGTCATGCAGTGGCGTTCTAGAGGCCGCTGGCCGTTCTAGATTCTTTTTTACCTTAAATGCCGCCCACCATCGACATTGTGGCTACGCCCCGTGACGTAGCGGCTCGCCAATAGATAATCCACCAAGGCAATAATCTCCTGATTTCCCGCTTCTTTTGGCAAAATGGCCTTGGCTAAGGTCTTTTGTCGATAGGCTTCATCATCACTTGGATTAAAAAGGATCATCGCCGGAGCAATCGCGTTCACTTTAACCTCGGGCGCCAATTGCGCCGCAAAGGATAAGGTTAAGTTATCCAGCGCCGCCTTACTGGCCGCGTAGGCCATGTGCTTGGCACTGCCCTTTTCGGCCACATAATCGGTGAAATGGATAATATCGCTGGCGCCAATCTCGCCCTCGGCTCCCGCTCGCAGCTGTGAAGCTAAGGCCAAGTTCATTTGATAGGGCACGCTCACATGCACCTGCATCATGCGTTGCATGAGTTCATGGGCGGCAAGGCTTGGGCTGTTATCTGGCAGCCAGTCAGAAGCGTTATGGATAATGGCGCGGATTTTGGGGTATTGGCTCAATTGCTCAATCAGGTTTTGGAGCTGCGCATTATCGTAAAAATCGCATTGGATTAAGGTCGCGCCTAAGGCTTGCAATTCATCAATGCTAGGATAATGGCTACGATAGGTGCCAATCACCTTGTGCCCTTGGACGAGCAAGTGTTTCGCAAGGGCGTAGCCAATGCGTTTACCCACACCTGTAATAATAATGGGAGCAGTCATATTCATCCTGTTATTTGCCGAGCAATGATAAAAACAAAAGCATTTGGCAGATTGTTAATCGCACAATCACGTAATCACACAATCACGTCACTAATCGCAATAGCTTAATACCTCTAGCCAAGAGTGTATAACAATTAAAACCGTAAACATGTCGATCTAAATGCCTAGCATCTGCGTATACTCAGGGACAGACAGTAAGAGGTAGACCTAATGGAACTGCGGATTTTTTACGACGGTAATTGCCCTTTATGTAGCGCTGAAATACGCCAACTTAAAGCGCGCGATCCCGATGATCGCATCGAACTTGTGGATCTTAATGCTGAAAATTTCAGCTCAAGATTCAGCTATATCGATAAAGACTACGCCAATACCATTCTCCATGGCGAAACCGCCTCTGGCCAAGTGCTGCTAGGGCTCGATGTCACCTGCAAAGCATGGGCACTAACTGGCACTCGCCCTTGGGTACAAGTGCTACGCTTACCGCTTATCAAACCTATCGCGGATTGGTGCTACCTGAGATTCGCCAAGCACAGATACCGCATCTCTTACTTACTGACGGGCAAGGCGCGCTGTGACAATCAATGCCAACTGCCTAAGTAGTTATACCAATCGTATTAAATATCTGTTCATTCAGCGGGAGTTCAACGCGCTTGAGACAAGGCGAAGGCTTGAAGGCATAGTGGTGCTCTGTCGAAAGCCTTAAACGCAGTATAAAGCGCGTTGCCATGCAGTGAACATCAGCCGCCCTTCGGGAGCCTCACAGGCATCCCACTCCGGTGTTGCATTGACTTAAAAGGGAATGACCATTTCTGCGTCAATGCGCCTTGGATTGAAATGCCTGTGAGGCTCTGAACTGATTAGATATTTAATGTGATTGGTATTAGCCTCAAGTAAGGACTCAATTTTAGCGCATAAAAAAACGGAGCCATTAGGCTCCGTTCTCTCATAATCCAGATGGATTACTTAACGAAATCAACGCCTAGTTTGATATCGCCTTTCAGCGTATCTAACATAGAATCACGGGCGTTAGCTTCGAATGCGCTCACTTCACCGTAAGGCAGTACTTTTTCGATACCGTTTTTGCCTAACAGCACTGGTTGAGCGAAGAATTCAGCGTGCTCGCTGCCGCCGTCAACATAAGCACATTCAACGATGTTAGCTTCGCCTTGCAGACCACGAACCAGAGACATACCGAAACGGCAAGCCGCTTGACCCATAGACAGGGTCGCGCTTCCGCCACCGGCTTTAGCTTCAACCACTTCAGTACCCGCGTTTTGGATACGCTTGGTCAGAGAAGCGACTTCTTCATCAGAGAAAGTCACGCCTTCAACTTGAGACAGTAATGGCAGAATAGTCACGCCGCTGTGGCCGCCAATGACGTTCACTTTAACGTCAGCAACGTTTAAGCCTTTTAATTCAGCGATAAAGGTTTCAGAACGGATAACGTCGAGAGTCGTCACACCGAACAGACGGTTCTTGTCGTAAACACCGGCTTTCTTCAACACTTCTGCCGCGATAGCAACAGTGGTGTTTACTGGGTTAGTGATGATACCCACTAAGGCTTTAGGGCAAGTCACTGCCACTTTTTCGATCAGGTTACGAACGATACCTGCGTTGATGTTGAACAGATCTGAACGATCCATACCAGGCTTACGCGCAACACCAGCAGAAATTAGAACAACGTCAGCACCTTCCAGTGCAGGCGTTGGATCTTCACCAGCAAAACCTTTGATTTCAACCGCAGTTGGGATGTGGCTCAAGTCAACCGCAACACCCGGAGTAACCGGTGCGATATCGTATAGAGACAGTTGAGAACCCGCAGGTAATTGAGTTTTTAACAGTAGGGCGAGAGCCTGGCCGATACCACCAGCAGCACCAAGTACAGCAACTTTCATAGTTATCTCCGTTATTTCTCGGATATGTGTGACATGGATCTAATTTCCGTTGGCGTCACATTACTGGAATGTCACGTTAATTTCAATTATCCCTTAGTCGTGGAGACAAAGATTTAGCAAAACAGAGCATTCCAATGTTGAATATTTACTCTAGTCAAATATCAATACTGACAATACGGCTATCTAGCCATCCGTAAATTGCATTTTTATTCAGTCATAATGGTTATTTGTTGACAGTTTGACCAAAACTATTCAAAATACGCCTGATTTTTTGAATAAAGAATAAGACTATGCAAACGACCAAGAATCAGGATGACCTTGTTAGAATTTTTAAGGCGATTTTAAAAGAGGAGCGTTTTGGCTCCCAGAGTGAAATTGTCGCCGCTTTACAAGCAGAAGGCTTTAGCAATATTAACCAATCGAAAGTGTCTCGGATGCTCAGCAAGTTCGGTGCTGTACGCACCCGCAACGCTAAGCAGGAGATGGTTTATTGCTTGCCCGCTGAACTAGGCGTGCCTACCGCAGGCAGCCCGTTAAAGAACTTAGTACTCGATGTTGACCATAACCAAGCGATGATTGTCGTCCGCACCAGCCCAGGCGCAGCGCAATTAATTGCCCGTTTATTGGATTCCATCGGTAAGCCTGAAGGGATTTTGGGGACCATTGCCGGAGACGACACTATCTTTATTTGTCCATCCAGCATCCAAGATATCGCCGATACCTTGGAAACCATCAAATCTTTATTCAACTACGCAGAATAAAAAAACAGGTCAGCTTGCTGACCTGTTCTCTTTTATCTGTACCCTTTTCAGTCCAACATTGCCCTTGTTTCAGGGCTAGTGTCCCGATTACGTTACAGCACAAGACCTATCTGTTGGCTTGGATAACGCACACCTAGGACAAAGACTCGTCACCCCGAGCTCACAAACCTTAGTTCGTCAGCCTTAGTAAGCCACACTGATCCTTTGATTAGGATGCGCCGCGTTTTCTGCTTCATCCAGCATGGCTTTGGCGTAGTCGGCCACTGAAATCTTGCTATGACCATTTGTATCGGTAAAGAAGCTATCGCCGCCTAAACGGTAAGGACCTTCGCTGGCACCTGGGTAAATTTCTGCTGCTGGGCTAACAAAAGTCCAGTTAACCATAGTATTGGCGGCGCGAAATGCCTTTAATGCTTCACCTTGAGCCAGAGCTTCATCCTTATAGGCAGGCGGGAAATCTGGACTTGAAACCAAGGTCACTCCCGGTGCCACTTCTAAACTACCTGCACCACCAACCCAAAGCAGACGAGGGACTTTTGCCTGTGGCAACACGGCTAATAGATTATTGACCGTTTTTGCCACTAAGCCGTGATTCTGCTCGGCGCGACCACCGACAGAAGCGATTAACACATCCACACCAGCAAAGGTGTCGGCTTCCAACGGCTGAGTCAGGTCAACACTACGCACTTCTGCCACGGTTTCGCCAAGCTTGCTTGGATCACGCACTAAGGCAACCACTTCATGACCACGGCTCAGCGCCTCGTTAAAAATGGTTCCGCCAATCCAACCTGATGCACCTAATACTGCAATTTTCATTTGATAAGTCTCGCTACTGATTTAAATTGAGACCAGTTTACTTGCGACACTTCACGTGATAAATATCGATAAATGAGCATGATTGTTTCAGATTGAGATACTAATGGATAGAATTGCCGCCATGCGTAGCTTTATCGAAGTGGCCAACTGTGGCAGCTTTACCAAGGCCGCAGAACACCTCGATCTCAGTCGGCTACAGGTATCACGTCATATTCAAGAAATTGAGCAATGGCTGAGTTTACGTTTATTGCACCGCACGACCCGCAGCGTCAGCCTCACACTGCAGGGGGAAGAAGCCCTGCAATATTGTCAGCGGGTGCTGAGCGAGGTCGCCGCAATGGAAAGCCGCGCCCATAGTCATAACACCGAATTAGTTGGCAGTATTCGGATTGCCACGCCCGTCGGGCTTGGGCAGCACAGTCTGTTTGATGTGGTCGATCGCTTTATAAAATTGCACCCTAAGGTCAATATTCAGCTGTTAATGTCGGACAGTTTTGCCCAGTTGGTGGATGAGCGGGTGGACGTGGCACTGCGCTATACCGAGCAGCCCGATGAGAATTTGATTGCCCGCAAACTGATGAGCATTGATGCCGTGCTGTGCGCCGCGCCCAGTTACTTGGCTCAAGCCGAGCCACTAACCGTCCCTAACGATCTGCTCAGCCATAATTGCCTTATCCATAGCTCACAGCAACATTGGCAGCTACTCAAGGAGCAACAGAGTGAGCTGATTAAACCTATGGGGAATCTGATGGCGAATGAAATGGGAGTGCTTGTCAGCGCCGCATTGCGCGGGCATGGCATTGCCTACTTGCCCTGCGACTTAGCCAATCCCTATCTGGCCAGCGGCCAACTACAAGAAGTGCTCCCCGAATACACGGCGCCAGGGCAAACCCTTTGGGCTGTGTATCTCTCCCGCAGTTATCAACAAGCGCTGGTGCGCGCCTTTATCGATTTTACCGCCCAGCAATGGCAGCAGGATCTCAGCAAGTGGACGACGGCGAGTTAAGCCCACAAACAAAAACGCACTGAGGCTTTAAGGCTCAGTGCGTTGAGTCGCGGTTTACTAAGGCTTAATTATCGAACTGCATCAAAAAATCTAAGCTTGGGGCAAAGAAAGAAGACCCCGTCAAGGCACTGGTAAAGTGCATCAAGTGATCGTGGTTACCCGCGCCATCGCCAAATACCATGCTGTGGAGCATCTTCTCGAAGTGCTCTGGGGTGCGGCAGGTTGAAATAAACATCAGTCCTTGCTCCTTGAGCGAACCGTAAGGCATGCTCTGGCGCAAAATCTCAATCGACTTGCCGTTGTCATCCTTGAGGTTTACCCGCTTGATATGGCTGGTTAATGGCTTATCTTCCGACTCGTATTCGATGTTGTCTTGCTTGGTACGACCGATAATATCTTCTTGCTTTTTAAGCGGTAATCTATGCCATTTACTCAAGTTGTGGGCGTACTTTTGTACGTGAATATAGCTGCCGCCCTTAAATTCAGGGTCTTCATCCCCGACTAAGGCGACCTCTTGACGATGACGCCCTTTCGGATTTTCTGTGCCATCGACAAAGCCCGTTAAATCGCGGCTATCCATAAATCTAAAGCCGCGTTCCTCTTCGACTAACTCGACTAAGTCTTCGAACATTTGGCTGATTTCATTGGCGACTAAATGCAAAATGTCATAACGGTCGCAGCGAATATGCACAAACAGATCGTATTCGATCGCAGGCGCCTCACGGTTACCCGCTTGCATCGCTGGGAATGGTTTGAGCATTTCGGGGCGAGCATCGGGATAGAGGCTGTCCCAATAGTTGGCGCCTATGCCCACAAAACCATTGAATGCGCTGTCGGAGTATTGATCCGTCAACTCATAAATATACTGCGCAACGTTGGCAATACAGGGACGCAATTGCGATTCAACGTTATCGTTGTCGCTCGCATTAAACATCAAATAGACGCTATGTAAGTTTCCCTCTGCACACACACCCAACTGTTCACGCGGCATATTTTGAATATCCATCTGGTTATCACCCTTTTGTCGATTCATTTTCGGCAATATTATCCGCAACTTTACCTGAAAATGACATTAAGTAACGCACAGTTTGTCCGTCTTTGTAATGTAAACACGTTTGTAGACTGGAATATAAAAATTGACGAGGCCATTACGCCTCGTCAATTCGTCTTACGCAAGCTTCGGCGCTCATTAGGCCAAAGGCGAATTATGCCTTAGTAACCTGCCGCATAACCATCTTTACGGCTCTCGGAGGCGCCGCGGTAAACGCCCGTTTCGGCATTAAAACCAATGGCTTGATATCCACCAAAATCGCCGAGCCCATCTCGTAGCACATGGCCTTTCTTAATTAGCTCACGGCGAGTTTCAACGGGGAAGCCTGATTCTAAGCTCACATAGCCACCGTCATTCATCACCTCGCCCGTAGGCTCGGTCGAACCTGTGTGCAAAATTCTGGGGGCATCGCCCGCTTCTTGCAAGTTCATTTTAAAATCAATCAGATTAACAATGATCTGCGCGTGCATTTGCGGCTGCGTTGCACCGCCCATCACGCCAAAACTCAACCAAGGTTTACCGTCTTTGGTCACAAAGGCGGGAATAATGGTATGGAAGGGACGCTTACCCGGCGCGTAGGTGTTGAAACGACCTTCGGTGAGATCGAACATCTGCCCGCGATCCTGCAATACAAAGCCGAGATCCGGCGGTGTCATACCTGAGCCCATGCCGCGATAGTTACTCTGGATCAGCGACACCATATTGCCGTCTTTATCAGCAGTAGTGAGATACACAGTATCCCCATGTTGCAGCGCAG
Organism: Shewanella decolorationis; assembly: GCF_004354305.1. Taxonomy (NCBI): domain Bacteria; kingdom Pseudomonadati; phylum Pseudomonadota; class Gammaproteobacteria; order Alteromonadales; family Shewanellaceae; genus Shewanella; species Shewanella decolorationis. The sequence continues at coordinate 2,141,793 of NZ_CP037898.1, read as the reverse complement.
GATTCCCCGCATCGACACTCTTAGCCGCCTTGTTTAAGTCAATAAGTTTGGCGCGATCGTAATTGTATTTTTGCGAAATCAATTCCTTCACTGGCACTTTGTTAAAAGCCATATCGGCATAGAATTTCGCGCGGTCGGCAAAGGCCAGTTTTTTGGCCTCTACGAATAAATGCACGTATTCGGGGCTGTTAAAGCCCATGGCCGCAACATCGAAGGGCTCCATGGTTTTTAAGATCTGTAACGCAGCAATCCCCTGCCCGTTGGGCGGCAACTCCCACACATCGTAGCCACGGTAGTTGGCCGATACGGGTTCAACCCAGTCGCTAGTATGGCTGGCGAGGTCTTCATAACTGAGGTAACCGCCTTGCGCCTTCATGTATTTATCTATGCTCTTGGCGATATCGCCCTTATAAAATGCATCGCGACCGCCCTTGGCAATTTTCTCATAGGTGTTTGCTAATGCAGGATTTTTAAATATTTCCCCTACCGCAGGCATTTTGCCATTGGGCATATAGGTTTCTTTAAAACCGGGGAATTGACCGAGTTTTTTACCACTGCCATTAAGGTAATAGGCAATCAGCTCAGAAACGGGGAAACCTTCGCGGGCATAACGAATCGCAGGGGCTAAATTATCGGCCATAGGCAGTTTGCCGAACTTATCGTGGAGCTCATACCATCCATCCACCGCGCCGGGAACCGACACGGGCAGCGGCCCAAAAGGCGGTAAATAATCTAATCCGAGGGATTTAAGCTTCTCTAGGGTTAAGGATTTGGGGCTACGACCCGATGCATTGAGGCCATAGAGCTTTTTATCTTTAGCACTCCAGACGATGGCAAATAAATCGCCACCAACCCCAGCACCAGTAGGCTCGACTAAGCCCAGCATGGCATTGGCGGCAATCGCCGCATCCACGGCACTGCCGCCCTGTTTTAATACATCAATCGCCACCTGTGTCGCTAGCGGTTGGCTGGTCGCCGCCATCCCATGGGTGGCATACACTTCTGAGCGCGTCGCAAAGGCTTTACCCGTGATCCTATCCATGGCCAACACTCCCGATGACGACATTGCTGTCGCCACTGTGACTAAGGTACAAATTGATTTTATTGTTTTTATCATAATTCCTCCCACTCCGGAGGAATTAAGGTAACAAGGAAGGCTGAAAATATCAGCAATCTAGCGTTTTTTTGCCCAAGTTAAACGTAAGCAAAGATGTCGTACTTTATGCTGATGCAATGACATATACTGTTCGGCCTGCTTAAGATTCAAATAGCACTAGGGAATGTGGCTCTGTGCTTAATCCCACCCGCTGACCGACATTCAACTGCATAATTTGGCTACGCACTTCGACATAATGGGCGTGGGACGCCGCCTCGACTTTCACCCAATAATGGCAAAATGCCCCGAGGAAGCGCCGCTCGGTAATCATCCCTACGCCCGCATCATCGGCACTGAGCGCCAATTGTTGTGGCCGTAAAAACACTTGGCCATTAAAGGCGTGGGATTGCGATAAGGGCGTCAGGCTGCGCAGCTCACCAATCGGAGTGGCAACACTATGACCATCGAGCACTTCCGCAGGTAAGTAATTGCCACTGCCAAGAAAATCAGCCACATAGCGGCTATTGGGCGCGGAATATAAGTCTTCGGCGCGGCCATGCTGCACTATTACACCTTGGTTAAAAATGGCCAAGGTATCGGCAAAGACGAAGGCCTCGTCCTTACTGTGAGTCACAAATACCGCGCTGACATTACGCTGTTTGAGAATGCTGCGGATCTCCGCCATCATGCTGTGGCGCACTTGGGCATCGATATTTGAAAAAGGCTCATCGAGTAGCAGTAATTGCGGCTCATAGGCAAGCGCGCGGGCAATAGACACCCGCTGCTGCTGCCCGCCGGACAACTCATGGGGATAACGCTTGGCTAAGCCTTCGAGTTTCACTAGGGCGAGCATGTCATCCAAGCGCGCCTTGCGCTGCGTAGCCGTTAATTTTGCTACGCCAAAGAGAATATTCTCGGCAACGGTCAAATGGGGGAACAAGGCGTAGTCTTGGAAAATCATCCCGATCCCCCGCTGCTCACTCGGCACAAATTGACCTGCGCCGCTGACCGTCTTGCCATTAATTTGGATCTCACCTTGGCTGATAGCCTGCAATCCTGCTACCGCCCTGAGCAAGGTGGTTTTGCCGCAGCCACTTGGGCCTAACAGCGCAAGGATTTCCCCCTGAGCTAGGGTTAAATCTAAGCCTTTGAGTACCTGTTGGCCCTGATAATCACTATGGACTTGATGAAGATTGAGGGTGCTGGTCATCGGCTATCTTGCTCCAAGGAACGGTTTAAATAAATCAGCGGGACTAAGCCCACGAGCACAATCACAATAGCGGGCAAGGCGCCATGTTCAAGCTTTTCGTCTGAGACAAACTGGAAGACATGGGTCGCAAGATTCTCAAACCCTATGGGACGCAACAACAATGCCGCCGGTAATTCTTTCATGCTTTCGATAAATACCAACAACGCCCCAGCAAATAAGCCTTTGGTGAGTAGCGGTAAATGCACTCTTTGCAATAGTCGTCTTGGGCTCTGCCCCAGAGTCAGACTCACCATGTCCAGTGACGGCGAAATGCGTTTATAGCTGGTCTCAACACTGCCGATAGCGATAGCCACAAAGCGCACACAAAAGGCAAAAACCAGTGCGGCCGTACTGCCCGTAAGCAACAGCCCAGGGCCTGTCATTCCCAACCAATCGGCGATGTCGTTAATCGCAAAATCGAGCAGGGTTAACGGCACCAGTACGCCAATCGCCAGCACAGTGCCAGGCAAGGCATAGCCAGTCGATGCCAAGCGTGATGGCAGCGCATCGCTCGACCTTGGGCTTACTCGGCGGATAAACATCAATATCAATGCAACCGCGCAGCACACTAGGCTAGTAATAAGCGCAAGGCTCAAGCTATTCACACTCAATTGCCAGAAAATCGGATCCCAGCTCTGCTCAAAATAATCGATGGCATAGGAGAGCAAAATGCCGCTTGGTAGTATAAAGGCCAGCAATAACAAGGTGATGCAATAGCCGAGGGCAAACAGGGTTTGCATTGGTGAGAGCCGATATAAATCGCTCGCTTGAATACGGGACTGCTTTTGGAATAACTGCTGTTTACGGCGAGCAAAGCGTTCCATTCCAATCAAGCTAAACACCACCAAGAGGATAATGGCCGAAAGCTTAGCCGCCGCCGTCAAATTGCCATAACCCAGCCAAGTGTCGTACACGGCAGTGGTCAGGGTGGGTACGGCAAAGTAGTTGACCGTGGCAAAATCCGCCGCAGTCTCCATCGCCACTAGTGCCACGCCCACAGCCAAGGCGGGCCTTGCCATAGGTAAGGATAAACGCCAAAAACTCTGCCACGGTGTACACCCCATAATCCTCGAAGCGTGGGCCAAGCTTAGGGATTGCTCCATAAACGCGGTGCGCGCTAACAGATAAATATAGGGAAAGAGCACCAGCGACAACACGCATGCCGCGCCGCCTAAGGTGCGAATATCGGGAAAAAAGTAATCCTGCGGTGAGCTCCAACCAAAGAGCGCGCGCAAACTCCTTTGTACTGGGCCAGCATAATCGAGTAAATCGGTATACACGTAGGCGACTATGTAGGCTGGCATGGCCAAGGGCAGCAATAAGGCCCATTGCAGATAACGCCTAGCGACAAACTCACAACGCGCCATCAACCAAGCGCAGGGCAGTGCCAACAAGAGTGAGCCAATACTCACCCACAGGATCAACCATAGGCTGTTGGAGATATAGGTGGGTAGTACGGTGGAGAGCAGATGACCAAAGACGGCCTCATCGGGCTGAGCCGCTTGAAGAAGTAACGCAAAGAGGGGTAACACCAGTAGCACGGCTATGGCATAACCAGTAAGCGACCAGCTTCTGGCTAATCCTAAAATCATGTGGATCCTTTAAAGCAAGTGCGCCTATTAAGGCGCACTTATCGATTTAACTGCGTAACTATAGATCAAACTGAACTTCGTCTAACAATTTCACCGCCGCTTGGTGGTATTCCGCCAGCTTGAAAATCGGTAATTGGTCGGATTTAAACTCGCCCCAAGAAGCCACTAAGGTTGATGGCGCAACATCGGCTTTAACAGGGTATTCCATATTCACCTCAGCGTAGGCTTTTTGCGCCACATCACCAGAGAGGAATTCCATCAGTTTGATAGCATTGTCTTTATTGGGTGCATGGCGGGTCAGTACCATACCAGAAACGTTGACATGAGCACCACGGTCAGCCTGATTCGGGAAATTAATTACCACGGCTTCAGCCCAGCTCTTTTGCTCTGGATCTTGCAGCATATTGCCGTAGTAGTAGCTATTGCCGATGGCGATATCACACAAGCCTTCTTTAACCGCTTGAACCTGTCCACGATCGTTACCTTGAGGTTTGCGTGCAAGGTTAGTTTTCACACCTTGTAGCCAAGTTTTAGTATCAGCTTCACCGTGGTGGGCAATCATCGAAGCGACTAACGCGATATTGTAAGGATGCTTACCGCTGCGCGTACAAATCTTACCTTTGTATTTAGGATCGGCCAGTTCTTCGTAGCTGATGGCTTGTGGGCCGAGGCGATCTTTTGCCGTATAGAGATTACGCACACGCATCGTTAAGGCATACCATTGTCCATCGGGATCGCGGTATTGCGCGGGGATATTGCTATTGAGCTGCTCACTTTTCACGGGAGAAGTCAGGTCTTTGTCGACTAATTCGACCAAGCGAGAGAAATCTGAAGTTAACACTAAATCCGCAGGGGATAAGCGTCCTTCACGGGCGATCCGCTCGGCAATACCGTCTTTCGCAAATACCACATTCACAGCAATGCCAGTTTCATCGGTGAAACGCTTCAGAATAGGCTCCACCAAAAACGCTTGGCGATAGGAATAAACCGTTAATTTTTCATCCGCATGTGCAGACTGCGCAACCGACATTAACCCAAGTAAAGCGGCACAAGTTACCCATTTCATTAGCGATTTCTCCTCAAAATGATGACATCAAGCGTGAGTCAATTCTTAAGACCATTAATGATAATAGTTATCAGTTGCGCAAGAGTAATAGATCAAATGAACTAGGGCAATAGATTGATTAACTTTTTGTTTTTAATGAAATTAAACTTAAAACTGGTGATTATCTCAAACCAAACTAAACTGAATCTTAATTTTTAAAAAATTGATTGGAGGCATTATGTTTAGCATGCTTGTACTGGCAATTGTCGTGCTCGGCTTAGTGTCATTAATGACATTCAAAAATAGCCATAGCAAACATAAATCATTGGTCAAAGCGACTGGCACAAGTAAACGAGAAAGGCATGCAACTAATACAACTCATCCTTTTCACTGTGTGAGCATTGAAAATGCAGGAAATTGCTGCGAGCAAGCCGATGCCATTAAAGGAAAACGCTTTCTATCAAAAGAAGCTCCAGAGCTCCCAATGAAAGCATGCTCACAGTCAAACTGTCAGTGTCACTATCAGCATTATGACGATAGACGCCAAGCTGGCAGTGATCGCCGCATAGACTATGGTATGACGAAGGAGCTCTACGGCGCATTTGGTGAACATAATCGCCGTGAGAGTCCTAAGGGTCGTCGTTCAACGGATCATTAATAGTGTGTTTTTATTGCGGACGCGTCTCAATAAAAGCAGGTAATTCACGCATTTCACTGAACCAAATCGCTGTGGCGGGTGCAACTTTACGCCAATCGAGTTCAGGGTGTCTGAAATCCACATAATCTAACAAGCAAATCAAAGCTAATTGTGGTGCTTGAATCGTTGCCTGAGTGATCACACTCTGGTGCTCCATTTGCATCAAACCACGCAGTAAAGCTTGCTCAAAACGCGATGTCCAAAAGGCCGATCTCACGCCCTCCTCTTCACGCATTTGTTCTTGGCGCAACTTTACCGCGCTGTCGGTTAACCCTTTAATCATCGAGTATTGGCACTGTAATACCCAATTATCCACTTGGCCGCCGAACATTTGTTGCTCTCCTAATTCGGCGTCTAAATAACGCATAATCACTTCGCTATCGAAGAGAGGCACACCATCGTTGGTGATTAGACATGGGATCTGCCCAAGCGGGTTAACATCAAGTAGCTCAGCGGTGTTTTCCATCGGATTGACTAAGACTTCTTCGATATCCTTAATCCCTAAATAACGGATTAACGTGCGAACACAGCGAGCATAGGGTGAAGCGAGAGAGCAGAGCAACTTCATCAAAAAATCCTTCTTAAACAAAGATATTAAAACAATCTACATAATGTTTTTAACACTCAAACGACTACCAATATTTTTCTACGGTTATTTGCCCCGGAGCACGGCGTAAATTTTTCGAGAGCCCCTTGTCAAGCAATGCCGCTTGGGCGCCACTAATCATCCCCGGATTACCGCAAATCATCACCTGTGAATCCGCCGCACTTAGGGTTAATCCTACTTTCCGCTCGATTTCGCCCGAGACTAAGCCATCGGGGATACGGCATTGCAATGCATCATCAAGCTTTTCACGGGTGACGGTTAAACACAGGATAAACTGATCTGGATATTGCGCCGCATAGCCCTTTAATTTATCCAGATAGGCCAAGTCTTTAGCTTCACGCACACCATAGACAAGTACGATCTTCTCAAAACGCTGCCAAGGCTCTGCGGTATCCAGCATGGATAAGAATGGCCCCACAGCCGTACCCGTGGCTAAAAACCATAAATGCCGACCTTGTAACTCACCTTTTGGGATCTCATCCAAGGTCATAAAGCCGGTGGCTGTTGGGGTGATGTCGATTTCATCCCCTATGGTAAGATTCTGTAACTGCGGGGATAACAGGCCATCCTCTACGGCGACAGCCAAAATTTCGGCATAGGGCTTATCGGGGGAATTTACAAGGGAATAAGCTCTGGCAACACGCTTATCCTCTTGCTGCTGACTTAGTTTAATAAATTGACCGGGAATAAAGGGAGCTAACTCGGCCGCTATCCGCAGCGAAAATAACTTATCATTCCAATCAATACGTTCAATAACGCGTCCCTTAGTCCACATAACCCGCCCTCAAGCAAAACGTTAAATAGACCCCTAGCATAGACTGTTATCAGCGCAACAAAAACCCCTTATTCAAGGGGCTTAAGCGTAAGTAAGAGGAAGGGAAGTTAAACGTTAGTCGCTTAAGTCTCATCCGATTTTTTATTGAAGCTGTCCCTAAAGGCTTGCAATCCTTCTTGCACTAACCCATAGGTTTTATCGACACCATCAGCGATATCTCCCTGCAATACTTTGAGGCCAGATAAAATATCTCTCGCCTCCTTAAAACCATTGTCGATCGCACCACCTATGATGCTCATAAAGCTGTCCAGCTGTTCGTCCAAACTCATATTCGAATTTTGTTGCTGGTGAATGCTAAAAAACTGCGTTGCAAAACTCACAATCCTGTCGGCCGTTGCCTCGGGGGAAGTATCAACGTTATTGTCATAGGCGGTTTGAATGGCGTTTTCGCCCATCGAAGGGGCTAGCTCTTTGTTTATCGCTTCGATTGCCGCGCGATAAAGCAAGGTCATAGATTGATCACCGGACTTTAGGCTCACGTCTTCCTGTGCCGATAGAATCGCTTGATTCATTAACTGCTTACTGGTTTGCTGCGCCGTCTGCTTAGAGGTGGCATCCACATTTTTCGTCTTATCACTATTTGCCGCGTTTTCAGCATATTTATTGTGGGTCGAAGAAGTGCTCTGTACCTGTGCAGGGTTATTGATTTCCATGATGCTAGTCCACTCAACTTTGGGAAACTAAATTATCGACCAAATTTTGAGCAGCTTTAGTTAATTTATAAATTGCAGTACCATCATCAACTAACACAATGATGCAAATAGTGAATATGCTTGCACCCAAATTTAGATTCACTTTCCGTTTCTTGCTTGCATACGCCAATAATATAAGGATATGACGCATGGCCATCTTTCGTGGTTTCAAGGCATTAACTCGGCTTCGGCAAACGGAGCGTTCCTATCCCATCAAGCTATTACGACGCTTGCTATTGGGCTTGTTAGTCTTCACAGCCATGGGAGTTAGCCCAGTTAATCTTGTATGGGCCGAAGGTCGTCTAATTATTCTTGTGCGACATGCCGAAAAAGCCGATGCCCCAACTGCGGATCCACAACTCTCCCCAGACGGTAACCAACGGGCTCTCGCACTCGTTAGCGCCTTAACACGTACGCCACTGTCTCAGTTGATTGCCACGCAATATCAAAGAACCCGGCAGACCTTAGAGCCAATGTCTGCGGAGCGACATTTGCCTATTACTGTCGTCGCCGCCGAAAAACCTCTCGAAGCCCATATTCAACAGATCGTTGAGCAAGTGCATGCGGTTAAAGGTAATAGCTTAATCGCGGGTCATTCCAATACTGTGCCACTGATCATTAAAGCTCTCGGAGGTCCAGAGATCCCCAATATTAGTGAAAATGATTACAGTCAGTTGTTTTTACTCTCGATTAATGATGGACAGCCAGCAAGCTTAATTTCTACCCGCTACGGCAATGAATAAAGGATAACAAAATGCAAGAACTCAATTGGTTTATGTGGGGACTCGACCTCTTCTCTGGATTATTCTTGATCATTGTCGGATTTGGCGCCCTAGCCATTGTCTACATGTACTTTGCTGACAAACTGCAAACCAAACAGGCTGTACGCCACAACTACCCCGTAATTGGTCGCTTTAGGTATTTATTTGAGAAACAAGGCGAGTTTTTTAGACAGTACTTTTTTGCGCAGGACAGGGAAGAACTCCCCTTTAACCGCGCAGAACGAAGCTGGGTATATAGAGCAGCTAAAAATGTTGATAGAACCATTGCCTTTGGTTCGACACGCCCGCTGGATAGCACGGGCACAATTATGTTTATGAATACCGCCTTTCCCACTCAAGATGAAGACACAACCCCTATTCATCCACTCACCATAGGCCCCGACTGCAAACAGCCCTATACCACTAAAGCCATTTGCCATATCTCCGCCATGAGCTTCGGCGCCCTATCGCGCCCCGCTATCACCGCTTTATCCCACGGTGCAGCGCAGGCTGGTTGTTGGTTAAACACAGGAGAAGGCGGTTTAAGCCCTTATCATTTAAAGGGCGGCTGTGATTTAGTTTTTCAAATCGGCACAGCCAAATATGGTGTTCGTAATGAGCATGGTCATTTGGATGATGGCAAACTTAAAGAGATCGCCGCGCACCCTGAAGTGAAAATGTTTGAAATCAAAATGAGCCAAGGGGCCAAACCAGGCAAAGGGGGGATTTTGCCGGGGGTTAAAGTCACCGAGGAGATCGCCAAAATTCGCGGTATTGCGCAGGGCCATGACTCCATCAGCCCCAATGGTCATATCGAGTTTAAAAATGTCGGTGATATTCTGGATATGATTGCTAGAGTTCGTGATGTCACGGGCAAACCCACTGGAATCAAAGCGGTACTTGGGGATGTACAATGGCTCGAAGATTTTTGCGATGAAATTGAACGCCGCGGTGAAGCCTCTGCTCCCGACTTTTTTACCTTAGACAGTGCCGACGGCGGCACCGGCGCGGCCCCTCAACCCTTAATGGATTATGTGGGTCTGCCACTCAAAGAAAGCCTGCCCATATTGGTCAATATCTTAATTCAGCGCGGATTACGTAAGCGCATAAAAGTCATTGCCTCAGGCAAACTCATAGTGCCATCGAGGGTGGCTTGGGCGCTCGCCTTAGGCGCCGACTTTATCGCCTCAGCCCGCGGCAATATGTTTGCCCTAGGATGTATTCAAGCATTGCAATGCAACAAAGATACCTGCCCGACAGGCATCACGACCCATAATAAGAAACTGCAGCAAGGTCTTGATCCTAGAGATAAATCAACGCGTGTCGCCAACTATAACCATAATCTGCACCACGATTTAGCCCTGATCGCCCACTCCTGTGGCGTTAAAGAGCCAAGGCAACTCAGGCCATCCCATGTGAGGATTGTGCTCGAGAGTGGTTTGTCGGTTTCACTGGATAAATACTATTCCCATATCAATCAATAGGTAACTTGCTTTAGTGTGCAAAATGTGCGACTTTCGTCTAATGTTAATTTAGCAAAAGGTAATTTGAACGCGTATCACAAAAGGGGTAAAATCCGTGATGCGTGCGTTAAATTGAACCACATTTTTATTTTAAGTTAAGGAAACACTGTGAAAGCAAGCTTTGTAAGCCAAATGCCAGCCAGTAAAACTGCCAGCACAAGCTGTAAGAGCTGTAATCGCTTGACGGAGATCGAAGGCGAATTAGTGTGTTTTCGTGAAGGCCAAGTCATTCGGCTCACGCGGATTGAGGAATCAACCAGTAAATTCAATCTGTTATGTGAAGGTTGGAAGGCTGGAAAAATAAAGGGAATATAATTCTTATATTCCCTATTTCATTTATACCATCTGTTAATTAATAGCACGTACATCCGAGCTGTATTCATTTGTTGTACGGATTATCCCTGCTAATTCAAGTTGTTGATTCAATTTAGCCAGCGTTAAACGTCTTGTAGTTACTTTAAGACCCGCATTTAACTCTGCATGAATGCGTTGTAGCGAATCATAATCCACACCGCGCTTTTTAAGGGTTGCCATAATCGCAAACCAGTCTGTGCTCACTTTCTCTTCTCTGCCTTCAATATTGACTCTTAATGCCATATTTTCCATGCCAAGCACCTCTTATCGTTATTTGCTTGGATTCGAGTATAGAGAGCTGAACCTGAATAAAAACTGAATTGTTCCAACGCTGTTACACTTCTACTAAAAGCTGTTTTTGCTCATTTTGTATGCGCCACAACTTAGCGTAGAGACCATCCTGAGCCAGTAAAGATTGATGATTCCCCTGCTCGACAATTTCTCCTTGGCTTAACACCACAATTTGATCGGCGTCGACAATGGTCGATAACCGATGCGCCACCACTAAGCTGGTATGCCCTTTGGCGACCTCGCGCAGTGCCGACAGAATCGCTTGCTCCGAGCGGCTATCAAGGGAAGATGTAGCCTCATCAAACACTAACACCGGAGAGCCTTTTAAGATCGCCCGCGCAATGGCCACCCGCTGTTTCTCGCCACCCGAGAGCTTTAATCCCCGCTCACCCACTTTGGTATCCCAACCTTGGGAGAGCGACGCGATAAAATGCTCTAAATGTGCGAGTTTGATGGCATGGCGCACTTCCTCATCCGTCGCTTCGGGGCGGCCATAACGAATGTTCTCCACTAAGGAATCATTAAATAACACAGTATCCTGCGGCACTATGGCAATGGCGCGGCGCAGTGCATCCTGGGTTAATTGGCGAATATCCTGCCCATCAATCAAAATGCGCCCTTGCTCCACATCGTAAAAACGAAATAGCAGCTTGATAAGCGTAGATTTACCCGCGCCACTATCCCCAACCACCGCAACCTTTTTCCCCGCTGCGACCTTAAAGCTGACGTTGCGCAATATGGGTCTGTCATCGTAGCTAAAACTCACATTCTCAAAACTAAGCTCACCCCGCTTAGGTTCAAAATCTAGTGCGTCGGGTTTATCGACGATGCTCGGGTGCTTATCGAGTAAGCAAAACATCCGCTCAATATTAGCCAAAGCTCCACGGATTTCACGGTAGACAAATCCCAAGAAGTTCAGCGGCATAAAGAGCTGCATCATAAAAGCATTAATCAGTACAAAGTCACCTAAGGTCATCTCATTATTGGTCACTTTATATGCCGCTAAAGCCATCATCGCCGTCATTGCTAAGGCAATAATCAGCGCCTGCCCACCGTTGAGGGCAAACAGCGATAAACGATTTTTACGTTTAGCCACTTCCCATTGATCTAAGGCTTGGTCATATCGTTCCGATTCGTATTTCTCATTGTTGAAATATTTTACGGTCTCATAGTTGAGCAGGCTGTCGATAGCGCGGGTATTGGAAAGGGAGTCAGCCTTGGCTGCATCGCGAACATATTCGGTGCGCCACTCAGTTGCCACTACCGAAAACCAAATATAAGCCAACACTGAGGTCAACGTAATTGCTGCGAAGGCAAACCCATAATTAAAAAAGAAAATGCCAATGACCATGGCGATTTCAAGCAGGGTCGGCACTATGTTAAACACCATAAAGCGCATCAAGAAACTCACACCACTGGTGCCACGTTCAATGTCTCTCGATAAACCGCCCGTGCGCCGCTCTAGGTGAAAATCCAAATCGAGTCGATGTAAATGATCAAACACCGCCAAGCCCAAACGGCGAATAGCCCGCTCCGTGACACGACCAAATAGGGTGTCACGGATTTCTCCCGTAATGGCGGTTAACAGTCGCACCGCACCATAGGCCAATACCAAGCCAATAGGCACACTCAAGGCCTGCGCGGTTTTATTAACATCTAAAGTATCGACTAAATCTTTAAGAATAAAAGGTAAACCAACACTGGCAAGCTTAGCAACGATAAGGCAAGACATGGCCAATGCCACTCGTCCCTTGTATTCAAGCAAATAGGGCCAAAGTAATTTAACCACATGCCAATTAAGCTTATCGATGGGACCTTCAAAATACAGTGTTGGGCGCATATATCTAAACCTTTTCCTGAGTCAGTCAATTGTAACAGCATGGCGAACACTAAGGTGCAATCAAACAGAGAAAGTTTGAATAAAATCAATCAGATTTTTCTGACAGACAAACAGCATTAACCTTGGCAAAATTCATCAAACTTATCGATATCAAATTGTCACACTTACGACTTACGCTTGAATGGCTCGCTAAGGACTTATTAAAGATAAGAAATGCCGTGGTAACTGGGCTTTATCCGGATATCACTCGCTAAAATAGGCAGCGATTACATGGGTTCGACTGTTGATTATTTTGTCGATTTTACCCAAAATGCCGTATGGAACTCAGTTCGCTAGCAGCAGGATTTGCAAACTTCTGGCCGCAGTCGCGAGAGTGGAAATTAGCTCCATACTCCTTCTGCAATAACACTAAGATAACTCTAATAAATTAAGATCGAAGGATGCTTTATGTTGGATTCAGCTAAAGTTCAATACCCGCCATTACCACTTATCCAAACTTGGGTGTGGATGATGATTGAATCGGGGAATCCTGAAATTCAGGATAAAGGTAGAAACAACCTGATCTCCGCCTTTGGTAGCTTAGCCAAAGCTAACGAATATTTAGCAGAAATGAGCAAAAAATAATAAAAACAAAGGCGCCGGGATAGCGCCTTTGTTTTTGATCTTAAACCCGATTAAGCCCGCTGACGACGCTCAATAACACTTTGATTTAGCACTGAGAGCAAACGTTCTGTATCGTCCCAACCAATACAAGCATCCGTGATACTCTGACCATAGCATAGTGCTTGGCCTTCAATCAGATCTTGACGTCCTTCCACTAAGTGGCTTTCAACCATCACACCGAAAATCGCCTTATTACCCGATGCGACTTGCTCTGCAACATCGTTGGCAACCTCCATTTGGCGTTGATACTGTTTGCTACTGTTGGCATGGCTAAAATCGATCATGATATTGTCGACCAACCTCGCCTTTTTTAACTGCTCGCTAATTTGCGCCACATGGGCTGCGCTGTAATTAGGCTCACGGCCACCACGCAAAATGATATGGCAATCCGGATTACCTTTAGTCGACACAATCGCCGAATGGCCAAATTTGGTCACAGATAAGAAGTGGTGCGGCGCATTTGCGGCACCAATGGCATCAATCGCCACCTTAATCGTGCCATCGGTGCCATTTTTAAAGCCGACAGGACAAGATAGCCCCGAGGCCAACTCACGGTGCACTTGGGATTCTGTGGTGCGCGCACCAATGGCGCCCCAGCACATCATATCCGCCACATATTGCGGGGTAATCATGTCAAGAAACTCACCCGCAGTTGGCATGCCGGAGTCATTCAAATCAACCAAGAGTTTACGCGCGGTACGCAAACCATCGTTCAGTTTGAAGCTGTTATCCATATAAGGATCGTTAATGAGTCCCTTCCAACCCACTGTGGTACGCGGTTTTTCAAAATAAACACGCATAACCACCTCAAGCTGATCTTGATAACGTTCCCTCAGAGCAACCAATCGCTGGCCATATTCCAATGCGGCCTTAGGATCATGAATTGAGCAAGGACCAATGACCACTAACAAACGATCATCTTGGCGAGCGAGAATGTTATGGATGCTTTGACGGGCGTTAAACACAGTTGCAGCAGCGTTTTCGGAAGCAGGAAATCGTTCTAGAATCGCAATCGGTGGAAGTAACTCTTTGACTTCATTAATGCGAACGTCATCATTTTGGTAATACATAATTTACTGCTCCAACTCTCGTGTTTAGGCTATTTTTATCGCTGCAATAGGGGATCTCAACTGCAATACTGAGTTCAATTTATCCAGTCTGCGCCGCTAATGCAACCAAGTTGTCTCCATTTCAAAAAATCAGCTATAACGTCTTGTTTTAACATATTTTTAAAAAATACAAATTCAAATATTTCAATATGATACTCACATTAAGGTCGATGCCGTGTTTGACGAAAAACCAAAGTGTTAGCGAAAGCCAAAAATAAAAAACCTCCTTTGCCAGTAGTCAAACACAAACAAAGGAGGTTGAGTAAAGGATTAGTGTTGCCGCATAGCCTGTAACTTAGCTTGATAACGATGCTTATCTGTGGCTTCACGGCTAAGTGCCATGGCCTTTTCCATATTGAGTTTGGCACGTTTTTCATCGCCCAGCGCCCAATAGGTACGTGACAAACCAAAGAAAAACTCATGGCGATAATCGGCTTTATCCACGGCCCTTTGATACCAAGCGAGCGCCTCGCTGTATTGGTGTTCATCATAGGCCTGCTCACCCATATCATAGTAGTAATAAGGGTTACGAATACGCGCTAATTCAAGCACTTTATGAACCTGTGCCCACTCATCTAAACGGCCCTGGTTACCTAAAATCACCGCGAGATTGTAGAGAGTCGTCATATCATTAGCATCAAACTTAAGCGCATAGCGATAGACTTGTTCGGCCCGCTTTTCATCGCCTTTATGGCGATAAATCACAGCTAGGGTATTAAGCGCAGGAATAAAGTGTCCAGATTTTAAGCCCGCTTTAATCAGCGCATAGGCGCGGTCTAAATCCCCTTCGACCAAGGATTCGGCAGCCATATTGTTATAAAACATACTGGTTAAGGTCTGGCGATTAATTTGCACTTTATCGTACCCCCGCAAAGCGCGCTCGGGCATAAAGTCGACCAGAATCGCATGGGCCGAGACATAAACCGTATGTACGCTTTCGACAGGGAGCAAACGTAGGTTGACATGGCCGTTGATCAGATAAAATTCGCCCTGTTTGTCCCACACAGGTTCAATCGCAATATCCTGAAACTCAGTGCCAATTTTAAACACATCCGCTAAGGCCGATGTCATCACCACCAGCGACATACAGTTTCCGGCGCGCTGAGCATAGGTTTCGCTGGCGGTTTGAGTCAAATTATCTTGATAGCGAAAATCGCTATGGCCGCCATCTTGGTTAGCATTGATATAACTCGCTAACCATTCGTGCACCGCGACGGGATTTTTTGTCGATAAGCTATAGCGATCGTAGGCTCGCCTGACATCGGCTGCCACAGAGGGTGGAAGGCTGAAAATATCCTCGACGCTCGGAATATTACTGACAGATTTAAACAACGAATCTGCAAATAGGGCATCGATTTCATCACTAGGTTTTGGGGCTGTTGAGCTGCAACCCCATAAGAGTAAAAGTAATAATGAGCAGATTATGCCGCTTGAGATGGTGCGCAGTTGTATCATGAGATGTCCCCCAGACCATAAGGCTCCTATTTGAGCTTATTACACTTGGCCAAAAAGACGTCATTAAATGGTTACAAAAAATAACAGCTCGCTGCGAAGGATTGCGGCAGCTTGAGAGTTAACGCTGCGTTGGAGTATCAACCTTGATATACACATCCTGCTGCTGATAACGATAAGGTCGGTAGTTATCCTGACCACAAGTAAAGTAAGGGTAAGGCTTTAGCTTGGCAATACAACCAAGTGGCAAAGCCTGCAGAATTTGAATTTGCTCCTGTCTTCTCAAGGATTCCTGCCATTCATAATCTTTCAATACTTGGTCGCGAACAGCAAAAGCATCGAAAGGCTCATCCGAGCGAGTCACTACGACTTGCCCCGCAAAAGCGGGTAAGGCAAAGAGTGCACTCAGAATGCCCCCAAGCAAACAGGTGCGTCTGAGTGGTGCTGTGAGATCAAAGATTAAGCGCATCGTTAGCTCCTTGTTGCGGTGCAAGTAGAATCGAATACCCATAAAAAAAGCAGAGCACTTGGCTCTGCTTTACTATCCTCTTATCCCTTAGAGGCATCAAGTCATATCAACACCAGTTAGCCTGCACTTTTGACTGTCACAAACTCTGGGTAAGCGTCGATACCGCAATCAGATGCATCCATACCGTTATATTCTTCTTCCTCAGAAACACGGATACCCATGGTCATCTTCAGCACAAACCATACCGCAAATGACGCGCTAAATACCCAAGCGAAGATAATCGCTGCACCGGTTAATTGCGCTGTGATAGTGGCGTCGGCATTTGATAACGGTACACACATTAAACCGAGGAAACCTGCCACGCCGTGCACCGAAATCGCGCCAACTGGATCGTCGATCTTAATGCGATCTAAGCCCACAATTGAGAACACCACTAAACCACCAGCCACTAAACCAATCACACCCGCCATCAATAGTGAAGGCGATAAAGGATCAGCCGTAATCGCCACTAAGCCCGCCAGAATACCGTTGAGGATCATGGTTAAGTCCGCTTTACCCCATATCATTTTGCACACAACGAGGGCAGAGATAGCACCAAAAGCGGCCGCGGTGTTGGTGTTTACGAAAACTTTAGCGACAGAGCTTGCATTGGCCGCATCTGAAACCATTAATTGTGAGCCACCGTTGAAGCCAAACCAGCCCATCCACAGGATAAACATCCCTAAGGTCGCCATTGGCAGGTTAGAGCCTGGGATTGGGTTGACTTGGCCGTTAGGGCCATATTTACCCTTACGAGCACCGAGCAGTAACACCCCAGCGATAGCCGCAGCAGCACCTGTCATGTGCACAATACCGCTACCGGCAAAGTCCACAAAGCCTAAGCTAGAGATAAAGCCTTTACCCCAAGTCCAGTAGCCTTCAACGGGGTAGATAATGCCTGTCATCACCACGGAGAAGACAAGGAATGCCCACAACTTCATCCGCTCCGCCACGGCGCCAGAGACAATCGACATCGCCGTTGCCACAAACACGACTTGGAAGAAGAAGTCAGATTCTAAGGCATGGTTAGCATCACTAGCTTGTGAGCCAATCAGCGTACCGAGTGAAGGCAACCAGCCGCCTTCGGCATTGTCGACGTACATAATGTTGTAGCCGATCAATAGGTACATCACACAGGCAATCGCATATAACACCACGTTTTTAGTTAAAATTTCGGTGGTATTTTTAGAGCGCACTAGGCCAGCTTCGAGCATGGCAAAACCCGCAGCCATCCACATAACCAAAGCGCCTGAAATCAAAAAATAAAAGGTATCGAGTGCAAAACGCAGCTCAGAGACTGTCACGCCTAATTTTGTTAGTTCTTCCATCTTCCGCCCCCTATAGCGCTTCAGTGTCGAGTTCACCCGTACGGATACGGATGGCATGTTCTAAGTCGATAACGAAAATCTTTCCGTCACCAATTTTTCCCGTATGAGCCGCAGTGGTAATTGCCTCAATCAACATGTCGAGATTTTCTGCTTTAGTGGCAATTTCTAGTTTTACTTTTGGCAAAAAATCCACCTGATACTCGGCGCCACGATACAACTCTGTGTGCCCCTTTTGACGGCCAAAACCTTTAACCTCGGTCACCGTCATCCCCTCAATACCAATACCGGCGATAGCTTCACGGACATCATCCAATTTAAATGGCTTGATGATAGCGCTGACTAGTTTCATCCTGACCTCCAAAAACGCGATTGTTATTAACTTGTAGCAAAGGTAATTCAATCATCAGGCCATATTTTTAATGCATTGATTTTAAATAAATAATAAAGAATCACCCTGAGTGCGGCGATTAAAAATGCACCAGACTTGTGCAAGCGTGAGGGCAACGCACTCTTTTAGTGAGCAATTTAAGTGCACGCTATATTCGACTTTTGCCCTATTGGTGAGGTTGGCCAATTAGGGTTTACTAACAGTGTAAAAAATAAACAAATCAAAAAATAAACAGAGCAATCGCTAAACGATGCCTTTATTCCACCCGCGCAGAAGGAATACCCGATGTTAAAACCCGAACAATGTGTACTCGTTATCGTCGATGTGCAGGGAAAACTCGCTCAGATCATGGATAACACAGCCAAACTCCACCAACAGCTAAGTACATTGATCCAAGGTGCGCAGCTGTTCGAGATCCCCATTCTCTGGCTCGAACAATTACCCGCCAAACTAGGCTCGACCACTGAAGAGTTAAAAACCTTACTCGAAAAAACGGGCTCGCCCATTGCCAAGCAACACTTTAGTGGTTGGTATTGTGATGAATTTGCCAATGCACTAACCCAAACAAGGCGCAAACAGGTGCTGCTCGCGGGGATAGAAACCCATGTTTGCGTATACCAGACTTGCCGTGATCTGCTCGACCAGCATTACTCTGTGCATGTCGTTGCCGATGCCGTATCTTCCCGTAGCGTTGATAATAAACAGCTGGGCATTCAAATGATGATCGCCAAAGGGGCAAGCCTCACAAATGTGGAGTCACTATTATTTGAACTGCAACACGAAGCCCAAGGCGATAGATTTAAGGCGCTGATAAAGTTGATTAAATAAGGCGAGAAGAGAGCTTATTCAAGCTCTCTTTAGTGAATCAAAACGCCGCGACACAAACAGCAAATTTGGCACTATTGGCATAACTGCGAAAGCTATAACCGCTGGAGGCGACCGAGATAATGCCGACCTCGAATTCAGTCTCATACACTGTGCTAGACCAAGAAGGGATTGTCGAGCTCCACTGCGCACGTTGGTAGGCTGCGCGACTCTCGCCGTACCCATAGAGGGTATTTAACTCCTGCTCTGTTGGCCTGCGCCAATTGTCTTTACCAGCAAACTCGATTGAGGCCAATTTTTGGCACCAGCGGTCAAACTGACCGTTAACACCAACCTTAGCCTCATTGCCTTTGGCTGCTTCGGTGCCGGGTAAGATAACGCCCTTACCATCCTGACGAAACTGCGCATATTCTCCTCGGCTTGGACCAAATACAAACTCCTCCTGCACGTTAAATGTCATCGCATAGGAATCGCCACTGTTGTTGGCATCATCTTGTTTTAGATAACCTAAGGCGTTCATCACAGCAATAGAAGGCGAACTGCTAAACCATTTCGTTTGACGATCACTTTTATCGTAAAGTGCTCTAATTTTTAAACAGTGGGTTGATGCAAGAGTGCGGTCGTTATTATCGAGGCCGCCATCAAAGCTAGTATCGATTGGCGTACCTTCGACATGCCCGCACAGGGGAATTTGCTCTTTTTGGCGACATTCAGTGAGTAAAAACAACAGCACTATGGCTGTGCCGAAAACGGCAATTTTGGCGGTATTAATCATCACAACAAACCTAAATCCAGGGTTTATAAAAAGACAGTTACAGACAACCTTGATGGCATTCGCTTCAGGGAATTAGCCTTAAGCGAATGGCCAATTAAGCTATAACGCCTTAATCACAGGCTCCTGCACCAGCAATTGATCGTTTTTGTAAACATAAAGTATGCCCACGGGGCTCTCTTCAGCGCTGAGCACTATCACATCGCAAACATAGCGATAGGGACCACTTTTAAACTGGAAGAAATGATTACCGCCAGTACCCTCACGCACCAATTTACCCTTTGTGAGGACTAAATCAGGTTTCTCACTCAGGGATTTGCCCTTTGCCCAAGCTGCATAACGGTATTGGTTATTATCGATGGCATCGACACGAATGATGAATCGAGCGGTTTCCCACGCCAGCTCTGGGCTAGCAAACTCGCGCACACTCTCGTGTAGCATCGCTTTTTGCTGCGCGATCAGCTCATCCCTTAACTTAGCTTCCTCTGGGCTTTGGTAATTAATGCCCGAGATTTTGCCATCAAAATCCAACCAGACACTGCCGTGATCGAGCATAATGCCGCGCCAGCCCATAGTCTCCCAGTTGTTCTCCGTGGTCGAATTGGCGATTTGACTCAGCAACTTGCTATCAAACACTTGCTGAAATCTCGCCAGCATTTGCTGTGGATTTTGCACATCGGGGAGCGGGTATTCCCGATGGAGGGGATAAGAGATTTGCTCGGCAATCGCCTGACGATCACCCGCCTTGGCCGCATCAATCAAGGCTTGAACCTGCGGCACATATTCCGCTTCTAGAGCGGCCATAGCCTGAGGCACTAGGCTTAGACTCCCTAGCAGCAAGCCCGCATAAAGCCCTAAACGCGAAAGTCGATGAATACCTGAATATGTTCGAGAAGACAGAGCATGAGGCATGGCTTATTCCTTTAACGTCAAAAACATCCAAATTAAGACTTGGCAAGGATAGCATAGCTAAGGTGGGATAAACATAAACAATCCCACCCAAGCCTATGTGTTAAAAGCCTAATTACAGCCTCGCTCCCAGTATCTTAAGCCAACAGCAAACTCGAGACTATCGCTACCGCCACCGACATAAAGATCACCCCAATTACCCCATCGATGATAGGCGTGAGTCGTTGCAACTTTTGCTGCACCTTGGCTTTTGAGAGCATGAGTGCCAAAAAGCCAAACCAGAGCAGTGACAACACAAATAACATCAACGCGGCGGCAAATTTAGTCACGGGCGTCACGCTCGGGGTGATCAGGGCGGAGAACAAGGTGATAAAAAACACTAAAGCCTTGGGATTCAATAAATTGGTATAAAGCCCCCTCATAAAACCCTGTTTAGGAGTTAAAACGTTGACAGTACCCGCCATGGGCATATCAATGCTGTGTTCTGAGGTTGTTGCAAACCCAGAGGAATCGGCACCCTCACCGTTCAATACGGTTTTGGGTTTACTGAAAAAGGTCACCGCAGCCTTAAGCGCGCCAAATCCCATCCACGCCAAATACGAAGCGCCCAGCAATTGCACTAACAGATACAAGGTATGGGAGCTTTTAATCACTAAGCTGACGCCAGTTAAACTCAAAATGGTATGGGCTAAAATCGCCACCGATATTCCCGCCGCCGTGGCGACTGCGGTGTTTCGCGGCTGCGACGTAGCAATCTTCACCATAATGGCGAAATCCGGCCCAGGGCTGACTAAGGCTACACAATGAATAACGGCTAAGGTGACTAACAGGGATACATCCATCAATAGGGCTCCGCAAATACAGATAAGAACGTCAGTATGCCCAAGCTGGCAGCACCTGCATTGTAAGAAATTGCACGCGGTTAATTTACCGAGACAAATTATATCAATGGTATTAAAGCATGCGCCGCTGAAATTGGACGGGAGAGAGTAAAAAGGCCTGCTTAAACGCCTTATTTAGATGACTCTGGTCGAAAAAGCCTAACTGCTGCGCCACATCCGCCACTAAGGCGCCATGGGTTAAGGACTTTTTCGCTAACTCTAATCGCACTCGCTTTAGATAGGCGTGGGGTGTCATCCCCGTCGCCAGTTTAAATTGGCGTAAAAACTGGAACTTACTCAGGTTAACCTCATCGGCCAACGCCTCAAGTTGAGTGTTTTGCCACGGCTCATCGTGAATTTTCTGTTTGATGCGATTTAACTGCTGCCATGATAACCCCCTATCCTGCCGTAAATTCAGCATTCCCGTGGGATGGCGCATCAATAACAGCTGCATAAAGTTCAGCAGGTGCGACTCGGCCGCCAGCACAGAGCATTGACCTTGAATGAGTACATCATGTAGCTGGATAAAGTATTGATATAACGCAGGGTCATCTACCATGGGCGCATTAAAGAAATGCGCCTTGAGCCCCATTTCTTGGCTAATGCTGTTCATATACTCCACGGGGATCGACATCACCTTAACCCGATAACCTTCGGCGTCGCGGCTTTGTCCATCGTGGGTTTCATCGGGATTGAGGGTCGATAGCCCATGTTGCCCTAACTGATAACGGCTGCCTTTATTGATAAATTGCTGCGCCCCTTGAGTCACCACGCCTAAGTGGTAATCCAGATGCACGTGTTTATCAAAACTGAAATGCGTAAATTCCGCCTGACTCAGTTCTATGCCCGAGAGGCTGGGATGGCGCCAGTAATTGATATTTTCAACGGGAGTCACACGGCTCATAGGGCAAGCTTAATCTCACAGGGCAAAGACAACTTTAGATATTACTCATTCTAGCCGCCGAGATCTTGGTCGGAATAGTAAATTATTGCAGCGCCCTCCCCAAAAATGCAAAACGCCCGAATGCGGGCGTTTTGTCAGATCCAACATGCAGGATTAGTGCGAATGACTGCCGTGGCCACCTTGCGCCTCAATGGCATGGCCTTCGCTGTTATAAAAACCACTGCTACCGTGCTCGATAAAGCCTTGGTTGATCATCTTGGCGATAAAGGGGTCGGACTCACTGTCGCCCACGTCAGCAAAATCAATATCTTGATAATTCTGGGTTAAAGCAGCGAATGCTTCGTGGCTGTAAGGCTCAACCTTGAGCAACTGATAACTTAAAACTTCACCTAAATTAAATTGCTGTGGCAGCTCAATGCTGGCAATCCAGTCGAGCTGGCTGTCCATGCCATTCACCTTACCCGCAAAGCCTTGAGCCGCAAAACAAGGCAATTGTTTTAGCTCAGTTTTAGCCATATGGGCAGGCAATGCAGGAGACACTACATGGTACAACTGATCGCGGTCGTGCTGAATGTTTAGCGCCCTTAAGTCGCCCTTGCGATAGGTGACTGAGCGTTTTTCAACGGGGAAATAACGCACATATTCGCCATTGGGTGCCCATTGTTCAAAGGTGGTGTTATCCCGTTGAATAATAAAATCTTGTCCGTCTCTTAGCAGGGTCATCTGCCAGCTTTGCCCCTTAGCATTGGTGACTTGGTACTGGGCTTTTAAATGGCTGGCCTCAAGTGTTGTGCATTGTGCATTGGCCTGATTAGCAGAAGCAGCGCTAACGGGAGTGGCTAAGGCCATCACTGGGGAGGCTAACGTCGATACCAGAGTGACTAAGAGGAGTTTGTTCATGTTATTTCTCACTTACACGCTAATTGTATAACTCGCATTACTGACTAACGTCTCTACAGACAGTTAGATAAGAGCCGATGGCAGGACGGCCCGCCATCGGCATTTGGCTTACTTCGCCGCCATTGCAGCTTCCGCTTTCGCGACTAAGTTCGCCGCACGGTTCATCACGTGGAAGATATGGTTTTGTTCAACCGTACCTTGGACCAGATCCGAGCTTGGGCCACGGGCAAAAATCGCCACGTCCTCACCCGCATGGGTCTCATCGCTTAATGGCACTAGGGCTTCTTGATGGAAACCAACATCTTGGGTGTCCACAAAGTTCAAGTCCTTACGGCCTGCATCCACAGGGAAGTTATAACGCTCATCGCCACCCGTCGCTAATGACGCATAACCCATACCGTTGGCATAACCTACTGTTGTGTAAGGTAAACCGTTAGCGTCGGTTGAGTTAGTCACTTCGGCAATACCGTTAGCATCGTTGGTTTTCACTAAGCCAAGGATTGGGTTACCACGGGTTGGATAACCTGCGATGGTGAACACATGGCTGTGGTCAGCCGTTACCATTAACAGAGTGTCGTTTGCCGAGGTTTTTTCCATCGCAACACGGACTGCTTCAGATAGCGCAACTGTGTCATACAGGGCGCGAGCGGCGTTACCCGCATGGTGCGCATGGTCGATACGACCCGCTTCGACGATCAGCACATAGCCTTTGGTGTTTTTCTTCAGAATATCAATCGACTTGGCGGTCATTTCTGCGAGCGATGGCTCACCCTTCACGCCCGCTTCGGTGCGGTCGTAGTCGTATTCCATATGGGATGAGTTGAACAGACCCAGTAAATGGTCAGTGCTCTTCACATCCACATTGAGGAAACCATCTCTGTCCTGAACGTAAGCCGCATTAGTGTACTTAGCTAACCATTCAGCAGTCAGATCGCGACCATCGTTACGCTTGCCCGCTTTACCTTCTGGATCAATCGTGGTTTTTGGGATAAAGCTACGGCGACCACCGCCCATCATCACGTTTAAACCGTTGCCATAGTTAAAGTCGAGCATTTGCGCGGCGATATCTTTACAACCATTGGTCACGGCTTCGGCTGGTAGGTTTGAGTCAGCTTCCCAGTCACGCTCTGGTACGTGGGCATAGGTTGCCGCAGGCGTTGCATGGGTTAAACGCGCCGTAGTCACCACACCAGTCGACATGCCCGCCATGGCGGCCAGCTCCAGAGATGTCACTAAGTTTTGATCTTTAGTCGATGCACAGTTAGCACGCACTACGCCTTCGGCCTGTGAAATCACGCCCACATCGGTTTTCACCCCAGTCATCATCGCCGACATTGTGCCCGCAGAATCTGGTGTTTGACCATCGACGTTATAGGTCTTAGATAAACCGACGTAAGGCAAGGTTTCGAAAGATAAAGAGTTTTCTTCACCCGTCTTGCCCTTTAATTGACCTTCTAAAATACGCGCTGCAGTGATAGTCGAGACACCCATGCCGTCGCCGACAAATAGGATCACGTTTTTCGCCGCGCCCACATCGTTGTTAACGCTCAGGCCATCGGCCTTAGTCACACGAGCCTGTGCATCAACATACCATTGGTTGACTGCGGTCCAGTCTTTACCGTCGCTGCCATTGGAACCGTTAGAACCATTCGAACCCGGCGTACCTGCCGCGCCGTTGTCACCATCGCTACCGCATGCAGCTAAACCCAGCATGGCAGAGATTGCGAGTACCAGTAATTTCTTATTCATTTTTTACTCCAAAAGTGAGAACTGTAGGTCGTAGACGACCTATTAGTACTTAGTGCCGCCAAGCTGCTGGGCTTGGTTGATAATGTGGAAGATCACGTTCTGCTCAATCACGCCCTGCACCAGATTCGAACCTGGGCCCATTGCGTGTAAGCTGATGTCTTCACCGGCGTGTGTCTCACTCTCCATTGGGATAAGTGCTTGTTGCATGAAGTCTTTATCTTGAGTATCGACTGAGGTTAAGTCGTCACGCACGCCAACCACTGCGCCAGGGCCGTTCGTGTAGGCCAGCGTGGTATAAGGCTTGCCGTCGTTAGCGAGGGCTAACGAACCATCCACATCGTGGACTAAACCTAAAATCGGGTTACCGCGTTTTGGGTAGCCTGCAATGGTAAATACATGGCTGTGGTCAGCCGTTACCATGATCAGGGTGTCATCGCTGCTGGTTGCATCTACCGCGGCTTTTACGGCGTTAGATAACTCAACCGCATCGGTCAAGGCGCGGCTAGCGTTGCCCGCGTGGTGACCATGGTCGATACGACCCGATTCCACGATCAGCAGGAAGCCCTTATCGTTTTTCTTTAAAATCTCGAGGGATTTCGCGGTCATTTCAGAAAGTGATGGCTCACCACCAACGTCATCGGCGCGGTCCGCTTCGTATTCCATATGGGATGGGTTAAAGAGGCCAAGTAAGTGATCGGTATTGGCAACATCGATAGCATCGAAGCCTTTTTTGTCCCACACATAAGCCGCTTTGCTGAAGTTTTCGACCCACGCTTTAGTCAGGTCTTTGCCGTCTTTACGTTTACCGGCTTTGTTCTCACCGTCAGTGACTTCTTTTGGTAAGAAGTAGCTGCGACCGCCGCCCAGTGCAACGCTGAGTGAATTTGCCTCATCGCGCATCACCAGTTGGCTGGCGATATCGGTACAGCCATTCGCAACGGCTTCGGCTGGCAGGTTAAAATCGCCTTCCCAATCACGTTCTGGCGATTTAGCGTAAGCGGCCGCTGGAGTCGCGTGAGTTAAACGGGCAGTAGTGACAATCCCAGTCGATAAGCCTTTAGCATTGGCAAGATCAACTAGAGATACGAGTTCATTACCTTTAGAAGACAAACAGTTACCACGTAAACTGGTGTCAGAAATCGAGATAATACCGGCTTTGGTTTTTACCCCGGTCGCCATGGCGGTCATGGTACCTGCGGAGTCGGGTGTTTGCTGGTTAGTGTTGTAGGTTTTCACTAACGCAGTGTGTGGAAACTGCTCGAAACTTAAGAAGTTTTCTTCACCGCCTTGGTTACCCGTTTGCTGCTGTCCTTGCAGGATACGGGCGGCAGTTAAGGTTGAAATACTCATGCCGTCGCCGACAAAAAGAATCACGTTTTTAGCTGTTTTCTTGGTTTCAAGCTGCGCTTTAGCCGCAACATTGGCTGCACTGTCTTTAAACCACTGACTGTCAGTTTGGGTTGCGGGTAAGACTGCAGCGTGGGCTACAACCGTCATTAAACTGCAGGAGATAGCTGCAGCGATCCGTTTAATATTCATCACGTTCATCACCGATTTTATTATTGAGTGTATGAGGGTATTCCCTTAAGAGGCGCCCACATTTTCAATGCTTTATATGACGAACTGGCGTGATTTTAATGGCGTTTTCATTGCAGCAAGATGTCTAAATGATTACAGTAAACAGAATAGAAAACGCTAAGTTTATCCAAGTTACGGGATAAACTTAGCGTATCGGCTGGTGCTAGCAATGGTCACTCAAGAATGGTCACTCAAGTTAGAAACGATAACTGACACTCACCCGCACCATGCGCGGCTCCACGGGATGATAATGCAAGTCTTCCACGCCTTCTGCTGGCTCACCCGCTAGGCGAGACTCGTAGAAATAATCGATATCGTGGTCTTTGCTATCAAAAATATTCAATAGCTCGAGCTTAGTATCGAAGCCAGATAACTGATAACCCAGGGCAAGGTTCACTAAGGTAGTGTCATCGGCTTTATGCTCATCAAAACTATCGAGAATTCGCTCACCTAAATATCTCAGCCTGACACTGGTATACCAACCATCGCCATCGGGACGGTAGGTAATGCCCGCACTGCCAACAAAGGGCACTGCGCCATCGACATATTTGCCTTCATCGAGTTCATTTTCGGTAAAACGGGCACGGGTCCAGGCCAGTTCCATATCTAAACTCAAATCATCGTTAAGCCAATAATAGGCCGTGACTTCAACGCCGTAACGCTCAGAGGCGCGGCTGGGTTCGGTATTGCCCGCATCGCCGACGAAGAGTAGTTCAGAGTCGAGTTCTAAATACCAAAGCGCCGCCGAGAAGTTAATAAAGTCACGGTCATAGTATTTGACCCCAAACTCCCCGCCATTGGAGCGCACTAACAAATCGACCTTTTCAACCGGATCGCCCGTGACAGGGTCGACCTTAATGGTTGCACCGCGGGCATCGTTAGAATGCAATCCCTGCCCCGCATTCATGTAGAGTTCCAGATTATCGTTTACTAGGTAGGAAGCGCCCGCCTTTAAGCTCAACATACCATCGGAAGCATCGCCGCTGTTGAGGGGATTATCACTATCGACCTGCACATCAAAATAGTCGTATCTCAAGCCTAAATTCAAACGCCATTGGTCAGCAGGCAACCACTCCAGCTTGCCAAACAATCCCGTAGAGAGTTCCTGCACTTCATCGAGCCTCACAGTGCTGAGGCGTTCCCGTGCTTTGGTGTTATATAAACCCACGGCACCAATATCGTCGTAGCGCACATCGGCACCTAGACTGTAATTGATTTGTGTCCCCGCCAGACTCATTTGCCAGTCGCGTTTAATATCGCCGCCCCAAATGGTGCGCTCATCGACCTGCTCAAATTCATCGCCATTGATGGGATCGTTTAAGAAGTAAGTAAAGTTTGAAAACAGATCCATGGTCGAGCGTATGGCATAGGCATTGGCCTGCCAGTTACCGGCGTCATAATTCGCCGAAATGCTGTAACGACTGGCCTCACCGCCCACATCGGTATCGAGTGAACCGTAAAAATCAATCAGCCCAGACTCCACCGCCCGCGCCGGAATTTGATCCGCCGAATTCCAGCTATTGTCGTAGGCCATCATAGTGAGGCTAAAGTCCCCGCCATTAAGCTTGGTAAGATAGCGGCCTACCACATTGATTTTGCTAACATCTTCCTTAATATCACTCCAAGGGCCATCGTAAGCCTGCAACTCTGTTCCTAAAATAAATCGGCCGACCTCGGTCTTCATATCCTGAGTGGCCACCAGCCGTTGATAACCGTATTCCCCTAAGGTCACCCCAACTTGGCGATAAGCGAGTTCATCGGCGAGCAGAATTTGCGCCGCGCCCGCGCCGGAAAAGTCCGCCACTTCAGGATAATAAGCTCCTTTGGCGTAACGGATTTCCCCCAACAGCTCGGGGATTAAAAAGTTAAGATCCGTATAACCTTGGCCATGGCCGTGGGTCCGCATATTGACCGGCATACCTTCGACACGGGTATTAAAATCTGTGCCATGGTCTAAGTTAAAGCCACGCAGAAAATACTGATTCGCCTTACCCGAACCACTGTGCTGAGTGACGATCATTCCAGGGACAAACTCGAGGATCTCACCCGTCCGCAGCAGCGGGCGACTCTCGATTTCCGCCGCACCCACTATCCCTTCCGACGCCGAAGTACTATGGCCTAAGGTATTAATTTGCCTGCCACGCACTTCTAAACGCTCGATTTTATCCAGATCATCGGCCAGAGCTGTGGCCGATAAGCCGCAAAGTGGCAATAAACATACGCTGGTTAAATAGGCTGTAGCTGACCGTGTTTTTAAAATGTATTGTTTTAGTTTCATTGAGTGTTTCCCGAGTCAACGAGTTGATGACGCGGATTTAACACTGTCTTCACAGCATAAAAGCAGATCTAGCTCAAACTCTAGTGAGGAAAAATTCGCCAACGACATTTATCTATCGAATTTATGTGCTGAGTCGCACATTTTTACTGGCAAAAGGACAATTTGTCCGCCACCAGATCACATTTTATTGCCGATATTGAGTATTTTCACAGATGAAATAACAAGGGAGAATAAAGCTAAGCCAATAAATTAGGATGGCTATACTCTATATAACCTGAGCTCACTATGCGTACGACAGAGCGCCTTGATTGTGCAAAACTCTGCGCATCAGTCAGAAAAATTTTTATTTCCAAAAAATTATCTATAGCATTGATTTAGCTTGTTAAATTTAGATTTTTCGACACTAGGGCGTGTTATATATTCCATATTAAAGGGAGTGAGTATGCCGTTTAGGAACCTTGCGGGTATATCCAATATATTAATTGGAATCGTCTTTTGCTTAAGCGCCCAAGCGAGTGAAACCACACCTTCGCCAACAGCGGCGACTGTAACGGATAAGCCCATATTTACTATGGCGTTTTATGAGGATCCTGAACATAGCTTTTACTTTAAATGGGCCGAACTCATTTACAGCCATGCCTTAGACCAACTGGGTTATCAATTTAGTTATGAACTCGTACCCGCAATTCGAGCCAGCAAAATGCTGGAGTCGGGTAAAGTCGATGGCGAACCCGGTAGAGTGTTCAACTATGGCGATAAAGTACAACATGTGATTAGGGTTGAAGAACCCATTATCGAAACACATTTAATCGCCTTTAGTAATAATCCCAATATCAAGCTTACTGATTGGCAATCACTAACCGCAGCAAACTATAAGGTTGAATATTACCGAGGCATATTGCGAGTAGAACAAATCCTTACAGCACTTATCCCAGAAGCACGGCTTAGTGAATCATCTTCACCCATTAACTCATTTCGAAAATTACTTCATGGCCGGATTGATATCTACATCGATTCAGAAATAAGTTCGCAACTCCTTCAGCAAACTCCTGAGTTTAAAGATGGCCTGATAAAACCGATAGCGACCTTGGAGGCAGTCACAAGCTATGGTTATTTAAACGAGCGCCATAGCCAACTGGCTATAAACCTTGCTGCACAACTCAAAAAAATGAAGCAGCAGGGTTTATTTGAACTTTACAAGCAACAAGCGCAAGCCAGTATTAGCAGTAAGCAAAACAAATAATCACACGCCACGATTTAAGCCTCTAGCTTGCGATTAACTTACGCCACCTCAACAGATCACGAATACATTCGTAGCTAGGGAATAATGCGGTAACCAACAGGGCATGACTTAACCATTTATCTAACTGTTGCACTGTAAAAAGACCATTTAAGTCAGATCCTTGAACCTGTAACAATGGCGAGTTAAAGGCCAGAAAAACAAGAAATAACGCATAGGCTAGATTAATCCCCATATTCGTTAGCAATAATGTTTCCGTCCACACCTGACGGCGCAGTTGCCAAAAACTATTCAAAATAGACAGCAAAATAATGGGGCTAAACCATTGCAGCAATTGCTGCACATTAACACTGAAGATAACTGAACGTGCCGCTAGTTGCTCGGCACTCATCCAGACACTACTCCAAATTACCATGAGTAAAAAAAGATAAGTCGCTAGATCAGAAAATACGTCACTAAAGCGGATATGCTGCCAAGAAGGCGCCACTTTGGGCAGTTGTTGCGGTTGCCAGTCTTTACTACAGCCAGCGGAAATTGATTTTCCCTGAATTGAAAAACTCCAAAATGACAACACAATTACCGTAAATGCAAAGCAAGCATCACCGATAAAACCATGGACAATATGCAGCAAAAATCCCAATAAACTCCCTTCACTCGCCCCAAGCCATTGGGTCGCACCGCCAATCACCTGCAATACAAATAAGACGCCCAGTACCATATACAAGGTGTACTTAAACAAAGAGATATCTTCATTAGCCACTATGGGGCTTGGTGGCACAAATTGCCAGGCGACCTGTGCAGGATGTCCCATTTGCTTTAACACTGCGGCGATTTGTGATTCCGACAGCTCCCCCTGTTCAGCAAGCGCATCCAATTGATCACAGATATTGGCTTTGAGTTCACGACTAATTTCCTGACGTTTATCTTCGGGCAATTCCCGTTGCACAGCGGCAATATAACGGTCAACTAATTCCATATCAGTTTTCCTCGGTATTCTCATCGGTAACCTGCCCTAGCAAAAATGCCAAGGCACCATTAAGTTGCTGCCATTCTTCGGTCAGTTGGCTAAGTAACTCAGCCCCCGATGATGACAATTGATAGTAACGGCGTTCGCGCCCTTCAGCCTGTCGCCACTCACTGTCTAACAATCCCTGTTCGGCTAAACGGCGCACTAGGGGATAAAGCGTCCCCTCATCAATATCGATACCGCCGTCCTGCAACTGTTTGCGGAGCGAATAGCCATAATGGGGTTGTTTTAATAATCCCAGTACCGCCAACACTAATACGCCACGGCGTAACTCGAGCCGCATTTTGACTAGCTGTGAACTTGTCATGATCAATTCCTATGATTAACACTGTGCCACACATACTATGTGGCACACAGCAAATACTATGCGACACACAGTAATACGGCAAGTTTTTAGCGCAAAATTTAGTCAAAACGGTTTGGAGACTTATTTTTCAAATCAAATAAACCACAAGGTACTAAAGCCATCGCCCGCATAAAGCAAAGTGCATCAATCACGGGACAACTAAGATACAAATTGCCAAAAAGCTTTAACTTGAGTAACTTAGCTGGCAGCCTTTTATGCAAGTAAATCCAATTAGGCGCAGAATCAACTTATAAGGGAATAATCAATGCTCATGGAGAGAGGGATATTAGTTCGCTGGAACGATGAAAAGGGCTTTGGCTTTATTCAGCCAGATCAAAGCGGTGCTCGTGATGTGTTTATCCATATCTCAGTGCTTAAGAAGATGGCGCGAAAACCGAAAGTCGGCGATAGCATTTTATACCAAACTGAAGTCCAAAATGACGGCAAAATTAAAGCTGTAATCGCTTCAATAGAGGGCGTTGCGGTACAGGCAGCAACCCCCACATCAGCAGCCGCAAGCCGAACGCCGCAGGTCAATCGAGGCAATAAAAGCACCAACAACACTCAGTCATCATTCAACCGTTTGATTTCACTTTTATTACTTGTTGCACTCGCAGGATTTGGCTATAAGGAATTTCAACAACGGCAAGAAACTATTGTTGAGGAAAAACCAGCCGCTTATTCCGAAGTACAATCTCCAAGAACAGTCGAACCTCAATTTCACTGTGAAGCAGGTAAAACCCATTGCAGCCATATGCGCTCCTGTGCCGAAGCGACCTTTTACATTCATAATTGTCCCAACACGCAAATGGATGGTGATGGCGATGGTATCCCCTGCGAGCGCCAATGGTGTAGCTAATCCATGTTGTAACGAGGTAAAACAAAAATGATAAATACGCTTGCGCACTGGGTAGGTCATCTTCGCGGAAAACAGATAACAGGGTTAATCGTATTAGGCGTAATAATACTGACGGTGAGCCTATTTTTTATAGGAACATTCCTCGGCAGCAGTGCCGTAAAATGGGGATTAATTCCGTGATATTCTGTCTGTAAAAGCCCCAATAGATAGGATTACCCATGCCTAATGCCATTATCCACAGCATTGAAACGCCCGAGCAACTCGATGCCATACTAAAGCAATATCCAGCGGTATTACTCTTATTTGGAGCACCAAGTTGTGGGGTGTGTCAGGCGCTTAAACCGCAAATCGCCACTTTGCTAGCCAAGGATTTCCCGAGGATGCAGCTCGCCTATATCGATTGTGAGGCGCAAGTCGAGCTTGCCGCGAGATACCAGGTTTTTAGTCTGCCCGTTGTAGAAACAATATTTTATGGCAAAAGCTTTGCGCGCTTTTCGAAGGTGTTTTCCCTTGGCGATCTCAAAGGAGCGATTGCCCGCCCCTATGAATTACTGAATGCAGAATAACTGTCACCAAGTAATAAAGAATCCTACTGAAAAGCCAGCGATCACATCTGTGTACAGCCTTTTCTAAAAGGTCAAAACATTGGATAAAACATGGACACCCTGGATAAAACATGGACACCCAACCTTAATAGCGAGGTAGCTAACCTCCGACTATGCTTTGGTTAAGCATTAAACATGGAGGTTTGTATGCCGCGCCCTCGCAGAACCCAGATAAGCCTTGAAGACACACCCTATTACCATTGCTGTAGCCGCGTGGTGCGGCGAGCATTTTTATGTGGTGATGATAGTTACTCGGGTAAAAACTATGACCATCGCCGTGGTTGGGTAGAATCGCTACTGTTTGAACTTGAAGCAGTTTTTGCTATTGATGTGGCAGCGTTTGCGGTGATGTCCAATCATCTGCATGTGGTGCTGCGAGTCGACATCGAGACGGTCAATCGTTGGACAGACCGCGAAGTGCTTGAGCAGTGGCATAAGTTGTTTAAAGGCGATGAATTAACGCATAAATTCGTGAAAGGTGAGTTAGTTGAAGCCTATGAGGTGAGCAGATTAAAGCACTCAATCGCTCTTTATCGCAGTCGATTATGCGATATCTCATGGTTTATGCGCTGCCTCAACGAACCGATTGCAAGACAAGCAAATCAAGAGGATAACTGTACAGGTCGTTTCTGGGAGGGGCGATTCAAATCGCAAACCCTACTCGATGAAGCTGCGATATTAGCCTGTATGACTTACGTTGATTTAAATCCGATTCGAGCGCAACTTGCTGATACACCAGAACAATCCGACCATACCAGTATTCAACTGCGTATTCGGGCCGCATTAAAAGGTGAGCAGCCAAGCAATCTCCTGCCGTTTATTGGTAACGAGTGCGACGACCAACCCAATGGCATTGCGTTTTCATTAAAAGATTACCTTCAGTTGGTGGATGATACCGGCCGAATTATTCGCAATGATAAACGTGGATACATCAGTGAAAGTAGTACCAAGATACTGAACAGATTAAATATTCCCCATGACAATTGACTCAAGCTGACAACCGAATTTGGCAAGTTATTTCATGGTCCCGTGGGCACATTGCAAGAACTGACTCATTACTGCGAACACTTAGAAAAGCGACGACGGCACTTTGTCGCAAGCTGCCAGCACTTTTACAGTAACTGACAACGGCTTATATCCCTTCGACAGCAATCATTACCTAAAACTTCCCAAGCACTATGGGATGACTTACCTCGTCTGAAATACACTATTTTTGAAGGAATTAGCTCAATTTATTACCTCAGATGCTATCCCTGTGACTTTTGATGGTTCTTTTTTGAACAATATTAACTTTTACAAGTTGTAGGTAAACGGAAAGTGCATTATGTTGTTGATTCAAAATGGGTGGCTCGATTTATTTTATTTATTGGGAACAGCGCAGCGCATAAATACTAAGACGTTATACCTAAAGTAGATTTTCGAGAATGGAAGAATTATTCAAAATAATTTCAGAGAAACCTGAATATGCTGCGTGGGCATTTGGGGTAGTAAATGCACTCTGGTTAGCTTTTCTATATTTTAATAAGAAGCGTCACGAACGAGAGCTTATTGCAGTTAAGCAATCGTTTGATCTTGATCTAGAACGGAGAAAAAAAGTCTTCGAAATGAAGGCGGCGCAATATGAATCATATTTCAGACACATTGATGCCATACACAATAGGCACCAAACTGATTATCAAAATGTATTCCTCCCGATAATGAATCAGTTTATGTCATCGTATTTGCATGCTTGTGATCGTAACGATGAAGCTGAGGCAACAACAGCAACTATTAGATTTTCTGAGGAAATATCAAAAATAACTCGAGACGGATTCCTAGAGCTTCGAGTTATTGAGTCCGAGACTAATAGCCTTCGTTTAACGGCAAGTGACGAAGTGGCAGTGTTGCTTGACGAAATCAAGGAGTTATACGATCAGCTTTTTTCGATATCTGGAAAGATGATGTCAGATTTGGTCAAAATAACGATAGAGAATAACCAAGACTTGGCGGCGGAGAATCAAGCTGAGCTTATGAGAGTTGGTGAGCTAGCCAAAAGCAAGGCGAAAGAACTGCGAGAACAAATGCGTAATGATCTTAAGCAAATATAGGTATAACAATCACTTGTAGGCCTACAGCTGGTGCTTTTTACGTACATATAGCAAATGGATAGTTAAAATTGGCATTGGGTCTACAGTGACCGTTGGAGACATGGCAGCTCATTCACATCCATGTGATCGCTGCATTAGTACATTCTGTACCGCAGATGTCGCCGTCGAGCCTATAGGGATACTTCATGTTAAATAAAGAGGCGGCGTGTCACTGTGGAAACAATGGCAATAAACTTCCTGAGTAGATAAAAGGCTATTTAGGTTTTGTCCCGAAGTGAGCTACAACGGGTATGATACTTTAATACTCGGTTGTAGCTCGAGTCAGACTGAGTAGTAGCAATTAGTATGAATCTTTATTTTGGGTCATGTTTAATCTAAAACGGTACTCGCATGGGTAATTGATTGTTTAGTATCAAACTTTATTCCTCTCCTACAATAACGCCATGACTATTTTGATAATCTAAAACCACTATATGCGATGGGTTTTGCTAAGGTTAAGCTTGGCTGCGCTTGAGTCATGCTCAACAAGGTTTGGGTTGCCTTACCGCCGCAGCCACAACTTCCTTTAGCACCACAGCATCCGCCCTTAGCTAAATGTTTAAGGGATGCGCGCCCCTGTGATGCTTGGGTTAAACGCAAATTCACCTCTTTACTCTGGGCGAGCAGCGTGGCAATCGATAATTGATTATCCCCTCGGCTCACACTGATCCCTGCATCGAGCAGCTTACCAAGCATACGCTCACCAATATGTTGCACCACCACAATGCTGGTGTGTTGGGCACGAATGGCGTCTAACAAGGCTTTTTTATCTTGGCAATTGCCACCAAGGGCGGGGTTCGGGATAGAAAGTAAAAGCTCATGATTTTCATCGTAAAAATGGACTTGCTGCGCCTTTGTAAAATGGCTGGCAAGCCGTCCACGGCTAATCGGTAGGGCGATAATCATATTGGGTCCTTATCATTTGGAGTCGGTAATTTCAGTACTAACCCTTGAGTAATGGCAGTCGCCACTTTTTGGCGAGCACTGGCGAGCAGATAACCAAAAGTTTGCCGCGAGATCCCCATTTGCGCGGCAGCCTCAAGCTGACTTAGGCGCTGCACATCACCAAGCTCCAAGGCTTCAAACTCGTCGGCAGCTAAAAGGATCTGGGATAAGTTGGCCGCTGGTATGCCATTAGGTTTAAACAGGCTACAGGGCACACAACTCGATAAGTGGCGGCACTTTTTGGGTCTTGGCATCTATGATTGCACCTCAGGGGCAAATGTTAGAAAGCAATCGAGCATTGATGCTCCCTTTGAATAGTTTTTGGCGTACGCCAAAAACTATTATGGTCATTTACCACTTTTAAACCGAGGCTGTTATCACAGTTTTACTCACCATGATGATAAGGTTAGGTTCGATAGCTAAGTCGAGTTACACATCGGCCCCCTCACTAATCTCGACCGAATAACCTTCTTCCTGTTTGATAAAATCGACAAAGTTTTTAATGGCTGGCAAGGCATCTTCCCTATGATGGGAGACATACAGCAATTGGCTAAGATGGTGCTCGGCAATCATATTCAGCGCCCGCATCACCAAAATGCGATTGATAAAGTCGAGCCCTTGGTAGGGTTCATCCAAAATCAACAATAACGGCTGTTTAATCAAGGCCCTGCCTATAAGCAATAGTCGCTGCTGGCCGTAATCCAGTTGCTTAAAGCCCGTGCTGGCAAACTCACTCATATGTAAAATTGCCAGCCATTCCTTCGCCAAATCGACCTGAGGTTTAGTGGGTTTATGGTACAGGCCGATAGAATCGTAAAAACCCGATAACAAGACATCGAGCGCCGAGCAACTCACTCGGTATTGCAAATGCAAGGCCGATGACACTATTCCAATCCGTTGTTTAATCTGCCAAATACTCTCACCACTGCCTCGTGGACGCCCAAAGAGGGTGATATCGTTACTGTAGCATTGGGGATGATCGCCCAAAATCAGCCCGAGTAAGGTACTCTTACCGCAACCATTTGGCCCCCGCACTTGCCAGTGTTGGCCCGCACTAATCCGCCAATTCACATCTTTAAAAATCAAGCCGCTAACATATTCCACCTTGCCATTTTTAATCTCAACTAAGGGATCAAAGGCTTCGGCATTGTGGAGTTGGCGTTCCATTAACGCCAATAACTCGGCACTGCGGCTGGCGGAAAGTGCATTTAAGTGTGCCATCACAGGATGACTATGCCATTGCTCAATCGACATAGGTGCGCTGAGCTTATGCACATGCTGGCCAGATTTAAGCATCTCACTATTAAACAGTGCCACGTGGCTAATGCACGGCGGTAATTCTTCTTGGCGGGAGGTGATGATAAGCAACTGAGTATATTCGGCAATTTCAACTAACAACTGTGATAGGCTGAGTTGATGCTCGCTATCTAACCCTGCGTAGGGGTCATCTAAAATCAATAACTCAGGTTCAGTTGCCAGTGCCCTCGCTAACATCACCCGCCGGGTTTCACCAGTCGATAACTGTCTAAATCCTCTTTGCGCTAAGTGTTCGAGTTCCACTTTTTGTAAAAAGGCGCTCAAACGCTCAGTATGCAGACAAGACTCCAGCACTAAGGATTCAACCGTTGAACCATAGTCGAGTTCATCCTTTGCTAGCTCACGTTCAAGTAATGCCTGCTGTAAACCGAGAGATACCCAACCAATTCGCGACGGTAATCCAGATATCTCGCCTTTATCAGGCTGTGTATCCCCCGCTAATATTCGCCCAAGGAGTGAGCCGCTATAGCTGTCGGTCGCAAAAATAGCCCAATGTTGCATCGGCATTAACTGCCAATCTTCAACGACTAGCAGCTCATTGCCACGGCCGTAGCGCAACCCTTTTACAACAAGCGTTTTATCCCCGTACGTAGCACTATTCCCCATCCCACTTCCTTAGGTATTCAACCCGATTAACATTGACTCGACTGAATGTACTTAAAATTTATCATGATATTGATACTACTGAGTAAATAAGCAGAATGGAATGCCAGCCAGCAATCGCTCAAACACTGATTACCCACAAAAATAACAAGCCCACCCGACGAAAACGCGCGGATGGGCTTGAGGTTAACTGCTCACTTTAGATATCGAAGCGATCGGCGTTCATGACTTTATTCCATGCTTTCACAAAGTCTTGCACGAATCTGTCTTGGCCATCCTGTGCACCATAGACTTCTGACACGGCGCGCAGTTCAGAGTGAGAGCCGAAGATCAAATCTACAGGGGTTGCTGTCCACTTAAGCTTACCGCTCTTACGGTCTTGCCCCTCGTAAATGCCCTCTTGTTTGGCTGACTTGCTCCACTTAGTTGACATATCGAGTAAGTTAACGAAGAAGTCATTGCTCAGCACACCTGGCTTATCGGTAAATACACCGTGTTTAACGCCAGCACTATTGGCATCCAGCGCACGCAAACCACCCACCAGCACCGTCATTTCGGGCACGGTCAGATTAAGCATATTGGCGCGCTCAATCAGCATCTCAGCAGGAGAAAGACTGTTGTCTTTTGAGTAATAGTTACGGAAACCATCGGCCGTAGGTTCAAGCACCGCAAAAGAGTTCACATCGGTTTGCGCCTGTGTGGCGTCCATACGACCTGGGGTAAATGGCACCGAAATCTTCACTCCCGCCTCTTTCGCGGCTTTCTCAACCGCGACGCTACCACCAAGCACAATCACATCCGCTAAGGAGACTTTTTTGCCACCCTTGAGCGAACCGTTAAAGTCTTTTTGGACTTTCTCAAGCTTAGCCAACACCTTAGCTAATTCTTTTGGATTGTTGGCCTGCCAGTTCATCATAGGCTCTAAACGAAT
The DNA here is from genome assembly GCF_004354305.1 of Shewanella decolorationis. NCBI lineage: Bacteria > Pseudomonadati > Pseudomonadota > Gammaproteobacteria > Alteromonadales > Shewanellaceae > Shewanella > Shewanella decolorationis. Next base: position 2,102,968 of record NZ_CP037898.1, on the reverse strand, counting down.
GCGCGCGCCATTTGCCCCGCCACGCATATCGGTGCCACGGAAGCTACTGGCAGATGCCCATGCGGTTCTCACCAATTCTGGCACCGTTAACCCTGAAGCTAATATCTTATTGCCTAAGGCTTTAATATCGGCGTTATCGATAAGCGGATGATCAAGCGCAGGAATAGGATCTTGCCAAATCAGCGTTTCTGCTGGCACATCGGCGCCTAAATATCTCGCTTTTGGTCCCATATCGCGGTGAGTTAACTTAAACCACGCCTTAGCGAACGCTAGTTCAAACTCCTTGGGATTTTTCAGGAAACGCGTGGTGATCTCGCGATAAATAGGATCTTCCTTCAACGCGATATCGCTGGTGAACATAATCGGCGCATGGCGCTTATCCGGTAAGTGAGCATCAGGTACCAGATTTGCCGCCTTATCATCGGCTGGCGTCCATTGGATATGGCCCGCTGGACTCTTAGTTTGTACCCAGTCAAAGGTATACAGCCAAGTTAAATATTCCATGGTCCATTTGGTTGGGTTAGATGACCAAGCCCCTTCCAGACCACTGGTAACAGTGTCTTCAGAGTGCCCTTTACCACATTTGTTTTTCCAACCGAGACCTTGCTCTTCAATCCCTGCTGCGGCCGGATCGGCCCCCACGCATTTTGCGGGATCGTGCGCGCCATGCGCCTTACCAAAGGTGTGACCGCCGGCGATTAATGCAACGGTTTCTTCGTCATTCATCGCCATACGGCCAAAGGTATCGCGGATTTCTTTTGCCGAGGCTAAGGGATCGGGCACTCCGTTCGGGCCTTCTGGGTTAACGTAAATTAAGCCCATTTGGGTCGCGCCCATAGGTTTAGCCAATTCGCCCTTTTCGTTGCGTCTTTTACTATCGAGCCACGCTTTTTCTGAGCCCCAATTGACCATTTCGGCTTCCCAGTCGTCTTCACGACCACCCGCAAAACCAAAGGTTTTAAAGCCCATCGACTCTAATGCCACGTTACCCGTTAGCACCATCAAGTCGCCCCAAGACAGCTTGCTGCCGTATTTTTGCTTGATAGGCCATAACAGGCGGCGCGCCTTATCTAAACTCACGTTATCTGGCCAGCTATTTAAGGGTTCAAAGCGTTGTTGGCCCCCCGCAGCACCACCGCGGCCATCAAAAATCCGGTATACGCCCGCGCTATGCCACGCCATACGAATAAAGAAAGGTCCATAGTGACCATAATCAGCGGGCCACCAGTCTTGAGACTCGGTCATCAAGGCTTTGATATCTTTTTTTACCGCATCGAGATCTAAGGTTTTAAAGGCTTCGGCATAGTGATAATCACTGCCGTAGGGATTGGATTCTATCGCATTTTGACGTAATGGACTGAGATTTAATTTTTCAGGCCACCAAAATTGATTACCTGTGACTTGCTCTTGCGCAGTGGCCGTTCCCGCCCCCAATGCGAGAGACATAGCCAAAGTTAACGCCGATAGCGTAGGAAGGGTGTTTATTTTCATGATAGTTACCTAGTTTCGTCCTGTTCGGCCCATTGATTTGTATTAACAATGGGCCATCCGCTTGCTGTTTAACGGCATACAGCAATCCTTATCGTTGTGTTACTCCAAGGCAAAATTGTCATATGCCATTAACACAACCGAGATTGCAGTCTAATAACAGGCTTCTAACTATTTGAAACGATTAATATCGATGATTGGAATCGCGAAAATAGATTAACGATGGTTAATTTATGAAAGCATTAAGAAAGTTGCCGCTTACCGAAATTCATACTGTATTACCCCTAGTACTAAACTTATAGGTAATGACTATGGTATAAAATTGTTCATCCAACAGGTTTAGCTATCTGTGCTAGCATAGCAGCCGTTTTCCGTTAACCTTGATAAGGTATTGCAATGAATCCGATTATTGCCATCTTAAAAGAACACAATGTCACAGATGCAAAAATTAACGAGCTTTTTCAAGCACTAACCGATAATCCCCTGATGGCGATGGGCATTATTGGTCAGCTCGGCATTCCACCAGAAAAACTGCAACAACTGATGGCACTGGTAATGCAAAATCCCGCCCTGATTAAAGAAGCGGTACTCGAGCTGGGCTTAGATTTTGCTAAGGTTGAAGCCGCTAAAGCGCAGCTACAAAAGTAATTTATCCCAGCCAATCGGTTTATAAAGGCAAAGTAGCGTTGGCTTTGCCTTTTTATTCAAATTGTTATCTCTCCCCTTTGACACTGCTACACAAAGATATAAAAACCTTATCGCCCCTCGCGGACAATATTTGCTAGAGTGTGGTAACACACCATCAATAGCTCAAAGTGATTGAAAGGAATCAAGATGCGCCAATCTATTCGTCTATTTGTACTACTGTTGCCCGTACTGTTGTTGGGTTGTCAAAAGCAAACTCAAGCGCAACATGCGCAGGGTATGGACAAACCCGCCACGCAAAGCCCCTCACAAACAAGCACGGCTCAAGCAAGTACAGCAGAGGTTAATCCGGTCGATATAGATAAGCGCGAGGATAAGCGACTTCAGGCGACTGACGACAAAGTTGTTAACAAGCTAAGTATTTCACCTAAAGGAGAAGGTATGATGCTGCAAGGCACTGTAAGATATCTCAATTTAGAAGGGGGTTTTTGGGGAATTATTGCCGATAACGGCCAAAAAATATTGCCTAAAAATCTACCGCAGGAATACCGCAAAGATGGTATTCGCTTAACTTTCAGCGCCCAGGAAATCACCGGCATGATGACTATTCAGCAGTGGGGCAAACTATCAAACTTGAGTGATATAACTGTCATCGGCCAAGTTGAAAGCCAATCGGCCGATCCGCGGCTATAACCGCGGCATCAAGGTCTTAGGATCAGACTCAGATCACTAGGGCGTGATATCCAAGTTTGTCAGCAACTTAAGCCTGCTCAGCTTGCCATTCTTCAATCACTTCCTTTGCCGCTCTAAAGGCTTCAATGCCCGATGGCATACCGCAATAAACGGTTGAATGTAAGAGTACTTCTTGTATTTCTGCAACTGTGCAACCATTACGCAAAGCTCCCCGAACATGGCCTTTTAACTCAGTAGGTGCTTTTAGTGCCGCTAAAGTTGCGATTGTGATTAAACTGCGGGTTTGCAGCGGTAATCCTTCACGGGACCACACTTCACCCCAACAATTGGCAGTCACTAACGCCTGTAATGGCTGGGTAAAATCCGTTGCGCTGCTAAGGGCCTTATCGACAAAACTGTCCCCCATCACAGCGCGTCGCACCTTAAGCCCTTTTTCATATTGCTCTTCGTTCATCTGACAATCCTTTTACTCTACACTCTGACAAGGTTAACTGGCTCAATAGATAATTCCCTTTAAAAACATCATTCGCAGGCTTTGCATCGATCACATTATGGCAATTAAAACCTGATCTCAAGGTAAATTCCATATAAGCTATCGCGCATATTCAAGGTAAGAACAATTCTCATTTCAAAGCATAAAGGTGATTGATGAAACCGTTGCCGCTCAGTCTGTGCGCCCTTGCCGTCGCAAGTGCATTGCCCGTTTGGGCAGAAGAACAAGCTAAACCACTTATTCAAGAAGTGATTGTGGTATCAGGCTCCCGTATGGAACAAAACATTGAGCAGGTGGCTGGATCTATTTTGGTGATAGATGAACAAGCCATTGAGCGCAATATGAGCAATGATTTTGGTAGCCTGTTCCGTAACGAATCGGCTGTCGATATCAAGGGCGGCGCGGGCAAACCGACCTCAGTGACCATTCGCGGCATCGGCGGCAACCGAGTCATGATGGTAAAAGACGGCGTGCGGGTAAATAACCAGTATGCTTCGCCATTAGGCCCAGGTGCTGAAGGCACTGGCCGTGGTTTAACCGAAGTACAAAGTCTTAAGCAAATTGAAGTAGTTAAAGCCGCAGCATCCACTATGTACGGCTCCGATGCCCTTGGTGGCGTAGTAGTGATGCGCACAAAAGATGCCAGCGACTACCTGCGGGGCGAAGATTATTATGTGTCGCTCAATGCGGGCTATTCAGGCATCAATAACGAGTACTCCGGCGGTTTTACCAGCGCCGCGGCCTATAGCGATTTTGAGAATTTGCTCACCTACCAGCACCGCAAAGGCGAAGAGTTACCTAACTACTTTGATACTCAGCCTGAAAGCGATCTCGTGCAAGACAGCCTGCTATTCAAGAGCAAATACCGCTTTAATGAGCACACCACAGTGCAGCTCACCCTCGACTATCTAGAGCAAACGCTAGAACGCTGGGAAGATAAGCTCAATCGTGCCCAAGTACCGCAGGAGCGGATTGATACCGATCGCGATACCCAAGTGATCAACGGCGCCCTGCAACTGCGCTCCGATAAAGCCACTTACTTACACGATGATTTGACCGTTACCGCCTATTTTGGCCAAACGGAGCAACTCGAACACCGCGATTATTTTGATTTGCGTACCACAGCGCGCCCACTTACCGAATATCGCGACTATGAATTTAAAGATCAGCGACTGGGCCTAACCAGCACCTTCAGCAAATACCTAGGCGCAGAGGGATACGGCCATCAGATCACCTACGGTATGGACTATGAATGGTCCCAAATGATGCGTCATCGCAACAACAATATCGCCAGCAGCGGCGGTGATTGGCAAACCGAAACTCCCTTTACCTTTGCCGATACCGATAGCAACCGTTTAGGGCTATTTTTGCAGGACGATATCACCCTGTTAAATGGTGATTTAAACCTGATTGGCGGCCTACGTTATGACTATTTCCGTAACAGCCCCGACCAACAACAAGCGATGGAAGCAGGTAAAGATCCCGCCGACTTTGCGGTAATGAGCGACACCTTTTGGTCGCCTAAACTAGGCCTCGTTTATAAACTTACCGACAAAGTGAGTGCCTACGCCCAATATGCCTATGGCTATAAAATGCCTACGCCCGATCAAAAATGGGGTGAGTTAGAAGTCGATGGTGGCTCGATGACCGATGTGATCATTCAAGCCAACTATGACTTAAAGTCTGAGCAATCCCACACCTGGGAACTGGGTATCCGTGGCAATCATGCAGATACTCAATATGAACTCACCACCTTCTACACCCAAGCGGTCGACTTTATTGACTGGCAATATGTCAGCTTTAAACCGCCAGTGTTTGGTCCGGTGATGCAGCCCATGGAGTTCAAATACCAGTACTTCAACCGCGATCAAGTGACACTCTACGGCGCTGAAGCCCAAGCCAACCATTGGCTGACAGATTCTATCGAGCTATGGGGCAATATCTCCTATACCCATGGAACCGATGAAAACGGTCAATACCTTAACAGCGTTAGCCCGCTAAAAGGCAACCTAGGGGTGAATTGGTATAGCGATATTGGAGGAATGGAAACCGACATTGGCGCAGTGGTCCGCTGGGCCGATAAGATGGATCGCACCCACGATATCAACCTGACCATTGATGATATTTGCGTAATGGGCCAATGTATTCCTAAAGAAAGCTTTAATGAAGTCTATAACACCGCCGGTTACGCCGTGTTTGACTTAACCATGGGCCTGCACGTTACCGACAATCTGCATCTGCGTGCTGGGGTGTATAACCTGCTTGATAAGGAATATGTTGACTACGCCGATGTAGCTGGCCAATCCGTGTTCTTACTCAATAGCACCATGAACTTACAAAAGGATGATTTCACCCAACCTGGGCGTTATTTCAACCTGAGTGTGAATTATCATTTTTAATTCAAGCTGTTGTACTTGCTAAGCAATTCCCCGGTGTTTACCGGGGAATGTTTAGCAATCTCTCTGAGCCATACACTCCATCAAAATCGCGGCTTCATCCCCTGATTTGTAATCAAGCGCTCGCCAACAACAATGACTCATTTTATCGCGTATGAAGGATTGCGGTGTTATCGAGCTGGCCATTGGCATCAACCCGCACCAGTACTGAATGGTCTTTGGATAATTTCACAAACTTTATCTGTTCTGCTTCAGGCTGTTGCCAGTTAAGGATAAAGAGCGAAGCGTTTTCATCCTGCTCAAAGCCGCGCTCGGTATTCAACTCCCCAAATGTTGCCAAGCCATCAACGGTCATTCGATATTGGTTGCCTTGACCAATAATTTCCAGCGTAACTGGCTTAGTATCGATGACGCCACGGTATACAACACCATCAAATTTATCGTAGGCGGTATTATCCGCGTTATGCTCGCACTGAACAGAGTGTTGTTCAGAGCCGCTGACAGGCTGACAGTGATTAGCTTCGCTCACCTCTGGCGCTTGCTGGGCATATCCCCATGCTGGCAGTAACACCAGAACGCCAATAAGAGATGCTATTTTTCTGCGATTTATCAATGCCATTACCATCAACGCCACTCCAATCAAAGCCATTACTATCAACGCTATTCCCAGCAATGTAGTCGCTATAAGCCGATGACCATGATGCTAACCACTTCACTTACTCTTGTCAGCAAGCAAACGGCTAGCCGCACTAATTTGCACTGAGGTTGCACTGAGGTTGGGGATATCTTGCTGACTATAAAACAGCGCCACATCCTGTAATTGCTCAGCCGTTAATGCACTGACCTGTGATTGCATTAACGGTTCGAGGCGTAAGCCCGCTTTGAAATCGACTAACTGCTTATTAAGGTAAGCCGGTTTTTGCCCCCTTAAATTGGGGAATTGCTTAGCCATGGCGATCATCGCCAGCCCATGGCATGACTCACATTGAGCCGTGGCCAGTGCTTTACCCCGCTCGATATCGGCTTGATAACCTTCGGCATAAACCGCTGTGGATAAGCAGCACAGGACAAGCAAACTGACAATAAACGTTTTCATTGAGATCCCTTAGCGGCAGGTTTAGCTGGCGGTGGTAACTGGCTTGCGTCAAGGGGCAAACGCCTAAAGAGGGTCATATCCATTTCAGCTTGACCATAATAGGTACTGAGGTAGCTCAACGTCGGCTCCCATGTATCCGACAAATCCCATAAGCCTTGGGTATCCACCATCCACTGCAAGGTTTCTTTCCAAAAGGCTTTATCACCGCGATTCTGAGTAACAATCATACTGGTGTGGCAGGCATTGCATTGATAATTCACCAATTCCCAACCGGGTGCCATAATAAGGCCCGACTGAGGGTCCACGGGATACTCGGCGGCAAACGACGCCCCAGTGAATAGCAGCCCACACATTATCAGCTTATTGACATGCGCTCTCATCACACCACCCTAACGGCAATACGGTGGCAACCATTAAACATATATCCCTTAGGGTTCCATTGTGGCTGTACAACGGGTTGGCTATCACCTTGACTATCAGTCGCTTTTGCCCAGATTTCGTAATAGCCCTGTGTTGGTAGTTGTAATTCGATGTTCCATTGCTGCCATGCGGTGGCATTTTTCGGTTTTTGCAGCTCAGCGACAAACCAACGGGTGCCATAATCGTAACTCACTTCCACCTTCACCACTTCGCGCACGCCCGCCCACGCATGGCCCGCAACCGTCAGTTTTTGTCCTTGAGCGAGTTCAGTGCCGGATTGCGGTTGAGTGATCAAAGACTTCACGATCATTTCTTCAATAATTCGATAGTCTTTTTCAGCAACCGTCTCGCCGGGTGCAATGGGATATTTTGGCACTTGATACGCTGGCGCTTCCATTTTATGCCCGTCGTGGACTTTATTACGCACACTGATCCCCGTTGCCGCTTTTTGCGAAACCGAGCCCGGCCGGCCACCAAATACGATACGTAGGGGATAACCATGCAGGTAAGGAATATCCTCACCATTCATCGACCATGCGATTAGCCCAAGCTCTTCGAGCGCCGCCTTGATAGGAACACCGCGGGAAATAGCCTCACCTTTTCCGCTCAAATGCAAATCAGCCCCGTGGTGGCCGGTGTAAACCGCATCGGCTTTAACACCACAATCCTTAAGCACATCGCTCACCAACACCCCTGTCCACTCTGAACAAAATACCGCCGAGTTATTCCACTGATTGCCCTTAGTGCTCGGGAAAAAGCCAGCGCGACTATTGCCGCCACATTCAATCAATAACTGTAAGGTGTAATGTTTAAAGCGGCGCTTTAACTCATCAATGGTGTAGGTTTTAGGGGTGATAACCGACTCGCCATCCACTTTAAAAGTCCAGGTTTTAGCATCCAGCGTCTTAAAATCAGGCACTATGCCATTCCAGCGGATAAATGAAACATCGGCAGGCGTCACCGAAGGCGCGAGCATATGCTCTGGCGGATAGGCATTCAGCGGGTTAGTGTTTAATACTTTGAAATAGCTCGGTAAGTCCTCAGCCTTAGTCCAGGTTAATGCCGAAATATCCAAAGCACTAACCCCAGCAGGAAGCTTATCGGCAAATACCCACTTAACCGGCAGCGCGGATAACACCGACGTCGCTACCGCACCTTTTATAAAAACTCGACGATTAAGATCCATGTTATTTATCCTTTCCGAGGTAAAAGTATTCCGCCATCTGCTGCATATCCGCCTCACTCAACAACTGAGCGACTTTAGTCATAGTGGGGTCTTGGCGCGTGCCAGCCTTAAAGGCTCGAAGCTGCTTCAACAGATAATCCGAGTTTTGCCATCCAATATTCGGAATATGTTCAAAACGACTCATGCCAGACTTGCCATGGCAGGCCTTGCACATATTCAATAATTTATTGCTCTCATCGGCGTGGGTTACCGCCGGTAACATAAGCATCAGCACACCCGCCGAATAAATCACTCGCAGCAACATCCGTTATTCTCTTCAGTTAGTGTTCATCACGACGACTGTCATTGAACGTAGCCATTCAGATAACATTAAGTTACATCAACGCTTATCGAGGTTTACATTCAATACAATTGAGTCAAAAGCTCAAAAGAAGTGACTTGTATTAGCAAGTAGTAAAATGGCAAGCCATTGATTAGAAATGGGAGATGTTTTTGGCCTTATGGCCAAAGGGAGTTAACATCGTGGGGCTTCAACCCCTGATTTTTTAATCAAGAGTCGACTAAGGAGGGCTGCTCGTCGTATCAAAAACGTCCATATTAAACTACCAGCTCGATATCCCTATCTCGCACTCAAAACGGCCGTTGGCCTTCGCCCTTGGATGCTCCAAGACGCCCCAACGGAGTAAGCATTCTTATGCTATCGCGTCAGACACTCGTGAACTTCTGTCACTTTGGTGTTGTCTGCGATTTACTGAAAAACAAATGAATGTTCCATTTTGGGCTAATGCAAACTAGCAGAGTAATTCCTTCTATTTCTTTAGAAAATTAACAATGGGGGCTCGTTTAAAATCCAAGAGATAACTTTTACTTGGCAACGCAGCACTATTGCTGCTGTTCATCATATGCTGTACGCTAAGTTAAATTTTGATTAATAAACAATGCTTAAGCTGTTACTTAATCAATGCCTATTTAGTGTTAACGATAAATTAGTTAATTAAAATGGCGATAAAATGAGTCAGGGAAGATCCGCTCGACAAAGCGAACAAGGCAAGGACAAGCATTCTACACCTCTCCTTAAAGATGCTCCCCCTCAGTACCAATTGTGATTCAGTTTAAGGTTTCACCAACCACAAGCTGATAGCTTTATGATTGTTTTTATTAAAAATTTATCATCTATGTGCTGTCTGGTAGCAAGTGCCATGGGCGGTAGCGTGCTTATGAACGAGTAAAACAACTACATTCGTTGGAACCCACATGCAGAATAAAGAAAAAATAGCGGTGTTTATTGATGCCGATAATGCGCCAGCCAGAAAGTTCGATGTGGTACTCGCTGAGCTTGCAAAACACGGATTAATCAGTATTCGAAAGGCCTATGGGAATTGGAAAAGCCCGAACCTAAAGCCATGGGAAGAAATTCTCCATGAATATGCCATTCAGCCTATTCAACAATTCGATTTAACCAAAGGTAAAAATGCCAGCGATATCGCTTTAGTGATTGATGTTATGGATATTCTTTACACAAAGGATATAGACATTATTTGCTTAATCTCGTCGGATTGCGACTTTACTCCCCTTGTGACCAGAGCCTTAGCCGACGGTAAAACCGTTTTTGGTTTCGGTGAACGTAAAGCACCAGCCGCTTTCGTGAATAGCTGCTCTCGCTTCCTCTACCTCGATGCTGAACCTGTAGTCGTCGCAGAAGAAATTGAGGTGATATCAGAAGCCACTCAGCCTCCACCAACGACACCTGACTCAGTCAGTAAAACCGAGCAAGTTCAGCCCAAAATCGCCACACCACAAAAATGTAATTTAAAAAGTGACACCAAACTGCTCAATATGTTGCGACAGGCCATAGAAGCAACCGAAGAGGAAGAAGGCTGGGCACAACTTGGTCACATTGGCTCGCATATATCAAATCACAGCTCATTCGATCAGCGAAACTACGGATTTAAAAAACTCAGCGATCTCTTTGCCGCAATCGATCTCTTCGAAATGCGTAAAACCCACGGCTCAGTGCTATGGGTAAGAGATATCAAACGAGCAAAGAAGAATGGAAAATAAGACAGGCTAAGTTATAGATTACAAAGACACAATCATAAATTTACAATTGCTAATCTGCATAACAAAAAATTAAATTTATATCGATATATTATTAAAGATAATATGGTGATTCAATGCTTCATAAAGTTAGTCCTAGAGAACAAAATGGTAGAGATTCATTTAGTAGGTTTAAAGCCCAAGCGAAAGCCGCCGCAATAGCATCATTATCAATTTTAGACAAAGATGGAGTTGATAGAGTGTACTGCGATCTTCATGATGACTTTGTCGTTAGAAAAATAGGGGAAAATGGAGTTGGTTACATTTTTTATCAAGTAAAGACTAATTCAAAACAGAACCATAACTGGACTATCAATGAACTATTTGGCCTGTTAACACAAAAAAATAGAATAAAGAATCAGGAACCAAAAAAAATAAGAGAAAGCTTCATAGGAAAAATGTTGCTCCACACGATAGTTTTTGACATTTACTGTAACTCAATTGTTTTTCAGACAAACATCAATACTCATGATGATGTAGAAAATTTATATAAGGACATTAATGAAGGTAAGTTTGAAAATAAATTCACACAGATATTACTACAACAATTCAAAGAGATATACAAAGAAAAATGCAGTTCTGACATATCTGAAGAGGATATAAAAAAGAAGCTTTCAAAGATAAAATTTGAAACTGATGTTCAACATTTAAAATTAAATGATGATACATTCGAAAGCCTTACTAGAGACAAAATATACAGGTTCAGTGAAATAGAATTAAAATACACTGAATCAAAAATGATCATCATGAAGCTTTTGGAACTAATAGAGCGAAAATCATCTGGTACCATCCAAGAGCTTACAGCGGAATCAATTGAAAATAAAGCTGCAGTATCAATTGATGACTTGTTATCAATCATGAGTATTTCTAAGAGTGCGTATGATATTTTAGTTGAAGGCGGTGATGATAAAGCAATAAAAAATGCATCAATTATTCAAAGACTTTTAGAGTCTAGCGGTGCAAGTGAATTACAGATTGAATACTGCAGTAGATCTAAAACAAGTTGGGATCTTTGGGTTAGAAACAATAGACATACAATTCCAGAGTTTGACCTTCAATCAATCTTCATTGAAGTTCAATCTGCACTACATCATTTATATGAAAATGGAACATCTATTAATCTTAAGGACTTAAAGAAATTGGTAACTAAATTATACGACGAACTCAATCAGTCCGATTTATTATTTGACTTGAATAAGGAACTATTATTCGGGGCACTACTATCAGAAATTGTTAGGATGAAGTCATGAATTTTGATGATTTTTTTGATAGTGTCTCTAATGAAACCATATATTTTAATACAAAGAGAAAAAATAACTATCACTCTCAATTTCTAAGTAATGAAGCTCTTTTTCAACTTCCACTAATAAGTATAATAATTTTATTATTAGCAAAGGACAGACGCAAGCCTCTTGTTTCAGAAATAGGGCAATTAGTCGGTGAAAGTATTGAGTTGAGCCTCCCCGGCTTTAAAGGTTCCGCTCAGCATATCGGTTGGTCTGCAAACTTAAGAATACGTACAGTAAAAGCTTTAAGCTATTTAGAATTGACAAATTTAATTGGAGTAGAAAAGTCATCCAATAGAGTTTTTGTAACTGAACTAGGTAAAAAAGTTATCTCAAAAGCAATGAGCAATGATAGTGATCTATCATATAACTTATCTAGAATTGCTAATTCATATAGAAATATTTGTGTATCAAAACAGCTAGACTTGGAACTGGAATGAAACTACTAGACATTAAAATTTTCCCAATAAATAAAAATGGATGGGAATCTGACAAGCTTGTTTTCGGCGATCATTTCACTCAACTTTACGGTCCTAACGGATGTGGCAAGACACCGTTAGTACAGTCAATTGCATACTGCCTTGGTTTTCCGTCCGTTTTCAGAAATGATATCTACAATCACTGTAGTCATGTTGAACTTAATGTTGAATGCCATGATGAAAAAATCAATATAAAGCGAGTCTATAGTAGAGATGTTGATATTGAAGTGATTGATAGCAAAGGTCGAAGATCAAATTTTTACAATGAAAAAGATTACTCTTCATTTATATTTGAAAAACTAGGAATAAAAACAACAACTTTAGTATCAAACAATAATTCAGCTACTTACGCATATATAGCTTCTTTTTTGCCTATTTATTACCTTGATCAAGATGACGGTTATTCTAAGCTTTATCATGCTCCAAATAATTTTATAAGAGATCAGTTCTCTGAAATAATGAGAATGATCTTGAGGCTCCCAGTTAAAAACTCGTTTGACATTAAGAAATCGCAGCTTTCAGCCAAGCAGCAGCTTGAATTGTTAGACAAGCGAGTCAACACATCGGCTTTGAAGCTCAAATTTGCTACACAATCTGCCAACTCAATATCTAGAAACTATAATGAGATATTGCACGAGATATCTAGTCTTGAACAAGAACTAGAAGCTTTAAAATCTTCAGGAGCAACACATGATGATTCTTTACTAGCTCTTGATAGACTAGTAAATAGTAATAGAAAAGAGATTCGTAGACTGGTAGATGAAATTTATGAAGTTGAAAGTAGAACTCTAGGAATTAATAATATCGTTCATGAAATAAATGTAGAAATTGAAACATTAAACTTAAATGAAGAAGCTAGAAGAGTGTTCTTGTCATTTAATGAAATTTGTGGATCCAGTTCATGCAGCTTATTTTCATCCAGCTCTGATTCTTATAGTAAGAACTTACTTTACCTAAAAGATCAAATTAAAGATCTACAACGAAATGCTGATGCAGATAAAGAAAAAATAGATAACCTTAAATTACAAAAAACTCAACTAGAGACTGTTGTACAAGGTATTATTGAAGAAAGAAATAAATACACTATAAAATCAGAAATTTCTGCGTTAGTTGATTCTATTTCAGAAATTAAAAATAAAATTTTTTCACTGCAGAGCCAAAAAGATGAACTTGACTCACTTATAAAAATAGAAAATACTCACATAGACATTCTAAAACAAAGAGATATAGCTCTAGAAAAATATCAGTCTTATACCCCCAATAGAGAATCCATCCCATCTATATTGAAAATAAAATCTCAACTAAGAGAACTATTCATAAAATGGCTTAATGTAATTCACACTACAAATATTAGCTTTGATATCACATTCAAAGACGATTTTATTCCTGTACTAGGTACTGAACAAGTATCCCAGTTGAAAGGTAGCACTAAAATTCGTGCAGTTCTTGCATACCATGCTGCGCTCATTGAGTTAATGGCGATAAATTCATTACTTAGCTTTAAAGTACTAATACTTGATACGCCTAAGCAACATGAAATACACAATGATGACCTTAATAAATATATACTTCAATTGAAATTACTTTGCCAAAAATATGGTATTCAAGTTGTTTTCTCAACTACTGAGTATCGCTATATTGGTGATATGGATGACATTGAATGGAACCCAATATACAAAGGTAGTGAACAACTTATGTTTTTAAGACAGCCAAATTAAAGCAAATGGGCAGACTAAAGCTTTGCCGCCAGTCCAAAAACAAAACCCCGATACTGTTACCAGTATCGGGGTTTTCATTTTTCTCTTACAAGAATTTGGGTTTAAGCGATTAAGCTAAAGACCACAGATGCTTTTTGCGCAGGATAAATCGTGTTAGTACAAGGCGCTGTGAGCGTAGCATACGTTGTTTGTATGTGAGCGAGCAGCAACGCCGTAATCACCGATTTAAACCAGCAAAAATTACATCATGCCGCCCATTCCACCCATACCACCCATTCCGCCCATATCTGGCGCATCAGCCTTTGGCAGCTCAGCTACCATTGCTTCGGTGGTGATCATCAGACCTGCGATAGACGCTGCGAATTGCAGTGCGCTACGGGTCACTTTAGTTGGGTCAAGGATACCCATTTCTAACATGTCACCGTAGGTGTCGTTGCCCGCGTTGTAACCGTAGTTACCGCTGCCGTTTTTAACGTTATTCGCTACAACAGAGGCTTCTTCGCCTGCGTTGGTCGCGATTTGACGCAGTGGTGCTTCCATTGCGCGTAGCGCGATAACCACACCGTGTTTTTGGTCTTCGTTAGCCACTTCAACGTCAGCAATCTTAGAAGCAACACGTACCAGAGCAACACCACCGCCAGGTACCACGCCTTCTTCAACCGCAGCACGAGTTGCGTGCAGCGCGTCTTCTACGCGTGCCTTTTTCTCTTTCATTTCAACTTCGGTCGCAGCACCGACTTTGATTACCGCAACACCGCCAGCGAGTTTAGCCATACGCTCTTGCAGTTTTTCTTTGTCGTAGTCTGAAGTTGATTCTTCGATTTGTTGCTTGATTTGGCTTACGCGCGCTTCGATTTGCGCTTGTTCACCGTTACCATCGATGATGGTGGTGTTGTCTTTAGTGATCACAACACGCTTAGCAGTACCTAAGTCTTCTAAGGTTGCTTTTTCAAGCTCTAAACCGATTTCTTCAGCGATTACAGTACCGCCAGTTAAAATCGCCACGTCTTGCAGCATTGCCTTGCGGCGGTCACCAAAGCCTGGTGCTTTAACCGCAGCCACTTTCACGATACCGCGCATGTTGTTCACAACTAAGGTTGCTAAGGCTTCGCCTTCAACGTCTTCGGCAACGATCAGTAATGGCTTACCGGTTTTTGCCAGACCTTCAAGGATTGGTAACAGTTCGCGAATGTTAGAGATTTTCTTGTCGACTAACAGTACGAACGGGTGATCTAATTCAACGCTGCCAGTTTCTGGCTTGTTGATGAAGTATGGAGACAGGTAGCCACGGTCGAACTGCATACCTTCTACTACGTCCAGTTCGTTTTCCAGTGCTTGACCTTCTTCAACGGTGATCACGCCTTCTTTACCGACTTTTTCCATTGCAGTAGCAATGATTTGGCCGATTGACTCATCAGAGTTTGCAGAGATAGTACCTACTTGAGCGATAGCTTTTGAGTCGGCGCAATCTTGAGAAAGGTTTTTCAACTCGATAACGGCTGCAGCAACGGCTTTATCGATACCGCGCTTTAAGTCCATTGGGTTCATACCCGCCGCAACGGCTTTTAAGCCTTCAGTCACAATGGCTTGTGCTAGAACGGTTGCAGTTGTGGTACCGTCACCTGCGGCGTCGTTGGCTTTAGAAGCAACTTCTTTCACCATTTGCGCGCCCATGTTTTCGAACTTGTCTTCTAATTCGATTTCTTTTGCAACAGACACACCGTCTTTAGTGATCAGTGGCGAGCCAAAGCTCTTGTCTAATACCACGTTACGGCCTTTAGGGCCTAGGGTCACTTTTACTGCGTTAGCCAGAATGTTTACACCAGCCAGCATTTTTACGCGTGCGTCATTACCAAATACAACTTCTTTAGCTGCCATAATTGAGTATCCTTTAAATTTTGATGATTAATTGGAATGTCGAATTGATGTCGTGGATTAACCTACGATAGCCATCAGGTCAGCTTCCGACAGGATCAAGACTTCTTGACCGTCGATTTTTTCTTTCTTAACACCGTAACCTTCATTGAAGATCACTACATCACCCACTTTCACATCCAGAGGTCTTACAGTGCCGTTTTCTAAAATACGGCCATTACCTACTGCAAGGACTTCCCCGCGAGTCGATTTTTCGGCGGCGCTGCCAGTTAACACAATGCCACCCGCTGAAGTTGATTCAACTTCTAAACGCTTAACGATTACGCGGTCATGTAATGGACGAATATTCATCTATGAACTCTCCTAATGATTTAATGCCCAACAATCGAGGCGATTTTGTGATGAAAAAGAGGAGGCATTTCCAGCTTCCCCTTTGATGTCTGTGATATGGGGTTACCCCTTGCCAGATCCAAGTGCCTTTACAAAAAAAAATTCAAATTTTTGATGTCAGTTTTTTCAAGCGGGCACAATCCTGCTAGAATTCGGCCTCCGCTCGCAAACAAGGCACCATTTTCCCCATGAAAGACAGACACGGGCTGCTTAGCGCGCCAATTGGTCGTGTACTGCTCAACATGAGCCTCCCCAACTTGATTGGCATTATGACCATTCTAGGTTTTAGCCTCGCTGACACTTTTTTCATCAGTCAGTTAGGGACAGAGGCCTTAGCGGCGATCAGTTTTACCTTTCCGGTGACTTTGATTATTTCCAGTATCGCCATTGGGATTGGCGCAGGGGTTTCGACCAACCTTGGCAGGCTAATTGGCTCGGGCAATGCCCCACGCGCCAAGGTATTTTTGCACGATGCACTGCTGCTGACCTTTATCCTTATCGCCAGCTTATCCGCCCTAGGTAGCATTTTTATTAAGCCGCTCTTTAGTTTGCTTGGCGCCAATAACTCCAGTTTGCCGCTTATTCATGACTATATGATGTATTGGTATGTGGGCGCGCCGCTGTTGGTGCTATTGATGGTGGGCAACCAAGGCTTACGTTCGACGGGGGATACTCGCTCCCCGGCGATGATTATGTCGTTGGCGGCGATCATTAACTTAATCCTCGACCCTTTATTAATCTTCGGTATCGGGCCTTTCCCACGCTTAGAGATCCAAGGCGCAGCGATTGCCACCCTGTTCTCTTGGCTGATAGCCCTGTCGCTCTCGGGTTATTTGCTGATTATTAAGCGGCGGATGCTTGAGCGGGCAGCATTTGATATCGATAGAATGCGCGCCAACTGGAGTAAACTCGCCCATATCGCCCAACCCGCAGCCCTGATGAATTTAATTAATCCACTCGCCAATGCGGTGATTATGGCGATGCTGGCGCATATCGACCACAGTGCCGTCGCAGCCTTTGGTGCGGGCACGCGTTTAGAGTCGGTGCTGTTAATTGTGGTAATGGCGCTCTCGTCGAGCCTGATGCCGTTTATCGCGCAAAACCTCGGTGCAGGCCAACCCCAAAGGGCGAAACAGGCGCTGCTGTTATCACTTAAATTTATCTTTGTATTCCAAACCTTACTCTATATTCCACTGGCATTTTTCGCCCAGCCACTCGCGAGTTTATTCAGTACCGATCCGCAGGTGCTAGAGTGGTTAAGCTTCTATATTCTGGTCTTGCCCTGCGCCTATGGCCCGCTGGGCATAGTTATTATCTTTGCCACGGCGCTGAATGCGTACCACAGACCCATGAGCTCGTTAGTGATTAACCTGTGCCGCTTAGTGTTATTGATGCTGCCGCTGGCGGCGCTGGGGTCTTATATTGATGGGGTGAAAAGCTTGCTGCTCGCGCTCCCCATCACTAACCTCTTGATGGGGATTGCTTGTTATTATCTGGCGCAGCGGATTTGCGAGCCGACCAAGGTCACGACCGCCGACGCTATTTAGGTTGTGCTTTTTAGGCTAAAACGCACATCATTAGGCGGGAATGGCTCTTCCGATGCTTTACAGACTCGACGCACATTTTGAGTGCTAAGATTGGTTGGAATACCATTCGGAGCCAGCTCTTGCATAATAAAGTCGATAAAGCGTCTACAGGCTAAACTTACATAACGTCTTGATGGATAAGCCAAATAGCATTCGCCTGGATGGGATTCTATCTCGGGTAGTAGGGTAATTAACTGCCCAGAAGCAAGGTAATCAGCCACCACTTCTGCGGGCGCATACACGATCCCGCGTCCTTGCAAGGCAAACTCTACTGCGACCTCGACACTGTTAGAGCAAAAATTGCCTCTCACTCTCACTTCCTGTTCGGCACCAATCCATAACTCATTAAAGATCTTGCCATTTGAGAGTCGAAATAAGGACACATTATGGGATTCAATCTCTTTTGGTGTTGTTGGAGTACCGTATTGCGCTAAGTAGTCGGGGCTGGCATAAAAACGCAAATCCGTGGTGAAGATAGGCCGCACGACTAGATCTAAGGTATCTAGTGCAGGTTCCACCACGAAGGCTACGTCGAGATTATTCTTAACCATATCAACGGACTCTGCACTACTGATCACTTCTACCGTCAGTTTTGGATGTAAATCCATAAAGCGGAATATGGCGTGCATCAGTACATTCATGCTGTGGATAGGAAACATTTGAATTCGGAGATGGCCACTGATCTCAGCATCTTCGTTAGTCATCTCAAACAGGGTTTCGTCGAGCTGCGCCAAAATGTTTTGCGATCTATGGTAAAAATGGCTTCCCGCTGAGGTCAGCGTCATCGAGCGACTCTGGCGGTGGAATAGCTTGATATTCAGTTCATCTTCCAACGCCTGTAAACGGCGGCTCACGGTCGATTTAGGTAAGTTAAGCAAATCAGCAGCTTCGATCAAACTACCAGTTTCGGCTATGCGGTGAAATAACGCTAAGTCCTCTGTCTTCATTTTTAACTTAATTTCAATCTCATTATGTGGGACTCATAATCCCAAAGTATCCCGTTTATTGCAACAAATTTAGCTGTTATCTTCGCGTCCCTAAAATGCTGATAAATTGTTATCGAGGACTCCCTGACCATGAAATCATATCGACTGCTTCCCCTAGCGGCTTTATTGCCAGCCGTGCTCACAGCTTGCACTCCAGCGGAAAGCTCGGTACAGGCGAGTGCCATTCGTCCAGTAAAACTCTTTGAAGTTGAGCAACTCGAAGGGGGAAATTTAAGGACGTTTCCGGCGCGCGTCAGTGCTAATAGCCGCGCTGAATTATCCTTTAGAATTTCCGGCGAACTGACGGATCTCGCATTAGTGGAAGGACAACAGATCCGTCAAGGTAGCCTGTTGGCTAAACTCGATGACAGGGATGCCTATAACAATTTAATGACCCGCGAAGCGGATCATGAACTCTTAGAGGCGGATTTTCAGCGTAAAACCGAACTCCTCAAACGCAAATTAATCTCTCAAGCTGAGTTTGATAGCGCCCAAGCGCAACTTAAATCGGCCAAAGCCGCCTTAGCCGCCGCCCGTGACCAGCTAAGTTATACCAAGCTTATCGCTCCCTTTAGTGGCACTGTGGCCAAACGTTTAGTGGATAATCACCAAATCGTACAGGCCAACCAAGGGATTTTAACGCTGCAAAACAACAGTTTGCTTGATGTCAGCATTCAAGTCCCCGAAGCGATGGCGGCGAGCCTAAACAACTATATTCAGCAGCAAAACTTTACCGCTAAGGTACGTTTTAGCGCATTAGCAGGCATGGAGTTTGATGCGAAATTCAAAGAATATTCGACCCAAGTGACCCCAGGTACTCAGGCCTATGAAGTGGTATTTTCATTACCGCAACCTAAAGATATTCAATTACTTCCGGGCATGAGTGCTGAGTTAACCCTCGCCTTGGTAAAAACACCAGATCAAACCGCGTCGGCCATAGTGCCAGTCACAGCTATCGACAAACGCGATCAGGATGGACGAGTTCAAGTCTGGGTCTATCAAGCGCAATCGGGCGAAGTGAAACCCACAGCTGTGACTTTAGGCCGAGTCACCACCGAAGGTATCGAAGTCTTAGGCGGCATCAACAAGGGCGACTTAATTGTCAGCGCAGGAGTATCCCAATTATCCGATGGAATGAAAGTTAAACCACTACGCTGGCAGCGCGGAGTGTAATTCATGAATATTGCTGAGTATTCCATCCGCCACAAAGTGATTAGCTGGATGTTTGTGTTACTGCTGCTCGTGGGCGGTGGTGTGAGTTTTACTGGTCTTGGGCAATTAGAATTTCCCGAATTTACCATTAAAGAAGCGCTTGTAATCACCGCCTATCCAGGCGCATCGCCAGAGCAAGTGGAAGAAGAAGTCACCCTTCCCCTCGAAGATGCATTGCAGCAACTCGATGCGGTTAAGCATGTGACCTCAATCAACAGTGCGGGCCTGTCGCAGATCCAAATAGAGATTAAAGAAACCTACGATAAAACCAGCCTGCCACAGGTGTGGGATGAGGTGCGTCGTAAGGTTAACGACACCGCAGGACAACTGCCTCCCGGCACTAGCACGCCCAAGGTCTATGACGACTTTGGCGATGTGTACGGCATTTTGTTTAATCTCTCAGGGCCTGACTATAGCAACCGCGAATTAAGCAACTATGCCGACTATTTGCGCCGCGAACTGGTACTGGTGCCAGGGGTCAAAAAAGTCTCTGTCGCGGGCAGCGTAACCGAGCAGGTTGTGATTGAAATATCACAACAAAAACTCTCGGCACTGGGGTTAGATCAAAGCTATATCTACGGTCTGATTAACAATCAGAACGTGGTTTCTAATGCGGGCAGTTTGGTGGTTGGCGATCATCGGATCCGCATTCATCCCACGGGCGAATTTAGCAGCGTGCAGGATCTTGCGCGTCTAATCGTCAGTCCACCAGGCAGCACCGAGCTTATCTATCTTGGCGACATTGCTCATATAGAAAAAGATTACGATGAAACCCCAGATGTGCTCTATCACAACCGTGGCGAAGCCGCCCTCTCCCTGGGAATTTCGTTTTCGAGTGGCGTCAACGTGGTCGAAGTAGGTAAAAGTGTTAGCGAGCGCCTTGCCGAGCTGGAGTCACAACGCCCAATTGGGATGAACTTAGATACGGTTTATAACCAAAGTCTGGCGGTCGATGACACAGTAAATGGCTTTTTGATCAATCTATTAGAATCAATTGCCATCGTTATTGCCGTGCTGTTGCTGTTTATGGGCTTGCGCTCAGGCTTTTTAATGGGGTTAATCCTGCTGCTTACCATTCTCGGTACTTTTATTGTGATGAAAGTGCTAGGTATTGAGCTGCAACTAATCTCCCTTGGCGCTCTGATTATTGCACTTGGTATGTTGGTCGATAACGCCATTGTGGTAACGGAAGGCATTTTGATAGGCCTGCGCCGGGGTAAGACTCGCCTCGAAGCCGCTAAACAAATTGTGTCGCAAACCCAGTGGCCACTGCTTGGCGCCACAGTAATTGCGATTATCGCCTTCGCGCCGATTGGTTTGTCGCAAAATGCCGCAGGGGAGTTTTGTCGCTCGCTGTTCCAAGTGTTGATGATTTCCTTATTTATCAGTTGGATTACTGCGATAACCCTAACGCCTTTCTTCTGCCATTTGCTGTTTAAAGATGCCCCCGCAGATGAGGAGGAGCAGGATCCTTACAAAGGCTGGTTCTTCAGCGTATACCGCGCGAGCTTAACCTTTGCCCTGCGTTTTAGAATAGCCAGTATTCTCCTGGTCGGCGCCATGCTTGTTAGTGCAGTGATTGGTTTTGGCCATATCAAAAATGTGTTCTTCCCTGCGTCAAACACGCCCATCTTCTTTGTCGATATTTGGATGCCAGAAGGCACGGATATCAAAGGCACAGAACGCTTCGCCGCCGATATTGAGCAGCTGCTACTCAAGCAAGCCGAAGAGCAACACAGCGGCCTTAAACACTTAACCACAGTCATTGGCCAAGGTGCGCAGCGTTTCGTCCTGCCCTATCAACCGGAAAAAGGCTACCCCGCCTTTGCACAGCTAATTGTTGAAATGGAGGATTTAGCATCCTTAAAAGTCTATATGCCAGAGTTAGAAGCACTATTAAATCAGCGATTCCCACAGGCGCAATATCGATTAAAAAACATGGAAAACGGCCCGTCTCCGGCCGCGAAGATCGAGGCGCGCTTCTACGGCGATGATCCTGAAGTGCTGCGTGCATTAGGCGCGCAGGCCGAAGCCATCTTCCATGCAGAGCCGAGTATGGATGGTATTCGCCACGATTGGCGCAACCAAGTGCCTTTAATCCGTCCGCAGTTGCAGAATGCGCAGGCGAGGGAAACGGGGATCAGTAAGCAAGATCTGGATAACGCATTGTTAATTAACTTTAGCGGCAAACAGATTGGCCTGTACCGCGAAACCAGCCATTTACTGCCCATCGTTGCCCGTGCCCCCGCCGAAGAGCGTTTACAGGCGGACAGCCTGTGGAAACTGCAAATCTGGAGTAGTGAGCACAGCACCTTTGTGCCTGCCACCCAAGTAGTGAGCCAGTTTGAAACCCAATGGGAAAACCCCTTAGTGAAACGTCGTGACCGGATGCGGATGTTAGCGGTTCTGGCCGATCCTAAGCTTGGCAGCGACGAAACCGCCGATTCTGTGCTCCGTAAAGTGAAGGATAAGGTTGAAGCCATCAGTCTCCCCGCGGGTTATCACCTCGAATGGGGCGGCGAGTATGAGACCGCTGGCGAAGCCCAAACTGCGGTATTTAGCTCGATTCCACTGGGTTACTTGGCGATGTTTTTAATCACAGTGTTCCTGTTTAACTCGGTACGCCAACCCTTAGTGATTTGGTTTACCGTGCCACTGGCCTTGATTGGAGTCTCGGCGGGATTACTGATTTTCGACGCGCCCTTTAGCTTTATGGCACTGCTGGGGCTGCTGAGTCTATCGGGCATGGTGATTAAAAACGGCATTGTGTTAGTCGATCAAATCAACCTAGAACTCGACGAAGGCAAGCCGGCCTATATCGCCTTAGTCGATTCAAGCGTCAGCCGTGTCCGCCCAGTGATGATGGCGGCGATCACCACCATGCTCGGGATGATCCCGTTGATCCCCGACGCCTTTTTCGGCTCGATGGCGATCACTATCATCTTTGGTTTAGGTTTTGCGTCGCTGTTAACCCTTATCGTACTGCCAGTGATGTACAGCTTGGCCTTCAATATCAAACCGAATGCAGTGGCGAGCGAGCAGAACTAGTTCGCCACTCCCCCTAAACGCTTCCCGGCGTGGCCGATCGATGCTGTTTATTATCATCGATTGGCCTTTTCATTTTGGGGCGTTCAAGAATAGCGGCTACCCCCGATAACTTGAGGCTTTACACTGAGGAAAGAGGGTGAAGCAGAAAAGCGGATTACGCCTTTGGATCTTTGGGTTGTTCGTCTTTATCCGCTAATTGATGGCTCTCGGGACGTTTATCGCTAGGATCGACTTTATGTTCATAGTCGCCTTCGTACACATTGCCATCGGCATGTTTATCTTGCTCGAAGGGATGCTGTCCAAATGGATTCGATTGTGAGCCAGAATGCGGTCCAAATGGGCCCGCACCAAAACCGCCGTGCATACCACCCCGCAAACCCGATACCACCCTCAGCTGCATACGTTTAAACACTAAGGCTGCAATCGGGCGACGGGTTAAAGGAGTCAGCAATAATAAACCAATAAAATCAGTTACAAAACCAGGGATAACCAGCAACACACCCGCCATGGCTAACATCATGCCTTCGACAATTTCTTGCCCTGGCGCTTCGCCTCTAGCCAGTTTTTGCTGCACTTGCATAAGCGTACTTAGCCCTTGGCTGCGCACTAAAGAAACGCCGACGATGGCGGTAAATAGCACTAGGCCTATGGTTGTCCAAGTACCGAGCACTTCGCCAACGCGGATCAACACCGACAGTTCGACAACTGGGATCAGCACAAATAATAAAAACAGGATTAAAAACATACCGACCTCAGATTTATCTCACTTCTTTGAAAACTAAATGGGGGCTATCCGGTCATAATTCAAGTCATTTGGCAGGAGCAGTCTGTAAAGGAGTGAAACTTCTGATATTTAGCTCACCCTTTTGTGACCAGCTTAATGTATGAGACCATAAAAGCACGTAAAGTAGCTTAGCCTAATAGGCTTAAGCGAAGTTTAAGATTGTTAAGGGACGATACCTCACGCCATGCAAGCCCAGTATTTAGTCGTCAGCACTAGTTGCCCTGATGAAGCTCAAGCAAAGCGCATTGCCCACGCCTTAGTGGAAGCACGCATTGCCGCTTGCGTGCATATCTCGGCGCCGATTATCTCAGTGTATGCATGGGAAGGGAAAATCTGTGAGGAGCAAGAAATTAGCTTACACATTAAATGTTTACAAAGCCGCTATGCCGAGTTAGAACAGCTTGTGCTTCAACTCCACCCTTATCAAGTGCCTGAAATTATTGCCGTACCCGTCACTCACGGGCTACCAGCCTATTTAGATTGGATAAAAGATAACACTCAGCCATGAAAAAACTACTTAGCTTTATCTTCACCGCCTTACTGCTGCTTACGCCCTTAACTCAAAGTAGCAATGTTTTCGCTAATAGCTTCGGTTTTCTAAAAAGTGAGCCAGAGTTAATGCCCGTTGATCAAGCCTTTGCCTTTGATTTTAAGCAGGAAGGCAATAAGGTTACCCTCAATTGGGTGATTGCCGACGGCTACTACATGTATCGGGATAAGCTTAAGTTTAGTGTCAATGGCGCCGAACTGGGCACCATAGATCTGCCAAAGGGCAAGCCTCATAACGACGAATATTTCGGTGAGCAAGAGGTTTACTACACCTATATCGATATTCCGGTAGGCCTGAAACAAGCCAATGACAATGGCACCTTAACCGTAACCTTTATGGGCTGCGCCGAGGGTAAGCTCTGTTATCCACCGACCAAGCGCGATGTCACCCTAAAAGCCGTCGCGGCCAATGATGGACAAATCGCCTCTAGCACAGACAACGCTAATACAGAGTCTGCAGCCACTGCTGACGCTAAACAAGCCGACATCGCCCCCGCTAAGCCTATCACTCAGCAAGATAGCCTAAGCCAGATGCTATCTAACGACAGTTTGCTCTGGACCTTAGTGATCTTCTTCGGCCTTGGTATTGGTTTGGCGCTCACGCCCTGCGTCTTCCCTATGTATCCGATTCTATCGGGCATTATTGTCGGACAAGGGCAAAAACTGTCGACCGCCAAAGCCTTTACCCTGTCAATGGCCTATGTGCAGGGTATGGCGATCACCTACTCGATTTTAGGTCTAGTGGTTGCCTCTGCTGGGATGAAATATCAAGCGGCACTGCAACATCCCGCTGTGCTCGTCTTTTTAGCTATCCTGTTCTTTGTACTCAGTTTATCCATGTTTGGCTTGTACGATCTCAAACTGCCTTCAAGCTGGCAGGAGAAGATGAACTCAATTTCAAACAATCAAAAGGGCGGCAATTTAGTTGGCGTGTTTTTGATGGGGGTGATCTCGGGATTAGTGGCCTCGCCTTGTACTACGGCACCACTGTCTGGCGCCTTAGTCTATGTGGCGCAAACCGGTGATTTGGTTCAAGGCTTCCTTGCGCTTTATGTACTGAGCATGGGCATGGGTGTGCCGCTACTTATTATTGGCACCTCGGGTGGTAAGTTACTGCCACGCGCTGGCGCTTGGATGAACATCATTAAAACCGTGTTTGGCTTCCTGCTGATTGCGGTATCGATTGTGATGCTTGGCCGTATTTGGACGGGTGTGGTTTCCGATGTACTTTGGTCACTGTGGGGCATCAGCTTCACTGGTTATCTGATGCACCAAAACAAACTCAGCGCCTTTAACTGGAAACAAACCGTGCGCTCAGTGCTGCTCACACTCACGCTGCTGGCAAGCTTTTCCTATGGCTTCCAAGCTGTCATGGGTCACTTTGGTTTTACTCATAGTCCGGTTGCGACTACGACAACAGCTGAGCAAGCCCATGGCTTTAAACGGATTAAATCCATTGAAGATTTAGACCGTGAAGTTGCCGCGGCGACCGCTGCAGGTAAACCTGTAATGCTGGATCTCTACGCCGATTGGTGTGTTGCCTGTAAAGAGTTTGAGGCCATCACCTTTAAGGACGCCGACGTGTTAACGCGAATGAACAAGATAGTGTTACTACAGGCCGACGTGACTAAGAGTGATGCCGTGGATGTGGCACTGCTTGAGAAATACAACGTGCTGGGCCTGCCGACGCTGCTGATGTTTAACGAGCAAGGCGAGCAAAGGGAAGATTTAAGGGTAACGGGCTTTATGGGGCCGAAGGAATTTGCCGCCCACTTAGATCACTTAGTGAAATAATCTCAGCCACAACGCTAATTTATCACTACGCCGTTTTAGCGTAAAACCAACAAAAAGCGGACTTTTTTCATTAAAAGTCCGCTTTTTTATCGCGCTGTCATCGATTTCTTATACAATCCTTGTTTAACGTGGACTTTTAAGATTGGAGCATCATGGAACCAGCCATCCTCATTATCACCCTTGTTTGCGGCATGCTTGTTAGCCGTATAGGACTTCCTCCTCTCATCGGCTACTTAGTGGCAGGCTTTGTACTCTTTGTTTTAGGTATCGAAAAAGAAAGTCTGCCATTGTTGCAAGAGCTTGCTAATCTGGGGGTTACTCTCTTACTGTTTGCTATTGGCCTAAAACTCGATATTCGTAGCCTATTTAAGGCCGAAGTATGGGCAGGATCGAGTGTGCATTTAATGCTGTCGATTTTAGTCTTTGTGCCAATTCTTAAAATATTAGGCTTAATTGGCTTAACCCAACTCACCAGCCTTGGGATTGAGCAATTAACCTTATTGGCGTTTGCATTAAGTTTCTCCAGTACCGTTTTTGCGGTAAAAGTATTGGAAGATAAAGGGGATATGCAATCCCTTTACGGCCGAGTTGCTATTGGTATCCTGATTATGCAGGATATTTTTGCCGTACTCTTTTTAACTATTTCTAAGGGCGATGTGCCTTCGGTATGGGCATTTGCACTATTGTTATTGCCACTGGCAAAACCGCTGATTTATAAAGCCTTTGACCGTGTTGGTCACGGTGAATTATTAGTGCTATTCGGATTAGTTATGGCACTGGTTGTCGGTGCTTGGTTATTTGAATCCGTTGGTCTTAAACCGGATCTCGGCGCGCTTATCATAGGGATTTTACTCGCGGGGCATAAAAAGGCCTCTGAGCTGGCTAAATCCTTGTTCTATTTTAAAGAACTCTTTCTTGTCGCCTTCTTCTTAACCATTGGTCTTAATGGCCTACCTACTGTATCGGATATTGTATTGGCCGCGCTCTTGGTTCTGTTAGTGCCATTAAAAATCCTGTTATTCGTCTATATTCTGACACGATTTAAGCTGCGCTCCCGTACCTCGATGTTGGGTTCGTTTAACCTTGGTAACTTTTCTGAATTTGGTCTTATTGTGGCTGCCGTTGCCACTAGCAAGGGTTGGTTGCCTTCACAATGGCTGGTGATTATCGCCGTAGCCCTAAGTTTTAGCTTTTTATTAGCCGCACCTCTCAATGCAGCAGTGGGCAATATCTATCAAAGATACCAACAACGTCTGATAAAGCTTGAAAAACGACCACTGCATCCGGAGGACAGACCGATTGCCATTGGTAATCCGCGCTTCTTGATTTTAGGTATGGGCCGCATTGGTAGTGGAGCCTACGATGAGCTGCGCGCACGCTTCGATGGTGAAATCCTTGGCATTGAACACAAGCAGGATTTGGTCGATTTACATCGGGCAAATGGCCGTAACGTGGTACAAGGTGACGCCTCGGATACTGACTTTTGGGAAAAGCTAGATAAAGCGCCAAACCTTGAGTTAGTGCTGCTGGCCATGCCACACCATGCAGGAAATCTGTTCGCTGTAGAGCAGCTTAAAAAGTTGAATTATCAAGGAAAACTGAGCGCCATCGTGCAATACGGCGATGATGCAGCCTCTCTTAGAAGCTCTGGCGTACACAGTGTATATAACCTGTACGAAGCCGCTGGTGCGGGTTTTGTTGACCATGTTGTCCATGAACTGTTGCCCGACTCTGAAACTAAGGCCGATACCGAAGCGCAAGAAGGGGCTCAAAAACAGGCATAGAGTCTCTCGTACAAAATGACCAAGTTGGATGGGTTTAATTAAGCAAATACGCATTTTTTGCCATGAATTAAACTCATCCTATTTTGTTATAAATTGGCTCAGGAAATAGTCAATCTATAGCCAAAATCACCTCTTATTTAAATCATAAAAATCAAACAATTAATTCAACTTATTATCGCCCGACTTAGGCTTTAATAATCACTATCGTTTTTCCCTAACAAGACTATCGTCTTTGCCATAGAAAATCTCAGTTACATCGCCGACTTAGTCGTGATATAAATCGAAGACAAGAACGAAATTAGCTCAGCTTTTTTGGAAGTCTTTTCAGCATGTCGAACCCTGCGCAGCGCGCCACTAAGTTATTTGTCCAAACCTTTGGCACTAAAGCCGATGATTTATATCAAGCCCCAGGTCGAGTAAATCTGATCGGTGAATACACGGATTACAATGACGGTTTTGTTTTACCCGCGGCCATTAATTTTCATACCGTTATCGCCGTTAAACGCCGTGAAGATAATAAGTTTCGCGCCGTTGCCGATGCCTTTCCGGGCCAAATCAAGGAATGGAGCTTCGGCAAAGATACCGAAATTCATCCTGAAGATGGTTGGGTGAATTACTTAAAAGGCCTAACCGTCGCCATGGCCAACACTGGGCTTATCGCCAAAGGGTTAGACTTAGCAGTCGTGGGCGATGTACCGCTAGCAGCGGGTCTATCCTCCTCCGGCGCCTTAGTTGTGGCATTTGGCACCGCCATTAGCGACAGTAGCCAATTGCATCTGTCACCCATGGCGGTGGCACAGCTCGCTCAACGTGGTGAATATCGATATGTTTCATCTGCTTGCAGCATTATGGACCATATGGTTTGTGCCATGGGCGAGCCGGATCATGCCCTGCTTATCGACTGTCTGGATCTTGATAGCGAACCGATTGCGATCCCTGAAAACCTCAGCCTGATCATTATTGATGCCCATATTGAGAAACAACGTTTAGCAGCAATCAATGAGTTGCGACGTGAAGAATGCGCTCAAGCTGCCGAGTATTTTGGCCTCGACGCCCTGCGCCACCTCGATCTGCGTCAACTTGAAAGTGCCAAGGATAAATTGGATGAAACTCTGTATCGCCGCGCTAAACATGTCGTCACCGAGAACAAACGTACTCAGAGTGCAGCACGGGCACTAGAGCAAAATAATCTATCTAAATTCAGCCAATTAATGGCACAGTCCCATCAATCGTTACGGGATGATTTTGAGGTAACGCTGCCTGAGTTCGACACTCTGGTGGATATAGTAAGCCAAGTCATTGGGGAACGCGGTGGCATTCGCATGACCGATGGCTGCGTGGTTGCCTTAGTGGATCATGAGCTAACCGATGCGGTAGTTTCTGCGGTCGAACAGGCATTTTTTGAGCAAACAGGGATAGATGCAACTGTTTATCTCTGTTCAGCGAGTGCTGGCGCGGGGCGAATCGATAGCTAGTCAGTCAATTACGCTCAATCCATTTATCCAGACCAATACCATACGAATTCAGCCATGAATGAGTGGTATTTGTTATTTTTAAGAGGCAAAATCAAAAGGTTAAATCACATAGAGGGAAGCTAAATGGTGCGTTTTAGTGTATTAGATCCTTGGACAGATCCCCGCGGCGGCGAAATTGAACGAGTGCGGATAGACAATGGCATCATCGCCTTAGAAGTGCTCAGTTTAGGTGGCATTATTCGCTCACTTTGGACGCCGGATAGACAGGGAGAGCGCGCTAATATCGTGCTTGGCTGCGACAGTGCCGAAGATTATTTAACCCAAAACGCTCACCTAGGTGCTATCGCTGGACGTTTTGCTAATCGTATTGCGATGGGCAAACTGCAATATCAAGGGCAAGAGTATCAACTGGATATCAATCAGGCCAGTAACTGTTTGCACGGTGGCCGAGACGGTTTTAATCGAAAAAACTGGCACTTAGGTCCACTTCCCGACGGTGTGCGTTTGTCTCTAGTCAGCCCCAATGGCGACATGGGGTTTCCTGGCAACTGCACAGTTCAACTTGACTATCGCCTTGCCGCTAACAACCTCTATGTGGAAATTCTCGCCTCTGTAGATAAGCCTTGCCCCGTCAGTCTCACGCAGCATTCCTATTTTAATCTTGATGGTCAGCCCAACAACCACCAGCATCGTATGCAAATTGATGCTACGCGCTATCTCACCATGAATGAGGTCGGTATCCCTACGGGCATTGCTGAGGTTAAAGACAGTATTTTTGATTTAACTCAAGGTGTTACCCTAGGGGATAAACTCCAAGACCCAGCGCTGGCCAGTACCCAAGGTTATGATCATTGCTATCTGATGGATAATCCCGATGCTTCGCTGCGCCGCTTTGGTTGTTTAAGTAGCCCTGTCAGTGGTCGCGCCATGACGGTTTTTACCAATCAGCCTGGTGTACAACTTTACTGTGCTAACTTTTTAGCGGGAACCGTGGGGCGAAACCATCAAAGTTTGAACCAATATCAAGGTGTATGTATTGAACCACAAATGCTACCCGACTCGCCGAATCAAGTTCTACTTGGAGAGGATGCGTGGTTAGTACCAGGTAAAATTTATCATCACATTAGCCGCTATCAATTTGATATTGAAGGCTAAAAATAAACGTATTAGGGAAAAAGCTGTAGAGAAAAGGAAGGAAAAGCTGGTAAGGAATAAAGTGGATTATTCCTTACCCTGACCGAATTTGCCCTAGGCAAACTCAGTGTTAATCGTCGAAATCATCGCCCCAATCTTCATCAAAATCGGCACCAATGGCATCGGTTTCGATTTCAGGCTCAACATCGGCCTTAGCCTTACGTACGGGGCCAGAATCCTTCACATTGTTCAGGTCAATACGGGCTTGATGCTTGCTCATAAATTGAGCACGAGCTGCTTTCCATGCGCCGCTAAACTTAGCCT
Organism: Shewanella decolorationis; assembly: GCF_004354305.1. Classification (NCBI taxonomy): domain Bacteria; kingdom Pseudomonadati; phylum Pseudomonadota; class Gammaproteobacteria; order Alteromonadales; family Shewanellaceae; genus Shewanella; species Shewanella decolorationis. The sequence goes on along the minus strand of NZ_CP037898.1, from coordinate 2,072,030 downwards.
CTGCAGCTTTTAACGCAGCATCATCTAAATCATGTAGGTTTACTTTAACTATGTCTTCTACATACTCAACAATGGCATCACGGTCGGTATTATAGAGGTAGATTCGTCCAGGGGAAGCCTCTGGCAGCTGGTTGTCATGGACGACAATCGCGTTGCCCTTCGATGTTCTCAGCTCACCATACCAAACCTGTTTCTTTGCTGTGTTATACATATATGCCAATACCCTTAAATCAACACATACACTATGAGTTTTTTAGTCTGAATAAGCGAAGCGTCGCTTGCTTTGATCCACGAATAGCGCCGGAAAGTCTCTGACGTTTTCAACTGGGTATTTTTACAGAATATTTCCGATAATCAATGCCTCATACCATGAAATTTTCACTTATTACGCATTAATTTCGGCCAAAGTCTCTAAAATATTTTGTCATTAACGACTTTAGTCTAAAAAAACATCACAGCAAGTTTTAATTCGGCGACTCGCCTCCATCAAAGGATTGAGGCGAGCACATTTATGCATATGTTACTCAGTGAGATCACAAGGTTAATACCACTTTGCCTCTATGTTCACCCGACTGCATAAGCGCATGGGCCTTAGGTGCATCGTTCAATGGGTACGTTGCAAAAATATGCGGCACAATTTGCTGGCTATCGAGCAAAGGCCAAACACGTTCATGTAATTGCCTTGCGATTTCAGCTTTGGCTTCAACCGATTGAGGTCTGAGAGTTGAGCCTGTCCAAACAATTCGCTTCGCCATCAACTGAAGAATATTGACCTCTGCCTTGCCGCTACGTTGGGTCGACACAGACACCATACGGCCATCAAGCGCTAATGCTTGAAGATTCAAGTTGATAAAGTCACCACCTGCAATATCAAACACCACATTAACGCCTTTACCTTGGGTAAATGCCATGACTTCTTCGACAAAATTCTGGGTGTTGTAATTGACTACAAGGTGGGCACCTAATCCAGCGCAATAGTCGCGCTTTGCGTCCTGCCCCGTGGTTGTAATCACTGTTGCACCTAAATGCTTAGCAAGGGAAATCGCCGTACTGCCAATACCGCCTGAGCCGCCGTGGATCAATACCGTTTCGCCCGCTTTTAGTCCCGCGCGCATAAAGAGGTTGCCCCAAACGGTAAAAAAGGTTTCAGGCAGCGCTGCCGCTTGCACCATCGAAAACCCCTTGGGAATGGGCAAACAATGAGCTGCATAGGTCAAGGTGTATTCCCCATAGCCCCCTCCGGGAACTAAAGCACAGACTTTATCCCCCAATTGCCATTGGGTTACTCCCTCACCTAAGGCGCAAATCTCACCAGCCACTTCAAGCCCTAAAATTAACGATGCTCCGGGGGGTGGCGGATAGACTCCCGCCCTTTGCTTAAGATCCGGCCCATTCACCCCAGCCGCACTTACACGGATAAGAACTTGTCCAGCCCCAACAACCGGTATGGGTGAACGGGAAAGTTGCATCACCTCTGGCGCACCGGGCTGTTCAATATGAATATGGGCATAATCATTGGGTAAATCTGACATAGCTAACTCCTTGTACAACTTTTGGATTTCAGGCTCATATCGGCACTACGCAGGTTCAAACCTATTAACAGGTAAATGCTCTTGCTGACAGTTAACGAGTCAACAAAGGGAAGCCTGCAACCAAGTTCAAGCGAAGCAACATTAAAACAATTGCGCTCTAGATTACCAATCTTTATTGGTTACATGACCATTCAACTTAAAAAACACAATAAAAAACAGATTGATGCACTCAATGTAAAATATTTGTAAGTTTTTATCGGTTTATATTGGATATTTTATGCAATTTACACCATGATATTTCGGCGCTAACTGAATTAGATAAGCGTTAAATTCAGTTAGACCAATGAGGTCCGAGGTTAATTGCTGTAATACATCGGATAACGCCCAAGGAAGATCTGCTTTGCAGATAAAATAACGATGGAAACACCATGAAACAGACGCTACTTTTCGCGGCTATTAGCTTAGCCATTGCAACACCTTCGTTCGCCCATAACCATTTAGTATCAGACCAACACGCTGCAATCCCCAGTACGTTAGCACCAATAGCTTCGCCGTCAGCGCCACTCAATTTTGATGCCAGCCATCGGCCGTTATTACCCAGTAACAGCTTGATAGCCTCCCCTAACGAGCCGACACACTCTGAGTACCTCGATGCACATTCTTCACAACAGCAAGCATTGCTCGAGAACTCTCCGAGATCAAAAGTCAGCCGCTTTGCCGCCAATGCCGACTGTAGTAACTTTGTTGGTAAATCGGGCCAAGCCCTGTTAGATGAGCTAACGCAGTCCACGCCGCAGTGTGTCGGTAAGCTATTTAATCTCAAGGGAAGTCACGCAAGCAGCGTATTTAGTGAAGCGAATGTATCCACAGTTGCTAATGCGATTGCGGCCAAGGCGCCCCAATACACTGGCGTGGATAACCAAGGCATTGAGTCACATATTTACTTTGTGCGCGCCGCGCTTTATGTGCAGTTTTACAACCCTAGTGATGTACCCGCCTACAGCAGCGCGGTGAAAAACAATTTAAAATCAGCGCTTAATGCACTTTTTACCAATAACGCGATTTGGACACTCTCCGATGCCAATGCTAGCGTGCTCAAAGAAGCACTGATCCTGATTGATTCGGCTGAACTGGGGGCCGATTTTAACTTTGTCACCCTCAAAGTGCTTAATGACTACAACAGCACATGGCAAGCCAGCTTTGCGCTGAATGCGGCCGCCAATACAGTGTTTACCACCTTATTCCGCGCCCAGTGGAATCCTGACATGCAGGCACTGTTTGCCCGAGATCATGCCATTTTAGATGCGCTCAACCAGTTCCAACTTAACCATAGGGACTTACTCGGCACCAATGCTGAATATGTTTTAGTCAATGCTGTCAGAGAGTTATCTAGACTGTACTACATTGATGCCATGCGCCCCAAAGTGACCCAATTGGTCAAAAATATCTTAAATAGCACCAGCAAAAATGATCCCAGTAAAGTGCTGTGGTTTGCAGCTGCCGAGATGGCAGATTACTACGATCGCAGCAACTGCAATGCTTATCAGATCTGCGGTTTCAAGGCGCAATTGGCCGCCGATAGCTTACCGTTTAATTGGAAATGCTCCGACAGTCTCAAGATCCGCGCCCAAGATCTTTACCAAGATCAAGCAAAATGGGCATGCGGAGTATTAAATCAGCAAGAAAGCCATTTCCACACGATACTCGAAACGGGAATGCAGGCGGTCGCACAGGATAACAATGATGATTTAGAGCTGGTGATTTTTGGCAGCTCGTCAGAATATCAATCCCTTGCCAACAGCATTTTTGGGATCAATACCAACAATGGCGGCATGTATTTAGAAGGCTCTCCCGCAGGACTTAAAAACCAAGCGCGCTTTATTGCCTATGAGGCCGAATGGCGTCGCCCAGATTTTCATGTGTGGAACTTACAGCATGAATACGTGCATTACCTTGATGGTCGCTACAACCTGTTTGGCGACTTCAGCCGCAGCGTATCCGCCAACACAATTTGGTGGATTGAAGGATTAGCGGAATATATTTCATACCGAGATGCCAACCCCGCTGCCATCGCCATGGGTGAAACGGGCGAGTATATGCTCTCAACCATCTTTAAAAACACCTATGACTCTGGCCAAGACCGCATCTACCGTTGGGGTTACCTCGCCGTACGCTTCATGTTTGAAAATCACCGCGATGATGTTCGCCAGATCTTAACCTTCCTGCGTAATAACCAATATGCTGAATATCAAGCATTTATGGATTCCATTGGCACCCGCTATGACAACGAATGGCGCGGCTGGCTCACCAGTGGTTTAAGCACCGCCAACAACGGTATTGTCGATAAAGGCCCAAGTGATGAACAGGCTAATGCCAGTGGTCGCGAAGGCAACTGGGAAGGCCCGACTGGTACCATCAGCAAGGATTACTCACCCTGTCAAGTCAGTAACGAAGCATACCGCTACAGCGAGTCTGCCAGCCTCAGTCTTGAGGTTCCCATGGAGTGTATTGACGCCAAACAAGGCCGAGCCAGCTTTAGCTTTGCCAATACTGACCGCTCGGCTCAGGATATTTGGATCAAAATTGGCGGTGGTTGGGGTGATGCCGACATTTATTACGATTCAAGGGGATGGGCAAGTGCTGAAAAAAATCAGGGCTATGGCATCGGCAATGGTAATTACCAAGTGATCAAAGTGAGCCTAAACCCGAATGAGTATTGGCACTATATCACCCTAGAAGGGGATTTTGGTGGTGTTGATATGCTGGTGAGTACCACTGAGTTAGTTGCCGATACCGATCCCGACTTAGGTGATGGCGGCGATACTGGTGGTGAAGTACCCAGCAATTGCGGTGCCGCAACCATCAATTACGGCAAGCTAACCCTCGGAAAAGATGAATGTATTAGCGGCGGCCGTAATAGCTTTTATTTCTGGGTCGATGCTGACAACAGTCAATTTAGTGTCAGCACAAGCGGGGGAACAGGCGATGCCAATATTTACTTTAATGCCAATACTTGGGCAAGTGCGAGCAATGCCCAAGCCAGCAGTGTAAATCAAGGCAATAAAGAGTCCTTTAGCTTTACGGCAAACCGTGGCTGGCGATATATCACGGTTGATACCACGAGTGAATTTAGTGGCGTAACCTTCAGCCTTAAAGCCGGTGGTGGCAGTAGCGTTCCTAATCAAATTGCCAATGCCTGTGCGACTAAATCACCCGTGAGCTATACCCAACTCACGCCGGGTGATGCCGTCTGTAGTGCCAATGGCCGTAATGACTATTACCTGTGGATTCCCGAAGGAACAAGCCAACTAGAAGTACGCTCGGCTCACGGAACTGGAGATGTCAGCCTTTACTCGGGTCGCAGCTGGGCCAATGCCCAGCAATATGAAGCCGCCTCAACAAACGCTGGCAGCACTACGGAGCAAATCAAGGTCAATAATCCCAGTGCTGGCTGGTATTACATTACGCTCCAAAGTGAAAGCCAAAGTGCAGGTGTGGCCCTTCAAGTAGATTTACGTTAATCAGCCACGCTATTGCGGTATAAGCTAAAAGCAAAAATCCCTGCCTAGCAGGGATTTTTATTATTTCAATCGGTTAGCACACTAAAACAGCTTTAGCATTGCCTCAAACTCACGCGCTTGTAGTGGTCAATTGTTTGATAAACCAGCCATTGTTAACCGCGATTAAAAGTAGAAGTTAATCTGACACTGAAGGATGGGTGTCCAGATTAGAAGAAGCAGAACAGGAAATACTGGATTACATGCTGGGCTACTACAGCCAGGTCCGGCCACATCACTACAATGGTGGTTTGGCTCCGAATGAATCCAAGCGCAGATACTGGCTTAGCTATAAAGATGTGGGCAAAATTAGTTGACCACTACACCTTCTTGGGGACTGTTTCAAAGCCACCTGCTATGCAGATGGCTTTTTACATAGAAAAACAACAAATCAACGTTTTTTGACGTTCTTTGATCTTGCTTTATATTTTATATAATCAAATATAAAAATTAAAAGAGATAAGATAATACCTACAGTTATGAAGAATCCACTAAAAGTCGAATCTACAGCCTTAAACAGCAATAGAAGCTGATAAATGGGCTCCCAGCCCCCAATAATAAGAAGAACACCGATTGAACTAGGACTTATTGTTGCAATACTTCTTATCGTTTCACGAAAATTGCTCATCTAACAAAATCCTGTAGTTGTATCGCAGGCTCCAACAAGACTAGTTACATTCCCTATGAATAAATCTGGCCACCCATTTTTTTAATCAACAACATAATGCACTTTCGGTTTGCCTACAACTTGTACGAGCTAAAATAACGTTAGTGGGAGTCATCAACAGTCGTAGGGACTACATATAAGACAATAAATTGCGCTAATTCCTTCTAAAATGTGGTATTTCAGACGAGGTAAATAGGCCCATAGTGCTTGGGATGTGTTCTGGATGGGGGCTTTTGAAATGAAGTCGGTCGTTGTCAGTTACTGTTAAAGTGCTGACAGCTTGACGCAAAGTGCCGTCGTCGCTTTTCTAAGTGTTCGCAGTAATCGGTCAGTTCTTGCAATGTGCCTACAGGACCATGAAATAGCTTGCCAAACTCGGTGGTCAGCTTGAGCCAATTGTCATGGGGGATATTTAATCTGTTCAGTATCTTGGTACTACTTTCACTGATGTATCCACGTTTATCGTTGCGAATAATTCGGCCGGTATCATCCACCAACTGAAGGTAATCTTTTAATGAAAACGCAATGCCATTGGGTTGGTCGTCGCACTCGTTACCAATAAACGGCAGGAGATTGCTTGGCTGCTCACCTTTTAATGCGGCCCGAATACGCAGTTGAATACTGGTATGGTCGGATTGTTCTGGTGTCTCAGCGAGTTGCGCTCGAATCGGATTTAAATCAACGTAAGTCATACAGGCTAATACCGCAGCTTCATCGAGTAGAGCTTGCGATTTGAATCGCCCCTCCCAGAAGCGACCTGTACAGTTATCCTCTTGGTTTGCTTGTCTTGCAATTGGTTCGTTGAGGCAGCGCATAAACCATGAGATATCGCATAATCGACTGCGATAAAGAGCGATTGAGTGCTTTAATCTGCTCACCTCATGGGCTTCAACTAACTCACCTTTCACGAATTTTTGCGTTAATTCATCGCCTTTAAACAACTTATGCCACTGCTCAAGCACTTCGCGGTCTGTCCAACGATTGGCCGTCTCGATATCGACTCGCAGCACCACATGCAGATGATTCGACATCACCGCAAAGGCTGCGATATCAATGGCAAAAACCGCTTCCAGTTCAAACAATAATGACTCTACCCAAGCGCGGCGATGGTCATAGTTTTTACCCGAGTAACTATCATCACCACATAAAAATGCCCGCCGCACCACGCGGCTACNGCAATGGTAATANGGTGTGTCTTCAAGACTTATCTGAGTTCTGCGAGGGCGCGGCATACAAACCTCCTTGTTCAATGCTTAACCAAAGCATAGTAGGAGGTTAGCTACCGCGCTATTAAGACTGGGTGTCCAGTTTTGTTATTGATTTGTGAGATCTTTGCCGATATAGATTTTTCCATTCGGATACGTGATCTTATAGATAATTTTCGAATCTTCGGTCATAACACCTCAACGCATAAAGCCTAGCTCTGGGGCTGCAAGGGGCGCAGCATAATGCAGTCCCTAACAGCCACTTATTACGTGCTGATTTTGCACAGATGTTTGATTGTTTTTTCATGTTCTTTACCCACCAAACCGACATCTTGATGAAAACGAAATCCAGACCTCTTAACTTTGGCCGCTTCAAGTGCCTTTTGCGCTTCTGAGCCATCGTTATTTATAAGAGCTTTAGACGCATGCCACTTATAATGATCAAGTGGAATCGTAAGCCTATCAAGATGCTCATGTAATACACTTAGTGCGTTAGCGTACTCATTTTCTATTTTTTGAGTTGCCACCAAATATGGATAATCAAGGTACACCCCTGTTTGATGGTTTGGAAACTCCCTTTCTCTTTCAAGGATCTCTTTAAAGGTGGCTATACATCCTTCGAGATCATTTAGCGCGATAAATGCATTGGCTTTTGCTAATAGTGCTCGGACGTCTTCAAATTTGTCTTTTCTGGATTCGAAGTATTCATCTACCAAACGAATAGATACCTCTGGGTGCTTATCAGCCAAAGTAAGAGCTTGGATTACCAAATACTGATTTCGTTGCATTCTTGCTCGTTTCAACTTCGAGTAGAAGTGCTCTTCGATAGATTCGTTCCAATCTTTATTTCTATACCAATCGTCAGATGACACGATAATCCCTTAGCTCGTAACATTTTATTAGTGCGCATACGCGTTTCTCACGTTAGACCAGTAAAAACAGCGCACAGTTAACTATCTGTTTATGCAGAAGTTATCAGCTTTTTATCAAATACACCATCTGGGAAAATGCGCATACGCATTTTTCCAAGCCTATTAACTAAAAGACAGTCTCTATAGTTATTTGATTTTATAAAGTTTTATTTACTGCGGATTGAATTAGTGCGCACTGCTCCTGCCTTAAAATCATACAAAAAACCTAAATTTAAATATGACTGCATACCCATACATTGTCAGCCAATTTCTGGTAAACCAAACATAGGTAAATACATAGAATTTTTATGGCAACAGGAGTGGAAATTTTCGATTGAGCTAACTAGCCGAAACACGAAATGGGGGCAAAAAGCCTTTAGCCAGATGAACAGTTCAATCTTCGTTAAGATTGCCACAGTTACAACAGTGGCCGTTGGCTACATGCCGCCGTCGAGCCTATAAGGATATGTTCACGGCATGTCACAGGGGAAACCGTGGCAATGCATATAACGCAATATCCGATTCAGCCGTCCTGTTTTGGGACAAAAGCGCGTTAGCCTTTCACTCTAAGCCATTGATTTAGATTTAGATTTTTATGGATAAAACTCACACTTAGGGGTAAGAATATGGTCCATAATCGCCAAGCAGCCCTATATTTTATCCCTGCACTCGAAGGGAGCGACTAGATAAGATTGTTAGCTTTCGCAGGTTCCAAATAATCAAACAAGCTGTTCCTTTGGTCTTTATTCAACGCGTAGTAACTAAACTCTATATGTTCGCCGTTAGCCTCTAATAGTTGTATCTGCTTTGGATAATGCGAGGTAACTTTATAGCCACAATATGAAGCTTTATCTATCTTTTGGACTTCATCATAGGTCGAAACAAGAATGTTCTGGTCGTCTATTGTGATTGAAAATGAATCAATTTTTGATTTGCCAGTGTTGAAGAGGAGTAACCATAGGGGAATTAGAATATTCACCGCTAGAAAAACAATAAACATCAGTAAAAAAGTATATTGATCACTTTTTGAACCAACGATGGTGAGTAATCCTAATTGTGGTAGGAGTAGTGTCAACGCAGTCTTATAGAGCCTGTCGAGAATGCTCTGCAAATTTGTTTGTTTTAAATCCATTTACACATACCAGAAGCTAACGTCTTATTCTTGCATTTGCGCGTTTATCCCGTGGGAACGCAGGAAACGCGCAGAGTTAACTATTTTTTTAATAAGCGTTTAGATTGGTGTTGAGATGCAGTTTAATGCGTCGATAGGTCAGCTTATTGACTCAATCAACGCAACCTGCTTAAGTGCGATACAACACCTTCACCACATGCCAACCAAACTTGGTTTTAACGAGATGTGGCACCAGTAGCTCACCGGAAAAAGCGACTTTATCGAACTGGGGCACCATTTGCCCACGTTTAAATTCACCGAGATCGCCGCCCTTTTTCGCCGACGGGCATGAGGAATAGCGCTTGGCTAACGCGCCAAAATTCGCGCCTTTATTTAATTGCTTAATAATATCTTCCGCCTGCTCTTTGTGTTTAACAAGGATATGCACTGCGGCTGCGGTTTTAAACATCTTGTACTCTCTTTATCAAAAACAGCGGTGCAATTAAGTAACACCGCCGTTATCGCTTTACCTATTAAGAATAAGTGTTACTGACCTAAAATCTTCTGCCACCACTGCAACGGCTCCCCGCAGTTTTTAGCTGGATTATAGGTGCCTCTCAGTGCGGGTAATGCCTCGGTATTGCTGCATCCCGCTTCCTTGGCTTCACCCGTATCTCGGTCAAAATAGCCTTGGATCACACCCGATGGCGGAATAGAACGCAGCCCAATGGGTGGTCGCTCCTTCAAGAAGGCTTGGTATACCGCCATCGCCCCGCTGCTGCCATAAAGACTGGTTTTACCGTTATCGTCGCGACCGACCCAAATCGCAGCCACGTTACGCTCATCAAAACCGGCGAACCAAGAATCGCGGCTATCGTTACTGGTACCAGTTTTACCCGCCAGCGCCACACCAGGGAAGGCATTGCCTAAGCGCGTTGCTGTACCCGAGCGCACCACTTGCTGCATGGCATATTGCACCAAAAAGTCAGTATCCGGCGTAATCGCTTGCTCCTTGGCTGAACGCGTTACGGGCAAAGGCTGATTTTCACTATCGAGCACAGCGGTGACTGTGGTGAGTTTACGATAAGCGCCGCTATCGGCGAGGGTTTGATAAACCTGCGCCACCATTAAGGGTGAGCCATTCACCGCGCCCAGTAGCATCGACGGGTACTCGTTAAGTGGTTCTTCCCAACCCGATTTGGCCAGCGTGGTTGCCACCGCATCGACTCCAACGGCAATCCCGAGGTTGACCGTCGGCACGTTCATCGATTTTTTCAGCGCCGTTAACAAGGAGACTTGGCCGCTAAAGGTCTTATCAAAGTTCTGCGGTGACCAGGTTTTGCCCTGCTCATTCTTTAGGGTAATCGGCTGATCTTTCAGTGGCGATGCCAAGGTAAATTTACTATTCGGCGCCAAGGCGGTCGCATACACAAATGGCTTGATAAGCGAGCCTATGGGCCTGCGGATCTCCACTGCGCGGTTATAGCCGTCAAAGCCCGGCGTTTTATCACCGACCATGGCCGCGATACCGCCAGTGTATTTGTCGGTGACCACCATACCTATCTGCAACGACTTATTGCCCTTATCTAAGCTCTTAAAGGTTTGAGTCACGGCGATTTCGGCGGCTTCCTGCGCCATAGGATCGAGTGTGGTGTAAATCTTCACCCCAGATTGTTTTAATAACGCATCGCCGTAGCGCTCGTTAAGCTCTTGTTTAACCAAGGCATAAAACGCAGGTAATTTTTGATGCACAGGCTTATTGGCATTACGTAAACCCAAGGGCGACTCCACCGCCACCTTGTATTGTGCAGTCGTCAGCTCACCCGACTCCATCAAGAGACGCAGCACTAAATCGCGACGCTCTTGGCTGCGCTCAGGATAACGCCATGGGTTGTAGTAAGACGGTCCCTTAATCGCTGCTACTAAAAAGGCTTGCTGCGCCGTGGTTAACTCGCCAATGGGACGACCAAAATAGAATTGCGAAGCCAGCCCCATCCCATGCACGGCACGGGATTTATCTTGCCCCATATACACTTCGTTGAGATAAGCTTCGAGAATTTCTTCCTTGCTGTAGCGAAAATCGATAATTACCGCCATTAAGGCTTCGCGAACTTTACGCAGCAACGAGCGCTCGCTCGAAAGGAAAAAGTTTTTCGCCAACTGCTGGGTCAGTGTCGAACCACCCTGCACGGTACGACCCGCGCTGATATTCACAAAAGCCGCGCGCAGAATCGCGAACGGGTTCACCCCGTGGTGCTCGTAAAAACTGCGGTCTTCCACCAGCAATAGTGCCTGCACAATATGTTTGGGCATATCTTCGGTAGAGACAAATAGCCTGTCCTCGCCGTCACCGGTGATCATGCGGTCGAGCAATACAGGTTCTAAATGGAAAACCGCTAACTGGCGCTTATCTTCCATGCGCGCAATAGAGCTGACGCCTTCACTATCGAAGGTGATCATCACTCGCTGCTCAGGCTGATCACCTTCAGGATGCAAAAAGGGACGACGCCATAATTCGATTTTGGTGCTGGATGCAGAGAACTCACCTACCTCGCGGGGATTGGCGACTTTGCGATAACCAAGTAGCTTTAACTCGGCCATCAACTGCGGATGACTCACGGCAGCGCCTGGGTATAACGCCATGGAGCGGCTAAATACTTGTGCGGGTAAGTGCCATTTTTGCCCCTCAAACTTACGGGCGATAATTTGGTCGAGGTAAATACCGTAGAAGGTCACAACGGCGAGGCCGATTAAGGCGAGCTTCCAAGTGAGCGACCAAATGTGCCCAAACAGGCCACGGCTGCGCTGCGCTTTCGCTTTTTTTGTCGTCTTAGTTGTCATATCTACTTCATCATTTATGCGTTAACGGCATCAGTCACAGGCACAACACAAGGTTGTAAATCAAAGCAGTCTAAAGGCTATGACTGAGATAAACCTAAGGTTTTTTTCTTGGTAAATTTTGTCGGTAGCGTATTGGCAGGGTCGTCCGGCCACAGGTGTTTAGGATAACGCCCACGCATTTCTTTTTTCACTTCCACATAGGGCCCTTGCCAAAAACTGGCGAGATCCGCCGTCAGAGCCAAGGGGCGCTGCGCCGGTGACAGCAGCTCCATCGTCACCTTCAGCTTGCCTTGGGCTAATAGCGGGCTGTCAGCCATACCAAAGGTTTCCTGCAAGCGAACCCGCAGTAAGGCGCGACCCGAGGTCTCGTACACTATGGGCGCAAAGGTGCCCGTGGCTAAAGGCCAGGAGGTCGGCAACAGTGCATCGAGCGCCTGCTGCTGCGACCAACTCAATTGATTCATCACTAAACTAAAGCAATCGAGTTTTTGTAATTGCGGCAGATTATTCACATTTTCAAGGTAGGGCGCCAGCCAAGTTTCAAGGTTTGCCTGCAGCGCGGTGTCGCTCATATCCGGCCAATCGGCATTAGGATCTAACTCACGCGCTAACTTTAACCTCGCTTGAAACTGCGCTAAGTTATCGTTCCAATTGAGGATTTGTAACCCCTGCTGGCGAATGTAACTCAGCAATGCCGCCACTATTTGCGCTCGATTGGGGTTAGCAATCGTCTCGGATTTCAGCAATATCTGCCCGACTTTCATTTGACGTTCAGCCACCGCGCGGCCTTTAGTTTCATCCCAGCCACATTGGTCATGGCGCTCCACCAGCTCGGCCAATTCCTTATCGAACAGACTTGGCAATAATGGACTGGCGAGATAAATCCGCCCTGCATTCTTACCTTCGGTTTCTTGAAAATCCGCCACCACCAGCCAAGGCGTTTGCGCTAAAGCATCTTCGGCATTGAGCACCACACCCGTTCCATTGGCCAATTGATAGCCCTCGACGCCACGGGATTTGGCAATGCGGTCGGGATACGCCAGCGCCAACAGCAAACCGACATCCTGATGATGGGCATGGGAGGCTATGGCCACTAAATCAGCCTGAGTAAATTGCTTGTCTAGCGCCAGCTTTTTAAGCCATTGTTTGGCCTGCTGCCCCGCACTGCCTTGGGTGGCCAAATGCAGGTAATTCATGATATCGGCGCCTTTGCGCGGTAATCCCCGCGCCTCTAAAATCCCCGCCAGTAAACAGGCTAAGGCAGCCAATTGATGTTCATCGCGAAATTTGGCCACCAATAACATATGGGCAAGGCGCGGATGACACCCCAACTCATAGGCCGCCTTGCCGTGCTGAGTAAGTTTGTTTTGTTCATCGACCATACCTAAACGCTGAAGCAATTGCCAAGCTAATGCCTCGTTCACCGCGGGCGGCTCAGTCAATAACAGTAAGTCGCTGAAGGATTTCGCGCCCCAGTAGGCACAGTCATGGGCCATGGCGACTAAATCGGCTTGGCTGATTTCGGGCTCATCGGCCTTGAGCAGACGTTGATGCTCTTCTTGGCCCCATAATCGAATACACTCGCCCGCCGCCAAACGCCCCGCACGGCCAGCACGCTGGGTAGCCGAGGCTTGGCTGATACGCTTAAGGCTTAAGCGCGTGACCCCAGTTTTAGGGTTAAAACTCGCTTGGCGTTTATAACCGCTGTCGATAACTAGGCCAATACCCTCGATAGTCAGGCTCGACTCGGCCACGTTGGTGGAAAGCACTATCTTGCGCCTACTGCTATCGGCTTTTATCGCCCTATCCTGCTCCTGCGCCGATAACTCGCCATAGAGTGGGCACACCGCCACTCGGCTGCTATCGAGGCGCTCTTCCAGATACTGCGCCACTCTAAGGATTTCGGCTTTACCCGGTAAAAACACCAGAATATTCTGCGGGCCGTTATCACCAACGGATGTCGCGGCATCGAGCACAACGCGGCTAAGATGGTCGAGCCAATGCTGCTGTCCGGCAACCGGGCGATAGCGAATGTCGACAGGGAAACTGCGACCCTCACTCTGTAACAGGGCGGCATCGGGCATCAACTCGGCTAATGTTAGGCCAGATAAGGTTGCCGACATGGCGAGGATTTTTAAGTCATCCCGCAGTGAGCTTTGCACTTCGAGAGCGAGGGCTAAACCAAGATCTGTGGTCAAATGCCGTTCGTGGATCTCATCAAAAATGATCATCTCAATGCCTTTTAATTCAGGATCTTGCTGGATCATGCGAGTTAAAATCCCTTCGGTAACGATCTCAAGCCGAGTCTCACCACTCACCTTTGACTCGCCACGCACGCGATAACCTACCTCTTGCCCCACCGTCTGTTGCCGACAACTGGCGATAAATTGCGCCACACTGCGGGCGGCTACACGCCTAGGTTCCAGCATTAAAATCCGCCCCGAAATCTCAGGCCAATCCAGCATGGCTAAGGGCAATGCGGTCGATTTACCCGCCCCCGTAGGCGCTTCGAGGATAACTTGCGCATGTTTCGCAAAGGCATCGCGCAGGGATGGCAATAAGGAATGAATGGGTAGATTGTTCAATGCAACAGTATCAACAGGGAAAATGATGGGGCAGTTTAACATAGGCCTTAGGCAGTGTCCCTCCCGCGGCCTTCGCTTTGATACATGACTGTTTTGTTTGGCATTGGCTTGCTAAAAATAGTATCGCCCCGACAGCAAGGCTCTCGGGGCGCCAAAAGTACAAATAAGCCGAGTTAGAACTGATAGGTCAGCTTAGCCCAGAGATTACGGCCCGGCTCGTTGACCCTAAACATGGCCTCACTACCCGGCAGATCGTTACCCGTGCCTGCCTTACTCACATGTTCAGCGTAGGTTGCATCAAACAGGTTTTCGACACCAAAGATAAAGGATAAATCCTTGCTGTATGACCAAGATGCATTAAGCGCCAGCGTACCAAAACCGCTGCTCGGGCCTAAGTCTTGGCCCACGATGTTGCCATGGCCTAAGGTGTAACGGTCTTGCGCGGCCACCACACGCCACTGCGCCGCCATTGTCCAAGCTTGCCATTGATAGTTAACGGTTAATCTGGCCTCTAACGGTGATATTTGCCCAAGCGCGACCTTGTCCGTATCGTTTTCACCATGGGTATAACTTAAGGTAAGTTGAGTCGACCACTGCTCATTAAGCGCATAGTCTAGGCTTGCTTCGCCACCGAATAAGCTGGCATCGATATTACGCGCTACTGTGGTATTGCTGGTCGAATCAATCAGAATATAGTCATTAATCTCACCATAGAAGAGTGAAACCGAAGCCTCCACAGGCCCCTGATAAATCCAGCCTATATCAAATTGATTGGTCGTTTCAGCTTTAAGATCAAAGGCTTTTTGTGTTGGATTATCGGCACTGGCCTTCATGATCTCCCAATAGTCTGGCATGCGCTGCGCCGAGCCAAATCCTGCATAATATTGGTGAGCATCGAGTTGATATTCATAACGCACATAACCGCTGTAGAGGGTATCCTCCCGCTCACCCTGCTGGGCAATTAACAATTCGCCATCCCAGCGATCAACCCTCAACCCAGCGTGCAAGCTACTATTGCCTAAACCTTGGTTATCAAAGCCATAGCGGGATTCGGCAAACAGCGCGTAGTTTTTATAGCGCATATCTTCCTTAAACGGCTTATTGAGTAAGTCGTCTAAACCAACATCGCCGGGCGCCATACTGCGGCCATCATGCGCGCTAGACATATAATCCAGCCCCAGTGTTAATTCGAGGGCATCGAGCGGGGTTAAATCAAACCAAAGATGACCACCGTCGGTCATCCGGCGCACATTGGAGCCAGAATTCACCCCTTCATCAAATCGGTCCATTATATGGTCGTTTTTGTTACTAAAGGCTTGTAACTCAACTGCGGCCAACCAGCTCGACTCAAACTCATGTTGGAACAGTAACGCCGCATCACGGTTATCAATTTGGCGAGCCTTATTTAATCTGTCGGCATACTCTGCCTCACCGCTCGACTCTCCGTAGGTTAACTCCACCACAGTGCGCTCTGTTGGCGTCCAACCCAGGGCAAGATTGGCGTTTTGACGGTCATAACTGGATTGGACTTTATTGCCATTGCCATCCTGATAATGATCACTACTCGATTGATTAATATCAAAATCAAGGTAGTAATTCTTATCACCGGCACTCAACTCCACCATGGCATCTCGTCTATCGAAACTGCCAGCCGTCGCACTGGCACGCCCTTCAAGATCCGCTTGATTAAAACGATGGCGGTTTTTCTCAAACAGAATTGTGCCCGCGGTGCCGACGGGGCCATATTTCACCGTCTGCGGGCCTTTAATTACCGTTATCTGATCGTAGGTTTCGGGATAAATATAATTGGTGGGCGGATCCATACGTCCACCGCAGGCGCCATACACATGCTGACCATCATCGACTATGTTTAGACGCGAACCGCCCAGCCCCCTAAACATAGGATCGCCACCTGAGCCGCCTTTGCGCGTGATGTTAAATCCGGGGATCGAACGTAAAAATCCCGAACCATCATAGGCAGGCAATGGCAAACGGTTCTGTTTAGGATCGCTCACTAAGTGTACGGGTTGACGCATTACATCGGCGGTAACTAGCAGATAATCTTTACATTTTTGGTTTTCACCACAATCGGCCGCCTCAGCAGACCAAGCCAGTTGAGGCGCAGCAGTGCCCAAAACACCCGCTAAAATAACGGCTAATTTGATAGGTTGATACAGCATGACATTCCCCTACATATTGTTTTTAATGATTTTTGTGGGGGTATTGTTGTTACTGGCGAAGGAAGCGCAATCAAAACTCGGCTGGGCGCGACAATCTGTCGCAGCCCAAATTGCGGCGGGTCACAATCGGATTAATATTGATAAATTAATCACTTACATTTTAAGAATTGCAAATAATGAAAAACATCCACACTTAAACAAGCCAAGGATCCGCTAATCCCGAGGTTAATGATAGGAGTGGTGCAGGTTTGTTGATGGCATAACCTTGGGCATAGTCCACGCCTAAGCTTTTTAATTTCAAACCAATTTCCGCCGATTCGACAAACTCCGCCACGACATCGAACCCCATATCTTGTCCGAGCTGACAAATGGCTTTAATAATGGCTTGGTCGGCCTCATCCTCACACAGGTTAATCACAAACTGGCCGTCGATTTTGACATAGTCCACGTTTAAGCGTTTAAGGTAGGCAAAGCTTGAGAATCCCGCTCCAAAGTCATCCAGCGCGAGTTGGCAGTTTAATGGCCTCAGCACTTCAATCAATTTAGTGGCTTGATCTAATTGGCTAACGGCGGCGGTTTCGGTAATTTCGATGCAAAGTTTATCCACCAGCTCAGGTTCGGTCATCAGCCGCATTTCGAGCCAATTCATAAACTCGCTGTCCCCCAATGAGGTCGCCGATAGATTAACCGACACAAGCCCCAGTTGCTGCCATGTTGCTAAATGGCTACTTCCCCATTTAAGTAGATTATCAATTACCCACAGGTCCACCTTTGCCGCTAAGTTATAACGCTCGGCAGCTGGCAAAAAAATCGCAGGTGAAACAATAGTGCCATTGGGTTGCACCATGCGCAGTAACACCTCTAGATGTAACCCAGACTGCTGTTTATTTAACGGTGCAATACTTTGAAAATAAAGCTCAAATTGATTGAGTGCAAGCGCACTAACAATATCGACTGATGCCATCATCTCGGTATAGAGACGCGTCATTTTAGGATCTTTAGCACTATATAAATGCCAACCATTACGCCCTTTATCCTTCGCGAGGCGACAAGCGGCATCGGCATGACTCATCACTGTATAAATATCTGAGGCTGACTTATCGAGTTTAGCGATTCCCATACTCACGCTGACATTATGACAACGGTTTTCCCAAATAAACTCATGGGTCGCTAACTGAGTGCAGATCCGTTTAGCGATATGCTGCGCCGAATCCACATTGCAATAATGCATTAAAATCCCAAACTCATCACCGCCGAGACGGGCAACAATATCGCCCTTACGTACCAGTTGTTTAAGACGTAATGCCAACTGGCACAATAGCTTATCACCCGCTTGATGGCCGCTTATATTGTTAATCACCTGGAATTGATCGACATCGATAAAGGCAACACAGGTGGGCATATCGTCCTTGGCGTGCAACAGATTTTCGAGCAATGCCTCAAAATGCAGCCGATTGGGTAACCCCGTAAGGGCGTCATAATTAGCATGGAAAGACAGTTCATCGGCCAGGCGATATTTTTCGCTGACATCCTCCGCGATCATCACTAAGGTGTCTTTATCGCCGTGAATTTGGCTAAAACTGAGCCTCAACCAAACTAATTGATGGAGCGATTTCAATGGTAACTCGCACCAGGCTTGCCCTAATACGCCCTCACGCACCATGTGCAGTGTATCGGTTAACATGGCATGTTCTTCTTCACGCACCATATCGAATAAATCATAACCATGTTGTGCTGGAAGGGTTTGCAACGCCACTTTATTGAGCATGGTCAGTTGATTTTGTTTATCGAGTAAGGCGCAGGCTAAGGGCAGTTGATTAAAGACTTCACGGTATTTATTTTCACTCGCTAACATATCGTGGGCGATGCGCGTTAACTCCATAGCAGAGCCAATCATCACAGCTGCATGTTGAAACTCTTGAATAAACGCCTCACTCCATTCACAACACTCAGAGCAATTGACGGCACCAAGGGCAATACGGGTTTCGCCAAACACCACTGGAGGTAACACGAGTAAACTTTTAACATCCCAATCCCTTAATAACGCTCGCTCCGCCTGGGCCTCCGGCGGCAATGTATTCACATCGGAAAGATTCAGTAGCTTTGGATTTCTAACCAGAGATCGAAAAAATGGCATACGCGCAAGCGGCCAAACACGCGTTTGCTGGCCTTGACTAAATTGCGGTTTTAAATAGAGATTACGGGTACGCAGATGATCCAGGGATAAGCTCCCCGTCAGAACAAACACACCGTCGCAGTGAAGTTGAAGCGTAATAGCCTCTAATGCTCGGTCAACATTTTGCTCTAGGGTTTCTAGTGGCGTTTCACTAAAAATCGTCACTAATGCCTGTTGAAGGGGATTTGCTAAACCATCTGACATGAAAAAAGATTTCCTTACCTACAATTCCATTTAAGGTAGTATTTCTCCACTTCCAGTGGAGAAACTCACGTAATCGAAAGCCTATAGCCAACCACCCCAGTAGTACTTTCTGCATTACCAAACAAAAGCATAGCTTATGTTTGGCATTTGAGCAGGCGAAGGAGGTAAAGAGTGTTACAACGTCTGTTTCTTGGATTTGATCCCAGCAGCATACAAAGGCAACAACTACTACTGTTGCAGCAAAGCTTGGCATTACAGATAACGCCGAATGCCAAACCTGTGACTCGCACTAATTTGCACTTAACCCTCGCCTTTTTAGGGCTAGCCAATCCGACTCAAGTTGCACTGTTGCTCGACGGCGTCGATAAGCTAGCTAAACCCCAATTTAGCGTCACCTTGGATAGTATCGCCCTATGGCCTAAAGCGCAGGTTTGTTGTTTAAAGGGCGATAACATCAGTCCTGAGTTAGCCCTCTTGGCATCTCAAGCACAGGATTTAGCCCAGCAATTACAGTTGCATCGGAGTGAGCATCCATTTCGGCCCCATATCAGCTTATTTAGAAAGGCAAAGCCGTCAGGCATCTTGGTCAGTGAGCTAACGCTTAAGGAGCTGGTACAGCAGAAAGTCATCCAAGCTTCGATGCTTGAACTCACGCTCGTCCCCGAGCAGCTGCATTTGTATCTTTCCGCCAGTGGTAATCACGGGGTGGAGTATCAAATCTTACATTCTTGGCCGCTCGCATAAGCCTAATCCGCTCACGCGAATAAACATTGCACCAGAAGCAATCCGTAAAAATAATCTGTAAAAACAATCAGCCCGAGCATGGCTCGGGCTGATAGGAAGGTGAGAACGCCGACGGAGTTAATCGAGTAAACGCAAAGTCTCACGGTAGGCGCGCTTTTGTTCATAGCTGTGCAGGCGCTGCTGAAACTCGTCGGTCTTAGTAGCTTCAGCCGTCATCTTTAAAGCGGCTATCGCTTTTTGCTGGGTCGATACCGCGGCACCAAAATCACCGACTTCGGCATAGGCAGCCGCTAAGTTATCGAGGTTGGTGGGGTCGTTCTCATTCACTTTAAGCAGCTTAAGAGATAACTCGAGCGCTTTATTACCATCGCGATATTCGGCCTCAGGGCAAGTTGCGAGAATCCACGCCACATTGCCAAGGGCAATATCATCCCCAACACGAGTAAATTGCTCTACGGCTTTACCGCAGTTACGCGCAATGCCATCGCCACCCGAGGCATAAATAAAGCCTAAACGAAATTGCGCCCAGCGATTACCGCGCTCACCCATGTCCTTATACCAACGTTCGGCCACGGCTAAGTCACGCTTCACTAACTGCCCTTCAAAGGAGAGATCCGCTAAGGTTTGCTGCGCCTTTTCGTGTTGCTGCTCAGCGGCAAGGGTCATCCAATGTAATCCGGTTGGCACTTCTTGCTGTACATAACGTCCAGAGAGAAACATGAGTCCTAGTAAAAATTGTGCGTCGGCATCGCCCTGCTCCGCCTGAACTTGAATATGCACAAATTTACTCGCCGCAACTTCACTAGCTGGCTGTGGAATAGAAAATGCGTGCGCGGCAGCACTCATCCCTAGGGATAGAGTGAATCCTGCGCCTAAAACCCATTGCCTGTATTTCACCTTGTACCTCTTTCAAAAAACAACCGCGTCTTCAAGTTAGCCTGAATTATTCCCATAAGTCGAGCCTAAATCGGCATAATCGAACCCATATTAAATAGAAATAACCACAAAGCCCCTCAATAATTCCACTTCCCCTATTTATTCGTCGATATTGAGGTTATTTTCTTCACAAAAACCCTTAAATGCGTTTATAAGATGTGATTAACTCTACAGAGTTAAGTGAATCCAGTGAGTTTGGCACCGATTTAGTTGACTAATATCACTAAAGTAGCAAAATAAGCTCTAATTTTAGGTGGTTAATTGCATTTATTCACTCATTCTAAACTAAGAGGTGTATCAAGTTTTTATGAGTGTAATTGACGTAAAATGCTTATTTAGAATATTCTTACTTTCGTTTTAATCAATCGAGGAACATCGACATGGCTCTGATTGGTAAGCCAAAACCGGACCCAACTTTGGAATGGTTTTTATCACACTGTCACATTCATAAGTATCCCGCTAAAAGCACCTTGATCCATGCTGGTGAAGACTCAGATACCCTTTATTACATCGTAAAAGGTTCTGTAGCGGTATTGATTAAAGATGAAGAAGGTAAGGAGATGATCCTTTCTTATCTTAATCAAGGCGACTTTATCGGTGAGTTAGGATTGTTCGAAGAACAAGCTGAACGTACTGCTTGGGTTCGCGCAAAACAAGCATGTGAAATTGCTGAAATCTCTTATAAGAAGTTCAAGCAATTAATCCAAGTTAACCCCGAAATTCTGATGAAGCTATCGGCTCAAATGGCGTATCGCCTACAAAGCACTAGCCAGAAAGTGGGTAATTTAGCGTTCCTCGATGTGGCGGGCCGTATTGCCCAAACATTGTTGCACTTAGCTAAGCAACCCGATGCCATGACTCACCCAGACGGCATGCAAATTAAGATCACTCGCCAAGAAATTGGTCAGATCGTCGGTTGCTCCCGCGAAACTGTGGGTCGTATCTTAAAGATGCTTGAAGAGCAGAATTTGATCCAAGCACACGGTAAAACCATTGTGGTATATGGTACCCGTTAAGATAGACTTCAGCTTGATTTAAGCCTGTTTCATTAAAGTGGCCTAGCATAAAATCTAGGCCATTTTTTATTGGGGAGCATAAATGAAACGGCTGTTATTTATCGGTTTTTTCAGTCTGTTTACGCTGGTGCATCCAACAATAATTCACGCCGAACCGATTGAATTAGAACATTATCAAGCCAAGGCTTTAGTCAATTCCGGGCAAATTTTATCACTCAATGGCACCCTTGCTGTGGTGAATCAATTCTGCCAAGGCGAACTAATTGACGCGCATCTCTATCAAGAAGATCATAAATGGCGCTATGATTTACAAATCAAAGTACAACGCGGCCAAATAGTGAATCTCAGTATTGATGCCACCAATGGTCAACTTGAACACTCCACCGCACTACCGAGCGAATGTCGAAAACATGAAACTGCTACTCGTTGAAGATAACCCTATGTTGGTCTCCGAACTGGAGAAGCAACTCAAACAGGCTGGCTACGTTACCGATATTACTGACAAAGCGCTTGAAGCCGATTACCTCGTAAAAGAAACCCAATACGATTGCGTGATTTTAGACATTGGCCTACCCGATGGTAATGGACTGGAATTACTCGAAGGCTGGCGTAATCAAGGTATTAGCACACCGGTTATTATGCTTACAGCTCGCAGCCAATGGCATGAAAAGGTCGAAGGCTTTAATGCCGGCGCCGATGATTATTTAGGTAAACCCTTCCATGCACAGGAACTACTCGCGCGTATCCAAGCGCTTATTCACCGTGCACACGGTCGGTTAAATAATCCAAGTAAACAGTTGAGCTATGGTGGCGTCACCTTAGATGAGGCGGAGCAGACAGTCAGCGTTGGCGAGCACTTGTATGAATTGACCGCAATGGAGTTCAGGCTGTTAAAGATCTTCCTCATGTCGCCTAAGAAGCTGTTATCCAAGGCACAACTGACGGACAAGCTCTATCAGTTTGACGATGAGAAAGAGAGTAACGTAGTTGAAGTTTACGTGACTCACCTGCGTAAGAAACTCGGTAAAACCGCGATTGAAACCCGCCGCGGCCAAGGTTATATCTTCCACGGCCTGACTGCATGATCTCCATTCGCACTAAGCTCAGTTTATGGTTAACGGGCTTATTAGTGTTAGGCACTGTGATTGGACTCATATTGTTTGAGTCCATGCTGCGCCAAGCGTTTCACGACTCCATTATCAACCGCTTAGAAGAAGATCTTGAGCACATCATGTTGGCAACCCATATCAATAATGGGGAGATCCACATCGATCAGAGCCAACTGTCGAGCTTCTATCGCCCTGCCTATTCGGGGCGTTATTTCCAGCTCAACCTGCCCAATGAAGTGATCCGCTCACGCTCCCTGTGGGACATGCAGCTCGATATCGAACCTTTAGCGCCAAACCAGACCCGCGTATGGCAGGCAAAAGGGCCGAAAAACAATGATATGCAGCTATTATCCCTAGGGCTAAACTCGAGCAGCGCCAATGTCACCGCCACCCTAACGGTAGCGCAGGATTTAAGTATCGGCCGACGCGTGTTTAGTGAGGTCTATGGCACTAAGCTTGGGATTAACCTCGCCATGTTGGTGGCCATGATCGCGGGGATCTTCTTGATCCTGCGTCAATCCTTTAAACCGGTAAAACAGATCCAACATGCACTCTCCCGCCTGCAGGAAGGCGAGATTAACGCCTTAGAGCTGAATAACATTCCGCCTGAAGTGCAACCGCTAGCGAAGACCTACAACGAATTATTGGAATACACCGCCAAGCAAATTGAGCGTAGTCGCAACAACTTAGGCAACTTAAGCCATGGGCTGAAAACCCCGCTGGCGGTGATGCAGCAACAGGTTGAAGCCTTGGGGCTTAAAGATCCCGATACCGCCATGGCGCTGCAACAGCAGCTCGACGCTATCCATAAAATGGTCGAGCGTAAACTTGCAGCGGCGCGGATCACCGGCGATATGTTACCTGCCGCCCAGTTAGTGGTACCGAGAGATCTTCACAGCCTCGCCAATACCCTCAACAAAGTGCATAGAAGTAAAAACATCAACTGCGACTTTGAGCTTGATCCTAGTATCCAGCGCCTGCCCATCCATAGGGAAGATGGTATGGAGCTCTTAGGGAATCTGCTCGATAACGCCTTTAAATGGGCGGGCAGCCAAGTCACGGTAAAACTGTGGAAGGAACAAAGCAAACTCTGCCTCAGCATAGATGATGATGGCCCAGGTGTTGCCGATGACGAACTCGATAAACTCACCCAAAGGGGCACGCGCCTCGATGAATCTGTGATGGGCCATGGCCTAGGGTTATCGATAGTGAAAGAAATTGCCGAGCAATATGGCATTGAGCTTAAGTTTAAGCACAGCAGCCACTTATCTGGTCTCAGCATTGAACTAGTCTTTGGCTAACGAGTGCTTAGCTAAGAGTGCTTAGCGAACAAGTGTTAAGCTATGTGCTCTAAGTGCTACCAATAAAAACGCCATCGAACGATGGCGTTTTTGTTTGAGATGAGTCAGCAAATCGCCTTAATTCATTAGGCCTTTTTCGCGTTGGTGCTCTCAAAAATCTTATCGGCTGATGCGGCCACGAAACCCGTGTACAGCTCACCATTCGCCTTGGGATAACGCAGGGCAAATTCATAGAAGCAGCTTGGGATCTCAACCGTTGCATCGCTAAATGCCACTGCGATTTTATCGGCCATGGTCGAGGATTGCTCCAGTAACACCTCCGGCGAACCTTTGATTTCGCCACCTGCACTATTGAGCACAAAACCCGCTTGCTTAAGCGCATCGTTCACCGACTCTAATGTCTCGAAGTCCTCGAGGTGATTGATAGAGACTGTAAAATGGTTGGCACGGTAGCCAAAGGCCGCAACCCAAGCCGCATATTCGCTCTCTTCGAGCAGCGTCTCATAGGTCTTAGCATCCAGCTTCCAATGGCGACCCGAATAGATAAAGTTATCCGCTTTAGTCGCCTCTTCATCCACTTGGGCAATCAAACCTTGGATGGTGCTTTGCAGTGATGGACTAAATTCTTCCACCAATAACTCAGAAATAAACACCTTTGGCTGAGTCGCATCTGGGTGCTCAAAATGCTTAGCCACCAGTTTTTTCTGTTCAAACTTATAGTCACCACAAGCCACATAACCTAAAGAGGTAAAGTGCTCGGCCAATACGGCTAAATTCACCTTAGCGATGTTAAAAGTACGCAGAGCGATATGGTCGTTGATGATTGGCTTGCCGTGACCGAGTAGCTCGTGCACCTTGGCCGCAGATGGGGTCATTTGAATATAGTCTTGCCAGAGAGCGGCAAATAACGCATTGATATCTGTGTGCATAAAAACTCCTTTTATTGTGCTGCGACTATAGTGCGTATTGTTTTGCCGCTCGCACTCAATGTAACGACCCTAGCCACTTGCTGCACAACGGCGCTCAGTAGCAGCCCAAGTAACGTTACTGCTTGCTATGAAAAAGGAAGAACCTAGGTTCTTCCTCAATGATGTCACTCTAAACTTAACCCTGGGCTTAAGCTTGCGGGTAAACTCACCGCATCCGCCTCAACGGAGGCAACAGGGTAAGCACAATAGTCGGCGGCATAAAATGCACTCGCCCTGTGGTTACCCGAAGCGCCTACGCCGCCAAAGGGGGCTGCGCCAGAAGCACCAGTGATCTGCTTGTTCCAATTCACAATACCCGCACGAATGCGGGCGAGGAAATACTCATAATCATCACGGCTATCGGCCAAGATCCCCGCGGATAAGCCATAACGGGTTTGGTTAGCCAGCTTAATCGCTTGGTCAAAATCGCTGTAGCGTACTAATTGCAGCAGTGGTCCGAAGTATTCTTCATCGGGTAACTCGCTCACCGCAGTCACATCGATAAGCCCGGGTGAGACTAAGCCTGTTCCCGCTTGCAGGTGAGTGAGTTCAACCAGTGAGACACCGCCTAAGTTCTGTAGGTTAGCCTGCGCCGCAACCATGCCTTTCGCCGCAGCTTCAGAAATCATTGAGCCCATAAAAGGCTGTGGCTGCGCATTCCAAGGTCCGACTTTAATCTGCTTAATTGCTTCAACCAACTTGGCAACTAAGGCATCGCCCTGCTCGCCTTGCTCAACATAGAGCCTTCGGGCGCAGGTACAACGCTGGCCAGATGAAATATAGGCCGATTGCAGAATATCGTGCACCGCCGCTTTAATATCGGCGACACCTTTAATAATCAGTGGGTTATTACCGCCCATTTCTAAGGCGAGGATCTTACCAGGATGACCCGCATATTGCTGATGCAATAGGTGACCAGTGCGAGAACTACCGGTAAAGAACAGGCCGTCGAGTTGTGGGTGCGACGCCAGCGCCTTACCCGTATCGACTTCGCCTTGCACTAAGTTGATAACACCCGCGGGCAGACCCGCCTTTTCCCAAAGAGAGACCATCAACTCGGCCACTTTAGGCGTCAATTCAGAGGGCTTAAACACCACGGTATTGCCCGCGAGCAGCGCTGGCACAATATGACCATTGGGTAAATGCCCTGGGAAGTTATAAGGCCCAAACACAGCAACCACACCGTGTGGCTTATGACGCAATACCGCGCGCCCTGCTGGAGTATCATTGGCCTCAGTGCCGGTACGCTTGTTGTAAGCTGTGGCCGACAGGCCAATCTTACCAATCATGGCAGCGACTTCTGTCGCCGTTTCCCATTGAGGTTTACCGGTTTCTTGAGCGATCGTTTCGGCTAGTTCGGCTTTATTCGCTTCGAGTTGGCTGCGATAGGCTTCGACAATCTTTAAACGCGCATCAAAACCTAACATAAACCAATCGAACTGAGCTTCACGGGCAGCATCGACGGCGGCATTGACTTGATCAGCTGTCGCCGTTTGGCCACGCCAAATGATTTCGCCATTTGCTGGGTTGCTAGAGGTCACATCATGACCCTTGCCAGCTTGCCACTGGCCTTTAATAAAATGTGTCATTTGCATTCCTACATTGCCAAAATACGGATTTGATCGCCTTTTGCGAGTAACAAACCCTCGGCGAGTTCTGGACTAATTACCACTTGCTCGGTTTTGTCATCCACAGCAAGACAAGCGGAGGTCGCACGGTAATTGGCTAATTGAGTGTTAGAGACAATAAATTGCTTATCGGATTCAGGCATTTCACCAATATCCACGGTCAGCAGACGGCTCTCACGCACGGCGCGGATATCTGTGAGACGGCATTCCACCGTTGGACCACCATCGAAAATATCCACATAACCACGGCATCTAAAGCCTTCGGCCTGAAGCAGACTCAAGGCTGGACGGGTATTGGTGTGCACTTCGCCTATCACTTTTTGTGCTTCTTCTGGCAGCAGGCAAACGTACACGGGGTTGCGGGGCATCATCTCCGCCATAAAGGCTTTTTTGCCTAGACCCGACAGGTAATCGGCCTGAACAAAATCAATACCTAAAAAGTTTTTTTGCAGCCAACCATAGAAGGGGGAATGACCATCGGCATCGCTCACACCACGCATTTCGGCAATCACAGTCTCGCCAAAACGCTTTGCATGTTGAGCTAAAAACAGAAAACGGCTGCGGGATAACATGCGGCCATTATTCCCCTTACGATAAGGCTCCCGTAAAAACAGGGTACAAAGCTCAGCAGCGCCAGTGTAATCGTGGCACAGAGTTAAGGTTTCGACCTCGTTGCGAACTTCGATTTGCTCAGAATGATAAACCTCTGTCCCGAGGCGATAGTGGTAGAAGGCATCCTCCATACCCACTGCGGCTTCAATGGCACAAGTACCAACCACTTCGCGGGTCGCGGTATCCTCGAGCACCATCAAATAGCCTTCATCGAAGGGCTTATCAACCACCTTAACGAATGAGGCTTCTGCACGGGCAATTTTATGCCTAAGCAAATCGGCATTGACTGGCAATGAGGTAAAGCCATGGCCAGACTCTTCGGCGATTTGATATAGAGATTCAAAATCGCCTGCCTTAATAGGACGTATGATTAACATCTTAGTGTCTCCTCACTTAAGCTTGCTGTGCATCAAGGCGCCTATCTTAAAAAAGACAGGATAGATACACGCAAGTATTCCCTGACAAAAAAGGAGTGCGAATAAAATTCAGCACTCCTTTGGTCGCTTAGGCAGCAGCGATGCTCGCCACAGCACGCTCAAAACGTGCTAGGCCTTCTGCAATATCTGCCTCAGGGATCACCAGTGAAGGAGCAAAACGTACCACATTAGCACCCGCCATCAGGCTCATTAAGCCTTCAGCAACAGACGCTACTAAAAAGTCACGTGAACGACCTTGGTACTGTTCATTAAGGACCGCCCCTAACAGCAAGCCTTTACCGCGAATTTCAGAGAAAACATGATATTTTTCATTAATTTTGTTCAGACCATCGCGTAATAACTGCTCGCGATGTTTCACACCGTTCAATACTTCCGGTGTGTTAACCACATCTAATACCGCGTTGCCGATAGCGCAAGCTAATGGGTTACCACCGTAGGTTGAACCGTGAGTACCGACTTTCAAGTGCTCAGCAATTTCTGCGGTCGTCAGCATAGCTGCGATCGGGAAACCACCGCCCAGCGCTTTAGCCGTGGTCAGAATATCCGGCACTATGTCGGTGCCCATGTAAGCATATAGTTCACCCGTACGGCCAACACCGGTTTGTACTTCGTCGAAAATCACCAGTGCATTGTGTTTATTAGCCAGTTCACGCACCGCTTTGAGGAACGCAGGATCAGCATTAATAATACCGCCCTCGCCTTGCAGCGGCTCTAACATAATGGCGCAGGTTTTATCCGATACCGCCGCTTCTAATGCCGCAATATCGTTATAGGGTAAGTGCGTGATACTTTGTGGTTTTGGACCAAAACCATCTGAATAGGCTGCTTGACCGCCAACGCTCACGGTGAAGAAAGTACGACCGTGGAAAGCTTTATCGAAGGCGATGATTTCATCTTTCTCTACGCCGAATTTTTCTAAGGCATAACGACGGGCCAATTTCAGTGCAGCTTCGTTGGCTTCGGCGCCAGAGTTAGCAAAATACACACGCTCAGCAAACGTACTGTTAACCAACTTAGTTGCAAGCTCAAGCGCTGGCTCGTTGGTCATCACGTTAGACAGGTGCCATAATTTTTCGCCTTGCGTTTTTAAGGCATTCACTAAGGCGGGATGACAGTGACCTAAGCAATTTACCGCGATACCGCCGGCAAAATCGATAAACTCGTTACCCTCTTGATCCCATACTCGGCTTCCTTCGCCACGTACAGGGATCACTGCAGCAGGCGCATAGTTAGGCACCATAACCGCATCAAACTGGGCACGATTCAACTTCATATCAACGCTCATTCTTCTTCATCCTTTGTTTAAATGTAACGACCTCGGGAGCCGTCTGAGTCCCCAACGTATCTTTATCTTGAGTTAGTGATACAGGGTATGCTTGTGTCTATTAATAGCCATTATTAGCGAAATTGTGATCAAAATACCAGTTTTTCACAAACAACATTCGCCATGCTTTGGGTCAAACTGCATAAAGATTGTAGTTTAAGAACTATACAAGCGTTTACGCCAGAGGCCTTTAGCATATTTAGTCAGAAAAAAAGTTATTTACCCCTATTTTTGCTAGCTATTCACTGAATATGAATAACTACACAATTTTAACGAATCAGCTGTGAAAGCACAAAATCTGCAATTTGCTCCCTCGCCTCAA
This sequence comes from Shewanella decolorationis, assembly GCF_004354305.1. NCBI lineage: Bacteria > Pseudomonadati > Pseudomonadota > Gammaproteobacteria > Alteromonadales > Shewanellaceae > Shewanella > Shewanella decolorationis. The sequence continues at coordinate 2,042,664 of NZ_CP037898.1, read as the reverse complement.
GCGCTTCTGGCAACAGATGGAACAGGGGAAAAACATGGGGCATGTTGTGATAAAAACGCGATTCGACCGCGCCACCACAGGCCTTAATTTGCATAACCAGTCGTTCTGAGTCCTGTAAAAGTAACTCGCGCGTACCAGCAATCACTAAGAGTGGCGGCAAGTCAGCCAAGTTCCCCTGTAAAGGTGACACCCGTTCAGACATGGGATTCGCCCCTGCAAGATACGCCCCGCGCAGCCGCAATAGCGACTCAATGGTAAAGAACGGATCATCGGCACCTAAAATCAGCTCAGTATCACCAGTTATCGCTAAATCGAGCGCGGGTGACAACAACACACAGGCTTTAGGCATGGGCAGATGGCGCTTTTTCAGTTCGAGCAACAGACTTAAGGCTAAATTGCCGCCGGCAGAATCGCCCATTAGCACCAGATTATCGTTGCCTTTCAACTCAATTAAATGCAGGTAAGCCTCGAGCACATCGTCACAGGGCGCGGGATACGGATGTTCCGGTGCTAAACGATAATCCGGGATAAACGTGTTTAGGCGACAACGTTCGCTGATATCGGCCACCAGTCTTGCGTGGGCATGGGGAGTCTTAAAACAGAATCCGCCGCCGCGAATGTAAAATAGATTGCCCAAACGCGGCGTGTCATTGAGCAGCACATAATGCAGTAGTGTGGAATGTTGTAAGGGAATTGAGGCAGTAACGAGTTTTTCAGGCCATGGCAACCAGCGCTTATCTAGCTCTAATAAACGTTGCCGAACTTGGCTTAGGGGAAGTTTGGCCTTACCTCGGCTGATCGATGGCCGTGCCACATAGGATAAAATAGTATTTAATACAGATGCTTGCCAGCTTGGCATTTCCCGTCCTCCACATCAGTGCCGCAATTAGACACCGATGGGAACGGCGTGCAGATTACAGCAGATCCAACTTCCGATAATTCTGTGCTTTTAGGCGCAGTACTTCCTGCTCGCTGAGCTCGTAATAATCGAACATTAAGCGTTTTTCCTGCGGCTCGATTTGGCGCATCTCTTCAAGCAACAGCACCTTAGCATAACAATTCGCCCGTGCCACTAATGCGGCCGGCATAGAGAGTTCGCGGTAAGTTAAAGTTTGGTCCAACTCTTTAAGCAATTGAGTTAATGGACTCTGCTCAAACTTAAGTAACTCTAATAGTTGCCAATTAAGCTTATGTCCATGGGCTAACACTTGCTCAAAAACCACTTTAGCAGGGAATTCGGTGGCAATAACAGCATCGTACACTTCCTTATCTCGACTCGAACTTGCCTCACGGATCCAATTGCCCCACGTTTTATCAAATAAACGCGCACTCAAACTCAGCACAACCGAGGTGCCTAACTGATTCAATAATGCGCCACTATAAACTAAGGCTGAGTCAGTATTATGAAGCTGCGCTAACGCATTCGCGGCTATTCCGCTCACAATGCTATAGCGCCATAGCTTACGGGTGGTCCAGAGTAACTTAGCATTGCCACTCGGCAGCCAATTACGTAGGCAAAAATAAGGAATAATGGTACGCAGGTTTTCGATGCCAATGTAATTCATCACTAATTTGATATCGGTGACTCGTACGTCGGAGCTCTGCGGGCGGCGCGCCCGAAATGCAGGACTATTAACCATATTGGTTAAATCGCGACACAACCAGCTTAAATTGCTGATTAAGGGTCTTAATCGCGTCGCATCAAGGTTTTTTGCCAGCAACAGCTCGAGCAGCAGGATCTGTGATTCGTTAATATCCGACTTGGCTAGCACTAACTCTGGGGATGCCAGTTGATGCTCAATAGCATTATTGACCGTTTCGATGAGTTGCTTGGAAATGGCTTCAAAAACCTCACGGGCCTGAATTTGTTTGAGTAGCCGCGACAGAATCGCCTCTCGCTCGACATCGAGTTTATTGGCATCGGCCTCAAGCTCTCGGTCTAAATCATCCAATAAGGTTGGGCCAGCCTTTTGCTTACCGAGGATCAGTTGCTGATAGAGCCTATGTTCTATCTCTATAATTTTGCCGGGTCTAACACCGCCCGCTACCGATATCGCCACAGTTTATCTTTCCTATTTCGCCCGTGCTAAGTGGCGCGCATTTGCTAAAAGCTTTAAAAACTTCATAATTTCAGCACATACGTTAAGTCTTAGCAATAAGCAACGGGTCACAATCTCACAACATTGATGCAGGGCTTGCGCCCGTAAATTATGCTCAAGAAAAAGGCCTCGATATGAGGCCTTAATACTTTCGCGAAATTTACTTAAGCTCTTGTTCAAACAGCTTATAAATACGGCGATATTCGTCCAACCAACTCGATGGCTGACGGAAACCATGGGGCTCAACCGGATAAATTGCGGTTTCGAACATAGGTTTTTCCAGCTCGATAAGGTGCTGCACCATACGCACGCTATCTTGGAAGAACACGTTGTCATCCATCACGCCACTCATGATAAGTAGCGGCTTAGTCAAACCTTGGGCATGCTCGATAGGCGAGCTACGATCGTAGGCGATAGGATCAACATCCGGTGTGTTTAAAATGTTGGAGGTGTATGGCGCGTTGTAATGTGCCCAATCCGCCACAGGGCGCAATGCTGCGCCTGCTTGGAATAACTCAGGCTCAGTAAATAAGGACATAAAGGTTAAGAAGCCGCCGTAAGAACCACCATAAGTACCGACACGCTTAATATCCACGTTGGCATTTTGTCCCATCCAAGTCACACCGTCTTTTAAGTCTTCAACTTCTGGGTGACCCATGTTGCGATAAATCGCCGTGCGCCAGTCGCGGCCATAACCTTTAGAGCCACGGTAATCCATGTCCATCACCACATAACCCTGCTGGGTCAGTAGGTTGTGGAACATAAACTCACGGAAGTAACCACTGAAACCATAATCGGCATTCTGTAGGTAGCCCGCACCATGGTTAAAGATAACCGCGGGATATTTTTCGGCGCGCGATTTATCAAAGCCCTGGGGCAAATAAACCCGCGCATACACTTGGCCTGCTCCATGGTTAGAAGGGACGGCTACCACTTCGGGCGCTTGCCATGGATATTGCTTAAAGGCATCGCTGGTGTATGACGTGAGCTGTTTTAACTCACCGCCAATCGGCTGAACATACAGCTCATTCGGCGCTGTACGGCGAGAGGCATTGAGCAGCAACTTAGTGCCATCGGGGCTTAAGCTGTAATCTAAGTTACCGTCCCACTGGGTTAATTGCTCATTTTTGCCCGAGGCAATATTCACACGGTGAACGTTGTAAATACCAGGGTGGCTTTGGTTAGCCTTGTAGTAGATGTAGTTTGCGTCGGGCGACAGGGTGATGTCACTTACCACAAACTTACCTTGAGTCAAGGCGCGGGGCTTTTCGCCACGGGGTTTGATATAAAGCTGAGAATAACCTGTCTCTTCAGAGAGATAGTAAAGTGTGTCTGTTCCTGGTAACCAGCCAAATTGGTTATAGTCGTAGTTCACCCAAGCATCATCATGGAGGCGATGCTCGGTGATAAACTTGCCCTTTGCCAGATCGACACTGGCAATCCAGCGGTCTTTGTTATCGGTCGCTTCGACCATCACCGCCAGTTTGTCCTCAGACTCATGCCATTGAATCGCGCTTTGAGTCCAGCCCCAATCCTGCATCAACTGAATTTTACGGGGAGCCTTAGTGCTTTGATACGACTCACCTTTTGCCTTGGCGTTTTCAGTCTTCACCTTAGCTAAAACGTCCTCATCGAAGCCTGTTAAGCCTTCGATAGTCACATCAATCTGTTTATGCTCATTTAGATCGAGTACCACAAAGCGTTGCCCTGGTGGATTATCTTCTGCAACACGGGCGCGGACTGGCACAGGATCGATATAGCCTTCGCTACCGAGGTAGTTTGGCATGATGTCGTGTTCACTGCTGCCGGTGTAGTTTTTATCGGTTAAGGCCACAAACAGATAGCGACCGTCTGGCGACAAACTCAGCTCAGACACCACCTCAGCATCACCGAGATACCAAGTGTTGGCGGCGAGGGTCGGATCGCTCTTTTGCAATTCGTTCTTAAATTGTTCTTTGGCTTTGGCATTTTCTTGCTGCAACGCCACATATTGAATGAGTCTGTGCTGCTGCTTGGCTAAGTAGCTGCTCGGCTCTTTCACGCCCTCGGGCGCTTTCGCCATTTTGATTTCAGCCAACTGCTCGACTAATCCACTGTCTTGATGGATTTGGAAAACATTATCCCCTTGCCAATAGGCAATATCGCCATTGTTAAGGTAACGCAGGCCACTGATCGCCGTTCGCTGGCGGGTAAGCTGAGTGATTTTGCCAGAGCTTAAATGCTTAACAAAAATATTGCCTTGATAGAGATACGCCTTGTTGGTCTTAGCACTGTCTAACACGCCAAACTGTTGGTCCGCCGCGTGTAGCTTATCGATAGCCAGTTCAACGGCGCGGCTGTCATTAATGCCCTGCTGATAGTAATTCCGTAGCGGCGATGCGCTAGGTTGGCGGGCAAAGAAAACGCTCTGGCTGTCATCGCTCCAGTAGGCTTCCTTAGCGAAAATCCCCATCCAATCGGGGTTCGCCATAATTTGATTCAGCGTAAGCGGTTGTGAAACTTGGGGAGGCTGAGCTAAAGGGACTTGATAAGCCTGTGGTGTGGTCGCGGGAGTCGCCGTTTCAGTTGAGGTGGCGGCGCAACTCGTCAATACCGCAACGGCTAACGCACTTAAACCCAAATTTCGCATTACGCTGTTCATTCGTCCTTCCTTTTATTGTTATCGCAGCCCTAGCAACACTCTGGAGTAGACTCCAAGGCGAGTGGGCAAGCGTCGTTTTGCGGCAGTTATATCACACTTGGGCGACATATTTGCTTAAAAGGAGGAGAAATCTTGTAACAAAGCTTAGGGCGTGTTGACGTTTCGAGATTGAATTTTGTTCGTTCTGGCAAGCTCATGCTCGGGAAACGAGGAATGAAGTGTCGTTATTTGACTCAAATGACGAGCTGCTCTTATGACCGGAAGTAAGCTCAAGGGCTTGCCAGACGAACCCTTCGGGCAGCATTTGGCGGACGTTTCTGCCGCGTTATCGTCCGTTTATGTAGAATAACTACACTACACGGACTTTGCCTTGCATAAACGCCCACCAAATTGCTGCAAAAACACCCCTGAAACGTCAACACACCCTAGAGCTGAATAGATCTTTTGGATTTAATCTAAACCAATTGCGACAAGAAATTTGCTAACAATTCATGGCCTTGCTCGGTCAAAATTGATTCGGGGTGAAATTGCACGCCAAAGAGTGGCAGCTGCTTATGGCTCATGGCCATGATTTCGCGGCCATGGGTTGGGTCGTCAAACCAAGCGTCCAGCACAAATCCCTCAGGGACAGCATCGACCAGCAGTGAATGGTAGCGAGTTACAGTCAATGGCTGATTTAAGCCTTTAAACAGGCGCTCGCCAGTATGAGTAATCGCACTGACTTTGCCATGCATGACTCGCTGCGCTCGCACAACCCTAGCACCAAACACCTGCGCCATGGCTTGATGCCCTAAACACACACCGAGGATAGGTAAACGATCGGCAAAATGCTCAATCGCCGCGAGGGAAATCCCCGCCTCATTGGGCGAACAGGGGCCTGGAGATATGACTAAATGGCTCGGTGCCAGAGCCTCGATTTCCGCTAAGCTGATTTCATCATTGCGTTTAACCACGATCTCTTGCCCTAACTGCTGAAAATACTGCACTAAGTTAAAGGTGAAAGAGTCGTAATTGTCGATCATTAGCAACATACAAAATCCATTGGCTCAAATGGTAAGTCGATGCATTCCACGGCTGAAATGCGGCGCAAATGCTACCACAGGCCTTTGCGCGGATTAAACCTTTATCCAATAAAAAAGCCAGTCGATAGACTGGCTTTCAAGAGTATAGAACAGGGTGCAAGTAACCTATTTAACTAGGGTTAAATGACTGCGACGCTTCGGCGGCTCATCCGTTGGTTCGGTTGGCTTCTCGTTTGTCTCGATAACTGACAAGGTCGATTCAGCTTCCTCTTCGACCAAGTATGCATCTTCAATATCGAAGACAGTCCCTGCGCCATTTTCACGGGCGTAAATGGCCACAATCGAGGCCATTGGCAATAATACCTGTTGAGGTACACCACCGAAACGCGCATTGAACTCCACAAATTCATTACCAATTTGCAAATTGCCCACCGCGCTGGCCGCGATATTTAATACGATCTGGCCATCCTTCACGTACTGCTGTGGTACTTGGGTGCCTTTCACAAAGGCATCCACGACAACGTGAGGCGTTAATTGGTTGTCCATCAACCAATCGTAGTAAGCCCTGAGTAAATAAGGACGATTTGGAGTCAACGCTTTCATTACATTCCCATGCGCATTTCGCGTTCAGCTTCAGTCAACGAAGCTTTAAATGATTCACGCTCGAAAATACGTGTCATGTAAGCTTTGATGTCTTTCGCTACGCGGCTGTCTAACTCGATACCTAATACAGGTAAACGCCATAATAATGGGCCGAGGTAGCAATCCGCTAAACCGAATTCTTCGCTCATAAAGTAAGGCATTTCACCAAATACTGGCGCGATTGAAAGTAAACTTTCAGTCAGTTCTTTACGGGCCGCTTCAGCGCGATCGCCTTTGCGAATACGGTCAACGAGTGAGTACCAGTCAGTATCGATGCGGTGCATCATCAAACGGCTTTGGCCGCGAGATACTGGGTAAACAGGCATCAAAGGTGGATGAGGGAAACGCTCATCCAAGTATTCCATGATGATACGTGATTCATACAGAACGAGTTCACGATCTAACAAGGTTGGCACTGAGTTATAAGGATTTACTTCAAGTAAATCTTCAGGCATTTCATTAGGGTCGACCTGTAAAACATCAACAGTAACCCCTTTCTCAGCTAACACGATACGCACTTGATGGCTATACAGATCATCAGCACCTGAAAACAGTGTCATGACAGAGCGTTTGTTGGCAGCAACAGCCATTGATACCCTCCAGAGTCGAAATAAAACAAAAGTAAACGAGGGGCAAAGCCCCCCGTTTACACTATGCGGATACTATATTTTACCCGTTATTGGTGCCTAGTGTACATCTTTCCAGTACTCTTTCTTCAAGAGGTAGGCCACAATAAAGAAGATAAACAGGAATCCAAGTACCCACCAACCTAAAGCTTGACGCTCTAACTTAACAGGTTCAGCCGAATAGACTAAGAAGCCAGTGATATCACGTACTGCTTGGTCGTACTCTTCTGCATTTAACTTACCACCAGAGACCACAATAGTGCCATCTTCTTGCTTAACAGGTGTGCCTTGCAGTTCTTCAAGAACGTGTGGCATACCCACTGATGGGAAGACAGTGTTGTTTACGCCGAATGGACGGCTTGGGTCTTTGTAGAAGCCTTTGAGGTATGAATACACCCAATCTTCGCCACGAACACGTGCGACTAAGGTTAAGTCTGGTGGTGTTGCACCGAACCACTTAGCCGCATCTTTATGTGGTATTGCGTTTTGCATCAGCTCACCGATTTTGGCATCGGTAAACATGTACTTGCTACGCATATCATCGGCAGAAATACCGAGATCATTCGCCACACGTTCATAGCGTTGATACTGAGTGCTGTGACAACCAGAGCAATAGTGTTGGAATATGTCCAGACCACGCTCTAAAGAAGCCTTATCATGCAGATCAACATTGGCTTTTTCTAAATGTACATTGTGTCCACTCGCGGCCATCGCCAGCGTCGGGATCAATGTAACTAATGCAATCAGTAATTTTTTCATTAGTGTGTCAACCTCGCTGGAACAGGCTTAGTTTTCTCATTTTTGCTGTATAACCACAGCAATAAGAAGTAGCCGAAATACGTCACAGTGAAGATACGTGCAACAATAGTCAGCTCTGGTGTTGCAGGTACAGCGCCTAAGTAACCTAAGACGATGAACGATACAGCGAACTGAGCAATGTTCAACTTGTGCAGCGTGCTACGGTAGCGAATTGACTTCACTTTACAACGGTCTAACCAAGGCAATACGAATAGTACTGCAATCGACAGACCCATCATTACCACACCACCCAATTTATCGGGAACAGCACGTAAGATGGCGTAGAACGGAGTGAAGTACCATACAGGCGCAATGTGCTCTGGTGTCTTCATTGGGTTAGCCGCTTCAAAGTTTGGCTTCTCAAGGAAGTAACCGCCGCCTTCAGGGATGAAGAACAGTACGTAACAGAACACGATCAGGAAGCCCGCAACGCCCATAATGTCTTTAACTGTGTAGTATGGGTGGAATGGAATACCATCGACTGGCCAGCCATTCTCGTCTTTGTTCTTCTTGATTTCGATACCATCTGGGTTGTTTGAACCCACTTCGTGCAGAGCGATTAAGTGCAAGAACACTAAAACCACTAACACTAATGGCAGTGCGATAACGTGCAGAGCGAAGAAACGGTTCAGTGTCGCACCAGAGATCACGTAGTCACCACGGATCCACAGGGTTAAGTCATCACCGATAACAGGGATAGCACCGAACAGAGAAATAATTACCTGCGCGCCCCAGTAAGACATTTGTCCCCATGGCAGCAAGTAACCCATAAATGCTTCAGCCATCAGCACGAGGAAAATCAACATACCGAATAGCCACAGCAGTTCTCTAGGCTTTTGATATGAACCGTAAATTAGACCACGGAACATATGTAAGTAGATCACCACGAAGAATGCAGACGCACCAGTTGAGTGCATATAACGCAATAACCAGCCGTACTCTACGTCACGCATGATGTATTCAACAGAGGCGAACGCACCTTCTGCTGTTGGTACATAGTTCATGGTCAACCAGATACCCGTCAGTAATTGGTTAACCAATACCAACATGGCTAATGAACCGAAGAAGTACCAGAAGTTAAAGTTAGTTGGCGTCGCATACTGACCCACGTGACGGTTATAAGTCGCCGTCATTGGGATACGCGCATCGATCCAATTAATTAAATTCTTAACCATTACGCCACTCCTTTATCTACACCGATGATAACGGTGCCATCATCAACGTATTGATGTGGAGGGATAACTAGGTTCAATGGAGCTGGAACGCCTTGGAATACGCGGCCCGCCATATCGAACTTAGAACCATGACATGGACAGAAGAAACCAGAAGTCACGCCTTGAACTTGCTCACCAAATGAATCTGGTAAATAAGTTGGTGAACATCCTAGGTGGGTACAAATACCGACGGCAATAAAATACTCTGGCTTAATAGAACGCAGAGGATTTGTTGCATATTCAGGTTGTTGCATTTCTGCAGACGCTGGATCTCTTAGCTTATCGTCGTGTGTTGGCAGTTCATTAATCACTGCTTCTGTGCGACGGACAACCCATACAGGTTTACCACGCCATTCAACACGGATCAGCTGACCTGGCTCAATTTTACTGATATTTACTTCTACCGGCGCACCTGCAGCTTTCGCCTTGGCACTCGGATTCCATGACTTGATGAAAGGAACCGCTACAGCGACGGCACCAGCACCACCTACTACGGCGGTTGCGGCTGTCAGGAATCTGCGACGTCCGGTATCGACTGGCGCATTGCTCATCCACTTATCTCCCAGAGGGTGTTGGAATTTTTGTTTTTCAAAGACTTTCTGCCACCTAGTTATCACCATGGGCAAAAATCGAAGTTTGAAGCGGGGCTCATTATAGCTAAAAATTAGAAGCAGATCATAGTGAAAACACTCAACTAAGTTAGGGAGATTGCGTGTTTTTTAAAAAATGGACAAAAAAAGCACAACAATTAAGCGATTTTAATCGTTTTGATATACTTTTTGAGCAAACGGACTGTGAGGTCGGCATAATCCATGCATCGCTAATATAACTCCAGCTCCCATTTTGTCACTTTACATTTTCCAGCAGATAAAAAAATGGGCCCTGTTGTCAGGACCCATTTCAACACACTATTGATTGCTTACTTCTTAGGTGAAGTGCTCTTCATATATTTGAAAAACTCGCTATCTGGTTCTAATACCATGACGTCAGAGTTACCAGAGAAACTCGCACGGTAAGCATCTAAGCTACGTAAGAAGCTGAAAAACTCAGGATCTTTACTGTAAGCATCAGAATAAATCTTCGCGGCTTGCGCATCACCTTCACCGCGGATGGTTAAGGCTTTACGCTCGGCTTCGGCTATCTTCACAGTCACGTTGGCATCAATGGTTGCACGGATAATTTCAGACTGCTCTTTACCCTGTGCTCTATGCTCTTTAGCAACGGCTTGACGCTCGGCACGCATACGTTGGTAAATACTGTTACTCACGTTTGCGGGTAGGTTGATTTGCTTCACACGCACGTCAACCACTTCAATACCTAAGTCTTTTGCACTTTCAGAGGCGTTTTCTAACGCATCATTTTGCAGCTCATCGCGTTTACCAGAAACAATTTCCTTGATAGTGCGGCGACCAAACTCGGTACGTAAATCGTTGTTGATCTTACGTTGTAGTAAGGTCTCAGCATTCGACTTAATACCACCGTTAGTGGAGAGGTAGTATTTTTCGAAGTCGAAAATACGCCACTTCACATAGGAGTCGACCATCAAATCTTTTTTCTCAGAGGTGACGAAACGATCCGCTGCACCATCTAAGGTTTGGATACGCGCATCGAGTAACTTCACCTTATCGATAACAGGCACTTTAAAGTGTATGCCAGGGCCGAAAACGCGGGTCACTGGTTTGCCGTCAACTTTATCTTTTACGATTTCACCGAAACGCGCCACAATCGCACGCTCGCCTTCATTAACGACCATCACAGATGACAAACCTATGCCTAATACGATGGCAATCAGAACAATACTTAATCTACCCATGGATTACTCCCTCCCTTGGCGAGCACGGTCCTCGCGAGAAGGGCGTCCACTCAAAGGCTCACTAATGCGAGTCGTTGACATAGATGAAGAATTGACGTTCTGCTGAGCCTTATGCTCAACCTCTGGCGTAGTCACAGGCTTCTCTTTCATTAACTTGTCTAAAGGCAAATACATTAAATTGCCATTGTTCTTCGCGTCGATCAGTACCTTGTTGGTATCTGTCATCACCTGCTGCATTGCATCGAGATACAAACGCTTACGGGTGACTTCAGGTGCCGCTTGGTACTCAGGTAACAGTAACTCGAAACGAGCCACTTTACCGCGAGCCTCAAGAATTTCACGCTCTTTATAAGCATTCGCTTGTTGCGCCATACGCTCAACTTCACCGCGCGCTTTAGGCTCAACTTCACGGGCATAAGCTTCGGCTTCACGGATAAAGCGTTGTTCGTCTTCTTGCGCCGCAATCGCATCGTCGAAAGCATCTTTCACTTCTTCAGGCGGACGCGCTGGCAAAAAGTTAACGTCAACAATGGCTAAGCCTAATTTGTACGGCTCAATGATGCGCTCGAGTTCTTTCCAAGTATCGCGACGAATCGCATCACGACCAGTGGTCAGAATATCGTCCATCTTGTTGTGGCCGATAACATAACGCAGCGCACTGTCTGTGGCTTCACGTAAGCTGGCATTCGCATCAACGGCACTGAACAGATAAGAGTACGCATCTAAAATGCGATACTGTACGTCCAACTCGACCTTCACGACGTTTTCATCTGAGGTCAACATGCTGCCAGAAGCAGGAATGGAGCGAACAGACTGCACATCAACGGGATAAATCTGGTCGATAAACGTAGCCTTCCAATGCAGACCAGGTCCCACCTCACCAATGTGCTGACCAAAACGCAGCGCAACACCACGCTCAGCTTCTTTAATGGTGTAAAAACCCGAGAGTCCCCAAACAACAAAAGCGATGGCAAGAATGATGATTAAGCTGAACGAACTAAAGCTCTGGCCTGATGAGCCATTGCCTTTGCCGCCAAAGCGTTTTGAAAGATTACGAAAAACCTCATCAAGGTCTGGTGGTCCTTTGTCGTTACCACCTTTATTTCCCCAAGGATCATTACCCTTGTTACCGGGCTCGTTCCAAGCCATTTAGCACTCCATAAGTGGATGAAATAAATTAGATTATTAACAAACAGCCTTTTCTGTCGACGGATCGAAGATAAAGGTTTCTAACTCACCCTGACTCTGTTTAGCTAATCGGCGCCAATCGGCATCCGATAAACGAACAGACAAAATACAGTTCCCCAGATCGTCGTACTCTTTCTGCTGTATCGCATCCAGTCGATAAAACTGGCCAAGATAATGTCCAGCAGTTGCCGGAATCTTAAGTGTAAACTCATGAATAACTTCACCAATCAACTCGGTGATCGCCTTCAGGAGCAGATCAAATCCCAAACGTTTTTGTGCCGAAAGCCAGACGCGCACAGGCTTACCGTGTTCATCGTATTCGATGCGCGGCGTGACATCCTCAAGCAGGTCGATTTTATTACAGACGACCAACTGCATCACCTCGGCAGCATCGATATCTTCAAGCACGTTTTGTACCTGCTCGAAGTTATCCGCCATATTTTCATCAGCACAATCAACAATATGCAGCAATAAATCCGCTTGACGCGTTTCCTGCAATGTTGCCTTGAACGCGGCAACCAGATCGTGTGGTAAATGGCGAATAAAACCTACAGTGTCAGCTAAAATCACGGCACCGTCGGGCAGATCTAACTTTCTCAATGTGGGGTCGAGTGTGGCAAATAGCTGGTCGGCTGCATAAACATCAGATGAGGTTAAGGCATTAAACAGCGTTGACTTGCCCGCGTTGGTATAACCCACTAATGAGACTGTTGGCATGTCACTACGCTTACGGGCGCGGCGACTCTGCTCACGTTGTTTATCAACACGCTCTAAGCGTTTATTGATATTTTTAATACGGCCCCTGAGCAAACGTCTATCGGTTTCGAGCTGGGTTTCACCCGGGCCACGTAAACCGATACCGCCTTTTTGGCGCTCAAGGTGAGTCCAACCACGCACAAGACGCGTCGACATGTGGCGCAATTGCGCTAGCTCCACCTGTAACTTACCTTCATGGGTCCGAGCACGTTGAGCGAAAATATCCAAGATCAGCGTGGTTCGGTCCAATACACGGCACTGACACACCTGTTCAAGGTTTCGCTCTTGAGCAGGACTCAAGGCGTGATTGAAAATAACCACATTCGCCTCGGTCGCAGCTACTAATGCAGCTAACTCCTCGGCTTTACCAGAACCAATAAAAAACTTACGGTCTGGTGAGCGTCGACTTCCAGTAATGACCCCGACTGAGCGTGCTCCAGCTGACTCGACTAATAGCTGTAACTCGACTAAGTCTTCCCGGCGTTCCTCATCGGAAAAGTCGATATGGACAAGAACCGCTGTTTCTCCCGCCTCATAACGATCAAACAAGAAGCAAACTCCTCAATTAAAACTTATTCGCCACTTGGCATATCGTCTTGCGCGCCATAACCGCCCTGGGCATTTTGATGGCCAGCAACGTTAAATGGACGAGCAGGTACTACGGTAGAAATAGCGTGTTTGTAAACCATTTGGCTCACTGTGTTTTTCAACAGAATGACAAACTGATCAAACGACTCTACCTGTCCTTGGAGTTTAATGCCGTTTACCAAGTAAATTGATACAGGAACGCGCTCGCGGCGTAGTGCGTTCAAAAATGGGTCTTGTAAAGATTGCCCCTTAGCCATTTTATTATTTCCTTTTTAATTTATATAAAAATAAATCGTTATCAGTGAAGTTTTTTGTTTAGTTTTAGTATTATACAGCAAGGGCTAATAAGCTAGCGGCATTGACGCATAAGTGTAACTAAATTCCCCTCAGCACCACTTTCAAGCCAATTCAACTCTGGCCAACTACGCAACCATGTTAATTGACGCTTAGCTAATTGCCTAGTAGCGGCAACGGCTTTTTCGACCATAGTATCATAGTCAAATTCACCATCGAGATACTGCCAACATTGTCGATATCCCACGCAACGCATTGAGGGCAAATCTAAATGTAGGTCACCTCTCGCTTTCAGCTGGGCGACTTCATCAATAAAACCTTGCTCTAACATTATCCGAAAACGCTGCCCGATTAACTCATGCAGCACTTTGCGCTCACGGGGCGCAATGGCAAATTGCACCACATCATAGGGTAAAGGAGCCGACTTGGTTTGAGTTAACTCGGTCAGACTCTTACCGCTTATTCTATATACTTCTATCGCTCTTGAAAGCCTTTGTGGATCATTAGGATGAATTCTTTCTGCCGATACGGGATCTATCTCCCTTAATTGCTCGTGCAGTGCTTCCCATCCGTTTGTGTCCGCTTCGGCTTGAATATCGGCCCGAATCGCCTCATCGGCACTCGGTAGCGGCGATAATCCTTCTAAAAGCGCCTTAAAGTACATCATGGTCCCACCCACTAATACCGGGGTCTTGCCCATGCTAATAATCTGTTCAATCTCGCGCAGCGCATCGGCCCTAAAATCGGCGGCGGAGTAGCTCTCTACCGGATCGCGGATGTCGATCAGTCGATGCGGACCTCGCGCTAATTCCTCGGCAGAGGGCTTAGCACTGCCAATGTCCATGCCGCGATAGATCAATGCTGAATCAACCGAGATAATCTCGCAATTATGCTTTTCGGCTAATTCGAGTGCTAAAGCGGTTTTTCCGGACGCCGTTGGTCCCATCAAAAAAACCACTTTTGGCTGTAATTCTTTATTCAATTGCTTGCTCTTCTAGCCACGATTGCCAAGGTAAGGATACTGCTTTATTGGCAATTTGATGTCTTTTCTCTTCAGTTAACTGGCAATAGGCCGCCCAAATATCCGGTGCCGAGGTAAATCCAGTCAAACTCTGCTCTGCCAGCCACACAGCCAATGCATTAGGTGCTGGCGCTTCAAAACGTAGCGATTGCAACCACTCGGGGATCACCTTCGCTAACTGGCTATCCCTGAGATATGGGGGCACTTTTTTAATTATCAACTGCTGATAGCGAATTGTTAGCTCTAATCCTAATTGCCGGATAAGTGTTTCATGTTCTTCGAGTAATGCCGGCCAATCGGTATCGGCGGCAATCGATACTGGCATCAATAATGGCTGACCTATCAAGCCGGTTGCCAGCTTTGTTTCTATCTCATGGCTACGGGTCGCTAACGCCACAGATTGAATCGGCAATAGACTCAAGTTTTGCCCTTGCGCCAACACCCAATATTGACCATTGAGTATGGCGGGCATTGCAAGCACGGGTTGATACGGCTTGTCCTGCACGCTGTAGGATGGCGTCTGCAATAATTCGCCGTAACTGGCGATAGCCGCCTTAGAAGGAAGCTCCGCTCGGGCACGACTTTCCCCAGCCGAACCACTGCGTGACTCCCGCGGAACGGCCATACTGCCGTAGGCATTGCTTTGCACGCCAGAATACGGACGCGCGCTGGCATTATCCCGAGTACGCTCACCTAGCGGCGAATCGACCCGGCTTTCCCATGACATCTCGGCACGAGAAGTATCCGCACGTGAAGCTTCATCCCAAGTTGAATGAGTTTTAGATTCAGGCGATTGCAGCTCGAAGGCAAGATACTCAGTTTGTGTCTGCGTCCCAGATTCAGAGAGAGAAATCTCATCCTTAACCTGTGGCGAACTCGACTCAAAAGGACGCTCAAGACCCAGCTCACCCGCTTCTTCAAGCGCCGATTGCAGTGCTTGCAGAATATAATCATGCACATAGCGGCTCTGATGAAAGCGCACTTCGTGTTTCGCCGGATGCACGTTCACATCCACCTGATGGGGATCGATATCCAGCATCAACACATAACCAGGCTGTTCGACCTCGGCTTTTTGGGCAAATGCTTGGCGCACCGCATGATTGACTAAACGGTCGCGCACTAAGCGGCCATTCACATAAAAATAATGGGTGTCGGTTAACACCGTTGACCAAGGGGACTGTAAATAACCACTTAAACGCAGGTCATCATGTTGGCATTCGACCCGCAACGCCTCATCGGCAAATTGGCGTCCAGCAACCTGAGTCAATCGCTGCAAATACTGCGGTTCATTTAACGCGGGCCGATAGTTACGTACGGTTTTCCCATTGTGAGTCAAGGTAAAGTGGATATCCCCGCGCACTAATGCAATCCGTTTTAGCCATTCATCGATATGGGTAAATTCGGTTTTATCGCTTTTAAGAAAACGTCTGCGGGCGGGCGTATTAAAAAACAGATCGACAACTTCGATAGTTGAACCAACAGGATGCGCGGCCGGCATGACTTTAACCGCCATATCGACGCCTTCGACATAAGCCTTCCACGCTTCCGTTTGCTCGGCCGTTCGCGAGGTCAAGGTTAAGCGGGATACCGAACTGATACTCGCCAATGCCTCACCACGAAAACCAAAACTAAGAATCGCTTCAAGGTCGTCAAGGGAATGCAATTTCGAGGTAGCATGGCGCGATAAAGCCAAGGCCAGCTCATCCTTTGGGATCCCCGAACCATTGTCGCGGATCTTAATCAGCTTGCTGCCGCCCTTATCGATTTCGATATTGATACGCGTCGCCCCAGCATCTAGGCTGTTCTCGACAAGTTCCTTCACCACGGAAGCTGGCCGTTCGACCACTTCACCAGCGGCGATTTGGTTAGCTAATTGCGGTGGAAGGATCTGGATCCCCATAGACTTCATCCTATTAACTCTCAGGAATAACGAGTGTTTGCCCGAGTTGTACCACATCCGTCTTCATACCATTGGCGCGCTTAATGCTAGCCATAGGCACTTGATAACGCTGAGCAATCGCCGAAAGTGACTCGCCGCGGCTCACCTTGTGCTTAATATTTCCCGAGGAGGATTTCGGGCTCGAGCTGGCCGTAGTGCCACCGCTATTACGCTTCGCGAGCAAGGTATCGGCCGGCGGGTTATTGTGGAAATAACGGCTAACGCCCTTATGGATGGCGGTTGCGATACTTTCCTGATGGCGGCTGCTATTAAGTAATCTTTCTTCCTTCGGATTCGAGATAAATCCTGTCTCCACCAAAATGGAAGGAATATCGGGGGATTTTAATACCGCAAGGCTCGCAGACTCAGGGCGACTCTTATGCAACTCAGTGACCGCTCCTAAATCCTTAAGAATATCCCCAGCAACAGAGTGGCCTATGGCCATGGAACTGTTCATGGACATGTCGAGCAGAGTCATTGCAAGGTACTGTTCATTATCAGTATTTTGGATAATTTCCCCGGCACCACCCAAAAGTTCTGAGTGTTTCTCCTTTTGCTCTAACCAACGACCAATTTCACTGTTAGCCCGACGCATCGACAGAACCCACACTGATGCGCCTCTGGGGTTAGGCGAGGTAAAAGCATCGGCGTGGATAGAAATCAGTAAATCGGCCTTACTGTTACGGGCGAGCTCAGAGCGCTTGTTCAAATTCACAAAGTAATCGCCGGTACGGATCATCACAGCGCGCATACCCGGCGTATCGTTGATCTTACTGGCCACTCTTTTGGCTATCTCTAGCGCGACTTTTTTCTCGTAAACACCTGAAGGGCCAATAGAACCAGGATCGTCACCACCATGGCCCGCATCAATAGCTACCACAATATCACGGGAGGATTGCGCCGATTGAGTAACCGTTTTAACGGGAGTTGAGCTCACCACCGCTGTCGCTGTCGTTAAGGTTTTATCCTCAAGATCCACCACCAAACGATTACCATAGGGCGCCGTCTCCGGAAGGGAAAACAGGTTAGCATTTAATGGCTTAACCAAATCGATCACCAAACGTAAATCACCTTTAGTAGGTGATTTGCTGACGCGAACCCCCTTAACCAATTTGCTGTTGTTATCGATATTTTTCAGGCTCAGTTTTGTCGACGCCTTTTTAAGGTCGACCACTAAACGATTGGGTCCATCGAGGGAAAAATAAGTGTAATTAGGCGCTTCGCTCAAATCGAACACCACACGGGTCGACTCGGGAGCAGCCCAAATACGCACGCCCTCAAGCTGGTTAGCCGCGTGGGCTGCTACAGCAAAAAAAGCGCACAGAAAAAGAGTAATAGTCTGAAAGTAATGCTTATTTTTAGTCATCTTTGTTTTTATTTTATTGCGGCTAATAGCTTTTTACCTGATTCTGTTAAGGCTCGAATTTGGATTTCACGTCCTTGGTTAACATAATTTAAATGCAAGTGAATATCAGCATCGGGCAAGAGTCCATGACCTTTGTCGGGCCATTCCACGATGCACAGGCTCCTATCGGTAAAGTAATCACGGATCCCCATGAACTCGAGTTCTTCAGGATCGTTTAAACGATACAAATCAAAATGATAAACTTCGACACCGTCTAGCTCATAAGGTTCAACTAAAGTGTAGGTTGGGCTCTTTACCGCTCCTTTATGCCCTAATCCTTGGATTAACCCGCGGCTCAGAGTGGTTTTACCCGCCCCTAAATCCCCCGTCAAATACAGAGTCAAAGGCGCTTGAATATGGCGGGCCAATTTTTGCCCAACCGCAATAGTCTCGTCTTCGTTATTTAATTGAAAGGTTAACTCTGTCATTTCCGCTTTTATCACTGCTGTTATGGATGGAGGAGGCAACTTAAGCGCGGGAGTGTCTTGCGCTTAAGTTTTACAGCGCCTAGAGTAAATCACTATTTACTAATTGGCGAATAAAAGGCATCAAATCACTGGCTAACATGCCCCGCTCACCCTGCACTGCAGCCAAATCGGCCGCGCAGCCATGAACGACAACTCCAACAACGGTCGCCTGCATGTTATCCATTCCTTGAGCCATAAGTGCGCCTATAATACCAGATAACACATCGCCGCACCCACCACTCGCAAGCCCCGGATTACCAACAGGTGCAACGACCATCTGTTTTCCATCAAAAATGACAGTACCCGCACCTTTGAGCAGCACCACGCCACCATATTTTTGCTGCAGAGCACGCACGGCAGCGAATCTATCCTGCTCAATGTCGGCGACATTACACCCCAAAAGCCGCGCAGCTTCCCCAGGATGGGGCGTGAGTACCCAGTTAGTTTGCCTGCGCGGTTCTTGACTCAATAGATTTAGAGCATCGGCATCGAGCACACAGGGTTTATCGCTTAAGCCCGCGGCTTTAAACAAGTTATAACCCCAGTCGTGTTTTCCTAACCCCGGACCAAGTACCACCACCTGCGCCCAACCTAGGCGCAGATAGACCTCCATATCGACCAGCTCACAGCCCCAAAACATCAATTCGGGGCGCGAGACGTTTACTGTCAGTTGATGTTCAGGCCTGCTGATCACAGTCACCAATCCGGCACCCGCACGTAAGCAGGCTTCACTGGCGAGGCGAATGGCTCCAGCCATACCAAAATCACCACCGATCAGCGTTACCTTGCCCGATTGCCCCTTGTGGCTGTCCCGTGCTCTTGCGGCAAAATGGCTTTTTAACATTTCACCGCCGACTCGCATTGCACTCTCAGCATCGAAGAAAGGCGTTAATCCCAGATCGGCAAAAGCCAAATGGCCGCAGTGGTGCCTCGCCTTGCTGGTCAAAAGTCCCTGTTTTAATCCACCAAAGCATAGAGTGACATCCGCCATCACGGCGATATGAGCAGCAACGCCAGTGTCGGCAACAATTCCCGAGGGCAGATCTAAACTCAGTACCCAAGCTTCACTCTGATTGATCGCACGAATTAGTGCGGCTAATTCCTCACGCACAGCGCCCTGTACGCCTGTGCCCAGCAGACCATCGATAATGATTGGTGCCTGCTGTATCGCTTCGATATTAGGGGAATCAATAACACCGCCCTGGTTTAGATAGGCAGAAAGTGCTTGCTCGAACTCTGCAGAGCCTTGGGTCTTGAGCAAATAAACCTTGACCTGATGCCCTGCTTCTAAGGCTAGGCGCGCGCAAACGAGCGCATCGGCGCCATTATTGCCGCTACCCGCCAGTACTAGTAAAGGCATTTCTTCAAGCTGAGGATGCCGTTCACGCTGTTGAGTAAAGCACTCGAATGCCGCCCGACCTGCACGTTCAACTAATTGATATAAAGTGGTTTCACCTTCTGAAACAGCAAGCAATTCAGCGGCTCTCACCTGCTGCTGCGTATAAAGCGCCGTGGGTAAACTCGATAAATCTTGTGCCATAGAGGATCTCCTGCGCGACAACTAATCAAAAGGACTGCTCACCGAATACGCCACTTTATCGGTGAGAACGAAGTATTGAATGGTTAAATCAACCAATGAGATCAAGAAAATAACAAAAACCGCGCCGTAAAATTATGACGTAAATCAGTTGCCATGCAAAAAGCGTCCAAAGTGAATAATACTCATCCGGCAAAAACAACAAAGCCAGCATTGCGCTGGCTTTGAGAGGTCATTCGGCATCGAATTAGATATCATCCATCCGAATCGTGCTATGCACCAGACGTTGCTGCTGGGTTTTCTCTACCCGAATCAGTCCCTCAAGTGCGGTGCGGGCATCTTCGGCTGTGGTTGAGTTAACGGTTTTCTCTAATAAGCCAATCAGTCGATTTTCTAAATCGAGGTGCAAATTCAGCACATCATCTTCAGTCATATTGGCAGGCAACATAGTGTCTTGGCAGCGCTTAGTAAAGTCTTCAAATACAAAGTCTTTATACCAAGTATCTAATACTCTAACGGGCGCCTCATCCATATAATCACGCAATTTTTCAGCCACATGTTTTTGATGAGACTCAAAATATTCCAGCATCATCTTCACGCGGGCAGAATCGGCCTGATTGTTCAGTCGGCCATAGAGTTGCGCCATATCTAAGCGGCAATTCGCCACATACTCAAGTAAATCACGTAATTGTTGAATACGCATACAATGCACTCCAGTGTTAAGCCAACTACTTGGCGCTATTAACTTTGTCTGGATTCATTATGTAAGTAAAAGCGTTACGAATATTTGAACAAGGTCATAATTTAACTTTCGCAACGCCATCTAATTTAGGAAATCTTGAAGAAACAAGGCGCAGATCACGCATTAACCTTGCTGTTTTATTTTTTACAAAATAGAAAACATCATCAACTACAGCCGCAGAGCAGGCAAATCCTGCCTGCTCTTAACCGCATTAGCATTAAAAATAACCGCGAAAACAAAGATTAATAAATTAAAGTGATGAAAGTGCTAAAAAAGTGCTTGGAACAATCAAGAACGGAACAAACATGCCAAGCATACAAAAGAGCAAAGTAGCACTACGTAAGTTGTGATATATAAGTTTGAAATGGAGAAGATTTTATGGGGAGGCTTACGAGAAAAATTGGAGCGACATATCGGGTTCGAACCGATGACCTATACCTTGGCAAGGTATCGCTCTACCAACTGAGCTAATGTCGCATAATTTTGTATTTAATGACTTGGTGAATCACTAAATTTGTATTTGGAGCGACATATCGGGTTCGAACCGATGACCTATACCTTGGCAAGGTATCGCTCTACCAACTGAGCTAATGTCGCATTTACGTTTTAAGACTGTAACCGTCTGAAATTGGAGCGACATATCGGGTTCGAACCGATGACCTATACCTTGGCAAGGTATCGCTCTACCAACTGAGCTAATGTCGCATAATTATCGCTGTCACATCCGCTTTCAACATTCACAAAGGTATCGTCTATTAACCTTTATCAACTGAGCTAATGTCGCATAATTTCTTATTTAATGACTTGGTGAATCACTAAATTTGTATTTGGAGCGACATATCGGGTTCGAACCGATGACCTATACCTTGGCAAGGTATCGCTCTACCAACTGAGCTAATGTCGCCTTTTGTATCGATGCCACATTTGCCTTCAACATTCACAAAGGTATCGTCTCCTAACCTTTATCAACTGTGCTAATGTCGCCTTTACTTATTTGACTAGACAACCATGCCCGCATCAAAAAGCTGAGGCCGCATTATATGAAAAATTTATGCGGCTGCAACCCCTTCTTGCAGATTTATCTGCTGATCGGTCAAATTTTAAATACTTTGCTGCGGTAATACTGTAATTCCGCGATCGACTCTTGGATATCTTGCAGTGCTTGATGGGTATTTTGCTTTTTGAAACCCGCCATAGTTTCAGGGCTCCAACGCTTCACTAACTCTTTTACCGTGCTCACGTCTAGGTTGCGGTAATGGAAGTAGTCCTCCAGTTCACGCATATAACGATTTAAGAAGCGACGGTCCTGACCCACGCTGTTACCACACATAGGCGAAGCGCCCTTAGGCACATATTGCTCTAAAAATGCGATGGTTTGTGCAACCGCTTGTGCTTCATTCACTTGGCTAGCACGCACTCTATCGATTAGACCCGATTCACCGTGGTGTTTTTGGTTCCAATCATCCATGGCCGCCAGCACATCATCCGATTGATGAATAGCAATCACAGGCCCCTGACCGATAATATTGAGCTCTTGGTCTGTTACTAAGGTAGCAATTTCAATGACTCTATCGACATCGGGTTCTAACCCTGTCATTTCGAGATCGATCCAAATGAGATTATTCGCGTCCGCCGCCATAATTCAGCCTTATCATGTCAGTTAGCCTAAATTCAGGCTTTTTTATTCAAGAGCGTGTATCATACTGCTTTTTTCAGACACAAAAAATCATCTAATTGACGAAGACAAATCAGTGAGTAAAAAGAAACCCCTAAGCCAAGGCCAATTACGCCGTATGCGCGCCAATCACGAGAAACGCCTCAATCGTGACAATGGTGATAAAAATGCGCCTGAGTTACAGGATAGCTCACTCGGCCCAGAACAAAGCGGAACCGTGATATCCCGCTTTGGCCAACATGCCGATATTGAAACCGAAGATAGCCAAATCGTGCGCTGCAACATTCGCCGCACCATTAAGAGCTTAGTTACTGGCGATAAAGTGATTGTACGCCTCGCCATTGAAACCCAAGCCAACAGTGGTATTGCCGGCATTGTTGAAGCGGTACACCCAAGACGCTCTTCCCTCTCGCGCCCCGACTTATACGATGGCGTGAAAATTATCGCCTCGAATATCGACCAAATTTTGATTGTGTCTTCGGTATTGCCTAGCTTTACCACCCAGATTATCGACCGCTATCTAGTGGCAGCCGAAGACACGGATATTCCGCCGATCATTATTTTGAATAAAATCGATCTGCTAACACCAGAAGAAGCCCCCGCCATTGAAGCCGCCTTAAAGCGCTACGAAGCCATTGGATATCCCGTATACAAGGTCAGCAGTAAGTTAGGCGAAGGCTTAGATACCATTAAAGCCCTGCTGAAAGATAAAGTGAGCGTATTTGCCGGCCAGTCCGGTGTAGGTAAATCTTCACTGGTCAATGCCTTACTGCCCGAAGCCGAGTTACTGGTGGGCGATGTCTCCGACAACTCAGGGCTGGGGCAACACACTACCACGACCGCTAAGTTGCTGCATTTACCCAGCGGTGGTGATTTAATTGATTCCCCCGGCGTGCGCGAATTTGCCCTCTGGCACTTACCCGCCCAACGTGTCGGTTGGTGTTTTATCGAATTTAGAGACTTTTTAGGTGGCTGCAAATTCCGCGATTGTAAGCATGGCGATGACCCTGGCTGTGCCTTAAAAGCCGCTGTCGATGCGGGTAAAATTAGCGAAGATCGCTTTAATAACTACCATCGTATTATCGCAAGCCTTGATGAGCAGCGTCACGCACGGCATTTTCGAGCCCAAAGCGATGAATAACTAACGCCATCGTTTCGCATAAAATTAACGTAAAACAAGTCTTAACCTAAGTTGAGCAACATAAAGGAAAGGAACATAAATTGGATAAAGTTAAAATTGCGCTGCAGTACATGCTGCCAAAGCACCTGTTATCTCGCTTAGTCGGTAAACTTGCCGCTTCTGAAGCTGGCGCATTAACGACTGCCGCGATTAAATGGTTTATCAAGCAATATAAAATCGATATGAGCGAAGCGGCTCAGAGCGAGCCCGAAGCCTATAAAAGCTTCAACGACTTTTTTACCCGCGCACTTAAGCCTGGTATTCGCCCAATTAATACTGCGGCCAACATCATGGTGCACCCGGTTGATGGTGCCGTTAGCCAACTCGGTCCCATCAAGGATGGGCGTATTTTCCAGGCTAAAGGCCATCACTATTCTTCACTCACCCTGCTGGGTGACCAAGCCGAAGATGCCAAACGCTTCGAAGGAGGTGATTTTGCGACCATTTATCTGGCTCCCAAGGATTATCACCGCATCCATATGCCGATAAAGGGCACACTGTCAAAGATGACCTATGTGCCGGGCGAACTGTTTTCCGTTAACCCCTTAACGGCGCGCCATGTGCCAGGCCTGTTTGCCCGCAACGAACGTGTTGTGGCGATTTTTGAAACCGAGCTTGGCCCACTAGCCATGGTATTAGTGGGTGCGACCATTGTGGCCAGTATCGAAACCGTGTGGGCTGGTACTATTACGCCGCCAACAGGCAAACAAGTCTTCACATGGGAATACCCAACGGTAGGTCCAGACGCCATTACCTTAGATAAAGGCGAAGAAATGGGTCGCTTCAAGCTTGGCAGTACCGTCGTCATGCTGTTTGCTAAAGATGCTATCGACACCTTCGCCGAAGGTGTTGAGCCTGAAGCAGTAACGCGTATGGGTCAAGCCTTTGCTAATCTGAAAAATCAGGCGTCAGCCGACTAACTACGGCTACCCAATTGAGCCAGACCGCTAAACCTTCGGGATTAATCGAATTACACTTAGCTGTGCTGATGTTTGGCGGCACAGCTTTGTTTTCCAAGTTAATCCCCTTAAGCGCTCTCGATATCACCTTCCTACGATGTGTTGTCGCGGCCTTGGTGTTGGCGTTACTCATCAAATTCCGCGGTAAATATTTAAGCCTTGCCAGCAAACAGGATTATCTGGTTGCTATCGGCTTAGGTGTGATAGTCAGCTTGCACTGGGTTACCTACTTCGCCGCGATGCAACTCTCATCGGTTGCCATCGGCATGATTGCCTTCTTCACTTATCCTGTGATGACAGTCATTGCCGAGCCGTTATTAACAGGCAATAAAATCAAGCTGATGGATATTATCAGTGGTGTTTTAGTGCTGATAGGCGTGGTGCTATTGATCCCCGAAGCCAATCTTGGCAACGATACAACCCTAGGGATTGCGGTCGGGATTGTCTCGGCGATGTTATTTACCGCCCGCAACCTGCTGCAAAAACGATATTTTTCCCAATATAGCGGCCCCCACACCATGTTTTACCAGACCTTAGTGGCGGCAGTGTTTCTTATGCCTTGGCATCAAACCGAGTTACAGACTATCTCCCTCGAGACTTGGGGCTTGATAGTGCTGCTAGGAGTGGTGTTTACCGCCGCGCCCCATGCCTTATTCACCTCGGCATTACGCCATTTAAGCGCTAAAACCGTGGGGTTAGTCTCCTGCCTACAACCCTTCTACGGAGCCATGTTGGCATTAGTGATCTTAGGCGAAGCGCTGAATCTCAACACCCTGATAGGCGGAACCATCATAGTCGCCACCGCCATCTTCGAAACCCATCAATCCCACCAGTCACAACGGCGAAAAAAGAACGCTTGAAACATACCAATCTTGGCCCAATTTGGCTAAGATGAGTGCGTCTTTCGCCCCTAATTGCTTTTGCTTATATGCCACGTATTTTATTGTTCGTTATTGCTTTTTTGTCTTTTTCTCTCCATGCCAATTCGCCCTTGCAATTGGACAAGCGCCTTGGCCTAAACAACCAAAATCAGCAACAAAATATTAGCATTGACGATCAAATTGCAGAGCTTAAAAACAACATCGACAGACTGGCGGCGAATGCGAGCAGTTTTCAGCAGGCTCAGCTCGATTTTGAAAAAAACAAAAAAATCATCGACCAAGGCTTAAAGGAAGCAGCTAAGCCCTTAAAGCTAGATAAAGCGACAGATCTCAACCAGCAAGCCTCGATGGCTTATTTACGGCTGTCGGAATTAAAAGAGAGCGAAACCGCCCTCGGTAATCAAGTCAGCGAACTGTTACAGCGCCACAATCTGCTGCCCTCTGTCATCGCCAACGCTAGGCAGAATGTGCTGCAAAATAAAAAAACGGAATTGGCGCCTATCGATACGCCAGCGGGTGAATTACAGCAAACGCAACGGGTTTTCTTCGAGCAAAGCCTCGCTACCAATGAGGCCGAGCTTGCCAGTAGCCAAAAGCGCATCGAACTCACCCAGCTGCAGTTACAGTTGGTGCGCCAACAATTAAGTCAACAGGAAGCCTTTATTGAAACTATCAATAAGGCGATGAATAAACAGCGTCAGCAACAAACC
This sequence comes from Shewanella decolorationis, assembly GCF_004354305.1. Lineage (NCBI taxonomy): Bacteria > Pseudomonadati > Pseudomonadota > Gammaproteobacteria > Alteromonadales > Shewanellaceae > Shewanella > Shewanella decolorationis. The sequence continues at coordinate 2,016,467 of NZ_CP037898.1, read as the reverse complement.
GATGCAACCTTGGCGAAAAATTTAGTCGATACCGCCAAGGTTGTGGATCCAGTGACCCGTAATATCGCCGATACCAATCAGATCTACGGCCAAAAACTGCAAACCTTAACTTTGCAAATCAATAACGTGGTTGAGCAGCAAGAACAGGCCGAGCTGCAATATCAATCCCAAGCCAAGCAACTCGCAAATATCCAAGAGCAAATCACTTGGGTCAAAATGAACTCCGCCTTTGGTGAGCGTTTTTTGCAGATGCTGCAATCTCTGCCTAAGCCGCCAAACCACGAGAAACTGCAAACGCTGATCGCCGATGCTCGCCTCGATAGATATCACCTCGAGCAACAACAGGCACTTAACGAGCAAGAGTTAGAGCAAACCAACCTCTACAACGAGGGGCAGATTAAACTGCTGCGCTCACAACAAGCGCTACTAACGCAGTTGATGCAGAGTTACGATCAATATTTAAGTGAACTCGGCAAACTTAAAGTAAATTATCAGCAACTTAGCCAGCAACATCTTATATTAAAGAATACCCTCAACGAGCATCTGTTTTGGGTCCCGAATGCTGCGAGCATTAACAAGCTTTGGCTCACTGACGTTCAACGCAGCGCTTTGTGGTTAGTACAAGAGGCGCAGTGGGGACAATTGAGTAAAGCCTGGCAGGAGCAAAATGACTATTGGTCATGGTGGATCATTCTGTTAGTGCTCTGTTTAGTGATCCAAGATTTAATAAAACCTAAATTCAATCGGTTACTGGGTCACTATGCCACTTATGTAGGCAACGTGACTCAGGATAAATTTATCTACACCTTCAAATCCTTAGTCCTGAGCCTTGGTTATGCCCTGATCAAACCGCTCCCCATAGTGGCGGCGGGATGGATTTTCTATCAATCCGAACGCAACTTTGTGCAGGCCGTCGGCATGGGGATTTTAGCGATAGGATTAGTTTACCTATTGTATCGATTGATATTTATCCTCGCCCTCGACAAAGGGGTCTTGGTTGGCCACTTTAAGCGGCCCTCAAAACTGATTCAGGCAGGCCAGCTCAGACTTAAACACTTTGTGTTTATCGCCAGCCCCCTTCTCGGCATTATGGGTTTTACCGAAATACTCGATGCCTCGCTTATCCGCAATAGCATTGGCCGTGGCGCATTTATCTGTTTTTGTTTGGTGTTATTCTTGTTATACAAGGATATCTTGGTGCTAAGCCGCCAGAATAGCGACACCCAGAAAGACGGCAAAAACAAACGCCTTATTCAAAAAATGCTCTGGGCATTGTTGATAGCTGTTCCGCTGCTCAGTGCTGGGCTCGCCTTTAAAGGCTACTATTTCACCGCCTTCCAAATGCTGTTGCAGTTGCAACTCTCCATCATATTGGGATTAAGCTTCCTGCTGCTTTATCAATTGATTAAACGTTGGATGTTGATTGAGCGCCGCCGCATTGCCTTCGACCGCGCGAAAGCGAAACGGGCTGAGCGTTTAGCACAGCGGGAAAAGGGCGAGACTCACCACAGCTCAAATGATGGCCTCGATACCTACGAAGAACCCGTAGTCGATCTCGAAACCATTTCGAGTCAATCCCTCGGGTTAGTGCGCTCCCTATTGCTATTGGCGTTTTTAGCCAGCTTGATTGGCCTGTGGACGCAAACCCATACGGCGCTATTTTCCTTCTTAGATGGCATTACCCTCTGGACGACAAATACCAGCATCAATGGTGTCGAGCAACAGCTACCCATTACCATGAAATCGCTGTTATTGGGCTTAATCATCGTTGGCTTCTCGCTGATGATCGCCACCAATTTACCCGGTCTGCTCGAACTGATGATCTTGCAAAGACTCGACCTAACACCTGGTACAGGCTTTGCCATCACCACAGTAAGCCGTTATTTAGTGGTGTTTTTAGGCCTGTTGATTGGTTTTTCGAATCTCGGGATGGAATGGTCAAAACTACAATGGTTGATTGCCGCCTTGTCACTGGGTCTAGGTTTTGGTTTGCAGGAGATTTTTGCCAACTTTATCTCGGGCCTGATTATTCTGTTTGAGAAACCAGTGCGTATTGGCGATACAGTGACAATCCGCGACTTAACGGGAACCGTGAGTAAAATCCAGATCCGCGCCACCACTATTATCGACTGGGACAGAAAGGAAATTATCATTCCGAACAAGGCCTTTATTACCGAACAATTGATTAACTGGTCGCTGTCAGATCCTATTACCCGTGTGATTGTTTATGTGTCGGTTGCCCGCGACTCGGATCCTGCCAAAGTGGAAGCAACGCTTTATCAAGCGGTGCAAGAATGTGAAAATGCGCTGCCTAATCCAGAGCCAGAAGTGTGGTTTGCGGGCTTTGGTAAACATACCCAAGACTATGAAGTACGGGCCTACGCCAAAGATATGTCGGCACGCTGGCCGCTACGCCACGATCTGCATAAACGCATTACCCGTAAGCTTAAAGAAAACAATTTAGAACTCGCCTATCCGCAAATGGAAATCCATCTTAAAAATGGCCAAACTCGCGATCAGGTCGGCATTATCCGCAGTTAATAGGACGAAAATTAGATGCTTATTTTTGCTCACCGTGGTGCCAGCGGTTATGTGGCAGAAAATACCTTAGCCGCGATGGCCAAAGCGATTGAATTAGGTGCCAAAGCCATTGAGTTGGATGTGCATAATGTCGACGGTGAGCTAGTGGTATTTCACGACCGCAGACTCGACAGTAAAAGCTCGGGCCAGGGCATCATCCATCTGGTCAACAAAGGATATCTGGACACAGTCACAGTCAAAGGCGAGCCCATTCCCACGCTCTGGCAAGTGCTCGAACTGGTTGCTGGCCGCGCGACAATCAATATCGAACTGAAAGGGGTGAATACGGTAGCCCCGCTACTCGCGCTTTATCCTAAGGCGATTGCCGAACTGGGGTTCAGCACGGAGCAATTGCTGATTTCATCCTTCAATCACCCTTATTTACAGCAAGTCAAACAGGCGTTGCCACAGGCATTAGTGGCGCCCTTACTTGCCAGTATTCCCCTCGATGGTGCTGCGGTCGTGAGCGAGCTAAACGCCTATTCCCTGCATTTAGATGTGAGTTTTATCAGCAAAGCCTTAGTGGATGATGCCCACCAGCGGGGCGCTAAGGTGTATGTTTACACCGTCGATCATAGCGATGATATCCATGCCCTTCAGCAGTTGGGTGTCGATGGGATCTTTAGCAATTTCCCCGACCGCGCCATGCAGGCGCTGTTGCAACCCACCAACACGGATTACTGCGACTACTTCGAATAATCCCTTGGCGCGGATTTAGCAGTTTAGGCTTGGCTATTTCGCTGCGCCCAATAGCCGATAAAGATGAACATGGCGACGATTAGCAAGAACATCCAATGGGATGGCATGGCAACGATTTGCCTTGCCACCCAAGGCGTAGCTTTGACGATCAGCAGTCCGTAGCCAAAGGCATTCACAATAATAAAAACAAAGGTTCGCAGAATAAACGAATGGCCAAGTAAATGCCGTCTGAGGATACGATTCACATCGGCTGAAAATACTAAAATCAAACACACGACCATGGCCGTGGCGATATCGAAGGACCAAGGACGAAGCATATTTCCTAAATGGCCAATAATGGCGACTAACTGATCAAACATAATCACTCAACCTAAAATGGCGCTGCAAAATCAAAACAACTACAGCAGCATATTGAAAAATAAAGACAACCAAGCATAAAGGGAGACGACATGGGGCACAAGTTACTCTTACTGACCAAGGCGAATGAGCAGTATCGCCAGCTCATTGAGGCGCAGCAGTTACCTGGGCTTGAGTTGCTCGATGAGAATCCCGCGAATATTGCAGAGGCCGACATTTGGCTTGCCGAGCCTAAGCTTGCCGCGCCGCTGCTGCCCCATGCCAAACAGCTAAAATGGCTGCAATCCAGTTTTGCGGGCATTGATGCCCTGATGGGGCCTAGAGCAAGAAAAGATTATCAACTCACTAACATTAAAGGTATTTTCGGCCCCTTAATGAGTGAGTATCTGTTTGGATACCTGCTCGCCCACGTGCGAGGACATCAGTTTTATCAAGCGCAGCAGCGGCAAAAATCTTGGCAAGTGCAAAGTGCTACGCGCAGCAGCTTGCAAGGGATGCGATTATTACTCTTAGGCACAGGCTCCATCGCCCAGCATGTGGCGAAAACCGCTAAACACTTCGGCATGCATGTTACTGGGATAAACCGCAGCGGCCGAGAGGTCGAAGGCTTTGATCTGATCCAGCCGCTATCGCAGCTCGCGCTATGCTTAAGCCAAAGCGATGTAGTGACCAATTTACTGCCCAGCACCCCAAATACACGTTTGCTGCTAAATGCAGACATGCTCGCTAAACTCAAAGCCGATGGGATTTTAGTGAATGTGGGCCGTGGTGACGTACTCGACCTCGATGCCCTCAATACACAGTTGATTGCGCGTCCTGCGCAGCTGGCCATTCTCGATGTGTTCACGCAGGAGCCTCTCCCTGCGAGTCATCCAATTTGGGAAAGACCCAACGCCATCATCACGCCCCATATCTCGGCGCCGAGTCATCCAGAGCAAATCGTGCGTATTTTTAGCGACAACTATCGCCGCTATATTGTAGCTGAGCCGCTGCAAAATCAGGTGGATTTTACTCAGGGTTACTAGTTGGGATGAATAGTTAAAGATAACGAATCACTACAGTCACTCAGGCAAAAACAAAAGGCAATCAGAGTGCTGATTGCCTTTCGATTAAGCCACTCTCTAATTGAGCCGCTAACTAATTAAGCCACTATCTAATTAAGTCACTCACGATTGCGACAAAGGTTAGACTTTAAAACTGCGCTTTAAAAACTGTCCGACTAGTACAGTATGGGAGTCCATTTCGCTAATCACTTCGTCATTGAGACCGACCATTTCACAGCCGAGTTGGTGGCTGGAATGGGTAAACTGCGACACATTTACCACACTACGATTCATCTCATTCGCGACACTCGACTGCTCTTCTACCGCACTGGCGATATGGTGGTTCATATCAGTGATCGTTGTAATCGCCTCACGGATAGTACGCAGTGCCGCTCCAGCTAAATCCGCTGTAGTAATACATTCGCCAGCAGCATCCACGCCCTCTTGCATACTGCGCACCGCCTTATGAGTACCTTGTTGTAACAGGTTAATCATTGTGTGAATTTCCTTTGTTGCATCATGGGTACGTTTCGCAAGCGCCCGTACCTCATCGGCAACCACAGCAAAACCGCGTCCTTGCTCACCCGCCCGCGCCGCTTCAATCGCAGCATTGAGTGCTAATAAATTCGTCTGCTCAGCAATCCCTTGAATAACATCCAGTACAGTGCCTATATCTCGGCTATGACCTTCTAGCTCAGTGATCACCTGCGAGGTTTCCTGTAATTGCTGCGCCATGGCTTGAATCGATTGAATAGTGCTGACAACGGTTTTATCGCCGTTGATTGTCTGCTCGGACGCCATTTGCGATGCACTCGCCGCATCGGCGCAATTTGAGGACATATCCCCAAGGGTTGCTGTCATCTGTTGCATGGCCGTGGCGACCTGTTCAATCTCAGCAAGTTGGGACTGACTGGTACTTTGAATTTCCTCACCTTTAGCCGCAGACACTTTAGCTTCTTTTGTCACCTTATCACAGGAATCTCGAGCACGACCTAACACGGATTTAAGCTCTGAATTTTGCATTTGCAGTGCCAGATCAATCGCCCCCAAATCATCGGATTGACCCGTATAGATATGTGCCATCAAAGGGTTATCGTAGATTTTCTTCGCCTTAGCAACCAGCGCCCGATAGCGGCCTAAAATCAGATTGCCGCCGATAAAAAGCGCGAGAGCACTGATGGCTAGCGCCACAAATCCCACCGCCCCTATCTGCAACGCCAAATACAACATGGGCAATAGAGCAACCAAGACGAGCAATGCCAACTTAGTCGGCATATCAAAATTGCGTTTTAATGCTTTTACTTGGCCACTTTTATTTAACTCGGCGTAGGCCGCTTCAGCCCTGTTAACCTGATCTCTGCTCGGTTTGGTTCGCACCGATTGAAACTCAGCCACCTGACCATTAATGACAATAGGTGAGACATAGGCGTCAACCCAGTAATGGTCACCATTGGCGCAGCGGTTTTTGACTATGCCTTTCCAAGGCTCACCTTTGCGAATAGTTTTCCAAAGATCTTCAAACGCTTGGGGAGGCATATCGGGGTGACGCACCATATTGTGGGGCTGACCTAACATGGCATTAAGGTCATACCCGGCAACAGTACAAAAGGATTGATTAGCGTAGGTGATATGACTTTTAGTATCAGTTGTTGAAAGCAAAATCCAATCAGCTGGATAGTCATTTTCGCGTTGTGTAACAGGTAAATTTGTTCTCATGATAACCCTTGGACCTAATGTGAATATTCTATTCAATCATCCATGAGTTATCCCTCCTTGATACCAATCCAATCATCCGTGTTAACACACTTTTCCAACCCCTGAGCAGAGATCATAGTTTAAAAAATGTGCAATGAGTAACAAATCGGATTATTGGTAAAACAAAACCATCAACAATATTGTATTTGATAAGCGTTTTCATTTAGAATTAGATTAATTCGTTTTGGAGTCGAAAAAATGTACGTTTGTCTCTGCCATGCCATCACAGATACGCAAATCAAAAACGCTGTAAGTCAGGGAGACTCTAGCCTTGCTGACGTTAAAAAGCGTTTAGGCGTTGCCGATCAATGCGGTAAGTGCGCCAGAATGGCCGTACAAATTATCCAAAACCAACTCGAAATCGAGCCTAATTATTACGAAGTGGCTTAACTTCGAGCCTCCTGCTCTTTTTCTGTCAAACTACATCTGTATTTCAATTCTTGTTCCTTGAGCGAGGCACTCGCCTTAATCGGGCTACCGCAAATCTCAGCGCATACCCCTATTTTGCCCTAATCTAATGATCTCTTAATGACACATCCCACTCAGCCCAAAAGCATAAATGCTTTGAGCTCAATGGGATGCAATCTGATTATCTGCGCCTTAATAGATAAGCCGCTTCATTCAGCCAAGGAACTTCTTTCTTAACAAACCTTGGGTTGTCCGCAAGCACGTCCTGACAATCCAATAGTTGGATGTCAAAATCGTCACTTAAATGCGTCTCCACCCAAGTTGGTGACACCGCAAAAGGCGGCCCACTTAAGGCTTCCTGCGGATAATCGAGTGTCACTAATAAACCTACGCTGCCTTGGGGCAATAACTGCGCTAATTGCTTGGCATATTGCGTCCGCATGCTCTCTGGCCAGGCAATTAAGGCGGCGCGATCATAAAAACCACTCACTTGCGCCGTAATAGACGGAGGCAAAGTGAAGATATCCCCTTGATATAAACTGACTTGCTCTGTCTGATAATGCTGATGCACCCCCATCGCGCTTTGCTGCATAGGTAATTGGTTCTCTTCGAAAAACTGCTGCACAGCGAGCTCATTTAACTCACAACCAATCACTTGATGCCCCTGCTCGGCTAAAAAGCACATATCTAAAGATTTGCCACACAGGGGAACAAAGACTTGGGCCTCAGGGGGCAATGCCAAGGTATGCCAATACTTTACGAGAAAGGGATTGATGTCTTGCTGGTGAAAACCAATCAGCTGTTGCTGCCACTTCTCATGCCAAAAACCGGGTTCCATAGGTATATCTCAAATGACTAAAGTTATCCTTACTCTAATGGCATTCATGGGTGGATGTAAAATCTCAGATACTGCATATTAATTTCGCTCTACAGACTCGCAAGAGCCTCTTGTACTTTGCGTAACCAAACGCAATTGTCACACTGGCATTGGCGGCGCGACAAATGGTGTGGGCTTAAGGAAGAGTCAATAAAGTCGACGGCAATCAGCAACTGCTGCTTAAGCTCGGCGACGGATTTTTGCTCGACAGCCACCAGCTCATCGTTCTGGTTCATCCAAATACATTCCATGCCCTGGTGGCAAGTAAGACACTGCTCATCGCGATCATTAAAAAATACCGCATGTGGACAATGGGTCACTTCCATTGACTGCAAAATTCGCTTACGCGGAAACTCTAATAACTCGATCAATAAAGCCTTATCTGGGGCGGGCATATGCCCTCCTTTCATCCACTTTGTCCACGGGAAATTTAACAAACATGTATCCCATCCAATGGCTTAAGATTACCTAGACTCCATACGATTTAACTTGATATAAATCAAAGTCAGCGACGAAATGATGGGATAGGTAAACTCTAAAATCACAAGGTTATCGCAGGCAACATCACTCGAGCATCCAACGCCGATTTGCTTATCTGCCTCGCTTACTGTTTAAATAACCAAAACAAGGAGTCGCGCATTGCAAACACCCCAACTACAACATTTTTACATTTCCGAAGAGCAATCCATTTACTTGCTCAAAGCCAACGATGCCCGTAAGCACAAGGCGTGGATCCGTTTATGTAAACAACAATTAAGTAAGTTGGGTTATCGCGACATTGAGTTTATCGGTAAGGGCGCTTATGGCTTTGTGTTTGCGGGAATCAACCAAGCCGACGAAGCCCATGTATTTAAATTCTCAAGAATTAATCTGCCGCAGCATATTCAAGACCGCTTAGAAGAAGAAGCCTTTATGCTGTCCTTGCTCAAACACCCCAACATTCCGGGGGCGATCAAATTTGAGCGGGTTGGTAAACAAGGGATCTTAGTGATGGAGCGGGCTAAGGGCGAAGATCTTGAGCAGCTTTGCCGCCGCTTAGGCGCCCTGCCCCCCGCCATGGTAATGAGCATTGCCCGCCAACTGGCCGATATTCTCTACTATCTGCGCACGGGTAAGCCCTTAGTGCATGGCGATATTAAGCCTTCAAACCTTGTCTATGATATTGAAAGTCAGCACTTATCCCTTATCGACTGGGGCTCAGCCGTATTTGCCCAACGGGATGAACACAACAAGGCCGTTGAAGACAATGTGATGACGCTGATGTCGAGCGATCAGCAGCACACCAATGCCCGCATGGGAGATGTGTATTTTATCGGTGAAGAGCAGCTAAATGGTGCGCTCTCCAGCCCGCGTTTCGACGAACAAGGCGTGGCAGCGACCTTGTATGCCTTGGCCTCTGGACAGGCGAGTCGCTTCGGCGCACAGGTAATCCCGCCCACCAGCATAGGCTTACCCATGGAGTTGGCGCGCACCTTAGAGGGCATGCTCAGTAGCGATGCCGTGCAGCGCAATCTGGCGGGGGATTATTTTCTCAAAAGCATGCGCCACAGCCATAGATTGCATTTACCTGAATTGCCAAAAGCTGAGCTGATGGGCGAAATCCCTGTGTGGGTGCAATCCCGCGAAAAAGATGTCGAAACCGTCAGTTACAGCTCGCGCAAATCCTTTTTAAAGGAACATAACGCCCAGGATCCCATCGCTAAGATGGATGACATCCAGCTCGAAAAATACTATCGCAACTTCTTAGCCGGTATGGGGGATACCGAAAAGGGCTTTATCGCCGCCGTGGGTCGCCTAGGTCAATATCCCATAGTGGGCGGCCTTGCCATCCATTGGCAAGAAACCGGCGTGTTTATCGACTCCAACCTGGCCATTTACGATGCTAAACAAAAGAGTGCGCTCATCATCGCCGTCAATAATATGGTGACGCTCGCGCGGGGAATTAAGCGTATCGGGGTGTTTAAGGCCTGCTTCTTTAACGCCAGAGACACACTACATATCGAGCGCGAAAACACCAGCGAACCCTTTGTCGCCAGCGCTGATTTGCAACTGCCCTTCGAGGTGGGTGATGTGCCGACCCTTGAAGATAAATCGCGGCTGCACTCTTACTTTGAAGACGGTAAGGATCCGGATGAAAACCTCGAATTACCGAGTGAAATCATGGAGGAATTGGCGCGTATCAACCAAATCCACCACACGGGCTGCATCATTTTTGAGGCCCTGCCGAATCACTTAAAGATCCACAGTTACTTAAAACTGCTCAATCCGCGTAAACAGGCGGCGTTTCGCGCCAGCCTCGACCGCATTCTGCATTATGTGGGTAAAATTCAAGGTCATGGGGTGTCTGGCTTTATGAAACTGCCCTATAAAAATACTCGCCGCTTTACCCATATTGAGCGTAAGTCCGAGCATTTTTATCCCAGAAACCCAAAAGAAATAGGCGCATAACGAATCTCCTCGTTAGCGCCTATGATGCTGAAAACCAAGCTTAGATTGGTGAACCCGGCGGCAATCTCAAGGGTTTTGGAATGAGTTTGCTGTTGGCATCCGTGAGCCCTGCACTCAGCCCCTGTTGCAACCAAGTGTAGTGGGAGGCTACCTTGGCATTCGCGCGATTGGCTTTGGCTTTAAGCTGTTTGATCACGAATTGAGCGCGCTCATAAATAGCCGCCTTCACCTCTGCCGAGGTTTGTGGATCGTGATAGGCAGACAAGAGTTCATCAATCACCACCGCATTCACCCGCATCCACACACCTTCAATCAGAGCGAGTTTATCTTCTTGATAAAGGGTCGCGGCAAACAGCTTATTGAGTAAGGTTTCGACCGAGAGCTGCTCATTATCCGCCATCGCCCCTTGGCTGACGCGATTTAAGCGCAGTGGCATCAACATCTGGCCCACGGTATGGCGCGCTAACACTTCCGCCATGCCGAGGGGATCGCTCACCACTCCAAGCCCAGACTCGAAGGACTCACGCGTCGCTTGATAATTACCCGCTTTAGGCACCAGCGTATCGAGTAAGGCTTGCGGAACCGTTAAGCTGGCGGCATCTAAGGTGCTGAGCAGTGCATCGAGGGCCGACAATTGTAACTGCGGCGCGATATAGCTCCAGCGAGCGCCTTCGCCGACGGATAGATAATTGTAGTCTGTGCCGCCAATAAACTTACTGACCGCATCGATTTGGTAACGGCTAAGTAAATAGATAGGCACAAAGGCATCGGCTAATTCACCCAGTGGCTCGCCCGGTAACAGGGCTGTGCTGCTAAAACCTTCAATCGCCTTAGCGCGAATACGATTCAAATCCAGTAGCTGCGCGATAGGATCGTCACCGCTATCCCACAGGCTGGCATAGGCTTGACTGGCATCCTTCTGGCGCGAATCTGCTTCGCCAATATAGCGCAGCCCTTTGCGGGCCACTTCGGCCAGCAACTGATTTTGCAGCGCCTGCTGAGCGGTGGCATCGCCTTCATCGCTATAGCCGTACGCGATAGCAAAGTTATCCCATGGCCCGACACCTACGCCATAGGGTGCTGATATATCAATGTCATTACCTTTCAGCAGGATCTTAGGATGGGGATAATCCATCACAGAGGCATCCTGATTAGTCGAGGCGGCAAAGTTATGATCTAAGCCTAAGGTATGGCCGACCTCATGGGCGGCGAGTTGGCGAATACGCGCTAAGGCTAAGTCATTAGCCGCTTGCTCGGCGGCGCTTCTATCACGCCAGCCCGCAGTTAAGCCTTTGGCAATTAAGTAATCTTGACGCACACGCAAGCTACCTAAGGTCACTTGGCCTTTGATGATTTCACCGGTGCGCGGATCGGTTAACGCCGCGCCGTAGGACCAGCCCCGCGTGGCGCGGTGTACCCACTGGATCATGTTGTAGCGAATATCCTGCGGATCGGCATCGGGCGGTAAGAGTTCAACCTTAAAGCCGTTGATAAATCCCGCTTGGGTGAAGGCCGTTTCCCACCAGCGTGCGCCATCGAGCAGCGCCGAGCGGATAGGCTCAGGCACACCAGGGTCGAGGTAATAGGTGATGGGCTTAACTACTTCGCTGGGCGCAGGACCAGGATTCACCTTTTGCAGGCGGTGGCGCAAAATAACCCGTTGCACCAGTGGCGCCGAAAACGGCGTGGCATAATCGCGATACTCATCGGATAAATAGCCGCTCATGGGATGATAGGCGCGAGCTTGATAGCCCTCCTCAGGCAATTCGACAAAGGAATAGCGCATCCGCACCGACATTAAAGTGCCGTCGGGCGTGACCCTCGCCACTTGCTCACCCGCAGCATCGGCTTTAAAAGTAAGCTGCACATCGACATCGCTATTCTTTTCAAAGGATTTCACCCCAGCGGGTAAAATTGCCGAGCGGGTTAAATCAAGGCGATAACTCCCCTGCCCAGTATGTTGCAGTACGCTGGCAACGCCGTGTAAATCATTGAGCACTAACTCGCTAATCGCCACCATATCTGGCTTACCGTCGAGCAATTTGCCCTGCCACAATACTGAATCGGCAAAGGCTTCATTCACTGCTCGTTTTTCGGCGGCATCTTGGGTATTGGCGCGATACTGAGTGTTTAGCTGCTTAAGCTGGATATAGGGACCTTGACGCTCAAACTGCACCATGCGGGTTTGGCCTAATTGGCCACGGTCGAGACCGATATCGTTAGAACCGACTCCTTCAGGCAAGCTAGTCACCAAGAGAAAGGGTTGATTTAAGCGGCTCACCTCGAGGTATAACTCGCCCTCGCTTGGCTCATAGTAAAGATTAAGAAATCCCTTAGCGGCTTGGCTCTGCTTAACGACTTTAGTGCTCGGTAAATTCGCAGCAACGCTGAGTGTGGGTAAACCTAAGAGTAGGATGGCGAGGGCTAGGCTATAGGGTTTCATCTTTCCTCCTGATTGGGCTGTCTACGTGGTCATGTTACACAAAATCTAAACCACGCGGGGCCATCATTGGCCCCGGGCAAACGATTAATGATGATTATTCTTGTGTTTTATCCAATGCGATAAGGTTTCAAACAGCTCCGTTAGCACTATCGGCTTAGTAATATGGGCATTCATCCCCGCCGCGAGACTCTTTTCCCGATCGCCCGACATCGCATGGGCTGTCATGGCGATAATAGGTAGCACATCGGCGCTAAAGCGTTCACGCAGTGCCCGCGCCGCGGTTAAACCATCCATCACTGGCATTTGAATATCCATTAATACCGCATCAAAGGGGCGCGAGTCGATAATATCGAGGGCAATTTGACCATTCCCCGCCACCACGACTTCGTATCCCGCGCTCTTTAACAGCTCGGTCGCCACCTGTTGGTTGATAAAGTTATCTTCCACCAAGAGCACCAGGCCAGTATGTTCGCCCTCTTCTGCAGGCACTTCATCAATAGGCTGCACCACATTGAGCCTTGGCTCATCGGCAAAGGCGGCGATGATTTCATCGAACAGACTCGATGCCTTAAAGGGTTTTTGCAACACGGCAAACACATTGGCAGTTTCGACTTCGTGCTGTAAAGGCTCAGCCGCATAGGCGGTCATCATGATGATAATAGGTCGTTTTGCGATGCGGCCTTCGGCCACCATAGTATCGATGGCGGTGATCACATCGCCGCCATCCATCTCTGGCATCATCCAGTCGAGCAACAATAAATCGATAGGATCCCGCGACAACTTATACAGCGCCTCGGCGCCGCTGGCGGCCGTATCCACCTCGAAGTGGAAATCGCGCATCAGCGCCGAGTAAATTTGCAGCGCCGTCGGGTTATCGTCCACCACAAGTGTGCGTAAATTATTGAGTTTTTCAGGTACCACTAAGGGCTCAACCTTGGCCTCTTCAGCAATTTCAAAGCTGATGGTAAAGCTGAAGGTACTGCCAACGCCTAACTCACTCTGCACCTGCATCTTGCCGCCCATCATGGAGACCAAATGCTTACTGATCGATAAACCTAATCCCGTGCCACCGTACTTACGGGTCGTCGAACCATCGGCCTGGGCAAAGGCATCGAACAGTTTTTCCTGCTGATCTTTACTGATCCCAATACCCGTATCCCGCACCCAAAATTTTAAGGTAATTCGATGGTCGCGCTCGCCCACATCTTCGCAGCCCAGTTCAATTTCACCGGATTGGGTAAACTTCACCGCGTTCGATAACAGGTTAATCAACACTTGGCCTAGACGCAGCGGGTCGCCCTTAAGAATGAGGCCTGCCGTCACTGGCGCATACAGTAATAACTCGACGCCTTGCTCCTGCGCCTTAAGCGCGTTGAGATCGAGGGCATGGTCGAGCACTTTATCCAGTGGGAACGGCACCCGCTCCAGCTCTAATTTACCCGCCTCAATCTTAGAGAAGTCGAGAATATCGTTAATAATCCGCAGTAATGACTGCGCCGAGAAACCAGCTTTTTCGAGGTAATCCTTCTGCTGCGCCGTCAGCGAGGTGCGCTGCGCTAACTGCAACATACCGATAATGGCGTTCATTGGCGTGCGGATTTCATGGCTCATATTCGCCAAGAATTCACTCTTATACAGGTTCGCCAGTTCCGCGTCCTGCTTCGCTTCAAGCAGCGCCACTTCGTTACTCTTATGGCGCGTGATGTCCTTATGGGTACCGACCATACGCTTAGGCTGACCATCGGCGGTAAACTCCACCACCCGGCCGCGGGAAAGCACCCAGTGATAACTGCCATTTTTGCCTAAAATCCTAAACTCGATCTCATAGGCATCGACGGGATTTTGCAGATACTGATTACGGTACTCTTCAACTCGAATTCTATCGTCAGGGTGCGTCAGCTGATCGATTGCCGATACTAACGCAGGGAATTCATTGGGTTTATAACCCAGCATCGAATAGTAGGATGGGTTGCAAATAATATGCTCCGAATCCAGATACCAGTCCCACAGACCGTCTTCCACCGCGTCCATCGCTAAATGGTAACGCTCCTCCGACAGGCGTAACTGCTCGGCGGACTCGTACTCACGCGTCACATCGCGCCACACGGCAATCAAGCCTTGTAGCTCGCCACGGCGGTTATAGAAAGGCAGTTTCAGGGTATCGAGCAATACAGGTTTGCCCGCTAACTCGACCTTCTCTTGATAACGCAGCGGGGTGCGATCTTTTAAGATCTGCTCATCCTCGGCGCGAATACGAATGCCCATTTCTGGCGAGGTTAAATCCTCCGACGACAGACCGATCATCTCGCTTTCGGTGTAGCCCAGCATCCGCTCGGCGGCCTTGTTACAGCCGAGGTAATTGCCTTCTTTATCTTTAAAGACAATAGCTTCTGGGATGGAGTCGAGTAAGGAGCGCAACAACGCATACTCACGCTCGCGGCGTTCGGTCGCATCTTTTAACCGCTCGGTACGGCGCGCGACCAGTTTGTCGAGTCGCTTATTCTGCTCGGCTAAATGATGGGTGTATTGCTTGTTTTCCTCAAAGATGCGGCTCACCAATAGGAACCAAGGCTCCCATCCCGGAGTAATTTTTTCTGGCGGTTTACGCGGCTCTTGGGAGCAGCCCTCTAAGTGGGATAACAGGCGCGATGCCGGGCTCACGAAGGAGCGGCGCGTTTGCCAGTGCACTATGGTCACCAGCACCGACAGAGCGATCACTACTAGGATAAAGGTCAGCTGCAGTTTTTCGACCGAATCTTGGAACAGATCGTCTTCATTCTGCAGATACAACAAGCGCCACGGCGCGTTATGCAGCGCGACCGAGTGAATATAGTAACCGTTACGAATGATGCCTTCGTGGGCATCGAACAATTCGGACTCGGGGAGCGAATGCAGCTCTGAAGGAATGCGCTGACTGATGTGGTACACCCGATTGATATCGGAGCCATCGAAGTCGCTGTGGGACAAAATATTGTTCTGCTGATCGAGCAGGATCACCGTCCCTGGCATCTTGAAGTACACCCGAATTTGCCGCGCCAATGAGGCCAAGGTCATATCGAGGTTAATGGACCCCATAAACTCATCATCGAGATAAACAGGCACTCCTAAGGTGGTCAGCAAGCCTTTGCCCGTCGAATCGACATAAGCCTCACTCCAAAACACGCTGCGCTGCGGGTTCATCGCCGGAGTGGCGTATTGGAATTGTTTCTTATTGAGCAGCTCGTCCCTAAAACGCTGGTCACCGTTGGTCCAAGGGAAGTAGGACATCATCCGTTGGCGGGATAAATAATAAATCGCCGAGGCTTTAGGCGCGGCTTCCTTAGCCACAGGGAAAGACAGTGACAATTCGAACAGCATTTCCAGCTCTTGGTAGAACTTATCGCTGCGACCATCGAGGGAGCCCGCGCCCGTGATCCGCCCCATGTTGGTAAAGGGTTTACCGCCCTTGGCGTAGTTAGGCTCTAAGGTAAAATACTGACCACTTTCGTTAAATTTGCCGTATTGCGGTAAACGCTCTTTACGCACCAGTTCACCTAAGCGCAGGTGATCCACGGCCACATCCCGCAGACTCTTCACCGCGCGGATGCTCGACTCCAGTAATAAGTCGATTTGCAATACGTGACGCTCGACCTGCTCTTCACGCTGATCCATCTGCTGAGTTTTTTGGCGATCGAAAAACATCCACGCCGTCAGCAACGACAGGACAATCACGCCGATATAAGTATAAAAAACAGCACGGTTATAATTCTTTTGGATCGGCGATTTTAGCTGGAGATCCGGCTCACTCGATTTCATCCACTACCCTTGATTGCAGCGCTTGATTTTAGCCATCGGTGGCAAAAGTGACTGAGTTCATTTATGGCTTCATATATTAGCAGGAAGAAACCCCGAGTCGCATCAAATAATTGCCGTACGAAGGCTGTCAAAGTCTATGATTAGTTAATTGAAAAACATAGAAATGCGTAAAAACAAAGGTCCCACGAGTGAGACCTTTTGTAACAATAAAGTAAATGTTAGAGATGTTCTTCGGCGTATTCGGCCAAGCGTGAACGCACCACCCCATTCAAGTACAGGTTAGCGCTGCCTTCAAAGTCTTTAAAACGTTCCACTATATAGGTTAACCCCGAGGTCACCGCGGTGAGATAGTTCGAATCGATCTGTGCTAAGTTACCGCAACAAATCAATTTTGTGCCTTCGCCCATCCGAGTGATCATGGTTTTGATCTGAGATGCCGTGAGGTTTTGACATTCATCCAAGAGCACGATGGAGTTTTGAATTGAACGGCCGCGCATAAAGTTGATCGACTTAAATTGGATATTCGCCTTCTCCATGATGTAGTTCAAACTGCCGGTCGGATTCACATCATTCTTATGCAGCACTTCTAAGGTATCGGTAATGGCCGCCAGCCATGGCATCATCTTCTCTTCTTCGGTGCCGGGTAAAAAACCTATTGATTCAGCAATTTCCGGCGTATTACGAGTCACAATCACCTTATCGTAGCGATTGCGCTCCACCACCAGCTCAAGTGCCGCCGCCATTGCCAGTAAGGTTTTACCGCAACCCGCTGGCCCCGTTAAGATCACCAGATCGATATCGGGATCGAGCAGCGCCTGCAACGCCATACCTTGGTAAACATTCTTGGGTTTTACGCCCCAAGCCTCGAGGTTTTTTAAGCGTTCGCGGCCCAGATCTAAAATATGCAGATGGGTATCGCTTCGCTCGGTAACTCGGCCACAAAAATCAGATTCGGTATCAATCAGATACTGGTTAATGTAGAAGGGTTCGTTGTCTAAATCTTTCAGTGGGACTTCGTGAATCGTATGTCGACCGTGGCGCTCGGTGGATACCTTGTTTAAATGTTCCCAGAAATTTCCTTCGAATTGATAAAAGCCCTTGCTGAGGAAACGAATATCATCGATCAGCTGGTCGGTTCGATAATCCTCAACCAATTGAATACCCGCGCCCTTGGCCTTAAGACGCATATTGATATCTTTAGTGACTAACACCACGGTACGTGGATGGTGGAGGTTTTGCAGGTGCAGAGCTGTGTTGATAATGCGGTTATCGTTGCCATCCCCCGGCAGGGCGCCTAGGGTAAAATCGACAAGATGGTCAGGGAAAATAGACAGCGCCCCTATCGCATCGGCATGCCCTTCTCGACTCGGCAAAGGGACACCATTAATGATTTGTTCCGGTGTAGTATCACCGCCTAGGGTATCTTCCAGCGCCCGTATGGCGACCCTAGCATCCCGACTCACATCACTCTTTCGATCTTTAATCTGGTCTAGCTCTTCTAGCACTGTCATCGGAATGACCACATCGTGCTCTTTAAACGAATAGATCGCCAAAGGTTCATGTAGTAACACATTGGTATCCAGTACAAACAACTTTCTGTCGTCTTGTTCCATGGCGCCTCCAGAGTGCTCGATTGTTTTTATGCTACATCTCTTTCCCGGTGAGTGGATATGGCTCCTATGTCAGTTGGCGAAGTAAAGAATGATCTTAAAGTTCAAGCCTCTACTTAATAAAGACGGCTAGCGGCTTAAACTAATATTGGCACCATTCTCTGTGAATGCCAACCGAATGAACCCGTGTTTAAGTCGGTGACTCGAGGGCAGTGTAGGTCCCTCGATATGACAGTAGCATGACAAATCATCGAAGCACTATAGAGAATTTTCTTCACTGTTCAATTTGTAATCTAGTGTGTGGGGAATTAGGCTCTAACGGGTGAGAGGGCGATTCAAATATCCCTAGTATTGATATAACATACGCGCCCTTTGTTAGAGTCCGCCCAGAGATGAGAATTTAAGATGCCGTTTGCCTTAGGACAACGTTGGATAAGTGATACCGAGTCAGAGCTTGGTTTAGGAACAGTCGTACAAGTTGAAGGCCGTATGGTCACAGTGTTATTCCCTGCGACTGGTGAGAACCGCATGTTCTCGCGCAACGAAGCCCCCCTGACCCGTGTCATATACAACCCTGGCGATACGGTTGAAAGCCATGAAGGCTGGAGCCTCGCGGTTGAAGAACTCACCGAAAAAGACGGCCTCGTTGTCTACCACGGTATCCACAGCGAAACGGGCGAAAAAGCCAGCCTGCGTGAGACCCTATTAAACCACAATATTCGCTTTAACAAACCGCAGGATCGCCTGTTTGCCGGTCAGATTGACCGCCTCGACCGTTTCGGCATTCGTTATCAATGCCAGTTACTGCGTCATCAACTGGCGACCTCAGATTTACTCGGCTTACAAGGTCCACGCGTTGGCCTTATCCCCCACCAAATGTGGATTGCCCATGAAGTGGGTCGCCGTTATGCGCCGCGTGTATTACTGGCCGACGAAGTGGGTTTAGGTAAAACCATCGAAGCGGGTCTGATTATCCATCAACAACTGCTCACTGGCCGCGCCGAACGGGTGTTGATTATTGTGCCGGATACCCTGCGTCATCAGTGGTTAGTGGAAATGCTGCGCCGCTTTAACCTGCGCTTCTCGGTATTTGATGAAGACCGTTGTGTCGAGGCCTTTGCCGATCACGACAATCCTTTCTACACCGAGCAGTTAGTGATTTGTTCCCTCGAATTACTGCGTAAAAAGAAACGTCTCGACCAAGCACTCGATGCCGACTGGGATCTGCTGGTCGTCGACGAAGCCCACCACTTAGAGTGGACCGAAGAAGCTCCGAGCCGTGCCTACCAAGTGGTTGAAGCATTAAGCGAAGTAGTGCCTGGGGTATTATTGCTGACCGCAACGCCGGATCAACTCGGCCATGAGAGCCACTTTGCGCGCCTGCGTTTGCTCGACCCGGATCGTTTTTACGACTACGATGCCTTCCTCGCCGAAGAAAACAGCTACAAAGATGTCGCCGTTGCCGCCGAAGCCTTAGCGGGCGACGGAAAATTATCCGATGCCGCCATCAATAGCCTCACCGAATTACTCAGCGAGAAAGACATAGCGCCGAGCATTCGGTTAATTCAAGCCGAAGATATCGACAGCGAGCTGCAACAAGCGGCCCGCAGCGAGTTGCTGCAAGAATTGCTCGATCGTCACGGCACTGGCCGCGTGCTTTATCGCAACAGTCGCGCCTCGGTAAAAGGCTTCCCGAAACGTATTTTCAACGCCTATCCCCATGCAATGCCTGAGCAGTATCTTACCGCTGCCCGTGTGAATGAGATGATGGGTGGCCGTAAGAGCTTAGAAGCCAAAGCGGCACAAGCCCTAAGCCCTGAAAAACTCTACCAAGAATTTGAAGATAACAGCGCCAGTTGGTGGAAATTCGATCCTCGCGTGGATTGGTTAATCGAGTTCTTAAAGTCGCACCGCAGCAAGAAAGTGCTGATCATCGCCAGCGGCGCCGATACCGCCCTGAGCTTAGAAGAAGCACTGCGTACCCGTGAAGGTATTCAAGCCACAGTCTTCCACGAAGGCATGTCGATCATCGAGCGCGACAAGGCGGGTGCCTACTTCGCTCAAGAAGAAGGCGGCGCCCAAGCGCTGATCTGTTCTGAAATCGGCTCCGAAGGGCGTAACTTCCAGTTCGCCAGCCACTTAGTGCTGTTCGATCTGCCATTAAACCCAGATTTATTAGAGCAACGTATCGGCCGTTTAGACCGTATTGGTCAAAAGAACGATATCCAAATTCACCTGCCTTATCTGCAAGATACGGCGCAGGAGCGTCTGCTCAACTGGTATCATCAAGGCCTGAATGCCTTCGAACTGACCTGTCCAAGTGGCCATGTGCTGTTCAGTGAATTTGCCGAAGATCTGTTAAACGTTCTCGTCGGCGGGGATGAAGATGAGCTGACCAATCTGCTCAATCACACCCAAAGCCGTTACAAAGAACTGAAACACGCTATGGAGCAAGGCCGCGATAAGCTGCTGGAAATCAACTCCCACGGTGGTGATAAGGCTAAGGCGATTGTCGAGCGCTTAGCCCAAAGTGATCAGGACACTAAGCTGATTGGTTCGGTGATCCGCTTGTGGGACATTATCGGTGTCGATCAAGAAGATAAAGGTGAAAACTCTATCATTCTGCGCCCAAGCGAACATATGATGTTCCCAACCTATCCGGGCCTGCATGAAGATGGTGTGACAGTCACCTTCGACCGTGATACCGCGCTGTCCCGTGACGATATCGCCCTGATCACCCAAGAGCACCCATTAGTGCAAACAGGTTTAGATCTAATCACCGGCTCTGACACAGGCACGACTAGCGTCGCGATTTTGAAAAACAAAGCCTTACCCGCAGGCACCCTGTTCTTAGAACTGATTTATATGGCGGATGCTTCGGCGCCTAAATCGAGCCAGTTATACCGTTATCTGCCACCAACACCTATCCGCGTACTGCTGGATAAAAACGGCAACGATTTGTCAGCCAAGGTGGATTACACCAGCTTTGACAAACAGTTAAGCGCGGTTAACCGCCATATTGGCAGCAAGTTGGTTACAGCTTCACAACCGATTCTGCATCCGTTATTTGCTAAGGGTGAAGAATATGCCCAAGCCGCGGTGAACGAGTTAGTGGCACAGGCACGTGAGAAAATGACCAGCCAACTGACGAGCGAATTAGACCGTTTAGAATCCTTGAAAGCGGTTAACCCGAATATCCGTGAGGAAGAGTTAGAATACCTGCGTAATCAAATGCAGGAACTGAGCACTTACCTCGACGCGAGTCAGCTACAGCTCGATGCGATTCGTATGGTATTGGTGAGCCATGTCTAATCCGCAATGACGGTAAGCCTGAGCCGCCTCAGGCTCACTTAAGCGAATATGTAAACGCCCAGCCAATTGCAGGGCGTTTTTATTTTTTCTTTCCGACTTTACAATAAGTATGGCTATGGACTGGGTCAAGGCACTGCTGTGCGCGGTCGCCGTCACGACCTCAAGCAAAAATTGCTTCTGCTACGCCGCTTCAGGTTATACTCTAGCTAATTGAATTTATGAGACTACACAGGTGGTTATCAATTCTATGGCGCGTATTATTCCCTCGGTATTGGGCCTAGCCTTAGCTCTCGCCTGTGCGAGCTTACTCGCCGCCGATCCCAGTAGCCAAACTCCCGAGCCTAGCGCCGAAGCTGCTCAGTCTAAATCTAACGCTCCCGCTAAAAGAGCGAGCAGCTATTTACCCGCGAGCGAGATCAAGCAAATCACCATAGATGACCAACCACTTGAACTCTTAGTCCGCTCATGGGAAGGCCGAAAAAAACTCGGTGCAGCCATTATTTTACCCGCCACTAATGGCACCGCCGATGCGCCCGGATTAATGGCCTTTGTCCGACGTAATATCAATGCTGCTGGTTGGGCGAGCTTAAGCCTCACACCGCCAACAGAACCACCAAGTCCCAATTTTGCCACTCCAGCAACCGAAGTGACCTCTGCGGGGGCAGCACAGCTCAGTAGTCCGTCGAATAAACCGAGTCAAAAGGTAAAGCCAGAAGAAAGCAATAAGCACCTGCTTGAACAAGAAGACTTTTTAGTCAAAAGCATGTCACAGCTCGACAGCGTTGGCACCGACTTCCCCGGTAAACGAGTGTTGATCACAGCAGACCAAAGTGCGGGATTATTGATAAGCCTATTAAGCCAAAAGAAAATTGCCGATCCAGATGTATTGATTGTCATCAATCCCTACAGCGAAGATGAGACACGTAATCAAGCCATCGCCGAAAAGCTGGCCAAGCTCACTATGCCGATACTCGATATTCAATCACCCGATGGCCATCCTGCATCGATAGAAACAGCTGCACAACGCAAAACTCTCGCCGTGACCTTAGAAGCGCCAAATTATCGGCAAACGACATTGACGTTGAATCTGGATAACGAGAGTGCGTGGCAGAACTGTTTAACGGCCATTAGAGGATTCGCCGCCCGCATGAGCGGCGCCTATTAAGGTGTGAGCCTTATAAACCTAAGCTATCCATTGCCACGGCTTTCTAACCAACTGACTTACACCCGCTACCAACCCGATTGGCGATCTTGATAGGCTTTACTGGGATCCTTTAGCTGACGAGTCGCTGCAATCGCACGATTTTTTCCGAGTAACAGTCTGACTTGGCTCCACGACTCACGGCATAACAGTGCACGAATCGACGCAGTCCAACTGCGGTTGATGCTCAACTTAATCGCCGCGGCGGCATCGGGGGAGGTATTGAGAAGCTCTTGGGCCAATTGCTGCGCGCTTAACATTGGGTTATCACTTAACTGAGTCACTAATCCCAAGTTTTTAGCTTCTTCACCCGATAAGACTTTGGCCGTAAGGCTGAGCAACATCGCCTGATCCTTAGGCATAATTTGCCTGAGCGTCACTAAGCCCGCCATATCCGGCACTAGCCCCCATTTGGCTTCCATAATAGATAACTTACTGTCAGGAGTCGCAATTCTAACATCCGCACCTAAGGCGATTTGCATGCCACCGCCATAACAGCAACCTTCCAACACCGCGATTACGGGCACGGGTAAACGTTGCCAGCCAAGGGAAACTCTCTGTGCCAAGTTGGCATTGCCAGGCAACCATTTAAACAACAACTTAAATGCTTGCATCGGTGCAGACATCACACTCTTTACGTCCAGCCCCGAACTAAAATGGCCGCCAGCACCCGATAAAATCACCAGTCGAACGCGTGTGTCTGTTTTAATGCTTTTAATCGCTTTGTCCAGCTCGCTAAACATCAAATAATTAATTGCATTATATTTTTCTGGGCGATTGAGCCTGACATATGCAATGCCATTCTCAACCGATACTTGTACACAAGGCTCCGTCATGAAATATCCTGTTACTGGTCAGTCCAGAATAAATGTTAACACAATTGGCATGATCAACCAAAGGATGTAACATAAGGCTAAATTTTGACTTAAGTCAAAATATTGTCAGCCGTCATTAAGTATTAGTGACTGATTATGTTAGGCTGGAGTCTAATCCTAATAATTTCATGATTATTAAGCTGTTAGATTTAGATACGCGTCAGATTAATTCCTGCATTCCTTTAGGAAATTGCATTACTGGCAACTCAGCTTATCTAAGGTATCTGTATCAATCTTTGCACGTGAGAGATACCTTGGGCCTCATTCGATGGATTAAGCATATTAGTATTCGCAAAGTAGGCGTATTTTTTTGTGAATAATGAACAATGGAATTTTACTTATCTATCCCAAATTTTAACCGCCATTTGCTCTTAGAATTTATGGAAAGATGAATAAAATTACTCATTAAAATCTATATGTTACCTATAGATGATATAAATAAAACTTGCCCGAAGGACGTAATTCGTCACTCAAACATTCAGAATTAGTGTTATCTTCAATAAATGGGCAAATAAGGATCTGTAGTCAGTATGACAATATCTGTACTCATCTGTGACGATTCCGCCATGGCGCGCAAACAAATGGCACGCACCCTACCTAAAGAGTGGGATGTGGAGATTACCTATGCCACTAATGGTGCCGAAGGCTTAGATGCCATTCGCGCTGGTAAAGGCGAAGTGGTATTCCTCGATCTCAATATGCCGGTAATGGATGGTTATGAAGTACTGCAAACCGTCCAGCAAAACGATCTCCCCGCGCTGATTATTGTGGTTTCTGGGGATATACAGATCAAAGCCCATGAAAGGGTTAAAGCTTTAGGCGCATTGGATTTTATTCAAAAGCCCGTCAGTGCCGATGCCATCAGCAATATTCTGCAGGAATATGGCATTCTCACCCTAACACAAAAAGATCAGGCGGAAGACACGCCGATGATCAAAGTCGATATGCGTGACGCCTGCCAAGAGATCGCCAACGTCGCCATGGGGCGCGCCGCCGATCTGTTAGCCAAATTGCTCGATGTTTTTGTGCTATTACCAATCCCGAATGTCAATGTGCTTGAGGTCAGCGAACTGACGATGGCACTCAAGGCCACAGAGGAAAGCTCCACGGTCTCAGCTCTCTGCCAAGGATTTATTGGAGCCGGTGTGGCGGGTGAAGCCTTATTGCTATTCCATGATTCAAGCTTCCAAGATATGGCTAAACTCATGGGCGTCGCCAACCCTGAGGATAAAAATACCGAAATTGAAGTGTTGATCGATACTGGTAACGTACTTATTGGTGCCTTCCTTAATGGTATCTCAGAGCAATTGGATATGAAGTTCAGCCAAGCGCATCCTGTGGTGTTAGGCCGCCATTGCACAGTGAACGACCTTATCCATGATAATTCTGAAAAATGGCACAGAACATTAGCTATGGAAATTAACTATCGTATTGAAAATCATAATATTCAGTGCGACTTACTGTTGTTATTTACTGAAGATTCAATACCGACACTGAGCTACAAACTCGGTTATTTACTCGATTAATCAGTTGGACTTTACCTTATGTCAAACGATCAAAGCGCAATGAACGAACTCCATTGGCTTATCGATATGGTACAAACCATAGAAGTGGGTCTAGTGGTATTAGATCGCGATTACAATATCCAACTGTGGAACGGTTTTATGGAAAACCATAGTGGCGTATCGCCCAATTCCATAAAAGGTCAAAACTTATTTACTCGTTTCCCTGAATTGCCCGCGGCTTGGTTAAAGCAAAAGATGGAATCGGTTTTTATGCTTAAAAATCGAGCCTTTATCAGTTGGGAGCAAAGACCTTATGTCTTTCAGTTTAAAAACTATCGCCCGATTACTGGCCGTGCCGATTTTATGTACCAAAATGTGACCCTGTTACCTCTGGCATCATTAACGGGAAAAATCACCCATATCAGCGTGATTATTTATGATGTTACCGATATCGCGGTCAACAAACTGCAGCTCAAGGCCGCCAACGAACAGTTAGAACGCCTTAGTCAAACAGATGGTCTGACACAGCTCCATAACCGCCGCCATTGGCAACAATGTTTGGAACATGAGTTTGATCTCTATGCTCGCTACTCAGGCATGGCAAGTTTGGTCATGATAGACATTGACCACTTTAAAAATATTAATGATACCTATGGCCATCTAGCCGGTGATAAGGTTATTCAACATATCGCCCATCTTCTGAGTCATTCATTGCGGGAAACCGACTGTGTCGGTCGCTATGGCGGCGAAGAGTTTGCCGTAGTCATGCCCAATACCAGTGGCACCGATGCCCTCAACTTTACCGAGCGTTTGAGGGAAAAGATCGCTGAATCCACCGTAGTGTATGAGGGGCTGAAGATTAAAGTGACTGTCAGCCTTGGCGTATGTGAAATAGGCAAACATATTACGAGTAGTTCAAGTTGGATTTCCTGCTCAGACAAAGCGTTATACGAAGCCAAACAGAAGGGCCGTAACTGTAGCGTCCTGCACACCGCACAAACAACAGGTTACTAAAACCAAAAAGCCCATCGTTGATGGGCTTTTTGTTACTCAAATCTCAATGGTCGAGAATTAGTGCGGGAAACCGTCATCTTCTTCGTCGTCACCTTCTTCATCGTCGATGTCATCGCCAACGAAGTAAGTGCCCCAGCCGTCGTAATCCACTTTTTGTTTAGCGGCGAGTTGCAGTAACTGCTCGGTCGCTTTATCCAGTAATGCCACTTCCAGCTTGTGGTAAGCAATAGCATCAAAACAGAAAATCACTGAGCCATCTTCCAGCTCCATTTCTTCGGCATCATTGACTTCAAAACCGAGTTTGAATGCATCAACGGCGGCTTTTTCTAAGCGGTCGAAGTTGCTAGATGAGAAATGATGCTCAATGGTGTATTCCGCATCTGGCTCTGAGCCATCGTCAAGCAGGGCTTGCACTATGTCACGATTCTCGGCAAGTTGGGCTTTTAATTGACTTTCAATAGACATGGATTTGTCTCCGTTAAGGTAAAACTGGCTCAAATTGGCGCTATTATACGTCATCACCTTCGAGAGTTTTACCCATTAATGTTGCCGCTTCACGATTTATCTCGTTAAATTTGGCCGACATAGTCTCATACACTTGGGCAGAAAAGGCCTTAACATCGGCTTTGTCTAACCCTTCGGTCGGGATAGGCGCCATCATCTCAATGATGACAACCCCGTTATCCCAACGGTTTAAATTAATATGGCTCTGGCAAGAGGCGAGCACTGGCACTATCGGCACCCCTGCGGCAAGCGCAGTATGGAAAGCACCAGCCTTAAAAGGTAGCAGACCACGGCCACGTGAGCGGGTACCCTCGGGGAAAATCCACACAGATAAACGGTTCTGTTTAATCTTTTCAGCGGTTTTGGCCATGGTATCGAAGGCACTGTTACGATTTTTTCTATCGATCAGAATATTGCCCGATAACCAGTAGATCTGCCCAAATAGCGGGATCCACACTAAGCTCTTTTTGCCTAAACTGACGGTACTTTTGGGCACAGCTTTAGTATGAGTGAACAAATCGAAGTTATTTTGATGATTCCCTAAAAAAATGTAGGGGCCATCCTGCACCTCTTTATGCCGACGTACTATGACTTTGAGCCCTAAAATGGGGGCGACGGATGAGAAGATCTTGGCGAACATATGTACATTGTCACGGTGACGAGGTCTCAACAAACAAACCAAACCACCAAAAATAAACGCGAGTAACAATGACACAGCCAACAACACAGATCTGACGATTAACAGCACGACTTGCTCCAAGGGTGAAAGTGGCGACAGTATAGCCACCCAGCCCAAGGGACTCAATATAATGTTTACATCTGTAAGCTGAGTTGCTAACAATCCAAACAAAAGCCCATCGGCACACGCGCAATCATGCATGCCGATGGGCTTTTAAATCAATATCTAAGCTTAAAAAGCTAAGCTAAAAACCTAGTTTGCGACCTGGCTCACTGCCGCGATTTTACTTAAGCCTAAACGGAATACTAAAGCACTTATGGCTAAGGTAGCGACAATCGCCGCACCGCTCGGTAAGTCCAACGTAGCCGATAGCACTAAGCCAAGCAAGTAACCCGTAAGGCCTACCAGATAGGCATAAAACAAGCCGTTTTTACCTTGATACTTGTTAAGGGCAAGTGCAGGTAAAATAAGGGTGCTAAACACTAAATAGACGCCCACCAGCTCAACCGATAAAGTGATCACCAACGCAAATAGCAGATAGAATCCCGCACCATTTAAGATTTGTGGCCGCAAGAATATCACCGCTAACACAGCCGCATACACCACTGTCGGCAACACTAATTGCGACCAACTCACCCAAAGGATCTGGCCTGACATCAATTGCTTTAACAGCTCGGCCCCGTGTGGATCATTTGCCAACAATAGCATGGCCGCCACCGCCGACAACACGTAAAAGCAACCTATCATCGCCTCTAGCTCGCCCGCCATACGCTTGGATAACCAAGCGATAAATCCCGCCCCCGCAAGGGCGAATAAGGCTGGCATCCACACATTAGAAAATGGTATATCCTCTAATCTGTGGTCCATATGTGCCACAATCGCCCCCAACGCGGCTACTTGCGCAATAGCTAAATCGATAAAGATAATCCCACGCTTAAGCACTTGTTTACCAAGTACAATATGCGTTGAGAGCACTAAGATCCCCGCCGCCAGTGCTGGCAGCAGGATCGACATCAGTTCCAGATCCAGCATAGGCTTATTTCACCCCGTTTAAGAGGGAAATTGCACTGTCGTAGAGGCTAAAGAGATCTTGGCTGGCATCGTTACCACCAACTGACATTGGCAGCATGACAACTGGCAGATTAGCCTTTTCGCCCAACCAGTTAGCACCACGCTCATCCTGATAGGACGCCACAACCACCGCCAGAATATCCTTCTGCTCGGCGCGGCTAAGCAGACTCGCTAAATGACCGCTAGTCGGTGCCAAACCGGGTTTAGGCTCAAGATCAGCGACTTGTTCTATGCCTAACCAGTTAAACAGGTATCTAAAACTGGTGTGGTAAGCGATGACTTTTTTGCCTTTTAACGCTTTGGCTTGTTCTTCCCAGCGAGGAATAGCCGCCTGCCAACGTGAACTAAAGTCCGCTAGGGCCTTTTGATAATTCGCCGCCTCACTTGGATCCAGCTGACTCATCTTGGCACTCAGTGCATTCGCGACAGTGAGCAGACGATTGGGATCGAAGTGAATATGCGGATTACCCTGTGCATGCACATCGCCCATGCTGCGGTCGACACTCGCTAATTTATCTAAGGTATCGATCTGATCGGCGGCGAAAAACAGCCCCTGATCGGTAGAGCGAACCTTAGCGTTAGCCGACTTCATTTGCAGCATTGGTAGCCAACCGATTTCTAAATCGGCGCCCGCACAGACTACTAGATCCGCTTGGCGCATTTTGGCGATCAAACTCGGACGCGCCTGCACTTGATGTGGATCCTGCAGGGCCGTGGTTGCCGAATAAATGTTAGCATTTGGAGCCAGCTCTTTTGCCAGTGCGGCATATTCGGGTTCACAGGCAAACACATTCAGCTCAGCGTGGGCAAAGCCTGAACAAGCGATAGACAGGGCCGCTGCGGCCGCTTTAACAAAATTAGAATTGATGCGCACCGTGAGCCCCCAGAGACATAATGTATTGAATAGTGAAAACATTGTCGTCTTCGATTCCATCGAAGTTAGTTCCCTTCTGATTGGTGTATTGGAAACGTACCGTGGAGAAATGGCTCGAATGCCACGCCAGACTCACCTCAGATTCCTTTAACTTCTGTCCATGGAAATGATCGCCATGGAGCTCTTGAGTATCCACCTCACCGTAACGCACACCCGCAGACCAGCTAGGCGTGAATTGATACACGCTGCTCAGATACCAACCTTGATGATAGTCCTTGCTCGGCGCGTCCTCAGGATGCAGGTCGCTCGGTACAAAGTCCGTCACGCGGTAATACTCACCGCTCAGGGTCAGGTTTTGGTATTTATAGTTGCCATTTGGCGCCCATTTATACACAAAATCAGCCCCATAGGTATTTTTGCCTGTGTAAGATGCCGCATGGCTGTGATCATGGCCTTCCTCGGCCGCTTCATCTTCGTGCTCGTCACCCTCTTCATGGGCTGTAACTTGACCATTTTCGTTACGCAGGTAGCTCAATCCCGCCTGCCATGAACTGTTATCACCAATATCACCACCGATCTTGGTGTAGAAGGTGTAAACACCCACGTTTTTAAACTCACGCTCACCGTGTTCATCGGCAGCGCGCATGCTATCGCCTTTAAAGGCTTCTGCACCTATGGTCCAATACAGATCCGTTGGCGCCACAAAGTTTAAGCGCACACCGTCATCAAAATAATGGCCGCCGAAAAATGCGCGATAAGCAATCGGGCGATCAGTGAATGAGTCAGTATGTAAATGCTGGTTATTTAAATAGCCGATATCCGAGAGGAAACGTCCGCCACGGATTGAGAAACCCGCTGGCATCGCCATGGTTTGGATAAAGGCTTCTTCGAGATTGAGTTCAGTTTCACCGTCGTGCATCTCAACAACGGCGGTCACTTTGCCATAGAACATGTCGTCAATATTGGCGCTCATGGCCAGCTCAGTTTCACCTAAACCAAAGCCTTCGGCGGTTTCAGCCAATGGACGTTCAGCCGTTTGGTAGTAGCCATTGAGTACTGCGCTAATCGCTGGATTGGTTAAACTTGAGTCAGCGGCAAATAATGTCGGCGATGCAAATGCGCATGCCAAGGCCACCAAAGAAATTCGGTTGTTCAAAACAGTCATGATATCTCCAAAATACAACTAGCACTCGATGACCCAGAAAAGTCACCAAGAAATACAATAAGTTAAAATGTAAAAGTTGATTTAACGGAGAGCTGGCGGCGCGCGGCTTAGGTAAACACTGACGTGTTTAGAGAAGGTAATGGGTAAGACAAACTCACAAACATCGAATCGCTGTACCGCTAAATGGAGCTTAAGCGGCTGGGTGAGCAGAATTTTATTCAGCTGATGTTGATGAAAGCACAAAGTACAGTGCGTCTTTGCCCCATCATCAAGGTGAGTCACGCTATGGGCTGAGGCAACAAAAGACAGCAATACCAATACGGCAGCAAGCCATATCGAAATTGTGCGTCTTATGTGACTGTGCAGTCTCACTCAGTCGTCCCCATAGTAAAAAAGTGGCTCAAGTTTAAGTCAGGCGGCTAGCAAGTTGCAATAAGGTAATCGCCCTGCAATGCGTTACAAGATATTTACCATTGCAACTTTAGGGTGAAAAACGTACAACAAAAAACTGACTCAGGTTGGCAAAAAGAGTTATTTAAGATTAGCTTAAGTCAGTAAAACTATGATGTGCTCGGTGTGATACCCGCTCAATCTAGAATCCATTCAATCCAGCAAAAGGCAACCAAAATGCTAGCATTTTTTCGTGAAAACTTAGGATTAATCTTAGGGATAGTGATTTTCGGCGCAGTGATTTTGGGTGGTATTTATTACGTAGAACACTCATTAGAGAGTCAAGAACAGGTTGTTCAATAGCCAAGCTCTAGTCTAAACCAAGTTGAGCCTGTGCGATAACACCTGCGCAGCTCGACTCGGTTAATCCAATCCCCTCACCTCTAGCGATACTTTTGCCGTTGATCGCTATCGTCTTCTTTTTTAGGTGCCTCAATGGTTTGCAATTGATCCATAAAATGGCTCACCAGCAGCAACATCACACAGAAGATCATCACAGGGATCAAAAAATGCCGCGTCGAGGCATCGAAGTAGCAGTATAAGCCTGTAGCTAAGCTCGCATAAAAGCCAAAAAGTTTTAGCTTCAATAACTTAGGGTTGTGCCCCAGCCACGCTGAACAATGGGGGCATTGCACTTGAGCGTGAAAGCCTTTGCCACGCTGTTGGGTAATTTGAGCAATTTTAATCGACTGATGGCAATGGGAGCACAACATTTACGGTACATTCCTAACTATGGGGCGCTAAGTCTACCAGATCCTCATCCCATTAAGTCGAACTAATTAGCACTCTTGCAGCAAGACTTCCCGCAATAGCTTAATGCTGCAAACCCGCGCACAACTTTCGTACTCTAGCAACAATTTATGCTGTTGCGATTTTACAGTGTTAAACGCACCTTCTATGATGTAGCTACCTATTTTTATTGAAGATAACGCCTATGCGCCGCTCACTCATATTAATACTTGCCCTAAGCTTTCCCCTGCTATTGAGTACCGAGGTTTTCGCGACGGATGCAGAACCGGTCGCCGCCACGCAAACCGCGCCAATCCCTAATGAAGCTCAAGTTGAGCTCACAACATTACAAGCAGCCATTAAAGAAGATATTGCGCGCTTAGCTCAATCCCAAGGTGAATTGCGTACCATTGTTGAATACCGTATTCAGAATAAGACCTTACAGCTACGCAATAAGATTAAAGCGCTGTTAGAAGACGGCACCTACGATAAAACTTTTATGCTGTCGATAGTGCATGAGCAGCTGAAATTTAATATCAAAATCAATGAGTACTTTAATGATATCGTCACTAAGTTGTCCCACAAGCTCGGCACGACGGATGATGAAGCGACTCTACTCGAGATCTCACATCGCGAGCTCGATAAGGACAATAACTACAAACAACGACTCGAGACCTTAAACTGGCTCAGCCAAATGGGTGAAGATGTGGCAGCGCAAAAAACCGAGCTGACCCAAATCCTCTTAAGTCGCGCCGATAACTTCGATAGCTTTGTTACCTTCACTCAGCAACAGTTACAAAATGCAGTCAACGCCGCCACTAATGCGGGTAAAGACGTGACCGCAGCGCAAACCAGTCGCGTTATGCAGCTGAAGGATAGATTGGCGCTCAACAGTCAAAGCCTTAGCATAGATATCGACTTACTCGATGCGCTAGAGCAAAATACTGCCTCACTGAAAAAGACCTTGTTCAGTATCTCAGGCGATATTACTCAAGATGTGCTGAGTATCGATGTAGCCTCAAGCCTCGTTGAGCAATGGCTCAATACCGCCAAAGAACAGGCCATTAACCATGGTCCTACTTTAGTCTTTAAGTTATTTATCTTCTGTCTGATCCTGTTTGTCGCAAGCCTTGCAGGCAAACTGGCGAAGAAGATTGTCCGTAATACTGTCAGTAACTCTAAGTTAAATTTCAGTAAGTTACTGCAAGACTTCTTTACCTCGCTCTCGGGCAAAGCGGTCTTTACTATCGGCGTGCTGATTGCCCTCTCTCAACTTGGCATAGAGTTAGGCCCGTTATTGGCAGGCTTTGGTATCGCCGGTGTGATTATCGGTTTCGCCCTGCAGGATTCACTCTCGAACTTTGCCTCGGGCATGATGATTTTGATCTATCGCCCCTACGATGTGGGCGATCTGATTAACGCCGCAGGTGTTACTGGGCGCGTAAGCCATATGAGCCTAGTCTCCACTACAATTAAAACATTGGATAACCAAAGACTTATCATTCCAAACAATAAGATTTGGGGCGATACCATTAACAATATTACCGCCGAGCATCAACGCCGCGTCGACATGACCTTCGGTATTGGTTATGGCGACAATATTGAGCATGCCGAAGCCGTGCTTAAGTCGATTGTTGAGGCGCATCCTAAGGTGCAAAAAATCCCTGCACCAACCATTAAGCTGCATGTGTTAGGGGAATCCTCGGTCGACTTTATCGTCCGTCCTTGGGCCAAACCCGAAGATTATTGGGATGTGTATTGGGATATTACCCGCGAAGTGAAAATGCGCTTCGATGCCGAGGGCATTAGCATTCCTTTCCCGCAGCGCGATGTGCATATTTACCAAACCAATAAATAACGCTCCGCCAACACGAAAACTAAACAAAAGGCGCAATCCTAGATTGCGCCTTTTTCATTATATTCAAAATGTTAATTATATTAACCTAAACCAGTAATCTCGCCATCGGCGCCGATATCAATCTTTAAATAGCCGGGAACTAATCCAAGCCCAGGCATAGTCATCACATTCCCCACCAGCGCGGTAATAAATCCAGCCCCCGCATTTAACACTAACTCACGCACAGGCACGGTAAAACCCTGCGGTACACCTTTAAGTTGAGGGTCATGGCTAATGGATAAGGGTGTTTTTGCCATACAGACAGGTAAATGTCCATAACCAAGCGCATTGAGTTCCTGTAATTGCAGCTTAGCCGTCTCAGAAAAACTTACCCCAGCAGCGCCATAACCGACCTCGGCCAAGGTGGATAATTTCGCCTCAAGCGCCATTTCATCGTGATATAGTAGGGTAAATTTGCTTGGCTGCTCACAGGCGCGCATGACGGTTTGCGCCAAGGCCAACGCCCCCGCCTCTCCTTGGCTAAACGCCTCGCTAAGCTCGCAGCCAAAGGCAGCAGTGCCCGCAACGGCCTCAATCAACCAATTAAGCTCGGCATCCGTATCGGTGGCAAAGCGATTAATAGCCACCACAACGGGAATGCCGTAACGCGCCACATTGTTGATATGCCAGTTTAAGTTGGCAAATCCCGCCTCGAGACGGACTTGGTCGGGCGCATTGATATCCGCATCCGAAGTTAAGCCGCTGTTGGCCTTCAGTGCTTTTAAGGTGGTGACTAACACTGCGGCGCTTGGAGTTAATCCCGACTGGCGCGCCTTGATATTACAAAATTTCTCAAACCCCATATCGGAGCCAAAACCACCTTCCGTTACCACAAAATCGGCCAGTTTTAGGGCGATATCGTCGGCAATCACCGACGAGTTACCGTGGGCAATATTGGCAAATGGCCCTGCGTGGATAAGACAAGGCGCACCGTTTAAGGTCTGCATTAAGGTAGGTTTTACCGCATCCGCCATGATCGCCGTCATCGCGCCGGCAACCCCAAGATCTTCCGCGCTAATAGCCGCACCTTGGCGATTTACAGCCAGCACAAGCTTGCCAATACGCGCGCGCATATCCGCAAGATTACGGCTCAGCGCCAGAATCGCCATTAACTCGGAGGCGGCGGTAATATCAAAGCCAGAGGTGTAAGCGGGGCCATTATTTTCACCTAGCCCGACTTCAATCTCACGTAAACAGCGATCGTTATGATCGACCACTCGGTGCCAACGGATGCCGTTAGGCGCTATATCTAAGTAACTCAGCCCAGACTGCAGCTCAAATTCGACCTTGCCTAACCGCGTTTCATGGTACAGCCGAGAGGCTATCGCTGCCGCGCCAAGATTATGGGCGCTGCTGACGGCATGTATGTCTCCTGTTAAATGCAGATTCAGCTCCTGCATGGGCACCACTTGGGCGTAACCGCCACCAGCGGCTCCGCCTTTCACCCCAAATACTGGGCCCATACTGGGCTGGCGAATACAGGCGCACACCTTGTTACCTAGCGCTTTGAGGGATTGGGTTAAACCAATGGTGGTAACGGTTTTGCCTTCGCCGTGGGGCGTTGGCGTCACGGCGGTGACAATGATCAGTTTGCCCTGTTGCTGCTCGGCTAAACGCTGCTGCACACGTAAATCTACCTTGGCTTTAGTCGTGCCAAATAGTTGCATCTCATCGGGCAATAACCCAAATTCGGCGCCAAGCGCGGCGATATCATTTAGGTGCGCGCGGCGCGAAATATCCATATCGGTTAGCATGGGGTCATCTCTCCCTTGAGTACCTTGCTCTCTAGACAAGGAATACAAAATAGGTATGCAAAATCGGTTGGTATCAGCAACGGCTGATTGAATATGGCGGATATTAGGTGATTAGCTTTAAGATATATAGCCATCGAAAGGGTTAATGAGCGATTCCTTAATCTGCATCAAATAAATCGACTCGGGTCCTTTCCCCTACAAAATACAGATTCCCAAAAGAGAAACAACATGAGCGGATCCCCTTTTAGTTTTTCAGAGTTTGTTGCCGGCTTTTGGCGAATGCACAGTTGGCAAATGTCACCCTCCGAGCGGCTTAACTTGATAGAGCAATATCTCGACCTAGGTGTGACCACTATGGATCACGCCGATATTTATGGCCAATACCAGTGCGAAGCCCTGTTCGGCGAGGCGTTAACGCTAAAACCCGGCTTAAGGCAGCAGATGCAATTGGTGAGCAAATGCGGCATTAAGCCCGCCTTCGATTGTCGTCCCGAGCGCTATGTAAACCATTACGACACCTCCAAGGCGCATGTTATTGCCAGTGTGGAGCAATCACTAAAGCAGCTGAAAACCGATTATTTAGATCTGCTGCTGATCCACAGACCCGATCCTTTGATGGACGCCGATCACGTGGCCGACGCCTTTGCTGACTTAAAACAGGCGGGCAAGGTACAACACTTTGGGGTATCTAACTTCACCAACGCGCAGTTTTCATTATTGCAGTCGAGATTAACTCAGCCCTTAGTCACCAATCAAATCGAAATCTCACCGCTGGCAATGGCGAGTATGCACGATGGTACTCTCGATTTATGTCAGGAGCGGCGCATTCGGCCTATGGCTTGGTCCTGTTTGGGCGGCGGCAAGATCTTTGATAATAGCCATCCACAGGCCATTCGCCTGCAACAAACCTTAGCGAACATCGCCGATGAGATTGGCGCCCAAGATATCAGCCAAGTGATTTATGCCTGGGTGCGGATGTTACCGAGTCGGCCCGTGCCGATTATCGGCAGTGGAAATATTGCGAGGATAAAAACGGCGGTGGCCTCGCAGTCACTCACCCTAGACAGGCAGCAATGGTTTAGTATCTGGCAAGCATCAACCGGACACAGCGTGCCTTAGCACTGCAAACAACACCAACAAAAACGGCGCCTTAGGCGCCGTTTTCATCATGCTTAAAGCTGCACTTCACCACTGAGGTGCGGTCTGCGACCTTTACTGTCGCGTAGCTCAAATACCCACTTGTCTTGTGATTTTTCGTAACCAAATCCTACTTCGGCAGGCATCAGTAACGGCAACTTAAATGCCACATCGACCACGAAGGGACGCTCACCAATCTCAGGCATTAATTCTGCTAAGCAGCGCGCCTTAGACCACATACCGTGGGCCAACACACGGTCAAAACCAAAACGTTTCGACAGCACGGGATGCAGGTGGATCAGGTTATAGTCGCCTGATGCTTTGGCATAACGGCGGCCTAAATCTTCACTCAACTCCCAAGATTGGGGCGAGTCCCAAGCCATCTCGAGCGCCTTAGGTGGACGAACGCGGCGGCCAGCGGTCTCGATACGATAGAGGTAAGTCGACAGCGATTCCCAAACTAGCTCTTCGCCCACAAAAACCTTAGAGACAAATTCAAACTCTAAGCCTGAATCGGTTTCACGACTGGTGGTTAAGGCGCATTCGAGGGAGAACACTTCATCAACTGTCGTCGGACGATAAACTTGAATACGGTTCTTTAAATGGATCATCCCCAGCAGCGGGAAGGTAATACCATCGTGGGTAAAAATCACCGCGTGCAGGCGAAATGCCATCACATACAAATAGGTTGGCGGTAATATTTTACCGTTGAAATCAAAGCCACACACTTGGGCATATTGGCTAACTTTGGCCTCGGACACTTGCACATTGGGCGCCGACACCTTGATATAAGGCAAGGGCTGTTGATCCCAACCGGGTTTACGACCAAAGAAAATCTTGCGATAAAGAGAAAACAGCGAGGGCATCGCGTTCAATTCAACACAATATGCATTATTCAAGTCTGATTACCTTTTAATTAACTATCCCTACACACGAATAACCAGAAATACCCCGTACAGATGCATAACATCTGAAAAATCAAAAAGCTCACGAGTGTAAAACAGGCAAAACTGTGTCTAAAAAGGGCTGATGCTGACTCACCGAATGGACAATTATACCCAAACAACCTGAAGATGAGGATTCAGCGGGAATGTAACGCTCTTTAGGCAAGGCGGTTATTTGCAGACCTAGTGGTCTAAGTCAAAAATAACCAACACAGCATAAAGAGCGTTAAAACCCGCCGAGACGGAGCGCCTAGGGCACTCCACTTCGGTGTTGCATCAATTCACAAGGTGCTCGACATTCTTTCATTGATGCGCCTTGAATTGAAGCCCCCTAGACGCTCTGAAACTCATATCTTCAGGTCGCTTGGGTATATTAGAGTCAGGTTTATCGAAAACGGCGTGATTATACCCCAGGGGATAGAGTTCTGGATATCCCCAACTTTACTGTGATTTTTTATCTCATTAAAAATCAATATATTATAAAGTCATTGTCCTGTATGACTTTGCCTTATCCACACTGCGAGTGCGAAAAGATTACGCCTGTGCCACACTATTGCCCCCAGTCTTTAACTTAGTTAACCCGTGCAAGATAAGAATTTCGATAAACTCGCGCAAAAGTTCGCGAAGAACATTTACGGCACCCCTAAAGGTGAAATCCGTGCCGCCGTGTTATGGCGCGATCTCGCTCCCGCCTTGGCGCAATTTGGCGATAAAAAACTGCGGATTTTAGATGCGGGCGGCGGTTTTGGTTATTTCAGCCAAAAGCTGGCACGTCTGGGCCATGAAGTGGTGTTGTGTGATATTTCCGCCGAAATGCTCGCCCAAGCGAAAACACAAATCGATGCCAGCGACACGCCATTGGCTATCCGTTTGGTCCACGCGCCGATTCAAGCCCTCTCCGTCGAGGAACATGGCAAGTTCGATCTTATCCTTTGCCATGCCGTAGTCGAATGGCTGGCCGATGCGAAAACCACCATGGAAGGCTTGCTGACCATGCTTAAGCCTAATGGGCTGTTTTCGCTGATGTTTTATAATAAAGAAGCAATGCGCTTCCATGCATTAGTGTCGGGTAATTTCGACTATGTTGCCGCCGATCTTAAAGTGAAGAAGAAGGTGCGCCTCACACCCACGCACCCGCTGTATATTCATGATGTCAAACAATGGTTTGCCGAATGGAATATGGATCTGCTGCGCGAGTCGGGTGTGCGAGTCATTCACGACTATTTGAAAAAACATCAGCCAGCGGATTTTGACTATCAAAAGCTGCTGACGATGGAGCTCGAGTATTCCCAACGCGAGCCCTATATTTCGCTCGGTCGTTATGTGCATTTTCTGGGGCAAAGCGCCGCAACCGACACATCCGCATAAGCTCGCGAAACAATAAAGGACGCCAAAGCGTCCTTTATTGTTTCATCACCATATGATTCGACCCTAGTTCTGTTCACTAAGTGTATTCAACCCCAGTGCGTTCAAATCCAGAATCCCCCCAGTCATCCGTCATATAGCTATATCAGTCACATTGCTCACGCCAACAGGCGATTACGGTGGCGCCCTTCTGTTTAAGTAGCTGAACTACGCTTTTATCACCCACCACATGGCCTGCGCCTACCACCACAAATAGCGGTTCGCTGGCGGCTTCTGCGGTCATTAACCTCATCATGCCATCGGCCATGACTTTATTGCGCTGCCAGAGAATTTTATCCAGCATCTGGGTGTCGCCCTCCCCTCCAAGCTGCTCCTGCATCAAAGTATCCAACACAGTTTCATCACCGGAGCGCCACGCCTCAACCAGTGAGAGTAGTTCGGCATCAGAGGCATTAATGGCTTCGCGCACCATAGACCACTGAACTTGGCTATCGAAGGAGGACAGTAATTGGAACTGCGACTCAGCCGTCTCTAACTGATACACAGGCTTACCCCCACGGCCAAGCAACTGCATATCTACACCATAGTCGGTGCTAAAACCTAAGCTATTGTAGCGCAGTAGATTAAGTTGAGATGCCTGCAACCAAGGTGCAAATGCTTGAATCGACTGGCATAGGCTTGCCTTGTCTTCACAATAGTGGCGCATCACCTCTATCGTTTGTTTATCTCGGCTCTGCCAATCGAGCCCCTGTGCGAGAGCCGCCATACCATACTTTTGCAATAGGGTACGGCTGTCGATTTTATTGGTATCGATTTCAACCACCAATCCCTTGGACTTGGTAAATGCCGCCTCCACTTGCGCTGGCATAGGATAAAAATCGGCACGGCCAATATGGATTGAACCCAACAGGTAAGCGGATTTGCCCTGCCATTGCACCTGATAAAACGGCGGTTTATCCGTCTGTGCCGCCCAACTCGACGCACTGGTAAACATTGCGACGCCGCACAGTGCCAGTAATAGTCGCCACCGACTTGTTGCCATATCCTTTGCCCCTTATAATTCCTGCAAATTTTGCAATGAGACGCTGTTATGCCACACACTAAGGTTATAGAGCAACTGAAAGAAAATCTTCAAATCGCCTATCGCCAAGCCATAGACGCTGACGCTAAGTTAGATGAATTGAAAAAAGCGGGCCATGGGAAATTCACTAGCATCTTCACCGCCGAGCAAGGCTTTATAGTGTCGAGCAACCGCTTTTTGCCCTATGTGCAAGAATTGGTGGACGACCTCACTAAGCTGCAACAACAGAGCAGCCTAGATCCTGCCGCACTGGAAACCTTAGTGCGCCAACTAGCCGCCCTACTCAAAACCCTGCACGCCTTCAAAAAGCAAAGCTAATTCAATAAACGCTGAAATATCATCAATTTCAGCGTTTGCTCTCATTTCCTGTACACGGACTTTTGGCAAACAAAATTGTCATCATTTTGTCATTTCTAAGTCATAGACTCCGCAAACATTGTCGTGGGGGCTGAAGTAATGACGAGTTTAGATCTGGCAAAAGAGCTTGATAAGATTATCGCAAAGGGGGCCATTAGCCCGCTTTTTCAGCCTATTTTCAATATCTTGGAACACAAGATCCACGGATTTGAAGCACTGAGTCGTGGGCCGGAGCATAGCCCGCTCTACTCACCCATTCCGCTGTTTAA
Source organism: Shewanella decolorationis (assembly GCF_004354305.1). NCBI lineage: Bacteria > Pseudomonadati > Pseudomonadota > Gammaproteobacteria > Alteromonadales > Shewanellaceae > Shewanella > Shewanella decolorationis. The sequence goes on along the minus strand of NZ_CP037898.1, from coordinate 1,976,269 downwards.
AACCGCGGAACATCAGGGCAAATTGAGCGAACTCGAGACACTCTGCCGCCGCATTTCGCTGGAGCAATTCAAACTGCGCCAGTTCCAAGGCCGTTTGTTTATTAATATTTCCCCTAAGGCCCTGCTCGATCCCACCCATCCTAAGGGTATGACGCTGCAACTGTTACAGCAGCTTGGGATCTCACCTTCACAGGTGGTGATTGAGTTATCGGAGCAATATCCCGCCGACGATATCGACTTACTGAAATCTTGCCTGAATCACTATCGCAGCCAAGGCTTTATGACCGCTATCGATGATTTGGGTGCGGGCTATTCGGGTTTACGGCTCTGGTCTGAGTTATCGCCCGACTATGTAAAAATCGATCGCCACTTTATTCACCAAATCGATTCGACTCCAGTTAAGCAAGAATTTGTGCGCTCGATTGTCGAACTGTGTCAAAGCCTCACCTGCAAAGTGATAGCTGAAGGGATTGAAACCCAAGAAGAACTCGCCGTACTCAAACAGCTAGGCATAGTCTATTGTCAGGGTTATTTGCTCGGACGCCCCGAGGCACTGCCGAGCCGCGCGATGAAAGCGACCTTAGTGCCGAATAATACCCAAGTTCAGCCCAGATACAGTGAATCCGCCGAAAGCCTCTGCACTAGCGCCATCACAGTGGTGCCGACACTTAAGCTGAAGCACCTCAGTGATACCTTTATTTCTCAACCCGCATTGCAAGCCGTGGTAGTGGTGCAAGATCAACATCCTCTGGGAATTATTAGCCGAGCCACCTTGCTCGAACTTTTTAGCACGCCCTATGGTCGAGCATTGCATGAAAACCATGCCGTCAGTGAAGTCATGGACCCGCAAGTGTTGCAGATTGAAGCCAACGAGCCCCTGTCGATTGTGAGTCAATTACTGACCTCGGAGAGCGCCAATACCGTCGCCCAGCAATTTATCATTCTGCGTCGGGGCAAATTGCTTGGCATCGGTCACACCAAAGATTTGCTACAGCGGATCACCGAGCACAGGATTAAGATGGCAAGGCATGCCAATCCATTAACGGATTTACCCGGTAATGTGCCTATTCAGGAAGAACTCAAACGCCTCCGAAACCAACAAAAGCCCTTCTACTTGGCCTATTTTGATCTTTGTCAGTTCAAGCCCTATAACGATATTTACGGTTTCTGCCGCGGCGATGAGGTGATTTGCGAGGTCGCCAATCTGTTAGTGAAGTATAAAACTGACAACTGTTTTATCGGCCATGTCGGTGGCGATGACTTTGTGGTGATCAGCACCTGTGAGCAACTCATCGAGCGCTGCCAACGCATATTAACGGAGTTTGAGGCCAACAAGTCGCTCTTTTATAGTGCAGAGCATTGGCAAGCCCAAGAAATGCTCGCCGATGACAGACAAGGACAAGCCTGTTATCACAAGTTAATCAGCCTGTGTGTCGGCGTTCTTACTCCCGCCCATACCTATAACTGCAATGAACACAGCCTTTCGACCTTAAGTGCCAAGGCAAAAAAACAGGCAAAATCAGCAAGTAACGGATTTTGCCTGTTAGAAGAAAGAGATGTGCTCCCTCAAGCATTAAGTGCTTAAGTTGATTTAATCAGCCTAAAGTTTCGGTGCAACGGTCTTTTTTAACCAATCGTTTAGCATTTTGGTTTCATAATTAAATGGCTTGTCATTTAACGGCTGAATGCCCGTCATAAAGCCCATATCAGAGAGCTTTTCATCCCCGGCGATGATCACTTTGTCATTTTCAAGCACTTGATAACTAAAGGTCATGCGTGGTGGATAAAGCTCTTTGATCACCCGTAAATCATCGGCGGTTGCCCCAAAGGTTGGACGCATATCCCCGGCGAGATCGACATCGGTCACCGTCATCTCTAACTTTTGATTCGGCTTTAGGACTTTTGCCGCTTCTTTATTGATATTCGCGGTTAAGGTATCAAATAAACGCTGTTCATAACGGGATTGGATCTCGCCGGACGACTTAATGTCACGGAAATCCTTTGGATTTTGCCAAACAATCTTAACAACCCCATCTTCTGTCACTGGGTCGGTTTTCGCCTCGTCTGCGGCCCATACAGCACTGCAACTCAACACACTGGCGAGTAATAGGAACTGAACTTTCATATTTGCCTCCTAGGCCTCATTGTTTCTGCCATATACCGTACAAAATCTAACCTGAACTTCAGCTTAATGCAAAATGCTATTCATCACAGCCTTGATTGAGTAAGCTTTTGTATAGATTAGTAAATATTTTATATTATGCCGGATAAACTCGTATCTTTTTGTATCCAATACCTAATAAGAGATAAAGTTATTAATTTGTGATTTTTTAACGCGCATATTACGTAAAAAAGTATTATTCTTCGCACACTCGATTATGACCACGAATTAAAAATGAAATTCCCCGTTGTACCAGTGTTTGTATTAATCCTGTTTACTTGTTTTGCCAGCGCGATTTGGTTTATCTCCTCTGGGGAGAAAGACACGCGCCCTGAAAATTGGTCGTCCTTCATCTATACCCATGGTTACGATTCCGGTAAATATAAGAAAACAGATAATTTTGACAGTTATGAAACCTGTCGAGACTTCGCCAAAGAGCAGTCATCTTTTTACGATAATGTGCCTTGGGAGTGCGGTCTAAAGTGTGGATTTGACTACCGTAAACAGGGATTTCAATGCCAAGAGATGCGAAACGAGCAGTAAGATAGCGGTTCAGCCAAGGTTCAAGATCCCTCCAGTATGCTTAATTTCTCAGCAATACCTTTGGTTTTGTTTGTCATGGATGCACTGTATAAAGCCAAACGACGATTTAAAGACTAACCGATTATCGGTAATTTAAATTTGGAGTTTATCTATGAAACTAACAACCACAAATCTGCAGCAACCTATGATGGCAAAGTTTGCCTTACTGACACTGCTCACCCTAGGCACACTCATCAGTTTACCTAGCCATGCCACCACCCTCAGTGCTGCGCAGCAGCAAGTGGTGAAATCGCACTTTGATAAACTGGCTCAGTCACAACAGCAGGCAGAAGAGCGCATGACTGAGCAGCTCGACCAAGAATTTAGCCGTCAATTAGCGGAGCAAGAGCATCAACTGATGCGCGAAACTTGCCCTCGCTACGGAATGACCTTCGATGTAAGTAGCAATGCCTGCTTACGCTCGTAAGCCAAATTAAAACGGAAAACGCGCGCTAAGCTCAGGATATTGCTGCTTTAAATCTTTGGGCTTAGTGCTAAATTTTTTACCTGCTGGCGTCGCCTTACCCGACGGAATAAAAGGCAACTCCTTACCCGTTTTGTCTTCAAATAGTTGACCCGCGATCAAGTCGTAATCTTCGATGAAAGGATAGGCGTAGCCGTCTTTCTCGGGCCATGCTGATAACTGCGCCAAAGTGTCAGGATTGGCAATCACCGCCTCATAACGAGCCTGCCCAAGTGAGATCAGAAACGCGCGAAACTCGGCAAAGGCATAATCGGAATCACAGCCTGTGATGATATAAGCCGCTCCCCACACTGACCATAAATAGCTTCGACGCATCTGCTGGCCAAACAATTTATCGAAGGCTTTTAGCTCATCGTCACTCAGCGCTGCTAACTTTTGCTTTAATGCCTGCACTAAAGATTCCTGGGATTGCGCTGGCTCACTGCGGGTCACTAAGTCCCAAAATTCTATTTCTGTCATCACTTAACCTAATATTGAATGCTCAAGCACAGGCGTATTCTACATGATAATACGGTTATGCTGGACTCAGTTCGGGGCTTTTCCTACACTTGCTCCACTAAAAATAACCCATAAACCCAAGCCAATGCCTAAACGCCTTATTTTATTAATTGCCCTTTATACCCTTTTTGCCATTATCGCCCTGCTACGTGCGGTTGCCACGGGTTCATTCGATCTCTTTAGCTTAGGCGTTTTGCCCGTATTATTTGGCATACTGACGCAAGCACCTTGGTCTAGCTTAGTGCTGAAAATTTATATTGGATTACAAACCTTAGGCCTGTCAGCACTAGGGGTTACTGCCATTATCGCCTATCAAATTACCCCGCAGGACGTCAAAGTGGTGATTGAAGGCCACAATATCCCTATGCTCCCCTTAGTGATAAGCATCATTTCCCTGTTAATGATTCAATATTGGATAGCCTTCTCTCGAATAACGAGAGATTATTTAACTGCAAAAACAAATGGCTAAACGAATATGTTGCGAAGAAGTTATTTCTCACCTAAGTTAACACCTCTCTAAAAAGACCAGATTATTTGTAACTATGACTCATTTATCGCCCAGCGAATTATCGATGCTTATTATGGAGCCATCGGAAACACAGCGCCGAATCATTATCAAGCGCTTACAGCAAGAAGGCATTATTAGCATCGAAAGTGCTGCCAATATCGCAGAAGCCAAGACAGTTATTGCTCGGCATAAGCCGGATCTCATCGCCAGTGCAATGTATTTTGAAGATGGCACCGCAACAGAGTTTTTAAGTTACTTAAGAGCCAATAGTGAATATAAAGACATTCAATTTATGTTGGTTTCGAGCGAGTGCCGTCGTGAGCAGTTAGAGATTTTCCGTCAATCGGGGGTGGTGGCAATCCTTCCCAAGCCTTTTAACGCAGAACACTTAGGCAAGGCACTAAATGCAACTATCGATCTGCTCAGTCACGATGAACTCGATTTAAGCCACTTCGATGTCCACGACGTACGCGTGCTGGTTGTCGATGACAGCCGCATGGCACGTAATGTCATCAAGCGTACTATTGGTAACCTAGGGATTAAGCAGATTACTGAAGCAGAAGATGGCGCCCAAGCCATTGAGTTGATGCGTAACAATATGTTTGATCTGATCATTACCGATTACAATATGCCAAGCGTCGATGGTCTGGCGCTCACTCAGTTTATCCGTAGCGAAAGCCAACAATCCCATGTACCTATCTTAATGGTGTCTTCCGAGGCCAACGATGCTCACTTAAGCAACGTATCTCAGGCAGGTGTGAATGCATTATGCGATAAACCCTTCGAGCCCAAATTAGTCAAACAACTCTTATATCAATTGCTCGAAGAATAAAACCTAAGTCACGAATGGAGAAAATAGCCTCCAATTTTGTTACTTAGATGACACAAGCCCGTAGCAAAAGGCTTTCCAACGACTAAACCTTGTGGCATGTTAGGCACGCTGACTTAATAAATCTACGGAAAGAAGAGACAATAAAAATGAACAAAACAGAACTTATCGCCAAGATTGCAGAAAATGCCGATATCACAAAAGCTGAAGCCACACGTGCATTGAAATCTTTCGAAGCAGCGATTACTGAATCAATGAAAAACGGTGACAAAATTTCTATCGTTGGATTTGGCTCTTTTGAAACCACGACTCGTGCAGCTCGTACAGGACGTAACCCTCAAACGGGTAAAGAAATTCAGATTGCTGAAGCGACTGTACCCAAGTTTAAAGCGGGTAAAACCCTGCGTGATAGCGTGAATTAATTTGCTCGATATTCGTTATATAAAACACCTCCTTCGTGAGGTGTTTTTTTTACCTCATTCAAAACACAAAAGCTGATTTTTTGCACAAACACGGTGCGCACACTGCTCTATATTTGAGCATTTAAAAACATTTTATTAACATATTTTTTTTAATACACTGTTTTTAAAGCATTTAAAATAATGGCATGTGATTAGCAATTCCCTTATCAGAAAAAACCATGATGCACCAATGTCACTCGCTCCTAGGTGGCATGAGTGAATCAATAAATAAGTCAATCGAGGGGATGAGAATGAGAAAATCACTGTGCAGCGTTTTGGCATTATCAACGGGATTATTACTAACCACCAATGTCTTTGCGGCGGTATCAGGCAATATTGGCGGCACCTCTAACTATCTATGGCGCGGAGTGACTCAAACCAAAGATGCGGTCGCCATACAAGGAGGCCTAGATTATAGCCATGATTCCGGATTCTATGCTGGCACTTGGGCATCAAATGTCGACTTTGGGGATGATACCAGTTATGAATTAGACCTCTATGCTGGTTATGGCGGCAATATTACCGAAGATCTCAGCTACGATTTTGGCTACCTTTACTACGCCTACCCCGATGCTGAAGGCAGTATCGATTTTGGTGAACTGCATGGTGCCATCACTTGGAAATGGTTTGAACTCAGCTATTCCCATGTAATCAATGCGGGTGATGATGTAGCTGCTGATCCATTAGATGATAAAGATATGAGTTACCTTGCCGCCACAGCATCCTTCCCATTAACCGACAAACTCAGCCTGTCACTGCACTACGGCTATTCCAGCGGGGATGTGGTTGAGTCCTGGTTTGGTGAAGATAACTACGCAGATTACAACGTTACCTTGAGTGCTGACACCAGTATAGGAACTGTCTCATTTATGGTGTCGGATACGGATCTCAATGGTGAGGATGCCAAAGTCGTCCTTGGCTACTCCTACGGTTTTGATTTATAAAATTTAACACTAAAAAACGCCGCGATAATCGCGGCGTGTTTTTGTTAGGCAATCACGGCACGATTCGATTTACGCGCAGATACCATCTTCTCGATATATTCCACAATTGGTTCGGTGACCGAAATCCCTGTGGTCTGCTCTATCCCTTCAATCCCTGGAGCCGAATTGACTTCAAGGATCAACGGACCACGATTAGAACGTAAAATATCGACGCCTGCGACCACCAATCCCATGGCTTTAACAGCGGCGACCGCCATTTTGCGCTCTGCTGGCGTAATTTTAACTTTTTCCCCAGAGCCACCTAAATGCAAATTGGAACGAAAATCCCCTTCGGGGCCCTGACGCTTCATCGAAGCAACCACTTTGTCACCCACAACAAAACAGCGAATATCGCTGCCGTTGGATTCCTTAATATATTCCTGCACCATGATGTTAGCTTTCAGCCCTAAAAAGGCTTCAATCACACTCTCGGCAGCGGTTTTTGTTTCGGCTAACACCACGCCAATCCCCTGCGTGCCTTCCAGTAACTTAATCACTAAAGGCGCGCCACCCACCATGTTAATCAAATCGGGAATATCATTAGGTTTATTCGCAAACCCTGTGATAGGCATGCCAATACCCTTGCGGGAAAGTAATTGTAGCGCCCGTAACTTATCCCGCGAGCGCGCGATTGAAATCGAATCGTTAGCGGCAAATACCCCCATCATTTCAAATTGGCGCACAACAGCACAACCGTAAAAAGTCACACTTGCGTGAATACGAGGAATAACCGCATCGAAACCAGTCAGCTCTTGACCTTGATAATGAATGCTCGGTTTGATGGAGTTGATATTCATGTAGCAATTCAAGGTATTAATAACCACGGCTTCATGTCCACGACTCTCACAGGCCGCAACTAAACGTCGAGTGGAATACAACTCAGGGAACTGGGATAAAATACCTATTTTCATTGCCAAATGACCAAATTAAACACTGTAGATTGAAGTTCTGAGCGAGTTGCATCAGACAGGGGCGCAGATATTTGTCTATTGCTCAGTGTAAAGCAAGAAAATATTCACCACCAGACGAAAACCTAAGCCTTAACCAAACGTAAGATAATGTTCACAATTTGGCTTCATTATTTAGGCAGCAATGGGGTGATGTACTTTGCCTCAAACTCACTTGCTTCTACAGGACGAGAAAAGAGGTAGCCTTGCAATAAGTTGCAATGCCTCACTGTGCAAAATTCTGCTTGCTCAAGGGTTTCAATTCCTTCGGCAACAGAAGTAACGTTAAAACCATAGGCAAAGTTAAGGAGTGCAGTAAGCAAACGAGTGTCCTTTTCGTCCTTATCGTAGGAAGCAATAAAGCTCTTATCGATTTTTAACACACTGATTGGAAATAGCTTTATATGTTCGAGGGATGAAAAACCCGTGCCAAAGTCATCCAACGCAAATCGCACTCCCAGTTGCGCAATTTTATCAAGGATTTTGGCGTGTTCATGGGGCTCTTCAATCAAACAATTTTCGGTAATTTCTAACTCCAGTGCATTTGGGGCTAAGCCAGTTTGCTCAAGCACATGGGCAATTTTTTCATACAAATCGATATGCCCAATTTGAGAGGCGGATAGATTTACGGCAATAGTAAAACTGTGTCCTAAAGGGGCTAATTGACTGAGCCAGAGCTGCGCCTGCCGACAAGCTTCCAGTAATACCCAATCCCCGATTTCCTCCATCAAACCAATTTCTTCAGCGATGGGCAGAAATTGATCCGGTGAAATCAAACCATCTTGCGGATGCAACCAGCGGATCAACGCCTCCATCCCCACCATTTGATGAGTTTTAGCATCCACTTGTACCTGATAATAAACTTTTAGCTCGTTCTGTCTTAAAGCAATCCGCAGACTGGATTCAATATGATTTCGATAGCGAACTTCTTTATCTAATGCCTCGGAATAAAACTGGATCTGATTACGGCCCATTTTTTTGGCACGGTACATGGCAATATCGGCGCATTTCATCAACTCAGAGCTATCGGATGCGGCCTCGTTGTAAAAGGCCACTCCAATGCTGGCACCAATCATGACATCGTTATCACCAAGGCAAAACACTTCTTCAAATGCTTTAAGTAGCCGATTAGCCACTATCATAGGGAAATATTTATAGTCATTATCTGTCACAAGCACGACAAATTCGTCGCCCCCTAAACGGGCAATAACATCACCATCACGTAAAACGGCACTGAGTCTCGATGCCACCTTCACGAGTAAAATATCTCCAGTCTGATGGCCCAAAGTATCATTAATTGCTTTAAAATCATCTAGATCGAGTAATATCACCGCTAAAAAATCATTGCTACGTTTTGCCCTTGCAATGGCGCGGTTTAAACATAATTCAAAACCATAACGGTTCATTAATTTAGTCAGAGAATCGTGTTCAGCTAACTCTTTGAGTTTTTGATGGCTATTTCTTAAAGCCAATGCCATAGATGCGCGCTGCTTAGCGTAGCGAATTGAACGGCTTAAGATTCTTGAATTGACTTCATCTTTCAGTAAAAAATCCTGCGCGCCTAACTCTATGCAACGTTGAGCCAGCTTTTCATCTTCGTAACGACTCAGCATCACCACAACGGTTTGTTCTTGAGTCATTGAATTGAGTTTGATCAGTACTTCCAATCCATTAGCATCTGGCAATAGATAATCGAGTAATATGCCGTCAAAGTGGCGTTCTAAAGCCAAGTTTAGTCCGTCAAAAGCGCAATTAGCCTCAATGACATTAAATGCTAATTTTGACTGTCTTAATGCGCGAATGATGGCTGTTCTATCGACTTCATCATCATCGATCAGTAGTAAATCCATAAATAGATCCTATACGCTTGGAAGCTCCACGATCCGCCAGTAGCCTTCTAACATATTAAAAATGTTATGGAAGCCATCTTTGATATCGGTTTTCACCATATAACCTGCAACATGGTGGCTATATGCCTTCATCCGATCTTCATCTGTGCTTGAAGTTGTCAGCATAAATACAACCGATGAAGACAAGGTCGGGTCAGAACGAATATGTTCGAGAAACTCAAATCCATTCATTCGGGGCATATTAAGATCGAGTAAGATTAGATAAGAACCTTTTATGGCATCTGAATGAGTTAAAATCGTTAGCGCCTCTAGCCCATCCCTTGCTCGCACTAAAGGATTTAGCAGTCGCAGTTGCTTCATCGCCCTCTGAACGGCCATATAATCCACATCATCATCATCCACTAATAGAATGGTGACCTGTTTATAGTCATGACTATTGCTCATATCCCCTCCTTGTTGACTATGCGCATCGGCCAACTAAACCGGAAACAACATCCTCGCCCTTCTGATTCTAGTCGAATTTTCCCACCAAGGCTTTCTACCGTCTTTTTAACGAGTGATAAGCCTAAACCACTCCCCTCAACCTCATCTCTAGGCCTGAGCGTTTGGAACATTTCAAAAACCTTCCCATGAAAATTGCTTGAAATGCCAGGGCCATCATCAATGACACTAAACAAATACGACGATTTTTGGGCTTCACAGACTATTTTGAGAACTCCACAGCCCCTATCATGGTGCTTAATAGCATTACTCATTAAATTTCTAACTACCAACTCAAGCAACGTTTTAACCGTCGCAAATTGTGGAAAATCTCCTTCAAGCACTAGCTCAAATCCCTGTGGGGGAGCGACTAATGCGAACATATCTTCAATAAGCTGTCGCGAATCGACCTGAACGATTTCAGTATCGACTCTGCCTATCCGAGAAAACATGAGTAAACCGTCCAGTAACAGCACCATTCTTTGGATACGGCTTTGAATTAACCCTAAATATTTCTGGACGTTTTCGTTTGTGTTATCGGCAAGATCTTCATTCAACCAGTTCGTCAATTGTTCAATTCCCCTAAGGGGAGATTTCAAGTCGTGGGAGGCAATATAAGCAAACCTGTCTAGCTCTTGGTTAATCCGTTCTAACTCAGCCGTATGTTCAATTCGCTGCGCTTCAATTCTTTTACGTTCTGAAACATTATTAATTGTCGCTAATATATAAATCCCGTTACTGAAATGAATGGGAGTTAAACCAACTTCAACTGCTAGCAAAGTGCCATCCTTGCAACAACCAAAAAGCTCATCACGCATCGACATATTCTTCGCGATGGGATGAACCATATAGTGGGCTAAATGCTGTTGATGAATCCCTCTGCTGGACTCGGGTAGCAGCATATTAATTGAGCGACCAAGTAGCTCCTCTCGAGCATAGCCAAACAGACTCTCTGCATGGGTATTCACCAATGTAATAGCGCCAGTTCTATCCACCATAACAAGTGCGCTCGGCGAGGCCTCAATCACTAAGCGAAAGCGTTTTTCATTAGCAATTAATTCTGCCGCTAATAACGACTCTTGATAGCGATTACGAGCCATACTGATAACGGCATAAAATAGAGCCAGCACAAATGCGCTACCAATTACCTGCAACCAAATACTCTGTGTTTGCTCAGTGCTTGAAATAAAGCGTGATTCAGAGGAAATATCCAGCCGCCAAGTACGCCCTTCCATGGTTTCTAGTTGGGATTGATAAAAAACGTCCTTCGATGAGGGGAGGTTTTTGTGGGAACTGAACATCAGATTGGCATGACTTGCCTCGGAACTATCATAAATGGCAAGTTTTAGACCGGAAAATCTTTTCCCCATAATCCCTTGCATTAAGTCGTCCATACGAAAAGGAGCATAAACGACCCCTAAGGCCTGCTTCACACGTTCAGCTTCAGTCGTAGGTTGGCCATGATACAAAGGAAGATACATAAGAATGCCAGCTTGGGTATCATCAGGGGTTTCTTGCACTAAGGTGACTTTACCAGAGACTTGAGGTAAACCCGTTGATATAGCATGTAAAATAGCGGTTCGACGAGTTGATTCCGAACACATATCAAAACCAAACGCTCGCTGATTTCGCCAGTCAAAAGGTTCCAAATATTTAATAACACAATAGAGTTCACGATGACCGACAGGAGTTACTTTAAAGTCGCTGAAGCCTTCTTGCTGAACTGCCGAGGTAAAAGCATTTAAGGTGTCTGGCGTTACAAATTGAGCAAAACCTAAACCTTGAATGCCGGGATAGTAGTCAGACAAGCGTGCGTTAGAAACATAGGTTTGCCATTCATGCCGAGTAACACCGTTAGATGCCAAGAACAACCCTGCACCGCCACGCAATACTTGCTCATAGGCAGTCATTCTGCGACTCACTGCCTCGGTTAAATCCTGTACATTATTCTTGAATCGCTCCTCTCCCCTATCCCGTAAATATTCCTCTAGAACATACCAAGAAATACCCATAAAGATGATTGCCGCGACAAACATTAGCCAGCTTGAACGGAGCACACTGATAAAAAAACTTTTTGGAGGGTCGAAAGACGCTAGCGCACGATCCATGTCCATGTTGGCTTCCCTAGCACAGTCACATTTGTGTTATCTCCCCCAAGTGTTGTTCGACTTTTAAGCAAATTCAAGTCTATCCGACTATTTAAGTAGGAATTAACTTAAATACAAAAATAAAGAGTTATAGGTAAAATCACCTAATTCAGTAAAAAATGAAATAACTGAGTTACCCTTCCAAAACCCACAAAACGGAAGGATTTGCCCCTGAGATGACGGGAAGAAAATTTTACTTTTATTGGCAAAATTTTTTGCTTTTCTGCCACACTCTTTTTAGATAGAAAGGCGTTAGGAACAACAATGAGGAATTCGTTATGGCTCATATTACTGAAGTCGTGCCCAACGATACTGAAATTGAGGCAATGACCACCCCTAGAAACAGCAAAGCAGCCGAGGCAATGCAACATAAGCGTGAGATAAAGAAACGCCTAGAAGATTACCTCGAACGCGCCGAGTTAAGACGTGCATTAGGAGATGACGACTTTTTCTAAGCTTCCCGTTCCCTTAAGGCGTTAGGTCTCTCAAACCCGACGTTTTTCTAAAAGCCTCACCCAGCTCCTAGGGGCTGGGTGTACAATTTACTATTATTTTGATATTACTTTTTGCCACTCTTATAGGCCTGAGTTTTGATCAGTAGCCATTCCGCTTTTGCCCCAAGATACACATAAGCCCCTAATCCGACTAATAAACCCACTACAGCAAGCATCATCCAAATCGCCGGCTCGATATATTGTTTCTCCCCAAGTGACGCCTTAAACATGGTCAATAAGGCCTCAATTGAAATGGCGATCAAAATCGTTGAAACAAACCGAGTGATGGTTCTGCGAGTCGAGCTGTGGCGAAAAATATCCTTATGCATTAATACTTCTTCCTCCAGAATTGTTTTCCCGAGGTCGAAAATTGCTAACGCCAGAGTCATAAAGATAATAATCCCAAAGGGTTGCAATGGATCTTGCCCGACATGCTCCACCACAAATAAGCCATAGATATCCCTGAGCGCCGTCCAAAGCAGCACCATCACCAACACAAAAAGTCCCGCAACTATCACGCCATACACGGCTTTAAACGCTGGCGTTACTCGGCGTCTAGCACTGTCGCCCATCATAAATTCAATCATTCTCGTCAGATCCACATCGACGACCAGATAGCCCAGCTTTTGCTCCTGCTGCACAATGGCTAAGGAGGCCGATAAACATAAGCTCCCGCTGGCATTGGATAAATAAGGTCGAGTGATATTGACCCCGTCGGACTCATCTCGATTGATAAAATAGGGCCGCTGGCTGCGGTCGCAATTACCGCCAAGGGGCACGAGCTTGATTTGCTGATCGACCACTGCGATATTTTGACTAATTTGCACTCCTTCGGTATCGAGCAAGTACATCAGCTCGACAAAGGGATAACCGCCCGCAATGCCTTTCATGGCCTTGATATCGACTTTAGGCTGGTGAAATAAGTCCGCATCGGCAATGCCCGTTAAAATAGACTCCATCAGCTCATGCACTGTGGCCTCGTACTCGTGATAACGCTCAATCACACTCAAATAGCTCATTGCAGCCATAACTCTCTCCCATCAACGTTATCCGATTGCTCAAACACACAAAGCAGCTTTGATGCCAGCAAAATAAGTTAATGTTTAACAGTGAGTTATGAGACTAAACCAACGCTGTCTCGCGCCAAAATAAGCCGTATTGCACCAAAATGATTCATTAAACCGATAACTTATCAGCAATTTAATCGACAATATTCAAGTGCTTGAGGGTAGAAACCTATAAATACAGCGGCTTTACCGCTATGATTAAGCTAATTTTTATCGTCCAAGTCGCACAGGATTACGGGAATGTCAGAGTCGTTAGCCCAGTATCAAGAAGATTTACATCGCCTTTCCGATGAGCTTATCCGCATCCAAACGCCGATTAAAATTTTAGATGCCATCAAATGGCCACGGGAAATGGAAGAGCGTTTTCTCTCCAGTAAAGGCACGGTTCTGCCAGCAATTAGTCAAGATTTTTATCAAAAAATTGCCTTGCCCTTCGATCCCATTAAAACTCAAACCGAGCTGCTTGACCTAAAACAAGAAATCCACCGCCGTTTGGGTAAAAAAGACAAGCTGGGTAAGATCTTAGTTGCTAACGTCGATCAATATCGCTTGGTTGTCGATATGCTGGGTCATCGAGGAACACCCGTCTTTGGTCAGCTGAGTCAAGAACTCTACGGCAGCGCCAGCCACAGACTACATGGCGATCGCCACACCCTGCGCCAATTGGGCGATAAGCTCAGTTATATTTTCTCCCTGCCCGCCGCAAGGCATATGAATAAGCATCATCCTAAAATCATTAGCGCCCCCGAAGCCGTGAATGTGCTGAGCCAGCGATTGGAAAAATACTTCCACAGTGATGATATGCGGGTGCGCTTGAGTGACGGGATTGTGTCCGATGCCGCAGTGGGTGGCGATACGGTCAAACTCAACAGCAAGGCCATGTTCAGCGAGTCAGATCTCAATGTGTACGAAGTCCATGAAGGTTGGGTGCATGTGGGTACCACCCTCAATGGCCGGGCTCAGCCCCATGCTACTTGGCTTAGCGTCGGGTCTCCCCGCGTAGCTGCCACCCAAGAAGGGCTCGCCGTCTTACTCGAAATGCTCACCCTGAGTTCAAACCCTGGCCGTGCCCGCCGTATTAGCGACCGTGTCGCTGCGGTAGATATGGCAGAAAAGGGGGCGAACTTTATTGAAGTGTTTAACTATTTTAGGGAGTTAAATCTTAGCGCTAAGGACAGTTATCGGGTCACGCAAAGGGTGTTTCGTGGCGGCATGGTCGAAGGTGGCAGCTTTTTTACCAAAGATATTTCCTATGTGCGTGGCTATGTTGAAAACATCAACTTTATCCGCAGCGCCATCACATCGGGTTTACCCGAACTGATCCCTATGCTGTTTTTAGGCAAACTCGCCATCGAAGATATCCCTGTACTCTATCAAGCTTGCCAAGAAGGGATTTTGACGCCACCTAAGTATCTGCCGCCGATGTTCGACAACTTCAGCGGCTTGTATGCTTGGTTTGGTTTCGCCTCAGGATTAGCCGGAATCGATCTGAAAGGGGTGCAACGTCACTTCACCCGCTTATTTAAAGATGTGCCCAGTATCGACCCAAGCCTCGAGTTACTCGACGACACTGAATTTGATAATAACTCGGACTAAAATCCCATAAATATTGAAGGCTCACAAACAGTGTGAGCCTTCAATGTTAAGACTGAGTTTTTAACGCTTAGTTTTCGATTTCGAACCCTTCGCCATTACACTCTAAATACTGCTGGCAAGCAGGATAGATCCCCTTACCACACTCGTAGAAAATAATCGCATTTCCACCTAACTTCTGCACTTGAAGCTTTAAATCCTTTTTCAAATCATCAATATCAACTTTTACCGTTGGGTCGATATCGCTTTTACAATAGGTTGCAGACACTTCCCCCAATCCTACGTATTTATGTCGTGATAACTCCGCCATTGTGTACACTTCCACCGTGCCTGCAATCGCATTATTTAACGCCACTGATCCGACATTGGTTCTAAACGTTGCCCCACTACATCCGCCAAGCAAAAGAATACATACGAGCAAATAGCTTTTTCGATTTATCATTATTTCATTCCATTGAGCCTGTCTATCATAGCGAGATACGATAGCCATGAGTAAAAGTGTCTAAAGGTGTAATCCAAGCATTTTTCAATGTCAATAATGCCGCAAAATTTGCTAATTAAGAACATTATCTTAGCTAGTTAGTCACCCAAACTAATTTGGGTAAGGCATTTAAATCCAACATATCGCCACGGGTGGCGATGGCCAGCGCTTTAGGTTTGGTTTTTGAGTCTTGATTCATCACCGCGACTAATCCCTGCTGCGCTTCGGGCTCACCGTGAACAAGCACCAAGGGCGGCTGCGCTTCAAAATGTCGATACCAACGTAATAACTCCGCCTGATCCGCATGGGCCGATAAGCCACCGACAGTATGCAATTTAGCGGCAACTTTAATGCTATTACCATGGATAGTCAGCTCCTCGGCGCCATCGACTAAGGCGCGTCCCGGCGTACCAAGAGCTTGATAGCCGCAGATAATCACATCACATTCTGGACGCCATAGATTGTGCTCTAAATGACTACGGATGCGGCCACCGTTACACATGCCGCTGCCCGCAATAATAATCAATCCTTTGTGCACATCGTTAAGGGCGATAGACTCCTCAGTCGTTTGAATAAATTCTACATTCGACAATAACGGATGTTGCCCCGGGTGCTGGCGGGTAAAGCGCTTAAAATCATCGTCCATTAAGGGGTAATTATTGACATACACCCGCGTTGCCTCAATCGCCATAGGACTATCGAGGCAGACTTTCCAGCGGGAGAGATCCCACTCTTTGGCATATAAATGAAATAGATACAAAAGCTCCTGCGCACGCCCAACGGAGAAGGCCGGCAACAGAATATTGCCGTGACTCTCGGTCACCGCCTTGGCGAAAATCGCCTTTAACTCGGCCAGAGTATCGGTCCAACTGCGGTGGAAACGATTACCGTAGGTGCTTTCCATTAACACTAAATCGGCGGTGTCGACTAAGGTGGGATTACGTAATATCGGCATGCCAGCACGGCCAAGGTCGCCACTAAAGACCAGTTTTTTCTGCGCTTTCCTCTCACCTAACCAAAGCTCCACCAGTGCCGAGCCTAAAATATGCCCCGCATCCGATAAGCAAATATCCACATGGGGGAGCACTCGGGTGACTTGGCCATATTCCAGCGACACAAACTGAGTAATGGCCTGCTCCGCATCTTCTACAGTAAATAGCGGTTCTAAAGGCTCCAACTCATGCTTTGCACGCTTTTTATTGGTTCTTTCGGTATCGCGCACCTGCAGCATGGCAGCATCTTTTAGCATGATGGCACACAGCTCAGCCGTCGCTTTATGGGTAAAAATCGGCCCGGTATAGCCTGCCTTAACCAACAGGGGTAAGCGGCCCGAATGATCAATATGGGCGTGACTCAAGACAACGGCTGAAATAGCAAGAGGATCGAAGCTAAAAGGTTCGTGATTACGTAACTCATCGGCCTTGCCGCCTTGGACGAGGCCGCAATCGAGCAGCATTTGCTTACCTGCCACTGTGAGCAAGTGGCACGAGCCAGTCACTTCCTCGGTCGCGCCCAAAAACTGCAATGTCATCTGCATAGCTTGCCTCCAGCATATTTATCTCTTTTAAAGATAGACTATGCCCTTATTCCTAAAAGAAAAAGGAATAATTGGTAAAGCATGATCAAAGCCAACTTTCGATGTAAAACCTTGGGGATCAATAACCTAACAGTGGGTACAACTGGCCCTGACGAACCGCTTTATCGGCTTGTGTCAGCGTGCCATCCCGCTGCCATTGTTCGAGTAGTTTTTGCAATATGGGTTGCACTTCGGCGGCCGTCATGCCGGCATGAATATCCTTACTGTAGAGCAGTTTCAGCAAAATATAATCCAGCCCAGTGAGTAAATCCTGCGGTGTTTTATCGTTAAAAATGGAAGGAAATACTTTCTCCGAATCATTGGGTAGGCCCAACACTTGGGTGATTTCTTCCACCACGCAGGCCACCAATTTGCCATGCATTTGCGCTTGGTCGACCGGGATAACGACCCAAGCACGCTCAATCTCACTCTGGGAATTAAGCGCAAATTTCCCCATACACACAGAGCCATGAATATTACTGGCCGCACTTGCCCCCATCAGACGCCTCACCACATCGGCCCATTGGGATTGACGGGTAAAGACTAAATGTAAGTTGGCCTCTTCGAGCGATTCCACCTTGGCAATACTGTGGCCGGTGATTTGTGCCAGATGGCTTAAATGCATTTGCACCAATTGTGCATGCAACCCATTATCGCTCACTTGATGCTCGACAAAGACGCGCACGGGCTGACGCCATTTCCGTACCCGATGTTTATCTTTATCGTATTCATTTTTAAGGGCTATCTCATCGAAGGCTTGGATAATGTAGGCAGGATTTTTCCAATCTCGAATAGGCTTTGGGGTGAGATTGGTTGTCTCAGCTAATGCGGAATTTAATACAGGTGTAACCGATGCTAAGAGCGGCGAAACAGCGAATAGCGAAGCCATGCAGACAAAGCAAATGGTTCTAACGCCCGGTAAACGCTTTCGCCAGCTCAACATCTTGCTATCCTTTGACTTGTCGAGGCAGCTTGATAGAGATCAGTGCCGTTGTTGCAATAAAGGCCGTCGAAATCCACAAACAGGCCACCAGTCCATAACTTTGATACACCCAACCCGAAAGCACGGTTCCCAGTAAACGCCCCATGGCATTAGCCATATAATAGAACCCAACATCTAGGGATACCGCCTCTTCACTGGCGTAACTCACAATTAAATAGCTGTGCAGTGACGAGTTAATCGCAAACAGTCCGCCAAATAACATCAGCCCCAGGATCAGACTTAGCTGTGGTGAGAAATCCAGATACAAACTGAGTGCAATTAACGCGGGAATAAAAGCTAATAACGTCGACCAAACTAAGGCGGTATAACCGTCGGGGATGCGCGGCGAAGTGTTAGCTGCTGCCCTACTCGTACCAGCGATCTTCGGAGCTAAGGTTTGCACTATGCCGTAACCTATCACCCAGAGCGCCAAAAAGCCGCCCACGGCCCAATGGTCCCAGCCCCATTGGCTCGCCAGATACACGGGCAAAGCCACCACAAACCACACATCCCTTGCGGCAAACAAAAACAGGCGCGCCGCTGAGAGAATATTCACGCTGCGACTCTTAGAAAAAATCTCAGTAAACTTAGGTTTGTTCTTCGCTTTCCCCAGATCCTTTTTCAGCAAGACCAAACTCATTAACCACACCAGCGCAAGCACGGCCATCATGGCGGCAATCGCCATATTGAAACCCAATCCCGCCAGCAAGGCGCCACCGAGGAAAAAACCCGCCCCTTTAAGGGCATTTTTAGACCCGGTTAACAGGGCTACCCAATGGTAAAGCCTGCCCTGCTCACCCTTTGGAACCAGCAATTTAATCGCGCTTTTCGCGCTCATCTTGTTGAGATCTTTAGCAATGCCCGAAAGCGCCTGCGCCGCCATCACCCAGGGCACGCCAGCGAGCCACAGCGGTAAACTGGCCGATGGCACCAATAACATCCCTAATGCCAATACCTGCATGCCAAGGCCTAGATTCATGGTGCGATTAAGCCCCAAGCGAGCGCCGAGATAACCGCCCACCAGATTGGTGACGACACCAAAAATCTCATAGAACAAGAACAACATCGCAATCGCGAATGGCGTATAACCGAGATCGTGAAAATGCAGCACCACCAACATCCGCAGCGCACCATCGGTTAAGGTAAAACTCCAATAATTGAAGGTGATCAGCAAATATTGCCGCACGGCCGCGGGCAATTGCATCAGTTGTTCAAATAGCTTGGCAGCAGGCACAGTGCTCTCCTAACGCGGCAAATCAAGCTGGCCGACTAAGCGGGCAAGCTCTGCCGTACGGTTGGCATATCCCCACTCATTGTCGTACCACACGTAGAGTTTTAGCTGAGTACCATTCACCACCATGGTCGAAAGTGCATCGACAATGCTCGAACGGGGATCGGTTTTATAATCAACCGACACTAACGGCCGCTCCTCATAACCTAAAATGCCCTTGAGTTCGCCTTCGGCGGCGGTTTGTAGCAGCGCATTCACTTCCGCTTCGGTCACGCTGCGCTCAAGCTCAAATACACAGTCAGTTAGAGAAGCGTTCGCCAACGGCACCCGCACAGCATGACCATTCAGCTTGCCCTTAAGCTCTGGGAAAATATGGGTAATTGCCGTCGCACTGCCCGTGGTGGTGGGGATTAAACTTAAACCACAGGCGCGAGCGCGGCGCAGATCCTTGTGCGGCGCATCCAGAATCGTCTGAGTATTGGTAATATCATGGATAGTGGTCATAGAGCCATGCTTGATGCCAATCTGCTCATGGATCACTTTCACCACAGGCGCAAGACAGTTAGTAGTGCAGGAAGCCGCGGTCACAATCGGATGAATAGCCTGGTCGTATAACTGATGATTTACTCCCATCACCACATTTAACACACCTTCCTCTTTAACAGGCGCCGTCACCACTACCCGCTTCACGCCTTGATCTAAATAGGCTTGCAGTAAGGCTTTGGTTTTCATCACCCCGGAGGCTTCAATCACCACATCGCATCCCGACCAATCGGTTTCGGCAATCGTCTTATTGCGTGTGGTGCGAATGGTTCTGTCTTGAATTTGAAAACCATCCTGACTCGCCGTGATCGGATAAAGCCAGCGACCGTGAACTGAATCGAACTCAAGCAAATGGGCCAAGGTAGCTGCATCCCCTGCGGGATCGTTGATCTGTACAAACTCAACATCATCCCATTCCCACGCCGCGCGCAGAGCCAAACGTCCCATGCGCCCAAATCCATTAATCCCGATTTTAATTGCCATGATTTATAACTACCCAGTTAACTTACAATTTGTTGATTTTAAATATCATTTATTTCAAAAACAGATTAAGTCGTAAACCAATGGCGGGTGCGATTGGCAAAGTACACTAAAGACAACATCACTGGCACTTCGACCAACACGCCCACCACGGTCGCCAACGCGGCCCCCGAATGTAAACCAAAGAGCGAAATCGCCACGGCCACGGCTAATTCAAAGAAGTTAGAAGAACCGATCATGCTCGCGGGCGCGGCAATCGCATGGGTCAGTTTGAGCTTTAACGCCAGCCAGTAGGTCAAGATAAAGGTGCCATAGCTCTGAATAATCAATGGGATGGCGATCAAAAGTATGTTTTGTGGCTGGGTGAGAATGGTTTCTGCCTGAAACCCAAACAACAGCACAACAGTGGCTAGTAAACCGATCACAGACCAAGGTTTAAGCTTTGCCAGTAACTGCGGCACAGCACTCGCATCATTACGAGCCTCAAGGCGTTTACGTGTCATGACTCCCGCAATCAAAGGTAATAACACATAGAGGACAACGGAAATTAACAGGGTTTGCCATGGCACTTGAATATCACTCACCCCCAGCAACAATGCAGAGAGCGGCGCAAATAAAAACACCATAATGATATCGTTAACAGAGACTTGCACTAAGGTGTAGTTAGGGTCACCCTTAGTAAGTTGGCTCCACACAAACACCATTGCAGTACAAGGCGCTACACCGAGTAATATCATTCCCGCGATATATTCACTGGCGGTTTGCGGATCAACCCAATCCGCAAATACCAACTTGAAAAATAACCAGCCTAACAATGCCATAGTGAATGGCTTAACTAACCAGTTAATGAAAAGGGTTAATATCAATCCTTTCGGCGCTTTGCCGACATTTTTCACCGCGGAAAAATCAATTTGTACCATCATGGGATAAATCATCACCCAGATGAATAACGCAATAATCAAATTCACATGGGCCAACTCGACAGCCGCGATAGCGGAAAATGCCTCTGGCACCAGATTCCCAAGCGAGACTCCAGCAAGAATACTCAAGCCAACCCAGACACTTAAATAACGTTCAAAGCTCCCCATAACGACCTCAACTTATCTCATATCGAATCCATTTCTTTACTTAACAGCAAGCTTTCGCACGTTCGGGACGAGCTCCCATGCTGCACAGGTTCTGCATACTCTCAGCTAAAAACGGACTATTAGCCTCACAACTTTGCGCCAACACTTGCTGACACCAAGCATTAAGCTCAGGATTAATTTGATAAAACACCCATTGTCCTTGGCGCCTATCGACTAAGATCCCTGCTTTTTTTAACTGTGCTAAATGCCTCGAGATCTTAGGTTGGATCTCCGACAGCGCGGCCATTAATTCACAGACGCACAACTCCCCTTCGCGCTGAATGAGTAATAAACATTTCAGCCGAGTCTCATCGGCAAGGGCTTTAAAAAAAGTGACGGGGTGCATTGAGCGCTTCCAAAATAGCCATTAAAACATATGCGGAATTGTATATATGAAAAAACGTATGTGTATAGTTATTTTTTACCCATATATTTTTGGCTTAAAAACTGACAACTTAACCGAAGAAGATTGGGTGTATAACGAGGGGGAAATCGACTTAAGGGGCCAGCAAAAGTGGAACTCCTTAGATTTAAGGCCACCAAACAAGTAAAAAGAAATGCCAGTTAAGGTTAACTGGCATTTTGTGTCGAGAAGCTTTAAATCCGCTTGATACAACTCAACTGCTATGGCGTGACTAGGTCAAACCTAGGATGACATCCTACACAGTAGTTTTCTGATTTTTGGTGAATATGATGACATTTTGCGCAATCCGTTTCAGTCGCAAAATGACGATTTTTGTGGGGGTTAGTCGGTTTCACGTTTTCGGTTTTTAGCGCTAATTTTTCAGTATTATGGCACTGTACGCATTTCAGCATAGTTACAGCTTGACGAGCCTCAGTACCATGGCAACTGTTACATTTGATTCCTTTTGCAGCATGGGTTTGATCGAGTAAAACATTATCTTTTGCTATCGCATTTGCTGCGAAAATGCCCAGAACAAGGGCAAAAATAATTGTGAGATTCTTCATTTTAAATTCCATCATTCATGTCACTGGATGCCATTAAAAAGCAGCCACTATTGATAATTTGGCGCTTAAAGTTTCGCGACGTATTTGCCTGCTAAATAACCAAAGGTATAGCAACGTCCCAGAGACAAGCCGAATACCGTTAATGGGTAATCAACACCACCGTAGAAGCCTGCACCTAAGTTACCCACAATGAAGAGACCCGGAATTTCTTTACCATCTGCATCAAGCACTTGATGATTCTCGTTAACCAAAATACCGGAACATAAGGTTGAAATTCTCATGCGACGGTGAATGCCATAAAATGGTGGCTTAAGCACCGGAACCATTTTGCTCGCTGGTTTACCAAAATCTTCGTCTTTACCTTTCTTACACAATTCGTTGTAACGATTTACGCTTGCAACAAAGGTTTTTGGATCGCACTCAAGCTTTACAGCCAATTCTTCTAAGGTATTTGCTGAGTAGGTATTTGTTAATGAAGGATATACACCCTTTTTCTCACCAGGCACTTCAGGCATATAGTCCTTTAGCTCTTCAGGTGAATAAAGGTGACCTGGCCAATCCTTCGCTTGTGTCATGTAATCAGAATCAAAAACCTGAGAGTAATGGCCAGCGTTATACTCATCTTTGAGGTAGTTATTCATTAGTGACATCTCAACCGTTTCATTGACGAAACGCTCGCCTTTACGATTAACGGCTAAGAATGGCATGTCACACATTGAAGCGGGACCAGCATCAAAATCGTGTAGCATTTTGGTATGGCCAACAGGTTCGATAACGCCACCGGCCCAATAGGCCATAGCAAAACCATCACCAGTACGATCCATTTGTTTACGTTCGAAGTTTTTCAGATCTGGAATAAAGAAGTCACACATTGCCTTGTTATTTTGGTAATCACCAGAAGACAGAATGACGCCTTTCTTCGCCATAAATTTGTGATATTTACCATCACGAGTTTGAGCAATAACACCTACAACTTTGCCTGACTCGTCTTGGATCAATTGTTGTGCTGGCGTGTTGAAGAAAAATTTAACACCCGCCTTTTCGGCAGTTTTAGCGAGAGCACGGATACCGTCACCAGTAGTGTAGGGTTTAGGTCCGCAGAAGGACGTAACAAAATTTAAACGATCACCTTGGTCTGCAATACCGCGAATACCGTGCTGTACTTTAGTGCCTTGGTCGACAACCTGGCCGCCACTTTGCTTCATACGATCAATCACCCAAGTGACCGCTTCGCCTGAGTTGTAAGCCCATTGTCTTAATAAGCCAGGATGAGAACGGTGGGCGTTATCGGCCATTAAACGGCTAACAAGTGCCTCAATTGCAGACTTGTCACTGGTCTTAAGATCGATACCAGACCCAGTGTTACCCTGTGAAACTGGTATTGGTTGTTTTTGCAAACACGCAACTGTAGCACCATTTTCTCTGGCAGAAAGTGCAGCTGGGACACCCGAAGCTCCGGCACCAACAACGACCACATCAAATGTTTGAGTTGTTGCTATGTCCTTATCCGCAATAGATTTAGGTTTAGGTAAAAAACTTAAGGTTGCACCACCAATCTCGCCATATGCCCCCTCTGCCTGCAAAGGTGCCGCGCTAGCAGACCCCATGCCTAACGTCGCAAAAGCTAATCCACCACTGCCCATTGCTGCTCGGGTGAGAAAACTTCTTCGAGATATACCGTTTTGAAGAACACTCGCTGTGTATTGGTCAATTTCTTTTGATTTGTTGCTCATTTGATACTCCTTTGCCAGCATTGTGAGCACCATCACACTCACAATGGTGCTGGGTTATTCGTGCCCAGATTTTTACGTGTTTAGAATCTAAAACTGTTGCGTTGACTTGAACGAAACACAACCAACGTACAATTAAATGTATGACATATGACAATACTAAAAAAGAGGTATTCAATGCATATTTGCAGTGCTTCACAAATATTCATTTTATGGAATATCAGCCCTATTTTATGAACAGCCAACTATTTAATTTAAATTAGCAATATTTAATAAAATTTTTATTCTAACAAATGACTACTAATTAGATTTAAGACAAAAATGGGCATACCTAATCATCATGGTATACCCTTAGAAAAGTTGCAGGGAGCAAAATTTATCGCTAATGACCTAACATAAATTTATAGTTAATATAAAATCTAACATCATTAAAGTTTTCACCTTGATCAAAATCGATATTAGCGTATCGAGCTTTTAATCCTAAACCAGAAAGAACACCAGAGAACTTATAACTAATTGAATAGTTCATCTCACTAAAATCACTCCCCTTATCTTCTGGTACATCATATTGTCCATAATATGCATAAGCTTCTAATCCATTGATACCTAGCTTTTCAAAATCATATGCCAGTTTCAATGCATTAACCTCTTCATTCCCCCGTGCTGATTGATAAACTTGCTGGATAACGACTTTTTCATCACCCCATGGTGTAAGCACAGTATCATCACCTGTCTTAGCGTATAAATAGGTAATATCAGCACCGGCAAATTTAGCCCCTAGGTGAAAACCATATTGGTAAGTGTCTAATGGGCCACCCGTTTCTTCGCCTGTTGATTTCTGAGTTAAATAAGAAGGAGTAAAATAAACGTTCGCCACACCGAGGTCAGTAGATAGCTTAATCTTTGCATATGATTGATTAAAAACATCTTCCATCCTGTAATGCCAAAGACTAACCTCAGTTTTGACCCATTCAATTGGTAACTGGTACTTAGCACCAAGTGCATACACTGGATTATCTGCAACATTAGCGACAATACCCGCTCTGGCCAATTCACTTTGTACCGCATCTTTTACAGATACAAAACTATTATCGGACCATCCCATTGAATCCGTAATATATAATGCTGAAAGGGTAAGATTATTTACGCTGTTATTTTCAACAGTAAATCCACGAAACGTTCTTGGAATAGCTCGAATATCGTGAGGGTTCATCATAGGAGTTCTTAATTCTTGAGCCCCAACTTTAAATTTAGTACTCCACCATTCGCCCTGAACAAAATATTCTTGTAATCGATTAACGTTATCGTGGCCACCATTAGCATCTCGAGCAACTAAACCATAAACACTATCAGAGTCGTTAACCCAAATAGGGTTAGCAGATGCAAAACTAGTCCCAAAACTAATCCCACTTACTTTCGCTGTATTATAATAGAACAGCCCACCTAATGAAGTGTCATGTTTTTTATTTGTCGCACCATCAAAATCACGCGTAAAATCAAATAATCGCAATTCACCTTTAACTGTTCCTTCGCTAAACATTTTATCAATTGTTGTATCTGCAAACGCAGATACAGAAAGCGCAGATAGCACAAAAAAAGACAAGCTTTTAATTTTCATCATCATCTTCCTGTTATGAGTTGATATGTTGAACATACCTATACTGGTTAAGAAACAGACTCAAAACCACTTTGGACAAATGTATGACGTATAACTTTTGTTAACAATAAAGATTGAGTAAATATGAGAAACTAGTTGCGAAATTTATCTAGATGTTACTTTGATCAACAAAAATGAATATTTTTTAATCACTAATATAGGAAAAGCGAGAGTACATTTTCTGCCTCAAAAGTGCTTTTAATGTTAAGATGACCTCACTAAGTATTTTGAGGGCAAACTAGTGCATAACTTCAAGCCAATTAAGCAGATAAAAGCATCTAGTGAAGTAGGACAACAGCTAAAAAACGCTATTTTAGGTGGTGATTATAAAGCAGGTGATAAACTGCCATCTGAACGCGAGCTCATTGAGTTATTTCAAGTGAGTAGAACCGTTGTCAGAGAAGCAATTAAAAGCCTTGAGGCTGGCGGATTAGTCGAAATTCGTCAAGGTGCAACTGGCGGTGCATTTGTTAAACATCTGACATTTGAACGTTTAAGTGACGCTTGTCATGATATGTTTATGATGGGAAAACTGTCACTTCCTGAGTTATGCCAAGCGCGTATTTTGATTGAGCCTCAAGTCACCCGGATGGCCGCTAAAAATTGCACACCAACGCAGGCAATAGCGCTACACGAAGCTTTACGACACGAGAATGATTCGCACGCTTATCCGGATACTGTCGCTTTACGCTCCGAAGTACATTATTTATTAGCTGAAATGTCTGGAAACCGTTTTTTAGAAGCCATAGTCAAGTCGCTGTTAATTTTACTTAAAAATCAAACCATAAAGTATGAGCCGCCGACGGATGAAATCCATCCTTTAGGCTTACACGATGCAATAGTGCAAGCCGTAATCGAAAAAGACGAGGCCAAAGCTGAAGCCGCCATGCTAGCGCATTTAGAAGATTTTAACCGTCGTTTAAAAGAAATCGAACTGAGATATATCAAGCGGCAAAATAACGCTTAATGCTAAATATCAAAGGTAAGTCCAGTAACTAGGGCGTGTTGACGTTTCAGGGTTATTTTTGCAGTAATTTGGCTGATATTTATGTAAGTCAAAGCCCGTATATTGTGGTTAACAACTGGCTGTTAACACAGTAAAAATACCTACTATACGCCGTCCAAATGGGCCGTTTGACAAGCCGGAGCTCTTAATTTCAGTCATAAGAGCCCCTGTCATTTAAGTAGACTCACAACGCGTCGTGACTCGTTTGATAAACGCGAACATGCCGGAGCGAGCAAAGCCTAATCTTCAACTTACACTCAATCGGTTTATAATCCGCGCTGCCATTCCTGCCTGAGTTGAATGCTGCGCGGCGCGTGAATTGCCTGCTCGACCTGTGCCAGCAATTTAGCCTTGTCCTTACCTAGTACTCCTTTTAAAACAAGATAGTTAGAGGCATGGTCGGAGCGAAAAATCGTTTGCTCCAGCTCCAAATGGCTAAGCAGGGTTTGCATTTCTTGGAATAATCCTAATTGGTCCGGTAACTGAAACTGGCCATCAAACACTGCATCCATCCGCTCTGTACCGAGCGGCAAAGTAACCACCAATGTGGATAAATAATCGGGCTGGGCAACATTCATCAACTTGGCCGAGTGGATGGCATGTTGCTGCGATAACGCCACGCCACCTAAGCCATTGAGGATCATGACAGAAGACTTCATCCCCGCCGCGCGAATTTTTTGTAATGCCGCCAGCGATGACTCGAAAGTTTCGCCCTTTTTAATCTTGGCCAGCACTTCGTTATCACCACTTTCGCAGCCAACGTACAGCAGACTTAAGCCTAACTCCCTCAGCCGAGCGAGCTGCTCAGGGGTTTTATTATTCAAGTTACGCGGCAAACAATAACTGCTGATCCGTGTAACCTGCGGCAAGTGGCGCTGGATTAACTCGCAAATCGCCTCTAACCGAGCAAAGGGTAAGCTCATTGCATCACCATCAGCCAAAAACACCCGCGATACAGGCATACCAGTTTGGGCAATCGCGAGAATATCTTTTTCAATCTTATCGAGTTTTTGTGCTCTAAAGGCTTTTTGCGGCTGAGTGTACATATCGCAAAAACTGCACTGATTCCAACTACAACCGTTAGTCACTTGCAGTATTAGCGACTTCCATTCTGATGGCGGTCTAAATACAGGTTCAATGTAATTAAGTAACACTACAAACTCCTGTTAAGTAAGATAAATTAAGCGATGACTTGATGGTAAGTTTCCACATGGAAGGACTCGACTAACTCGGGCATCACCTGATGGAAATAATGCTGAATGGCATCCTTAGCGCAGTGCTCATCGAACGCGGCGATATCGACAAACTTTTCCACAAAAGTCACGCGGCGCGGTTCATCACGGCTGACATTCAGCTCATAACGGATGCAGCCCGCTTCGCGGCGCGTATCGGGGATAAGCGAAGCAAGCGCCACAATCAAGGCCTCGGTTTTACCCTCTTTCGCTAAAAAGCTCGCGACGCAAACGAGTTGTTGTTGATTAATTTTATAGTCCGTAACTGTAGTCATTTGATTTCCTTAATAAGAGTAAATTCAGCTAGTTAAAACCAGATCACTGAGGCTGGTAGCGCATATCAATATGGGGAATACCATCTTCCAAATACATTTCAGAGCACGCGCTAAACCCGAGTTTCTGATAGAAGCTTTTCAGATAATCCTGAGCACCAATTTGGATCCCCGCAGCAGGCCAAGTGCTGAGCGCCGATTCAATCGCCCTTTGCATCAACGGCATTGCCAATCCTTTACCTCGTCCCGCAGGAGACACAACGACTCGGCCAATGCTGGCCTCGGGATAACTCAGCCCAGGGGGTAAGATGCGGGCATAGGTGAGCAGCTCGCCTGCTGGCGATAAGCCGATTAAATGCTGGGTTTCAGGGTGCCTATCCTTATCGTCAAGCTCTGGATAAGCACAGGCTTGCTCAACCACAAACACATCGACTCTCAGTTTGAGAATGTCATACAAAGTGTTAGCAGTTAATTGATTAAATTTAAGATTTTGCCACTCGACTGAATCTGGTATCGACATAAAAAAGCTCTGCGTACAACCGGAAAAGAGCTCGAGTCTATCACAGGTCTACACATAAAAAAGCGCCTTAATCCTGGGGGAATTAAGGCGCAGGGGTTACGCATTGCGAAAACGAAATAAGTCAGTCTTATTCGACAACCGCATCGTGGGCGACTGGCCCTTGTGGTTTACGGATAAGCAGCACAGCCACCACGGCAATTAATAACAGGGCGCCCATAATAAAAAACACATCGTTATAGGCTTGAATATAGGCCTGCTGACTCATGGTTTGCCCTAATAGCGCCTTGGCCTGCATGGAGGCGGTATAGGGATCCGAGCCGCCCTGTTGCAACATGTTGGCGCTCTGATTCAAATAATCCTGCGCCTGTGTGCTGACCGCTGGCAGAGACTCCTTCACATGGGCCAAATGACTACGGGCCAAGTTATCGGTTAAGGTCGCCACCAGCGCGATACCAAAGGCGCCGCCTAAGTTACGCATCACGTTCAGCACGGTCGAAGCCGAAGGATTCTCATGGGGCTTTAAATGGGCCGTCGCCAACATGCCAATGGGCACTAAGATAAAGGGCTGGCCTAAGGCGCGCACCACCTGGGAGGCGATCATCTGCGGCCCGGCGTAATCGGCGGTCATTTGGCTATTCATGTAATAACTGAGGGCAAACATAAAAAAGCCGAAGGCGGCTAAATAACGCCCGTCGAAACGTTGCATTAACCGCGGCACTAATGGCAATACCAAGAGCTGCGGGAAACCCATCCACATAATGACTTCGCCGATTTCCAGCGGTGTGTAATCATGCACTTGGGACAAATAAAGTGGGATCAAATAGATAGCACCAAAGAGTGCCATCCCGAGCAAAAAGTAAGCTATGGTCGAAAGCACAAAATCACGTTTACCGAGCAGGCGTAAATTCACTAAAGGATCTTTACGTTTAAGCTGGATCCACACAAACAACACCAAATTCACCGCGGCAATGATGGCGAGATTGCGGATCAAATCCGAGCCAAACCAATCCTTGCGGTTACCTTCCTCTAGCACCACTTCTAAGCAGCCCATGCCCAGCGCCATGGTGACAATGCCCGCTAAGTCGGCATTTTTCAGCTTGTCCCACACCACAGGGCGCTTTTCGAGGCCATAGGCCAACATCGCCATCACCAGCAATCCGGGCGGTACGTTGATATAAAACAGGTAATGCCAGCTAAAATGCTCAGTTAACCAACCGCCTAAGGTTGGGCCAATCGATGGCGCAAACGTGGCCGTCACCCCGAATAACGCCATCCCCACGGCACGTTTATTCTCGGGTAAAAATTCTAAGATCAGCCGAAACGCCAGTGGGATCAGCGCGCCACCAAAGAAGCCCTGCAACGCCCGAAAGGCGATCATGGCTTCGAGGTTCCACGAAATCGAACACAGGATAGAAGCAAAGATAAAGGCTGCGGTGGTCCATAGCAGGTAACGCCTGACCGAAAGCCCAGTGCTTAGCCAGCCCGAGAGCGGAATCGCAATCATCTCGGCAACCAGATAAGCCGTTGAAATCCAACTGCCTTCCTCCAGCGTTGCGCCGAGGCTGCCTTGGATTTCCTTCATCGAGGCATTGGTGATTTGAATATCGAGGATCGCCATAAAGGCGCCAATCAAACCACCGAAAACGGCAATCCACGAACGGCGACTACCGCGCTCATATTCGCTCGTTGTAGCCCCCGCGGCGATAGCCTCAGATGCCGCAGCAATTGTGCTCATGTTAACGACCTACTTAGCGACCGACGTTAGCAGCGATGGCTGTCGTCGGATGCGAAGCAGTATCGACCTTGACCACGGCACTTAAACCGGGGACGACACGCGCCTCTTCTTCTGAGAGATCTAAACGGATCCGCACAGGGATACGTTGCACGATTTTCGTGAAGTTACCCGTAGCATTTTCGGCGGGCAGCAGACTAAATTTGGCTCCGGACGCCGGTGACAGACTATCGATAACACCTGTAAAGGTTTTGTCGGGAAACGCATCGAGACTGACCTGCACCGACTGTCCAGGTTGCATATGTTGGATTTGGGTTTCTTTAAAGTTCGCCGTGATCCACACAGCCCCATCCGGAACCAAACTGTAGAGTGCCTGGCCGGGTTGCACATATTGCCCCACCATAGCGCCGCGTTTACCAATCACCCCAGAGAAAGGCGCGGTCACGCGGGTATCATTAAGCTGAATTTTAGCCAGCTCCAATGCCGCATTCGACTGTTCAACCACAGAACCAGCCTGATTCAGCTGGGCATTAAATACGGCGAGCTCACGCTCTTTAGCCACTAACAGTGCCTTGGCTTCATCGAGACGCGCGGCAGCAGAATCAAAACCGGCTTGTAATTGGTCGACATCGTCCTGTGAGCTGTAGTTACTGACTTTTAACTTTTTAGCTCGGCTTAACTGTTGCTCGGCACGGATTTTATCGGCCTGCGCCGCGACCACGCCCGCACTCGCTTGACTGATCAACGCGTGCTGCAATTCCACCTTAGCAGCTAAGGTTTGCAGATCGGCCTTAGCACTGGCGAGTGACGCCTCGGCTTGGCTGACTTTGGCGCTAAACTGGTTATCCTCAAGCTGCGCCAATAACTCGCCCTTGCGCACATGCTGGTTATCGGTCACATCGGATAACACCACATAACCCGGTACTTTCACGCTCACATGGGAAATATCGGCCTCAACATAGGCGTTATCAGTGGTTTCGATAAAACGAACCTGCGTCCACCAGTAATAACCGCCACCCGCAACGGCGGCGAGCAATAGTGGAACGGCGATGATGAGTTTACTTTTGGACATGAATGACTCCTTGATTAGTGAGTGCTAGTGTACTACTGTCTCATCACGTTTATTAGATAGTTAAAAATCAACCCACTGTTTCACAGGTGTAACAATCATGGATCTCAATCGCGTGCAGATATTTGCCCAAGTCGTCGAGCAAGGCAGCTTCACCGGCGCCGCTAAGGCCCTTGGTTTAACTAAGGCCACTGTCAGCCGCAAGATTGCCGAACTTGAGGCAGATACTGGTACCCAATTGTTATTCCGAACGACCCGCGCCCTCAAACTCACCGAGGCGGGATCAAGCTACTACAATCGGATCAATAAGATCTTGAGCGATCTACAGAGCGCCGAAAATCAACTCAGCGCCCACCAGCAATTGATTAAAGGCAACCTAAAAATAGTGTGCCCCATCGAATTAGGCCAATTATTCCTCGGGCCTATCTTCGCCCAGTTTTTAACCCTTTATCCAGACATCACCATCGAGGCTGAGCTCACTAACCGCAAGGTGGATGTGATAGAAGAAGGTATCGATTTGTTATTCCAAATCGCTGACTCGAGCGACTCCCGCCTACAGAGTTATTCATTAGTTAACGCCTATAAATCCTTGATGGCCAGCCCCAAGTATTTAGCCGAGCATGGCACACCCAAAGTGCCGCAGGACTTAGCCAAGCATAAAGCGATTCGTTTACAGTCGGCCCATATTGAAGGCGCATGGAAGCTATTTGATGGTCAGTCTTGGGTGGTGATTGAACCGGTAACACAACTCACGGTAAACAATGTCACCATTGCCCGCGAAGCCGCTATTGCAGGGCTTGGCATTACGGCCGTACCTTCAATTATTGCCCAAGAGGCGGTAGAGAAAGGTTATTTAGTACGACTCCTCGACGATTACCCTATGGTGCAAACCAAAGTGGTGCTCAGTTACCCCAAGCGTGCTTATTTGCCGCGAAAATATCGAGTGTTTATCGAATTTATCTATTCTGCCCTGTTTAAACGCTGGGGATCACAGGTATTAGAAGTGCCAGAATTTATTGGTCAACAAGAACAAAGCAACTCACGCTAACTTAACAATTGTAACTTTGACAAGTAGAAATAAAGCCGCGAAGGAGAAATCCTGAATACCAGAATTGCCTTAATCCTTAAGCCCCTATAAGCTTGGCAAGGTAACAGGCAGCAAAAGACCCTTAGGTTTTCCTGATACAGTTAACACAATAAAATTTAACATTTCATTTTTAATTTAGGAGGAAACCTTATGAGCTTAATTAAAGAGTTCAAGGCTTTTGCGTCCCGTGGCAATGTGATCGATATGGCGGTGGGTATTATTATCGGTGCCGCTTTTGGCAAGATAGTCTCATCCTTTGTGGCCGATATCATTATGCCGCCAATTGGGATCATCTTAGGTGGCGTGAATTTCAGCGATCTGAGCGTTGTGTTGCTCGCAGCCCAGGGCGATGCGCCAGCGGTGGTGATTGCTTACGGTAAATTCATTCAAACTATTATCGACTTTACCATTATCGCCTTCGCGATTTTTATGGGCTTAAAAGCCATTAATAGCCTAAAACGCAAACAGGAAGAAGCGCCTAAAGCCCCACCAGCACCAACCAAAGATCAAGAATTACTATCAGAGATCCGCGATCTGCTTAAAGCACAGCAAGAAAAATAAGCTAATGCCATTTTTATCTGATTGATTGCAATAAAAAACCCATCGACTGCGATGGGTTTTGTTTTGGATTATGCGCTTAGGTTATTCAGCTGCATCAATTAAGGTTTCACTATAGTCTTGCACCACTTCGGCAACGCGGATGCGATAAGCGTTAAACAAGCAAGGCATAATCCCAGTCTGCTCAGCAATGCTATGGGCCATTTGATTGCGCCATTGGGTGATAGAGGCCATATCTTCCCAAAACGATAGACTTAGCACCTTGCCATCGTCGGTTAAGCTCTGAAACCGTTCGATCGAAATTAATCCCTTGCGGCCTTCTAAATATTGGCGCATTTCAGCGGCTACGTGCAGATATTCTTCCTTTCCTTCTTTCGTGGGAACGACTTCAAAAATGACTGCGATCATACTCTCTCCAGAGATACTTATCCTTAATACCAGCGCTAAGCCTAGCCTATATCGCACACTATAGCTCGCTGATTTTTAAACTTTAACGTTAAGCCTTGGCACAAAATCGCGCCAAGGCTTAACGGCCAACTAGTCAGGCAATTTATCGTGACGATATAACCAGCGATATAAGGTCGGTAATACTAATAGGGTCAGCGCAGTAGAGCTAAACAGCCCGCCGATAATCACCACCGCCAGCGGTTTTTGGATTTCACTGCCCACACCCGATGACACTAAAATGGGGATCAAACCCAAGGCTGAGGTCAAGGCCGTCATCAGTACTGGACGTAATCGTCCCACCGTGCCTTCATAAACCGAGTCATACAGCGACTCACCGCTCTGCCTGCGCTGGTTAATCGAATCCACTAACACCACACCATTGAGCACAGCCACCCCAAACAGCGTGATAAAACCGATGGAGCTCGGCACCGACAGATAAGTGCCGCTGACAAACAGCGCCACGATACCGCCAATTAATGCCAGAGGAACGTTCGCCATGATCAACAAAACCTGCTTCACCGCGCCAAAGGAGAAGTACAACAGCAAGGCAATCAAGGCGATAGAGACTGGCACCACCAACATCAGCTTTTGCTGTGCTCTTTGCTGGTTCTCATACTGACCGCCGACAATCACAGTATATCCCGCGGGCAAATCGGCCTGAGGCACCAACGCATAGATATCTTTGACCACAGATCCCATATCCCGACCCGCCACGTTGGCTTGCACCACCACACGGCGCTGCACATCGTCACGGCGAATATTCGGCGGCGCCATTTCTACCTCAACGCTGGCGACTTCACCTAAACGCACTGTGGCGCCATTACTACCGCTAAGGAGTAAATCCTTAATCACATCCGGGCTGCTGCGATACTCGGCAGCGAGGCGCAAATTAATGTCGTATCTGGCATTACCGTCGATCACCTGTCCAGCACTCGCGCCACCGATCCCTTGGCTCACCAGCGACATCACTTGGTCGACGCTGATACCATAGCGGGCAAGCTGTGAACGATCTGGCCGCACCACCAGCTGCGCCTCACCACTCACCTGTTCGAGGGACACATCCACAGCACCGGGGATTTTCGCCACCAGATCGGTGAGCACTTGGCCTTTTTCAGACAACACGGCTAAATCAGGACCAAAAAGCTTAATCGCCAACTGTGCCTTTACCCCAGAGAGCAGCTCATCGACTCGCGTCGCAATCGGTTGTGAGAAGGTAAACAGCAGTCCGGGGAAGACGCTAAGCTTTTCCTCCATCAGCCGTTGCAGCTCCAAACGCGAGCTAGCCGATTGCCATTCTTCGATGGGTTTAAGGCCGATATAGACTTCGATATTGCTGACGGGCTCTGGATCGCCGCCTAATTCGGGCGCACCGATACGGCTCAAGGCATATTCCACCTCGGGAAATTCCAGCAGCATGGCCTCAAGCTTTGGCGCCACATCTAAGGAAGTGCCAAGGCTCGCAGTCGGTGCCAGCGTCACCCTAAGGTTAATCGTTCCTTCCTCTAGTTCGGGCACAAACTCGGTACCCAGCCTTGGCAACAATACGATACTCATTGCAAACATCAGCAGCGCGCTGATCATCACCAACTTTGGCCTAGCAAGGGTTGCACTCAGCAGCTTGCGATAGGCCGAGTCCAAAGGGGCTAAGACGACGCTCTCCTTCAGCACAACGCCACGATTAAACAGATAAACCGCCAGTGCCGGTACGGCAATCAAGGCCACCAGTAAAGCGGAAATCATCGCCAAAATAATGCTGACGGCCATCGGCTGAAACAGCTTGCCTTCTACACCTTCCAAGGCAAATAGCGGCGCAAACACCACAATGATGATGGCGGTCGCGAAGAAGATCGGACTGCACACTTCTTTCGCCGCCAGCATAATGCGCACGGCCATGCTGTTATCCGCTTCAACGGCGCGGATACTACCATCCTCATCGCCATGGTATGGGTCGGCTTCGCCATCGGCGCGCGCCCTCGCCTCAGCTAAATGACGGCGATCTGGCTGAGTTAAATGTTTGAAAATATTCTCAACCATCACCACAGAACCATCGACCAACATCCCAATGGCCACCGCTAACCCACCGAGGGACATCAAGTTGGCAGACAGGCCATAGTAGGACATCACCATCAGCGCCAAACCAATGGATACGGGAATAGACAACAGCACCAACAGGGTGGCACGGATATTCACGAGGAACAGCGCCAAGATCACCACGATAAACACAAAGGCCATTAATAGCGCATCGCGCACTGTGGTAACGGCCTTATCCACTAAGTCCGCTTGGTCGTAAAATACCTCGAAGGACACGCCCTTGGGTAGCGCCTGCTCAATCAGATTAATCCGCGCATCGATATCATCAATCGTCGCCTTAGTGTTGGCGCCCATGCGCTTAAGCACCACGCCCGCCACTACTTCCCCCAAGTTTTGCGCCTGACCGGCCTCATCGCGGCGCGTCATAGTCACGGCTCCTACACGGATCTCACTGTCAAAATCGACCTTAGCAATATCGCCTACTCGCACAGGCGTGCCACGCACTTCTGTCAGCGGGATTTGGGCGATCGCGGCAAGCCCTGCTTCACCCGCGGGTAACATGCCATAACCCCGCACCACCAATTGCTCTTGGCCTTGGTCCATAAACCAGCCACCAGCATTGCGGTTATTGCTCTCAAGCGCCTCGCTCACCTGCGCCATCGACAAACCATAGGCTCGTAACTTGTTAGGGTCGACCTGCACTTGATACTGGCGCACCTCGCCGCCAAAGGATAAAACATCGGTCACGCCGCCCACGGGCATCATGATCAGTTTGACGAGGTAATCGTTAAGGCTTCGCAGCTCGGCGGCATTAATACCCGAGCTAGGGTCAGCCCGCAGAATATACTGATAAATCTGCCCTAAACCTGAAGTGTTAGGGCCAATTTCTGGCACACCCACTCCGCTTGGGATCATCTCCCGCGCCGCCTGTAACTGCTCAAACACTTGCTGACGGGCAAAGTAAATATCCGTGCCCTCGGCAAATACCACTGTGACGATCGACAAGCCAGTACGGGATAATGAGCGCACCTCAGTCACCGCCGGCAAGGCATACATGGCCGATTCGACCGGATAACTGATGAGCTTTTCCACCTCCTCGGCGGCCAAGCCCTCGGCCGCCGTATTGATAGTCACCTGTACGTTGGTGACATCGGGAAAGGCATCCAGATTCAGTTTGGGCAACATGGCCACACTGGTGGCCACCACAGCAAGCAGTGCCAGCACTACTAATAGCCGATTTTTAATCGCGGCTTCGATTGCTTTTTGCAACATAAAAATTCCTCGCGCATTCGCCCTAAGCCTTTAAAAAGGCGTAAAAAGAGGGCTTGAGAAGGTTCGACTAAGCGGCATTAGTGGGCATGAATATCAAAGCCAGCTTTAGCCTGCTCCGACGCTAAGAAAAATGCGCCTCCCACTACCACTTTTAGTTGTGCCTGCCGTGCCTTATCCAACTTGTCGCCGCGCACTAGGCTTAAGCCACGCTGACGCTGCACCAGCTCCACCTCAATGGCTTCAAAACCATCTTCGTCTTGAATAAAGATCTGCCAATCACCATCCCCACTGCGGGTAAGCGCCGCATCGGGCAAGACGATTCCAGAAGATAAGCCTGATGATAAGTCGCTCCCCTTAGGCGCATCGGCAAAATACAGCTCGGCAAATTGCCCCGCGTGCAGCACATGCTCTGGGTTTGGCATGCTGACTAAAATCTGCTCGGTGCGGGTTACGCTATCCAGCTCATGGGAACGGCCGATAATCTTGCCCGCCAGCGTTTTATCCCCCACTTGCACCAACGCCGGGCCACCGACATTCACATTAGCCGCCTGTGCTGGGGTTAATTGCGCTTCCACCCAAAGGTGCGATTCATCGGTCAATTGCATTAATGGCGTACCAGCGGTAAACACTTGACCTAGCATGGCGATATCCTGCTGCACTCGGCCATCGATAGGTGCCAACAGTTGATAACTTCCGATAGCTTCAGGGGTCGACTCTAAAGTACGAATTTGTTCAGGGGTCATTTTGATCGCCTCTAAAATCGCTCGCTTCAGTTCGGCATCAACCTGCGCCTGCATTCTGCGGCTCACGCTCACCGCGCCCTCACTCATCCGGCGCACTCGGCTCCACTCTGCGGCGGCATTGATATATTCCGCCTGCGCCTTGGCAACTTCTGCGCCGCCTAAGGTCAGTAAGGGCTCACCTTTTTTCACCTCTTGACCGGGCACCACATGGCGCGCCTGCACCCGCACATCCAGCTGCGGTGCTAAGGTCGCGGTTCTATCACGGTCAACCACTAGAGTGGCGGTCGCCATAGTATCGAGGTTGAGATTGCTAAAACTTAAGCTATCGCTGCTCAAGGGCAACAGGCGCACGCCTGCCAGCTCCAACTGCGCAGGCGTAAAAGTAAGTGCCTGCTCACCATGGTCATCTTCAGTCGCTAAAGCGCTTTTTTCTGCCTTATTGGTGACCTTTTCAGCTCCGTGATCATGGCCTTCACCCGCGAAGCTCGGCGTCAGGGTTAAGGAGGACAGCATCAAGGCCAACACTAAACGGGAAGGAGTAAATAAAGACCTTAAGCCCACAGCAGACACTGTGCCCAAAGTTTGGAAAGACGATTTTTGAGTAAATGAATTCATAGTATTACCTCACGATTACTTTGCTGGCACGGCATGTGTGGAAGAAATGGGCCTTGATTTGCCGACGGATGCGTCGGCTAAGGTGTCAATCATGGGCAGCAGCTGACCGCTGTCCCCCATCCAAGTTAACCAACTCTGATAAATTGCCGTTTCGAGGTTTAAACCGACCAAATAACTGGCCGCGAGCTGACGTCGACTCTGCAAATACTCGCTGGTACTCACATCACCCGAACGCCACTGCTCACTTAAGGATTTAGCGGCTTTACTCCCCGAGGCAGCGACTCGCTCGCGCCAATCTTGGTAGCGCGCCAGTAAACGGGGTAAGGCATTGGTAAATTGTGCCTGTTTGGCCGTAAGCACTCGCTCACGGGCTAAGTAGTTCTGCTCCGCGATTGCTATACCCTTGTCGGCAACCGCCTGTAACTCACTGTAGTTATTCCGCACCTGCAAAGGGATGGCCACGCCGACGCCAAACTTGTTGTCATCGCCTTCCTTTTCAACACCGAGGTTGATGGTGGGATCGGCCGCCGTGTCCGCCTTAACCTTCATGGCATTGGCCTTGGCCAACAACACCTGTTGATGGGCACTGGTCAATGCGGGTAAATCCACTTTCGGGTTCATTTGCGTCACCCATTGACCAATCTCGGGGATAAACTCCCTAAATCCCAGCTTATCGACGCCGAGTAATTCGATGACTTTGCCATCGGCCACTAACGCCGCTTGCTCGGCCAGCGCATAGTCGGCGGTGTTACTCGCCAGTTCGAGCTTTAGCAGTTGCAACTCAACATCGGATAAATCCCCCGCCGCAAAGCGCTGCTCGGCAATATTGAGCTGTGCCTGTGTAAACCTTAATTGCTGCTCGGCAAAGGTCAGCGCCTTATTGCTCTGCGCTTGCTCGGCCAGCGCCAATAGCCGCTCGGCCAGCATCTGACTGCGCTCTAGCTGTATATCCGCTAACAGGATTTGTGCCTCGAGCTGGGCAAGGCGGGTCGCTACGCCGCGCTTATCGCCCCAATCTAGGGTTTGACTCAGCCCTAGGCTGTAGGTATCTGTGTCGGCGTTTTGATAATTGAGTCCAAGATCAGGGTTATAGATGGCGCGATCCGCCGCCGCAATGGCGAGCTCAGCCTGTTGCTGCCGAGCAATTTGCGCCTGCACTTCGGGTAACTGATTAATTTTCTTGAGTAACTCTGGCATCCACTGCTTGAGGGAAGCTTGAGTTTCTTCGGTTAATAGCTCGCCTTGCGCTAATAAAGTGCCTTCAGTATTTAACTCGTTCACTTCAAGGCCTGAGGTTGCTGCAACAGCAGAGTGAACCTGTCCGCCAACGAGCACGAGTGTGCTAAATAGGCCAAACAAGGTCTGGGCGATAATGGTTTTCTTCATCGCAATTCCTAACAATATCTAAATAGGACTGGCCCCACGCAAGAGACGTGTGGATACCAATCGAATGCTCCCCAAAAGCGTAAAATGTCGAATAAACTCAAAGCGCTAGCGCGAGCCATGGCCGTTTAGACCAGTTATCGATGCGTTGGGGATAAATTAAGGGCTTATGGCTGCGCACAATAACGAAGCGATAAGCAGATATGGAAGGTTAAGCGATGGGAGGGCGGTACTTAGGTAATTGATCAGGTGGGAAATAGGCTAAATCCGTTGGTACATAAGCCGATTCAAACGCGATAGACGTTTGGCTCTCGGTATGGGATAACAGGGCCACATGACCGCCGTGACATTGGCAATCGAGGCAAAGGTCAAAATCTTGAATTTCAGTGGTTTGCACTAAGTGTGAATGGCCACTCACGCTCGCCGTTGCTATACCCGACTTAAGTGCCGTTTCGCCAAACGCCTCGGCACTGAATCCGAGTGTCTGCTCGTTGGGACACACACAATCCACACATTGGGCCAAGGTGGTCACAGGAGCACTAAATTGGAGATGGGGATGATTTTCGGCTTCTTCGGCGCCATTGCCCGCATGTAACTGATGGGCACCCAAATTCGCGCCCGCAAATTGCAGCACGATAATGGCTATCAGTAGGGTCACCATTCGGCTAAAGAATGGCTTGGCGGTCGAAATCAAATATCACCTTTGGACGATTCAGTAGGTTGTTAAGTAATAGCTTGTGCAAACTTCAGACAGGGATTTTAAGCATAAGTTCACAGCTTGCAACTAAAAATAAGCCAAGCTGTGACACTATTCGCTTGAAAAACTTACTTAAACACGCAGTGTTTGGCGTAATCGGCCGCTTCGTTAGCCGTCCAATCACCTTTAGGTTTTTCCTTCATTTGCTTACACCAAGCATCACTACCTACCTCTGGCGCACAGGCACTTAAGCCTGCGGTAAAGGCCAACACTAGGGCGATAGCGCCTAATTTTGCGGTCGGTTTGGTAGTCATAGTTTTCAACAAAAACATAGTTAATTCCCTATAAGTTATACCCACCATGGGCCATTAAAAAGTTGAACGTTTAGCGATCCACGCAATGGCTTTGGCTTTCTGCTCCAAGGGGAACCAAGCGACTTCGCCCTGCATAAAGGGGCCGAGTAAGCGCACAGCATTACCCACCCAATCTGGGCCGCCAACAAATACTAAAGCTTCAAAATTAGGGAGTTGGACTTCACCACTGCCCGTTAGCGACTCAAATTCCCAACCTTCGAGTAAGACATCCGCCTCGATATACAGGCAAACTTGTCCCCAATCCTTGCGGTAACTCTTAATGGCCGGCTGTAAGCGGGTACGATAATCGGTTGAAGAGAGTCGACCACTGGCGAAAAGACTGATAACACCCTTAGCAATATCGGGGATTTGGCATAACATAAAGGCACTCCGAAACGAGAACACTATTTTGCAACGGGCAGCCACGCTTGCCCTGCAAGAATGCGCCCGATGATAACAAATCTATTGAAAAGCCATAAGCAGTTATTGCTCGCTTCTCAAAGCAATTGGACAAACCACTAAGTCTGCCATGATAAAAATCTCAAACCGTGTGGAACTTCCGGAAAATGAAATCGAGTGGCAATTTATCCGCTCCAGCGGCGCTGGCGGGCAGAATGTCAATAAAGTCTCCACCGCCGCCCAATTGATTTTTGATATCAGAAACTCGTCATTACCCGAGTTTTATCAGCAGCGCCTGCTGCAAAAAGCCGATCATCGCATCACCGCCAGCGGCAAAATCATCATCAAATGTCAGGCGAGCCGCAGCCAAGAGGCGAATCGGCAAACCGCCTTGGAGCAATTTATCGCTCTAGTTGCCAGCGTGGCCGAAGTGCCCAAAAAACGTATACCGACACGTGCAACCAAAAGCAGCCAAACCAAACGCTTAGACACCAAAAAACAACGTGGCGCCACTAAGGCCATGCGACAAATTAAGTTTGATTAGCCCCGCCGACAACGCGGTGACATTCATAATGCAAAATCCGCCCGAACAGGTTAAGTTAATGGCATTCAACCCGTTAAGGCATGTCGTAAAAGGAAAGCGTAATGAATCATAAAGTTCTGCTCATCAATGGCCCCAATTTGAATCTCCTTGGCCGCCGTGAGCCCAGTGTTTACGGTCATCAAACCTTAGCCGATATCGTTGCCCTGTTAACTGAACAAGCACAGGCGGCAGGCGTACAACTTGAGCATATTCAATCGAATGCCGAATTTGAGCTGATCAACGCTATCCATGCCACCGATGCGCAGATGATTATTATCAATCCCGCTGCCTTTACCCACACCAGTGTGGCCCTGCGTGACGCACTACTTGGGGTGGATATTCCCTTCTTTGAAGTGCATTTATCCAATGTTCATGCCCGCGAGCCCTTCCGTCACCATTCCTATTTGTCCGATAAGGCCATTGGGGTGATTTGTGGTTTCGGCGCCCAAGGCTATGAGTTTGCCCTCGCGGCGGCGATTAAAAGATTAAAAGCATAAACGCGATAAGCGTGAGCTCTGGGAGCCACAAGCCATGGCCGTTGACCTTCGAAAGATCAAAAAACTGATTGAATTAGTGCAGGAATCTGGGATTGCAGAGCTGGCGATTACCGAAGGGGAAGAGTCTATTCGCATCACCCGCTACAGCCCGCATACCTCAAGCACACATGAGAGCGCGCACAATCCTGCCCCCTCTCCCGCACTGACGCCAAAGCCTGCCAAAACCCGTGACGCACTGCCCATGATTGAAGGTTTTGTGCAGCTATCGCCCATGGTGGGCACCTTCCATACCTCACAAGGCCAAACCGAGGCGCCGCTAGTGCGTGTGGGTCAACGGGTAGCGCGCGGCGATAAACTTTGCATTATCGAAGCCATGCGAATGCAAAATCCCATCGAAGCCGAGCGTGACGGTATAGTCGGCGCTATTTGGGTGAAAGACGGAGACGATGTCGCCTTCGACCAGCCGCTGTTCACTCTGATCGAAACCTAGACTTCGAAATAGAATTTAGAGGTAAAGATGATACTGATTACTGGCGCAAGCAGTGGCTTAGGCGCGGCATTAGCGGCCCTGTATGCCAAGGATAACCAAGCACTTACACTGACGGGGCGCGATGCCAATCGCCTGCATACCGTGGCCAATGCCCTCAGCCCATTTTCGACCCAAAGCATCAGCGCCATCAGTGCCGATTTAGCGGACGATGCGAGTGTCGAAGCGTTATTCGATGGACTCACTGATGCCCCCAACACGGTTATTCACTGCGCTGGCAGTGGTTACTTTGGCGCGCTGGAAACCCAAGGCACGAGTGAAATCCAAGCGCTGCTGAATAACAATGTCACTTCAACCATTCTGTTGGTACGTGAATTAGTGAAACGCTATAAACAGCAAGCAGTTAAGGTCGTGATCGTGATGTCCACCGCCGCCCTCGCCGCCAAAGCGGGTGAATCGACCTACTGCGCCGCCAAGTGGGCGGTGCGTGGCTTTATCGAATCGGTGCGTTTGGAGCTCAAGCAAAGTCCGATGAAGTTGATTGCGGTTTATCCCGGCGGTATGGATACTGGCTTTTGGCCGAGCAGTGGTAAGAGTCTAGATACCTCAAGCTTTATGTCCGCCGATGAGGCCGCTGGTATGCTAAAACAAACGCTGCTTGCCACTGAGCATGGTTATATCGCCGATATCACCATACAAAGAGGTTAAAAAAGTTAAGAAATTAACCGATAGGCGGTGCAGATATGGATATGCGCCGCCATGGTCAGCTTAATCAATGCAGTTTGCAGTACAAAGATTATCAGCGCGACGGCTCTCCCTATGGGTTAACCACCACATAACTAAACCGCCGAGGGACAACAGCGCTGCGGCATAGCCAGTCGCGGCGATGCCTTGGCCAGATAAGATCACTAAGCTGCCCACCCAAGGGCCAATCGCATTGGCAAGGTTAAAGGCACATTGTACTAAAGCGCCGGTCATGGCCTGTCCATCGGGGGCCACATCCATTAATCGCGCCTGTACTATGGTTGCCAAACCAATCCCCGAACCCACAAAGAATACTATCGGCATTAATGCCCAGTAAGATCCCGTCAAACTCGGATACAGCGCCAACACTAAGGTACTTAACACCAACGACCAAAATGCCGCCGCCAGCGCCGACTTATCCGCCGCCCAGCCACAGACTAAAGTGCCTAAGGTGGCGCCAATCCCAAAGACCGCCATCATCACCGGGATTTTAAAAGGCTCGACTAGGGTGACTTGGATCAGTGTTTCGGCCAGATAGGTATACACACAGAAAATCCCACCAAAACCGATAGCCGCAATGCCGAGCGTGAGCCAAACTTCGCGGTTCTTCAGGGTTTGCAGCTCTTTTTTCGGACTGGCATTTTGCGGTACGGCGACATTCGGCGCGAGAAAATACAGCATCACGGCAGTAACGGCGGCAATAATCGCCACTATACCGATACCAGAGCGCCAACCGACGGTTTGCCCCATCCAAGTCGCAAAGGGCACGCCAACGATAGTCGCTAAGGTTAAGCCG
The DNA here is from genome assembly GCF_004354305.1 of Shewanella decolorationis. Lineage (NCBI taxonomy): Bacteria > Pseudomonadati > Pseudomonadota > Gammaproteobacteria > Alteromonadales > Shewanellaceae > Shewanella > Shewanella decolorationis. Next base: position 1,931,886 of record NZ_CP037898.1, on the reverse strand, counting down.
ATAATCACCCGAGAAACCGCTCGAGCCTTCATTTCGGGAGGCACTAAGGATGCCGCCAGTAACATAGCGACACCAAAATATGCACCATGGGGCAAGCCACTTAAAAAGCGGAAAAAGACTAACCAATTCAAGCTGGGCGCCAAGGCACTTAAACCATTGGCAACCGCCATCATGGCGGCCAAGGCGATTAACAGTGTGCGCCGCTTAATCCTCACTCCCAGCACCATAATGATGGGCGATCCCACCACCACCCCAAGGGCATAGGCGCTGATGGCATAACTCACATGGGCAACATCGACACTTAAATCACTGGCGATATAAGGCACTAAGGTCATGGCGGCAAATTCTGTGGTGCCAAGGGCAAAAGTGCCTAATGCCAAGGCTAACAACACCCAAAGCGCGCTGCTTTGAGCTGGGGGTTGAGCGTTGGGTTGAACTGCTTGCAAACGATTTCTCCGCGATTCTGTAAAACGACAACTGGCTAAGAAAAAAACAGGAGCCCACTTGGGGCTCCAGTTATAGAAGCGTTGATAAAAATGGATTACTTAACTAACTGTTCTTGATAGGTTTGGCTATTCCAATCGAAGGCATAAAGCGTGCCTTGCCATTCATATAAGGTACGGCCATCCTGCTGCACTATTCTGGCATTGCTCGGCAGACTCGACACACTGCGCGCCGCTCGCGCACGGGGAACTTTGGCCATTTGCTCCGCCGAAGCTGTTGATGCGCTCGCCGTTGAAGCCGCCGATATCACAGTTGCGCTATTGGTTGGCATATTTGACACCATCCGACCTTCAGTCGGCGAATATTGCATACTGGTTGTGACTCTCACTGGGGGCGAAACCGCTACTGGCGTATCATCATAGGCCATAGGAATCGACAAACCTATGCCCGAATAGGGGGAGTTCCAATAGCGCGAGCTATTCCAACGCCAGTCATCATTCCATATCCCATCATTCCAGCCATAGCCAAGGTTCCAGCCCGTCGCTAAACCAACCCCTAAACCCAATCCCCAAGGATAATAAGGGCGGTAATAGGGACGATAGTGGCGGTGGCTATCACCATGTTTATGGTGATTATTGTAGTGATTGTCGTGGCGACCATGACTCTCGCTATGGCGGTCATCGCCGCGATCGCGCGCCGCCGCCAGATTAGGCACGGCTAAGGTGCAAATCAATAAGGCACCCAGTAAAGACAAGGCAAAGCCTGTTTTATGCCAAAGCTCAGCCGGCTTAGGTAAGCAAACTGATTGAAGTTGAAGATTTTTATCTTTAACAAGGCATGGAGATAGCGTCATATAAACCTCGAGATACCGGGCACGGGTCAAATAAACATCGACCTAAGACAAGCATTTTACGCTTCCAAAGCTTGAAGATCACTGAATAGGTTAACCCTAAAACAGAAAAATGCTATAGTGCGCGCCACACGGATTTCCACTGCAGAGGCTATTTCCACATGAGTTTTAAGGATTTACGCAGCTTTATCGATCATCTGGAAGCCAATGGCGAACTCAAACGCATTAGCTACCCCGTTGATCCTCATTTAGAAATGACAGAGATCGCCGATCGCGTTCTACGCGCCAAAGGCCCTGCACTCCTATTCGAAAATCCAACCAATCATTCAATGCCAGTGCTGGCCAACCTCTTTGGTACCCCAAAACGTGTCGCTATGGCGCTGGGCAAAGACGACCCGTTAGCACTGCGCGATGTGGGTGAGCTGCTGGCGTTTTTAAAAGAACCCGAGCCACCACGCGGCTTTAAAGACGCGATTTCAAAAATTCCTATGTTCAAGCAAGCCTTGAATATGCCGCCTAAGACAGTGCGTAATCCCGCCTGCCAACAAGTGGTTAAAACTGGTGATGAAGTCGATTTAACCCAGCTACCAATTCAGCATTGCTGGCCGGGCGATGTCGCGCCGCTGGTCACTTGGGGCTTAACCATTACTAAAGGGCCGCGTAAGAGTCGCCAAAACCTTGGGATCTACCGTCAGCAGTTGCTCGGCAAGAATAAACTCATTATGCGCTGGCTGTCCCACCGTGGTGGCGCGCTTGATTTTGCCGATTTTAAAGAGCAATTCCCCGGCGAGCGTTACCCAGTGGTGGTTGCCTTAGGCTCTGATCCTGTGACCATTTTAGGCGCAGTCACCCCAGTGCCCGATGCCATGAGCGAATACGCTTTCGCAGGATTACTGCGCGGCGAGCGCACCGAAGTCTGCAAGGCCTTAAGCTGTGATTTAGAAGTACCCGCCAGCAGCGAGATTATCCTCGAAGGCTATATCGACCCCGACGAAATGGCCGAAGAAGGCCCCTACGGCGACCACACGGGTTACTACAACGAGACGGATAAATTCCCTGTCTTTACCGTGACCCATATTACCCACCGTAAGGATCCGATTTACCACAGCACCTACACAGGCCGTCCACCGGATGAACCCGCCATGTTAGGTGTGGCACTCAACGAAGTTTTTGTGCCAATCTTGCGTAAGCAATATCCTGAAATTATTGATTTTTACCTGCCACCCGAAGGTTGTTCTTACCGGATGGCGGTGATCTCGATTCGTAAACAATATCCTGGCCATGCTAAACGGGTGATGATGGGCGCTTGGTCCTTCCTGCGCCAGTTTATGTATACCAAATTTATTGTGGTGGTCGACGACGATGTGAATTGCCGCGACTGGAACGATGTGATTTGGGCCATAACCACACGTATGGACCCTAAACGCGATACCGTGATGATCGATAACACGCCTATCGATTACCTCGACTTTGCCTCTCCCGTGGCGGGCCTCGGCTCCAAAATGGGTCTCGATGCCACTAATAAGTGGGAAGGCGAAACCAACCGCGAATGGGGCACACCGATTGTGATGGATCCTAAGGTCAAGCAAAAGATCGACTCAATCTGGGATGAGTTAGGCATAGACGACAGCCCAACCCTATAATTCAGCTTAAGCACGACGTACCCACTTAAGCCAAAAGAATTGGCCGCGAATGGCCCTAATGCGACACCTCTAACAAGATAAAAAAGGTGCAAAGGAAGTTTGATGAAAACCATACGTTGTAAGATAGAGAAAGTAACCCCCTTTAACGACGCCGTGTATCAGGTGTGGTTAAAGCCCGATACCCCCTTGGAGTTTCAAGCGGGACAATACCTGTGTGTTGTGATGGGTGAAAAAGATAAACGTCCCTTCTCTATCGCGTCCGCCCCTAATGCCGAAGTGATTGAGCTTCATATTGGTGCGGCCGTCAGCGAAAGCTATCCAATGCAAGTGGTTGAAAGATTGCGTAATAGCACGCATATCGATATCGAAGCGCCAGGTGGCGACGCTCATCTACGCCATGAGAGTATTCGCCCTCGCCTGTTAATCGCCGGTGGCACAGGCTTCTCATACATTAAGAGTATTGTCGAGCAACAAATCGCCCTTGGCCAACAGGTCGAAACCACTCTCTACTGGGGTTGCCGAACCCAAGATGCCATGTACTACGAAAGCATCGCCCGCCAATGGCACGACGCCCACCCTTGGTTACACTTTGTGCCCGTGGTGGAAGAAGCCCCAGCAAACTGGCAGGGTAAAACTGCCAACCTGCTCGCGCAAATCAAGCAAGATTTTATTAGCCTAAACGGCTATGACATCTATATCGCAGGTCGTTTCGATATGGTCGGCGCCGCCCGCGAAATCTTCCGCGAAATGGGCGTCGATGAAGCCCATCTCTACGGCGATGCCTTCGCATTTATCAAATAACGCGTTAATTGGTGAGTTTGGCTGACTAACCTTTGCCAATCCAGGCTCAAACAATAAACCCCAGTGAAAACTGGGGTTTTGTTTTATACGTCATGCCGTATTTCACATTTTGTGGATACACCCACTCAGTAAATCTGCTTATCCAAAGAAAAGATTAAAGTCGTGGGTCTTCAACCCACACCCGACCAAGGAGGACTGCTCGTCCTATCCTCCTTGGATGCTCCAAGACGCCCCAACGGAGTTGAAAACCCCTTGTGCTCATAGCCAAATTTGCTATCGCTTCCGAAGGATGCGTCCCTGCACCTGCGAAAGCTAGCTTGCCATCCATGGCAAGACTCACGCAATTTGTCTATTCGCCCTGCGGCAACTCCGAGGGGTTGGTGAACTTCTGTAGCAAATCCGTAATTTGTTACTCAAACAGATTCTGCCAGTCCAATCATTACTGATAAATGAGATTTAACAATGGGTGTCTTGATAAGTTGTTTGGTAAGGCTCTTGTTAACAAAGAAGCTAGAGGGAATTGCTGTTGCTCCCCTTTTGGTCACTCTTGATTAAAAATCAGGGGTGAAGCCCCACGACTTTGACTTTGATCTTGACTCTGATTTAAAAACAAAAAAGAGTTATGCCTGTTCGATCTTTTTTAGCAAGTCAAAAGTGAACTTAAAATAATAAATAAGTTTAATTAATATCAATGCATTACCCATTAATTCTGTATAAAAAACGCTATCACAAAGAAGCGAATTCCTATAGCATCGTTTATACCAATTTGCAGGGATGTGACAGTCAACAAGAAATTTATGCCCTGCACACAGCGCGGTACATCAATACTAAGACGTTATGACCATATAGTTTGATCACGGAGTTTATCTTGAATGAACAAGACGCTAATAACTAGAAATGAAGTATCTACAGAAGGAGGTTCGCTATCGCTTGAAGTTAACTCCGACCGTTTAAAACACATTTTTTACATGCTACATGGTGAAACAACAACAAGATCTAGGCCTTTCAAGGGAGCAATTCTGGTATCAAAGGACGACATAGTAATTTTAATAAAAGATATCAACGAGCAATTGAAGCTAGCTCATGTTAGAGATTGCACTATCGTCGTAGGAGTTGGTTTCGAGAAAGACTTTGTCGAAAAACCGTTTGCTGAATTTGAATCCTATGCTTGGAATGAGCCAGACAAAACGAAAGAAATTACAATCAAGATAAATTTTCTATATGAAGACTACGATTCAGGAAACTCTTTGAAGCACGCTGTTTTTATAAGAATTGCTAAGGGTATTAAGCCAGGAAATTTACTTCAATTAATGGCGTCAAGCGATTCAGACCAGCTAGATAATCTTGAAAACTTAATGTGCCCTGTTTTTTGTAGGACGGATCATGTAAATGACAAGCTTAGCAAAGATATTATGAGAGTGGTCGAGGACTGGCATGCGGGGCAAAAGCAGCCAAAACTCCTATCAGGAGGTTATGAACTACTTAAAAAACATAAAATTCAAGTCGCTAGGACTGTCCACTATTCATATTCTGCAGCCGCAGTTTTTGTATTGGCGTACTGTGCTTTCACAATACCTGAGGTGTTAGAGAATAAGTACATACTGCCAGCATTTGTTACATTGATTATATCTTCGAAACTTATCTTATCCGTTCTGATGAACATTGGTGGCTCAAGAGCTCAAGAAGTATTCAAAAATCTCTCTGATATTTCCGGTGAAGATGTAATTTTTGATATTACGAAAGGTGATGATAAAGAACAGTCAGATACCATAAACAGAAACAAAGAGTTCTTTAAAGATTCGAGATCGATTTTTCTTTGGACCAACGGCCAAGCTATTTTTGCAAGCTTAATAGCTGCTGGCGTATTTGAGTGGCTTAAGTCATAACAAGTGAAAAATGGGAGAGATAAAACTCTTTTAGTAAAAGATAGGACATATATGGTCACCTGAGATTTAGCAAGGCTAATGTCCTATTTTGTTCAATCTTCATTTACGTTAATCGATAATTCACCTTTCACAACGGGATATCGGTCGTTAATGGTTTGCAGTCTTGCAACAAAAGATGGGACAGGCAGAACTCTTTTGAGATACACAGCTAACCCAGAAATAGCAGAAGTTCACCTTCCCCTACGAAGTTGTCGAAATACGCAAATAAAAATGCCGTGGCGACATCATGGATGATGGCGCAGGCTCGGGGGGACAGGGATGTCCCATCTGAGCCGTTAGGCGATTTTTATTGGAGTATGAGACAGGTAACTAATGCATCTAACTTCGCTAGGGACGCCGGGGGATTTCCAAAAGGGGAACAGGCGCTTTTCCCCTTTTGGTCGGGTGTGGGGTGAAGCCCCACGACTTTGACTTTGATTTTGAATAAAAAACTCAAACGAAGTTTGAGTACCACCACCTACACTTGTGGTCTATGTAAATCAAACCTTTGCTCTTCGGAGATCCCATAGTAGGCGGATGGGCCGCCGGCGCGCAGCACGGGTTCAGCGAGGGCGGTTTGATACACGCCGTCACTATCGAGTAAATGCTTGGCGATATGCACGGCAACGACCTCACCTAAGACGAGCCAAGTATCAATCTTGTCACCATTGGCGGCAGTTAATTGAATGCATTGAGAAAGCTTACATTCAAAGTTCACTGGGCTTTCGGCCACCAACTCGGCTTGAACGATGGTGCCCGCCTTGGGGGTGAGTCCAGCAAAGGCAAATTCGTCCTCCCCGCGGGGCAGCATGGCCGAGGTTTGATTCATTTTCTCGGCAAGGCTGCGAGTGGTGAGGTTCCAGACAAATTCGCCGGTGTCGACGATATTGGCGACACTGTCTTTCCAGCCTGTGCTGGCAAAGCCGATGATAGGTGGTTTGTAGTTGAAACAATTGAAAAAACTATAGGGCGCGAGATTGCGTTGCCCCTGGGCACTGCGCGAGGAGATCCAGCCTATGGGTCTGGGGGCGACAATCGCATTTAAGGGGTCGTGCGATAGTCCATGTCCCTTGCTCGGCTCATAAAAATAGCGTTCAGTAGTCATCTTCTTCCCTTGTCGATTTGTGCCTAATAAAGCATAGCATCCACTAATGCTATTCATATTACCCCGTGAACAGGCCGAATAAACACCCTAAATAAACAGTAAATTCAACTTGTTCAGACTATTCTGCTAGAGTGTTGCAGATTAAGCATGGATAAAGCTCGTCAGTCGGGCAAAGGAGTGGTAAATGAATCCGATAAATGCAATCTGGAAACGTTGGTTATTGGCCCTAGTGTTAGCGGTCACGGGTTGTGCCAGCGTCGCCCAGGTGGATTTCGATAATCTTTACGGTAAAAGCTCGCCGCAAAATCGCGCAGGTAATCAGCTTAATCCTAGTGAACTCATTTCACAAACAAAGACTTACCACTCAGCAGTTGAACCTATCATCAATGGTCGCTGTGTGGTTTGCCATGCCTGTTACGATGCACCCTGTCAGCTGAAAATGACCTCTAGTGAGGGCATTGAACGGGGCGCCAATAAGGAAAAGGTCTATCAGGGCACCCGCTTGATGGCGGCAACGCCGAATCGGTTATTTGTCGACGCCCACACGCCAGAAGCATGGCGCGAACGCGGTTTTTATCCCGTGCTTAATGAGCGCGCCCAAACCCCACAGGCCAATACCCAGGCCTCAGTGCTGGCGCGGATGCTAACGCTAAAACAGGCCCATCCCCTGCCGGACACTAAACTGCTCGATAAGAGTTTCGACTTTAGCCTCGATCGGGTTCAGCAGTGCGCCAGCATTGAGGAAATGGAAAAATACGAGCAATACCAGCCGCTTGCCGGTATGCCCTACGGCTTGCCTGCGCTCAATCAGCAGGAACATAAGGTATTAATGCAATGGCTTGAACAGGGCGCTGTGTTGCCAACGCCAGCTGCACTTAGCGCCGAGTTCAACGACGAAATCGCTCGCTGGGAGCAGTTTTTAAACGCCGATAGCCTCAAGGCGCAACTGAGCGCCCGTTATATTTACGAGCACTTATTTGCCTTCCACCTGTATTTTGAGTCGTTAACCGCGGCCAATGCCCCTGCGATTTACTTTGAGTTAGTGCGCTCACGCACACCGCCGGGCAAACCGATTGATCTGATTGCTAGCCGCCGCCCCTTCGACGATCCGCAAGTGTCGCGGGTGTATTACCGCTTTCAGCCCTATCGCGCCACGATCGTCGATAAAACCCATATTCCCTACGCTTTAAATAACACTGTGCTGCAAAACTGGCAGCGCTGGTTTATCGACGCAAAATACCAAGTCAGCTCGCTACCCAGCTATAAACCAAGCGTGGCGGCCAATCCCTTCGAGGCCTTTATTCAACTGCCCGCAGGCTCGCGTTATCGCTTTATGCTCACCCGCGCCCAAGACACCATTATGGGCTTTATCAAGGGGCCAGTTTGCCGTGGTCAGGTCGCCCTCAATGTGATCAACGATAGATTTTGGGTCTACTTTGTCACCCCAGAATATATGGACGATAGCGACTTTACCGACTTCTATCGGGGCCAAATCGAGAACCTACGCATGCCCGCCGAGGAAGAAAGCACCGCCCTTGCCGTGACCTGGGTGAAATACGCCGCCAAACAGGGCGATTATATGAGAGCGAGAAATCAATTTTTAAATCAAAAGTTTAAAAATGGCCGACACCTCACTATCGATGGTTTATGGGACGGAGAAGGCAGTAATGATAATGCCAGCCTGACGGTGTTTAGGCATTTCGATAATGCCACTGTGGTCAAAGGGTTAGTGGGAGAATCCCCCAAAACGGCTTGGGTGATCGACTATGCCCTGCTAGAGCGTATTCACTACCTCTTGGTCGCAGGTTTCGATGTGTATGGCAACTATGGCCACCAGCTGCTCACCCGCCTGTATATGGATTTTTTACGCATGGAGGGCGAGTCTAACTTCTTGACCTTGTTGCCCCAAGAGGAGCGCCGTAAGCAGTTCAAGGATTGGTATCAGGATGCGGGCACCCAGCTGACCGCCTTTATCGCGGGGGATATTAATACCTTCAATCAACCCACTGGCGTGCTCTACTACACGGACGATCTTAAGGCCGAACTCTACCAAAAACTGGCCGCTAAGGTCGGCAAGGTTCAGCCCCAACGCTATCAAATCGCACTCAGTCAGTTACAACCCAATAGCAAGGCATTGTTGCAGGCGCTAGGCAGAGTCAAAGGTACGCAAGCGACTCTTTTGCCCGAGCTGACGATGATTATGATTGAGCCTGAAAAAACGGGCAAAGCGGAAATCTTTACCTTAGTGCGTAACAGTGCCCATCGGAATATTTCGAGCCTATTCAATGAGGAAAGCAATCGCGAGCCCGCTAAGGATGATGTCACGCTAGTGCGCGGGCTTTTGGGCAGTTATCCCGAAGCCTTCTGGCATATTAAGGAGCAGGACTTAGCCAAAGTCGTAGCTAAGGTCGAAGGCATGCAAACCGAAAAAGACTACGAGGCGTTATTGGATTTGGCGGCGGTGCGCCGTACCGATCAGCGATTTTGGGCCTTTAGTGACAAACTCAACCAAGCCTTTTTCGACAGTCATCCAATTGAAAGCGGTTGGCTGGACTACAATCGACTGCAAAATCGCTAACAAAAAAGGGAACCCTAGGGTTCCCTTTGTTTTTAGCACCTTAAACTTACCAGATCTTCACGCGGTCCTCAGGGGCTAAGTAGAGCTTGTCGCCGGGCTTCACATCGAACGCAGTATACCAAGCGTCTAAGTTACGCACGGTCAGCGCACGGTACATGCCAGGGGCATGGCCATCGGTCGCCACGCGGGCACGTAGGGCTTCGTCACGCATCTTAGTCGCCCAGGTTTGCGCGAAGCCGATAAAGAAGCGTTGGTCGCCAGTAAAGCCATCGATAACCGGCGCAGGCTTACCGTTAAGCGAGGCATGGTAGGCATCGAGCGCGGCCGCTAAGCCCGCTACGTCGGCAATGTTTTCACCTAAGGTCAGCTTGCCGTTTACATGCAGATCTGGGAATGGCGCATAGGTATCAAACTGTTTCGCCAATGCCTCACCCTGCTTAGCAAACTGAGCAAAGTCCGCTGGCGTCCACCAGTTACGCATAGCGCCAGTCGAGTCGAACGCCGCACCATTGTTATCGAAGCTATGGCTGATCTCATGGCCAATCACAGCGCCAATCGCACCGTAGTTATAGGCGGCATCGGCCTTAGCATCGAAGAATGGTGGCTGCAAAATCCCCGCAGGGAAGTTAAGCGCGTTCTGCACCGGCAGGTTAACCGCGTTAACCACTTGCGGCGTCATCCACCACTCGCCCTTATCCATAGGTTTACCGATTTTGGCGAGTTGATGGGCGTATTCCACCTTTTCACCATTGATAGCATTGGCATAGGCATTGGTTGGCGATACCGCATAGGCATCGTAATTGCGCCATTTATCGGGGTAACCCACGCCCACGGCGATGGTCGCAACCTTAGCTAGGGCTTCTTGCTTGGTGGAAGGGTCCATCCACTCGAGTTTTTCGACACGCTTACCAAAGGCAGTCACGATATTGTCGACCATAGCGCTGACTTCGGCCTTGGCCGATGCCGGGAAATAATGCTCGGCATAGGCGCGGCCCACGGCATCACCTAGGTATTCATCCAAGGCACTCAATGCGCGTTTATCACGGCTGCGCTGCTCAGGGGTGCCTGACAGCTTAGTGCCGTTAAAGGCAAAAGAGGCGTTATCGATAGCCGATGGCAATACATCGGCGTGGCTGTTGATATGGTGGAACACCAACCAGTCTTTCCACGCATCAAGCGGCTCAGAGGCCACCAGCGCCGAGAGGTTGGTAATAGCACTGGCGTGATAGGCGGCAAATCTGTCTTGCTTGCCAAGCTGGGCGGCCTCTAAAAAGGCAGTCCAGTCGATACCCGGGGCTTTAGCGTCGAAGTCGGCGCGTCTCCACACACCCGATGCCTTAGTGAAATCTTCACTGTCTTCACGGCTGGCGTGAACGCTAGCAATTTTATGTTCGAGGGCAAAAATGCGATCGGCACGGGCCGCAGCATCACTGATGCCCGCATCGGTCAGCAGGGTCTCGATATAGGCACGGTAAGCGGTGCGGATCTCGACCATTTTAGGGTCGTCCGACAGATAATATTCGCGCTCGGGCAACCCTAAACCGCCTTGCAGAATATAAGGCAGCACTTCACCCGGCGTCGCCAGACCTTGAGTCACGAAAATACCGAAGAGGTTTTCGGTGAAAAAGTCGGTGGCATTGAGAGGGTCCACATCGGCACGCAGGTTAGCACCGAGCGCCGCCGACAGGGCGTGTTTATCCGCAATGGCTTGATAGCCAGCCAAATCGGCTTCCATTGGCTTCATGCCCGCCGCATCGATTGCCGCGGTGTTAGTGTAAGCCTTGTAGAAATTGGCAATGCGCGCATCATCGCTGCCAGCGGCGTGTTCGGCCTTAACTAAGTCGGCTATCAGGCTGGTTTTATGCTTTTCCGTCTCTTGGAAAGCCACTAAAAAAGCGCCTGTGCTTGAACGATCGGCGGGGATCTCTGTGGTTTTCATCCACTCGCCATTGGCGTAGGTATAAAAGTCATCACCGGGTTTCACCTTGGGCGACATGGCCGCGAGGTTAATGCCAATCGTCATGGCGGGTTGGCTGGCAGCAGGCGCTGCGCTGGTTTGTACTTTTGCAGCATTATCGCTGGCGGCAGCGGCGGTTTCCTTGGTGTTATCACCACAGGCAGTTAACCCTGTCAGTACTGTCGTCGACAGTAATATGGCGGGGATCAGGCGGTCCGACATATGAGACTCCTTCCGTTGTTATTCTTGTATTTTTGGTATTTTGGCTATTTAAATGCTTTCCAGCATGGCGAGGCAGTGTAACTGGCGATATGGTGGGATGTAAAAGAAACTCACACTTTATGATAGAAAGTTAATGCAAAGTCTTTAATACACTCTATCTCTTGGCAAGCGGATGCTTCTAGCAAAAAGCAAAACAGCCGATGGTTATCGGCTGTTTAGATGGTTTTGTGATTAAAGCTTAACTTGGGTGTACTGAGTCCACGCCAGCAACTGTCCCATTTGCGGGACGATCCAAACGGCAGTGTCCTTATTTTGATAAACCCGATAATAGAACAGATCTTCATCGCGAATATCGTGTTTGCGAATCGCACGGTAAAACTGCATGGCCGAATGGCTCACCTCATCGGGTTTAGTCAGTTCCTTTTGCGACACTTTGACATGAAATACATCCACATTCAGATCATCAATTTGCGTTTGATACTGCTCAAATTCGCCTCGGATTGTGTACTTAATTGGTGTGGTTAAACAGTCCTGGTCGGTAATGCAGGAGGTAGAGTAAAACTTACCCCGATTTTGCCCCTCGTACACCAGTGACATGCTCAGATCCGTGCGAACCAGCAACTCACCCGCTACAGGGAAGTAAATATCCGCGTGGTAGTTGTGCTCTAGCAGCTCACCCACGCCTTTATCATCAACGGGTAACACTACCCGATTGTAGCGAATGCGCTCCTCCATCTTTTTACTGAGCGGAATAAATTCCGCCATGCTGAGCCCTGCGGGTTTAGCATCGATAGCAGTGATGTTGATTATGCCCTTGCCAGTACAATCCTTGGCATCGAGCGACGGGCAAGTTGAAATAGAGTAGTTTTTGCCATCTGTTGAAGCAAAGGCACTGAAATAAGGTAAGCCACTGATATGGTTACCTTCTGGTGCTAAATGTTTTTGCCACCATGAGGGATGTAAATGTTCCTCATCGTCGATATACAGCACCTGCGCCGTCCCCAAAGTGCCGCCAATATTGAGGCTGATATATTTATCGGCATTCCATTTAGCGACATGTTTCACCACGGCATGGTGATCGCTCAAGTACCAGAGCAAAGTCAGGATCAGCCCCAATATGATTATCCCAGCCACCTTAGTCCAAGCAGAGACGCCGACAATCGCATCGCGGATCGCATCGGCATCGTTAATCGCCAACATTTTCACATGGGACTGTTCGGACACATGCAACTGATAACCCCGGCGCGCCACCGTTTTGAGCTGCACTTCGGTATAGGGTTCTAATTTTTTGCGTAAGGTGCTGACGCACTGAGTTAACGAGGTGGGTGCGACCACGCGTTCAGGCCAGCCAACTTGCAGCAATTCTTCCTTGGTAAAAATCGCATTCGGGGAAGATAACAGCAATACGAGTACGGCGGTTTCTGAAAAAGTCAGGCCGATATGGGTTCCATGAACAAGGTCAACAAGCTCTTTGGCCTGCTCATCTAACATTAGATATGAAGTGATTTTATGCATGTTAAGCGCCCAAAACTAAGCCAAAACAATAGACTATGATTGCGCTAACAACGGGCAAACACAGTGAAACTCAGTTTCACCCGAGAGCAACCGTGATTCCTGGCTACCAAATCAAGATGGCTTATTTTACCTTTTAACAACATAAAATACTGTGACTCTACACTCAGTTTACTTATTGTTTTTAAAGCGTAAATCTAAACTAATGCAGCAAAAACTAAACCTCTTGCCGTGAAAAAATCCAGCTAGCCAGCAACCCTAAAAGCCCTATCCATGTTGCCAGCATGGCGTACATCAGCACAGGCCCCATTCCCGTTTGAGCAATCAGGGCGAGACTACTCTTCGCCGATAGGCTATCGGCGGGATTAGCAAGCAAATTTAAGGCACGGAAAAGATCGGTAGGATTGATTAAAATCAATAGGTTAAATAGCTGGCGATTGAACACTTCCGCCAAACTCACCAGCGCCGTGAGCAGCACTAAGTCATAAACCAAGACCAGCACAAACCACAGTAGCAGTAATACGCCTAGGGCTTTGGCCTTTTCACGCACACTCAAACTCACGCAATAGCCCAAAAGCACAAACACCAGCGACAGCAAAATCCCGCTGAAAATCAAGTGGATAAATCCGATGATTAAGGCGTGTCTGGCGTGTTCTTCAACAAAGGCCAGTAGTAACAATGCCGTCGTACCAAATCCCATTACACAGGCAGTAATCATCACATAGGCATGGCCGAGTAATTTGCCGCACACCAAGTGCCAACGAGCCAAGGGATAAGTGAGTAACAACAACAGAGTGCCCGACTCGCGCTCGCCGACAAAACTGTCGTAGCTAAGTAAAATCGCCCCCAAGGGCAAGATAAATACCGCGAGCGTAACTAAGCCAGAGAAGATTTGTGCACTCTCGAGCAATACCACAGTGCCCGACACGGCGCTGCCCATAAAACTCACGCACAGGGATAGAATCAACAAGATCCCTGCCATCAAGCCCAACCAACGGTTACGTAAATTGTCCTTAAACTCTTTCACGGCAATGGCTTGAATCAGTGTCAGCGCCCGTGGAGGACAATATTGGGCACAGCCTTGCTCGATGCTTATCTGACTCATGCCACTAACTCCCTTTGATCTTGCTCTTCTCCTGCACCCGAGCACACAGTTGACGCATTAGGGCTATTCAGCCCTGCCATAAAATGATGGAAAATATCCTGCAAGCTCGCTGGCGCAATGGAAAACTCATGGATTTTAAGAAGATGCAATTGTTCGATAACCTTAGCCTTAAGCGCATCGGGCACACTGAAGCACACCCTATTAGCACTTGAGTGGTTCTGCAGTGAGGCAAATAGCGGCAGACTGATAAGCTGCTGATATTGAAGCGGTAAAACACGATGTAATTCAAGCTGGCTTGGCAGCGCACTGGCTATTCTAAGGCGGGTTAAATCGCCCGAGGCGAGAAGCCGACCTTGGCCTAAGATCAGCGCGCTATCCATTTGATCTTGCACTAATCCTAACTCGTGGGTACTGATAATAATCGCGCAGCCCTGCGCCTTCAATTGCGCCATTTTCTGATATAAAAATGCCGATGCGAGCGGGTCTAACCCCACAGTCGGTTCATCCAATAGCAGCACCTTGGGATCTGCCAATACCGCCTGAGCTAATCCCAAACGTTGGCGCATGCCCTTGGAAAAGGTGCAGAGGCGTTTATCCTTGGCCGCCATTAGACCAAATTCTTCCAGCAAAATGGATACTCGCTTGGGGGCGACACCCTTAAGTTTGGCAAAATAGCTTAAGATCTCCTGCGCCGTCATATTGTCATAAAAGCTCATGTTTTCAGGTAAATAGCCTAATGACAGATTAGCGTTGGGTCGCTTGGTATGCAGCGATTGCCCCTGCACAAATAGCTCGCCATGGCTTGGGGAGATAAGCCCCAAGATCATTTTAATCAAGGTCGATTTACCCGCACCATTGTGGCCAAGTAGTGCTAAGGTTTGGCCTGTATGAAGTTCAAAATTAAGATCCGTGAGTGCCTCAAACTTTGCATAACGCTTACAAAGCCCAATGGCCTTAACCGCCACTTGCCCTTGTGATGAAGCCTCGCTTTTCATCAAGGTAAGCGCCTGTTTATGCCTTGCATCATTGCTAAAATGGCTCATTGCCCATCTCCCTCGGTTTTCCATCCCATTAAGGGAAAGCTGTCACTCACACCGCTTACGCCCGTTGGCTGAAACTGCCGCTCCACCCAACGCAGCAGCAAAACCACAGGGCTTTCCATCAGCAGTTTCGCCTCGGGATAGAGCCAAAAGAGTTTGTCCAAACTGTCGTTGGGCCGATGGGCGATATCCCCGACACCATCGCCATTAGTGTCCCAGCCCTGATATTCGGACCAGTAATTGCCCTGCCCCTGATAACTCCACTCGAGTTGCGCCTCGCCGACGTATTTCACTTGGGTCTGGTTGGCTAAAATACGATTGTGCCAAAGGCGATTTGCTTCGCCGCCCATGGCCATGCTAATCCCAGTATCGCTATGGCTAAACTCATTCGCCTCGATGCGATTATTCTGCGCAGCATAGATAAAAATACCCTTGCCCTCGTTGCCAAGCTCCAGCGAACCTTGGGGATTGACCACCTCTGTCGCGATATTTGCCTGAATATGGGCATCATTAGTGATATTGAGCAGAATGCCAAAGTCCCGCGCTTGACTGACCTTGTTGTGGTGTAAAAAGATGTGCTGTGAGTTCATCAAGGCATAACCGCCATCGACGCTAATCGCTTGATTGTTTGAGGCTTCATCGCCTCTGGTGTACATGTAATGAATGCCGTATTGCAGCTTAGCGAATTGATTATGGTGGATTTGGCTATCTGTCACCGACTCGAGATACACACCATCGCGGACAAAAATAAAATGATTAGCTTGCACTTGGGGCGCACTTACATGCTTGAGGAATACACCGTCCCCCCTATCCAACACATAAATGGCGCCATTACCGCTAATGCTGTTTTCCTTAATGCGGGGCGCACTAAGCTGCTCGCCATAGATACCAAAGCCATCCCCCATCAGCCGATTGCCCTTGATGAGCACCTCGTCAGCACCCGGTTGCAGCAAAATACCGGCATTGTGGTAATAAAGATCCCGCCCCCAGTGACGGATATTCAGCCCTTCAACAATGACCTTGGGCGCCGCAATGGTTAAAGCGCTACCTTGGCGCAGTGCATCGAGAGTCGCCCCCGCTTCGCCCTTAAGATGAATCGCGTGGCTGACAGTAAAATTGCCTTCGTAAACGGCAGTGGCGAGCACAATAGTGTCGCCATCCTGCGCCCGCGTGAGGGCTTGGGTCAAAGCCGCAGTGTCTGTGACCCTAAACTCCTGCGCTAACCCAACAAGGGATAAACTACAGAGCCAACCGAGGAGCAAGCAGCGCCACATACCAATCGCCTACTTATCGCCAGCCAGTAATTCGAGGGTGATATCTTCAAAGCGGAGCACGCGGCCACCGTATTCCTGAGCAAAGGCCTCGGCGGCGGCTTTCGTGCTAAAAGGTGCAACTGCTGGCCCCATCACGGCTTTTTTACTGGTGCCGTAGACATAAAACGCGCTGGCGGCATCGATAAAGGCGCCATCGTCTGGTTGATCCCAGTCGGTCGATGCGGCGTCATGCACCATCATGTAATCAATTTGTCTTTTGTTTTCAGGCTGTAGGGCAAAGTTAAACATATCGCGACTGGAGCAAAACTTAGGCACCATCTTCTCGGCCTTCAAATGCACTTGTCCCTTAGGCCCTGGGTATTTAGTGATCACCATGCCGCAAAGGTGGCAACGGTCATGCTCATGGATCATCTCGGCTTTATGTTGATGATCCGTGGCTTCACTCTTGTTGCAACCCAATAACAAAGGAGCGAGTAGTAGCAAACTTAGGTACTTTTTCATCCTGTTATTCCTTCTAAAAAATATCAACACCTCGCCAAGGCACCTTGCAGGGACAGACCTCTTGTGACGAGGGTTGATACAAAAATGGTTCATCGCTTCAGGCCTTGGGCCTTAGCTTTGGGTTAAATTGCGTAGTTTTGACCCGCCAACAGAATGAAGAGTCGCAAGCACATCATGCCTACTACCGCGCACATACCCGACATATAAAACGCTTTGGCCGAATGGCTAAAATGCTTACCCGTGGCGAAGTTAAGGAGCAGCGGCGCACCAAAACCGATACCGACCACACCAATCCAGAATACGCTTGCCCAGATCCCTTCCTGGAAGGCGGCAAAGGCAAACTGGCCTCCGGCATTGCCGGTTAATAGCGCGGTGGCGATCATGAAAATAAACAGGGCTTCGGCGAACATAATCGGCCACTCGGCGCCGTGCAGAATCTTCATCTCACCGCTGTGCAAAGGTTCTTTAAACAACCATACCGCCAGCATTTTGGCCGAAGCGCCGCCCGCTGAAAGCCCTGAGGCAATAAACAGCGCAGGCAATACCGAGGTGTTGATCAGCGGGAAGCGGATCAGGGCGGAGATTAAGAAGCCGGTGTAAGCGCAAACGGATAACGCCAGTAATAACACCAGTGCTTCCATCGGGCGTCTAAAGCCCTTCAACTTAGTGATGATGGGGCCGAGGAACTGCAATTGGGGGATGGCCATCAGCTCTTTTTCGAGGGCGAGTAGCGCGACCACAGCCACTAACGGGATATACACCGACAGGGCAATCACACCAATCGACATCACAGAATTTAAGTTGTAGAACACCAAAATTCGCCAGAAGAATAAGGGGTTAGTCAGGTCGAGCACCAGACACAACATCCCTAAGCTAATGGTGACAAAGGACAGCAGGGTCGCCGCCTTTAAGAAGGCGGTATTTTCAACCTGACCTAAGTAGAACCGCAGTGCCAGCGCAATGGTTAACGCACCGCCGGAGATGCCCGCGAAGAACAAGTACACCGCAATTGGCCAAGGCCAAGCGACGCCTTGGGAGAGGCCTAGGGTAAATTCCATACTGGTATCCATATTTACACTCCCAGTTTGACGATTGGTATGTAACGTAAGCTCGGCTCAGTGCCAAACTGTGGCTTAATGCGCACTGAGTCTTTTACCGCTAAGAGTTTGCTTACGTAGGATTGAGGATCGTTGGCATCACCGAAGATCAGCGCATCGTATTTACAGCTCTGCACACAGGCGGGTAATTCGCCCTTAGCTAACTTGCTGTTCAAACAGAAATCGCAGTTATCGGCCACATCCGTATCGCTGTTGATGTAGCGGGCGTTGTAAGGACAAGCCCCAATACAGTATTTACAGCCGGCGCATTTGCTCGCATCCATAGTCACAATGCCCGTTTTCGCGTCCCGGTGCGCCGCGCCAGTCGGACAAACTGTGACACAGGGGGCGTTCTTGCATTGCTGGCAGGAAACCCGCACAAACTTACGTTCACAGTCACAGCTCATCTTGCCGCAATGTGGACAAGGCTGACCCTCGACACGGCCACTCTGCTGCTCGAGCAATACCCGTGACTTGCCTTCAGGTAAATGGTTGGCTTTATTACAGGCGGTTTTACAGTCGCCACAGCCGACACACTTGTTTTGGTCAAAGACCATGACGTAATGGGGCTTATGGGCGCCGTCGGACTCTTCTTTGACCGAACACCCGGCTAAAGGCGTTAACATCAAAGAGCACATGCCAGCGCTTTTAAGGAACCTCCGTCTCTCTATATTTTCACTCACAACATCCTCCATCTATCGGTTTTATACCGACGTTTTTATTTATATCGTTATCGTTCCAACATGCCTGAAAATGGCTAGCGACTTGATTAATATCCACTTTCATTCAATTTGCTTTCAGCCTTGCCGATGGCGTTTAACAGGGCCTCACGATTAATCTCTGCCCTTGGCTGCGCCAGTAATGCTTGCCAATGGTCTATCGCCTCTTGGTAGCGCCCATGGAGATAGGCGTCGTTGGCCTGTAGCATCCGCGTCTGCGGCTCAAAGGGCGCAAGCGCAAGCGTCTGTGCAATCAGTGCTTGGGTCTCTGCGGTCATTTGCCGACCATCGCGGTAATAGAGGGCATTGGCCTTAGCGCCGAGCACCTCTGCATCCTCCCCCACCAACACAAGCAGTTTGTCTAGGGTTTGCACCGCATCGGCATATAAGCCACCGGCGCTGTAAGCCTCGGCAAGCGCCTGTAATGCCAACGGGTTTTGCGGTTGTTCATCCACGAGGCGCAGAGCTTTGGTGATGTCGGCAGCCACTAAATAGTCAATGTTTTCATTGAGTTTGCCTGTATCCCAATCCTGATAACGCCCCGTTTGGCTATAGATAGCGAGCGTGAGCAATAGCAGCAAACCACTGCTCAATGCGGGCACAAGGTAGGAGACTTGAGGGAGCCTCTCCACCGATTGCAGCAGGTTTAAACGCGCGTGTTGCCAGAAAATCCAAGCCACAAATCCGCTTAACAGCAGTGCTATGCTGAATCCTAAACTTGCCATGCTTTACCTCAACGCTCGCCTATCCAAGTTCATCACTCACTGAACCTAAGCCAATGTTTAGCCCTTAGTGGGCTGGCATCATGCCCATCATGCGGGCTTCTTTTTTCTCACTGGGCTTTTCGATATTTTTCAACTCAATTTCAAAGATCAAAGTTGATTGCGGTGGAATTTCACCTACAAATTCATTGCCATAGGCTAAGTTTGCTGGAATAACAAAACGGTATTTCGAGCCCATAGGCATGAGTTTTAAGCCCTCTTCCCAACCCGGGATCACGCTCATCAGGGCAAAACGGGTGGGTTCTTTACGGCCAATGGTGTTTTCAAACTCAGTACCATCGATAAGCTTGCCGACATACTCGACAGTGACCACATCTTCAGGGTTGGGTTTATTGCCGGTGCCTTGGGTTAACACTTCATATTGCAGGCCTGACTCGGTAACGGTTACGCCTGATTTCTTCTTATTTTCAGCAAGATAGGCTTCACCTGCCTTAGTGTTTTCTGCGGCGAGCTTCTCGGCGTTAGCCTTTCTCACTTGATTTAGCTCTTCGGCGCGTTGATTTAGATAGGTCAGCACTTCTTCATCGGTTAATTGCTGCTGTTTTTTCAAGGCATCGACAAAGCCCTGCACCACTAAGTCCACATTCACCTCTGCGCCCAGTTCCACTTGGTTATAAACCTGGCCAGAAATGTAATTACCCACTGAGGCGCCAATGCTGTAAGAGGCTTTATCTGCATCGGTTTTAAGGCTTGGGGCAGCAAAGCTCGTCATAGAGACAAACAAAGCTGCGCAGGTCGCCACTGTGAGGGTTTTTGGGATAAAAGAAGTTGGCATAGATATTTTCATTTTATGTTCTCTACAATTTAGCCCTTGGGCTTTAGTGCTTTAGCCGAAAACGTATGGGATAACCCATAACCGATTAATAATATTTATTTGATTACTATGGTTTTTCTGTTGCTCTACCCGACATGCGCCAACCGAAGATGCCATCGGCCATATGTCGCACACCTGTGTAACCTAGCTTCATGGTTTCCCGTGCGGCCATGTTGCTGGCGGTGCAAAGACGGTTAGCGCAATAGAACACCATCACAGCGTCTTTATTCTTTGGCAGAAGCTCTCGCCAATTTTGCACATTGAAAAAAACCGCTCCGGGGATAAAACCTTCCGCCCAGATTTCCAGCGTGTTTACATCGAAAAAATAAACCCCTGGCTGACCGACTAAGGTTTCGGCTTCCCGCATGGAAATCGGATTCAACTGAATTTCGTTATAGGGCGCCTCGGAGATATCAGAGCCACCACCAGCCGCGACGGGTAAACTCATGCCACCTAGGCTCAGTACCAGTAAGCCGCCTAACAGGCTGTGTCGAATCGCTTTATTCATCATTTGGCCTCGTATAGCCCCCGACACTCGCGTGCCGGGGACAAGTTAGACTCGAGTCGAACTACATTTTCTGTGCGCTCAAACCGTTAGCATCAATAATGGCTTGGGCTTGAGTGACATAGGTCAAGGCAGCGTCGAGACGTTTCAGTGAGTAACGTGGACCATGGACACCCCATGAACCGTCAGCCTTGATCAGGCGGACAACATCTTGGGCTTTGTCGGTCAACATCAACACTTGAGTCTTGTCTTCTACCGACAGCTTGGTGACTTCTAACAGCTTGTCGATACGGGCAAGGGCTTGTTCTACTTGAGCAAAAGTATCCTTAACGGGTTTTTGCCACTTTTGAACTTCGCCGTAGATTTCCATCTGATCTTCGAAGTGCAGACCAACTTCTAGCTCGGATTGGAACTGGCTATGACAACCTTTGTTTTCAGTTACGTCGTGGTCAGAGGCCGACGTACGGGCACAGGTCCACATCAGGTCGAGGTAGTTGTAGCCGTTCTCGTCTTTCGCCACAGTCCAGCCCTTAGTGGTCGCATCGCGAGACTTGCCTTCTGGTGGGTTAAGGGTCTTACGCAGTGGGTCGACATCAATCTTCCACATGTGTGACTTACGCACGTTGTCGAAGCCCGCCATATCTGGGAATTGGATGGCAGTGAAGTTTTCACAGCTTCCCATGTTTGGCATATGACAGCTTTGGCAAGTTTGGTTGCTGTGGGTGTTGGTGTTCTTGGCGATCTCGGCTTGAGCCGTGTGACAGTCAGTACACTGTTTGATGATTTTTGGCTTAGTAGTACCAGATTTCCAATCACCATCAGTCACTTCGTGTGGATCGTGACAGGTTGAACAACGCATACCTTTGTCATAGTGTGCAGAGGCAAACATTTGCGAACCTTCAGTACCACAGGATGGGCAAGAAGATTTCATCTTCACGTTGAAGGCATATTCCAGCTTTTCTTGACCCTGTGGCGTTTCAGCCAACTCTTCAACAAAGTTGAAGCGTTGGTGACAACGTTCACAGTTAGATGGCATGCCACCACCGATACCGCCGTCTAAGTGACCACCGGCGCCATGGCACTCTTCAC
This sequence comes from Shewanella decolorationis, assembly GCF_004354305.1. NCBI lineage: Bacteria > Pseudomonadati > Pseudomonadota > Gammaproteobacteria > Alteromonadales > Shewanellaceae > Shewanella > Shewanella decolorationis. The sequence goes on along the minus strand of NZ_CP037898.1, from coordinate 1,909,923 downwards.
AGGTAATCCCTTTGGCAATAGTGTGCTTTTGCAGCTCTTTCGGGTTTCCTAAGGCCGCGAAGAATTCATCCTTCGTTTGGAAGTCAAACTTAAAGGTGTGGCACATTTCGCAGTAGGAGCTAGCAGGTTGGAACAGGAATTCCTTCTCATACTTAGCACCGTATGAACTCATGCCCCATTGGTGTGAACCGCTGGTTCCAAAGTCTTCCATTTTGACAGGGAAGCTTGGGATGGCTTTATTGATTTTTGCCGCCATTTCAGGGGTTAACCACTCAGCCCAACCGCGGGAGAATTGGTTACCACCGGCGACCATAGTCCCAGTGCCGTCCTTCAACAGACCATCTTTAACGTGGTAAGTACCGCGCACTAAGTAAGCGTCGATAAAGCCATACTTGGTACGTGGTGTACCGACAGTGGCGTAGATAGCATCTGGCGTAATACCCGATGGCAAAATCGAGGTATCCTTAGTGCTATACATGGTTTTCTTCAGGTCGTTATCGACCTCAGGATGCTCGCCAGGGAAACGAATCGTCTTAGAGTGGCGTGAACGTCTCCACTTCTCGTATTGAGGGCCATGACACTCACCGCATTTTTCTGGGCCAACAAACTTGTTAGGGAAATCTAAAATCGATTTCGCCCCTAAACGATATTGCAACGCCTTTGGACGTTGACCATCGTTGTAGGAACTGTAACGCACCGCGGTGCCATCTGTAGGGTTCACTTCTTTACTGTGTTTGCTGTAAGCAACACTGTCACCACCGTGTAAATATTCTTCACCACGGTCACTGACTTTATAAGTGCCCTTTAATCGACCTTCTGCGTTATATTTAAAAACTGGGTGATTTTCAAATAGAAAATCAAACAATTCTTGCTCTTGAACAATATAATCCTGCAATGTTTTCACACCGCGGGATTTTTCCATTAGATTTTCATTTAAATTGGGGTTAGCCAAAATATCTTGAGTATAGTGGGATTGCTGTTTATTACCCACGCCAGGCACCACTTTACCCTCCGACTTAGCATCGGAGGCGACTGTGGTAACGCTTACGGCAGAACCTAAACAAAATAGCACGCTTAATGCTACTTTGGATTTCCATCGCTTCATCATTCACTCCTAATTTATCATTAGTTTTATATTTTCCACTGAACCTAACTGTTCACTGAACGACATAAACAATTGACCAGTGACTGCATGATGAATGAGAGAAAAAGCAAAAAATCTGCGCTAGAGCACATTAATTTTCGCTTCAGAAATCAATAGAGCTAAAAACATTAAATATAAATAAAATCAACAATATAACTATTCTATTTTAGTGATTTTTTAGATTTTAAATCCGTTTTTTTAGTTCTAAAAAAACCTAAAAATCGGTTTGATTTTTCAAAAACCACCAAAGACATGAATGACCATTTTAATACCGAGGCAGATCACATTCCTTTTGAAAATACTCAGTTACCCTGCGAGCAAATCGTTGATTGGTTAAAGACTCAATGTCCAACTTACCAAGGCAACAATAAATAAGTGAGTAGCGATTAACCGCTAAAAAATTTTAAACCATCATTAATTTCAGTGTTTATGAGATGCGACAAATAATGCTATACAGGAAATATTAATGATAAATATGATTCCAGAAATCGGGCACATATTGCTGATCATGAGTACTGTATTGGCACTCTTTTCAGCTTTATTTCACTTAGTAGGAATAAGTAAGCACCATCTTTATTTGATTAATTGGGGAAGCAGTTTTTTTAATGCGCTTTTTTTTACCCTACTAAGTGCACTGCTTAGCTTAATTTATTGTTTTGTGGTCGATGACTTTTCGGTTGCCTATGTGGCGAACCATTCCAATAGCCAGCTTGCCCTCGGCTATAAAATTGCCGCTGTGTGGGGCAGCCATGAAGGCTCGATGCTGTTTTGGGTGTTAGCCATCGCGTTATGGGGGGCCATTATCAATTGGCGCCAAGCGGGCAAATTCGCTGGCTTAGGTAATGCCGATATGCGGACAGATAAAGCCTATTTTGCGCGACTGCTGGCGATTCTCGCTCTCGTTATCCTTGGCTTTAATCTGTTTTTACTCTTTACCTCCAATCCTTTTGCCCGTTTGCTGCCCAACATCCCCATTGAGGGGCGCGACCTCAATCCGATATTGCAAGACATTGGCTTAATACTGCACCCGCCTATGCTGTTTTTAGGCTATGTCGGACTCACAGTTTGCTTTGCTGCGGCGCTTGCATCACTCATTGGAGGGAAGTTAGCTGCTCGCCACCTCGAATACTTGCGGCCTTGGGTATTATTGGCGTGGATATTCCTCACCGGCGGCAATGCCTTTGGCTCCTGGTGGGCCTATAACGAGCTGGGCTGGGGCGGTTGGTGGTTTTGGGATCCCGTTGAAAATGCTTCTTTTATTCCTTGGTTGGTTGCCACCGCGCTAGTGCACTCCCTAGTGCTGACAAGAAAGACCCAAGGCTTTGCTCTGACCACGCTATTTTTGTGCATCTTGGCATTTTCGCTGAGCTTATTAGGCAGCTTTTTGGTGCGCTCCGGCATAGTGCAATCGGTACATGCCTTCGCGGCAGATCCCACCAGAGGCATGTCAATCCTCTGTTTATTGGTGCTTTTTGTCGGTGCTGCACTATTAATCTTTGCAATCAAAGCGCCAGCGTTGAAACGGGAAGTCAGCCATAACCTATTGAGCAAAGAGACACTGTTACTCCTTGGAGCCATTGTATTAGTGGTTGCAGCCTTTTCCGTTCTGCTGGGCACCTTTTATCCCCTGATCTACGAGCTGCTAGGCTTAGGCACGTTGTCGGTCGGCGCCCCCTATTTCAATACCATGTTTGTTCCATTGACCTTTATCGCAGTGATCTTAATGGGCATAGCGCCGTTAATCGCTTGGAAGGCGTCAACTCGCAAGCCACTCAAGGTATTAGCCTTGCCCTCTGTCGCCATTGTGATTATCGCAACGCTGATGACGGTTCGAACCCAAGCCGATGGTGCACTCTTCCTATTCTTTGGCTGCGCTAGTGCACTATTTTTGCTCTGCAGTCTTGGGATGAGTGTAAGGGTGAAATCTAAAGCATTGACCACACCTAAGCCCGCTATATCGACAAAATCAAAGCGCGCCAGATTGGCCATGCTAGTCGGTCATTTGGGTGTGGCGGTCACCATTATCGGCGCAACCTCAGTGTCGTTTTTTGAGCAGGAAGCCCTGCTGCGTATGGGACCAAGCCAAGGTAAACCGCTTGCCAATTATGTGCTGGTGTACGAAAGCACAGAACCAGTAGAAACCCCAAGCTTTACAGCGATTCAGGCCAATATCAGCATCCGCGATGCCAAGCAGGATGATCTTGTACTGGGTTACCTCCATCCGCAACGGCAAACCTTTAATAGTAATGGTATGGAAGTATCCCATGCGGGCATAGACCACGGTTTTTGGCGGGATCTCTATGTCTCAATGGGGCTACAACTGAGCGACACCGAATACCTGATCCGCATTAGTTATAAACCCTTAGCCACATGGATCTGGCTGGGCGCCTTATTGATGATGCTTGCGGGCGCTATTGCCGCATGGCCAATCAAACAACCTCATAGAGTCGCACAAACAAAGGCATTGAATGTAACCAACTCACCAAGGGAGACAATGTCGTTATGAACCCACTGTTTCGCTCGCCTTATTTGAGCCTATTGTTTTGGTTGCTATCACTGAGTCTCTGCTTTGGAGGCGCAACTTTTCTAGCAACGGCGCAGGAGGCTCCCAACCTTGGCGCCTCCTATCAACAGCAAGCCATAGAGATCAGCAAAGTGCTGCGCTGCCCTATGGCGACCAATCAAACCTTATTTGAGTCTCAGGCACCGATTGCCCATGAGCTTAAAGGGCAAATCTTTTCACTGTTGGAACAAGGCTATAAGCGGGACGAGATCCTCGATTTTATGGTGCAGCGCTACGGCGAGAAAATCCGTTATCAGCCCGAATTTAAGCCCGCCACACTGGCACTCTGGCTCGGCCCTATAGTACTACTGGTCGTTGGATTGGGCTTAGGGCTGGCACTAATAAAACGCAGACCATAGCGTTTAGAACATAGTCCCGATTACTCAGTTTGAATAGAAGGATAACCCCATGAAATCTTACACCACCAAGCTCACTCTCCTTTGCACCGCATGGCTGCTGAGCTGCACCGTTCAGGCCCATTCTCTTCAAAATAAGTTGTACGAGACAGGAGAAGCCATTCCTAAACCCAGAGTTATGACAGGCTTTATCGAGATGCAGCATGCCCGCGGCGTGCCTGAAGTCCCGTTTGTAGATGAAGCCGGGCAAACACACACCCTAAAGCAATACCAAGGTAAATTGACCTTAGTAAACCTTTGGGCAACTTGGTGCACACCCTGCTTACGGGAAATCCCAGAGCTGCAAAAACTTCAACAACATTTTGCCGATAAGAATATCGCCATAGTGCCCATCTCGATTGATGAAGAAGTAAAAGAGGTGCGACCTTTTCTTAATCAGCATGGCTTTAGCAACTACAGCACTTGGCTCGACCCTGGCAAAAACATCGAGCAGATTATCCCTGCTAACGTTGTCCCCGCTACTTATGCTTTTGATGCAAAAGGTAATCTTGTCGGCTTTGTCCGTGGCTATCTTGATTGGACAGACAAAGATGTCGCCCCCTATTTAGATAAACTTATCGCTAAATACGCCCAGTGATTTCGCTGGGCACTCATTAGCGCTGCACTAAAGGGCTAAGTTGGTTTTAGCTTAGCTAATGCATGAATCAAATCTCCGTTCGGTACCCACCCTACTCTTTGCCGAAGCCCGCTGCTCCCCGATTTGGCAGCGGGTATTTTTAGCTTATCGCCAGCGCGCTTTGTATTCTGCGCCACCTTTCTTTAGAATTGCCGCTGTTATCCATGAATCGATTTTGCAAATCGATTCGTAAAACCCATTGATAAAATCTAAGGCTTCCCGATGAAACTCACTTGTTTAACTCAACCTATTTATGACCACTTGTACCGTGATATCAGTGAGTTTCGCAGCACCTTCGACCTCGCCGTCAACGATGCTAGCTCCTTGGATGAAAAGGCAGATACGCTTCATACTTCGCTGATTATTGAGGAATTAACCGAACTTGCCGAAGCCGATAGCCGTATCGAGCAGGCCGATGCTATTGTCGATTCAGTGTATGTATTAATGGGGCGCCTAGTGCATTTAGGCGCGGCCAAAATGAGTGACCGCCTAGAAATCAGCTACCTTATCGACTTACTGCTGTGTGTGGCTAAAAACCGTGAAATCGACTTTATCGCCTGCTGGGATGAAGTGCATTCGAGCAACATGAGCAAAGTGTGCCGCAATGAGCAGGAACTGGCAGAGACTATCGCCTTCTATGCCGAGCAAGGCGTTGAAATCGTTGGCAGCAAAAAGGGCGAGTTTATTATCGCTAAATGCGCTAAGGATGTGGAAATGGCGGGTAAAGTCGTGCGCCAAGGCAAGGTATTAAAGTCGGTGTACTATCGCCCGGCGGATTTAACTCAGCTAGTAAAAGCGTAAAATAACAAGCCTAGGCTGCACAGCATACAGCCTAGGCCTCTTCCTTAGTCCGACGTGTCTTGCTCGACATCCTTGCGGTATTCCAAAATATCCCCCGGCTGACAGGCTAAGTATTCACAGATACTCGCTAAGGTATCAAAACGCACCCCTTTGACTTTGCCCCGCTTAAGCAAGGACAAGTTAGCCTCGGTAATGCCCACCGCTTTGGCCAGCTCCTTAGAACTCACCTTTCGCATCGCCATCATGACGTCTAAATTAACGATAATATTCAAGATCAAACAAACTCTTTGTTTTCCGCCTCATAATCGCGGGCGGCTTTAAGCAAATACACGATAAGCAACATCAATAAAATCGTGGTGATATTGCCAAAATCGAGCACTAATTCGATGCGACCATCCTCAAAAAATGACTGATGATAGTAGCCTACGCCTAAGTTTTGTAGCATTTCAAACACTAAGGCCGCGGCTTTCAGCCATACGAGCCACAAGTAACATTTCATGCTCTCATCACTGAAAAACAACCCCCGCTGATAGCAGGATAACAGCCGTTGCAGCCAATAAACACCAACTAAAAGTGAGATAAATAAAGGGGTTAGCATAGCGAGTAACAGGTTTCGGCTAGCGTTCGGCAAGTTCCACAGTTCGAGGAACTGGGAATTACTGGTATTGAAGCGGATCTCATCATAGGCCCAATAGCTATAAAGCAGATGGGCGATAATTGCCACCGCAGATAACAGCACCAGCCAGCGACAAAAACCGCTGATTTTTATTAATTTTTCAAAATTTTGATTCATCCACTCACCCAAACATCATCCCAAGCCGTTCATAGCGAACGAGCACCAGTATAATCCTTCGACAAAAAATATTACAAAGAAATATAATTTTATTGTTTTACGATAATTAATTTTCGTATTAGCATAATGTCAACTTTCATAAACTAAGGTTACGACAATGCAAAAATTTCCATTTACGAGTCAGTTATGCAGTGCTGCCATTGCCGCCGCACTGCTACTGACGGGTTGCAGCACTGCTGATACCCCAAATGTGCAACCTCAAGTTGCCGCAACGCAGCAAAAAGAGGCACCGCTTATTCCCATCGAAAACTTCTTTAACGAGCAAAGCATTCGCCATTTAAAAATGTCCGACGATGGCAAATGGCTCGCCTTTGTAAAGGAATACCAAGGGGCCAGTAATATCTATCTGATGGCGGATAAGAGCGACCTCGCCAGCGCCACGCCACTGACCACATCGGTAGAACCCATCCGCGCCTTTGAATGGTCCGCCAAGGGCAATGACTTATTCTTTATGAAGGACAAAGGCGGTAATGAGAACACCCAGATTTACAAGCTGAGCTTTGAAGAACACGCGGGCAAGATCACCGCTAAAGAGCAGCGCTTAACCCATAAGGACGACGTGCAATACAGCGTGCTCGAGCAGGTAAAAGACAATCCTGATTTGCTGGTTATTCAAGCCAACCACGACGATTCGAGCCGCATGGATATTTATCTGCTCAATATCAACGACGGCAAGTTAATCCCAATCCTGAAGAACGAGCTGAGCTTTACTCAGGTGAAGTTTAATAAGCAGGGTCAACCTGTGATTGCCAGTAGCAGTAATCTCGATAACACCAATGCCTTATATGTGCTTATCGACGGCAATTGGCGCAAGATCATTCAAAGTGCCAAGGGCGAGAGCATCGATATTCTTAAAGTGAACGATGATAAGAAGCTCGCCTATATCAGCGCCAATATCGGTGATCGCGATAAGCAGGAATTGCTGAAAGTCGATCTGATGACGGGTAAATATGAAACCATTCACAGGGATCCCGACAACGAGGCAGACGTATTTGCGGTACAGTTTAGCGATGCGGGCGAGCCCTTAGCGGTTGGTTACTATGGTGGACGTTTACGGGTTTATCCCTTAGATGCCGAGTTTGCTCGCCATTGGGATGTGATTAATCGTCATTTTAATCAAGATGTTGAAATCACAATTGGCGAGATGAACGAGAAAACCCATCTGTGGCAAATTCATGTCGCCAGCGACAGAGCCGCAGGCGCGGACTATCAATACAATGCCGCCACAGGGGATATCCATCTGTTAGTAGACATTCCGGCCAGTATTCCGGCGGATCAACTCTCGCCACGTCAATCTATCGTGTATACCGCGCGGGATGGGGTGAAAATCCAAGCCTATTTAACACTACCTAAAGGTAAACAGACTCAGCTACCGACCATTATCCTGCCCCATGGCGGCCCTTGGGCACGGGATTTTTGGACACTCGACTCGGGTTATTTCCACGCGATTGCCCAGTTCTATGCCAACCGTGGTTATGCCGTGTTGCAACCTAACTTCCGCGCCTCGACGGGTTTCGGTAAGAAGTTCTTAAACCTAGGTAACCGTAACTGGGGCATTGGCAGCATGCAGCACGATCTCACCGACGGTGCCAATTACTTAGTCGAACAAGGTATTGCCGATAAACAACGTTTAGGGATCTTCGGTGCCTCCTACGGTGGCTATGCGGCACTGTCTGGCGCGACCTTTACACCTGACTTGTACCATGCGGTGATCGCCTATGTGGGGCCATCGAGCCTAGTGACACTGATGAATTCCTTCCCCGACTACTGGCGCCCCTATTTAGGCCAATGGTTTGAGTCGGTTGGCGATCCGCAAATTGCCGAGCAGAAGCAAGATATGGAAAAACGCTCGCCAATTAACTATGTCGATAATATCAAGGCGCCATTGATGCTGATCCAAGGGGCGAACGATCCACGCGTCACCCAAATAGAATCGGATAATATCGCCAAGAAGATGTATCAAAAGTCTTTGCCCGTTAAGTACATACTGGCAAAAGATGAAGGACATGGCTTTAGTAAGCGAGCCAACAAGCTGGCCTCGATTGTCGCCACCGAACAGTTTTTTGCTGAGCACTTAGGCGGGCGTGTCGATACGAATGTGAACCCCGACATTCTAAAACACTTAGACAGCCTGAACGTCGATATCAGTAAGCTCTAAACTTTTGCCGCCTTTACCAAGGAAGGGAAAGGCGGCAAACTAGCCTAGATTTTATACATAAGTTCACCTTCAACTCTCAAGATAGAGAGTGCAGGATAACGAGCAGAAAACCGCAATAATTCATATATTTCATTTAGTTAGGGATAAATAATGAATCCAGCAAAAGTGGTGCGAGCCAAGGTCAAACAATTAACGGATTTACCTAATATTGGTAAAGCAAGCGCGGCGGATTTACGTCTGCTCGGCATAGAGACGCCAGTACAATTGCTAGGGCAAAATCCCTACCAAATGTATCGCACTCTGTGTGACAAAACCGGCCAAAGACACGACCCCTGCGTACTGGATGTGTTTCTGTCTATCACCCGCTTTATGGCGGGTGATGACCCTAAACCTTGGTGGTTTTATACCGAAGAGCGCAAACAGACATACGGCCAGCTTTAATCTACGCGCTTTGTCTCTTGGGATACTGCTCTCAAAGCCTCTGGCGAATCCGATTCAGTTCTGGGCTCATCCCTTAACCACTCGCGCCAGATAGCAATCAGCAACGCCATCAATACTGGGCCGACAAACAGGCCAACGAACCCCATGGTTTTCACCCCGCCAATCAACCCGAAGAAGGTCGGCAAGAAAGGCAATTTGATTGGCCCTCCCACCAGATTGGGCCTTAGGGTTTTATCGACAATAAACAGCTCGATACTGCCCCATAGGAATAAGCCGATCCCCGCCGTCATATCGCCAGTGCCGACTAAATAGAATGAGATCAAAGTGAACATGGTTGGCGCGCCGCCGGGAACTAAGGCCATAAACGCGGTCAACACCCCAAAGGCCACGGCCGAAGGTACGCCAGCAATCCAGTAAGCAATCCCCAACACTATGCCCTCGCCGATGGCGATAAGCGTCATGCCGATAACGGTTGAACTCACAGTCGCAGGCACCACGCGGGAGAATCGATGCCAGCGGGCAGGAAGAATGCGCTCGCCGACAATATCCAGCTGTTTGGCGACCGACTCGCCATCTTTATATAAGAAAAACAAGGTGATCAGCATAAACAGCAGGGTCAACAACAAACCTAAGGTATTCCAACCCAGTTGCAGTACCCAGCGGGAAATACCACTCAGATTCTGACCGCTAATCGCACTGACTATCTTACCTAGCTCATGGGGTTCACCGATAAACTGCTGCCATTGCAGGGTGAGCCACTCGCCAATCCAAGGTAAATCCTTAATCCACAGCGGCACGGGAGCGCCATGCTGGTTGGCATACACTAGCCACTCCACCCAGGCTCTAATTTCTTGTAAAGCATAGGAAAATACAAAAATCAGCGGCGTTATAAGCCCAACAATAATCAAGACTAACGCGATGGTGGCAGACAGCGCCGAGCGACCACCGCATTTAACCATTAATTTTTGGTACAGCGGCCAACTGGAGAAACAGACGATCAGAGCGGCCAAGGCGGGGACTAGAAAGTCGATAAAAAAGAAAACACCAGCACACAGCAATAAAATCAATAGGGTGCGACCCACCGCAGCATTACTGATAATCTGTGCCATCCACATACTCCCACAATAGAATCCAACAACAAGGCGGAAAACTTGGCAGAGTGCCAAGCAACAACCAGCCTTTGGGCCTTCCCCATTCTGTGAGCCAGTTTATTGCGCAGTGCTTTCCATGGGCAACGACATTTAACTAAAGCGTGAGTAGTGTATCAGTGCTGCTGGCATCCCCAAAGGCCTTCGAATATCTCAAAGGCCAAATGGCTGAAAATACCTATGGCGCGGCCTTGAGTCTTTGAGGTAAACAGTAAATGCTAACTTTGCACCTGTAACTTCAAACATTAACCCATTAAGCCTAAAGCCAATTGCCGCGTTAGCTCGGCTGCGGGAATGTTTTGGCAACCACTGGCATTTTGACCGCACCATAGCGGGCTAAAATCTCCAAATCCTTGTCGCTCTGCCGCCGCTCTTAAGCCTGCAACCGCCGAGGATGCCAAGGGGAAGTCTGGCACAGACTCATTTATCGGCCCCATCTCGGCCATAAAGCGGTTCACTATGCCGCGGGCGGGTCGACCAGAAAATAAGTTCGTCAGCGCCGTATGCTGCGCGGCGTCGCTTTGCAGCGCCTCACGATGAATGCTGCTGGTGTTGCACTCAGGGCAGAGTAAATAGGCCGTCCCCACTTGCACCGCCGAAGCGCCCATCGTCATGGCGGCGCGCACTGTGGCTACATCGACAATCCCGCCAGCGGCGATTACAGGAATATCCACCGCCGCAATCACCTGCGGTAATAGACTAAAAGTGCCGAGCTGCTCGGTTAAATCCTCGGATAAAAAGTGTCCTCTGTGCCCTCCAGCCTCTAAACCTTGGGCAATAATCGCATCGGCGCCGCGGGCTTCGAGCCAGAGCGCCTCCTCGACTGTGGTCGCCGTGGAGATAACTTTTGAGCCCCAGGACTTGATTTCCAGCAGCAATTCTTCGTCAGGCAGACCAAAATGAAAACTCACCACCTCGGGCTTAAATTTGGCTAACACCTCAGCCTGCGCCTTGCTGTAGGGTGTACGCTGCGCGCCAGCAGGCTGCGCATTTGGGTCGAGATTAAATTCCGCAAAATAGGGGGCTAACTGTTCGAGCCAAGCCGCTTGCTTGGCCGCCTGCGGTAAAGGCTCGCTATGGCAAAAGAAATTCACATTGATAGGTTTAGTGGTATTGCTGCGGATTTCGGTTAACTCGGCCTCGAGCGCTTCGAGGGATAACATAGCGCAGGGCAAGGAACCCAATCCGCCTGCCTGCGATACTTCAATCGCCAGTGCACTGCCCTGCACGCCCGCCATCGGCGCTTGAATAATTGGAAATTGGATCCCAAACAATTGTGTTAGTCGGCACGGCATACTTCACCTCCATTGAATAAATCCTGTAGCGACTCGTGCTTGCTTTGCTTACAGCTAATGCGGCGATAAGCGACCGAGCCAAGTGCGAGATGTTACAATCTACCAGAAAAATACATCCCAATTACAGCATTTAGCCAAGCAGCAGAACTTGGCAGTGTTAAGCAGATGATAAATTGTCATCATTTAATGGATATTTCAGCCTAATTAAAAACAAAAATAATATCGTCAAAATTGAAATTACATTTGTATCAGGATAAAAAACACTTACTGATAATTTATAAAAATTCCCGTGATACTCGCCGCATTCACCAATTAAAAAACTATTTAGGAATATTTAAATCACTTATGATTCGGCCCCATTTTTTGGAGGCTATATGCTATTAAAAACCAGTCTGTTTTCGAAAAAAATAATCAACCAACTTATTATCTGTTTACTACTGATGTTTACCACGTCAGTTGCCTATGCAAAAAACGATGATAAGGACGATGAGATCACCTTAGGCCGCACCCTATTACTCGGAATTGGCGACCACCCAGCAATCATCCCGCTTATCATCTGCCGCCAAGCCAAACACATTAGAATCAAAGCAGAAAGAGATGTGAGTATCGATCGTGTCGTCATCACCTATGGGGATGATAAAACTCGCACCGTCCGCTTTGATACTGAGCTAGGAAAGGATGAGCACAGCGAATGGAAATCACTCGGTGCCCGTCGCTGCGTAAAAAAAATTGAAGTGTATGGTAATTCTGACCGCAGTAAAGCAGGCATTAAAGTATTAGGTCGTAAGTAAGACTTAGCTATTTAATTATTCCATCTTTATTCAATTGTGGAATTGGGCATATATCAATGAATTTTCGTGCAATATTAGTGTTATTACTCGGTATTAATTTGACCGCATGTGTGACTTTTCCAACCGAGGAGTCGGCACAGGTTAAAATATTATGGGAAAACTCTGTCGCTATTGAAAACTGTACCTATAAAGGCACAGTTATTGGCTCGCAGGGGCATTTTTATGATTATTGGCTGCACAGTGATAGGGATATGGTATGGGGCACACTCAACGAGTTACGCATCAAAGGCCATGCGCTCGGTGCCGATACGGTTTATCTCTATCAACCGCTTAAGTTTTTAGGCTCAGTGACCATGATGGGTAATGCTTACCAATGTGCAGAGACTCAAGCTTCTGAGGATAAAGCCTCTGAAACTCTAGATTCGACAAGTTTGCCTTCGCAGATGAATAGCGTTTCGAGTCAATGAGTTGAGTGTTGAGCAGATTTTTAATGAGTTTTGAGCGGCTATCAGGCGATACACCTGATAGCTCTCATACAAACGGAGAGGAAAACTTAGAACAGGTAATCGGCGCCTAAGCTAACAAACAAGGCTAATCCCGCCCAGTTATTGTTGAGGAAGGCTTTAAAGCAAGGTGCTCTTTCGCGGCCAAAAATCAGCATTTGCTGGTAAGTGCTAAAGCCTACGAAGGTGAGTAATCCCAAACCATAAACCAAGCCACGGTCGGCGCTCCAACCCGCGGCGATAAAACACAGCAGCGCGGCAAGTTGGAATAATCCTATGATTTGGCGGTCGTATTTGCCAAAAAGAATGGCGGTCGATTTGATACCAATTTTTAAATCATCATCCCTATCGACCATGGCGTACATGGTGTCGTAGGCCACAGTCCAGAACCAATTGGCGGCAAATAACCACCAGGCTTCGATGGGCACTTCACCGGTTTGCGCCGCATAGGCCATGGGGATCGACCAACTCCACACCACACCCAAAAACATCTGCGGCATGTTCGTTACCCGCTTAGTAAAGGGGTAGATAATGGTGAGGATAATGCCGACAACAGATAGCTTAACCACTAAACCATTGAGCAGTAAGACCAAACCAAAAGCAGCTAAGCCTAAGATCACAAACAGCAATAGCGCTTCTTTAGTGCTGATTTCGCCACTGGCGAGGGGACGGGATTTAGTGCGTTCAACGTGGGAGTCGAGGTCGCGGTCGGCATAGTCGTTAATAATGCAGCCACAGGCACGCATGATCACTACACCGATAATAAAGATAATCAACACTTTAATATCAGGCATTCCACCCGCTGCGAGTACCAGCGCCATTAAACAGGGCCAGAGCAATAACAAGGTGCCGATAGGACGGTCGAGTCGAGTCAGGCGGGAATAAACGTCCCACTTCTGCTTTAGATTCATTAACTAGCTACTCCCTAACCTAATTTTTTATCTCGGTTGCTAGGGTAAGCATCATATACCCTAGCCCCCTTTTAAGCGAATTTGCGCAGGCTGAAGCTGTCACAAAATCATGACATTGATGCCAATCAACACGCCTCTAAGCGGGCGTAAGCGACCACCAGCCATTTACTGCCAAAATCGCTAAAATTCACCTGTACCCGCGCCTGTGCGCCACTGCCTTCAAAGTTAGTCACTTTACCGTCACCAAACTTGGGATGATGTACTCTTTGGCCAACGCTAAAGCCGGTATCGTTGGCGACCGCCGACTTTTGCGCACTGAAGCGATTATTCGCCATCGGCGTCGACACCTGCGCCTTTAAGCGAATTTCGTCTACATATTGCGGCGGAATTTCCTTAATAAAGCGCGATGGACGGGCATAATCTTCGCGGCCATAAATACGGCGGGATTCGGCATAGGTGATATAGAGTTTTTCCATCGCGCGGGTCATGCCCACGTAACAGAGGCGGCGTTCCTCATCGAGTCTATCGCCCTCTTCGAGTGCCATCTTACTCGGGAAAATCCCCTCCTCGACACCCGCCATAAACACCATAGTAAACTCCAGCCCCTTGGCCGAGTGCAGTGTCATCAGTTGCACTGCATCGGTAAAGGCGTCGGCCTGACCTTCACCCGCCTCTAAGGCCGCGTGGGATAAGAAGGCGTTAAGCTCGCCCATATCCTCAAGCTCCTCTGGCATTTCGAAGGTGCGCGCCGCGGTGACGAGTTCCTCTAAGTTTTCGATACGGGCGTGGGCCTTCTCGCCTTTTTCCGCCTCATACATGGCCTTAAGGCCCGAAGCTTGGATCACTGTGTCCGTCATCCGGTACAGCGCCATATCCTGAGTTTCTTCCTGCAGGGTGACGATAAGATCCATAAAGCCACGTACCGCAGAGGCGGCGCGGCCGGCCAGCACTTTTTCATCCAGCAAACGTAAACAGGCTTGCCATAACGTAAGCTCTTGCTGACGCGCGGTAGTACGTAAAATATCTAAGGTTCTGTCGCCAATGCCGCGCGGCGGTGTATTAACCACGCGCTCGAAGGCGGCATCGTCATTTTTATTGCTGATAAGACGCATATAACCCATAGCGTCTTTAATCTCTTGGCGTTCGAAGAAGCGCAGGCCACCGTAAATACGATAGGCTAAACCTTTGTGTAATAAGGCTTCTTCGAGCACCCGTGATTGGGCGTTTGAGCGATATAAAATCGCGCAGTCACTTAAATTGCCGCCTTTTTCGTACCAATCATTGATACGGCCGACAATAAAGCGCGCCTCGTCCATTTCGTTAAAGGCACAGTAGAGGGAAATCGGCTCACCATCGGCTTCGTCGGTCCACAGCTCTTTGCCTAAACGCTCGGGGTTATTGGCGATCAGGGCGTTCGACGCCTTCAAAATATTGCCCTTGGAGCGGTAGTTTTGCTCGAGGCGAATCGTGGTCGCCGTCGGGAAATCCCGCAGGAAGCGGTGTAGGTTTTCAACCTGAGCGCCGCGCCAACCGTAAATGGATTGGTCGTCGTCCCCCACGATCATCACGTTAGCCGTTTGGCCGGCCAGCACTCTAATCCACGCATATTGAATGGCGTTAGTATCTTGGAATTCGTCCACCAGAATATGCTTAAAACGCTCCTGATAGTGCGCCAGCAGATGCGGTTTATTGAGCCATAACTCATGGGCGCGCAGTAGGATTTCGGCAAAGTCGACTAAACCTGCGCGGTCGCAAGATTCTTGATAAACCTGATAAATCTTCAGCAGGTTTTGCTCAATCGGGAAACCGCCCGCATCGATATGCTTGGGCCGCAAACCTTGGTCTTTCTTGCCATTGATATAGGCCTGTGCCTGACGGGGAGGATATTGTTTTTCATCCAGATTCAAACTTTTCAGGATGCGTTTCAGCAAGCGCACCTGATCGTCCGAATCGAGAATTTGGAAGCTCTGCGGTAATCCCGCATCTTGGAAGTGAGTGCGTAATAAACGATGCGCCAGCCCGTGGAAGGTACCAATCCACATCCGCCCCATATTGGTACCCGCGACTTTTTCTACCCGCTCACGCATCTCGGCCGCGGCTTTATTGGTAAACGTCACGGCTAAAATTGAGTAAGGGCTCTGCTGTTCGACCTGCATTAACCACGCGATACGGTGAGTTAATACTCGCGTTTTACCACTGCCTGCGCCCGCAAGCACTAACATGCTGGATTGCGGTGCCGCGACAGCCTCGCGCTGTTTATCATTCAGGCCGTCTAGTAAAGAAGATACGTCCATTCTCGCCTCCAAAAAATCGAGGGGGCAGTATAACAGAAGAAGCGCCTAAGGCATGCCACGAGTTTGAGCTCAATCACAGACAATTCATTTGACTCAAAGCGCAAGTTTGGCTTGAATTGATTGATACAATTCATTAACAACTAAAGTATGACTCGATGCCAAGGGACCTGAATGCATTATTGTTTTAACGCTTTTGTGTTGGATACCCAGAACCGAACCTTGTTCTGCAACAACCAAAGGCTTCACTGCGACGAGCGCGTTATCTTGTTACTCGCACAATTGATCGACGCCTATCCCGCCCATTGCGATCAGGCCTGCTTGCTCGAACACATTTGGCCCAATACCGTGGTGAGCAGTTGGTCGGTCGCAAGATTAATCTCGGATACCCGTAAACTATTCGAGTCAGCGGGCCTTAAGGTGCCCATCATTCAAACCTTGCATGGCCGAGGGTATCGGCTCTCCCCCGATATCGCCGCCATTATTCGCTCCGATGCCATCGCCAACAGTTTTGCCGCTCAAGACCACTCGCTCGCAATAACAGATAGTGCCACCAGCGCAGCCAACTCGAATACACTTCAACCCGCGCAAAAAAAAACCTATTTCACCCTGCCGGGATTAGTCTTGATTGCTATCTTGTCGAGCGCAGTGCTTGCCCTACTCTTTTATAACCAAATCGAACGCAGCGGCCCATTAGTGCTGGCCGAGCCGCATAACGTAAAAGCACGCATATTGTGGGTCGATGATCACCCAGAAAATAATCAGGCCGAGCGCCAATTTTTAGAGCAAAAAAAGATTGGGGTTTACACCACCAAAACCAGCAGCGATGCACTCACACTGCTCAGTTTATATCGCTACGATGCCATTATTACCGACATGGGCCGAGGCTCAGATCCCCTCGCGGGCCTTAAACTGATGCAGGCTATCCGCGAACGCGGCATCAACACGCCCATTTACCTCTATACCATCATGCCCTCCGAGGCGCTGCGGCAAAAAGCCCAGGAACATGGCGCGCAGGATATTGCCGTCGAAGCCGAAGACTTATATCAACACTTGATGCCACTTATCCATAATGCCGACGAAGGCGCGCAATAATGCCGCGCTCGATACCAGCAAATTTCACTTCAATCTATTGATATTATTCACTTTCAAAAACATTCAATAAGTTTCAAAGACAAAATCCCTCCCGAGGATTTATATCTTGTTCAGGGTTCAGCCACTGATCCCTTCTGCATATTGCTTGCGCTCATGCCCCAAACGATAACTGACGACCATCCCGCCATGGGATAGCGAATCGTTGCTGATATTTACTCAGTAGCCTAAAAGGAATTTACATAATGAAGCCAATCTATCGACTCACTGTTCCCATTCTCTTAGGTCTCACGCTCGGCGCCTGTGGCGGCAGTGATGATGACGATGAGGCCCCTAGCCCCATCGAACCCCAGCAGTTTGCCATTAAGGGAACCGTAAAAGGGCTGACCAACACCCTAAAACTCACCCTACAAACCAATGGCCAAACAGTAGAAACCCTTTCTGTTCAAAGTGATGGCACAGATAAGGCCTTTGCATTTTCAAATATGCAGAATGAAGGCGTTAGCTTTGCCATTACCGTTAATACGCAGCCAACGGCACAAACCTGTACCGTCGCCAATGGCAGCGGCACCTTAAGCCAGAGCAATGCCGAAACCGCCCTCGTCACCTGTGAAACCAATGCCAATGCCGAATTAACTGGGATCTTTAGGGACAGCCCAGTCGCTGGGATCCATTATCAAACCGACAGCCAAACCGATGGCACCACCAGCGATATCGGCGAGTTTCAATACTTACAGGGGGAACAAGTCACCTTTTCGGTCGGCGCGATTCAATTTCCCAGTACAGTTGCCGCGCCACTCGTCACACCCACCGAAGTTGCAGCGGGCAATGAGGTCACAAAGGTAAATATCCTGCAATTGCTGCAAACCTTAGATCAGGATTGTGATGTTGAAAATGGCATTCAAATCAAGATCTCACACCATGATCTGCTCGCCAATACTGTGTTAGATATCAGCAGTGCCGATTTTGATACTCAACTCAACACCGCCTTTGCCAACCTCGGCTCGGGTTTGAGTCTGATCAGCGAAGCCCAGGCCCTTAATCATTTCGATACTTCCAATCGTAATCTGCTGCTGGGTAGCTGGCTGCTGTCGGAGGGAGAAGGTCAAAGCAACATACTGACCTTTATCGACCATAGCCGTTATATATTGATCCACGAGCATGCGGGTGATGGCGATCAGGGCGCAGCCTCGGTCGAATATGGAAATTACACTTGGGACAGTGTGACAGGTAGTTTCAGTGTGAGTCTCATCGCTCAATCCGATGGTTCCGGTGGCCTGTACGATGGCAGCAGTGTCGCCAATAAGGCAGAGATTAGTTTAAACACTCTCAAGCTGACCCTCACGGACAATGGTTCGAGCAATATCACGCTCACGCGTATTGAAGATGCTAGCGATGCGTTAATCGGCACTTGGCATGTGTACGATCCCGAAACCGATAACGACAGCTTTGTGACTTTCCTGCCCAATCAAGCCTATGCCATTGTGCATACCGCCAATTCCGACAGCTATGAGGGACAATCACCCCAAGCGCAATCGGGGGAGTTTGGTCATTACGTTAAAGATGCCAGTGGCTATAAGTTTACCGCCAGTGTCGAGTCCGACGGCCCTAATGGTCTCTATGATGCACAGTCAGCCGACGCCCATCAGTTTTCATCCATCAGCACCAGCCAATGGGGCGAGATGATGGCGACTGAAAATGGCCCAGATGGCGGTACTTTCACCTTAGATAAGGTCGGCAGTTTTGTGACTGAGTTAGTCGATAAGCCTTCTTCCGCCGCAGGTACCAGCCTTGGACGCATCACCTCGGTGCGGGATATCGAAGGCTTTAACTACGACGCCACAGTCAATCGCCTGCTGCAATTTGACTTAACCTTTGCCACGGACACGCAAAACCGCTGCACCACAGAGTTCGCCAATGGCCAATGCGGCGCGCGTTACAACATGCTGGTGCAGAATGTATCCGAGAATGATATGGGGGATGTGATTGGCGAAATCAGCCTGAACGAAGTCACTAGCAATGCCCAAGTAAACAGCGATTTTTATATGACGACCGCTGGCACACTGCACTTTGCCTTTAGTGGCAGTCAGACGATGACCATCAGCCCCTTGTTAGGCAAATCTTGCCAAGGTAATCAACGCGCTTTAGTGAGCTTAACCGATACCAGCAGTAACCAATCGCTTTGGTTAGTCGAGCTAACCCCAGCCGTCCTATAGCTAACGCTATCTTCCCTTTGCCGGGCTATGTTCTTCCGTAGTCCGGCATTTTTTATTCTAAAAACCATGAAGTCTAGCGAAAACCGCAATGCCTATCGAACCGCTTGAAATCGAGCCATATATAACCCGATTTATTTCAAAGCATGTTTAATAAGGATTAAGCACTTTCATTCCAGTGACACGCCGTGAATATGTCCCTATAGGCTCGACGACGGCATCTGATGTAAAAGGATTTACGAATGTCGCGATCACATGGATGTGAAAGAGCGACCATGCCGTCAACGGTCACTTACATGCCAGTGCTAAATCTTGCCTACCCCAACAGTAATCTGACCCCTTTCTTACAAGCATGCACTCTACAAATTTAACAATGGGCGGCTCGTTTAATTTCATTGACATGGATGTGGCAACGGCCAAGTCCAACAAGCGATTTATGCCCTCCAAACAGCCCAGCGCATAAATACTAAGAAGTTATGTTTCCTTTCCACCAAACAGCCCCTTGAGGATAAAGCCAACTAAACCGACAACAACTGTTGTTGATGTTAACAGACCTAGAATTACTTCTTTTGGTATCTCTTTTCCAAGAGAAAGTTGAGATGAAAAGTAGGTGAGTAGACCTAGAAACACAAACCCACACCACATCCACATAAAGAATAACACATTGTGAGCAAGGGACTCTTTTAGCCTAGTTAATGCTCGCTGGTCTTCCGTTTTGGCGTTGAGAGCAGCGAGCTCTGATTTTTCACGTGTCTGAACATCAGCAATATCGCTTGCCGTTGGTTCTGGCTCTTGTATGGATGGGTTTGGAGCATCAACTCTTAGCCTTAAAGACACTGAACAACCCCAGAATTTACAACTTGTTGGTAGTGTTGGCGAATCAAATCATTTGAGATGATTGCTCCTCTAACTTCATTACCACAGCCATCGAACCATACGCTGTGCCAGGGGCTACCTGAGCGATGTGCCATTTCTGATAGCTGTCCACCATTTAGTGAACCGAAGTTATCTAAAGTGATAGAAATAAGGTTCATCGACTCAGCATCAATCATCTGAGGGAACTTAGCTTCAGGTAATGAATAAAAGTCTATATTTTGGTTACCATAAATTTTGAAACGATGATAAACCTCGGGTATTACAGGCCCATATTGCCAAGCGTTAACATTTTCATTGATCATCGGCAGCCCCCTAGTCGCAAGGGACAAACCATGGGTAACATAGACAAGTTTTTGCAGTTGCATCTGCGTTAACTGTAAACCACGTTCATGAGCAGCTTTAAGTAATGCAACGGCGATATCGACCGCTTTATACATAACTAAACTCCTGTGGTAAAAAATTTTGCTCTTTATATCAGTCTACTGTAAAAGTGTACAGATAAACATAACAAATCAAGATAGGCCAGCTTAAGGAGATACCCACTGTTAAATTTTGTGGGTGAAACAGAACATCCACAACTCTTTGATGCTTTAAGTGCCCAAAAGACAACTCAACAATCACAGGAATACGCCATCCCCTCGGAGTTGCCGCAGAACGGTTTATCTAGACACCCATTGTTAAATTTAAATCAGTGTTAAATTGATCTTTAATTAAGAACCAGTTAATGCGTACTCTTTTGGAGATATGGCAAGGGACAAGTCCAATAAGCGATTTATTTCTTGCAAACAGTGCAGCGTCTAAATACTAAGACGTTAGCAGTTTAAGAAGGAATTATGAGACCTGAAACGAGTAGAGAACTATTTTTAAAAGAATTGGGTTATGACATTGCTAATCTCACAGTAGAAAATGCTACAAATGCCATGATTAACTTCTATAAGCTCCAAAGAGTTGAGGGGTGCGATATAGAAAATGATGGTGATATGCTGCTTTGGCAATGGGGTAATGGGCGTAAATCTCAATATCGATTTGAACTAACCAGGCAATTTATCTTGGATGATGAGTGCGAGCCCTTTCAACTGTCATTATGCTTATATTTTGATAATTCGAGCAGATTTTTAAACATTGAAGACGGCAATGAATGGTGTGGCACTCCTCTTAGCGTTGACGAATTTTACAATAAGATACTCAACTCAACTATTTATGAAGCAGTAAATGAGATGGTTTCTACAAACGTCACTCTTACCTATGAGCAGTGTTAGTGATCTTTTTAAATATTAACAAACAACACTAAAACTATAGAAGTTCACCTTCCCCTGCGAAGTTGCTCGGGCGTTGAAGACGCTTAATTTAAAGGATTGCGCGTGAGCGAGGCATGGATGCTTCGCTAGCTTTCGGACTCCTCATTTTACGGAAAGAGGATGTACCATCGGAAGCGTTAGTGATTTTCGAATAAGCACGAAGCCACTAACCAATGCATGTAACTTCGCTAGGGGCGTCTTGGAGCATCCAAGGAGGATAGGATGAGCAGTCCTCCTTGGTCGGGTGTGGGGTGAAGCCCCACGACTTTGACTTTGCTTTTAAAAGCAGTGAGTTTATTAAAACATCCGTTGTTAAATTGTGCAGGGTAAGCATTTGATTTCTTGCTGGTAAGTAAGAGACAGATACTGCCTAACTGAATGGTTTTACAAGGATAAAAATCTAGGCTCCAAAGGCACATTGGTTTAAAAACCAATCGCGCAAACTTAAGCCTATTAGCAGCTCAATCTTACTAGCAAAGCCTTAAAACTTTGCACTCACGACAACACCGTTGAAATTAAGGCAATCCTTGATTCTTTGCTGCTGAACCGCGCTAAGGGTGTCGATATCATGGAAGGCAAACTCTGAGTGTTCATGGCTTAAGCGAATCACCGCATCGGCAGATGCAAACCCACAACGAAAGATAAAGGCTTGGGATTGATAGGCGCTGTGATAATACACACCGCTCAGGTAGTGGACGTTCACCGCCAATCCCAACTCCTCTTGGCATTCGCGCAGCAGCGCTTCGTGAATCGTTTCGCCGGGCTCTAAGGCGCCACCGGGTAAGCCCCAGGCGCAATTGCCGTAATTTGCCTTAAGGAGTAACACTTGGCCGACATCGTTAATGATTACTGCATGGCTACTGAGCCGAAACCTATCTTCAAATGCCATGTCTCAATCCCACGCTAAGGCTGTGTATCACTAGTTGCGATTAAAGGTATTACAGCTGGCAAGCTTGCCTGAGGCAAAACCCGTCTTAAACCATTTTACCCTGTCCGCAGAGCTGCCATGGGTAAAGGCTTCGGGTTGCACGGCGCGCCCGGCAAGTTTTTGCAGGCGGTCATCCCCCACGGCACTTGCTGCGGCAATGCCTTCTTCTACATCTCCAGCTTCGAGCAGATTGAGCTGCCTGTCGACATAATGCCCCCACACGCCAGCATAACAGTCGGCTTGCAATTCGAGTGCAACACTCAGTTGATTGGCCTGCACCTTGCCAGCGGCTTGCTGGGCCTGACGCACTTTAGTGCTGGTGCCGAGTAGGTTCTGCACATGGTGACCCACCTCGTGGGCAATCACATAGGCAAAGGCGAAATCCCCCGGCGCTCCGAGTTTTTTCAGCTCCTCGAGAAAACTCAAGTCGATATAGACTTTGCTATCAGCGGGACAATAAAAAGGCCCAGATTGCGCCTGTCCCATACCGCATCCGGTTGAGGTCATATTGCGATAAAGCACCAGTTTGGGCTCGACATATCGCCCTTGCAGCAATTGATTCCATACGGTTTCGGTGGTGCCGAGGATCGCCGCCACAAACTGGGCATTTTCATCTTGAGCGGCGGTATTGCTGGCCGATTGTGACTGGCTAAACCCCGCTTGATTGCTCGGGTCTATGGATAATCCGCCAGTAAAATATTGAAACGCAAAATATAGCCCGCCCAACAGCAATATCACTCGGCCGATTTTGGTACGAAGTAAAAAAGGCAGCAAGCGTAGCAGGAGCGCACTGGGCACACCCGCGGACGCCATCTGTTGGTCACGTCTGTCTTCGATATTGGAGCTACGGTCACTGTCACGCCAACGCATTGGATTTCCTAGGCTATGGGTATGGGAGCTAGATTTCAGTGTAGCCGTTATTTGGGATCATTCTGCTCTGTGGGTGCCGCTTTTAACGAGCGTAAAAACAGCCCGAGCCCACCAAAGGCTAACACTAAAATCACAATCAAATCGAAGGCCGACATGGCCCGAAAGTGAAACTGAATTGAGCTTATCACCCCGACAATTAAGGCGACTAATGAGCCTAAGGTAAGCAGCCAACCGAGCTTAGTCTTGGCATCAAAAAACACCATCACTATCCCGAGGATAAACGGCAGCATCACCATACCTGTGGTGATAGAAAATCCCTGCCCAAAGGCATTCATGCGGTAGAGGCCATAGCCCAAGCCAAAACTAGAACTGACCTGTATCGCATTGAATAACAGGTAAAATCCTGCACACATCATAGCAAGACCAATAAAAAATTGGCCAATACCGCCCTGTGTTCCTCCCGCTCCCTTCATACCAATCCTTTCTATTGACGTTGTTGAATCGCTTTATCGACAGCTTGTTTAAGCTGTTGGTCCTCTGCAGCCTTTTTGGCTTTCTCGTGGGCGGCCAACTGTTTATCCGCCTCGGCCACGCAGCGCTGTTTATCTAACATGGGCTCGTAGGGGTCGACATCCGTCCTTGCGGAACAGGCTAATTCGGCGCAGGCAGAGATCAACAGTGATGCGGACAAGACTAACATAATCAAAGGGGTTTTCATCTTCGGCTCCTCAATAAATGCAACAAAATAGCTACACTTGGCAAGCTAGCATTGGCAAGCTTTACCAGAGCTGTATCGATTATGTGCTCAACAATATTGACAGAAATTGGCTAAAGGCAAACACTGGATGATGTTTTTTTATCCACCAGGCTCGATGCACTGTGCGTTAATCACAGTGTTAATTAAGACAAGGACTGCGCTTGAATACTCTACTCTTAGGTAAAGGTGAGCAACAGGTTCACTTAAATCTTAAATATGCCAACCGCCACGGACTGATCGCAGGCGCCACAGGCACAGGCAAAACCGTTTCGCTGATGACCCTAGCCGAAGGCTTTTCCCGCCAAGGTGTACCAGTCTTTATTACTGATATTAAAGGCGATATTTCAGGACTCGGTGTAGCGGGCACGCCAAACGACAAACTATTGCAGCGGGCGGCCGAAATCGGGATTGAAGATTATCAAACCGAGGCAAATCCCGTTGTTTGCTGGGATCTCGCAGGGGAGCAAGGTCACCCATTACGTACAACCGTGAGTGAGATGGGGCCGACCCTGCTCGGGCGCATTCTCGAACTCAATGACACCCAAAGCAGTATTTTAGACATTGTCTTTCAACTGGCTGACGACCAAGGTTTATTGTTACTCGATCTCGACGATCTTCGCGCCATGCTCAACTTAGTCGCCGATGAGCGTAAAGACATCTCCGCCAAATACGGGCTTATCAGCGCCCAGTCCCTTGCTGCGATTCAACGCTCAGTCCTCGGCTTAGAACGCGATGGCGGCAAAGACTTTTTCGGCGAGCCAGCATTACAACTCGAAGACTTAATGCGCACTAACTTGCAAGGCCGCGGCATTATCAACCTGTTAGCCGCCAATAAACTCATCTTGACCCCAAACCTCTATTCCAGCTTTCTACTTTGGTTATTGTCAGAACTGTTTGAAAATCTGCCCGAAGTTGGCGATCTCGATAAACCCAAGTTGGTCTTCTTTATCGATGAGGCACACTTATTGTTTGAAGGCTGCCCTGCAAGTTTACTCAAACGCATAGAGCAGATTATGCGGCTTATCCGCTCCAAGGGCGTCGGGGTATATTTTTGCTCGCAATTCCCCGACGATATTCCCAATGAGATCTTAGGTCAGCTCGGTAATCGCATTCAGCATGCCCTCAGGGCATATACCCCAAGGGATCAAAAAGCCGTTAAAACCGCGGCCGAAACCTTTGTGCCCAACCCTAAATTGGTGGTCAGTGAGGTGATCTCACAACTCGCCGTGGGCGAAGCTTTAGTCTCGACACTTGCCGAGAAAGGCGTGCCTACTATGGTGGAACGCGCCCTGATTGCGCCGCCCCGCTGTCGCATGGGGCCCGCAAGCCCAGAGGAGTTAAGCGCCATTAGGGCCAAGAGTCCCATTGGTGGCAAGTACGATACCTTAATCAACCGAGAGTCCGCCTACGAGCGACTCAATCAGCGGCACGCCGAAGCGGCCAATGGCACCAGTAGCACCAAAACGGCGAATACGCCCGCCACCCAAGAGGCGGAGCAAGGCTGGTTTAGCGAACTGATCTTTGGCAATAAACGCCGTCAAGGATTGGCCGAAACACTCTCCAAACAAGCGGCTCGAACCGTGGGTAATCAACTCGGCAAACAAATATTGCGCGGATTACTCGGCGGCATACTCGGCAAGTCGACCCGCAGGTAACGGTGCAGCTAAAACCGTGCGCCAAACCGCATATTTTATATACACATTGGCACTACCATTAGCGTGAATTATTCTAAGTAGTGAGTGGATCTTAGTTAGGATTTAGGTGATAAGATTATTTTGCGAGTACAGCTCAGAGAGGCAAATAAATTCAAGTAATTTACCAATAGTTTTAAATAGTTGTGATTTAAAAATGGTGTAATTCGAGTTTAATCGTTTCGCTTTAATCAGGACATCATGGAACAGGTTTTACGCAAATGGCTTACATGACTAGCCTGATGAACAACCACTGAAAGTACATGGAGTTAACTATGAGTAAAGAGCAAAAAAATCGCAAAGAGGCCAAGAAAAAGCCGTTAATGACGATGAAGGAAAAACGTGCCGCAAAACACGCCAAAAACGCGTCTAAAGGTCTGCTCGATAACGTTAAATAATATTGTGGCACTTTAGGGTGCGCTCCAATATCTAGATTAAGGGTTAACTGCGGTTAGCCCTTTTTATTGGCTGATTTCTTAGTCAGAGCTATTGGTGATTAAAACAGCAAATAAAAAATCAGTGATAGCATTTAAAATCAAACTGTTACGTAGAAAAAACCCTTAACTAGAAAAGTCACCTAGACTAAAGCAATATCCCTATTGCTTGAGCCTTTTGTTAAGGTTTTAGTTACCTAGATCGACCAGAACCATAATCGCAGCTAAGTTACCGATTTATAAGCTTATTCCATTTTAGCCATCACAGCACCCGACGCTCGATAGCCCTACAGGAATATTGTACATAGCCAAATAAATAACGATTTAGACTGCATAAAAACTCGCGTCAAAGCCTGTATTTTGAACAGATTTGGGTATATAAGTAGTGATACTAAAACTAAGCAAGCAATAGTTCCGATTTTTATTTCCCTATATAACACAATAAAAAATAAGGATATTTAAGCATGAAAATCAACAAACGTTTTATCGCCGTTGGCGCAGCATTAACGCTCTCACTCAGCGCAGCCTCAATGGCGGCTGCGCCTGCCTTTATCAACATCTTAACTGGCGGCACCAGTGGCGTGTATTACCCCATTGGTGTGGCACTGTCTCAGCTCTATGGCTCAGGCATTGAAGGCGCTAAAACCTCAGTGCAAGCCACTAAAGCCTCGGTTGAAAACCTCAACTTGCTACAAGCGGGCCGTGGAGAATTGGCCTTAGCCTTAGGTGATTCGGTGGCAGCAGCCTATCAAGGCGATGCTGATGCGGGCTTTAAAAAGCCATTAGATAAGGTGCGCGTGCTCGCTGCCGCTTACCCTAACTACATTCAAATTGTGGCCAATAAGGAATCTGGCATCAAAACCTTAGCCGATTTGAAAGGCAAACGTATTTCTGTCGGTGCGCCTAAGTCAGGTACTGAACTCAACGCCCGCGCAATTTTTAAAGCCGCAGGTTTAAGCTACGAAGACATGGGCAAAGTGGAGTTTTTACCCTATGCCGAATCGGTCGAGCTGATTAAAAACCGTCAGTTAGACGCGACATTACAATCCTCTGGCTTAGGGATGGCGGCAATCCGCGATTTAGCGGCGACGATGCCAATCAACTTTGTTGAAGTCCCAGAAGATGTCATTATCAAAATCAATAACCCCGCCTATCAACATGGAGTGATCCCAGCAGCCACCTACGAAGGCCAAACCGCCGATGTTTCTACGGTTGCGATTCAAAACCTCTTTGTCACTCACGCGGGAGTGTCAGACGATTTAGCCTATCAAATGACTAAATTAATGTTTGAGCACTTAGATCGTCTCGGTAATGCGCACTCAGCGGCGAAAGCCATTCAATTAGACAAGGCAACCAAAAACCTGCCTGCGCCGCTGCACCCAGGTGCTGAGCGTTATTTCAAAGAAGTTGGCGCACTCTAAGGGTGTAACCTCAATCTGTGCGACCCATTTTTCACCTAAGCACTTGAGTGATAGCGTCACTCAAGTGCTGCGTCGCCCTCTGTAGTCTAATGCTGTGAGGCATAAATATGAGCGATTCCGAACAAGGCCTTGGTGCAAGCACCAGTGACTGGCCCAAGGCGCTGTTTTATACGGCACTTATTTTCTCGATTTTCCAAATTATTACCGCCGCATTTCACCCCGTATCGACCCAAGTGCTGCGGGCAACCCACGTTGGCTTTTTACTTTTAGTCGTTTTTTTAAGTTATCCAGCGGTGGGTAAGTCTCGCCCTTGGCAACCCTTAGCTTGGCTGCTTGGCCTTGCGGGCATGGCAACGGCCGCCTATCAATGGATTTTTGAGGCCGACCTGATCCAACGTTCCGGTGAGCTTACCGATGCCGATATGGTGATTGGCGTAGTGCTGATTGTCTTAGTGTTTGAAGCTGCGCGGCGGGTGATGGGCTGGGCACTGCCAATTATCTGCTGTATTTTCTTGGCCTATGGCTTATTCGGCCAATATCTCCCCGGTGACTTAATGCACCGCGGATATGGCGTTGACCAAATTATCAACCAGTTATCCTTTGGTACCGAGGGGCTTTATGGCACACCAACCTATGTGTCGGCCACCTATATCTTCCTGTTTATCTTGTTTGGTGCCTTTTTAGAACAAGCAGGCATGATCCGTTTGTTTACCGATTTTGCGATGGGCTTATTCGGCCATAAGCTCGGCGGCCCTGCGAAAGTGGCCGTGGTCTCCTCGGCGATGATGGGCACAATCACAGGTTCTGGTGTCGCCAACGTGGTGACCACAGGGCAATTTACCATCCCCTTGATGAAACGCTTTGGCTATCGCTCCGCCTTTGCCGGCGGTGTGGAGGCCACCTCCAGTATGGGCAGCCAAATCATGCCGCCCATTATGGGCGCTGTGGCATTTATCATGGCCGAAACCATTAACGTGCCGTTTATTGAAATCGCCAAAGCAGCCTTGCTACCAGCGTTACTGTATTTTTGCTCCGTTTTTTGGATGGTGCATTTAGAAGCTAAACGCGCCAATCTTTGTGGCTTACCTAAAGATCAATGTCCCGATCCTTGGGCAGCGGTTAAAGAGCGCTGGTATCTGCTTATTCCATTGTTTATTTTGGTTTACTTGCTGTTTTCCGGTAGAACACCGCTGTTCTCTGGCATGGTAGGTTTAGCCCTGACTTCGATTGTGATATTAGGTTCAGCCATTGTACTGCGCCTGCCTTCTAATGCCTTACGTTTTGCCTTTTGGATTGCCCTTGGGGTACTGTGCGCGGGCTTCTTCCAGATGGGGATTGGCGTGGTATTTGGGGTCATTGCCATACTTGTTGCCATTTGTTGGTTTATCAAAGGTGGTAAAGATACTCTGACCATTTGCTTACATGCATTGGTTGAAGGTGCGCGCCATGCCGTACCTGTTGGGATTGCTTGCGCCTTAGTGGGAGTGATCATCGGTATTGTCTCGCTCACGGGGATTGCCTCTACTTTTGCCAGCTATATTCTCGCTGTGGGGCAGGATAACCTGTTCTTATCCCTAGTATTAACCATGCTCACCTGTCTGGTATTAGGTATGGGAATACCCACCATCCCTAACTACATTATTACCAGCTCGATTGCCGCACCCGCCCTGCTGGACTTAGGTGTACCGCTGATCGTCTCCCATATGTTTGTGTTTTACTTCGGGATTATGGCCGACTTAACACCTCCCGTTGCCTTAGCCTGTTTTGCGGCCGCGCCAATCGCAAAGGAATCGGGGCTTAAGATCAGTCTGTGGGCGATTCGCATCGCTATCGCTGGCTTTGTGATCCCCTTTATGGCGGTTTACGATCCAGCACTCATGCTGCAAAGCGATAGCTGGTTGGCAACGGGTTTTGTGATGTTAAAAGCGACTGTGGGCATTGGTATCTGGGGCGTAATTTTTACGGGTTTCTTACTGCAAAAACTCTATTGGTGGGAGCGCGTTATCGGATTCCTCGCCGGAGCCAGTTTAATCCTTGCGACACCGCTTAGTGATGAAATTGGCTTTGGACTGGCGCTAATCTTTATCGTGCAGCACAGCCTTAGAGCGCGCAAACTGAAACGTCTTGCCGAGCGGGGGTAAGGTTTTGAGCGTTTGCAAAGGTAAGGCAATAAAATGCTAGGTCTATGTTTAGGCCTAGCCGGCACACTGTGGGCACAAGTGCCCACAGAGCAGTTCACCCTAGCATGGAACCACAGCATCGAAAAAATCCGCTGGGAAGAAGACTATCGAGTCACTACTCAAGGATTACGCCTCACAGAAGCCAGAGTCAAAGGCACGGGCGCGGGAATGGAAATCCCCGATGACGCAGTGTTTAGCAATGGCAGTTGGCATTATCAACCTAAGCTGCCAACACTGCCCAAGCTAACCTTGGGCCGAACGCCCGAGGCGGGCGACTATGACTTATGTTTTGCCAACAATAAAGGTGAAGCAAGCTGTTATCCACTGGCGCACTGGATTGGCAAACCTGAAAAACGGCAGGCAAAAGTAGAAGTTTGGGGATGCGAGCTGACAGGCATTCCCCAAAATCCGGATTAGTCGCGCGTTAGCACTTCTAGCAATTCAATCTCAAAGGTAAGGTCCGAATTCGGCTTGATATGGGCACCGACTTGGCGCTCGCCGTAGGCTAAATGCGCGGGGACGAATAACTTACGTTTACCGCCAACCTTCATACCCATCAATCCTTGATCCCAGCCTTTAATCACACGGCCAGTACCTATCACGCATTGAAATGCCTGACCACGGTCATAGGAGGAATCGAACTGAGTACCATCCTGCAAAAAACCACGGTATTGAGTGGTGATCAACGCGCCTTTTACGGCCTCTTTTCCTTCGCCGATAACCAGATCGACAACTTCTAATTCAGTCATTTAATTAATCTCTTCGCCGTCACTTACATTCAAGTGATTTATCAAAGCGCCTATTCTAACATCGCCGGCCGAGCTTGTCGGTGCAGCTCATCCATTTTGTGGCGCAGGTTTAGATACGCCTTTACCTCCCTTTAAATTTGCCGCAGCACCCCCATATCTACAACATGCATTAAGCTAAGGAGCCATTCCATGATTATCGCCTGCCCCCACTGTGACACCTTGAACCGCGTGCCCCAAGAGCGGTTAACTGAGCAGCCGACCTGCGGCAAATGTAAACAGAATCTGTTTGCGGCGGCGCCCATTGAGCTCACGAGCGCCAATTTTATTAATCATGCCCACAAGTCAGAGTTACCCTTGGTGGTCGATTTTTGGGCCAGCTGGTGCGGCCCCTGTAAAAGCTTTGCGCCTACCTTTTCGGCGGCAGCAAAAGCGTGGGAACCACAATTTCGTTTCGGCAAGATTAATACCGAGGAACAACAGGCACTGGCGGCGCAATTTGGGATCCGCTCTATCCCTACGCTGATGATTTTCAAACAGGGGCATGTTATCGCCCAGCAAGCGGGCGCCTTACCCAAGTCGGCACTCGACCAATGGCTGCAAAGTTATTGTTAAAGTCTTTCGCCCATAAAAATACCCAGCTTTGCTGGGTATTTTATTTGAATGGTTCAGAGGCGATTACACTTCCCAGAATGTGTGGGCAATAATGCCCAGCACTATCATGCTGAGGAAGTTAATTATCATGCCCACTCGCACCATTTCCGACTGCTTGATATGGCCAGAGCCATAAACAATCGCATTAGGCGGCGTCGCCACTGGCAACATAAAGGCGCAGGAAGCCGCAATACCAATCAGCACGGAGAGCATCACTGGTGATACCCCTAATGCTTCGGCAATCGCCGCAAATACAGGCACTAACAGCGCCGCGCTCGCGGTGTTACTGGCAAACTCGGTCAGCATCACCACAAAGGCGATCACTGCAAATACAAACAGCGACATATGAGTGCTACCAAAAATATCCGTCATCCAATGCGCGAGGAACACGCTGGTACCAGTGCTTTTGAGCACGGCACTCAAGGTTAAACCGCCACCGAAGAGGATCAATACGCCCCAATCTGTGGTCGATTCAATCTTCTTCCAACCCACAAGTCCTAAACCCGCCAACAGCACGACCGCACCGAGTGCAACAACGGTATCAAATTGTGTAATTCCGCCGAGCGCTTTTGCCAGTGGCACACTGAAAATCCAACAACAAACGGTCGCAAGGAAGATAACTAAGGTTAGTTTGCCTTGGAAGGTCAGCTTTTGATCTTCAACCGCCAACTCGCACTTGGCCGATAAATCCGGCTTAAAGTACCAGTAGAGCGCCAAAAGCATCATAGGTAATAACAAAATGACAGTAGGAATACCGAACTTTAGCCAATCGCTAAAACTCAGCCCCACCTGTGCCGCGGCAATCGCATTTGGCGGACTGCCAACTAAAGTACCAATGCCGCCGATGTTCGCGGAATAAGCGATTCCAAGCAGTAAGAATACATAAGTGCTGTGGTACAGCTTGCGATCGAGCTGTTGCAAAATCCCCAGCGCGAGCGGCAACATCATCGCCGTGGTGGCAGTGTTACTGATCCACATAGACAACAGCGCCGTTACTCCAAACAGCATTAAACAAGCAATGCTGAGTTTACCTTTAGAGGCCAGCAGGAGTTTTTGCGCGATCAAAGTATCGATCTTTTGATGGTGCAGCGCCGCGGCAAGAACAAAGCCACCGAAAAACAAATAGATAATCGGATTGGCAAAGTTACTCATGGCTTCTTTGGTTTCAAATACCCCAAAGAATACCGCCAAAATAGGCACTAAAATCGCTGTGATACTGATGTGAATCGCTTCGGTTAACCACAAAATAGCGGCGAACACTAAAATAGCCAGACCCGTATTGACCCCTTGGTCGAAGGGCAAACCTAAATACAGCGCGAATAGCAGCAGAATATCCGCGACTAAGATCAGCATTTTTTTCTTTTCAAGCCCTGCATTTGCAGGTGCATTATTGGGTGGAACCGAGCTTGATTGTACTAAAGACATGGTGACGACCTTCATACCATTATTTTTTTAGGCAAATTTAGGGCATAGATCACACGAGTCAAAGCAGTTTATTTTGTTATTTTTCTACTAGGCAACCACAAATTCTGTCGACAAAAAGCACAAAAACATCCTTTTAGCGATAAAAATCACCTATTTTTGATCTAAACCGATGAACAAAACTTTCAAACGGATAAATTTATCGCAAAAGCTTGATAAGGCTGTAACTTAATAAATGTTTAAAACTGTGACACAGATCAAACTCGACATTTTAGACAAGTGACAACAGCTTAATTTAAACTTAAAAACCATAGAAATATCATGCTAATAAATGCGGTATATTGAAGTTAATTCCACTCTAGTTTGTTTTTCTATCGCTAAAAATGGTCATTCGTACCAATCAGCTTCAAACCAGCAACATTTACACCTCATTATCTCTATGAATAATAAACACAAATATTATTCACCATCTCAGTCAATCTAACTCACTTTACCCTGCACAGGATCCGGCCTAAAGTCGCGCCCGTCATCTCGCCTTCTGTTTATTTTTTACCTGTTTTGGTACCGCCAGTGGAAAATATCGCGTTAACGCCATCGACTCAAAAGCCAGGGCTGTTTGTGCCTGTTGCAGGCTTAAGCCTATTTGCCCTCGCCTCGGGCTATTTGATGAGTTTGATCCCGCTCTCCCTCAGTTATTTTGAGCTCAGCCTCGATCTCGCGCCATGGCTCGCGAGTATTTTCTACCTCGGCTTATTACTGGGCGCACCTTGTATCGCACCAATCGTGACTCGCATCGGCCACAGTAAAGCCTTTATTCTGTTTCTGAATATCTTACTGTGCAGCGTTGTGGTGATGGTTTTGCTGCCACAGAGCAGCGTTTGGTTAGCCGCCCGTTTGGTCGCAGGCCTCGCCGTGGCGGGGATTTTTGTGGTTGTCGAATCTTGGTTGCTAATGGCCGATACCCAAAAACAGCGGGCCAAACGCTTAGGACTTTATATGACCGCCCTCTACGGCGGCACGGCGATAGGACAACTCGCGGTCGATTATTTAGGTACCACGGGCAACCTCCCCTATTTAGTGGTGATAGGTTTACTGGCCGCCGCCAGTTTGCCCGCGTTATTAGTCAAACGGGGTCAGCCGCAGTCGAACGAGCAACACTCGATTGCCCTGTCGGATCTTAAAAACCTGAGTAAACCCGCCGTGGTCGGTTGTTTAGTCTCGGGATTATTACTTGGCCCTATTTATGGCCTATTGCCTGTGTATGTGTCGCAGGACATGGGATTTGCCGAGCAGACGGGGCAATTTATGGCGTTAATCATTATGGGCGGCATGATAGTTCAGCCCTTGGTGAGCTATTTATCTCCTCGCTTTCAAAAGAGTGCCTTAATGGCCGCCTTCTGCTTAATTGGCGCGGCAGCACTCTTTTTACTGACGCAAAAGTCCCTTGTTGGACTCTGGTTAGGTTTTGTGTTGCTGGGCGCCTGCGCTTTTGCCCTCTACCCCATCGCCATCAGTCTGGCCTGCGATCATCTGCCCAGCAGCCAAATAGTCTCTGCAACCCAGATTATGTTGCTCAGTTATTCCGTGGGTTCGGTTATCGGCCCTGTCGCCGCCAGTCGCTTTAATCATATCGAACATGGCTTGCTACTCTACTTAGCCGCAAGCTTTGTGCTGACTTTTGGTTATCTTGGTGCACACTTACTGCTACGGAGCAAACCACGCTTACCGACAGCAAAAGCATAGTGCTGGTTGACCGAGTGAAAAAAATGGGCGCCGATAAGAGCGCCCATTTTATTAGGAAGTTTGTTGCGTTAACGCTGCTACAGGCGCTGCACTGGGGATAGCCCAGACACTGTCCTGCGGGCCGTTGAACACGCGCTGACGCGTGAGTCGATATCCATAATAGAACACACAGCTAAAGCCGAGTGCCACCAAGTCGACTCCAAGCGTTGCCGCAGAATGGGGCGCCCATAAGCCTAGACTCGGCACTAACAGCCCAATCACAGAAGTAATAGGCATGGCAAAAGTAACCAAGGCGCACAGGGGTAAAATCAGCAGTGCAGCCCGAGCTGCGCCGCGCCAGAAGGCGTAGGCCACTAAAACGGTAAACACCAGATAATACAGCCACAGGTAAATGTGATTAATATTACTCACATGGGCGTATAACCACTTGCCCAGCAGCATACTCACCGCCAGGGCGGCAACCGAACCTAAGCAAATCCCTACTGTGGCGCTCGCCATTAAACGGCAGGCACGGGTTTGTTCAGTCGCTTGTTTTTTACGGCGCTTTTCCAGCCACAGCAAATTACCACTATAAAATAAAAAGGCGCCGCTCAAACCTAAGAAGAAATACACCCAGCGCCCAAGATCGCCCCCGTAACTGCCAAAGTGCAACCCAAAGAATACCGCGACCGTTCTGCCCCAAATCCCCTTGTCACTTTGGTCAATAGTGCTATTGGATACCTTAAGGCTGTAGGGATGCAGATATAAGTAATCAGTGACAGGCCCGCGCATAAAACCATTGGGGTTATATAAGCCTAGGCGCAAGGTCGCACGGGGATTATCCAAGTTCATAAAGGTCATTTCATGCACTTGATACTCGGGCGCCAACTCCTGCACTTTAGCCAGTACCGTTGTGATCTGAGGTAAATCGGCGAGTGTATAAGGCGTTCTGTCGGGCGCTGGCTGGGCAAACAATGGCTTTTCACCATAAACCACATGTTTAAGCCCATCATAAAGCTGGTCATGGAAGGCGAACACAATCACGGTCAGGCTGATCACTATATGAAATGGCAAACTAGTAATGCCGACTAAGTTGTGGGCATCGAGCCAGAAACGGCTCTCGCCCTTATCTTTACGCAGGGCAAAAAAGCTTTTGGTTAAAGTGGGCAATAAAAAAATCACCCCAGAAACGAGAGCTAAGAAGTATAGAAAGGCTGCAACACCCAGCACATAGACACCCGCTTGATCGTGGCCGACCTCACCGGCAATCCCCGCAGTACGGTGTAATTGGTCAATCAGCTCAGCCAACTCGCTTGGCGTACTGAGTTGGGTGACTAATTGCCCCTGCTCGTCGAGGCTAGCATGCCAAAGCTGATTACTCATGCTGAGTTCACGCTCAGAGCCCTGCTGATACCAAGTCATCGGCGACTGATGCTCATCATTCAAATGCAAACTAAAGCCGTTTTTCGCCTTATCGTCCTGCGCTAACGCCTGCGACACTAACTCATCGAGCCTATCGGTTGAGACTTGCGGCAAGGCCACGGAGGGCGGCATTGACCAAGCGTCAATCGCCCCCTTAAACATAGTGAGCGAACCAGCATAAAAGCCGATAAACAATACGATTCCGGCGATGATCCCAGTCCAAATATGGATAGACTGATACACCCGTAACACATCACTGCGAACTTTCATCCCTTATCACCTAAAGGTATATAAAACTATATAAGTCAAAATATTAAACAGGCCCAAATAGCCGATTGCCCTGAGTCCGGTTTTAAACAGAAAGCTAAAACTTAATATCAGCAACCAAATGGGTGTAATCATCCACATGTTGAATTGCACCTTAGTGTCGGCATTGATTCCACCCGGGCCAAACCAAGCAAATAATCCCACTAGGCCCAAGGCTAAGGTGAAGCCTAAAATCAATCCCGCCAGTGACTTAGTCCACCAGTCTGGCTGTAATTTGTCGTTTTCCGCTAAACGCGCCATGGCTTATTTCCGCCCGATAAGTGAGATAAAAGGCACTAAACCCGAGAGCAGCATCAAAAGAGCTATCCAGATAAAAATTGCCGCGCCTAGGGTAAATAGGCTGAGCCAGCCGATAAGGCTAGCGACAGTCATGCCGTAGGCGAGTAAACGCCAAGGCTGCTTAGGAAGGGAGCTTGCCAATAGTTTTTGCTGCTTGTTGGTCAAATAAAATAACAAGCAGGCTACAAGCGTCGACAACAAAAAGACGAGTTTCAACACGGGATTGTATCCTCTCACCACAAAGTGTTAACTGTCATATTCTTGGGCATCTATCACAACGACTCAATAACCCAATGAAAGCCATAGAAAAACTCAGTAAATTTGTGGGACTCTATCCATGGTGAGAATAATTCGCAATAAGATTTACACTGTAAGCATAGGTTATGGCAGTTCAGTCACAGTTCTACAACTCAGACACCTACTTGTTGCCTGCCGTTAACCATTAAGATACATTTTGCAGCAACCGTTTCGTCTCGATATAAATAGTCATCAACACGATCCGCGCTTACTCCAAGCCCATCACAATGTCACCAGCAAAGGAAGCTACATGATTAAAAATGAACTCAACCTGCCAAGTTCCTTTGGCCTGTCTAAAATCATTCCTTTAGTGATTTTACTCATCCTATTTATCTCACTCTTTGGCAGTTGGTACACGGTTGACCAAGGTGAACGCGGGGTTATTCTGCGTAACGGTAAAATCATTGGCACCGCCGAGCCAGGGTTAGGTTTTAAAATGCCTCTGTTTGATACAGTCGTAAAAATCTCAACCCAAACCCACACCACCAGCTACAGCTCATTGCAGGCCTATAGCCGCGATCAGCAACCTGCAACACTCAATGCCTCGGTAACCTTTAACGTACCGCCGGATCGTGTCGAAGAGGTCTATGCCAACTTTAAGAGTATCGATGCCATGGTGGCTCGCCTACTCGACCGCCAAGTACCAACGCAAGTTGAGAACATTTTTGGTAAATACACTGCAATTTCGGTTGTGCAGGAGCGGATCAAATTCGGTATCGATGTGACAAATGCCATCACCCAATCTGTGAAAGGGCCAATCGAGATCACCTCTGTACAAATTGAAAACATCGACTTCTCTAACGCCTATGAAAAGTCTGTTGAAGACAGAATGCGCGCCGAGGTTGAAGTACAGACTCAACTGCAAAACCTCGAGAAAGAAAGAGTCAGCGCCCAAATCGCCGTGACTCAAGCGCAGGCGGAAGCCGACTCGCAGCTTGCGCGCGCTAAGGCTGAAGCTGAAAGTATCCGTATCAAAGGGGATGCTGAAGCCTCAGCCATTAAGAGCCGCGCCGAGGCGCTGGCACAAAATCAAAACCTTGTCGAACTGACTAAGGCAGAGAAATGGGACGGCAAGCTGCCAACTACCGTCTTACCAACAGGCACCCTGCCCTTTATCGATGCAAAAAAGTCGAACTAACAAACGACTAAGCATCGCAAGTAAGCGATTTGCCACTAGCGATACGCATTAGGCTTTACCATAAAAAATCCCCAGTCATTCTGGGGATTTTTATTTATCGCTATTGCTATGAGCAGCAATCGCTGCGGCGTAACCAGCTTCTTGGGATCTTCTCAAACACCACTTTCGCCATCAACAACGCCAGTACAATGCCAGAGGTGGCGACTAACCACTCGGGTAACATTTGGTGCTGCTCGCCAATCTGCGGCATGACCTCAAAACCAAAGGAGGCGACCAGATAATTCACCAAAGCGCCTGCAACTAAGGCAACACCTAGCACACCGCCAAGATAACCATAGAGCGCACGCTTACCCAGTTCCTTAGTCACTACGCCTAAGGTGGCGATATTAGTCGCAGGGCCAGCCATCATAAACACCAACACAGCGCCGGGAGACACGCCAGCGAGTAACAAGCCCGCCGCAATCGGTGTCGAAGCCGTGGCGCAGATATACATAGGCACAGACACAAGCACCATCACCAGCATGGCCAGCAATCCATCGCCCCACTTAGCTAAAAAGTCAGCAGGAACATATGTTTGTACTAATGCTGCGAAGAATAAGCCCACCAGCAGCCAGAGGGTCGTATCGCGCACAAGATCCGTCGCCGCATATTTAAGCCCAAGTCCGACCCGCGCAATCACAGATTCTGACTTAAGCTCGGTCGCCATATCCTGCGTAGACGCGCAGCAGCTGTCACCTTCGGCTTGATGGCTGTCAGTCGCCTTCGAACTAGAGCTGCCACAACAGGCGCCTTTCTTCACCACCACGATTTTTTCGGGCGCGGCGGTTTGAGTACCGCAACATGAACCCGCGCTTTCACTCTTAACAGGATTCACCTTTGCCACAGCCCCAAACGTTTGACCAGCCATCACACTAGAAGAAGCCGCCATTAAGCTCGGCTTAGCCATCGGCGTCATTTTGATTTTCGACTCAGTTGATGGCGCTTTCGCGTTATCACTACAACAGGAAGACTTAACCGGCGTCATCATGGGCGCCTTGGTAGATGAGCAGCAGCTTTGCACCGCTTCGGCTTTTACCATCGCAGGTTGCGCCGAAGATTTAGAAGCGCAGCATGAAGCAACAGGAGCACTGCTATCTAACGCCTTATCTGATTGAGATAGAGTTTCAGCCTTACCCATAGGTTTGCCATCGTCATCATCACGTCCCACTAAAAGGCCCGCGACAATGGCGCTAGTGATCGCCGCAATCGGCCGCACTATCGCCATAAACGGGCCGAGTAAGACATAGGAAACGGTCACAGAGTCGACCCCAGTCTCAGGAGTTGAAACCAAAAAAGAGGTGGTTGCCGCTTTCGATGCGCCTGAGCGGCGTAGCCCAACGGCGGCAGGGATCACGCCGCAGGAACACAGCGGTAAAGGCGCGCCTAATAATGCCGCTTTAACCACGGTTTTAAAGCCATGTCCGCCGAGCTGTTTTTGCATCCACGCCATAGGCACAAACACTTTAAGTAAGCCCGCCAGAATCAAGCCGAGCAATAGCCAAGGGGCGGAATCTAAAAACAGATCGATAAAATTCTTCAATAACATAATTAATTCCCTGACTTATCTAGGGTTGTGGTGCAATCTGTGGCGCCATGGTCATGCTCAACGCGTACTCTTTCGGTACTCGACTCCAACGCCTCTAAAATCGAGCAATGTTCGGCGCTACGCGGCCCACCGCAGCAGGCATCCGACAGACTCTGTAAGCTGGTTTGAAAATGCAATAACTCGGCAATTTTAGCTTGCACCTGCGCCAGCTTGAGATCGACCATGCCCTTAACATCGGCACAGGCCCAGTTGGATTTGTCGAGGTCGATAGACAACAACTCACTGATTTCACTCAAGGTAAAACCCACCGCCTTCGCCCGCAGAATAAAACGCAGCCGCGCCGCGTCGGCATCGGTATAGACCCGATAGCCAGAGTCGGTACGGCTCGAAGGCGCAAGCAGGCCGTGTTTCTCATAGAATCTGAGGGTGTCGGCCTTAACCTCGCATAAATCGGCTAACTCACCAATTCGGTACATAGTTAATCCTTTGCAGTTTTACTCGAATCATCTCAAGCAACACTGGCAATCAATATGATGAAGCGAGTATAAACCTTAGAGCCTACTCCAAGGTCAAGGGCTATTTTGAAATTTACACCTCGCCCAAAAATCATTCCACTTTGTTCTGATATCAATATTGTGAAATCGCGCAGAAAAAACACCCGTAAATCCAGTTTTACGGTAGAATACGCGCGCCTGACGCTGGGACAAAAAATATAAGTAGGACCAAGGGGCTTTTGGAAAGCAGAATCCGATAGAAGTTGTTCTGTTTTCCGAAAGATCCTTGAAACTAAAATAACTGGACCCTGTACCCAAATGACTGTTGCAAATAATGCCAGACCCATTCGTCGCGCGCTGTTAAGCGTTTCAGATAAAACCGGAATTCTCGAATTCGCCAAAGCATTACACGCCCAAGGCGTTGAACTGCTGTCAACGGGCGGCACCGCTCGCTTGTTAGCGGATAACGGCGTGCCTGTTATCGAAGTATCTGACTATACAGGACACCCTGAGATCATGGATGGTCGCGTTAAGACCCTGCACCCTAAAGTGCATGGTGGCATTTTGGCGCGTCGCGGTCTTGATGAAAATGTCATGGCTGCCAACAACATCAATGCAATCGATCTGGTTGCGGTTAACCTCTACCCCTTTGCCGATACCGTTGCTAAAGCAGGTTGCACCCTAGAAGATGCGATTGAAAACATCGACATCGGTGGCCCGACTATGGTGCGCGCTGCGGCGAAAAACCATAAAGACGTGACTATCGTGGTAAATGCGGCCGACTATAACCGCGTATTAGCCGAAATGGCCGCCAACAATGGCAGCACGACTCACGCGACCCGTTTCGATTTAGCGATTGCCGCCTTCGAACACACTGCCGGTTACGATGGCATGATCGCCAACTACTTCGGCACTATGGTGCCTGCACACAGCACTGATGAGTGCTTCGAAGATTCCCTATCCGTTGAAGGATCAAAATTCCCACGCACCTTCAACACCCAATTAGTGAAGAAACAAGATCTGCGTTACGGTGAAAACAGCCACCAAACTGCGGCCTTCTATGTCGACACTAAAATCGATGAAGCCTCAGTCGCAACTGCCGTTCAACTGCAAGGTAAGGCACTGTCTTACAACAACATCGCCGATACCGATGCCGCCCTTGAGTGCGTAAAAGAGTTCAGCGAGCCAGCCTGCGTTATCGTTAAACACGCTAACCCATGTGGTGTTGCACTGGGTAAAGACTTACTCGATGCCTATAACCGCGCCTACCAAACTGACCCAACTTCAGCCTTCGGCGGCATTATCGCCTTCAACGGCGAGTTAGATGCAGCAACCGCTAGCGCTATCGTTGAGCGCCAATTCGTTGAAGTGATTATTGCACCTGTCGTCAGCCAAGGCGCCCGCGATGTAGTGGCCAAGAAAACCAACGTGCGTCTGTTAGAGTGTGGTCAATGGGATACTAAGACTAAGACCTTAGACTATAAACGCGTGAACGGTGGCCTGCTGGTGCAAGACCGCGACCAAGGCATGGTTGGCTTAGATGACATTAAAGTTGTGACTAAACGTCAACCGACCGAGAGCGAGCTGAAGGACTTAATGTTCTGCTGGAAAGTGGCTAAGTTCGTTAAATCTAACGCGATTGTTTACGCTAAAGACGGCATGACAATCGGTGTTGGCGCAGGCCAAATGAGCCGTGTCTACAGCGCGAAGATAGCGGGTATCAAGGCCGCCGATGAAGGCCTAGAAGTGGTTAACTCTGTGATGGCGTCCGATGCCTTCTTCCCATTCCGCGACGGTATCGATGCCGCAGCGGCGGCGGGCATCAGCTGCATCATCCAGCCAGGTGGCTCAATGCGCGATGCTGAAATCATCGCTGCTGCCGATGAGCACGGCATGGCCATGGTGATGACTGGCATGCGCCACTTCCGTCACTAATGCCGCCTACAGCCAGCACGCCATGTGCTGGCTGTTTCGTTTATCGCACTCAGTGAACATAAGTATCTAACCACAAGAATTTAAAACTCAAAGGGATGACTTAACATGAAAGTATTAGTTATTGGTGGCGGCGGCCGCGAACATGCCCTAGCTTGGAAAGCGGCACAATCACCTCAGGTCGAACTGGTTTATGTTGCACCGGGTAACGCGGGCACGGCTCTCGAACCAAAGCTTGAAAACTTAAATATCAGTGCAACTGACATTCCTGCCCTGCTCGATTTTGCTAAAACCAATCAGATCGAACTCACCATCGTTGGCCCGGAAGCGCCGCTGGTATTAGGTGTGGTCGATGCCTTTAACTCTGCGGGTCTACCCATTTTTGGCCCAACAAAAGCGGCTGCACAGTTAGAAGGTTCTAAGGCCTTCACTAAGGACTTTTTAGCGCGCCACAATATTCCTACCGCGGGTTATAAAAACTGTACCGAAATCCAAGACGCTAAAGCCTTCGTGCGTGAACTGACGGGCAAGACGGGTTACCCAGTGGTGATCAAGGCCGACGGTTTAGCCGCAGGTAAAGGCGTGATCATCGCCCAAGATCAAGCCGAAGCGGATGCCGCAATTGATGACATGCTCGCGGGCAATAAGTTTGGTGATGCCGGTTCTCGCGTGGTTATCGAGGAATTCTTAAAAGGCGAAGAAGCCAGCTTTATCGTTATGGTCGATGGTAAAAATATCCTCGCGATGGCGACCAGCCAAGACCATAAAGCCCGTGATAACGCCGACCACGGTCCAAACACTGGCGGAATGGGTGCTTACTCTCCTGCTCCTGTGGTCACTCAAAGCGTTCATGATTGGACAATCGCTAATGTTATTCGCCCAACGGTGGATGGCATGGCGGCTGAAGGCAATGTGTACACTGGCTTTCTGTATGCAGGCCTGATGATCGCACCAGACGGCAGCGCCAAAGTACTGGAATACAACTGCCGCTTTGGCGATCCAGAAACCCAACCTATTATGATGCGCCTCAAGTCAGATCTGGTTGAGCTGTGTTTAGCCGCCACCCGTGGCGAGCTGGATAAATTTACCGCCGAGTACGACGAGCGCGCCGCAGTTGGCGTAGTGCTGGCCGCAGGCGGTTATCCAGATGAGTATCGCAAAGGCGATGTGATTGACGGCCTTAGCCTAGGTAATCACGATGCCAAAGTCTTCCACGCGGGTACTGAGATGAAAGACGGCCATGTGGTCACCAACGGTGGCCGCGTGTTATGCGCCACAGCATTAGGTAACACAGTCACCGCAGCACAAAAAGCCGCGTATCAACTGGTTGATGAAATCCACTGGGATGATGTGTACTTCCGTACCGATATTGGCTACCGCGCCATCGCCCGTGAACAACAGGGCTAAAGGTTAAATCATTCAAAAGAACCGGCTACCTGCCGGTTTTTTTATGCCTTAAAATTGACGATCGTCAATTTTAAATTTATGATTTTTAAAGTTTTTATTTAAAAACTTCTACTGTAGTCCGCATTATTCCTATACAATGCTACATAAATGTTAATTATCAATAATGCTAAGGACTCGCTATGGAGATTAGACTCATTTCTGCC
Source organism: Shewanella decolorationis (assembly GCF_004354305.1). Classification (NCBI taxonomy): domain Bacteria; kingdom Pseudomonadati; phylum Pseudomonadota; class Gammaproteobacteria; order Alteromonadales; family Shewanellaceae; genus Shewanella; species Shewanella decolorationis. The sequence continues at coordinate 1,866,604 of NZ_CP037898.1, read as the reverse complement.
GCCATCGCTTTGATACTCACAGGTTGCGGCGGGGGCTCAGAGGATGCTGGCGGTACAACGCCTCCACCAGTCCAACCTCCCTCGGTCAGTCAATATACCGCCAGCACAAGCTCGGTCATTGGCGGAAAGCTCAGTCCCACTAGCCAAAAGGTCGATTCGGGTAAAAGCGCCAGTTTTATTGTTCAAGCCGATAATGGCTTTGTACTGGATAGTATTAGCGGCTGTGGCGGCACGCTAACAGAACTGACTTACACTACGGCGGCGATAAGTGCCGATTGCACTATCACCCCAAGCTTTATCAGCAATGCTGAAAATGCCATTCGCCATCAAGACCATACCCTTGCCAGCGCCAATGAGCTGATTGATTTCAGCACTGCCGAACTTGCGAAGGTGGACGCTGCACGTAAGACGCAAATCACCGAACTCTATCAAGGTGTGGGTAACAGCATCAGTTGGCATCCGACCCACGATTCCATCACTTTTTCGAGCTTTATGCCGGAAAACACTTTTACCTTACTGCCATCGAATGTGGATGGCAGCGGCGCTAGTGCCGTACGTGGTTTAGTGATGGCGGGCGAACAACAAGGCCAGCGTTATGCCGCCATGGGTGGCAACTTGTTTGCGGTTAATAATTCAGATGAGAGTGATAAGCTGCTTAAAAACCTTATCGGATGGCTAACCAAAGGCGGCGATCAACAGGATGGCCTTAGCATAGTCACGGCACAAATGCCGAGCCGTGCCGACAGCTGGTATTTCCCCCATAACGAAGGGATCCGCACTTGGCTAAGCAAGTACTATCCCAATACTCACAGCATCAATGCCGCCAATAGCTGTGATTACAGCGCCCTCGCCAGCTGTATCGATACCTTAAAGCCCGATTTAATTGTTATCAGTGATATTGACCGAGATGGCCTAGGGTATGCGGGCATTCAAGCGGCCATCGCTAAAGCCAAGGCCGCGGGAATTCCGCTGCTGGTCTCAAACTACTGGCGTAATCAAAGCCCTATGCTAGCGCCACTCTATCTTGAGATGGGGCTCTCTACCGCGGGTAACTATTGGTCCAAACTCAATGCCGATAATCTTAGTGTGAGCACTATTCTGGCGAAAGATAAAGCACTAACAGATGTAGAAAAACTACTTGCCAACCTGCGGGAACAACGCTTCGATACGCAAGTACTCAATGACTGCGGCGGCAACTATTTAAGCTGTAACAGTAGCGCCTTTGTCGAGGCCTTTAAGGCGGGTGCAGATTGGTATCGTGGCAATGCCGAAACCTTAGATAATAATGGTATAAATGCTTTTAATAGCCCTAATTTCAGCTTGATGAAAGCGGGGTTACTGCTCGCTGACAAGTATCGCAGTGAAATCGATTACCCCATCGCCTACACCGAATCCGCCCAGTGGCAGCAAGCCCTATTTGCCGATTGGACTGTCAGCTACGCCCGCGCCCACAACCTCGCCCAACCAGACTTAGGCGAGTATGTCACCGACAGGGCCAATCTAAGCAAGGGCAGCAATGCCCATTACGCTTATCCTGCCACAGTGACGGAACGTAAGAGCATCACAGTGCCTTACTCTGGCCAGTGGACAACCACCGGCTGGTACGCCTTACCCGGGCAAACCATCACCCTCAGCCGCTTAGATAACACGAATGCGAATGTCGAAATTAAGCTGAATTATCATAGACGTAATACTAACCGCGCCTATGAGCAAAAGGTTTATCGCGCACCACTAGAGCTCGCTCAGCAACGCCTCAAGCTCGCCAAAGGGCAAAGCATTGAGTTTTCAACCCCCTATGGTGGCCCCATTTACCTCTATATCAGTGGTGGTGAAGGTGCGCTCAGTGTTGATGTACAAGCAAAAAATGTGGCTAAGCACCCCAGTATTATGGATTTTTCCAATCCTGCTGAAATCACGGCCTTTAACGATAAGATCCAAAATACCGAGTTGCCCCATGTGGATCTTCGTACCGATGGCGCCGAGCAGCATTTGCGCCGCGACCGTTTTATGAATGCGATTGGCGGTAAGGTCCCGGATGTCAATGCGTTGCTCAAGAGCATTGTCGAAGATCATATCAACAGTGTGTATACCCTCGCTGGGCTGAAAATCCAAGGTAAGAGCTTAAGTGAGTCTTTACCTGCGGATGTGCTTGCGAGCTGTCAAGCACTGTTTGGCGCCGATTGCACCGATGCCAGTTTGCATACCCGCAGCATCATCCAACACGCTAACTATGATCAAAATGCCCACTGCGGCTCAGGTTGTAGCGGTAATCCATGGGATGCGGCTTGGAATATTTCACCCACGGGTTGGGGAGATAACCACGAGCTCGGCCACAATCTGCAAACTAACCGTCTAAACGTGCAATATGCCACTGCCGCCAATAGCGACAATTGGACTGGCTATGGCAGCCGCGCGGGGGAAAACTCCAACAATATCTTCCCCTATGTGGTGCTATGGAAGACCTATTATTTGCGTGATGGTAATACCAACACCATCAATGATGGCCATATGAATCACAAAGATCTCTTCTATGTGTTTATGTCCGATGCTGTGGGCACCACGGATACCAGTGGCAAACGCGTGGTCTTCGGCGCCAACTGCAAAGTGCTCGATGCAGGTGAAGACAGATACACAGCCCCTTGGGCCAGCAATGCCTACGCGGTACACAACGGCTATCGCATGGCGTTTTACATCCAAATGGCACTCAAGGCCCATGGCATGACCTTGAGTGACGGCACCACCTTGGCTAATGGTTTTAATCTTTTCACCTTGCTGTATCAGCACAGCCGTATTTTCGGTAAATACGCTAATAACGCCAGCGACTGGGAGGCTAACCGTAGCAAACTGGGCTTTGAACTATTCCCATACGAGGGCCATAGCATTTACGGTGGCAAAACGGTGAGAGATATTCCAGGCAATGACTTTATGCTGGTATCACTGAGTAAACTCACAGGTAAAGATTGGCGCAGCCATTTTGATATCTTGGGCCTGCGTTACTCTAGCCTCGCCGCGGCGCAGGTGACGGCAAACGCCAGCCAAGGTATGGTGCCTATGGGCATGTATGAGCTCGAAACCGATTTACCACCAGCCAACATGAGCCAAGGCTTAGCCTTTATCCCACTGTCACTGAGCGATAGCAGCACACTTTGGAAAGGCACGGGCTCACCTAGCCAATGTGCTAAACCTTAATACTATAGAGGCTAAGGCATTAATCTTTAAGAGACTGAAAATTAAGTATAATAAAAATAAACCTCGCCCATGCGAGGTTTATTTTCACCTTAAATCGTGACCTGAATCACAAAAGTTACCAAGTGGATAGCGCACTATTTAACCTCAATAATAAATCAGGGGTTTCTATGGGTTATTCAATCAAAGATATTATTTATCAAGGCGAAAAGTCTGGCGTGCACAATTGGCAAACCCTATCGGGACAGGATTTTTACTGGCATCCAGATTGGTTACACATTGCCGAGGATCTGACTGGCCATAAGGCAACGGCTCACATCCAAGCTGATGGTGATAAAGCAACTCAAACTGAAGCTGAACAAGCCATTGTGAAACATCTTAACAGCGGAAAATAACGCTCAATGTCCTGAAGCTATCGCCTTGCGGGCGATTTTATCGATTAAACCCGGCGCAATTAGCTTTAGCCAGCGCCCGAGTCGGCCACGTAGCGAAGTAATAAGCAGCCGTCCTCGGGTCGCTATCACCGGAAGCATCATGTTGGCGCATTGCTCGGCGGTGATAATTTTAGCTTCCTGCATTGGGGATTTACCGAGGGGCTTGCCTTCGCCATCGAGGGCACGCTTATGGATTTGCGAGACAACAAAGTCAGGACAAATCACAGTCACGGCGACATTATCATCCGCCAGCTCAATCCGCAGTGAATCAAAAAAGCCAATAACAGCATGTTTAGAGGCGGCATAGCCACTACGAGTCGGCACCCCCGTTAACCCTGCAACCGAAGCGACTACCACTACCTGACCTTGGCTGGACTTTAAATAGGGTAAGGCGGCGTGAGTTAAATACGCTGGGCCTAAATAGTTGACTCGCATGATATCTTCGAGCACAGACAACTGATTGAGCTCATCAAAACGCGACCACATGGTCATGCCTGCGTTATTTACGAGAATATCGAGGCGACCATAGTGCTCAATCGTCGCCTGAATTAAGGCTTCGCATTGGGAGGCGCTACTGACATCGGCGGCAAACACAAAGGGAGTCGGGCCATAGTTTGCAATTTCGAGGGCAAGGGACGCTAAACGTGTTTCATTTCGAGCGCTGAGCACCAGTTGGCAGCCGACCCGCGCCATAGCAATGGCTAGGGCGCGGCCAATACCTTCTGAAGCGCCCGTAATAATGACTACTTTCCCCGTCAGTCCATCCATAACGATTCCCTTGTTACCAATGTGTTAATTATGCTCCAAGGTAAATTGGCATAATCATCTTAAAAGCGCAATCCCCTAGGCGCGTTGTGCCACTTGCATATCAAACTGCTGGCAATAACTGGCTAAAGGTTGCGGTCGTCCTATCGCATAACCTTGGGCATAGTTAATACCAATCACTTGTAATCTATCGATAATCTCTTGGTTTTCGACAAATTCGGCAACCGTTTCAATCCCCATCACTCGGCAAACGTCTTGAATAGATTTAACGATGGCATAATCCTTGGCGTTGACCGCGAGATTCTTCACGAAGCAGCCATCAATTTTGACATAATCCACCGGCAGTTCACGCAGATAACCGTAGGACGCAAAGCCACTGCCAAAATCATCCAAAGCAAAGGAAAATCCGAGTTTACGCAATTGCCTTAACATTTCCATGCCGCGTTGACGGTTTTGAATCGCCGTCGTTTCAGTAATTTCAAAGCAAACACATTGGCTCGGGACATCAAAAATATGTTGCTGCTGGGCGATATATTCCACCATGCCTTCGGCGCCGAGACTATTGCCCGAAAGGTTGATTGAAATACAGTGATCCGGCCACAGCTGTGGATTTAACGACAACCATAAAAAGGCTTTACGTATCACCTCTTTATCGATTTCAGGCATCAACTTAAAGCGCTCCGCCGCCGCAATAAACTGCGCTGGCGCTAAAATACGGCCACAGGGCTCTTGGATCCTAAGCAAAATTTCCATCCGTTGCCGCTTCGAACTCGCCCCTAAGCCGCGAATCGGTTGGTAGTAAAGTAAGAGTTCGTTTTCCTCAATCGCTTGCGCGATACGCACCGCCCATTTGGGCGCGTTGCGCTGATAGGTCAGCTCTTTATCCCTATCGTCGTAAAGATGGATTTGGTTTGTTCCCTTATCCTTAGCGGCAATACAGGCGATATCCGCATCCTTTAATAGCTCCTGCGCATTGATATAAGGCGCTCGCCCAAAGGCGACCCCTATGCTCAACCCCACTTTATAGTGGCAATTTTTATCATGTAGCACTTGCAGCGATACCAGAGCACTTATCTGCTTTAACAGCTGCACCACAGCTAATGCGGAGCGATCGCAAATTACTAAGCCAAACTCGTCGCCACCTAAGCGCGCTAGTAGCTCTTCAGGCCCAAGACATGACTGAATCGCCCTTGCAACCATGGCCAACATGCGATCGCCCGCTGCATGACCACAGCTATCGTTGATCAACTTAAACTGCTCTAAATCCAGATAACACAAAGCGATTGTCTTAGCTCGACTGGCGAACTGCGGCAACTGCTCTTCAAACGCCTGACGATTTAACAGTCCGGTAATGCCATCAAAATTCGCACGTTGTTGCAGCTGGCGCTTAAGCACTTCTTCTTCAGTAATATCCCGTAGTACCACGACAGTACCTACGATCTCTTTATCATGATTCAACACATTGCTGATACTACGCTCAATGATCCGCGGTGTAGCCGTTAGTAGTTTGATTTTAGCGACTTGAGGTGTAGTTTCACCAAGGCGAATACAGTGAAAAACGGCTTGATTTAATTGCTCTCCCGCCTTCAACAAAGAGGCGAGACTCTCACCAACAGCATCACTACTTGCAACATCTAGTAAAGACTCTGCCTTGGGATTCATATAAATCACTTTGGCATCGACATCGGTCAGGATCACCGCCTCAGCAATTGACTCAAGGGTAATTTTGCCGCGCTCTTTTTGCTGATAAATGCGTGCGAGCAAACTATTGACTCGATTTGCCAGCACAGATAACTCCTCATTGCCCTCGCTGGTAACAGGCCGATAGACACTTGCCATAGGATCAACAAGTGCCAACTGCTGCATCAAGCTTTTAAAGGGCTGTAACAGGCACGCACGCAACCAAACATAGCCTAAGGCAACAATCACTATCCCCAACAAAATCACCGCAAGTGACACCCAGTCGAGGCTAAGTTTTACATCACGGAAAGGATCATCAGAAAAATCCACTTGAAGATAAATCGGTGGTTGAGCAATCAAACTCGGCAGCGCAACCGAACTTGAGTGTGAGGTACTATTGGTTGTTTCAGCATTAGACATACTGACCCGATCCACGAGGGAGGTTTGAGCATATTCGAGCAGATCACGCTCGGTAAGTTGTCGTACTAACAACACATACTCGCCTGGATGTGATGCGACAGCCGTTACCACATATCCTTTATCGCCAATTAAATAGGCGCTTGCAAACTCTGGCTTAGCCTGTGTTGTTATCGCCTTAGCGATTTCCTGCCGATTAGCTTCTGCAATGGGTTGCTCGTTTTGAAAAACATTTTGCAAATGCCCATCTCGCAGAATAAACCAGCTTAAATTGCCAGACATTGAACTTTCAAGCCACGAGGATTCGAGAGATTTTAACTGCTCGCTATCGAGATGGGATAATGGTGAGGCGTAGATATTTGTAAGAAAACCTAGACGATCAACATCGATTCGAAACTGCTGCTGGATATTCGCCAGCTCACGCTGCACATTATCTTGACGTAATAATTCGACCCTATGGTCAAACCAAACACCGAGGCAATAGGAGACAAGCACAACCGCGGGCAGACAAAACCCCGCAATAAAAACCAATATTTTGTTGCCTATGCGCATCTTATACCACGGCTTACGTAATTAAATTATCAAATGGCTTTATGTAATCCCTTATAGCGCCATGCAACATATCTCATTTGCAAATAGTATTAAATATCACTTTGCTTTATCCGTTGCTAAAGTAAGCAATAGCATGCATTTATTTGTTTAAAACACCTTTGATTTAGCGCAGCTATTCGATAAAAAAGTTTTAAAAAGTTAGATGTTAATCAATATCCTATGCTTTAAACCTGCTGGTGAATGTCTTGTTATTCCACATATGCTGATTAGCCTTTGCGATATAAGGCTGTGTGACCTTGACCTTAATCAATGACGATCAGCTAAGGAGACACTGCAATAAAAAACGGACCCTAAGGTCCGTTTCTGCTTCAATATCGATTACTTATGGTACTGCTTAGATTGAGCATGAACCGCCTTGATAAAGGCTCCTGCATGCTCTGGGTCAACGTGCTGATGGATACCATGGCCTAAATTAAACACATGGCCAGAGCCTTCACCGTATCCCGCCAAAATTTGGCTCACTTCTTCTTCAATGCGTGGAATTGGCGCATACAGCATAGAAGGATCCATATTACCTTGTAGTGCCACTTTATGGCCTACACGGCGACGGGCGTCGGCAATATCGACTGTCCAGTCTAAACCTAATGCGTCACAACCCGTTTCAGCCATAGCTTCTAACCATAAGCCACCACCCTTGGTGAATAAGGTCACAGGCACTTGGCGACCATCGGCAAAGCGAGTCAAACCATCAACAATCTTCTGCATATAACGCAGTGAGAATTCACGGTAAGCCGTGTGCGATAATGCACCACCCCATGAGTCGAAGATCATCAGCGATTGAGCGCCGTTAGCAACCTGCGCATTCAGGTATAAAGTCACTGAATCCGCTAATTTGTCGAGTAGCATATGCAGTGCTGCTGGCTCTGCGTAGGCCATCTTCTTAATTTTTTCGAAGGTTTTGCTTGAGCCACCTTCAACCATGTAAGTCGCAAGTGTCCAAGGCGAGCCAGAGAAACCAATCAATGGCACCTGGCCGTTTAATTCGCGGCGAATGGTGCTAACCGCTTTCATCACATAACCCAGCTCATCTTCTGGATCGGGAACCGCTAATTTTTTGATGGCATCGATAGTGTCTGTTGGGCGTTCAAAACGTGGGCCTTCGCCCGCCTCAAAATACAGACCTAACCCCATGGCATCGGGAACAGTCAGAATATCGGAAAACAGAATCGCCGCATCCAGCTCGTAACGACGCAGTGGCTGTAGTGTCACTTCACAGGCCAATTCATGGTTTTTGCATAAAGACATGAAGTCACCCGCTTGAGCGCGAGTCGCTTTGTATTCAGGAAGATAACGGCCAGCTTGACGCATCATCCATACCGGAGTCATATCAACAGGCTGTTTTAGTAGGGCGCGTAAATAACGATCATTCTTTAATTCTGCCATTTGGCTTGATTCCTAGACTTATTGAGATCCGCTGGGGCGGTAGTTTAGCATTTACGCGAATAATGTAACCAATATGAGCTAATTAATGTGAGCTAATCCCCATCATTGCTGTCCATTTAAGCACTTATCCTTAAAATGCTACCCAGATAACATACTGTTTACTAATCAAACTCGAAGTCACACTAAGACAGAAAAAAGTTGCGCTGGTTTCCTGCCTTTGGTATAAAAAGTTTGCGCTAGCAAGAACAATCAAGAAGCTCGTCGCATCGAGCCTGCTATATACATTACTCGCCCAACGATAGGTTTCTATCGTTGGGCTTTTTATTTCCGCATTTTTTTATACAAAACAGCTGGTTTGTCCATCTGCCTATTCTCGCAAATCCCGATAAAAAGGGTTGATCGAATAGCTATTTCTCCCCTACATTAGAGTCATGTCCTAGCACTAAAATGGAATGCATCATGCTGAGAGAACTCGAAAAAGCAGAACAAAAGTGGGGCGGTTCAAATAAGCTTATAGATCAATGGCTAGAAAATCGTCGTAAACTCTTGGTGCATTACTGCCAAATTGCAGGGCTTCCTCCTTACACCAATGCTGAAAAATCTCTTCCTTCATTTGACCACGTAAAATCCTTCTGCGACCTATTAGTCGATTACGTCTCCGAAGGCCATTTTGAAGTTTACGATCAAGTGATTAATGCCTGTGAAAAATTTGGAGCATCTTGTAAAGCGACAATTCAGCAGGTATTACCTCAAATTACCCCGACAACCCATGCGGCATTAGACTTTAATGATAAGTACGCCGAAGCGCAGGATGACCAAGTGTTATACCAGCTCGATAAGGATCTCTCCGAACTGGCCCACACCATGGAAACCCGTTTCGAGTTAGAAGATAAACTGCTTGAGGTATTACATAGCAAATATTCTGAGCATGCAGCCCAACAAGCGTAATTCATGCGAACAGTTATCCGCAGCGATTCGCGCCATTGCTAGTCGAAGACAAACTGGGAGATAAGCCGCAATCCTTGTAGAATGGCGTTTTAAGATTGGTAGCAACCTCTTAACCAAGCGCTTAGCTTAGCAATAGCATCCACAAACAAAAAAGCCAGCTTTCGCTGGCTTTTTCATTTTTATATCAATCGATTATACAGCTGATTGAAAGATCACTTGTGATGCTTTCTTAGTGTAAGAATCGATTTGATCGAAGTTCAAATAACGGTAAGTGTCAGCTGCAGTTGCATCTAACTCTTTAGCGTATTCTTGGTATTCTTCAACCGTTGGTAGACGACCTAACAGGGCTGCTACTGCCGCTAATTCCGCAGAGGCTAAGTAAACGTTAGCGCCTGTACCTAAACGGTTCGGGAAGTTACGGGTAGAAGTCGATACTACAGTTGCACCTTCAGCCACACGTGCTTGGTTACCCATACACAGTGAACAGCCAGGGATCTCGATACGCGCACCCACGCGACCGAAAATACCGTAGTAACCTTCTTCGGTCAGCTGGTCTTTGTCCATCTTAGTCGGTGGCGCGATCCACAAACGTGTTGGCAGCGTTTTAGCGAACTTGTCTAACATCTTACCGGTCGCACGGAAGTGACCGATGTTAGTCATACAAGAACCGACGAACACTTCGTCAATCTTAGTTTGCGCAACGGATGACAGTAATACTGCATCATCTGGATCGTTAGGCGCACACAGGATTGGCTCTTTGATCTCGTTCAGATCGATTTCGATTACTGCAGCGTACTCAGCATCGGCATCAGCACTCATCAGCTCAGGATTTGCTAACCACTCTTCCATGCCTTTGATACGACGCTCGATAGTACGACGGTCACCGTAACCTTCGGCAATCATCCACTTCAGCATAGTGATGTTAGAGTTCAGGTACTCGATGATTGGCTCTTTGTCTAACTTGATAGTACAACCCGCTGCAGAGCGTTCTGCAGAAGCGTCAGAAAGTTCGAATGCCTGTTCCACTTTCAGGGTTTCTAAGCCTTCGATTTCCAGTACGCGACCAGAGAAGATGTTGATCTTACCTTTCTTCTCAACGGTCAGCAGACCCATTTCAATCGCTTTTAATGGGATTGCATGTACTAGGTCACGTAGGGTGATGCCAGGTTGCATCTTGCCCTTGAAGCGCACTAATACAGATTCTGGCATGTCCAGAGGCATCACACCGGTCGCGGCAGCGAAAGCAACGAGACCAGAACCTGCAGGGAATGAAATACCAATTGGGAAACGCGTATGTGAGTCACCACCAGTACCTACTGTGTCTGGTAATAACATACGGTTTAACCAAGAGTGGATAACACCGTCACCAGGGCGCAGCGACACACCGCCACGGTTCATAATGAAGTCTGGCAGCGTGTGGTGAGTATTAACGTCTACTGGTTTTGGATAAGCAGCAGTGTGGCAGAATGACTGCATAGTCAGGTCAGCACTGAAGCCTAAACAGGCTAAGTCTTTCAGCTCGTCACGGGTCATAGGACCGGTAGTGTCCTGAGAACCCACAGACGTCATCTTAGGTTCGCAGTATTGGCCTGGACGCACGCCAGCAACACCACAGGCTTTACCGACCATCTTCTGTGCAAGAGTATAACCTTTGCCATTATCAGCGACGTCTTGAGGACGTACGAATACGTCAGAGGCTGGTAAACCTAATACTGCACGCGCTTTGTCAGTTAAACCACGGCCGATGATCAATGGAATACGGCCACCCGCACGCACTTCGTCTAACAACACGTCGGTTTTCAGGCTGAACTCAGAAATCACTTCATCTGAGCCATGACGCTTAACAACACCAGCGTATGGGTAAATGTCGATCACATCGCCCATTTCCATTTTGCTAACATCAAGTTCGATTGGTAGTGCGCCGGCATCTTCCATAGTGTTGAAGAAAATCGGCGCAATTTTGCCACCTAAGCAGAAACCACCAGCACGTTTGTTAGGAACGAATGGGATATCATCGCCCATGAACCACAGTACTGAGTTAGTCGCAGACTTACGTGATGAACCTGTACCCACAACGTCACCCACGTAAACTAATGGGAAACCTTTGGTTTTCAGTTCTTCTAATTTCTTGATTGGACCTACGCTGCCAGGTACATCAGGCTCGATACCATCACGCGCGTTTTTCAACATCGCTAAGGCGTGCAATGGAATATCGGGACGTGACCAAGCATCAGGTGCTGGTGACAAGTCGTCGGTGTTGGTTTCACCAGAGACTTTAAATACGGTCAGGGTGACTTTGTCCGCTAATTTTGGACGGCTTAAGTACCAGTCTGCATTTGCCCAAGCTTCAACCACTTGCTTAGCAAACTCATTGCCCGCTTCCATCTTCTCAACCACATCGTGGAAAGAATCAAACATCAGCAGCGTATGAGCCAGTGCTTTAACAGCTATTGGAGCAAGAGCTGGGTTATCTAGCTGAGCGATCAGCGGCTCGATGTTATAGCCACCTTGCATAGTGCCTAATAACTCAGTCGCACGTTCGGCAGACAGGATGGGTGAAGTTGCAGTGCCTTTAGCGACCGCATCTAAAAAAGCGGCTTTTACGTAAGCGGCTTCGTCAACACCGGGGGGAATTCGATTTTCGAGCAGGTCAAGAACAAACGCTTCTTCACCAGCGGGGGGATTTTGAACCAATTTAACCAGTTCAGCCACTTGATGTGCATCTAATGGCTTAGGGACTACGCCCTCTGCAGCACGTTCTGCGACGTGTTTACGATATGCTTCTAGCACGGCAACATTCCTCTTTGTTTGGCGCTCTAACAACGAAACTGCACGTCTTCTCAATTGAAGCTGACAGTCCGACATGATCGACCCGTATTTCCGGCCAGCAGTATACTACAGCTTTGCAAAAGTATGAATCAGGTCACACTCGGCGAAAGACGAAATAAGGGCTAAATCCGGAGGTGCAACTCAACTTACGGCAAGAATAAAACAAGGGAAATTAGACAATAGTTTGAAAACAGACAAAAAACCATAATTGACAAATAGTTAACATAAGTTAATCCATTTAAAATCGAACGATTATTTTTTTACTCACAAAATCCTATTCAGGGTAAATATTTTTAAACTTTGTGCATTTAGGCTTTGAAGATGGCGAGCCTTAAACATACACTCAAGCTCCCAGAGCATAACGCTTAGTTATCCTTCCCATCCCTTGGAGTAGTAATGACATCCCTCAGTATTCAAGCCGTTATTTTTGATATGGATGGCGTGTTAATTGATTCAGAACCCCTTTGGCAAAGGGTTGAATATGAAGTGTTATCGGCGCTTGGCGTGCCAGTCACTATTGAAACGATTCAACAAACCACGGGGCTACGTATCGACCAGTGTGTCGACTATTGGTATCACAAAGCCCCTTGGGCCGATTACGACAATGCTAAGGTCAGCAAAGCCATTGTTGATAGAGTCGCAGAGGAGATCCTGAAAACGGGCGAAGCCATGCAAGGGGTTCAGCAGGCCATTGAATACTGCCAAACCAAAGGCTTAAAGATAGGCTTAGCGACCTCCTCTTTTTACACCATTATCGAAGCCGTACTTAGTAAACTCGGCCTGAGCGATAAGTTTATGGCGGTACAATCCGCTGAAGGACTCACCTATGGCAAGCCGCATCCTGAGGTTTACTTAAATTGTGCGGCCGCCTTAGAAGTCGACCCGCGTTATTGCCTCACGATTGAAGACTCTTTTAATGGTCTGATCGCAGCCCGCGCTGCCAATATGCAAACCGTTGCGATTCCTGCGCCAGAACAACGCGGCGAAGCAAAATGGATCATTGCCCATCATCAATTAGAGAGTTTATTGGAGCTTGATAAGGTGTTCTAAATCAATTCACCGAATCAATTTGAGAAAGGTTAATCACTGCTAGGACAAACCGATGAAGTATTATGTGTTGTTAATACTGTGGGCGGCGAGCTTGCCAGCCTTAGCGACAGATTCTATGCGCTGTAAGCAATTCGTCATCAACGTAGGCGATCCCTTAGACGCAGTGTTAGAAAAGTGCGGTCCGCCAAATGAAGCCAAAGAATACAGCCAACCTGCAACCTACAGGAATTCCGCAGGCGATATCGTGATTGATCCAAGCAAGTTGCCGATAGAGTATGTTGAGTGGACCTATGATTTTGGCCCGACACGATTGATGCGGCGGGTTTATGCAACCGATCAAAAAATCGAAAAAATTGAAACTTTAGGATATGGGCATTAATCCCAAGTAAAAAGCCAGACATCAGTCTGGCTTTTTCATTTTCATCCTATGGATTACCAGATTTTTACGCGCTCTTCTGGTTTTAAATACATCTTGTCGCTTTCTTTCAGCTCAAAGGCTTTATAGAAGGCTTCGATATTGCGAGGTGTCCCCATAGCACGGTAGTGGCTAGGTGAATGTGGATCCGTCAGTAAACGACGACCTAACTCTTCATCACGGTAGTTGCGGCGCCACACTTGTGACCAACCGACGAAGAAACGCTGCTCACCCGTTAAGCCATCGAGCACGGGAGCAGGTTTACCGTTTAAGCTCATCGCATAGGCACGCGCCGCTACGGTTAACCCGCCTAAGTCACCGATGTTCTCACCTAAGGTTAAATCACCGTTCACAAACTTACCGGGCAACGCTTCATAGCCAGAATACTGCGCCGACAGTTGCTTACCGCGTTTTTGGAACTCTTCACGGTCTTTATCCGACCACCAATCACGCAGGTTGCCGTCACCATCGTACTTAGCACCTTGGTCGTCGAAACCATGGCTGATTTCGTGGCCAATTACCGCACCGATACCACCGTAGTTAACCGCATCATCGGCTTCCATATTGAAGAATGGCGGTTGCAGAATCGCCGCTGGGAATACGATTTCATTGCCAACAGGGCTGTAATAAGCGTTCACCGTTTGTGGTGTCATATGCCACTCGGTACGATCGATTGGCTTACCTAACTTGTTGATCATGTCTTGATATTCGAAGTTGGCATAACGCATATAGTTGCCCACCAACTCATCAGGCTTGATCTCTAGTGCAGAGTAGTCTTTCCATTTATCTGGATAACCAATCTTGTAGGTAAACTTAGACAATTTTTCTTGAGCCGCGACTTTCGTTTCAGGCGTCATCCACTCAAGTTCGTTGATGCTGACTTCAAAAGCTTTGATCAAGTTTTTGATCATAGTTTCCATGCGGGCTTTTGCTTCTGGTTTGAAGTATTGCTTAACGTACTCCTCACCAACTAACTCACCAATCACTTGGTCGGCGCCATCTACCGCCTTTTTCCAGCGTGGTTGTTGCTCTTCAATACCCATTAAGGTTTTGCCTTTAAAGGCAAAGTTAAGGTCAACGAAGTTTTTGCTTAACAGCTCAGCATAGCTATCCACTAAGTGGAACGTTAAGTAATCCTGCCAAGCTGAAACGGGGAAGGCATCAAAATTAGCGCCTAACTTTTCTAAGTATGATGGCTGACGCACGATGACTTCAGTCACTTTATCGCCAAGGCCTGCGCTAGCCGCAAAGGCATTGATATCAAACTTGCCGGTCAGCTTTTGCAGCTCAGCACGGCTCAGCTTGTTGTAAGACTTGTTAGCATCGCGAGATTCAACACGGCTCCACTGGCTCTTAGCGATCATCATCTCGATGTCGGCCACGTTTTTCGCCGCACGTTTGGCATTCTTGTAGCCTGCTTCGGTAAGAATATCAGTCACATACTTCGCCATCGCTTCGCGGGTTGCTGCAAACTTAACGTCATCTTTGAGGTAGTAATCACGGTCTGGCAGGGTTAAGCCAGACTGACTGATATACACCGCATATTGGGTAGAGTTTTTCGCGTCGTTATTGACGTAAAAACCAAAGGGAATGCCTGAGCCGCTGGTCAGTAATTTACCCATCACAGCGGGTAATTCGCTGTGGGTTTTCACCGCCGCGATATCCGCCATCAAAGGATTGAGCGGCGTCACACCTAAGGTTTCGAGCAAATCGGTATTCATAAAGCTGGCGTTAAAGTCACCGATTTTTTGATTATTAGAGCCAGGAGCTGCATCTTTTTGCGCTGCGGCGGCATCGATGATTTTTTTCAACGCATCTTGGCTTTGATCGTACAGCACAGAGAATGCACCGTAGTTAGACTTGTCGGCAGGGATAGGCGTATTCGCTAACCATTTACCGTTCACGCTGTAATAAAAATCGTCTTGATGGCGAACTGAGGCATCAAAGTTTTGTAATTCAATGCCAGAAACCGCGGCGACTTCAGTTTTAGGCTCGCTGCTGCAAGCGGCTAAACCTAGGCTCAGGGCAATCCCCAGCGCCAGTGTGCTAATCTTCTTCATTGTTTTCCCCAGCTTCCGTTGAGAGTGTTGTTATTTTTTCCTGCAAAACCTTAGCATTTTGCCTAGTTTGGCTGTAGCAAGATTTTGTAAAAGGTTATGACACTTAGTGATATTTGCGCAAACCAGTATAAACGCGATTTTTAGATTATGCGGGAATAGTGTTCAGCAGGAAAAACGAAGGGCATAACCTTAGTTATGCCCTTCGATCGATTTAGAAGGCTTTACCGACAAATAAATACAAGGATTTATCACCCATATCTGTAATACCAAAGCCCAGTGCTGCCGGTCCCATAGAAGTATCTGTGCCTATGTAAAGGCTAGAAGCATAGATAAGGTCTGAGAGGGATACCTCTGAGCGTTCATACCATACATTTCCCGCCTCTAAACTTAGCCCTAAATAGAGCGGGTAATCTCTCATACCTAAGGCATCTCGGCCCAAATCATATTGATAAACAAAGGCACCAAACAGCTTATGCGCCCCTGTGAGCGAGTCCTTGTGATAACCAGAAAGGTTTAAGAAACCGCCCAAATCGGACAAGTGTAAGGTATTGAGTCCGTCATTATTATTTGTCGCAAGCGATGCTTTACCCACAAAGGCATGATTGCCTACACTAAGCGCGCCTTTCCAATCGGCTTCAACCTGAACACTAAATTCGTTTTTATTGTTATCAACGACATCGTCAAAATCTTCATTACGCACATACACATTTAAGGTGATGCGGTTACCCGATGTAGGGAAACTGATACTGTCTAAGCTGTCATAACCAACTCTCAAGTAAGCACCGTAGGAGTTAAAATCAAAATCCTTCAGCAACCAGGCATCATTGACGATAACGCCCTTCTCCCCCACTAAGCCAAATTCAATAAACCCTTGTAAAACATAGTTATAACCAATTCCTAATTCAATAGTGTGGGTTTTCTTGTCAAAGACAAAAACACGGTTATTGTTATCGTAGAGATCCCAATTATGAACATCGAATTGATATCGGGCTCGACTATAAAACTCTTGATCTCTATCTAGCGGTTGATAAAACTCGGTTGCAAATAGCTTTTCGAACCCTAGCTTGACCTCATTACGCCACTCTCCACCGTTAAAAGTTAGGTCAGTCATGGTGTAAGCCATATCAAAACTAATCGCCGAGTCGGAACTAAAATCATCTTCCCAATTAAACCCGAGTTGGAAATAATTCGGCCCCCAAGATTTAGCACGGGTGGTCACAGTAAGTACTCGACCTTCCTCACCTTCCACAAACTCAGCATCCACACGCTCAAATTTGTTTAAGGCATAAATCCGTTTTAACGCATCGTTTAACTCATCCTTAGTAACGGCTTGGCCTGCCTCAAGGTTCAAGGTTTCCTTCAATAGGTTAAGGCTAACCTTAGACTGGTTATCGAATACGATTTCTTTAATGGGATGGGCCACATTTGCAATTAAAAGCTTACCCTTGGCCTTCTTAGCCTCGACATAGGCGGCATATTCTTCAGCACTGACACTCATGTTTTGCAATTTATCTAACTGCCCATTCGCAGCTTCTTTTCCTAGCGTTAGCGCCAAAGGCATGATGGTAAAATCTGTGGTACTTAAAGCATCAATGGCGGGACGAATTAGTACGTCTTTATCGGTTAGTAATTGTTTTTGCTTTTCGGTACTGGCATTGGTCAAAAAATTTGATAACTGGTCAAGCACCGCTATCGTGCTATCGAGCTTATCTTTTTTTACCAAGGGTGAACCGATATCCACGGCAATGATGATATCCGCGCCCATAGCCTTAACCACATCCACGGGCATGTTGTTGGCAATACCACCATCGACTAACAACTTGCCATCAATCTGAGTGGGTTGTAGTGCGCCGGGTACTGTTGCAGAGGCCTGCATGGCTTTGACTAAACTGCCATGGTTAATCACAACGGGTAAACTAGTTTCTAAATCCGTCGCAACCGCACGATAGGGTATAGCTAAAGTATCAAAATCACCAAATTGTTGAACTAAATCAGTTGACTGGCGCAATAACTGCGACATAGTTTGCCCGCGTAACAAACCGCTCGGCGCCCTAACCTCACCCTCGGTATAACCGATATTAAGGGGAATATTGTAGCGATCACGTAACTGCTTATCTCGATAACTCAATACATTACGCGGGATGGTATCCGAATAGCCACTATCCCAATCGACCCCCATCATAATGGCTTCGACTTCACTAGCGCTGTAGCCCAAAGAATACATGCCTGCAACATAGGCACCTATGCTGGTGCCTGCGATGTAGTCCACGGGAATATGATGTTCCTCTAAGATTTTAAGCACACCCACATGGGCAGCACCTTTAGCACCGCCACCGCTTAACACTAGCCCCACTTTTGGCCGTTCGGCCGCATACAAGGGAGTTAGCAACACACATAAAATTAGAGTAGCTAATATTTGGCGCATCATAATGAGTACTTTTTATGGGATCAAAATTTCGAGTTAATATTAACAAATTTATCTATTTAACCGTCAGTCATATTTTATCTGAACCGATGAGTTAAGAATTAAACAACGCATTAATACTTAATTCGATATCAGGTAAATGCAACAAACCAAAAATGGCTGCGCAAACTTGCTTGCAAAATTATGGCGCTATTGAGGTGTTAGCATTCAGTATCAAGATTGCAATGAAGCCTGCGGGCACTGTTGCTGCAAATATTTCTCAAAATCGCTGACAGGCATAGGCTTAGCAAAATAATAGCCTTGGATAATATAACAACCACGGCTAAAGATTTGCTCAAGTTGCTCAACCGTTTCGACACCTTCAGCCACAACGGTTAGTTTCAAGTTACGCGCTAATTCAATAATACTGCTCACAATCGCCTGATCAGCAGCATTTGAAGCGATATCAATTAAAAATGAACGGTCAATTTTAAGCGTATCCACTTCAAAATTTCGTAAATATGCCAAAGAGGAGTAACCCGTACCAAAGTCATCAATCGCGACTTCAATCCCTAGGTCATCAAGTTGTTTTAAATGGGTCTTAGCCACTTGCAACTCTTTCATTAATACCCCTTCGGTGATTTCCAAGCACAAAGAGGCAGCAGGCATCCCAGTATCGCTGAGTATCTTCTTTACACCGTCAATAAAATCAGGTTGACGGAAATGCACAGCCGAAATATTAACCGACAACTTAAAGGGCTGAGTCATTGCTTTAGCCCATCTTGCCCCATCCAAACATGCCGTTCGCAAAACCCAACGGTCAATATCCACAACCAAACCACAAGCCTCAGCAACTTTAATAAAAATATCGGGGCGCACAAATCCATCGACGGGATGCCGCCAGCGAATGAGTGCTTCCATTCCGATAAATTTATCTCCACGCAAAATATCAATTTGTGGTTGATAATGGAGCTCGAACTCTTCTCGCTCGATGGCTTTACGTAAATCAGCTTCTAAACGTAGGTGATATAAGGCTTGGGCATTGCGTTCTGAAGAATAATATTTAAAGTTTCCTCGCCCTTCTTCTTTAGCGTGATACATGGCTAAATCGGCATTTTTAATAAAGGCTTCTGGCTGTATTGCATCATCGGGCCATATGCTAATCCCAATACTGGTAGAAATATAAAACTCCCTACCAAATAATCTAAAAGGCGCCACAATTTGCGCTAAGAGTTGTTCTGCTAAATGATTGATATCATCTAACTCTTTCACATTTTTTAATAAAATAACAAACTCATCACCACCAAAGCGACAAAGCAAATGCTCACTGCCGATACAGGATTGCAATCGATTTGAAGCCTCGACCAGAAGCGCATCCCCCATACTATGACCATAGGAGTCATTCACATGCTTAAACCGGTCAAGATCGAGAAACAGTAACGCTAACTTTTGACCATGCTGTTGTGCAGTCTGTATCGCCTGCGTTAACCGATTTGAGAATAAAGATCGATTAGGTAGCCCAGTTAATACATCATAATTTGCTAGTCGACGAAGGTCAGCCTCAGTACGTTTTCTGTCTGTAATATCTGAGAATACAACAACATAATGAAGTGCATTTTCATTCACTGACTGCATCACAGACACGTTAAGCCATACAGGACACACCAATCCATTTTGCCCAACAAGTTCACGCTCTCCAGTCCATGAGCTATCTTGGCCAAGTAACTGCGCCACTTCCGTTGACAGTCCGTCCTTCATTTGCACAAATTGCGAAAACGATAAGCCTACTAGGCTCTTTTGTTCAGAACCTAAGATGTGCTGTGCAGCATGATTTGCGACACGGATGTTTTCATTCACATCTAAAATCAATACACCTTCTGATGTGTTTTCAAATGCTTGAGCTAATAGACTGACCTCATCCTCAAGCTGACGCTGCAAAGTAATATCGCTGTAGATACCGGCTACTCGCTCAATTACCTTGGTTTGCTTATTCCGCTGTACGGGACGACCACGAACCCTCAACCAACCCCAATTACCATCACGACGCTGGTAGCGATATTCGGCCTCAAACCGATCAATCTCGCCTGCCAGCATACTGTTCCACTGTGCCAGCGCCTTATCCCTATCCTCAGAATGAACGGGGAGCTCCTCAAGGGAAACGACTATCTCATTGGCATGGCTACCCAGCACTGAGCCGCGATTATCAAGGTAAAAACTCTGGGTATCTCTATGCCATTCCCACAGGTCGGAGTCGCTACCACGAAGCGATTGGCGTAAACGGTCATCACTCTCGGTTAATGCCTGATTCATTGTCATGAAAGTGCGTACTTGACGCTGACGATACCAAGCCAAGCTCAGTGCAAGAGTCGAAAATACTAGTAGTAATATTCCCTTAAAGCCTTGAGAAAGCCACCAGTACTGCTCAACATAAAATGGATATGCAAAGGGCTTATCTGACCAAATTCCATTTTCTTGGCTCAACACCTCAAGTACATATTCTCCAGCGGCCAGTCCAGCAAGGTTTATCTGAGATTCCCCCTGAAGTAGCACATAGTTATCTTCTTCTCCTTGATATCGCAGCCGATACTTAAATTGGATGGGTGAGTCGTCTAAATAATCTAAGTTTGTGATTTGCAGACTGACCATATTGGCACCTGGCTTAATCACCATCATAGGCTTAGGCAATAAAGACACTTGCGTATTATCGTCATAATAAACAGACACTGACTCCAACATCACATGGTCATCTGTTATGCGATTCGACAGTTTATCCACATCTATGTGCATTACCCCTTCAGGGGTACCGATATAAAGCCCTGTCGCCGCAGAATAAAAATATGCCCCCTCATTCATCTCATTTGAAATCAAACCATCGAGTTGATTGAACATAGCAATATGCCCTGTTGACGTATCTTGTCGGATCAGGGAATCAGCACAGGCAACCACATTGGCATTCGTGGTTTTTTGGATAAAAAATACCGAGTTACAGTTAACTTGCCATTGCGAAGTAAGCGAAATTAACTCAGCAGTATTAAGCCGATATTCAAATAGGCCTCTCTCATAGGAACCAAACCACATCACTCCAGGAGATATTTCTTCAATATGACTAATCGATGGCTCAGAGCTCAAACCGCTGAATAATCCCCTCTTATCGTGGAATAGGTTTTGCTCATCAATAAAACCAAACACTCGTCTTCCGCCTAACCATAACTTGCCATCGGAAGCTCGATACAAAGTACGAATAGTAGGTCGCTTGGGTTCTGGTGAGTCCCCCGTCGATCCATCAATATTAAAAGGCTGTGGCTCAAACAGCCCTTGCTCCCAAAAATAGAGACCCGTTCCTGTCGCGATCCAAAATCGTCCCTTTAATTTGGGATCAACATAGGTGCTATAAATGAGCTTATTTTTAAACTCTTCACTCCCATGGGCCCACTGTGAAAAACTCATTCCTTTTAGGGTTAATTTATCGACAACAAATAACCCACTGGTGGTCGAAACTAATAAATAATGCTCGATAAACTGACTGATCCCATAAATACTCTCATGGGCTTTCAACCCGTCTATCTCAACGGTCACCGCTTTCTGGTTATTTTTCCCCACAAAACTAAGATTTGAAGCACCAAACCATAACCCTTCATCACTTGCAAACACAGACCACACCATAGGATCGGGTAGCCCATAGGGGGGTTCGCTTGTGTAGGTATCGAGAATAAAATCCGGCTGCGAAGCCAGCAATGCCAAGCCATCACCAGAGCCGCCCACCCACATTAAGCCAGCATTATCAAATAAGATGGCCTTCAATGTTTCCATATTGGCTTGCGTCTTAAGCTCTTGTTGATAATTTTCAATCTGGTGGGTATCGGGAGACCACTTGAGTAACCCCGCTCGACTTGAAAACCAAATTTCACCATTATGGCCCTCAACCATAGCGGTACTCCAATCGGGTAATTCTGGAACAGGAAAAATCTGTAAGGTTTTTGGTTCTAATCGATAAACCCCTCGACTCGTTGCAATCCAAATACGCTGTTTTGAATCCTCAAGCATATCCAGAATACTACCCATGGATTCGGTCCATTGATAATCAACGACTTTTTCCCCCGCACCGTTGAGAAGTAGCAATTGAAATTGGCCCGCAACAAGAAACTGACCATCAGGCATGCTCAATAATTTTCGCCATGGTAAATCGCGATTCACAGGCAATTGGTTGACTAAAGTCAGAGTAAGTTTTGAAGGGGAAAAATCGTAAATCTGACCATTATCAATCAATAATCGCCATTCTTGGGTATTCTTACGCGCTGCAGAAAGTAAAACACCACCGGGGAAATGTGGAAATAAATTGGGAGACCCCATCTGGATAAACTGATTTTTTGCAATATCGTAAAGGTAAGTCGCAGCATTTGTGCTCAGTAAAAGCATATCGCGATCGACATTGATAACGGTTGTTAAAAACTCATCCGCAAGCCTTAATTCAGACCCAGTTTTATCAATCCGTCTCACTTTAGAATTACTAACCCGATACAAACCTTGCTCGGTTGCTGCCCACACAAAACCATGGTCATCAAGTGTGAGCGCACGAATGCTCGTGGCTTCTAGTCCATCTCTATCAGTAAAAACCCGTTGCACAAAACTACCCGCCCAAGCCGACTGGAGACTCAAGCAAACAAGCAACATGGAGGGCAAAATGAAGTGGATTATTATTTTTTTCATTTGATGACTTACTTCACACCATAGTTGTACTGTAGCAGTTCAACAATCCCAATACACTCGCTTATTCACATTAAATTTACATTTTTATTTAGGCAATAAAAAAGCGCCCTAATGGACGCTTTTTAAGAAAGGTATCAGCTTACTTTTTCTTTGCCTTTGGGTTTGGCAGATCAGTAATAGAACCTTCGTAGATTTCAGCCGCTAGACCTACTGACTCGTGCAGCGTTGGGTGCGCGTGGATAGTTAATGCTAAATCTTCAGCATCACAACCCATTTCGATTGCTAGGCCGATTTCGCCTAACAGTTCGCCACCGTTCACACCCACGATAGCACCACCGATTACGCGGTGAGTGTCTTTATCGAAAATCAGCTTAGTCATACCTTCGCTGCAATCAGAAGCGATAGCACGGCCAGAGGCAGCCCATGGGAAAGTCGCGGTTTCGTAAGCAATACCTTGCTCTTTCGCTTCTTTCTCAGTCAGACCAACCCAGGCCACTTCAGGGTCTGTGTAAGCGATTGATGGGATGACTTTTGGATCGAAGTAGTGCTTCATGCCCGCGATAACTTCAGCCGCTACGTGGCCTTCGTGCACGCCTTTGTGAGCGAGCATTGGTTGACCAACGATGTCACCGATAGCGTAGATGTGCGGTACGTTAGTACGTAATTGCTTGTCTACGTTGATGAAACCACGCTCGTCGATCTTAACGCCTGCTTTTTCAGCGTCGATCAGCTTGCCATTTGGCGTACGACCGATAGCCACTAACACTGCATCGTAACGTACTGGCTCAGTTGGTGCGCTCTTACCTTCCATCGAAACGTAGATACCGTCTTCACGGGCTTCAACCGCAGTGACTTTGGTTTCGAGGATCAGGTTGAATTTCTTCTTGATTTGCTTAGTGAATACGCGAACAACGTCTTTGTCAGCCGCAGGGATCACTTGGTCGAACATTTCAACCACGTCGATTTCACTGCCTAAAGATGAATACACAGTACCCATTTCTAGACCGATGATACCGCCGCCCATAACCAGCAGTTTGCCAGGAACTTCTTTCAGTTCTAATGCGTCAGTCGAATCCCAAATACGTGGGTCTTCATGGGGAATGAATGGCAGTTTGATTGGGCGAGAACCCGCAGCGATAATCGCTTGGTCAAACTTAACAACGGTCACAGTACCGTCTTCAGCAGTTACTTCTAAGCTGTTAGGGCCAGTAAATTTACCGAAGCCATTAACAACGTTTACTTTACGCATTTTAGACATGCCGCCTAAGCCACCAGTCAACTGGCTGATCACTTTTTGCTTGAAGCTGCGTAACTTGTCTAAATCGATTGTTGGCTCGCCGAACACAACACCGTGTGCAGCAACGGCTTTGGCTTCTTCGATAACTTTAGCAACGTGTAACAGGGCTTTAGATGGGATACAACCCACGTTCAGACACACACCACCTAAAGTGCTAAAACGTTCAACGATAACGGTTTCCAGACCTAAGTCAGCCGCACGGAAGGCAGCAGAATATCCAGCAGGACCTGCACCTAATACCACTACCTGAGTTTTGATTTCGTTACTCATGTTTTCCTCTAATTCTCATTCAATCCGTTGGAGGAGAGTAATCCTGCCAACCGAAAATGCGCCAGCGCGTAAGGTGGGCGCATTTTAACCTGTGTTTGATACTGATCACAATAAACAAAAGGCCACTCAAGTTGAGCAGCCTTATTTGTTTACAGAATCAAAGTACGAATATCGGACAGAATTCCTGACAGGGTCACGCTAAAGCGTGCAGCCATAGCACCATCGATCACGCGGTGATCGTATGATAGCGACAGTGGCAACATCAATTTAGGCTCGAATTCTTTACCATTCCACTTAGGCTTAATTTCAGATTTAGACACACCTAAAATCGCCACGTCTGGGTAGTTAACGATTGGGGTAAATGCAGTACCACCAATGCCACCTAGGCTTGAAATAGTGAAGCAGCTACCCTGCATATCGGCAGACTTCAGCTTACCGTCACGGGCGCGGATAGAAATATCGGCCAGCTCACGAGATAACTCGATAATGCCTTTCTTATCCACATCACGTACCACTGGCACAACAAGACCGTTTGGCGTATCCACCGCCACACCGATATGGTAGTACTTCTTCTGGATCAGTGATTCGCCGTCGCTGCTTAGGCTTGAGTTGAACACAGGGAATTGTTGCAGCGTTTTCGCCACAGCTTTCATCATAAAGACCAGCGGAGTGATCTTATAATCGGCTTTTTTCTTCGCCGCCGCGTCGTTCTGCTGCTTACGGAACTCTTCCATTTCGGTGATATCAGCTTCATCGAACTGAGTCACGTGAGGAATAGTTACCCAGTTACGGTGTAGGTTTGGACCAGAGATCTTCTGGATACGGCTTAATGGAATTTCTTCCACTTCACCAAACTTGCTGAAATCCACTTTCGGTGCAGCAATCACTTGCAGACCACCACCGTTACCCGCTGCAACTGAAGTTGCTGCTGTCGCCTTAGGACGAGACAGTTCGTACTTCACATACGCCTGTACGTCTTCCTTCATGATGCGACCTTTACGGCCAGAACCCGTCACTTGAGTGAGATCCACACCAAATTCACGGGCCAAACGGCGAACCGCAGGAGACGCATGCACCACACCGGTTGCCACTGGCGCACCCGCACTTGGGTGATGTGGCACAGGTGGACGGCTAGGCGCTGCAGCAGGTGCTGGTGCCGCTTCTTGGGCGACTGGTGCAGGCGCTGCGGCTTGAGCTACTGGCGCTGGTGCACTGCCAGCACTTGCTGTTGCAACGGAAGTAGTCTCAATCGTCGCAATCACGCTACCTTGAGAAACCTTGTCACCCACTTTAACGGTTAACGACAACAGTTTACCGGCGAATGGCGCTGGTACTTCCATGGTCGCTTTGTCGGTTTCAAGGGTAATTAAGCCTTGGTCAACTGTGATGTCATCGCCCACAGACACCAGCACTTCGATCACATCGACATAGCTGGCATCGCCAATATCAGGCACTTGGATTTCTTTAACCGCAATCACTGGCGTCACAGCGGCTACTGGAGCAACAGCCACCGCAGGAGCGGCTTGAGCTACAGGTGCAGAGGCTGCTGGCGCGCTCGCTTGTGGCGCTGCGACAGGTGCCGCGCCGCCCACTTCGAGCATGATCACTAAGGAGCCCTGAGAAACCTTGTCACCCACAGCCACTTTCACTTCTTTTACCACACCCGCGAATGGCGATGGTACGTCCATGGTCGCTTTGTCGGTTTCAAGCGTGATAAGGCCAGCGTCCACCTCAATCTTATCGCCAGCGGCAACTAAGACTTCGATAACAGACACATCTGTGTCACCACCGATATCCGGCACAGTGACTTCAACCACTTGGGTTGCACCCGTGGCTGGCGCGGCAGCCACAGGGGCAGGAGCCGCTTGTACTGGAGCAGGTGCTGCTGGAGCTGGCGCAGGAGCGGCAGCTTGAGCAACCGGGGCAACTTGAACATTAGCTGTGCCCGCTGCTTGCATCATCGCAATTAAGGTACCTTCGCTGACTTTGTCACCGACGGCCACTTTCAATTCGGCTAACACACCCGCGAAAGGCGCAGGAATGTCCATGGTCGCCTTGTCGCTTTCAACGGTCAGAATCGACTCTTCCGCTGCTAAGGTATCGCCCACAGAAGCACAGATTTCGATAACCTGTACTTCATCGCCGCCGATATCAGGAACAAAAACTTCTTTTAATTCAGCCATTTTTATTGCCTCTTACGCGTACTGTGGATTGATCTTGTCAGCGTCGATGCCGTATTCCTTGATGGCATTCGCTAACACATCAACAGGCAGCTCTTTACGATCAACCAGAGATTTCAGTGCCGCGATAACGATGAACTTAGCGTCCACTTCGAAGTGGTGACGCAGGTTGTCACGGCTGTCTGAACGACCGAAACCGTCAGTACCTAACACTTTGTAATCAGTTGGCATAAATGCACGTAACTGCTCGCCATAGATCTTCATGTAGTCAGTCGCTGCGATTGCCGGAGCATCACTGGAGATCACTTGGCTGATATACGCTTGTTTTGGCGTTTCAGTTGGGTGCAGCATGTTCCAACGCTCAACCGCTTGACCATCGCGAGTCAGTTCGTTGAAGCTGGTGACGCTGAATACGTCGGCAGTGATGCCGAAGTCTTTTGCCAGTGCTTGAGCCGCTTTGCGGGTTTGCTCAAGAATGGTGCCACAGCTCATTAACTGAACTTTGCCTTTACCCGAACCGCTAACCGTTTCCAACTTGTAGATACCTTTAACGATACCTTCCTCGGCACCTTCTGGCATTTCAGGCTGAATATAGTTTTCGTTCATTGTGGTCAGGTAGTAGAAGATATCTTCTTGGCTCTCGCCGTACATACGACGAATACCATCTTGAACGATAACCGCAATTTCATAACCGTAAGTTGGATCGTAGGTAATACAGTTAGGAATAGTGTTCGCCAGTACGTGGCTGTGACCATCCTGATGCTGTAGACCTTCACCGTTCAGCGTTGTACGGCCAGAAGTACCACCGACTAAGAAGCCGCGTGCACGCATATCACCCGCAGCCCAAGCCATGTCACCAATACGTTGGAAACCGAACATTGAGTAGTAGATGTAGAATGGGATCATTGGCACATCGTTCACTGAGTAGCTGGTCGCAGCCGATACCCAAGATGACATAGCACCTAATTCGTTAATACCTTCCTGCAGTACTTGGCCTGACTTATCTTCACGGTAGTAAGCCACTTGGTCAGAGTCTTGCGGGACGTATTTTTGGCCTTCGTGAGCATAAATACCCACTTGACGGAACAGACCTTCCATACCGAAGGTACGCGCTTCGTCAGGAATAATTGGCACGATGTTTTTGCCAATCTTCTTGTCTTTTAACAGTGCAGTCAGTACGCGAACAAACGCCATAGTTGACGAAATTTCACGGCCGTTAGAACCCTGCAGAATCGAGTCGAAAATCTTCAGTGAAGGAATTTCCAGCTCTTCGCTGAACTTCTGACGACGTTGTGGCACGCTACCATGCAGCGCGGCACGACGACTCATCATGTACTTCACTTCTTCCGAATCTGGACCTGGGTGGTAAAACGGCAGATCTTCTAATTGATCGTCTGGAATTGGGATATTGAAACGATCGCGGAAGTAACGGATAGACTCGATACCCATTTTCTTCACGTTGTGGGCGATGTTCTTACCTTCACCCGCATCACCTAGGCCGTAACCTTTAACGGTTTTCGCTAGGATCACTGTTGGACGACCTTTAGTCTTACGCGCATGGTCTAATGCCGCGTACACTTTAACTGGGTCATGACCACCACGGTTTAAGCGCCAAATGTCATCGTCTGACATGTTCGCTACCATTTCGGCGGTTTCTGGGTATTTGCCGAAGAAGTGTTCGCGAGTATAAGCGCCACCTTTGGCTTTACAGTTTTGGTATTCACCATCAACGGTTTCTTCCATTAACTGCAGTAACTTACCACTGGTATCACGGGCCAATAATGGATCCCAGTAACGACCCCAAATCACTTTCACCACTTCCCAGCCAGCGCCGCGGAATTCGCCTTCCAGTTCTTGGATGATCTTACCGTTACCGCGTACTGGGCCGTCCAGACGTTGCAGGTTACAGTTGATGATAAAGACTAAATTGTCTAATTCTTCACGGGCAGCTAAACCGATAGCACCTAAGGCTTCTGGCTCGTCACACTCACCGTCACCTAAGAAGCAGTATACGGTTTGCTCAGAACAATCTTTCAGACCACGGTCAGTCAGGTACTTTAAGAAGCGAGCTTGGTAAATCGCTTGGATTGGACCCAGACCCATAGAAACCGTTGGGAATTGCCAGTAGTCAGGCATCAACTTAGGGTGCGGATAAGAAGATAAACCTTTGCCATCCACTTCTTGACGGAAGTTAGCCAGCTGATCTTCAGTTAAACGACCTTCTAAGAATGAACGGGCGTAGATACCTGGAGCGATATGGCCTTGGAAATACACTAAGTCGCCGCCGTCTTTCTCGTTTGGCGCGCGGAAGAAGTGGTTGAAGCACACGTCATAAATGGTTGCGCTCGACGCGAAACTCGAAATATGGCCGCCTAACTCTAAATCTTTCTTAGAACCACGCAGAACCATAGCTAAGGCGTTCCAACGGATGATAGCGCGAATGCGACGTTCCATCTCTTGGTTGCCTGGCATGTGCGGCTCTTGACCCGCAGGAATAGTGTTCAAATAGGCCGTGGTCGCAGTGTAAGGCAAGTGCGTGCCGTTGCGACGGGCTTTATCGATCAGTTTCTCTAATAAGAAATGGGCGCGTTCAGGGCCTTCCTGTTCTAATACAGCTTGCAGGGCGTCAACCCATTCCTGAGTCTCTAACGGATCTAAGTCTTGTAGCATATCTTCAGACATGACACTGTCCTTCTCTATATACATGATGATGAATGGTGTTTGCGGCATATTCCGCTTTAGCGAGTGCTAAAGTCGGGAACTTAAGCGCCACTCTTTAAACGGCGCAAACTTCGCTGCAACCGGCTATCTTCTTCCCGCACAGATAACATCACCTCTTCGATGTAACTTAAGTGTTCATTCGAGGCTTCTCTGGCGGCTTCAGGATCACGACGAACGATAGCAGCGAGCAGAGCACGTCTGTGATCGTTGGCCATAGTGGAGGCTTCTTCGCGGCGGCTTAAAAGCTCCAAGTTTTGCGCCACATTCTTATGCAGCACAGGGGTTAAACTGAGTACGAGATGCAACATAGCCACATTGTGTGACGCTTCAGCTACTGCGCGGTAAAAACGCACAATGGCAGCGGCTTGTTGTTCGATATTGGTGGCGGCTTCCACCTCAAGGATCATACGCTTGATATTTTGCATATCGGCGTCTGTGCCACGCAACGCGGCAAAATAGGCCATCATGCCTTCGGTCGCATGACGGAACTCCAGCAAGTCGTATTGGCTTTCTGGATCGGCAGTCATTAATTCAACGATAGGATCGGCAAGACTCTGCCAGAGTTGTTCTTTGACATAAGTGCCACCGCCTTGACGGCGCATTAATAGCCCTTTCGCCTCAAGCTTTTGAATGGCTTCACGCAAGGAAGGGCGAGACACTTCAAACTGGATGGCCAGTTCTCGCTCCGGCGGTAATTTCTGACCCGGCTGTAAACTGCCTTCGAGGATCATCTGCTCGAGTTGCGCCATGATCACATCAGAAATTTTTGGCTGATTAATTTTACTATAGGCCATTTGGCGCTCAGCTCCGTTGTAAATTGGTCTTACCAATTTTTATGAGTGAGCGCACTTTATCAAATCATACTTTTGATGTCTAGATTGAAAATCGACCTTAAAAGGTGATCCCATCCAAAACCGCTCACGATGAGAGAGCATAGCCTAAAAAACTCATCATGGGGTCAGACCATTAAACCACAGCAAGAGCAGGTGCTAGGTGCTAGATTCTAGAACGCTGCAAAAGCGCAGCTGCTAGAAAAAGCAGAACGGGCTGCGCCCTTATAGATTCTAGATTTTAGGTTCTAGGTGCTAGAGCAACGAAGTGGCGTCCTAAATTCTAGAAGCCGCGCAGTGTCCTTCTTATTAACTCACCAACCCAAAAATGGTCAACAGCGATAGCACAGCAACCATCAGCGTAAAGTTGCGTTTACTTAAGACTAATAATGCTAAGGTCGATTGTACACAAACTGGTGCACTCGACTCCTCCGGCAGCGGCTGCGCCGCTAAAGCGGTTTCTGTCACCACTCGTCTGGCACTCGCATGAATATTTGAAGCATGGTCACGCCACGCCGAGAGCCCTTCACTAAACTGACCGCTGAGCGCATAGCCAAAGGAAAATATCCGACTCGGGATCCAATCCATAACAAACATAATATCTTCAATCAGCGGTAAATTAAGCGACTTACGCACATTCTCTTCGGCATAAAAGCGGGCGGTGCAATATAACACCGCGCCGACTGGGCCTAGGAAGATAAAACATAATGCCACTGCGCCGTAATAACGATAGTTAATCCAGGCAACACTCTGCCCGACCTTAGCGCCTAAGTCTTTTTCAGACACCGCATCCAAACACTCACTGCAATCTAGTTCGGCGGCATAGTGGTAACAGGCTTGCACATCGGAGCGACACGCCGCCTGCATATACTTTTTGAAGCTATCGCGCTGTTTTTGATGATTAAAGCAAATAATTGCCACTACCACCCACAGGGCAAGGGTTAATAAACCCCAAAACATGCCAGACGCAACCCACCCCAAAACATGCACGACCAAAGCCGGTAACACGAGGGCGAGCAACATGTTAGTACTAGTAAGAGAAGCTTTATCCCCAAAAAAGGTCGATTGATAGGATTGCAGCACGCGATCGCATTGCCAGGAGGCAGGAAGAAACTTCAATCGTTCTACGAGAATGGCGACCAATAATGAAAATAATGCCATCGGTAATACTCCTTGTAAAAAAAGCTGGACAGGCTAGAAACAAACAGCGCGGGCTTCGCCCTTCTAGGCCCTAGATTCTAGGTTATAGAGCCACGAAGTGGCGTCCTAGAGCTGTGCTTTTGCTGCGTCCTAGAGCTGTGCTTTTGCTGCGTCCTAGCAGTTGCGCAGCAACGTCCTAGATACTAAAAGTCGCGCAGCGCCGCTAAATATCTTTGCCAGTCAAAGCTTGGGCCTGGGTCAGTCTTCCGCATTGGCGCAATATCACAATGTCCCACAATCCGCTCTGCGGTTAACGCAGGATATTGTGCCAATAAAGCTTGGGTCAATGCGGTAAGTTGCTGATATTGGGCGGCAGTATAGGGCTCAGTATCCGTACCTTCAAGTTCAATACCAATAGAGAAATCATTACAATTTTCCCTTTCGCCATAACGGGATACACCCGCGTGCCAAGCTCTATCTTCACAACTCACATACTGCACACATTCGCCATCGCGGCGAATTAAAAAATGTGCTGACACCTGCAGCCCAGCTAAATCGGCGAAACTTTCATCGGCACTGGTATCTAAACACCCTTGAAATAATTGATCAATATAAGGCAGCCCAAAGCATCCCGCGGGCAAACTAATATTGTGGATCACCAACAGGCTGATCTCTCCAAAGGGCCGACGGTTAAAATGTGGTGATTCACAGCGCCGCGCCGAGGTAAACCATCCGGCATCAAAGCCCATATTTCCCCCTTAAATACCGCAATAACTGCACTACTCTAACAGCATTAAGTGACTGAATATATGCAATTCAATGACAAGCCAGAAATAACCTGCCGCAAACAAAATCGCTATTTTTCGGCACGATAATATTACTCGGCCAAATCCGTGTGACTTTTTATCACCCGCACGAGGTGGTAATCTTAGCCCTAAATGCAAGCAAGCAAGCAATTTCAAGCACGCCATCTGTGGCATGCAAGAATGCAAGGACCCAATCATGCTAGAGAACGATATTCGCCACGCCGTAAAAACCGCCCTCAATGAAGACCTTGGTGGAACCGAGATCAACGAGCACAGCAAAGCCATTGCCTACGGCGATATTACCGCCCAACTTATTCCTGCTGATAAATATGCTGAAGCAACCCTAATCACCCGTGAAGAAGGCGTTTTTTGCGGAAAAGCTTGGGCCGAACAAGTCTTTAATCAATTAGGTGGCGAAGTTGCCCTGCACTGGCATGTTGATGATGGCGATCTCGTGCTGCCAAACCAAGTGTTATGTGAATTATCAGGCCCTGCCCGCACCCTGCTGACGGGCGAGCGCACGGCAATGAACTTTATTCAGACTTTGTCAGGAGTGGCGACGCTGACAAAACACTATGTCGATAAGTTAGCGGGCACTCACACACGCCTGCTCGATACTCGCAAAACCATCCCAGGACTCCGCACGGCTCAAAAATACGCAGTGACCTGTGGCGGTGGTAAAAACCATCGAATCGGTCTGTTTGATGCCTTCTTAATTAAAGAAAATCACATTATGGCCTGTGGTGGCATACGCCAAGCAGTGGATGCAGCGCGCAGTTTACATCCTAATAAACCCGTAGAAGTCGAAGTCGAATCACTAGAAGAACTGGCATTAGCGCTAGATTCAGGCACAGATATCATTATGTTAGATAACTTTGATATCACCATGATGGTCGAAGCCGTCGAGCTGAATAATCTGTACAAAGCGAAAGGCAGCGGTGCAAAACTTGAAGTTTCAGGCAATGTCACCTTAGATACCTTGGCAGAATTTGCCAAAACTGGGGTTGACTATATCTCCGTTGGCGCCCTCACCAAGCATGTTCGCGCCTTAGATCTATCAATGCGACTGAAAGGTTAAAAAGAAGGTTATAGGCTCTAGGGAATAGTTCCTAGGGCCTAGCTCGTAGCTCGTAGCTCGTAGCTCCTAGATTCTAGATTCTAGATTCTAGATTCTAGATTCTAGATTCTAGATTCTAGATTCTAGATTCTAGAATGAGCTTGCCAGCGTCCTAGCCGTTGCGCAGCAACGCCCTAGAATCTAAACCCTCACCTTTACAGCATAACCCCACTAAATACGCAGATTAAAAACAGGTATAACTTGCGTCGATGTTTTGACTCTGTGTTAATTGCGTCAACTTAACTAACATTGTCAATACTTTGTTAGAACGCAATACGTTTTAGCATCAAGTTTTTAGACAAAATAATCATTTAATTAATACTTTATGCGTAAAAGTAGTTTCAATTTACTTAACTTTGTACTAACTTTTACCACAGGCGAGATGGCCGTTTCGGCCTTCCTTATCAAAATGAGCTCAAAGTGAATTGTCGCTAGCCAAAAAACCAGCAATTCATGCCAAGCAATTAAGATAAGCAGCCGAAACGAACACAATCGATAAATGACACTTTGCACTGTATTGGAGTTAAAAATGAAAGGTATCAAAATGAATAAGAATGCTCAGGGTTTCACCTTGATCGAATTAATGATTGTAGTAGCCATTATCGGTATTTTGGCTGCTGTAGCATTGCCAGCTTATAAAGACTATGTAACATCTGCTCAAGGTAGCGGTGCAATGAAAGGTGTTTCTACATTTGCACAAAAAATCCCAACCTGTATTCAAACTGGTGTTGGATGTTCAACAATCAAAGCAGAAGTTAATGCTAATCCTAAATTTACCACTATAAGTGACGTAACCCAGGATAACGGCATTACGTTGGTGTGGACCGAAGCAAAATGTAAGCTCACAGCAACATTCACCAGTACTGGTTCTGTTACCTTCGCAATGGATAAAGTTGGAACTGGAACCGACGCCGATTTAGCTCTCTGTAAAAAAGCCGCTGGTATCGGTAGCTAATAATATCGTAGTTTATTATCAAGCCCCTTTAAAGGGGCTTTTTTATCGATATCAATTAATTATTCCTGTTAACCATAGTCTTGGAAACATTTGCTGATTTAGCGTGGCCTCATTAAGGCTTTCGATTAATAGTGCAGCACAGGTTATCACGGCTGCCATTAATACCACTTTCCAAGGTAATGCAATCACTCGCGATTGATAGTGGTGGCAATTAAGTGCCAATAATGCCATCAATAATGCTTGGGATAATGGCATTACAATTACCCCATCAAACATGGCATAAATCCATAGTGTAAACAGGGCAAATACCAATACTATATCAGTAGTGTCCTTCTCTATGCCTATATGTGAGCCTGTGTCGAGGCTACTTTGTGAGTTTTTAGCCAAATGCTCACTCAGGTTTTCCCCTACTTTTTCCCGTAATAAGGTAAGCCACTTTAATATTGCCCATAATGTTATCAGCGACCAGCTCGTAGCCAAGATAAATGCAACCACACCAAACTCATATAAAAACTGCATGAGGGCATTATGTGGGTGAGCATTAGGTAAAGGTCTTGCTTCTGCCCATGCAAAACTCATTGGCCCGTAACCTAAGCCAATACGTTCAGGGATCGCCTGCAAAATATAAATCCACATATCAATCCGGCCTGAGCTATTGGTTCTTAGTTGCCAAATTGGGCTATCAAAAATAAACAGTGGAATAATAATGATCAGCACCAGCCATAAAAGCGTGCCGAAAGCCACCGCCTTCATAATGGGGCGAATAAACCCTTTACGCAGATCGGTAGATAAAAAGCGATATACCACAACAGCCGCCACTAGCAGTGCTAGTACTGCGCCGCGAGCCTCCGATTGCAGCAGGATTAACCACAACACACTAAAGGTCACCATGGCTGCCCGTTTATATTTTTTAAGTGGTTCGATATAAAAAGACAAACACAACAGCGGCAGCAGCATAACTTGCAACTGGTTGAAAAACCTTACATTCATAAAGCCAGCCACTAAAGAATGCACATCGGGCCGATTGTCATCAAGGGCATGAAATAGCAGCAGCAAAAAAAACTTAACCGCAATACAAACCGAGAAAAATAATGCAAACCCAAAAAAGTATTGCAGCGCAGCAGTTCTGCCTATATCCGCAATCAGTACACCAATGACGTAAAACAAACTGAGCAATAATAAAAAATTGGCTAATTCAACGAATGACCAAAATGGATGCTGGCTAAAAAAGGTTGATAACAAACCGAGTATAAATAGGCTTGCCACCACCCACAGTGTAAAAGACGATGGGACAATTATTGGAATACTCGGTCGCCACAAAAGGCCAACCGCTGAACACACGATAAATAGGACAACCAGTATTCGCTTAAGATCATAAGCATTATCCACGCCCAGATAACCAGTGATATAACCAGATAATACCGACCCAAGAAAAAATAGCGCGAAGAAAGTGAGCAGGATAATCCGGCTAACAATCGGGATTGATTTCAATATTTGCATCCTTAATTGAGCATACCATCATGCATTTATCCCCGATGGTGAGCGTTAGATTTTATCGCCAAATGACCGATTATTTGCGCGTTCTAGTCAAGTAAATCGGAGCGACTTGAAGATAAGGCATTGTTATTTATCGACCATTAATCCACAGTACAGTTTATGGTAAAACATTGCCACTTTTGCAAGCGGTATATAAATTCGCATCCTTATGATGATACTCATTTTTTTCTGATTATTTGAGCTTTTTTATATATGACAAATAACCTTTTTGCCGCTATGATGGAAAAACTAATGGAGATAGGAGTTTTTCATGCCATCCGCTGGCCTTCACCTGGGATTATCCACCCTTTTCATCCGTAAAGGTCTGCTTAATGAAGAGCAGATGGCAAGTGCCATCACTAAATCCCGCCAAAACAAACAAACCTTAGTCACTACCTTAGTGCAGACCAAGCTAGTGTCGGCCCGCAGCATTGCCGAGCTTTGCTATGAGGAATATGGCACCCCGCTGCTGGATTTAGCCGAATTTGATATTAGTGCCATTCCCGAAGAGTTTCTTAACAAAAAACTGATTGAAAAACATCGCTGTTTACCACTATTTAAGCGCGGCAATCGCCTATATATCGCCACTTCCGATCCCACCAATATTGCCGCCCTTGAGGAATTTCAATTTAGTGCAGGCCTACATGCCGAAGCGATTTTGGTGGAAGAAGATAAGCTCGCTAAGGCCCTTGAAAAGGTACTAGAAGAAGATATTACTGGCCTTGATTTAAGCGGCATGGATGAAGCAGCACTTGCCGGTATCGAAGTTACCGATACCGATAAGCGCCAAGAAGAAAACGCAGGCGAAGCCAGTGATGACGCCCCTATTGTTATTTATATCAATAAAATATTAACCGATGCCATTCGTAAAGGCGCCTCTGACTTACATTTTGAGCCCTATGAAAAACGCTACCGTATCCGTTTTCGTATCGATGGTATTTTGCATGAGGTCTCAGAACCGCCCATTAGTTTAGCAGGGCGACTCTCGGCACGCTTAAAGGTAATGTCGAAGCTGGATATTGCCGAGCGCCGCGTTCCCCAAGATGGCCGGATTAAAATGAAGCTATCCCGCACTAAGTCGATTGACTTTCGGGTAAGTACATTGCCGACCCTGTGGGGCGAGAAGATTGTAATGCGGATATTAGATTCTTCTTCCGCCCAGCTCGGTATCGAAAAACTCGGTTACGAACCCGATCAAGAAAAGCTTTACCTTGAGATGCTAGCCAAACCCCAGGGCATGATATTAGTGACAGGCCCAACGGGGTCGGGTAAAACCGTTTCGCTCTACACAGGCTTAAATATCCTCAATACCGCCGAGCGTAATATTTCCACCGCCGAAGATCCGGTGGAAATTAACCTTGAGGGGGTAAACCAAGTCCATATTAATTTAAAAGCGGGTTTAACCTTCGCCTCAGCACTACGTTCGTTTTTGCGTCAAGACCCCGATGTGGTGATGGTCGGGGAAATCCGTGACCTTGAAACCGCCGAAATTGCCATTAAAGCCGCGCAAACTGGTCACTTAGTATTATCGACCCTGCATACTAACTCAGCGGCAGAAACGCTCACCCGTTTAATTAATATGGGCGTACCCGGCTATAATATTGCCAGCTCAGTTAATTTAATTATTGCTCAGCGCCTTGCACGGCGGCTTTGCCCAGAATGCAAACAACCCGAACAGATACCCGAACATGAACTACAACGCTTAGGCTTTACCGATGAGCAAATCGCTCAAGGGTTTACCACCTTTAAACCTGTGGGTTGTGAACATTGTTCTGGTGGCTATAAAGGACGGGTAGGTATTTACGAAGTGATGAAGATGTCAGATGAAATTGCCCGTACTATTATGGAAGGTGGCAATTCATTGCAGATAGCAGATCAAGCCAAGGCTCAAGGCATGCGCGACCTGCGTCAGTCAGGGCTGCTAAAGGTCGTCCAAGGTGTTACCAGTATTGCCGAAGTCAATCGGGTTACGAGCTTTGGTTAACAAGCAATTAGAGAACACTTAACAGCGATAAAAAGTAGCGTGAACGGCACGCGGCGCGCTCTAAAACCAACAGGGATAATTTATGGCTACGGCAACGACAACAAAAAAGCCTCGCTCCAAAAAAATGGAGCAAAAAAGCCAACCTAAAATTTATACCTTTGAATGGAAAGGTGTTAATCGCGACGGTCAGAAAACCAGTGGTGAGCTGAGGGGGGCTTCTGCGGCCGAAATCCGCAGTCAGCTCAAATCTCAAGGAGTAAATCCTAAAACCGTACGCAAACAATCGGCCGCCCTGTTTAAATTAGGCGATGCCAAAATCACTCCTATGGATATTGCTATGGTAACTCGGCAAGTTGCTACTATGCTTGCCGCTGGGGTGCCATTAGTGACCACGATTGAATTACTGGGTCGTGGCCATGAAAAAGCAAAAATGCGTGAGCTGCTGGCAACGATTCTTTCAGAAATCCAATCGGGTATTCCATTGTCCGATGCTTTGCGTCCCCACCGACGTTATTTTGATGATCTTTATGTCGATTTAGTTGCTGCGGGTGAACATTCAGGCTCACTCGATGTAGTGTTTGATCGTATTGCGACTTACCGTGAAAAGTCTGAAGCATTAAAATCAAAAATTAAAAAAGCCATGTTTTATCCGGCAGCAGTAGTTATAGTCGCGGTTTTAGTCACAACCCTGCTTTTACTCTTTGTAGTGCCACAATTTGAAGATATTTTTAAAGGCTTTGGCGCCGAGCTACCAGCATTTACCCAATTGGTGTTGCATATCTCCCGCGGCCTACAATCCTCTTGGTATATCTTTTTGGGCGCGATTGTGGCTGGTGTGTTTTTATTTGTCCGCGCCCACCGAAACTCACAGATAGTGAGGGATAGAGTGGATGAAGTCATTTTAAAAATTCCTGCTATCGGGCCAATTTTACATAAAGGCGCTATGGCACGTTTTGCCCGCACTTTAGCGACCACCTTTGCGGCGGGTGTCCCCTTAATTGACGGCTTAGAATCCGCCGCTGGGGCATCGGGCAATGCGGTATACCGTAAGGCTATCTTAAAAATCCGCCAAGAAGTAATGGCCGGGATGCAAATGAACGTGGCTATGCGTACGACCGGATTATTCCCCGATATGTTGATCCAAATGGTGATGATTGGCGAAGAATCTGGCTCGCTCGATAATATGCTCAATAAGGTTTCAACCATCTATGAGATGCAAGTAGACGACGCTGTCGATGGTTTATCCAGCCTAATTGAACCCATTATGATGGTGGTGATTGGTACTGTTGTTGGTGGCCTTATTGTCGCTATGTATTTACCTATCTTCCAAATGGGTAAAGTGGTTAGCGGTTAGAAGGTTGCAAAAAGCGCAGCAGCTAGCAAAAGCGGGCTGCGGCCTTTTAGATTCTAGAGCAGCGAAGCGTCCTCGACGCCCAAAATCCGTTTTACATTGAACAATATAATTAAGTAAAAATAATGACTGAATTTTTCACTTTATTGGGTCACACCTTTGACCAAGCACCATGGCTTTTTATCTTATTAAGTTTTGTGTTTGCAGCCACTATTGGTAGCTTTTTAAATGTGGTTATTCACCGTTTTCCGGTGATGATGAAGCGCGAATGGCAACAGGAGTGTAATCAGTATCTGCAGGAATATCATGCAGATGTCATCAAACAAGTGGGTTTAGAAAAGCTTAACAAGCCTATAGATAACTATCCTGAAAAATACAAT
Source organism: Shewanella decolorationis (assembly GCF_004354305.1). Taxonomy (NCBI): domain Bacteria; kingdom Pseudomonadati; phylum Pseudomonadota; class Gammaproteobacteria; order Alteromonadales; family Shewanellaceae; genus Shewanella; species Shewanella decolorationis. The sequence continues at coordinate 1,827,147 of NZ_CP037898.1, read as the reverse complement.
CTAGTGGTACCTGGCTCTGCCTGCCCTAAATGTAAAACCGCCATCAAGCCTTGGCATAATTTACCCATCTTAGGTTGGTTAATGTTGAGGGGAAAATGCGCTGCCTGTAATACGCCAATCTCCTCACGCTACCCGATTATTGAGCTAATAACAGGGTTACTCGTTGCAACACTCGCTTGGCATTTTGGGCCAAGCTGGCAATTTATTTTTGCTGCAATATTAACCTTTGTATTAATTGCATTAACGGGTATCGATCTGGATGAAATGCTACTTCCAGACCAAATGACCCTTCCACTGTTATGGCTAGGATTACTGATTAACCTCAACCATACCTTTACCAATCCAACCGATGCCATTATCGGTGCTGCTGTTGGCTATTTAAGTTTATGGTCGATTTTTTGGTTGTTTAAGCTGTTAACGGGTAAAGAAGGCATGGGTTATGGCGATTTTAAACTGCTTGCCGTATTTGGTGCTTGGCTCGGTTGGCAAATGCTGCCGCTGGTGATTTTACTCTCTTCTTTAGTCGGCGCGGTTGTCGGTATCAGTCTAATAATTAGCAAGCGTAATCAGCTTGCTAATCCAATCCCCTTTGGGCCTTATATTGCCGCAGCAGGTTGGATCGCCCTAATATGGGGACAGCCTATAGTGGATTGGTATCTAAGCACGTTATAGAACAGGCTTCGGCCTTATAGGTCCTAGCAGCGTAACGTCCTTCTTCGCTTTTAAGAGAGTTTTATGTCCAAGTTTGTCGTAGGTCTAACGGGTGGCATTGGTAGCGGTAAAACTACTGTTGCTAATCTATTTGCCGAAGAAGGTGTCGATTTAGTCGATGCCGATGTTGTTGCTCGCGAAGTGGTAGCAAAAGGATCAAAAGGGCTCGAAGCCATTATCGCTCACTTCGGCACTGAAGTATTAACTGAAGCTGGTGAGCTTGACCGAGCACAATTGCGGCAACGGGTATTTAGCGATGAGCAAGAACGTCAATGGTTGAATCAATTACTTCACCCAATGATCCGCCAAGAAATGCTTTCTCAAGTCGAAAATGCGACCTCTGACTATGTAATTATGGTTGTCCCCTTGCTATTTGAGAACGGGTTAGATAGGTTAGTCAATCGGACTTTAGTGGTGGATATTTCGCCGGAGTTGCAAATCAGCCGTACCGTAAAGCGGGATAATGTCGATGCAGCTCAAGTAAATAACATCATTAATAGCCAATGTAGTCGCAGTGAAAAGCTCGCCAGAGCCGACGACGTAATTGATAATCAGGGAGAGATATCAACACTAAAACAAGAGGTGCAAGCATTGCACCAGCGCTATTTACAATTATCCGGTAATCACGACGCCCATGACTGACTTAGTTTATGAACAGCCTTTAAATGAGAAAATCCGTAGCTACTTGCGGCTCGAATATCTCAATAAACAGCTCAGTAATAATCTAAATCACGACCACCAGCATAGATGTTTCTACCCTCTTTTTTCCCTGTGCGAATTATCGGAGCGTTGCGACTATCGCAGTGAAGTCCTTAAAGATATCGAGCGCAATCTGCTGCAACTGAGTAAATGGCAAGAGCTCGACCATGCTGATAACGAACAAATTGAGTTTTACATTCAAGCATTAATGCAAGCCAGAGAGCCGCTACAACGTCCCGAGCGCTGTGGCAGCCAACTCAAACAAGACCGCTTTCTTTCTGCCCTGCGACAGCGTTTTGGTATGCCGGGCGCCTGTTGCAACTTCGACCTTCCCCAGCTGCATTTTTGGCTCGCCAAACCCTGGGAAGAAAGGCTGCAAGACTATAAAGCGTGGATCAGCCATTTTGATCCTTTACTCAATCCCATCACGCTTTTGCTTCAGTTAACTCGCAGTACCGCCCATTTCGATAATGCCACCGCCCATGCCGGTTTTTACCAAGGTGATAGCGCTCAAGCACTCTCGCTAGTACGAGTCAAAGTCGATGCCGCCCACGGCTGCTACCCCACCATCAGTGGTCATCGCAATCGCTACGCCATCCACTTTGTGCAATTCGACCAACAGCGCCACTCTGACCGCAGCATCGAATTCCTACTAGCGACCTGTGCTTGAAGCCTTTACACTAACGACCTCTAAGCTGCTGCCGAGTTAAAGCCGCATAATTGCGATACTCAGCGATTCCCTTGTTATTTCAGTCGACTGCTAAGGAGAAGTCTATTATGCCGTTAACCGTCAACTGTCCAATTTGTAAAACCCCAGTAGAATGGGTCCCTCAATCGGAATTCAAACCCTTTTGTAGCGAGCGCTGCAAGATGATTGACCTCGGTGATTGGGCCTCCGAAAAACACGCTATTCCGGTCAAATCTGAGTTTGACCTCGATGCGTTAGATGAACTCGGTTACGACGAAGAAAGCTTTTTCAAAGAGTAATACTCAATAATCAGTCTTTTATAAGCAGAATTTTATGACAAAACGCATTCATGTTGCCGTCGGCATCATCCTCAACCCTAATGGGCAAATCCTACTCGCTAAGCGCCCCGAACATTTACATCAAGGCGGTAAGTGGGAATTTCCAGGAGGCAAGGTCGAACAGGGCGAAACCGTCACCCAAGCCTTGATTCGTGAGTTAAAAGAGGAAGTCGCGCTCATCGTCAGCGCAAGCGAGTCTTTTATGGCGCTAAGCTACGATTATCCAGATAAACAAGTATTACTCGATATTCATACTGTTACTGAGTTTACTGGAGAGGCGCAAGGGCTTGAAGGACAACAGATTGCTTGGGTCGATAAGCATGAGCTAAGTCGTTACGATTTCCCTGAGGCGAATAAACCTATCCTCGCTAAGTTATTGGAGCAATAGCTAACTTTTTGCGGGCAGAAGCAAGTTTTACATTAGCGATACGTGATCTGGCTTGCAGCAAACTCATTGGCAACTTTTAGAAAACGAAAATTAGTGTTTGAATGCAAACTCATTATTCTTCTTCGATTTCGAGGGCATATCATGCACAATAACGTTAAAGCATTACTCGCCACGACCGCGTTATTTTTTAGTTGTCAGACACTAGCAAATGGCGGCTGTGGCTTTGAAGAGCAACAACAGGGCTTGATTGCCACCTGCAGCGAGGAGAAACAAGAAGTGATTTTAACCGGTGTCGTTGAAGCGCAACATTTAGTAAAAGATCTTAATGAGTTTGCAGAGGGTTACAAGAGCTATCAGGTAGATACCGCATCCTTAGCACCTCTGAAAAATATCACTGAGCCAACCGAAATCGTCGTCATCATCGGCACTTGGTGCCCAGACTGCCACCGCGAAACGCCACGTTTTATTCGCATTATAGAAGAAGTGGCTAACCCTAATATCAAAGTGACTTATATCGGGGTTGATCGCAGCAAGCAAGATCCAGAAGGACTGGCGGCAAAATACGACTTCAAACGTATTCCCACCTTTATCGTACTACAACAGGGTAAAGAAATTGGCCGCATCGTTGAGCGTCCAACCGTTTCGCTCGAAAAAGATTTAGTCGAAATCTTAAAGTAACCCAATCCATTAAAAGTTAAAGGCCGTCAAGTGTGCACTTGACGGCCTTTATCTTTTTAAAATGGGTTTGAGAGTTAAATCGCTTCTTCTAAAATCCGCTGCGCCAGCATCACTAACACTCCCTCACGCAGTGCACCGCCCGATAGTGCCAACTGCTCAATTCCTAAGAGTTCAAAGAGTGCGAGTAAAATCGCCACTCCAGCGGCAAATGTCGGTGCACGTTCGGTACTTAAGCCGATAATCCCAACAAGACTCGCATCTTCCTCGGCAAGGATTTCTGCTTTAAGCTGTGTCAACACAGCTAAGGTAATGATTTCAGACTGCTTTCGGTGCATTAACACTTCAACCACAGATTGCACCGCACCAGAAGCCCCCACCACACAGTGCCATCCTAAGTCTTTTAACCTTTGCCTATGTTCATCTAAGACTTCCAACACTTCTTGTTTGGCATCGTCAAAGTCGAGCTCTTGCAATGGTGCATTGTTAAAGAAGCGGCGGTTAAAGGTCACGCTGCCCATAGGCAGACTGGTCTTAAACTGAACTTGGTGACCATCACCAATAATAAACTCGGTACTGGCGCCACCAATATCGATCACTAAACGTCGCCCTTGGCCGCAAGTGGTCGCCACCATACCTTGATAAATCAGCTCGGCCTCACGCATGCCTGAGATAATCTCAATTGGATGACCTAAAATCGGAATCGCCTTCTGATTAAATTCATCGGCATTATTGATGGTACGCAGCGTCGCAGTGGCAATTACAGCGACATGATTAGGATGGATTTTATGCAGCGCTAACATTTGAGCAAACATCGCGAGGCAATCTAAGCCTCGCTGCATCACTTCTGCGGTTAAATGGCCGTCTTCGCCAATGCCTTCGGCTAACCTTACTTTACGTTTGTATTTGGCAATAATGTGAGGCTGACCGCCTTTTGTCTTAGCGATCAGCATATTAAAGCTATTAGAGCCTAAAGTAATGGCGGCATAAGCGGGTGTTGGCATTTAAGGCTGTCTACGCGTCCTGTCATGGCGAGGTGGACGTCCACCACTACGATGGGCACCTTGTGGTCGCCCAGCACCAGAGCGCTCACGTAAATTGCGTGCACCTGCAGGATGTTTGCGATGAATTTTAACCGGCGGCGGAATATCATCCAGCAGCGCATCACGGTCATAATTACTCACGGGAATGGAGTGATTGATATAGCTTTCAATCGCAGGCAGATTCAGTGCGTATTCTTCACAGGCAAAACTGACAGAGACACCTTTGTTACCCGCACGCCCAGTGCGACCAATACGGTGGACGTAATCTTCACAATCATCAGGTAAATCATAATTGTAGACGTGGGAAACATCGGAAATATGCAGCCCGCGCGCCGCAACATCGGTCGCGACCAAAATATCTAATTGGCCTTGGGTAAATTGCTCAAGAATACGAATACGTTTCTTCTGCGGCACATCACCCGTCAGCAAACCGACGCGATGACCATCACCTTCAAGCCAAGACCATAGGTTTTCACAGCTGTGTTTAGTGTTTGAAAAAACAATGGCTTTCTCTGGCCAATCTTCTTCAATCAGCGTCAGCAGCAAACGCATTTTGTCTTCTTGGGAAGGATAGAAAATTTCTTCTTTGATATTCTTGGAGGTTTTTTCTTCGGGGGCAATTTCGACTTTCACAGGATCATTCATATGATCGTAGGCGAGTTCTTGAACTTTCATCGAAAGTGTCGCCGAAAACAGCATATTCAGGCGCTGATCGGCACTAGGCATACGTCGGAAGAGGAAACGGATATCCTTGATAAAACCGAGGTCAAACATACGGTCGGCTTCATCTAACACCACGGCTCGAATCGCATTTAAGCTAATAATGCCCTGACGCACATAATCGATAATACGCCCAGTCGTTCCGATTAAGATATCAACACCTTGGTCGAGCACTTTACGTTGAATATCATAGCTTTCACCGCCATAAACAATACCCACTTTTAGGTGGCTATGCTTGGCAAGGAGAATCGCGTCTTTCGCAATTTGAATCGCCAGCTCACGGGTTGGAGCCATAATGATGGCGCGCGGCTGATTTAACTGACGGTTCTCAGGGACTGGTGTCGACAATAAATGGTTAAATGTGGCAACCAAAAACGCCATTGTCTTACCTGTGCCCGTTTGGGCTTGGCCGGCGATGTCTTTTGATTGAAGTAATACGGGTAATGATAACGCCTGAATTGGCGTACAAAATTCGAAGCCGTTCTCGGCAAGTGCCTGTTTAACCTCTGGATGTAGAGGAAGGTCGGCAAATTTTTGATTAGATAAATGTGTTTGGCTCATAGCGCAAGCATACCATTTGGGGTTGCAATAAGATACTCGATCGTTTGAAATAGCCACATTGTAAAAAGGTAACTTGAAAAGCTATTTTTCAGCCCCAATATACATGGTAAGCCATTAACAAACCAGCAATGGCAACCAAACTGGAGAACATCATGAGCGATAAAATTATATACCTGAGCGACGACAGCTTCGAAAACGACGTATTAAAGGCCGATTTACCAGTATTGGTAGACTTTTGGGCTGAATGGTGTGGTCCATGTAAAATGATCGCGCCAATCCTTGACGACGTTGCCGAAGAGTACGCAGGTCGTGTGACTATCGCTAAATTAAACGTTGACCAAAACAATGTTTCTCCAGCGAAATATGGCGTTCGTGGTATCCCAACTCTATTGCTGTTCAAGAACGGTGAATTAGCGGCGACTAAAGTTGGTGCACTGTCTAAAACTCAATTAAAAGAGTTCATCGACGCACAAATCTAATTTGTTGTCGCTATGAGTGACCTCCGGCACACGCTTTAATTAATTGTGCCGGAATACCCCTAAATTTCTGGACGCCCCGCTTTGTTAGTGCTACTTTAATAACCAGATTCTTTCTAACTAAACCACTTCTCGCTCGTCAATCACTATCCTGAATCACAAACTTTACTGATTGATCGCGGTAAGCTTTGTCGCGTAACACAAGATCCCCAACATGAACTTAACTGAATTAAAAGACACGCCGATATCCGACCTAGTTTCGCTAGCCGAAAATATGAAACTCGAAAATATGGCCCGTGCTCGCAAGCAGGACATTATTTTCTCTATTCTTAAAGCCCACGCCAAAAGTGGTGAAGACATTTTCGGTGGCGGTGTATTAGAAATACTCCAAGACGGATTCGGTTTCTTACGTAGTGCAGATGGATCTTACTTAGCTGGCCCTGATGATATTTACGTATCACCAAGCCAAATTCGCCGCTTTAACATGCGAACGGGCGATACCATTTTTGGCAAGATTCGCCCACCAAAAGAAGGTGAACGTTATTTTGCCCTGCTAAAAGTTAACGAAGTTAACTTCGATAAGCCCGAAAACTCTCGCAACAAAATCCTCTTTGAAAACTTAACCCCACTCCACGCAGAAGAACGTATGCGTATGGAGCGTGGTAATGGCTCTACTGAAGACATCACTGCCCGTATTCTGGATTTATGTTCACCTATTGGTAAGGGTCAACGTGGCCTGATCGTCGCGCCACCAAAAGCGGGTAAAACATTATTACTGCAAAACATTGCTCAGTCTATCACCTACAACAACCCTGAAGTCGTGTTGATGGTACTGTTGATCGATGAACGTCCTGAAGAAGTGACCGAGATGCAACGCTTAGTTCAAGGCGAAGTAATTGCATCAACCTTCGACGAGCCTGCCAGCCGTCACGTACAAGTGGCAGAAATGGTTATTGAAAAAGCCAAACGCTTAGTCGAACACAAGAAAGACGTTGTGATCCTACTCGACTCTATCACCCGTTTAGCGCGTGCTTACAACACTGTTATTCCATCATCGGGCAAAGTGTTAACTGGTGGTGTGGACGCAAACGCCCTGCACCGTCCTAAGCGCTTCTTCGGTGCGGCTCGTAACATCGAAAATGGCGGCAGCTTAACCATTATTGCTACCGCACTGGTTGATACTGGCTCTAAAATGGACGAAGTGATTTACGAAGAGTTCAAAGGTACAGGTAACCAAGAACTGCATCTGTCACGCAAGGCCGCTGAAAAACGCGTGTTCCCAGCGATTGACTTCAACCGCAGTGGTACTCGTCGCGAAGAAAAACTGACGACACCTGATGAGCTGCAAAAGATGTGGATCCTGCGTAAGATCTTAAATCCTATGGATGAAGTCAGCGCAATGGAGTTCCTGATCGATAAGCTAGCAATGACTAAGACCAACGAAGAATTCTTCACCGCGATGAAACGCGCTAAGTCTTAAGCCATACAAGTTTGTATGAATAATAAGGCCGCTCAGTGAGCGGCCTTTCGTTTATGTATTGACCATGTTTATGCATTACAAAGCCGCGGCTGCGGCTCACTCAATTCAAGTGACTTAGTCAAGCACAGGTAAATAACTGAGCACCAACTGATCTCGACTTAGCTGTCTATCAATAATCTCACCTACGGTGCCATTATTTAACTTAATAGCAAGCGTAGCTTCCCCTACTTGTGCCTTAAAGGTTTCCATCTCTTTAATCCGGTTAATCAACGCCAGTGCTAAGGTGTTTTCGGCTGTTGCTGCGTACACTCGACCATTTACCGTCACTTCCGCTTGCGTGGCTAATGCAGGGCCTGCGAGATGAATACCAACATATTCACGCCATACCCTAGCTTTTTGCTCACCTTGATAATCGCTGTCTACGGATGCAAGCACCACTTGGCGTAATATCATCTGCAATAAATTACTCTTACCTTTTGGTTGGCCGTTAACAGTATCAAATTGGAAGTAACGTGATACTGAACGGTCGTAATTAGGTAATGGCTCAATACTTTGTTGCGCAAAATCAGTGTAATAAGGCAGATAGCTATCGAGCTTACCACTCACGCCACAGCTTTCGGTAAAGAGTGGCGTATTACCACGAGTCAGCCCTGGACCCTCACCCATAGTCATCTTACATAGCATGTCTTGGAATACCGGACCCACATTAGGCAAATCAACCAAGGCTTTATAGCCGCGGCTTGACGTGCTACGAGGGGTAGTGCGTGATACTAAGGCTCTCACGGCTAACAATTTATCTGGCCACACACCCAATACATCGCGCTCATTCACATAGGGATGGTTAGGTGAAGATGCTGGCGTTTTAATACCGTTGAGTAAGCGACCCGAAAAGCTGACATCCGCCGTTAACAAATCCTGATATTTAGGATTTATTTGTGACTTAATGATCAACTCTTTTAAGGCTTCTGGAGAATCAGAGAACTGACTTATCACTTCACCTGGTTCAAACTTTGCCTTCATATCGCCGCTTTTAAAACGATATTGTTCAAGCACTTTGGCAAAATTGTACTGTTGTCTTAGAGCTACGCTGCCATCGGCTTGTTTGTATGTCACATCGAGGGTTGCATCATTTTCTCCCGCCAGCTTGAGGAAGAAATCTGCCGCCTGATTCATCGCCCGCTGATTCGCGCAATACCAAGCATCACTTCCTGTGGCCGCCAATCGTTCGCACTCACCAGCAAAAAAGTTCTCTGATAAACCAAACAATTGTTCTAAAAAGCTCACATCTTCAATGAATTGACGTATTTCATCAAACTGCGCTTTACGATTGATGGTGTAACTTAGGCTATGATCCTCAAACAAAGATTGACGATTATGGCGTAGGTTCATGGTCTCGTAGCTATCGAAGTACTTTTCGATATAAAACTGACCAATATCATCTAAGTTTTTACCCGCGTCACCGCGATTACAGTTGCTGTTCAGAGACACGTGCTCATCGGTACAGAAAGAATACTGACGTAGGCTGTTGTTTTGCTCTATGTTATAAAGCGCGCCAAATCGGGTCTCACCGTTCACCACACCTTTAGCGAGTTCATCACGACGCTTAGCATCTTCCGCTTTGAGTGATACGAATTCATTGGTTTTTGATTCTACTTCACGGGCATAGCCAAAACGTAACGCAGCTAAGTCATAGGGTTCAAACGTGGTCGCAAATCGGTTCACGTTGTAGTCCATTTGGCTCGAAAACTCGGCATTAACAGTAATGTCTGGGTAACCTGCATCACTAAAGGCTGCTTTTAATTCAGCCAGTTGTGCTTGGTTAAAGGTATTGTCGTGGTCACGACTCCCTGCAAAGTTATGTCTTAAGCCAAAAGTATGACCCAACTCATGGGTCAAGGTACCGGCAAATGCTTGTGCAGCAAGCGCTGTGGTTAATGAGTCTTGTAAACTTAGTGGCAAATCTTCAAATGCCGCTAACTTACCGCCCACTTTGCCATCAACCCACATTTCCGCTTTTTTCCAGTCAATTTCATGACCTTTGATACCGCGAGGTAATTCACGAGCGCTGCCACCCGTAGCAAATACGGTATCGACATGCATCATTGAGTTTTCAGACCAAAATGCTTTTGTTTTTTCATCAAAATCCGCCAAGGCATCGAAGCTATTATCCTTGGGCGTTAATGGCATCGATTGAGGTGCTGCGATAAGTTGCTGAGTCGGTTGCTCAAATGCGGCCGCCTCAACAGGCGCAGTATCTAGGCTGACATCAGGTTGAGCCAAACGAGCAGCATATGGCTCACCCGTTAACGACGTCACTGAATTCGCGTCCAATTTGCCTCTGTTATAATCTAAACGCACTTGGCGATAGTAACGAACGGCGCCTTGTTTTAGATTCGAGCTGTATTGATTGACTCGCGCACTCACAATTTCGCCCGTGAGCGGGTTTGCCGCTGATGGGCCGTAACCCGCTAAACCATTATCCAGTGGTTCATCGAATAATGTGATGTTGCTATAACGTAGATCGCCATGGCGTTTATCATGGGCTTGCTCAAGTTTTATCTGTGGAAAACCGGTTTTATACAACTTGTTTTGAATGTTTATTGCCGTCACGGACTCAATGGCTGCATCCAAAAAGGGTTTATTTTTCGCATCGTAGAAATTATTACTCAGGTAATAAGTCAGTTCCGATTTGGCCGGATTAAAGCGATTCAAGTAAGTGCGCACATACCCATCAACGCCCTCTGAGTCCGTCGCATCGCGATAGGTATGGGAGGAGGTAAAGAAGCCAAATGTCCCCTTTTCGTTTTCAGCATAGGGTATTGCTTCATAGTCTTTACTGGCTAACTGATCCACCGCCACAATCGAAATAAACTCGGTGGTCGTAAAGGATAAGTTGTCAAGGTTGCCACCGTAAAATTGGTTAAAGCAACTTGGAGAAGCTTGATAAGTATGCTCAATTTCAAAGTTGACCACCCCTTTGGCTAAATCCATTTCATAGCCTTTTTGACCATTAGAGGTAACCAAACGGGGGGCTTCGGTTTCAGTCACACATTCACCGAAGGTAATAATGTCATTAATATCTAACTCAGCAATTTTAGCTTTCGCAAAGTCAGGAACAAAGTAGCGCTTATCCTGCCATGTTAAATTAGCATCGGTATTAACTTGCTCTACGTTAATGCACTCGCGCCATTTGTCTTCAGTACATTTAAAGTCGATATATTCGCCAGGAATGGTTAACACTGGGGCTTGGTTATACTCATTAGGATAACGGCTGTCATGGCCTAATCCGATATTATCCCGGTCAATTTGACGCACTTGGATGCCATTCTCTGTTTTGTGCAAGGTCACCAGCTTAGGATCACCTTGGGTAAAACCTCGCACCTCGGCGGCATAACGCGGAGCCTTACCTACGCTGCGAATATAAAGATATTGCCGCTCAGTGGCTTTATCGATGTCGGCAGTGGTGACTTGCTTTTCATCTTTGGGGAGTTCTTTATAAGGCTCATCGCCAGCACCACACCCTACAAGGGTTAGTGCGCTGGTGATCGCCAGACATACCATGGACTTCTTCATAGATTCCTCTTAACGACTGTTTTTATAGATATTTAGTGATTGACAAATAAAAGGTTGAACTCTTTTTGTCATAAATCTCAAATCCCTGAGATGTCCCCACTTCTGGGTTGTAAAAACGACCACTATTGTTATGACCAACAGCCAATACCCAGTCAGGCTTAAACGACCAACCTAGTTCTTGGGCGAAGGTAAATTGATCGTCGAGTCGGCGACCGTAATAGTTTTTGGAAATTCGATAACGACCACTCACGTCCAAATACCAATTGGCCGTAATTTGCCAATAAGCATCGAGTAATCCATCGAGTTGCTGTTCAACCAACACACGCTCACCTGCGGTTTTGTATTGGTAAGCGTTGTAGCGATAGCGCGGTGAAAAATAAAAACTTAGGTTATCTAGCGGGCTCCAAAATAAGTACCCAGCCATACGCGGTGCATATTGCAACCGATCCAGTTTTGATTCGCGTTCTGCAGGCAAATACACACCTAAACTGCCTTTTAATGAGACGGTATCGCTCAAGGCATACAGTGGCGTGCGGTACTCCAGTAGAGGGTCATAAAAACTGGACTCCTTGCCGTGCAAGGTTTGCTTTTCACCCCCAAGGGTAAATAGCACATTGCCCCAGTTTGCCTTGTAATCAATCCGGCTATCGATGTTGTAGGCTTGATAGGCGTAATAACTATCCGAGTCATAAATGTTTCGGGTAAACCCAACATTAATGTAGCCAGACCATTTTGCAGCTTGTGCATCCGTGGCTAACTCAAATTCATTGACGGCCAATACTTGGCCGACAAATGAGAAACTGGCCAGCATCACCTGCACGCAGAAAAGCACTGACCATTTATTTCGCCGACGAGAAATCGACGAATAATATTGATTATTCGTTGGTTGCATAATAAGACCTTGATTTATATTTTGATAAAAATATTGATAATGAGCATTCGCTCTATTTAACGCTAGGAAGTACTTGCTTTAATAGACTTTATCCAATTAAGTAACACTGAATAACCGTTTTCTACTTTAGCAAAATAAATACGTATGAATATGGTTAATAATAAATAGGCAAAACAAAATAAAACAAAAAAAGACGCTCCCCCCAATATGTTCTCAATATCCGTTTGAGTTACCTCAGTCCAAAAGGGAGCGCCATATTCACTAACTCTGATAACTGATGGGAGGCCAAGAGGTTCATAGTCAAAAACCTTAGCCGAAATTATTGATAAGTAATTATTTTCAAAAGCACAAACATTAGACTTAGCGACAAAAATTACAGGTAAAATCAGCCATAACATTCCGAATACGAGTAATGCAGCTACCGTGATACATAAACGTCTTGGTATTCTGGAATAATTATTTTCAGCCAAATTTGATAACATTTTCGTCAATACGTCATACTTTAAATAATCTCCACTGCAACATCGCAATAAAAGATACAAACCGATACATTTATTGCATCATAGACACTAACAAAAAATCATTTCAACTGAAGCAAGAGCTAACTCATACCAAATTAAAGTAAATTTGATTTAGCTCAGAAAAATTTTGAAAAATTAAACATAAAAAACACAATAATAAACAGCAAAAACCACATTCAAAAACAATTTAAAAATATTTATTTAAAAATAAATAACAACATGCAGTGCGATTATTTACATATGCCACCATAATGTAATCGTTTAACGGTACTTTAAGTGGATTGATGCGCGGCTAACTGCGTTTGCAGCTCTTTACAGCGCTGGCGTAACATTTCGCGAAGCAGTAATACCACCGGAGTGACATGCTCGCGCCCAGGACACACTAAGTACAAATTGACCACCTCACCGCGATATTCAGGCAGCAAAGGCACAAGACGCCCAGCCATAATATCCTCTGCCAAATCTAAGCTCGACTTAAACACTAACCCCTTTCCTGCTACCGCCCAGCGGCGCGCAATTTCCGCGTCGTTAGCGCTGCGATTCCCTGTAACGCGAATTTTAAACTCCTGACCATCACGCACAAATTGCCATTGGTCGTGCGTTCTCTCATCTAATTTATAAAATAAGCAATTATGTTGTGTTAGCTGCTCTAAGGTTTCGGGCTTGCCGTGCTTGGCAAGATATTCAGGCGAAGCACAAAGCACTCTATCTGCTGTAAAAATCGGGAAGGCGACCTGATTAGAATCCTGCGGCTTACCGTAACGCACCGCTACATCAATTTTATCGTGGTAAAAGCTGCTGATATTGTCGCCCAAATGCAAACGTACTTGCAGCTGCGGAAAATCTAGGAGGAAGTCATCGAGCCAAGGGACGAATAAGTTACGCCCAAAGTCGGATGAAACCGACAGGCTCAACGTGCCAGAGACTTTACCTTTATCGCTGGCGATCGCTTGCTCTCCGAGGGCGAGATCACTTAAAGCGCGGCGACAATGGATAAGATAGCGCTCACCTTGAGCGGTTAATCTCAGGCTTCGGGTCGTGCGCACAAATAGGCTAGTATCAAGTTGTTTTTCGAGGCGTTTAATTGCAGCACTCGCCGATGCGGCTGAGAGTTCCATCTCGGCTGCCGCCGCAGAAATGCTGCCACAATCGGCAACGCGAACAAATAATGCGAGATCATTGAGCAGCATAATTATCAAATTTCCTTTGAAAAAATTACAAACATTCCCCCGTTTATCTAAGAATTAATATTTCACACAATGGCACTCAATGACAAGTGACTGACACGAATCGCCAGTGAGGAATAAATATGAGAGCCATAGGTTACCAAAGAGCAAGCGCGGTCAATGCGCACAATGCATTAGAAAACATCACACTAACTGAACCTACACCCAAAGGATTTGATCTATTAGTCGAAGTTAAAGCCATATCGGTTAACCCGGTTGACACCAAGATCCGCGCATCCAGCTCTGCAACCGCAGGGGAATATAAAATCCTCGGTTGGGATGCAGTTGGAGTTGTTAAAGCCGTGGGTAACAAGGTGAGTCTGTTTAAAGTAGGTGATGAGGTCTGGTACGCCGGCGATATCAGCCGCAGCGGTAGCTATGCCGAATATCAGTTAGTTGATGAGCGCATTGTGGGCCATAAACCGCAAACCTTAAGTTATGCCCAGGCTGCGGCGCTCCCCTTAACGAGTATCACGGCTTGGGAATTGCTGTTTGACCGTTTAGGTCTACCGCAGGACGCCTCAGCCACGGATGCACGCATTCTGATTATCGGTGCGGCTGGCGGCGTAGGTTCTATCATCACTCAACTTGCGGTCAAGCTGACTGGTGCCGAGGTGATTGGCACTGCATCACGGCCAGAATCCGCAACTTGGGTTAAAAACTTGGGTGCAGATGCAGTCATAAATCACAACAAGCCACTCTCGGAAGAACTAGCGCAGTTGGATATTGCCGACGTTACCCATGTGATTAGCCTGACTCAAACCGATAAGCACTTTGACGAAATCGTAAAAGTGCTTAGACCGCAAGGAAAACTGGCGCTGATTGACGATCCTATCGGTCCTTTAGATGTGATGAAGCTTAAACGTAAAAGCCTATCGCTACATTGGGAGCTTATGTTCACCCGCAGCCTATATCAAACTGAAGATATGATTGCCCAGCACCATCTGCTCAATCGTATCGCCGAGCTGATTGATACAGGCGCAGTAAAAAGCACCTTTGGTGAGCATTACGGCACTATCAATGCGCAAAACTTGCTTAAAGCCCATGCTCAAATAGAGTCGGGTAAGGCCATAGGTAAAATTGTGCTAGAAGGATTTAGCCAATGAAAATCACGGTTTTTGCGCAAATCCAAGCGCATCCAGGCCAAACTGATGCGCTGTTTAACTTGCTCAAACAGTTAGTGAGGGATACCCACACAGAGGCTGGTTGTTTTGAGTATACTCTGCATCGCTCTTTAGATAATGCAAATCACTTCTGGATGTATGAAGTGTGGCAATCTCAAGCAGCCTTAGATGCACATATGGCAAGTCCACACTTTAATGCTTTTGTAACCGCATCAGAAGAACTCGTTAAGCAGGTTGAGATCCATAAAACCTATGCCTGTTAACGCCCAAAAGTAAAGCGCCTAAAAAGGCGCTTTACTTTTTGAATCAAACAGCTAACAGAATTACACTAAGGTCATCGCCATTTTGCGGCGCAGATAGGCAATCTGCTGCATATGAGGTAAGTCCTTCGGACAGTTATCTTGGCAGCCGAGCAAAGTCATACAGCCAAATACCCCGTCCTGATTACCAATCACATGGTAGAAATCTTCAGCCGTACGCGCATCGCGACTATCGAGTTCAAAGCGGGCGATTTTCATCATCCCCACAGCACCGACAAAGGTTTCACGCATTTGCTTGGTCGCACAGGCAGACACACAAACCCCACACTCGACGCAGCGCTCTAATTCATAGAGCCGCGCCGCTTCCTCCGGCGCCATCGGCTCCTCGAGGCGATGGATACTGATATCATTCGCCTTTGGGTGTAACCACAGCTTTAAACGCTCGGCAAGTTCGCGCATAAACTTACCCGTGTTAACCGATAAATCACCAATCAATTCAAAGCCTGGCAACGGCATCAGGGTGATTTCGCCATTAGGGTATTTGGCGGTTAGGGTGCGGCATGCCAAAGTAGGGAAGCCGTTGATCACCATGGCGCAGCTACCGCAAATCCCTGCACGGCAGACAAAGTCAAACTGCAACGACGTATCTTGCTCTTCTCTGAGCTTATTGAGGGCAATAAATACCGTCATCCCCGGCGTTTCGGTGAGATGATAACGCACCATCTTCGGCTTATCGTTTGGCTCCTGCGGATCATAACGAAAAATATTAAAGGTTAACTGGCGACCTTGGCTCATTATGATTTTTCTCCTAGCGCATTGGCGGATGGTCTTTGTAAGGTATCGCTTAAACGTTCATTTTTAGCTTGTAGGCTCGGTGGCAACTCAAAGGGCATCAGCGCCGCTTGGCGTTGATATCGATCGGCGTCGTCACCCAGTCCTGCCAAAATCTCGGCAATTTGTTGCTCGCGTTTGGCGGTATCAGGGTGAGCAATGGCATTGTCGATACCATAACCCCGGTATCCCGGCGGCAGCTCCATCTTCATCACATCTAGCGGCTCGTAGCTTAATACGGGTTCTAACGCATTGGCATCAGGCCAACTGGCGAGAGTACGGTTGAGCCAGTCTCTGTCATTACGCTGCGGATAATCCTCACGGGCGTGGGCCCCACGGCTTTCGGTACGAGCGGCTGCGCCACAGGCTACCGTTAACGCCACCTTGAGCATGCGCTTCACCCTTAGCGCTTCTACCAGCTCTGGGTTGGCGTGGCGTTTCTTGCACTTAATCCCGAGCTTGCGTGAGCGCTCAAGCAGGGCTTTTAGCTCATTCACCGCTTTATCAAGCTCTGGGCCATTACGGAAAATCCCCACGTAGTCCATCATAATCCGCTGCATTTCGCGCTTAAGTTCGAAAGGGCTTTCATGGCCTTCGCCATCGACTAAGGTATCGATTTCTGTCTGTACCTGCTGCATAAACTTTTCGGCAAGCTGAGTGTCGATTTCGAGGCTATTATTTTCACAAAAATCAGCGACATATTTGCCAATAATCATGCCGCCAACTACGGTTTCGGCGAGCGAGTTACCGCCCAAGCGGTTAAAGCCATGCATATCCCAGCAGGCCGCTTCACCCACGCTGAATAAGCCCTTAAGCTGCGGACTCTCGCCCGTTGCCTTAGTGCGGATCCCGCCCATGGAGTAATGCTGTGTCGGGCGCACGGGGATCCAATCCTTAGCCGGGTCGATACCGAGGAAGTTCTCGCAAATCTCCTGCACTTCACGCAGGTTGGTTTCGATATGTTTGCGCCCAAGTAGGGTGATATCGAGCCATAAATGCGGGCCATAGGGGCTATCGACGCCCTTACCTTTACGCATATGCTCGGTCATGCGGCGAGACACCACGTCCCGCGACGCTAGCTCTTTCTTCTCTGGCTCATAGTCCGGCATAAAACGATAACCGTCTTTATCCCGCAGCAAGCCACCGTCACCGCGGCAACCTTCTGTGGTTAAAATCCCCACGGGCACAATTGCCGTGGGGTGGAATTGCACCGCTTCCATATTACCAAGGGTCGCTACCCCCGTTTCGAGTGCCAGCGCCTGACCTATCCCCTCGCAGATAATCGCGTTAGTTGAGACTTCATAAATCCGGCCATAGCCACCGGTAGCGATGGTGGTCGATTTCG
Source organism: Shewanella decolorationis (assembly GCF_004354305.1). Classification (NCBI taxonomy): domain Bacteria; kingdom Pseudomonadati; phylum Pseudomonadota; class Gammaproteobacteria; order Alteromonadales; family Shewanellaceae; genus Shewanella; species Shewanella decolorationis. Next base: position 1,809,596 of record NZ_CP037898.1, on the reverse strand, counting down.
CGACGTAGGCTCGCAATTCCCCCGTGATTAAACAACGGGCAATCACCCCGTGACAGCGTTGACCGTCGTGGATAATCGACAGCGCTTCGACGCGTTCATGGACGGGAATATCCATCGAAATCGCTTTATTATCCATAGCATAGAGTAAAGAGTGGCCTGTACCGTCAGCGGTGTAACAGGTGCGCCACTTTTTAGTGCCGCCAAAGTCGCGGGCATTGATCAGACCGTGGGCTTCTTCGGCTTCCTGCAACGTGACTTTTTGGGCGTTAACAATCACTTCCCTAGGCCCTGCACTCACGCGCGACCAAGGCACGCCCCAGTTGGCTAATTCACGTACCGCCTTGGGCGCACAATGGGCAAACATCCTAGCGACTTCTTGATCGCAGCCCCAGTCCGAACCTTTCACCGTATCTTGAAAGTGCACGTCTTCATCATCGCCCATGCCTTTAACTGCGTTGCCAAGGCTTGCCTGCATCCCCCCTTGCGCTGCGGCGGAGTGAGAACGTTTAGCAGGAATAAGCGATAACACTAAGGTATCCAGCCCACGCTCTTTAGAGGCAATGGCCACCCTCAGGCCTGCCAATCCGGCACCAACCACTAATGAATCGGTATAAATCAGTTTCACGCCTGCTCCTTAACGGGTACTGCTGTTATTGTTTTAGGACAACACTCTTTTGTTATATTTCGCTAACTCGCGTGGGGTAAAAATGCCAATAAGGAGGCAATCCCTACAGTGACAAACGCGATGCTCACAATGGTTTTGATCTTACGTAAACGGCTGCGACTATTGAGATCCCGCGCCGCGCCCCATTTTAGTGCCACGCGGTAAATCCCGATGGCAGCATGTAACTCAACCGTCAGTAATAGTGGCAGATACACCATCCACACACCTTGGTTCCAAATCCGCTCAGCGCTACCCTGCGGGCCAATGGTTTCAGGCGCCGAGCCGATAAGCCACAGATGCACCGGCAGCAATAACAGGATCACCACGCCCGTAATAGCCTGCCAACGCCAGAGACGAGTATCGCTGTGATTGATCACTTGCATCTGTTGTTGCAGCGCCCTTTGCTGGCGCAAACTCATGGGTAACTTTTGCAGCGCCACAATCACATGCACCAGTGCTAAGGCGGCAATACCGACGGCAATACAAGTCACCACCCAAGGATAGCCATGGCCATCACTGGAGAGAAAACTCAACTCCATAGTGCGAGCCACCCAGTTCATGGCATCGCCACCCAACAAAATGGACGACACCAACACTAAGTGAGTCCACAAAAACACCGCCAGAATGACACCCGACAAACTCTGGCTTAAATCCAGCCACGCACTCCATTTTTTTATACTTAGTTTGATTGCCATTACTTTCGCCTCGCGCCACAGGCTCCGTGAGCCCTGCTCATTAAGTTGTCCTCGAAAATTAATATCGCTCACAAATCCATCAAAAAACCTGAGTTAGATCAACTAGGAGGCGAATAATTAATCGAATGCTTAAATATTAGCAGCGAAACAAAATCCTGCTGCGCCCAATTCCATCATGGGATAACGCAGCAGTATTGGGTTTCAATCAATGGGGCACGTAGGGCTGCACGGGCACACTTAGCTCGCTACCGATAAACATATAGGAAACTAAGCTCGCGCTACCTAGGCATAACAAGTAGATAATCAATACCTTAGCAAGTTTGCGTAGGCCGGAGCGCTGGGTCGTAATGCCCCACTTCACTGCCACTCGGTATAAGCCAATCATGGCGTGGATAACCACTGCCGGTAGCAACAAGGCATAGAGCAACCAAGCGTTATCGTGATAGACACGCTCAGCCGATAAATGTGGGCCAATCTCAGGATTTAAGATCATGGTAAACAGATGTACTGGCACAAGGAAAAACAGAATAAAACCCGTGATCAACTGCCAAAACCAAGCATGGGTATCGCGGTGGTTAATGCCACCTAAGTGCGAGCGCAATGCCCGCCACTGCCCAAGCTGCGCCGGAAATCGTCTAAGGGCAACGGCGGCATGTAAAATCACCACCAGCAGCATAAATACTGAGAAGACTTTAGTGACAATCGGAAAGCCATGGCCACTACTGCTAAACATGCCACCTTCGAGCAACTGCACCATATGGTAAAAGGCCTCTTTGCCCAGCAGAATGCTCGACTCAAAATGCATATGTAACAATAGAAAGCATCCCAGCATAATACCAGTCGCGCTCTGTAGTCTGTCGGCCTTAGCCGACCAAGGGTGACCTATCCCCTGTATTTTCACGCTAGTGTGAACGCGCGTTACGCTTGTCATCTTGCTTTTACCCTTTAATGGTTTGTTGACGCCTCTTTGCAAACTACACCATAGCAGCAACAAAATACGCGGCTGAGTGTCACAGATTTAAAGCGTGAGGCAACTCACGGCATAAGCGTCAACTCTTAGAAGACGATCACAAAAAAGCCGTAAAAACCAAACAAAGGTAAAACCAATTAACCATTATATTTCATGGCGTTATATCAAAAATCGAAACGAGCGGTTCGATTTTGCGTACAACCAAAAGATGACAAGCTAACCCCTTGTCCAAGCTGAGATAAAGCTCAATTCCTACCGTAAATCCCCCTAATTGTTAGCGCGAATTTCTCAACACACTAAAACACAGTTACTGGTGTTAAATTGCCACCGAATTCTGCAAATTAGCGCGGTTTGGGTATACAATAGCGCGATATTTTTTAAACCTAGCCACAGGATTTTACCCATGCCTTGGATCCAACTTCGCATTAACACCAACAGTGATGATGCTGAAACCATCAGCGACTTACTTATGGAAGAAGGCGCCGTTTCTATTACCTTTGAAGATGGTAAAGACACCCCGATTTTTGAGCCTAAACTGGGCGAAACCCCTCTGTGGCAAGATACCGTAGTAGTTGCCCTATTCGAGGCTGACACGGATTTAGCACCGACTATTGAGATGCTGAAAACCCTGCCGTTTTTAGGTGAAAGCTTCAGCCACAAAATCGAGCAAATTGAAGATAAAGACTGGGTTCGCGAGTGGATGGATAACTACCACCCAATCCAATTCGGTAAACGCCTATGGATTTGCCCAAGCTGGCGTGAAGTCCCCGATCCAAGCGCAGTAAACGTGATCTTAGATCCGGGTCTGGCCTTCGGCACTGGTACCCACCCCACAACGGCGTTGTGTTTAGAGTGGTTAGATAGCTTAGATCTCAGCAACGAAGAAGTGATCGACTTTGGCTGCGGCTCAGGCATTCTCGCCGTAGCGGCGCTAAAACTGGGCGCGAAAAAGGTCACAGGTATCGATATCGACTATCAAGCCATCGAAGCCTCTAAAGCCAATGCCGAACGTAATGATGTTGCCGACCAATTGGCACTTTATCTGCCAGAAGATCAACCCGCCGATCTTAAGGCCGATGTGTTAGTTGCCAATATTCTCGCAGGCCCACTGCGTGAACTTGCCCCCCTTATCGCCGAGCGCGTCAAATCTGGCGGTAAATTAGCCCTTTCTGGACTACTTAAAGAGCAAGCGCAAGAAATCTCTGACTTCTATAGCCAATGGTTCGACATGGACGAAGCGGCTCACAAAGAAGATTGGAGCCGCTTGACAGGTAAGCGCAAATAACGCTAAAGGGTGGCGCAACATGCGCCACCACTGGCTTAGGCTTATTTTGTCGATGACTTCTCAAGGCTAAAAAGTCAAGAAAAAAAATTGCTCCTAGGTCATTTATTGACCTTTTCACGGCCAATAAAAAGGGCTACTATAGCGCCCCTTTGAAGAGCTAAGGTGAAACAGTAAATGCAGATTGGACCCTATCAACTGAAGAATCAGCTGATCGTGGCACCAATGGCAGGTGTCACCGATCAAGCTTTCCGCAATCTCTGTCTTCGTTATGGCGCAGCCTTAGCGGTGTCGGAGATGCTTTCATCGAATCCTGAAGTTTGGGACACAGATAAAAGCCGCCAGCGTATGACGCATTCCGGCGAGGAAGGTATTCGCTCAGTGCAAATTGCAGGTGCAGATCCAGAGTTAATGGCGCAGGCCGCCCAGTTCAACGTCGAACAAGGTGCCCACATCATTGATATCAACATGGGATGCCCAGCAAAAAAAGTGAATAAAAAGCTGGCAGGTTCTGCCCTAATGCAAAATCCACCCTTAGTGAAAGAAATTTTACAAGCCGTGGTTGCCGCAGTAGAGGTACCTGTCACGTTAAAGATTCGCACAGGCTGGGAGCCTGAACACAGGAACGGTGTTCAAATCGCCCAGATTGCTGAGGATTGTGGTATCGCCTCGCTCGCCGTTCACGGCCGCACGAGACAATGCATGTACAGAGGCAACGCCGAGTACGACACCATCAAGGCAATTAAACAGAATGTCTCGATTCCTGTTGTCGCAAACGGGGATATCGACAGTCCGGAGAAAGCCCGCTTCGTGCTGGACTATACCGGTGTCGATGCTCTGATGATAGGACGGGGTGCTCAAGGACGGCCTTGGATTTTCAGAGAAATCCAGCACTACTTGGATACGGGTAATAAGCTAGCGCCCATTGAGGTGGCTGAACAGCGTCAAGTGATGCTGGAACACCTCACCAAACTTTATGATTTGTATGGTGAATATAAGGGTATCCGCTTCGCCAGAAAACATATTGGATGGTACCTAGACCAAGAGGATCAGCGCCAATTCCGGGCTGACTTTAATCAGCTGGAAACCGCTGCAGAACAGTATTCCCTGGTGGAATATTATTTTGATGAATTAGTAAAGAATTAATAAAGAGCAGAATAGAATGTTTGATCAGACAACTAACACAGAAGTTCACCAGCTTACCGTTGGCAAAATCGAAACCGCAAACGGCACTATCAAGCCCCAGTTATTACGTGACGCTGTAAAGCGTGCCGTAACTAACTTCTTCGCACAGTTGGACGGTCAGGAAGCACAAGAAGTGTATGAAATGGTGCTAAGTGAAGTTGAAGCACCTCTGCTTGACATCATCATGCAACACACTCGCGGCAACCAAACCCGCGCAGCAAACATGCTAGGTATCAACCGCGGTACTCTGCGTAAGAAATTAAAGAAATACGGCATGAACTAATCTTTTCGATTAAGTGATTGTTAGGAAAGGGGTTAACCTGCAAAGGTTAACCCCTTTTCGCATTATATGTACAACAATATGTACCCCATTAAAGCCCCAGCATCTGTTGTAGCTCTCGATGGGAGCTCACTTGATAATGTGGGGTGATCCCTTCAGGCGCGGCATGGCCATGGACGTTATACCAGCAAGTGTGAAATCCCGCATTGATGCCGCCTTGAATGTCTGAATGAGGGTTATCGCCTACCATTAATACTTGCTCACGCGCAGGGTGCCCCATCAACTCTAGTGCATGCTCAAAAATACCCACATCGGGTTTTGCGATGCCGACTTTTTCTGAAATCACCAAAATATCAAAATGGTGCTGCAAACCAGTACGCTCTAAACGCACTGTCTGCAACTCGGTAAAGCCATTGGTGATAATCCCCATTTTGGCTTTCCCTTGCAGCGCGGCCAGCAATTCACGGGCACCGGGCAAGGGCGCACAAATCTCTGCCATAGCCGTTAAAAACGCACTGTTTAAGGTTTGTGGGGTCACTGTAAGCTTTGCCGCCCAAGGCTCAAAGCGGATGGTTTGTAGTTCGGCGGCGCTGATCTTGCCATCCTGATAAGCAACCCACAGCGGTTTATTTACCCTTTGGTATTCCTCAAAATCGGCCTGAGTAAAACTGACACCAAAGCCTGAAAACATCAGCTTCAACCCTTCGAAAGCATCGAAATAAAAGAGGGTTTCATCGGCATCGAAAAGCACCCAAGAGTAAGGTGCGGCCGAAGAATTAGCCTGACTTGAGAACGACATAACACTCCTAATAACAAAAAAAAATCAAATACTAAGCATGAAAAACTCTGCGACAAATTCCAAAATGATCAACACAACAGCCAATCGCAATCTAGGGTAAGTTCTCGCATATTGTAGATGACTAAGCAAACCGCTCGACACAAGATGATGAGATTGAAGGGCGATTAACGCCATATCACAATGAGCAATTCGCGTGCTTTACCTGGGCGTAGGTTGCTTCGCCCGATTAAGGAACACGACACCCGCTAACATCAAACATACTCCAACGAGCGACGCCCAATGCATACCGCTGGCACTAGATATTATATCCAGCACAACGCCTGTCAGCATCTGCCCACATATCACCAGCAAAGTACAACGCATCACCCCTAACGATGGCAATGCCCAACTATTTAGCACGACAAATAAAGCACCAATGACTCCACCAAGATACAAATACACGGGCGGCTGCACTTGTAGCTGATTTGCGCCACTCTCTAGGCAGATTATCCATGCACTCAAGACTACAAAGCCCACAATATGATTACAGCAAGATGCAATTAACGCATGGCTATGTTTTGCCAAAGCACTATTAAAGGTTCGGCTTAAGGCAATTAAACCGCCATTAAGCAGTGCGATAAGTACCATCAATTCCATTCAATTTCCCCTGCTACGCCAGCTAGTGTGAATAAATCACCAACATGGCTCCCAACAAAATCATCACCATAGCAATGACTTCTGTGAATCGAATGTGCCGCTTAACGACACCAAAATAACCGCAGCAGTCGAATATACAGCTCAAGATTAACTGCCCCACAAGCATCAAGGCTAAGGTGCCAGCCAAGGCTAATTCACTGTTGACTGTGACAGCGGCCAACACAACCGTCGCAGCCCCAGGAGCGCCACCTAAATACGCCCACCAAGGTAACAGAGATCGACTCGCATCGGCATTCAAAGCCAACTTGGCTTCTTTACTCATCAGCTTTTTTCTCAGTAAAAACAGCATCAACAATACTGTTATTGCACCAATACCATGAGCCATCCAAGATGCCAAAAGCGGTGAGCTATACATAGCAAGCTGGCTATTGAGCTTAATCATTAATGCCAGTAAAACGCCGGAACAGAGCGCCACAAAGGACATAAATAAGGTAAGTTTGTTTGACGTTTGCATCAAAACAGTCCATCCATTTTTGTTGCAAAATAGTCTACAGTGATAGTTTAGGCCTTATAATCCACCGTAATAGAAACTTATTGTTGAGCTTTAGCTAACAATTAATGTTAGTGATTTCCGCTTTAAGCGAGATGCGAGAAGCAAGTGAGGCTCTAAATCCCCTCATACTCAGCTTAAAGTGATAGAAATAAGCGACCTACAGCCGAGCCTCGACTGTTACAACATCGTTTTACAAAGGAAGCCCTGCATGGAACATTTTTCCGCCCTGCCCATTTTTGTCACTGTGGTCGAATGCGGTAGCTTTTCTGCGGCGGGACAAAAACTCGGACTGAGTAAATCAGCCATCAGCAAACGAATCACACAGTTGGAGCAACACTTAGGGATTCAACTATTACAACGCACCACCCGCAGTTTGAGCCTAACGGATGCTGGCGCGCGCTATTTCGAATATATTCGCCCCGCCGTGCAACTCACCCAAGAAGGATTAGATGCCATCTCCGAATTGCAGCAAACACCTAAAGGCAATCTGCGAATTTCCGTGCCTATGGTGTTTGGCCGCTTGTATATTGCACCTTTAATCGCTGAATTTTTAAAACGTTACCCCGATATTCAGCTGCAAGTGCAAATGGATGACAAGACCACAGATTTAATCGCAGGCGGCTTCGATTTAGCTATCCGCATCGGCGAACTGCCCGACTCCAGCCTTATCGCCCGCAAAATTGCCCCTTGTTTGAGCGTGATTTGCGCGTCCCCCGCGTATCTAGCTCAGCACGGTTCACCCATGACTCCTAGCGAGTTAACTCAGCACAACTGCTTGTTTTACAGTTACTTTCAAGATGGTGTGGAATGGAGTTTTCACAATCCCGATGGCGTGCAACGTGTTCAGCCCAAAGGCAACTATCAGGTGAATAATAGTGATGCTATCCACCAAGCCTGTCTCGATGGCCTTGGCATAGCTAACCTACCGCGCTTTATCGTAGAGTCCGATCTACAGGCTGGGCGTTTGCAGCCCATACTCACTGACTTTCCGCTACCCGAACACGGTATTTATGCAGTGTATCCACAGCGAAAATACCTCCCAACCAAAGTAACGGTATTGATTGAGTTTTTGATGGAGTTCTTAGCAAAGTAATTGGCAATTATTAGCTAGGGTTCAGGATAAATACGGCTTTACATAATGGTTATAACGAACATAACCACACAGCAAAAATAGACTAATGAAAACACATTTAAATCAGATAAAACAGCAACTGAATGCCAAGGTATTACCAATTCAAGTCTAGGTCGGTATAGAGCTGATAAGCTTCTTTCAGACCATCCCAATGGCTAATTTGTTGCAAATACTCTGCTTTAGTAAGCTTAAATTGAAAGTTTTCAGAATACGGTTTTACGATTGGCGTTGTTAACACTTCAGGCTCACCAACAAAATCAAACACCCAATAATGGTGATTGTCATTACTAAGCTTTCCAGTTAACTGCCGATCAATATCATGCCTTGGTAGTAACTTTACATTCGCAACACGATATAGAAATTTACCCAATTGATTCGGATCAGATGGATTAACACGTACTGTCAGTAACAGGTAGCGAATTTCACGCACAATATTACGATGAACATTCTGCCGATTCGTCGCCAAAAGCTGAGTATGGTAACCCGTTAAACGGCCAGTTCTTGCTCTGAGTAAATAATCACTATCACGATCAATTTCGTTTATCGGGGCCACCATAGTTAACCCATTGTGACGCACTATACTGCCGCCATAAGGGGCAATCCGCGCAGAATCCTCCACAAAATAATAATCATTAGATGGTGGCCTGAGATAACTAATTTTATTTGTGCCATTACCCAATTTATTGGCTAAATAACTCCGTAGCCAATGGTTATGAATATTTGGTTCTGCCGCCGATGGCAATAAAGCAAAAGCACCAATGCCAATCTCTTGAATTGCTTCATCGTAAGGATTTTGCTGAGTAGTTTGGTCGAAAAAGCCAGGATACAAAGCAAATGCGCCCATTACAGGGCGACTTTTTAGTGGCCTTTCATTCATCATTTTTTGCTGGTGAATAATGGCATCACGGTAACGATGCATTTGATTAATCGCATCTTCTGGTACACCGTCTTGTTCCTTACACAATTGCTTAGTATCAATTCGATACTTAGCATCGAACAAAATCAAAAATGATTCACTGTTAGCAAGTGTCACCCTTAACACAATATCAGGGCGCTGATTTGCCGACCAAGTACGATTTTCTTTCCCTTCTGGCGAAAAAGAAGGTTCATGGGCAAGCTCAATGATCATGCCATCACTTTGGCGATAATAAACAAAAGCAGCAGCCATGCTGTCTTCAGGAAATTGACGTTCAAACTGCACCTTTTTCAAGCTGCTTAACTTCTTTTCTTGCAACTGAAAGCCGAAGCTTTCAATCACGGTTTTTACTTCTAGGAAGCACCAAACCTCATAAATATCTGCTACAGACTTAATCGACAACTGCGCCTCACCATTATTGTTATCTAAATAATGCCTTAACTGTTGCCACACTTTATAGACTTTCGAATAGCCAGCACCCTGCTGTAAAACCTTTGACTCACTACTTTGCCCTTCAAACGCCCCAACCTCTTGCCATAGCTGATGCTTAGCATATTTTGATATCTGCCCAAGCCAAGCATCTAAAGTTTGCAAAAAAGAGTCAGACGCTTTCGACTCTTTACTCGAGCGAATACCTGCTATCAATTTCGTCAAATTAGCTTGGGTTCGCTTTAGTACCATTTTAATAAAGCGATTTTCTGGAGTGTTAATATTCAAGCGCTGCTGGGCAATCCCCATACGGCTTGATAGACGTTTTGAAGCAAGTAATTCTTTTGCTTGTTCTTGCTGTTTAGCACTGAGCTTTTTGTGAATACGATCTAGCTGCTTTTGCTGGGTAAAAGACTGCAAACGATTGTGTGGTGCATGTAAAACTCGATTAATACCTTGATTAAAATTAAACACTAAGCGCTCAAACTGCGCCAACCAAAATAGCTCGAACGGCTCAGATTTATGGCTCAATTTGCCTTGGGACTGACTGGTTTTACTACTAATGGTATAGCGCCATAGTGGATAAATCTGATCAATCTGCCTGTTCATCAGGGTAAGATCTTGGCTTTGCACCATTTTGGTTGCCAGCACGGTAAACTGTACAGGTACCGATTTATGCACGCCATCAACGATATATTTAATTTGAAATGCACAACGGCCGATATCATTGCCAAAATTGATCATGGCATGCAGCGTTTTTCGTCTCGGGCTGAGCATAAAACCTTGCTCGATTAGATTGTACTTATGACTTACTGCTGCCGTATTGATGTCAACACTGTCTTTAAATTCAATTTCAAACCAATACTGACGATTCTCAAAAAAGAATGGCTCAACCAAGGTGGCTCCTGTATCCGTTGCCACCAATTTGTCGCCCACAAAAACGGCAATATCCTCAGTCGGCAGGCTGAATGAGCGCTTCGCATAAGTGCTTGCCAGCCGCTTTCTTGGCTTATCTAACCCTTCCGCATAAACATAAAATTCAAAGTCATCATGGGTTACATACAAGGTTTCACGCGTTTGTTGCGCCATTAATCAATACCACCCAACAATCCGTTTAGGTTAAGGCCAAAAAGACGTAAAACCACTTTCTAGCAGTTTTCTCATGCGCACTAATTTAGCCGCAGAGCGACAGGCAACCATGACCGTTTCATCAGGCTGCTCGATCACTTCACGCAACAAATCAGGCCGAGTCCCCTGCCAAATATTCGCTAATTTATCTGCGAGCACCGTTTCTAGCTGCTCCAATAGAGTCTGCTCACTATTTCCAACCAGTTTGTCATCATCGCCTTCAATGCGCGGTAACACTTTGCACATTAAAAAGTCATCAAACACCGCGGTTAATTCAAGCTCCGTTTTGGGTGAAAAACTAATCACAGCAAGACAAAGCTCATTGAAAGCACGAAAAGCCAATTCAAATGGGGTTTGCTTTAATACTGCATTGATTGCATTAAAGAACGCTGTAGTTTTCGATGCATCACTATCGGCAGCAACCGATGCAAACATTGGCAACTTGGCTTGGCTATATAACGGATAACTTAAGGCCTTTTGTTTGTGTTTAGGCGCAAAAAAATCTTCCGTTTTATTTGGAAAAAACTCACCAAAATCAAAGCTCAATGCTCGATCTATTACTTTACGCGAAAAGCCATGAGTGGTTTCATCCATATTAACCGTGCCTGCTACCATTAGGTTAAATGGAATACCTAAACCATACTGGCAAATAAAATCCCACAGCTCGTTATATTTTTCGCTGCCAAAACCCAATTCCTTGCGTAGTTTATCTTTATCAGCCACATCGTTAATGGTGGTGGGCTTTAATAACGCATCACTGCTGTAGGTAAAACTGTCATCCGCCCAGCGCCATTCACGGGTTTCAAGTACTGATAAGTAATCCGCAAAATACTGCTCGACAGGGGCTAGGTTCATTTCATCCAAACACAACCAGTAAGGCAACACCTGTTCAAGGGCATCACGTTCACCGGTTACAACTAAACGTTTACCCTGTTCTTCAATGTCCTGAACTTCAATACTTAAGCAACGATCAGCAATACCACGCCATGCTTTAGCGATAAACTGCAATACATCTGTGGTGATATATTCGGCAGCGCCATTTAAGCGCGAAATATATCCCAGCAAATCACTCGGTTCATGCCAATCGGGACGTACCGAAGTTAAACAATAGGTTTCAGCAAGACTACCTGTAGCCTTAGCTTGCTCACGTACAAACCGGGTTTTACCTGTGCCAGAGATACCAGCTAGAAGGAGGAAGGGTTTGGAAAGAAACTGCACATATCTAACTGCCTGACTTGAATGCTTATTAGTTTCTAAATTGACATCTGAATATATTTCTAATAGTTCTATTAGATCAGAAACAAGATCATTTTCATCAGGCATATTTTCTAAAGGATAAAATTTTGCGCCAGCCGAAGCCCACTCATAGGACTTACCTAACGGCGTATTAGATCGTAAATCAACTTTTTGATCCCACGTGTTCAGTCGTTTATCTAAACCTCTTATGTTATTACGGAGTTCTTCTGCTTTCTGTTTTGCTAGCGTTTTTCCATATCGTTTTTTCAGCTCTGTAGTTCCAAAACCTAATGATAGATAAACGCCACTACCATCTGAACGGAATAAATAAACTGGATAAATACCAGACTGTGTTGACTCTGTTATTGATGGATTGAGAATCGACAACCAAGACACGTCAGCCCAATTTCCTGCTCCAGCACTAGCTTTTATTAGATAATTAGTTGAGGATGGGAGCGTGTTTTCTATTACTTTAATTAAATCTTGTCTTAGTAAAGTTGCTATTGGGTGACCAGTAAACTGCTCACTTTTAGCCTTTACCCAACCACCTGCTATTTCTATTAAAAGTTGCCTTAAACTCATAAGTATCCCTTATACCAAGACTAAGAATTTTTGGTATTCCAATTCTATTTTTTGTTTTGCATACCATGAAGATACTAACAAACCTGTGCACTGCGATATACTGCCAGCGTTGATAAAACGCTAATGTTAAACCCCAATTTACACACCCATCGCGACCACGCTGACAACAATGCTGAGCCCAATCCATGCCTGATAACCCAACTATTGCCACCCTTTCCGATTCTCAAGGGCATAACCATAGTGCAGATGTGCAGATCAATCAGCCACAGTGCGATTCGACTAAACCCAATGACATCAGGTCAAATGCAATTAAGCCAAGCGCAATCGAGCCAAATGCAATTAAGCATGAGTTGGTGGTTGCCAAGCAAAAACAGAAGGTTATTTTTATCGGCTTACCCCGTACAGGGACAACGAGCGCAAGCGTGGCGCTATTGGAGCAAGGCTTAAAAGTGGCACATATGGCGTTTACTAAAGCAGCCTTTATGCAGGCCGATGCGATTTCCGATGCACCTTGTTTTAGTGATTTCAAGCAGTTAGATAAACTCTTCCACGAGGCCAAATTTGTTTATCTTGACCGCGAGTTAGAGTCTTGGGTGCCGTCGATGCAGATGTTACTCAGCCGAATGCTGCCACATTTGGATACCAAAACTGGCCGATTCCACCCAATCATGAAGCGCAGCTTTCGCCATAGCTTTGGCGTCGGTTTGATTGAAAACCCGCAAGATACACAACACCTTATCGATTGTTATCAACGCCATAAAGCTGAGGTATTGGACTACTTTGCGGGTAGGCATGACTTCCTCAGTATCGATGTCAGCCGCCAAGGCGCCCTCGGCCAGTTATTAGCATTTATGGGATTAGCCAGCGCCGAAAATCAGCAGAACTTTCCTAAGCTGAATGTCGGCCGCAATGTCGCCAGTTGGGATGAATATAAACATCCCAATAAGATCAGCGCCAATGCCTCTGGGCCTGAAAAACGAAAGTTCTTCGATTATAAGCTTTAAAACCCTAACGGATAGTAAAGCTAATCAGGGGTATTTCGGCGTTTTACCACAGTTAACCAGTCGAGACTCACGCCCGAAATCGCATTAAAGCCGCGGATACGGAAGATAAGTTGTAGTAACTGCGGCCTTGGCCTGACTTTGGGCTCGACCGAGCGCGGAATAAACCACAGTGTCACAAATGCGCGCAATATGGTCGATACTAAAAACACCACAAAAATCGGGCTACTGAGCCAAGTATTCCAACCCGACCAGACTAAAAAGTCCGCCGCATGGGAGGCAATAGTGCCACCAACCATCGCCCCCACAAACACCAATCCCGCGCTGAGTGACGCCTGCAGCGCCGCATAGGTGGCAAAATCACTGCGAAAGGGACGAATATCATAAAGATAATTGGCGGTACTTAGGGTAAAGCCGCTCCAAGCTAGACCCGAAAATGCCTGAATCGCCAGAATATAGAGATAGTTATCCGAGAACAGCCACAGCAGCGGCAAACTTGGGATCATGCAGCTGGTGATAATCATCACCAAACGATTGCCAAATTGATCGCTAAATCGCCCCCAAAATTTCAACGTCACAAACTGAGTCGCTATCGAGGCCACGCTCGCGAGCACAAATTCGATGTAGCTAAAGTGCAGGTCTTCTAGCATATACACGGCGAAAAACGGCGCCGATATTGCGACCATCGCCTGCATACTGGCTACAAACAAGCTGTATTGGCGAAAGGTTTTATCCTTCCATGCGCCGCGAAAATTGCGAATGGTTTGGATAAACACGCCGCGCTGCTTGGCCTCGCGCGGATCCGGGTCGTGCATTTGCAATAACAACCAAGCCGAGACAAAACGCCCCATGGCCGCTATCGAAAACAGTAAAGTAAAGCCTAACCAGGCCATTTGCAGCGAATCGGTAAAGGTAAGAATCCCACCGCCAATAAAGAATACGCTTAAGGATGCGCCCATGGTTAAGCGGGTGCGCGCCGCAAAAAAGGCACCACGACGACGTTCGGGTACGATAGACCCCATCCAAGCGCGCCAATGGGGTTGAATAAGATTAATAAAACCGTGATACCCGACGGCAAGCGCGATAAATATCCACACTGCATGATCGGGGCGAAAGGCCGCTAACCCGCCCATCGCCAATACCACAACCGCCTGCAAAGCGGCGCAGCAAACGATAAACCCGCGACGGGAAAAATGGCTCGCTAGCCATACCGAAACCAACTGCGACATCGCCCCGAAGAGCTGCGGTAAACCAGTAACAAAGCCCATTTGCGCAAGACTGGCACCGAGAAAAATTGCGTAAGCATTGAAAAAGTTATCACTCGTCGCCGTCATCATCGACGATGCAACGGCTTCCTGCTGCGAGCGACGCAGAGTGCATCTTAACCAGAGATTTCTAGCGCTACGGCGCGAACACGTTAATGCAGTGGGAGCTTCTAGGGTGCCCATTACAAGCCAAATCCATATGAGACTGAGGGGTTTTGATGTTGCAATTATGTCGTATATAAGTAAAAAACAAAACGCCCCAAATGGGGCGTTTGCTAACTGAAAGCAGACTAGAAACAGGCTTTAAGTTCAGCCTCTTGGTCGAGCAGGCTTTGATACAAGGTAAACTGATTCGCCGCTCTATCCAGATTATGGCCCTCACGGTGCACGTGGAAATACACGTCACCATTCAGATAGTCCGTTAAAAAACGCACGCCGATCATCAGGCAAATTACTCGCGCCCCGAGCCAGAGACTACGTTTTTCAACCTCAGTCAACACCTCACCCAGCTCACTTAAATAACCACGGCAAATGGCGGCAAAGATGGATTGGCGCACTTTAACATTATCAAGGGCGGTCGAATCTTCGGCTTCAGGCGAGCAGAAGGTACGCACCATATCGCCAAAGTCATACATCAAATGCCCTTTCATGCAGGTATCGAGGTCGATGATCGCCATGCTCGACATATCGCGCTTATCAAACAGCATATTGTTGATTTTAGTGTCGTTATGGCAAATACGCAGCGGGAGCTGTGGCGAAATCTCAGCCAGCTCATCCAATAAACTCTGCTGTGATAGGGCATAATCGACCCAGTTACGGCATGAGTCTAACCGCTTAGCCTTATCCTGCTGCACCGCTTGGCGCAGCATTTCCATCCGTCCCGGCAAATGATGGAACTGCGGGATAACATCCTCAAGCTGAGTGGCGTCAAAATCACTCAAGGCACAGGCAAAATGACCAAAAGCTTTAGCCGCCATTTCGGCTTCTGCTTCAGACTTCACCACCTCGATACTTAAACTGTGGGGCAAATAACTGATGGCGCGCCAAAATCCCTGCTCACCTAAGTCGATCGCCAGCTCGCCGTCTTGAGTAAGACAAGGGCTCACAACCTGCAAGCCATATTGCTGTTGTAATGCCTTAGCACACAAATGATGGCTAATTTTATCGGCATTACTCACCAATGCCTGCGGCGTCTTAAACACTTGGGTATTAATACGTTGCAGCACTAACTCACCCGTAGGCCAACGCACTAACAAGGTATCGTTAATATGACCATTCCCTAACGCTGAGATTTTTGCTTCGTCGGCTTCAATTCCAAAATGAGGCAACACTGACTGCCTGATGAGTTTAATCACTCAATAACTCCATTAATTTTTGCTTTACCCAGACAGTATCCTGCGGATAGGTCACACCGAGCCAAGATTCGCTGGCCACATCAACAAACACGGGCACACCTTGCTCAATTCCCGCCTGAACCACGGCGGGCAAATAGCATTCAGATTTAGGCAATTGGCCTTGTTGTTCGATAAATACCGTTAATTCACGTTTAATAACATCAAATATGCTTGGCGAGAAGCCCCAGCAAGTCATTGAGACCAGCGACTGTGAAGGAAGCGGTGCCAACCCCTCTGGGCCTTCGCCGATAAAACCATGATCTTGGGCTTGAATATTCAACCATTCAACGACTGAGCGCAGTTGCCCCTGCTCCACTTGGCATAAGCCACGATTCACGCCACCGTGCTCAGATAACGTCAGCTCGATAGGATAAGCCACCATCATCCAATCGTTAGGTCTGGCGGTTAATCCCTTCGCAAGTGAGGCAAAGGCGCTGTCACCGTAAAAATCATCGGCATTGATCACCGCCATTGGTCCATTAACACTACCACGGGCACACCAGAGCGCATGCGCAGTCCCCCAGGGCTTTAAACGATGGCTCACATCCGCAAGCTGCGCTTCGTTAGGCAAATCGGTGAGCGACTGATAACAAAAGTGATATTCAAAGTCCGCCGGTAAAAACTGCGTCAATATCCCAGTAAGTTGCGCCTCAAGCTCTGGGCGGATCACTAATACCGCGCGCTGAAATCCACTGCGGATCGCCGACTGTATCGATAACACCAACATGGGTTCGCCCGCAGGACCGAGGGAGGCTAATTGCTTATCACCGCCAAAACGACTACCAAGCCCTGCCGCCATAATGACTAAGGTCAAATCTGTATTCATGTGGGATTGAGTTTTCAGTTCGTATTAATGATATTTTCCCGAACCTCGCCACAATAGGCTATGCGAGCGCATTTAAAACAAGATTGGAGAAAAAGAGGAGCAAAAGTGTAATCTACCCCTCTAATCCTGACTAGAATTTTATCGGTTTAACGTGCCAAATAATTACCAAAGGTGCGATTAGGTTCTAAAACCGCTTGGCTGCCCTTGAGGCTGAACTTATAACCACACAAACCAATACTGCCGCGGCGGGCTAAATCGGTAATGATATTAGCGGTATCGAGCGGCGTAAAACGCGCCTCTGTTGCCGAATCGGCAAGCAAGTCGACGCTGATAGTGCGATACTCAGTACCATTATTAAACACCAGTGCACTACAAGTCTTATCCCCTTTCGCCGTAGCAATAGACCACAGGTTTTGCGGCTCACCACGTTCGCCTAACCAGCGAATAATTAACACATCTTGCTCTAACGCCACCGAAAAACCATCGGGCATATCTAAGGTCACACGATCGCTTGCGGTGATAGGCGCCGAAGGCACGACAGGAACAGCCTCCTCAGCCTGTGACTCATCACTATTGGGCCATAATCCCCACACGAGCAAGACTAACAGCACGGCGCCCACACCGCCACCGATGGGCAGCCAATAACGGCGCTCAAGCTTAGGTAAATAAGGCAACTTAATAAAACGTCGATAGGGAGCAAAAAACTCGGCAACGCCTCTAAATAGCTCAGTCATTGAGCCCGACTCTTTCGCCTCGGCGCGGCGACGGCGTACTTCTTCGGCATGCTCAGTATCGTTAAAGGCCGTGGTATCTTCATCGGGATCGAAACGCCATACTGGCTCATCACTGTGCTCGGCTGGGTCGAGTGGTGCGCGCTTAAACTCCGCGCCCTGCAAATCCACTTGGGCTAAATCCACATCAGCGATGTCGATACGGCTTTGCTCTACTCGGCTCTGATTGGCAGGACGAAAATCGGCGTGCCCCTCGAGTAATGCATCTTGCACAACAAAGTCAGCTGGATTTTGCGTCATTTTCGTTAACGCATCGAAGCGCAGTTCATCTTGGCGCAAGGCATCCAACTCGGCATCAGCCATTGGAGCAGCGCTTGCAGGTTCAGTATGGGAATAGACTTCGGTCTCTGTCGATACTGGGATATCCGGCGCAGCATGGGAGACGGTAGCATTCTGTGCAGCGGCTGCCTTTGGTGTTAATACGGGCTCGACTCGGCGACGGGGAACGGCCTGCGAGGTTGGGATATCTAATGCCGGACCATAATAGCCCAAACGGTATTCCACTAACGTGGGAGAGATTAAACGTGTACCCCAAAAGGTCGCACCAGCGCCTAAAACCAGCCCTAGAATGGCGACTATCGGCGGTGCTGCCACTATATACAATGCTAGTAAAATCAATAGCGGCAGGACAAACACTGCAACCAACACCTTAGGCTTAGCCGCATCATTTAAGCGGCGCAGCGCCGTAAGGGCGAGCAAAGGTAAGCCCACTAGCGCTAAAAGATACATTAAAAAGTTCGGCCCAAACGCGGCGACAGCCAGTGAAATGCCCAAATACACACCAACACTGATGGCCACAAAGCGGGGACGGGAATCACGCCCATGAAGGCAGAAAAGAGATTTTAACAGCACGACCCTTCCTTTATAGTGAAATTATCCTAGCGCACACGACTCTCAATGTCGTATAGGCACGAGCGTAACGAATTTAGCCGCAATTGTCAGTGCAATAAGGCGTTAGACGGATAAAAATGCCGATAATATCCATCTAAAACTAAATCAGGCTTAAATCCTCGATAGCGCCGATGCAGATGTGTAGAGATTTTAAACAAGTAAGCTCACGCTAGCATTTAATGGCAAAAATCGTCAGAGGGAATACGTATTGCCCACAAAAACGCCAATAGTGCGCAATTGTTAGCTAGCGTTTTTAAGGTCAAAATCTGTATAATGCTCGGCTTTCTGGGCCCTTCTTGCGTTAACCAACTGGATATTTTGCTCATGACCGCACGCGGAAATTTATTTATTGTGTCAGCCCCGAGTGGTGCTGGTAAATCCTCGCTGATTTCGGCGCTGCTGAAAGACAAACCCGCCGATATGCAGGTTTCAGTGTCGCACACTACCCGTGCGCCTCGCCCCGGTGAAGTGAATGGTCAACACTACCATTTTGTTAATGTTGAAGAATTTAAAGCACTGATCGCGCAAAATGCCTTTTTCGAGTGGGCCGAAGTGTTCGGTAACTACTATGGCACGTCACGCCACGTGATTGAGCACACTTTGACTCAAGGTATCGATGTCTTCCTCGATATCGACTGGCAAGGTGCCCAGCAGGTTAAAGCATTAATGCCTGAGGCCGTGGGCGTGTTTATTCTACCGCCCTCAAGGGATGAGCTAGAACGACGTCTCACTGGCCGTGGCCAAGACAGTGCTGATGTGATCGCTAGCCGTATGGCACAGGCGGTTTCTGAAATGTCGCACTATAAAGAATATGATTTTATTATCGTCAATGACGATTTTGACACAGCACTGGCGGATCTGCGGGCGATCATTCGCAGCCAACGCTTAACGGGTGCTAGTCAGATCCACGCGCAAAATGATATGCTTAACGATCTGTTGGCAGGCTAACTGCCTTAGTGTACAATTTTGCGTCATTTTTTCCCCTAGATAAACTGGAGTTTCAACACATGGCTCGCGTAACTGTAGAAGACGCCGTAGAACAAATCGGCAACCGTTTTGATATGATCCTGGTTGCGGCGCGTCGTGCTCGCCAAATCGCCGTGCAGGGTAAAGACCCTATGGTTGAAGAGATGAACGACAAGCCAACGGTTATCGCCCTGCGTGAAATCGAACTAGGTTTAGTGAATGCTCACACTTTAGACGCTGATGAGCGTCAAACCGTGCGTGAGCGTGAAGCAGCTGAAATCGCAGCTGTTGCCGCCATCGCTGAAGGCCGTTCACTATAAGTCTAATTGAGTCACACCTGTTTGGGTAAAGGAGAGCTGCCACTTGTATCTGTTTGAAGGTCTAAAGGAGTCTGCTTCCGGTTACTTAGAACCCGAACAGGTAGAATTGCTCAAGCAGGCGTACCAAGTTGCGCGTGATGCCCATGAAGGGCAAATGCGCACTAGCGGCGAACCTTATATTACCCATCCGGTTGCGGTCGCCCGCATCCTCGCCGAAATGCGTCTCGACCATGAGACGCTGATGGCGGCATTGCTGCATGACACCATCGAAGATACCTATGTCACCAAAGAGGATTTGGCCGAACAATTTGGCGAATCCGTGGCAGAGTTGGTTGAAGGGGTGTCTAAGCTCGACAAGCTGAAATTTCGCGATAAAAAAGAAGCCCAAGCGGAAAACTTTCGCAAAATGATGATGGCGATGACGCAGGATATCCGCGTTATTCTCATCAAGCTTGCCGACCGCACCCACAACATGCGCACCTTAGGCGCCTTGCGTCCTGACAAACGCCGTCGTATTGCCCGTGAAACCTTAGAGATTTACGCGCCGATTGCCAACCGACTCGGTATTCACAATATCAAGACCGAGTTAGAGGATTTAGGTTTCCAAGCCTATTATCCGATGCGCTATCGGGTGTTAAAGGAAGTGGTTAAAGCCGCCCGTGGCAACCGTAAAGAACTGATTCAAGGCATTGAAGCTGCGGTACTCACCCGCCTAAACGATGCGGGCATTAAAGGCAAAGTTAAAGGCCGCGAGAAAAACCTCTACTCCATCTATAACAAGATGCAGAGCAAGGAACTGCAGTTCCAAGAGGTTATGGATATCTACGCCTTTCGCGTCATCGTCGACTCCATCGATACTTGCTACCGCGTGCTCGGTGCCATGCACGGTTTGTATAAACCGCGTCCGGGTCGCTTTAAAGATTATATCGCTATCCCCAAAGCCAACGGCTATCAGTCGCTACATACCTCGTTATTCGGTCCACACGGCGTGCCCGTTGAGATCCAAATTCGTACCGAAGATATGGATCAAATGGCTGACAAAGGGGTTGCGGCCCACTGGGCTTACAAAGGCGGCGCCGATGGCCAAGGCACCACCACGCAAGTGCGTGCCCGCAAGTGGATGCAAAGCTTGCTGGAATTACAACAGAGCGCCAGCACCTCCTTCGAATTCGTGGAGAACGTCAAAACCGAACTCTTCCCCGAAGAGATTTACGTCTTTACCCCCGAAGGTCGCATTTTAGAATTACCGGTTAACGCCACCGCCGTCGACTTTGCCTATGAAGTCCACACCGATGTGGGTAATACCTGTGTCGGCGCACGCGTTAACCGCCAAGCTTATCCGTTAAGCCAGCCATTAATCTCCGGCCAAACCGTTGAGATCATTACCGCCAAAGGCGCGCGTCCGAATGCCGCTTGGCTTAACTTTGTGGTGACGGGTAAAGCACGCGCCAAAATCCGCCAAGTGCTTAAGAGCCTAAAAGCAGACGATGCTATCGCCCTTGGCCGCCGTTTGCTAAACCATGCGCTGGGTAAAACCAAACTCGATAGCATTCCAGCCGAGCAGATTGATAAAGTCGTGCGCGATACCAAGCACGCCAATTTAAATTCCTTACTCGCCGACATCGGCCTTGGCAATGCCATGAGCATAGTCATCGCCCAACGTTTGATTGGCGATAATTTAGAGAATCAAGAGAGCCGCGATTCTCACCTGATGCCAATCCGTGGCGCCGAAGGCATGTTAGTAACCTTCGCTAACTGCTGCCGCCCCATCCCTGGTGATGCGGTGATTGCCCACGTGAGCCAAGGTAAAGGCTTAGTCGTCCACATGGAAAACTGCGCTAACATTCGCGGTTACCAAGGCGAACCCGATAAATACATTCCCGTACAGTGGGACAATGTCGAAGGCGTCGAGTATCAAGCCAATCTGCGGGTTGAAATTGTTAACCACCAAGGCGCGCTGGCGAAGATCACCTCAATTATCGCCGCCGAAGGCTCGAACATTCACAACCTTAGCACCGAAGAGCGTGATGGCCGCGTTTACTTGATTAACCTGCGGATTTCGGTGAAGGATAGGATCCATTTAGCTAACGTGATGCGCCGTATCCGGGTACTGCCCGAGGTGTTGCGTACATCCCGTAATCGTTGATCATTTATTAGAGAGAGCGTCATGGCAGAAAAAATCATTATCGCGACCGAAAACGCCCCAGCGGCAATTGGCACTTATTCTCAAGCGGTTAAAGTCGGCAACACTGTATATTTATCCGGCCAAATCCCACTGGTGCCAAGCACAATGCAAATCGTGAGCGATGATTTTGAGGCGCAAGTCGTGCAAGTGTTTGAAAACTTAACCGCTGTTTGCACCGCGGCTGGCGGCACAATCAACGATATCGTTAAGCTCAATATCTTCCTAACGGACTTGAGTCACTTCGCAAAAGTGAATGAAATCATGAGCCGTTACTTCAGCCAACCTTACCCTGCTCGCGCCGCTATCGGTGTGAAGCAACTGCCTAAGGATGCGCAAGTCGAAATGGACGGCGTGATGGAGCTGTAAGCTTCCACCAATGTTAAGAGGCGCTTAGGCGCCTTTTTTATTGCCTAATGCGCCCGCAACTCCTGCTCTGACCTGTGATTAAGTTCATTTTCATTTCATACTCAAACGATAGGCTAGTCCGCCTATTTTAAGATTTTACAATCTTGCAAACTATTTGCGCGGCCTCACAAAACTCGCCATACTGGGCACCTATGTTGGGGTAAAAATAACAATAAAGAACAGGGAATTGCCTATGGATAAAGTGATTAAGACGCCAATTGAAATGCTGGCACACTGGGCGAATACACGTGGGGATGAGATTTACTTGCGCCAGCCCATCAAGGGTCAATACCTTGATTTCACGTGGAATGAAGTGCAAGAAAAAGTCCAGCAACTCGCGGGGGCATTGCGTCATTTAGGCTTAGAGCCGGGCGATAAGATTGCCGTGCTCTCTAAAAACTGCGCCGAATGGTTTATTACCGACCTAGCCCTGATGCACGGCGGCTATATCAGCGTTCCCATCTACCCAACTGCCAATACAGATACTATCCGCTATGTGTTGCAACATAGCGGTGCCAAAGCGATTTTCCTCGGCAAGCTCGACCACTGGGCCGATCAAGAAGCCGGTGTCGGCGGCGAATTACTCCGCCTTGCCATGCCCTATGAAACCATGCCAGCCCAATATCAATGGGAACAATTGCTCAAGATGGGCAACCCTTTGATTGAAGCACCGTTACCAGAGCTTGATCAGATCATGACGCTGATTTACACCTCTGGCTCAACGGGTCACCCCAAAGGGGCGATTCAGACGTTTGCCAGCTATGGCTGGACTTGCCAAGCGGTTGTGCGCGATTTACGTACCAATGGCAACGACAGATTATTGTCCTACTTACCGTTAGCGCATATTACCGAGCGTGTAGCGATCGAAGGCTCGTCTTTCTATTCCGGCAGTACCGTAGCCTTCGTCGAAAGCTTAGACTCCTTCGTTGCCGATGTGCAGCGTGCTAAACCAACGGTGTTTTTCTCGGTTCCGCGGCTGTGGAGCCTGTTCCAAAAGAACATTATCGACAAGATTGGTGTTGGCAAACTCAATCTATTGCTTAAGATCCCGCTGATTAGCCGCCTAGTAAAACACAAGATCCACAAAGGGTTAGGGCTCAACCATTGCCGCTTACTCGGCTCTGGCTCGGCCCCTATTCCGCCCTCTCTTATCCACTGGTACCACAGTATTGGCTTGGATATCTGTGAAGCTTGGGGGATGACGGAAAACTGTGCTTACTCCATCATCAACTATCCCTTCGATGCGCGCAAAATCGGCACTGTGGGTAAACCCGTGCAGGATTGTCAAATCCGCCAGGGTGAAGATGGCGAACTGCTACTGAAGAGTCCCGGCCTGATGACAGCCTATTATCTGCAACCCGAAGCGACAGCGGCGGCCTTCGATCCCGATGGTTTCTTCCATACTGGCGATCTCTGCGCTATCGACGCCGATGGTTGTGTGACTATCACCGGCCGGGTGAAGGACAACTTTAAAACCGCCAAGGGTAAATACGTCGCCCCAGTGCCCATTGAACGTAAGCTCGCACAGGATCCCCATGTGGAGCTGATTTGCGTCATTGGTTCAGGCCTGCCGCATCCAGTCGCGTTAGTGCAACTTTCTGAAGGTGCCAACCTACAAGCCCGTGAGGAAGTTCGTGCATCTTTAAAAGCGACACTCGACAGTGTGAATCCACATTTAGAATCCCATGAGCATGTGGATGCGATTGTGGTTGTGAGCAAGCCTTGGACCATCGAAAACGATGTGTTAACCCCGACACTGAAGATCAAACGTCATGTGCTCGAGAAGGCATTTAGCGAGCGTGTCGACGGTATTCGCGGTGCACAAGTACGCTGGGAAGATGAGTTATCTGCAAAATAACCCATCGAATCCTTAAGTAATGACACTCACTTTTAAAGCACATCTTGGCGGTGTGCTTTTTTATGACATATTCTGTCAAAGCAGTTGAAAAACACGTATCATGTACGCCAGTCAGCGTAAGTTGATACAACTGAAAACTATTCACTCAATTAGGTTTAACAGAGTCTAAAATGCTCATTGCACTTTCAATTATCGGCGGCTTTATCATTTTAACCTTAGGCGCAGAAGCCCTAGTCCGTGGCGCGAGCTCGATCGCCCTACGTCTTGGCATCACGCCCCTAATCATCGGCTTAACCATTGTTGCTTTCGGTACTAGCGCGCCTGAACTTGCGGTGAGCGTAAAGTCGGCACTGGCAGGCAATAGCGGCATTGCGCTCGGTAACGTGATTGGCTCGAACATCGCCAACATTGGTTTGATTTTGGCGATTACCGCGCTTATTCGCCCGATTCAAGTACAATCACAAATGGTGAGACGGGATATCCCCTTGATGATCCTCGCTTCTATGCTGTTTTGGGGATTGTTATTGGACGGCGAACTCAGCCTGATTGACGGGGTGATTTTATTATCCCTGCTTGTTGGCTACCTAGTATTTAGCTATTTCAGCTCGAAAAACTCCACCGATGCCGATGGCGAAATCATCGAAGAAGGTCCTAAAAATCCGTTGCTCTCTGTCGCCTTTATTATTGTGGGCATCAGCATGTTAGTCGGTGGCGGGATTTTATTTGTGAATGGCGCTGTCGATTTAGCCAAAGTGTTTGGCGTGAGTGAAGTCATTATCGGCTTAACCATTGTCGCTATCGGCACCAGTATGCCAGAGTTAGTGACCTCGGTTTTAGCGGCGCTTAAAGGTGAGAGCGATATCGCTATCGGTAACGTGGTTGGCTCTAACCTATTCAACATTTTAGGTATTTTAGGTGTAACTGCGATTGTGCACCCAGTGTCAGCCCTAGGTTTCCAATCCTTCGACTTTATCGTGATGCTCGCCTTAGCCGTGGTGATTTTACCCTTCGCTTGGTCAGGCCTGCGTATCGGTCGCCGTGAAGGTGCCACGCTGCTTATCGCTTACTTAGGCTACATGGTTTACCTAGTCAACCAAGCCAGCGCCCAAGCGGTCGTTTAATACGTTACGCCTCATCTTACAAAACACCGGAGCCTCTCCGGTGTTTTGCTTTTAGGCTTAATACATGACATTTGTCATGCCCAATTGATGACCTTTGTGTCTGCACTCAGGCCAAGGTATTTCTGATAATGAAGTCGTCCCTAAGCAATGGGTTATCACTTCAATAAGGAAATACCATGAAAACACTTTTACTGTTATCAAGCCTTACTCTCGCCTGCTCGCCAGCGTTCGCGGCTTCGAACTCAAGCTCCAATATCGCTGAAGTAGACAAAGCAGCAAGCACCTTGAATATCGAAAAATTGCAACAGCTCAGCACTGCCACTCAAGATTACGAGGCGGCTTATGCCAACTACCGCTTAGCCATCAGCGCTAATGTGATGGGACAAAAAACAATTGCAGAGAATGCCTTGGCATCGGCTCAAGCGAGCTTAGAAACCTTAACCAACAGTCAAGCCGATGCCGAATCCCTCGCGCTATTATCATCCGTGTATGGCATGCAAATCGCCTTGAATAACAGTAAAGGCGCCGAGCTTGGGATCAAATCCGCCAATGCCATTGCTCAGGCCGAGCAGCTTGCGCCGCTTAATCCGCGAGTCGCATTAGTAAAAGCGATTGCCGCCTATAATACGCCAGCGATGTTTGGGGGCAGCATGCAGCATGCAAAGACCCTGGCCAGCAATGCGATTGAACGATTTAATCAACCTTGCGAGAACATTTGCTGGGGTGAGGCAGAGGCTTACACTTGGCGCGGACTCGCAAAACAGGAGTTAGGTGACGCACAAGGGGCTATCGAAGATTGGCAACAGGCGCTGCAAGTGGAAAAAGATTATGGTTGGGCTAAGTTTTTACTTCAACAAAATCAGCAAATAAGTGCAAAATAACCCCAGAACAGGCAAAAGGATTGGCCAATGCTTGAGGCCAATCCTACTCTCAGCAGCCGCAAAATGGATCTTAGGCGAACCGATATGACAAATAACCCACTACAACTTGAACGAAAGCTCGCATCGGTGTACTTAATAAACCTCGCGTTTTATCTGATCCCGCTGTTTATTACGCCTTATCCTAGCTGGCAAATTATCTTAATTTTAGCGGTGCTGGTTCCCTTTATTTACTGCTATTTTTGGACCTATCGCTGTAATTTCCGCAGCGCTCATCGGCCTATTATCGGCATGTTAGTACTTGCTATAGCTATTACCCCCATTAATCCAGGTTCTATCTCACTCTTTACCTTTGCCAGTTTCTTTATTGGTTTCTTTTATTCCTTTAGAGTTAGCCTGTTATGCTGGTTCGGAATGCTAGTTACACTGTTCTTGCTCAACTATGTTAGTCAATTCAATAGCTACTATTTTCCAATGTACGGCTCCGCCTTGGTATTAGGGATTGGCATGCTCGGTAAGGCAGAGCGAAGACGTTACCAACATAGATTGAAGGAGCGACAAAGCGCCAAAGAGATCAGCACGTTAGCCACAATTGTTGAACGAGAACGTATCGCCAGAGACTTACACGATATTATGGGGCACAGTCTGTCATCGATTGCCCTAAAGGCTGAATTGGCCGAAAAACTACTGGCGAAACAAGAATATCAACTTGCAACGACCCAACTACAAGAGTTAGGACAAATCGCGCGGGAAAGCTTGAGTCAAATAAGGCATACAGTCTCAGAATATAAACATAAAGGCTTAGCAAGTTGCATCACCCAGCTATGTAATTCACTCAGGGACAAAGGCATCTATGTTGAGTTAATCGGTGAGTTACCAAAACTGCCCGCCAGAACAGAAAGCCAACTTGTGCTGATTTTAACTGAACTCGTGAATAATATTTTGCGCCATAGCAACGCGAGCCAATGCAGCATTCAATTTAGTGAACAGGCAAATACCCTTAATGTCGAGGTTAAAGATAATGCCTTAGCAAGGCCCTTTGTAGAAGGAAATGGGCTTACAGGCATCCGTGAACGTCTCGATAGCCTCGGAGGCCATTTAAGCTATAATCTTGAGCAGGGATACGCCTTTAGCGTCAGTTTACCTTTGCAGGGAGCAACAGATTAATGAAGATCCTCTTAGCTGAAGATCAAGCCATGGTGCGCGGCGCGCTCGCAGCACTATTAACCCTCGCTGGCGGTTTTACCATTACTCAAGCCAGCAATGGCGATGAAGCATTAAGCCTCCTCAAACAGCAGCATTTTGATCTATTACTCACGGATATCGAAATGCCGGGACGGACTGGCTTAGAGCTAGCTGCTTGGCTAAAGGAGCAACATAGCCAAACTAAAGTGGTGGTGATCACGACTTTTGGCCGCGCAGGTTACATCAAACGCGCCATTGAAGCGGGCGTGGGTGGTTTTTTACTGAAGGATGCGCCCTCGGAAACCTTAGTCAACGCCATCCAACAGGTGATCGCGGGTAAGCGGGTTATCGACCCAGAGCTGGCAATCATGGCGATTGGCGATGTCGACCCCCTCAACGATAAAGAGCGCCGCGCCCTACGTTTTGCCAGTGAAGGCAAATCCACCGCCGAGATAGCCGAGATGCTGTTTATTGCCGAAGGTACGGTACGTAACTATCTATCCGAAGCCATTGCCAAACTCAATGCGAGCAACCGAATCGATGCCGCCCGTATCGCCAAGCAAAAAGGTTGGTTATAGCCAACCTTTCAAGACGCTAATAATCATAAATGCAATAAATGCGCTCGAATTGACCCGATGCGAGATCGTCTCGGTGGATAATAAAATTCAACTGCATAGAGTGCTCACTATAGACGACTTTAAGCAGCACCAGATAATCTTCGGCATTGCCGCCTAACTCAGCCGCGGCGTGGAACTCGGGGGCTTTATAGCGGCTATCACCATGACCATTAATGCTGGCGATACCATTGTAATACGGCAGTGGCTGCTCGGGGACGAGCAATGCCTGCAAGTTGGATGACTGCCAGTCGGTATTAGCCCATTGCGATTGAGTGAGAATCTGACCAGGGATAAACCCGTGCTCATTCAATTGTATCAGCTCATAGCCCTTAAGCTGATCTTGCCACTCTGGTACCAATTCATCATCCACAACCTCTATGGCCTCCAGCACCATGGCTTGTTGCGGTTCTGGTAGCGCTTGTAAACGTGCCTTGGCTAACCTTACTAAATGCGGGTTGTCACTATTAATCATGTCAGGGGCTATCATCTTAATGCTGGCAATCCCCTGAAGTTGATAAGCCGCCTCATACTCATAGTTTGCACATACCGCATCGTCGAACTTAAGTTCGGCAATCGCTTTCCCAGAGTTCAGTTGCTGATCTTCAGCGACATAATAGACATGGCCGCGAAGCATTTCTGAGAATCGCCAGCGCTCCAAAAAGAACAACAATCGCCCTTCTCGGGGTAAGTAGGATTGTAACGCCTTCAGTTTGCTACAATTGATCTGCGCGATAAATTGCATGGGTACACGAAAGGCCTGCGCCGCCTCGTCCCAGTCCCAATCTTGCGACCAACAATAGTGCTCCTCGACATACTCGCGAGTGTGGTCGAATTCCTCAGCGTAAGCATCCAACATCTCCTCCCTTCCGACCAAAGTCACCGGATACTCCATGCCGATAGGCAAATCCGGCAATCCACCTAGTCGGCTGTTACCTAACTGGGCATAGTCTTCGTTTGCACAGGGATAGAGATCGACACTACTGCGAATAAACGCCGAGAGCACGTTGGCAAGGTTGGGGTCTTTAAACTGAGCCAGCTTTTGCTCGAGTAGGTGCTGACGAATGGGGGAATTTTCTGCTAACAACATATCCATATTTACCTCACTACTCCAATGTTGGCTTTTTATTATTTTTATCATTTTTATCAAATATTTGCTATCGCTTAACAGCTCAGATTGCCAAGGCTGTCACACTAACACTAGAGCCTGAGTCAACAGCTTGCGGCGCTGGCGGACAGCGATCCTGTGAATTGAAAACCCTTAGGCGAATT
This sequence comes from Shewanella decolorationis, assembly GCF_004354305.1. Classification (NCBI taxonomy): domain Bacteria; kingdom Pseudomonadati; phylum Pseudomonadota; class Gammaproteobacteria; order Alteromonadales; family Shewanellaceae; genus Shewanella; species Shewanella decolorationis. The sequence goes on along the minus strand of NZ_CP037898.1, from coordinate 1,780,137 downwards.
ACTGCTACACTCAAATTCAGCGCAAAAAGATCAACAAAAGGATTTGTTTATGGCGATAGCCTGTGTACATACCCGAGCCAGTTGCGGTGTTGAAGCTCCAGAAGTCACGGTTGAAGTCCATCTTAGTAATGGCCTGCCCGCCTTTAATCTGGTGGGCTTGCCCGAAGCCTCGGTCAAAGAAGCGCGCGAGCGCGTGCGCAGCGCCTTGATCAATGCAGGGTTTGAATTCCCTATGCGGCGGATAACAGTCAATCTCGCGCCGGCGGACTTGCCTAAACAAGGTGGCCGTTACGATTTGCCCATCGCCATAGGCATTCTGGCGGCTTCGGAGCAAATTCCAGCCAGTAGCCTTAAAAATACCGAATTTGTCGGTGAACTCGCGCTCTCGGGGCTGATACGCCATTGCCAAGGGTTACTGCCCGCCATCATTGCGGCTAAACGTCATAATAATCAGTTAATTCTTCCCTTAGAGAATCGCCACGATGCCGAGCTTGTGGGCTATCACAGCGTCTATTTTGCTTCCCATTTGCAAAGCTTAGCCGCGTTTCTCCACGGACAAGCGCCACTGCCTATGCTCGAGCAACAGCTAGAATGGATTAGCGATGAGGTGCCAGCCACCCAGCCTTGTCTGAGCGATGTCATAGGCCAGTATCAAGCTAAACAGGCCCTCGAAATCGCCGCGGCCGGAAACCATAACCTATTGATGCTCGGCCCGCCGGGCACAGGTAAAACCATGTTAGCCAGCCGAATTATGGCGCTATTACCCATACTCAATTACGAAGAAGCCTTAGAGGTCGCCGCCATTCATTCGGTGGCGGGCATTAATATCAAGCCGCAGGATTTTCTCAAGCGGCCATTTCGTGCGCCGCACCATACCAGTTCGTCCATCTCCTTGGTCGGCGGAGGCAGCATTCCTAAACCGGGGGAAATCTCACTCGCCCATCGCGGCGTGTTATTTTTAGATGAAGTCGCCGAGTTCCCCCGTAAGGTGCTCGATTGCCTGCGTGAACCCATGGAAACGGGCGAAGTAGTGATCTCCCGCGCCGCCGCTAAGTTAACCTTTTTAAGTCGCTTTCAGTTGATCGCCGCCATGAATCCCAGTCCCAGCGGTGATATTGATGGCCCCAATCGCGCTACGCCCGATCAGGTTCAGCGTTATCTCGCTAGACTCTCGGGTCCTTTTTTAGATAGATTCGACCTCACCATCGAAGTCCCCAAACTCCCCGCGGGCACACTCACACAACCAACAACGACCGGCGAAACCAGTGATGAAATAGCCAAACGCGTCAAACGCGCCCGCGATATTCAACTCGCTAGGGCAGGCGTGCTCAACAGTGAACTCTCGGGAAAACAGCTCAAGCAATTCGGCGGCCTTAGCGACGCCGATTTAGGCTTTTTAGAGCAGAGTGTCGTTAAGCTCGGGTTATCCGTTCGCAGTTTCCATCGCATTCAACGTGTTGCCCGCACCATTGCCGATTTGGAGCAAGCCCCCAATACCGAACGGCGCCACCTCGCCCAAGCCTTAGGTTATCGCGCCATGGACAAGCTGTTAGCTCGCTTGTCCCAGCAGTATTAATGCTCGACATGTTATACCAATCGTATTAACAAATGCCCCGACCAGCTGCCGTAAGATTGAGCCAAACGCCGACACCGAGTAACATAGGCCTCCAATTTTTATCAGGAGGTACTAATGGGGACGCTGTTTTCACAATTAAAAGGCTGCATAGCCTTCTTAGGTTATGTCGTGAATACCTTGTTTTGGGTTGTACCTATTATGCTGGGCAGCCTGATAAAGCTTATTCCTCTGCCGCCACTGAGAACGGCCATCAGCTACTTTCTCGACTTTTGCGCAAGTGCTTGGATCAGCGTCAATGGCGTGATTGAGCGTGTACTGCACTCAGTCGACGTCGAACTCACGGGTGACACGCAATTCTCGACCAAAGAATGGTATATGGTGATTGCTAACCATCAATCTTGGGTGGATATTTTAATCCTGCAACGGGTGTTTAACCGCCGCATTCCCTTCCTGAAGTTCTTCCTCAAACAGGAACTGATTTATGTGCCAGTGTTAGGACTCGCGTGGTGGGCATTGGATTTCCCCTTTATGCGCCGCTATAGCACGGCACAACTGAAGAAAAACCCAAAGCTCAAGGGCAAAGATATTGAAATTACACGTAAAGCCTGCGCGAAATTTAAGACAAAACCCGTCAGCGTAATGAACTTTGTCGAGGGCACACGCTTTACCAAGGCTAAACACAAAAAGCAAAACTCACAGTTCCAACATTTGTTAAAACCCAAAGCGGGTGGCATGGCCTTCGCGCTATCGGCGATGGGAGAACAGATCCACAAGTTAGTGGATGTTGCGATTTACTACCCTGGCCCTGTTCCCAGCTTTTGGGACTACCTGACAGGCAAGCTGCCAAAGGTTAAAGTACACATCAAAGTGAGCAATATTGCGCCGGACATGCGTGGTGACTACGTGAATGATCGTGATTTCAAAATCAGCTTCCAAGAACAATTGAATGAACTTTGGCTCGCTAAAGATCAAGTGATCAGCCAATTGGCTGGTCAAGCGGACCAAGAAGTAAGGTAAAACCTCTATGTTGAATTTCCTTCCCGGCCCAGTGCTGTTTATTCTCAGTCTGAGCCTGCTGATCATTAATACCGCCCTTTGGGGAACCTTAGTTTGCCTCGGTGGTTTAGTGAAAATGTTGATGCCAGCTCAAGGTGCACGTAATGCCGTAACCGGACTGATGAACCGTTTTATGTGGGCATGGGCGAGTTGCAATGGTGGCATTTTATATTTGATAGCCAAAATCGAGTGGGATGTCCAAGGCCTTGAAGGGTTGGATAAAAACGGCTGGTACTTGTTAATCAGTAACCACCTCAGTGGTTTTGATATTGCTGCGCAGACCTATCTGCTGCGTAACCACATACCTATGCTGAAGTTCTTCCTCAAGAAAGAGCTGATCTATGTCCCTATTATGGGCCTAGGTTGCTGGGCGCTCGACATGCCCTTTATGGATAGAACAAGCCCTGCAAAACTCAAGAAAAATCCAAAGCTTAAGGGTAAAGATTTAGCCACCACTCGCCGCGCCTGTGAGAAGTTTAAAAATATGCCCACCTCGATCATTAACTATGTTGAGGGCAGCCGCTTTACCGAAGACAAGCGCCAGCGTCAGGATTCACCTTACCGCCATTTACTCCGTCCCAAGGCGGGCGGTATTGCCTTTACCCTGTCGGCCATGGGCGAGCAATTTACCAATCTGTTGGATGTGACCTTAGTGTACCCCGATGCACCGGATGATGTGTTATTCGGCGTGATGAACGGCAAAGTGCGTAAGATAGTGGTGCGAGTTCGCGCCTTACCAGTACCGCAGGTCGATGCGACTAGCTACTTTGCCGAATCCGAGTACCGCGTCGAGTTTCAACGTTGGTTAAACCAAATTTGGGCCGAGAAAGACGAGCAAATCGATGCGCTATTACTGCAACATCGACAGCTAACTGACAGTGCCACCAGCACCCACACACAGCTTCACTAACGTAACGTGAGTCGATAGCGGGTTAGGCTTACCTAGCCCGCTGATTCCGCCTCAAGCTGTGCCAGCCTGGTTGCCGCTTGCGCTAATTCGGTTTCATTAAACACGCTCACACCCGCCGTCTGCAGTAATTCCGCCGTTATTCCCTGTCCTGCGATTAAACGTTTACTGAAAGTGCCATCATAAATATGTTGATTGCCACAGGAAGGACTACGCGCCTTTAAAATCGCAATCTTAATACCTTGCTCCTGAGCCAGAGCAAGCGCCTTTTGTGCCCCTAACTGAAAGGCCGCAGTCACATCCTCTCCCTGCGCCGTTAGCACTACCTCAGCGACACGTTCAGCCGCAGGCCTTGGTGTGGATAATCCGCCAGCACATTCAGGACAAAACGCTACTATGCGGCCTTCTCGCTGCCATCGCTGCATCCACTCATCTTGCAGCAGATTATGACCGCCGTCATAACGTACCGCCTGCCCGAGTAAACAACTGCTAATGAGGATTCTCTCCATATTGTCCCCCTAATACCTTAACCCCGAGAGCCTTAACCCTATGAATGCCAACCAATACCTTTTCAGCATTGTACTCAATAAGTCGCAATGGGGTAAAAGCTGCGTTTTATCGCACTATCAGCTCACACTCCAAACGCCAAATTGTCGACAATTATTAATTATCAAATAGAGAAGATAAAATTACTAAAATCAACGAAATCACAAAATGACCAACAAATACAACAACTAAATTTTTAAAAGACAAAGATATAGACTTACGTCTAAGTAAACATATTGTTGACAATAACCTTTATCGGGACTATTTTTTACCCATTGTCGACAATCCAGCAATCAACGAGTGATGCGCAGTATGTTGAAGCAAGAGACCATATTCCCCACAGATGACACCCCAAGCTCAGTGGCTCATGCCGCGACGAGCCCAACGAATAAGGTGAAATCCCTCGCCAGCGAAAAATCGTCGACCACCTTAGCCGATCAAATTTTGGTGCAAATACAAACCAGCATCATCAAGGGCGAACTGCCTGCGGGCAGTAAGATCAACGAGCAAGCCCTCGCCGAAAAATATGGCATCAGCCGCGGCCCAACCCGCGAAGCACTGCAAACCTTAGAAAGACAACGTCTCGTTGTCCGCGCGCCCCATGTAGGTGCCCGTGTTGCTCAACTGACTGTGAGCGAGTTAAACGATTTATATCAATTACGTAGCGTGCTCGAAGGCATGGCCTGCGAACTCGCCGCTAGCCGCATTACCCCAGAACAGCTTGCGAAGTTGCAAGACCTGCTCGCCGTGCAAGAAACCGCGCTGGCTAATGGCGATACCTATTTCCAAGAGGAAGGCGATGTCGACTTCCACTATCAAATCATCCAAGCCAGCGGCAATAAGCATCTGCAAGAAACCTTAATTGGCGGGCTCTACCATCTGCTGCGGATGTATCGCTATCAGTGCACCAATAAGAATCGACCAGTAAAAGCCATTGCCGAACATAGACGTATCGTCGAGGCCATCGCCCAGCGTGATGGCGAACTCGCCAGCCTGTTGATGCGTCGCCATATAGAGCAAGGCCGTAAAAATACCGAATTACGCTTGATTGAATTACAAGCTAACGCCGCCGCGAAAGAAACCTTAGCCAATATCAGCTAAGTCGCAGCCCATAAGCATCGAATACTGAACACTCAGTACCCTAAATAGGATAAGGACAAGACCATGACCCAAAGCGCAGGATTACGTTTTCGCCAAGCTCTTGCTAACTCAAAACCGCTGCAAATCGTCGGCACCACCAATGCCTATTTCGCTCTGATGGCGGAGCAAACGGGTTTCCAAGCCCTGTATCTGTCGGGCGCGGGTGTAGCGAACGCCTCCTACGGTTTACCGGATTTAGGCATGACCTCGATGAACGACGTGCTGATCGATGCCGGTCGTATCACCTCGGCAACCAAACTGCCACTGCTGGTCGATATTGACACAGGTTGGGGCGGCGCCTTCAACATCGCCCGCACCATTAAAGAATTTGAGAAAATCGGTGTTGCCGCCGTGCACATGGAAGACCAAGTATCGCAAAAACGTTGTGGCCACAGACCCAACAAAGCAGTCGTCAGCACAGAGGAAATGGTTGACCGTATCAAGGCCGCCGTCGATGCCCGCACCGATCCTAACTTTGTGATCATGGCGCGTACCGATGCGGTTGCCGTTGAAGGTGTAGAAGCGGGTATCGAACGTGCAAAAGCCTATATCGCCGCGGGTGCCGACATGATTTTCGCCGAAGCCTTAACTGAACTCGACCAATATCGTCACTTCAAAGCCCAAGTTAACGCGCCAATCCTGGCGAACATGACCGAATTTGGCCAAACCCAATTGTTCAATAAAGAAGAACTTGCCGAAGCGGGCGCCGACATGGTGCTTTACCCACTCGGTACTTTCCGCGCAGCTAACCAAGCCGCACTGAAAGTGATGCAAGCGCTGATGAATGATGGTCATCAACGCAATGTCTTAGACACTATGCAGACCCGAGCGGATCTGTATAAGTACTTGGGCTACCACGCCTTTGAAGACAAGTTAGATCAATTGTTTAGCCAAGATAAGTAAAAGATAAGTACAGACCATGGACGTCAGTAGAAGCTTTGGCTTCGCGTTGTTACTGATACCCAGATGCGCGAGCCGCGACCTCACATAACGGCTCATGCATCACCGACACGCTGCAACCCTACATAAGGCCGAAACGAGTATTTCGCCAACATTATGCAGCTTTAACCAAAAAGGTAGACGGCCAATATTGGGCCTGTCTGCAATAACCATAGCGTTAACGGAAGGGAAGGATTATGTCAGACGCAAAAAAATTAAGTGGTGCAGGATTACGTGGCCAGAGCGCGGGTGAAACCGCATTAAGTACCGTAGGTGTATCGGGCAGCGGCCTGACCTACCGCGGTTATGATGTGAAAGATCTGGCTGAAAACGCCACCTTCGAAGAAGTCGCTCACCTCATCCTCTACGGTGAGCTGCCAACCACAGCACAACTCGAAGCCTATAAGACCAAACTTAAGGGCATGCGCGGCCTGCCACAGGCATTAAAAGAAGTCTTAGAGCGCATCCCTGCCGATGCTCATCCAATGGATGTGATGCGTACTGGTTGTTCTATGCTGGGTAACCTCGAAGCCGAGCACAGCTTTAGCGAGCAAAGCCAAATCGCCGATCGTTTACTGGCGGCTTTCCCATCGATCATCTGCTACTGGTATCGCTTTAGCCACGATGGCGTACGCATCGACACCGAAACCAACGACGAGCAAATCGGTGCTCACTTCCTGCACCTGCTGCATGGCAAAGCGCCATCGGCACTGCACGCTAAGGTGATGGACGTATCCTTAATTCTGTATGCAGAGCATGAGTTTAACGCTTCAACCTTTACCGCCCGCGTGTGTGCATCGACTCTGTCGGACATGCATTCCTGCGTCACTGGTGCTATCGGCTCACTTCGTGGTCCGCTACACGGTGGTGCCAACGAAGCGGCGATGGAACTGATCCAAGATATGAAAGACGAAGCCGATGCCCGCGATGTATTGATGGGTAAACTCGAGCGTAAAGAGAAGATCATGGGCTTTGGTCACGCCATCTACCGTGAGTCAGACCCACGTAACGCCATCATCAAAGAATGGTCTGAAAAGCTGGCCGCCGATTACGGCGATGATCGCCTCTACCGCGTATCTGTTGCCTGTGAAGCCCTGATGTGGGAACAGAAAAAACTCTTCTGTAACGCCGACTTCTTCCACGCCAGTGCTTACCACTTCATGGGCATTCCAACCAAGCTATTTACCCCAATCTTCGTATGTTCACGGGTAACAGGCTGGACGGCACACGTGATGGAACAACGCTCAAACAACCGCATCATTCGCCCAAGTGCCGACTATGTGGGTGTGGCTTTACGTAAGGTCGTGCCGATTTCGGACCGTTAATCGACACAACTGAAACTGGCGCTTAGGCGTCAGTTTCGCCAACAGAACCCAGTGTGAATAATGTGCAAACTCAAATGTTTATGCACTGATGTAATAAGAATAGGTTAGGTTATGACCACAGCCATGAATACCTTATATCGCAAGCCCTTACCAGGCACCGCGCTCGACTATTTCGACACCCGCGAAGCCGTTGAAGCCATAAGCCCCGGCGCCTACGCGAAACTGCCCTACACCTCTCGTGTACTGGCTGAAAACTTAGTCCGTCGCTGCGAGCCTGAGGCGCTCACCGCCTCACTAAAACAAATTATTGAATCAAAACAGGAACTGGATTTCCCATGGTTTCCTGCCCGCGTAGTGTGTCACGATATTTTGGGCCAAACCGCACTGGTTGACCTTGCAGGTCTGCGTGATGCGATTGCCGCTAAGGGTGGCGATCCAGCGCAGGTGAACCCCGTTGTGCCAACGCAGCTAATTGTCGACCACTCGCTGGCGGTGGAATACGGCGGCTTCGATAAGGACGCCTTTGCGAAAAACCGCGCCATTGAAGACAGACGCAACGAAGACAGATTCCACTTTATCAACTGGACGCAAAAAGCCTTTAAAAACATTGATGTTATCCCACAGGGTAACGGCATCATGCACCAGATTAACCTAGAGCGTATGTCACCTGTGGTGCATGCACGCGATGGTGTTGCCTTCCCAGATACCTTAGTGGGCACCGACAGTCACACACCACACGTAGATGCGCTAGGCGTTATCGCTATCGGTGTGGGTGGACTTGAAGCTGAAAGCGTGATGCTAGGCCGCGCCTCTTATATGCGTCTGCCAGATATTATCGGCGTTGAGTTAACGGGTAAACCGCAGCCGGGCATTACCGCTACCGATATCGTATTGGCCCTGACCGAATTCCTGCGCAAGGAAAAAGTGGTTTCATCCTACTTAGAGTTCTTCGGTGAAGGCGCTGAGGCCTTAACACTCGGCGACCGCGCAACCATCTCCAACATGACCCCTGAATTTGGCGCCACCGCCGCCATGTTCTATATCGACCAACAAACGCTGGACTACCTAACCTTAACGGGCCGTAGCGACCAGCAAGTTAAGCTGGTTGAGACCTATGCCAAGACCACAGGTTTGTGGAGCGACGATCTTAAACATGCCGAGTACCCACGTACCCTGCATTTTGACCTGTCATCGGTTGTGCGTACCATTGCTGGCCCTTCTAACCCACATGCTCGCGTGCCAACCTCTGAGCTTGCCGAACGCGGCATTAGCGGCGTGGTTGAAAACGAACCAGGTCTAATGCCAGATGGCGCAGTGATTATTGCGGCGATTACAAGCTGCACCAACACAAGTAACCCACGCAACGTGATTGCGGCAGGTCTGCTGGCACGCAACGCCAATGCCAAGGGCTTAAGCCGTAAACCTTGGGTTAAGAGCTCTTTAGCCCCCGGCTCGAAGGCTGTGCAACTCTATTTAGAAGAAGCAAATCTTTTACCTGAGCTTGAGTCTCTAGGCTTCGGTATTGTCGGTTTCGCCTGTACTACCTGTAACGGCATGAGCGGCGCGCTCGACCCTGTTATCCAACAGGAAGTGATTGATCGCGATCTTTACGCCACCGCAGTGTTATCCGGTAACCGTAACTTCGACGGCCGTATTCACCCTTACGCTAAGCAAGCCTTCCTCGCATCACCGCCATTAGTGGTGGCCTATGCAATCGCAGGCACCATCCGCTTCGATATCGAGAAAGATGTGTTAGGCCACGATAAAGACGGCAACCCGGTACGTTTAATCGACATTTGGCCAAGCGATGCCGAAATCGATGCCGTGATTGCGAAAAGCGTTAAGCCTGAGCAGTTTCGTAAAGTCTACGAGCCCATGTTTGATTTAAGCGTCGACTATGGCGATAAGGTCAGCCCACTTTACGACTGGCGCCCACAATCGACCTATATCCGCCGCCCACCTTACTGGGAAGGCGCATTAGCGGGCGAGCGCACCCTCAAGGGCATGCGTCCACTAGCCGTATTAGGCGACAACATCACCACCGACCATTTATCGCCATCGAACGCGATCATGATGGACAGCGCGGCGGGCGAATATCTGCATAAGATGGGTCTACCAGAGGAAGATTTTAACTCCTATGCGACCCACAGGGGCGACCACTTAACGGCGCAGCGCGCGACCTTTGCCAACCCTAAACTCAAAAACGAGATGGCGATTGTCGATGGCAAGGTGAAGCAAGGCTCACTGGCGCGTATCGAACCAGAAGGCCAAGTGACTCGCATGTGGGAAGCCATTGAAACCTATATGGATCGCAAACAGCCGCTGATTATTATCGCCGGCGCCGACTATGGTCAGGGCTCATCCCGTGACTGGGCGGCAAAAGGTGTGCGTTTAGCGGGTGTTGAGGCGATTGTTGCCGAAGGCTTCGAGCGTATTCACCGCACTAACCTAGTGGGTATGGGTGTATTACCGCTTGAATTTAAAGCGGGCGAAAATCGCGCGACCTACGGCATCGATGGTACTGAAATGTTTGATGTTATTGGTGATATCGCACCTCGTGCAGATCTAACCGTTATCATCACCCGCAAAAACGGTGAGCGCGTCGAAGTGCCCGTGACCTGTCGTTTAGATACCGCAGAAGAAGTGTCTATCTATTCTGCTGGCGGCGTACTGCAACGTTTTGCGCAGGACTTTTTAGAGTCGAATCTGAAGTAAGGCTCGCGCTAAAAGGCGGCAATGCCGACAAGCTTGCCGCCTATATCAATGCTAACCTTTTCGCTATTCCCCTTGGAGTTAATAGCATGAGCAAGAATCCGTTTCCGCCCCAGATTAAAGTAGCCGCAACTTATATGCGCGGCGGTACCAGCAAAGGGGTGTTTTTCCGCCTGCAAGATTTACCCGAAGCAGCCCAAGTGCCCGGCCCTGCCCGTGATGCATTGCTGCTGCGCGTCATTGGCAGCCCCGACCCCTATGGTAAACAGATTGATGGTATGGGCGGCGCAACTTCTAGTACTAGCAAGACGGTTATTCTGTCTAAAAGCAGCCAAGCCGACCACGATGTTGACTATCTGTTCGGCCAAGTGTCTATCGACAAACCCTTTGTGGATTGGAGCGGTAACTGCGGCAACTTAACCGCCGCCGTCGGCGCCTTTGCCATCAGCAATGGTCTGATTGATGCTGATCGTATTCCACAAAACGGTATCTGCACCGTGCGCATTTGGCAGGCCAATATTGGTAAAACCATTATTGCCCACGTGCCAATTACCGATGGCATGGTGCAAGAGACCGGTGATTTTGAGCTCGATGGCGTGACCTTCCCCGCCGCCGAAGTACAGATCGAATTTATGAATCCCGCCGCTGACGAAGACAGCGATGGTGGCAGCATGTTCCCAACGGGTAATTTAGTAGATGTACTCGAAGTACCGGGTATTGGCAGCTTTAATGCCACCATGATTAACGCGGGTATTCCAACCATCTTTATCAATGCTGAGGATCTGGGTTACACGGGCACTGAACTGCAAGACGATATCAACAGCGATAACGCGGCTCTTGCCAAATTTGAAACCATCCGTGCTTACGGCGCTCTACATATGGGACTGATAAAGCATGTTGATGAGGCCGCATCACGCCAACATACCCCAAAAATCGCCTTTGTTGCTAAACCGAAGAGCTATGTGTCATCCAGCGGTAAAACCGTAGCGGCAGAGGAAATCGATCTTCTGGTTCGCGCCCTTTCCATGGGCAAACTGCACCATGCAATGATGGGCACAGCAGCCGTAGCCATTGGCACCGCGGCGGCGATTCCCGGCACTCTAGTCAACCTCGCCGCTGGCGGTGGTGAAAAAGAGGCGGTGCGCTTTGGCCATCCTTCAGGCACCCTTCGCGTTGGCGCGCAGGCCATGCAAGTAAACGGCGAGTGGACTGTCGTCAAAGCCATTATGAGCCGTAGCGCCCGCGTCCTAATGGAAGGCTTTGTGCGCGTGCCTTCGGCTTAAGCCAAGAAAAGAGTTCAACCAAAGACCTTGCTTCTCCCCCTTCCGGCAAGGTCTTTTTTTATTATCCCCTGTAGCAACCAATATGTTGGCATTCGGTAAAAAATGCTAAACTTGCATTGTTTACTGCTGATAATGATAAAAATCCAATGAGCGGCATAAACTTGTAAATAAAGTATTCATTACTTTTATTTTGCAATTTAGTTCGCGCCTGCTTTTGACTCGCGCGATTGACCCAAAGTAACTAATGCCTCCCAACTTTGGGATCACTGGGTTTTATAGGGGTAGTTTTGAGTCAACCAATCCTAAGACTAATCTTAAGTGTGCTCTGCATCCTGAATTTTTTTGCGGTGCCCCCATCAGGCTTGGCATTACCATTAAATTCGGCCAACACTCAGCTAAAATTCGAACATATCCGCAGTGAGGAAGGGTTAAACCAAAACACTATCACTAGCCTGTTTATGGACAGCGCGGGCATGCTTTGGATTGGCACTCAAGATGGACTCCACAGTTATAATGGCTATAACTTTAATCTGTTTATCCACTCGCCTAATGATCCTAAAAGCATTTCAGAAAGCTATGTATCAGATATTATTCAAGATGCTGATGGCTATCTTTGGGTAGGTACCTTTAGCCAAGGGATTAATCGATTAGATTTAAAAACTGGTACCTTTGAGCGCTTTGGTACAGAACAGGGTCTGACAGACCCAAGAGTCACTAAACTCAATATTGTGGGTAATACCCTTTGGATTGGTACTCAAGGAGGATTATTTTCACTCTCGACCAAAACCAAGCGCCTTACACAGGTTTCATTAGGGACTAGCATAGAACCTTACATTACCAGCCTTGCTAACGTTGATAACACCTACTTACTCGCGGGCACTAAGGCAAGTGGTACTTTTGCAGTCAGCGCCAACACAATTACCCGACTCAATGTGCCTCAGGACCAGATCGCATATCAAATCAAAGCCAACTCAACTCGCGCCATTACCTTAGCTCTAGGTAATCAACTCTGGCATTATGATCTGGCGACTCAACATGGAAAAATGCTTTGGCAAGCAGAAAAGAATATTCCGTATATCAAAGATTTTATTCATACACCCCAAGGACAATTCTGGGTTGTAGGCCCTGGAGCAGGGTTAATTCAATTAGAGCGAGCCGCTGATCACTTTGTCGCTTCATACCATAAGTACGATATGAAGCGCACAAACAGTATTAGTGAAAATAATATCCTGTGCCTGCTTGAAGATACCTTCGGTAACCTATGGCTTGGTGCGAGCTATTCAGGTTTGAATAAGATCAATACCCGTCGGCAATATTTTCAGCATTTATTTGAATATACAAATGAATTACCTCAGCAGAGTAATAATATTCGCACCATATACCGTAGCCAAGATCAGGCATTATGGATAGGTACTGAAGGCGCTGGACTTAAACGACTTGCTTTGAATAGTACAAAATACGAGCATTTCACTTCGGAGTTTGCCAAGGCGCTAGGACAAGAAACTCAAAACATTAATCTAATTTTGCGTTCGATTATTCAAGACCATCAGGGCACGCTGTGGTTTGCGAGTAATTATGGATTAGGGCGTTTAAGTAAAAATGGTGATTTCAGCCTGATACGGGTTTCCAATGATCTGGATGCCACCTCCGAAGCTAACTATATCCGCAGCTTAGAGCTAGATAATCAAAACAGACTGTGGGTGGCGACATCCCACGCGCTGTATCGAAAGTCACCTGATAAAGATGAATTTACGCCAGTTCCACTTACTGGGATTGAGAATTTTCATCCAATGCAAAATCTATTACTTATCCTGAGATCCAATCAAAATACTCTGTGGATAGGTTCGCTCAACGGTCTAGTTAAACTTGATATGACTACGGGAGTTGGCGAGGTTTTTTACCACGACCCGCATGATAAAAAAAGCATTATAAACAATCGTATTAGGGATATTTTAGTATCGACTGATGGGAATGTTTGGTTTGCAACCCATGGAGGTATTAGCAAGCTGTCAGCACAGGACTCCTCTCCCGTTTTCCATGATTACACCCGCGCTCAGGGCTTACCCAGCGACACTATTTACGCCCTACTGGAAGATAGTGAGCATCATATCTGGTTTAGTAGTAACGCTGGTATAGGCAAGCTAAATCCCATTAATGGCAAAATCATCAACTTTAATGAACAGGAAGGCCTGCAGGCATTGGAGTTTAACGGTGGTGTAAAACTTAAAGACAGCGATGGTGACCTCTGGTTTGGTGGCATTAACGGCATCAATCGTTTTAATCCAGAAACACTGCCAGATCAAAGGGTCGACGCAAAAGTCGCGCTCACTGCCTATAAAATCGCGGGAGAAAAACACACCATCCTCGATCTTAGTCATCCACCACAAATAGTGATGAACTACGCAGATCAATTGGTTAGCTTTGAGGTGACATCCCTCGACTTTAGTTACACAGGAAAAAATCGCTTTAGCTATTTCCTCGAAGGATTTGATAACCAATGGCACGATTTGCCCACAGGTAATGAAATTACTTTTACCAATATCGATCCAGGCCATTACGTACTGCATGTTAGGCATTCGCTAGAATACAATCGCGAAGGTAATTATGCTCTCCTTGTCGATTTAACGGTTAATGCCCCGTTTTATAGAACTCAATTTGCCTATGCACTTTATATTCTGCTGACATTAGGTCTGCTAGGATGGACAATTAAGTGGCGCAAGCAAAAACGCCAGCAGCAACATGAATTTGAAACCAGCATTCGCGCCTCCGAAGAACGGCTTAAACTCGCACTTTGGGCCTCTGGTGATGGCATGTGGGATTGGAATATCCAAGAGCAGCAAGTATATCGAACCCATACTGATATTCCGGTACCCCAGTGGAATCGACATAATCTGCTGCACGATAATGCCCACCCTGAAGACAGAGAAAGATTTAGGCAAATCTTGACCGAACACTTACAAGGCCGGACGCCCTTTTTTGAAGTGGAATATCGTATCGAGCATTCACCGGGCAACTGGGTTTGGATCCTTGAGCGCGGCAAAGTGGTAGAAAAAAATAGCCATGAACAGCCCATTCGGATGACGGGCACTACCCGTAATATCACTTCGCGTAAGTTGATCGAGAACGAGCTAGTGCTCTCTTCTCAAGTGCTTAACAGCATGAACGAAGCGGTTGTCGTGGCAGGTTTAGACTATCGTATCCGCTCGGTAAACCCAGCCTTTAGCGCCATTACCGGATATTCGGAGCGGCAAATCAGTGATAAATATTTAATTCACTTAGCCTACAGCAGGCAGCAGCGAGATCTGTTCAACAGTATTGAGCAGCAGTTACTACGAAATAAACATTGGGCGGGTGAAATTTGGATCCGTAACAAGTCACGTAAGGCGATTCTAGTGTGGCTTGAGATCAACCAAGTGATCGATGTCAAAGGGGAAACAAGCCACTTTGTGGCGGTGTTTACCGATATCACAGAACGTAAAAAGGCCGAGGAGGATTTACGCTTCCTCGCCAGCTTCGACACCCTGACTGGACTGCCGAATCGCACCTTGTTCCAAGACAGGCTCAACCACGCCATATCTCAAGCCCATAGGTCGAATAATATCGTCGCTCTGTTGTTTTTAGACCTCGACCGCTTTAAACATATTAATGACTCTATGGGGCACCATATTGGCGATCTGCTCCTCAAAGCCGTGGCCCACAGGCTGCAAAGTGCCGTTCGCGAAGGGGATACAGTTGCCCGCTTAGGTGGCGATGAATTTACCATTATTCTAGAAGGCGTGGCGAAAACCAAAGCAGCAACACTGATCTCCGAGAAAGTGCTTAAGGCCTTTCAGGCACCCTTCTTGCTCGACGATAAATCACTGACCATTTCGACCTCAATTGGTATCAGCCTGTATCCCAACGACGCGACAGATGTGGACTCGCTGATCAAGTTTGCCGACACCGCCATGTATCATGCGAAGGCGCTCGGGCGAAATAACTTTCAGTTTTACACCAATAAACTCAATGAGATGGCAACACGCCATGTGCAACTCGAAGCGGGGCTTAAGCAGGCTATTTCTCGCAATGAGTTAAGTTTGGTGTATCAACCCAAGTTTTGTTTGCGAAATGGCTCTCTCACAGGCCTTGAGGCACTGCTACGCTGGCATCATTCTGAGTTAGGCCCCATCTCACCCGCCGAATTTATTCCGTTGGCGGAGGAAACCGGCATTATTAACCAGATTGGCCACTGGGTGATCAACCACGCCTGCCAACAGCTTGCCGAGTGGAGTGAGTTAGGCTTTGGCGATATCAGCATGGCAGTGAACCTGTCAGCGCGGCAATTGAAGGCCGATATTATCTCAACCATCGAAGTCGCCCTTGCGGTATCGGGCCTGCCCGCCAAGGCGCTCGAGCTGGAATTAACCGAGTCGATGATCATGGGGAATCCGCAGGAATCGGTAAATATCCTCTCGAAACTCAAAGCATTAGGTTTAACCATCGCCGTGGATGATTTCGGTACCGGTTACTCAAGCTTGAGTTATCTAAAACGTTTCCCCATCGATACCTTAAAAATTGACCGTGAGTTTGTGCGCGACATTACCAACGACCCCGACGACGCGGCCATTAC
The DNA here is from genome assembly GCF_004354305.1 of Shewanella decolorationis. Taxonomy (NCBI): domain Bacteria; kingdom Pseudomonadati; phylum Pseudomonadota; class Gammaproteobacteria; order Alteromonadales; family Shewanellaceae; genus Shewanella; species Shewanella decolorationis. The sequence goes on along the minus strand of NZ_CP037898.1, from coordinate 1,764,044 downwards.
CAGCGCGATTATCGCCCTCGCCCACAGCCTAGAGTTAAATGTGGTGGCGGAAGGGGTAGAAACCCAAGAGCAGCTAAACTTCTTAGCGCTACAAGGTTGCGATCAAGTACAGGGCTTCCTGCTGAGTAAACCGCTCAGTGCCCAAGATTGCTTAGCGCTGTTGCAACAACGGATAAAATAAAACCAGATAAAAAAATAAGGCTCCCTAAAGGAGCCTTATTTCATTGAATCATTTCACGATTAAGGTGCGACACGCTCAACACGTTTCACCCAGCCATCAGGGCCTTGGATATGGCCTTTTTGGATATCGGTATATAGCTTGTAGATGCGCTGAATATGCTCACCCACCTCGCCGTTGCCAACAGTCACCACTCGGCCATCTTCAAAAATATAGGAACCGACAGCAGACACTACGGCTGCCGTACCAAAACCACCCGCTTCGATAATCTCACCGGATTCGATATCGGCGATAAATTTATCGAGCATAACAGTCTCTTGGCGCACTTCGCAGCCGAGTAACTCACCCAGCTCCATAATGGATTGCGAGGTAATAGATTTTAAGATGGTATCGGTGAAGGTTGGAATAATCACTGTGCCGTCTTTCAGAATGTGGAAGTGGTTCATGGCGCCCGCTTCTTCAATCTGTTGGTTGTTCGCATCTAAATACAACACCTGTGATGCACCAAACTGCGCGGCAGCTTTACCGGCACGCAATGAGGCAGCATAGTTACCCGCCGCTTTAGAGGCGCCAGTACCACCCGACACCGCGCGATGGTAAGTCTTGCTGATCAGCAGACGAATGCCTTTATTCACACCCGCCGCGTAGTAAGCACCACTAGGGCTTAACACTACGCAGAAAGTGTAACGAGAACTTGGGCTTACAGACAGACGGTCTTCGGTCGCAAAAATAAAGGGGCGAATGTATAAACAGGCACCTTCTTGCATCGGGAACCAGAGACGATCCACATCGATCAAGGCGTTGATCGCATCGATTTGCATCTGCTCATCGATATTAGGAATACAGACAATATCCGCAGAACGATTCATACGCTCGGCGTTTTTGTTGATACGGAAAGTGTAAATTTCGCCATCTTCATGCATAAAGGCCTTGGCGCCTTCGAAGATTGACTGACCATAATGCAGGGCCATTGCACCCGGTGCCATTTCAAACGGACCGTAGGGCACAATACGTGGATCGCGCCATTCACCATCGCGATAATCCATTAAAAACATATGATCGGTTCTGAGGCTACCGAAGCCCACATTTCCTTCGGGCTTGAATTGCTCTGTACGGCGTTCGGACGCAGGTTTTAAATCGTATTTTATTTCCATCGCATACCACCTTGATTACTGAACAAGCAGACTAGGTAGCGGCAGGAATAAAGTCAATAGGTGAGATTAATCTAAAAGTCTTAGCTGATAAAATAACCTGTTAGAAAGATGTCTTAACAACTTGCCGTTAGGACAAATTGCCTCATTCACCTCCCCTTATTGACTTTGGATTTCGCCCTGCGGCGCCTCAAGCCAGCCGCCCACGGCTTGTATGGCTTCTTCATTTAGCGTTAACCAGACCACCCACGCCAAACGGGGCGCGTTAAGCGCTGATGCGGGAACGGCATCGAGGGATTGGGTAAACTGCAGCGCGGGATTGGGTAAACTGCAGCGCGGGGTCAGTTGCGCCCGCAAACACAGCCGTCGCGGGCAAAGATTGCAAACTCAGCACTACAAAATCATGGGGTAATTGTTTATGGCGATTCTCGCCGCGTTTTATCTCAGTCGTAAAACCTGAACCGACCAAGGCCAAGTGCAAACGCGCTCGATGTAAGTCTTTATCCTGCGCCCAACTGGGCTGCGGTGCAAAACTCGCCTCAAGTTGCTGATTGGTGATGCGCACCTTAAGCACACCGACCTCAGGCTGAGGCATAGCAAATATCCCGCTTAACTCACCCGAAAACCAACCACGCCACTCCTTAGCATTAATCACAAACTGTGGCGTATACACTTGCCGCGTATGCTTTTGGTTTAAATGCTGATATTGGCGCTCACTGAAAGCCCTTTGGCCAAAAATATCCTTCCACCCGAGATAATCCCAATAGGTGACATGAAAGGCTAATGGAAAATATTTCTGCCATAGGTCGGTCTTATTAAATTGCTCAGATAACCAAGCTTCGGCGGGCGGGCAACTACTGCAGCCCTGTGACGTATAAAGTTCGATAATATAAGGGCGAGTCACGGCACTCTGCGCTTGAAAAGGCGCCAACGACTGGGCAAACACGGGTTGCAACAGCTGCCAGAACAAAATACTCACTAATAGGATGCGTTTCATTATTTATCCTCTCTTATACCAATCGTATTAAATATCTGTTCATTCAGCGGGAGTTAAACGGGCTTTAGACAAGGCGAAGGCTTGAAGGCATAGTGGTGCTCTGTCGAAAGCCTTAAACGCAGTATAAAGCCCGTTCAATCCCGCCCTTCGGGAGCCTCACAGGCATCTCACTCCCGTGTTACATTGACTTAAAAGGGAATAACCATTTCTTCGTCAATGCGCCTTGGATTGAAATACCTGTGAGGCTCTGAACTGATTAGATATTTAATGTGATTGGTATTAATAGAGAAGAAGACCTTAAATCGCATCCAAATCATTCACACCAGAGGAAAGATGATGTCTGACTACAAAATGATCCCCTGTGCCCACTACGACTACCTTGAGCTGGCTTGTATGCACGGCTATCGCCTCGATATTGAATTGCAGGACGGCAGCCTGTGCCAAGCACGAGCAATTACGACCCAGACCCACGCCGATAAGACAGAATGGCTGGTCGTCGAACATCAAACGGGCCAGCAAACACTGCGGCTAGATAGCATTATCGCCATCACGCCCACGGATCCCCATGCTAGTTTTGGCCGTGTTATAATTGCCAGCCAGTAGCAAAGGAGCATAAACAAATGGCAAGGATGATTCTGTTATTGGACTTAGGCGATTGGACTGGTGGCCACCACGGCCAATCCCCCTACGTGGTGGAGTTTGATAGCGAGCGACTCGATTCCCCCTTTGATGTTAGCGAAGGTTGGGGACACGGATTGGGCGGTAGCCGTTATTCGTTGGCACGGTTTGTTGAAACTGAGGATTATCATCAACTCAAGCTCCACGCACCTTGGGCCGCGACCATCATAGAGCAAGGTTTACCAACACTGGATATTGAGGCCATCTCCCAAGCCTTGCTGGCGCAGTATCCTTCGCACAGCCCCAATATCCCGGCAAACTTAGCCCGCTATTTCTAGCTGAAGCTATTGTTCTAACTAAAGATCGCATTACGAATGGGCGTTATTGCCATGAATTTACCGCCATCATTTAAGGCAGCAATGGTTGAGGGCGGGTAAAGCCAAGTTCAACTTAGCTTTACTACTTACTGAGATAAGATAGCGAGTTACGCCTTGGCCACCGCAGCAATAACAGAGACTTCAACCAAATATTCAGGCTCGGCAATCGCCGCCTGTACACAGGCACGGGCAGGCGCATGACCCTTTGGCACCCAAGCATCCCAAACGGCATTCATGGCATCGTAGTCATTCATATCTTTTAAATAGATAGTGGCCGACAACAAGTGCTCCCGAGAACTGCCCGCCTGCCCTAACAGACTGTCGACTTCCTCTAACATAGTCGTCGTTTGTTCGGTGATGTTTTGATACTTATCCTTTGCCACTTGGCCACATAAGTACACTGTGCCTTGGTGGATCACTATGCTGCTCATACGTGTACCAACATCTAAACGGGTAATGCTCATAGGGATAATCTCTTAAATCAAATGGTTAGTTCTGCGGGCATTCTACCCCGAAAGGCTCAGTTTGTCTGCGAACGAGCGCTCACCCAAGGTGGATAAAAGCGTGTCATTAAGACCAATAACCCAAGCGCAGTACCTATAACCCCACACCACACGAATAAGGTTGCAACGGATAAGTTCACTAACTGAAATCCCACTAATGCCGCACCAGCCCCGATTAACGCAAAGGGCAGTTGAGTCACCACATGGTCATGGGGTAAGCAGCCAGAGCTCGTCGCGCTCAGCACGCTAGTATCGGAAATCGGCGAGCAATGATCACCAAATACCGAGCCCGCCATCACCGCACTCAATACAGGTAACAGCAAGCTAGCATCCATGTTATGGGCAATTTCCCCGCCGATGGGGATCATAATCGCGAAGGTGCCCCAACTTGAGCCGGTAGCAAAGGCCATGATAGCGCAGAGCAGGAACATCCCCGCCACCAGTAAACTCGGGGATAAATACAATTTAGCCCAACTCGCCAACAAGCTCGCCACGCCCAGATCTTGGATCACTGCGCCTATCATCCAAGTGCAGAGTAAAATCGCTATGGCAAAGGCGATCATCCGCACCCCATGCGCCAAGTCCGCAAGTAGTTTCCCAATGCTTCGGCCTGACATCAGCAACAATACTAGAGTGACTAGCGTTGATAACAAACAAGCATCACGCATCGCCGCGCCAATATCGGCCTTAGCTAACCAGGCCGAAATATCCCATGATGGCACCTGCTGTGCGCCAGACCAGAGAGTTAAACCGACTGAGGCGCCCAGCAAGGTCAGCATAGGGATCGCAAGCAGCCAAGGATTGCCTTGCGAGGGAGTAAAATTTGGCTCGACGGGCTCAGCCGACAATAGCGCCTTCTCGATGGAGCGAAATCCCACCCCAAACCAAGCCACAATCAGCGACAAACCTAAGGTGGTTATCGCATAAAAATTGGATAAAGCCACCTCGATAAAGGCCTCGAGCGCAGAAACGGGTAAAAAACTGAGTCCAGCCAGCAGCGCCATCACATAGGGCCCCCAGCTAGAAAAAGGCAAGAGTGAGCAGAGCGGTGATGCATTAGAGTCGACTAAATAGGCTAACTGTGTCTGACGGATACCATAGCGCTGGCTCAAAGGTTGGCACACATGCCCCACAGCGAGGCAACTAAAAATACCATCGATAAAGACCAACCAGCCCAGCAGCACGACACCAATACGCGCCTGTCGTCCCGTGCGAATACGTCGATATAGCCAATCACCAAATTGCTCTACCGCACCGCTTCTGGCGAGGAGCTGTGTCATGCTCCCAAGCAGTAACATGGCCATCAGCACATTTAAATGCCACCATTGCCACGCATCTTGGCTATAAAACTGTTTAACACCTATCTCGAGAAGATAACTCGCGCTTTGCAGGATATCGAAGTGGGCAATGATTAACGCGCCCGAGAGAATACCAACCCCCAAAGCCACTAAAGTACGCCGCAACCAAAGGGCTAATACTAGGGTTAATAACAGGGGAAGTATGGCGAGCAAATTCGACAACATGGGCCATTCCGATAAAAAATAAAACCAAGAATACTAACGAGTTAATAACAAATGCAAAAAAACTTAAATTCGCATGCGGTTATCGGGCATTTTTTGACCAAACGAAAAAGACTGCTATTCCTTATGCTCTTGGCACTGCTAGAATCACAGTCCCATCCAGAAACTATAGGACTCTCCAGATGAGCCTTGAATTACTGTCCAAACTGGAAACCAAGATCCAGGCTACACTCGAAACCATCGAGCTTCTAAAAATGGAGCTAGAGGAAGAGAAGCAAAAGACGTCAACTTTGAATGAGCAAAATCAACAATTGACTGAGCAGAACCAACAACTGCAACAAGAACTCGCTTCTTGGAACGACAAAGTCACTGGACTTGTTGGCCTGCTCAACAGTGAAATCTAAGCTGTTTTAGTTTGATGATTCTGCGATTCAATCAGTTCGTTCAGCTCTAAGATAGCCTGCTTCACTTTTGGCAGGCTTTTTCTTGGCAATAAAAAACGCCCCTTTTCAAATTCTAATCGACCTAAGTCTTTAACCCATATCACGCCAGTAAGAAAAATACGCGCATGCTTTGCAATAAGCTTCGGTGCGTACACAGGGAAAACTCTCATACAACCCCCTACAGCATTCTTGTTATTGATTACAGTTGTTTGACAGAAGCATTACCTATTGAGTTTCATCCCTGATAGATTTTTTTCAATATTTACAATCAAATTAATGTAACTGCATGATTTTTAATTAAAAATAACAAAGCAATCATAAAAACACTTAACAGTCAATTTTTTGACTATTGACATTATTTTGACGCCAAACTAGACTTGTCCACGTTACTCAGGGTAAAAATGAGTCATATGACTCAAGTCCGTACTCTCCATTATCGGAAGTACGGTTTTTTTTTTGCCAAATTTCCACAGCTAGTAGAGTTTTCAGATTCATTTTGCCCGCATTTGCCTACTGCCGTGTTTCTGCAAACGTCCGTGCAACATAGTAATTATCTATAAACGGACGTTAATCAGCAGAAAGCCTGCCAAGCATGAACACTCCTTGGTATCACATACGAATATTTCGAAGTTCTGGTTCAACTATTTGCGACTATATTGCGCAAACCAATAAAAAAGGAGCTCTAGGCTCCTTTAATTTTATGCTCTCAGTATCAATCAGTTAGATTACAAAATAATGATAAAACAACGGCAATCTGGTGATCATTACTGTTTCTTGGCTAAATAGTAAGCGATATCTAACAGTTCATCGTAAGACTTGATTGCACCGGTTTCGACACGGTACTTGCCATTCACCACTAAGGCAGGCACACCTGAAATCTTCGCGTTTTCAGTATCACGCTTCATCTTCGCCATTTGCGCTTTCACCATAAAAGAGTCAGCCGCCGCATCGAAGGCCTTGCCGTCTACGCCGTTAGCCACGAACAAGGCGCGCACGTCATCACGGTTAGTGAAGTGTTGTTTCTTCTCATGGATGGCAGAAAATAGAGCCGCATCCATTTTCTCGTCCACGTTCAATTGGTGTGCAACGGCAAAGGCGCGTGACATTTCTACGCCCATTTCCTTACCGATAAAGTCAACGTGGGCTTGGTTAAATGCCACACCTTCTGGCTTTTCAGCCAAAATTTTAGGCACTACAGTTTTAGAGAAGTTGAAGCAATGTGGGCAATAGAAAGAGAAAAACTCGGTGATTTCAGGCTTAGCTGTCGCTGGGCCGTCGTTAATCACTGTGTAGTGTACGCCTTCTTTGTACTCAACTGCCGATACAGTTAATGGAGCCAATAACAGCGCTACCACCATAAGTAATGCTTTTTTCATGAATTTTCCTTAAATCAATTTTCAAAACTAGCTGGAGCCTAACATATTTCATTTTTTGAGTGTAACTCAAGCCAAGAGTTCAATCGGTTTGGGCTAATAGGCGCGTAATTCCACCCTGTTCACACATTTAGTAGGGGATCAGACTCAGCGGCGGTTCATCGAGTGCCGCGAGTTGCTCCTTAAAGGCTAAGATCTGCTGCTCCCAATACTTTTCATCCCCAAACCAGGGGAAATGCATAGGGAAAGCAGGATCCTGCCAACGCCTGCCAATCCAAGCGTTATAGTGCACCATACGTAATGCGCGTAGGGATTCAATCAAGGACAACTGCCGAGTATCGAACTCACAAAACTCTTCATAGGCCTCGAGTAATACCTCGAGTTGCAGTTGCTGCTGCGCTCTATCGCCCGTCAGCATCATCCATAAATCTTGAATAGCCGGTCCCATGCGGGCATCGTCTAAATCCACAAACCCAGGCCCATCGGGAGTCCAAAGAATATTCCCCGGGTGCAAATCCCCATGCAGACGAATAGGCGTAAAAGCTTGCTGCGCCCAAAGCTGATTCACCTTCGCCAGCACTTGCTCCACCACGGTAAAAAACGCGGGGCGCAGTGTGCTTGGCACTAAGTCTGACTGCTTTAACCAGGCTAAAGGTTCATCGCCTAAAATCTGGGGATTCAGTGGCTCACGGGCCTTAAACGTCGACTGCGCGCCGTACTGGTGTATACGACCGATAAAACGCCCAACAAATTCCAACTGCTCTAAATTATCCACCTCAAAGGGACGACCGCCGATGGAGGGAAACAGTGCAAAGCGAAAGCCATGGAAATGATGTAAGGTCTGCCCTTGCACAGATGCGGGCACCGCCATTGGGATTTCCTGCTCGGCAAGCGCGATGGCATAGTCGTGTTCTTCTTGGATCTGCGCATCGGTCCAACGATCGGGGCGATAAAACTTCACCACATAGCGTTGCCCTTCATCGCTGCGAAATTGATACACGCGGTTTTCGTAACTATTGAGCGCGAGTAGGCCTGTCTCGGGATACACCCCAAGACTCTCGATCGCATCTAAAATCAAATCCGGCGTTAAGGCTTGAAAGTCAAAGGCTGCGTCCGAATGCGTATCATCGACCGCCCCCTGAGATGGGGCTAACTTATCTTGGCTCATTGCGACTCTCTCATACATAGGACTTTAACAGTGTGGCAAGGTATTCCAGCACCTCAAAATCGGCCTCACGTTCCACACTCAGCCAACAGATATTGCCGTAAAACTCATAATTGAGCCAAAGCGAGGTGCCCTCAAACTCCAATAGCCATTGATGGCGATCCGCGCCCCATTGGCGCTCGCGCACTCGGCAGTCTAAGGCATGGGCTAATGGCTCGGCAAAGGCCTCGAAATGGTCAAAATCGATATCGCCGCTCACACTTAAGCTTAAAGCGGCCCAATCTAACTGAATGGCTTCTAATTTCATCTTTACTTCCATCAACTGCTGCACGACATAATCAGCCCTTGTCCCCAATCGGGTGGACGCTTGGCCAGATCTTCATGCTCAAATTGTTCGGCAAATGGCTGGCGCAATACTTGGTGTAAACGCTCTAGCGGCGCAAGATTCCCCTCCTCCACGGCAATAATGACCTCCTGAGCCAAATAGTTGCGCAGAATGTACTTGGGATTGACGCTATTACGCGCCTGTTGCCATGCCTCAACATCGGTAACTTTACCCAGCCGCGCCTGATAGGTCTGATACCAAGCATCAAACTCCTTGAGGTCGATAAAATCATCCCGCAGCGAAGAATGTGCACTACTAGGGTCAAGTTGACCGAAGCGGCGCCACGTGTTGCTGTAATCCAGCTGATTTTTCTCCATCAGCACGGTAAAGCCGCCAATCAGTTCTAAGTCCTGCTGATCCTGCTCGGCTGTCGAATTAGCTCGCGCAGCCAGCCCTAACTTAGCGCGCATCAGCATCAAATAATGCTGCACTAGAGCATGCTGATATTGATTCAAGGCGGCAATTAAATCATCGGACGGGATCACAGGCGTCAACGCCTGTGCTAAACGTTGCAGGTTCCACAGGCCAATGCCGGGCTGCTGACCAAAGGCGTAACGTCCCTCAGGATCGGAATGATTGCAAATAAAGTCTTCTTGGAAGGTATCGAGGAAGGCAAACGGGCCAAAATCGAAACTGTCCCCCAGAATCGACATATTGTCGGTATTCATCACCCCGTGGGCAAAGCCGATGGCCTGCCAATGGGCGATGAGCTTAGCGGTATCTTGTACTACCTGCAAAAACCAGGCTTTATAGCCCGCCAGATCGCAGCTCAAATGCGGATAGTGCTGCTTCAAGGTAAAGTTGAGCAACTGCGTCAGCTTATCGGCTTGACCACGCTCGCTATGGCAGAAAAATTCGAAATGACCAAAGCGGATATGGCTGCGCGCCAAACGCACGGTAATGGCTGCGGTTTCTTGGCTCTCACGCCAGACGGGCATATCAGAGCCAATCACCGCCAATGCTCGGGTCGTCGGCACACCTAAATGATGCAGCGCTTCGGAAACCAGAAACTCCCGCACCGCTGAGCGCATCACGGCTCTGCCATCTCCATGGCGAGAATAGGGCGTCGGCCCGCCGCCTTTGAGCGCCACATCCCAAGCGCCTTGGGGGCCCAATGCCTCACCCAAGATAATCGAGCGACCATCGCCTAATCTAGGCGTATAGCCACCAAACTGATGGCCACTGTACACCTGCGCATAATAACTTGCGCCCTCAACGGCGGCGTTACCCGATAATCCCTGCAATAATGCATCCGTCGGCTGTTGCAAGTCGATTAACTTGGCGGCATCTTCACTCCACGCCAGCCAATGGGGATTGCTTATTCCCTGCGGATAGACTTGAGCGTAAAACTCAGGCAACTGGGTAAAAAAATCCTGTTTAAACTTCATCAATGCTTTTCCTATTGAACGAGCTGCTTACACACGAGCACGGACTTGTCGTTAAACTCGCACTGCAGGCCACATTGATAGACGCCGGCACCGCTGGCCTCGAAACCACTCACACCCGATCCCGTTAAGCGTTGTAACCCTTGGGCTTTGCGTTGGCATTGTTCGAGGGTGTCGTAATAACCATTGATATCATCGGTTTGTAATGGCGTCGTTGGCAGTGAGGTCGCCGCAGGATAATAGAATAGCGTCCATTCGGGGGTTTTAGTGCAACCACTCAAGCCAAGGCTGAGGCAGGCAAACAAGATGGCCAAGGATAATTTCATTTTGACAATTCGGTTAAAACAGCTCGCAACACACTTCATAAAAATAGCCCATAAAAAAAGCGAACCTTAGTTCGCCTTTGCGCGGTAAGTATCAGGATTCTACACGGCTTTACCCAGTTAAATAACCGCTTTTCGGCTAAGGGTATCTCAAGCGCATTGTTAAGCGCGTTTGAGCGCCAAAGCTCGAATTCTACAATCCGACCTTAGGCCGTCACCGCTTTCGCCTGCGCCTTCTCGATACGGCTAATTCGTCCTTCAAATCCCGTGACTGTGCCATCCGTTAAACCAAGTTTGATCGCCTCTTGGCAGAGCGCAATTGCTTTATCAAAGTCTTGGGTATCGTTTAACAGGGTCGCAAGCTGCATGAAACCTGGGGTTTTAAGCTCAAGATCTTTGGGCTTTTCGGCATTTGCACTGTGGAATAACGCAAGATACAACCCATGCAGCGCTGCACCATAGGCTAAATATTCGGCCGATTTGCGCTGCTTATAGCACTCGCCAATCACGTTTTGTAACGCGTTATAGCGCGCCAGCACCGTCTCTGCACTTTGGTATTCTTCCGCTGCACGTTGCAGGGTCACGTTTGCCCAAGGACCAAGTTCTGCAAGCGAATCATCTTTTACCAAGAGAGTGTTCGCTACCTCAGGCGAACTCTCGGTGCTTTCTTTAGCCTTAACTGGGCTGTCGACGACTACTGGCTCTTCTTGGGCCTCACTCGCCTTGGTGACCGGAGCTTCATCTTTAGGAGAGACAGGCTGCGTCGTTGTAGCCTCTTTGTCATCGGTAGAATGAACATCCGCGACGATAATCACGCTATCACTATTGGTTGAAGCAGAGATGTCGGCATCGATAATATCTTCACTCAACTCGACGCGATTAGCTGGCTCAATTTCCCTTGGCATTAATTCGACTTCGGGTGCTTTAGCCTCAGAAGCATCTGCTGACTCGTTCGTCGCAGCAGGAGCAATGTCAGGCGTAGGTTCAGCCTCATCGGGCGAAGCGCTTGTATCCCTTGTCTTTTCGGTTGATTTCTTCGCCATCATTGCCTCTTGTTCTTCCTTCGCCAAGCGCTGGGCACGACGAAATAAAAACACTCCGATAGCGATCAGTATAAAAACGACCAAGACCTTCATTCTTCTTCACCTTTAATGGCTGCTTCCCATCAGAAGCGATTGCAGTTGGCTTGCCAGGGCGACTCAATAACCTGAAGCTAGCAAGGGATTCTGTCCAAAAGTTGAGCAGAGATTAACCGCTATTAAAGTCCATAGTGTCTGTGTAAATCAAGTATTTATGCCGTTTTATCCGATCTTGCGCGCAAATCGACGGGCGCAATTAGGCTAGACTGTTAGGGTTTATGACCATTTGCAAAAATTAAGGAAAGCCTAATGCAAAAAATTCTGATCGTTGCCCACGCCAGCCCCTATGGCACTGAAAAACTCTTCAATAGCCTCCGCATTGCGTTAGCATTGAAGGACCAAACCGAGCAACAAGTTGATTTAAAAATCTTTTTAATGTCAGATGCGGTGTTTGGCGCCCTTAAACATCAAACAACTCCTGACTTAAGCTACAACCTACAACAGATGTTTGAGATCCTAAGCGCTCAGCAAGTCCCGATTTTACTCTGTAAAACCTGCGCACAAGCACGCGGTGTGAATATGGAGATGCTACTCGAAGGCGCACAAATTGGCACTTTGCAGGATCTCACTCGATGGACGTTGGATGCCGATAAGGTGATGCATATTTAAAGTCCTATTTTGTGCGCATCTTCATAAATTGACACTTCAATTTTGAACAAGCCCGCGCCGCTGCTTATTATGGGATTAACCGAGTAACAGACTAAGGTATTCCCATGGACTCAGCGGCCCTACTCACAGGTAAACTGCGCTACGAACATGAAACCATTAGCGCGATGGCAAAGATCTATTGCAAAGCTAAGCACCAAGGCCAAACGGCATCCGGCCTGTGTGAAGAGTGTTTAGCGCTGTTAGAATATGCCGCCATTCGCCTCGATCGCTGCCCCTACGGACAAGATAAACCTACCTGTAATAAATGCCCTGTGCACTGTTATAAACCCGCACAAAAGGCGCAGGTCAAAGAGATCATGATTTTCGCTGGCCCACGAATGCTGTTACCGCATCCCATTCGTGCAATCAAACACTTACTGGCAGAGCGTCAACCAGTACCCGCATCTGTGCCCGAGGCGGCATCTAATCGCCATCAGCGAATCGCAATTTCAAATAAAAATATCTAGGAACACTTTTTCGCCTCGAATTTCCCTGTTATAACAGGGCGTCGAGGTGACAAAATGAACGAATTTAATACGTTTTTTGCTCAAGCCTATTGGTGGTTATCCCTATTTGGTGGCTTACATTGCCTCGCGTTAGCTATTTATATTCGCTATTTCTACCCCGCGGGAAGCAATCAAAAACTACTCGCTGCATTTTTGAGTTTAATCGGTCTGTATTTCCTGACGGGCATGCTCAATCGCGATAACACGCCGATCCCTATCCATGTGTTATTTAACCTGATCACTCCGATTTACTTCTTACTTATGCCCCTGCTCTACCTCTACTGCAAACGTAGTCTTGAGCAAAGTACTGAACCTATCGGATTATCTTTCCACTATTGGCCTGCCCTAATTACCTTGCTCCTCGCCATAATGGATATCATTTGGCGGTTGAATCTACACAAAAACGCGATTTGGTTTCAGGCGGAGTTTTTTAATAATCCTCAGTCTATCGATTTAAGCCATTGGAGCTTGGCTTTGCCGTTACTGCTTTTTGCACAAACCGCAAGCTATTTTGTGGCGCTATGGCATCTACTCCAACGATATAAATTGGGTCACTTGCAACTGAGCGATGCACCACAAGATACGTTAAAATTAATTCGTTTCCGTTGGCTATTCGGTCTCACCATTGCAATGCTGCTTAACTGGTTATTAAGAGTATTTGTGGTGGTATTGCCCTTTTATCTTGGAGATTCACTGTCGACCCTATCCCATGCGCTGCCACGCTTAAGCCTGCTGCTAAGTTTTTACCTGCTGGCGGCTTATGGCCTCAAGCAAATCACCCGTAGCGCCTACCTAAGAGGGCATTTATCAGCCCCGCAGCCTAAAACTGCCCCCCAATCTTCAGAGATACTCACACCCGAAGAGTTTGAATTTATTCAACAACTGCAACAGGAATCGACCGATAACAAAGAAAAATCGACCGATACGCCCCCAAAGCCACAGAACTAAAGCGGCACTTAACAATCAAAACAGGCAATATGCCACACTGAAAAACTGAACCCGAGCTGACACAAACTCAGCTTTAGGCTGTCATTTGTTAAAACAAAGGGTAGTCTGATGGAACCGAAGAACAAAGGAAGAACGCCATGAAATCATTTTTATCCCTTATCGCCGCATCAACTTGCCTTATTGCCAGCTTTATGGCTCCCGTAGCAACAGCTGATGATAGCTACACAGAAGCCTTAAAGAATTTTCACCAAGCAAAGGAAACCCGCAAATTTTTTGATACCGCCTATGGCTATGCCCTCTTCCCCACTGTAGGTAAAGGCGGAATTGGTATTGGCGCAGCTTACGGCAAAGGTCGCGTCTTTCAAGCGGGGCAATATATGGGAGACTCTAGCCTGACCCAACTTTCTATCGGTTTTCAGCTAGGCGGACAAGCCTATAGCGAAATCATCTTCTTTAAGGATGCGAAATCCTATAATGAGTTCACCAGCGGCAGTTTTGAGTTCGATGCCCAGGCCTCGGCCGTTGCCATTAATATGGGCGCCAATGCCAAAGCGGGCACTACAGGCAACTCAGCAGGTGCAGGCCAAGCGGGTGGCAATCAATCGGCTACCGCAGCCTATATCAATGGCATGGCGGTATTTACCGTTGCCAAGGGCGGATTAATGTTTGAAGCAGCACTAGCAGGGCAATCCTTTACCTTCGAGCCTAGAGGCAACTAAGCTTTAGTCGTGTCGTCCCCATAAAAACCTCCTATCCCACAGGGCTAGGAGGTTTTCTTTTATCCTCGATTGCGCTTACTCATGTCCCCAAGGGGCTGGCGGCAAAGGTTGCGGTTGGCTCAAATCAAAATCCACTTGGAAATGACGATTCTCGCGAGTTAAAAGGTAGCTGAAGGTACTTGGGGTAACCTCCATATGCCACACATTGGTGACTGACTTGGTCAGGCCGTTCTGCATAAAGTTATCAATCGATGCCTGATCGATGGGGAATGACTGCTTTTGGCTGCTGCCGACACTCGCCGTATCGCCGCCATACATAGTCACTTTATCTTCCGTCCCGTCTTGATGGCGGTGATCATGCTTTAACCTTAAACCTTGAGTCGTTTTCGTGATCACCCAAGTACGAGAGTGGTCATCACCGACATGGAACGGAATTTTCAGCTCAGTGTCACTGCATTCGCGCACATGCATCACCAGCGCTTTATCACGAAAAGCCGCATCGGCACTGTCCGTTGACACTACTTTACCCGCAAAGGCTTTACCGCAATGGGATGCTAATTGATTGAAGAAAGTCTCTTGCGCCATGGCAAGTGCAGGTTCGGTCGCCGCATGGGCAAATACAGGCGTCGCCATCATAAGGCCGACGATTCCAAGGCGTGTTAGGGTGATAGTTTTCATTATGTTTTCCATGGAAAATTCGATGAAAAACACGCTAACACAGGGGAATAAATTTAAACTTAATTCCCCTGTTTAGCTTAAAGGTGTTACCAACCGATATACAGGCGAGAACGGTTGCCTAAGCGTTTTTTGATAAAGCGTGCCGTGACAATACTGCCCACCATCAGGAAGGTAAAAATCGCCGCCGAAAACAGGATACTGGTGACAGCAGACCCAGGCGGGAAACGGAAACGGAATATCGTTGCAGTGGTATTAAACAACATATCAAACAACGGATGGATAAAGAAAATCGCAAAGCTCATCTCGGCGGTTTCGACTAACCAAGGGATGCGACTGCGTTTCGACAACCAATCACAAAAGTTAAGCACTAACACACACAGACTTAGCTTTTGGATAAACTGCCAGTCGATGCCGTTATATTCAAACGGCGCCTTATGGTAGTTACCAATGTGCTGCACTATGTAACTCTGTTCAACCAAACTCACAACAAGGAAAATCCCTGCTAATGCACTCAAAATCGAGCCATAGCGCGTCACAATATGTTCATCTTGGGAATATAAAATACCAATCAAATAGAAAGGCATAAAATACACCACTGAGTGGATAAAGTTGACGTTACCTATGGGACGGTGGAGCAGAATCGCCACCACACAACTCAGCACGAATAGGGTCCAACGCATTTGCTGCGAGCAGCGGATAAACCACAAAAACACTGGCGAGAATAAAAACACCGCCATGATAAACGGGATATACCAGTGCGGATACAAGATGTAGCCATTTCGTACGGTATAAAAAATACTGAGCAACAACTGTTCAAGTGGCTGATGCTCCATAAAAATCCAGCGTAAACTTAAGCAGAATAAGCCAACAGCGGAAACCACTAAGAAGGGATAAAGCACATTTTGCACTTTATTCTTCATAAACTTACCGTAATCGAAATCCTTATAAAAAATCCGATGAAAAAAATAACCAGAGATAAACACGAACAACGCCGTGCCTCCCCTGAGTAAATTTTCCAGCAATAACGGAAACCCTTCCCCAGAGTTATAAATGCTATGCCCAAGCACGATGAAAATAATCGCGATGCCGCGCATGTAGGTAAATTCGAGCTGATTTTTTCTCATATTAATTCATCGCACAGTAGAGGGTTCTTCCCTCAACAACACTTGCAGAAACCCGGATGGTGCCATGGATTTCCGGCTCATTGAACACCAAATACTGACCTTCGCGCTGAAAGGTGAACCCCAAAGGTAACAGAGTTGCGGCCTCAATGCCCTCACAATAATTCTGTAAGGGCACATCCAACAAAGGGCTGCCACTCACATTTAAGTTACTGAATTGTGAACTCATACCTAAATAGGCTTGGGTCATTTCTTCTTGATAGGGCACCACATAAAACCCGGAGCGCACCTCACCCACATCGATAAAACTGCTGCTATCGCTCACACTCGGCATCACCAATAACGGCACTTTCGGGTCCTGCACATCCTTAAGTAACTGGGTCAGTTTTTGCTCCGTCGCCGGATAGTAGGCCAGCATATCCTGCAGCCGTTTCTTCTGCGTCATATTCTGCCCAACAGGAGGCGCAATCGGCTTGATTCGGCTCAGCAGTAAATCCACGGGCAACATGCCCGACATCACCGACTCTTTCCACACATAGGCATCTTGAGTGCTATCGAGCAATATGCCAGCCAGTGCGCCGATATTCTCGGCCTCGGCTGTCCAGCCGCCAAGCATTTGCTGCTGTTGATAATAATCCTGCACATATTGCAACAGGATTTGCTGATAGCCGAGGTAGGACTGGTTTTGACTTAAGAAGCGCGCACCAGCAATTAACTCGACATAACGCGCGCTGCCTTCAATTAAGTCATTTACATAACTGACTCTATCTTCATTGGGAGCCGCTTGCCGCCACACTTGTAGCCAGTATGCGGCATGGCCCAAATACAACGCCTGCTGCTCGGGTTGTTTTAAGGCCGACATCAAGGCATTAAACAGTTGTAAACGATAATAGCGGGCATCGAGGTTTAGCGGATAAACCTCGCCTTCATATCGACGCGCATCCTCTAACACCCGCCACTCGGACTGGGCATAAAAATGAAACGCCTCGTGCACACTGTTGCCCGCCCAAATCACAAAAGGTAAATCGGCGGTTTTAGTCGTGCTGTCGAATTGAATCGTCGGCGACTCAAGCTGGATAAGCACACCCGCTTGCCCTTGATATTGCGGGAAACCAAAGTTAATCGACAGCCCAGAGTGCAAGTTAACCGACTCTAACACGCTGTTGTCTTGGATAATTTCACCGCCGGGTTGGCGCAACCACACATTGCCTGCATAGCTGAAGAGGTGCACTTTATCGTCGAGACGAAATCCTGGCCACAGGGCTTCACTCTGGCGACTGGTCTGAGCCATAAAATCGAGGTACAGGCGGGCGAGTTGTTCTGGCGAGGCCTTATCGGCGAACACGGGGGGGGCGGCAGAGACTCCTAAAAACCACAGGATCACCGCCATAATATTTTTCATTTCTTTGCCTAAACACACACAATGGGTTCACAAAACAGCGCTAGCATATAGCGCAATGAACCAATAGTGAAACGTTTCAAAAAAAATATTTTTAGTCTTAAAAAACTAAGGGAAAGCCTATTCATTAACCACTAATAAAATCATATTTTTAGCCTACTAAGTTGCCGCTATTTTCGCGACTAAGGCTTAGGCTCAGCGGGCTCATCACCAAACCACAGCGCCAACTTATCCGCTGCTTGGGATTTAACCTCATCATCAATATAGAGCATAACCATTGTGAGTGCGGCCGCTAAGGCCCCCAAGTCATCGGTAAAACCTACTAAAGGTGTCAAATCCGGGATCGCATCCAAGGGCGAGATAAAGTAAGCCAAGGCCCCAAAAATCACTGTCTTGGCCCACTTAGGCGTATTGGGCTTTTGCGCCGCATAATAAAGCCACAGGGCACGCTCAACCACCTCACGCCCGGCTTGGCGACCAAACAGTTTGATTTTGTTCCAAAAACCAGTTTCAGTGAATTGTTCTTCTGCCATGTCGACTCCTTGTAATGACGATCAACGTAGCTCACAGTGTACGGCGATACGCGGCGGGTGTCAGGCCAAAAGCCTGTTTAAAGCGCGCCGAGAATTTTTCTGCCGATAAATAGCCGCAGGCCAAGGCAATTTGCAGCACGGAATCCGTAGAGTTTTGCAACAGGGTTAAGCCCTGACACAAACGCACTTCGGCGAGCAATTGCCTAAAGCTAGTGTCTTCCTGCGCCAATTTACGTCTTAAACTGGCACTGCTCATATGCAACTTGTCGGCGACATCCTCTTGTTGCCATGGGGCTGAAGGATGTTGTCCCAATAAGCCCAGCACCGCTTGACTCACATTCGCAGGTTTATGACTGTAGAGCCAATTGACGCTCGCTTGCTGCGGCAGACTGAGCAGCAAGGCAGCTAAATAATGCATCTGTACCGACGTGGGTAGTGCCAAAGTCAGGCTGTGCAATAACGCATTCCAGGCAAAATCGACCGAGCGTGAAATTGTTTGCGTGGGTTTAGGTATCTGCCTGTCGGTCGCCGCCAGCATAACGCCCGAGGGCAACTCATAGGGCAAGAGGAGTTGCACCGCTCGGTAGCGTCCACTCATCGGCCGATTGACGAAGCTGATATGGCTTCCGGCGGGTAACAGTAATAGCTGGTCGGCATTCACGGCGAGGGTATCATCTTGCCAAAGCAACGACTTTTCCCCTTGGATTACACGGATAATCGAGGGCTGATGCACTGGCACCTGCGAAAGTGACTGCGCCAGTTTAGAGTCGTATTCAAACATGCGGATCATGCATCAGCCCTGCACTATTAACGCTGATATACAGCGGTCAGCTTAGCGCTAGCTAAGGCCTGTGCATTAAGCATAAAGCCTAGCAGCGCGGGAGAAGCCTCTTTTGGTAACTCTAATGGTGAAGGTAGCGCCCACACAGTAAATATATATCTGTGCATGCCATGCCCCTGCGGCGGGCAAGCGCCACCAAAGTCGGTGGTGCCAAAGTCATTCTTCAGCGCAATCGCCCCTTTAGGTAAGGCGTTGGCTTTAGACCCCGCACCTTGGGCTAGCTGTTGTTGATCGCCGTTAATATTGTAAACGGCCCAGTGCCACCAACCACTGCCTGTGGGCGCATCGGGATCATAAGCCGTCACCGCATAGGCTTTTGTGCCTTTTGGCGCATCGCTCCAAGTGAGTTCGGGAGAAAGATTCTCACCATTACAGCCAAATCCATTAAACACAAATTGATTCGATAATTGCTGACCTTCGCCAATATCTTTACTCGATAAGGTCATGGCCTGCGCCGAACTAAATACCGCCGTTAATAATCCAACTCCTACTATCCACTTATGTAAATGCTTCATCACTGTCTCCTATAGATACGTAACACCGCTAATTTACGTCAGCTCCAGGTCATAAACCTGCCTCAAAACGCCAAGTTTCTTCCCTAAATGCTCAAAATTGAGAAAAAGTGTCGACTTTTTGTCATCTTTAAGCACCTAAGTGATTTTGTAAAGACATTAACTGCATTTTTATTCAAACATAGCATGCCTTATAAATTGCCAAACATATAAATACAGCGACTAGAGCGGAATTAGATATTTATTATTTATAAATTTATGCATTTTTTAATTTTAAAAATAAACTGACAATATTTACTTTCGTTATTTAGATAATGATACTTAAGGATGATTGACTGTATTTAAATAGATAGAAAATAGTGAAATAAATAATTACAGTTAATTAAAAATAAGACACGGATCATATTTTTATTGATAACACATAGATAAACTCCATACCGTAATAAAACGTATCAATCATTTTCTCTAATCTCATAATGGAGTTGTATATGAAGAGGAAATCAAAAATCATGGCACATATCCGGCGCACCAGACATATCATGATGCCTAGCCAACGCGACTATTTCGACCATTCATACATCTTCCTTCGCTAATCTTCGCGTAGGTAGTAGGCCAATTAACAGGTCTAAAGTGGTATTGCCCTTGTAAGCGCATACACTTATCGTACTGTTTTTGCAGGTTTATTATCTCGCATCTAAATCAAAGCATTCTTTAGTCAGTGCAGCCAAGCTGCGGCCAAATAATTCTCTCGGAATAAATCTATCTATTTTATTCTTGGACGACTTATAGCCTCATCATATCTGCACACGGAATAGCCATATCTAATTTAATGCCATTAATATTTTTTAATTAGGTATAGGCCAAGTTGTATCCAAAACTTTTTAAAGTAAAAGGGAAATTAACGATGAAATCATTAAAAGTTGCCGCCAGCTTATCTGTTAGATCATGTTTTGAAATAGACAGAGAAGTCGTAAATGTATTAACCACAGATTTTTGCGATGTGGGCGCGGCTGTAGTCTCTGTTGATGATGTTAAAAATGGTATTGTTGAAAAAATTAAAAATACCGGATTAAAACTGCCTATTTTCGTATCAGTTTGTTGTGAAGAAACCTTCCCAGATGATATTTGCTCTTCTATTACCGGAGTATTTGAACTCTGCGGTAGCAATACCGATTTCTATGGCAAACAGGTCGAAACCGCCGTCCAAAAATATGAGCAAGCCCTATTACCGCCTTTCTTTGGCACACTGAAAAAATACGTGGAAATGGGCAACTCCACCTTCGCCTGCCCAGGCCATCAGGGCGGTCAATTCTTCCGTAAACATCCTGTGGGTCGCCAATTTTTCGATTTCTTTGGCGAAACCATTTTCCGCTCAGATATGTGTAATGCCGACGTTAAACTCGGCGATCTATTAATCCACGAAGGTGCGCCGCTGGATGCACAAAAATACGCGGCCAAGGTCTTTAACGCCGATAAAACCTACTTTGTGCTCAACGGCACTTCTTCTTCAAACAAAGTGGCGACCAACGCACTGCTGGCTAAGGGCGACCTAGTATTATTCGACCGTAACAACCATAAATCCAACCACCATGGCGCGTTAATTCAAGCCGGTGCAACACCGATTTATTTAGAAACCGCCCGTAACCCCTTCGGCTTTATTGGCGGTATCGACGCCCACTGCTTCCAGGAGTCTTATTTAAGGGAACAAATCCGCGCCGTTGCACCTGAGCGTGCCGATGAACAACGTCCATTCCGTTTAGCGATTATCCAGCTGGGCACCTACGACGGCACTATCTACAACGCTCGCCAAGTCGTTGATCGTATTGGTCATCTATGTGATTACATCCTGTTTGACTCAGCTTGGGTTGGTTATGAGCAGTTTATTCCTATGATGAATGACTGCTCGCCTCTGCTGCTCGAACTGACACCTGAAGATCCCGGTATTATCGTGACTCAGTCAGTGCATAAACAGCAGGCAGGCTTCTCACAAACCTCGCAAATTCACAAAAAAGACTCACATATCAAAGGCCAAGCCAGATATTGCAACCATAAACGCTTCAACAACGCCTTTATGATGCATGCCTCTACCAGCCCCTTCTATCCGCTGTTTGCCGCATTGGATGTGAACGCTAAGATGCACGAAGGCGCCAGCGGCCGTTATCTGTGGCGTGAAGCGGTCAAAGCCGGCATTGAAGCTCGCAAGTTACTGCTGAAAAAATGTAAATATATCAAGCCATTTATCCCAAGCATGATCGAAGGACGCCCATGGCAGGATTATCAAACTGAACAAATGGCCGATGATTTACGTTTCTTCGAGTTTGAGCCAGGACAAAAATGGCACTCCTTCGACGGTTACGAAAAAGGCCAATATTTCGTTGACCCTTGTAAGTTCCTATTAACCACGCCTGGTATCGATGCCGAAACCGGTAAATATACTGAGTTTGGTATTCCAGCGACTATTTTGGCTAACTTCTTACGTGAAAATAATATTATTCCCGAGAAGTGCGACTTAAATTCGATTTTATTCCTGATGACGCCTGCGGAAGATATGGCAAAGATGCAGCACTTAGTGTCGCAAATATCTCGCTTCGAGAAATTAGTCGACGAAGATGCGCCATTATCGGAAGTATTGCCTACCGTCTATAACGCCAATAAAGCCCGTTATAAAGACTATACCATTCGTCAACTCTGCCAAGAAATGCACAACCTTTATGTCAGCCATGACGTAAAACAACTGCAAAAAGAAATGTTCCGTCAGGCGCATTTCCCAACCAAGGTGATGGACCCGCAGGAGGCCAATCTTGAATTTATTCGTGGCAATGTCGAATTAGTGCCACTGTCGCAAATCGAAGGTCGAATTGCCGCAGAGGGCGCACTGCCATATCCACCAGGGGTGTTATGTATGGTGCCAGGTGAAATATGGGGTGGCGCAGTACAGCGTTATTTCCTTGCCCTTGAAGAAGGCATCAACTTATTACCCGGATTCTCCCCTGAATTACAAGGTGTTTACCTCGAAAGCACCCCTGAAGGAAAAATCCAAGCCCTAGGTTATGTATTAAATAAATAATTGAAATCAGACTGCAGAGTTAATTAACCCCGCTCTGCAGTCAATTTCAACCTTCTATAATGAATTATATTATTAGGTCATTATTATGAGTAAATCAGCAAATAAAATTGGCGTTATCCAATTAACGATTATTACCATAGTCAATATGATGGGCTCAGGTATTATTATGTTGCCCACCCAATTAGCGCAAGTCGGTACTATCTCTGTGCTTTCTTGGCTTGTTACCGCTGCTGGCTCAACCGCGCTGGCCTTTGCTTTTGCTAAGTGCGGTATGTTCAGTAAAAAATCCGGTGGTATGGGCGGTTACGCCGAATATGCCTTTGGCCGCAGCGGTAACTTTATGGCGAACTACACCTATGCGGTTTCGCTACTTATCGCCAACGTCGCCATCGCTATCTCCGCCGTGGGCTATGCCGCGGTACTGCTCGAAGTGAACTTAAGCCCAATGGCTATCTGTCTTGCCACCATTGGCGTGCTTTGGTTAGCAACAGTGGCTAACTTTGGTGGCGCCCGCATTACGGGTCGCGTGAGTAGTGTGACCGTGTGGGGGATTATTCTGCCTGTAATTGGTGTGTCATTAATCGGTTGGTTCTGGTTCGACATCGACCTCTACAAAGGCGCTTGGAACCCACATGATATGCCTTTCTTCAAAGCCTTAGGCGGTTCAATCGCGATGACTTTATGGGCATTCCTTGGCTTAGAATCGGCTTGCGCTAACTCAGAGGCTGTTGATAATCCAGAGAAAAACGTACCTATCGCCGTAATGGGCGGAACCTTAGGTGCAGCACTTATCTATATTGTTTCAACCAACGTGATTGCCGGTATTGTACCCAACGCCGAGCTTGCCAGCTCAAACGCCCCATTCGGTTTAGCCTTTGCGCAAATGTTTAGCCCTGTGGTCGGTAAAATCGTCATGGCCTGCGCCATTATCTCCTGTACCGGCTCACTGCTGGGTTGGCAGTTCACTATCGCGCAAGTGTTTAAAGCCTCTGCCGATGAAGGTTTCTTCCCTAAAGTGTTCTCTAAGGTCAGTAAAGCCGATGCTCCAATTTGGGGTATGACTATCATCGTTTCGATTCAAACCTTGCTGTCTTTGATGACCATCAGTCCATCACTGAGCAAACAGTTTGAAGCCCTAGTGAACCTCGCCGTAGTGACTAACATTGTGCCTTACATCCTGTCGATGGCAGCCCTAGGCGTGATGCAAAAACAACTCAAAGTACCAGCGAACAAGGCCCGTGTCGCCAACGTGATTGCGATTATCGGCGCCCTGTATAGCTTCTACGCCCTCTATAGCTCTGGTGAAACCGCCGTGATGTTAGGCGCTATCGCGACCTTCTTCGGTTGGACCATCTACGGGGTGATTTCCAATAAAACACCAACAGCTGAGATCAAAGCAGCGTGAGCACGTCTCCCCTGCAATTCTCACCCATTACTAGATAAGAAACATAAAACCAATCCGTCTTCAGGGACCTTAAGCCACAGTGCCTAAGGTCCCCAGACAAAACTTGCCTAATTTCGGTGGAACTATGAAAAAAACATGGATCGCGTTAATGCTACCTATGCTGTTGGCCGCCACCAGCAGCCAAGCGGTTGAACTCTATAACGATCAAAAAAACTCATTAGATTTAAGTGGTTGGTTAGGCTTCGCGGCACTTAACGACAGCCACGATACCTCAGTAATTGATGACTCCTCCCGAGTACGATTTAGCTTTGAACGCAGCGAGAGAAATGGCTGGACCGCCTTTGCCACCACGGAATGGGGCATCAACATGGTGTCCAGCGATGACAGTTTAGTGATGCAAGGTGGCAAACTGGCCGCCGAAAAAACCGAAGACTTCCTCTACAACCGTTTAGGTTATGTCGGTATGTCCCACGATAAATGGGGTAGCCTCAGCTTTGGTAAACAATGGGGCGCTTACTACGATGTCGCAGGCACCACGGATTTACCGAACGTCTTCGCCGGATATAGTGTCGGCGCCTACGCCTTTAGCGATGGCGGTTTAACCGGAACAGGCCGCGCCGACTCCGCCTTTATTTACCGCAATAATTTTGGCCCAGTGCAAATTGCCCTGCAATACGCCGCCAAAACCAATGGTGATGTCACCTTGAAAAACGATGACGGCAGCGAGATGGCTAACTCTGAACTCGATTTCGACAGCAGTTACGGTGCCAGCCTGACCTACTCACTCACCGACAAATTTAAACTGCTCGCTGGCTTTAACCGTGGCGACTTTGAAGGCCACCTAGGTAATACGCAAGTCGATGAAACCAACGAAATCGTCGGTATCGGCGCCATGTATGGTGACTATTACCACTATGCCGATAACCGCGAAGCCAGTGGTCTCTACGTCGGCTTTAACGCCCATCAGAGTAAGAACAATGAGCTGGTCGGCGGCGACCTCTACGATGCCACTGGTGCCGAGTTGATGACGGCCTACCAATTCGATAATGGCTTTGTGCCCATGATTGTCCTCAGCTATTTGGACTTAGATACAGATGCGAGCACGCCCATCCAAGGCAAATGGACCCGCCAATTCGCCATGCTTGGCCTGCACTACCGTTACAGTAACGACACTGTGATGTTTGCCGAAATGAAGTTAGATTTCAGTGACATGGATGATCCAGCACTCGAAGCGCAAGAAGATAATGGCTTTGCGGTAGGGATTAACTACTTCTTTTAGGAATGGAAAGTCTTCATCAGGCTCTCCCGTACATTGAGGGATAGTGGCTCACGTTCCTCATATCCGTGGGCCCATTTGAGACTGAGGTGCGGCGCACGTTCCGTCTACAAACGCTCGCCACACACTCATTGGATGGTACCGCTGGTTTACCATCATCTCTGCGCCACTCCAAATAGGTTTACTGGAGTGGCTTTTTTTCGCCGTTACTTAGCGTGCTGACGGCCTGAAGAGGCTTTGTTTCCGCGGCCTTGGTGCCCAGCTTTACCCTGCTCAGATTTTCCCTTAAAGCCAGACTGACCAAAAGGTGCCTTAGCCCCCGGACGGCTGCTCTTAGGCTGCTGATTTTGCGCTGCATTCGCACCAGACTTGGGTCCTTTAGGCTTGCTTGCGCTCGGTTTGCCCTTGGCATCGCCTTTGCCTTTACGCTCATCAAACTGATTACCCGAGAAGCGTGTCAGGGCTTTTTGCCCTTGGTTAGCATCCTTCATCCATTTCGGGCCTCGTTCGTTGCGCCCTTCTGGTGGAACGAGATGATTCGGACTGTTACCAATCAAATCTTCACGTCCCATGGCAATCAAGCCTTCACGGATAATCGGCCAACCTGCTGGATCATGGTAACGCAGCAGCGCCTTATGTAGGCGGCGTTGGCGGCCTTTCTTCGGCACTGGCACCACTTCACTGCTGTGCTTGACGTTTTTCAACGAGTTCAACTCAGTGTGATAAATGGTCGTCGCGTTTGCCATTGGCGATGGATAGAAGTTTTGTACTTGGTCGAGCTTAAACTTACGCTCCTTCAGCCAGAGCGCGAGGTTTAACATATCCTCGTCGGTCGTGCCCGGATGCGCCGAAATAAAATAAGGGATCAGGAACTGCTCTTTACCCGCTTCCTTAGAAAACTTATCAAACAGCTCTTTAAACTTTTCATAGGCGCCCATGCCGGGTTTCATCATCTTGCTGAGCGGCCCTTCTTCGGTATGCTCAGGGGCGATTTTCAAATAGCCGCCCACATGGTGCTGGACCAACTCTTTGACATAGGCAGGATCTTCAATCGCTAAGTCGTAACGCACACCCGAAGCAATCAAGATTTTCTTAATGCCGGGCACAGCACGAGCCGCGCGGTACAAGTCGATAGTATGTTTATGGTCTGTGCCTAAATGGCCGCAAATCGATGGATAGACACAGGATAAACGGCGACAGGTTTTCTCCGCTTTCTCACTGGTACAGCCGAGGCGATACATGTTAGCGGTGGGGCCACCTAAGTCGGAAATCACCCCAGTAAAACCGGGCACCTTATCCTGAATATCTTTGATTTCTTTGATAATTGATTCTTGTGAACGGCTCTGGATAATTCGGCCTTCATGCTCGGTAATCGAGCAGAATGAACAGCCGCCAAAGCAACCGCGCATGATGTTGATCGATGTTTTGATCATGTCATAGGCGGGGATTTTTTCCTTACCGTAGGCAGGATGCGGCACCCTTTTATAGGGTAAATCGAACACGGCATCCATCTCGTCGGTATTGAGCGGCCAAGCAGGTGGGTTCACCCACACGCCACGGTCACCGTGGGGCTGGAACAGCGCTCGCGCGCACCCCGGGTTTTGCTCTTGGTGCAAAATCCGCGAGGCATGGGCGTATAAATATTTGTCCTCAGAGACCTTTTCAAAGGCAGGCAACAGCACATAGGTTTTATCCCAAGGCTTAGGGCGTGGCGGCTGCACACTGATAGGCTTTGGCGCATCGTTATCGAAAATTTTAACATCCGATGGGCCTGATAAATTGGCGCAGCCCACATCGTCGGCGCCATAGGGGTTCGGGATAGGATCGATCTTATGCAGCTGGTCGATCTTACGAGAATCCATACCTCGCCACTCTGGCATAGGCTCTTTACGGATAACCGCTGTGCCGCGCACATCCTGAATATCCCCAATGGCTTCACCCGCCGCTAAACGACGCGCCACTTCAGCCAGCGGACGCTCGGCGTTGCCGTACATCAAGATGTCGGCCTTGGCATCGAAAATCACGCTGCGACGAACTTTGTCCGACCAATAATCGTAGTGGGCGATACGTCGCAGACTCGCCTCGATGCCGCCAATGATCACTGGCACATCTTTAAAGGCTTCTTTACAACGTTGGGTATAAACGGTCACGGCGCGGTCGGGTCGCTTACCGCCCACATCGCCGGGAGTATAGGCATCATCGCTACGAATACGGCGATCAGCGGTGTAACGGTTGATCATCGAATCCATGTTGCCGGCGGTGACACCAAAAAATAGATTCGGGCGACCAAGCTGCATAAAGGCATCTTTGCTAGACCAATCGGGCTGAGAAATAATCCCGACGCGGTAGCCTTGGGCTTCTAACATCCGGCCAATGACCGCCATGCCAAAGCTTGGGTGATCCACATAGGCGTCACCAGTGACAATAATAATGTCACAGCTGTCCCAGCCTAATTTCTCCATCTCCTTGCGAGACATAGGTAAAAAAGGCGCAGTGCCAAAGCACTCGGCCCAATACTTGGGATGGCTAAACAGTGTGGATTCAACTTGCATCGATTTTGACCCAAAAGCGTAATGTCAAACAAAGGTGCAGGCAAAAACGGGCCGCACCGATTTAGGGACGCGGAGTATAGCAGGCAAACAGGGATAAGTGCGATTAAAAAAACAGCAGCCGAGGTGTTTTTAGGGGTATTTGCACCAATGTACTCAATACCCCTAAAGTGGCTAGGGATATGGCTTAGACGGCCATTACCCTATCTCAGTGGTTATAAACTTTGGGCAAAATGCACTAAGTTGACCAAGGCTAGGCTGATAGTCACTAACCATGTGAGCAACACGCCCCAAAAACGGCCCAAATGATAACCGCCTTTCCCCTGAGTTAACCCTATTGCATGGAGCAAGCGTGCCACAATCCACACAGTACCAAAACAATGCAAATAGAAATGCGCCAAACCACCCGCCTCGGCCACCAACATTAAAATCAATACGATGGGCGCATTCTCAATCAGATTCGCATGCACCCTGCCAGCCAGCGCCAAGGCATTGTTACCGCCATCGCCAATCCCGATTTTTTGGCTTCGTCTTAATTTCACCACTCGATAAGCCAGCGCTATTATCAACAACCCAGTCAAGCTGGCGTAAAACCCTGTTACCATCAACGGCATAGCGATTCCCTTTTTGATTAACATAACCGCGGCATTTGCCGCAAAAATTCAGCAATTTATTTGTATTAAGCTTAAAAGCCATTAACCTTTTAGCGACAAGATAGGTTAATATGCGCGCGTGATCTCTTACAACTTTTTATACAGTGAATAGCCCGATTGGATAACGAACAGTTTCTCGAAAAGCGTAAATTTATCATTAAGCTAGGCAAGGCTTTACATAAGTTCGGCACTCCCGCTTACCGTCTTGAAACCCATTTGCAAACCGTCTCACGGACGCTCGGAATCGAAGGTTATTTTTTAATCTCGCCGACCTCCATGACCTTCGTATTACAACACGATACCGATCAAGAATATAACCATGTTGCGCGGGTTAAACCTGGCGAATTGGATTTAGGCTCCCTCGCTCGCACCGATGAACTAGTGGATGAGCTCACCTCGGGCAAACGCACACTCACCGAAGCCTTAGACAGGCTAGAGGAAATCGCCAACAAACCCAACCCCTACGGCCCAGCATTAACCTGTTTCTCCTTTGGCACCTCGGCGGCCGCCTTTGCCATGTTGATGGGCACAGGGTGGAATGATGTCTTTTGGTCGGGCTTGTTAGGCTTGCTGGTCTATGGCTTTGTGTACCGCGCCGAGCGCTCGACGCGCATGGCAGAAGTGTTAGAGCCCTTTGCAACTATCGTCTGCGCGATTGCCGCCTGCGCCATTGCCCGCATCGACCCCAATATTAATATTCCGGTGGTGATCCTCTCCTCCATCATCATCTTTATTCCCGGCTTAGCCCTAACCTTAGGGTTGGCGGAACTGGCGGCACGCGACCTGATCTCGGGCACAGCGCGGATTATGGATGCCAGTATGTTGTTGTTTAAGTTGTATTTTGGTGCTGTGCTGGGGATGGCAATAGGTAAAGCCTTCTTCGGTGAAGCCATTCATATAGAGCCTGAGGGCTTACCACGCTGGGCGATTTGGTCGGCGGTACCGATTCTCTCGATGGCACTGGTGTTTATCTTTAAGGCGCGGATGCAAGATTCACCTTGGGGCGTACTAGCGGGGATAGTGGCATTCTTCTCCGCCATGTTAGGCGGGCACTTTTTTGGGGATTCTGTGGGGATCTTCTTCGGCGCCTTGGCGGTAGGAGTGTATTCCAATCTCTTCGCCCGTTGGATGAAGGCGCCCGCCTCAATTGCACTGCTGCAAGGTATTGTGATTTTAGTGCCCGGCAGTAAAACCTACATAGGGCTGAACGCGCTGATCTCCGGCGAAACTATGCTTAACCAATCCCATATTGGATCGCAGATCTTTTTGATCTTTATGTCGCTTATCGCCGGACTGATTTTTGCCAACGTCGTGGTACCACCAAGACGTACGCTATAACATCCCCTCTCTCAGGGCTGGCGCCAACTCCAGCCCGATTCTTAAATTAACCTTAAGTAAAATCATAATCTTATTAAAATGTTTCCTTGACTAATCGCCACTTCCCGTGTGTTATTAAATTGTGAAGCACAGCAGAATCTTAAGCTGTCGCCATCCAGTTTACGGGAGTGGTTTTATGCAGAAGTTTACCCTGTATGCATCGATTCTACCTTGTTGCCTCTGTGGTCTAGTCAACCTAGCCAGAGCGGATGAGGCCGTGCCCAAAACGGCAACCGCTGAGACCCCGAAAAAGGTTAGTAAGATTGTGGTTGTCAGTAACCCTATCTTCGATGAGTCCGATCCTGATGCGTTTTTTATCCACCGCTGGGCAAACTATCTGCATATCAATACTAAGGAATATGTGGTTCGCGACAAACTGACCTTTAGTGAAAACGATACTGTCACCCAAAAAGATCTCGATGAATCCCAACGTCTGCTGCGCGCCGAACCTTATATTCGTGATGCTAAAATTTATGTGAGTGAGAAGGATCCCGATGCAGATGCCAATCCCGATGACGAGTCAGTCGTTATTGAGACTTGGGATAATTGGTCGCTACTCCCAACGGCGAGTTTTAGTAGTTCTGGCGGTGACACTCGTTATTCCTTTGGCGTGAAAGAAGATAACCTTTTAGGTACAGGTATCCGTACCCGCTTAAAGTATCAGTCAAATGAATCCCGTACTGGTTATAAATTTGCCTTCGAGGCTCCCCTCAGCATTATCGATCACGGCATTGTCGCCGCCGAGTTTTACGATAATAGCGACGGCCAAGCAAAGCATGTATATGTGAGTAAGCCATTCTATTCATTGAATACAGAGACCATGTATTCGGCAGAGTTTTTGGATGATAGCCGTACCGATATCTTGCGGCAGAACGGCCAAGAGGTGAACGAGTTTGCCCACACTGTTGATTATCTCAATTTGCAATATGGCTGGTTACTCAACAGAAGCAACGACAATCTGTCTCGCTTTATTGCTGGCTTTACCCAAGACAAGCACGAGTTTGCCAATTCTGATGTTTACCCCACATCAGAGCTACCGCAGGGTAGGGACTTTATGTATCCGTGGGTCGCCTATGAATTTATTCAGGATGACTTTCAGGTACTCAATAATGTGCATCTTATTCGTAATAACGAAGACTTTAACTTAGGTTGGCACCACTATATTCAACTCGGTATCGAAACCAATGATATCGGCGACAATCAGCCCGTGGGTTACCACTTTAAATGGCAAACTACCCGTGGTTATAAATTTGATGAGCATTTATGGTTGCTCGAAATGGGTGCCACCAGCACCTTAGGCACCACTCAAAAAGATACCTATCAAGCCAATGTTCAGGCCGAGTACTTCTATCAAATCAATCCTAAATGGATAGCCTATGGCAAGGCGTGGGCGAGTGTATCGAATAATACTTACCTCGACCTCACTAAAGGGCTGGGCGATGAAACCGGGGTACGCGGTTATCCCAACGAATATCAACAGGGCGATAACCAATGGTTACTCACCGCCGAAATCCGTAATTATCCCAATATCAACCTATACCAATTAGCCGAACTCGGCTGGGCGGTTTTTGCAGATGTAGGCCAAGCCTCAGGCGGCCCGTTAGCGGCTAATAACGAGGCCAGCGGCCCGCTTGCCAGTATTGGTATAGGCGCACGAATTTATTCCTCCCGCTCCAGTTACGGCAACGTCGCCCATATCGATTTTTCAGTACCTTACACAGGAGGGGATTCAGTCAACAGCTGGGAATGGCGCTTCTTAGTCAAACAAAGCTTTTAAGTGGTTGGGTTAGTTAGTGTGCCAAAGTGACACAAGGATTGCGCATTGAACACTTTGCCACCATAATACCCATGTGACGGTTTGACACAACAGGAGATAAAAATATGGCAACGACTTTGCCTCGCATCACCGCAAGAGTTGATGTCGATACTCAAGATTTACTCACAAAGGCTGCTGCTATCGCTGGTATGTCCAGTATTAACTCATTTGTTTTGAATGCAGCAATCGAAAAAGCAAAACAAGTGATTGAGCGTGAACAAACTCTAAAGCTAAACCAAGCTGATGCGGTATTGCTGATGGAAGCGCTCGATAAGCCAGCGGTAGTCAATACCAAACTCAAATTGGCATCAGAGCGTTATGAGCGTAAAACCCAATAATGAACACGGTACTTCTCGACAAAGACAAGCACGATAGGAACCGTTTCAATTGTGGCACCGACGCCCTCAATAATTACTTTAAAGTCATGGCGAGTCAGCAAGCCAAGAAAGACAACACCAGAACCTTCGTTTTGGAAGATGATAATAACAACGCCCATATCATTGGCTTTTACACCCTAACGATGACCCCGATTGATTTGAAGGCATTGCCTGAGAAGTTACAGAAGAAACACCAATCTTCAACCTCTGGTGGTCTTATTGCTCGTTTAGCTGTTGATGACAGATATAAAGGAAAAGGTTTTGGCGAGTGGCTGCTTATTGATGCACTCCGAAAACTATTAGCTGCCAGTGACAGCGTAGCGTTCCCCTTTGTTATCGTTGATGCCAAAGACGGTGCCAAACACTTCTATGAACGCTATGGATTTCAAGCGTTTCAAGATGCTGAAAACAAACTCTTTATAACTATTGCAAATATCAGGGCAAGTTTAGGCTAATCGACCAGGGCGTGAAGTGCATGGCCAATGATGTTCCATACATCATACTGACATTTTCTATTTCGCTAGGGATCAGCAGCACGAGAACAACCATACCTAGATTACGCAACAAACACCAATGCCCTGCCGCTCTCCGAGGAGATGGCGTATTCCTTTGACGCTAGTGTTATTACCCGAGTTTTTAAGGAAGAAAAGATATGCCTGTCCGATCTTTTTACTTAAGTATTGTTTATTGAAGCAAGCGAAATCTACGCACGGTACATGGCGAGAAACATACGAATATTGGCATCGATAATATCTTGTTGGTACTCCTCATGGCTTTTCATATGGAACAACTTAGGCCAAAAGGCGAATGCCTTAAACATGCCCCAAAATTGAGTAGCTGCCAGTGGGATATTATCGATTTTTAATGCCTTATGGGCCACGGCTCCGGCAAGCCACGCCTCTAATCCACCTTCTTGCTTAGCTAATCGTTCCATGGCTTCAGTCGCTTGAACCGGTGAGCGAATAAACTCGGCCATCACTACCCTTGCCACGCGCAGGAAATCCGGTTGCTGATACAACTCCCAGCAGCGGCGCGCAATCTGTTGCAATTGAGACTCAAGGCTCTGCTCGGGATTGAATGCCAAGGTGGCCGCTTCCTTGGTGCGCGCCCACAGGTCACTTGTTGTCGCCTCGAATAACACTTCTTTGCTGGGGAAATGATTGTAAACGGTACGCTTGGAGACATTGGCACGCTGGGCAATTCTATCCATGCTGGCGCCGGCAAAACCATTGACCATAAATTCTTCCTGTGACGCGTCGAGGATCGCCAAACGCTTCTGTTGGGAATGTGTCAGTTTTACTGCTTTTTCTACCATTGCGGTACACCATCAAAATATTTGCCGATATTTTACACTATTGAGTTTACTTTTGCACAACCGCGAGTAAACTACACTGTGTAGTTTACTTTTATCAAACTTACAATGCGACTTAAAATCACCTTGGCCCTACTGCTACTCGGGAGCGTTATTATGACCTTAGATCCCAATATCATTGAAATTAGCCCGTCAGAGGGTCAGCGCTTTCGTAATGAAGCACCAAACACTCAAAGTGGTGACGGTAATTTACCAGCCATTTTATGGCGTTATGTCACTGAACGCATTCCCGATAAGAGCCCAAACCAGCCGCTACCGATTCAGCCAATGCAGCTGGCAGCAACGGCTGATGACACTCCTATGCTGTATAAAATCAGCCACTCGACCGTGCTGTTACAGCTCAATGGTCAGTATTGGTTGACCGATCCTGTGTTTTCAAAGCGAGCCTCACCCAGCCAATGGTTTGGTCCAAAACGTTTCCATACTCTGCCGATTGAGCTCGAAAACATTCCGGCGCTCGCTGGGATTATCTTGTCCCACGATCATTATGACCACTTAGACAAGCAGAGCGTGTTAGCTCTCGCCGCGCGCACTCAGAAGTTTATTGTGCCACTGGGCGTCGATAAGCATCTTATTGGTTGGGGCATTCCTAAGGAAAAAATTGTCGCCCTCAACTGGTGGCAAGCAACCGAACACCAAGGTGTGCGCTTTACCGCCACCCCTGCGCAACATTTTTCGGGCCGTGGACTTAGGGATAAGAATCAAACCCTGTGGGCTTCTTGGGCGATTCATTCCCCTGAACTAAATATCTTTTTCAGTGGCGACTCAGGGTATTTTAATGGCTTTAAAAAAATTGGCGATAAACTTGGCCCCTTCGACCTCACCTTAGTCGAAACTGGCGCCTACGATGAGATGTGGGCCGATATCCATATGCAACCTGAGCAATCGCTACGAGCGCATTTAGATCTTCAAGGTCAATACCTTATCCCAATCCACAACAGCAGTTTCGACCTAGCGCTGCACAGTTGGTATGAACCCTTAGAGCGGATTGCCGCTGCAGCGAAGGCCTATGCCGTACCCCTGCTGACCCCTGAGTTTGGCCAAGGGATTAACCTCAATGAGTTAGCCCACAGCCCTGCGCTCAATCAAGGGTGGTGGAAGTCATACTTGCCCAAAGACAGGCCCGAGTTTGAAGTGGTTCCAGTCAAACTCGCCTCCAACAAATAGTCATAGCCGATGCCTCCTTAAGCGGTGCTTAACTATTGCGCCGCTAAGGATCTCCCCACCAATAGCCCAACGAAAGTATTAAGCTCCCAGCAAACCGCCAGTTCGCCTAGACGTTTTTAGCGACAACAGCATACAATCCGACTTTGTATCCTGCTGAATCAATTTATCTTTTGAGAATGTAGAACTAAAGATGCTGAAGGGTTTTCGTTTATTGCTACTCACAGTGAGCCTAGTCTGCGGCCTTGGTTATCTCGGCTACTACGGGCTGACTCGTTATAACTTAAATACCGACTACCAAGTGGGTGATGTGCTCGACTCGCTCAATGGCGTCGAAATTTTTTATAACGGCGGCGTCAACACTAACGAGGGGCGCAACCTCTCCCTCGACGGCTATAACCTAGGTATCAAATACCAGTGTGTAGAGTTCGTTAAACGTTACTTTTACCTGCGTTATCAGCATAAAATGCCCGACAGTTTCGGTCACGCTAAAGACTTCTTCAATGACCTGTTGCCTGATGCGAGCTGGAATGAAAAACGCGCCCTGCGGCAATATACCAATGGCAGCCAAAGCAAGCCGATGACCGATGACTTACTGGTATTCGCGCCATGGATTTTTAACCCTTATGGCCATGTCGCCATTATCGCCAAGGTCACAGAAACCAGTATCGAAATTGCCCAGCAAAACCCCGGCCCCTTTGCGCCGTCACGGGAGATTTTCCCCTTAGTGCAACGCGACGGCCTGTGGTATATCAATGCGCCACGTACCAAGGGCTGGTTACGCTGGGAAGCTCCCGCGGCCATGATTATGGAGGGAAGCATGGAAGGATGTGTTAAGAAGAATGTGGCGTCGAAAATCCAAGTTAACCAACCAGCGGCTTCCCTTAACCTATGAATGTCAGAGAGGTAAATATGGCTATTCTCGACTGGTTAAAGAACCTGTTAAGTCCTAAAGCAAAGCCACAATCACAGGCTACTGATCCCCAAATGATTTTTAGCGAAACACTAGCGCCAAGCCTGTCTTTGTCTTGCCAACAAGTTTATCCCATCGTCACCCCCGCGATGCAGCCCGATCTCGCCGCCTATCAAATCCATTGTTTGTTGAACAAGCAAGATAAACAACGACTCGATGCCTTACTCAGCGACACAGGATTTGAGCCAGAAGCCAGTTGCGATGCGGTATATAGTGGCGTCTTGCACCATGCCCAAAGGCCAAGCCATGTTTTTCTACATCAATATGCTGATTTTGCAGGAGTCTGTGTACTACTGATCAGCAACGATGCCGAGCTATTGTCACAACTTATCACCTTTAAAGCCGCACCACCTGCACCGTGGGAAAGCTTTCCCGATGTCGATCCTGATTCACTCGGCAGTCTGCAGGGCAATATTGAGTTTTGGTGCGATACGTTTTGGCGGCCTTACTGGTTATCACTCAGTGAGGCCGAGCGCAGTCAGTATCCCGCTAATTGGCGCGAATTCAGTGAGTTTCACTAACAGATTTATACCGAGGTCAAAATGAAGCTCAAATTTATCACGCTCGCCATGCTGCTTTTTATTCTTGCAGGGTGCCTAGTGCCAGAACAGCCCGTCATCCCAGTCAAAGGCGCTAGCAATAAGGACTGGAATAGCCAAACCTTTTGGTATGAACCCTGGGGCAGTTCAGGCACCCACAAAGGCATTGATATTTTTGCCGCGGCCAATACGCCCGTGATCGCACCAACGCCCTTGTTACTTTTGTATAAGGGGGAGTTTTTTAAGGGCGGTAAGGTTATCGTGGGACTCGGCCCTAAATGGCAAATTCACTATTTTGCCCACCTCGATAACATAGATACATCGACAGGTTTATTTGCGGGGCGCGGAGATGTGCTCGGTACCGTCGGCACAACGGGGAACGCCCAAGGCAAACCACCCCATTTGCACTATTCCATTGTCAGCCTATTGCCTAGACCTTGGCTGATAGACACCTCAACCCAAGGATATAAGAAGGCGTTTTACTTAAATCCAATCGACTATTTAGACCCTAAGTAATAGACCCTAGGTAAAGGGTTGGTCGGTTAAGCATTCTCGTTAGCGACGAGCTCTGCGGATTGTTCAATGGGCTGCGTCATCTCGGTTTCTGCCGCGATGGCCTGCGCCGCACGCTCAGCTTTAGAAACATATTTAGGCTTATTGCTGCTATGCAACTTGGCATTGGCCTTTTTCGCCTTCTGCTTAAGCGTTTGATTAATTTTCTTTTTACGGTTCATATGGGCACCAAGGCGAGAAAAAGGCCGCCATTATAATCTTCCTTCGACTCGGCAACAAATCGGAGGCTCAGCCTACAAACAAACCATCAAGCTAAATACACCTATTTGTAATGCGAATCACAACCCCTAAAAATTGCCACTTTTCCTACGCATTTTATTTACAACTCGACTAGACAAGCCCAATTCACTCCCTTAAAATCGGCAGCAATAAAAATCGTTATCATTTGCAATGTTGTTTAACGGAATAGTCTGATGCCAAGGATACGGTGAAGCAAACTCACTCGCCCTTAGCAGGAAGTTATATGACGTTCAAAACCTCGTTTGTTGCCCTCGCCGTATTTGCCGCCCTCACCCAATCCGCAGCGGCTCAAGAAGCTCCTGATACGGGAACGAATAAGAATAAAGACATCGAAAAAATCACTGTCACTGCGAGCCGCATGGATAAATCGCCAAGCTCTATTCCCAATACAGTGACCATTATCGACCGTGTGCAACTCGAAGAGCAGTTCCGCACCACTAAAGATTTATCGACCATTATCGGTAACTTAGCGCCAAGCTTTTCACCCAGCCGCCAGAAGATGAGCAACACGGGCGAAACCCTGCGTGGCCGTCCGCCATTAATCATGATCGATGGTGTGCCTCAATCCAACCCGCTGCGTAGCGGTGGCCGCTCAGGGCAAACAATCGACCCTGCGATGATCGAGCGTATCGAAATTATCCACGGCGCCAATGCGATGCACGGCTTAGGCGCGCAGGGCGGGATCATCAACTACATCACCAAAAAACCCACGGGTGATAACCAGCACGTGGTTAGCTTCGATGCCACTGTGCCCGATTCGCTCAAATCTAACGGTGTAAGTTTTGGTGCCAGCTATGCGTTTTCGGGCGAATCCGAACTGATCGATATGTTGGGTTCGGTGAGCTATCGCAATAACGGCGTGTACTACGATGCCAACCACGATGTGATTGGGGTGGACACCACTCAAGGCGAGTCTATGGACAGCCAGAGCAAAGACTTCTTTATCAAACTCGGACACAACTTTGCCGAATCGCGCTTAGAGTTGATGGTTAACCACTACAACATGGATAACAATGGCGACTGGATGGCTGTGCCTGGCGATAAAGCCAACGGTATCCCAACAAGTGGAGTGGAAGAAAAGCAACCCTGGGAAGCGGCCAACAACCTAGTCACCACAACTAGCCTCACCTACACCCACGAGAACATTGCCGGTCAACAACTTAGCATGCAGTTGTTTAACCAGGACTTCCAAGCCGTATACGGTGGAGGGTGTTTCGATAGTTTTTACGATCCTTCCTTTGAAGGTAGTGATCAAGTTGTGCAATGTGGGGTTAACAGCAAGGGCGAACACTTATACTACGAGCAATCGCGCAACTCTTCGGTTAAATGGGGACTAAAAACCTCCTTAATCGCTAAAAACATTGCCGATATGGGTATCGATGCCGCCTATGGTATTGACCTGTTCCGCGATACAACCGAGCAAGATTTGGTTAAAACGGGTTTCTCTTGGGTGCCTGAAAGTACCTATGATAACTTCGCGCCCTACCTGCAGTTAGACTATGATTTAATTAAAGATTTAACTTTATCCGCCGGCGTTCGTTATGAACATGCCAAACTGAGTGTGGATGACTATAAAACCCTCTATGGTGCAGGCAATAAGCAAATTGCAGGGGGCGACGCTACCTTCGATGAAACCTTATTCAATGTTGGCGTATCCTATAAAATCACGCCGGATATTCGCATCTACACTAGCTACAACCAAGGTTTTGGCATGCCAGACATTGGCCGTATTCTACGTGACGGAAAAAGTTTCCCTGGCGCCAACCCAAGCATTAGTGATTCCTTAGCGTTAACACCAATCGTAACGGACAACGTTGAGTTAGGGGCTGATTACCAAGGTGAATTCTTGAGCGCAAAAATATCGTACTACCGCTCGGCAACGGATTACGGTGCCCGTTTAGCCCTAAATAGCGACGGCTTTTACGATGTAAAACGTGAGAAGAGTGTGATTGACGGTATCGAAGCTAATATCACCGCTTATCTGACAAGCAATGACGATCTGGGCATGAATCTGGCGATTCAACGGGGTGAATACGATGTCAATGGTGATAATAAAGTTGATACCGATCTCGATGGTGCAAACATTTCACCGAATCGTATTAACCTGTTCTGGACCCATAACTTCGATAATGAAATGTCGACACGTGTTCAAGCAAACTACTTTATGGACCGTGATTTTGAAAATGCCACAGGTGCAAAATATGCCGAGTTTGATGGTTACACTACTGTCGATGCGTCATTCTCTATGCCGCTCTACACTGGCAGTTTAACCTTAGGCGTACAAAACCTGTTTAATAAGGATTATTTCAACTACTACTCACAAACCATGGGTACAAATGATCGTTATTTCAAAGGTATGGGCCGCACAGCTACTATCGGCTATACAGTGGCATTCTAATTAGCGCGATTGTTTACCGTAAAACAAGCGCAACCATCTAGGTTGCGCTTTTTATTGGCTCATTGAAAGTGCTATTCCTTAGTGACTACCCATAAGGCATGGAGCAAACCAGGAAACCAGAAAAATAAACACAGTACGATATTAATTAATAAATCTTTGCCAGCGCCCGCTTTTAGAAATACCGCAACGGGTGGCAAGAGAATCGCAATAATAACTAAGAGTAATTTATTTGTATCCATGGCTGGCCATCCTTTAATGCACAAATGATTAAATAAGTTAACGATGCTAACTTCGCAGTTAGTCCCTGTGTTTGCAACTTTTTCATCAATATTTGATTGAGTTAAAGCACTTATACATCTTTAACTACTGCAAACTAACGCACTTTTCGACCTAAACTTAGAAAGCCATCTATAGTTAAAGGAAAATTGAACGCGCACTATGGCCTTTGATCCCCAAGCACTGCTCTTAATTAAATTCATTTGTCTGCTGACAGGTACGGCAGCGGTAGCGTGGGGATTAATCGCCCAACCATTAAAGATTGCCACATTAGCCAGTATGCGGTTTTCCCTCGCCAATATTTGTGTTCTCATTGGCATAATACTCAACGCTCAACGAACAGAATCAAATAGTTATCTCTATTGGTTTTGCGCAGATATCACAATTTTACTTGGATTTATTATGCTGCGTTGGGGGACACAATACTTGTTTCGATTGCAGCACAGCACTCGGTTTGACCTCACAATACTTGCGATTACTGCTGCACTCATGTTGATGGTTCCGCCAAACTATCACTCGGAGCCTATACTCGCCATGCTGTTTTCAGCAAACGCAGCACTGTCTTTTGTCATGTTAACAAGGGACAACTACAGCGCGATTAGGAAAGACACGGGTAACAAGGTCGCAGCAGCTATGGTGATGCCATTAATCGCAATGGTCGCCATCTTCATTATTAGGTTTTTTATTGCACTGTTTTCCCCTAATGAAGCCCAGATATTTATCGCCATGTACACCTCAGAAGCCGTGCCAGTGCTTTGGTTTTATGTTTTCCTCGCCCTACTCATAAATATTGTGATGATTGGCAACGCAATGACTCGTCTTGTTAGCAAAATCAGGATATTAGCCGAAAAGGATCAGCTTACGGGCTTGTGGAATCGACGTGCGATGCAAAAAAGGCTTACGACAATTCACCAGCGTTGGCACAAAAATAATGAGCCTTACAGCGTGATTTTGCTCGACCTCGATCACTTCAAGCAAATTAATGACCAATATGGGCATGATGTCGGTGACCTTGCACTACTCACAGCAGCAAGATTGTTTAGTACCGTATTACGTCAGCATGACGTCCTATGCCGCCATGGTGGAGAAGAGTTTTTGGTTTTACTTCCAGCAACAAACGCTCCCGCCGCAAGGATTGTGGCCGATAAACTACATAGAGTATTAAGGGAAAATCCTATTAGTTGGCAGGAGCAAAAAGTCCAACTCTGTGCGAGTGTTGGTTATGCAACGATTTACCGAGGGTGCCAGCCTGACAAACTCTTGATAGAAGCTGACCATGCCATGTATCGCGCTAAATCAGAGGGCAGAGACAGGATCTGCCAAGCCCTAACACCACAAGCCTAACGCTCTGGCCAGTCTAATGACTCGGGGTCTTGCCACTGCTTAAGCGCCTCTATCACGCCCTCAATGCTAAAGACCTCACCCTGCTGCGGGATATCAAAATACTCATAATCATGCCAACTGCCATCCTCATATTGATAGCGGAAATGTAGACAATAGGCGTGCAGATAACAGCGGTCGGCGACATCTGAGCCATAGAGGGCATCACCTAAAATCGGCACACCAA
Source organism: Shewanella decolorationis (assembly GCF_004354305.1). Classification (NCBI taxonomy): domain Bacteria; kingdom Pseudomonadati; phylum Pseudomonadota; class Gammaproteobacteria; order Alteromonadales; family Shewanellaceae; genus Shewanella; species Shewanella decolorationis. The sequence continues at coordinate 1,722,960 of NZ_CP037898.1, read as the reverse complement.
GGCTTGCGAGGGCAACCCGTAACTGATGGGTTTTACCCGAGAGGGGCTTGAGTAAATAAAGCCTAAGCCCATCGCCAACACTGGTGGAGAAAAATTGGGTAATCGCGGGATTTTCTTTGGTTCTTAACAACTTAAACATACTGCGGCGGGATTTGGCCATATCGCCAATCACCCAGCCTTGTTTCTTTTTCGGCTTGCCTTTGGCGAGCGCAAGATAGTATTTCTGCACTTTATGGGCGCTAAAAAGCTCAGTCAACTGCCGCGCCGCCGCAGGATGTTTGGCTAACAGTAACAGCCCAGAGGTTGGCGTATCGAGCCGATGCACGGCAAAGAGTTTTATCCCTAAATCCTGCTCCAGCTGCGCAACGACACCCGCAGTGCCATCTTGGCTGTGAAAATGCACATTCGGCGATTTAGAAATAACAAGAAAATCAGCCTCATCGGCTATGATTCGGTACATGGGGTTCTCAACAGTGTCACGCGGATATTAGCCTAAAACTGAATGGTCACTACAAGGCCGGGATGATTATCCGAAAGAGTAATTTGCGCATTGTGCCGCGATAGAATCGCTTTGACCATAGATAATCCTAAACCCGTGCCCTGCAAATGGCGGCTTGGGTCGAGGCGAACTAAACGTTCAAATACTCTTTCTTTGCTGTCATCGGGGATCCCAGGGCCGTTATCGCAAATCTTAATTTGGGCGCCGGATTGAATAATATCGATGCGAGCGCCTTGGCCTGAGTACTTCATCGCATTGTCGACCAAGTTATATAAGGCTTGGAACAACAAATACTTGTCACCATGAATCTTATGATCCGATAACAGCGACAGACTCAAGGTTTGCTCATTCGACTCGGCGACCGCGTCGGCCATGTCCAACAAATCGGTACATAGCTGCGCCAAACTCAGCTCCTGCAAGTCTAAGGTTTGCTGCCCTTCCTCGATGCGTGTCAGCGAGAGCATAGCATCGAAGGTCGCAAGACAGTGGTCGAGCTCTTCGGTCAAAATCGCGCAACCTTCGCTGATTTCATCGGGGGATTTGGCCGCCAACTCCTCAAGACCAATGCGAATATGCGATAGAGGCGTGCGCAAGTCGTGGGCAATATTATCGGTCACCCCGCGCACCGCCATCAGGTTATTCTCAAGAATATCCAGCACGTTATTAAACTGCAGCGCCAACATATCGAACTCGTCCTGACGCCAACTGAGCGGCAGACGGGTGTCGTAATGCCCCCGCTCAATTTGCTCACTCAAGCGGTTGTACTGCACTAAGCGGCGCAAAATCGCCTTAGAAAACAAATAGCCCAGCGCCAAGGTTAACACTATGGTCAACATCACAGCCGTGGCCGCCGCACTGATAAACTTATCGATCAAGGTAGCTAAGTTATCGGTACGGGTCGCGATGAGCACAGGGCCATAGCGGGTCATCACTAACCCGCCGGTGAGGATATGCAGCTTATCAGGGCCGCCAGTTAAAATCGGGAAATCCCGGGTTTGCGGCAGCATGGGCATGCCTTCAGGCATAAAGCTTAAGGCACCAACCATGTCATAACTGTTGCGCCAGGCGATGAGCGCCGTCTGCGGATCGGCGGCACGAATTTGCGCCGCAAAACTGCGGCGATCAACTGTAAGCGCAAGCTGCTGATAGCGTTGGGTTTCCGACTCGAGATACTGAGTCACTTGGTACTGCTGTTCGATAATGAGCTGCCGATAAAGGGCAAACAGCAAAGCGCCTATGATCACCGTCACTAAGGTCGAGAAGATAATAGTGATGCGCCAGGCGCTGCTTTGGTAAGGCTTAATGCCTTTGGCGTAAGCGATAACCCGCTCCCCTTACGGTTTCAATCAATTCACCGTGGCCTAACTCTTCAAACTTGCGACGTAACTTGGCGATATGCACGTCGATCACATTGGTGCGGGGATCGAAGTGATAATCCCACACCGCTTCGAATAATAGCGTGCGGCTAATCACCTGATTGGCGTGTTCCATCAGATACTTAAGCAGTTGGAATTCTTTGGGTTGCAGCATTAAATCGTGACCATCTAAGGTCACATTGCGGGTAAGCAGCTCCATTTTTAAGCCGCCGACCACCAAATCTGTGGTAATAGGTACGGATTGACCCCGTTGCATCAGTTTTTCGGCACGCACAAGCAGCTCCGAAAAGGCAAAGGGCTTAGTCATGTAATCATCGCCGCCCGCACGCAGGCCTTTAACCCTTTCATCCACATGGGCCAACGCAGACAGGATAAGCACTGGGGTTTGGTTACCCGTGGCTCTGAGGGCGGCCAGCAGTTTCAAACCATCGAGTTGAGGCAACATGCGATCGAGAATCAATAGGTCGTACTGACCACTGGTGGCTTGCAGCAGGCCTTGATGACCATCGCTGGCGGTCTCAATATTATGCCCCTGCTCAAGAAATCCTTTGACGATGTAGTCGATCGTTGTCGCATCATCTTCAACTAAAAGTATTTTCATCTTTATACTACGCTCCCCTGTCTTCACTTAGTGGCGATATCTGTATGCTAATCCCACTTAAGTAAAGGTAGTTGCCGTAAATTTTCAATATCGAATGCCAATTTATACTTACCAGTATCATCCAGCAACTTTAACTCTAAGTAGCTGATACCTAAGTCATGATCTAACTTCGCATCGGTCAAAAAGGCCTTATGGTCCTTAGTCGCCATCGCGATAATGCCGGAGAAGGTTTGATGCTTAGTGCTGATAAGGCGTGCGGCTTCCACTTCGCCAACATCGTCGGCAGTGACTTTACCCGCTTTTTGTTTCAATAACTTACCATCTCGCGCCCGGTATTCGAAACGGGTAATCGCATTCGCCAGTGGATTAATCAACTCAAACTGGTAGACCAACTCCCCTTCCTGCATTTCCATTTCAAACTCGGCAATCACGCCAGGAAAATCCTTCTCAATTTGCTTCATCACGCTTAACGGCGGCAGATATTCACCGCTCGAAAGCATCGAATACATGCTCTGGGCTGCAGTGGCAATCCCAGATACCAACATGAATCCTAGCAACCATAGTCTCATGGTTCCTCCATAAAAATCGGCTAAGTTTGTATCTTATGAGACAAACAGTTAGATGTCGATGGCGTACCAAAGCTACCATAATCTCTATCACTGTTTGTCTATGACGGCGCCTAGTTCATCACCCATGTGGATTGCTCAATCCGATTGATTCAGGCTCGGCCAACACTGACGAATGTATTCAGTTTACCTAATACCTACTGAAACACCGATGGAAACAAGATTAAGCTTTGATCATCTAGGGATTTAACGGCAACGCAGCTTCGCAAATCAAGCTGAGTTATTCGTTAATAGGTAATAGATTTCGCCAAATGCGGGAAAAAACTTAGCTACTCTAAAATATGAATTTGCTCTGATTTAAGCGCGACTGTAGTTTGCATCCCCTTGGTTAAGCCAAGCTTCTGCGCGAGATGAAGTGACACTTCCGTATTAAGTTGCAACTCAGTCCCGGTGGCATAACAGACCACCCGCACCGACTCGCCCATCACCAGCAAGGAGTCGATGGTGACATCTAACTTATTAAAACTGCGACATAAACGCCCATTGGTGATAGCGTTAAATCGAATGCCTTGATTCGGGATCACCCAACGTACTTTACTGCCCACGCTGCGGTCTTTGCCAAAATCACTGGCGATCAGCTGCTCACCAAATTTGAGCCAAGTGATGTCCTTAGTACGGTCTTGGAACACCACTTCGCCATCGAAAATATTTCTTAAACCCATCTGCCGCGCAACGGCCTCGTTACGTGGCCGCGATAGCACCTCAAACGGCGCGCCCTGCTGCAACATCTGCCCCTGGCTAATCAAGATCATCGAATCGGCCAGCAGCAACGCTTCGTTTAAATCGTGGGTCACCATAATCACAGGGCAAAGCAGTTGCTCTTTTAGGCGAGCAAGCTCGAGGTATAAACGCTCGCGGGTTTCTCTATCCACCGCTGAAAACGGCTCATCGAGTAACAACACCGACGGCTCGCGGGCAAGGGCGCGAGCAAGCGCAACCCGTTGCCGCTGGCCTCCAGAGAGGTGCATCGGCAGTCTATCGGGTAAACCATGCAGATTGACCCGCTCTAGCCAATCTTTTGCCCTAGCAACTCGCTCCGATTTGGGAATATGGTCAAGCCCCGCGACCACGTTCTCGAGCGCGGTAAGATTAGGAAAAAGCCCAAAATGCTGTGGCATATAGCCGATATGGCGCTGCTGCGGCGTCAGTGCGGTGCGACTTTGATGGTCGAACCATGGCGTTTCACCAAACACAATGCTGCCCGCATCGGGATGATTCAGTCCTGCGATCATCCTCAGTAACGTTGTCTTACCGCCACCCGAAGGCCCGACGACGGCTAGCACCTCACCCGCCTTACAGCTAAATTCGGCGCTCAGTTTAATATGCTTATGGTTTTGGATCTGGCAATGCAGATCAGCGATGATTTGCGCCACCCTGACCTCCTAAACGCCGCGATAAACTGGTAGTAAGAGCTAATGCGGTAATCGCAAATAACAACAGCACCAATGACATAGTGCCAGCTGCGCCAAAATCGAAGGCCTGAACACTGTCGTAGATGGAAATCGAGATAGTCTTGGTCTCGCCGGCAATATTCCCGCCCATCATCAATACGACCCCAAATTCACCGAGTACATGGGAGAAACACAGCACTAAGGCGGTCAATACCCCTGGCCAGATCATAGGCAATTCTATTTTCAGCAGAATTTTAAGTTTGCTCATACCGCAACAGGCCGCAGCATCGCGCACATCGTGGGGAACCGCTTCAAAGGCGCGTTGTATCGGTTGTAATGCAAAGGGAATATTCACCAGCACGGACGCCAGCACTAACCCCGAGAAATGAAACACTAATTGCTGCCCGGTTAGGCACTCTAACCATTGCCCTAACCAGCTTTGGCTGCCAAGCCCCACCAGCAAGTAATAGCCAATCACAGTCGGCGGCAAGACTAAGGGCACCATGATTAAGGCCTCAACCCAAGACTTACCCACAAACTGACGATAGGCTAAGGCTCGCCCCGCCAGAATCGCCAGCGGGATCAATACCAACACCGTGATGCTGCTGAGCTTGACCGATAACCAGAGTGCCTGCCAATCCATGTCTGGCCTTACCGAGCGGGTAGGCCAAATCCGTATTGTAGGAATACGGCTCTGGCGGCATCGGATTGAAGATATTGATAAAAACGCTCTGCGGTTGCGCCCGCTTTTGGCATCAACGCCATGCGTTGATTGAGTGGACCATGCAATGCTTCGGGCAAGGCAATCGCCTGACCTAAGGCCTTAAACTGTGGCGCTAAGGCAAGGGATAACGGAATAATACCGCCTTGGGTGGAGCCACTCACGGCAAATTGCGCCGCTTGGGAGGCATTTTCGCCCAAGATTAACTTAGTTTGTAGACCGTCCCACAAACCTAATTTTTGTAGGAGCTCGCGGGCGCGTTCGCCATAGGGCGCATGTTCAGGGTTGGCAATCGCAAAGCGCTCCAACTTACCCGCGGCGAGTAGGGCTTTTACGCCGTTAAGTTCAGTATCCAAGGTTAAAGGGGACTTGTTTGGGGCGACTAAGGCTAGGCGACCCACTGCGTATTGCACGCCTTCATCGCGGGTAAAGCCCGCTTTTTGCAGCTCATGGATATAACGCTCATCGGCACTAAGCAACATTTCAAATGGCGCACCATGTTGAATTTGCGCGACAAAATTCCCCGACGAGCCGTAGGAGACTCGCACCTTAAGTCCGGTTTCAGCGCTGAAGTTTTTAACAATATCATCGAGGGCAAACTTGATATTGGCGGCGGCCGCAATCGCAGGCACTGTCTCGGCGCGACTAACGGCAGGCATCAAGGCAACACAAAACGACAATACTAGAGAAAATACTAGAGAAAATACTAGACCCCAGATTTTGCCTAACCCTGTCACACCGTGCATAAACTCACCTCTCAGTCTCGCCTGCTACTGACTCAGTCTTACGTTAGTCTTTGTGTTGCCACAATTGCGCCGCTTGCTCATCGGCGTCCTTGGCTTCGACCCAATTCTTGCCCTTGTCCCCAGCTTCTAATTTCCAGAAAGGGGCTTTGGTTTTCAAAAAGTCGATTAAGAATTCGCAGGCCGCAAAGGCCGCTTTGCGATGAGCGCTGGTGACACCGATAAACACAATTTGCTCACCCAGCGCCATCGTGCCGACACGGTGGATAACCGTAACTTTATTGAGCGGCCAACGCTCACGCGCCTCGGCAACGATTTGCTCAAGAACACGCTCCGTCATACCGGGATAGTGCTCTAAGGTTAGATCCGTCACCACTGAACCATCGTTAAAGTCGCGCACTTTGCCCACAAAGGTGACAACGGCGCCATCGCTATTGTCTTGGGCTAATTGGTAGTACTCATCGGCCACATTAAAATCGACGGTTTGCACCCGCACATTTGGCAGTAAACGCATATCAACCTCCGGTCACAGGTGGGAAGAAGGCCACTTCATCACCATCGCTCACTCGGGTATCCCACTGGCTGATGGTTTGATTTACCGCCACCAGCAATTTATCCGAGGCTAACACTTTGGCCCATTTATCATCTTTAGCCGCTAAAGTTGCCCGTAATCCTTCTGCGGTTTGTGTCTGCTCGCTCGCTTCAACACTCAGTTGGGCAGTTCCTAAAAGCTCACGAACTTGGGCAAAAAACAACACGTTAATCATATTCTTATCTCGCTTTACGTTATTCAGCTTTAAAGTGTCCCGACTTGCCGCCGCGTTTTTCGAGCAGGCGCACCTGTGAAATCACCATGTCTTTCTGCACGGCTTTACACATGTCGTAAATCGTCAACGCTGCGACAGAGGCCGCTGTGAGCGCCTCCATTTCGACACCGGTTTTGCCGGATAATTTACACAGGCTAGTGATGCGTACGCGATTGTGCTCAGGCTGAGCCTCGAGCTCGACTTCGACCTTGGTAAGCATTAATGGATGGCATAACGGAATTAAATCTGAAGTCTTTTTCGCCGCTTGGATCCCCGCGATACGCGCAGTGGCAAACACATCGCCCTTATGGTGGCTGCCGCTCATGATCATCTCGAGCGTCGCGCTCGCCATCTCAATAAAGGCTTCGGCACGGGCCTCGCGCTCGGTCACGGCTTTCTCGGTCACATCGACCATATGGGCATTGCCGTCGGCGTTAATATGGGTAAATACATTGCTCATTGAAGCGATCCTTTAAACTGATGCCAAATTCAAGCATAGGGAAGTTAAGTGCCATCGCGAAATCTAACCTAATGAAAGATAACGCGATAAGCAGACTAAGACCTAAGTTAGATTAACCGCCAATCGAGGCCAGATGTTGCGTCACGCCAGTAATACCCTGATGCAGATAATGGGTTTCCTTCTTCTGCGCCAGTTGACCGTGTAACCGCTCGATTAATTCCGCTTGCTGACTCGGGTGTTGCAGTAGATCACGCAAATCGATGCCAGACTCGGTAAAGAGGCATAAGTGCAACTTACCCTTGGCCGAGACCCGCAAGCGATTACAGCTCGCGCAGAAGTTAGTGGCGTAGGGCATGATCAAGCCGATACGGCCCTTAAAGTCACTGTGGCTGAAGTTTTGCGCAGGGCCATCGTCGGCACGGGGCGTATCTAATTGCCAGCCCTCAGCTTGCAGCTGCGCTTTAATATCGGCACCCGCCAAATGGTGAGCTTGGAAATACTCGCGGCCAAGGCCTGTTTCCATCAGCTCGATAAACCGCAGATCGATGGGCGTGTGCTTAATCCAATTCAAAAAGCGCGGTAAATCTTTATCGTTCATACCCTTGAGCAATACCGCATTGACCTTCACGCGCTCAAAACCCGCGGATAAGGCAGCATCGATACCACGCATCACCTCGTCGAACTTATTCTCGCCGGTGATCTGGTAAAACATCTTAGGATCTAAGCTGTCTACCGACACATTGATGCGGCGAAGCCCAGCGTCGAACCACTCTTGGGCATGCTTCTCGAGCCTATAACCATTAGTGGTAGTGGCTACGGTATGAATACGAGGATTGTCGGCGACCACTCGAATGATATCGGTAAAATCTTTACGCAGCGTGGGTTCACCGCCAGTGATACGGATTTTTTGAGTGCCAACTTGGCTAAATGCGGACACAAGGTTTTCTATCTCACTGAGAGATAAAAACTGTTGTTTGCCATTAGGATGATAACCATCGGGGAGGCAATAACTGCATTTGAAGTTACAAACGTCAGTGACTGACATCCGTAAGTAATGAAATTTACGACCAAAATTGTCTTGCAATTGAGACATGATCACCTTTCCAAGTGTGGGAGGCGAGAGCATTTCTTTACTCACCCCAGTGGCCTTATTGCCACGGCTACACCTCCATATCTGTCGACTTAGGTAGGCAAGCTCGGAGAACCGTCAGCCGTGATTATAAGCCGAAAGTATTGCCTAGCTATACCCCTAAAAAGGTATTTCTTGATCCGCTTCAAGTGAGCGTGAACAATCTGTGACAGTGCTCACCCAAAGTTTTGTCATTCTTTAGGCTAAACAGACCGCTTAGCCCCTGTGCCCTAGGGTGATTTTGAGGTAAGGTGGACACTAGTAATAAAACGCCCGTTTACAAACAAACTACAACACCCGATAAAAATTGGGGATATACGAAGGAAAAGGTGAACTGATGGAACGCGAATCAATGGAATTCGATGTTGTTATCGTCGGCGCGGGCCCTGCGGGCTTGGCGACTGCGTGTCGATTAATGCAGATATCACAAGATTCAGGTAAAGAAATTACCGTGTGCGTGGTAGAAAAAGGCTCCGAAGTGGGCGCGCACATCCTATCTGGCGCCGTATTCGAACCACGAGTGTTAGATGAGCTATTCAGCGACTGGCGCGATTCAGGCGCTCCCGTCACCACAGCTGTGACCCACGATGAAATCTATCTACTCAACTCCGCCACCGACAGCAAGTTGATGCCCAATGCGTTTGTGCCTAAAACCATGCACAACGAAGGCAACTATATTGTTAGCGTAGGTAACCTCTGCCGTTGGCTCGCGACCCGTGCCGAAGCGCTCGGGGTAGAAATCTTCCCTGGTTTTGCTGCCAGCGAATTACTCTTCAATGAAGATAATAGCGTGAAGGGTATCCTGATTGGCGATATGGGCGTCGGTGCCGACGGCCAGCCGAAAGACAGCTTTATGCCCGGCATGGAACTGCACGCTAAATATACTGTGTTCTCAGAGGGTTGCCGTGGTCACTTAGGCAAACAGCTGATCGCGAAATACCACTTAGATAATGGCAAGACACCCCAGCATTACGGCCTAGGCTTTAAAGAAATCTGGAAAGTCCCCGCCGAACAACACGAGCAAGGGAAAGTGGTGCACACAGGTGGTTGGCCACTAACCGATGGCGCGTCGGGCGGCGGCTTCCTCTACCATATGGAAGACAACCAAATTGCCGTGGGTCTGATTATCGACCTCAACTACAAGAATCCACACTTAAGCCCGTTTGATGAGTTCCAGCGTTATAAGACTCACCCGGTTATCGCCAAATACTTAACCGGCGGCGAGCGTTTGACCTATGGTGCTCGTGCAATCACTAAGGGCGGACTGAACTCACTGCCGAAGATGAGTTTCCCCGGTGGTCTGCTGATTGGTTGCGATGCAGGCACCTTAAACTTTGCCAAGATTAAAGGCACCCACACGGCGATGAAGAGCGGTATTGTCGCGGCTGAAACCTTAGCTAAAGCGATGCTGGCCGAGGTTGAAGGCGGTAAGGATCTCGATTGCTACCAAACCCATCTGGAAGAAAGCTGGCTGCACGAAGAGCTATATAAGTCGCGCAACTTTGGCCCTGCGATGCACAAGTTTGGCACTTTCCTCGGCGGTGCATTTAACTACGTAGATCAAAACTGGTTCGGCGGTAAGTTCCCCATCACTCTGCGTGATGAGCACCCAGACTATGCACAAATGGCCCCAGTCAGCGCCTACAGCAAGATTGATTATCCCAAGCCCGATGGCAAACTCAGCTTCGATAAGCTCTCTTCAGTCTACCTGTCGAGCACTTATCATGAGGAAGACCAGCCTTGCCATCTGCGCTTAAAAGATAACAGCATCCCGCTCGGGATAAACCTGACGCAATTTAACGAGCCAGCCCAGCGTTACTGCCCTGCTGGCGTGTACGAAATCGTTGAAGAAGCAGGCCAGCCTAAGTTTGTGATCAATGCGCAAAACTGCATCCACTGCAAAACCTGCGACATTAAAGACCCTAGCCAAAACATTACTTGGGTGACACCTGAGGGCGGCGGTGGTCCAAACTACCCGAATATGTAACTTAAACGGAATAAGGCGCTCATTGAGCGCCTTATTTTTGCTTGCCTTCACGCCACACTTTGGTCACAATTGCGCCATAAAAATCACATGCTTCAAATCAGCAACTCATTTCCATCTATACTCTACATAACAAGATCTACCGCAAGAGCAACAGGTTAGGCCCAATAAATGTCTTGTACGCTGTTTTATTCGGCATTCGACCTAAACAAAGGTTAACTTTTAACATTTCTGTCCGATACTTGTTATTGGCTAGAAAACGTCGACCGATATTTCTAAACGTATAACACAGGCATATTGATATTTATGATATTGAATAACCTTACTATTAAGCAGAAAATTCTGCTGACAGTGACATTTGCTGTGCTGCTGTCGACCATACTCGTGGGCGTCCTCAGCCAACGTAGTGCAAAAAGCGTGGTACAGCAGCGTATGCTCGGGTCGGAAATGCCCAGCTTAATGATGCAGATCCGCAACAAGATTGACCTGGATATTTCGAGCTTAATGAATGCCGCTGAACAGCTCGCCAGTAGCCGCATGTTACTGCAATGGCTTGAAAATGGTCGACCACAGGAGCAAGAGCCGCAAGTCGTTGCCCAACTGAAGGACATCACCCGCCAATATCATTTGGCCCAAGCCTCCTACGCCGACAGACAAACCGCCGCCTATTACACTCAGGATGGTTTTTTGCGTGTACTCACCCCTGCGCAGGATGGTTGGTTTTTTGGTTATCGTGACAGCGGCCAAGAGCGGATGCTAAACGTGTTTACCGAAGCCAATGGCGAGGTAAAACTCTTTATCAACTACCAACAACCTAACGGTCGTGGACTCGTTGGCCTCGCCAAATCCCTCGATGATATGGTGCGTCTACTGGGCTCCTTTAAGATTGAAGAAACCGGCTTTGTTTACTTAGTCGATGCTAAAGGTGAGGTAAAACTGCACCCCGACGCCAGCCAAATTGGTAAGAGCAGCCTCAAGAGCTTGTACTCGGGCACCAATATCAGCTCATTACTCAATCGTAGCGACTTCAACCTGATCGATACCCAAATCCAAGGTGAAAACACCTTCGTAGCCAGCAGCTATATTCCCTCAATGGACTGGTATTTGGTCGCTCAAGTGCCCGAAGCCGAAGTGTTCGCCCTGCTGACGGATGCCGCCTACCAGATCTTAATTTGGACCTTAATCATTGCCGCAGGCTTTATCATGCTGGCGATTGTGGTGGCCGGTTCGGTAAGCCGCCCTATCGCAAAAGTCGCGGCCATGTTCCGTGATATTGGCGAAGGTGAAGGCGACTTACGTCAGCGCCTCCCCGTTAAAGGTGAAGATGAAATTGCCCAACTGGCACAAGGGTTTAATAGCTTTATCAGCAAAATCCAAGATTCAGTGATTGAAGTGGCGCAGACCAGCGAACAACTCGGCTTCTCGGCGAAGGATGTGTCGAATCAGGCACAGCAAACCCTTGAAGACAGCCATGAGCAAAAAGATCGCACTATGATGGTAGTGACCGCCATCAATGAGATGGGCGCCACGGTGAATGAAATCGCCAGCAACGCCGCCCAAGCTGCTGTTGCGGCGAAAGATGCCGATACCGAATCCAATAGCGGCCAAGTGGTAGTCACCCGAGCCCGTGATACCATCAATCAGCTCTCCCAAGATGTGGAACAAGTCGGTGAAGTGATTGAATCCCTCGCGACTCATACCAAGTCTATCGGCAGTATTCTTGATGTGATCCGTGCGATTTCGGAGCAAACCAACCTGTTAGCGCTGAACGCCGCAATTGAAGCTGCCCGTGCCGGTGAAGCGGGACGAGGCTTTGCCGTGGTAGCCGATGAAGTCCGTAATCTGGCATCGCGCACCGCCGCATCGACCAACGAAGTCCAAGGTATGATCGACAAGTTGCAATCCGAGGCCAGCCGCGCGGTGAATGCCATGGCCCAAAGCCGTGCGCGCTCCCATGAAGGTGTGGCCGCCGTCGATGAGGCCAGCCAATCTCTAATGGGTATTAGTGACCGTATTGGCCTGATCAGCGATATGAACATTCAAGTGGCAGCGGCAACGGAAGAACAATCGACCGTGGTGGAAGACATCAACCGCAACGTGACCGAAATTAACGAGATCACCCAGCGAACCGCCAGCACGGCACAGGCCGCGGCACAGGCGAGCTTAGCGCTAAATCAACTCGCTCACCGCTTAGATACCTTAGTAGCGAAATTTAAGGTGTAATGAAAACAAACAAAAACGCCTTAGCGGATTCTCCCTAAGGCGTTTTTTATTGAATCGCTTTAAAAGCAATTAGTTATCGGAAAGAAACTTAATCGTCAGCGGATAACGATACACTTGCCCTTCGCTCGCCTTAATAATCCCAAGAATGGTGCAAACTAAGTCAAGAATGCCGAGGATGATCAAGAAAATAAACCCAATGCCAACCAAGGCTAACACTCCGCTGATAATCACGTAGATCAATAGGCTTAATTTAAAGTTCAAGCAACTACGGCCGCATTGGTCGACAAAGGCCGACTCTTCACGCTTCATCAACCACATTATCAGCGGTCCAAGAATCGAGCCAAACGGCACTAAATAACCAATTAAACTAGAGGCATACACAAGTAAGCCAAAATCTCTTTCACTCTTAGTCACTGACTCTATCATTACACTTTCCCTGTATTATCGTTTGAAAAATAAAGTTTATTTGCCTTTTGGGCCATACAAGCGCATTTGCCAATCTTCGACTTGTTGTGTTGTTAATCGCCGCTGCAGGCTATTCACCCAGCTTTGTGCCAATCCTTCACAGGAGGCGAGTCTATCATAGGCTTTGGCATCGTATTCGGGTGAAAAGTACAGCGCCATGGCCTCGGCAACACTGATATTGGTTTTTCGCTCTACTAATTCAATATTATCGCTTAATTGAATGATACCGGGAGTTAACACCCGATAAAACCAACCGCATAGCTGACTCTGCTGCATGGCAAGGGCAAAGTCTCTATGGCCAAATTGCAGATTCAATTTAAAGCAAGGTGAGCGCGGCTGAGTCACCTGCACTGTTACGGCACCGATTTGCAGGATATCGCCGATATAAACCTCGGTTTCATTCAAACCAACCGTGCTGATGTTTTCACCCATGCTCGGCGCATCTTCGAGTTGGGTAATTAAATCCCAACGACGGTACTGACCATAATGCTCGCGGGGAAAATGATGTAGTACTCGGTCTAGACCGCCATGGTGCTTAGGGTCAGCCTGCGCATCGCCTTCTACATGATCAACATTCACCACTAACTGCTGCGCCGATTTTTTACCATCAATACCAGTAGAAACGCCGCTAATTTCTTGCAGACTCGCCCCTAAATACAAACCCGATAATCTGTTTACCAATAAAGTCGACATTGGTTACTCCCATCATTGTCGCCACACGGGGCCAAAACGCTAAGTATTACATGCTCTAAACAAATAGAGCGTGCGCTAAAATCTGGGTATCACTGATTTAACACGACTTGATTACGGCCAGCTTCTTTCGCTTGATATAGGGCTAAATCGGCTCGTTTTATCAAATCTTCTGCGGGTTCAGGTTTCTGATATTCGGCGACACCAATACTGACTGTGATGGCAATATGGACACCATTTACTTTCAATTCTCGCTGCGAAATAGAATCCCTAAAGCGTTCTGCCAGTTCGGCTGAATGGCTTAAATCCATTTCAGGCAGTAACACAAGAAACTCCTCTCCACCCCAACGACAAAGTATATCCTGCTCTTTTAATTGACTACGTAGTAGATTCGTAACGGTTTTTAGCACTAAATCGCCAACACTATGGCCATAACTGTCATTCACTTTTTTAAAGTGGTCTATATCAACAAGTAGAATCGAAATGGGGGTTTGCGACAGTTTGGCTTTCTCTAATGTTTGATGAAAATACTCTTCAAATACTTGTCGGTTAGCTGCGCCAGTCAGTTTGTCGGTTGAGGCCATTACCTCGAGTTTACGTTGGTAGCGACCTAAGGTCATGTTGGAAATAAATAAAATTCCGATAGTGACAACAAGACTCAGGACTAAGTTACCCCAGAAGGTGTTGAGTAGTTCTTGCTCCTGCGGTGCATCTTCTTGTTCAACAATAAGATACCATTTAAATTCAGGCACTAAGCGGCTATTTAAATAAACCGTTTTACCGTTGCGTTGATAGCTAAATGCTGCACTTGGGCTGGTCAGAATCCGTGTAGAAAGCTGCTCTAGGCCGACACTGCTTTGTAAGGAGTTTGCTCCATCGTATTCATCCCCGTGGAGTGTGACATTTCCCTGTCTATCGGTGAAGAAAACCCGTCTGTTATAACGCTTCTGGTACAGTTCAATCAGCGACTTAACCTTTTCGACCGCAAGACCAACACCCGTAACGCCGATAAACTTACCTTCAAAATCAAAAACTTTGTAGTTAACAAACACAGTAGTCTTAGTGCGATCCGCAGTATCTGCATCGATATTGATTTCAAAATGTTCTGATTCAGGCAAAGAACGTACGCGGAAATACCAAGCATCATTTGGCTCGATATCCTGAATTTTCTTTAGCACTCCTGATGAGTGGTAATAATTACGACTCTGTTCAGAGACAAAAAAGCTGGTGACCGTATCGTATTTATCTTGGATCTCTTTGAGATAGCGGACTAACTTTTCGGGCTCTTGTTCGTGATTTAGGGTCCAATCGCGCACAAAGGTATCCTGAGCCATCAAGGAAGAAATAAAGATAGGACGTAAGAGATCCTGTTGAATTTCTGAATAAATATTATCGCTGGTTAAAGGTAGAGTATTACTCTCAATTTGTTGGCTCAGAGAGTCATGGGCCACTTTATAGCTAATTCCACTGGTCACTAAGAATGCCACTAACAACAAAATCGACAGCAACCAAATAAACTTCTTTTTATCATTCCAAACGTGATTGCCCATTTCCAACTCCAACAGCATTAGGCTTATTATTTTGTATCAAGTAAATGAGTTGCCTAAATGTTAACGCAATACATCAACGACCGCACAATATTTCCGCTATATGAATGTTCTTCGACGAAATAACATTATTCAAGGTAAAAAAATGCCCCGTTGGGGAAACGGGGCAAACATGCGAACCAACAAAATGGGAGAAAAGCGCAAGAAAACGTTAAAGGACAAGAGCTATTCGTCACTGTGTACAATCTATCAAGTCCAGATGACAGAAAGATGACTCCCTTTTATATCCCTGCTATTTATCTCCCGACTTATGCCTCTAAATACTGTTTTAATGCATCCCCAGGAATAGAACTGTCGGTTGCCACAGCAAATGCCGCCCAAATCGCACCTTCAGCCATGGCTTGGGTAATGGTTTTACCTGCGCATAACCCATGGATAAGTCCAGCGGCATAGGCATCTCCAGCCCCAGTGGTATCAACAACCTCGGCAGGCACTGCGGGTACATGCTGCACACCATCTCGGGTATACACCTTTGCGCCACGCACACCATCGGTCACCACAAAATATCGCAGTGATTCACCGCCAATACTCACGCCATAATCCCAAGAAGCGACATCACAGCGGCCTTGCATATCACTCACTGAAGCCAGCAATACGTGGCAAGGGCGCGGTCTGTCATCCTTCGCCAATTGCGCGATCACAAGGCAGTGATCCAGTGCGGTTTTCGCCCAACTCACAGTGCCCTCAGCCGAGGTATTAAAATACAGTGCATCCCAATGCTGCCATTTAGGTGGTACTGATAACTCAAAAATCGGACGTTGAGGTCGAATGATGGTGCGCTCACCATCAGGTGTCATTACCAGCAACATTTCACAGGTATTTCCTGCGCGGCGTTGTACTAAGCGACAATCGAGCCCTTGGGTACTTGCCTCTGCGATAACCCAGTCGCCCATCTCATCTCTACCAACTTGGCTCACGAGGGCAACCCTATGACCCGCCCACACCAATCCAAGCCCAGTATTGGCGCCACCGCCACCGAGCCTTTGTCCGCCATCTTGATAATGAAAACGACCACCCGTTTTAAGCGGCTTATCAAGAAGCAACACTCGGTCACAGTTAAGATTGGCCACCAGCAAAATATTTGCCATGACAAGACTCCATAAAGAAAAAATAGACCGCACTAAGTCGGGGCGAGCACTCGGTAAAAAGAGCCCTCAATCTAGACCAAAACACAGGGTGGCACAATCTCAGCGACCAATACGCCGTACCAGCACATGACAGCTTAAACAGGCTTTTGCCGTAAGACTTTGACCATAATCAAATTCAGTAAAGGAACACTAAAACACTAAGAAGCGCAAACAAATCAAGAATAACCACATGAAAAATAATAAAAATATTTATTAAAGTATTTATTTCAGAGGTTAAATCATAAAAATGACATTAGATTTGAATCTTATCTTAAATTAGAAGAAGGTTAAGCTTTGTGCTTAAGGCGGAAAAACTTAAGGGAACTGCATGCTAATGGAATGGCTACATAGGGACATTGATGGTGAAGAACAACTCCGCCGCTATCGCGAATGCTTGGAGGAATTTAACGAGTTGGAATTTCATGATGCTTATGTCGCAAAGATTCAACACGAATATCAGTTACTACAAGTGTTGTTTGAGGAGCAGCTGGTTCAGCATGATGAGCCTAACTGCTCCGAAAAATAGGACTGACGTTAATCCGCCGCCTTAAAAGGCGAAAGTGATGCAAACTTCACCTCAAGCTGCCAATCTTGGATCACCATTTCCGATGGTTGCCAACTATCATCAACCCATTCGTAAAGAAGCCCAGGATCCTCCTCCGCATTGACTAACAAACGACGACCATCTTTTAAAACAATTGTGTAATCAAGCCCCTGCGCATCCACACTCTCAATATCCCCCAAGACTTTGTGATGAATGCTTGAAATAGCGCCTGTTGCCTTTACTGCCGCGGCTTCTTTTGCTCCGCTGTAAAATCTCAATGCCTCATTGGTAGCGGGTTTATGAAATACAAACTCTTCAGTCACGCCCACAACGATCGACGGATCAAGCTCATACCAAGCGGGTATCCATAATGCGTTCATTGCCATCCCGTTATATCCTGCATAATAATTTTACGGACGAGAACATTCTGCCTTAACCTTGGCAGATAAAATACTGGTCAGGGATAAAATAATTTTATCCTTTTGCTGACAAACACACTCCAGCAGTAGCTCACTTAGCTGTAATAAAAATCTCCCCTTTAAGGTCATATGTTGTACTCCAGTCAGTGATTGGAGCTAGTCTTACTTTCTGTTAGTTTGAAAATACAGCTCAATAACTGCCACATTCTGTTGATAAAGTGATCCAATAAATCCGTACCACGTATTGAGCCTGACAACCCATAGCCAGCACTATGGCACCAGCTTGCCCAATGGAGAAATCGATATGCCAGTTTTGCAAACACTCAAACTTACGGGTGGAAATGAGGCACTAAAACGTGAAGAAATAAAGCAATACTTCAACCAAACATGGGCACTTTACGAATCCTTATTCGAGCTGATAAAGCATGACGAGGCTTATTATGTCAAAGCCGAACCACTGCGCCATCCGCTGATTTTTTACTTTGGCCATACCGCCACTTTCTATATCAATAAACTCAAGCTGGGTAAATATCTTGATGAACGAGTGAATGATCACTTTGAATCGATGTTTGCCATAGGTGTAGACGAAATGTCCTGGGATGACCTCGACGAGACCCACTATCAATGGCCCAGTGTCGCAGAGGTAAAAACGTATAGAGATCAAGTCAAGGAGGTTGTGAATCAACTGATTGCACGAATGCCAATCACACTGCCGATCAGCCAAGACAGCCCGGCTTGGGTCATCTTGATGGGTATTGAGCACGAGCGCATTCACCTAGAGACCTCTTCTGTCATTATTCGCCAGCTACCATTAGAGGATGTGTGCGCCAATGCTCACTGGCCTGAATGTCAGGATGTTGGCAACGCCGAGCCCAATCAACTACTTGCCGTAGCGGGTAAAAAAATCACCTTAGGTAAAAAAGAGCAAGACAACACCTATGGCTGGGATAACGAATACGGCAACAAAAGCTTTAACGTCGCTGATTTTAAAGCCTCAAAGTATCTAGTAAGTAATCATGAATACCTAGCCTTTGTCGAAGCGGGCGGCTATCAAACACAAGACTATTGGAATGAAGAAGGTCAAGCTTGGCTGGCTTATACTCAAGCCCAAATGCCCCGCTTTTGGCGCCGCTACAATCACAAATGGTGGCAACGTAACCTCACCAGCGAAATCCCTTTGCCACTCAATTGGCCTGTCGAAGTGAATCAACTCGAAGCTAAGGCTTTTTGTAATTGGAAAGCGCGTCAAAACCAGAGCAATATTCGCCTGCTCACCGAAGCCGAGTGGTATATCTTGCGCGAAAATGTACCAAACGATGCCCCCGATTGGCATGAAGTCCCAGGCAATATATCGCTGGCCTACTACGCCTCCTCATGTCCAGTAAACCGCTTTAAACATAATGATTTTTATGACATTGTTGGCAACGTCTGGCAATGGACTGAAACTGCTATCGACGGTTTTAATGGTTTTGCCGTACATCCGCTCTACGATGATTTTTCAACGCCCACCTTCGATGGCAAGCACAATCTAATTAAGGGTGGCTCATGGATCTCAACGGGCAATGAGGCCATTACAGCTTCACGTTATGCTTTCAGGCGCCACTTCTATCAACATGCGGGATTCCGTTACGTTGAATCGTTGCAAAATCCAGAACAGATGGCCGAGGTTAATGTGTACGAAACCGATGAACTGATTTCTCAATATTTAGAATTCCACTATGGCGCAGAATACTTTGGCGTACCTAATTTTTGTGTCAATGGTGTACAACAGGCGCTCAATGAGATCCAACTAGAACACGCCAAGAAAGCCTTAGACATTGGTTGCTCTGTCGGGCGCGCTAGTTTTGAATTAGCCAAAGTGTTCGACCATGTGGATGGCATTGACTTTTCGGCGCGCTTTATTCAGCAGGCTTACGCCCTGACCGAACAAGGCGAAAAACGCTACACCATTCGCACCGAGGGAGACTTACAGGAATTCAAAAGTGCCAGCCTTGCTAAATTGGGTTACCTTGGCGAAGCTAAAAAAGTCAATTTTATCCAAGGGGATGCCTGCAATCTCAAACCAATCTACACCGGTTACGATTTGGTTTACGCCTCAAATCTGATCGACAGGTTAAACGACCCACAACATTTCCTCACCAATATTGGGCAACGCATCAATCAAGGGGGATATCTGGTTATCGCCTCACCTTATACTTGGCTTGAAGACTACACGCCAAAGGATAAATGGCTTGGGGGGATTAAAGTCAAAGGAGAAAATTTCACTACTTTGGATGGGTTAACCGAAACCTTGATAGGCCAATTTGAGCTGGTCGCAGTGAAAGAAATTCCCTTCGTGATCCGTGAAACCAAACGCAAATTCCAGCATTCAATTTCAGAAATGACCATTTGGCGTAAAAGATAGCTCCATCAAAACGCTAAAGAAAAAATCCGCCAGAGAGTCCCTGCTGGCGGATGTATAACAGACAACTCAGTAACAATTGCAGTCCCCAATGGCTAGAATACTGCAACTGCTTGGTATTGCTTACCTATACCTTAAACTGAGCCGTTGTTAAACCAAGTTGATTGGCTAGCCCTAGCAAGCTACGCGTGCTAGCGGCGACTTGACTTATTGCAGCACTGTTTTCCTCTGCAGCGGCACTCAAACCGGCAATGCCTTGAGCAATAGTTGCCGACACAGTGGTTTGTTCCTCTGCGGCCGTTGCCGTTTGGATCATTAAGGCTTTTAGCGTTTCTAACCGCTGGGCGATATCATCCACCGCAGCTTGCATGCCCTCGGCATCCTCTGCAGTTTTAGAGGCCTCAGATGAACACGTCACACTATGCTGTGCCAGCACGCCAGATTGCTGTTGAATACCCTGTAACACCTTACCAATATCCTGCGTTGCCTCTTGTACCTTAACAGCGAGTTGCCGAACTTCATCAGCGACCACCGCAAATCCTCGGCCATGATCACCCGCTCTAGCCGCCTCAATGGCAGCATTAAGTGCTAATAGATTAGTCTGCTCAGCAATCGCATTAATCACATCCAAAACACTACCTATCTTTTGACTATCTGCCTCAAGATTACCGACCTGCTGATGAATGGCGGCAAAGCTTGCTAACGTCACCTTCAAACTTTGGCGTGTACTTGCAAGGTTTTGTGAAAGAATACTGCTCGACTGAGTACAAGAGGCCACCTCATCGGAAGATTTCATCGTATTGGTACTGATTTCGGCGGCGGCATAACTCATCTCTTCAACGGCTGTGGCCAACATGTCTGTTTCTTTGGCCTGCAATTGAATACTACTATCAGCCTGACACATTGCCGCAGAGTTTTGTTCTGCAGCGGATTCCAACTCATGACCCATACCCACCAATTGGCTAATGATTTCCTTTAATTTGGTCTGCATTCTCGCAAGCCAACTCATCAAATGATTATCGGCATGGGCGTGCGACAAGCTATGAGTTAAGTCCCCAGAGGCGATAAGACTGGTTAAATGACACATGTCTTCGGGTTCGCCCCCTAAAGGTTTGAGTACAAAGCTGGTCACGAGTTTTGCCGCGGCTATCGCGAGTACCACAGATAAAGCACAAACCATCAAACCTATATACATCATATGGTAAGCAGGCGCGGCTATTTCACTCACATCAATCTCGGCCATTAATCCCCATCTGAGTCCCATCTCAACGACGGGCGAATAGGCAGAAAGAACTAGATTATGATTATAATCATAAACCTGCATAACACCTTGCTCACCAGCTAACGCCGCTTTTACCGCGATGGTATCAACGCCATTTTGACTAATTGTGCCCGCAAAAGAAGCTGCAACGGTTCGATTAATAGGATCTAAAAATGAATCCGAACGCATACGATTATCGGGACCAATAAGATAAGTTTCACCCGTTTGTCCCATGCCCTCACGGATCTGCATCACCCTATTAATCCGTTCTATCGACACTTGTGCTGCTACGACAATATGCCGCCCATTGACTTGTATCCCCTGTCCAATAAAGGCTGCAGCTTGTCCATTGGAAGGTGCGTAGGCTGAAAAATCCTGCAAAAAAACGGTACTTGATGTGGCGAGTGCCTTATCGAAAAGCTGTGCTAGCCCAGAAGTACGATAGGGTCCGGTGCGTAGATTGGTTCCATAGTCAGGCTCTTTTGCCACAGTATAAAAAACCGTACCATCGTCGGAAATAATAAACAGATCATAGAAACCAAGCAGTTTATTAAGGGATTTTAGGGTTGGATCTAAATCACTCAGGGCATCTAAATTTGGTTGGCTAGAAATCACCGCACTGACAGACTGCAAGTTATCGGAAAAATCTTGAAACATGCTATTGATCTGTCGCTGTTTAATCTCTCGAACGGCAAGCAAACGCGATTGTGCCTCTGCAAATAATTCATTCTTGGCAAGATAGGTCACTATCGCGGTCGATAGGATCAAAGGTAAGAGAACAATTAACAGACTAATCAGTTGAATTTTACGCGTAAAACCCATGGAAGACACTCCTTGTCGCACTCAAGATTCCATTGCTACTGCTATTTAATGGATGATACTTAAAACTATAGGTGAAGATTGAGTCATCAACAAAGTGAGGACATTTTTTTTATTCAGTACGCCCCCTAATTGAGTGAGGCATAAAATGATCTAAAAACATTTATGCATGTTTTTAAGTACCCTATAAAACGGCAAAATATGATAGAAAACAGCTTCGTTACTATAGCGATGAAAAACTTGAGATTGACGACTGCATAAAAATCACATTGAATTGAATACAAATTCAAGTCGCACACTATGGGAGCGTAAAATGGAGTTAATTGAGCAAGTCTCGGTCGCTAAAAAAGCCAATATTTACTTTGAGGGTAAAGTTGCCAGCCGCAGCGTATTCTTTAGCGATGGCAGTAAGAAGACTTTAGGCGTGGTTCTCCCCGGAGAATACGAGTTTTCGACCTCTCAGGGTGAAATCATGCAAGTCACCAGTGGCAGTTTTGAGGTATTACTGCCAAATAGCGCAACCTGGCAAACCTTTAGCGAAGGTAGCCAATTCGAACTCGCAGCCAATGTCAGCTTTAAAATCCGTAACAGTGTAATAGCCGAGTATTGCTGCAGCTACCTGTAAAACGTTTAGACAGGGAATGCTTACTCGACTGAGGCATTTCCCTGTCAATTGGTATCTATTCTGATGTAAATTAGACAACTAGACGACTGGTCTAATTTGCTTTATGCTCCTTCATCATGAAAACTGAAACCCAATCTACACGCCAGCATATTCTTGACGTCGGTTACTCACTGATCGTTAAACAAGGCTTTTCGTGCCTAGGCTTAGCCCAATTACTCAAGGCAGCCCAAGTACCAAAAGGCTCGTTTTATCATTATTTTAAGTCCAAAGAACAATTCGGCGAGGCCTTGTTAGCAGGGTACTTTGAACAATATCAAGCAGAGCTTGATAACTTGTTTGCCAACTCGCAACTCTCAGGCTTTGAGCGCCAAATGCAGTACTGGCAAAAATGGTTGCACGTGCAGCAGGACGGTTGTGTTGATCAAAAATGCCTAGTCGTTAAGCTAAGTGCTGAGGTGGCGGATCTCTCTGAGGCCATGCGCCTTGTGCTTTTACAGGGGTCAGCAGGGATCATTAAACGCCTAACCCAGTGCATTCAAGCGGGGATTGCCGATAACTCCATCTGCAACCAAGACGCTCAAGCAACGGCAGAGTTGCTGTATCACATGTGGCTCGGTGCGAGTCTGATGAATAAGCTCGGCCACAGTCACACGGCCTTAGAGCGTGCACTAGCTACGACGAAAGTTATTTTAACGACCAAGTCAGTAAGTTAATACCACTGCCATTAGCGCTCGATTACTACACAAGACTTTGATTAACAAAAGATATTGCCTATCGGCATGATTACTTTCTAATTTCACCCAAAACTAGACGACTGGTCTACTAAAATCATTTTCCAACCATAGGACAAATAGCAGTATGTTCAATTTCACCTACTACAACCCAACCCGAATCCACTTTGGTAAAAACACCATAGCTGAAATCGACACCTTAGTGCCTAGCAATGCCAGAGTCATGGTGTTATTTGGCGGCAGCAGCGCCAGACGAACTGGCACCTTAGCCGAAGTAAAACAAGCGCTTGGAAATCGTTTCGTGGTCGAGTTTGAAGGAATCGAGCCTAACCCAACCTACGAAACCCTGATGCAGGCTGTCGAGCAAGTTCGTGAATTAAATATCGACTTTTTACTCGCGGTCGGCGGAGGTTCAGTGATCGATGGTACCAAGTTTGTTGCTGCGGCAGCGGTATTTGAAGGCGAGCCTTGGGATATCCTCACTAGCTGGGGCGCGAATGTGACTCAAGCCATGCCATTTGGCTCGGTGTTAACCTTGCCTGCGACGGGTTCAGAGATGAACAACGCCAGCGTGGTGACTCGTAAATCATTGAAAGCTAAGCTGCCGTTCCGTAACGACTTGGTTTATCCGCAATTCTCAATCCTCGACCCTACTAAGACCTTCACCCTACCAGAAAGACAAGTGGCGAACGGCGTGGTCGATGCTTTTGTGCATATCACGGAGCAGTACCTCACCTATCCGGTCAATGCGGCGGTGCAGGACAGATTCGCCGAAGGCTTGCTGCAAATTTTGATTGAACTAGGGCCACAGGCACTCACACAGCCAGAAGATTACGATATTCGCGCCAACTTGATGTGGGTCGCGACTATGGCACTCAATGGCACGATTGCGACAGGTGTACCCCACGACTGGGCAACACATATGATCGGCCATGAACTCACGGCCTTGTATGATATTGACCATGCCCGCACCTTAGCCATTGTATTACCAGCATTATTGCGCTGCACTAAAGCTGCGAAACGTGAAAAGCTGCTGCAGTTTGCAGACAGAGTGTGGCATATCAACACCGGCTCTGAAGACGAACGTATTGAGGCCGCGATTGCGAAAACCCAAAACTTCTTCGAAACTATGGGCATTGCAACCCATTTATCTGCCTACGATTTAGGGAAAGAAGCCGTTGATGCCGTCGTCACTCAGCTTGAGCAGCATGGCATGGTTGCCCTAGGCGAACATGGCAATATCGATCCTGCCATGAGCCGCGATATTTTAACCTTGGCGCTCTAAACTTCAGTCGCCACCGTCAACGCACCATAGTGGTGCGTTGACGCTCCCCCAAAAGAGGCACGCCTAAACAGCAAAGCTGCTCTCGCTTTCATCCACCATATATTTGTCGCCAGAGCAGTGCTCACCACAGGTTTGGAGGAATAAAATCAAGCCCGCGATTATTCCTACGCCACACCTTATGCGAGCTGAATAAACACCATGATTTTTGATGAAAAAACGACTAATCTTGTAGAACTTCATCTCCAAGGCAAAAGGACTTTCGCATGCGTGCATTCACCCTCATCAGCTTATTGCTGCTCAGTCTGTTCGCGCAGGCAACGGTCTACAAATGGGTCGATAAGGATGGAAGAGTCCATTACTCAGATGAGCCACACCCCAATGCCGAGGTTGTTGAGTTAAAAGAGAAAACTCTCAATCAAATTGCACTGCCCCCCGTAAAAAATGACACGAATGACTCGCAAGTGATCCAACAAATCCAGTATCAAGTCGTCATCACTTCCCCTACAGAAGAGGAAACCGTAAGAGACAATAACGGAGACTTTCAAGTCATCGCTACTGTCACCCCAGAGGTCAAAAGCCAGTATTTGATGGCGTTAAAACTCGACGGACAAACGATAGGTAAGCCTCAAATGGGCGGCATCTTCCAACTTAAGAACATCGACCGTGGTGAACACACTATTGTTGTCGATGCCATGACTCAAAACGGCAAAGTCTTTGCATCTAGCTCTCCACGAAAGATATTTCTTCATCAAGCGGCGATGAATCCAGTCCCGAAGAAGCAACCAAAATCAAATTAAACTATTTAATAACAATTGATTAGGTCGTTTTTGTTCAATCTAGCCGTTTGATGAAGTCGAGTTGCAGCCTGCACCAAATCGGTGCAACATAATGGTGCAACCCTATTTTCAGGAACGGTAGATGGATAAAGAGACTCTGCTTAATCATTTAGTCACCGCGGTACTTGTCATCGATATGGATCTTAAGCCTTGTTATGCCAACGCCGCCGCAGAGCAACTGTTAGGTGTCGGCAGCCATAGGTTAGTCGAGCAAGCCCTGCCGGAGCATTATCAAGCACTTGGCGTTGAAGCGCAGATCCTGAGTGATGCGGTGAAAGCCGGCCAAGGTCTTACGGTCAATACCGCCACCTTAGTGACCTTAGATGCCCAACATCATACCGTCGATCTAACGCTGATCCCGCTCGAAGATGAAGCGCAACTGAGCCTACTTGAACTGAGGCAGGTCGACCAACAACGCCGGATCCACCAGCAACTCAGCCAAGATGCCCAGCAACAGGCGGCGCAATTCCTTGTTCGTAACTTAGCCCACGAGATCAAAAATCCCTTGGGCGGCCTGCGTGGCGCGGCACAATTGCTCTCGCGGGAATTAGACGATCCGGCACAAAAGGAATTTACCAATCTGATCATTGAGCAGGCCGACCGCCTGCGCAGCCTAGTGGACAGATTGCTCGGCCCGCAGCGTCCGACCCAACATAGCCTGCACAACATTCATCAGGTGGTGCAGAAGGTTTATAAACTGGTGGAAATGGCCCTGCCCGCCAATATTCAACTAAAGCGTGACTACGATCCTTCGATTCCCGATATCGAGATGGACCCAGATCAAATGCAGCAAGCCGTGCTGAATATTTTGCAGAATGCGGTGCAAGCCCTTGAGCATACAGGTGGCGAAATCCTGATCCGCACCCGCACGCAACATCAGGTCACTATTGGTTCGCAGCGCCACAAGCTCGTACTGACCCTGTCGATTATCGACAATGGTCCAGGCATACCACCAGAGCTGATGGACACGCTGTTTTATCCCATGGTCACCAGTCGTGAGCAAGGTTCGGGACTGGGCCTATCGATTGCCCATAACATTGCCAGATTACACTCGGGCAGAATCGATTGTGTATCCAGCCCTGGGCATACCGAATTTATCATTTCGTTACCGATTTTAAGCGCTAAATAATCAAGACAAACCAACACATACCGTATGAGGAAGCAAAATGCGAATGAGTGAACAAGTGTGGATCCTCGACGATGACAGTTCGATACGTTGGGTGCTCGAAAAGGCGCTCCAAGGCGCAAAACTCAGCACCGCTAGCTTTGCCGCGGCCGAATCACTCTGGCAAGCATTAGAGATTTCCCAGCCACGGGTCATAGTCTCAGATATTCGTATGCCGGGCACCGATGGTTTAACCCTGTTAGAAAGGCTGCAAATCCACTACCCGCATATTCCAGTCATCATCATGACTGCACATTCGGATTTAGACAGTGCTGTCAGCGCCTATCAGGCGGGAGCGTTTGAGTATTTACCCAAGCCCTTTGATATTGATGAGGCGATTTCCCTTGTCGAGCGCGCCCTGACACATGCGACCGAGCAAAGCCCCACGCCAGCTGCACAGGATGCTCAAGTAAAAACCCCCGAAATCATAGGTGAAGCGCCCGCGATGCAGGAGGTATTTCGCGCCATCGGCCGGTTATCACGCTCCTCAATCAGCGTGCTGATCAACGGCCAATCGGGTACGGGTAAAGAGCTAGTTGCTGGCGCATTACACAAACACAGCCCACGTAAAGACAAACCCTTTATCGCCTTAAATATGGCAGCAATTCCTAAAGATCTAATCGAATCTGAACTCTTCGGCCATGAAAAAGGCGCCTTCACCGGCGCGGCCAACGTGCGCCAAGGACGCTTTGAGCAAGCTAACGGCGGCACCCTGTTTTTAGACGAAATCGGCGATATGCCGCTGGACGTGCAAACCCGCCTACTGCGAGTGCTCGCCGATGGGCAATTTTATCGCGTTGGCGGCCATAGCGCTGTCCAAGTCGATGTGCGGATTATTGCCGCAACTCACCAAGATCTGGAGCAACTTGTGCTCAAAGGTGGCTTTAGGGAAGACCTATTCCATCGGCTCAATGTGATTCGTATTCACTTGCCGCCATTGTCACAACGCCGTGAGGATATTCCCCAACTGGCGACCCACTTTTTAGCCTCCGCCGCTAAGGAGATTGGTGTTGAGGCAAAAATCCTCACCAAAGAGACCGCCGCCAAGCTATCGCAACTGCCATGGCCAGGGAACGTGAGACAACTCGAGAATACCTGTCGCTGGCTCACGGTAATGGCCTCAGGGCAAGAAATCCTGCCCCAGGATTTACCACCAGAGCTACTTAAAGAACCCGCCAGCATTAATCCTATGGCGAAAGGCAGCCAAGATTGGCAATCGGCACTCACCGAGTGGATTGATCAAAAACTGTCTGAGGGAAATAGCGATTTACTAACCGAAGTTCAGCCAGCCTTTGAACGTATTTTGCTCGAAACCGCATTACGCCATACCCAAGGGCATAAACAAGAAGCGGCAAAACGTTTAGGTTGGGGAAGAAATACCTTAACGCGAAAACTCAAAGAATTGTCTATGGATTAAGCATCCATTAAAAAGCAAAAAAGGGATATCACTATCCCTTTTTTATTATCTAGACTCAGTCTAAATCATTAGAACTGGTAATGTACACCAATCGCCAGTTGCTTCATATCGGTGTCGATATCTTTCATATTCAAATAGCTGTGGTCAGCATCTAAATCACCTGTGGTGACATCGTAGCTAAAGCGCACATTTAAACGTTCGGTAACGGCAGCATTAATACCTACGCCATATGTCCAACCAAAACCGGTGAAATCTTCATCGAAACCAAAACCGTCAAAATTCATAGCCATAGATGCAACACCAACTTTTGCATAAGCTGAGAACATATCATTGATTTGCAAAGTAAACTTAGGAGCGAAAGTTAATGCGCCCGCGGTGACATCCGTATCTCTGTCGCCCAAATCGGCCGTCGCAAATAAATTGGCTTCTAAACCAAACCACTCGTTGAAGTTGTAACCACCGTAAACACCGAAACCTGTGCCAGTATCTGAATCATCAACAACATTCACAGCTACGCGGTTTAGTGCGCCACCCACATAAAAACCAGTAGTATCGGCTGCCGCGGAAGCTTGGCTTGCCACTAATGCAGATAATAAAGATACCGCAACTAAAGATAGTTTTTTCATTATATTTTCCTAATGAGTTAACTTGAGTAGTAAACGCGGCGGATATTACAACAAACAAATAATAAGAGTGACATTTTGTAAAAACTAAATACGTTTCATACAGGAAGTATTCAGCTTTAAATTAAAAAACAACAAACTTGATATACTTAAGTATTAAATAACATACTCAATATTAAATACTAAGTATTAACTGATTATACGCAATAAATTCATTATGCCGAAATAACACCAACGAATTATCGAACGACGTTTTCGCTCATCGAGACATTCAATAATCACCACCTTCCCCGACTGCTCGCAGGTCACACGGCTGCGCCACATCAACAAGGGCCAAATATGCAGTCGGTAGTCCCGCTGTGCAATATTAAATGGAATCGTTCTCGGCCAATAATATAAAGGTTGGCGCAGGATAAGCTCGCTCCAAACGCCCATAGTAGGATTGGCTAAATACGGATAGGGGAGTTTTGAACCTGACCCCGCGCTCGTGGCGGGGGCATGTTCGGCAATCAACTCAAAGCGTGTTGATAATCGATGATAACGGCAAATCAGCCGAGTATTGTCACCTAAAGTGTGAGCCTGTTGTTGCATCCATGACATAACCATTCCTTTGGCTTATATGGCAAACTCAATTGACCACAGTAATTACCTCGTTGGACCGTCCACCTGCACAGGATCTTGGTGAATAATCACCTCGGCATCTTCAAAGGCGGCCTTCACCCTGAGTCCCGTCGTATCGGCAATACTGTGGGCTTCGTTCAGGCTCAGGTTACCATCCAACTCCAAATGGAATTGAATAAAGATAGTCTTACCCGCTTGGCGCGTGCGTAAATCATGCATCCCTAAAACCCTTGGATCTTCCTTGGCAATTTGTTTGATTCGCTGGCGTGTATCTTCATCCAACTCCCGGTCGAGCAGAGCTTGAATCGAACGATAACCCAAATCAAAGGCCTGCTGACCTATATAACAAGCGATCAGCACAGCAAACAGCCCATCTGCCCACCACCAACCATACTGGGAAAAGACCAGCGCTAATAATACCGCGCCATTGAGGAATAAGTCCGACTTATAGTGCAACGAATCGGCTTCGACCACAGTGCTATTGGTTACTGCAAGCGCCCGCTTTTGCAACATCACTAAGGCTAAGGTCAATGCAATTGAGACCACAGAAACTACCACCCCTAAAGTGGCATTTTCTACGGCAGAAGGATTCAACAAACGTTCACCACCATAAAACAACAACAAAAAGGCTGAGCCCATAATAAAAGCAGATTGCGCTAGTGAAGCTAATGGCTCCGCTTTACCGTGGCCGTATCTGTGATCATGGTCAGCGGGAACTATGGCGTAACGAATGGCAATAAAGTTGACGATTGAGGCGAGCGCGTCGGCAAAGGAGTCCGTTAAGGATGCCAGCATACTGGCCGAGCCAGAATACAACCAAGCTAACAGTTTGATTATAATAAGGGTCAAAGCGGTGGCCACGGAAGCGCGACTCACCAGTTTGACCCAAAAATCGTATTGGGAAGTCTGAGTCATAGGGGTCTATATCGGGAAGCTATGACCCTATTGTATATCAGCTTACAAGCTTAACCGCGAGGTTCTTTACCAGCTTGTGCTTCAAATCGCGCTTTAAACTTAGCTTGCTGTTCGGGTGTCAACAGATTGTAGATTTGATTTTGCATCTTCATCCGTTCAATCGCTTGGGCTTGACGTTTTTCCTGTTGAGCACTCATTAATGCCTTAGCTTGCGCCTCATCGAAGGTCGCGGAGGTGATCAATGCCTGCATTTCAGCACGATGCGCTAAACGCTCCTCCTTAGTTGGTTTATCGTCGCTACGAGCTGCACGTTGCTCAGCAAACAGCTTTTTGATATCAGCCTTTTGTGCATCGGTTAAATCCAAGCCTTCAAACATTCTGTGCATACCGTCATGGCCCATACGCTCACCGTGTTTATGGAACTCACCACGAGGATGGTCACAACCTTGGCCAGGCTCGGCATTAACAGTGGTCGCGAATACCGCAGTGCTTGCTAGGATGGCAAATACACCAGCTTTTAAAGGAGATAATGTTTTCATCATGTTAACCTCAATAGTGTAAAGACAAGATACAGTGACGACCCTTTTAAAAGCCGAATCACTTTCGACGATTACAGTCTAAAGCGTCATATGTAAGTGAGGGCGTGACCTGAGTAAATCAGTGTAAAGTTGCGACAAGAACTAACAAATTCCCTATTCTTTACTTTGGCTTACATTGCTACACAGCAATTGACATCAAAAGAGGTATACTCAGGCAAAATACTAAAAGAGCCTGCGGTTTAGTGCACGACTCTTACACCAGTTCACCCAGATTAAGGAACACTATGAGTCGGATATTATTAATCGATGATGACCTTGGTTTATCAGAACTCCTCGGACAATTACTCGAGCTCGAAGGGTTTAAGCTCACGCTGGCCT
Organism: Shewanella decolorationis; assembly: GCF_004354305.1. Taxonomy (NCBI): domain Bacteria; kingdom Pseudomonadati; phylum Pseudomonadota; class Gammaproteobacteria; order Alteromonadales; family Shewanellaceae; genus Shewanella; species Shewanella decolorationis. The sequence continues at coordinate 1,691,933 of NZ_CP037898.1, read as the reverse complement.
ACGATGGCAAGCAAGGCCTAGAACTGGCCCTTGCAGGGGATTACGATCTGATCTTACTCGATGTGATGTTACCTAAATTAAACGGTTTTGAAGTGCTACGCGCCCTGCGCCAACACAAGCAAACTCCAGTGCTGATGCTCACCGCCAGAGGTGATGAAATTGACCGTGTGGTAGGGCTTGAGATCGGTGCCGATGACTATTTACCTAAGCCCTTCAATGACAGGGAGCTTATCGCTCGGATTCGCGCCATCATTCGTCGCTCACACTTAACCGCCCAAGAAATTCACGCCACCCCGGCGCAGGAGTTTGGTGATTTACGCTTAGATCCCTCACGCCAAGAAGCCTACTGCAATGAGCAACTGATTATTCTGACAGGAACCGAGTTTACCCTGCTACACACGCTAGCGCTGCATGCGGGTGAATTGATGAATAAAGAAGAACTTAACGAGATAGTGCTCGGCAAAAAACTCATGCCCTTCGACCGCAGCCTGGATATGCATCTCTCGAATCTCCGCAAAAAGCTCCCCGAGCGAAGCGACGGCAGACCTAGGGTGAAAACCATCCGTGGCAAAGGCTATATCTGGCTACCATAACGGCGGAAACAACTGTGCCTAATCGCTTATTTATCAAGTTACTACTCGGATTTTGGATCTGTAGCTCGCTGATTATCGCTTTAGTCGGCCTGCTGCCATTGCTGCAGCAAAATCATGACCGCGCCCCAATTCCGCCGCATCTGCAAAAAGTGCTGGCAAGCATAGCGCAGCGTATTCAAGACAATCCCGAGCTAGTCACATCTGATTTTCTGCGCCGTTGGGAAAGACGTGGGGATATGGAAGGCAAACCCCTTAGGCTCTATCTGGCCAACAGCCAAGGCCAAGTGATTAACACCAATCGAGTCAGCCGTGGTGTGCGTAGTTTTATGCTAATGGCCGATGAAGAAAAACAGCCAATTAGTCATCAATTTAAAGATGAATTGGTCTTCGGACCACACCAATTTACCCTTCAGGGTGAAACCTACTATCTCTATGGTCGCTTGCCGGATATTCACCCTCGTCCCTGGTTCTTCTTCTTTATTGAAAACAAGCTGCTCACCCTAAGCCTAGCCATAGTGCTCTCGGGATTACTGTGCGCCATTCTCGCTTGGCATTTAGGTAAACCATTAAACTCGCTCAAGAAAAGTGCCGATGCCCTCGCCGAAGGTGATCTCAGTAACCGCGTCGATAAGGCGACCACTCAACGTAACGATGAAATCGGCCAGCTCGCCACCGCCTTTAATAGCATGGCGGACTCGATTGAAGCCATGGTGAAGAATCAGCAACGTTTGATGGGGGATATTTCCCACGAACTGCGCACTCCACTGACCCGCCTACAATTGTCACTGGCACTGGCCCGCAAGAAAGGCCAACAGACTACGGAAACCGACCGTATCGCCTACGAGGCCGAGCAACTAGAGAAATTGATCGCAGAGCTCTTGGAGTTGTCGCGGGTCAAACTCAGCACCAATGAGACCAAGGTGCGCCTCGGATTAGCCGAGTCCCTCAGTCAAGTGTTGGATGACGCCGAGTTTGAAGCCGATCAACAGGGTAAAAAGATCACTATCGATATCGATGAAGCCATCGAACTCAGCCATTATCCGAAATCCCTGTCCCGTGCGATAGAAAACCTGCTGCGCAATGCGATTCGTTATGCCCAGAGCGATATCTACCTGCTAGCGAGCCAAGCCAACGGCCAAGTACAGATCACTATTAAAGACGATGGCCCAGGGATTGATCCTGAGGAGCTTGAGGCGATTTTCAAACCCTTCTATCGCCCCGATTCGGCAAGGCAGCGGGAAAGCGGTGGCTGGGGCCTAGGACTCGCCATTACCGAAGCCGCCATTAGCGCCCATAAAGGTAAAATCAGAGCCGAGAATCGCCAGCCCCACGGCCTCGAAGTCAATATCAGTTTACCGACCTAAAAACATAAGCCCCGCTAACTCAGTTTGCGGGGCTTATACCATCAACAGTCAACTGCCGTTAATCCTTAATCCCTAGCTGTTTTAACTTGCGATACAAGGCATTACGGCTAATCCCCAAACGCTTAGCGCATTGGCTCACATTGCCCTCGCAGGCGCGGTAAGCCTGCAACACATTCAGATTAATGGTTCCGTGGAGCGAGTCGATGGTGGCGGAGCTCGACTCAGCCAGTTCGTGCGGATGTGCCGTGGTTTCGGCTTCGACAACCTCTGTTAAGGTGTGCGGCTCACTCGCCAGACGCATTAACTTTTGAGCAAGGTAATCGGGGAGATGATTTATCTCGAGTACAGCCTCACCTTCGGCCATCAAACAAGCCACCTGCATTAGGTTATCCAGCTCCCTTAGGTTGCCTGGCCAATCGTAACGCATCAGTTGTGCCAACAACTCAGTACACAAGGTTTGCGCGCTGCTGCGGTGACGGCGGTGCAACTTATGGATGATGCGCTCAATATCCTGCCGCTCACGCAGCGCAGGCAAGCGCACTTGCAATCCATTCAGGCGATAAAACAAATCCTGACGGAACAGCCCCTGCGCCACCAGCGATTCTAAATCCATATGGGTCGCGGCGATGATCTGAATATCGACCTTAAAGCTTTGATTACTACCGACGGGAACGACCTCGCGCTCCTGCAATACCCGGAGTAAACGACTCTGCGCCGCCAGCGGCATCTCGCCAATTTCATCGAGGAACAAAAAGCCGCCGTGTGCCTGGCGGATCTTTCCGATAAAACCAGTTCGATTGGCGCCAGTAAAGGCCCCCGCCTGATAACCAAATAACTCAGACTCAACCAACTCAGCGGGTAGGGCTGCACAGTTTACTGCAACTATGGGCTGCGCGCGGCGAGCACTCTGGGCGTGGAGCTTTTTCACAAATTGCTCTTTGCCGACACCCGTTTCGCCAAGCACAAGTAGGGGGATCTGCTTAGTGATCACCTTATTCGCCTGCTGCCAGGCCCGCTCAAGTAACGGGTCGCGAAACCTGACACCCAATTGGTTCAAGGGTTTATCTTGAAGGGTTCTGGTACTTTTCGTCTGCGTCAGTGCTAACGCTTGCGTCTGCATATGCAGCGCCGAATCGCGGTGAAACCCACCCGCTCGCGCCCAATTGTCGCCGAGGTGTTGCTCTAAACTGTCACCCAGCTTGGCTTGGCTCAGCAATTGTTTAGCCATGGGATTACAACCCACAATCCGCCCGTCACTGCTAGCGATAACTATGCCTTGCCAACCGGAATTTAATAGACTCGGCTGTGCCGCGAAATCGATTCGATAATGACTATCGGGCAGATGACACAGCAGCGCCGTTTCGACCTGCTGCGCCAGACTCGACACAAGCATTAAGGTTTGCTGCGAATGCCGTTGCTGCTCACTGGTAATATCAAGCACTCCGAGCATCTCACCTTGGGGCGAAAAAATCGGGCAAGCGGTGCAACTCATAAAACGGTTTTGGCGGATAAAATGCTGCTCGCCGACCACTGACACCGCCTGCTTGGCCGTGAGCGCCGTGCCTATTGCATTGGTGCCCTTATACTTTTCTAGCCAGTTGACCCCAATATCGAGCGCCACATCCGCCAGCTTGCTGGAATAGCGGCTCACCCCCCAATGTTTCAGCACATAACCGTCGGCATCGGAGAGCAATAATCGACTATTAGAGTGCGCCATCAGTTGATTAAATAGCGGTAAGGCGTGGGATTGTACTAATTCGATGAGCTGCTGATATTGTTCATGTTTATGTTTGAGCTCCGAACGCGTGAGCCTAAGATCCTCACCGGCACGAAACTCTGACAAGCCAGCACCTAAGCTACGTTGCCATGAATCGGTTAACCATGCCTGTGTGGTTGGAAAATGCGGTTTTACTGTCATAGCCAAGCTCCCCGAGCGCTGTTCCATTTTGGCACACCCATAGTGTGTCGTTGGATGACAAAATGACCACAGGGCACCTTTCCTTCCGTGAGTGCCCCTATTGTTTGGGACCTGCAAAATTAGCTTTTCATCATACGGTTAGCTCAACAAGTGTACAACTCCTGCCAGTTTGGCACTGTCCTTGCGATGTCTGTTTGTACGCAGTACTCGAGTGTTGCGTAAGAGAACACTAACTTAATCAATAGCTTTGTCAGTCAACTCGATTGGCAATGGATAAAAATAACAATAGTGCTTAAACCCATTTCAACAAGACCCATTGCTGAGACGCTGCACATTTAGCGTATTCGGCAGCCACAGAAGGAAAACATTATGATTTATGCTCAACCCGGAACCGCAGGTGCCATCGTTAACTTTAAAGAAAAATACGCCAACTTTATCGGTGGCAAATGGGTTGCCCCAGTCAACGGCGAATACTTCGATAATCGCTCCCCCGTCAATGGTCAAAACTTCTGTAAAATTCCCCGCTCCGACTACCGCGATATCGAACTGGCGCTCGATGCCGCCCACGCTGCTAAAGATGCTTGGGGCAAAACCTCGGTCACCGAGCGTGCGAATTTACTGCTGCGTATCGCCGATCGCGTTGAGCAAAATCTCGAATACTTAGCCGTTGCCGAAACCTGGGAAAACGGTAAAGCGGTGCGTGAAACCCTCAACGCCGACTTACCTCTATTTGTCGACCATTTCCGTTACTTCGCCGGCTGCATTCGAGCACAAGAAGGCAGCGCCGCCGATATCGATGGCAACACCGTCAGCTACCACTTCCCCGAGCCATTAGGTGTCGTCGGGCAAATCATTCCGTGGAACTTCCCGCTGTTGATGGCGGCATGGAAAATCGCCCCTGCACTCGCCGCGGGCAACTGCGTAGTACTCAAACCCGCCGAGCAAACGCCCGTATCTATCCTTGTGCTGCTCGAGCTGATTGAAGATCTGCTTCCGCCCGGCATCCTTAACGTCGTCAACGGTTTTGGCGCCGAAGCGGGCCAAGCCCTCGCCACCAGCAAACGCATCGCTAAACTGGCCTTTACTGGTTCCACCGAAGTGGGTTACCACATCTTAAAATGTGCCGCCGAATCGCTGATCCCATCAACCGTCGAACTTGGCGGCAAGTCGCCTAACCTGTATTTCGCCGATGTGATGGACCACGAAGACGAGTATTTAGATAAGGCAGTTGAAGGCATGTTGCTGGCCTTCTTCAACCAAGGTGAAGTCTGTACTTGCCCATCAAGGGTATTAATCCAAGAGTCGATTTACGATCGCTTTATCGAAAAAGTTCTCGCCCGTGCGCAAACCATCAAGCAGGGCAACCCGCTGGATACCACCACCCAAGTGGGCGCACAAGCCTCCCAAGAACAGTTCGATAAGATCTTAAGCTATCTCGCGATTGGTAAAGATGAAGGCGCGCAGGTGCTCTTAGGCGGCTCGCTCTGCCAACTCGAAGGCGAACAAAGTAAAGGCTATTACATCAGCCCAACGATCATGAAAGGCCATAATAAGATGCGAATTTTCCAAGAGGAAATCTTCGGCCCGGTTATTTCGGTCACCACCTTCAAGGATGAAGCCGAAGCCTTGGCAATTGCCAACGATACCGAATACGGCCTTGGTGCGGGTGTATGGACTCGGGATATGAACCGTGCCCAGCGTCTAGGTCGAGGTATTCAAGCGGGTCGCGTTTGGATTAACTGCTACCACGCCTATCCTGCCCACGCGGCCTTTGGCGGTTATAAAAAGTCGGGCATCGGCCGTGAAACCCACAAAATGATGCTCAATCACTATCAAAACACCAAAAACCTATTGGTGAGCTACGATATCAATCCGCTCGGGTTCTTCTAACCAAACGGAAACTTGCCTTGATAACAAGAAAGGGCCATTGGCCCTTTCTCTATTTTTATCGCATTGAACTATAAGAACATACCGCCAGAAGCCTCGATACGCTGGGCGTTTATCCACGCCGCGGCGGGTGACAACAAGACACTGATTGCGCCGCCAATATCCTCAGGTAATCCCACCCGCCCCAAAGCCGTTTGCTGCGCTAAAAACTCATTCATTTGTGGATTATCCCGCACGGCACCACCACCAAAGTCCGTTTCGATTGCACCGGGAGCCAGCACATTAACGCGAATGCCGCGTGGACCTAGCTCCTTCGCCCAGTATTTGGTCATGGTCTCGACCGCGCCTTTCATGGTGGCGTAGGCGCCAAACCCCGGGATTGCAAAGCGCGTTAACCCTGTAGAGACATTGATAATACTGCCGTTATCGGCAAGTAGAGGCAGCAACGCCTGAGTTAAAAAGAAGGGGCCTTTGACATGGATATTCATCAAGGTATCGAACTGCTCCACGCTGGTTTCTGCCATAGGCACATGGATACCAATCCCAGCATTATTAACTAGATAGTCAAAACTATCCCGCTGCCAAGTCTGTTCGAGCGCGGTTTTTACGCGCTGCGAAAAATCACTAAAGGACTGGCTATCACCCACATCTAACGGTAAAGCGATGGCCTTGCGTCCATGCCATTCAATTTCCGCTACCACTTCGGCGGCCGCAGCGGCATTACTTTGGTAAGTTAGAATAATATCAACACCTTGTGCAGCTAAGGTCAGGGCCGCATTTTTACCTAAGCCACGGCTTGCACCGGTGATCAGCGCGATGGGAGTTGTGTTCATTGTGTATCCTCTTCATTCATCTATGTTAATGCCGCCGCACAGCATGGCGATCCCACAGCACACAGCTTATTACTTGCACCAAGAGGGATAAACACACTATAAATGGCAAGACTGTTAGCCATTAGAGAACAATTGCAATGCAAGATAGACTACAAGCCATGCAAATTTTTATGAGGGTGGCTGAATTAGAAAGTTTTACTCAAGCCAGTATCAGCCTTGGTCTATCGAAAACCCATGTGTCGAATGTCGTAGCCCAGTTTGAAACCGCTCTAGGCGCACGCTTACTACAACGCACCACCCGAACGGTGCGCCTCACTCAAGACGGCATAAGTTGTTATGAACGCTGTAAAAACTTGCTCACCGACTATCAAGAATTAGAAAGCCTTTTCCAACTGCAGGCGGCGCAAGTTTCCGGTCGCTTAAGAGTCGATATGTCCACAGGGATTGCGCGAAACTTAGTACTTCCCCAGCTTCCTGACTTTATTGAACAATATCCCCAGATTGAATTGGAGCTAAGCAGCACCGACCGTAAAGTCGATATCGTCGCCGAAGGTTTTGACTGCGTGATCCGCGTTGGCAGCGTGCAGCAAGAAGGCGTTATCGCTAAAAAGATTGGCCACTTTAAGATGCTCAATTGTGTTAGCCCAAGCTACATCGCAAAATACGGTAAACCATCGAGTTTAGAAGAGCTTAGCCAAGGGCATAAGCTTATCCACTACGTTGGCCAGTTAGGCGGCAGCGATTCAGGATTTGAGTATCTGAGCCAAGATAATCACGAACTATGCGCCCTAGCCTTACCTAAGCTAATCACAGTCAATAATGCCGATGGCTACAGCGCGGCCTGTCTCGCAGGATTAGGGATTATTCAAGCGCCGAATATTGGGGTGGCTAAATATCTCCAAACTGGCGAACTGATTGAGATCCTGCCAGATTACCCTGCGCCCTCAATGCCGGTGAGCTTGCTCTATCCCCATAGACGACATCTTTCTAAACGACTTCAGGTATTTATGGCTTGGTTGACCGAGCTGCTAACGCCTTTTTTAGTATCGCGTTAACGGCCAGTCTCGATATTCGCTAACCGCTGCGACAGTTCCGCCATCGAGCTTGCCGTGCGGGGATCGCTCTCCGGCTCGACCACGGGGTTAAATTCGAAGCGCGGACCGCCGAACCGACCTAAACGGCTTGGCAGAATATGCAAATCCCAAACTAACTGTTCGTAGTAATGCAGCCGCAGGCCATTATCCGAAACTGGCCAATGGGCATAGAGTAAAAACGAATGATAGCTCTGCGAGAGAGAGCGACTCGCCACTAATTTAAAGGATGCATCGAGCAAGCTGCACTCGGTCGATTCTTCAAAGGGACAATCGTAGGAGGTCAGCAGTAAATAGCCTTGGGCGCCATTGGGTAACGAGCAGCGGTACTGGGCCTCAAGCTGCCTTCCCGCAATCTTGGCGCCAGTAGCTTGTTGATTGAAATACAAAGGCTGAGTGAGCGCCTCGGTATCGGACACTCGCAGTGTGAAGGCTGTTATCGGCTGCATGTTGTATCCTCCCTGTGCCTTGAAATCGCTAATTTCGCTTCCAATACAAGCCCATCAATATCAGGTATCCCACAAAATACGCCAGCAAGTCGAGTGGGTCGAAATGGCTACCAATCACGATTCGCGCCAAGCGATTGCCGCCCAGCCCCAGTTTGTCCACTAAGCCCCAATACTGGCCAAATTCGATAGCGAAGGCAAACAGCAGCACAGCCAGCGCCAACCATGGCGTGTGCCAAAACCGATTGATTGACTCCCCTTTTGCATTCACGACGGGCACTAGCGTGCGCGCCATGCAAAACAACAGGATCACCACTAACACGTCACCGACAAAACCGCGAATAAACCCCGGAGGCGCAAAACGCGCGATCAACACTTCGATGATAAACAGCAACACCGCATAAATTAAAAAAGATTTTCGATCGGGCCGACGGCTAAAAAGATGGACAGGCATAAACGGTTAATCCCTTACCTCTTGAAGATGAAGCGGCAAAATCTAGCTGAATACCAATAGCTTAACAAGCTAAGTTCGAAGGATTTCTCACTTATTTACCCAGTTCACTCATCAGAACTCCGGGCAAGTTCACTCCGCAAAATTTAAGCGCCGTTTAAGTTTGGCTTTAGTAGCCTGCAAGCACACCACCTTAGGAGCAACAGATCATGTCCTCAAATATGCCGCAAAACATCAAAGTCTGGGATCCCTTGATCCGTATCTTTCACTGGTCATTGGTAGGCTTTTTTACCTTAGCCTACCTCACCGAAGGTGAAGACGAATGGATGAATATCCACAGTTACGCTGGCTACAGCATCTTAACCCTACTGGTATTTCGCCTGTTATGGGGTGTGATTGGCACTCACCATGCGCGTTTTATCAACTTTGTCACCCGTCCGAGCATCGCATGGGCTTACCTGAAAGAACTGTTCACGGGCAAGGCTAAGGATTACATCGGCCACAATCCCGCAGGCGCACTCATGATAGTCGCCCTGATCCTCAGCATAGGGTTCACGGGCCTCTCTGGCATGGCGCTTTATGCCACCGATGGCCAAGGTCCACTGGCCACAAGCTTTTTCGCCACTTGGCCCGAGGGCGCACTGAAGGAAGTGCATGAGTTTTTCGCCAACTTCAGCCTGTTTCTTATCGCCACCCATGTCGGCGGCGTGATCGTCAGCAGCCTGCTGCATAGGGAAAACCTCGTCAAAGCCATGCTGACAGGTAAAAAGCAGCGCCCGTTGATCCAACAAGATGAACATCAATAACCGTCGAAATCGACCGTTCAAAGGAGTCAGACATGAACAACAACCTGAATAAAAGCCTGATTGGACTGGCACTCACTGCGGTACTGCTCAGCAGTGTTAATGCCAGTGCCGCCAATACCAAGGTCGCCAGCTTGCCACTAAGCGCCGAGCGAATCGGCTTACAACTGCAACAATATCAAGCACAGGGCGCAGGCCCCTTTAGCGCCGCGGCAGGCCAAACACTGTGGCTACAGCAGAGTGAGGATCGCAGCTGTGCCAGCTGCCACACCGCCAAAGTGACAGACTCAGGTATGCATCAAAACACCCGAAAGCCCATCGAGGCCATGGCGCCATCACTTACCAGTAACCGTTTAACCGATGCGGCCAAGATTGAGAAATGGTTTACCCGCAACTGTAACTGGACCTTTAAACGCGAGTGCACGCCTCAAGAGAAAGGCGACGTACTGCTGTGGCTCAGTTTGCAATAACGGCGTTATTCACATCCATTTTAATCAGTAAACCTAAGGAAATATCATGACGAAACAAGCCCATCCCCTAAGCTGGATTGTAGGTTCCACACTCACCGCCCTCGCCCTTGCGATAGGCGTCGTAGGGCTCAGCTTGACCTTTACCAGTACAGGTTATGCCGACGATGGTCGAGAGCTGAATCAAGCTATCCCACAAAACGTAGAATACTCGGCAGAATGCGGTAGCTGCCATATGGCGTATCCCGCAAATTTACTGCCCGCCGAAAAATGGCAGGCAATTACCAGCAACCTAAGCAATCACTTTGGTGATGATGCCAGCCTAGCGCCTGAAGCAGCGGCTAGAATTGAGCAATATCTCGTTCAACATGCTGCGCAAAATGGTAAGGTGATGAAAAATAGCAAACCTTTGATTGCCGGCATGGGACCGCAAAAAATTACCGAGCAGGCATTTTTTATCCGTAAGCACGATGAGATCCCAAGACGCATGGTGCAAGATAACCCCAAAGTCGGCTCATTCAGCCAATGCAGCAATTGCCATAACCTCGCAGAGAAGGGCATATTCGATGAAGATACCGTTAATATTCCTGGCTTTGGTCGCTGGGATGATTAACAGCCCAAGCTGTCTAGCCCATGATGAAGACCTCTCCAACAAAGTGGTCGAATGGGTGAAGGAGGGTAAAGTATTACCCTTCGACACCATAATGCAACGCTATGAGTCGCGCCTTAAGGGGCGCTTGCTCGACCTCGAGGTCGAGCAAAAACACGGGCGCATCATCTATGAACTCGAAATCCTGCGCGACGATGGCATTGTCTATGAGATTAAGATCGATGCCAAAACGGGTGAATGGCTTAAGGAGAAGGTCGACTGATGCGCTTACTCTTGATTGAAGATGATACTGACTTGGTGGCTCGCCTCATCCCCGCCCTTAACAAGGCGGGCTACACGGTTGAACATGCCAATAACGGTATCGATGGCGCTTTTCTTGGCGAGGAAGAAACCTTCGAAGCGGTGATCCTCGATTTAGGCTTGCCCGGTAAGCCGGGCTTAAGCGTACTGAGCCAATGGCGCCAAAAGGGCCTTCTGATGCCTGTGTTAATTCTTACGGCTCGCGATGCTTGGCACGAACGCGTCGATGGCCTTAAGGCCGGCGCCGATGATTATCTAGGCAAACCTTTCCATGTTGAGGAGCTGCTCGCCAGATTAGAAGCGCTGATCCGCCGCCACTTTGGCCGCGCCGACAACCTGCTGCAACATGCGGGCGTCTCCCTCGATGTGGATAAACAAGCGGTGACCAATGCCGAAGGAGACGTTATCGAGCTGACTAAGATTGAGTATCGCCTGCTGCATTATTTAATGGCCAACCCGACTAAGATTGTGTCCAAATCCGAGTTGAGTGAGCGCATTTACGAAGAGGAACAAATCAAAGACAGCAATGTGATTGAAGTGTACGTCAACCGACTCCGCCAACGCCTAGGCAAAGACTATATCGAAACGCGACGCGGCCAAGGTTATCGACTCAAGGATGCCTAAGCGTGTATTCACTCAAAGCCTATCTCACCCGCAATCTGCTTATCACCCTCACCTGCGCCATGGCGCTATTGTTGTATTTGCTATTTCAAGGCATTCAAATCTTAACCCAAGACTTTATCGCCTCTCGCCTGCAGCACGATGCCGATAGCCTGATCTCCGCCCTCGAGCCGCAAGCCGATGGCACTTGGGCGCTAAGTACAGACAGGCTCCCCAATGTGTATCACAGGGTCAATTCGGGCCACTACTTTGCGATTAACATCGGTGAACAGCTATTACGTTCGCGCTCGCTTTTCGATCATGCCGTTTCACTCCCCAATCTTAAAGTTGGCGAGCAACAACAAGCCACTCAATACGTGGGCCAGGAACACTGGCTGATGTTCAGCCAAACGATAGTCAAGAATGGGCAAACCATTACCCTGTGGGTAACGGAAGACATAAGCTCGCTCGAGCAAACCCAATTACGCTTTCTAGGCTTTGCGGCGGTAGTGGTACTGCTGACCATTATGATCCTGTTATTTGCCCAACATCTGTTGCTCAAGCGGGGCTTTAAACCGCTAGAGCAAATGCCAGATGCGATCAGGCAACTGCGGCTCCAGGGGCAAGAAATCGATACACAGCACACGCCAACAGAAATTAGCCCTTTGATTGAGGAAATCGAACGTCTAATGAATCAACTCGGGCAGAGGGTGCAACGTTCACGCAATGCCTTGGGTAATCTTGCCCACGAAATGAAACGTCCTCTGCAAGGGCTTCAATCATACCTCGATAGCCTAGCGCCTGATCAAAGACGCGAAGGCAGTAAGGTGCTCGCGGATCTGCACCATATCATTGAGCGAGAGCTTAAACGCACTAAAATCGTTGGGCTTTCAACGCCTGGGCGTTTTACCGTGCTCAATGACGATCTGCCGCCACTTATCCAAGTGATGCAACGCATCTATCCTGAGCGTCAAATTGATAGTCAGTTTGATAAAACACTGGTCATGCCCTTCGACCGGGACGACTTGCTGGAACTGCTTGGCAATCTGCTCGATAACGCCTGCAAGCATGCACATCGACAGATACAGCTTTGTATTAAGCAGACGAATACCAGCAATCAAGCGTATCAAATAAATGTCAGCGACGATGGCGAAGGTGTATCGGATAGCGATTTAGCTGTGATTACGGAGCGAGGGATTCGGCTCGATGAGAGCATTCAAGGCCATGGTTTAGGCCTGTCGATTTGCAAAGATATTGTCGAGAGTTATCAGGGGGAACTTAGCTTTACGCATTCAGTACTTGGCGGGCTAAAGGTGAGCGTGATATTGCCTCTGCCGCATTAAGCGCACAGCAAAGCTAATGCTCTGCTGTGCGATGGGCTTTACGACTTGTAAGGCATAGGGCCAAGATAATCTTTCTTACCCACATCCACACCGTTGTGGCGCAGAATCGCATAGGCCGTCGTCACATGGAAATATAAGTTCGGGATGGCATGCTCAATCGCAAACTCATACCCCGTCAAATACTTACCTTCCCAACGCGGTTGAGAAACATGGATAGTCGCCGCATCGGCAAAATCTGCCTCAGTAAATTGAGCTAAGTACTCGATAACAGAAGCAATACGTGCTTGCAGCTCAGGTAGCGTCGTTTCAGTATCATCATGCTTAGGCACAGTTTCTAAATTACCCGTCAGACGCGCGACCCCAATCTTAGCGGTATCACAGGCAATCTGGATCTGACGGATCAGATTAAATTGATCGGGTGCTAAGCGGGAATTCAATAACACCGCCATATCCACCTTCTTCAAGTTGGCAAAAACCTCACCCTTCTCCAGAATAAGACTCAAATTTTTCAGCATCTTGCTAAATTGAACAGCCGTTAAATCATAAAGCATGACATAAACTCCTGTGATAAACGCCACCAGATTGCAGCACTTCCGATTATCTTGGGGCAAAAGAGGCTATTTCAACAAGGCGAGATAAAGATTTATTTCACTATTCGCTAAAACATCAGCGCTAATGGGTATCAAACTGAGCTGGAGAGTAGATTTATTCAACGCATAAACGAAAAAAGCCTCATCTTTCGATGAGGCTTATCTCTTTTTGTTGGCGGAGCGGACGGGACTCGAACCCGCGACCCCCGGCGTGACAGGCCGGTATTCTAACCAACTGAACTACCGCTCCAACTCTGTCTGGTCATTGACCAAATTAGGCGCTTGGCGATGACCTACTCTCACATGGGGAGACCCCACACTACCATCGGCGCGATTGCGTTTCACTTCTGAGTTCGGGATGGGTTCAGGTGGGACCACAATGCTATTGTCACCAAGCAAAAAATTGTCTGGAACAATTTTTAACGCGCTTTAGCGCGGCCCGTTAGGGTCAACTACAGGGAGGTAGTTGATAAATTCTTATTCCAGTAAATTCGGAAAGCTGGTTTGAGTTGCACTTCTTAAGTGTTCATATTCAAGCTAAGTACTGTACGACCTCCAGGGAAGGAGGAAGTACTGGAAAATGTCTGGAACATTTTCAGTAAAACCCATCTGGGTTGTATGGTTAAGCCTCTCGAGTCATTAGTATCAGTTAGCTCAACGCCTCACAACGCTTACACACCTGACCTATCAACGTCCTAGTCTCGAACGGCTCTTTAGTGGACTTAAAGTCCAAGGGATGACTCATCTTGGGGCTCGCTTCCCGCTTAGATGCTTTCAGCGGTTATCGATTCCGAACATAGCTACCGGGCAATGCCATTGGCATGACAACCCGAACACCAGCGGTTCGTTCACTCCGGTCCTCTCGTACTAGGAGCAACTCCCCTCAATCATCCAACGCCCACGGCAGATAGGGACCGAACTGTCTCACGACGTTCTGAACCCAGCTCGCGTACCACTTTAAATGGCGAACAGCCATACCCTTGGGACCGACTTCAGCCCCAGGATGTGATGAGCCGACATCGAGGTGCCAAACACCGCCGTCGATATGAACTCTTGGGCGGTATCAGCCTGTTATCCCCGGAGTACCTTTTATCCGTTGAGCGATGGCCCTTCCATTCAGAACCACCGGATCACTATGACCTACTTTCGTACCTGCTCGACGTGTCTGTCTCGCAGTTAAGCTGGCTTATGCCATTGCACTAACCGTACGATGTCCGACCGTACTTAGCCAACCTTCGTGCTCCTCCGTTACTCTTTGGGAGGAGACCGCCCCAGTCAAACTACCCACCAGGCACTGTCCTTAACCCCGATTAGGGGCCCAAGTTAGAACATCAACACTACAAGGGTGGTATTTCAAGGACGACTCCACGAGAACTAGCGTTCCCGCTTCAAAGTCTCCCACCTATCCTACACATGTAGGGTCAATGTTCAGTGCCAAGCTATAGTAAAGGTTCACGGGGTCTTTCCGTCTAGCCGCGGGTATACGGCATCTTCACCGCAATTTCAACTTCACTGAGTCTCGGCTGGAGACAGCGTGGCCATCATTACGCCATTCGTGCAGGTCGGAACTTACCCGACAAGGAATTTCGCTACCTTAGGACCGTTATAGTTACGGCCGCCGTTTACCGGGGCTTCGATCATGAGCTTCTCTTGCGATAACCCAATCAATTAACCTTCCGGCACCGGGCAGGCGTCACACCGTATACTTCCTCTTACGAGTTTGCACAGTGCTGTGTTTTTGATAAACAGTTGCAGCCACCTGGTATCTGCGACTGCCGTCAGCTTAGGGAGCAAGTCCCATCACCAACAGCAGCGTACCTTCTCCCGAAGTTACGGTACCATTTTGCCTAGTTCCTTCAGC
>NZ_CP037898.1:0-1675000 GCF_004354305.1 Shewanella decolorationis | reverse complement strand
GAGTCATCCCTTGGACTTTAAGTCCACTAAAGAGCCGTTCGAGACTAGGACGTTGATAGGTCAGGTGTGTAAGCGTTGTGAGGCGTTGAGCTAACTGATACTAATGACTCGAGAGGCTTAACCATACAACCCAGATGGGTTTTACTGAAAATGTTCCAGACATTTTCCAGTACTTCCTCCTTCCCTGGAGGTCGTACAGTACTTAGCTTGAATATGAACACTTAAGAAGTGCAACTCAAACCAGCTTTCCGAATTTACTGGAATAAGAATTTATCAACTACCTCCCTGTAGTTGACCCTAACGGGCCGCGCTAAAGCGCGTTAAAAATTGTTCCAGACAATTTTTTGCTTGGTGACAATAGCATTGTGGTCCCACCTGAACCCATCCCGAACTCAGAAGTGAAACGCAATCGCGCCGATGGTAGTGTGGGGTCTCCCCATGTGAGAGTAGGTCATCGCCAAGCGCCTAATTAAACAATGAAGCCAGCTGCATAAGCTGGCTTTTTTGTTTTTGCTTTTTCAATTTCAATATACTATTCCTCAGAATACTTCTTTAATTACTGACTTTTTAATTTATCGCCTCATACGGAATATAAACAGAGAGCCCCTCTTTGCTCCGTTTTTTCATTCTACAACACCCTTAGCATCATTCATTTAAATGGCTGCTTGGTCTAAATACTGTAGCGCATTGAGACCCCTTTGATTTTTGTCCTTATAGGACTAATCAGTAAATTTAAAGCTTGTACTCTTTGTACGCTCGTTTAAGGGTGAGTCAGAACCTTATTGTCAGCCTATTTTTGCTTTTGGTTTCATCTTGGCTGGTATCTTCATTCCGTCCTTACTCCTCAATAAAAATTTCTGCTTTGTCGTTTCATTAACGAATATTCATTTTATCGGTCGTTCACTAAGGATCCCTCAGACACTTGTTGTCGATTTTATGTAAATTGGTCTTACCAATTTACATTCGGCGATTGAGTTTGTTATCAATGGAGATGTTGTGTAGTTGTAAATTTAATACTTGATGCGGGTTGAGAAGCTTGAGGAGGTACTGACGTGAAAGGGGAGCTAATACAACAGCTTTTAGATGCAGTTGGCATCATGTTATTGGGGATGGGGCTGGTCTATTTATTTTTAAGTGTATTGATATTAGGTGTACATCTGGTTGCTAAGTGGTGCCGTGAAGAGCCCAAAGCTGCAGATCCGTTAAAGGCGAATGATGCGAGCTCGACCGGAGCTGCAAACACTTTAGATCCTAAATTGGTGGCAGCGATCAGCTTAGCCGTCCAGCACTATCGTTCTCAGGCTAGATAATGGAGCGCCATATGAACCGAGTAAATTCGATTGTGGCGTCTAAGCCATTACAGTTAACCGATGTCGTCTTGAGGGATGCACATCAGTCTATTTTAGCAACGCGTTTACGCATTGATGACATGCTTCCGATAGCACCTCTGCTAGATAAAGTGGGATTTTGGTCGCTCGAGTCTTGGGGCGGAGCGACCTTTGATGCCTGTATCCGTTATTTGGGTGAAGATCCTTGGGATAGGATCCGTGAGCTGAAAAAGTTAATGCCCAATACGCCTCAGCAGATGTTACTGCGCGGACAAAACCTTTTGGGTTATCGCCATTATGCCGATGATTTAGTGACACGTTTTGTCGAACGTGCCCATGCCAATGGGGTCGATGTGTTCCGTATCTTTGATGCGATGAATGATGTGCGTAACCTCGAGATGGCGGTAAAAGCGGTGCGTGACGTCGGTGGGCACGCGCAGGGCACAATTTCCTATACGACCAGCCCTGTTCATACGGTTGATACTTGGGTCGATATGGCAAAGCGTCTTGAGGACATGGGCTGTCATTCACTGTGTATTAAAGATATGGCGGGTCTGCTGAAGCCGATGGAAGCCTTTGAGCTGATCAGTCGCTTAAAATCACAAACTCAACTCATGCTCTCATTGCATTGCCACGCCACCACAGGCCTGAGTACCGCAACCTATCAAAAGGCGATAGAGGCAGGAATCGATGTGCTCGATACCGCGATTTCTTCCATGAGCCAAACCTATGGTCATACGGCAACTGAAACCGTGGTTGCCATAGTGGCGGAGACTGAGCGTGAAACTCACTATGATCTTGCCTTGCTTGAAGAGATTGCCGCCTATTTCCGTGAAGTGCGGAAAAAGTACGCCAAGTTTGAAGGGGCATTAAAGGGCATTGATTCGCGCATTCTTCGGGCTCAAGTGCCCGGTGGCATGTTGACGAACATGGAGAGTCAGCTCAAAGAACAAGGCGCGGCTGATAAGCTCGATGCTGTGCTGGAGGAGATCCCTAGGGTACGTCAGGATCTAGGTTTTCTGCCTTTGGTTACGCCAACCTCGCAAATTGTTGGCTCACAGGCGGTTATCAACGTACTGATGGGGCAAAGATATCAATCGTTAACGAAAGAGACTGAAGGCGTGTTAAGGGGCGAATATGGTGCTACTCCAGCCCCGGTTAATCCTGAGTTGCAGGCCAGAGTGCTAAACGGCGCGGCGGCGATAACCTGCCGTCCTGCGGATTTACTCGCACCAGAGTTGGACAAACTGCGTACGGAGTTATTATCAAAGGTGCAGGACCAAGGGATTAGTCTCGTCTCAGAGAGTAAGGAAAAGTCTCTGGACGATGATTTACTCATCTATGCGCTCTTCCCACAGATAGGCTTACAGTTTTTAAAACACCGTCACGATCCAACCGCCTTTGAGCCAAAACCTGAATTTGCGCCAGTGTTACCTGCTACGCCGCGAGAGGCCGAAACCTATACCGTCACGGTTGAGGGGCAAACTTATGTGGTTGAAGTCGCCGAGGGCGGCGAAATTAGTCAAATCCAAGCTCAAGGGCAAGCCGCACAGCAGCTTGGTCAAGCTAATCCTTCTCAGCCGAGCGCTGCACCAGTGCCTCAAACCAGTGAAGTGAAACTTAAGATGAGTGCGCCGCTATCGGGCAATATCTTCAAAGTGCATGTCGGCATTGGTGACAAGGTGTGTGCCGGCGATGTCGTTATCATCCTAGAGGCCATGAAAATGGAGACCGAAATCCGCGCACAGGGGGATGGTATTATTACCCATCTCTTTGTGAAAGAAGGGGATTCGGTTGCAGTGGGTTCTCAATTATTGGCCTTAGCCTAGGAGTTGTTATGGATGGTTTACTGGCTTTCTGGGCCGAAACGGGCATCGCCCATTTTACTGCAGGGCAAGCGCTAATGATGGCTGTTGGCGCCTTGCTGTTATATCTTGCGATCGTGCGTGGCTTTGAGCCCCTACTGCTGTTGCCCATTGGTTTTGGCGCCGTACTGGCAAATATCCCCAATGCGGGCTTTACCGAAGAGGGCGGTATGCTGTATTACGCCTACCATGTTGGGATTGAAACTGGGGTGTTTCCGCTGCTGATCTTTATGGGGGTAGGAGCGCTAACAGATTTTAGTGCGCTGATTGCCAATCCAAAGACCTTGCTACTTGGCGCAGCGGCGCAGTTTGGGATTTTCGCAACCTTAATTGGGGCGATAGCGCTAAATCTGGTGCCTGGTTTTGAATTTACCATGCAGGATGCCGCTGCCATTGCCATTATCGGTGGCGCGGATGGACCAACGGCGATTTTCCTTGCCTCTAAGCTTGCGCCTGAGTTGTTGGGAGCGATTGCTGTGGCGGCCTATTCCTATATGGCGCTGGTGCCAATTATCCAGCCGCCGATCATGCGTTTACTCACGACCCAAGCCGAGCGTGAGATAAAGATGGAGCAGCTTAGGGAGGTGAGTAAAAAGGAGAAGATCATTTTCCCGCTGATGGTATTGGGCTTAACGATTCTATTCTTACCCGCAGCGACTCCTCTGGTTGGCATGTTTTGCCTTGGCAACCTAATGCGTGAGTCGGGTGTGGTAGATAGATTATCGAAAACGGCGCAAAACGAGCTGATTAATATCGTCACGATTTTCTTAGGCTTGGCCGTCGGTTCTAAACTTTCTGCGGAGCAATTCTTGCGCGTCGAAACCTTAGGGATCTTGGTTTTGGGTGCGTTGGCGTTCGGGATTGGTACCGCTGCAGGGGTGCTGATGGCAAAACTGATGTGCAAATTAACCGGCGGTAAGGTCAACCCGTTAATTGGCGCGGCGGGCGTATCGGCAGTGCCCATGGCGGCAAGGGTGGTGAATAAGGTGGGGTTAGAAGCTAATCACCATAACTTTTTGCTGATGCACGCCATGGGGCCAAATGTTGCTGGAGTATTAGGCTCTGCGGTTGCGGCAGGGATCCTCCTTGCGGTACTTGGTTAACTCGATGAGCTAAACATCACTATGTTAGTTCATCCATAATAGCCATAAAGGCTTGCCAAGTACGTGAATGTATTGGCAGGCCTTATGTTTAAATGATTCAAATAAAGGCGGATGTTTGCCGCCTTTGTCGTTTTCTTAACGGTTAAAGCGCTTTGCCATATTCATTAACCTGTCATTTTCAAATACGAAGCTTAAGAAAATCTTAGCAATGGTCCTAATAGAATTTTTATCAAATCACGTTGAAATTGTGGGTTTTTTTATTTTCTATAAATGTTAGGCTAATAAAAAATGTGCGCAAGAACACACTTTTAATCTGAGATGGCATAAGGATGAAATAATGGACAATAGTGAACTTTCGAATTGTTTAACAGGTGAGCATGTTGTTCTCGAGCCTTTATCTTTGTCCCATGTGGCGGCACTGAGCTTAGCCGTGATGGATGGTGAACTATGGCAATTATGGTTTACCAGCGTACCAGAGCCGAGTGCGATGAAAGCCTACGTGTTAAAAGCCTTAGAAGAAAAAGCGCGCGGAGAAAGTTTCCCCTTCGCAGTGCGCGATAGAGTATCAGGGGAAGTCGTTGGTTGTACTCGTCTCTGCCATTGGGAGAAAGAACATCGCCACGTAGAGATTGGCTACACTTGGTACGCTAAACGTGCTCAGCGCACAGGGATCAATACTGAAGCTAAATTATTGCTGCTCACCTTTGCATTTGAATCCCTTAATGCGATAGCGGTGGAGTTTCGAACGCATTGGCACAATCAAGCCTCGCGTCAGGCCATTGCCCGTTTAGGAGCTAAGCAAGATGGTGTGTTGCGTAATAATAAAATTCTTAAGGATGGCACTATTCGTGACACGGTTGTGTATTCCATTATCGATTCAGAGTGGATGACCGTGAAGCAAAACCTAATATTTCGCTTACAACAGCGACCGTTAGTTTGATATCAACCGATGAAGTTCGCTCGATGCTGTGAGTGAAACGTCGACACAAATTCATTTGAGGTTCAAAGGCCGATGGCAAACATTATTACTCGAGCTGATGTATCCCACAGTGCTGATATTGCCGTGTTATTTAATGAATATCGGCAGTTTTACGGTTGTCAGGCTGACTTAGATGCGGCAAGACTGTTTATTCAGGCTCGTTTGGATGAAGGTTCATCGGTGATCTTTTTTGCACGCTCTCCCCAAGGAATGGGATTAGGTTTTGTGCAGTTATATCCGAGTTTTTCATCACTTCGATTAGCGCCCATTTTTATTCTTAATGATGTGTTTGTGACTCAACATGCACGTTGTGTTGGGCTGGGGAGGGCTCTAGTACAGCGAGCAGCAGATTATGCGCGCACCCATGGGGCGAGTTATTTGGTACTGGAGACTCAAAAAGAAAATATTCGTGCACAAGGGCTATACGAAGCACTTGGATTTATCCGTGAAAATAAATTTTTAACCTATGAACTTGAGCTAAACTCGCAGCTTAAGTAGTTTATTCTAAATTACCAATAAAAAGGACGATATCAATGTTGAAAGCTTTTGCTATTGCAGGCCTTATGTTGACCGTGAGCCACAGTGCCTTGGCCGATGAAGCAGAAAAGGCTTTGGCTAAAGAAGCCATTGAATGTGCAGCCTATTATCAAATTAGCTCTGAAGCGATTGGTGCTATGAATGCACCGCAAATGCAGGCTGTTGGTGAGCGCTTAAAAACCTCTAAAGTTGAAGCAGAAAATTTAGCGAAGAAATATCAGTCAGAGGCTGAGGTTACTAAAGGCGTTGCTGAGGCTAAAGAGCGTCAAATTAAGAGCTTAGGCGGTTCTAGTAATTTAGGTGCCTTAATGGGTAAATATAAAGAAGAGTGTAAAAACCTGTTAGCCGATCCTCAAAAACGCCTCGACTATTGGACCATGGCGACCATGTAAGGCCGTTAGAATCCAAGCACAAAAACCACCTTCGGGTGGTTTTTGAATTTTAAGTTCAGGCTTGGTTTCGATAGGCCGCGAACAGATCGAGCATCCAATCGATAAAGGCTTGAACTTTTAGCGGTAGGCTAGGGGATTTGGGCGTGAGTAAGTAATAGGCGTATGGGCTGGTAAAAGGCGCTTCAAACGGGATCACCAAGCTGCCATTGGCCAATTGTTCTTCGATAAAAAAACGTGGGATCAGCGCAGCGCCCATGCCACTGGCAGCGGCTTGACTCAACATATAAAAATGCTCGACGCCAAAAGTTTGCGCCTGCGTGAGCACCAGTCCCACTTTATCCGCCCAATATTCCCAAAGCTCTGGCCGTGTGGTGTGTTTCAGCAGCGTAACTTGATTGATGTCTTCGATGCTTTTGAGCTTAGGCGCGAGTGACGGTGCGCACACTAAGCACAAGTCTTCATCCATCAGCTTGATGTAATTAACCCCTCTGGGGAGTTGAGTGCTACTGCGAATGGCAATGTCATAACGGCCTTGGCTGAAATCGACGGCAAAGTCACCAATCGAAAGATCCACATACAAATGCGGATGCCGAGATTTAAATTGCTCCATCCGGGGGATTAACCAGTTGATGGTTAAACTGGGTAACACATTGATGGCTAAGGTTTGTGGTCGTGAACCTTGGCTGCGTAAATCGGCGGTGGCGCTTGATAAGGTTTGCAGAGCCGCTTGCACATGGGGCAAGTAGCGTTTGGCTTCGTCCGTGAGTGCGACTTTTTTATGCAGGCGCACAAAGAGGGCAAAACCTAAGAATTCTTCTAATACACGGATTTGTTTACTGATGGCGCCGTGGGTGACATGTAACTCTTTGCTTGCAAGAGTCATGCTTTGCAAGCGGGCGGCAGACTCGAATGCCCGTAATGCATTGAGGGGCGGCAAGGAAGTAAACATAGGCGTATCCGAATCGAGTAAATGATAAGAGTATTTAGTGTGAGCTTTGCTCACGCTATCGCGACAATAACTCCTTTGCGTTTATAAGGCAAACGCAGTCTAATGCGAAGCCTTAGCTCCTATTACTCAATAATAACAATCATGGAATTTGAACTAACTTTACAAATTGCGGCATTACTCTTTGGCGTGGCTATGGTGGCGGGGTTTATCGACTCTATCGCCGGCGGTGGGGGATTGCTGACTATCCCTGCGTTAATGTGGGCGGGTTTACCGCCAGCGGTGGCTCTTGGTACTAACAAATTACAGGCCTGCGGTGGCAGCTTTTTTGCGAGCTTGTACTTTGTGCGTAAGGGGTTGGTCGATTTGAAGGCCGTTAAACTGTCTCTTATCTGTGCCTTTGCGGGCGCCGCCTTAGGCACGATTCTGGTGCAGTTGGTCGATGCCAAAGTATTGGAATTAGTCTTACCCTTTTTAATTCTCGCGATTGGTTGTTATTTCCTGTTTTCGAAAAAGATTTCGGAAGATGACCGTCACCAAGTGTTAACGCCTACTGCCTTTGCCTTTACCGCCGCACTCGGTGTGGGTCTGTACGATGGCTTTTTTGGCCCAGGCACAGGGAGTTTCTTCGCGCTGGCCTTTGTGACCTTGGCCGGTTTTGGTCTGGCAAAAGCGACTGCACACGCCAAGGTGTTAAACTTCTCGACCAATATCGCTTCGCTTATCTTCTTTACCTTAGGCTGCAAAGTGATTTGGGTACTTGGTTTAGTGATGCTTGCCGGGCAGGCAATCGGTGCGACCTTAGGTTCGCGCTTAGTCGTGACCAAGGGCACTAAGATCATTAAGCCTTTAGTGGTGACTATGTCCTTAGCCATGAGTGTGAAACTGTTAGCGAGCCAATATCACCTGTTTTGATATAGCCGCTATCGTATTTGCCTCTCCCTTGATAAGGCCGATTGCCTATTTGTGCTGCATAGTCCCATGAGCACCGTTTTCGGCCTTATTGCTGTAAATCTCTTCACTCCCTTGGTATTCGCTATACTCCGCAGTCATGTTTAGGATAACCTAGCATTTTTAAAGCGTTTTTACGGCCAATAGACTGTGTTATTGCCAAGCGTTTGCGCCGAAACTTCGCAAGTTAAATGGTAAGCGCCCACGCGATAGAATCGGCTTAGTATCCATTAAGGTTTAGCAACGATGAGATTTATCCATACCTCGGACTGGCACATTGGTCGCCAGTTACATAATCAATCACTCTTAGAAGACCAAGCCTATGTGCTTGATCAAATTGTGACATTGGCACAAGAGCATGCTGTCGATGCGGTGATTATTGCCGGGGATATTTACGATAGGTCGATTCCTCCTGCCAGTGCCGTGGCTTTGCTCGATGCGGTGCTTAATCGCCTCATCACAGAGTTAGGAGTACAAGTGCTGATGATTGCCGGTAACCACGACGGGCACGAACGCTTAGGCTTTGCGGCTAAACAAATGGCGGCAAGTGGCTTGCACATTATTGGGCCGCTTCAGGCTGATTTAACGCCGATCCGCTTAGCTAGCCCAAGTGGCGATGCTTACTTTTATCCGCTGCCTTACGCTGAACCTGCAACCGTGCGCCAAGTATTTGAGGCGGATGCTAAGGGACTCAGCGTATCCAGCCATGAAGAGGCGATGGCGCTACTGTTAGAACAAGTCCACTCCCACGACAGCCAAGGGTTACCTAAAGTCGTTGTTAGTCATTGCTTTTTAGATGGTGGCAGTGAGTCTGAATCCGAGCGGCCATTGAGTATTGGTGGCGCCGATAAAATTTCCCCACGGCTTTTTAGTGAGTTTGACTATGTTGCCCTCGGCCACTTACACGGACCGCAATATAAAGGTTGCGAGCATGTGCGTTATTCCGGCTCGATTTTGAAATACTCCTTTAGCGAACAGCATCAACACAAGTCAGTCACTTTAGTGGACGTTGCTGCGCAAACTCCGGCGCAGATCCAACTCTTGCCCTTAACCGCACTACGCGATGTGCGGATTATCGAAGGGGAATTGGCGCATTTGTTAGACCTTGGGATAACCGATGCCAAGCGTGAGGATTATCTGATGGTGAGACTCCTCGATAAGCACGCTATTTTAGATGCCATGGGCAAACTGCGCAGTGTCTATCCCAATGTGCTGCATCTAGAACGTACAGGATTAATGGCGGGCGAACAGGCCGTTGCACTCAACCGTGACCATATCAAAAAAGGCGAGATGGCCATGTTCCGTGATTTTTTCAGCCAAGTCTCTGGCGAGGAATTGAGTGATGCACAGCAAGCGGTTATGGATGAGATTTTAACTAAGCTTCACAGGGATGAAGGGGATAGCGTTGGATCTACTCGCGTTGCAGCAAAAGGGGAGCAATCCGCATGAAGCCACTCACGCTGTCAATGTCGGCCTTTGGCCCCTTTGCTTCGACTCAAACCATTGATTTTACCGAACTGGGGGATAACCCCTTATTCCTGATCAACGGGCCAACTGGCGCGGGCAAAACCACGCTGCTCGACGGAATTTGTTTTGCACTTTATGGCAAAACCACTGGTAACGAGCGCGAAGGCAGCCAGATGCGCTGCGATATGGCCGATGATAGCTTGCTCACCGAGGTGACTTTTAGTTTTCAATTAGGCAGTACGAGTTATCGTATTCGCCGCGTCCCCGAGCAGGAAAGATTAAAGAAAAGCGGTGATGGCTCAACGGTACAAAAGAGTGAAGCACAGCTGTATAAGATTGCCACTGACGGCAGTGAAACCCTTATCGTCGCCAGTAAAGTGTCAGATGCCACGGCCGAAATCGAGGCCCTAACTGGCCTAGATGTGGAGCAGTTCCGCCAAGTGATGGTGCTCCCGCAGGGGAAATTTCGTGAATTGCTGATGGCCGATTCTAAGGCGCGTGAGCAAATTTTTAGCCAGCTATTTCAAACTCATATTTATAAACGCATCGAAGATACCCTAAAAGCCAAGGCGGCGGATATTCGCAACCTTGTC
Organism: Shewanella decolorationis; assembly: GCF_004354305.1. Classification (NCBI taxonomy): domain Bacteria; kingdom Pseudomonadati; phylum Pseudomonadota; class Gammaproteobacteria; order Alteromonadales; family Shewanellaceae; genus Shewanella; species Shewanella decolorationis. Next base: position 1,664,839 of record NZ_CP037898.1, on the reverse strand, counting down.
AAAGAGCAGCGCGCGCGCCGTGACGGTATTTTGCAAACGGCGGCACTCACATCCGATGATGAACTTGCCGCAGAGTTGAGTCGCATTGAACCCGAATTCGCGGCGGCGACGGCGGCAAAGGATCTGAGCGTTGCGGCGCATTTAGCGGCATTAAAACAGCGTGATAGCGCGCAGCAACTCTTTGCTGAATTTACTCGATTAGAGGAATTGCAGGCTGAGTTATCTCGCCTGAATGAGCAACAAGGGAACATTGCAACGCAGACGGCACGGCTTGACATCGCCAAGCAAGCACTGCGTATAAAACCCTTATTAGATAACGCCTTGTCGCGGGAGCAAGAAGCGAGTCTCGCCGCCACTCAGCGCGATAGCGCGCAGTCGACACTCGATGCCGCTAAGCTTGCACTCGCTCAAGCTGAAACCGCGGCGCAGGAAATCATTCCCCTCGAACATAAGCTGCGTGAGGTTGAGCAGCAACATAGTCATCTCAGTGCGTTAGTGCCGCAGCTGGCTGAGTTTGCCAGCCTTGAACAAGCTTTAGCGCAAGCAAAAGAGATACTACAAAACACCAAATTGCAGGGGCAGGAGAGTAAAAATACGCTTGCAACGCTAGTGGAGCAGCGCAGCCATTGTGAGGCTCAACTGCCAGCCTTGCAGCAGCAAAGCGAGCAGCAACTTGCCACCGCACAGGCACTGCAGCAGTACCGTCATATGCTCGAGCAGTTCAAGCAGTGGCAGCAGATCTGCGTTAAAGTCGCGCACACTCAAGGATTGCTTGAGCAGGTTGGCTCACAAGGAAAAGCACTTAATACCCAATATCAAGAAGCCACAACGGCTTATAAGTCTTTGCAACTGAAGTGGTTCCAAGGTCAGGCAGCCATTTTAGCTAGAGAGCTAAAACCCCATGAGCCATGCCCAGTTTGTGGCAGTTCGGCCCATCCTCAACCCGCGGTGAGCCATGAGGAGTTGCCAACGGATCTACAATTGCAGGCGGCGCAGGATGCCGAGGCCTTGGCGCTCGATAATCTCAATAAAGCGCGGGCTGAATATCGCGGGCTGCAAAAACAATTAGAAACACAGCAACAGCAGGCGAATGAGCTGGCAGCCGCCCTTGGCGATAAGGTTGAATTGTCACTCGAATCCCATAGCCAAACGCTAGAAAAGCTCATGCAGCAAGCGAAACAGGCGGACGCTGCGGCGCAAGCGCTACAGCAGTTACAGCAACAGATTAAAACCTTGCAGCAACAAGAGTTGACGTTGACGCAGCAATTAGAACTTGAGCGTGAGCGTTACCGTGAGCAAGAAGGCAAAGTCGAGCGGTTATCGGGTCAATTTGCGGAAAAAGCGCTGAGGATCCCAGAAGAATACCGAGAACTGGATGTGTTGAATCAAGCGATTGCGAATAACCAGCAGCAACTCGAGCAGATAAAACGTCAGATTGATGTGCTCAGAACCGCGCAGCAGCAGGCAACGCAGCAGAGTGTGGCGGCGCAAACGGCATTATCGGCGGCAATAGAGCGTTGTAATGCTACCGCAGACCTGCAGGCGCAAGCACAGCAGGCGCTACTTAAGGCGCTGGATAACGCAGCTTTTACCGATAGAGATGCATTGCGCGAGGCCTTATTAACGGATGAGCAAATGCAGGTGCTGGCTGAGGGCATAGAGAACTATCATAGGCACTGCGCCCTAAATCAGTCGCAATTGACTGAGCTTAAAACCAAGTTGAGCGAGTCGACATCACCCGATCTTGATGCCTTAGAGGCCTTGCTCACGGAGCGACTCGCGCAGCTTAAAACGGCGGAAGAGGTATGGAGTCAACTCAACACTCGGCTCATGTTGCTGAATAATACCCAAACTCAGCTGGCGATTGTCGATCAAAAGGCCAAATCCCTCGAGGATGAATACGCTGTGATTGGCACCTTGGCCGATGTTGCCAACGGTAATACGGGCAACAAAATTTCCCTGCAACGCTTTGTGCTCAGCGTATTGCTCGACGATGTGCTGCTTGCTGCTACGCAGAGGCTGCATTTAATGAGTAAGGGACGCTACCGGTTATTGCGCAAGGAAGACAGAGCGAAGGGCAATAAGGCCTCAGGGCTGGAGCTTGAAGTCGAGGATGCCTACACCTCTAAAGTGCGTCCCGTGGCGACCTTAAGTGGTGGTGAGAGTTTTATGGCGGCCTTGTCTATGGCCTTAGGTTTATCGGATGTGGTTCAAGCCTACGCAGGGGGGATAAAACTCGATACCTTATTTATTGATGAGGGCTTTGGCAGCCTAGATCAGGACTCACTCGAACTTGCCATTCGAACTCTGATGGATTTGCAGTCGGCGGGCAGGATGATTGGGGTGATTTCCCATGTGTCTGAAATGAAAGAGCAGATAGGCACCCGAATTGATATCTTGAAAACCTCCCATGGGAGTGAAATCAAGGTGATTTTGCCTTAGTATGACTTAAGTGAAGAAGTATTGGCTTAACACTTTGTTTTTATTGAAATGATAAATGCTATTTTGCGCTATTTAACATCTATATACAGAACACACAATCGGTTTAAAGTGCTAACTGACGCATGTTTTTAGTAAATAGTGCTATAAAAGTGCAAAATAGCGTTTGTCATAATCGGTTTTTTGGGATAAGTTGGGAAAATTCGGGCTTCCCCCTGTGGGACTGGTTCAAAAATATAACGCAATAACGATAACAAAAGGTGAAAGCGTTGCAGACAGGTAAACCCAATTTGGCTAATTTTCCGCAAATTCGTTTGCAGAATTTATCTTCAGCCCATAAAAATATTCTCCTAGTTGGTGGTTTATTAATCGGTGCGGCGATGTTAATGCCGAATGCCAACCATGTGGTTCCTACTGCTCAACGTATTCCCGTCGCGCTCGATCTTGAGACGATTTTGCCACAGGTTTCTGAGCCTGTTGAAACGGCACCAGTTGTCGATAATACCCCCCATTTTGAACGTGTTATTGCGCCAGGCGATACCTTAAGTGCTTTATTTTCTAAAGCCGGTGTTGATCAGCAAACCATGTATAAAGTATTAGAGGCTGACTTAAACATTCTAGCGCTCGATACCTTATTACCCGGTAACCGTATTCAATTTTGGCTGGATAATGAAGGTCAACTGCAAAAGTTAGAACTGTATTTCAACGCTGCCCGCCAAGTCGTATTTACCCGTTACGAAGATGGCAGCTTTAACGTTGAAGAAATTAACGTTGAAGGCGTATGGCAAAACCGTATTGTTACTGGCGATATTAAAGGCTCATTCTACGTTTCGGCGCAAAAAATGGGTTTAGCCGCGGCCGATATTCAGCGGATTGAAGATTTACTCAAAGAGAAAGTGAATTTTGCTCGGGATTTACGTGCGGGTGATAAGTTTTCTGTTTTGGTAAATGATCAATATGTTGAGGGCGAAGCAACCGGAAGCAGCCAAATATTAGGCGTGAGCATTAAAACGGGCCGCTCTGAAATTAGTGCATTCCAACATACCGATGGTAGTTATTACGATGCGAAAGGCCAAAGCTTAGTGCGTGCCTTCCAACGTATTCCATTGGCCAAACAACCACGCATGAGTTCTCGTTTTAACCCGACGCGTAAACATCCTATTACTGGCCGTATTTCACCCCATAACGGTACCGACTTTTCAGTGCCTATTGGTACTAAAGTTATTGCCCCTGGCGATGGTGTAGTAAGCTTAGTCACCGATCACCAATTCGCGGGTAAATATATTGTGATTGAACACGGTGGTAAGTACCGTACACGTTATTTACACCTTTCTAAGGCATTAGTACGCAAAGGTCAGAGAGTCACTCGTGGCCAAGTGATTGCTTTATCAGGTAATACCGGACGTTCTACTGGTCCACATTTACATTATGAATTCCACGTTAACGGCAAGCCAGTGGACCCAATGAGAGCCGATATCCCGATGGCAAGCCAATTAGCGAATCAAGAATTACGTACCTTCACTAATATAGTGAAGAGCCGCCAAGCGTTAATGAATTTAGGCTAAGCCATTCATTAATCTGAGCGAACCGAATATAAAAACGCCGATGAATCTGATGTCATCGGCGTTTTTATTTGCGCTGCGTTTAGTATAACCGCTGGAAAGCGCGGTATTCATCAACATACAAGCTTAATAGGGTTGGTATTGGGGCGAATAAGGATTGAGCTTTACTGCTTTAATAAGTGATTGAGAGAGTGAAGTAGGCCAAATTAACACGCATATACAACTGAAAGGATAAAAGTAGATATCGGCTTATAGATGTACCAGCGCCGAAATAAGCGATTCTCATGGCTTGCCCTAGCTAGCGTGTATTGAGTTTGATGGATTACGGCTAATAAGTCGTTAAGTCAAATGAATTAACTGGCCTGACGTTTCTGCATTGCCTTTAACGCACATTTACACAGACGACCTTTTAAAGCTGGGCAGCCTCCGCAGGGGGATTTTTTAAAGGGACGAAGTGCAAAACTGCGTTCAGTGGGTAACGGACGAATACGCTTAATAACGGCGGATGATAAAAATTTAGCATCATTCGCGGCACTAAAATGGGCTTTAGCCAATTTTAGTTGTTTCTTGCGGGCGGTCTTATCGAGGGTTTGGATCTGTTGTTTCACCAGATATTCGGACAATAATTGGCTTAAGTGTTTACGCTGCTGTTTTTTACTTTGAGCATGAGTCGCATGCATTATTGGCGTATTTGCCGAATAAAAGTTTTGCAATTCGACTGGGCGATTGGATTTTGCCAGCTGTTTTTGCAGTTTCTTGGCCTGTTTGTTACACCACTTTTCTAGCTTTTTTCCAATCTTTTGCTTTTTCATACGACTTTTTACACGGCTGTAGTTCGGTAACGGACAAGACAGATTCATTCTAAATGAAAATTATTATCAGTCAACTGTGCGTGATAAATCGACGAGTAAAATGCGAGCCTAGTCGAATAAGCTTGTTTAGTTTGAGTAGGGCGATTGATTAGCGTCGATACAGGTTAGCAGTAAACGCAGATCGAATTCGAATTGGTGGTAATCGGGCTCCATATAAGTACACAACTTATAGAAAGCTTTATTATGATCCTTCTCTTTTAAGTGGGCGAGTTCGTGTATAACCACCATTCTGAGCAAGGGTTCGGGGACGCGCTTTAAACGTGAAGAGATACGGATTTCGTTCTTAGCCTTGATTTTATTCCCTTGCACTCTGGATACGTAAGAATGTAAGCCAAGTGCATGATGACTCATGCTAATTTTGTCATCGAAGATCACTTTCGACAGGGGAGAGGATTGGCGTAAAAACTGATTTTTTATCCCTTGGGTATAGTCATAGAGGGCTTTGTCGCTGCGGATCTCGTGGACCGTGGGATGACGACGCAGCAAAACATCCGCAAGCTTCCCACCTTCGAGTAGTTGCTGGACTTGTCGTTGGATATCCGGACTATAACCGCTTAAATATTTTAAGGTCTGCATTGTTTTGAGCTGTGGAGAAACGAGCTTAGCGCTACAGTTGCGCTAAGCTCACAGGGCTTTAAGCTTTACCGAAAATACGGCGATTTTGCTGAGCGTAGGCGGCTTCAAAGGCGGGTTGTTGGAAGCGTTTGAGATCTAAGCTGTCAAAATCAACCTGCGGCGGATTACGTTTGTTTTGTTCCTTGATTGCGACTGGTGATAACAAGGTCACTGGCAGATCGCCGAGTTGAATTGCGGCTTCAAGTTTAAAGCTGGTGGCAGAGCCAGCCAGTTTGCCCTTTTGCTCGCGCTCGATAACGACGATTTCATCGACCTTATAATCTTCCATTAACTTATGGAAAGCGAAGTGAAATTCACGGATAGCTTCCGCTGAGGCTGATTGAGCGACGCTAAAAGACACTTTACGGCAGCTTGGTACGTTGAAGGTTTCACCTTCGTAGCTCAGCAGACTGATAATGGCTTCGCCGCCTTTTAATTCAACACCACAAATTCGCATGTTACACCTTTAAATATCAACATTTCTTACATATGGCAGGAGCATATTCCCACCCGTAATGTCGAGAGTCTGCACTATGGACCCTCGCGAGTAAATCATTAACGCTCGTCGTCATTATCCTGCAGCAATGGCGCCGCAGGTTTTTTACGCATGGGCGCATCACCCACATCAACCCCAGTGATAAAGCGTTTGTCACGGGAGGCGGCCGTTTTAACCGTTTTTGACTTGGTTTTCGCTTTGGCTTTTATACCAGCCTTAGTGACCGCTTTAGTTGCGGCGGTCTTTGGCTTGTCTTTTAAACCACTAAATTTAGCTTCGAGGCCCTGAATGACACTGATCTCAAAGGTCTTTCTAAGGAAGAGTTGTACTTTCTTAAAGTTATCCCAATCCTTAGGGCCAACGAGGGAGATTGCATCACCTTTGGCGCCCGCGCGGCCAGTACGACCGATGCGGTGGACATATTCTTCGGCAAATTTGGGCATATCGAAGTTAATGACAAGGGAGACATTAAGTAAGTCTAAACCACGGGATGCTACATCTGTGGTCACCAGAATCTGCTGCTGACCGCGGGCAAATTGGTCCATGATTTGATTACGGGCCGCCTGCTTCAGCTCGCCGCTTAGGGCTGCTGTGGCAAAACCTTGCGCCGAAAGTTTGCTGGCTAAGCGCTCGGTATCGGCGCGGGTGGCGGTAAAAATAATTACTTGTTTGTGGGTTTCATCGCTGAGCAAACGTGTGAGCAGGGCTTCTTTGTGATCTAAATGATCACACAGATAAATCCGCTGGGTAATGTCCTGATGCTCAGTGTGGGCTGCTCCAATCGCCACATGCGAAGGATTTTTGAGTAATGCCGCGGCAATCTCATTGATTTCACTGTGATCTAAGGTGGCCGAAAACATTAAGGTTTGACGACGCTTATGATCGGCCGCAGCGTTAATCGCTTTTAATTGCGGTGCAAACCCCAGATCCAGCATACGGTCGGCTTCATCGAGGACAAGCAGTTCCAATCCATTGAGGAAGAGGTTTTTTTGCTCTAAATGATCGGCGATACGTCCCGGCGTTGCCACAATAAAATGCGGCTCTTTTGCCAGCGCTTTGGCTTGATCGTTAAAGTTTTCACCGCCTAATACGCTAATGGCTTTGTATTGAGTGTTGGCAACCAGCAAACGTAGCTGGCTATACACTTGGTGGGCCAATTCGCGGGTTGGTAATAAAATAAGTACTCTAGGATCGCGCTTGGTTAAGGCGCGGGTGGAGATAACCCTTTGCATCGCTGGCAACAAAAACGCTAAGGTCTTACCTGAGCCTGTTTTTGATGACGCCATTAAATCTTTACCTGCCAATGCGATAGGCAGTGCTTGTTCCTGGATGGCGGTTGGGGTCGCAATCCCCATATGCTTTAAGCTTTGTAACAGACGCTGGTCCAGAGAAAAATCAGTAAACTGCAAAGGTATATCCCCTAAATCTGAGTGAGGGCAGATTATAGCCTTAAATCACTATGCTCAGCTATCTTGATTGGTCATTATCTTACTGGAACCGTTAAATCGCCGCAGATATGGCTAGCCGCCATTGATTCTTGACACTCACTTTGTGGAACATATGTTGATTGTTTAAATGCTCTTTAATGCAACCCTTGAGCTGGACTAACTGAATAATAAATTATTAGTGATTGACAGTGATCTGGGCTGAATTTAGCTTATTCATTTCATGGAGTTGTTAAAGGATACAAATTATGGGCAAAGGGGTTTCACCGACTATCGGTATTGCTTTAGGCAGCGGAGCCGCTAAGGGATGGGCTCATATTGGTGTGCTTAATGGGCTTGCTAATATGGGGATCAAACCTGATAAAGTAGCTGGGTGTTCAGTTGGTGCTCTGGTGGGGGCGGCCTATGCCCATAATCATTTAACCGAACTTGAGGAATGGGTACGCAGTTTTTCGAGCTGGGATGTCCTCGGGTTAATGGATATTCGTTGGCGCAAGGGTGGTTTGATCGGTGGTGAGAAAGTCTTTGATGTGCTGCAATCTCGCATTGGTGATATCAATATTGAAGACTTAGAGCGCCCCTTTGCGGCCATCGCGACTGACTTGTATTCGGGACAAGAAATCTGGTTTCGCCATGGCGATTTACGTCAAGCCGTTCGAGCTTCTTGCTCCATGCCGGGGATATTAGCCCCCGTGCGTCAAGGAGAGCGCTGGTTAGTCGATGGTGCAGTGGTGAACCCTGTACCTGTGTCAGTGAGCCGTGCCATGGGCGTCGATATTGTGATAGCCGTTGATTTGCAAGGGTTTCATTCTGGGCGACTGCAAGTATTACCCGTCAATATGACCAGCCATAAGGCGCCGAAGGAAGAAACCGAAATGCCCGCGCGCCAAGAAACTGGCTTTATGGATTTGTTTGCTCGGGGGCGGGAGTATGTCAGCAGCTTAACCGATAAGTTTTCCCTCGGCACTAAATCTAACCCCGGTATGATTGCGGTGATGTCTCAGTCGATGGGGATTTTAGAGCAGCGCCATAAGCGGGCGCGTTTGATGGGAGATCCGCCCGATATCCTCGTAGTGCCTGAAGTGGCCAACATTGGCACCATGGAATTTCACCGTGCCGACGAGGCGATTGCGGCGGGGGAGGCGGCTGTCGCTAAAGTGGCGCATTTGATTGAAGCTGCAATTTGGAAAGGCTAAGTTGTGAGAATACTCAGGGCGTATTGACGTTTCGAGATTAAATTTTGTTCGTTCTGGCAAGCTCGTGCCCGCGAAACGAATAATAATTTAGGCAAGTGACTGTTTGATTGGCTTATTTTTTGCTTTAACTTCATCACACAGTGTTAGATGCCGAATTATTGACGATGAATTCTCTTTTAAATGCCTTAAATCTGAATCGTAGCAGTGTTGCCGATGCCTATGGCCTGAACAGCAAGAAGACGGACACGAGTAAGACAGAATCCTTGACGGATGCCAACTCATCCACCAAGGATACGCCTAAAACTGAGACGAAACCGAGTGATGAGATTGCCTTGTCACCCCGTGCGCTTAGGGCACAAAAAATCCAAGCCATGTCGAAGGATTTTTTTGCCGATGGCAAGTTTAGTGTGTCCGATATTCCGGCCCTAGTGTCTCGGCTGCAAAAAGACGGTATTTTGTCCGATGCACAGGTTGAACGCCTGTCACAAAACGGCATTAATTTGCCGAGTCAAAAGCCGAGCAAGCAATCCCTGCAGGACTTTATCGACGACGAGCTCAAGTCTTTAGCGGAAAAGTCACCAAACAGTCCGATGATCAACACCTTAGTCGATGCTAAAAACGTGTTGTCGAATATGGATGATGCGCAATCCCCTGTGCTGGCACAAAAAGCCACCAAGGTCTTTGGCCAGTTGACCGATTATCTAAATAGCAACCCAACACTGAGCGACAGCCAAAAGCAGTTATGGCAGGGGCTTAAATCGACTATGCAAGTGGCTTCCTCCATGGGGATGCAGCAATCGGCATCGGGGCAACTGAGTAGCTATCTTGCCTTAGCCAAGCGTTAATCTTAATCAAACAGCAATAATCTTTTAAAAACAAAGGACTTTGATTTTTTGTCACAGTCCTTTGCTGTATTTAGCATCTTTTTAGCGTTCACTATCTTGCTTTACTGCTGAGGTCAAGGCTTAAAACTGAGATCATTGGGCTTGGCTACAGTTCTTCTTTGTTCTTTTTATCCATCCGATAAATCATGATCTGGATCATGGATTTTTAGGTGTCGATCCCGCTTAATTGCCTACATATTGTGTTTGTTGATTATTGAAGCACTATATGTAGTGTTAAATTTAATCGAAATGGAGAGGAACTAAACAATGCCAGTCGTGATCAAGCGGGATGGTTGCCGCACACCTTTTGATGAAACAAGGATAAGAGATGCAGTGATAGCGGCTGCAAACTCGGTTGGGATAGAGGATGCTGACTATGCCGCGACGGTTGCCGCCTGTGTGAGGGAGCGAGTGGCGAATCTGGCAGAAGTCGAGATCCACCATTTACAGGATGCGGTTGAAAATCTCTTAATGGAAGGCCCTTACAAATCCTTGGCGCGGGTCTATATCGAGTATCGGCACGACAGAGACATTTGCCGCGATGCGACCAGTAAACTCAATCTCGAAATCCGTGGTTTAGTCGAGCAAAGCAATGCCGCGCTGTTAAATGAAAACGCCAATAAAGACTCTAAAGTGATCCCAACCCAGCGGGATCTGCTCGCGGGTATTGTCGCGAAGCATTACGCCAAGAGCCATATTCTGCCTAAGGATGTAGTGGCCGCCCATGAACTTGGCGAGATCCATTACCACGATCTCGATTATTCGCCGTTTTTCCCGATGTTTAACTGCATGTTGATTGATTTGGCAGGCATGTTGACCCACGGTTTTAAAATGGGCAACGCCGAAATTGAGACCCCAAAATCCATCTCCACCGCTACTGCTGTTACGGCGCAGATTATTGCCCAAGTGGCGAGCCATATTTATGGTGGCACTACGATTAACCGTATCGATGAAGTGCTTGCGCCTTTTGTGGCGAAGAGCTATGACAAGCACTACCAAGTGGCACTCAATTGGCAGATTAAAGATGCCAAGGCCTATGCGACGGCGCTGACAGAAAAAGAATGTCATGATGCTTTCCAATCCCTTGAATATGAAGTGAATACCTTACATACCGCCAATGGACAAACGCCCTTTGTCACCTTTGGTTTTGGTCTTGGCACTTCGTGGGAGTCGCGTTTAATTCAGCAATCCATGTTGAAAGTGCGTATGACGGGCCTAGGTAAAAATCGTAAGACTGCCGTGTTCCCTAAACTGGTGTTTGCGATTCGTGATGGCATTAACCACAAGGCCGGTGATTGCAACTACGATGTCAAACAAATGGCCCTAAAATGCGCCAGCATGCGCATGTATCCTGATATTTTGAACTACGAGCAAGTGGAAAGAGTCACGGGATCATTTAAAACCCCAATGGGCTGTCGCAGCTTTTTAGGCTCCTACAAAGAAAATGGCGAGCTGGTCCATGAAGGGCGCAATAATCTTGGGGTGGTGAGCTTAAACTTGCCCCGAGTGGCCCTCGAGGCCAATGGCGATGAGGCTGAGTTTTATCGTATTTTAGATGAGCGTTTACAACTTGCCCGCCGTGCATTAGATACTCGCATCGAACGCTTAAATGGCGTTAAAGCAAGAGTTGCGCCGATTCTGTATATGGAAGGCGCCTGTGGTGTGCGCCTGCGCGCCGATGATGATATCGCCCAAATCTTTAAAAATGGTCGGGCATCGATTTCATTAGGCTATATCGGTTTACATGAAACCATCAATGCGCTCTATGGCACCGAAACCCATGTGTTTGATGATGCCAAGCTGCGTGAAAAAGCGCTGGCGATTGTCGCGCACCTTAAAGCGGCTACCGATGCATGGAAGGCCGAAACCGGTTATGGCTTTAGCCTTTATAGCACCCCGAGTGAGAGCCTCTGCAGCCGTTTCTGCAAGCTCGATGCGCGCCAATTCGGCGTGGTTGCGGGCGTAACCGATAAGGGTTACTACACCAATAGCTTCCATTTGGATGTGGAAAAGCGGGTGAATCCCTACGATAAAATTGATTTTGAGCAGCCATATCCTGCGATCGCCAATGGCGGATTTATTTGCTACGGCGAGTATCCCAACATGCAGCACAATATCGAAGCGCTCGAAAATGTGTGGGATTACAGCTATAGCCGCGTGCCTTACTACGGCACTAACACGCCGATTGATGAATGCTACGACTGCGGTTTTACCGGTGAGTTTAGTTGTACCAGTAAAGGTTTTACTTGCCCTAAATGCGGTAACCACGAGCCAAGCCGTGTATCTGTCACCCGCCGAGTGTGCGGTTACTTAGGTAGCCCCGACGCCAGACCATTCAACCATGGCAAGCAAGAAGAAGTGAAACGCAGGATCAAACACTTGTAACACTTTTGCCTTGTTTGTTTTGTTACACTGGCACAGTCGCACTGGTGGCGACTGTGCTTTGATCTTTAGCCCCTAACCATATTGGGCTTTAGCGCGGATGCAGCAATGAACTATCACCAATATTATCCCGTTGACGTGGTAAACGGTCCTGGCACTCGGGTCACTCTATTTGTGTCAGGTTGTGAGCACCAATGCCGAGGTTGCTATAATCAAAGTACTTGGGATGTGCGCTCAGGCCATTTGTTTGATAAGGCAATGGAAGATACGCTTATTGCCGATCTACAGGATGAGCGCATTGTGCGCCGCGGCTTGTCACTCTCTGGGGGCGATCCACTCTTACCCGCCAACCTTGAGAGTATCCTCGCGTTAGTGAAGCGGGTGAAAACCGAATGTCCGGGTAAAGATATTTGGCTCTGGACAGGTTATACCTGGGATGCGCTAACGGATAAGCAGCGTGCGGTACTGGAATATGTGGACGTGCTGGTGGATGGTAAATTCGAACAGAGCCTTGCCGATCCGAGTTTGCCATACCGTGGCAGCAGCAATCAGGTGATCCGTTTCTTATAAAAGCGGTAACGAGGATCGCTAACTTGCTGTTATAATCCCACACCTTGACACAGTGACCCAGACATTCAGGCCCAAAATGGGGTAAATATCGACTGGGATTCACTTAAGTAATTTAAGGTAACATGATGAATTTAAAGCAAGAACTGCAGCAGCTTAACGATAAGTTAGATAAGTTTCGTCGTAAACTGGCGGCAGCAGAGCAACGTGGCGATGCCGTGATTGTGGCGCAATTTAAACGCGAGATTGCGGCGGTCACTAAGCAAATCAATAGTGTAAAAACGCAGCAGTCGCGCCTTTTACAAAAGCAAGGTACAGATATTCAACACTTGCCATTCCACCGCGCCCTCACCAAAGCTGAGCAAGCCGACATGGGTCAACTGAAAAAGTCAGTCAAAGGCCTAGTGGTTGTGCATCCGATGACGGCTCTCGGGCGAGAAATGGGCTTAACCGAAGTGACGGGTTTTGCTCCTGCTAAGTTTTAAGTTTTATTGGCAAGTTATTCATTGAGTTGCAAAATAAGGCACATGCTTATTTTGCAGCGCCTTGAATGGTTGTTCGACAGATTGAGCTATACCCGTGATAGCGCCACAGGTTTCGATTTATAGTTGATTAAATTACTAAAGTATTTCGTGATTACGGAAAACGCTTTAGAATAGGCGCTCAGTAGGCGAAGAGCCCAATCATCGTTTTGTTTATGGATGTTCCTTCCGTCTCATGGAATGAGAGTAGTCGTTAAGGTTAAGTCATGTCGATAAAATATGTCGCGACGTCAAAATTACCCACTCCCTGGGGCGTTTTTGCCATGCACGGTTTTGAAGATACCGAAACCGGTAAAGAGCATGTTGCCCTCACATTTGGCACCCTAAGTAGCGATGCCCCCGTATTAGGCCGTATTCACTCTGAGTGTCTCACGGGCGATGCCTTGTTCAGCTTACGCTGTGACTGTGGCTTCCAGCTGCAAACTGCGATGCAAAACATTGCCGAAACCGGCAGTGGGTTTATCTTATATTTGCGCCAAGAAGGCCGCGGTATCGGTCTGCTCAATAAGATCCGTGCCTATGAATTGCAGGATAAAGGCGCCAATACGGTTGAGGCAAATGAGCAATTAGGTTTCCCGGCGGACATGCGTAAATACGATATGATCCAACCTATGCTTGAACAAATTGGCGTGAAGCATGTACGCTTAATGACCAATAACCCTCGCAAAGTCAAAGCAATGAAGGAAATCGGCATCGAAGTGGTTGAGCGTGTTCCCCTGCAAGTCGGTAAGAACCGCTACAATGAGGCTTACTTAAAGACCAAATCCACCGAACTTGGGCATATGATGTCTGAGTATCATTTTACGGATGAAGAGTAATCTTTAACCAAAGCGATAACCGATTAGGCTTAGCAAATCAGGATCTGTTTGCATAAATTGAAGACCATTTTTAGCCGGTTACTCGTTAAATGCTGTTGCTGTTCGGCGCTATCAATGGGATGTGTCTTCCCACTGTTGGCGTCGACTGCTGCCATTGCAAGCCAAACTCCATCGCTGACCGCACAGCCATCTCAGTCGTTTGCTCAAATGAGCCCTGAATCACCGATTGATGGCCAAAATAATCCCAACTCTGTTTATGCCTTTGGCAGTTATCTAGGTACGGGTGTGTATCGGGCCGCCGATCAAAATGCCACAGTGGTGAGCATTCCCTTAAGCTTTGATTTCTTAAAGGACGAAAGTAGTCAAACCTGGCTGCGTTTACCCTTGTCCTTCGGCTTTTTTGACTACTTAGCCAAAGATATTACCGATGGTGAATTGCCTTCCTCGGTCGGGACAATGACGATGACGCCGGGCATTGAGCACCATTGGCAGGCAACGGCAAACACGCGGATGGAAGCCTATCTGGATGTGGGTTTCGGGACGAATTTTGAAACCGATGCAAACGTGGCTATTTTAGCCTCGGGCGTGAGTAGCCTGTATAGTTTCAGCCTCGCGGGTGAAGACAGCGTTTGGGTATCGAGGTTAAGGTTTGCTGGCTACAGTGAGCGGGTTGGGAAATTAACCGACCAATTTGCGGTATTGCAAAGCGGGGTCGATATTGGCCTGTCACCCCGCTGGCAATGGTTGAATATTCAGATGCAACCGAGAGTCTTTGCAGTCGGTTATTGGTACTTCAACGAGCTGGACTTTAGCCAAAATGCTGAAGATGAAACCATAGTCTCGGGTAGCTACGAGTTTGGCGCTACGCTAGCATTTTCTAAGCCTTTGGGGGGCGATCTCCTCGGCATAGATAGAATTGGCATCAGTTATCGAACTGGTGATGGATTAAATATCTGGCGTTTATTATTTAGTTTCCCTATTTAGTTTGCATCACTAAGATCATGAAGGGTTGATATGCAAACATTTATAGCATATTGATGCTAAGTATTAGCCTGCGGCTTTTTGTGCATCAAGCATTTTTTTCTGTTCGTCGCGCATTTTTAAATCCATTAACGTGTTGAGTTGGCTACTTAGTTGGTTAATTTGTTCTTGCAATAGCTTACGTTGCTCAGCCGTCGCCTCGGAATCATCTCCTTCAAGTTTCTTAAGCATCTCCTGCAATGCTTTGATTTGCTCTTTCAAACGTTTAATTTGTTCATCAATGATAGATTTGGGCTCTTCATTCTCAGTACTTTCCGTCTGTTGCAGTTTTTCTGCTGTTTGACCTCTGAGAGATGCGCCTACCTCGGTTGCGAGGGCTTGTCTTCCAGCATTGGAAATATTGACAGTTTCTTGTGTATCGGTCTCTGCCGACGAATTCTCAGCGGCTGAGCTAGCTGTTGCAGTGCTAGTGATATAAGCACTGGAAACAGATTTGAAGGCGTTGCTATTTGCAGTCGTATTTAATCCATTAATGTTCACGATAGATTCCTTTAATACTTCAATGTGGCCGCTCAACTATGTTCAATAGATTAACAGATGTGAGTGCCAAGTGTGCTTTAGTGAGTTATCGGCAGATGGATAAAAAACTCAAGCAGATTTTTACCCTTAATTTTGTAAAGGACGCGATATGTGGGATTGAGAACAGGACAAATTGGCCGTGAGTTATTTGTTAAGGAAACTTCCACGTCGGATTGACATGCTAAATCAGGGTATTTGGTAATACGGTATATCTAAGGTAACGTAGGCCAATTAATTGTACGACAATAATTTTACCCTACTAGGATGCGAGTCAATGGATCATAAAAAACGCGCCGTACTACTCACGACAACCAGTTTTAAGGTGGTTTCCCTCTTATCCCTCAGTATCTTGAGTAGCATTTCTGCGCCGGTAATGGCCAAGAATATTTTAGATAAACTGACGGTTGCAGAAGGTTTTAACGTAAGTTTATTCGCTGATGATGTTGAAAATGCGCGCGAAATTGCCGTATCCGATAAAGGTATTGTTTATGCGGGCTCAATGAAGGCGGGGAATGTTTATGCTCTTATCGACCGTAACCAAGACGGCGTTGCCGATGAGAAAATCCTGGTTGCCTCAGGGCTTAAACTACCCTCGGGGGTGGTCATCAAAGATGGCGATCTGTATGTCTCCGAAGTGGAGCGTATCATTCGATTCAAGGATATAGATAACAACTTAAACTCACCCAAATTTGAGGTGGTGTTCGATGGCTTTCC
Source organism: Shewanella decolorationis (assembly GCF_004354305.1). Taxonomy (NCBI): domain Bacteria; kingdom Pseudomonadati; phylum Pseudomonadota; class Gammaproteobacteria; order Alteromonadales; family Shewanellaceae; genus Shewanella; species Shewanella decolorationis. Next base: position 1,648,747 of record NZ_CP037898.1, on the reverse strand, counting down.
AAGTGAAACCCATCATGGCTGGAAGGTGTTAGGGGTTTCCCCGACAGGCGAGTTAATCATTCCAGTAGGCGTACCCTGCAATGTGTGCGCGGAGAATGAACGCTATGGGCGTATTTTCTCGCTTAATCTTGAGACCAAAAAATTAACCACTATCGCCCAAGGCGTTCGTAATTCTGTCGGGTTTGATTTTCAGCCCGGCACTCAAACTCTTTGGTTTAGCGATAATGGCCGCGACATGATGGGCGATGATATTCCTCCCTGCGAAATCAATAAGGTCAGTTACTTGGGTGAACATTTTGGCTTCCCTTATGTGCATGCAGGTACGATTCTTGACCCTGAGTTTGGCCAAGGTAAAGATCCAGCCAAATACACTGCACCTGCACTCTCCCTAGGGGCCCATGTGGCGCCGCTCGGCATTCATTTTTATTTGGGTAAACAGTTCCCTAGCGACTATCAACAGCAATTGTTTGTGGCTGAGCATGGTTCGTGGAATCGCACTAAAAAAGCGGGTTATAAAGTGGCCGTGGCGACGATAGAACAAGGTAAGGTGGTTAAATACACCCCATTTTTAACCGGCTTTATGCAGGATGAACAAACCTTTGGTCGTCCTGTGGCCTTTGCTGAATTAGCCGATGGCAGTTTACTCGTCTCGGATGATTATGCTGGAGCTATTTACCGTGTGACTTATCCGCAGTCAAAGTAGCCGATAGCTAAGGCTTAAACGTAAATCCTACAGATAAACTGCTTAAAAGATAATGCGCGGGATAATCGAGTGAATTATCCCGCGCATTTTTGTCTGTTCTTGTGAATGCGCTTTTGAATATTCTCGCGAAATTAGTCGCGCTTGCCCCAGATATGGCTATTGATCTGGCCATCCGTTGCAGGTGACGATGTGGCCGTATTTGCCTGAGCAGATTTTTGTGCTGGTTTGGTAGGCTTCTTGGCCGCTGTTTTCGCCGGAGCGTTAGATGATTTTGCGGCGGGCAGCGGCAGTTTATTGGTTTTTAAATACAAATATTCCACTTTTTCCCGCGCCCAGTCGGTTTTTCTTAAAAAGCGCAGGCTCGATTTGATACTCGGATCTTCAGTAAAACAACGGATTTTGATGCGCGCGCCGAGTTCTTCCCAACCATAGTGTTCCACCAGTTGGGTGACTATGGCTTCGAGTGTGATGCCGTGTAATGGGTTATTTGTTTGAGTCATCTTGAATAAACTGCCGTGAACAATGGCGGGATTATACCAGTATTATGGGCTTAGGCTTAAGGTGATGGATAAAAAAACGGGCACTGATGAGTGCCCGTTTAATTTGAGTTGCGATATTTCTAGTGGTTTTGCTCGAAATTAGGCTTCATCGGGTAATTCGCCGTCGCTATCGACTTCACCTTTACCTTTGGTTTTCACAATCAATAACGCTGTGATTACTAAGGTTGAAATGCTTCCAGCAATGGTAGACAGGGTCATAGGTAAGCCCGCGCCTAAGGTTGCCGAGTTGAGTAGGAAGGTAATAACCACGGTCGTCATAAACATCGCTGGAATAGTGGTGATCCAGTGCAGTTTATTGTGACGCAGTAGGTAAGCTGAGGCTGTCCAGAGCATTAATACTGCGGTCGCTTGGTTAGCAACACCGAAGTAGCGCCAGATCACGCCGAAGTCGACTTGAGTCAGTAAACCACCAATCACAAATAATGGGATGGCCAGGACTAAACGTTTTGGTAACGCAACCTGTGGCATTTTAAAGAACTCAGCCAAGATCAAACGGGCTGAGCGGAAAGCGGTGTCGCCTGAGGTAATTGGCAGAATGATTACCCCAAGGATGGCCATAAAGCCACCTACAGCACCTAATAGACCGGTAGAGGCTTCGTATACTACGTTTGCAGGGTTGCCCGCCATGCCAGTGCTTAATCCTTCAACACCGTGGAAGTAAGACAGCGCAATCGCACACCAGAGTAGGGCGATGATACCTTCACCGATCATGGCACCAAAGAACACGAAACGGCCATTCTTTTCGTTTTCAACGCAACGAGCCATTAGCGGTGATTGTGTGGCGTGGAAGCCTGAAATCGCGCCACAAGCGATGGTGATAAACAGCGCTGGCCACAGAGGCATATCTTTAGGGTTTAAGTTTTGGAAGAAGTCGCCCGCTTGTACGTTTGGTAGCAAAGAATGCTCACTCGATAGCATGATTGCGAAGGCTAAACCAAAGGACATAAAGAACAACAGCGCACCGAAGAAAGGATATAAGCGGCCGATAATTTTATCGACGGGTACCACAGTCGCAATCAGGTAGTAAACGAAGATAATCGCAACGAAAATGCTGACATCCCAACCAGTTAGCTTGCCTAACAGACCCGCAGGCGCAGAGATAAATACTACACCCACAAGTAGTAGCAGGATAATGGCAAACACGTTCATAAAGTGTTTGGCGCTCTTACCTAAGTATTTACCCGCAAGGTTTGGCACAGATTGGCCGCCGTTACGGACCGACAGCATCCCCGAGAAGTAATCGTGCACTGCACCCGCGAAAATACAACCGATCACAATCCACAGCATGGCTGCTGGACCGTAAAGCGCACCTAGGATTGGGCCGAAGATTGGACCAACACCCGCGATATTCAATAGTTGGATTAAGTACACTTTGCCTTTCGACATAGGCACATAGTCTACGCCGTCGGTTTGGCTAAAAGCCGGTGTTTGACGTTTTTCGTTGATACCAAATACCTTTTCAACAAAGGTACCGTAGATAAAGTAACCGCCGATCAATAGACCGACGCAGAGTAGGAACCACATCATTTTAGTTATCTCCCCATTTTGAGTTGTGCAGAGTGTAAACAAGTTGTTTACACAAAACAGCGCTAACTGGGTGAGAGGTCGATAACGCTGACTCAGCGGCAATAGAATGGGGCGAGCGGTTGCATTCGTATGTCATTCATAAGTATTGAACGCCCCGAGAGGTTAGGATATGAGCATACGCGGTTAACAATCTGGCTATTGAAAGCCAAACAATTGCTTAAGACTTTTGAGATAGCGGCGAGACACAGGTACTTTGTCACCAAGTAGGGTGGTGACTTCGGCGCCAGTATCGAGCAGTTCTATCTCGGCAATGGCTTTGGGTGAAATCAGATACTGGCGATGACAGCGCACTAGCGGCGTTTTTTCCTCTAACACCTTTAGTGTGAGCTGAGTGTGGACCTTGCCTTTGGTACAGGCGACATGGATACCGCTTAAATCGCTAAACACATATTCAACATCTTGAATGGGGATCACTTTTAACTTACTGCCGCTGTAACAGGGTAAATGCTCCAGCGTCGTTGGCGCGATAAGATTTACGGCTTGTGGCGTAAGATCCTTACGCACTCGTTTCAAGGTTTGGCTAAGGCGCTCGGCATCTATAGGTTTGAGTAGATAATCAAAGGCATGATTATCAAAGGCTTTGACTGCAAACTCATCGAACGCGGTCACAAACACGATTTTGGGCAAAGTGTCGGGATCAAGCATGGCAATCAGCTCCATGCCTGAAATCCGCGGCATTTGGATGTCGAGAAAAATTAATTGAGGTTTTACTTTGGCAATAGTTTGCAGCGCTTCAATCGCATTGGAGCATTGGCCGATAATCTCTATATCGGCTTCTTGACCAAGCAGATCGGCAAGCTCTTCGCGGGCAAACAATTCATCATCGACAATTAAACAAGTAATCACGTGTTGGTTTCCGTCTGTTCTATGGGTAAGCGGATGGTGACTTTGGTGTACTCATCCTGCTCGCACTCCACCTGAATGCCATACTGCTCGCCAAACAGGTTTTGGATCCGTTTATGGACTAAGTTCATGCCTAGCCCCTCAGAGCCCCTTGGAGGCTGATAAAGTCCCGCATTATCAGTGACTTCTAAGGCCAATATATGTTCATCCATACGTCCTGTGACCTTGATTTGGCCTTGATCAATCATATGGGAAGTGCCGTGTTTGACGGCATTTTCAATAATCGGCTGCAGGGTAAACGCAGGTACTTTGCAGTGATAGAGTGACTCAGGGATAGCGATATTGACCTGTAATTTATCAATAAATCGGGCTTTCTCAATGGTGAGATAGGAGGCGATGTGATCCAGCTCATCACCGAGAGTGACTAAACCCGTAGTGCGTTTTAAATTGATCCGTAAAAACTGCGACAATTGCTGTAACAGTTGCTTCGACATATCAGGATCGCGCTTGATAATCGCGCTGATGGTATTGAGTGCATTAAATAAAAAATGCGGATTCACTTGAGCTTGCAGTAATTTGAGCTCGGCTTGGGTCAGCAGATTTTGTTGCTGCTCAAAGCGGCCATAGAGGATCTGGTTCGACAATAGCCGCGCAATCCCTTCCCCTAAGGTGCGGTTAATGTTCAGGAACAGCTTATTTTTAGGCTCATATAACTTGATGGTGCCAATGACTTCGGTGTCGCTGCGAAGCGGGATCACTAGGCTAGAGCCGAGTTTACACTGGCTCGAAATCGAGCAGGAATAGGGCATCTCTACGCCATCGGCGAACATCACTTTATTCTGGTTAATGGCCTCAAGGGTTATTTTTGAGGAAATCGGTGTGCCGGGAATATGATGGTCGGCGCCTATGCCAATAAAAGCCAAGAGTTTTTCGCGGTCGGTAATGGCCACAGCACCGACGTTGGTCTCTTGGATCACAATTTGCGCGACCTTACCGCTACTTTCTTCGTTAAAGCCTTTTGAAAGTAGACCAACGCTGCGCTCGGCAATCTTTAGCGCCTTGGTCGAGAAGCTGGAGGATAGTTTATCGAACATGGTTTTTTGGTCACGGATCATGCTCATAAACAGCGCCGCACCGATGGAGTTAACCAAGAGCATAGGCGGCGCAATTTGCCGAACTAATTCCCAAGCATCATCGAAGGGGCGAGCGATCAGTAAAATAATGCTCATCTGCATCATTTCGGCGTAAAAGGTGACTAGGCAAACTAACAGTGGATTGTAGATAAGCTCGCTCTTACCTGCGCGGCGCAAGTAAAAACTGATCATTCCTGCTGAGAGCCCCTCAAGGGTGGTGGAGATAGCGCAGGCTACATCGGTAAAGCCACCCATACTATAGCGGTGTAAACCACCGGTGAGTCCGACTAATAAGCCAGTGACAGGTCCACCGAGTAAACCACCTAATACGGCGCCCATTGCGCGAGTATTGGCAATAGCGCCCGAGGTTTGCTCGCCAAAATAGGTCGCCATGATACAAAAACTAGAAAATACGAGATAAATAAAAATTTTGTGGGGCAGGCGCGGCGAAGTTTCGGCGAATAATTTAAAAAGCGGTGTTTTACTGACTAAATACACTATCACTAAGTAGAGTGACATCTGTTGGGTTAGGAGCAGGATTAAAGACATAGTGGCTCACTTTATTGTCACAGCGGTCAGCGCGAGTATTGAAATCGCAGAATGTGCGCAAGATCAGGGTTAACATTCAACAGTTCGGATATAAAGCCTAATCTTATTTGCATCTTTTGGAGAGGCTATGTCCGATTCTATTCACGGTCATGACGTTATGGCGCTGATGGTAGCGCAAGAAAATCCGCTTTTAAAGCCTGAGTTTATCGCCTTGATGGCACAAACCTTTGGCGACAATGCGCGTTACCACACTTGCAGTGCCGAAGATCTTACCGCAGAAGAGTTAATTAGTTTGTTGTTAAGCAAAGGAAAAATGCTGGAATCGGAGCAAGGTTTGACTCTGGTGGCTGGGCGGCAGTGTAATCATTCACACCACTGAGATGATTCAAAGTACTCTTGCTAATCGAAGCTTAGCTAATTGAAGTGGGGCTAATTGCAGTCTAGGTTCATATGAGCCTAGGCTAATTAACCTTAGTTGATATAGCATCAGTCCAGTTTAGAACCATTGGCTGCATTAGGTTGCGGCCAATTAAATCTCTCTAAAGCGGGATTTTATAGCTGTTTGCATCGCGGCAGTTTTATTGTAGAAAACTTAAGCCGTTATCACTCACGAGAACCGTTAATAACAATGTATAAAGAGTAGGGTTAACCCTCATTTTTCTTACTTTTATTGACTACTTTGAGTTGTTCTTCAGCCGTTCTGTGACTGAACTCATCAATCAGAATACGTAGTAAACGGGACTTGGCGATCTTGGTTTCCTTTGCAAGGTAATCTAGCTGGGAAATACTGGTTTCGGTCAAGGTAAAAGTGGCGTGACGGTAAATTTTAGCGGACTTTTTATCTAAGCCCTTAGGTTGTGTTGAGTCAACCTTGAGAATACTCGCTTTACCTAAAGCGTAGTTATTAGCATCTTCAATAAAATCATCAACCGAAACTGCCTTAATGGCCTGTTTGGGTTGCTTACGTTTAAGATCAGTTAAGCTCATAACTATTTTCTGGAGGTAAGGTGAACAGCTCATCCACAATTGCGCGGATCTCGTCGGCCGCTTTTCCATCTGGCTCAATTTCCATTACGGACGATCCCTTTTCTTCACTGTCATCATAAATATTGCGGCAGAAAGTGACTGAGTTGAGTACTCGCAGGCCGAAGGATTGCACCACTTCTTTGGCCTCTAAAATACGTTTGACCTGTGTTGGTAGGGCGGGGCATTGGGTGAGCACTATGGTGGCCACCATTTTGGGGTTAACCATCTTACAGGTGCTGAGCATGTCTTCCATATGGGGTAAAGTTTTTAGATCGCGACGTTTGGGCCTAAGGGGAATAACAACATAAGTTGCTACCGACATGGCGGCGCGCATTGCAAGGTTATCCTGACCACCGCAGTCAACGATAACGTAGTCGAATCGTTCATTCAGACTGAGCAGATCGTTACGAATTTTGCCGTAGAGCTGAATACAGTTGATGGCTGGGAGGCTAGGGTCGTTATTTCGAGCTTGGATCCAGTCGGATGTGGTACGTTGTGGATCGCAATCAACCATTAATACGTTAGCAGCGAATTTTTGTTTTATGTAAACCGCAAGATTTTGTGCGAGACAACTCTTGCCACTGCCACCTTTTTCTCCACCCACCAGCAATATCATAGCTATGTCCCTTGAATGAATAGTCCAACTAATTCAGTGTAGAACAGCTCAATCGACCCTGCGTAACTCGATCAAAATTAAAGCAACTGCATGGCGACATGGTAACTTTGATCATGCCGTTTTGAGCAGCGACAAACTTGGCCTTTTACACAATTTTGCTGGGAGGTTTCAGGATTAAATGTCACCTTCACTAATTCGCCAAGGGCAAATGGTTTTTTATAATCGAATAGAATGCCTCGACGGGCTAAATCAATACAAACACCTTCGTCAGAGTGTTCAATTCCTTCACTATCTGTCCAATGCAGTAGGACGCGCTCGGCTTCCATATCGACGCGAAGCGAGCTGCGTTTTTCTGTAAATCCAACAGGATGTTCACCCATAACTCAATTGCCCCGTAAATAATTGATCTCAGTAAAACTAGCATAATTGCTTTTTGCCAGAATACCAATGTGAACAAGCGGTCTTTAGTGGGGTTTTTATGTGGGGAGTCGCGCCATTACTGTGGGTGGTAATGGCGCATTGCAGTATTTAATTGTCGTATTCTTGATTTTTGGGATAAGGCATTTTTAATTGACCCCAACGGATCACGATAACTGTTGCCGCTAAGATCAAGGTGGAGAGTGAGATGGCTGCAATTCGCCAGTCGTCCATGCTTTTCATATCTAAAATCAAATATCGCGCAAGGGCGACAATGGCGATATAAAGTGGCATACGCACGGGTAATTTGCCTGATTCTGCATAGTTCGCGACCATGGCGAGTACTTCGAGGTAAATAAATAGTAACAGCAAATCGGCGAGGGCAACGGCACCTACATTGAAAACATGAACAATTTCTTGGCCAATAGCGACAACCGTTGCAATCGCGATGATGATTAATACTAGGTGTTCAACGGCCTTTAAGCCTTTAGCACCATACTGACGATAAAATGGCATAGTTACTCCCTACTGAATATTTTTGTAAATAGTAACAGTAAAAATATCTTGGATAGGGAAAAGGGGTGCGATTCTCTGTGACTCAATTCACAAGATAACAATTGCTTATTTAGTCACAGGCTCAAGGCACAATGATATTAGCGTTTTTCTAGGGCGTGTTGACGTTTCGAGATTAGATTTTGTTCGTTCTGGCAAGTTCGTGTTCGCGAAACGAGGAATGATGTGTCGTTATTCTACTCAAATGACGAGCGGCTCTTATGACAGAAAGTCGGCGTAAGGGCTTGCCTGAACGAACCCTTCGGGCAGCATTTGGCTGACGTTTCTGCCGCATTATCGTCCGTTTATGTAGAATGACTACACTGCACGGACGTTGCCTTGCATAAAAGCCAACCAAATTGCTGTAAAAACACCCCTGAAACGTCAACACGCCCTAGCCAGGGCGACCATCTGCTCTTATCCGGCAAAGCATAGGTGCATAGCAGTAGCTAAAACAGCCAAACGCGAATATCCAGCAGGTAATCGCTGCAAGCATGAGTTCGATAAACCAAGCGCTGAGTACTCCTGCCAAGACGCGAAGTACAGTGGCTAACAGCATTAAGCCAAAAGCGAGCACCATAGGGCGAGGTGGCGAAAGTGGGCGCCCAGTATGCCCTAGTGATACCCGTGACATCATCGCAAGGATCATTCCGCCTAATCCCCCAACAGTAATAGCATGCATGCCAACGGAAAGTGGTAGTCCTGCTGCAATCAACCCTAGGCCGATAGGGATACACAAGTAACTAAAATGCAATGACCATAGCAGTGGCACAGGAAAACTTGCATTCCATCCCCAGCGAGACCAACGTATCAAGATTACTAAGCCTGCGATGCCTGCAAGTACTCGGGTGAATAATGTTTCTGTTAAAAAGAGACTTATCACTAGGGCTAATAGACTCGCGAAACTTAAATACTCTATCACTGGGATTGGCGACTTTTTTTGCCACTTAGTTGCACGCTCAGTGAAAAATGGGATCACCCGTCCACCGAGCAGCGCAACAATAACCGCGACCAATATCACCGCGGCGTATAGTCCGTTATTCATCCAATTCAATTGATTAGTCATTAAGCCGTAATAACTCACGCCGTTGAAGACGGTGAGTAAACTCAGAATGGGGATAAACACAAAGTTGCGCCACTGGCGAATCTCAATCACTGAAATGGCTAATAAGACCGCCGTTAAGGGTAAAAACAGCAGATCGATGACCATTATGACAACCAGCGGAATGTTGAAGGGCAATATGAACAGCAACCGAGGTAGTAGCCAGACTAAAAATAGTCCAGCTAAAGGCAAACCTTTAATGCCAGGGCGTCCCGTCCAGTTTTGAACGGCCGTCAGTAAAAAGCCTGCAACCACTGCGCAGACAAAGCCAAAAATCATCTCATGGCCATGCCACCAGAGTGGATTGAGTGTACTTGGCAGTAACGACTTGCCGGAGAGCAAACCGCCCCATATACCCAAACTTAAGAGACTAAATAGGCTGGCAAACAGGAAAAAGGGTCTAAAACCCAAGCGAAATAAAGCTACTTTGGGTTGTAAGTGGGCTGGTTCATCAATGTTCAACATAAGAATGAAGTTTTAGTGGTTAGCATGGGCTTATTTTAAGCTGCAAATAAAATGAATGTATATATCTCCTTGTGAGTAACGCTGGGTTTATTACCGTGAAAGGTGTTTATTTTGCTGTTAGATGTGACGGATTGGCACTTAGATTGAAGACGATATTAGCGATTTAAGTTTAGTAAGCGGCAAGTGTTACAGGTGAGGGGAGAAGGTCATGCAGAGATGGGGTAACTTGTTCAATATCTTGGGTGAGCCTGACGACGAGATCCAATTCAATAAGTTAAGTGAATGTATCTAAGTTGAATCACTAACAAGGCATCTAAGCGCTAATCAAAGTGATTAGATGCGCTTAGATACACTTAAATAAAATACGGGCGAGCGGCGGGATGGTGCGGCAAAGATTCGGCAAATTATTTGGTCTTACGTTTTTGCCATTTAAACATGATGGAGTATTTCCACAGATTACTGATCGTTAGGTATCCCAAGGCGGAAAATATCACCCCTAACACTAAGCAACCAAGTAAAAATGGAGGGCCAATGGTGGCTAATGAAGATTCAATCCACTGCCAGCTGGCTTCAAAGGCAAACTCCTGCGGCGCATGGCCAAGAATTTTCGCGCCTAATAAATAGGCACCATAAAACATCACCGGCATGGTCAGCGGGTTGGTGATCCACACTAATGCGACAGAGACGGGAATATTGACATTAAACAGGATGGCGAAAGCGGCGGCGACCACCATTTGAAACGGCATTGGGATCCAAGCGACAAACAAGCCTATGGCAAAGGCCCCCGGGGCAGAGCGGCGATTAAGCGCCCACAGATTGGGGTTATGTAATAAGCGACCGAAAATGCGTAGGTGTTTGTGCTCACGCAGGGTTTCAGGCTTAGGCATATACTTTTTGATTAATTTTTTTGGCATAGGCTGAAATTGCTGTCTTAACTTAATTCACTATGAATGGATTCATTTTTGGCTTTAGTGCCACTTTACTGTCAGCGATGTTGTGGCCGTCGCTGCTGCCAATCAGTTATTTACCCTATCTTTGCCTTGGGGCGCTCGTCTTATTCAAAAAAGCGTCTACTTTGTCCGGCGCGCTCTTTGCGGTGTTTTGGCTCACAGGGTTTTGCTTCATTTTATCTCGGCAGGATCTTCCTTTATCACTACAGCCAGTTCAAGTGAGGGGCGAAATCATATCACTAGTTAGTCAAAACAGCGACTGGGTTAGCTTCGATATTATTGTCGATAAACCAAATTTAATCTTCTGGCCAAGGGCTAAGTTACGATTAACTTGGCAATCCCCCGAAGCGGTGCAAGTGGGGCAAGTTTGGTCATTCACGCTGATGCCTAAAAGTATCTCAAGCGTGTTAAATCAAGGTGGCTACAACGAGCAAAAACAATTGATTAGTCAGCATATTGTTGGCAAAGGACGAGTCATTCATGCCCAACTGCTCACGACTCATTTTTCATTACGGAATCATCTGATTAGCCAATTGTCCCCTAAGTTGTCGACATTCGCGCAGGGGGATATTTTGCTCGCGCTGATTTTGGGCGATAAGCAACTCATACCAGCCAGTAAGTGGCAGGCATTAAGGCAAACGGGAACAGGGCATTTAGTGGCGATATCTGGGCTGCATTTATCTGTAATCACCGCCTGGGTTTATGTATGCACGCTGTTTCTATTAAGCCGCTTCGCGGCGCATCCTAGCAGGCGAAATCTAGTGATTGCGCTATCGCTCGCCGGAGGTAGTGCCTTATTTTATAGCTATTTAGCGGGATTTGCGGTTTCAACTCAACGCGCGTTAGTGATGATTTTATTGATCATGCTGCTGAGTTTATTAAGACGCTACTCGAGTGCGTGGGACCGTTTACTGTTTGCACTCTTTATTGTGCTTTTGTTCGATCCGCTTGCCTGTTTGAGTGCAGGTTTTTGGCTGTCGTTTTGCGCCTTGGCGATTATTTTATATACCTTGGAAAGCGCACCTCGTATTCAGCCCGCTGAAGGTAAAGCCACCTTTAGGGCAAAAGCGAGAGGGAGACTCGCGCAATTTTGGTCGATTCAATGGCGTTTAAGTCTGGTGTTAGGGTTAGTGCAGGCGGTGTTTTTCGGCGGCCTTAGCGTACACAGTCTGTGGATGAATATGCTGGTGGTGCCTTGGTTTAGCCTTGTCGTCATCCCCTTATCTATGTTGGCGTTTATCCTCTGGTGGTTAGGCACGTTTTTTGGTCAAGCATGGTTTGGGCTGTTCCATCTGGCTGATTTCACCGTGTTACCCTATGGCAAGTTATTGGAACTTAGTGGTAATTTGCCCGTCCATTGGCATTCGGTCTCAGATACCTTGCTCGGGGCCAGTCTGTGCGTATTGTTGGCCTTGATTCTATGGCGTTACCTTCCGCATCATAGTCGGTATTGGCTCTGGCATTTCCCCATCACCTTGCTGTTTATTCCGGCCACATTAGTGTTTTTTCCACGTATGACTGAACCATCTTCCCCTCAGTGGACATTGCATCTACTCGATGTCGGACAGGGCTTAGCCGTGGTGATTGAGCAGGATAGGCGAGCACTTATCTATGATACGGGCGCCGCCTTTGGTGAGGATTTTAGCTATAGTGAGCGGGTGATTCTCCCGTTTCTTAGCAGTAAAGGCTTAGCTTTGGTGGATTATATTGTTGTGAGTCATGGCGATAACGACCATGCCGGCGGTGCCGAGGTGTTGTCCAAAGCTTATCCTAGGGCAAACTGGATAACTGATGTGGCTCATTTAGATGGTATGCCTTGTTTGCCGCAGCAAATTCAGTGGCAGCAATTAAGGTTAAGCTTTATCTCGCCTCAGACGGCCAAGGGAGGGAATAACGCCTCCTGCGTGTTGCGTATCGACGATGGTGTGCACAGTCTGTTACTGAGCGGTGATATTGAAAAGGAAACCGAAGCGGTACTGATTGAGCAAGCACTCAAAGGCGCCGAGCTTAAAAGCCAAGTATTAATTGCGCCGCACCATGGCAGCCGCACCTCATCAACCCCAGCCTTTATCGATGCTGTCGCTCCTGAATTAGTGTTGTTTCCTGCAGGTCTTAATAATCGTTATGGCTTCCCCAAGCCCGATGTGGTTGCGCGTTATCAAGCGCGGAATATTGATTATTTTACAACGGGGCGAGAAGGGCAGATCAGTGTTTCTTTTGCTGCTGGACGGCTTGAGGTGAAGACCTATCGGCGTGATTTGGCGCCATTTTGGTATAACCGCTTGTTTAGATTTGGTGACTTGATTAATCCAGAGTAGAATGAGCACTTTGCCATAATTTAGTGTTTTCAATGACAGCATCTCCTAAAGACGAAATGTGGACAGTTTTCAAGCGATTACTGTGCTATCTCAAACCGATGAAGGGCATGTTTTTGCTTTCCGTTGTCGGCCTGATTGTATATGGGCTTGTCGACGCGGCCTTTATTTCTTTTATCGGGCCTTTTATCGATAAAGGCTTTTCTAGCAGCACTCCTGCGATCAGTAATGGTATCGCACTCCCCACTAGCCAAGGCTTCCATGCCGATAACCAAGTGTTATTAATGGCGCCGATAGTAGTTATTTTGATGTTCTCCCTGCGCGGTTTTGCGAACTTTGTCTCCACCTACGGTATCTCTTATATGAGTGCCCGTTTGATCATGGATATGCGTCAGCAAGTGTTTGAGCATTATCTGAGCTTGCCCGTAAGCTACATGGATAAAGAAAACACCGGGAACTTGATTTCAAAAGTCACCTTCGATACCGAGCAAATTGCCCGTGCATCGGGCAGTGCCTTGATCTCTATCGTGCGCGATGGGGTAACGGTTATCGGTATGCTTGCGTTGATGTTTTATAACTCGTGGAAGCTTTCCCTCTGTATTTTAGTGATTGGCCCGATTATGGGATTGGTGATCACTATTGTGAGTCGACGTTTCCGTAAGGTATCGAAACAAATCCAAACGGCGATGGGCGATGTCAGTGCCGCTACCGAGCAGATGATTAAAGGCCATAAAAACGTCTTGGCCTTCGGCGGACAAGAAACAGAAACGGCGCGTTTTGCCAAAGTGAATGACAGAAACCGTCATCAAAATATGAAACTCGCCGTAGCGCAGGCCATTAGCCAGCCGCTGATCATGGTGATTGGCTCTTTCGCATTGGCCTTTGTGCTGTATGCGGCGAGCCTTGATAGCATGAAAGCCGATTTGACCGCGGGTACCTTCGCGACCATTCTCGGCGCTATGATGGCCATGCTGCAACCCATCAAAAACCTCACGCGTGTGAACGCCGAATTTCAACGCGGTATCGCGGCCTGTACCACGGTTTTTGAACTGTTAGACACTTTGCCTGAATCCGATACGGGTACTTACACCGTCAAGCGTGCTAAGGGCAACTTACGTTTCGATAATGTGTCCTTCAGCTACGACGGGCAGGAGCGCCGCGCCTTAGATAATATCGACTTCGAGGTGACCCAAGGGCAAACCTTGGCCTTAGTCGGTCGTTCTGGTTCGGGTAAATCCACTATCGCCAGTCTGGTTACGCGTTTTTATACAGGCTTGGAATCTGGCGATATTCTGCTTGATGATGTCAGCATCTATGATTACTCATTGAAATCATTGCGTAATCAAGTGGCGCTTGTGTCGCAGCAAGTGACCCTGTTTAACGATACCATTGCCAACAACATCGCCTATGCCTATCCCGGTGAAGCGACCCGCGAGCAGATTATCCAAGCGGCGACCTTGGCCCATGCGATGGAATTTATCGAGCAACTGCCTGAAGGTTTAGACACCCAAGTGGGTGAAAACGGCGTGTTATTATCGGGCGGCCAGAGACAACGTATCGCGATTGCCCGCGCTATGCTGCGTGATGCGCCAGTGCTGATCCTCGATGAAGCCACTTCGGCACTCGATACCGAATCTGAGAAGGCGATTCAACAGGGGCTGGATAATCTTCGTCAAAACCGTACTTCGGTTGTGATTGCTCACCGTTTGTCGACCATTGAAAGTGCCGATCAAATTTTAGTGGTCGACCAAGGTCGTATCGTTGAGCGCGGTACCCATAAATCCCTTCTGGAACTTGGCGGCATGTATGCCAAGTTATACCAAATGCAGTTTGGTAGCTAAATGCAGGCGCTGGTGAATAAAATTTGGTACGAGGGTCACCCATTGCGGTGGCTCTTGCTGCCGTTTTCTGTGCTATTCGCTTTAATCACCGCGATTCGTCGCAGCCTGTTTCGCTTGGGACTCAAATCCCAAACCTCATTACCCGTGCCCGTTATCGTCGTCGGTAACATTACCGTTGGCGGCAGCGGTAAAACCCCCACAGTCATCTATTTGATTGAGTTGCTACGGCAGCAGGGGTTTAACCCTGGTGTGATCAGCCGTGGTTATGGCGCGGATATCCAAGGGGTCAAAGTCGTTACTGCTGCAGATAGCGCGGCGGCAGTAGGCGATGAGCCCGCCATGATAGTCGCACGTACAGGTGTGCCTATGGTGGTGGGAGCCAAACGTGTCGATACCGCCAAGGCGTTGCTGGCAGAGTTTGCGGTAGATGTGATTATCTGTGACGATGGCTTGCAGCATTACGCCCTCTGCCGTGACATTGAGCTGGTGGTGATTGATGGAAAGCGCGGTTTAGGGAATCAGCATTTGCTGCCCGCAGGGCCGCTACGAGAAGGTGCTTGGCGCCTAAATCAAGTGGATTTTGTGGTGGTCAATGGTGGGCCCGCGCAGGCCAATCAATATGAGATGCAGCTGAGTCCAAGTGCGGTGTTACCAGTCAACCCTAAGGCAGAGGCCGTGTTTGACCCGACGCAACCCGTGGTGGCGATGGCGGGCATTGGTCATCCGGCGCGCTTTTTTGAGACGTTAACGCAGCAAGGTATTCAACTCGCGTTATCCCATGGTTTTGATGACCACCAAGCCTACGATAGACACGTGTTATGCGAGCTTGCGGCATCTCGCCCGCTGATGATGACAGAAAAAGATGCGGTTAAATGTCGCGATTTTGCACAAGAAAACTGGTGGTATTTGGCTGTGGATGCCAAGCTATCGCCACAATTTGATCAACAGCTGCTGAGCCGTGTGCGCTCTGTGGCTGCAGCTAAACAAGGAAAATCCCATGGCGTTTGATAAAAAACTGTTAGACATAGTCGCTTGCCCTGTGTGCAAGGGAAAATTGGAATACGATAAAACAACGCAGCAATTGATTTGTAAGGCAGACAAATTAGCCTATCCAATCACGGATGGGATCCCTGTGTTACTCGAAAACCGTGCCGTTCCCTTAAACGAAGCGGTTTAATTGCAGACTAAATGAATTGAGGCTTTGATTTAGCGCTCAGTGAGTTAGCTAAGTAAAGCGTTGAAATAAGGGCGATAACTTCGCCCTTATCTTTTATCTGTTTGCTGATAAAGATAAGCACTCAAGCTTGCTAAAAGCGCGCAAATTTTTGTTTGTCTTCCTCGGTGGCGCCTTCTTTACACTCTCCACGAATTTCACCGCGTCCCGATTCAATATTTCGACTCAATTCGAAATAACCCTCGCGGCAATAGCCTGTCATTTCTAAGGTTTTTTCTAACCCCAGCTCCACCTGTTTGCCCCAAATCTCGAGTGAGTCGGCCTGCTCTTTACGACTGCGGCGCTGCTCTCTAGGATCTTGGGCGACTTGGCGCATGCGTTCTTCGTGGGGGAAGGGGCGCTCGGCATTATCCTTTTTCGATAGGACTTCGGCTAAACCGGCTTGATAGGTAAAGAGTTTTAGGCCATCGGCGCGCAGATCTGTGGTGAGTTTATCTTTAAATTTTCCGGCAAACTCAGCGGGATCTATTGGGGCGCTGCTACAGGCGAGTAGGGTAAAGCAGCTCAGCAGTGTCAGGCTTATCGATCTTAATAGCATATGAAGGATTACTCTTAGGTGATTCTCTTATCGAAGAATACCTTAATATGCCGCGAAATATCATGCAATTATGGGTTTTATTCGCGATATACTCACTCTCGTATACCGCGATTATCTTTACCGCTTTATCACGCCGAATGGCGCTGTACCGAGGGAGCCTTTTTCATGTTGGACTTTTGGGCGAATCGTTTGGCACAAATCGAATGGGATATCAGCCCATTGCAGTGCCTAAGTCTATTGCTACTGGCGCTGTGGATTTATGCCATCTGGCCTAAGGAGGAGCTACAGCAAGTACTGAAGGACAAAGGCTTACAATGGCGGCTGTTATTGACCCTGATTGCAGTGAATACCCTGTGGTTGCTCAATGCCAGTATTCAAGTGGGATTGCATTTACACTTCTTAGGCATAGTCACTTGCCTACTGATGTTTGGTTGGCGTTTAGCCACGGTTGCCTTGCTGCTACCGAGTGCTTTTTTCAGTATGTTTGTGTTAAAACAGCCCGCCGAGTTTGGGGCTTTTAGCTTGTTTGCTATCGCTATTCCGCTGTTCTGTGCCTTTATTCTCTACAGCCGTAGTTATCATTTGTTTCCTAAGCATATTTTTGTGTTTATTTTTGTCGGTGCCTTTATTAACGCTGGCTTGTCGACGGTTTTTCATCAATTTAGTTGGGCATTTTGGCTGTGGTGGTCAATGGATTATGATTGGGGCGTGTTGATTGATAACTATCTGATGTTAATCCCGCTATTAGCGTTCCCTGAAGCGCTGCTCAATGGTATGGCGGTGACGTTGCTCGTGGTGTACCAACCCCAATGGTTGTTTGACTATTCCGATCGCGAATATCTTTGGCGTAAATAAACGTGACATAAGTAAAGAAAGGCGTAAACAAAAAGCGCGCCATAGGGCGCGCATTCCATTTAGGCAAAGCGTTGAACTAAGTAATTAATAATTTCTTTTGACTCATACAGCCATTGTACTTGGCCATTTTCTTCGATGCGTAAACAAGGAACCTGTTGTTTACCGCCCTGAGCGATGAGCTCATCTTTGTACGGGGATTGTTTTGCATCCACCGTTTGAATATTCAGTCCTTGACGACGCATGGCGCGGCGCACTTTAACGCAGAAAGGGCAGGCATTGTACTGGTATAAGGCGAGCGCTTGGGTCTGGGCGTCAATCTGTTGTTGTTCTGCCTGTGGGCGTTTGCGCTTCTTTGGGGTGAACACAAAGTTCAGTAACAAAATGATCCGACCTAAAATCCAGCGAATAATAAACATAATTACCTCGAATAAAGTGTGTTAGCGCGCCGCAGTATGGGTGGTGCAAAAGGGCATTGTGTTGTCGAAAAGACTTGGCGAAGTGTGATTCCGCTCGCATAAAGCCGCAGAGTGTAACCTAAGGGATGCGTGAGGCCAAGCACTTGAGAGTGAGGCTGTTAGTTGACTTTAGTTACAAAAACGCCCAGTGAGCACTGGGCGTTTTATTATCCGTGTTTTGGTGTCGGAGAGTATTTAGTTTGCGTCGATACTCATATTCACCTGCGCCGCATCTTGGCTCAAGGTGACGCGGCTCTCGAGTAGGAAAATCCGCTCTGGCGCGATCCCTTTACTGTCGACAAGATAGGCTTTAACCGCTTTTGCTCTTTCTTGCGCTAAATCTCCCAATCTATCGGGGCTGACGGTTTGCGCTTTGAGCGTAAGGTTATACAGCGCAATATGCCAACGAGTGGTGAGTTCTTCTTTGCTCAGTGGCGTATCTTTGGTCTCAGCAACAATAGTGTCTTTCACATCATCCGGATTGGTTTTGACTTCCTGCTCGTACAGTTTGACCAGCGCATCGGCCAGAGGGCCTTCGCTTGGGAATTGGCTCGGACTGAGATCTGCGGGTAATTCCGTCAGTGGCAGATTGGCTAGCGTGGCCAGCTTGCGCTTCATCATGCGCTCGGCAATCGCTTGGCTATCCTTGACGGCATCCACGCTGCCCTCAAGACTCAATTTGAGCATTGGGCGATCGTCCAAGCCTTTAGCAAGTTTATCTAAGCTTTCCTGCTCAGTTGGGCTGAGTACAAACTGCCCTGGATTGAAGGGGATTTTATCCAAGGTTTCATCTGAACCTACAAGACTCGCAAGGAAAGAGAAGGGCGCTGTCACGGCTTTGGTGATCACATTGGTGATGGCCGTCATGATAATGCTGCCGACACTAAAGCTGGGGGAGTCTAAGTCGCCGGAGACTTCCATCCCAAGGTCTATCACGCCGTGGCGGTCCTGCAACAGAGCAATCGCTAAGGTTACGGGCAAACTGGTGGCTAAGTCACTGTTGCTGCGTTTACCTAGTTTGAGCTGATCAATCACTAAGTGGTTGCTGCCCTTGAGTTGGTTTTGCTCCAGTTTGTAGTTGAGTGCTAAGGATAATTGCCCCTTATCGATGTAATAGCCTGCATAGGTGCCTGAATAAGGATTGACAGAGGTTAACTCGACACTCTTAAACACTAGGTCTAAGTCAAGATAAGGCTTATCCAGTAGTGGGTTAATATCCCCTTTTAAGGTCACTGGCGCATAACGATCGATTTTCCCTTTAATATCGACCGATGCTGTAGTGCCGGGTTTGGAGGATAAGTGGCTGATATTGCCTTCAAGCTGCTCAATGCCAGAGGCAAAGTTAGGCGTGAGGGAGTTATCGGCGAAAAATGCCGAGCCTTGGTTAAAGCTGATTTTCTGAATATCTAAGCTTAACTCGGGCTGCTTAGCCGTTGCATCGGGGCTTATCTGCGGCTTGACCTCTGTCTTTGCCGTTGTCACAGAAGTCTTAGGGGCGTCGGTCGCAGGCGTTTCCACAATCAGATTACTGATATTGGTCGTGCGATCCTTAGCGATAACCACCTTAGCGTAGGGCTGATTAAATCTTAAATGGTCGATATTAATTTTATTCAGCTGCTGGTCGAAATCGAGCTGATTAATATGCATTTTTTGCCATTTTACCAAAGGGGCTTTACGAATGTTGTCGAGGATACTCAAATCATCCAGCTCAACACTGCCTTGATAAATCGCTTTGCCTTTGCCGTCGGCATTTAGCTTGCCATCACTGCTGAACAGGCCGCTGCTGAGCTGCATATTCACATAGGGTGCAAGGTAGGGTTGGAATTGGGCTAAGGCGAGCTGCTCGACTTTAAGGTCGGCGTTAATTGACTCGCTAGGCACATCGACTTGCCCCTTGGAGATAAAGCGTCCTTTATCATTTAGAGCAAAGGAAAGCTCGTATTCGATTGGCGCCTTTAAATCACTCACTATGGCTTGTGTTGCAAAATTAAGGGGATAAACACGCCATTGCTGTGCGGTTTGGGTGAGTTTATGTTCCTCAAGGTGAATATCGTAGTTTTCGATACTCAGGCCGCCCAGAGTCACTAACCAAGCATTTTGCTGTTCGGTTGCGCTCGTATCCGAGACCGCTTGTGAAGCCGATGCGGCTGACGCGTTCGTTTCAACTGTCGCCTCTGGTGTTTGTGCTTCAACTGATATGTTCGGCGTTGCAGTATCTGTGCTGGCAGCCATAGATTTTGGCATTAACAGCTGCGCTAAATCGATGCCTTGTTCATCCAGCTTAGCTTTAAGGCTTAAGCCTTCACTGTGGATTTGCTTAATGTCGACGCGCTGCTTGGCGAGGTTGAGGTTAATTCCATCAATCGCCAGCAAGGGTAAGGCGATAACGGACTGGTCGCCATTGAGTAAATCAACTTTCTCTACAATCACTTGGCCGCGATCGACCGTGAGTTGTAGGTTACCATCCGTCGGTAACTCAACTTGGTAATGACTGTTGATACTGAGTTCACCCGCCGCCAGTTTTACCTTGAATTGGTCGGCAACAAATGGCCAAAAGGGAGCGAGTTGCAGTTTGGCGAGCTGTGCATCCCCGACAAGTTTAAAGGGAGTGAGTTGGAATTGTCCGGCAAGGCTGACTTCGCCCGCATGGGCATCCTGCAACTGCGCGACAAATTGGTTGTGCAGAATGCTAGGAGGATTCGATGTAGAGTTGGCCTGAGTTGTAGGCGTATCTGCCGTGGGCTTATCCTGAGATGTCGTCGCTTGAGTATTTGTAGGGCTAGCCGGATTGGCCGTCATCAAATACTCAGTATCTAACTGACTGAGTTTGAAGTTGATATTGGGGTAATCAACCAAAGCCTTAGTGATTTTATCATCAAATTTGACCTTACCCGCACTTAAGCTGAACTCACCTAATATCACTCGCGGTGGGTGAGTATTTGCTGTAGCGGTTTCAGGCTCACTCGGCGTTTTAGCCTGATTGAGGGTGGTAATAATATCGTCGAAGTTAAACTGGATTTTCCCTTGGGTTTGAAACCGACTGATATTGGCGAAGGGACCTTGCAGCTGGATATGATCAATCACCACGGCTTGATTAAATACCGACTGCCAAAAGTTGACTTCAAACTGCAGCTGAGATAATCCCGCAAAAGCTTGATTATCTTTCTCTTTAACTTCGAACTGTTCGATATTGACTTGGAAGGTAAAAGGATTGACCCGCATATTCTGTAATGTCACAGGACGACCCAGTACTTCTGCAAGCTTCTCTGGGGCGAAAGACACTACGGCCTTGGGGAGTACCAGTCCAAGGATAATCAGGTAACTTAAGTAGATTATCGTTAAATAGGCGAGAACTCGTTGGTATCGAGGACGGCTAAAGAACGCCAGTTTTAACCGTGATAGCTGAGTCAACATAGTGAGATTAAGGCTCCAATACGCACGTAGGCGCGAAATCTATCAATAAATGCGACTATTCTAGCGAATAATGCTCAGCTGTACATGAGTTGTTTTTAGTTTTTCCAATTAAATCTGAGCATTACCTTATGGTAACGAGTTTGAACGTCTATCAATATTAAAAGATAACGTTTTGCTCACAGCAGTAACCTTATCTGCCTATTAAGCGTAATTATATGCAGGAGGGGCGCTCTAGGCTGAGAGGTAACTTATCGCCGCGATAATGGCGCCCTGTGGATCTTTTATCCAACAAAAGCGGCCCACTTTAGGAATATCCTCTGGGCCAAAGAGAATATCACCACCGAGTTTTTTGGCATTTATTGCGACCAAATCCACATCGGCGACGGTAACATAGCCAGTCCAATGAGAAGGCAATGACGGGATCAGATTATCGGTAATACCACCAATACCCAAGCCTTGATTTTCGATCAAATGATACTGCCCGTGGGGCATTTTTACCGTTCTAAACTGCCAACCAAATACTTCACCGTAAAAACGCATGGCTTCTTCGGTATTGTGGGTTGTGAGTTCATGCCAACCTAAAGCTCCAGCGGTATTAAATGCAGAGTCCATAAGCGCAGCCCTTATGTTTTAAGTTATTGAGTCATGTTGTAATGCAATGGTCACTTTCAGTGTAGACGATGCTTTTCAATAATTCCTAAGCTGCGCGATAAATCTGCAATTATTTTTCCTAAAAATCATTAAACTAAGTTAATGTTAATTAATGAAATAACCTCATTGACCCCACTCGCTGTTAGCGATGTAAGGCTAACCCAGCTAGTGCTTGAGTTAGCTGGGTTTGCGCGATGTTTTATCGGTATTCGGCTCCATTTCTCATCCTTTTTCAGCATTAGACCTACATCCCCTTCGCTTGTTAAACTAGCGCCATTTGCAATCGCATCGATAGCTTAAGAGGGGAGTAAGATTGAATAAGAGTTTAGTGACAAATGTGCTAGCGGCCATTTGCGTTACTTTGGGATACGGATTGAACCAACCCATTCTGTTTAATGTAGGTTTATTTGCTTTATCTGGCGCCATTACTAACTGGCTTGCGGTGTATATGCTGTTTGAGAAGGTCCCTGGTTTATACGGTTCTGGCGTCGTGCCATCGCGTTTTGAAGAGTTCAAAGCGGGGATTGCACATCTTATGATGAAGCAGTTCTTCACCAATGAGAATATTGACCGTTTTCTGTCGGAAAAAGAGGGAATTAGCCAAATCGATTTAGCGCCAGTGATTGATAAAGTGGACTTAGCGCCATCCTTTGATGCCTTAGTTAACACTGTGGCACAATCTTCCTTCGGGGGCATGTTATCCATGTTTGGCGGTACAGAGGCGTTAATGCCGTTAAAGGAACCCTTTATCGAGAAGATGAAAGCCTCTTTGGTGGAAATGTCCGAGAGTGAGCAGTTCCGCAACCTATTGAAACAAGAAATTGAACAGCCGAATGTAATGGCCGATCTACAAACGAAGATCGCCAATATCGTTGAACAACGCCTAAATGAATTAACGCCGCAAATGGTTAAGCAAATCGTGCAGGAGATGATCCAAACACATTTAGGCTGGCTCGTAGTGTGGGGCGGGGTATTTGGTGGCGCCATCGGACTTGTGGCCGCCTTAGTACAAGGTTAATCTGGCAATAGCCAGCATACTAAAGGGAGCATTGGCTCCCTTTTTGTTTGATTAATCATGAGCAGGGAAGATTATGGATCATCACAGTATTAATTATTTAGAAATCCCCACCACAGATATTGGTCGTTCGAAGGCCTTCTTTAATACGGTATTTGGTTGGCGCTTTGAGGATTACGGCCCGCAGTACAGCTGTTTTATTGATGCGGGGATCACGGGTGGTTTTTATCAAGCTGAGGTGAGTTTTAACCTCGAAAAAGGTTGTCCGTTGATCGTGTTGTACAGCAAGGACTTAGAACAGACACAAGCAGCGGTGAAGGCAGCGGGCGGCGCTATCAGTACAGGTATTTTCAGCTTCCCCGGCGGACGGCGTTTTCATTTTATTGAGCCAGCTGGCAACGAATATGCGGTCTGGTCAGAGTAACCACCTCGAACATCCCTGTGTGCGAAATTGCTGCCTTGATGAGCAAGATATCTGTATGGGCTGCTTTAGGCATTTGGATGAGATTTTAGCTTGGCGCACTATGACGCAGG
Source organism: Shewanella decolorationis (assembly GCF_004354305.1). NCBI lineage: Bacteria > Pseudomonadati > Pseudomonadota > Gammaproteobacteria > Alteromonadales > Shewanellaceae > Shewanella > Shewanella decolorationis. Next base: position 1,625,392 of record NZ_CP037898.1, on the reverse strand, counting down.
CGCAGCGCAATGACTGTTATTTCAGAATGGCTGAGCGAAAGGTTGCATTCGAGACAAAACGAAGCGCTAATCGTTAGCTAAGTGACTTAATAGTAAGAGAAAAATACGGCGCGTTAGTGAATACGAAGGGATAAAGCTAAAGCGCCGTAGGATTTTCGTTAAACGGGGGTTAAACGGGGTCAACCACAATATGTTCCAGCTCAATGGCGGCAACGGCATGTAAAGCATCCATTGCTGCGCCCACTAAACTGATTTTTCCCTGTGATGATTCAACCAACACCGCTCGGCGAATTTCGCCAAAATCACGGTTATGTCGAGTGAGATTCGATAGGGCCATTTGCATTGGCAGCATCGAAGGGTTAAATGCCGCGTTTTCAGCGTAGCGACCACAATAGGTTGCACCATCGGCGGTTTCCAATACAACGGCCGCGTAACTCTTGGTATAAGGCGCATAGCTTAAGCCCGCATGATCTAACGCCTCGAACACCATAGGATCGCTGCTATCGAGGGCAAATTCTGTTTCCTGCTTGACCAGCAAGGGGGACTGCACATTTAAGTCCTTCGGCCCAAACGCATAGGGTAGGTAATAGGACAGTAAATGGCTGTCTTGCGAGGGCAAATGGATCTTGATTTGGCCACCCTCGACGAGTTCGTTCATAAACTGACGGCAATGACCGCAGGGGCTGGCATTGACTATCATGTCGACAATTTGGCTCTCGCCACTTAACCATGCGTGACTGATGGCGCTTTGCTCCGCATGTACAGAGTGGAACAGGGCCTCGCCGGGGAGTTCTAGGTTGGCGCCCATATAGATGTCACCACTTTTCCCTTTGGCAATCGCGCCGACATAAAACTCGCTGATCGGCGGTTTCGCTAAGGCGGCGGCAATAGGCAGTAGCGCTAGTAATACTTCGGCTTCAGTCATTTTGCTGCTTTGGACTAACTCTGCCAGTTGCTGCGCATCAATATGTCCCGCAAAGTTTTGATGTAATAGGGGAATTAATGCGTCAGCCAATGGGGTTGGCAGCTGGGTTATGCTTTTGATAAATCTATCTTGCATTTCCCGACTCCTTGTTTGTTAAGTTCATGGAAGAACATTCTAGTAATTTTGTTACGGTATAAATGCGAGTTAGTTCGCGTTTATACCTCAATTTAACGCCAGATAAGTGACAACTGAAAGAAGTTATCAATGTCTGGCGTTAAATAACTGTCTTATCTGATTGAACTCTCTGCTTAGCGATTCGCTATCAGTGTTGTAGAGTGCGTGTAGCTTTAGAGCCCGCGTAGATAGTGACACAGGGCCGCGAGTAACTTCTGTTTGTGTTCATCACCCTCGGTATCTTGCAGCAGATTTTCAAGTTTGAGTAAATAATCTTGATCGCTCAAACGTTGTTGGCAGAAGCTGCGCCAACGCTGGGCTTCTTGATCATTCAGCAGCTCAGGATAGTTACGTGCCCGATAGCGAAACAGCATCTCGGGAATGCGTCCATCATCAAACTGCAGATCCAGCGCCGCTAAATTTTGTGGCAAGGTATGGCGAATGATCTCCATCTTGGCTTTATCGGCGGGGCTGAAAAAACCACCCGAATACAGCATTAAGTCAGGATCTGTGGTTGTGACTTCGCCTTCATGCTCAAAGAGTTGTGCCAGTTTTTCCCGCAATTCTGGGTGAGCCTTTAAGCGTTTGTATTGTTCTCTCGCAAAGGCTTTATCGATATTGAGTCTTTCTGCTTGGGCATCATCCAAAATCTTGGCCGAGGTAATAAAAGGGCATTTGTTAAGATGAACTTGCTTGACTGGGATAGGTAACTCATCTGCGGCAAGTTCGGCTCTTGGCGTATACATGCGAGTCTTTATTTGCTCGACATCTAACTCAAATAGTGGGCTTAAATCCATGGCTAAGTTAACGCAAATAATGGCGTTTTTGTTGCTTGGATGGTGGGCAACGGGGGCAATAAGAGTTGTACACCCCTGTTGCGCACTGATTTTGGAGCTTACATGGGCAAGCGGCTGCATATTCAACACATCGATTTGGGCACTCACGACCTGTTTACGACGCAGCTCAAAATAGTATTGATATAACTTGGGTTGTTTTTCTTTAATCAGTTTGGCCATGGCAATGGTGGCGTACACATCGGACATGGCATCGTGGGCTTTTTCATGGCTTAAACCATTGGCTTGCGTCAGGTGCTCTAACTTAAAACTGGGCGAGCCATCTTCTTTTAATGGCCAATGGATCCCGTCTGGTCTAAACGCATAGCAAGCTCTGACTAAATCAATGATATCCCAGCGTGTATTGCCATTTTGCCACTCGCGGGCATAGGGGTCGATAAAGTTACGGTAGAAACCGTAGCGGGTGACTTCATCGTCAAAACGTAAGGAGTTATAGCCTGCGACACAGGTATTCGGTTGGCTAAAGAGTGTATGAATACGGCCCATAAACTCGGTTTCAGGCAACCCCTTTAAATTGGCTAATTGTGGTGTGATCCCTGTGATTAAAATGGCTTCGGGCGAGGGGAGATAATCCGTTGATTGTTTACAGTAAAAAGTCTCGGGTTCACTGATGATATTGAGATCTAAGTCTGTGCGGATCCCGGCAAATTGGGCCGGTCTATCCTTGGCGGGATTAGCTCCGAAGGTTTCATAATCGTGCCAGAATATAGACTCTATTTGATTGTGTTTCATATTCATTAAAAATGGTTCTCTATACTACTTAACACAATGTTTTAATTGGTTTATATGCATTAATTTGGTTTAAATCTATTTAATACGGTTTATTTTGTTGTGAGTGCATGTGAGTACACTACTGTGTACATGTCACGCTCTGTGGCGTAATATTCAAAAATAATATGTACACAGGTATCTAAAATGTCTTTATCTGACACAAAGTTACGAGCAATACTATGCAAGCCATATACGGGTAAACCTGAGTTAGCAGACAGAGACGGCTTAAGCGTTAGAGTTACCCCAACAGGGACTATAACATGGCAGTATCGTTTTAGGTTTGAAAACAAGCCCGGTCGGTTAACACTTGGTCGTTATCCTGATTTAAAAATCGCGGACGCTCGAAAAGCGGTGCCTGAATTAAGAGGGTCAATTTCAAATAATATAGATCCGCGAGTCTATTGGAAACAACGGAATGCCTGTGGCACGGTAACAGTGAAGGAATGCTGTGAGAAGTTTTTGCAGGTACGTGCAGACGGGTTAAAGAAGGGCACGATTGAAAGCTATAAATCGTACTTTAGGGCCCATCTATGCGACGCATTTGCCGACCGCAAAGTTGAGAGCATTACCCTAGGCGAGTGGATCGATTTCTTTGATAAAAAAGCGGCTGTGAGTCGAGTCACTGCGGGGGCGATATTGCGCCATTTAAAAACGGTGCTTAACTGGGCAGTGCGTCGGCAAATGATATCGGTTGTTGATGTGTTGCAGCTGAGGGTGACTGATGTTGGCTCGCACTCTAAGGTTGGATCACGTGTACTAACCTTTAATGAGTGCGGCAAGATTTGGCGGGAACTGGATAAGCGAAGGGCGACTAAGACAGTCGTTAACGTGATTAAGGCCTGTATGTTGTCTGGTGCGCGGGTTTCTGAAATTTTAAAATCTCAGCGAGCGGACTTTGATTTGGAGGCAATGGTTTGGACTGTACCCATTGAGTACAGTAAAACCAATATCCCGATTAGACGGCCTATTAGTGCTGCCTTGCTTGAGATCCTGCAGGAGCAATGGAGCCTGTATCGCTCGCCTTGGTGTTTCCCTGCAGCAGATTTATCTAAGCCGGCGAATATTGCCGCGGTGAATAAGTTGGTGAGGCATATTAAGGATAATGTTGGCATTCCTGACTGGCGGATCCACGATTTTAGACGGACGCTATCAACCAGAATGTCTGAGGCGGGAGTATTGCCCCATGTCACCGAGAAGATGCTGGGGCACTTGTTGGGTGGGGTAATGGCTGTTTACAACAAGCATGATTGGCTTGAAGAACAGGCTGAAGCGTATGAGCAGTGGACCAGCAAGATAAAACTTGCGGCACTTGGGGATAGAAGTGTGGTGGTGTTAGAAAGGAGAGCTTAAGCGGCTTGCTTTTGTTGTTCGTCCCACTTGTCGAGGGAGTCTTTGGCGTAATGACGGCCGTTGTGGATTGGCTCAGGGAAGCCCGCTTCTTTGCGCCATTTCCAAAGAGTTACCTTTGACTTGATGCGATAACGCTCAAGCACTTCTTTGGTGGTCAAAAACAGTGGTTCGTTTGTTGCTTGCTGGTGGTTCATGATGGGTTACCTTGTATGACATTAGATAGAATTATTCAGAATCTTGTGAGAAAGTGATATTTAGCCTATCAATCACAGCTTGCTCACGGCCTTGAATTGTCGATAAATCGTATTTATGGCGCTGGCTGAGGATTGACACTTGATTCTTAAGTTCTGCAACTTTGGCTTTAAGCTGCTGGTTTTCTTCGGTAAGCAAATTCATGCGGTCATTTAGAGTCATGCTGCACCTGCCTTTTCGATTAAATGCAAATCGCTATCTAATAGCTCGCACCAAATAACACCAGCCTTACCTTCAAGCTCGAACTGGTGCCATTTACCATAGTCACCGACATAGATAATTTTTTCGCGCCCACCTTTGAACTGGTATATTTCACCTATAGTTAGAGTCATGCTGCACCTGCCTTATTGCTTTGTTCGTCAACAACAATCACTCTGGTTTTATCGTCTAGCACTATCACCTTGCAGGTTTTAGTGATTGCGAATACCGAAAACCAAGCTGACATAAAACCATTCCCCCAAATAAAGGCGAAAATTAGCGGCGGCGTATCGATGCTAAAGCTAAACGAAGCCACCACTATTAGCGCGATTAGAAGCGATACAACAAAGCAGGTAAGCACTGCGGTTAGTGTGGTTTTCATGCTGCACCATCCTTAGCGGCTTGCATTCTTTCAGTAACAACAGCGCAAACACCCTCGATATGCGGCCTAAACATAACGCTAGTCGCCGCTAATAATTCATCCTTAAAATCACAGATAGCTTTGGCTTTTATCTCTTTTAAAGATTGAATGCGTTCTCTAGTGTCATGTTCAGGAGAGTTTTTGCACATAAAATAAAAATCAAGCGTGCCGCTATACCATTCAGATTCGCCGATTTCACGCCACTCATGAATGATGAAATCTTCGATATTTTTATTTAACTGTTTAACTCTCTCAGCCAACTGGTCACGCTCTGCGGTGATTGCTTCGAGCTTTTTACAGGCTGCAACTAAGGCATCTAGAGTTTTGTCGAATAAAGCGGGTAGCTTTTCGGCATTAGCCTCTTTCTTAAGTTGCGCGGCTTTAGCCTGTGCGATGAACACTTCTAAAGTGAAATTTTCCATATCTATATCCATAATTCCCCCCTATTCTTGGACTAATTCAATTACACCATCAGAATCAGAAAGAATGGCGCCAGTAACTTGCCAGTTACCGAACATCACTCTATACCCTTGGTTTTCACACGCTTGTATTGAGTCACGTAAGGCTTCTAGTTTATTGCCTGCTGTAGCGTTTAAATTTCCGATAGCATCAACCAACAGCATTGGTGACTCTTTGCGTTGGTGCAGCATCATGGCGAAGTTGGCAACGTCCTCGAAAGTGCCGGCATTACCTTTAGTTAGACGCTCTACTAATAATGTTGCTAGCTGCTCGCCTGAACACTGCGCTGGATCATCCCAACCACTGCGGCCTTTAGCTCTGGCGTAGGCCATTTTTACCCGCATAGCATTGGTAAATCTGTCGATGCCGATATCATCGAAATGCGTTGATCGTTCCAGCTGCATGGCTTGAACTTGGTCTTTCAATTGTTGAATCTCGGCACCAAGATTTTGCTTAATCTGCGCCAGTTCGCTGGCAGGAACATAAACCCCAAGGCCTTCTACGTTGATTTGGCTTGAGCCGTTGCCGTCTAATAACACTCTGCGTTTGGTTGTCATTACTCACCACCTTGTTCAAAACATCTTTTGTATCGATTCCTGTACTTTTCATCTTCAAGCTTTGATAAAAATTTCGACTCAATTAATGGCCAGTCAGGGGATGAATTAAAAATTGCGTCCTGCCTTTTATCGCATGCCCATCCAGTGGTGCTTTCGGTTTCGCCTTCAACCCACTCAAGGTATTTGCATTGATGGCAAGAATTGTGTGCATTCACCATCACTTACCTTCCTTCTTTAATTCTTCGGCGAGTTTTTTCATAAACTGTTGGCAGCTGCATGCTTGTTTGCGTGGCAGGGCGTACCACTGTTTAAGCGCTTCGCGGATTGCGGTTGATTGCTTCATGCTGCCTCCTATGCTGCTTCGGCGGTTTGTGTGCAAAGCTCAGGAAGATTTGCGCGGAGAATGGCCTCGGCAAATTGCGGCGGTACCGAATTGCCACACCTTGCGACCTGCTGAGTTTTATTGGTTTTGCCGTTATAGCCATCAATGATGTAGTCATCAGGAAAGCCTTGCAGGCAGAACAGCTCTCGAGCAGTAAGCATCCTTAAGCCAATATCCACAATCACCATGGTTTTGTTATTCCAAGTGACGGTGACTAACGCAATACGCTCTTTAGTGGTGATAGTGGCTAATGGCTCGTTGAGTGAACTCCATTGGCCACCGTTTGAGTAATAACGCATTAAAAACGCGCTGACTTGCACGGCGCCAGCTTCTTGCTCTGCCGTTAAACCGCTGTCGCCTGGTGCAACAAGAGTTAACCTAACCTCGGCATGGTGGGTACCGCCTGCAGTAATAGTTGGCATCTGGTCACTTAAAGAAGTCGGCTTGATGTTTTTACGCAAGTGAACCATAAAGGCCGAGACTATTTGCTGCTGGCTGCCTGTGTTGGTTATAGTGCTGCAGGGGTTTTCAACTGAATACGCATGGGTGGTATTAAATCCACCGTTAGCCTGAACCATAATAGGCGCAGCAAGAGCGAATGCGCCGCCTTTAGGATAGGCGGTGATTGTTTTAATAGGCTCGTTAACGCTCTTAGTGCCTTTACCTGACCAGTTAGCGATCTCAATAATAAATGGGTTAGGGTTTTCTAAAACATGCTTAATCGTACCGATGGCCACACGTTTTAATGTCGCATCAGCTAAAGGGCGTTTAACGTTAAGCCCTTGCTGTTTCGCTTCTTCTTTGGTCATAAAAATGCTTGGGCATGGCAAAGAAAAATCAATTTTTTCAGCCGTTGTCACCCACGGCTTTAATTCGCCGCGAATAACCCGAGGATCATGCGGGGCGCCATGTGTCGGTTCTGGCCACACAATCGCCCGACCATCGCAACGGGCAATCATAAATAGGCGTTTACGGATAGTGGGGGCGCCATAGTCTCGGGCGCGTAGCTCACGAAACTCTACTTTATAGCCGAGCCCTTTTATCAACTTATTTCTATCTGAATGACTTAACCCTAAGGTTTCAACGCATTCAGCTAAAGCAGGGTGATCAGCATCAACACCAGTAGTAAGCATGGCTTTAAAGGCTTCAAACGTTTCACCTTTGCGAGCTGGATCGGGGCGTTGATTTTGTGAACCTTCACCAATCAACGGCCCCCACGTTTTAAATTCCTCAACATTTTCTAATGGGATTAATTTCGGGCGGGTTCTCAAGATCCAACGAATGGTGATCCACGCCAGCCCGCGTATTTCTTTTTTAACAGGCGTATTACCACGGGCCTTGGAAAAATGAGTGCAGTCAGGGCTAAACCATGCCACATCAACTGGCTTACCTGCAGTGGCTTTTACTGGGTCAACATCAAACACCGATTCGCAATAGTGCAGTGTGTCAGGGTGGTTAGCTGAGTGCATAGCGATAGCATCTTGATCATGGTTGATTGCAATATCAACGCTGCGACCAATTGCCCAGCCCATGCCAGTGGAGGCACCGCCACCACCCGCATAATTATCTACAAATAAGCCGCGCATGGTTTTTTCTCCGTTGGCATATTCATTACTAAGTCGTCAATGATTGAGTCGGTTGGATAACCTTCTAACCGCTGGCGGTTAGCTTCTTCACACAGCTTTTGGAACTGGATTTCAGTGGTTTCCGTTATGCCGCAACGCTCGAATACTTCTTTGGCAATGTTCATCACTTCAATCGGCCATACGCTGTTTGTTGCTGTGCTGTCCCGCGCTATTTGATCCTCGATATCGAGCTGCTCGGCTGAATTTCGTTTCTTCCTAGTTTTTTTGGGCTTAGGAAGCTCATTTTGCTCAGCTGATTTAAGTGGAATATCGATTGAATCAACGGTCTCATTCCCAAACACATCCCAGCCTTTGGTTTTGGTTCTGGCGAACATTTCAAGGCGAGGGACGTCACCCATTAGCTCGACGCATTTATCACGAAACTCATCGGGCTTTTGGCTGTGGCGAATGTTTTGATAGGTGCCCACGTAGCAGAGGTGGGCTAGAACTTCATCAAGGCTTTGTGGGTCGTAATTGCCCACGGCGCGAACGCTGCGACAAGCTGGCGTTGGTTTGCCCTTGATGGCGATAATGGCCGACTCGCTACCTGCGCGGGTCCAAAAGCCCATGCCAAAGAATGGATTGTTATTGACTGTTAGCTTGTTCCAGACAAAGCCGTTCATGTTTTTAAGGGTGAAGCCCCAGCTTTTAACCAGATCAATGGCATCCTGCGGCATGGCGCCCACATACCACATCACCAGTACACAGTTGTCATCGGCAATGCTGTTAACATCGAGGCGTTTTAAGTCCTCGGTGCTAGTCACGGTGTACTTGGCTTGGGCGCTGTATTTCATCGAGCCGCCCGTGTTTTGGTTGCTAAAGGCCCATGGCGGATCCGCGTATATCAGCTGATATTTTTTGCTCATGCCGCATGCTCCTTTGAATTGCTGATTGCAGCGCTAAGCTGCTGCTCAAGTTCTTCATTCATTCCGATTTCATACAGATAGTTGGCGGCGCGGCTAACTAGCTGCTCAAGCTCGGTGATCCGCGCGTTGGCTGTGGCCAGCTTGTCAAGATGCTTTTCCCAGTCGAGTTCTTTGATGGATTCAATCACGCCCATGGTGCTGTTGAGCGTGGTTTGGGCGCGCATCAGGTTTGATAGCTCGATAAAGTGGCGAGCGGCGCAGCGTTCTGGATCTAAGCCTGTGGTGTAGTGCAGCTTTAAGGCGGCAATGGTTGGCTCGGAGGGGATGCGCGTTAGCGATAGCAGCAAGTCGAGTTTTGGCTCTGGTTCGCAGCCTGCCAGCAAGTAAAGCATTTCGCGGGATGATTTATGGGCGCTCATGCTGCCTCCGACTTTTTAATTGGTTTTGGTTTAAATTGACTGACTAAGTAGTAATAACCAGAACCTCTGCCATTGGCGTTTGATAGCGTGAACGAATATGAGCAAACTGGTGTTTGACCATTCTTAAGAACAAGGCCGCGCTTTTTTGCTTCGGTTGGAGAAATTATTGGGAAGTTTGTATGAGGCCAACAATTTATTTGGCTGTCATCTAAGCAAATGATTTTTCCCGTCAAAAGGTGTTGGCAAATCTTGATTGTTAGTTCTAGTTTTGCTTTGTCTTTTTGGTTTTCACTGCGTGGTTTCATGCTGCCACCTCTGGGAAGTAGGTTGTTTCAACGCTGGCGCGTGTGGTGTTGAGCTTTTGCCCCATGGTTTTAAGGATGAGGTTTGAGGCCAGCATTACTGCATCGGCGTTGGCGAGTAGCTTGCCTGTTTTGGGGCATATGCAACGGCCTATGAAGTCTTGGCTGTTACGGGTCCAAACCAAATTTTGGTAAGCGTGGCGCCAGTGGCGCTGGCCGATGGATTCAGCCTCGTTTGCGGCGCTCGCCAGTGCTTTAAGCATTACCGTGGTGGTAAATAAGCTGGTTTCGCGGTGTTTGCTGCCGAGGGATTGCAACTCCATGGCGGTACCCATGGTGCTCCAAAAGTCATAGGCAATGGTGGCGTGGTAGGGCTCAAAGTTTTTCTTGGTGCCGAGCACAATGGCCGTGGCGTCTTTAATTTGTTTAAAGGAAAAATAGAACTCGCTCTGTGCTGCGGGTTTGTTGGTGGCAAAATCCACGCGGCCTTGCATCCAGTCGATGTTTTTAACTAACTCCATGGTGAGCGTGGATAGCTCATCGCGGTGATTGTAGGTATCTGACAAGCCTTGAGGCGGCTTGCTGGCGTTTTGGTTGATATCTGTAAACGCTTGTTGGCGTTCTTGCAGCGATAAGCTGGTGTACAGGGTGATAGAGATGGTGTCTTGCGACAGCTCAGGGGATTTTTCGAGCGCCTTGGCGATACCCGTGGCGCGGTGCTGGCCGTCGAACAGCTTGATTATCGAATCCATGCCGACTTTTAATACGCCAACGCTGCCGCTAACTTCGGATGCTTCAAACTTAGGAGCTTGACCACCTGTAGGCACTTCTACCACGCCGATAATGCCAGGCAAGAAGTAGCCTTTAGGGTTATTGAGCATGTAATTGCTGATGGATTTTGCACGAGCAGGATTGACTTTGCGTTGGCTGCGTTCGAGCACGCTGCCTGCATCGTCAATACGTAACATGCGCACTAGCACTCGCATTGACATGCTCACGGTGTACATCAATTTGCCGCCTTGCGATCCCATCACCGCTGGCATTGAGTAGCACATTTCCATTATTCGGATCCTTCTAGTTCGTTTTCTTGCAGTTCTTTCACGCATTTGGGGCAGACGCAGACAAAGTATTCATTGTCGTTAACTGCCTTTTGCCAGCCTGAGCGGCTTAGGCCTTCGGTGACGCTGGTGATCACGCTGCGGTGTTTGCGTTGAATGAAAAGCGTATCTGTGCAGCTGTTGCAGGTGACTTGATAGCCAGACACCAGCTCGATTTCTGTAAAATCGGGAGAGGATAGGGTTAGCATGCTGCTTCTCCTTCAATCTTGGCTTTGCGTATTTGATTGGCTAGCTTCACATCGTTGCAATTGTCATAAAGGTTAAAGCCACGGTTTTCGGTATCGGCTTCGGCGCAGGTGTAAGCTTCGTATGGGTTGAATCCCCAAGTGATGGCGCCACAATGTGGGCAGTTGCCGCGAGTTTTGCCCGTGGTTTGGCGGTGGCGTTTGCGCTTAGGTTTGCGGATGCCTGTGGCGGTGATCATCTTGCGTTCGTTTATGTTGGCGGCTTGAAAAGTCCGGCGAGCGATGGCGTCGATTTCTGCTTTGGCGTAGATGTTTGCCTCAATGCCAAGTTCATTGATACGTTCAAGCGCTCTGCGGTAGCTGAATACAACGGCGCTTTTGTAGTTAACGCTGAACATATCAAAGGTTAGCCAGTAAACATCGTTGCCGTCCCATCTGCCTTTTGGCGAGATAACGTACTCATCACATCCGGCTTTTTCGCCAGCTGCTGGCAGGTACTGGCAATCAACTCGCTCTCTTGCCAATTCATCAACCAGCCTTGCTGCTAGCGGAACGTCAGTGTGGCGGCTGTTGAATTTGCGCTGAGCTTCTTCAAGCGTGTATGCATGCGCCTTGTCTAAATCGCTTGTATAGCCACAACCATCTTGCGCCCAAAATAGGCAGGTGCTGCCGACATTGGTGCGCGAGTCGCGCAGGTAGAATAATTGGCTCATGGTGACGTCCTTATCTTTTAACCAAGAAACGGTGCAGGCCTTTGGCCGCACGGATGGCAACGGCGCGGTTGGTGGTGAACTTGCCGCCTGGCAACATCCAACCATCTTTGTCTGCGACGATATGGCCGAGGCCGATTTTGATATCGCGGTGTTGGGGTTTGTCGTGGGTTAACATGCTGCGTCCTCCTGCTTGATAATCGGCAGTTGTGCAGCTGCTGCGCGGACGGCTGCGGCGGCTTCTTTGCCATAGCCCCAAATGTCGCCGTTATCTGGATTCCAACGAGTAGGCGCTATCCATTCAATCGATAGTTGCTTGCCTTTGGTGATGTAATCACGCATTGCACACACTAATTCGCGTAAGGTCCCGCCATGGTGAAAACCGCGCCAACTACCTTGGGAATGGGTGTAAACCCGCGCTTTGGTATATTCATCAACCACCCAAACCTTGCCGTTTTTATCCAGCTCTAGTGTTGCGATGGTGCCTTTGTAGTCGAAGAACTTGCGGCCATGTTCTGATATCACTTTGATGAGTGCGTTTGCGTGTTCTACGCGCTCGGTGATGATTGGCTCCGGCAATTCGTAATAAGATTCGCAGCCGCATTTAGGGCAAACGCCTTTGTAAACAGCAAAGGATCTTGATGCGTGTTTAGGGTCTGCGATCTTGCTTAACTCTGAGTGCCTACCAGTCCAGCGACAGGTGCGGCGACTGCATTCGATACGTTGTGTCATGCTCTATTCCTTCTTTCGTGAATGGCGGCAACTATCAAGCGGCGCTTGACTGTTCAGGCTTGGGTGAAGTGGTTTGAGTGGCGGATTCGGGAGCTGGCTCGACTGGCTGATGGCCTGCAAAGTAAACAAACTCTGCTGGATTAGCTCGTTCTGATTCGTCCAAGGTCAAGGGCATGATTATTGCGACGATTTCTTTTTTTAAGCCCATGACTGCAATCAGAGAATTCTTTTCTGCTAGGTGCAAAACAGCACCGTTAATCTTGCAGTAATTCAATTTTGATAGGCGGCTGAGCAGGTTAACATTCATGCCAATTGTTGATGCTGGCTTTAAGTTTTCATCACTTAGCCGTGATTTAAAGAGTTTGCCTGCATTTGGGTAACGACCATCGATTGGGTTAATAAACTCAATGTGAGTAATTAGCTTACGTTCCTGAGTGTCTAACGCTTCAAAGGTGGTGAAGGTGTCAACGATTTCGCAAATCGATGTGAGCATAGCCACGCCATAGTTGATAAAGATGTTTTGAATAGACGGTAAATGCTTTTTGTTGGCGGCTTTTAGCAACTCTTTGCTGATTGGGTAAATGTAGTCGCCATCGGTAAAGCCATCCTCATCATGGATGGTGACGAGGCAATGGCCGTCAGTGGCGGTAAGTATCACGCCTTTTTCGGGGTGCGGCTTTACGTGAAAGCCGTTGAGAAAGTAACGAACATCCTGTTTTGCGGCGAACGCTGCCAGCATAGGCAGGTATTGAATGTTGAATTTGGTTTTCATGGTGATTGCTCACTAGGCTGATGATGGAATTGATGAACTTGTAAGGATTACTTACAGGTTTAATTTGAAGTGCTGGCGAGTCGTGCATATTGGGCATCAAGCAGGTCTTGTGAGCTGCTGTAGCCGTGTTTTTGCTTTATCTCTTGCCAGCGTTCAATTAGCCGATCCCAAGTGTTCTTCGATTCTGGGTAATCGATAATCAGCTGGTTTAATTCGGCTATCGAGCGATCGCAATAATCGGCTATGGCGTTGCCTTTGGCTTGCCGTTCTTGCTCTAGCTCATTTGCAAGCATGGCGACTAGGGCGTCGCTGGTGGCGTGGGCCTGTGCATCAAACATGGCTACTTTCCTTAAAATTGGCAGCCTTAAAATTGGAAGCCTTAATCATTGGCTGGCTTGCGTGATGATTTGCGTGGTGAAAACTGCGGTTGAGCCAGCTGATGGTTCTATCGCTTACCGTGATATTGATTGCTGGTGGCTCGGCGATGCGGGTGAGTTTTACACGGCCGCTGCGGCTGACTTGGATGTTTGCCACTTCGTTTAATTTGGTGGTTTTAAGCGGGGCTTCGTCCAGTTTGGTAACGTGGTAGCGCTCGCGGAAGGCGTAGCTGCAAACATGGCTTTGCAAGTAGGCCTCGAGTTCGTTTTTACGCTGGATCACCGTTGGGCAATGCATTAGGTCTGGCAATTGGGCGAGGCGACAAGCAATGCTGAGGTGTAACAGCAGTTGCGATTCTATGGGTAGCAGTGGGGCGCAGTGATGCGCTGCGATGGGGTGGGGCATAGGTCACCTCGCATGGTTTATTTGGGTTGTTTTAATGGGTTGGTTTTGTGCTGCGCTGTTGGCGCTGGCGCGGTTTAAAGCAAATCGAAGGGGATTAACTTGGCTAATAGCATTAGCACTAGATCGATAAAATCAGGTTGTTGGGCTTTCTGTTCATAAGGAGTCATGGCTTTGCTTCCTGCAGTTTAACTGGGCAACTATCCGGTTATTCCGGATAGTTGGGTTTAAACGTTGTGCCCGTTTTTTAATCACGTTGGGCCTCGTGATACGATTGGAGTTCCTACACAACCAATCGAGAAACTTATGCTTAATAAAATTAAAGGCAGGCTTCGTCATATATCTAGGCGATACATATACACTTCAATTTCTGCTGTGGCGTTATTTGCTTTTGCTAAGATGCTGAAAACATCAATAATTTACGATAAAGAAATCGTTTTTATTTATGGATTAGCTTTTTTGAATTTATTGTTTTTTATTATTTTGTGCCTTTCTATTTATCATGATGTAAGACATTACAAACAACAAATAACTGATGTACGCAGTTATCGCAACGAGGTCAACAAGCTCAGAAGGCTTCAATCCAAAGGCGGTGAAGGCGTCAAATCTGTCAAAAATAAAGTGAGCGATCGTCACAACAACGTCGATTAAAAGAACCACCCATATTGAAACCCAGCACTCTTTAATTTTCATGTTTTACTCTTTTCAATTTACGGTTGGCTTTATCGCTGGCTCTCGCAAGAGCCAGCTGTAAAACCGATTGCACACATAGCGGGTCATTCGCACAGTTAAGCCATCCAGCAAATTCACCCCTTTATCTGGGAGGTGATACCCGGTCGCCGCTGATTGCATGCAATTTTTTCGTTAGTGAATTTCCGTACCCCATCACTAACAACCTTGGGGTGACCTAGTCCGTGCCTCTGCTAGTGCAAAGGCTGGGTTTAGTCGTTCATGGGCCAGTCTGTTAAAGAGCGTGATTAGAATCTTTTCATTTCCGTTCTAATCGATGTGCTAAATGTACATAACGTATACTTTAACGTCAATACAAAATGTACATTTATTTTTTGTTTAGTGTATTATTGCTATACCAACAAGGTGGCAAGGATGTAGATGTACAAAGTGTTATGTCTAAAAACATCATTTCTTGATTGGTTTAAAAAGCTATTTGGTTGGATTCTGGAGGGGTGATCGTGGATAAAAATCAATGTACAACTATCAAATTGTCAGGTTCGCTAGCAGCTAAATTTGGCCGTGAGCATAAACGCTTTCTCGATACAGGCACGACGACTGAAGCCTTTAGCGCCCTTAAAAACACGTTGCAAGGTTTTGAAGGGTTTATTAAGGAGCAAGCAAAACTTGGGTTGCGCTATGCGATTTTTCGTAATGGCCGCAACACTGGGCAAGATGAATTTGATTTAGCCGGCACTCGCGAGATCAGGATTGTGCCAGTGATTGCTGGGAGTAAGCGTGGTGGAGTGCTGCAAACAATTGTAGGGGCTGTATTGATTGTTGCTGGCGCATTTTTATATTACACGCCATTTGGAGCGCCTTTAATTACAGCTGGTATAGGTATGGTTGCTGGCGGTGTGGTGCAAATGCTTTCACCGCAAGCAAAAGGATTAAAGGGTAGGGAAGCCGCCGAGAACGCGCCAAGTTATGCCTTTGGTGGTGCAGTGAATACCACTGCCGCAGGTAATCCTGTCGGCATTGGTTACGGTAAGCGCCGTATTGGTGGCGCCATTATCAGCGCGGGGATTTATGCCGAAGATATAGCCACCACTAAGCGACCAATACAATCAGGCGGTGGCACTGGCGGCAATGGCACACAAGAGCCATAACAGTATCTTTGTTTTGATAACCCGCTTAGGCGGGTTTAAAACATTTAAATTAATTTTATTGAGGTATTTATCCTTCAATTAGCTCCATAAATTCATCTTCATCTAAAATCTGTATATCAAAGCCTTCGTCAATTAGATCTTGCGCCTTTAGTTGTTTACTAGAAATGCCACTCGGGCCAACTAGGTTTTCATCCTGCTCACCAACGACTAAATAATTGGTCTTTTTAGATACGCCAGTTTTAATTTCTAGCCCTAGTTCTGCTGCGGATTCAAAGGCTTCTGCTCTGCTGATTGATAGCTCGCCAGTAAAGACGATAGTCTGGCCGTATAGTTCGCCATCTTCATTGGGTGGGTAAGCTTTGTGATCCGCGCCTTTTGGTTTACCGAATGCCGATTTAGGTTTGATTTCGTTAATGTGACCAAGGGTGACTGCGGCACACATAAACACTCGGCCAGCGGCAATTGCATCGGCTTTGGCTCGGTGTGCTTCATCAAGAGGAATATTGCAGTGCTGTGCTACCGTAGCTAATTTGTAGTTAGGTAAACTAAATGCTGCTTTTGCCAGATTTAATGCACAGTGGTACTGATTAGTAAGCACTATACCAACATTAGCGAACTCAGCATCTAAAAAGCCTTTATCAAATTTTGCATTGTAGGCCACGATAGGTAGATCACCGATAAAGGCTTTTAAGTCTTGCGCGAGCTTTGCAAAGGGCGGCTGGTCTACCAACATCTTGTTGGTGATGCCTGTGATATTGGTTATTTTGCGCGGCAGTTTTACCGCAGGATTGATCAATGACTCAAATACAGGGTGATCGTTAGATAGGAGATCAAATTTAATTGCGGCAATCTCGATTATCTTGTCAGTTTCGGCCTCAAGCCCAGTGGTTTCGGCATCTAATGCAATAAATTTGGTCGGGATGTATGGGTGTTTAGCCAAAAACTCTGCGGTTTCCTTATCCATTATACTATTCCTTTAGTCTTTATAAATTCCGCTAGGTAATATTGCCATGCTGCCAGATTGCTCAAGAGCAACTCTATATATTTTATGTTGGCCTTTTTTTATCGATGTTTCTAACTGTCTGATACTGCCGCTGATGCATAATCCGTTACCTGATGGCTGTAAACCAAGAAACATTTCGCCCTCATTGACATGGAATGTTGCCTTTTCTGACACATCTAAAGTTGCCGCTAATTCTTCATTAATAAAAAAATTAATGTTGCAACCACTTCCTAAGAAGCCACTATCTCTGATAATCGTGATGGTTGAATCGCCAGCAACATTATTTTTAATGAACAAGCGATCATCAGGAACTTGCTTGGCATTTTTGAACGAAACTTCCGAGGTGGCGCAGCCAGTTAGTACGCATAGGATTAGCGAAGCAATTAACAATTTCATGGCAATAATCCTTTATATTCATAAGTTTTAGAAAATCTTGATCTTGGCATCTACTACCACACCAATGATTTTACAATTTCCATTTATTGGTAGCGTAGGGTATGCGTTGTTTAGTGGCTTAAGAAACTTTTGCCCAGCATCCACTACCAACTTTTTAAATGTGGCCTCATTAACATCAGTTAGCTTTGCGACCACAAATGATCCATTCAGCCTATCTCGATCTGGATCAACAAGTATCAATGTTCCCTCAGGAAAGCTAACTCCAGATGGAGATGTCATTGAGT
Organism: Shewanella decolorationis; assembly: GCF_004354305.1. Classification (NCBI taxonomy): domain Bacteria; kingdom Pseudomonadati; phylum Pseudomonadota; class Gammaproteobacteria; order Alteromonadales; family Shewanellaceae; genus Shewanella; species Shewanella decolorationis. Next base: position 1,608,019 of record NZ_CP037898.1, on the reverse strand, counting down.
CACCAATCACCCGTAGCCAAAAACAATGTTCACTTGTTCTTTCGGTTGTTTCATACCATTCGTCTGAAGCTGATGCTGGTGATTCCTCAACGGCCTCTGACCAAACCCCTGCTTTTACATAGCTAATAACGGGGAATTTTTTTAGGTATTTGGTAGATAAATTAGCATTGCTAACATTAGCTAGCGCTTCGTCTGGATATTCAAGCATTCCATCTGAATGCAATACCAGTGAGTCTAAATTAAGACGCTTTAATATTGATGCGATCTTACTTAACGAAGGTTCTCTTCTTCCATTAAGCCAATGCCCCATTCCGCCAGGAGTTACTTCTTCTAACTCAGCGAGCCTTTCTTGGGTAATCCCAAGCTCTTTCATTCTGGATTTAACCAGCTCATTCCACTTCATTTTCATCCTTAAAATGTACGATATGTACAAAAACAATCAATAAACATAATGTACATTTATGTTGATAACGAAATATACATAATGTACATTATGGAAAATTCCATTATTGAGGTAGCTATGCAGCATATCCGTCAAGTTCGAGTAAAAGCAGGTATCTCGGTAAAAGATATTGCGAAGTTAATTGAGACTGATGTTTCAAGCTTTTATCACTATGAAAAAGGGAGGAGAACACCCGATTTCAATCAGTGCTGGAAGATTGTAAACGCTCTAAATCAACTCGGAGCCAAATGCACCTTCTCTGATGTATTTCCTAACCCTATTGAGAATAGTGACGGAAAGGTTGCTTAACTGCTCTTGTTAATAGCAAGGATATCTAACCTATGAATAAGCACACATTAAAGCGCGAGTCACTTTTATGTTCCGATCCTCTCTACGCCGCCCATGCGCTTGGGCACGATTACGGGGTAGATAAGCTGGCTAAGGATTTATTCCAGCAGCCCGGGGTGATGTACAACAAATTAAACCCTGAGAACGACAGCAATCATCTGTATTTGCGTGATGCGATACACCTGACTGAGCTGGCCGACGATGACCGCATTTTGTCGGCGTGGTGCCATAGCCGCGGCGGGGTATTTGTAAAGCTGCCTGAGTCGGTGAATTGCGATGAAGAGCTAAGCGATCAGCTGTTATTGATTAGCGAGCAGATGGGTATTGCATTGGCCGAAATTCGTGACTCCCGCGCTGATGGGGTGATCACCCCTGATGAGTTTGAGTGCATTAGCCGTGAGCTGACTAAATCCGTACGAGAAATACTGTCGCTCAAAGCGGTAGTGAGTAGCCAAGTGCGCACAGTTCATCCCATTCCAGCTAAGAGCGCGCAGCATGAGTGATGTTATTGATGATGCCGCAATCGAGCATGAAGCGCATATCAAGGCCGCTTTATCTGTTCGCCAACCTACGCTGCCTTTTACTGGCCAGTGCCATTACTGCAAGGCAACTGTTTCAACTAATCAACATTTTTGTGATGCCGACTGCCGCCACGATTACGAGCGGTTAAAGGCGAATGGGAGAGTGTGATGTTTAAACCAGCAAGAATGATAACCAGTAATTTTCGGCTTTCAGCTTTATGTGTGGATGGAGGATCTTCACCTTGGCACGGTTGGTTGTTTGTAAAGATTGACGGTGAATGGTGTCCATTTAGAAAAGCTAGTCACGAATCAGTGAAGCCTTGGGAGTTACTAGCCAACTGGTCAACTATACAAAGAATTGATGAACAAAATCAGTTAACTGATAACTCATGCGCCGATTTTTGCGGAAGCAATAGTGCAGATATCCCTTACACACCTGAAGAAGATGCCGAGTTCGCTCGCATTGAGCGCAATCAACAAATTTCCGAGTTTTCACGCATTGAGCGTAATCAAGAGATTGCCTTGTTAGCCAATGTTATTCGCAAATCACCGACGACGAGTGCTGAGGCGATTGCTGCGCGGGTGTTGGATGCGGGTTATCGCTTTGATAGTTCGGCTGTGCGATTGAAATAAGAAAGCCCACTAGAGCTGTGGCGGCTGTGGGCTTAATACCAAGAGAGGCAAAAACAATGGTACTGGAATCAATAGATAGCGTCAATCATGGCGCTGGTGGCAGTAATGTGGTGCCGTTACGGCCCGTTGCTGAGCACAAACAGCAAACGCGGGGTGGGGTGGTGAAAGCAGATTTGGATGATGGTTATTTACGACTCTCCAATACGCTGGTGGACGCCCTGTGTCGCACGAAATTAAGCGATCGTGAGAGTCGTGTTTTATTTGCTGTTATCCGTAGAACCTACGGTTATGGCAAGGCCACAGATTGGGTATCTTACAGTCAAATAGAAGAAATGACTGAGATTGATACTGACAACGTATCGCGGGTGATTAGAGGCTTATTAAAGCGCAATGTGCTGATAAAAGAGGGTAAGAAAATCGGGGTTAACCCGACAGTTTCTTCATGGGCTGATAAACCAACTAAAGCCAAAACTGTCAATTCTGACAGTGAAAATGCCCCGTCTATTCTGACAGTAAAACCTGTCTATTCTGACGGTGAAGCTGTCTATTCTGACAGTAAAACCTGTCTAGATAGACCCCCACAAAAGAAAGACAATATTACAAAAGACACAATACAAAAGATCTCTTCGTCGCACATTGCTGACGCAATGGCCGACATGCAGGTTAAACCCGATGCCGCTATTCAAACGCCAAACGGCAAGCTTTGGGGCAGTGCAGACGATTTAACCTGTGCTGAGTTTATCTACTCCCGCGTGTTGATGGTTAACCCCACGGCTAAAAAACCTAACTGGCCAGACTGGGCTAACCAAGTGCGTTTAATGCGCATGCAAGACAACCGCACTCACCACGAAATCTGCAAGCTGTTTAAGTTTGCCAATACCGACTCGTTTTGGGCGAGCAATGTGTTATGCCCAAAAACCCTCCGTAAACAATGGGACAAACTAAACGCCAAACTGCTAGCGAGATCATCACATGAAGCCAATACAACAACTGCTACCGCAAACCCTTCACGCTATGAACACTCCACAGCACGAGTCTTCCGCGAACTGCGGGAAATGGCAGAGCAGCTCGAGCATTCAGCAGATCACCACGGTGGTGGCAACACAATTGATGCCGACTATGAACCTATACAGCCGTGATTTTAGCAATCGCTTTGGCGCTGAGCTTGGCAGTGTAGTGCAGGAGTTTGTTAAGCAAATCGGTGAGGCTGGCTTGAGTGTGAATGAGGTGATTATCGGCATTGAGGCCTTTAAACAACGTGCTGCAACTGCGCCTTGGAGCGTTAACCCCGCTGAGTTTGTGGCGATGTGTACGCCTACACCTGAGCAACTTGGATTACCCAGCGCCGAGCAGGCTTACCGTGAGTGTTGCGCCCATGGTCGCTGGCCGAGTGAGCACAAGTGGAGCCATGGCGCGGTGTTTGCCGCAGGCCGTGAAACAGGTTGGTATGAGCTGCAAAATCGCACAGAGCAGCAAACATGGCCCTTGTTTAAACGCAACTACGAGGTGATGTGCCGCCGGGCAGTGAAGGGTGAAAGTTTTGATGCCTGTATCCCTAAAGCGCTTGCAGCCCCTGTAAACAAACCTGTTGAAAGCCAAAAGGCTTGTTCGATTATCGCTGATTTGCGCCAAAAGTTTGGGCTAAGGACTGCCAATGGCGCTGGCAATTAAACACTTACCAGATGATGCCCCTGATTTTTATAGCGCGATTGTGGCGCCTACGTCTGTTGATACTGCTGCTAGTCAAGTCGTGCAAGAGGCGGTTAATGATGCGGAGTTGTTTGTACCAAAAGCGGTGACTGCCGCTGAGTTACGCGCCCAAGGCTTTATGCGTGAACGCGAACTACCGCAAATATGGCATTGCCGCGGTGGAGAGTCGGACATTGAGAAGATTGTAAAGCATATGTCGGTGATCCCTCCTGAATTTAAGCATTCCGTATCAATCGAGTATGAGCGCTTATTTGCCATTGGTGGGCGCCTTGGACGTAAACAAGCCAATCAGTTTTTAGTAAGGCAGTCAAAGCGGTTTAGAGGGGTAGCGGTGTGATTCGTATTGGTATTGATCCTGATCTCACTAAAAGCGGCGTAGCCACTGTGGTGGACGGCAAGATACAGCTGCTTAAGAGCATGGGTTTTAGTGAGTTGATTGAGTTTGTCCTTAGCAGTGCTGCGAGTTCGACTTGCACTGTGTTGCTCGAAGATGTGGATAACAAAAAGCCAGTATTCGCCAGCAAGTTAAAGCGGACTGCCAAAGGCCAAAACCCATTGCTTGCCTACGTTGGTCATGCACCAAGCCAAGGCGGTAGTGAATTTAAGATCAATATGAGCAAGGCCGAGGACTTGGGAAAAGTGAAAGCCACGGCAAGATTAATTAAAGAAGTACTCGAGGACAAAGGGATTACCGTGACTTTGGTTAAACCGCTGCGTGGCCCAGTGAAAAAGGCTAAGGATAGCAGTGTGTATTTTAACAAAATCACCGGCTGGACTGGCCGCAGCAATGCCGATACCCGCGATGCTGCGTTAATCGCCTTATTTGGCAAGGGGGATTTATGCCGTTAAAAGCCCCATTAGCTGAGCGTTTAGCGCGTGGTGTTGAGTTGTATGTAAACCAAAAGATGACGCTTTTAGAGAGTTCAGCTGCTGCGCCTGTGTGCCGTAAAAAACTCACAAAAGAGTTAAAGGACCGCGGGTTATTGCGCAAGGAGCCTAAAAAGCTCAGCGAGAAATTTGAAAAGGCCATCAAGCTTTATGTTGATGAAAACTTATCTGTTTTTAACGCTGCGGCCAAAACAGGCGTATGCAAGACGACATTATCAAAAGTATTAAGAGAGCGCGATTTACTGCGTAATACGGCCGAAAAGAGCGCCGCCAACTTGGAGCAAGCGATTGCCTTGTATGTAGCTGGCGCCACGATTTTTGCGGCCTCACGCCAATCCAAGGTTGGCAACCAAACCTTAGGCGATGCGCTAAGTGCCCGTGGATTGCTGCGCAAGCATCCAGAACGTAAGCCAACGAGCACTGTATCGCGCCAAGATCCGCTTGAGTCGGCCGAAAGCCGTGTATCAAGCATGGCACTGAGCATTATTCATTCCGCTGCCCGTGCTGCAGCTAACCACCAAGGAGATGGCAGATAAATGATTTCAATTGAGCGCTTGTTTGAGCTGCTATCTCCACGCGGGTTATCGGTTGGTGCGGCGGGGGGTAAAGGGGTTTTTAGTAAGGAGGATGCTATGGGTGTTGTTGCACAGGTACAGGGTAAGTACCCCGTTGGGGTGAAAGTGTTAGAGGCGACCATTTGCGGCGATGTAGATGCTGAGGATGTACTCGTTAAGTCGCTATGTAAGCAGTATGAAGTGGATTTTAGGCCAGTTGCCGCAGCGGCGTTGGCAAAGCTCGCCGTAAATGAAGTGTGCGGTACCCGCGTTTGCCCTAAGTGTAAGGGAACAAAACTCAACTATCACCGTAATGGTGAGTGCAAGCACTGCAGCGGTACCGGGAAGATGTTGAACACCGTTGAGCAGCTGACTAAATCGTTTTGTGATTTGAGTGGCGCAAAGATCACGACAGAGCAATTTAGCCAGCATTTTTACGATAAGTATATGGATGGTGTAGATGCACTGCATCAGCACGAACATGACGCAGCTCGCTTTGCTAAAAAAGTGCTGAGAATGGTTGGCGAAGAAATGGGGCTAGCGGGTTGATGATTGAAACGGTAAGCGACTTAGTTAAACGGCTTAAAGCGGAGGCAGATCAACTCGAGTCTATGGGTTCGGTTGATCTGGCCTGTGGTGTTGAAGCGGCGGTAAGGGTTATCTGCAATGAACTCGATGGACACCTGCCCATTGGTAATGCTGACTATCACCGAATTGAGCCATTAGAGAGGATAAATAAACGCTTAATGTCAGCGCTGGCAGCGCAGTCATCTATTAATGAGCGCTTTGATTTGCACTGTAAACAGCAGGTGTTATCTACGCCTGAATACAAGGCTTTAGTGAGTGCTAAAACGGCCATCCATCAGCAGATTAATGCGTTGCCAAAGTGCAATGCCTGCCGCGGGGTTGGCAAAGTTAAGCCGATGTTCGAGCTGTATCCTTGTGATAAATGCGGCGGTTCTGGCGTTGATTTAGCGGCTAATGGCGAGCTGATTAAGTTGCAGCAAGCGTTGATACTGGCTGAGTTTGAGTTGATTGAAAAACTGACTGCAGCGCTGTTTAAGGTGGGGTTATCAGCGGCTGATAAAGAGGCGATCTCGGTTGAGTATTTTTATGCTGATTGCCGAACTAACCTGAGGTGCGACTGATGGCCATAGCCTGTATTGCCTTAAGTGATGCGGCCATTAAACGGGCTGTAGCCGATGAATCAATTACCGAGATTAGGGACCCACGCTATCCGCTACGGTTGCGCCTTGGCAGTTCGCGTAGTCGTGGCAGTTGGTATTTAGTCACCAATAAAGATGGCAAGGCGAATTGGTCAAAGGTGGCTAACTGGCCGCTGGTGAGCGCTAAGGCGATCATCGATGATTTGCCCACGTTGAGCATTCAACATCGCCAAGACCAAAGCGTGAAGGTGAATACCTGGTTAAGTTGTGGTGGCTTGCTGAATTGGTATTTAACCCGGGCACAATCCGACACCAGCTTATCGATTAAACGGCGCCGCAATATCAAATGCACCATCGTTAAACATTTATTGCCGGTGCTAGGTGAGGTGATGCTGAGTGAGCTCAATCATCATAAGGTCGATGAGTTATTAATTTGGCCTCTGCAGGCGCGTTATTCTATTGGCAGTGTTCGCCAGTATTACGCCGTGCTGCGCAAGGCATTTAAGCAAGCGACAGTGCTTAAGTTGATTACTGATGATCCGTTGGCATCGTTAAGTTTTACGGATTTTATCGCTACGCCAATTGCCACCAAACCGCCTCAATTGCAGGCAACGGATTTGCCTAAGCTGCTTAGTGACCTTGATACCGCTAGTGATAGTGCTGCGTTACTGGTGTTTATCATGTTGGCTTACGGTACCCGCATTGGCGAAACCCGCTTACTTAAGTGGAGCTATTACGACGAACTCAATGCTAAGTTGGTGATCCCCGCGAATATCACCAAAACCCATGCTCAACTGACTATCCATATCTCTGGCCTGATGGCCGATGTATTGCGCTGGCATAAGTCCATGCAAGCTGCAGCAGGTTATCGCGGCGGGTACCTATTTCCGCATCCTTGCCGTAACACTGGCTTAGATGAACGTGGTGCTAATAGTTTGGTTAAACAGGTGAGTGTTGGTGAATGGACGGCCCATGATTTACGCAAACTGGCTCGCTCATGTTGGGCTGATTTGGGTATCGATTACATGGTGGCCGAGCAGATGTTAAACCACTCCATGACCAAGCTAGACCAAGCCTATATACACACCTATTTGGCTGACCAAAAGCGTGAGGCTATCGAGCTCTGGCATAACCATTTGCTATCGATACACCATCCATTTTCAGCACGATTAAATCAAGACAGTTTCAAGATAGAAAATATTAGCAAAACAGCTTAAAGCCTTGCTGGTTATGGCTTGCAAGGCAATTTATGCATCTTCAAAAGAGGAAGATATTTAATGACTAAGACAGTCTTTTTGATTGGTGGTGATGGTGTAGGAAAGTCGATGCTTGGAAGGGCATTAATGCAGTTATCACTAAACTATACAGTGGTGACGCTACGGCAAGATCGCCTAATGCAGGTTGACGGTGATGTTTCTTGTTCGGTGGAAATAGCATTGCCAGATTGCTTCAAAGAGCCTGCTGAAATGCGCCACATCAGTCGCCGTAATAAATCAGACCGCAAGCGCAATCGCGCAGATAGATGGAAATGATAGCAATGAGTAAAGAGCAGATTTTTAAATTATTAAAGTCAGCGGAAAATCCTAATGGTTTTGAGCTTTCGGATCTGCTTCATCAGATCCGGCAGGAGATTATCGCAGATGGGGTAATTACCGTTGATGCGGTAAGTCAATACGAAAGGATAACGCCTGCACAAGCCAGAGCGGATACCAATAGAGCACGCATCTTGTTTTGCCTTGAAATGGCGGAGTTGCATGCCTGCGGTGAGATGAATTTCTCATCGAGTATAAAAGCAAACAAAGAAAATAAAACCTTCAACTAATAAGGCGGATTTATGTGTAAAACAGCGAAGTTTACAGAGTTTGGTAGAAAACAACGAAGCGATATTTATGTTGTTATTAGTGAAATATCTCACTTTTATTCCCACAACAATCGCTTCAATGCCGGTACCGTAATTTCACTTAAGAATGGCTATCAGATAGTGGTAGACGAAAACATTGAAACAGTGCTCGATGCAATTGAGCAGGCGGCAGGAGATAACCGAAATGAGTAAAGTCAAAGGTCAACAATCAAATAAAACTTCAAGAGCAGAGTTGGCAAAAGAATTTTTGCAAAGAGCTGAAGCACTAGGAATAAAAGCTTCAATCAAAGGCGATTGGGTTGTTTGGAAACCAGTATTACCAGCTGAAATGCTTTTGGAAGTGCCACCAATTTCTAATGAGCTTTTTAAGTTGATCTCAACTTCGGAGATTAGTACGAATGGCTAAAGTAGCATCTTTCAAACCTTTCTATCATGGTGAAAACAGCTTTGTTGTTCTGGATAGAATCAAGCATTTTACTATGCATAGCAGCAATGGCTTCAATGGTACCAAGATTCACTTTGATGACGGTACCGAACTGTTAGTTGGTGAATGGCCTGAGGCTGTACGCGATGCAATCGAGCAGGCGGGGAAAGAGTAATGGCTTGCTCAAGAATAAGAGTTGATGGAGTTGGCATCGGTTGGATTTGTGGCGACTTCGATATACAGGATGTTCACATTGATAGCTGCAGTGAATGCGGGGATAACTTCCCTGCAGCAGAGTTCCTATGTGATTACCCAGTAGGAAACGATAAAACTTGCGATCGCAAACTATGCCGAAAATGCGCGAAAACAGTTGGCAAAGATATGCACTATTGCCCACAGCATCATAGTGAATGGAACGAGTATCAAAATAGTGGGCTTGGGCGAATTGAAGTGCTTAAAGCAATCGAGTCAGGCAAAAAGTTAACCGTGATCAAGTGAGGTATCTATGCAATGGCTAGATGGAGACATTATTAAAAAAGCAGTCAGTCAATACCCTTCTAATTTTATCCCTGCTGCGGCAAAGGAGTTTGTTTACGATGAGTGCGACGGTAATGATGTCACAGGTACAGTAAAGGGCTTTTATCTTGACGGTGTTTTCCACATTCAAGAGGTAGTGACTCATGTGTAAATGCGTGAAGTGCGGATCCAGTTCGATAGAATTTCAGTTTGTAGAAGATGGCACCAATTTAGGTACATGCAAAGAACAAGGAATGATGAGTGAGTTTATTCGCTATGTGGCAAGGGCATTTGACTACCAAATCGTTTGTAAAAAAGAGCATCTATTAAAAACATGCCGGTGCTGTAAATATGCGTGGCGTGAGCATACGTTAGATAACGCCACTGCCAATCAATCCTCGCCTGGTTATGATTGATGATAACCACCTACATCGCTGGTCCAATAAGCGGCAATGTCGAGGCTAATAAGCAGGCGTTCTTTAAAGCGGCCGATCAGCTGGCGGGAACTGGCAGAGTAGTGCTTCACTCTGCTGGTCTGCCGTTCGGCCTAACAGAACCACAGTACATGGATATCTGTTACGCCATGATCCGTGCTTGCAATGAGATTGTGATGTTGCCCGGTTGGCGCAGGTCTGCAGGCGCCACCGCCGAGTATTACTACGCCAAGAAGATAGGGCTTAAAATCGTGTTTGTCCCAACAGGAATAGACATTGAACGCGGTATGAGTTTAGTATCGTGAGAGCTAAAATCAGTTAAGTGATAAGTAAATAAATAAGGTTTTTTAGATGGAAACCATTTATCTAGTTAGACAGAAAGGTGTTTACTGGAAAGACGTTCTTGGCATATCAACAAGTGAAATAGAAGCTATTGATAAATGCAAAGCCATGGCATTACTTGATTCTGATTCTTACCATTTGTGGATTGTTAGTAAACATAAGATCGGTGAGTTCACTTCAGTTGACAGTAAAGGAGAAATTCAGGAACCATGCCGTTCTGAGGAAATTATATTTAGAACAGATCGTGACACTGAAATGAAGAACACTACCAAACCTGATCAATTCAGCTATACCTGATCAATTCAGCTATACGTGCCAAATTCAGCTATACCTGATCAATTCAGCTATACCTGATCAATTCAGCTATACGTGCCAAATTCAGCTATATGTGATCACTTCAGCTATATGTGATCAATTCAGCTATACGTGCCAAATTCAGCTATATGTGATCACTTCAGCTATATAGTTGAATTTCAAAAAAATCAATAGGTTAGATAAAAGTTTTTAATAAAAAAGCTTTCAATTAAACTGCTAAAAGATTAAATTTGTCAATAAAATAAATTGAAATTATCGAAAATGGCATGGATTGAGCGCGACTACACCGATCATTATTTTTACTCGCTGCATGTGCTGCGCTGCGTCGGCAGCGTGCAACACGGTCGCAACGCGGTAAAAGTGTGGCTGTGCCGCTGCATATGCGGCAATACGCTTGAAGTCGATCAAGGCTCACTTGTTAAAGGATTGGTGCCAGCGTGCAAAACCTGCCGCCGTGGGCCTTGTGTGATTTGCGGTGCACCAATCGTTAACGATCATTGGGGTGTTAAGCGCACAACATGCTCTGACAAATGCCAGCAAGAACAGTTAAAAGCTAAGCACAAGCGGCGTTATTATAAATTGATTGCGCTAAATCCTGATCACAACAGGCAGCGGCACAGCGCCAGGCGAGCCGCCGATCCTCTCTATGAGCAAAAACGCTATCAAATGCGGCTTAAAAGACTGCACGCGTTACCCGCTGAACAGCAACAACTCATCATCCAAAAGCAAAACGAATACAGCAATGTTTGGCGTTCTGCTTATGTTAAAAAGCTAAAAGAATCAGATTATAACGCTTATCTTGCTTATCGAAAAACACTCAACGCCTACTTTAGAAACTGGTACAAGAAAAATAAATTGAAAATAAATTTGACAGGTGCGATACAGGTGCGATATATTTAAATCGTTCTCAGGAACAACCCACTAACTAAGAGGCTCGCCACATCGGCAGGGCGAAAGTAAAAGGAACAAAATCATGAAAGCAGCATTACTTAACAGAAATGGCGCGGTAATTGGTGAAGTGTTTGAAGCTCCAGAGAAAGGAAACACAATTGAAATTGCTGGCGCATTTACTATAGATGGCAGCCCTGTAAATGTTAAAAAATTCAAAATCTCACGCAGTAAAGCAAACTTAGCCAAGGCTGTTTATGAACAACCTGTTTCAAAAGTTAATAGCAAATATGGTGAGATTTACACTTTCAGTTCTGTTGATGAAAGCGGTGAATATCAATACTAAAAAATCATTTATTAACTAAGATGCCCGCCGCTGAAAAGCGGCAGGGCGAAAGTAAAAGGAAAAATATAATGATCACTATCAAAACAAAATTGAACTCAGGCATTTATCAATCAGAAGGCGGTGGAGAAGTCCGCACTCATTACTCATTCAACACTAATCCCCGCAATCTGCTAAAGGCTTGCAAATTACTTGGCGAACACAAAAACAGCATGAAAAACGGCTATGGCAATATTGGTTGTGGTAGGAGTTGGCTTGAGGTTGACGATCAATGCATCCACGAGTTTGACATTAATACCGTTGTTCGCAACGACAAAGAGTTATCCGACCGCTTCACTCCCAAAAGCCTGATAAAAAGCGGAACTCAGAAAGCTACTGAGTTGCTAGAAGAAATCTCCGCTGGCGATTATGCAGAAAAATACAATTACTAATCTAACCTAGGCCGCAAGCGCGGCCTTTTAGGAGCTTTTATGCCAGTAAAAAAATCCGTGCGCTTAGTCGATGAGACTATCGTGGTTTGCAATAACCTCACACTATCAGGATCTGAAATCAACTGGTCCGGCTCTCTCAATGCCATGGCCGCACAATTTGCGCTGTTTATTGAGGACAACACGCCACAGCTAACAGAAAATGAATGGCTGGCGTTTTATTGCAGCCAAAATGGCTATATGCCGCATCCTGATCCAAAAGTTGAGGCAGACACGCTGCCGTGGCATATCAGCGAAGGCTATCAGTATGATTCCCAGATTACCGAGTTTCTCGGCTCAAAAGAAGCGGCGATTAACTTAATCGAGCGCATTAAAAGTTGGAGCACATCACAGCGCCTAGCCGTCATCTATAAAGCCCGTGCGTACTGGCGGCAACAGCCTGTTGATTTAAGCCAGGATGATCAGGAAGATTAAACAAAAGCCCTCGATTGAGGGCTTTTTAATTGCAAATACGGCAAGGTATAAAATGGAATATAAAAAACTATATATTTCAGCACATAAGCAATATCCAATCGAGCCAGAAATACTTGCTAGGTTGCATTGTGTTAGTTGCGATAAAGTCGAAAACTGGCTAGATCAGCAATGTGAAGATAGTCCAGATTTTTCAGCGATCTATGAGCTTCACATGCTAATCAGCAGGCTTGAATTGGCAATGCCTCACGATTTACTTAAATGTGTGCTTAGATCACAAAATCGCGTTGTTGAGCTTATTGAAAGTCTCGATAAAAACCCAATCACAAAAGAAAAGATCTCAAAGCAAAAGCGCACAAGAACGCGGCGAGCAGTTTACTACTACAACAAAAAGCCACTTTATTCTCGAGAAATAGCAAAGAAGCTTGGGCTTGATATATCGCATTCTACGATTATTGCAAAAATCAGAGCTGCCGGTTTAAAAGTTGGAGATGCTATTGATGATGTCGACTTCTCAAGAAAGCGAGCAGAAAATAAATCGAAAGCGGCTAGCTAATTGTTGGCTTAAAACTTTTACATCAACAAGCCCTCGATTGAGGGCTTTTTTGTCTCTGCCAACTGAAACAATCCATAAAATCGGTTTAACAGGATGATTTACCCAAGCATTAAGTTTTACTATCCTGCTATAACAATGCGGGTTATAGCATCTAAAGCCACCAGATAGGTGGCTTTTCTGTTTTTAGTACATGGATGTATAATTTTTCATGTTGGTGTCAGTAGCAGGATTTGAGGCGGATAAGGAAACTAAGTCGCATTGGAATGCCTGCCATTGCTATGCATGTCATATACCGTTGAGCGAATAGCTAAAGCGAGGTGTGTGATGTGGTTCGAATCCACCTAACGCCAACTACTTATTCAAGCCTCGGCCGTCGCCGGGGCTTTTTGTTTTGGGGTTTGTCATGCGCAATAAGGTATTAGTCACAGGACTGAGCTTATCAGCTGCTGCACTGATCACCTTGGTTTCATCTGAAGGGTTCTCGCCTGTTGCAGAGATCCCCGTTAAAGGTGATCGGCCTACATTTGGGTTTGGGTCCACCTATCATGCAGATGGACGACCAGTACAGCTAGGCGAAACCACCACCCCAATTAACGCACTTAAAATCGTTAAAGCACATATCGGTAAGGATGAGCAACGCTTTCGAGCAAGCCTTCCGAACGTGGAGCTCAACCAAGCATCTTACGATTTGTACATCGATTGGACGTACCAATACGGCATTGGCCGTTGGTTAGCCTCTCCGATGCGTGGCCATCTCATCCAAGGTGAATATAAACAATCATGTGATGCATTGCTGCTGCCTCAGTATCGCACCGTAGCTGGCTATGACTGTTCAACGCCTGGCAACAAGCGTTGCTATGGCGTGTGGCTGCGGGCGCAGCAGCGGCACCGCGACTGTCTCGAAGCTCTAAAGTGAAACCGTAAAAATCATTGAAAATTCAGCACCTTATGCTTTGGTGGGAGGGGCGGGTAAAAACTTCAGGGTTTTTGCCTAACTGACCGTGCGCCTCCCTTTTTATGCAAAACCGCGAAATGAGACCTTTTTTCTGGCGAATTTAGGCGTTAAAAATGCTCTCGACAATATCAAGTAAAATCATTGCCTTACTTATCGTTTTGTTGATTGTTTTGATAGGCGCATTCAGTGCTTTTTTTGTGATCAATAAGGGCCAAATAGCGCTATTAAATGCAAATTTGGATAAATCGGAGCTGGCCCGTTCCGAGCTGCAAAAAAATTTATCCTCGGTCACTTCATCACTTGAGTCTGCAGAAAAAGACAAACAAACCTTGCTAGGCAATCTTGCATTGCTGGCAAAGGCCTTGAGCGATCGTGAACGGTCACGAAACGAGATTAAGCGCGAGTTCGAGCAATCCACCAAAGAGTTAACTCAGGTATTCGAAAGGTCCAGCGATGAAAAAACACTTACTTGGGGCGCTACTGATATCCCTGATGCTGTTAACAGCGTGCTCGAGCAGTCCGCCAGATGTGCGAACCGTTACCGTAACCAAGATTCAGTATGTTTTTCCGCCCAAGGAACTTATCAGCCAGTGCATCGTTCCGCCGTATTCCAGCAAGAAAAACCAAGATCTTTCTGAATACACCAACTCGTTGATTCAAGTCATTTCTCTGTGCGACCTCGATTGGTTGTCACTAGAGAATTGGATTAACGAGCAAAAGTCGAAACTGTCTACCGAGTGATCGGAGGCTAACAATGAATATCAAACCCTTGGCGCCAATTATGGATAAAGCAACGACAACTGGGAGCTATATCGCTTCAATCTCTACGGCAATTGGCGGTTTTCTATCACTAGATAAGATTGCGTTATTGCTCGGTATCGCATCAACAATCGTTTTATTCGTTGTTCAATATCGCCTCTCAAGAGAAAAGAAACGGCAAAACCGCGAATTTCACGAAGCCAGAATGGCCGCGATAAAAGCTGGCAACCTAAACGTAATCAATATGGACGATAGCAATGAATAAAGTCGTGGTTATCTTCAATGGCGCCATCGTTTCAGTGCTAGCTGTCGAGTCAGATATTGGCAATGGTCAAACAAAATTAGTGCCACTGGTGCCTGCTGATTGGGTTGAGGTAACCGCATTAAACGCGGCATACCCAACATTTCAGGGTAAAACCAAGCCACCAGTTATTAAGCAAAACAAGCAAGATGATTTAATCGAGCATCTTCAGGCGCTAACGTTAGCAATGACAGCCCAAACAGACGCCATTACCGCCCAAACCAATGCAATTAGCCAACTGGTTAACAGTAATCTGGATATTGTCGATCAGATGATGGCTACCGAAGACGAAGAACAAGATGGATCTTCAATCTATCTGGACGGCTCCGGTGAACTATGAGCCAACCCAGCTGGCGCGATGACAAACGCAAAACCGCCGAACGTGGTTACGGTGGACGCTGGCAAAAAGCCCGTGAAACCTTCTTAAAGCGCAATCCGCTGTGCTGCTTCTGCGAGCAAAAAGGCATTATCACCGCCGCAACAGTAGTTGACCACAAAACGCCGCACAAAGGCGACCAAGCCCTATTTTGGGACACCAACAACTGGCAACCGCTGTGCAAGCATTGCCACGATAGCACCAAAAAAATAATGGAGAGCAGAGGGGTGATGCCTGGCGCAGACGAAAGCGGCAAGCCGATAGACCCAAATCACCATTGGAACAGATAGTGAGGTAAACGTGGCAGTAGGACGAAAAACCACGCCAACCGCGCTCAAGCTCGTTACAGGCAATCCCGGCAAAAGGCCGCTCAACAAAAAAGAGCCAAAGCTAGAAGCGGGGATCCCGCGAATGCCGGCTTATCTCAGCCCAAGAGCAAAAGCAGCATGGAAAAAGCTAACAAAACTGCTTAAAGACATGGGCGTGCTCACGCTGGCCGATGGCATGGCGCTTGAGCGGTTATGCGACGTCTACTCAGAAATCCTCGACCTGAGGGACGAAATAAAACAAAACGGCCGAACTTACCAAAGCATCAAAATCATCGGCGAAAATATCGATGAAGATACCCGCGAAGTCACCCAAGTCGAGCAAATGCTAATGAAGGCAAACCCAGCCGTGCAAATGTTGGCCGATGCCGACAGGCGATTTAAGGCCTATCTCGTAGAATTTGGGCTAACTCCATCGGCCCGTAGCAAAGTACAGGTAACTGATGGCGACAAGAAAAAAGACGAGCTCGACGAATTCTTCGGATAACGCAGAAGATCGCGTCACTCGTTGGGCAAAACAAGTTGCATCAGGGGAGTTCCTCGCTGGCCCCGATATCCGCAACGCCTGTAAGCGGCATTTAAAAGACTTAGAAACAGGCCACGAACGTGGTCTTTTTTTTGACTTAGCCTCAGCCAACCGCGCAATCAGCTTTTTCCCAAAAGTATTGCGCTTAAGTGGTGGTGATCACGAAGGCAAGCCATTCAATCTGCTCGACTGGCAAGCATTTATTGTCGGCTCTCTCTTTGGCTGGAAGGATGCAGACGGGACCCGCCGTTTTCGCATGTGCTATGTCGAAAGTGGCAAAGGCTCTGGTAAATCCCCTTTGGCAGGCGGAATCGGGCTTTATGGTTTAGTGGCAGATGGTGAGGCCTCCGCCGAAATTTATGCAGCCGCGACCAAAAAAGATCAGGCAATGGTGTTGTTCCGCGACGCGGTTTCCATGGTCAACCAATCGCCGCAGTTAAGCTCAAGATTAAAAAAATCGGGTACCGGGCAAAGCGTTTGGAACCTTGCCTATCTCGCTAAAAACTCATTTTTTAGACCAATCAGCTCCGACAACGGCCAATCAGGGCCGCGTCCGCACATGGCGCTGATTGACGAAGTACACGAACACAAAAACAACAACGTCGTTGAAATGATGCGTGCGGGCACCAAAGGCCGCAAGCAAGCGTTGATCTTCATGATCACCAACTCAGGCCACGACCGCACCAGCGTTTGTTACTCGTACCACGAATACGGCAAAGCCATTTGTGCTGGTACCAAAGAAGATGATTCCTTCTTCGCCTTTATCTGTTCGCTCGATGAAGGTGACGACCCGATTAATGACGAAAGTTGCTGGCAAAAAGCCAACCCATCACTTGGGCACACATTCACGCATAAATACCTGCGTGAACAGGTCACCCAAGCCAAGGGTATGCCAGCCAAAGAGAGCATTGTTCGCCGCTTAAACTTCTGCCAATGGGTAGATAGTGCCTCGCCTTGGCTATCCGCCGACACATGGATGGATTGCGAAGATGATTTTGATATCACTGAGCTCTACGGCGAAGAATGCTTCGGCGGGCTCGACTTATCTGGTACCCGCGACTTAACCGCCTTAGCGCTTTACTTCCCGCGAGTAAAAACGCTGTTAGTAGACTTTTGGACACCCAAAGACACGCTACTGGATCGCGAGCGCACCGATAACGTGCCGTACTCGGCATGGCTCAGGCAAGGTTTTATCCATGCGCCACCAGGTCACGCAGTGGACTACAGCTTTGTGGCCGAACGCGTTGCAGAGCTATCTGCACTGTTCGAGATAAAAAGCATCGGCTTTGACCAATACCGGATCCACTACCTCGAGCCAGAACTCGCCGAGGCAAACGTATTTATCCCACTGGTTAAACACGGGCAAGGTTATTACAAAGCATCAGAGTCAAACCTCTGGATGCCGCGCTCAATTGAACTATTCGAAAAGCTGATCACCAGCAAAGAGATCAGGATCAAAACCAATCCATGCCTAAGGTGGAACGCCGCAAGCGCCGTGCTTGAGGCCGACGCCAAAGACAACCGAATTTTTACCAAGAAAAAATCCACAGGTCGTATCGACGGCGTAGTCGCCGCCGCCATGGCCGTGGGAACGGCATTAGAGTCTGATGGCGTCGATGATACCGAAGATTGGCTAGCAGCAATTAAGGACCCAATTTACTAATGAATACACCACTTGCTCTATTCATCTTTCTTGCACTTACAGGTTCTTTAATGGCTGTAGCTGGCGTTTATATCCTGTTTGGACTAGGTTGGTCGCTGTTATCTGGTTCGATTCTATCGTTTGCAGGCGCTTCATTTTTACGTAAAGGAATGACAGCGTGAAACAATCAAAATCACTTGCTTTGGTCATTGCCAAAGCCGCAAGTCAGCCATTTGCGTCACTCGACAGCTTTATGGGTAAAACCTTAAGGCTAACGGACGGTGATTTTTGGGCACAACTAATGGCGACGTCTAAAAGCGGCAAAACTGTCAATGTAAATACAGCTATGCAATTGGCTGCAGTATGGGCCTGTGTTCGCCGTATTTCAGAAACTGTTGCCATGCTGCCACTAGGCTTATACGAGCGCCAAAGTGATGGTGGACGAATCCAAGTTCAAAACAGCCTTTCTACTGTATTGAGCATTAAGCCCAATGCAGATATGACGGCCATGCAGTTTTGGGAAGCAGTGCTCGCATCATTGCTACTTAAGGGCAATGCGTTTATTGAGATCCACCGATCAGGTGGTGAGATTATCGCACTCGATTTTCTTATGCCACATCGCATGGATATCGACTTAGATGATAGCGGCAGCTTGATCTACTGGTACACGCCAAGAAACGGATCCCGCCGTCAAATCAAAAAGCAAAACATGATGCACATTCCTGCATTCTCGTTAGATGGTTTGATTGGTTTGTCCACCATCTCTTACGGTGCGAATGTGTTTGGTGGTGCTATGTCGGCCGAGGATGTAAGCGCAAGTACCTTTAAAAACGGCATGACAAAAACGGTCGCTTTCAAAGTTGATCGGGTTTTAAAGCCAGAACAGCGCGCAGAATTTCGTGAATATGTAAAAACGATTACTGGCGCAATGAACGCTGGTAAATCGCCTGTGCTTGAGCAAGGCATTACCCCTGAGTTAATCGGCATTAACCCAATTGATGCGCAGTTACTCGAGTCACGAAACTACAGCGTAGAAGAGATTTGCCGTTGGTTTTTGGTTGATCCGTCACTCATAGGCTTTGGCGGAAAAGACAGCAATTGGGGAACTGGATTAGAGCAAAAGATGATTGGCTTTGTCACCTTGACGCTATCGTCTTGGATCCGCCGCATCGAGCAATCAATCTCTATTAATCTGCTCACGCCAGCCCAGCGCCAAACTCAGTACGCACAATATAACCTTGAGGCGTTACTGCGGGGCGATAGCGCTTCACGCGCAGAGTTCTACAGCAAAATGACTCAAAACGGCATCTACACCCGTGATGATTGCCGGGTTAAAGAAAACTTACCGCGCCGTGGTGGTAATGCCGATGTGTTAACTGTTCAAACCAACCTTGCACCAATCGATCAACTTGGTACGCAATCAGAATCTGCAAAAGTCCAAGCCGTACTAAACAACTGGCTTAATCAAGATAACTAGGGGTAAACCATGCCATTTCCAAAAAGCTTCTCGCAGAGCGGAGTGCGCTGCGATATTTCTCCGCGCGCGCAAGAGCTGTGGAACCCAGCTATTAAAGCCGCAGTAGAAAACACCGAATCAACCATTACTGTTTACGGCATCATTGGCGAAGATTGGTACGGCGAAGGCGTCACGCTAAAGCGTATCGATGCAGCTTTACGCAGCATAGGTAATGAAAAAGACGTCACTGTTTATATCAATTCCCCAGGCGGCGATATGTTCGAAGGTATCGCTATCTATAACCGTCTGCGCGAACACAAAGGCAAAGTCACCACTAAAGTACTTGGCCTTGCAGCCTCCGCGGCATCAGTCATTTATATGGCCGGTGAGGATGATGCGAGATTTGTTGCTAGCTCTGCCTTTCTGATGATCCACAACTGCTGGGTATTTGCCATTGGTAACCGCCACGCCCTACGTAACATCGCCGACGATATGGAAGAGTTTGATGCGGCCATGGTGGACTTGTACGTAGAGGGTTGCGGCCAAAGTGAAAAAACCATTGCCACTATGATGGATGAAGAAACCTTTATCCGTGGCAAAAAAGCCGTAGAGCTTGGTTTTGCTGCTGACACGTTATCAGCCGATGAAATTGGTGAAGCCACCGAAAACACTAACGCTAACTCACTGCGTAAAGTGGATGCGGCCATGGCAAAGGCTGGCGTACCGCGCAGCGAGCGCCGTCAACTACTTCAAGATTTAAAGTCCAGTACGCCGAGCGCTGCTGGCGGCATCACGCTAAATGCTGATGTGTCCGATACGCAAAACGCTATCGCCCCCGATCTAACCGCGCTAATCAACGCATCAAAAATCATTTTATCTAAATAACTGGAGGCGACTATGCCAAACCCAAATTTTGAAAAGCAAGTAGAAGAATTAGGTGCCAATCTAACCAAGATTGGTGATCAAATTAAAGCCGCTGCAGAAGAAACCAACAAGCAGATCAAGGCTTCTGGTGAAATGCATGCCGAAACCCGTGATAAAGTCGATAAGCTGCTTTTAGAGCAAGGCTCTATGCAAGCTCGCCTGCAAGAAGCAGAGCAAAAGCTGCTAAAAGGTGCTCAAAGTAACCAACAAGAGCAAGAACAGTCAATCGGTGAGCGTGTGGTTAACGACAAGGAAATGGAAGGCGTTAACAGCTCATTCCGTGGCAGTCGCCGTGTGCAAATGCCACGTTCAGCAATCACTTCAGCAACGGGTTCTGGCGGAGGTTTAGTTCGTCCAGATCGTATGGCTGGTATTGTTGCAGGGCCAGAGCGTCGTTTAACCATTCGTGACCTAATTGCACCTGGCCAAACCGACAGCAACAGCATCGAATACGTTAAAGAAACTGGCTTTACCAATAATGCTGCTCCAACGGCTGAAAACACTCAAAAACCATATTCAGAGATCACCTTTGGGTTAGTGAGTGCTGCTGTACGCACCATTCCACACTTATTCAAAGCAAGCCGCCAAATTTTGGACGATGCAAAGCAATTGCAGAGCTATATCGATGCCCGTGCGCGTTACGGTTTAATGCTTGCTGAAGAAACTCAACTTCTTTACGGCAATAACACTGGTGCTAACCTGCACGGAATTATTCCTCAGGCAAGCACTTACGCAAAACCAACAGGCGCAACGGTAGATACTGAGCAGCATATTGACCGCATCCGTTTAGCGTTATTGCAAGCGGCATTAGCCGAATATGCCGCTGATGGTATCGTTCTCAATCCAATTGACTGGGCGGTGATCGAAATGCTTAAGGATAGCAATAAAGGTTACTTGATCGGTAAGCCTCAAGGCCAAACTAGCCCAACATTGTGGAACCGCCCAGTGGTTGAAACCCAATCCATTGTTCAAAACGAGTTCTTAGTCGGCGCCTTCCAAATGGGTGCGCAGATCTACGACCGTAGCGAAATTGAAGTCTTAATCTCTACCGAGAACGATAAAGACTTTGAACTTAACATGGTAACCATCCGGGCTGAAGAGCGTTTAGCGCTCGCTGTATACCGTCCGGAAGCCTTTGTCACTGGCGACTTTACTTTCGCTTAAATCAGTTAACTGATAACTAAAGCACTAAAGGCCGAATTTCGGCCTTTAGTTTTAGTGGCATAAACTCTTGGAGAATTACCATGGCTAAAATACTCGCCATTGCACTCAAATCTTTTTACTTGGACACCGAAGTAAAAACCACTTCATCAAAACCTTTTGAAGTAGATGAACATCTCTTTAACGAGCTAAAACACAATGGTTTGGTTGCCCGTGCACCAGAAAAAGCAACCGGAGCAGACGCTAAGGCCGCAGCTGAAGCCAAGGAAAAAGAAGAAGCGGATGCTAAGGCTGCTGCCTCCAAAAAAGCCAAAGCGTAATCAGTATTACAGGAGTCCTCTGTGAGTATCATCACCCTAGAACAAGCAAAGCAAAATCTAAATGTGTTTCACGATGAAGATGATGCAAGTTTGCAGCTGCTGCTTGATGGGGCAGAGGACGAAGCAAGCCAATATTTGGGAATGGAATCCCTAAGCGCTTTGCTTGATGAATCAACGGGCAAACTACCTGCAAGCGTCATCACTGGCGTAATGATATTGCTGCAATCGAGTTATCAAGCGTCACCTGATGACGCGCTTAAACTGCGCAATGCCGCTGAAATCAAGTTAACACCTTATCGTATTGGCTGGGGAATTTAATGCTCGCCTATCGTTTACGTCATCGAATCCACCTGCAACAGCCAGTAAAGCAGCAGGATCCGCTCACAGGTGCAGTTTCAATATCGTGGCAAACCCTCACCTTAGGTACTAAGCCGCTTGATAAGGTTGCCGCCGAGGTATTAACAGGGGCTGGGCGTGAATTTTATGCAGCAGATGCAAAACAAGCTGAAACCAGCGCCAGAATCAACCTTAGATGGTTTCCAATTGATCTCAGCTTGTTTTACCAATGCCGAATTTTATGGGACGGCAGAACTTACGATATTCACTCGATAGAAACAGACTTAACAGGCCGTCAAGAGTGGCGCTTACGCTGCAAAGATGGCGTGAATCAGGGCATTTAACCATGAACCAACCTCACATTTTCACCATTGAAAATACCAGTGAAATGGGTAAACCAGTTGAGGTGTTTTTAAACGGTAAAAAAGTGGAACACTGTATTTATGCCGATACCAAAAAGGGCAAGGTGGTGTTTTGTCCGCAACCACTTAAAGTCCACAAACATAAAAAGAAAGTGATCTGCAAAACGCGTTATGGACAAGTCACGGTTGAGTACCTAAACAGCCAAAACAAAGTAGGTTAACCATGGCAACCTCAGATTTCAGTATTGTTGGCTTAAAAGAAGTCAAAGCCAAAATGAACAAGGTTAGCCAAACCGTGATTGATACAGGCACACGAACAGCGCTTCGCAAAGCCGCTGGCATTGTTAAAAAAGCGGCGCAACAAAACGCGCTGGCAGTGGATGACCCAAAAACAGGGCGCAGGATCCGCGACAACATCACCCTGCAGTTTGCTAGCCGACTATTTCAACGCAATGGGGTGATTATGTATCGCGTTGGTGTAGCAACCAATCGCGGCCGTATTCCAACGCCAAATGCCGACGAAGGCGCACGCGGCAATACTCCACACTGGCATTTAGTGGAGTTCGGTACCGAACGCGCCCAAGCACGGCCATTTATGCGCCCAGCGTTGGCTAACAATATCAACCAAGTGATAAACAGCTTTACCTTTGAATTTGATAAAGAACTCGATAAGGCACTTTCATGAGCACCGCGCCTATTTTTGTGGTTTGCAGTAATAGCCCAGAGGTCACCGCGCTGCTGGGCACTAACCCAGTAAGGCTTTATCCGTTTGGGAAAGCACAACAAAACGAGCCAAAGCCCTATGCCGTTTGGCAAGTGATCGGCGGTAGCCCTGAAAACTATTTAGCCGGCAGGCCAGATACCGATGCATTTACTTTGCAGGTCGATGTATACGCCGACTCAGGCGCCACAGCCTCAGCAGTGGGTGATGCGATTCGCCACGCAATCGAACTGGATGCCTACACCACCAATTACAACGGTGATGACCGAGACAAAGAAACCGGCAATTACCGCCATAGTTTTGATATTGATTGGCTAGTCACTCGTTAGCCGTAAAACCCACAACGCAACTTAAAACCAAAAGCCTCTGCACCTGCAGGGGCTTTTTTGTATCTGCCGCAAGGCTATTGTTAGGAGCAACAACATGAGTATGAAAACGCAGGGCACCCAGCTCTATGCAATCGATCCGGCAGATGATTCCCTTTTAGGTGTCATCGCGGTGACCTCCATTGACGGTATCGACAGCCCAGTCGACCCCATCGAAACCACCCCATTAGAAGCCATGGCCCGTGAGTTTGTGGCAGGATTAAAGTCGCCTGGTGCCGCAACATTTGGTATCAACATTGACCCACGTATCCCAAGCCATCTTCGCCTGCATCAAATTAAAACAGCAGGTACTACCATTAAATGGGCTATTGGTTTTAGCGATGCTGTGGGCACAGCTCCAACGGTTGCAACTAAAAACTTTACCTTGCCAACTACCCGCACATGGATCACTTTTGAAGGCTTTATGACTGCCTACCCATTTACTTTTGCGCAAAACGATGTGGTTAAAAGTACTATCGGCATCCAAGTCTCTGGCGATCCTGTTTTGGTTCCTGCAGTACCAACACCTTAATAGCACTAAAACAAATAGCCCACTGCTTAGGTGGGCTTTTGCTTTGTCATTTTAATTAACTTAATCCTAAGGAATAATCATGGAATTAAGTGTTGCAAGCCTTATTCAGTCGGGTTCCTATTCTCCCGCAAAGCCAGAACGCCGCGAAATTTCGTGGATAAATCCAGCAGGTGACACCTGTAAAGCCACCGTTTTCATCCGTAAAAAGTCATTCGCTACCGCCAATATAGAAGCCAACAATTACAACAATGGAGTCGATTCGCTCACGTCTCGCATTGTTTCAAGTGTTGTCGATGAGCAGGGCAAACCCCTGTTTGAGATTGACGACATTCTTGGCAATGAGGCTCACGGGCCCATTTGCGATTCATTAGGCATGGCGTTAATTGGCGCCATTAACGAGGTTAACGGTATTGGGTTAAAGCCAGACCCAAAAACCTTACCGCCGACCACGAATTCTGGCACGAGCTCGTGCTCGCAGGAGTCGGCGGACGAACCATCGAAGAAGCCCAGCAAAACCTCACGCATCGAGAAGTTATCGACTGGATCGCCTACCGAGCAAAGTTCGGCCCATTAAGCATTCAAGCGCGGCAAGAGCGCATTGCCGCAGCACAAATGCATCACATCAACACCATTCACGGCGGCAAAGCTAAGTTTGAAGATTTTATGCTATTCAGCCAGTTAGACGAGGCCGAGCAGCCAGAAGCCACCGTTGACGATGTATTAATGCTGCTCAAAGCCAGCGCGATTAAAAAGCAAACCGATTAACAGCAATAAGGCCAAGGACGGCCACCAAACGCCCTTAAACTAAGTAGGAAATCCCATGACAACTAAGTCCCTTGGCAACTTAACATTAAATGTGATTGCTCAAACGGGCAGTTTTGAAGAGGGAATGGATCGTGCCGAGCGTAAAACTTTAGCTCTTAATAATACAATGGCTAAAATGGTAAGGCAGATTGATCCATTAGTTTCCCAGTTTGCTAGTTTAAATGAACAGCAACGCCGCCTTTCGGAACTTAATAGCAAGGGTGTATTTGGTGGAAGAGAGTTTGAAATACTATCAGCGCGACTGGATAGCGCTAAAAATTCAGCCTACGAAGCAAACTCAGCTTTCGCAGATCAGTACAAGCAGATAAACCGAGTCGTCAGCCAGCTAGATCCTGCCATCGCAAAATATGCCGAATTAGACAACATGCAAGCTAGGTTATCTGAAGGTGTAAAGATAGGCCTTGTGAGCCCTGCTGACTATGATACCTACAGCAAAAAAATTGCGCAGATGCGCAATGAAGTAGGTAAAGCTGGGGTTGAGTACGACAAAACAGGCAAGTCAGCAAAGGAACTGGCGTTTGCGACTCGCGGCCTACCAGCCCAGTTCACCGATATCGCGGTATCGCTGCAAGCAGGGCAAAACCCGCTAACGGTATTCTTGCAGCAAGGCGGTCAGCTTAAGGATATGTTTGGCGGCATTAACCCTGCAATTAGAGCAATGGGCAGTTACGTTGCCGGACTAGTTAATCCTTTCTCAGTTGGCGCGGCAGCGGCTGGTGTAATCGCGCTAGCCTATTATCAAGGCAGCGTAGAAGCCGATAGGCTACGCAATGCGCTGATATTAACGGGTAACTCAGCGGGTACCACCTCTGACCAATTAATGGACGCCGCCAAGCGCATTGATACCATTAGCGGCACTCAACGCCAAGCCGCCGCAGCACTGGCCGAGGTCGCCAAGACAGGTAAATTCTTTGGCGACCAAATTGAGTTAGTCGGCCTTGCCGCCATTAAAATGGAAAATGTTACTGGCAAAGCAATGAGTGAAACCATTGCGGAATTTGTCAAGCTCGCCGATGACCCGGTAAAAGCCGCAGAAGAACTCAATAAAAAATATAACTTCCTTACTGGTGCGGTTTATGAGCAAGCCGCAGCGCTTAAAGAAGCAGGTAAATCAAATGAGGCCGCTGAGCTCGTTTTTAAAGCATATAGCGATGCTATTGATGACCGCACAAGCGATATCACTGAAAATCTTGGTTATATTGAGCAAGCATGGAAGGCGGTAAAAGAGATATCCGCAGAGGCTTGGGACGCAGCAGCAGGCATTGGTAGACGTGAAACGATTGCCGATCAAATTGCTAAAGCCAAAGCAGAACTCAGCGGGCTAACAGGATCAACTCAGCTAAAAGTCGATATTTTAGCTAACACTAGCGGACTTAACACAGGCGCTATTCCTGACGCTTACAAACCAAACCTTGATGCCGCTAAAAAACAGGCTGAAATGCTTAAGCGCCGTATTGAAGATTTAGAGCTACAGCAGCAAGTACTCAGCGATATTGCCGAAGAAGAGGCTGAACGCGCCAAGATAAGTAAAGACTCAATTGCCGCCCAGCGAGAAAATGCCAAATTAACGGAAGAAACCCTCACCAACGAGCAAAAGCGCACCAAGGCGATAAAGGAATACAAAGACAATATTGAAAAAATACGCAAGGACAATCCCAATAGCGCCTTGCTGGATCCAGATACAATTAAACGTGATCTGGCCTCGATAGAGAAAAAGTTCAAAGACACAGCAAAAGCCGCATTTAAAGATGATGCCGCAACAAGCTACCTTATGCGCTTGCGCGAAACCCAAGCAAGCTTACAGGGCCAGTTAGACAGCAACACTAAACTCACGCAAGCCCAAAAAGAGCTATTGCAGTTTGAGCAGCAAATCGCTGATTTGAAATCAAAAGACATTCTCACAGCAGATCAAAAAAGCTATCTAGCAAAAGAGGAGCAGCTCCGCGCCGAAAACCAGATGAATGTTGCACTGGCGGAGCAAATCAAGTTGCGCGATCAAGCCTTACGCCAACAAAGCTATAGCGCCAACCTTGCCGCCAACTTGGCCGCAGAACAACAACGCAATGCCGATAAACTTGCCACCTTTGGCCTTGGTGACAAAGCACAGCAACGCCTAGGTGATCGCCAAGGCATTGAGCGCGAGATAGAAAGTGCCAAGGGAAAAGCATTATCCGACAACCTTGCTGGCAGAACGACTGATGAAGAGTATCAGCAACAGTTATTGATGCTAAAAGATCATCAAGCAAAACTGCTTGACGAAAAAAATGCGTATTACATCGCTCTCGATGCCAAACAAGCCGACTGGACAAATGGTGCCCGTTCATCAATGGAGAATTACATTGATGCCGCCGCCGATATGGCAGGGCAGACAGAGCGGTTAATGGATAACGCTTTTGGTGGTATGACCGATGCGCTAACCGACTTTGTCACCTCAGGTAAGGCCGACTTTGCGGAGCTAACCAAGTCTATCTTGGCTGATCTTGCCAAAATTGCTATGCAAAAAGCCATTGCTGGCTTTATTGGCAGCATGTTTGGGTTTGCAGATGGTGGGGTTGTTGGAGGTAGTAGCGCATCCGATTACACCGGAGACGCTTATCAAAAATGGATTAAAAACGGTAAATCATCAGGCGGATACACTGGCGCGGGTGGTAAGTATGAGCCTGCTGGAATTGTACATAAAGGCGAAGTGGTTTGGTCACAACAAGATATCGCCCGTGCGGGTGGTGTGGCCACGGTCGAAGCCATGCGCAAAGGCCACAAAGGTTATGCGGACGGCGGAGTAGTTGGCGGCGCTGCTTATAACGGCGTTCCTGCTGCCGCAATGGCTGGAACAAGTCCTAACGTCATCATCAATCAGCAAATTATTGTGCCAGAAAGTAATAGCAATAACGGGGCTAACAATACAAATATGAACGAGGTTATTAAGGCTTATGCGGAGTCATCTAAGCAAGGTACTAAAACACAAATCGCGCTAGAACTTAGACCGGGCGGAATGATTTGGCGAGCAATGAAGGGGGGGTATTAAGGTGTATCAATACAACAAAGAGGTATTAATTACCTTGCTAAGTGATTCCGCTATTCAGTTTTTCTTTAATGATGTCACGCCTGATACAACTGCAATAGAAATTCGGGAGAGAGTGAGAGCGTTTTCTGAGGTTTTAGCGGGAATTTTGGTCACTGTTTCTGCCGATGGTGATTACCGCATGGATATAGCCAAGCAGCTAAACGCCAAAACGCAGCAAGTTACCGCTGATATGGAAGCCATGATGATTGAATCTTTGCAGCCAAATGGGTTTATTTGGCAGAAAATTCAAAAAATGAAAGGCTTATAAATAATGCCGCAAACATTCACATGGGCACCAGACAACGGCGCCACAGGCGATACCCAATATCGTACTCGCACCGCTCAGTTTGGTGATGGCTACCGCCAATCAGTAGGCGATGGCATTAACAGCAAGGTGCAAAGCTGGCCGCTGACGTTTACCAAAAACAAAGCCACCGCCGAGGCGATCGTCGCCTTTTTTGACGAACACCAAGGCGCTAAGTCATTTATCTGGACACCACCCCTTGGCACCGCATCGCTATGGCAAGTTAAACAGGTAACCAATACCCCATTAGGCGGCGGTATGTATCGCATCGCCGCCACTTTTGAACAAGCATTTCATCCTTAATTAGGGCGCAATCCGATGGCATTTGAAACAATTAATCTAGGCACCCAGCCAGCTGGCACGGGTGGCGATACCGCTCGATCAGCATTTGAAAAAACCAACCGCAACTTTTTGGCCGCCGAAGTACTTTCCGCCGCCATGTCACAAGCGCAGTTTGAAGCGATTCGGGCGCAGAATAATGAAGAATTTGCAGCCAGTGGCTTTGTGCATTTTGGTAAGCATTGGTCTGGGCAACAAAGCATCAATGAGGGTTTATACCCGTACACTACTGATTCGGCATTCAGTAATATCTTGTTCATGGGCAGAAATGCGACAACAGCAGGTTTATCTAAAACAAATAGTCCAGTTCTTAATATTGCTGGCGTGCTGTTCTATCTCCAAAACATAAACACATTTAACACCTCTGCTGACAATAAGATTAAGTTCCCACAAGCACCTGACGGTAAAAACACCTATAACAAATCATCTGGTGTTATTACAACTCACGCCACTGTGACCGCTGCATTCAATGCTCAAGCAGCAGACCCGACAAATGTTGAAGTTGTAACTGATCGTGTTGATATGTGGGGCTTTGAGGCTTGGCTAGAGGAAGTTAATACAACAAACCCGTATATCTATCCAAATGGTTTGATTCAGTCGCAAGCCACAACAATGGACGGGATTGCTACCTCTGCCAGTGCTAGACCAGTAACCTATTATGCCGTATTCGATGGTGATACTGGTTCAAAAGGTAAGGGGCTAAACTATTTTGCTTTGAGTGATGCTAATAAAAAGAAAGTATTAGCTAATTATAAGAACAATTTGTACTACCTAGACGATGGCCGATTAGTGCAATGGCGTTTACGCCAAAGAACTGTTGCAGGTGCAGGTAATGGTGATTGGGGTAATGTTGACTGTGTAACTGATGTGGAAATTAGATTCACAACTGCTTCAATGGTTAGAGCACAAGGGTTTGCCGATGTAGTTACTACATTCGTAAATGGCACTGATTCGAATAGGTTTACTTCTTCTAGGATTCAATTAGGTTCTAGGGAAGAGATTGGTTTATTTGTAAATAGAGCGCCTTCTGCTTTAGTTTCAGTAAGTGGAGAGTGTTATTTTCTTGCATGTGGGACTGTTAGCCGCTTAAACCAAGGGGCTTACCATCCTAGTTTTAACCCTAGCGGTACTGCTTATGTATTGCATAACACCAGCCCTTCCAGTCTCGCTTTCTATTGGTATAACTGTCATGCTGGATGGTTAGCCAGCAAGAGTGACTGTTTCACAAAAGCATCAACTAGACCGTTATATGGCGGAGCTATTGGAGGGTTTTCCCATCATCCAACTGGGAAATTTTTTGATGCAATCTACGCAGATGGACAAGGCGGTGTCTGTCGTGATATGCGTTATTCGGCTTATGGTGTGGATAGTGTTGATTTTGCAGAAGCTGACCAGAAAGTTAAGAATGGTACTTATCGTGGGTTTGAATTACTGAAACTCACAAGAGTATTTAATTCATCTTCTGCTGCAACCGCTGCTGGGTATACCGTGCAGGACAGTAGCAATGCTACCGCTGTAGTGGCAACAAAACTATTCAATGTATCTGTAGGAGGTTCATTCCTGCAAACCGATGTTATTGGAAATCCTGCCAATATTCTTGCAACGCCACAATTAGCGAATGGTTGGCAAGGCAGTTGGATTCAAGAAATTCCAGATGGTCTAAAAGATTATTTTACTTTTGCTAGGAAGTATGTGGGTTCAGGGGTAGACATTACCAGAACCTACACATTGAATAATGGAGATAGTTGGACAAGTGGTGTAATTCTTTTGACCAACATACCTTTGAATCAATCTCAATTTGAAAACATGCCCTCTAATCAGGTCACTTTATATCAATATAGAGCCTTCGCTAAACAAACAGAGAATGCTGTTAATGATGTTGTTTATGGTGGTGATGCAAGTGTTGGTAAAGTTTATGCCACCTCTAATTATCAAGAGCACGGTAATCTTCTAGGTGAATCACTTATTGGGCGTGTACTGACTAACAACTCAGATGTGAGGATTAACACACTCAGTCTTAATACTTGCGCGCTTCAAAACTCAAAAGATGTTAACAACTTTGGTAAGCTATCAAGTGCTGAGGTTTTTGGTGGAATATCTCATAAAACTCTATCATTGGCATCACCAGCAAATAATTCACCTGCATTTAAAGTCCTTAATTACAACGTCAATATAAACAAGCAAGCGTTTATCCAATACGCCTACACTGAGCTAAAACACAATGGCACCAACTGGGGAGACGACAGTAAAATCACTATTGTCGATAACCAAGCCACCAAGACCGACTTAAACGGCAATACCGTTTTAGTGGGTACCGCCAGACTCAAAGAGCCAATTGGCTGGATTAAGAACAAGGTTTAACTATGGACTTAAGTATGTTTTACGAACTCGATAAGTCGGGTTCGCCAGTGCTAGATGAACACCAACATCCAGTAATACGCCATCGGCCAGAGTCAAAAGCTCTGGCCGATGTGCTTTTAGTCACTCGCCTACATGCTGCTAATCCCGCAATGCACTATGTCATCGATAAGTTTATCGAGTTATACGCTGTCACGCTGCAATGGGATTGGTTTGAACAGTATCAAGCGTGGATTGCGCGTAAAGCGGATGCGGAGCTGAATGCGCCAGCGTTACCGATTGATGCGCAAGATAAGCAATCGATTGATCAGCCTTTATTCGCAGAGCCTGAGCCCGTTCGTCCTGAACTTAAAACCATCACTCAATATCGTGAGGAAATACTGATAGATGGCATTAGCATTGACGAATACCTATTTCGCACTCAACGGGCCGCGGCGGTAAATTCGATTACCGTGGAGGTGGATGGACTGGTGTTTGATGGTGATGAACAGTCACAACGCCGCATGTTAGCCGCAATCCATGCCTCAGAAGATGCCGGAATTACTTCAACCATTTGGCGCTTAGCAGATAACACCGAAGTGGCGGTTAAT
The DNA here is from genome assembly GCF_004354305.1 of Shewanella decolorationis. NCBI lineage: Bacteria > Pseudomonadati > Pseudomonadota > Gammaproteobacteria > Alteromonadales > Shewanellaceae > Shewanella > Shewanella decolorationis. Next base: position 1,576,637 of record NZ_CP037898.1, on the reverse strand, counting down.
GTAGAGCAAATTCGCCAGGCGCATAGCTTAGCGATTATTGAGCAAGGCAAGCTATGGACCAAAGGTGCCGGCGATGCTTAGTGCAGATATTCAAACCCTCGAACCGGGCAATGAGATTATTCTCTACGAGATCGACGGTACCGCATTTGGTGCCGATATACTGCGGTTTCATTCCCATAACCTTGCATACACAGAAGCTGAGCTAACCCAGGCAGCACAAACACAGCAGCCACTGCCAGCAAAAGTAATCTATTGGCAGGGGGAAGAATACAGCCCATGGCCAGCTCAGTTAGAAGGAGTTGAGGTTAACTCAGACGGTTCACCCAGCACGCCAACACTAACGGTGGCTAACCTCGATGGCAGTATTAGCGCCTTGTGTTTGTATTTTCAGAACATGGAGCAAGCTAAGGTAACAATACGCCGAACGCTGGCAAAATATCTTGATGCCGCCAACTTCCCTAGCGGCAATAGTGAAGCGGATCCCACTCAAGAGGCGGTTGAGATTTGGTATGTCGATAAAAAGGTGAATGAGGATAATGTTGCTGTCACCTTTGAGCTTTCTAACCCAGCCGACTTATCAGGCTACAAAATCGGCCGACAAATGACGGCCTATTGTTACTGGTGCCAACGTGGTGAGTATCGCGGCGCGGATTGTGGCTACACGGGTGAGGCCATGTTTACCGATGAAGATCAACCAACCGATAACCCAGCGCTAGACCAGTGCTCAGGCACAATCAAAGGCTGCACCTTACGCTTTGGCGAAAATGCCGAATTACCCCATGGCGGCTTCCCCAGCGTGCGGCTAATACGTTAAAAGCATTTTCCAGCCGTCAGCAAAATGGTCTAACACGAAAAGCAGGTCCCTATGCACCCAACCATTTTACATGCCTTTAGTCAGCATGCGGCCAGTAGCTACCCAAATGAATGCTGTGGTCTGCTGATCAAGCAAGGCAACAAAGCGCATTATGTGCCATGTGAAAACAAGGCGACTAACAAGGCTGATGAATTTGTGATTGATCCGCAGCAATACGCGGATATTGATGAACAAGGCGCAATCATCGGGATATGCCACAGCCACCCAGACGCCAGCAGCAAACCCAGTGAGCGCGATCGCGCCATGTGTGAGGCTAGCGGCTTGCCTTGGCATATCCTTAGCTGGCCTGATGGCGACTTACGCACCATAGTGCCAATAGGTGACCGTAAACCGCTACTTGGCCGTCCGTTTGTGCATGGTGTATGGGATTGCTATAGCTGTGTGCGCGACTGGTACAGTGAGGTGCAACAAATCCATTTGCCAGACTTTGAACGGCAAGACGGTTGGTGGGAAGGCGAGCAAGAGCTATACCTCGATAACTTTGCCAAAGCGGGATTTGTGGCGCTGCCAAATATCAATCTAGCCGATCTGCAAATTGGCGACGGCATCTTAATGCAAATCCAAAGCCAGCGAGTTAATCACGCTGCTGTTTATGTTGGCGAAGGCAAGATCCTTCACCATCTGTATGGACGCCTTAGTCGCTACGATATTTACGGCGGATACTGGCAACGCAACACCCGCTTGATAGTGCGCTATGCATGATAAAACGGCTAAAAACTTTACAGTCTGTTAGGTCGTTGGCATAGTGTTTAAGCTATAACATTTTACTAATTGAATTAATGGATTAAACAATGAAAACTTTAAAGTTTATTGTGATTTTAATAGTAGTTTTAGGTGGATCTTTATTTGCTGGAATATTTTTATACAACAAATCAATTGGACCTGAAGGATGGGCTAAAAATAATACCGAAAAAATGCTGTCATCTGTGATGAAAAATCCAGAATCAATGGTTATTAGATCGTATTTCTTTGTTAAAAAGCCTACAAGTACATCATCATATAACCTCTACATGTGTGGGGTTGTTGATGGTTTAAATAGCTTTGGCGCTTACTCTGGTGGCACTAGATTTGCGTCTAGCAGTTACTATATGGATTCAAGCTCTGGTTCTGCTTTTGATACGACTAACCTGCAAATTGCTGACAAAATGGAAATTGATGACGCTAGATCTGTAGGAATGCTATCTTCATTTGAAAAAGTATATTGGAATGAATGGTGTGTTGACAGCCAGCACCCACCATTATCTGTAGGTGATAGTGGGTTAAAGTAGAAAAATTGATTGTGGCAAGTAATGCAAAGATAGGCCACTTTTGTGGCCTATCTTAAAACTAAAATGAAATTATAATGTTGCCATCGTTAATTTTTACAAGATAACCCGCATTATCAAAAGTCTTTTCAACCAATTTTAAAGCACTAAATATCTCTGCATCCGTCACTGGCATTGAGCAGGTTAATTTTTTGGTATCAAGTTCAATTTTTCGCTTACCAACTACTACTGCGCCATTGATAAGTTCGTTAATTTCATCAACAAATAATGATGCCAATGCAATACCTGAGTCTGCATTGTTTTTGGCTATTTTCCCAGCTATTGATGCTGGCAATGTTGGTGTTAGCAAATTCTCCAGCGCTTCACTATGCAGCAGGTTTGCTACCGCAGGATTTTGATCTGCAACAAAGCTCAGTTCTAAGCGATGCACTATCTCTGCATTCATTGATCTGCCATTTAGCTTAGCCGATTGATCTATTTGCTCTTTCATTTCAGGAGCAACTCTTAATCTTAATTGTGGATGTTCGCGCATATTCACCTCTAATTTCATTATGCCCCACGGTGGGGTTGACAGCAATGCCTCACCGTGCGCATACTTGTAATGCCGCACAGTGCGGCATTATTTGAGGTGTAATATGAAAGTAAGCACACAACCACAGTTTAAGATCAGACTCAGTCATGAGTTGAAAGAGGCTTTAAAGAAAGAGTCTGAGTTGAACAAAAGATCGATCAATAGCGAAATTTGTTACCATCTTGAAAAGGCATATGGGTTAAATGGAAAGAATCAGGAGGCAGTATGAACCTGATTTCTAGCGACCAATTAACTATGAGCAGCCGAGAGATAGCCGACTTAGTTGAGAAGCGCCACGATAACGTAACACGAACTATTGAAAATTTAGCTGCCAAAGGTGTTATCCGAACTCCTCAAATTGAGGTTTTCGAAGAAATCAACAACTTAGGATTAAAGGTTAGTCGAAATAGCTTTGTGTTTTATGACGAGCAAGGCAAGCGCGATAGCATCATTGTTGTTGCCCAGCTTTCACCTGAGTTTACCGCAAGACTGGTTGATCGCTGGCAAGAGTTGGAAGCAAAGCAGTCTAAGCCTTACCCGCAGATCCCGCATTCATTTGCAGAAGCACTGCAACTCGCCGCTAACCAAGCCAAGCTACTCGAGCAACAAGCACCTAAAGTGGAGTTTTTCGATCGGCTGGTGGTGCGTGACACATTAATGAATGCAAGCCAAGTGGCACAAAAGCATAACTTGTCCGCTGTTCGCCTAAATAAATTTTTGGATGAACATGACGTTTATAGCCACGCCATTAAACGCGGCAGAGTGTTTCAGCAGTGGTTTATTGATAAAGGCTTTGGAAAGCTACGCCAAACCGATCAAGGTTTTTCGCAGGCCATGTTTACCCCAGCGGGTGAGGCGTGGATTTGTGAGAAGTTAGTGAGTGAAGGGGTGGCCGCATGACCGCCATAAAGAATGAAGCCCCAACTGCAGCAACAGTTGAGGCCTCTTTAACAACGTCCGTCCGTACCAAGGAATCGAACATGAATAATGTTAACACAATTCAATCATTAAATCATCTAGTCACCACCCAAGATGGCGCATTAATAACTACGTCAATTAATGTTGCAGAAGCTTTTGGTAAGCAACATAAGGATATACTAAGAAAAATTAACCTTATTGATTGTTCAGAAGATTTTAACGAGCGCAATTTTACGCCCGTTGAATATTCAGACGCAAAAGGTGAAAAACGTCCAATGTACCAAATGACCAAAGATGGCTTTATGTTTTTGGTGATGGGCTTTACGGGCAAGAAGGCTGCGATGATCAAAGAAGCCTATATCAACGCCTTTAACTGGATGGCAAAGCAACTGAGTGGCGCCGCACAAAAAAAGACGACGACTGATGATCGTACAAGTTTACGCAATGCGGTTAATCTACTGATGGCAAAGAAAGGCCTGATATATCCAGATGCTTACAAAATAATTCATCAGCGCTTTAATGTTGAGCACATAGATCAGCTAGAAAAAGGCCAGTTAACAGAAGCGATTGAATATGCGCATAAGTTAGCATTAGACGGTGAGTTTATCCCCGCCGCCCCTGCAATCGCGCCACAACCTTTGCTAAATGAGTACGATATTCACAATATCAAAGGGCTTTGCACTCATATGGATTATTTGAAAAAGTACTTTGACGAATACAAGCTGTATGAGGTGTTTACTATGCTTGGCTCTCGCGCTGGCACCCAGATGATTGATCATATGCGTGATGGTGTGTGTTTTGCCGCAACGGTTAGACGTAGCATAAACGAACTTGAGGCAAGGGGCTTAAAAGCGATGTTGCCTAGTTAGCCTAAAGGAATTATCCTGCTATAACAATCCGAAAAACCCTCTTTCGAGAAAGATTATCTAAAGCCGCCTAATCAGGCGGCTTTTTTATTGCCTAAAAATGCTGATGACAGCAGGTCAAATATGAACTCACAACAACTCACCACGATAAAACTATCAGGATCGCTTGCTAAAAAGTTTGGCCGTGAGCATAAGCGATTTTTAGATACAGGCACCACAACTGAAGCGTTTAGCGCCCTTAAAAATACCCTGCAAGGCTTTGAGTTATTTATCAAAGAACAGGCAAAGCTCGGCTTGCGTTATGCGATTTTTCGCAATGGACGCAACACTGGACAAGATGAATTTGATTTAGCCGGTACTCGAGAGATCAGGATTGTGCCAGTCATTGCAGGAAGCAAGCGTGGCGGTGTGCTGCAAACCATTGTTGGGGCAGTTTTGATCGTTGCTGGCGTGGCGATTAATTATTTCACTGGTGGTACTGGTGGTAACTATTTCATCCAAGCCGGTATAGCGGCAATGGCTGGCGGTGTAATCCAAATGCTCTCACCGCAAGCCAAAGGACTAAAGGGCAGGGAAGCCGCCGAGAACGCGCCAAGCTATGCCTTTGGTGGCGCGGTTAACACCACGGCAGCGGGTAATCCTGTTGGTATTGGTTACGGCAAGCGCCGTATTGGTGGTGCCATTATTAGCGCAGGTATTTACGCAGAAGACATTGCAACTACTAAGCGCCCAATTCAATCGGGTGGCAGTAATGGCGGCGGCAATCAACAGGAGCCTTAACTAAATGGGTATTCCCGCATTAAAACAACAACTCGTTATCCATGGCGCTAAAGCAGGCGAAAGCGAGCAGCGCACTCCAGTTGAGTCGCCAGATGATCTGCGCTCCATCGCCAAAGCTAAAATCCTGCTGGCGATTGGGGAGGGTGAGTTTGAGGGCCAATTATCCGGCCAAAATGTGTTTTTAGATGGCACACCACTGCTTGATGCCAATGGTGCAGAAAACTTCCCCGGTGTAATTTGGGATTTTCGTCCGGGTTCTGTACATCAAACCTATATACCTGGCTTGCCCTCGGTTGAAAACGAGGTGGCATTAGGGATTGAGTTAAAATCAGAGCAGCCCTACACCAAAGCCATTACAAACTCATTGCTTTCTGCGGTGCGGATTCGCTTTCGCTGGCCAGCGCTGCAACAGCAACTTGATAACGGTGATGTTAACGGCTATCGCATTGAGTACGCTATTGATCTCTCTACCGATGGCGGTAGCTATCAAACCGTATTAAGCACAGCGGTTGACGGCAAAACCACTCAGCCCTATGAGCGCAGCCATCGTATTGACTTGCCTGCGGGTAACAGCTGGCAGATCCGTATTCGCCGCTTAACGCCAAATCAAAACAACAACCGTGTGGCAGATTTAATGCAAATTGCGGCGATTACCGATGTGATTGACCGCAAGCTAAAGTATCCAAACACGGCATTGCTTTATGTGGAGTTTGACGCCAGCCAATTTCAGAATATTCCCGTGGTTTCGTGCGAACCCTTTATGCGAAAAGTAAAGGTGCCGACAAACTACAATCCGCTAACCCGCGAATATACAGGTGTGTGGGATGGCAGCTTTAAAATTGCATGGACCGATAATCCCGCTTGGGTGAGTTACGATATCATTCTCGACGACCGCTTCGGTACTGGTAGAAGGATCAATGCGTCGCTGGTGGACAAATGGGAGCTTTACCAAATTGCCCAGTATTGCGATCAGCTGGTTCCAAACGGTAAGGGAGGAATGGAGCCTCGCTATATCTGCAATATTTACATTCAGCAAGCGGCTGAAGCATGGCAAGTGTTGCGTGATTTAGCGTCTATCTATCGAGGCATGACCTACTGGTCAAACGGGCAAATGTATTCGGTGGCCGATATGCCACGCGATATGGATTTTATATACACCAATGCCAACGTGATTGACGGTAAATTTAGCTATTCGTCCAGCAGCGAAAAGGTTAAATACACTCGCGCCTTGATCAGTTGGGATAACCCAGATAACGCCTATGAGTCCGATGTTACCTCGGTATCCGATCAAGCATTACAACGCCGCTATGGCGACAACGTAGTCGAATTATCAGCCTTAGGCTGTACCCGTGAATCAGAAGCCCAGCGCCGCGGAAAGTGGGCAATCTATACCAACAACAATGACCGTGCCGTCAATTTTAAAGTAGGCATGGATGGCAGCATCCCATTACCTGGTTATGTGATTGGCGTAGCCGATCAACTGATTGCTGGTAGCCGCATTGGTGGGCGTATCTCAGCAGTTAATGGCAAGCAGATCACTTTAGACCGTGCTGCCACTATCGCTGTTAACGACCGCTTGATTATCAACTTGCCAAGCGGCAAAGCGCAGGCGCGTACTATTGAGGCTGTTAATGGCCGTGTGGTAACGGTAACTACTGAATACAGCGAAACGCCATTACCGCAGCTGTTATGGTCAGTCGAGTCAGACGAACTAAAGCTGCAGCAATTTAGAGTGCTGCGCGTAGCCAAAGCCAATAGCGATAGCATTGAGTACGAGATCACCGCGGTTGAGCATAACCCAAGTAAATATCCTTATATCGATACAGGCGCACGGCTAGAAGACAGGCCAATTAGTAAATTGCCAGTGGGGGCGCAAGAAGCACCGGCTAGCGTGACCATTACCCAATCGACATTCACTGAGCAAACCATGTCAGTCACAACTATGACGATTCAGTGGGCCACGGCTAAAAATGCAGTGGCATACGAGGTTGAATGGCGCAAGGACTCAGGCGAGTGGGTTAAACTGCCAAAAACCAGCGGTACCTCGGTTGATATTCGCGGCGTTTACACCGGGCAGTATATTGCTCGAGTTCGCGCAATCAACTCTGTTGATGTGTCGTCAGTGCCTAAATTATCCGACCTAACTAATATCACTGGTAAAACTGGCTTGCCTCCTGCAGTGGCCTCGTTCACCACTACGCCGTTAGTGTTTGGCATTGCGTTAAATTGGTTATTTCCTGCTGGTGCTGAGGATACATTGCGCACCGAAATTGAGTACGGCCCCAACAATAACGACAGCGGTATGATCAAGCTGGGTGATTTTGCTTACCCGCTTAACAGCCACACCATGACAGGGCTTAGTGCAGGGGTTAGCTTTTGGTTTAGAGCGCGGTTAGTGGATCGCACAGGCAACGTGGGCCCATGGTCTAACTTTGTAAACGGCCAAAGCTCCACCGACCAAACCAAATATGATGAGTACTTTAGCGAGCGCATCACATCATCAGCACTCGGGCAGGAGCTACTATCAGAGATTGAGCTGATCCCAGTCATTAAAGTCGAAACAGATAAAATCCCCGAAATTGAAAACGATATTGCTGTAGCACAGAGCAAGATCGATCAAATGCAAGCGGATATCGCCGATATCGCTGGGGCACCAGACTGGGACAGCAATACTGCGTACCTAAGTGGGCAATTGGTCAAATATCAGGGCAAATTGTATTCGGCTAAGCAAGATGTTCCAGCAGGAACGCTGCCAACAAACTCGACTTATTGGACAAAAATCGGTGAGTACTCAACCATCGGTGAGGCGCTTGCGGCATTAACTGTTCGAGTGGATACAGTTGAAACATCGATAGAAGAGATTGATGGCAAACTGACTGCGGAGTCATCACGGATTGATGGTATTTTTGCACAAGTTAATCCGCCATTAGCGGGTGATATGGGCTGGAATGCAGGTTCGACGGTTGTTTTTGCTGGTGTTTGGTCTGAGCAATATGCAAGAGCCGCTGCCGATGAAGCCTTAGCAAAAAGTATTGATGCGGTTTCAGCCAGTATTGATAAAAACACTGCCGCCATCATCACAGAGCAAATGGCCAGAGCCACTGCAGATGAATCTTTGTCAAACCAAATCATCAGTATTTCCGCCACGGTAAACGGCAATGCTGCGCTTATTAAACAAGAGAAAACCGCCCGTGCAGATGCCGATAGCGCCTTAGGCCAACGCATTGATACCGTGCAGGCCACAACTGGTGCTAACACCGCCGCAATTCAGCAAGAGCAAACCGCCCGTGCAGATGCAGACAGCGCCTTAGCCTCACAAATCACTACGGTGCAGGCCTCTGCTACAGCGGCCAACTCTGCGGCATCAACAGCACAAACTGCCGCAGATCAAGCTAAATCTGATGCAGCTGCAGCCGCAGGGATCGCCAATGGCAAAGGTAAGGTGATTATTCAATCGTCTGCCCCAGCGACAGCGGACCGTTTAGCGCAAAACCTATGGATTGACACCACAGGCAACGCCAATACGCCAAAACGTTGGAACGGCTCAGCATGGGTAGCAGTAACTGATAAAGCGGCCACAGATGCAGCCAACGCAGCCGCAGCTGCACAAGCTGCCGCTGATGCAGCCAACACTAAGGCCACGCAAAACGCAGCGGCTATCCAGCAGGAGCAAACCGCCCGTGCGGATGCCGACAGTGCGTTAGCCTCACAAATCACTACGGTGCAGGCCTCTGCTACAGCGGCTAACTCAGCGGCCTCAACGGCACAAACTGCCGCAGATCAAGCTAAATCTGATGCAGCCGCAGCCGCGGGGATCGCCAATGGCAAAGGTAAGGTGATTATTCAATCGTCTGCCCCAGCGACAGCGGACCGTTTAGCGCAAAACCTATGGATTGACACCACAGGCAACGCCAATACGCCAAAACGTTGGAACGGCTCAGCATGGGTGGCAGTAACTGATAAAGCGGCCACGGATGCCGCCAACGCAGCCGCAGCTGCACAAGCGGCCGCCGATTCAGCCAACACCAAAGCTACCCAGAACGCAGCGGCAATTCAAACAGAGCAGACAGCCCGCGCCAATGCCGACAGCGCCTTAGGGCAACGCATTGATACCGTGCAGGCCACAGCAGGCGATAACACTGCCGCTGTACAGCAAACATCTACCGCATTAGCCCAATTAGATGGCAAGCTGCAAGCAATGTACTCGATTAAGGTCGGAGTCACTGCAGACGGTAAATACTACGGCGCAGGCATGGCGATAGGCATTGAGAACACGCCAGAAGGCATGCAATCGCAAGTTCTCTTTACTGCTGATAGATTCGCGATTGTGAATCAAATTACTGGCACATCGACCATAACCACGCCTTTCGTTGTCCAGGGTGGTCAGGTATTTATTAATAGTGCCGTGATTGGCGATGGTACAATCACTAACGCCAAGATCGGCAACTATATCCGGTCAACAGACTATGTTTCACAAACAACAGGCTGGAACATGGATAAATCCGGTGGATTTGAGATTAATGGCTCTACAGCTGGGCAAGGCCGCATGCAAATATCAAATAATCGAATCGATGTTTATGACAACAGCGGCAATTTAGTTTGCAGAATGGGTAAATTAACATGAGTTATGCTCTTGCTGTTTATAACGCTGGCAAAGAGGTTCTTTACAACGCGACACCATACAACTTGTTTTGGTGCTTGCGGGTAAAAGACCTTTACCCTGGTGTTCATTCTGTAACGCTACCGTCAAATGGCGTTGGCGGTAAGCTTTCGTTCGTTTGGGGATTGGAGCGCAGTACACCGGATCAAGAGGTGTCTTTAGGCAGCACTTTCAGAGTCAAAATAAATAGCCTCACTATCACTGGCAACACAGTCACATTTGAACTAGAGCAAGATGCCTTTGGGGTTACCGCAATCTTGCTTTCATTCTTTTATTCACGGTGATTTATGTACGGTGTCGAAATTCGCAACAAGGACCTATCGCTATTTTTAGGTACCTATGAAACCACCTTTATGTATTGGGGATACAAAGACGTAACCCACACTAATGGGACTGATACCTATATCGATCTGTTTGGTATTCCGGTTGGTTACGATATTCAAATTTATACCTACTGCAACACACAAGGAGAGCAATACCCATATTTAAGAGCATTGCATGTGATCCTTGATGGCACAGGTAGCACATGGAGAGGATTAGTTAATTTTTGGATGTATTCCGGTACCGCGAGGATTTATGTATTTGCTTCGGCTAAAGCCATTAATTTGCCCAAGTATGGCTTAGCCATTTATGACACTGTTGGAAATGTGCGCTTTCACAGCGCAAGACCTCCCGTATCAATAAAACTGCTTGGCGAAGTGATTTATTCGCAAGGCCAGCACAGAACAAACTGCAGCTTTAAGCCAGCATGCAAGCCAACCATAGCGCGAGTCGATTCTGAATACGCAGGAACGCCAGGGCAATACTACGTAGAGTTCTCGCGCTTTAATGGGTTTTACAACAGTAGTGAGGGCGGCTATCAGCACGGATGGACACTGCAAACGCAAGGGCCACGCGGTGGCCCTTCTCGTTATCAACCTGCAGATGTAATGAATTACGCTGTTATAGATGCATCTTACTATGAGCAGTTTCCAAACTTGGGCAACTTCCCACAGTAGTTATTTACTGATAACGCTTAACTCAGAAATGGGTGTATTGGGTGGATTATTGTAAATCGTAGCCAAAGCACTATCAGCCAATGTGCTCTGAGCTTTGAGCACTCGATAAGAGTCTTTATCGGTTCGATTTAATCCGAAGATCTTATAGGCCACTAAATCAAAAGTGACAGTAGGGCAGGATGCCATGTCACCAACTTCAATGGTGTATTGCCAATTACCGAGAGGGATTGAGGTAAGGCAGCCCACATTTGATGATTTAATTGTAATGTCAGCTTGCTCAGTGCCGTTAGAATATCGAATGATCTGATAGCCGGCTACTTGCTCGATACGCTCTAATGACAATAAGATTTTGTCGATATCGGCAGAGTGTGACTCAACAGCGATCACCAGTGGTAAATCTGCGTCACTTGGTCTAACCGTTTTCCCGTCAATCGCATTCGTGCTAGAGATCAAATTTTTGATATCTGCACCCACGTCATCATCACCGCCACCACCGCCGCATCCTGCGAGTGAAACCATTAAAGCCATCAGCGCTAAACGTTTCATAAAATCCTCTCGAAAAAAATTTCTAATCATTAATTAGGCAATTATCGATTAATTGCAGACCAATCAAACATTAAATTATCACAGTTTTTAATGTTAGTTTGTGTCAATTTAAGGGTAACTTTAGAGGGTATCTGTACAAAGTTAGAAGCGTAACAGCATTTAGATGTGTGTACATGTGCGTGTACATGATTAATTAGTGATGATTAATAATTCCTTTTAAAACAAAGTGATTAAAATCATTGTTTCATAATCGTGCCAAAAAATACTTGGCTGAGATGCTGTATACATAATTTCAATCAAATGACGGTTTTATCGAATGATAGCATCTTAACACTTAAACTCACTGCAATATTCATTAGCAAAAACAGAGATTGAGAAATTATATTGAAAAGATAAGCGCTTAAGAGGTGATCTTTACCTCGGTTGGCAGTTACAATTCCCCTTAGAACAGGGAATGAGTCTTATGCATCATCAATATCTTAATGAACCTATGGTACTCGACGTTGGGCAGAGCTCGACGCTGACCTTAACCTTGCCCAGCAATATCAGTGATTTTATTGTGCTTGAGGCGATGGGGGGACCATTGCTCGAGTTGATTGTGGTGTCTGAAACACCGCAGCCGCAGATTGCCGTCCGCTTTCAGCCTATCTTAGGACTCAAACTCAATGCCGAGATAGTAGAAGCGACAGGTTGTGCTTCATCAACGTCAAGACGCTTGGGGCAAGGAGTTCGGCTTTACCATCGTCTAGGCACAGCACCCAAATTTTGCGCGCAGGAACTGCGGGCGGGTATTGTGATTAAAGTCGATGCGCAGGCTGGGATCAGTGTGTCACTGCAAGCAGCATCGAAGTTTGAGCTCGTCACACTCGAATCCGATGGCCGAGGTTTGCATGAGCCCAAAGTGTTGATGATGGCGAAAGCGATATTAGCGCGGGAATATGACTATAATGCTACCGCTGAATCCTTGGCCGTATGCTTGACTGAAATAGAACAAGTTCGGCTCGAGCTACAAGCGTTTTTACGGGGAGAGTTGGGGCATTGTCATACGGGGTTAGCCGAAGAGGCGGTGCGACTTGATCCCTTACTGCAACAAAAACGCCAATGGTTATTTCGCACTTATACTCATATGTTCGAACGACCTAATTTTAGCCGTGCGGCCAATGACGGTTTAAATATCGATAAAGCCTTAAGGAAGCTCGAATGTTTTGAGCTGCTCGCCTCCCCAGAATTACTGCAAATGGTGGAGCGACTCATGGAAGATGAGGCATAAGCCAGCCATTCCAATCATTTATAGAGTTAACCAATGCAATATATATGTCCTTTGTGTGCCTTACCGCTCACCTTGACTGAACGAACCTGGGGATGCCCGCAGGCACACAAGTTCGACATGGCCAAAGAAGGCTATGTGAATCTGCTTCCCGTGCAGAAGAAAAATTCCAAAGATCCTGGCGACAATCAACAGATGATGTTAGCCCGCAGGGAGTTTTTAACTGCGGGTTACTATCAAAGTTTGAGTGACAGAGTGAATGCGTTGGCACTTGAGTATTCCAGCGAGGCGCAGCAGATCCTCGATATCGGCTGTGGTGAGGGGTATTACAGCCATCGTTTGTACAATACGCTTGTCGCCGAGCATCCTTGCCAGTTACAGGGCGTGGATATCTCCAAATCGGCGATAAAATATGCGGCTAAACGGTACCCGAATCTCAGCTTTTGTGTGGCGAGCGCCTACGAAATGCCCATTCCATCGCATTGTATCGATTTAGCGATTCGTATTTATGCGCCATCGAAGGTGGAAGAGTTACAGCGGGTCATGGCGCCCAATGGCATTTTGATCACAGTATCGCCTGGGCCTTTACATCATTTTGCGCTGAAACAGCAAATTTATGCCGAACCGAGATTGCATCCCGCGTCCGATGCCAAGATTGCGGGGTTCGAATGTTTACACCAAGAGCGCCTTATGTCACAACTTGAGCTAAATAATAGCCAAGATATTAGCCATTTTCTGGAAATGACCCCCTACGCTTGGAAGTTTACGGCCGAACAAAAGCACACATTTGCACAGAGCGGATTAAGCTGCGAATTAGACTTTCAGATTGAAGTACATCGCATTTCAGTCTAGAGGTTGATTTTAAGCTATTGAAATAAATTATTTAAAATGCTTAACTGTCGATGCTTACGCCGTCAGAACATGCTGTTCTGCGAGCCGGTGGCAAAACCTGAGATGGGCTTGGTTTAAATAAATTTTTCAAAGTGTCGCAGTATGTTGACTTATCTTTAGAATGGTTTATAGTCTTACTAGCTTGAAGGTTGGGCTTATATTTATGTGTTCAATACGACCAGTTCGTCCTGTAAACATAAGTAATACCGGCATTTTCCAGCTCCACCGCCGTTAAGGCTTTAATTTTTTATTTACAGGATTTATATCATGTCTCAAGTTACTGGTGTTGTTAAGTGGTTCAACTCTGACAAAGGTTTCGGCTTCATCGAGCAAGAATCTGGTCCAGACGTATTCGTACACTTCCGTGCAATCAACTCTGACGGTTTCAAAACTCTTGACGAAGGTCAAAAAGTGTCTTTCACTGTGACTCAAGGTCAAAAAGGTCCTCAAGCTGAAAACGTAACCGTAATCGGTTAATTTTCAGTGCTGTTAGCCTAAGCACTGATAGCAAGGGATTTAAGAGCTATGGTTTATACCATGGCTCTTTTTATTTGTGTCGCTTTTAAGTTTCTATACTCTTGCCTTGTATATCTGTGAGTAGATTAGGCTGTATTCTTTCTTAACCTCTTAACCTCTTAACCTCTTAACCTCTTAACCTCTTAACCTCTTAACCTCTTAACCTCTTAACCTCTTAACCTCTTAACCTCTTAACCTCTTAACCTCTTAACCTCTTAACCTCTTAACCTCTTAACCTCTTAACCTCTTAACCTCTTAACCTCCTTTCCTCTGTTTTGGAGCCTATTTATCTAGCCAAAGTTGAGTACTGAAAGTTGAGTTTGATTGTTAAGGTATCAGGTATCGATACATATTAAGTCTTGTTTTGCCAGCAAAAATAAACCCACGCTCTTTTAGCGAAGTTAACCTTCAGACCGTGGGTTAGCAGTTATTGCGCCTTATTAGGTGCTTATTTAAGAATCTAGCTTATCGTCAGCGACTTTATAGTGGGGATCGTCTAGCAAATTCACTTCAACCAGATCGCCTGCTTTGTGAAGTAAGGCCTTGCAGTCGGCACTTAAATGCACCAAATGTAGTTTTTTCCCTAGTGCGACATAACGTTCGGCAAGCGTATCTATGGCTTCTAGCGCCGAGTGATCGGCTACACGTGAATGTTTAAAGTCGATGATAACATCTTGGGGATCCTGCGAGGCATCGAAGAGTTCGAGGAAGCTGGCCACTGAACCAAAAAACAGAGGGCCGTTTAGCTCATAGACTTTCCATCCCAGACTATTTGAGGTCACTTTCACACTGATGTGCTTGGCATGTTGCCATGCGAACACAAGCGCTGATACCACTACACCGACAAAGACGGCAAAGGCGAGATCGGTAAAAACGGTCACTGTGGTCACGAGCACGATAACAAAAGCATCATTTTTAGGGACTTTGCCCATAAACTTAAAGCTTGCCCATTCGAATGTGCCAAGCACCACGATAAACATCACCCCAACCAAAGCGGCAAGCGGAATGATTTCGATAAAAGATGCGCCAAACAGAATAAAGGTCAGTAAACCGATAGCCGCGGTAATTCCGGATAATCTGCCACGGCCACCCGAGTTAATGTTAATCATCGATTGACCAATCATAGCGCAGCCGCCCATGGCCCCAAAAAAGCCGCTAGTGATATTGCCCACGCCTTGGCCTATACATTCTTTATTGCTGCGTCCGCGGGTATTGGTCATTTCATCGATAACCGTTAAGGTTAACAGGGATTCGATTAATCCGACGGCGGCTAAAATAAAGGAATAGGGCAGAATGATATAGAGCGTCTCAAGGTTAAACGGCACCTGTGGAACAGCAAAGCTTGGGAGTGAACCTGCGATGGTTGCATGCTCATCGCCACTCATGGTTTTAAGAAAATCCAACACATTACGGGTGTCTAAGTCTAAAGCCACTACGATAGCGGTCACGCTTAGAATCGCAACTAAGGATGAGGGGACCGCAGTAGTCAGTTTGGGTAAAAAGTAAATAATTGCCATGGTCAGCGAGACTAATACTAACATCAGCATCAAAGGCTCTTGCGGTAACCAGACCAATTCCCCCGCGGCATCTTTGACTTTAAATTGCCCGAGCTGAGCCAAGAAAATCACAATGGCGAGGCCGTTCACAAAACCTATCATTACAGGATAGGGCACAATGCGGATAAATTTACCCAGTTTAAATATCCCTGCGCTGATTTGGATTAACCCCGCCAGCACCACAGCGGCAAATAAGTATTGCACGCCATGCTCAACCACTAAGGACACCATAACCACGGCCATGGCCCCCGTCGCGCCCGAAATCATGCCTGGGCGGCCGCCAATCAGTGCGGTAACCAATCCCATAATAAATGCCGCATAGAGGCCGACCATAGGTTCGACATTGGCGACAAAGGCAAAGGCAACGGCTTCTGGGATAAGCGCAAGTGCGACCGTCAGCCCCGAGAGAATATCGGCTTTGTGACTAGATGTTTTGTGGCGAAAAAGATCGAACATGAAACCTCTGTTAATGATTTGTGTTTGCAAAATAGCCGCGCATACTAACAAAAAATCCGATTCAGCTAAACCTTAAATATGGCTTAATTTGCTGAAAATAAAAAAGCCATGCAAGTGCATAATACAGATCGTTTTAAATAGTTGAACGATCTTTCAAGGGCTTCATAATCAGCCGCAACCTAAGTTGCGGCTGATTTTTTTATGTCTGAATTTTCTAAAGAGCTACTTGTTACTGCTGAATTTTGCCAATCGCAGGATATTGATGTATTCGCCAAACATGTTCCCATGGATTGGGTGGCTGAGGCTGTGCAACAAACTGGCAGGGCATCACTTCGAACCCGTCGTTTCCCTGCAGAGCAAGCTGTTTGGTTGGTTCTAGGCATTGGTTTGATGCGTAACCGCTCGATTCAGCAAGTCTGTGATACGCTCTCACTGGCCTTTCCCGANGCCAAGGGGGAGCTCCCGCCACTGGCGACCAGTAGTATCATCAAAGCCAAAGAAAAGTTGGGTTCAGAGCCCATGCGTTATCTGTTCAAAACAACCGCTGCACAGTGGGAAACACAGTGTGAATTTGATGAGATAGCNGGATTGAAATTGCTCAGTGTTGATGGGACGTATTTTAAGACGCATAACACTGAAGAAAACCATCACTTTGGCTTTGCACAAAGCACGGCTTCTTTTCCTTCTGTGCTGGCTGTCACCTTAATGTCTACTCGCAGCCACTGACTTTCTGATGCGGTTTTCGGGCCTGTTACCCACNGTGAAATTCACTACGCACAGCAATTGGTTGGCTCAGCTCCCGAGCATTCGCTCACGTTGTTTGACCGTGGGTTTATGTCTGCCGAATTGCTCATCAGCTGGCAAGGAAGCGGGACTAACACCCATTGGTTAACCCCGATAAAGTCTAAGACCCGCTATAGCATTATCGAGTCATTCTCAGAGTATGACCATCTGGTTGAGATGCCGGTATCACCCCAAGCTAAACAACAAGCGCCTTATCTGGGGGAGNGCTGGCAAGCCCGCCTTATCCTTATNCCATCACCCAAAGGTGATATCAAAGGGTTTATCACGTCCTGCCTATGTCCCGACACTTATCCAGTGAACGATTTGCTCAAGGTGTATTGGCAGCGATGGGAGATAGAGAGGGGTTATGGTGAGCTGAAGCAATATCAACTGGAAAATAAACCTGTCCTGCGCAGTAAGAAGAAGGATGGGGTGTATCAAGAATGATGGGGGATCTTGACGACCTACAATATTGTTCGGCTAGAGATGGCTGCCATGGCAGTGCAGCATCAAGTTGAGCCACAGAGAATAAGTTTCATTAATGCCCTGTTTTTAATCCAGGATGAGTTTGGTTGGAGCGACAGAGGGAGTCCTGGAGCGATCCCACAGCACTTAAAACGACTGAGGGAAAATGGCAAAAGGTTGATTTTACCCCCGAAGAGGAAGCGGCCCAGCTACCCGCGTGTGGTGCTCAAGAAAACGGTGAAATATCCAAGTAAAAATGCCACTCGCTCTTAAGCGAGTGGCATTAAGCAAAGGCTGGGTTTTTAGGATTTTACACGCGACTAGTTAGAACAGGTCGCAATCACGCTCGGATCGGTGACGAAAATAGTCGCTTCACCTTTACCAGCGGTAGAAGCATAAGTCGCCACTTGAGTCTGCATCTCAACCGTCGCCGCGGCGGCCATACCATCCGTAGAACTCTTCTCGCTTGGGTCTACAATCGAGCTATGGTGACCCTTAGCAAAACGCACCGCACCAGAACCTTTGGTGGTTGCATCCACACAAGGTAAGCCCATAGCAGAGATCAGTGGCTCAGTGCCTGAGAGTGGGAAGTTATCGACACGATTTGGTAATACTTGGTCAGCTAAGTTGCCGTTACCATCACCTGCGATTTCGATTAAGTGTACGGGTAATTTTGTTGCTTTCAACATGCCTGCATGGTTAACCGGATCCGCCGAGTCCACCGCCGTTTGCACCGCAAAGGCAAAGGTTGGAATAAACTGCGCGTACACCGCTTGTACTAATGCCGCATATTCTGGGCTGCCAGGCTCGTATCCCGCAGTATTGGCTTTATCCACCAACGCTTGGAACGTCGATGAAGCAGTCACATTGCTAAACAGAACTGGGCCAAAAGTTGCTGACCCCGCAAAGGCGCCCGCTAAACCACCCGCTGGAGCTGCAAGAGAAACAGCATTGATGGCATAAGGGTTAGGTAGCGCTTCGCCTGTGGTTGGATTTTTCATGCCCGTGCTAGCATAAGTGGCAAAGTCGGTACCGACTATCGCACCTAAACTTAAGCCCTGTGCACTAATCTTAGAAACATCAAACACTTGTGGTTGACCTGCCTGCGCAAGTCCCTGCGCTAAACCCGTTAAGGCTAAACGCACGCCAAGGTGATCCATAGTGGCCTGACGGAAATTATCCCGCACTGATAGTGTGCTTGAAATATTCACGAAGACCAGTGGATTACCATTTTTAAAGGCATCTGGTGTACCAATCACGTTACCAAAGGAAGGATCGGTCGCCGATACTTCGTAGATGCCATCACCATTGGCATCAAACGAACGGGCGCCGTGTAAAGGCATATCGATGGCCACTGTTGCCACGCCCATAGCGGCATAGCTGCCCGCATAGGCTAATGACATTTCCTTACCGCCGCCTAAACCATGCAGCGCAATCGTCGTTGGCCAGCCTGCAGTCGGTGGAGTAAAGGTTAAACCTTGTTGCTGATAGAAGGCAGCGAGTTTAGTTGCATTTGGCATAGAAATCAGTACAGGTACTGTTTCGTAACCTTTAATCGCAGGGATGGGGTTAAACTTAGTTAAATGCTTGGTTTTATCCGCTGGTGTACCATCGTCTAATAACCAAGTTTTGCCCGCCATTAAGGTCGGATTCGCTAACGCATCGGCAGGGTTAGCAATCCCATTTGCTACTGCCTGCATACCGAAGTTGGTTTGACTTAAGGTACCGGCTTGCAGCGCCAATAACACCGATACAGGGCTATCGCCTTGGGCTTTCCAGCGGCCATTGATCAGCGGCTGACCTGCCGATGACAAGCAACTTACCGAAGAGCAATCACCGTAGATAGGCAGTTTGATCTTAGCGGTATAGACATCGGCTAAGTTAGACACCACATAAGCCGCGCCATCTGCAGGCGTTAAACCAGCCGCCTGAGCTACTGTATAACCTGCTGGCGTTGGCATTTGCGCGAAACTTGGGGCATAAGGTGCACCCTGTGCCATCAAGAGTTTTGTAATTTCATAAACATTGGCAACAGACTGAGTAGTAAACAAGCCTGAGTAGGTAATGGTTGAGGTATCAACATTGTGCGCTGCGGCAATCCCTTTCTCGTAGCTGTTGACCAAGGTTTGTAACATCAATTGGTCAGGCGTTTCTAGAGGCAAGGTATTGATATCCATCTTCAACGTACCATAAGTCGTTGAAGGAGCAATCGCACGTCCCTCTGAGTCTTGGATTAATTTGGTTGTCGCATAGATATAAGACTGGCCGGCTTTAAGCGGTTTAAGTGGAACAATGACAACTTTGTTACCCGATGCCGATGAGACAAAATCGACACCAAATTGCAATTCAGCACCCACTTTACAGGCGGATACTGACGGTTTAGCTTTACATTCAGGATCAGAGGACAAGGCGCCGCCCACGGTCGCCTCAAACATTCTCACCGCTCCCGGCTGGGCAACCGATGCCGCCATTAGTGTCAGTTGAGTGCCATCATGGTCTTTTGCTAAATCGATATCAATTGAAATGGGTGAGGTTGTTGACCAGCCATCTAATGCACCCAGTGCAATTTGCGGATCGATATAATTGCCAGAGCTTTCGCCAGGAATGGATAAAGTGCCATCGGTAGTACCGCTAAATAGTAAGTCATTAGGCAAGGGCACTTTAGAAGTCGCTGGGTCGAACACCATACGGGATTCAGGGATGAGCGGCTCTGTCTTATCCTTGAGTTCGTTATAACTGTCCTCGCCACATCCTGTGAGGCCCAGTGCTGATGCAATCGCAACACACAAAATGAGTCTTTTCATTTTTTTTCCCCAAATCTTGTTGTAATAGTTTTGTTTTCCCCAAGAAATTAGTCACAATAGCACAAAAGCTGTGACTAATAGGGCTTATGTTAGCCCCTAACTCATTTCAAGTTAACGTAAAAATATTGAGTTAGCCACAAGTTTGTCACAAACATTTTAGCTATTTATAACAAAGTTTCATTCATTTGTTTGAAACATGCGTTTAGCAATTCGGCGACTCTAGAAGTGGCGGGCATTTTCGCCAAGAGGAATAAAAGGCTCATGTTGGAATATCAAGCAGCAAAAGATTTACTCCAAGGTAAAACCATACTGGTGACAGGCGCGGGTGCAGGTATCGGTCGCGCGGCAGCTATCGAATTTGCCAAACACGGCGCCACCGTGATTTTACTCGGTAAAACTGTCAAAAAACTCGAAGCCGTATACGATGTTATCGAACAGGCGGGTTACCCAACGCCAGCCATTGTACCGTTGGATTTAAAAGGCGCGACCGAGCAAAACTACCGCGATATGGCCGAAACCATTAGCGAGCAGTTTGGTCACTTAGATGGTTTACTGCATAATGCCAGTTTACTCGGCGCCCTAGGTCCATTTGAACACATCGATATTCCATCACTCGAAGATGTACTTAAAGTCAATGTCACCGCACAAGTGATGCTAACCAAGGCATTGCTGCCAGTACTACGCCAAGCTCCAAGCGCCTCGATTATTTTTACTTCAAGTAGTGTTGGCCGTCAGGGCCGAGCCTACTGGGGCCCCTATGCCTTCTCTAAATTTGCTACCGAAGGCATGATGCAAGTGCTCGCCCACGAATGCGATGGCACAACTGTACGCGTTAACAGTATAAATCCTGGTGCAACTCGCACCGAAATGCGTGCTAAAGCATACCCTGCCGAAAATCCATTAGATTTAAAAACAGCCGAAGAAATTATGCCAACTTACCTATATTTAATGGGGCAAGATTCTAGCGAAATTAACGGCCAGCAATTTAATGCCCAGTAAGCAAGACTCACTAAACGCTGCGGTATAAAAGTAAAGGGAACCTAATGGTTCCCTTTACTTTTACTCAATTACTCAGTCTAATTTTAGCAAAGTAAATCATCGTTTTAGATTTCTCTGGTATCTCTTCAATTTGGACCTGGCTGTTATCTGGAGCTAGTATCATTTCATGGCTTGAATAATAACTAACGTAGAGATCATCCCCTTCCAGCACAATGCCAGCATAACTGGTATCTCCCTGCGAAGGTAACGTGAGCCACTCATGAATAGCGCTCGTCTCTTTATTTATCTCAATAAGTGCTGTGCGAATGTTCCCTTCATAAAGACGCACAACCGCCATCAAACGAGATTGATAAACGAACATTACTGGCCCACCAATACGTTTATCAAGAGTTTGCCAAGTCCATTGATTGAAAGGTGGTAAGCTGTGACCCAGTAAACCTAAAAACTCGTCACTCCACACGGGATCACGCCTTAATAAACAAAAACAACTCCCTTGGTGAAATACGAGCGAGCTTTCATTTACATAGCCTTGATTATTAAACACTGACATCCAAGACTTGAACTGCTGTCCATCATCACTTTTATAGAGACGAGTATCCCCATCAGGCCCCGCTCGATACCCCACGCCATAAAGTGCATCTTGATGCTCAGTTAAGCGCCATAACCAATAGCCTTTATCAGCGACCACCTGTGCTTCAGACCAATGCATGCCATCCTTTGAGCGCCAAAGATAGGACTGTAAACCTGATTTATCGTGATGGGCACCACCACCTAATAGCAACAACTCCCCTCGAAATTCAATTAACTTGCCATCGCGCAAATCCGCTTGAGTAGAAGTCAGTAGCGACACACTTTGCCACGTCCCACCAGCATCTTGAGAACGGAGAACCCGCAAGGCGCCATCGGGTGAAACATGGGCAGAACCTTCCCTAAACACACAGAATAATGCGCCCTGAAATAAGACGAGATCGGTAAAGGCATTATGTTCACCTTGATCCCAAATTCGCTTAACCGATATTAACTCCATGGTTCATCTCCTCGTCATCTTTAGGCTTGTTATAGCATAACCACTGGCCACAGAAAGCAAAAAAGGCCGCAAGCGGCCTTTTTACAGAGAGAATTAACATCACTCGAATGATATTAACTGCGCTGACGTGTTGGCTTAGCCTTAGGCGTCGCGGTCACTTTATGCTTGCGTACTGCGCGGCGAATTTTAGCGCTCTTCACCTGAGCACGGGCCACACTGTGTTTATCGGCCGCCAGCATAGTACGAGTTTCAGGTTCAAGACCCGCTAATTGGCGCAGGTAGTTAACTTGCTCAATGGGCAATTCAACCCAGCCACCACGAGGCAGAGATTTAGGCAATTCCACCATGCCGTAACGCACACGGATAAGACGGCTGACTTGCACCTCTTGTGATTCCCATAAACGGCGCACTTCGCGGTTACGACCTTCACGTAAACAAACGTGCCACCATTGGTTCATGCCCTCGCCGCCTGCGGCTTTAATGGCATCGAACTGCGCCATGCCGTCTTCTAACATTACGCCGGTACGCAGACGTTGTACCGCAGCCTCAGGCACTTCGCCAAAGGTACGTACCGCGTATTCACGTTCAACTTCGTTAGACGGGTGCATCAAGCGGTTTGCTAATTCACCATCGGAGGTAAACAGCAATAAGCCTGAAGTGTTGATATCCAGACGGCCTACCGCAACCCAACGGGAGTCACGCACTTTCGGCAAACGGTCAAACACGGTTGGACGACCTTCAGGGTCTTTACGGCTACAAATCTCACCTTCGGGTTTGTGATAGGCGAGTACGCGGCAAATCACATCGTCGGCGGACTTAAGCGATACGGCCCTACCATCGATGCGAACCTTCGCATCGGCTTCGATACGATCACCAAGATTGGCAATCACGCCATCAATACTAACTCGGCCTGCAGCAATCCATGCCTCCATCTCACGACGGGAGCCATGGCCTGCACGGGCCAAGACTTTCTGCAATTTTTCACTCATTAGTATCTTGCTCTTCTGACTGTTCAGGCGTTACTTTCAAACCTGAAAATACCGCCTGCAATGACTCAGTATCCGTAAGCGCAGGTAAATCCGCTAGGGTATCTAAGCCAAAATAGGCTAAAAATTCTAAGGTCGTGGCGTAGAGTGCCGGTCGCCCCGGGACTTCTTTATGGCCAACGACTTTAATCCAATGTCTATCTGACAAACTTTTAATGATATGGCTACTAATGGCCACACCACGCACCTGCTCAATATCGCCACGGGTCACGGGTTGACGATAGGCGATCACCGCCAAGGTCTCTAATGTTGCCCGCGAATACTTAGGTGCTTTTTCCTGCCACAGGGGTTGCAAAAAAGGACTCAGAACTTCCAAGGTCTGGAAGCGATAACCCCCAGCCACTTTCACAAGTTGAACACCCCGTTCCTGATAATCCTGCTGCAACTCTTCCAATGCGGCTTTTATTTTGTCTCTGGAAACACTGAAATCCGCCAACACGGTTTCTTTCAACATTTTCACAGACAAGGGTTTCCCCAATACAAACAGACTCGCTTCAATAAGCTGTTTTAATTGAATTGGATTTATCTGCATCAATTAATAGGCCTTTACGTAAATAGTTGAAAACGGCTCTGTTTGGTACAATTCCACTAATAATTCTTTGACCAATTCCATCAGCGCTAAAAAGGTCACCACCACACCGGCGCGGCCTTCTTCGACGCTAAATAAACGCTCAAAGGGCGTAAACGTCTCGCTATTAAGCATGGCTAAAATTTGGCTCATGCGCTCGCGGGTCGATAACTGTTCACGCTTAACATGATGATCTTCGTTGGCATCGATACGTTTGAGCACCTCGCCAAAGGCGCGGGCGATTTCAAATAACGATACATCAGGCGGGATCACCAAAGGTTTGATATTCGGTGAAGGTGCCGCGGTTGCTTGAAACACATCGCGTTCAAGCCGAGGTAAATCATCAATTTTTTGCGAGGCTTCTTTGATTACCTCATAAGCCTTCAATTGACGGATCAACTGGGCCCGTGGATCTTCCTCCACTTCATCTTCCGCCACCATACGCGGCAGCAGTAGACGGGATTTAATCTCAGCCAGTGTTGCCGCCATGACCAAATAATCCGAGGCCAGTTCGATACGCGCCTGAGTGAGCATCGCGATATATTCTAGATATTGCGCGGTGATCTGCGAAATGGGTAAATCGACAACATCTAATTTTTGCTTACGGATCAAATACAAAAGTAAGTCGAGCGGCCCTTCGAAGGACTCCAAGAACACTTCTAACGCCTCAGGTGGAATAAACAAATCCTGCGGCATTTCGGTCATCGCCTGACCGCGAACAACGGCTAAGGGTAAACTTTGTTGCGTGCCCTGCATCCGCTATCCCCATGTAAAACAATCGTTTTTAAACGGTTGTAGATGACTAACTCGAACCCATAATGAGCGCGGTTTAAGCTCGCTATGCAAGCGCCCCCACGCCAAACGCGCGATTATACCCGCAATTGAGCGGCGATAATACTGTCAAATGATGGTTTTATCGCCTTAATCTCTTAGGATAAATCGCGGTTAGAGAAAGGGGGTAACATCACCCGCGCCTTCACGCAGCACTTCGAAACCATCTTCCGACATATCGATGACTGTGGTCGGTTTCTCACCTAAGTAGCCACCGTGAATAATCACATCCACTTGATGCTCTAACAGATCGCGAATGTGCTCAGGATCCGATTCAGCAAAATCACTATTTGGCATCACCAAACTGGTCGACATCAGCGGCGCATCTAACGCCTCAAGCAACGCTAAGGCAATCACATTGTCAGGCACGCGGATACCTATAGTTTTCTTCTTATCATTTTGCAGACGACGGGGCACTTCCTTGCTCGCCTTAAAGATGAAAGTGTAAGGTCCAGGCGTGCAGCTTTTTAAGATGCGGTAGGCCTGATTATCCACCTTGGCATAGGTCGCTAACTCAGATAAGTCGCGGCACATCAAGGAGAAATTATGATCGTGTTCGATTTGACGAATGCGGGTAATGCGCGTCATCGCATCTTTTTCGCCAATCATACAACCGAGGGCATAGCCCGAATCGGTTGGATATACAATCACACCGCCGGACTTAAGCACAGCCACGGCTTGACTAATCAAACGCGCCTGTGGATTTACTTCGTGTACATAAAAAAACTGACTCATGGTCGTTCCACCCAAGATCCCGACTGCCAGACCCAATCAATACCTTGAGGCTGGTAGAGATTTTTACCTAGTTCAATCCAATTGCTTGGAAAGTGAAAATCACTCCCTATCGATGCAAGCAACTGATTTTGGACACTCAGTGCCACTAAATTGGCCCTATCGTCCACCGTTTGTTGGCCGAGCACCACTTCCATGGCATCCCCGCCTGCTTCTTTAAATTCTCGCACTAAACGCTTTAACCATTTGGCCGACAACTTATAACCGCTCGGATGGGCCAATACCGCAAGGCCGCCCGCATTGTGGATCACCTTAATCGCGCTGGCCATATCGCCCCAGTTATTGGGCACATAGCCAGTTTTACCGCGAGCTAAATAGCGTTTAAACACACTTGGCATATCCACCGCGTGGCCATTATCGGCAAGCCAGCGTGCATAGTGACCACGGCTTATGGCTGCGCCTGCCGCAATCTCTTTTGCGCCCTCATAGGCGCCTTCAATCCCGGCTTTAGCCAAGCGATGGCCGATTTCTTCGGCGCGCTGCTCACGCAACTCACGCTGATGTGCTAAAAAGCCTAACAACTCGGTATGGGTCTCATCAAAGTTGAGCGCCACAATGTGAATATCGTAACTATTCCAACGGGTTGAAATCTCAACCCCAGAAATCAGTTTTAACGGTTCAGCCTGCGCTTGATTGAAGGCGCGGGCTTCACTTAAGCCTGCAACCGTATCATGATCCGTAATCGCAAATAACTGCACGCCCTTTTCAAGGGCTCTGGCGACCAGCTCGGACGGCGTGAGATGACCGTCGGATGCGGTCGTGTGACTGTGTAAGTCAGCCAATATGCTTTGAGTATTCATGCCGTTATTGTACGTGAATTTAAGATGAAATGTGCATTTATCTCACACTTTATCGAGTAGGAATGGCATTTGGTACAGTGATTTAGCGACGTTAATCCATCATTTTGAAAAATATTCAATTGACTTTCGCCTCAGGCTCATGTTTTCTATAGCTCAACTAACGAATTATTGAGACCCTTTTGAATGACTCAGATTAACGCTTCTTTCAACATCATTTGGTGGTGGCACTTCCCAACTTAGCGGGTGGTGTGAAGCTCTGTGCTCATTTGAAAGTAACAGAATCAACAAAAAAGCCCGCAGAAATGCGGGCTTTTTTGTTGGTGCGAAAAATGTCTGCAACGCGGTAAACGGATAAAAAGCGAGATAAGCATGACCCTAAAGACATTTAATCAGGTTACCCAAGTCGATGGCGAAAATTTTGCCTCGTCTCAACAGACATTCGCACGTTCGCATACGCTCAAGGCGACGCTGGCATACCATAGCGACCCACTGCGTCTGTACCAGCACATCACCCAAGATGCGCCCCATACCATGTTGTTAGAATCGGCAGAAATCGACAGCAAGGAAAATCTTAAGAGCATGGTGATGACCCATGCAGCGCTGATGATCCGCTGCGATGGCTATCGTTTACGCTTTAGCGCACTGAGTAACAATGGCGTCAGTTTACTCGCCCCCATTGAGCAATTTTTTACTGCTCGTTCAAGCCAAACTCTATGCCAACGCGATGGTCACAACTTAGTGGTCACGCTGCAAAAGGACACTGAGCTTAAGGATGAAGATGCGCGCTTAAAATCCACCTCGCCACTCGATGGTTTGCGCTTGTTTGTAAAGCATATCGACTGTGGTCAGACACCGGCATTCGAAGACTTATTTTTAGGTGGCGTGATCTCCTACGATTTGATTGATACCGTCGAGCCACTGCCTGAAGCGCCAAATGGTGCAAATGATTGTCCTGATTATTTATTTTATCTCGCCGAAACCTTAATTCTTATCGATCACAAGCAAAAACAAGCAGAAATTATCACCCACAACTTCAGTGACGGCACAGAACAACATTCCGAGGTGACCCAAGCCTTAGCCGAGCGAGCAGAGAATATCCGCGCCCAATGTGAAGCCTTAGCCAGGAGTGCAACGCCTGCGCCCGCCCTCGTTGGCATAATGGCCACAGAGCTAGTGAATGTCAGTGATGAGGACTTCAAGCAAACCGTTATCGATTTAAAAGAACACATTATTGCCGGGGATATCTTCCAAGTCGTGCCTTCACGCAGCTTTAGCCTGCCCTGCCCCAATACCTTGGGAGCTTACCGCGCGCTGCGATTAACCAACCCCAGCCCCTATATGTTTTATTTCAGGGGCCATGACTTCACCCTGTTTGGCGCCTCGCCCGAGAGCGCGCTGAAATATGAAGCCAGCAATAATCAGGTCGAAGTCTACCCGATTGCAGGCACCCGTAAACGCGGCAAAACCTCAAGCGGCGAGATTGATTTCGACCTCGATAGCCGTATCGAACTCGAATTGCGTTTGGATAAAAAAGAGCTCTCCGAGCACTTAATGTTGGTCGATTTAGCCCGTAACGATATCGCTCGAATCAGCCAAAGTGGCAGTCGCAAAGTGGCCGAGTTACTTAAAGTCGACCGTTATTCCCACGTGATGCACTTAGTCAGCCGCGTCACAGGTCAACTACGCCAAGACTTGGATGCGCTCCACGCCTATCAGGCCTGCATGAATATGGGCACGCTAGTTGGCGCCCCGAAAGTGCGCGCCTCGCAATTAGTGCGTCAGGCAGAAAAGACCCGCCGCGGCAGTTACGGCGGCGCCGTGGGTTACCTCAACGCCCTTGGGGATATGGACACCTGTATCGTTATCCGCTCCGCCTTTGTGAAAAACGGCGTGGCCCATATCCAAGCGGGTGCTGGCGTGGTGTTTGATTCCGATCCACAGAGTGAAGCCGATGAAACGCGCCAAAAGGCGCAGGCGGTGATTTCAGCTATCAAGATGGGCGCAGGCTTGGATGAAAGCCATCAAGCGACAACGACTGAACAACAAAGATAAGGAGCCCAAGATGAAACTCTATTTACTCGATAACTTCGACTCCTTTACCTACAACTTAGTCGACCAATTTAGAAGCCTTGGCTGTGAAGTGGTGATCTACCGTAACGATATTGCCGCCGACTATATTGCCGACAAGCTGTTAGCGGAAACCGAACCGAGTGCCTTAGTCTTATCGCCAGGCCCGGGTGCGCCCCATGAAGCGGGTTCCATGATGGCGCTGATCGACAAAGTCGCGGGCAAAGTGCCTATGCTGGGGATCTGCTTAGGCCATCAAGCCATGGTGGAATATTACGGCGGTAAAGTAGAGCGCGCGCCTTTTGTGGTTCATGGTAAAGCCAGCCCCACCTTCCATAATGGTGAAGGCGTGTTTGCTAACTTACCTTCGCCCTTACCTGTCGCCCGCTACCACAGCTTAGTCGCCACAAAAGTACCCGATTGTCTTGATGTTATTGCCACTACCGATGATATGCCAATGGCGATTTTGCACGCCGAGCACAGGGCGGTCGGTTTTCAGTTTCACCCAGAATCCATCTTAACGACCTTGGGCAGCACATTGTTAACCCAAACCCTACGCTTTTTGACTCAAGACATCGCCCACAATACCGCAGGAGCTAAATAATGAGTACGACATCAATCCAGCCCCTGCTCGATATCTTGTTTCAGGGTAAGGCATTAACCCGCGATCAAACCGCGAGCCTCTTTAGCACCCTTATCCAAGGTGAAATGAATGAGGCCGTGATGGCAGCAATGTTAATGGCGCTTAAAATTCGCGGTGAAACCATTGCCGAAATCAGTGGCGCCGCCGATGCAATGCACGCTGCGGCAAAGCCTTTCCCTTATCCCGCATCTAAGCGGACTGAAGGGATTATCGATATCGTCGGCACCGGTGGCGATGGCTTTAATACCATCAATATTTCCACCACAGCCGCCTTTGTTGCCGCTGCCGCTGGTGCAAAAGTGGCAAAACACGGTAATCGCTCAGTCTCGAGCAAATCGGGCTCCTCAGATTTACTCGCCCAATTTGGCATCGATTTAACCATGTCACCCGAGCTGGCGAGCCGTTGCCTGGAATCACTCAATCTATGCTTCCTGTTTGCGCCCCATTACCATGGCGGTGTCAAACATGCGGTGCCCGTGCGCCAAGCGCTGAAAACTCGCACCTTATTCAATGTGTTAGGGCCATTGATTAACCCAGCGCGCCCAGAATTTATGCTGCTTGGGGTCTATAGCCCAGAGCTGGTGACACCCATCGCACGCGTACTGCAAGCCCTTGGCACGCAAAGAGCCATGGTGGTGCACGGCAGTGGTTTAGATGAAGTGGCACTCCATGGCAGCACACAAGTCGCCGAACTCAAAGACGGTGAGATTATTGAATATCAATTAACGCCGACGGATTTTGGTGTGCCGCAGGCCCAAATGAGTGAACTTGAAGGGGGCGAGCCTGCGCAAAACGCCAAAATCACTCAATCAATTTTGCAAGGGCAAGGCAGCGATGCCCACACCCATGCGGTTGCCATCAATGCGGGTTGTGCCTTATATCTGTGTGGCCTGTCAGACTCAGTCAAAGCTGGCACCGCCCTTGCGCTCAATACCATAAAAAGCGGCAAAGCCTTTGAATTACTGAATCAACTCGCTAAAGTCAGCAGCGAAGCACAGGAATAATGACCATGGCACAGGTTAAACAACCCGAGGCGCATCGCTCGGAAGATAATCAAGCATCGCAGGATGTAAGGGGTAGCATGCAAACTAGCACCGCAAAAGCCAACGTTTTAACCCGTATCGTCGATACCAAGGCCGCCCATATCGCCGCCCTTAAGTTGCGTTTTCCTGAAGACAGCTTAACCCCCAAAATATCGGACCGTAGTCTATTTGCTGCCTTAAAAGCCCCGAAGGCGAGTTATATTTTAGAGTGCAAAAAAGCCAGTCCATCCAAAGGCTTAATCCGTAAAGACTTTGATGTCGAAGCCATCGCTTCTATTTATACCAAGTATGCAGCAGGAATCTCGGTATTAACCGACGAGCAATTTTTCCAAGGGGACATGGACTATATCCCGAGTGTACGGGCAAAAGTGAGCCAACCGATTCTGTGTAAAGACTTTTTTGTAGACGAATATCAAATCAAGTTGGCGGCACATCAGGGCGCCGATGCGATTCTGCTGATGCTTTCTGTGCTCGATGATGAGCGATATCAGCAACTTGCTAGTGAGGCAGCCAAGTATCAACTCGATGTGCTGACCGAAGTCAGCAATGAGGAAGAACTGAAACGCGCCATCGTCTTGAATGCACCTATTATTGGCATTAATAACCGTAACTTACGGGATTTAAGTACCGATTTAGCCACCACAGAAGCCCTTGCGCCGCACATCGGCAGCGATCGCGTGGTGATCAGCGAATCGGGCATTTACACTAACGAGCAAGTGCGCCGCTTAAGTCCACTGGTCGATGGCTTCTTAGTCGGTAGCTCGATTATGGCCGAAGAAGACATTGATTTAGCCTGCCGGAAATTGATCTTCGGTCACAATAAAGTCTGCGGCCTCACCCGCCTTGAGGATATTGAAGCGGCGGCCACTGCCGGCGCCGTATATGCAGGACTTATTTTTGCTGAAAAATCACCGCGCGCGCTCACCCAAGATGCCGCCAAACAGTTAGTACAGCAATACCGCGCCGCTAACTTGCCCGCCATTGAGTTTGTCGGCGTATTTGTAAACAGCACGCCTGAGCTCATGGCAAGTATCGCCCAAGAATGTGGTTTAGCCGCGTTGCAACTGCATGGCAGTGAGACTGAACTGGAAATTGTCGAGCTAAGCCAATTGCTGCAACAGGCCGGACTGAACACTCAAATTTGGAAGGCGGTCAGTGTCGATGCTCAAAGCGGTGAGCTTGCTGCTATGCCAAGAGGTGTGCAGCGTTATCTTTTTGATAGCAAGAATGACGCAGGTTTTGGTGGCACGGGGCAAGCCTTTGATTGGCAACTCCCCATTGCCCATAAAGCCGAGGCCATGCTCGCGGGCGGCCTCAATGCTGACAATGCCGCCCGAGCCAATGCTCAAGGATTTTACGGTTTAGATTTTAACTCTGGCCTCGAAACGGCTCCCGGCGTTAAGTCGGCAGAGAAAATCCAAGCGGCATTTAGTCAATTACGACTCTAGACCCACTTTTATAAAAAACCTGTGCAAAGTACAGGCTAGCAAGAATTGAAACTCGATGGCGTTAACCTAAACCGCCCTCGAAACAAATAAATAGGATAAGGAACAAGGTATGTCACAGTTAAAGCTTAACCCTTATTTCGGCGAATACGGTGGTATGTATGTACCACAGATTTTAGTCCCAGCCCTCAAGCAACTCGAAAGTGCCTTTGTTGAAGCGCAAACCGATGAGTCCTTCCAAGCCGAGTTTACTGACTTACTAAAAAACTACGCGGGTCGCCCTACTGCGCTTACCTTAACCCGCAATTTAAGCCCTAACCCTATGGTGAAAATCTACCTCAAGCGGGAAGATTTACTCCATGGCGGCGCCCATAAAACCAACCAGGTATTGGGCCAAGCATTATTGGCTAAACGTATGGGTAAAAAGGAAATTATTGCCGAAACCGGCGCAGGCCAACACGGTGTTGCCACGGCTCTGGCCTGTGCACTGCTCGGGTTAAAATGCAAAGTGTATATGGGCGCGAAAGACGTGGCCCGCCAATCTCCCAACGTATTTAGAATGCGGCTGATGGGCGCGGAGGTTATCCCTGTGACCTCTGGTTCAGCCACCTTAAAAGATGCCTGTAACGAGGCGATGCGCGACTGGTCTGGCAGCTACGAAAAAGCCCACTATCTATTAGGCACAGCCGCAGGGCCGCACCCCTTCCCGACCATAGTGCGTGAATTCCAACGTATTATTGGTGAAGAAACCAAAAAACAAATACTTGAGCGCGAAGGTCGTCTGCCCGATGCGGTCATTGCCTGTGTCGGCGGTGGCTCAAATGCCATTGGTATGTTTGCCGACTTTATTGAGGAAACCAGTGTCGAGCTGATTGGGGTCGAACCCGCAGGTAAAGGCATCGATACCCATATGCACGGTGCGCCGCTCAAACATGGCAAAACTGGGATTTTCTTTGGTATGAAGGCGCCTTTGATGCAGGACAGTGAAGGCCAAATCGAAGAGTCTTACTCGATTTCGGCAGGCCTTGACTTTCCCTCCGTTGGCCCACAGCACGCCCATTTGAACGCGATTGGCCGTGCGCGCTACGAATCGGCCACCGATGATGAAGCCTTAGAAGCCTTCCAATTATTGGCTCGCAGCGAAGGGATTATCCCCGCGCTCGAATCGGCCCATGCCCTCGCCTATGCCCTGCGCCTAGCGAAAGAGTGCACCAAAGAAACCATTTTGGTCGTTAACCTCTCGGGCCGAGGCGATAAAGATATTTTCACTGTGTCAGACATTTTAAACGGTAAAGAGGAATAACTAAGATGAGCAACACTGCAACCCAAACTATCCCTCAGCAAAGCGGCCGTTATCACGCCGCGTTTAGCCGTTTAAAAGCCGAAGGCTGTGGCGCCTTTGTGCCCTTTGTTACTTTGGGCGATCCAAGCCCTGAGCTGTCACTGAAAATTATCGACACCTTAGTGCAAAATGGTGCCGATGCATTGGAATTAGGCTTTCCCTTCTCCGATCCGCTGGCCGATGGCCCGGTGATCCAAGGCGCGAACCTCAGAGCCCTCGCCGCGGGTACAACGCCAACACAGTGCTTCAACTTATTAGCGCAAATTCGCGCTAAATACCCTGAATTGCCAATTGGATTATTGCTGTACGCGAACCTCGTATTCGCTAATGGCATCGATGCTTTTTATGCCAAAGCGCAGCAAGCGGGAGTGGACTCAGTGCTTATCGCCGATGTGCCAGTGGAAGAAGCGGCGCCTTTTATTCAAGCCGCGAAGACCCACGGTATCGCGCCGATTTTTATCGCGCCGCCCAATGCCGATAGCGAAACCCTAGAAAAAGTGAGCCAAAGTGGCGAAGGCTATACCTATCTATTGTCCCGCGCCGGTGTCACTGGCACAGACACTAAGGCGGGTACGCCCGTTGAAGAAATTTTAGCTAAGCTGCAAGCATTCAATGCGCCGCCACCGCTATTAGGCTTTGGGATTGCCGAGCCTGCTCAAGTGAGCGCCGCCATCAAGGCGGGCGCAGCGGGCGCGATTTCGGGCTCGGCCGTGGTGAAAATTATCGAAGCCCATCAACAGGATGAAGCAAAACTACTGTCTACCTTAGGTGAATTTACCCGCGCCATGAAAGCGGCAACCTAATCCCCCATCGGAATTACACAGTCATTCAAGGCCAAATCTGCGGATTTGGCCTTTTTTATCGTATTGAGTGCCGCGGCAAAAACCATGTAGAGCTGAGAACAAACTGCATCTTAAAACTGTCAAACCCAAGGCTTATATTAGGATCTACGTCTCATGCCTTTACGAGATAAATGTTAATATAGGGCAAATAACATCGACGCTTTTGTTATGGTAAATGGACTTTTTATGCAGTATCAAATCTATATTCTCGACGTCACCCCTTGGGGTTGTGGGTTTCAGGGTGAAGTGGCCGCCCAATGTGATAATGGTGCCCCGGTGTGGTTTTATTATCAGGGTAGCGATCAACAGGCTAAACAACGTTTTCCAGTTAATCAGTGGGTTAAGGTTGAACTCTTCGGCCGCTTAGCCAAGGCAAACCTGCAGACCGACATCATTGAACACCGCCAGAGTCTGAAATTCCCTAAACATAATTGTCACTTTGAGGCATCCGGGCAAATCGTTGAGATCACCCAAACGCCCGATGATACTGTGTATCTATTGCAATCGAGCCTTACCCTGCCCTTCGATAACGAACTGGGCACCTCTCCGATCTCCCGCGGTCATTGGGTCAATGTCACTGGGGAATTATGGGTGACTAACTGGCAAGATTAAGGCTAAGTTAGACTCCCTTCCTAAACCATGAGATTACCTAATGAGGCTGTGAATCATGGCTAAGCGTCAATGGCTTTTAGGCCACTTTGTCTCTAAAATGACAAATTCGTTGTGCTTAAGGTTTTAATGATTAAACCTAATCTATACATTTTTTCGCCAGAGCAAATCCGATTGAGGCCCCCATGTCCAGCTTAGATTCTGTACCTAATAAAAACCGTACGATTTTTGGTACTCCCAAATTACCCGCCAAATACGCTACGGTTGTTATGCCATTTTTTCTATCAATTTTAATGAGTTGTATTGTATCTGGGATCAGTACCTTCAATGGTGTCGGTGCATCAGCACAATTTGTTGAGCTCTGGTTTAGCGCATGGTTTATCTCTTGGGTTGTTGCCTTCCCGACTCTATTGATGGTGCTCCCCTTAGTGCGAAAGCTAACCGCTGCCTTCGTGCAATTACCTTAAACTCACCTCTGCGTTTAATGCCGTTAAAGCCATTTTCTAAAATGGCTTTTCCTTCCCCCAGTTTGCCCTCGCAACTCTAATAACCTAGTAGAGTACTCGGATTTACAGTCGATTTACACTTAGCTTTTATTCACACTTTCGTTGCTTTTATCGGCACAGCTCAAGCCTATCACCCCAAAATACCCCCCCTATTCAACTCAAATATAATCAACTGATTTGGCTTAAATAATTTTCGAGAATGTTCTTAAGAATAAGTTTTACACCATTTTTGCTAAGGCAATTCCCTCGCAAATAAACCGTATTTCAGTCTTTTATTTCCCAGTCAAAAGTACGACTCCTCTAACAACTCATAAATGAGAATGATTTGCATTTGTAATTTTTCAAATGCTAATTTATTCACCGTTGTGCTGAGGCAGTAATCCTCAGCTTATGCGCAACACATGGAACCGATCCTGATCCGCAAGATAAGGGAATGACTCACTCGGCAAAGATAGAGAGAACCACTCCTAACTTGCCCATCAGCCGATGATGACAACCACAGTTTCGGTTGGCAGCTGGAACTTAAGGAGGCGTAAGTGACTACCCCAAAAAAGGAAAACGATCGCAGGATTTTCGATCTACTCGGTATCGGCATAGGTCCATTCAATCTCGGATTGGCCGCCCTGAGTGAACCCATCGATGGCTTTAGCTGTTTATTTTTAGATGCCAAAACCGAGTTTGACTGGCACCCCGGCATGTTGCTCAGCGCCTCTCGGCTGCAAACGCCGTTTATGTCCGACTTAGTGACCATGGCCGATCCCACCAGTCGCTATAGCTACCTCAATTTTGCCAAGCAAACTGGCAGGCTGTATCCCTTCTATATCCGTGAAAACTTTTTCCTGCCACGGAATGAGTATAACCAGTATTGTCAATGGGTTAGCAAACAACTCTCCAATCTGAGATTCGGTTTTAAGGTCACGCAATTAGATTACAACGCCGGTGAAGGTATCTACCATGTAACGGGGGTTGATAGACGCAGCGGCCAGCCCCAAACCTATTTGTGCCGAAAACTGGTGCTCGGCACGGGCACCACGCCCTATGTGCCCGACAATTGCCCGATGCACGACCCTCGCGTGATGCATAGCGCCAGCTATATGCAGCAGAAAACTTACCTGCAGAGCCAAAGCGCCATTACCGTGATCGGCAGTGGCCAAAGCGCGGCGGAAATCTTTTACGATCTGCTGCAAGATGTTGATACCTATGGTTATCAATTAAATTGGATGACCCGCTCGCCACGCTTCTATCCGCTGGAATACACCAAACTCACCCTAGAAATGACTTCGCCAGATTATGTGGATTATTTCCACGAACTGTCGCCGGAAAAACGCAGCCGCTTGATTGCAAATCAAAAATCCCTCTACAAGGGGATCAATGCCGAGTTAATCAACGATATTTATGATCTGCTTTACCAAAAACGTTTAGTCAGCGATATCCAATGCCAGCTGCTGACCAACGTGGCGCTCGATAAGATAGAGACCTCGGGCGATAAGCTGACACTCAAGTTCAACCACCTCGAGCAGGAATATGCCCTCGAACAACAAACGGGCGCCGTCGTCTTAGGTACTGGCTATCAATATCGTTTACCCGAGTTTATTCAAGGCATTAAATCACAAATTGAATTTGATGATCGCGGCCAACTCGCCATCCAGCGGGATTATGGCATCGATATCAGAGGCGATATTTTTATCCAAAATGCGGGTCTGCATACCCATGGCATCAGCTCACCGGATCTGGGCATGGGCTGCTACCGCAATGCGACGATTCTGCAAGCGGTTTTAGGTTACGCGCCCTATCCGATTGAAGACAGTATCGCCTTCCAAACCTTCGACCCAACTAAGATCCGCACGCAGCAAAACCTGCCCACCAGCAGCACCCATTCAGCCACATCAAGCAAGACTATATCTTCGGCGGTGCAACCTACGCAGCATCGCGGCCTTGAACCACAAGCTGCACTGCGGATAAGCCCTTCGGGCGGCAGCCTGTCGGTCTTGATGGCGCCAAACAAGGAGGCGCAGTAATGGCCAGACATTGGAGTCGCCACTGTGCGGCCTCGCTCTCCACACCCATTGTGGTCAATGAGTTTGTGTTTAAACCTCTCAATCTCCCCCAACACCTCGCTATGTTGCAGAGCTGGTTTAACCAAGACTATGCCCGCTTTTGGGGGATGCAGGGGATGAGTCTCGATGCACTTGCTCAGGCGTTGGCGCCGAGCGAGCACAAGCTTGCGCTGATAGGCGAATGGCAAGCCAAACCGCTGTTTATGGTGGAGTTGTACGATCCAGCCCAGGATGAAGTGGGTGAGCATTATGTCGTGGAGCGGCTCGATTGCGGTATGCACCTCATCCTCGCGCCACTTGAGAGCAAGCCTGTTCATGGCTTGTCCGGCCAAGTAATGCAGGCTATTGCCGAGCTTATTCTCGAAAAGCTTGCCTTTAAGCGAATGGTGGTCGAGCCGGATCAGCAAAATCACAAAATTCACCGCTTAAATAGCCAAATTGGGATCCGCTACCAAAAGGCCATTCAACTGCGCAGCAAAGCCGCCTTCCTCGGTTTTTGTAGCGCCCAGAGTCGACAATTAGCGCAAAAGACCAGCGCACTTTTAATGCCGCGCACTGCAACTCAAGCGACTCAAGTAACCCATGCAACCCATGCAAACCCATGCAACCCATGCAACCCATGCAACCCATGCAACCCATGCAACCGCAGTTAACCCTATCACTTCGCAGGTAACCCGATGAACTTAGCCACTAACCGCGCATTACTCAAGCCATTCACTCAAGCCGAATTCCCCACGCTGGAGGCCGCTGTCCACACGCATGTTCCCGCCCACTTAATGCCGGAATATTGGCAGGCAGCCAATCGCCATTTGGTGAAAAAAATCCTCTGCGAATTTACCCATGAGAAGATCATCACCCCACAAATTTACCGCCAAGCGGCAGGCATCAATCACTATGAGCTAAGGCTCAAGGACTGTACCTATTACTTCAGTGCGCGCCATTATCAGCTCGACCACCTTGAGATAGAAACCGGGTCGATTCGGGTCAGCAGCGCGGGCCAAGAGAAGCCACTCGATGCCATGAGTTTGATTATCAAACTGAAAGATGCCTTGGGCATAAGTGAAACCCTGTTGCCCACTTACCTTGAGGAAATCACCAGCACCCTCTACAGCAAGGCCTATAAGTTGACCCATCAAGCCATCCCCGCCGCAGCACTCGCTAAGGCCGACTATCAAACGATTGAGGCGGGCATGACCGAGGGGCACCCAGTGTTTATCGCCAACAATGGCCGCATTGGTTTTGATATGCAGGACTATGACCAATTTGCCCCCGAGAGTGCCAGCGCGCTTAAGCTAGTGTGGATTGCGGTGCGTAAGGACAAAACCACCTTCTCCGCCCTCGAAGGATTGGACCATGATAGCTTGTTAAAACAGGAGCTTGGCGAACAGTTCACCGCGTTTCAACAACACTTAAGCGCACAGGGGCAAGCGGTCGATGGTTTTTATTTTATGCCCGTTCATCCTTGGCAGTGGTGCGAAAAAATTGCCCGCACTTTTGCTGGCGAAATCGCCCGTGGCGACATTATTTACCTCGGCGAAAGCCAAGATTGCTACCAAGTTCAACAATCGATCCGCACCTTCTTTAACTTAACTGCGCCGCAAAAATGCTACGTCAAAACCGCGCTTTCTATCTTAAACATGGGCTTTATGCGCGGACTTTCGCCGCTGTATATGAGCTGCACCCCGCAGATCAACGCTTGGGTGGCCAAGCTTATCGAAAGCGATAGCTATTTTGCCGAGCAAGGTTTTGTGATCCTAAAAGAAATCGCCGCAATCGGTTATCACCACAGATATTACGAAGAGGCACTCACCCAAGATAGCGCCTATAAGAAAATGCTGTCGGCGCTGTGGCGCGAGAGTCCGTTGCCGCATATTGAGCCGCAGCAAACCCTGATGACCATGGCGGCGCTATTACACGTCGATCATCAGGAGCAAGCCCTGCTTGCCGCCTTAATCGCGCACTCAGGCTTAAGCGCCAAGGAGTGGGTCAAGCGCTATCTCAACCTCTACTTATCGCCGCTACTGCACGCTTTCTTTGCCTACGATCTGGTGTTTATGCCCCATGGCGAGAACCTGATTTTAGTGCTGGATGCCGGCATCCCAGTCAAAATATTGATGAAGGATATCGGGGAAGAAGTCGCGGTACTCAACGGCAGCGAGCCACTGCCGCAAGAAGTGCAGCGCCTTGCGGTCGAGCTTGAGGAAGATATGAAGCTCAACTATATCTTGCTCGATATTTTCGACTGTATTTTCCGTTATTTAGCGCCCATTCTGGATAAGCAAACCGAGGTCAGCGAAACGCTATTTTGGGAGTTGGTGGCAGACAATGTGCGCGACTATCAAGCGCAGCATCCGCAGTTGGCGGACAAATTTGCACAATACGATCTCTTTAAAGACAGCTTCGTTCGCACTTGCCTGAATCGCATTCAGCTTAATAACAACCAGCAGATGATTGACCTAGCCGACAGGGAGAAAAATCTGCGCTTTGCGGGCGGGATTGATAATCCGCTAGCCGCCTTTAGGCAAAGCCATGCCTTTGGAAATCAGAAGCTTAAACCCAAACCCTAAATCACTTTTAACCTTG
The DNA here is from genome assembly GCF_004354305.1 of Shewanella decolorationis. NCBI lineage: Bacteria > Pseudomonadati > Pseudomonadota > Gammaproteobacteria > Alteromonadales > Shewanellaceae > Shewanella > Shewanella decolorationis. The sequence goes on along the minus strand of NZ_CP037898.1, from coordinate 1,537,221 downwards.
AGTGGGCCCACGCCCACTCTGGGCACGCGTCTGTGCCCAAAAACAACCTAGTCAATCAAACAGCCTAAATGGAATTTAAGATCATTATTATGAAAACCTTCCCCCTCAACCGACTCGCGGCGCACTGCCAACTCGTCATCAAACGCCCAGAGCTAATCCTCTGCTCTGCCATACTCAGCACGCCCTATGCTTATGCCAATGCCAGCGATACCCAGAAAAAATCCACTAAAGACATTGAAATCATTAATGTCGTTGGCGCTAAGGATCTCCACGATAATCGCTATAAAACTCAGGCGATGAATACGGCCACGGGTCTAGATTTGTCCTATTTAGAAACGCCGCAATCCGTCACCTCTGTTACCAGTCAAATGATGCATGACCAACAACTAAACAGCGTCATCGAAGCCATGACTAGCGTAGCAGGCATCAATGCTCGGCCAATGGACAACGACAGATACAGCATCAGCTCCCGCGGAATTGCGGTCACTAGTATTCTTTACGATGGCGTGCCCACCACTTATGACACCCGTTTTAACTACGGCGATAACCTTATCGATACCGCCATCTACGAGCGGGTGGAGATTGTCCGTGGCGCCACAGGATTAATGACAGGTGCGGGTAATCCTTCGGCCGCGATTAACCTTATTCGTAAACGCCCGACCCAAGAATTTATGGGCAGCACCTCAGTGAGTGTCGGCTCATGGAACAATCTGCGCGGTATGGTCGATTTATCCAGCGGCTTAAACGACAGTGGCAGCATTCGTGGTCGTATTGTCGCAGCCTATCAGGATAAAGAATCCTTCCAAGACAGATACGAGCAGCAACGCACCACCCTCTATGGCATTGTTGAAGCCGATATTACCGCCAGCACACTGCTTACCTTAGGCGTGGATTATCAAGACACAACGCCCGAAGGCACTATGTCCGGCGGTCTGCCGCTGTTCCACAGTGATGGCAGCCGTACAAATTACGATCGCGCCACTTCTACCGCCCCCGATTGGGCCTCGGCGCATACTCAAGGGCTTAATACCTTCGCCAGCCTTGAACATCGTTTTGATAACGGTTGGGAGCTAAAAGGCACCTACAGTTACGGCGATAACTCACTGAAATACGATGTACTCTGGGCTACGGGGTATCCCGATCCGGTAACAAACATAGGCGCAACCGCAGGCTCAATCGCCTATGTCGACGGTAGTCGTACCCAACATAACCTCGACTTACGGGCGCAGGGAATGTTCGCCCTGTTTGGCCAAGAACATCAACTCACCTTTGGTTGGACGGGTCAGCGCCAAGAGTTTGCCAACCCTTACTATTATCCTACGGCCGCCGTGCCGCCCTTGGGGGATTTTCGCGATCCCAACTTCCAGTATCCAAAACCTCAGTGGAAAGAGACTCACACCACGGGTTCATTTGGTGAAACCGAGCAAAGCGCCGCCTATGTGGCCACGCAACTTAATCTGACCGATGCCTTGGCATTGCTTGCGGGGCTGCGCCTGAACCAGTGGCAAACCGACCAAGATAACTTTGGCAGCAAGTATGATTTCAACGTCGACAATGAGCTCACCACCTATTTTGGCCTGACCTACGCTCTGGGCGAGCAATACTCGCTTTACGCCAGTTATACGGATATTTTTGCGCCGCAAACCTTGCAGCGCATCGATGCCAGTTACATCGATCCCGTCAAAGGCAAAAACTACGAGGCGGGCATTAAGGCCAGCTTGATGGATGAAAGCTTAGATATGTCGTTGTCGGTATTTGAAATTCGCCAAGATAATGTTGGCGAACGCACTGGTGATGTGTTGCCGGGCACCACTATTCCTGTGTATCGAGAGGTTAATGGCACTAAGACCCAAGGCTTTGAGTTTGAATCCACGGGCAAAATCACCGATGACTGGAATATCTACTTCGGCTACACCCAATTCAGCACCGACGATCCTAAGGGCAATCGCATCAACACCACTTCCCCTCGCCAGCAGCTAAAACTCTTTACCACTTATACCTTTAGCGGCGATTGGAACAAGTTGCAGCTTGGCGCTGGGGTTAATTGGCAAAGCCGTGTCTACCAAACCGTGAACTCGCCCTTAGGCAGAGTCGAGGTTGAACAAGACTCCTACGCATTGGCCAGCCTAATGGCAAGTTATGCCTTTACCGAGCAGCTAAAGCTAAGCGCCAATGTGCACAACGCCTTAGATAAAACCTATTACAGCCAAGTGGGTCAATATAGCCAGTTCCAATACGGCGCCCCACGCAGCATGAGCGTGAATTTGGATTATCGCTTCTAACAGGCTGTCAATAACCAGTTGTTCATCAATGAAAACTGCGGAGAGTCTTGAGTTCACCGCAGTTTAATCCATTCAAGCCTAAGGAGTGATTATGGCGCGCCAAGGAGAGTCAGCCCCTGCCTTAGTCAAGCTTTCCAGTAAGACTAAACTGAGTCATACCAAGCACTGCCATAGCAAATGCTCGCAAAGTTTAAACACTGCGAGCGCCAAGGAAACAGAACTCGGTTTAACAAATAACCAAATGGATTTAACAAAGAGTCAAATGGATTTAACTCAAGTAGCTCAGGAGTTTAATCAGTGCCTAGCGCAGCGCGCCCCTTTTTATGCCCAGCATTTTGTGGTAACCACTAAGCCCCAAGGGCTCTGTTTTGACACTTGGAGTCAACCAGCAGTTTATCAGCAGCTATTACTGGATTTTGCCAAGGCCTATCCTCCTTTGGCAAAAACCACATCTTCCATCCCGACAGGAAAAATTCCCGAGCAGATTTTGCTCAGCCATAGCCATAATTCCAAAGCCCTGCACTCGCTCTGGGGGCAGTGGTATTTTGGTCTGTTAGTGCCGCCAATGTTGGAATGGATTATTAACGCGCCGCACTCGCTCGCGAGCACCATTGAGCAAATTGATATAGCGCCTGAGCATTTTTATCTTAGGCCCCACGATTCGGGCAGAGTCGCGGGTTTTGAGTTTCAATTAACACTAACTCCTCAGGTGAAAACCGCCATAGTAAAAGCTGCCATAGTTAAAACCACGGTCTTAACGCCCCACCGCGAACGACAACTTATTCAGTGGATTCAACGCCATCTAGTCCCTAGTGTTGAGCGATTAACCGGTTTAAGCCCAACACCCGCCAAGCTGTATTGGAGCCATTTAGGCTACCTTATTCACTGGTATTTAGGCGAAATGGCATTGCCAGAAATTGAATTTGTGCACCTTAAGGAACTTCTATTTAACACAAAAGCCTTTGAAGATGGCGAGGCGAATCCACTCTACAACAGCATTAATCTGCTGCCCGCCTCAGCTTCTCACGCTGACAATATTCGCCGCGTATGCTGCTTAAGGTATCAACTCACCAACAGTCATCGCTGCGGCGATTGTCCATTAGCCACGCGCGCCCAAGCCAAACGTGCCGCGCAAGCTTAGCCTTATCGGTCAGGCAACTTATAAGGGCAACATGGATTGCAACAGCCGTTCGCGCCGCTTTCATGCAACAGTTAGCAATCGGTCACCTTTCACGGCTTTTTCCCTCTAGCCCCCCGTGCTACACTCAAGCCCACGTCTTCTTAACACGATTATTTATGAAACAACTGCTTGATTTTCTGCCCCTCATTATCTTTTTTGCCGTCTATAAATTTTTCGATATTTATATCGCCAGTGGCGCCTTAATCGCAGCCAACGCACTGCAATTAGTCGTGACCTATGCGCTGTACAAAAAATTGGAGAAGATGCACCTTATTACCTTCGCTATGGTGACAGTGTTTGGCACCCTCACCTTAGTGTTCCATGACGATGCCTTTATCAAGTGGAAAGTCACTATTATTTATGCTTTATTTGCCCTAGCCCTTGGTGTGAGCCAGCTACTCAACAAGTCGATTTTAAAGTCCATGTTGGGTAAAGAGATGAAGGTGGCCGATAAGATTTGGGCACACGTAACTTGGTACTGGGTGAGCTTTTTTGCCATCTGTGGCCTAGTTAATATCTATGTCGCCTTTAGACTGCCATTAGAAACTTGGGTGAACTTTAAAGTGTTTGGCCTCACCGCCTTAACCCTGATTAATACCGTTATCACCGTCTTTTACCTTTACAAACATCTTCCCGAAGATCAACGCAAGGAACTCAAATAATGTGGTATATGATTTCAGCTCAAGATGTTGAGAACAGCTTAGAAAAACGTTTAGCGGCGCGCCCTGCGCATTTAGCACGCTTACAGGAACTGGCCGATGAAGGTCGCTTACTTGTTGCGGGTCCACACCCAGCTATCGATAGCGAAAACCCAGGCGATGCGGGTTTTAGCGGCTCATTAGTGGTTGCGGATTTCGATTCGTTAGCCACGGCTCAAGCCTGGGCAGATGCCGATCCTTACTTCGCTGCGGGCGTATATCAAAGCGTTGTGGTTAAACCCTTTAAACGAGTTCTCCCTTAATGAAAATCGTTTCTTTCAATATCAATGGATTGCGTTCTCGCCTGCATCAATTGCAAGCGTTAATCGACAGCCATCAGCCCGATATTATCGGCCTGCAAGAAACCAAAGTGCACGATGAAGCCTTCCCGCTCGCCGAAGTCGAAGCCATGGGCTATCACGTGCATTACCACGGTGGCAAGGCACACTATGGCGTAGCCATGCTCTCCAAAGTCGCCCCACTTAAGGTGCAAAAGGGGTTTGCAACCGATGAAGAAGATGCCCAGCGCCGTATGATTATCGGCACATTTGCTCAGGCAAATGGCCGTCCGCTAACAGTGCTGAATGGTTATTTCCCTCAGGGCGAAAGCATTGACCATCCGACAAAGTATCCTGCTAAGCGGAAGTTTTATCAGGACTTAATGGCGCATTTGCACGCTAATCATAGCAATGATGAAGATATCGCCATCATTGGGGATATCAATATTTCGCCCATCGATTTGGATATCGGCATTGGTGAAGTCAACCGCAAACGTTGGCTAAAAACCGGAAAATGCAGCTTCCAACCCGAAGAGCGTGAATGGCTCAAAACCCTGCAAGATTGGGGATTAGTGGATACCTTCCGTCAACTGCACCCCGACCGCAGCGAGCGTTATTCATGGTTCGATTACCGCAGCAAAGGCTTCGATGATAACCGCGGCCTTCGCATCGATGTGATCTTAGCGACGCCGTCACTGGCTGCGCGTTTAGTCGAATCCGACGTCGATTACGATCTGCGCGGTATCGATAAACCCTCAGATCATGCGCCAATTTGGAGCACCTTTAAAGAAGCCTAACTCGCTTGGGTGAATTCTTTAATGGATATAAAAACATCGGCCTAAGCCGATGTTTTTGTTTGGAGTGAGTACTTTAAGTACAGGCTTCATAGGCGAGCCATGATATTCGCTCGACGACACGGTGAATAGAAACCTAGGGTTTCTAAGCTTATGAACGAGAGCCATGGTCGTTCTCATGCGTCCCTGCATTGCACGACATTCAGGCGTCCTGCCTATCAGATGGCAAACAGGCCTTTAAACAGGGATGTTGTTCAAGTCCATCCGTAGATGCAGGGCTGCTCGTCTGATGTGAATGGATTCACGAATGCCTTGATGGCATGGATGCCAAAGAGCAGCCATGGGGCGGACGGTCGTCTCGCTAATTGCCATGGCTCACCTGTTTAGCATCGGCGAAGTCTGTTTGCTTTAAAGAAATACGTAGCATGCTTTGGGATAAAAGCGATTAACCTTTTTATCTATTTATGGAGTTTATTGTCATTGTTTCCCCAGTGACTCGCCGTGAATATATCCCTATAGGCTCGACGGCGACATCCATGTCGCCAACGGTCACTGGTGCCCCAATGCCAATTTTAACTAGCCATTTGCGATATGTACGTAAAAAGAAAATGGGACAAAACCTTGCTAGATTTTTTACTCTAATTCATTGGTTTCGGATTAATATTTGTAAGGCGATTATTGAACGTTAGTATTAAACCCGATAAACAAGCCATCCATTTTCTTTGCATGAACTTAAGCGAGTGATCTCCAAAACTCATTTGGTCAAAACCCGCAGCAGGCTGAGCAACTCAAAACAGTAGAAGTGATCACTTGTGAACAGCGGAAGCGCTCAATTGCGCCAGTGCCACCATTTGGCAGCGCTGGACCAAACTGCCCGCCCTGCTGGCAAGCACGGACAACTTCTACCGGTCAGCACTGCCCAGGCTGCTGGTCGATTTACCCGGTTTCAGGCAAGAAAAAGCCCATGAAAATGGGGCCAGTAGCTATAAAGTGGTATGGCTACCCACGCCTGTAATAGTTACCTCTCGCTTCCTTTCAAGCCAATGATTGAAATTGATTCCACGTCATAAATACCACCATTATCGCCATTGTGCTGACCTAAATTAGCCAGATACACTCCATCAATATAGACATATTTACCTTGAAAAAAGTCAGGTTCTTTCCTCAGCAACGCCGCCATTTTAGGTGTATCTAATTCAACAGAAACGGAATGCTCATAAATCTTGTGTTTATATGACCCCTCGTCAAAATATATTGCACCTTTTTTAGGATCGCTAAAATCAGCAATTCCAACTACTTCAACCTTCTTTTTTTCATATTTATCAGCATTAGCCATTAAATGAATAACAGACACGGAACAAAGGCCATCGAAACAACGTTCGTTGGCATATAACATAATATTACCTGCATTTACTTTTACAGATAATAGATAGAACACAGCTATTAATACTAACCTTATAAATCTCATAACTATCTCCCGATCTCAGTAACAAATTCTCTCGATGGAGTGCTTTGAATCGAATAAATCCGGCCACCCATTATAAATCAATAACATAATGCACTTTATGTTTGCCTACAACTTGTCCGAGTTAAAATGGTTTAAAAGTAATAAATCCGGCCATCCAATATAAATCAATAACATAATGCACTTTATGTTTGCCTACAACTTGTCCGAGTTAAAATGGTTTAAATAGGGGCCATCAACAATCGTGGGGAGAGCATCTAAGGCAAAAATTACGCTAATTCCTTAAAAAATGGAGCATTTCAGACGAGGTAAGTCATCCCATAGCGCTTGGGAAGTGTTCTGGATGGGGCATTTGAAGTGATATAAGCCGTTGTCAATTGCAGTGAAAGTGCTGACAGCTTGCCGCAAAATGCCGTCGTCGCTTTTCTAAGTGTTCGCAGTAATCGGTCAGCTCTTGCAATGTGCCTACAGGGCCATGAAATAACTTGCCAAATTCGGTTGTCAGCTTGAGCCAATTGTCATGGGGGATATTTAATCTGTTCAGTATCTTGGCGCTACTTTCGCTGATGTATCCACGTTTATCGTTGCGAATAATTCGGCCGGTATCATCCACCAATTGAAGGTAATCTTTTAATGAAAACGCAATGCCATTGGGTTGGTCGTCGCACTCGTTACCAATAAACGGCAGGAGATTGCTTGGCTGCTCACCTTTTAATGCGGCCCTAATACGCAGTTGAATACTGGTATGGTCGGATTGTTCTGGTGTATCAGCAAGTTGCGCTCGAATCGGATTCAAATCAACGTAAGTCATACAGGCTAATACCGCAGCTTCATCGAGTAGAGCTTGGGATTTAAACCGCCCTTCCCAGAAGCGACCTGTACAGTTATCTTCTTGATTTGCTTGCCTTGCAATCGGTTCGTTGAGGCAGCGCATAAACCATGAGATATCACATAATCGACTGCGATAAAGGGCGATTGAATGCTTTAATCGGTTGACCTGATGGGCTTGAACCAACTCACCTTTAGCGAATTTTTGCGTTAACTCATCGCCTTTAAACAACTTATGCCACTGCTCAAGCACTTCGCGGTCAGTCCAACGATTTGCCGTCTCGATATCGACTCGCAGCACCACATGCAGATGATTAGACATCACCGCATAAGCAGCTACATCAATAGCAAAAACAGCAGCAAGTTCAAACAGTAGCGATTCTACCCAACCACGGCGATGGTCATAGTTTTTACCCGAGTAACTATCATCACCACATAAAAATGCTCGCCGAACCACGCGGCTACAGCAATGGTAATAGGGCGTGTCTTCAAGACTTATCTGAGTTCTGCGAGGGCGCGGCATACAAACCTCCTTGTTCAATGCTTAACCAAAGCATAGTAGGAGGTTTACTTCCGCGCTATTAAGGCTGGGTGTCCAACTTTACTCGAAAGCATAGTAGGAGGTTTACTTCCGCGCTATTAAGGCTGGGTGTCCAACTTTACTCGGCGATGGTCATAGTTTTTACCCGAGTAACTATCATCACCACATAAAAATGCCCGCCGAACAACGCGGCTACAGCAATGGTAATAGGGTGTGTCTTCAAGGCTTATCTGAGTTCTGCGAGGGCGCGGCATACAAACCTCCTTGTTCAATGCTTAACCAAAGCATAGTCGGAGGTTAGCTACCGCGCTATTAAAGTTGGGTGTCCAACTTTACCCACAACTTTACCCAATTTTACTCTCGCTGGGTCATGAAGGCTTTATGCCCAGAGTTAATGGCTTCTATTCTTATGCTCTGTCCATTAAAATTGGTGGAAATTACTGAAAATACATGAGTAACAAAACCAATAGTGCTCCAATCACAACTGCACTACCCATAAAAATGTACTCCTTAATTTCAGCAATCAAAGAAGGATTACCTAGTTTTGACCAATTAGCGAATAATTTGACTAATGAAACAGTCATTCCTCCTAACCCAAATGCAAACGAGCAGAAACCAAAACTAAAAATGTAAAGATAAAGATCGTCACATTTTTCTGTTATCGAGTTAAAATCAGTAAAAGTTAAGTATATAGGCCTGATAAATGACTTGGCTCCGATGATTGTCATCAAAATGATTAATAAAAAATACGAAAAATAGTTAATTCCCTTCCCTCTGATTAGAGATATAAATTTCTTCATTTTATAGAAAAATCCGGCCATCCATTTTAGCTCAACAACATAATGCACTTTCTGTTCTTCTACAACCTGCACAGGCCAAAGTAGCTTGGATGAGCTTCATCAAAAGTTGCTGGAGAGCATAATCGAGCTAAGGCATTAGAAAAAAGTTGAGGCTGACATAACCTCAAGGTCGCACGTGAGCCTTTAGCTTTATGTCTCGACAACGTTACTCGCCCTATTACCTTTGAATAGCAAAACGACTGTGAGTATAAGTTTTTGGCCAAATGTACAGTCAATTTACAGTTAAACAAATGAACGATATTGCCTAATTTTAAGAATATAAAAATGGCGGTTACATCATGTAACCGCCATTTTTTAGCTATTACGCTTCGCCAAAAGATAGAGCGTTAAGCTTCCAAACTAATGAGGATTCATAAACCTAATCCACATAAAGCAATCGCTTAGCTGGTTCGATACTGCTTTAAAATGCCTTCAAGCTGAACCGAGGCATGTTGCAAATCATGCGCTAGGGTGACACTGCGCTGCGCCGTTTGTTTAATGGTATCGGATTGATGACGGATCTCATTGAGTTGGCCAGCAATATCACGGGCGGCGACGCTCTGCTCTTCCGCCGATGCGGCAATCTGGCTACTCATATCGAATACGGCATTAACCGATTGCGCCATCCCTTCAACATCATCGCCCACGGCAATAATGGCGCTACGGCCTTCATCGGCGCGGTCCACAATCTCGGTGGTGATATTGGAAAGCTGACGAGTACCCGATTGTAAGCCTTCGATCATCGCTTGGATCTCTACTGTTGCCTGCTGGGTGCGTCCCGCTAAGGTACGCACTTCATCGGCAACCACCGCAAAACCTCGACCTTGCTCACCCGCACGGGCCGCTTCAATCGCCGCATTCAGCGCCAGCAAATTGGTCTGCTCGGAAATACTGTTGATGGTAGTCACCACCGCATCGATAGCCGCCGCATCCTTAGATAGTTGTTCTACCGATGAAAAGGCCGCACCAATCTTGGTTGAGAGTTGACCAATACTGTCCACCGTATGGCTAATTCGTCCTTGGCTGGTACTCATTTGGCTGGCGTTATCTTTGGTCTGTAGCGAGGTGTTACTGGCATTGACCGACACTTCTTCAATCGCCGAAGTCATCTGCGCCATGGCAACAGCCACTGAGTCTAAAAATTGATGCTGAGCACCAATTAACTCACCGCTGATTTTAGCCTGCTGATTAAACTCATCGGCGGCAAGGGAGAGCGTCTGGGCATTATTGCGGATAGCGCTTACCATTTCGCTCATATTATCGGCGCAGCGGTCAATTTCGCGGGCGATTAAGCTGAAGTCATCGGTACCGAAAAAGTTTAATCTGAAGCTTAAGTCGCCATCGGCTAAGCGTTTGATTGCCATGTACATATCCCACAGACCACCGCCGAGGGAGGTTGAAATCCAATAGCTTAGTTGGAATAAGGGCAATAAACCGATTAACGCGAGCCAAAACATTAAGTTGGCATCGCTGCGACCGTCGCTTTCCCATTGGGCAACATTTTGCGACAGCTCAAGTGCGCCGCTTGATCCCACGCTGGCGCTGGCGGTCACATTAACCCTTTGGCGCTGCGCCTCTGCTTGGCGAGTGACAACACTTAAACCATTGTCACGGGCAAACTGTGACAGGGCATCACCCTGCAATTTTTGCGCATTCGCGACTTGGGCAAAGGCATCAACAGTCGCCTGTACCCGAGCCAGAGAGGCGGCTTCGAGGTTGCGGTGAGCATGTTGGTAATTGATAAGTGCAATGGTAGCCGTGATTAACGCCACCATAGAACAGACAATCCAAAATTTTCCGTTGAGACTGAATTTGATCAATATGGCATCAATGGTACGAAACTGGATTTGTTTCATCTTGATATTTCCTAAGATCTAAAGGCTATCGGGTACTAAATCAGCATTATAGCTCATCTATTCCATCACTTTATTACCGCACAGACACATCCGCACATGACAGTGAAAGAAAATTAATCGGCACTGGCGATTTCAGAACCTGTAGATGCTGACCATTTTTGACGAAGGGTGATTAACTGCGCCGTCAATAAGCTCATACAAAAACCTAACAGGGCGCCCAATACTAAGGGCGGCACAATATTGGCGACATCCCCTGCCATGGCAAAGGTAATACAACAGCCAATAAAGGCACCGGGAATAAAACTGAGTTTTTGATAACTGGCTTGTAGGCACATTGCCGAGGTCGCGATACCCGTAAACAGATAACCCGCCACAGGCGATACGAAGAAACTGCTACCGCTGATAATGAGCCAAGCCCAAAACACACCGGAGAGATTGGTGCACCACGCCATCATCACGCCTTGAAAACCCGCCTTAGGCTGAGCAAAAAACGTGCTACAACCTAAAAAGCCAATCCAAGTAACGAGATGAAAGGCATCTGCGATACCACACCAGACAGAGGCTAATAGCCCCGCCGAAATAGCGACTTGCCAACGATTTTCCATGATGACCCCTTTATTGTTTTCACGGAAGTAAATACTCAAATGCGCTTAAGGTGCGGCTGTATTATGGTGTTATAGCGCCCTTCACTTCCGTGTCGATCAATTTTTAGTAGGGATCTGCAATCGAAAATTGACTCACAGGCCGACTAGGAACCGATTCAAATGAATGTGTACGCGAGTCCGCATACCTTAGGTCACTTGAGTAAACATATTGGTTAAATTACCTCTATTCTGGTAACAAAAACCTGATCTATTGCTAATTTTCGGCATTAATGCCCGTAAATTTACAAACAAGCAATTTATTTGTGGTAAAAAAACGAAAAAAGCGCTTATTAGGCGCTTTTTTGCTCACTCAGGTGTGGTTTACAGCATCACACCTTTAACTGTTTATTAACTGGCAGATCGCGGATCCTAAGGCCTGTTGCGGCAAATATCGCATTGGTCAGGCTAGGTGCCACAGGCGGTACGCCTGGCTCCCCCACACCCGCAGGCGGTGCATCCGAGTCGATAATGATGATCTCCATCTCTGGCACTTGGGGTAAACGTAGAAGCGGATAATCATGGAAGTTAGACTGCATCACCTTACCCTGTTGGTAACTGATCTCCCCCATAAGCGCCAAGCTTAAGCCAAAGACTATCGCGCCTTCGGTCTGCGCTTTCACCCTGTCGGGGTTAACCACAGTGCCAGCATCAATCGCAGCAATGGCATTCAGCACTTTAAGCTGTTTGTCCTCGCCGACTTCTACCCGCATTGCCACCGCCACCACACTCACAAAACTGCGGTGCACCGCAAAGCCCCAACCTTGATTCTTACCCGCTTTAGGCGCCTTGGCCTGAGCTTGTTCAACCACCTCAATCACCTTGAGGTAACGGCCGACATCAACGGGGTGACGAGTTAAGTCTTCGCCATAGTTGCCATATTTAAAGCCTTGGTTCTCAAAGGTCTCTCGCCTCGCTTGACCCAGTAAGCTACGCCACATATCGGGACAAGATAACTTAGCTTTATGGGCCATTTCATCGACAAAACTGCCCACGCCAAACCCATGTTGAATGTTACATACCGAGCGCATCCAACCGATACGGCTATGGGCGCTGGCCTTAACGGCCTCGTAGCGTAAATTTGCCAGGGCAAAGGGCACATCGACAAAACCTAAGTCCAACTCACCGCCGGATGGATACTCAACGCCCTCGGCAAAGGTGGAGCTGATCGACGGGAAGCCCGTACGCGCCAGTAGCGCTGTGGGTTTGTTATTGGCATCGAACAAGGCCTGATAACACTGGGCACTGATAGCATGATAATAACCGTTTTGGATCTCATCCTCACGGCTCCAACTCACCTTCACCGGCCGTTTAAATTGCTTGGAGAGTAGCGCCGCCTCCACACTGAAATCCGGTTTGGACTTACGTCCAAAGCCACCGCCCAGTAGCGTCACATTCACTTTCACCGCATCTTCGGCAATACCTAAGGCAGCTGCCACATTTTGCTGGGTACTCTGCGGTGTTTGTGTCGATGCCCAAATTTCACAGCCCTTATCGGTCACATTGGCGGTGGCCACGGGCGGCTCTATGGAGGAATGGATAAGATAAGGCACGGTATAAATCGCCTTGAGGGTATCATCCTTCGGCCATGCTTTGACCTCATCCCCAACTTGACGCACCACCTTGCCTAGGGCTTGTACCTTATCCACCAGCTCTTTCAGGTAAGTTTTAGAATCGTGGCTGCTGTTGGCAGACGGAGTCCAGCTTACTTGTAAAGCTTTACGTCCCTGCAGCGCACTCCAAGTGTTTGTCGCCACCACAGCTACGCCGCCTAAGGCTTGAAAAGCGGGAGCCCCCTTGGACGTTGGTAAACGGTACACATCGACCACCCCCGCTACTTTGCGCGCCGCACTATCGTCAAGACTTGCCACATCGCTCCCCAATACGGGTGGGCGCATAATGCTGGCATAAAGCATGTTATCCACTTGGATATCATAGCCATAGATGGCCTTGCCCGTGAGCATGGCCTGCATATCGACTATCTGACGCGAAGTTCCAATTTGCTTGAAATCCTTAACCGCCTTTAATCGTAGCGAATCGGCCGCAGGCAGTGGTAATCCCGCCGCATCTAGGGCTAATTCGCCAAAGCGCGCAGCACGGCCTGATTTGGCATGTAGCACTTGATGATCTTTGGCCTGCACCTCACTCACGGGGACTTTCCAGCGGGCTGCGGCGGCTTGCTCAAGCATGGTTCGAGCCATCGCGCCCATCTCACGCATGCGGTCATAGTTTTCGCGGATACTGCGGCTGCCATCGGTATTTTGGCTGGCGTAGCGTTTATCGGCGAGTCCTTGAATAGGCACAATTTTATCCCAATCGGCCTCCAGCTCTTCGGCCAAGATTTGTAAAATCCCCGTGCGGATCCCCTGACCCATTTCGGAGCGGTGGCAGGTCAAATAAACCTTGTCATCCTCACCGATGGCGATAAACAGATTGAGCCGCGCCTGCTGATCCTGCGCCAATGCCATGGGACTCCAACTGAGACCACTCGCCCCAAGAGCGAGGCCGCCTCCGACGGCGCCGAAGAGTTTTAACACATCGCGGCGACTGATATTTTCAACTGCGGTGAATGTACTCATCTTAGCCCTCCTGTTTGGCATAGCTTTGCAGCGCCGCTTTTATCCGAGGATAGGTACCGCAGCGACACAAATTACCCGACATGGCAGCATCGATTTGCTCCGCCGACGGTTTGGGATGCTGAGTGACTAAGGCCGCCGCCGACATTAGTTGCCCGGCCTGACAATAACCACACTGAGGCACATTGTGTTCGGCCCAAGCATTTTTAAGCTTTTGATTATCCAGCCCTTCAATCGTGGTCAGTTGTTTGCCTTGCGCCTGGGATACGCTGGTTAAACAGGCGCGCACAGGCTGACCATCTAAATGCACAGTACAGGCGCCGCAAAGCCCTGCACCGCAGCCATATTTAGTGCCCGTTAAGCCTAAAATATCCCGTAATGCCCAGAGGATAGGCATATTCGGATCCGCATTTAAGGTAAAAGATCTGCCGTTAATGGTCAGGTTTTGGGAAGGCATCGCAAGACTCTGGTCCTTTGCCGCCTCCGAGGATGGTATTGCCATAACTCACTCCTTAAGTGCCAACCACGACGCAAGATCGGCTTTAGTATCAATATCAATCGCGGCATGGGGTAAGGGAACAGCCACTAACTCACCCACATTTGCCAGTTGTTTTAATATGGATTTGGCGCCGCGATCGCCGGTCAAATCCGTTAATAAATCGAGTATTGAGGCATTAAAAATAGCAGGGGCGCCTAATTCATCCAACTTGCCTGCTTCGTGTTTATAAAGCGCGGCCACAGATTGCTGACTGGTTTGCCAAGTCTCAATCAACTGCCGATAGTCTTCAAATGTCAGCGCAACCTGATCCGCTAAGGTGAGTAGCATGCCATCATACTGCTGCGCTTTTGCATAGTCCGCCGCAACTCGCAGTGACGATGACAAGCCAGTCTGCCAGTCGGCATTATGCAGTAGCGTGAATTGATTCGCCCCAAGAGCCTCAAGTTGAGAAAGCAGCTCGTTAGCATGGGCACCGAGCACCACCAGCAGCGAAGCACTGACTTGATTGGATGCACCCATTACCAATGGCGCCGAGGTAAAACGAACCAGACGGTCAATATGCCGTTGTAAGATGCTTTGCCCTCGCCCTTCATTCGCTGGCGTGGATAATGGCTGCGCCAATTTAACACCCTGAAATCGCCGGCTCTCACCCGCGGCCAGCACGGCAATTAACAAGCGTTGGCGGCTCTGCATTAGGGCATGATCCCATCGAGGGTTGAACATGGCGCGCCGTGTAGCACCCCATGGCATTGGGCTAAAATGCTCAAGGCAATGGCGCTAGGTAACTCACCACCAAGGGCTAGCCCCGCGGGCGCCGAGAAATAACCGCTAAACGAATCCGTACTGAGGTCGGCCATCGCCAGCACTTTGTCCCGCCGATGGGCGGGCCCTAAGAGCGCAACATATTTAAGATCAAAAGCTTGAATGGCCTTGAGCGCTGCGGCATCCAAGTTCAGGTTGTGGTGCATCACAACAGCGCAGTCCAACTGTGCGATAAGCCCTTCGACCTCATCAAGACTTTGCTTAACGATATGGGCGTGGGGGAAATCGGCAGTTCGCGCATATGCGGTGCGAGTATCAAACACGCTTACCTGCCAACCTAAACTGTGGGCAATCGCCGCCACTGGCTGGACATCAATTCCACCGCCAAAAATCCCTAAATGAAATCGCGGTCTTAAGGGAATGATTAACGTATCCCCTTCGGGGGCGCTGAATATCCCTGATTTTGCAAAATCTGCCGTTGGAAAAGGTGCGTTATCCACCGAATAAAACTGCGCCGAGTAACTGCGAGCATCACTGCCCGCAGGTGCTAGAGACAATTGATAAAACCCTGATTGCCTCTTACGCAGCGCTTTTGCCACTTCGACAAGTCCTAGATCGTGATTTTCTTTTAGTAGTGGGATCAACATGATATCGACTTTACCGCCACAACCTAAGCGGTAGCTGGCATCGGACTCATCGGTCGCATCGTAGGTAACACAAGTAATCTGTTGTGACTGCATGGCATTTTGGGCATGGCGACGCAGATCCGCCTCTAAGCAGCCACCACTTAATATCCCGGCGCCTTGACCAAATTCATGGAACAGCATCATGGCACCGGGTTTACGGTAGGACGAGCCTTGAATATGAGTGATCACCGCCAGCACCCATGCATCATCGGCTAAGGGCAACCAATGCTCTAATAAGTCTTCAATTTGGTGATCCATCGACCTAAGCTCCGTTTTTCACTCATCGACGCACACGGGTGGTAAGCGTAGTCATCGATTAGCGGCATTATTTATCAGTATTATTTTTACCGAATATAAAACAAGCTAACAAAGGCAATTGGAATTTAAAAGGGAAAATAAGCGGAAGTACAAATGGAAGAAACTGAAAAATTGACATCCCTGTCATCTGACCCAATCCATTTCTGGACGAATATAGCTAAAACTTAAAATTGATATTCCCCCGCTTTAGTACGCAATACTTGGGATTGGTTATCCAGACTTATCGATGTCGATTCGATTTGCTCAATAATTTGCGAAACCTCGCGGGAATTATCGCGGATCACCACAAGACTGGTAGCAATATCCTTAGAAACCAGAGATTGCTCTTCAGTTGATGCGGCCACTTGAGTGTTGATCCCATGGATAGCTGCCGTGCTTTGACGAATATCATCGAAGACAGTGACGATACGCTGCAATTCACCTGAGGCTTTTTGCATCAAACTGGCCGCTTGAGTGACTGAGCTGCCCACCTGATTGGTCCGATTTTGTAAACTGGCAACAATATCATCGATTTCCTTAGTGGAATCCTGTGTCCGTTGGGCAAGTGAACGTACCTCATCGGCCACCACCGCAAAACCACGCCCTTGCTCTCCAGCCCTCGCAGCCTCAATTGCTGCATTGAGTGCCAGTAAGTTGGTTTGCTCGGCAATCGCTTTAATTACGCTAAGCACATTACTTACTTGGGTACTTTCATTCACTAAATGCTGCATCGAATCTTGAGTTGTCGTAAATTCACTTTCGAGTACTGCCATCGCATTGAGCGCTTCCGAAACCGTATCTTGGCCAACGCCGACATGGGTTTCATTTTCTGCCGCACGGATTTCAGCGTTTGAAGTGCTTTCACTGACATGCACTAAGGTGGTGGTCATTTCCTCCATCGCGCTCGCACTGGCATCAAGCTCTTTGGCAACTCGATTAGAGCTTTGACGGGAGACTTGAATCGAGGCTTTGGTTTGTTTAGCCAGATCCGCCACTTCCTTCGCGATACTGTCTGTAGTTGCTAATGAACTGGCTAATGAGGAAATAAATAAGTTGATTTGATTGACGATTTCACCAATCTCACCTTGGGTAGAGACTGAAATCCTGCGGGCAAGATTTTTTGACCTTTGAATATCGAGTAACTCACTGCAGGTCTTTATCAGCGGAGTAACTATCCTGCTCTTAACAATAATAAAGCCGCCGACAGCCACTAAAATAACTAAAAACAACACAAACTGCGAACCATTAAGCGCCATATTTAAAGAGTCTAAGCGATTAGTCACTTCCCCTTCTGTACGTTTATCCAGAGCAGTAAAAAACTGATCAATAGGCTCCATAATTTTTGCTTTTTCTCTATGGTATTGATCACTATGTAGTAATTCCCTCGCCATCGCGAGATTAGGTTCCCCCTTAATACTGTAGGTTTGGGTATTGGGATCCATAAAAATCCCTTTCACCGCATTCATCGCTTTAACTTCGAGGGCAACTAAAGCATCAGAGTTTTGCTGTGCTTGCTCGAGATAATGGAATTCCTCATCAGAAAAGCCTAAGTCCTTCATTTGTTTTTTAATCGCAACTCTGGCGCCATCAGGCTTAGGTTTATCACCGTAGCTCAACACCAAATCCCAATAAATCTGGTGATATTTTTCCGGCCTAGGTTTTTCACCATTACGAATAGCCAGAATATCCATATACATTTTTTCGTATTTCTCATCGCCTGTGACCGCGTAGGTACGGGCAAGCCTAGTTAAATCATCGGAACTTTGCCGCAGCTCATCAGCAAGTTGGTAGGACTGATAGCGAATATTAGCCGCGTCATTAAACAGCTCAATCTTAGATTTGACATTAAAACTCAACACCGCCGTAATCACCGCACTGGCGACTATGGTGGAAAAGACAACACTCATCATCGTTTTTGTATTCATAGCTACCCCGATAGACATGTACAACGTTAGCTTTAAGTCTAGTCAGTAAAATGTAACTAAAAAGTAAAAAAGTGGATTTTGATGAAATAATACACTGAGTTACGAACGATTCTCAGTTGCGCAAATCACCTATATTGGGTTTAGGACAAAATATAATGCTTAAAAATAAATAGTTGTGGATAAATCTAGGTAAAAAACCAAGATTCGTATCAAGCAGAGATGAGATTTGCAGATTTAATCAGGCACAGTAAATATGAATTGTACCTGATTAAAAGCTGCTATTGAGTATTGAGCCAATCGATGCGGTGTTATACCACTTACAGCAGTAACTGGTCAGCGACAAAAGGATTATGTTCGCGCTCTTCCCCAAAGGTCGACATTGGTCCGTGGCCGGGAATAAATTCTACGTCCGCCCCTAAAGGCCAGAGTTTAGACGTGATCGACTGAATTAAATCTTGATGATTAGATTGCGGAAAGTCGGTGCGACCAATCGAGCTTCTAAACAGAATATCGCCCACCCAAGCTAGTTTTGAGCTAGCCGAGTAAAACGCCACATGACCCGGTGTATGGCCTGGACAATGCAAGACTTTTAAGCTTTGTTCACCCACAGTGACGACATCGCCATCCTGTAGATATTGATCAGGTTCAAAGGCATCACAGTGTGGAAAACCAAAGTTTTGGCTCTGTTTGGGCAAATTTTCAATCCAAAACTTATCCGCCACATGGGGCCCCACAATAGCTGCATTTGTCTGCTGAGCCAGCAGCTTAGCGCCGCCAACATGGTCGATATGACCATGTGTAAGTAAGATTTTTTCGAGGATGAGCCCTAGTTTGGCAATTTCACCAAGAATACGGTCGACATTCCCTCCCGGATCGACAACCGCTGCACTGTTCGTTTTTTCACACCAGATCAAGCTGCAATTCTGCTGGAAAGGTGTCACAGGAATAATTTGGTACTTCATAGCTTCAATCTCGTGTTATCCATAGCCGATAGATTACGCTAAGAGGCTTATCATGGCTCAATTTTTTACAATAAAAATTGATCTTAACCAAAGGCTTTTAAAATAATCCTAACTTGCGACGACAGGGCTTTTGTATACAATCTGCCATAAACAGGTCTTACCCTTAAGGTTAATTGATGAAACCCGATATGATGCTCGCCGGTATCCTCGCCAAAAAACATACTTTTACTCTGCCACTCAACTACCAACAACCAATTGGTGAGCAGATTACTGTGTTTGCGAGAGAACTTTGCGCCATTGAAAATAAAGATAAAAAACTACCTTATATCGTCTTTTTTCAGGGCGGCCCTGGCTTTGCTGCCATGCGTCCGGCCAGTAATAGCGGTTGGATCCGCCGTGCACTCAAAGAGTTTAGAGTTTTATTGCTCGACCAACGGGGGACAGGGCTTTCTAGCCCCATTAATTACCAAAGCCTCGGTCACTTAACGCCTGAACAACAGGCCGAATATTTAAGCCATTTTAGGGCCGATAATATCGTCCGTGATGCCGAGTCAATTCGTGCCCAGCTCTGCCCCGCCGACAAGTGGGCGATTCTAGGTCAAAGCTTCGGTGGTTTCTGCGTGCTGCATTATCTAAGTGCAGCGCCTCAGGGCGTGAGTGAAGCCTATATCACCGGCGGCATTCCTTCCCTCACGCGCAGCAGTGATGAAGTCTATCAGGCCACCTATCAGCGCGTGCTCGCCAAGAATAAGGACTTCTTCCAGCGCTTCCACGATGCGCAGCATCTCGTGACTCGCCTCGCCAAACATTTACTCGAGCACCCAGTGCAGTTAGCCACGGGCGAGCGCCTCACGGTTGAGATGCTGCAACTGCTCGGCATTAACTTAGGCATGGAGCAAGGCCCAGAGTCGGTTTACTATTTGCTTGAACAGGCGCTGATACATTCCCCCCAAGGTGATTATGTCAACCCGCTGTTTTTAAATCATTTCTGTCAATTACTCGACTACAACACCAACCCAATTTTCGCCCTGTTACATGAAGCGATCTACTGCCAACACAGTGCGTCACAGTGGTCTGCCCATAGGGTGCGTGAGCAGTATCCGGTCTTTAACTATCAAATCGGTAAGCCTTTCCTGTTTACTGGCGAGATGATTTATCCTTGGATGTTTGAACAATTTAGCCATTTAGCCCCACTCCAAGCTGCGGCCAATCTCCTTGCCCATAAGACGGACTGGCCAGCGTTATATAATCTTGAGCAGCTCAGCCAGAACCGCGTCCCAGTTGCGGCCGCGATTTATAGCGAAGATATGTATGTCGAGATGGACTACAGCCTAGAAACAGCCAAACAAATAGCGCATCTAAAGTATTGGTTAACTTCGGAATATGAGCATAATGGCATTCGAATGGATGGCGAGCGGATCTTAGATAAGCTCATCAGTCTCAACCGCGGTGACAGCTTAAGATAAATGTTAATTTTAAGGGTTAATTAAGTAAAAGCTGTCATTGTGTGCAGGCTCCTCATCCAATTGAGTGATTTTGGCTACAACGTTCAACGACCTATTTTCCGTGAGAGTAATCCGTATTGGGTTACTCTTTTTTTTGCCAAAAAAAATGCACTCAACCGGGTTGAGTGCGTGACAAAGATAGTCAAAAAATACAGGGGAGCGAGTGTTTAACGGAGATCAAACTAACGTTTCATCTGAGGGTAAGTAAATTCATGGCATTGATTGCAATAGACTTTACTTTCTTTGTGTTCCTGATGACAGTAAGTACATGGCAGATCAGTACCATAGTGCAGACTGTTATGGGGATTTGGCTCAACCGAATGGCCCGCATCCGCAGGGCGCTCAGTCAGCTTAGCGACCTCCTCGGGCGAACCATGGCAACTACTGCAAGTCGCAGCATCGGGAACGGTTTTACGTTTTGCGTCACCGTGGCATGCCGCGCAATCGACTTTACCATCGGTTCCAGTCATCACCTCTTTATGGTAGTCCTTGATATTCAATGCATTAGCGGCCATTGGCGTTGCCAGCATGACACCGAGTAATAGAATAAATACGGGTTTTAACATCAGAGTCTTCCTAGGCGGGGCATCACGCCCCGTATCGTAGATTAATAGTTTGCAATAAAGTCAGTTGACGCTTGGATATCAGGGGTAAACGGACGGTCCTTGGCGACAAAAGGCACTTTTTCACGGTAGGCCTTGTACATGGCTTGCGTGGCCTTGCCCAGTTGCAGATCAGGTTGAGCTTGCTTACGTAAATCAATCGCTTGAGTTGAGTGCAGCAGTTCTAAACCATAGATGACTCGGGTGTTATCCACGATTTGGATCAGGTTATCCGACGCCAACTTAAGGTTAGTGAAGGTATCTTCAATCCCGCCGGCGATAGAGATCCCATCGAAGGATACAGGCGTGGCTAACTGCTTGTTACGCACTTGCATATCCACAAAGGCTTTTTGAATCGCACCGAAGGCATGGCCTTGATTCTCCGGCGCACTTAGGAAGCGCGTCAGCTTAGTAAAGTGATCATCGGACAGATGAATAGTGCGCATCACACTGTTGTGGGACACATGGGTCAGGGCGACACTCAGGTTTTGCACCGCGAGCGCTACCGGCAGCGGCTCGAAGTTAGTGGTTGGGAACACACCGCCCTGTCCTTCAACCATATATTTAGCCACTTGTGGGAACTCGGCATACTGGTTCGACGCACCCACAATCACGGCTGGGTTATCGTCCGAATGGTTGATTTGGATATTGATCACTTCATCCAATGAAGCTAGGGCCTGCTCGGCGCCAGCAAAGGTGTAAGCCGTGGTTCTAAAACTTAACGGATCCTGTAATGGACGCTCATCGTTAAGCTGCCATAAATAGCTGCCATCGAGCTGCTTGAGAATGTCACTGGTGGCCGATTTAATGTAAGGGAACGGGCGGATATCATTGGTCTGCGGCAAGAATGGCGCCACGTTACCGTTTAAGCCTTCCAAGCTTAAGCCAAAGACGGTGGGCGATACCGACAATAATTGCTTCGCCTCACGGTAACCTTGCATCGCATACGCCACTGCAAAGGCGTTGTTAGATAAAATCGACAATGCATCTTTACCCATTGGGACTAATGGCGTAATGCCCGCATCAGCCATCGCCTCTTTACTGCTCACACGCTGACCTTTGTAGAATACTTCCCATTCGCCAACCATGGCTAAACCAACATGGGATGACAGCAGAATATCCGCTTCACCGACTGTGCCCTTAGCAGGGATCACAGGGGTCAGTCCCTTGTTAAGATAGGCTTCATAAAGCTCGGCCACCACAGGTTGAACACCAGTTTGCCCGGCTAGAATAGTATTTAACCGCACGGCTAATGCTAAGCGTGTTAAGCGGATGGGCGCAGCTTCACCCACACCCGCACTGTGAGCCCGAAAGGTACTAAAGTTAAAACTTCTGGAAGCATCGAGCACCGAATCACTCAGCTTGCCGTTAGCATCGAACAGCTTGTGGTCTTTGTTTAGCCCAACACCTACGGTTAAGCCATACACAGGTTTGCCCAGACGCGCTGCTTCCATCAATAGCGCGTGTGCTTTCACGAGTTGGGTCTTGGACTGCGGAGCAATCTTCACTTTTGCACCATCGGCAATTGCCCAGGCTTGGTCTTGAGTTAAATGTTTACCGTCGAGTACCACTTGCTCCATCGCGAGCGCGCTGCCAGAAAGTAAACTCAAGGTAAGTGAGGCCATCAACATGGATTTATTCATTATCATTCTCCAACATTTTGTTATTTTTAATAAAATCTAAACTTGCTTTAGCGTCACAGCACTCGCCGCAGCGCAGTTTCGACCAGCATTACGCCCAGTGACTACTCCTTCAGCCACGGCACAGGCACCTAAACGGCTGGCACCATGGATACCGCCCGTGGCCTCGCCTGCGGCATATAACCCGGGAATGGCTTTATTGCTGACCAAATGCAGCACTTCGGATTGGGTATTTACCTTCACGCCGCCCATGCAGTAATGCACCTTCGGCCACATGCGCACCGCATACCAAGGCCCTTTGTCGAGCACTATTGCCTCCTGCATGGGGCGGTCGAACTCTTTATCGATGCCTGTCTTCACCGCTTCGTTCCAACGCGCAACCTGCGCCTTTAATGCCTTGCCCGGCATGCCGTAAATAGCGGCCAGTTCGTCTAAGGTTTCGGCCTTGCTGATGACCTTGTATTTCAGGCCCCAATCTAAGGTCTGTGCCTTGCTGGCACCGGCAGCATTAGTAAAACCAATGGGATAGACAGGTTGCCCTTTTTCATCTCGTCTGGTCATAATGGCGTCGGCACGGGCTTTACGGTCGGCTAATTCATTGAAGAAACGCTCACCTGTGCGCACATCCACAACAATGCCGTGGGGATAGGTAGCGATAGTGTTGAACTGGGAAGCCGTGCCAAATCCCTTCTCGTCGGGGGATGCCCATGGGCCAAGCTGAATTTGGTCTAAATGAATGGGATTGGCCCCAATAAGCATCATCTGCTTGAGCGCCTCAGAAGTGGCACCTGCATGGTTGGTTGAATCTAAATCACTATTTAACTCAGGTAATTGCATCATGCGGTATTCAATATCGCGACCAAAACCGCCAGTCGCCATAATCACGCCACGGCGCGCGCCGATACGACGTATTTTACCCGTGCGCTCATTGGGAAAATAAAAACCTTCGCGAACTTCGACACCGATCACCCGTCCGGCCTCATCTTGTACAAAGCCTTCGAGCTTGGTCTGATTTTTCATGGTGACGCCCTTGTCACGGGCGGCTTTAATTAGGGGGCGAATAATGCCAGCGCCTGAACTTTCAACGGTTTGCAGCACTCGCTGTACCGAGTGGCCGCCAAAGTGCTGAACAAACGGCTTCCAGTTCACGCCGTAATCGATCAGCCACTGGCAGGATTCAGCTGTGCCGTTACATACCAGTTTGAGCATTTCCACATCGTTCATGCCGCGACCAGCCCGCAGCATGTCCGCCACCATGGCATCTACCGAATCTTCAATCCCTGCCTGCTTCTGTAGGGCTGACCCCGCGACCGCCATCGCGCCGCCGTTGATGGTCGAGTTGCCACCAAACACGGGCATCTTATCGATAACCATCACGCTCACGCCGGCTTCTCTGGCCTGCAACGCTGCAGACATGCCCGCAAAACCACTGCCTACCACGAGCACATCTACAATTTCATCGAAGTTAATAGGAGCCGAGTCACAGCTAGCAGCGGTAGGCAACGCAATACTCGCCCCGAACCCTGCGGCCATGACCATACCGCCCTTTAATAATTGTCGACGCCCCGAATTAATACCTTGGGTTTTACTCATGCTGATTTCCTTCAATAATCACTGGAACTTGTCAGCGTGAAAGTGCAGATGCTGTGCCAAGCACCTAAAAAGAGGTATTTAAGCGGGGAACTTTGATTGCAGGCACAAAATCACGAAATATAAAGATCTACAATCACGATACTTAGTGATTAACTTGAAATATCAATGGAAAAACACTTTTATTACGAATCAACCCTAAGACTCTGTAGTAGTCTGCAACTGGAGAAATCCCTACAGAGTTACTTTGAGTTTATTCGGGATGAACTGCCTATTGATGGGCTATTTGTGAATATTTTTCGCAAACAATTTAATGATATACAGTTTATCGCCCATGTAGATAACACCCATTGCTGTACGCTCGATAAGCGCGTCCAAATTCCTGAGAAGATGGCGCAATACTTAGAAGATCCCGAGCGACCAAGGGTTAGAATTGTTAACGATATTGAGCATGATCCTGTTACTGCATTAGTCGCACCGCAAGTGATTAAAGATATTCGGTCACTGATTATCTTGCGGATGTCGATAGAAAATACCCATCTTGGGATAGTCGGTTTTTATGCCAAAACCACTGGAGTATTTAGGCCCCGCCATGCGGACTTAATCGCACCGCATATGCAAAACCTCGCGCTGATCACGGCGCTGAATTTAAGGGATCGCAACTTACTCAAAGAGAATGAAGCGCTCTCAAAACAAAACGTGAGTCTACGCCGCACCTTAGATGTTCAAAATGGCGTGGTTGGCGCTAATTCTGGCCTGAAACAGGTAATGCAACAGGTGCAATCCATCGCCAAAATCAACACCACAGTGTTAATGCTTGGGGAAACGGGCTGTGGCAAGGAAGTCATCGCCAACGCCATTCACGAATTATCGGAACGCTCGGGTAAGCCTTTTATCAAGGTAAACTGTGGCGCCATTCCTGATACCTTGATTGACTCCGAGCTTTTTGGTTATGAAAAAGGCGCATTTACTGGCGCCGATTCACGCAAAATTGGCTACTTCGAGCAGGCCAACGGCGGCACGATTTTCTTAGATGAGATAGGGGAATTGCCGCTTTCGGCCCAAGTTAGGTTACTCAGGGTACTGCAAAATAGTTGTATCACCCGCGTTGGCGGCCACGATGCGGTGCAACTCGATATTCGTATTGTGGCCGCAACCCACAGAAACCTTCAGGCCATGGTGCACAGAGAAGTGTTTAGGGAGGATCTCTGGTATCGGCTGGCGATTTTCCCCATCGAAATCCCATCACTCAGACAAAGACGCACAGATATACCTCTGCTGGTACAACATTTTATCGAGCAGCTCAGTGCCAAATTCAATTTACCGCAGCTGCCAAGAATCACCCCAGAACAACTGAATATTCTCAACCAATATGGCTGGCCTGGGAATGTGCGCGAACTCATTAATGTGCTCGAGCGCGCCATCATTCAGCACCCTGCAGGGCCGCTGGATTTTAGTTTTCTGGCGCCACAAAGCCTCGAAGCCGTGAAAACCCCATCCAATCAAACCGTGATTATTGATCCAAGTCATGCCAGCGATAAGCTGGTACCGCTAGAGGTGATGACCAAAAAATATATCAGCCATGCCCTAAGGATCACAGGAGGTAAACTCTATGGCCCAGGCGGCGCCGCGGAATTGCTGGATATCAATGCCAATACCCTACGCAGTAAAATGAAGAAGTTAGGGATTGTGTAATGCATAGTGTAATACATTGATAAGAAATGGATAGTTATGAAAAAGGCCACAATATGTGGCCTTTGATTTATGTTGCCGAGTTAGTGGGTCAATTAGAAGAAATAACGAATACCAACGGCATAGTTGTTATCCTGCAGATCTTCGTAGGCTTTATCGTCCATATCGCTGAAATCGATTTTGGCTTCGGCATACATAATAGTGTCGCGGCTATAGCGATAATGCAGGCCTAGTACGGCAAATTGACGGGTCCATTTACCTTGGATGACGGTGTTTTCATCGGTGTCCAAATCTTGGTAAGTCAGCAATAAGCTAGGTACGAATCCGTTATCGTAGTGGTAAGCGACGATAAATTCGGCGCCAGTTGAGTCGTAAAGATCGCCACCGACTAACTCGTTTTGCTCACTCTTATGGGCGTTAAAACCAACATATAGGCCGTCGGCATCACGACCCGGCGCATATTGGTAGAAGCTGCCGTATTGGGCGCCGATACCGATGATTTGATTGGTATTATCGACGTCTTTACCCGCAAGATTGCCGGTGAAGTCACCACGGTTAAAGCCCGCTAACACCTTAAATTTATCGGTGAAGTAGTAAGTGGCACTCGCCCCATAGCTAGGATCGAAGCTCAGCTCAGAACCATCGTTTAAGGCGTTGCCTAAATTGTCATAAAGCGCCACATCGCTATTTTGCTTAGAAGCGTATTGCACCGCGATATGCAGATTGCCAAAGGTATTACGGTATTGCAGCGCCGCATCCGCACGCCCCGCGCCGGTGAGGCCGCCATCGCCGAAGGTATAAGCACCGACAGACCAACCGGTAAAGGCATTGAGTACGTCAGTGGTGTAAGCCACATCGTAATAAGCCCCCCACTGCTTACCAAAGGTGAGCGAACCCCATTTGTCGTGCGACATGCCGACATAACCTAAACGATTAAAGAGAAAATCTGAGGTTTTTGAAGCCGATAACTGACCGCCACCTTGACCTTGGGTATAGATCAGACCATCGTCACTGGTGACCATGTTAATGCCCCATTCGGTATGGGCAAAGGAGCGCCAGCCGTTTTTCTCTTGGCGGTCGAAACGAAATCCCACGCGGGAAAAGTTATCAATTACTGAGGTTTCGTGGCCATCGTTTAACGCCGCAAAGCCTAGCCAACCCATCATATTGACGCTATTGGTTTGATCGTTATACAGCTCGACCGCTTGAGTTGTACCAGTGAGCAGCACCGCAGGGATCATCACTGCAAGCAATTTCTTTTTCATATCATCTACACCTATTCATTCAGCTAAATCATAAATAATCTTATGATTTAATTGGTTTATTATATTCTCCAGCCAAGACAAAGCAGTTAGCATGCCACGGGGCGGAAAAGCTGAGTTTCAAGGTGTTTTTTAGAAGTGGATCCGCCAATCACGAAATATCGTGATTGGCGGTAATTAAATATCGCGGAATAAATTAAATATCGTTACCAAATCCCGTGGGTTAGCGACAGTTTGATCACATATGTGTCATCAGGCTTGGGCGACCGCTTTGCTCGTTCGCCGTCTAGGCGCAGTCGGTTTAGCGGTTGTGGAGGTGGTAGATGCTGCGGCTGAATTGCTAGCATTCCCTTTTTTAGCGCCAGTACGGGCTTTTTTCCCGCCAGCAGCGCCTCTGGCTCCCGCTTTTCGATAACCGGACTTTTTAGTCGCGGCACGCTTAAAGCCCTGCCCCTTTAAGCCATTGAGGGCTGAGGGTAATTGAGCACCCGCATTTTCGATTAAGTTTTTTAGCGTCCCCAGCAGTGGCTGCATAAATCCTTGATAAGAAATTTCTTTATGGCAGATACCGTTCAGACTTGCCTCCCACAGCGCCGTCATATCGGGCGTCGTGGCGCTAAGGGGTAAGCTATTGATTAAGCCCTTGCCCACCTCCGTTGCCACAATCGACTTGCCCTGACGCTGAATAAAGCCTCGCTTAAACAGCAGTTCAATAATGCCTGCGCGAGTCGCTTCCGTACCTAAGCCATCGGTTTCCTTTAAAATTTTGCGGATCTCGGGATCAGTCACATAACGGTTAATCCCCGTCATGGCGCTCAGCAAGGTCGCATCGGTAAAGGCCTTGGGTGGTTGTGTTTGCTTCTCGACTAATTCACCTTGGTGACAATGAAGCACTTGCCCTAAGGTAAGCGGCGGTAGCTGACCAACATATTCTCCTTCCTCTGTGTCATTGTCGCCTTGCACAAAACTCGCTGTGGATGATGCGTCTTTTCGTTCGTTCTCTTCTCTGGCAAACAGCTGTTTCCAACCGAGGGACTTATCCTGTTTTGCCTTAGTTTTAAAAAGACCACCTTCGATCGTCACCTCGACCGTGGTTTCACTGTAGCAATAGGCAGGATAAAACTGCGCCAAATACTGACGAGCAATATGCAGATAAAGCTGTCTTTCCCGCTGGCTTAAGCCAACTAAATTAGGCTGTTTTTCCGTTGGTATAATGGCATGGTGGGCATCGACTTTTTTATCATCCCACGCCTTAGATTTAAGCCGAGGATTCGGCGCCTCAGCCTGTGCGACTAACTCGGGCGCACCGCCTGTAATGGCCGCTAATACCCCGCTTGCAAGCCCATGCTGCTCTGTGGGCAAATAACGGCTGTCTGAGCGTGGATAGGTGATTAGCTTATGGCGCTCGTATAAACTCTGGCAGGTATCGAGCACGTCCTTCGCGCTCATACCAAAGCGCTTGGCCGCATCGATTTGCAGCGCTGATAAACTGTAGGGCAAAGGCGGATTCTGCTGCTTATCCTTAGTGCTTAACTGGGTCACTTCGGCGGGTTTATCGGTGATCCGGCGCACCACATTTTGCGCTAAGCCCTTAGCGAGCACGCGCCCTTCCTCATCCATATAGGGTAAGCAGGCTTCACTGGGTTGCCACTTCGCCGTGAAAGCCTGATCTTTGTCCGTCACTAAGTGGGCCAGAACCTCATAAAAAGGCTTAGATTGAAAGTTCGCGATTTCCTCATCGCGGCGCACAATAAGTCCAAGGAGCGGGGTCTGTACTCGACCGACTGATAGCACGCCCTGATAGCCAACCTTTTTCCCTTGGATGGTGTAGGCCCGCGTCATATTCATGCCATAGAGCCAATCGGCGCGGCTTCGGGCAAGTGCCGAAGTCGACAAAGGAATAAACTCACGGTTACTGCGAAGTTGCGACAAGGCACGTTTCACCGCCTGCGGATTTAAGTCGCTGATAAGGAGTCGCTGCGTTTGTTGTAATTTATCGCCCGTCACGCCCAAATAGGCGATCACTTCATCAACCAACAACTGCCCTTCGCGGTCGGGATCGCCCGCATTCACTAAGGTATCGGCCTGTTTCACCAGCTTTTTAAGCACTGCGAGTTGGCTGCGGGTCGCGGCCTTAGGTTTAAGCAACCACTTCTCAGGCACAATGGGTAAATGCTCAAATTTCCACGATTTAAACTCTGGATTATAGGCATCGGGTTCTGCCTGTTCGAGCAAGTGCCCCACACACCAAGACACACAGTTACCGTTTGCGTCTTCAATAAACCCGTCACCTTTTTTGTGGGGTTTAGGCAGCACATCGGCAATTGCACGCCCAAGGCTTGGTTTTTCAGCAATATAGAGGATCATATCTACATTAAACACTGGATATAATTACAGTGTAATTTAGCCCAAAGCGGACAAGAGTGCAAACCGCCATTTAACCTAGAGGGTCGATTGAACACGATGAATGGCGATGGAACACTAAAGCTGTGTAAATTTAGTTGAGAACAATTCTCATCTAAAACTAAAATCCCTCGTATCCGTTACAAGGAATTGAGAACAAGAGATGAATACACTGACCTTGCCCTGTCATGCGAAACCCGCCTTTAAACCAGCGCTAGTATTAAGATTCAATCAATTAATGCTCTTTCATAGCTTATTGTTATTGGCGTTAAGTCTACTTTGTGAAATGGGGCTAAAAAGCTTGGGGCTTGAGGCGCCTTTCCTCTCTTGGGCTTTTATCCTGTTTCTACCTGTGGCGGTGAGCCTGTCTTTGCTATTAAAACATCGCGTTAGCCGCCGCAGTCTGGCATGGCTTTTTGGACTATGGATGCTGCTATGGCTGGTAATTTAAGCCAAGTTTACTTTGCCTTGCACGAATACCGTCCCCGCTATCCACTTTGGCTGAGTTAATAGTCTCGATCAATTCGCCTTATCTCCCCGCTTTTCTCAATGATTCAAGTTGCTAGATTATGAATCTCAATACTGCAGAGATAACACGCTGCAAAATAAAGCTCCTCAGTAACCACACCAAATAAAGAACGTTAAATTATCAATTATTTAACAACTTTAGCTATGAAGCGGCTTAAAAAGCCGTTATGTTGAAGCTCTTAGACGTGCGCACACGTCTTAACCTTAGGCCAAAGTGGCCATTTGGTACCCAAACTTACAAGCAAATTTCTTAAAAACTCTGCAAAAACAACAGAATATTGGAGTTGAACTATATGAATGAGATTGTTAATGCGGTCAACAATATCGTTTGGAGCCCCGCACTCGTTTATCTTTGCCTCGGTGTAGGACTCTTTTTCTCCCTGCGCTCACGTTTCCTACAGTTACGCCATTTACCCGAAATGATCCGTCTAATGTTTGATGGCAAAAGCACTGATGCTGGCGTGTCTTCCTTCCAGGCTTTAGCCATGACCTTAGCGGGTCGTGTGGGAACCGGTAACATTGCTGGTGTCGCCACTGCGATTACCTTCGGCGGTCCGGGTGCATTGTTTTGGATGTGGATGGTGGCGTTTCTGGGCGCCAGCTCCGCATTCGTTGAATCCACCTTAGGACAAGTCTACAAAGAAAAAATCAACGGTGAATACCGCGGCGGCCCCGCCTTTTATATTGAAAAAGGCTTAGGCATGAAGTGGTACGCTTGGACATTTGCCATTGCGACTATTTTTGCCTGCGGGATTTTACTGCCTGGCGTGCAAGCTAACTCCATAGGTTCTAGCCTAAAAACCGCCTTCGATATCGATCCTAACGTCACAGCAGCCATTCTTGCGATGCTATTAGGTTTCATTATTTTTGGTGGCGTAAAACGTATTGCCCACTTTGCCAGTACCGTAGTGCCCTTTATGGCACTGGGTTATATCATCGTCGCTTGCGTGATTATTGCCCTTAACATTGGCCAGCTGCCCGATATTATTATGTTGATCCTAAAAAGCGCCTTCGGACTCGATGCAGGCTTTGGTGCGATTCTCGGTCTTGCGATTATGTGGGGGGTAAAACGCGGTATTTACTCAAACGAAGCGGGCCAAGGTACTGGGCCGCACGCTTCTTCTGCCGCCGCAGTGAGTCATCCAGCTAAACAAGGTTTAGTGCAAGCCTTCTCAGTGTATGTTGATACCCTGTTTGTCTGTTCTGCCACCGGCTTTATGCTGCTGATCACGGGTTTGTATAATGTGCAAGGCCCTGATGGTGCCGCGCTTTATACCGGGATTGCGGGTGTCGCAGCAGGCCCAGGTTATGTGCAAACCGCGATGGAAAGCATGATGCCAGGCTTTGGTAATATGTTCGTTGCCGTTGCGCTGTTCTTCTTCGCCTTCACCACCATTGTGGCCTACTACTATATTGCCGAAACCAACATTGCCTATATCAATCGCAAGGCGAATCGTCCTTGGCTCACTGTGGTACTGAAAGTAGTGCTGATGGCCTCAACGGTCTATGGCACAGTGAAAACCGCCGATTTGGCCTGGGGCATGGGTGATATTGGTGTGGGACTGATGGCATGGCTAAACATTATCGCCATTATTCTGCTGCAACGCATCGCCTTTACTTGCCTGAAGGATTATGAGTCGCAACAAAAACAAGGGATTGAGCCGTTATTTGACCCTGAAAAACTCGGTATTCCCCATGCAGACTATTGGGTTGAACGCAAAAATGCGCAGGATGAACTCGCGCAGAGTCAAACGAGCGAGCCTCCAAAGCTCTCCTAAAGATTAAAGCTCCAAATAACAAAGCCAGTGACTTATCACTGGCTTTTTTGTTGCGCGTTATAAGGTGCACCCGCTTAACGCCAAGCACACACTCAACTCATCTTATGGATGGCAAACGTTGTGTAACTCTAAGTTAGTGCCAATGTCCTTATTACGGTCGGCTTTGGCATCGTCGTTACGTAACTGAGTTAAGTGGTCGAGGTAAGATTGGTCAACATCGTTAGTGATGTAGTGACCGTCGAACACTGAGGTTTCGAAACGTTTGATCTCTGGGTTTTCCATTCTCACCGCTTCAACCAGATCCGGCAGATTTTGGAAGATAATCCCATCGGCGCCAATCAGCTTAGCAATTTCATCGGCATCACGACCGTGGGCAATCAGTTCATTCGAGGTTGGCATATCGATACCGTAAACGTTCGGGAAACGGATCTCCGGTGCCGCCGAGGCAAAGTACACTTTCTTCGCACCCGCTTCACGCGCCATCTCAATGATTTGTTCTGACGTGGTACCACGAACGATAGAGTCATCGACTAACAGCACGTTCTTCCCCTTAAACTCAGTGTTGATGGCGTTGAGTTTACGGCGTACCGATTTTTTACGCTCCTGTTGACCAGGCATAATAAAGGTACGGCCGATATAACGGTTCTTCACAAAACCTTGGCGGTAAGGTAAGTCCATGCAACGGGCGATTTCTAATGCGATATCGCATGAGGTTTCAGGAATAGGGATCACCACGTCGATATCATGGTCGTACCATTCTTTTTTGATCTTTTCACCGAGCTTGGCACCCATGTTCACGCGACTGGCGTAAACAGAGACATTGTCGATAGTCGAATCTGGGCGCGCAAAATACACGAATTCGAAGATACAAGGTGAGTAGCTTGGCTCTTTGGCGCATTGGCGAGTATAAAGCTGACCATCGAGAGAGATATAAATCGCTTCGCCTGGCGCCACATCGCGCATCACTTCAAAACCCACGGCATCGAGCGCCACGCTCTCAGAGGCCACCATGTACTCAGTACCGGTTGGGGTTTCGTGCTTACCTAATACCAGTGGACGAATACCGAAAGGATCGCGAAATGCCACTAGACCTTGACCGATAATCATGGCCACAACCGCATAGGCGCCACGGGCTTGCTCGTGCACTTTAGCGATAGTGTCGAACACTTCGTCAGGCGTCAGCATTAAGCTTGTGGTTTTTTGCAGCTCATCGGCCAGCAGGTTTAATAATACTTCTGAGTCGGATGTGGTGTTCACATGGCGACGCTTTTTGATCAGGCCTTCTGCTAATTCAACCGTGTTGGTTAAGTTACCGTTATGGGCTAATGAAATCCCAAATGGCGAGTTAACATAGAAAGGCTGCGCTTCTGACGCGCTGGAACTGCCTGCAGTAGGATAACGTACGTGGCCAATACCTGCATTGCCCTGTAGGCGCTGCATGTGTTTGACTTCAAATACATCTTTGACCAGACCATTGGCTTTACGTAGTCTGAAAGCACCACGATCAACGGTCACAATACCTGCCGCATCCTGACCTCTGTGTTGAAGCACGGTCAGTGCGTCATAAATGGTCTGATTAACCGATGATTGGCCAACTATTCCGACGATACCACACATGGGTAAGCTTCCTCATTGTAAGATGTTCTATGCCCTTTCATGTTGAAATATAAGTAAAAGACGAAGTAAATCTCCAGCCATACGACTGAAGCGCTTCATCTCAGTGTTGAGTCCGTGGCCTTAGGCTTCGGACTCAACCTTACTTATCCTCCATCACTTAGGATAAATTTATTGTCTTTTTTATAGTTTGGGTACAAAGCTGGAGGTGTTTTCCAAATAGTGAAAGAACCATTGGATCACAACGCCAAATTCGGGCACTAGTACAGAGTCCTTCCACCATTGGGTGTTGGGTGAGCCTGTAAAAGCATCCATAAAAAACAGCAGCGCGCTGACGATCAGCGCGCCCCTAATGGCACCGAAACACAGACCTAAGAGTCTGTCAGTGCCAGATAATCCGGTTTTAACCACTAGTTGCCCAATGATGTAATTGATAAGGGCGCCGAGTATTAAGGTGGTGATAAAAAGAATAGCAATGGAGACCCCATTGCGTAGCACCTCATCGTTCATTTGCGTGAGATGAACGGCGAGGTCTTGATAAAATTGGCTGGCAACAAAGAAAGCCGCGAACCATACCACTAACGACATGGCTTCTTTGGCAAATCCGCGGATCAGACTGATAAGAGTCGATAACCCGATAACGAAGATGATAGCGTAATCAATCCAAACCATTGAGATGGCTTTCCAGCATAGGCTTTAAGACGGCGCGATTCTACCAGAGACTGAAACGATTCTCACCCCTAGCGAGGTAAATAAATTATTTCAGCCCCTGCTGAATGGCATTAAGATTCCAAGGGATTAAAAGGCACAATTCGGCCTTTCAAACGGGTTAGAGTTTCAATTTCTTCCTGCATTTTCTTCAGCTTAGCTTCGGAAACGTCGGGCCCCACAAACACTTTCGTCAATACGCCATCCTTAGGCGTGTCTGGAATTGTGTACGCCTTGTAACCACTTTTACGTAACTGCGCCACCAGCGCTTTTACGTTGGCGGCATTGCTAAATGCGCCTAGTTGCAGCGTAAGCCCTGGTTTTAATGAATCGCGGCTGACCACTTTAATGCCATCGTCTTTGGCAGGTTTTGCAGATTCTGTTTTCGCGGTTTCGGCTTTCGGTTTGTCCGTTTTCGCGACTACGGTTGTCTTGGGTTCTGGCTTTTTGGTCTCTGTTTTAGTGGGAGCAGGCTTTGGCGTCTCTTTCTTCGGTTCGGCCTTAGCGGTCTCGGTTTTCACCGGCGCTTTCACCTCAGGCTTAGTTTCCGCTTTTGCCGTCTGTGGTTTGGCGGTCTCTTTCACCGCTTCTGATTTAGGCTCCACTTTTGCCGCAGACGTGTCTTTGACATCAGTATTGACCGCCTGCGCTAACGCAGCCTCATCATTAGGAGAGGACTCTTCGGGTAAGGCACCTTCGCCATCCACATCTTGGGTGGACAACACCTCAAACATATCATCGGCGTTTTGCTGCGCTATTGCGGCAGGACGCAGGGGAATTTCGGCAAATTGTTCCTCTTGACGATCCTTCTTGCCATCTAAAATATCCGGCAGAAAAATCACCCCGAGGGCGACCAGCACCACAGTGCCGACTAATCGATTATGAAACTGGCTAGACAAAACGGTTATCCTGCTTAAAGAGAGACTTAAAACCTGCCACAGTGTAAAAGGAGCCAAACACAATTACCACATCATCGGGCTGAATTTGCGCTTTTAATGCCGTCCATGCCGCGGCGATATCGTCAAACTCATGGGCCTTAGTGTCTTGCGCTAAGGTTTGGCGCAGCAGGCTTGCATTTGCGCCGCGCTCCCCCTGTAAACTCACTAAGTACCAAGTATCGATTAAGGGCGAAACCACAGGCAATACGCCTGCAATGTCCTTATCCTTTAGCATGCCACACAGGGCAAACACTCGCTTCCCCGTCACCATAGGCGTGAGCTGCTTGGCTAAAAACCGCGCCGCATGGGGATTGTGCGCCACATCGAGTAAAATCAGCGGCTGCTCGTTAACTTGTTCTAAACGCCCCGTTAAGCGCGCGCTGCTGATGCCTTTGGCTATGATATCGGCAGCAATATGCGGCCAGCCATGCTCAACAATCGCAATCACAGTCGCGGCGTTGGGTAATGGCAGTGTTGGCAAACTCAGCTGCTTGAGGGTGAATACTTGGCCTTGGTAATCCCACGTCTGGCCATCTTGCTGGTAACTAAACTCCTCGCCCACACGATAGAGCTTGGCGCCGACATCTTGGGCGACATCATTGACCGTATGGGGTAAGTTCGGCTCGCCGACAATCGCAGGGCGACCTTGACGAAAAATGCCTGCCTTTTCACGGCCGACCAGCTCGCGGGTATTGCCCAAATAGGCCTCGTGATCTAAATCGACGGACGTCACCACGCTGATATCGGCATCAATCATGTTGGTGGCATCCAAACGGCCGCCAAGACCGACTTCTAAGATCACCACATCCAACTTGGCCGCTTTAAACAGGATTAAGCCTGCTAAAGTGGCATATTCGAAGAAGGTCAGCGAAATCTCGCCGCGCGCCGCCTCAATCTGTTCAAAGGCCGTAACAAAGGCTTCATCGCTGGCATCTTGACCGTTGATGCGCACCCTTTCGTTGTATTTGAGCATATGGGGCGAACTGTAGACGCCCACCGTCAGCCCAGATAAGCGCAGGATGTTCTCGAGCATGGCGCAGGTGGTGCCTTTGCCATTGGTGCCTCCTACAGTGACCACTTTGCTAGGCCCGAGGTCCAATAAATGCAGGCGCGCGGCGACCTTTGAAACCCGGGTTAATCCCATATCGATTTCGGTTGGGTGAATCGATAATAAATAATCTAGCCATTGTGCCAGTGGCGCATTCGCACTCGGCACAGTTAAAGATGTCTGTTCACTCGGGACTGTGGTCATCTGTTCTTTCCTTCCTTCGATACGCGCTTCACTTAACGGGCAAAGCAGCGATTAATCCAGCATAAACAATGGCCCTAAAGCCAACTTAGGCAGTTGATACAGCTCGGGATATGTCACATCGACTAAATAGAGTCCATTGGGTTTAGCGGTTGCCGCCGCTTGATTTCGATCTTTAAGGGCCAGTAAATCCGCCATCCAGGTCAGAGGCTGATTGCCTAGACCGATTTCCAGCAGGGAGCCGACAATGTTACGCACCATATGGTGCAAGAAGGCGTTAGCAGAAATATCGACAATCACATACATGCCCTGACGCGTCACTTTTACGCTGTGAACATTGCGAAATGGGGTTTTCGATTGACATTGAATAGCGCGAAAACTGGTAAAGTCCTGCTCACCGAGCAGCGCCTGCGCCGCAACATGCATTTTATCAGCGTCGATATCACCGTGGTAATGGCTCACGCCGTGACGCAGGATCCCGGGGCGGAAATTATGATTGTAAATCACATAGCGGTAACGTCTGGCCGTGGCCGAAAAGCGGGCATGGAAACTGTCATCTACCTCTTTTGCCCAACGAACGGCGATATTATCGGGCAAATTGGCATTCACCCCTAAGGTCCACGCGCCTTCGTTACGTATGGCATTAGTCTCGAAATGCACCACCTGCCCCGTTGCATGAACGCCGGCATCGGTTCTTCCGGCACAGAACAAACTAATGGGTTCGTTCGCCACCTTTGATAAGGCTTGTTCTAATTGCCCTTGTACTGAATCGACTTCGGCCTGACGCTGCCAACCGAAATAACCACTTCCGTCATATTCAATACCTAATGCAATCCGCATCCACACATCCTCACAGTTAATTTAGCGGCGCATTTTATCACAGCAGCCCATAAAAAAAACGGCGCTCTGCGCGCCGTTAGTGTGAAATCAAGCCCCTTAAGGATTAGCTCATCTCTTTAAGTAAACGGGCCGCTTCTTCTTGCTGACGCTCGTTACCGTCGATTTGGACTTCCCGTAGCAATGCTTTGGCACTGTCGCTGTCATCGATTTCGATGTAGGCACGGGCTAAATCGAGCTTGGCATTGACTGAGTTTTCCTCGTCGTCCACGTCGATCATGGCGGCATCGCCAATCAGCGCGCCGACATCGCTCATCTCAACATCCATTTCGGGATAAAGATCTGTCTCTGTGTTGTCCTGCTCGGCATCGTTAAGCAGTTTTTCGATATCGATATAACCATGCTCGTTTTGGAAGTTGGTTAAATCATGCTCTGGAACAAACTTCTTCGACTTGCGAGATTCCTGCGCATCGAGGGCGGCTAGGGCCTCATCAACGGTGAGCGTGTGTTCGTCATCGAGGGCAAAGCTATCCTCAGGGGTTAATATCTCTTCCTCAGTAAGCTCAGCCCCCCCGGTAAATGCGGCAAGCACGCTATCATCGCTTAAATCGACATCATCGGTATCGTCTTTTAAATCAAACTCGCGGCCTAAATCCAGCTCATCATTGAGCTCAAAGTCTGCAACAGAGTCTGTAGGTTTTAGCTCATCTACTGCAAACTCCAGCGGTTGACGTGTAGTGCCCTGCACAGGTACAGGATCTAAGGGTAAATCTGTTTCCGGTTTGACTGGCGTTTCCGCCTTAGGCGTAGGCGCAAAATTCAGTTCGGTATCCCAATCAAGCACATGGGGATCCTTACTCTTATTTGCCTTTAGGTCATTAAAGAAAGAGGACTCTTTCTCTTTAGCTTTTGCAGCTGCGGCTGACGCGACGGCGGCACCAGCAAGGGCGGGCGCGATATCATCGGTATCGGCATCAAAACCTGTAAACAGAGGTTCAGTTGCAGCCTCATCGGCGCTGTCTAGGTTTGCCGCAATCTCTTCGTTTAGCTCGAAGGTGTCATCCGTGCCATCAATGGCATGAGCGGCACCAATCCCCTTAAGTAAATCCTCTTCCTCAACTTTGGCTTCTGGTTCTGTGTGAGTAGTTTCTATGTCGAAGTTAAAATCATCAGCATCAGCTTCGCCTTGTTCTGGCACATCAAACTCGGCTAAGAGTGAGTCGAGATCGTCCTGCGCATTAGATAAATCTTCTGGCAGAGCTGACTCAAGCTCTGCAGCAATCTCATCATTGTCAGACGATACTTGCTCCGCAATGGTGTCTTCGTCAAAGACTTCTTGAGTATTAAAACCAGCTAACAACTGGTCCAAATCATCATCGCTCGCTGACTCGGTGTTGAGTTCATCCTCAAGTTCAGCTGCAATAGCTGCGGCAATCTCCGGATCATGGTCAACTGGTGCATCTAATCCCGCAAGTAATGTATCGATATCATCATCTGAATCGCTTATACCTATCTCATTCAAATCCGCATCTAATTCTGCTGCGATTTCATCACTCAAATCGGGAGCAGCTGGCGCAGGTTTATCAAAGTCCGCTAATAAGGCATCGATATCATCGGTTTGCTCAACCCCCAACTCGGCTAAATCACCGTCTAATTCAGCGGCAATCGCATCGCCAAGATCAGGCTCTTGGTTTTCGTCAATTTTGCTTTCGGCTAACAAAGCATCCAGATCGTCATCAATCTCTGACGAAATCCCAGTACTGGAGTCAGGTTGATTAAAGTCAGCAAGCAAGGCATCAATATCTGCATCTGCAGCAAGCTCATTATTTTCAAGCTCAGAATCTAACTCAGCGGCTATTGCTGCTGTGATATCGTCATCAATAGCTGTTGCATCGGCCTCTTGCTCAGCAGGCATGTCAAACCCAGCTAATTCATCAAGTGACGATTCCGTATTTTGTTGAGCAGTATCACTCGCCTCTTCTGTCCCTAGTCCAGCCAACAAGGCATCAAGATCTTCTTCCTCTAAGATATTGCCAGATTTAGGTTTTTCTTCGGCGACAGCCTCTTCCTGATCTCCCATAGCCTCAGCCCAGAGATCATCTAATGATTGGCCTTCTTCCTCTTCAAACTTAGGCTCTGGCTCATCACTGATACCAGGATCGATAAACATTTCAGAGGCAATATCCATCTGCTCATGGCTATCAGTCATTTCCTGCTCGGGTTGCAGATCAACACTGCCGACATCGAGTAAGCTGTCAATAGAATCGGCATGTTCGCCATCTAAATGCACAGCCATGTCGCCTAAATCGTCATCATCCATCGCCAGTACGGATGCCCCCGCTACGCCAGCCGCACCCGCAGCCACCATAGCAGCTTGCTGCACTTCTAACTCGCGACGCTCTTTATTGCGTTTACGGCGTAATAGCCAGAAGACGAGGATAAGTAGCAATAATGCAGGGATCACCGCCGCCGCAACGAGGAGCAGCGGATTACTCATCAAATTACGCCATAGATCATCAGGCTCTGCTGGCATGGCAGGCTCATCAGTCGTAGCTGCTTCTGGCGTTTGTGCAGCCTCGACCTCGGCTTTAAGGGCAAGGTTTTGCTTCTTGCTGGCCTGCAGGGTTTCTTCTAATACCGCAATCTGTTGATTTAATTCTTCGATCTTAGCTTTGAGCGTCTCAACATCGGTATTTCTCACCGCGAGTTGATCTTGCGCTCTAGCGAGCTCGTCGGTCAGGGATAAATTCTTGCTCTCCGCCGCTTCAAGACGCGCATTGATATCCGAGCTCACCATCTTAGGCACGGTTGGCGTTGGCGTTGCTTCGGTTTTAGCAACCTCAGTTTTCGCCGCCTCGGGTTTCACCTCTGCCTTAGGTGTTTCAACCTTAGGCTGTACAGCAACCTGAGCCGGTGCAGGCTTCGTTGCTGGTTTGGTTTCAGGCTTAGGTGCGGCTTTAGCCGCAGTACGAGCCTGCTTATCGCTGCGTTCGGCGCGGGCAATGGCCAGACTATTAGGAATGGCGAGCATCACTTCTTTCGAAGGGATCAGCAAAATCATGCCACGTTCTAGGCTGTTATAACTGTCGGAGTTAAACGCATGGGGGTTAGCATCAAATACTGCGGCCATCACTTGATAAACACTGACACTGGCATCGGGACGGACTTTTTGCGCAATGCTCCAGAAGGTGTCCTTAGAGGTCGTTGGCCCATATTGATGATTGACCTGACGGATCTGCCCGTCTGGACCCATGATTTTTAAAGGTTTTATTTTGGGAGTATCAGCAGCTATCGCAGGATCAATAAAAGAGGTCGTGGAAGAAACAGCTAAAACGGTGGCCATCAGGCCCACAAGATACGAAGTGCGAAATTTCATCAATCCTTCCCTTTGAAGCGCTATTTAAGTTATCTCGCTGATAACAGGCTTTAGGCAATTGTATTTATTGAGATTACTATAAACTAGAAATCCCAGCCCTGCTACTGTTCACAATTGTAAAACAAAAAAAGCCTGCTGGCAGCAGGCTTTTTCACTGAGCATCAATCGCCACTTAAGAGTTAGTAATAGTCTCTCACTAAAATCTCGGCAATTTGCACACTGTTTAAGGCTGCGCCCTTACGGATATTGTCCGATACCACCCAAAGATTAATACCGTGAGAATGGGAAATATCCTTACGCACACGGCCCACATAAACAGGATCGGTACCCGCTGCATGGGTCACAGCCGTTGGATATTCGTCGTCGGATTCGAACAATACCACTCCTTCGGCATCACGCAGTAAAGCTTTAATATCTTCTGCATCGGCGACTTGACGCGTCTCGATATGTACGGCTTCTGAGTGACCATAGAAGACTGGCACACGCACGGCCGTTGCGTTGACGAGGATCTCGTCATCACCGAAAATCTTCTGGGTTTCCCAGACCATTTTCATTTCTTCTTTGGTGTAGCCGTTATCCATAAATTTATCGATTTGCGGCAATACGTTAAACGCGATTTGCTTTGGATAAACTTCAGCGTCAGCAGGCAGACCTTGCAGCAACTTAGTGCATTGTTTTGCCAGTTCTTCAATCGCCTTTTTACCTGTGCCAGAAACAGACTGATAGGTCGCGACGTTGATACGGCTGATACCGTAAGTGTCGTAAATCGGTTTTAGTGCTACCAGCATTTGGATGGTCGAGCAGTTCGGGTTGGCAATAATATTGCGGTTGCGGAAATCAGCAATAGCATGGGGGTTAACCTCAGGCACAACCAGCGGAATATCAATGTCATAGCGGAAGTGAGAGGTGTTATCGATCACCACACAACCCGCTTCAGCGGCAATAGGCGCCCACTTGGCCGAGACATCACCACCAGCAGAGAAGAAGCCTAACTGCGCTTGACTCCAATCAAAGGTTTCGACGTCCAAAATGGTAACTTGTTTGCCATGGAAGCTGACCGTTTCACCGGCGCTACGGCTACTGGCTAAAGGATATAAGTTCGCAACCGGGAAGTTACGCTCTTCGAGGATCTCAATCATTGTTTGACCCACTGCACCCGATGCACCTAAAACGACAACATTAAATTCCTGCGACATAATTACCGACCGACTCCTGAAAAACCTAAATTGGACAACCAATCTACCTCAGATTGGCCGTGATAAGCCAGCGCCAATGCACTAAATTCGCGTCTATGTTTGTGATTTTTTCTCATAGTGTCGAAGCCATTCTCCTTTACAAAGCCATTTCGGAATACGGCATCGTCATCACGCAGGTCGTAGACGAATCTAGCGAGCTGTAATAAGGCTTTTTCATCGGGGGCTTGTTCGAGTTCAACCGCCTTAAAATGAAATGGAGGCAAGAGCTCGGATAAATGTTTAGTGGCCGGAATGGCCAGCAACTCACACAACTTTTGGTACAGCATAAAAGTGCCACGGGCCTTACCTTCTAAGCTGTAACCAGCGATATGCGGAGTCGCAAACTCAGCAAAAGGCACCAGCTCCGGCATGGGATTTGGCTCCCCTTCCCATACATCCAGCACCAATTTAAGGTCATTCCTTTGCTGCTTAACCTTAATTAAGGCTTGATTATCAATCACATCACCACGGCAACAGTTCACAAGCCAGGTATTGGGTTTAAGGCTCATCAGGCGCGCTTCATCGAATAAATGCAGCGTCTTATGCTCGCCAGTGCGAGTGATGGGCACATGTAGGCTGACGATATCCGCTTCGTTTAATAGAGTTTCAAGGCTCACAAAATGACGGGGATCGCCTTCGGCCGCTTTGATGGGATCATTAAGTAATACCTTAATGCCGTAGGCTTCGAGGCATTTGGCCGTCGCGCTACCTGTATTGCCCGCGCCGACAATCCCCACGACTTTACCCTTGAGCGGCGAGTTAAACCGCGCCGCCAGTTCTAACATGGCAATAAAAGCAAACTCCCCGACTGCGGTCGCATTACAGCCGGGCGCATTCGAAAAGGGAATACCACGCCCAGCAAGGTAGGCCAGATCCACATGGTCCGTCCCTATGGTTGCGCTGCCGACAAACTTAAGTTTTGGATTGGCATCTAACAGTGCGGCATTGACTCGGGTGACTGAGCGCACCAGCAGCACATCGGCATCTTGCACCTGCTCAGGCGTTAATGTGCGGCCATTAACTGGAATTATCTCGCCTAACGCCCCAAATAAGGGTTCGACATAGGGCATATTTTCATCGACAACAATCTTCATGGGGACCTTTCTGATAAAAATGGGCTAGAGAGTGAGTAGCCAAGGATTCTAGCAAGACTCTGATCATAAACCCAATCCTTGAGTCGAATTCTTAATTTCAGCCAATAAAAAAGGAAGCCTAGGCTTCCTTTTTTAACGAGAATAATGGCTTACTTATATTTACGCATCACTAATGTTGCGTTAGTGCCACCAAAACCAAAACTGTTACTCATCACAGTGTTCAGCTCGGCATCGCGGTATTCACGCACGATTGGCATATCCTTCGCAACTTCATCTAAATTATCGATGTTGATGCTAGGCGCAATAAAGCTGTTTTCCATCATGATCAAACTGTAGATGGCTTCGTGTACACCCGCTGCACCTAGGGCATGGCCTGTCATAGACTTAGTCGATGCAACTGGTGGGCACTTGTCTTTAAAAACTTCACGCAGGGCTTCTAACTCACGCACGTCACCGACTGGGGTAGAAGTACCGTGGGTGTTGATGTAGTCAATTGGCGTGTCCACATCGGCCAGAGCCATTTGCATACAACGCACTGCACCTTCGCCAGACGGAGCTACCATGTCGTAACCGTCTGATGATGCGCCATAACCAATCACTTCGGCATAAATCTTCGCGCCACGAGCCAGAGCATGCTCTAACTCTTCAACGATTAAGATACCGCCACCACCAGAGATAACAAAACCGTCACGGTCCGCGTCATAGGTACGAGAGGCTTTTTCTGGAGTGTCGTTATATTTAGTCGACAATGCACCCATCGCATCGAAGCCCATGGTCAGAGTCCAATCAAGCTCTTCAGCCCCACCCGCAAAGACCATATCTTGCTTACCCATTTGGATAAGTTCAACAGCGTGACCGATACAGTGAGCGCTGGTCGCACAGGCAGAGCTAATAGAGTAGTTCATACCTTTAATTTTGAATGGAGTAGCTAAACAGGCGCTTGCGGTACTTGCCATAATACGAGGCACAATATAAGGACCGACACGTTTTACGCCTTTTTCACGTAGAATGTCCGCCGCTTGTACTTGGTTAGAAGACGAGGCGCCGCCGGTGCCAACAATCAAGCCAACACGAGGATCTGAATACTGCTCTTCAGTTAACTGAGCATCCTTAATGGCTTCTTGCATTGCAATGTAAGCATATGCCGCGGCATCGCCCATAAAACGCAGCGCTTTGCGGTCAATCAGCTCAGAAGGATCTAATTTGATATTGCCCCATACATGACTACGTAGTTGCATCTCTTCAAACTGAGCGGAATGTGTAATACCACTACGGCCCGCTTTAAGTGACTCTGTCACTTCTTGCTTGTTATTACCGATACTTGAAACAACACCCATTCCGGTGATCACGACTCTTTTCATTTTATTGCTATCCATTGTGTACATGTCAGTACCTACTTTTTGCTGAGCCAATAGTATCTGTTTTGCTTCAATTAAGTGGTCAGCTTTCCATAAAGGCGGGTAAAATAATGCCTATTATGAGACCGAGAGTATATTTCTTTGACTGCTAAGCCCCAAAAATCTTGCCAATTTAAGCGTG
The DNA here is from genome assembly GCF_004354305.1 of Shewanella decolorationis. Taxonomy (NCBI): domain Bacteria; kingdom Pseudomonadati; phylum Pseudomonadota; class Gammaproteobacteria; order Alteromonadales; family Shewanellaceae; genus Shewanella; species Shewanella decolorationis. Next base: position 1,492,522 of record NZ_CP037898.1, on the reverse strand, counting down.
ATTACCCGCAACTGATCAACCTTTATCCCCCATGCGCGTTGACTACTGCACAGTCTCTGGACAATTTAACTCGCCTTCGACGCTCTAGCTTAACGACGCCATCAGCCCAACTCGGTCAAGGACTGTGCGTCATGGGGCAATGGGGACTGGGCGATGGACTCGAGCTGCTCTCTTTACTGCATCACTGGCAAACCCAGACTCAAAGCAACACACGGCTGTTAGTCAAAGTGTTTGAACCCAATCCCATTAACGATTACGAACTTAAATTACTTTGGGATCAATCGCAAAGCTTAATTTCCCAGCCCCATTTGCAACCGATTGCCAATGCCATACTCAAGGCAAAACCTGCGCGCATTATAGGGTGCCAGAGATTAATTTTTGATGACGGCCGCATCACGGTCGATTTACATTTTGGCGACCTGCACACCTCACTCACCAATTTACCCCACAGCCCTGTTCATCCCATTCAGCAATGGCTGGTTTTATCGCATTTGGCATCGCAGTTAAGCAGCAAGCAAGTTTGGCAAATGGCCCGTTTGAGTGCCGATGATGCGCAGCTGATTGGGGTCAATTTGGCTGAAACCGTGCAGCAGCTTGCCCACAGCAGTGGCTTTAGCACGCTTAATGTCCGCCAAGAATCCCTGAATGGTGATGCAAGTGATGCGCTGCAAAGTCAGATTATCACCGATGAAATTTTGCTCCATGAGCGCAAACTGCTGTGCCAACAAGCCGATACCGCTCAGGCATTTACCCCAAAACCTGCCACGCTCGCGGCTATAGATCACCCTGTTGCCATCGTCGGTGGCGGACTGGCCTCAGCGAACCTAATGCTATCCCTCGCCGAACGTGGCCAAAGTAGCATATTGTTTTGTAAAGATAATGAGTTAGGCCAAGGCGCATCAGGCAATCGTCAAGGGGCGATTTACCCCCTACTCACGCCTGAAAATGATGAGCTTAGCCGTTTTTTCCAACAGGCCTTTTTGTTCAGTCGCCGCCGTATCGAGGCGCTAAGCCATGCGTCGAAGATGGAGACAAACGCCACCCCTCATGTTACCGCGATTTCCCATGATTTTTGTGGCGTTCTGCAAACGGGTCATGATGAGCGCAGCCAACAACGGCTGGATAAAATCATCCAAAGTCAGGACTGGCCGGCGGAAATCGCCTACGCCGTTGATGCGAATGCAGCCAACGAAAGAGCCCAAATAGGCATTGATAAGGCTGGATTTTTTTATCCCCTTGGTGGCTGGGTATGCCCTTTTGAATACGCCAAGGCGGCGGTGGATAAGGCCTCGCAACTTGCCGATGTACAGTGCCATTTCAATACTGAGATCACCGAAATTGAATGTGATGCGCAGGCTTGGTATCTCCACAGTCAAGGCCAGCGTTTTGGACCATTCAGCCAAGTCGTACTCGCTAATGGCGCGCAGCTCACTCAATTTTCGGCCAGTGAGCGGTTACAGATAAGTCCGTTTCGCGGCCAAGTGAGCCATGTTCCCGCCCAATTTAAGCTGAGCCAATTGGCGACCGTGTTATGCGCAAATGGTTACCTCACGCCGAGTCATCAAGGCTTACATTGCCTCGGTGCCAGTTATGTCAAAGCGGCAGAGCACCTCGATTTTTGCCCGCAGGAGCAACGGGAAAACCTAGGGAAAATGCAAGAAAGCTATCCTAATCAAGCTTGGGTCGAAGATATTGATATTAGCGACAATAGCGCCCGTGTCGGCGTGCGGATGGTAACGCGGGATCATTTCCCCATGATGGGTTGTGCGCCCGATGTGGCTGAAATATTGGCGCGCTATGAACAGCGTCAACTCAATCAGCAGCAGGCCGAACAAAGCAAGCATTATTGGCAAACTACCCCTGCTCCGATCCTCGATGGCCTTTATATCTTGGGCGGTTTAGGGTCGCGGGGATTAAGCTCTGGCCCCTTAGCGGCCGAATGCTTGGCTGCACAATTAACCGGAGAGCCGTTGCCACTCGATTGGCCAACCTTAAATAAACTCAACCCGAATCGGATGTGGCTACGCAAATTGCTCAAAGGCAAAGCACTTTAGTGAAAGTCAGCACAGTGGTTTAGTGTTTCTGATTAGTTGTTGAATAAAGAAGCTGAGTTGCAGCAATTAAGCGTTATCGCTAAGAGAAAACTAAGCACTCTTGCTGGTATTTTCTCAAGATAAAAGTGCAAAAACAAAAAAGGATTAAGCCATTGCTTAATCCTTTTTGGAACAGATGCTGATTGTTAAGACTACTTTGAAGAACCAGGTTTAGTCGTTTTTACTCGAGTGCGATTATTGTTGTCGCGACTTTGGCGGATCAAGGCATCACCATCGAACTCGGTTTGAGCAAATACCTGCTCGCGATGGGCCTTAGCTAATCTGTCGTAAAGTAGCACATTAACCGACGCCGCCAAATTCATACAGCCTACCGTAGGCACGTACACCACGGCATCGGCCCTATCGATAATCTCTTGGCTAATGGTGCCATCCTCAGGCCCAAACACATAAAAGGCTTTATCTGGATGCACAAACTCAGGCAAGGGTGTCGCCCCTAGGACTAAATCCACACACACCAGCTTGGTGTCAGATGGGATCGCATCGAGTAAGGAGGACACCCCAGTCAACGGAATGCGCTCGGCGGCGCTCTGGGTATCGGCGTTATATTGCTGGGGCCCACGGGCTGCATATTCATAGCGTTTGCCCGTGTAGAACACCGCATCGACACCATAACAACCCGAGGCGCGCATAATGCCGCCCACATTGGTGGGCGTTTTGGGATTCACTAAACCGATATAAACCGCTTGCTTCGCCTCAGGTTTTGCCATGGCATCAACCAAAGTCGTTGTGGATGAACTCATCAATTACGCCGCTAAATGACTAACAATCTTGCCATGCAACTCTGCCCACGCCGCTTCTACCAGCGCGTAATCGGCATCATTTAATTCTTGGCGAGCAAGGGCTAAACATTCAGTCATTTTTTCAAGTAAGGCTTCTAGCGTGCTCTCGCCTTGGTCTTCAAGTTGCGACAACACCACCGCCACATGGCCTTGCAGATAACCGCAGGCAAATAAGGCATCGTCATCACCATGGCTCACAACGGACTCAATCCATTGTGATAATGCATCTTCATACTGCTCTAACATAGGGTAAAACTCTCCAATAACGTATTTCGCCTAAATGGCAGTAGGCCCCTCGGTGCTTGCAATCTCCGAGGAGAATAAATCTGAATAGTCGGGGTTGGCCACCTGATACATCACATAATCATGGTAACCCGTCGTCACTTTGTAATAGCCACAAAGCTCACGATCTAATTGAGGGTCGCCACTATCCACAATTAAGGGACGTCCTTCAAGTGCTTTTAGCTTAGTTTTTGTGGCGAGGATAATAATATTGTCCTTGCCTAGGCGGCGGATAAGCTCTGGCGACAACTGTTGATTGCCACGACCAAGAATATGCCCCTGCCCGCCAATCAAGGTAATAATGAGTTTTGCTGGCTTATCTTGAGTAAGGTCGAGCAACTGCTGGGCGGTTAAATCACTCGCTACTAAGGCTTTATCCTGGATAAGATCAACCCCCAGCAGGGTATTATCAAGCCCAAGCTCTTCCATCACAAAGGCGACAGTGCTGCCCGAGCCCATAATGTACAGCTCATCTTCCATCTGCTGAATAACATCGGCGGCAATGTCGGCGAGCACTAGCTCATCGACTTCTTTTCCACCCATCTTCACCGCTTGCACATAACGGGGTTCGGCAGGCACTAACAGCTCACCAAATCGTTTGGCGCGCACCGTACCTTGGCGAAAGGCAGCTTCATCGATATCCATCACATCGGCGCTCATTAGGCTAACCAACTCGCCATCGAGCAGCATTTTCACCACCATACCCGCAGCATGGGGGGTGATGCCATAAACGCCCGAATGGATTTTCACCCCAGCTGGCACACCAAGCACGGGCAATTTATCGTCGATAACGGCTTGTTCAAACACGCTATATACATCACGCGCCGTGCCATCGCCCCCTGCAAACAGTAATAAATCCAACGGTTCGTTCAGCAAGGTACGCACTACGGCTTGCGTGTCGATGGCCTGAGTTTTATCTGGGGTTTGATACACCACGCGGGTGTTAAAACCTAAGGCGTTAGCGGCGTCTTCTCCCATCACACCTGAGGCAGTAATGATTTCGATATCATTGGCATAGGGGGCAATCACTTCTAAGGCTTGCATCATACGCTTTATCGCCTTGGGCTCGGCGCCTAAGGCAAGGGCTTCTTCTGCCACACCATCGCTACCCTTAAGACCCACACTTCCACCTAAACCCGCCAGTGGATTGATGACTAAGCCTAAACGAAACCGGATCACCTTAACCTCTCTTGTTCATTATTTTAGTTTTTACAATGAGTTACTTTTCACAATCAATATAAGCTTATGACGCAACCGCTTGCGCCCTATCCTTAGGGATCAAAAATACCGCTAACATGGCCGCAAAGGCACAGGCCGCCGCAAAAACCCAAGACCACACAGCGCCGCTGCCATCGCCCCAGATATAACCGCAAATCCACGTTCCGAGTGCGCCGCCAACCCCAAAGCTTAAGCTGGCATACAGGGCTTGCCCTTGACTACGATGACTGGCATCAAAATTTCGATGCACAAATTGAATCGAGGCCGCATGGGTCAAGCCGAAGGTGAACGCATGCAACACTTGACTTAAGCCCAGTAATAACATGCTCTCAACGCCAAAGGCGACCAGCAACCAACGCACGGCGGTCATGGCGATACTGACGACAAGCAAGGTATTAACGCCATAACGTCCAAGCAAGCGAGGCGCAAACATAAACATCACGATTTCGGCCATTGCCCCGAGGGCGACAAAAATCCCCGCGGCCGCTTCGGTGTATCCCGCCTGCTTAAGATAAAGCACAAAGAAACCGTAAAACGGCCCAGCGCTCATCTGTAATAACATCGCCGACACCATGAACCACAGAATGGGCTTAGTCCATTTGAGCGGCTGTCGCTCCTGCCCTTGAGGACGTACGGCACGATTCGCAGGCAAGGGCAAGGCGCTGACCAACATCCCAGTAAACAAAGCTAAACCAATATAAGGCAACACCTCGGTGCCCCATTGGCCAATAGCAAAACCGGCGCCGACCACTAAGCAGATATAGCCAATGCTGCCAAAACTGCGGATTTGCCCATAGCGGCTGGCATTTTCACCTAAGGTTTCGAGGGTGATCACCTCAAGTTGCGCCAAAATCGCATTCCAGAAGAAGGTATACAGCGCGAGGCTGAGCGCCATATACACAAAGCCACCGTGGTAGAAGAAACTCAAATACGCCAGCATCGCGGCGCCCGCACCCATCTTCACCAATTCGGCGCGCATGCCAGTGCGATCGGCCACCTTGGCCCATACATTGGGTGCCACGATACGGGTCGCCATTAAAATCGCCAGTAAAAAACCGATTTCTTGAGGGTTAAATCCACGGTTTTCGAAGAAGACCCCAAGGTAAGGGATCATAGTGCCGAGAATTGAAAAGAAGAAAAAATAACAGGCACATAGCCAGCGCAACTGCTGGCTTGTGCTAGAGATAGTTGGCATTAACGCATTCCATTTATTACACAGCCGCTATGCATTTTTATTCCATGCAGACTGTCTCATTCATCGCACCTATCTCATGCCGAGGATCGGTGTATGACTGCGAACATCCTGATTTTGAGCTCTGTGTCTTAACAGATGATCCATCAACACAATCGCCAGCATAGCTTCGGCGATCGGTACCGCGCGGATCCCGACACAGGGATCGTGACGACCTTTAGTCACCACTTCCGCCATTTCACCATGAGCCGTCATGCTTTGGCCCGGCACACTGATACTCGAGGTCGGTTTTAATGCAATATGGGCAACAATGGGTTGGCCCGATGAAATACCGCCAAGTATGCCACCGGCATGATTTGATTCAAAACCCAGCGGCGACATTAAATCGCGCCCTTCCGAGCCCTTTTGCGTGACAACGCCAAAACCATCGCCGATTTCAACGCCTTTTACCGCGTTTATGCCCATTAAGGCATGGGCGATATCGGCATCGAGCCTGTCGAACACAGGTTCGCCCAGTCCAACAGGAACGCCAGTCGCTACCACAGAGATTTTGGCGCCAATGGAATCACCGGATTTTTTCAGCTCGCGCATATACTCATCCAGCGCCTCGAGCTTACTCGCATCGGGAAAGAAAAAGGCGTTCTGCTCTATTTGACTAAAATCGAGGGTCTCGGCACTAATCGGTCCAAGTTGCGACATATAGCCTTGGATATTAATGCCATGCACTTGTTTTAAATACTTTTTCGCCACAGCGCCTGCAGCAACCCGCATAGCGGTTTCGCGTGCCGATGAACGGCCGCCACCACGGTAATCACGCATGCCATACTTTTGCTGATAGGTGTAATCGGCATGTCCTGGACGGAATAAATCTTTGATATTGGAGTAATCTTGGCTGCGCTGATCGGTGTTTTCGATCAGAAGCCCAATGGAGGTGCCTGTGGTTTTGCCCTCAAACACACCAGATAAGATCCGTACTTCATCAGGCTCACGGCGCGCTGTGGTATAACGGGATGTGCCAGGACGACGACGGTCTAAATCATGCTGCATATCGGCTTCGGTGAGTTCGAGCCCTGGTGGGCAACCATCAATAATACAACCGAGCGCCACACCGTGACTTTCACCAAAGGTAGTCACCACAAAATTTTGACCAATACTGTTTCCAGACATCCGCTTTTTACACCTTAAATGATTTGCTTATCGCTCCGCGCCCAGCAATGGCTGGACAATTCTTTTTCCCGCTGCAAGCCTAACTGGCAGCGGGAAAAGACTCAACCTAATTTATTATTGCGCGTCGCGATAAATAGCAAAAAGCGATTGATGTTCGACCAGTTGGTCGCGCGTCAACACAAACACACCGTCACCGCCGTGTTCAAAGTTAACCCAGGTAAACGGCACTTCAGGGAATTGCTCCATCAGATGCACCATAGAGTTACCCACCTCAACCACTAAAATCCCCGTTGGTGTCAGGTATTGAGCCGCATTCGCTAAAATGCGTTTGGTTAAGTCAAGGCCGTCACGACCGGAAGCTAACCCAATGGCTGGCTCATGGTGATATTCATCTGGCATATCGCCAATATCTTCTTCATCCACATAGGGCGGATTAGAAACAATCAAATCGTATTGTGGACCTTCAGGAATGGCTGAAAACAGATCCGATTGCATCGGGAACACTCTGTCCATCACCCCTAAGGTTTCAACGTTGATTTGCGCCACATCGAGGGCATCTTCACTGATATCGAGCGCATCGACCTCTGCTTCATCAAATTCGTAGGCACAGGCAATCGCAATACAGCCACTGCCAGTGCATAAATCTAAAATACGATTAACGGGTTTGCCATATAACCAAGGACCAAAGCGATTGGCAATCATCTCGGCGATAGGTGAACGTGGCACCAATACGCGCTCATCCACATAGAACTCAAGCCCCGCAAAGCGCGCTTTATTGGTTAAATAAGGCACTGGCAAACGTTCACGTACGCGGCGAATGATCAGCTCAACGATTTTGTGTTTTTCGCTGCTGGTTAAGTTACTTAAAATCACCTGTTGGCCGATTTCTTCAGGCAAGTGCAGCGCATGGAACACTAAGGCAATCGCCTCATCCCACGCGTTATCCGTCCCGTGGCCATAGTACACATTAGCATCATTAAAGCGACTCACCGCCCAACGCAACATATCACCAATGGTGCGTAACTCTGTCACAGCTTCATCTACAAAGATCTTATCCAAAACGCTCTCCCGCTTGTGTGTTCGTAAACATTGTAACTGAACTCTGTTCAGAAACCATAGGATTCAATAGAATACCCGCCATGAATAAAGACGATGATAAAGAAGGCATGGCGATGTTTTCGGCGCTGATCGAGGGGATAAAACCTATCGCCCAAGATAAGCGGCATTTTCGCACGCCCCTAAAAACCAAACAGGAAATTGAACTGAAAGAGCAGCAACTGCATGCTGACAGTTATTTCTCAGATACTTACCAACCTCTGCTGCCCGTTCAGGGGCCAATGCGTTGGCTCGACGAGGGTGTCGATAGTCTCGAGCTTAAACGCTTAAGACGCGGCGATTACCAACCGGATTTATTGCTGGACTTACACGGTTACCGCCAATCAGAGGCTAAACTCGAGCTCGCGGCGCTCATTCAAGCCTGCGTAAAACAGCAAAGCCAATGTTGTTGTGTGATGCACGGTTACGGCACTGGCATACTTAAACAGCAGGTGCCTATGTGGTTGGTGCAACATCCTATGGTGAAAGCCTTTCACCAAGCGCCCAAAGAATGGGGTGGCGATGCGGCGCTGCTAGTACTTATCGATATTGGCGACCAGCCGCATCGACGTTAATGGACGAATTTATTCTCTAAAAACAAAGGGCCCACTAATGTGAGCCCTTTGTTTTATCGAAGACATTAACTAATACTGTGGGGCGCATGCTGCCAAACAATAGAGGACTGCTCGGCATGTTTATCAATCAGAGTAATTCCTGAGGTGGCAAATAAGGGCGGCTCAACACCTGCGACTAACTCACTAACCAAATAGCCTAAGAGCGGCATATGGGAAATCACCAGCACTTTATCGGCCTTGTACAACTCGGCATAGGCAACAATTAAGGCGGCCACATTGGCGGGATCGCCTGTAGGCACTAAATCATCCACGACCAGCCATTTGCGTGGCTCGGGGAAATGCTGACTCAATTCTTGCCACGTTTGCTGCGCACGTAAATAGGGGCTGACCAAAACAAGATCAAAATCGCTGACACTTCGGGCTAACCAGTTACTCATTAAGACAGTATGGTGTCTTCCTAAATCGGTAAGCGTTCTGTCCCTATCCGACTGAGCATTAAATCCAGCGTCACCATGTCGCATCAAAAATAGCTGCATACTTCTCTCGCTACCCACACTTGTTTTTGTTTTATCCCAATTGTAGCCCTAAAATGGATTTCAACAAACCTTGTAAGGGTTAATCTTTAGTCGATAAACACAAGAGATATTTGCCAAAAACCATTAAGACTATCAATATATAACAAGCCATCGTTACCGGAGTGTCTCTTTGCAAGCCTCTCAGTCTATTTACAAAAGTCCAAACGATCATCGTCAGTACCGTTATCTCGTGTTAGATAATGCCCTGCGGGTATTATTGGTCGAAGATTTGGACGCCAGCCAAGCCGCCGCTTCCATGGCGGTGGCCGTAGGACATTTTGATGATCCTGTGGATAGACCCGGTATGGCGCATTTTTTAGAGCATATGCTCTTTTTAGGCACGGAAAAATTCCCCGACTCCGGCGAGTATCATGCCTTTATCAATCAGCATGGCGGCAGTAACAATGCTTGGACCGGCACAGAGCACACCAATTTCTTTTTTACGATCAACGCCGACGTATTTGCCGACTCCCTAGACAGATTTAGCCAATTCTTTATCGCCCCCAAATTTGACCTCGACCTAGTCGATAGGGAGCGCCAAGCGATTGAATCTGAATTTAGTTTAAAGCTGAAGGACGATATCCGCCGCACCTATCAAGTGCTTAAAGAAACCGTCAATCAACAGCATCCGTTTTCAAAGTTTTCTGTGGGCAATTTAGTCACGCTAGGCGGAGAACAGGCGCAGGTCAGAAGCGAGCTATTAGCATTTTATCAAAGCCATTACAGCGCCAATTTAATGACGCTCTGTTTAGTCGCACCTATGCCGTTAGATGAGCTTCAGGCGCTTGCAGTGCAATATTTCAGTACAATCAGAAACTTAAACTTAGTCAAACAGTATCCCGATGTACCGCTGTTTTCTGAAAACGAACTGCTTAAGCAAATCAATATTGTCCCCTTAAAGGAACAAAAGCGTTTAAGTATCAGTTTTAACTTTCCTGGCATCGATCACTACTACAAACGCAAGCCGCTCACCTATATTAGCCATATCCTCGGCAATGAGAGTAAAGGCAGCCTGCTGTCGTATCTTAAAGAACAAGGTTTAGTGAATACCCTCTCCGCAGGCGGCGGAGTCAATGGCTATAACTTCAAGGACTACAGTATAGGCCTACAACTGACCGACAAAGGCGTGACCAATATTGATGATATTGTGTGCAGCTGCTTTGAATATATCGAGCTGATAAAAAACCAAGGCCTTGAGGATTGGCGCTATTTAGAACGTGCGAATCTGCTCAAAATGGCGTTTCGCTATCAGGAGCAAGTGAAATCCCTCGATTTAGCCAGCCACTTAAGCATCAATATGCATCACTACGAAGTGGAAGACTTAGTCTTTGGCGACTATCGCATGGATGGCTTAGATATTGATGAAACCCTTGAGCTATTGCGCTTAATGACACCGCAAAATATGCGCTTGCAACTCATAGCACAGTCCGTTAAGACCGACCGCAAAGCCAATTGGTACCATACGCCGTATCAAGTCTTACCGATAAAGCCCGAATCCCTTGCCCGTTGGCAAGTCACACACATTCGCCCAGAGTTGCAATTGCCCGCTGCCAATCCCTTTATTGTGGCAGATTCCATTGCTCGGCCCGATAAAAGTGAAGTCGCTGTGCCTGTGATTGTCGCGGAATCGACGGGATACCGGATTTGGCATAAAAAAGACGACGAGTTTAATGTCCCCAAAGGCCATATGTACCTATCCCTCGATTCAGAGCAGGCGAGTAAAACCCCAAAACATGCTGCCCTCACCCGCTTATACGTTGAGATGCTGCTCGATTACTTGACTGAGCCCACTTATCAAGCGGAAGTCGCTGGACTTAGCTATAACATTTACCCCCATCAGGGTGGGATCACCCTGCATTTGTCTGGTTTCACGGGGAATCAAGAAACGCTGTTAGCCCTGCTTATCCATAAAGCAAGAGAACGTAATTTCACCGAAGAACGGTTTGCGTTAATTAAATCTCAGCTGCTGCGTAGCTGGCAAAACCTCGCGCAAGCCAAACCGATTTCACAGCTATTCACTAGCTTGACAGCCACGCTGCAAAAACGCAGCTATGAACCAGCTCGCATGGCGCAGATGCTTGAAAATATCACCTTAAATGATCTGCATAACCATGTACGCGCCTTTTACGAGAAGATTTACCTCGAAGGGCTGATTTATGGCGACTGGCTTGTGTCAGAGGCACAAGCCCTAGGAAAACGACTGGAACATATCTTGTCCCTCGTATCCAACCCAAGTGCAGAGTCGACCCGTGAATTAATCAACTTAACCGGGCAAGGCACCCTGCTTCGAGAATTAGCGATCGACCATCAAGACAGTGCGATTATTGTTTACTATCAATCTGCTTCAGCGACCCCTGAGAAAATGGCGCTGTTTAGCTTACTCAATCACACTATGTCTTCGACCTTCTTCCATGAACTACGCACCGAAAAACAATTGGGCTACATGGTAGGCACAGGTTATCTGCCACTCAATCGCCATCCGGGACTCATTTTCTATATTCAATCCCCGACAACGGGGCCACTGCATTTATTAGAGGCAATCGATGAGTTTATAGCGGACTTTAATTATGCCGTAATGCAAATAACCAATGAAGAATGGGAAAGCACCAAACAGGGACTCATCAATCAAGTGATGGAACATGATGCTAACCTCAAAACCCGTGGACAGCGTTATTGGGTAAGTGTAGGCAACCGTGATTACCAGTTTAATCAGCGTGAATTAGTTGTCGAAGAAATCAACAAACTCACTCGCACTGATCTTATCAAGTTTATGATGCGCAAAATGCGTACTAAGCATAGTGACAGACTGGTGCTTTTTAGTACAGGAACAGCCCATACAGCCCAATCCGCCCTCACATCAGATAATATGATTACCGATCTTAAATTGTTTAAACAAAACACAGAAAAGTTCAATTTTTAGCCAATCATTACCCACCAAAACCTTAATTAGATGACTTGAAGTAAACAAACAAAACCGCTGCATTGATACATTTATGCAGTGGTATCTATGGTATTAACATAAAAAAGAACTGTAAAACACGGTCAATCTGTGTTTTAGATGAAAAGCTGTGCAGCATAAAGCGTCATCTACCTGCAATTAAAAGGAATTTTTACATTCTCACTTTTGACAAAGGAAAGTATTTCTGGAAAAGTGATGTAACACAATTGTTTCATGGCATCCTCGGACAATACTAAGAACAGCACTATGCCAAAAGCACTCTTACAAATAATCCTACTTAGTTGCTTATTTTTAAGCACTTTGATTTCACCTTTCTCTGCTTCAGCATTTTCGAGTGAAACTTCTCCCATAGTGATTTTACAGTCACAGTCATTTGGTGTCGCACAAGGTCTTTCACAAGGTACTGTAACTTCAATAGTTCAAGATAACGATGGCTATCTCTGGATAGGTACGCTTAACGGGCTTAACAGGTTTGATGGAAGAAATTTCAAACATTTTTATGCAGATGGAACTAATTCTGGCTTGCCTAGCTCATTTATTAGAAGTTTACAATTAGATAAGAATGGTGATCTTTACGTAGGTACTGATAATGGTTTAGCGATATATGATAAAAGTAAAGACTCCTTCATAAAATACGGTCCTCCACTTGAGAACAAACCAATTTGGAGCATAAATATATCAATAAATAGCCTAATCATTGGCACCGATAACTCAATAATAGAAATAACAGGAAAAAATAATTTTAATATATTAGCACCAAAAGAAATTGGAGAAATAAAGAAGTCCATAAAAATAGGTGATACTTACTTATTTAAAGACTATTCAGGAAAACTGTATGAGTTAAAGAACGGAAACTTAACTCTCGTTAAAGAAAATGTTATAGATATTGAACAAAAAGATGCCAACACGCTCATACTATCTTCAAAGAATGGTCTTTTTGAATATGATGGAAACCTTGTAAAAAAAATAGATGACCGTGCATTTTCACAAATAGCCAAAAACAATGAGCTTATATATGGGATTACCGAAAACAGTATCATTAACATTCTTACAAGAAAAATCATTGGATCATTATCTGAATACGCTCAAGATAAAGCAACTTACTTTTATGTGAACAAAAGTTACTTTTCTGTTGGTAGTGTTGACCAAGGATTTTCAATTATAAAAAGTCAAAGTAACTTAGTAAAACATACCACACTTGCTAACAACAGCACTTGGCATATAACTAAAAACAAAAGCGGTTTCCTTGTATCATCAGATTCAGAATATATCTCTCTTTTCAATAATAACTTTCAAAAAACAGTTGACTTCAACACTCATACAAAGGGATATAAATATGCGGTAATGAACGAAGGTAAACTTTTTTACGGAACTAGCTCTGGATTATTCGTTTTAGAAAACGAATCAGCGACTATGCTGAGTCAAGAAACTATCTCATCATTATCTAGTAATGATGATGGTTCAATCTTATCTGCTGGAACTCCAGATGGGAAAGTATTTATAATTAAAGATTCTAGTATAATAAATACCTTTGACACAAAAAGAGGGGAGCCGATTTTCGATATTGAAATAATATCTGAAAACCTGTTTTATGTGGCAAGTCAAGGTGGTTTAAGAAAATATGAAAATGGCAACGAAACTGTTGTCAGCGAACAACTAACTTACAGCATAGAAAAAGATAACAACAACATATTATTTGGAACTTCGTCAGCCCTAATGAGTTACAACACATTAACTGGCACAATAAAAAAAGTATTATCAAACAATAAAGAAATATATTCAATTGTTAGTGACATAGACTTCATTACGGTATCATCACTAGGTGAAGTCATTGTTTACAACAAGAAAACCCACTCTTCATATACGTTAAATACATCAAATGGAAGTCAATATGAATATAACTCTCCTAGTGCTATAAGAGTTAATGAATTTGTTCTATTGGCAGGAATAGATGGGATAAGTATTGTTTCTCCGGAAGAAGTTAATGAATACATAAAAAACCAAAAAGTCAGCAAAACTGAGATAACAAATTTTTCGGTCTTCAATATTGCACAAGAAAAAAATGGCAAATATTTAAGCCAACCAATTGATGTTACAAATGAAATAAAACTAAAATATTCCGAATATCCATTCTCTTTCGATTTCATATCTCCAATGTCAGATGAATTTGCTACAAGCTATTACTACAGAATGCAAGGACTTTCTGACACTTGGATTTATTCAAATGGGACTAACTCTGCAACTTACACGAACTTATCACCAGGGAAATACGTTTTTCAAGTTTATGCTATGAATAAACTTTCAGGAGATAAATCCCCTGAAAAAGAAGTAAATATTATAATAACTCCACCTTGGTGGTCCTCAACTCAAGCCAAAGTATTTTATTTCATTATTCTAATGCTTTTCACCCTCTTTGTTTTCAAAGCAATCCTACGTAAACGAGAAATTCAACGCCAAATTGCATTAAGCGAAGAACGCTTAAAACTTTCTTTATGGGGAAGCGGCGATGAAATGTGGGACTGGGATATTGAGACCGGTAATATATTCCGTTCGAATATCTGGGGCGCATTGGAATTCCCAAGAGATGGTCACCGCTCTGGCAACAGTGATGAAGAAAGTAATATTCACCCCATGGATCAAGAACGTGTAAGGGAAGCCCTTAACAAACACTTCTATGGCGAAACTGATCATTTTGAAGCGGCATACAGAGTTAAAGGCAAAGATGATAGCTGGATCTGGATCCTAGACAGAGCAAAAATCGTAGAAAGAGATTATAAAGACAATGCGCTGCGGATGACGGGCACAATTAAAAACATCAGTCAATTTAAGCAAAAAGAAGAGCAATTAAGACTCTTCGAAAAAGCTATTGAGAATATTTCCGAAGGTATGTTTATTCTCGACAGCGAATATCGATTTGTTGAAGTAAACGAAGCCTGTTGTAGAATTTCACAACGAAACCGTTCGGATTTTATTGGCAATCTTCTGACCTTCGAATTATATCCTGAATCCTTTTCTAATCAAATTCGAACCATGTTAAAACAACAAGGTCGTTGGGCCAGCGAAGTCGAAGCCAGCCGTGGTGACAATAGCCATTTCCATATGGAGCTCACTATTGACGCCATTTACGATGAATTAGGTGAATTATCACATTATGTAGGGGTATTTTCTGATATATCGAGACGTAAACAGCAAGAAGAAGAGCTTCGTAAACTCACCAACAATGACCTATTAACGGGTCTACCCAATCGCTCAAACTTACAAGTCACATTAAGCAACTTAGTCAACAAAGAAATTACCCATGCGTTAATGGTGCTCGACCTCGATAATTTTAAGCGCATTAATGACTCATTAGGTCACCAAATTGGTGACCAATTACTGAAGCTGGTGTCAGTCAGAATTAAGTCTGTCGTGCCTAAAAACACTAATATTTATCGCTTAGGGGGAGATGAATTTGCCATAGTGCTAGATAAAGCCTCTGATATTAGCGCATGTGCAGCTATTGCGGGCCGAGTTATCGGAGCCTTTAAAACCGTATTTGAAATTGATAGTGAGCAATTAGTCTTAGGAGTCAGCATTGGTATTGTTCTCTACCCTGAGGATGAACAAAGTGAGCAAGCACTACTTAGAAAGGCTGATATTGCCATGTATCATGCAAAATCTGCAGGGGGTAATTGCTATCAATTTTACTCAGAATCCCTCAATCAACATGCGATTAAACAACTGGAAATTGAAAACCTGATCCGTGAAGCTTTAAAAGAAGATTTATTTGAAGTGTATTACCAACCCAAAGTCGATCTCAAAAGTGGTCACGTTGCAGGGATGGAAGCATTAGTCCGATTGAATCATCCAACTCTTGGACTTATCCCACCAAATGACTTTATTCCTCTTGCTGAAGAAAATGGCCTAATTATCGAAATAGGTGAAATTGTACTTAGAAAAGCCTGTTTTGCCGCCCAAAAATGGCGTGAACAGGGTTTGTTTAAAGGACGAGTCGCTGTCAATTTATCGTCACGTCAGTTTGCTCTACCTGATTTACAGCAACGAATTGAAGCTATTTTACGGTTAACAAAATTGCCAGCAGCACATCTTGAACTCGAAATAACCGAAGGGACAGTGATTAAACAACCAGAAATGGCGATTAGTGTGATGCAGCAATTGACGAGAATGGGAGTCAGCCTAGCATTGGATGACTTTGGTACGGGCTATTCCTCGCTTTCTTACTTAAAGCGATTCCCTATTCATACGCTCAAAATTGATAAAGCATTTGTCGATGATATTGATAAGTCAGATCGTGATTTAAAAATGGTCGATTCTATTATAACTATTGCCCACAATATGGGTCTGTCGGTTGTCGGTGAAGGTGTTGAACAAGCCGCACAATTAAATATCTTGCGCGCCCTAAACTGCGAAGAGATACAGGGATATATCTTTAGCAAAGCAATAAATGAAACTGAATTTACTCAATTGCTCCAAGAGGACGGGAGTAAATTTATGCCCTACCACAGCATAATTTAATCATTAGATTATCTCTCAACCGGTAGTTTGAAACATTGGCACAACATCTGCAACAAGGTGTTTAGTGTCAAAAAATAAATATTATCAACTACCCTGAGAGATAAAATAATGAAAGGAATTCTAACCGCAGCTGCGTTACTGTCTACCATCGGCTTTGCAACAACCTCATTAGCAATTGAAACAACTATAGAGAATAAGCAATCTCAAACTGTTGTATCATCTGAAGCGACTAAAGAAGTTAATCAAGAAGTTGCTGGTTCTCCATATGTGAAATTCAAATCCTTTGAAGTCGCTGGACATCCATATGTGAAGTTCAAACCACTTGAAGTCGCTGGCCATCCATATGTGAAATTCAAGCCATTAGAAGTCGCAGGCCATCCATATGTGAAGTTCAAACCATTAGAAGTCGCTGGCCATCCATATGTGAAGTTCAAACCATTAGAAGTCGCTGGCCATCCATATGTGAAGTTCAAACCACTTGAAGTCGCTGGCCATCCATATGTGAAATTCAAGCCATTAGAAGTAGCTGGCCATCCATATGTGAAGTTCAAACCATTAGAAGTCGCTGGCCATCCATATGTGAAGTTCAAACCACTTGAAGTCGCTGGCCATCCATATGTGAAATTCAAGCCCCTTGAAGTCGCGGGTTCTCCCTATGTGAAATTCAGACCACTTGAACAAATCGCATAACATTAATCAGGTGAAGGAGAGTATCAATGTTAAATTCAATCAAAAAAGCACTTGGTTTCGCAAAGCCTGTTCGTAAAAAAGTAAAATTACCCGAAGGCTTAAACCACCTTGAAGTGATCCCAGCAAAGGGTTGGTGGAATTAATTTCCCTCTTAAAGCGGAAATATGCAGTTCAAAGGGACTAGAGCTATTTTGCTAGCGCGAGGCCTAGACCAATAACAAAGGGAGCTTGATGCTCCCTTTGTCATTTACCACATTACAACAAATAATAACAATATTAAGCAGTTAGACTACAGTCAGATGTCTGGCGAACTCTACTTAATGCAATACGTTTATGGGAAGAAAACAGTGGAAACGCTAAGGGCCCCAGTATAAATCCCATTACAGCCCAATAGGTTACAGAAAGTCCGATTCTAAAAGCCGCAACGCCAAAACACCAGGAACAACTCACTGACAAGACGAAAATCACATAAAACATTAATCCCACAGCAACCTCTTCATCGACTAAGTCATTATGTGCAAATCAACAAATAGCAGTTCTCAATACAAATAAACTCTAAACGAGGCTATTTATCAGCACTAATCAACTCAACATCTAAATTTAGGGTATTACGGCACAACTGCCGTAAATAGGCACGCCATGATACAAGATCACTCAAACATGTGTGAACATTTTTTAGGCAAAAATTAGCCTTGAGGCAATAAAAAAGCGGCATAGGTTTGCCGCTTTTTTAACCAGGTCATATTAAGCGCTTAGAAGAAACGTGTCTTTTCTGCCGCCATTGCCTTAAGACGTGGACATGGCTCAAATCGGTCGCCGTATTGGGCTTGATAACGTTCAAGTATGTTGACTAAGTTATCGGCACCTAGGGTATCAATATAGTGGAATGGGCCACCTAAGAATGGTGGGAAACCAATACCGAAGATGGCACCAATATCACCATCGCGCGGTGAAGCGATAATGCCGTCATCTAAACAACGTACTGCTTCATTGAGCATTTGCACGACACAACGCTCTGCCACCGCACTTAAGTCTTTGTCCATACCAGGCTTGATGCCAAGCACTGCGTAAACACTTTCATCTACGGCTTTCTTCTTGCTCGACGCTTTATTGCCAGCAGCATATTGATAGAAACCTTTGCCATTTTTACGGCCTTTTCTATCATCGCTCAGTAACTTATCGAAGGCTGCTGGAGCTTTAAAGCGCTCACCCAGTTCTTTTTCAAGGATTGGAGCGATTTTAGCACCGACATCGATACCCACTTCATCGAGCAAAGTGATAGGGCCGACGGGGAAACCGAACTTCACTAAGGCTTTGTCTAGGTGCTCAATACTCTGCCCTTCCAGCAGTAATTGTGCTGCTTCGTTCATATAAAGCGCGAGGATACGGTTAACATAAAAGCCGGCACCGTCTTGTACCACGATTGGCATTTTACCCTGTTTGCGGGCAAAGGCCACTGTGGTGGCAATCGTCTCTGGAGACGTTTCCGCATGGGCAATCACTTCCACCAGCGGCATTTTTTCTACTGGTGAGAAATAATGTAAGCCAATCACATTTTCAGGACGGCTGGCCGCTTGTGCAATTTGGCCAATGGGTAAAGATGAGGTGTTAGATGCAAAAATCGTGTGCTCACCGCATTCACGCTCAATATCTTTAACCATCTGATGTTTAAGCGCTAAATCCTCAAACACGGCTTCAACAACAATGTCAGCATCCTTAACGCCTTTATATTCGGTTGTCGTTGTCATCAGTGCCATTAAATTGTCACGAACGGCCGGCGTCATATGACGACGTTTAACACCTTTATCCAATAACTTATAGGCGTAGGAAAGCGCATTGCTTAAGCCCTTTTCGTTAATGTCTTTTACCCGCGCAGGAATTTTAGCCTTAGTCGTCGTGACCGAAGCAATACCACCGCCCATCAAACCACCACCTAAAATCACCGCTTTTTTGACTTTACGTGGTGTCGCCCCTTCGGCGCCAGTTTCTTTCTTCATCTCTGTGGTAGCAAAGAAAATACTGCGCAGCGCCTCAGATTCTTTCGACACCACCAGATCAGCAAAATGGCTGGCTTCTACCTCAAGCCCTTTTTGCATTCCCTTCGCCATACCTTGGCGCACGCAATCAATAATTTTTGCAGGCGCGGGGTAGTTACCTTGGGTTTTCTTAGCGACTTGCTTGGTGGCTTGATCGAAAATAATATTGCGACCAAACCCTGTGCCTTCGAGTAATTGATTAACCAGCGATTTTTTAACTGGTTTCGCCGTACGTTTACCCGCGAGCGCCATTTGCACTGCGGTTTGCAGTAAAATCGTCTGTGGCACCACATCGTTAACTAAGCCCATCTTTAACGCTTGTTTCGGGCGAATTTGTTTACCCGTCAACATCATATCCAGCGCAGTAGTGATCCCCACTAAACGAGGTAAACGCTGAGTACCACCACCACCGGGTAACAAACCGAGTTGTACTTCGGGTACGCCCAACATGGTCTTGCCATCATCACTGCACACACGTTGATGGCATGCGAGCGCAAGCTCTAAACCGCCCCCTAAACAGGCGCCATGTATCGCAGCAACCACGGGGATATTCAAGGCTTCTAACTCGTTAAACACCACATGCCCTTGCTGGGATAAGGTTTTCGCATCGCCGGCCGTTTGGCAAGCGTCGAGCATAGAAATATCCGCCCCTGCTACGAAGGAGTCTTTTTTACCCGAAATCAGCACTAGGCCACGGATACTGTTATCGCCTTTAATCTCAGACAGGATCTCACTGATCTCAGGGCCAAACTCTGCCTTGAGGGTATTCATGGTTTCGCCGGGTACGTCCATTGTTAGAATGGCGATACCGTCTTCACGGCGGGTTAAATTAAATGTCTTTTCCATCGCCATTACTCCACTTCCACAATCATTGCAGCCCCTAAACCACCCGCAGCACAGGCCGTTGCTAGTCCCGTTCCGCCACCACGACGTTTAAGCTCACGACAAACCTGAGTGATCAAACGCGTACCTGTCGCCGCAAAAGGATGGCCGTATGCTAAAGAGCCGCCGAGCACGTTAAATTTGCTCATATCGATTTCACCAATGGCACGATTACGCCCTAATTTTTCTTCGGCAAATTTCTTTGAGGCAAACATCTGCATGTTAGCTAAGGTTTGTGCCGCAAAGGCTTCGTGCATTTCGATAAGAGTTAAATCTTCTAATTCCATGCCAGCGCGCTTTAATGCCAATGGCGTTGCATAGGAAGGCCCCATCAACATGTCTTGCCACACATCAATCGCGGTAAATGCGTAGCTCTTAATATACCCAATAGGTTGATAACCCAAGGCTTTAGCGCGACCTTCACTCATCAAAATGATCGCCGAGGCACCATCGGTCAGCGGTGTACTGTTCGCGGCCGTCACACTGCCATGCTTTTTATCGAAAGCGGGACGCAGTTTGGCGTAAGAGGCTAAATCAGAGTTTTCACGAATGTTATTATCGCGCTCGATAAACTGTTTGTAGGGTGGGACATGGGCCACCATCACTTCGTCACGCAGATGACCCGAAGCCCAGGTTTCACTCGCCAGCGTGTGAGAGCGGTGTGCCAGCGCATCTTGGTCGGCGCGGCTGATATTATACGTCTTAGCCATTTGCTCTGCGGTTTGCCCCATAGACAATCCAGTAGAATACTCGGCAACGGCAGGCGGCACTGGCAATAAGTCTTTGATGCCTAAACGGCGGAAAATTTGTAACTTTTGGCCAAAGCTGCGGGCTTTATTCAGATCGACTAAGGCATGGGCGAGCTTTTTAGATACCCCAATAGGCAATACAGAGGAAGAGTCGGCGCCGCCGGCAATACCAATCTCAATATTGCCCGTCATGATTGACTCGGCCACATTCACCGCGGATTGGAAACTGGTCGCACAGGCGCGGGTCACGCTGTAGGCATCGGTTGACACATCCATGCCGGTTCCTAACACGATTTCACGGGCAATGTTCGGTGCCGCAGGCATTTGTACCACCTGACCATACACTAATTGCTCAATCAATTTAGGATCCAGTTCGCTACGGGCCAGCAGTTCGTTAACCACCATTTTGCCCATATCGAGCGCCGACACACCGTGGAATGCGGTCGCCTGCTTCGCAAATGGCGTTCTTAAGCCCGCCACAATGGCGATACGCTCACCCTTTGCGTTAGTTACCTGTTGTCTATCACTCATTTGTCACCCTCTTTATGTGCGCTATCGCTGAGAGATTTCAGGCGGCGCTATCGATTTCCATGTTTGCCCTGCTGTTTGGCACTAAAAAAGCCCAATAACAGGTCTGACCATTAAAGTGTGATCTGATTCTAACTTCTTGTCAGCAAGTTTTAAACACCTGTTTGTTTTTTTAACACTAGCCAAACCCTTAGGGAATTCTTTACCATATTCGTGGTCTTAAGCCCACACACGTATTTTCAATCGATATTTTCAACCTAAAAAACGAGTAGCATCATGCCTTTGAGTCGCTTCCACGCATTACGCACTTACCTAAATAAGGTTGTTTTAGGGCAGCCAGTGTTGACCGAAAACCTGCTCATTGCCCTCATTGCCAATGGCCATTTATTAGTAGAAGGCCCACCAGGTCTTGCTAAAACCCGTGCAGTTAAAGCCCTCTGCGACGGTGTGGAAGGGGATTTTCACCGGATCCAATTTACCCCTGACCTGCTACCCGCCGACCTTACGGGTACGGATATCTATCGCTCACAAACTGGCACCTTTGAATTTGAGGCGGGCCCGATTTTCCATAACCTGATCCTCGCCGATGAAATCAACCGCGCGCCGGCTAAGGTGCAGTCGGCATTATTAGAGGCCATGGCCGAAGGTCAAGTGACCGTTGGCAAAAACAGTTATAAGTTGCCACCGCTCTTCCTCGTGATGGCGACACAAAACCCCCTAGAAAACGAAGGCACTTATCCGCTGCCCGAAGCCCAGCTCGACCGCTTTTTAATGCACCTGAATTTGGATTATCCAAGTGGTGACACTGAAATCGAAATTCTACGTCAATCCCGTAAGGAGGCACTCACTCACGAGTTGCCAACCACTGAGCCGATTGCTCAGGCGGATATTTTTGCCGCCCGTGATGAAGCGATGGAAATTTATCTGGCCGAACCGCTAGAGAAATACATAGTCGAAATCATTATGGCGACCCGCCAACCCGCGCGTTACAGCGACGAGCTGGCAAAATGGTTAGAGTACGGTGTGAGCCCTCGCGCGACGATTTCGCTTGAGCGCTGCGCCCGCGCCAGAGCTTGGTTACACGAGCGCGATTTTGTCTCTCCCGAGGATATTCAAGCCGTTACGCCCAATGTACTAAGGCACAGACTGCTGCTGAGCTATCAAGCGCAGGCCGAAGGTGTCAGCCGCGACCAAGTGATCAACCATATTTTAACTCAGGTGGCCGTTCCTTAATCGCATGGCAGGTCTGAATACACGGGCTGATAAATCCTAGGTAACTGAATCGCTTTGTATGAGTAGCTTTGAATGAATAACAGTGCGCTAAACGCATCCCTACACAGTGATGGTAATCCACATGGCTTGCCATTGTTTGCCGACGGGCTGCATTTAACCGAGAAAGAACTGCTCGCCTGCCAGACGATTGCGCGGGCTATTCCTGAGCGTCACAGTCGGGCACGTGCCAATATGGCGGGACATCGCAGCAGTTTAATCAAAGGCCGCGGGATGGAATTTGCCGAAGTGCGCCATTATCAACAGGGCGACGATGTCCGCACCATAGACTGGCGCGTGACCGCCCGCACTGGGCAAACCCACACTAAGCTATTTATTGAGGAGCGCGAGCGCCCTATCCTGCTGCTGCTCGATTTAAGCCAGAGCCTGTATTTTGGCTCGAGTTTATTATTGCAGTCGGTACAAGCGGGACATTTAGCGACCACGCTGGGTTGGAATGCCATCAACCACGGTGACAGACTCGGCGCCTTAATCGCCTGCGAATCTGAGCATTTAGAGTTAAAACCCCGCAGTCGCCGCCAAGGGATATTGCAGCTCATCTCAGGATTGTGCCGAGTGCACGAGCAACAACTCAATCAGCTCGGCAGTCATCCTCGGGATCCTGACCATATCCTGCGCGCCTGCCAGCGCTTGCAACGTATCGCGAAACCGGGCTCATTGATTTGGATTATTACAGATGGCAGCCATTTTACGCCGCAATGTATAGCGCCGCTGACAGAACTTAAGCGCCATTGTGATATTGGCGCCTATCTGGTGACCGACCCACTCAGGCAGGGCAACCTCAACTTACCCAAGCAGTTTAGTTTGCCGGTTCGCGAAGGGGACCAAGATTTAGTGCTGACTCGCGACAGTTATCAAGCATGGCTTGGGCTGCAACAACAGCAGCAGAATGACTTTATCGCCATGATGCAGAAGCTGAAGGTGCGTACCCAATTTATCGACGCGGGTTTACCCCTTGCGCAGCAGTTAGCCTTACTGCAATAACAGCCCGGCAAATAAGTGAGTAATAGTAGACAGTGCAACATAAAGCATAAGTGAGTCCAAAGCGTGAACCCACAAACTCTAAATCCAGCCTTGGATAAGGCTGCCACGCCAAATCCCGCTTTGGCGGATTTACAAGATATTATTCTCCCCGACCCGATTGGGGCTTGGCCATGGGCCATAGGCTATTGGTTAGCACTCGCTATCCTGTTGGTGTTGTTGATTGCCGCAATTCTTTGGCTCAAAAAACGTGCCGCCTACTTAGCGCCTAAAAAAGCCGCCCAAGGTTTATTTGCAGCACTTGATCCTCATTCGAGCCAGTATCCCTCTGACGTGAATCAGCTGCTAAAGCGCACCGCCTTAAGTTATCTGCCAAGGGAAGTGATAGCGAAACTCGACGGCCCCGCGTGGGCAACTTGGTTAGATAGCCATCTGCCCGCAAAGCAGCGCGGCCGCATTGGGCCCTTATTGGAAAAACGCCATCAGGCTAAACCACTCAGCGCCGAGGAAGCCCGAGAGTTACAGGCCCTCGCCCGCAGCTGGTTTGCCTCAAAAGCCAAATTAAGCGCACCGATAATACACACTGCTGCAAGCCAAAACCCGACGTCGTCAGCAACAGTCACATCGGCACCAGCAAAGCCTGCGGAGGAGCAATGTTAACTGTCGCATGGCCTTTGGCATTGATTTTACTGCCTTTACCTTTTATTTTTTGGCGTCGCCAAACGGTGCAAGCCGAGGGTGGCCGCCTACAATTGCCCGGCATTAGCCAAACGGGCAAGGCCAATATCACTAGCCACAGCCGCCAAAGCCGCAAGCGCTATTGGTTGATGTGGAGCTTGTTAGTGCTTGCTATCGCCCGCCCACAATGGCTTGGCGATCCGATTGAACTACCAAGCCAAGGGCGGGATCTGATGCTGGCGGTGGATTTATCCGGCAGTATGCAGATTGAAGATATGGTGATTAACGGCAAAGTCGTTGATCGTTTTACCTTGATCCAACACGTGGTCAGCGAGTTTATTGAGCGTCGCAAAGGCGATCGTATTGGTTTGATTTTATTTGCCGATCACGCCTATCTACAGGCACCTCTCACCCAAGATAGACGCTCTGTCGCCCAGTTTTTAAAGGAGGCGCAGATTGGCCTTGTCGGTAAACAAACGGCGATCGGCGAGTCGATTGCGCTCGCGGTCAAGCGCTTCGATAAAATGGATGAGAGTAACAGAGTATTGATATTATTGACTGACGGCTCAAATAACGCCGGTAATATCGATCCTGAGCAAGCGGCCCAAATCGCTGCTAATCGCAAAGTGACAATTTATACCGTTGGCGTGGGTGCCGATGTCATGGAAAGACGCACCCTGTTTGGTCGTGAGCGCGTCAATCCATCGATGGATCTCGATGAAAACCAACTCAAGCACATTGCCGATGTTACCCATGGCCGCTATTTCCGCGCCCGTAACAGCCAAGAGCTGGAACAGATTTATCAAGAAATTGACAAACTTGAGCCCGTTAGTCGCGATCAACTCAGCTATCGTCCTCAAGCGGAGCTATTCTATTGGCCGCTCGCCCTCGCGCTGCTCACCAGCATTTGGATAGCCTTGGGTCAGTTATCACTGTTTTCGCGGACTAAAAACCCTGTTCCATCAGCAACACCACGGGGGGATGTTCGTTAATGAGCCTGCATTTTATTCGTCCAGAATGGTTACTCGCCCTGTTGCCACTCACCATCATCCTGTGGGCGCTATGGCGTCAACACCAGAGTAATAGCGCCTGGAACCGCTATATTGCGCCGCATTTGGCCAAAATATTGGTCACAGAAGGCACACAAAAATCTCGTCGACCACTGCATATCTTGGCTTTCACTTGGGTGATCGCCACCTTGGCCTTAGCGGGTCCGGCGCTCAATAAGCAAACCTTGCCCGTTTTTGCCGCCGAGCAAGGCCGAGTGTTGGTGATGGACATGTCAGTCTCCATGTTTGCCACCGATCTGGCGCCCAACCGCTTAACCCAAACCAAGTTTCGGGCGACAGATTTGCTCCGCGGCTTAAAAGAAGGCGAAACCGGCCTTATCGCCTTCGCTGGCGATGCCTTTACTATAAGCCCGCTCACCCGAGACACGGGCACGCTGCTTAATTTATTACCCACCTTAAGCCCTGAGATTATGCCAGTGTTGGGCTCAAACCTAGCGGCCGCCCTAACCCAAGCTAAAAATTTACTGGTACAGGGCGGGCATCTGCGTGGCGATATTATTGTGATGACAGATGGCATTACCCCGAGGCAATTCGATGAGGCCAACTCGGCCTTAGACGGTAGCCAATATCGCCTTGCGATTATGGGATTTGGTAGCCCTCAAGGCGCGCCAATCCGTTTACCCGATGGCCAATTACAGCGGGACAGCAGCAATGAAGTCGTTGTCGCGAAAACCGACTTTGGCTTGTTGCAAAAATTAGCCGATAACCATAATGGCATCATGATCCCCAATCGGGCCGATGGTCAGGATTTAGTGCAGTTGCAACATTGGTTAAGCGACAGTGGCGATGCCAAAGCCACGGATCTCGATGGGGAAACCTGGCAGGATCTCGGCCCTTACCTCGCCTTACTCTTACTCATCCCTGCCCTGCTGAGCTTTAGGCAAGGCATGCTCGCGAACTGGCTGCTGATGGGATTCGCTGGCCTATTGCTCGGCGCAGCCCCGCAGAATGTTCACGCCAGTGTATGGGACTCGCTCTGGCACACCAAAGATCAACAGGCGATGCAGGCCTATCAAGCCGAGGATTACGCCAATGCCGCTCAAAAATTCGAGACGCCCCAATGGCAAGGCGCGGCGCAGTACAAGGCGGGCGAGTACGAACAGGCGCTAAAAAACTTTGAGCAAGATAGCTCGGCTAATGGCCTGTACAATCAAGGCAACGCGCTGATGCAACTTGGTAAACCCGATAAAGCCAAGGAGCGTTATCAGGCCGCACTCGACAAGCAGCCCGATTTCCCACAGGCCAAAGCCAACCTTGAGTTAGCAGAGAAATTGCTGAACCAGCAACAATCGCAGCAAAATGCTGACAATCAAGATAAGCAGTCTCAAGGCGATCAAAACCAACAGGGACAGAATCAGAACGATCAGCAGCAGGGACAAAACCAGCAGCAGGGTCAGCAGGGAGATCAACAATCCTCGCAAAACGACCAAGCTCAACAGCAGTCTCAAGAGCCGCAGTCCCAACAGCAAAATCATCCTGACCAAGCGGACGACAAACCGGCGCAGGAGCAAGAGTCTTCATCCGAGCAGAGTAATCCTCAGCAAGGCGAACAGGATAAACAGCAAGCGAGTGATGATAAGGCCAAGCAAGATCAGCAAGATGAACTGCAGGAACAACAGCAGGCCGAGCAACAAGCCAATCAGCAAAACCGCGCCGATAACAATGCAGAAGATAAAGAAGATCCAGCCAGCAACGAGGCCAAAATGCAGGCACAGGTCGAGGATGATAAGTCCAAAGCCGAGCAAGAACAGCAACAGGCTATAGCGCAAAAAGCGGATAAAGAGAAACAGGCGCAGGCGGATAAAAACCCAGACACCGCGATTGAGTCTGTTGAAGCGCCGCCAAGTAACAGCGAGCCTTTGCCCGCGGAGATGCAGCGAGCACTGCGGGGCTTGAGTGAAGATCCACAGGTGTTGCTGCGTAACAAGATGCAACTCGAATATCAAAAACGCCGTCAAAATGGCCAAATATCAAGGGATAACGAACAGTGGTGATCAGACAATTTTTTATCCTCCTCACGCTTTGCATCGCGGTCATTCAGCCCGCCTTTGCCCTGAGCAAACTCGAGGCGTCGGTCGATCGCAATCCGGTGATGGAGGGAGAGTACTTTGTGCTCAATGTGAGTGCCGATGATGAGGTCGACACAGGTAAACTCGATACCTCTATCCTGCTTAAGGATTTTATCGTGGGTCGCACCAGCGTGAGTCGTAGCACCCAGATAATGAACTTCGATGCGGTTAAAGAGACACGCTGGCAAGTACTGCTAGCCCCAAAACAAAAGGGCCAACTGACCATTCCATCCTTTAGCATTGATGGCGTCAGCTCCGCCGAAATCCCCCTCAAGGTCGTCGAAGCGGGCGCACAACCTGAGCAGGCCAAGAATCTGTTTATCGATGCCAAAGTCTCGACCGATGAGGCCTACGTCGGCCAGCTTATCACCTACAAAGTGAAGCTCTATCTTGCGGTCGAACTGCAACGGGGTGTACTCAATGCCCCCATTATCGAAGGCGCACAAATTAAGCAAATCGGCGAAGATAAAGACGGCTCAGAGATCATCGAAGGCCGCCGTTACCGCGTGATTGAACGCACCTATGGCATCATTCCCGATTTACCCGGCCAAGTGAATATCAAAGGCGCGACCTTTTCTGGCGATGTATTAGTGGAATCCCAACGCCGTGGCGGCATGTTTGGCTTTAACGAGAGCCGCCCAATGCAAGCCGGCGCGCCCTCCTTAAGCATCCAAGTCGAACCTGCGCCAACTAGCTTCCAAGGCCAATGGCTTGTGGCCGACTTAGTGGTATTAAAAGAGAGTTTTCCCGAGGATGTAAAAGAGTTTACCGTCGGAAGCCCTATTACCCGCACGCTCACCTTATTGGCCTCCAATGCCGATGAGAATAGCCTGCCGGATATCACGCAAAATCTGCCGCCGGAGCTTAAATCCTATCCCGAAAAACCCCAGCGCCAGAGCTTTGTGCGCGATGCGCAGATAGTGTCCCAATACAGTATTACCTCGGCTATCGTCCCCAGTAAGGCGGGCACTTTTACCTTGCCCGAAGTGAAAGTGCCTTGGTGGAATCCGCATCTTAAACGCCAAGAAATGGCAACCCTGCCCGCCCGTACCATTCAAGTAAAAGGTGGCGCCGTGGTCGATGCGCCGATCGAACCCAACTGGCAAGCAAATATCAGTGCCAATAATGAAGGTAGTTGGAGTGCTAATCTGTTTGCCCTACTGTGGCTGGTGACATTAGTTGCTTGGGCGATTACCTTTGTCGCTTGGCGCCGCGCGCTTAAGCGCCAACTAACGGTCAATACACAAGTCGCATCACAACCGCTCACTCTTGGCTCTGGCCTTAAGGGCTTAGAGCAAGCCTGCGCTAAAGGCAATGTCAGTGATATTTTGCAGCAATTGCAGCAATACTGTAGTGAACAGGCCGCTCGGCCCATGACGCTCGATAAAATTGCGGCGCAGTCGAGCGAGTTAGCAGAGGCGATTCGTCAGCTACAAGCCTTGGCCTACGGCGGCAAAGCCAATAGCGACGCCCAACTCGAAAGCGCTGTAAAAGCATTGTTAAGCGCGGTGAAAAGCGGCAAGCTACACCCTATGGCGCAGCAATCCACGCCATTACAACCGCTGAACCCCAATGGCTAAACACAGATGGATAAATCAAAACGACGCACGGCTTAATCGAATGAGTAAGGTGTAATCTTTTGAATCGTAAAATAAAAAGAAAATATCAAAAAAATGTTTGCTAACTGGCGAAAGAAATCCGTCGAGCCTGCGGTCTCTTCTGACATGCTGAGCAAACAACGACGATACAACAGCCTAGTCAAGGTGCTGCACGCCGATATCTTCCGATATGCCTTTTGGTTATGCGGCGATAAGCAGGTGGCAGAGGATATAACCCAAGAAACCTTCTTGCGGGCATGGCGCTCTTTAGATTCCCTACAGGATGATAAAGCGGCGAAGGCTTGGCTGATCACGATTCTGAGGCGCGAAAATGCCCGTCGATTCGAGCGCAAACAATTCGATTACGCCGATGTCGAGCAAGAGAGTTTAGAAGATCACATCGCCTCCAGCACGGAAGAGCAAACTGAGCAATATTGGTTGAGGCGACAAATCGCTAAGCTGGATATTGAATATCGGGAACCCTTATTACTGCAATTGATTGGTGGTTTTAGTGGGGATGAAATCGCCCAACTATTGGAACTAAATCGTAATACCGTGATGACGCGTTTATTTCGGGCGAGGAACCAATTGAAAGAATTACTTGAGAAAACTGAGGTAAGAGGCCAATCCAATGGATGAGCTTAAATTTAGACGTCAAGCTTATGAAGATCCTCATAATCAAGATCCTGAGTTTGTTGCGCAAATGCAGGAAAGCGCAGAAAACCAAGCATTTGTTGCTGAGCTTAAACGCTTAGATACCAAACTTATCAATGCTTTAAAAGTGGATGTGCCAGAGGATCTCGCAGATAAACTCATTCTGCGCCAACAACTACAGCAGCACCATAAGCAGCGCCGTCAAACGGGCTTTTTAGTCGCCATGGCCGCGTCCATTGCCTTTATTGTAGGGATCAGCTTTAGTTTATTGCGCTTAGGTCCTGTGGATTTAGCCGAGCATGCCTTAGCCCATGTTTACCATGAAGGCGTGGCTTTGCAGGTGGATCAGAATGTCGATTTTACCCAAGTAAATGCACAATTAGCCTCGATGAATAATCTAGGAAACGCTAAATTTACTGAGCAGCCCGGTAAGGTCTACTACACCTCTTACTGCGATTTTCAAGGGGTTAAGAGTCTGCATTTAGTGCTTCAAGCTGAAAAAGGCAAAGTCACTCTGTTTATTGTGCCGATTGAAAAACGCATGGTGCTGGACAACACCTTTGCCGACGGTAAATACCAAGGTATGGGCTTTGAGGCCGGTGATGCATACATTTTGCTTGTGGGTGAAGATAAGACCGACCTTAGCTTCGTAAAAGACGAAATCAAGAACACCTTTATCTAACCTATTAATATCAAATCCTTTCTTATACCGACCTCCGATCTTTTCTCATGCTAGGAGGTCGGATTTCGATCACATCTTTATCTACTAATGGGTTCTTGCTCAAACATCTGGTAGCATGCTTGCCACTTTTAATAATAACAAGATGGGACAAAGACAATATGACGATTGAAACCCCGATTTTAATCACATTTGTTGGCTATTTAGTATTGATGATGGGCATAGGATTTTGGGCTTACCGTGCCACCGATACTGTTGATGATTATATTTTAGGTGGCCGTAAAATGGGCCCCGGCGTAACCGCGCTCAGCGTGGGTGCCTCCGATATGTCAGGCTGGTTACTCTTAGGTTTACCTGGCGCCGTTTACTTAGGCGGCTTAGGCGAAGCCTGGATTGGCATTGGCTTAGTGGTCGGAGCTTGGCTTAACTGGTTGTTTGTGGCTAAACGTCTGCGCATTTACACCCAATTAGCGGACAACGCCCTCACCCTGCCCGACTTCTTCGAGAAACGTTTTCACGATAAACAGGGCTACCTCAAACTCGTCTCTGCGGTAACGATTCTGGTGTTCTTCACCTTCTATGCATCCTCAGGCATGGTGGGCGGCGCCATTTTGTTCGAAAAAGTCTTCGGCTTAGATTACAACGTTGCCTTAGTAATAGGTTCGGCCATCATTGTTGGTTACACCTTTATTGGCGGCTTTTTTGCCGTGAGTTGGACCGACTTTTTCCAAGGCTGCTTAATGCTGATAGCCTTGCTGATCATTCCCTTTGCAGTGTTTTCTCACCCTGAGAGCCATGCGGGGATTGAGTCTATCGACCCAGCTATGTTGGCACTTATCAGCGACAAAACTACTGTGATCGGTCTGCTATCACTACTCGCATGGGGACTGGGTTACTTCGGTCAACCGCATATTTTGTCGCGCTTTATGGCCATTGGCAGCGCCGAGGCATTACCACTTTCTCGCCGTATCGCCATGAGCTGGATGATTTTATCCCTCATGGGCGCCTTAGCTACTGGTTTGGCAGGTTCACTGTATTTTGCTAATCAACCGTTAGCCAATGCCGAAACCGTGTTTATTCATTTAGCGCAAGCCGCCTTTAATCCTTGGATTGGCGGATTACTGATCGCTGCAATTCTGTCGGCCATCATGAGTACCATTGATTCACAGTTATTAGTGTGTTCAAGCGTCATCACCGAAGACTTTTATCGCAAATGGTTACGACCTCAAGCGGATGATCGTGAGCTGATGATGGTAGGTCGTATGGGTGTACTGGCCATTGCTGTGATTGCGGGCATCATCGCCTTGAATCCTGAAAGCAGTGTATTGAGTCTTGTAAGCTATGCGTGGGCAGGTTTTGGCGCTGCCTTCGGTCCAGTGGTGCTCCTTTCACTCTTCTGGAAGCAATACAGCCGTAACGGTGCAATTGCGACCATTATTGTCGGCGCATTAACGGTCGTATTTTGGAAGCAGCTCAGTGGTGGCATTTTCGACCTATACGAAATCTTACCAGGATTTGTGTTCGCTATTATCGCAGGGGTTGTTGTGAGCAAGATGTCTCGCCCAGTAGAAGCGATCACTGCAGAATTTGAGCAGTTTAAATCCTCGTTGTAACAGCAGAAATTATTTCTGAGAAGGTAAAAAGCGTACAAGTGTACGCTTTTTACAATTTGTATAATTTAATTAACCTTTCGCCCATTACAAATAATTAACCTTAATTAAAACCCTCGCCTTAAATAAAAACCATAGATACCAAGCATCTGGCCAGACCATTCACTCACTCTAAAGTACGATCACGTTTTAATTAACTGTTATTTAACAATTTTTACATCTGGTCGGACTTGTTGAGGTTACACACAATCCCTAACATGCCGAAGATTATAAAAGGATTTGCGCGTTGTTCCGGCGACTAGGACCGAACAAAATCCAATACCAAAATAATGAGAGAATAATAATGAAATCATTCAACAAGACGCTGCTTGCTGTTGCCGTTGCACTGACGAGCTCACAAACTTTCGCTTCGGGTTTCCAATTAAACAGCCAATCAGCCACAGGTATGGGCCGTGCTTTTGCTGGTGACGCAGTCATCGCCGATAACGCTTCTGTGTTATCGCGTAACCCAGCAGCGATGGCATTATTCGATAAAGATGCAATCTCTTTTGGCCTAACCTATGCCGATATTACTGTTGACGTTAAAGACGTGAACTTTGCAGGTGGCGCCTATGACTTAGGCAGCATCGACGATGCGGGTAGCTCTAAAGTTATCCCGAACATTTTCTACATTCACCCAATCGACGATAAGTTAGCCGTAGGTTTTGCTGCATTCTCTAACTTCGGCACAGGTACCGATGCCAGCTCACTTTCGAAGAATTTACCAGCAGGCTCACCAGCACCTTATGACCTACTTGGTGAAACTGAAGTCACTACAGTTAACTTCAACGCCAGCGTGTCATACCGCATCAACGATATGTTCAGTATCGGTGCGGGTCTGGATGCCGTCTACGGCGAAGGCCGCTTAACCCGTAATATGGGCACTACGCCTCTGGTTGACGTAGACGCTGACGGTTGGGCGTTTGGCGGTATCGTGGGTGCTACTGTTGAATTAGATAAAGATAACCGTTTCGGTATCAGCTACCGTTTCAGCCCAACGGTTAACGTTAAAGGCGACATCAATACTATCACCACTAAAGATTTATCTGCTGTTGGTTTAGGTTCAAAAACGATGCTCGCTACAAGCTTTGATAGCTTAGATGTACCGTTAGCGGATATTTTCCAAGTTGCAGGCTTCCATCAGATCACGCCTAAGTTTGCACTGCACTACACTGCGCAGTACACCCAATGGGGCAACTTTGATCAAATCACTGCCAAAGATGGCGTTGCCACTATCATGCCAGGCCAAACGGGTGCTGGTACTCAACTGCAAGCTGGTGATGTCGCACTGA
This sequence comes from Shewanella decolorationis, assembly GCF_004354305.1. NCBI lineage: Bacteria > Pseudomonadati > Pseudomonadota > Gammaproteobacteria > Alteromonadales > Shewanellaceae > Shewanella > Shewanella decolorationis. Next base: position 1,459,206 of record NZ_CP037898.1, on the reverse strand, counting down.
AAGAATACCAATGGAAAGATTCATGGTTATTCAGCCTAGGTGGTACTTACACCATTAACGAACAATTCACCGTTCGTGCGGGTTACATGCATGACCAAGGCGTTGTGGACGAAATCAGCTCAATTTCATTCCCAGACTCTGACCGTAACTGGTACACAGCGGGTATGAGCTACCACATCAACCCACAAAACATCCTTGATTTCGGTATCGCGTACATTAAAGGTGAAGAAGTTCACCTGATCGAAAACAGTGCTATCACAGGCCCTGTTAACGCCGTAACCGAATCAAAAGGTATGTACTACTCAGTACAGTACAGCTACCAGTTCTAAGCTCTCATCCTCAAAAAAGCCGCAATTTTGCGGCTTTTTTGTATCTTACGAATTTATTGCCTAAAGTTAATTCATCTTCCACTCACAATGTCACCCTTATGGCAAAAGTCATTGGACTTGGTGGTATTTTCTTTAAAAGCACCGATCCTGTTGCATTAGCAACTTGGTATAAAACTCATCTACACATTCCCATTGAAAATTGGGGCGGCGCGGCTTTTTATCATAATGATAAACCCACACCCGGTTACCATGTATGGACTCCATTCGACCATAACACCAGCTATTTTGCCCCAACTGATAAAACCTTTATGTTCAATTTCATTGTCGATGATCTAGAGCAAGCACTCATTCAAATCACTCAAGGTGGTGGCGAACAGATTGGGGAGATTGAAGACTCTGAATTTGGTCGTTTCGGTTGGTTTATCGATCCCGATGGCAATAAAGTGGAATTATGGCAGCCAAGCCCAATACCACCAGCCAACTAAGTTGTTCTTAGTATGCGACTTTTGCAACAACAGATTTTCAATCCTGTACGGCAGCTGAGCATTTAGTATTAAGCGCTGCGCTTTTCATTTTTACCTATGCACAAAACCGAATAATTGCAGTAAGGTAGCCTAAGGAATCCCATCGAGAGCATCTGTTATGCAAAAAAATTATCTACTCTCCGCATTATTACTTGGCGGTTTTTTATGTGCAGGTATGGTCTATCTTGGTCAAAGTGCCAGCTCAGCATTATTAGAGATGAAAGCCTTAGAGCGCACAGTCACGGTTAAAGGCTTAGCCGAAAAAGAAGTCAAAGCCAATATCGCTATCTGGCCGATTAACTTCACCGAAGTCGACAATAATCTGCCTAAACTCTATGAAACAGTGCAGCAAAAAACCGACAGAGTGGTCGCCTTCCTTAAAGAACGTGGATTTAGCGACAGTGAGATTACGGTGTCATTGCCATCCATTGAAGATCGTCAGGCCCAAGGCTATGTCGACCCCAATGTAAGGTATCGTTACTCGGCTAAGATTAATCTCTCCGTCTATACCTCGCAAATTGACTTAATGCTAACTACACGTAAGCAGATGATTAATTTAGTTAAAGAAGGCATTGCTATCGCCAGCCAAGACTATGAGAATCGCACTGAGTTTTTATTTACGGCACTCAATGATGTCAAACCCACCATGGTGCAGGAGGCGACGCAAAACGCGCGGGAAGTGGCCGAAAAGTTTGCCAAGGACTCACAATCTCGCCTTGGCAAGATTAAGAGTGCCAGCCAAGGCCAGTTTACGATTTCCGATCGTGACAGCAGCACGCCTTATATAAAACAAATTCGCATTGTTTCAACTCTGACCTATTATTTAAACGACTGATATTTAAGCCGCTCTGATTGCGGCTTAAAAATGATGACGATGGCGATTGATGTAAGGGAAGATTCATTCGCCTTTTCCCCTATATTAGTAAAATCGATTACATTAATTTTTTCTAATAAATATTAATTGCCTATTGAAACCAACTCCATTAGAATTTACTCATGAATTATTTTTGGGATGATTTAGTATGGCTGCAATCTCACGTACTCTGTTCACATTATTAGCATTTTCTGCCTTTACAGCGCAGGCATCTTCTTTAGAAACCCTCGAAGTAATAAGCAAGCCCTACGCGAATTGGGTGACTTTAGATGCCAATATTGAGGCTGTAAAAGCGGCAACTGTATCAGCACAAACCTCAGGGCGAATTGTTAAGCTCAACTACGATGTCAATGATGTCGTACCTGAAGGTGCGGCCTTACTCGAGATCACCAGTAAAGAGCAAGGCGCTGAACTGGCAAGCTATGAGGCCGATCTCGCCAAAGCCACCGCGCTAAACGTGGAGGCGCAGGCCCAATATAAACGCTATAAAGAACTCTTCCCCCAAGGCGCGATTTCGAAAGGCGCTATGGATGAAGCGACCGCCAATGCCAAGGCCGCCGAACAAGCCGTGAGTGCGGCTAAGGCCCGAGTTATCAAGGCAACTGAGTCGCTTAAATATACTGTAGTATCGGCCCCATTTAGCGGGATTGTTACCGAGCGTTTAGTTGAGTTGGGTGAAACCGTGAGTGTCGGTCAACCGCTACTGTCCGGTTTTTCACCCAGCCAAATGCGCGCCATCACCCAAGTGCCGCAGCGCTATATTCAACAGCTAAAAAGTGCCCCCGAATTTTTAGTCCGCTTAAATGATGGTCGTGAAATCCTCTCTAAGGATCTCACCATCTTTAGTTTTGCCGATCCCGTTAGCCATAGCTATCAAGTGCGGATTAACCTGCCAAAAGATGAACCCAACTTGCAACCCGGAACTTGGGCCAAGGCACTATTTAAAAATGGCGAGCGAGAAAAAATCCAACTACCGACTTCAGCGCTAATCACCATGAATGAACTCAGTAGCGTTTACCTGAAAAAAGGTGAGCAATTTGTGCTTACTCAGGTACGAGTATCAGAACCTGTCAATGGTGAAGTAGAAATACTCGCAGGACTTAAATCCGGAGATATTATCGCCATGGATGCTTACCAAGTGTTGCTTCAGCAAAAGCAATAAATTCCCTAGCGATATCAATTTGATGAGGTTGTTGAATGAAACACGCTACTGAATCTTCGACGTCACTTGGCATTTCGGGTCGGATTGCGGCGGCATTCCAAAACAGTGCCATCACGCCACTGCTGGCGCTGTTAGGCTTACTGCTCGGCTTATTTGCCATTTTGGTGACCCCCAAGGAAGAAGAACCGCAAATTGACGTCACTTTTGCCGACGTCTTTATCCCTTTTCCTGGCGCAACCCCGACCGAAGTTGAAAACTTAGTCACCCTGCCCGCCGAGCAAGTGATTTCCGAAATCAAAGGGATAGACACGCTCTATTCTTTCTCCCAACCCGATGGCGCGTTAATTATCGTGATTTTTGAGGTCGGCGTAAGCCGCAACGATGCCATTGTGAGTCTTTACAACCAGATTTATTCCAATATGGATAAACTGCCTCAGGGCGCAGGTGTTGGCGAGCCATTGATTAAACCACGCGGTATTGATGATGTACCTATTGTTAGCCTGACCTTATGGTCCAAGGATAAACAGGTATCGGCTGAACAACTCACCCATGTGGCACAAGGTTTAGAAACCGAAATCAAGCGTATCCCTGGTACGCGGGAAATATACACCGTTGGCCAACATGAAATAGTGGCAAATGTACGTATCGATCCTGCCAAAATGAATAGCTTTAATCTCACCTACGACAAGTTGAGACAGAGCCTGAATGACAATAATCACATCTCGATGCCTGCATCTTTAGTGCAAGGTAATCAAGAGATTAAGGTTCAGGCAGGTCAGTTTTTACAATCTATCGATGATGTAAAACAGCTCGTGGTGAGTATTTCACAGGATAAACAGGGTAAACCCATCCCCGTTTATTTGGCTGACATTGCCGACATCAGTTTAAAGAGTGATATTCCCACTCAAAGCGTTTGGCATAGTGACAAGACAGATATTTACCCCGCAGTGACCATAGCCATTGGTAAGCAGCCGGGGCAAAACGCCGTTGATATTGCCGATGCGACGCTTGCACGCATTGCTAAGGTCAAGAATGTGTTGATCCCCAACAATGTCGAAGTGACTGTTTCGCGCAACTATGGTGAGACGGCGGCAGATAAATCTAACACCCTTATTCTTAAGCTGATTTTTGCCACCAGCGCCGTTGTCGTATTGGTATTTTTAACCATGGGTGCCCGCGAATCACTGGTGGTCGGTGTCGCCATTATTATCACCTTGGCGATCACCCTGTTCGCCTCCTGGGCGTGGGGATTTACCCTTAACCGCGTTTCACTCTTCGCGCTGATTTTCTCCATCGGGATCTTGGTCGACGATGCCATTGTGGTGGTGGAGAATATCCACCGGCACATGGCGCTCGGTAAAAAATCCTTTAGCGAACTCATCCCCGTTGCGGTCGATGAAGTCGGCGGCCCAACAATTCTCGCCACCTTTACGGTTATCGCCGCCCTGCTGCCCATGGCATTTGTGTCGGGATTAATGGGCCCTTATATGAGCCCCATTCCCATCAACGCCAGTATGGGCATGCTGATTTCCCTGGTGGTCGCCTTTATGGTGACCCCATGGCTGAGTCGTAAGTTGCTCAAACAGCACAGCGGCTCGGTGACTGATACCGCACACAGCAGTGATGCCGATGCTCAGATGAACGAGAGCAAAATGGTGCGCCTGTTTACCCGTTTAATCGGTCCCTTCCTGCTGGGTAAAGGTGCCCGTAAAGCACGGATTGGCCTCGCTGCCGGAGTCTTTGTACTCATCGGTATCGCCGTGGCGCTGCCTGTGGGTCAGCTCGTGGTGTTAAAGATGCTGCCCTTCGATAATAAATCCGAGTTCCAAGTCATGGTGGATATGCCTGAAGGCACGCCTGTGGAACAAACCCAGCGGGTACTTCAGGATTTAAGTCGCTACCTTGCCACTGTGCCCGAGGTGGAACATTTGCAGCTGTATGCCGGCACCAATGCGCCAATGAACTTTAACGGCTTAGTGCGCCACTATTTTCTGCGTCACAGCCAAGAGCTAGGCGACATACAGGTCAATCTAGTCGATAAAAAGCATCGCAAACGCGACAGTCACAGCATTGCGCTGGCGGTACGTGAAGAATTGCAGCATATCGGCGCTAAATATCAGGCCAATGTGAAAGTCGTCGAAGTACCACCTGGCCCGCCAGTCTGGTCGCCGATTGTGGCCGAAGTCTATGGTCCAAGTCCTGCGATTCGCGAACAAGCAGCCTATGATCTGCAGGCACTTTTCCGTGAAACAAAAGATGTGGTCGATATTGATATCTTCTTGCCCGCAGCGCAGCAAAAATGGCAGGTGATGATCGACCGCTCTAAAGCTAGCCTGATGGCGGTGCCCTATAGCAATATCGTTGATTTAATTGCGACTTCCGTTGGCGGCAAGGATGTGAGCTATTTGCATATCGCCCAGCAAAAACAACCCGTGCCTATCCGCCTGCAACTGCAAGAAGGGGCCAAAATCGATTTAGAGCAAGTGCTGAATATGAAGCTACAGAGTCAAACGGGCCAATCTGTGCCCGTGTCTGAGCTGGTGACCATCAAGCGCGGTAACATCGATGCCCCTATCATCCATAAGAATATGATCCCTATGGTGATGGTGGTTGCCGATATGGCAGGTCCGCTCGACAGTCCGCTCTATGGCATGTTCGACATGGCGGGCAAAATCGACGGCGAAGGTGGCTTAGGTTTCGATCAGCATTATATCCACCAACCAACCGGGCTAGACTCAGTCGCCGTGCTCTGGGACGGGGAATGGAAGATCACCTATGAAACCTTCAGAGATATGGGCATTGCCTATGCGGTGGGCATGATTGCAATTTACTTATTGGTCGTCGCCCAATTTAGATCCTATCTAGTGCCGCTTATCATTATGGCGCCAATCCCTCTGACAGTAATTGGAGTCATGCCTGGGCATGCCCTACTCGGTGCGCAATTTACCGCGACGTCGATGATAGGCATGATTGCCTTGGCGGGGATTATTGTCCGTAACTCAATATTATTAGTGGATTTTATCAATCAGGAAACCGCTTCAGGCGTTCCCTTTGAGCGGGCCGTAATTCACTCGGGCGCCGTGCGGGCCAAACCCATTATGCTGACCGCTTTGGCGGCCATGATAGGCGCCCTATTTATTCTGGATGACCCGATATTCAATGGGCTTGCGATCAGTCTGATTTTTGGGATTTTCATCTCAACACTACTAACGCTAATCGTTATCCCAGTGCTTTACTACGCGGCGATGAAAAATCGCATAAACTTAATTCAAACAAACGACTAACCCACAATAGGCAGCTATTGTGCTGCCGCTAGGAGCAAGATATGTCACTCGAACGCAGCATTATGGCTTTTGCCGGATTTATGGTGTTACTGTCTTTGGTATTAACCGCTTTTGTACACCATAACTTTATGTGGTTAACGGCCTTCGTTGGCGCTAACCTATTCCAAAGCGCTTTTACGGGTTTTTGCCCCGCAGCTATGGTGTTACGCAAGTTAGGCGTGAAATCCGAGGCTGAAATCGCAAGACAGGGTTAATGCACAATTGCAAAGGAGAAAGTCAGTGTTCAACCAGCTACTGTATCGTAGTAAGAGCTTACTCGGGGTCGCTCTCTTGAGTCTATCATCACTCGCCTTAGTACCCAGCGCGGCAAGTGCCGCCGATCAAGAACCCAAAGTCGCATGGGCGAAAATCGCTGCTGGCGCTATGGTATTAGACGTGAGAACGCCTGAGGAATTTGCCGCAGGTCATTTAGCCAATGCGGTTAATATTCCCTTTGAGCAAGTCGCAACAGAATTTGCGAAACGCGGTATTGCCAAAGATGCCCCGGTGGTCTTGTATTGCCGCAGCGGCAGGCGCAGTAGTATCGCGACCGAAGCACTCGTTGCTGCAGGTTATACTCAAACCTATAACGGTGGCGGTTATCAAACTTTAGCGGGTACTCAACCGAAAACGGAGTAAGTCACTCATTTACTTTCACCCCAAAAGCGCCATTTGGCGCTTTTGGATTTTATCTTCGTCATTTCTCCCGCCGCTATTCAGCCCATTTATTATTCTATTCCTTGCCCAAATAAGCCAATAAATTGGCAAATGCCAAACCCTCGACGCCAAAATTCAATAAAATCGCATAATCAATCACTTGAGCAAAATTCATCACTCAAATAAAACTAACACTTAATATTTTTAAAATATGTAATTCCAAAAAAATATAAGCATATTTTTCAGAATTTTATATCAAAACCATTCTTTATTAACACTTAAAAATAGCTTAAAGATTCGCTTTTCCTTATTCACCTTTTCCACATAAAAAAACATAAATAGTTAAAAACAAAGGTTACAACTTGTTACATATGACTATTTATTCATTTAGTCTGATTATGTACATATTGCATTTTACCAACCACCATACCATTAACAATTATTTTACAACACGTTACAACAAAGATAGATTCACCAAATGAGTAGCATCTGAGTTGTAGTTATTCTTTAAAAGCACAAAATAATAATGATTAACACTAAATTGAACATGGAAGAAAAACATGAGAATCAATAGAACCTCAAAAATAGTTCTAAGCTTATCCAGCTTAGCTATTGCGATCTCAGCAGGTGTTAATGCGGCACCAGAAGCACCTGGTTTTGCCGCAGCAATGCAATCACAGACCTCTCCTCTGCCAAAACGTTATATTGTTAAATTTAAAAATGCTGATGCCCCCGCAATGATGTCTGAGGGCAGCTTACAAGCAAGCGATCAACTGCAAACAACCATGAATTATCAACCTCAGGTTGCAGAAGTGAGCGCACAACATAGCGTGTTGAACAAGGCAAAAGCCAAGGAAATGAAACGCATTGGCCGCAGCAACAGCTATTCGGTCAAGTTGGATAACAATGCATTAAAGACATTAAGAGCGCGTGCTGATGTGGAGTATGTTGAGGAAGACATGCCACGCCGCTTTTTAAGCGAAACAACCCCTTGGGGGCAAACCTATGTGGGTGCGACTCAATTAAGCGATAGCCAAGCGGGCAACCGTACTATTTGTATTATCGATTCAGGTTACGACCGTGGCCACAGCGACTTAAGCGGTAACAATGTCACTGGTACCAATAACTCAGGCACAGGTAACTGGTATGAGCCAGGTAATAACAATGCCCACGGTACTCACGTTGCAGGTACTATCGCAGCCATTGCCAATAACGATGGTGTGGTTGGTGTAATGCCAAACCAAAATGCCAATATCCACGTGATTAAAGTGTTTAACGAGGCTGGCTGGGGTTACTCTTCATCGCTCGTTTCTGCCGTAGATACTTGTGTGGCTAATGGTGCCAATGTTGTTACCATGAGCTTAGGTGGTGCAGGTTCGAGCACGACTGAACGTAATGCTTTAGCTGCCCATTATAACAACGGTGTACTATTAATCGCCGCTGCCGGTAACGATGGTGACAACACCCATAGCTATCCAGCCTCATACGATGCAGTGATGTCGGTCGCTTCTGTTGATAGCCATAAAGATCACTCAGCCTTCTCGCAATACACTAACCAAGTTGAGATTGCAGGCCCAGGTGAAGCGATTCTATCAACCGTTACCCGCGGTGAAGGTCGTTTAGCGGATATCACTATCGGCGGTCAATCTTACTTTAACTCTGGTGTGGTGCCGCACAATCGCTTTACACCATCGGGCACCAACTACGCGCCAAATCCATTTAATGGTACAGCAACTGCGACCTTAGCCGAATGTACTGTTAACGGCTCAACCTTCAACTGCGGTAACATGACCAACAAGGTGTGTTTAGTTGAGCGTGTGGGTAACCAAGGTACTTCGTATCCAGAAATCAATGCGGTAAAAGCCTGTAAGAATGCGGGTGCCAGCGCTGTAATTGTTTACAGTAATAGTGCTCTACCAGGATTACAAAACCCCTTCCTCGTTGATGCGAATAGCGAAATCAACATGGTGTCAGTGTCTGTTGACCGTGCAACCGGTTTAGCACTGCGTAACCAGTTGGGTGCAACGGTTACTGTCAGTAACCAAGGCAACAAGGATTACGAGTATTACAACGGTACATCGATGGCGACACCACACGTTTCGGGTGTAGCGACCCTAGTGTGGAGCTACCACCCAGAGTGTAGCGCAGCCCAGGTGCGTAATGCGCTCAAGCAAACCGCTGAAGACTTAGGCACTGCAGGCCGTGATGACTATTATGGTTATGGTTTAGTGAATGCCGTTGCTGCCAAAGCCTTCTTAGATGCGTCTTGTAATGGCCCAACAGATCCTGTCGATCCCACACCTACAGATGGCGTATTGGTTAATGGTGTACCTAAAACAGGTTTAAGCGGCGCTGCCAGTGAAGAGCTGCATTTCTCATTTGAAGTGCCACAGGGCGCGACTAACCTAGGCTTTGTAATGAACGGTGGCACGGGTGATGCTGATCTATACGTACAGTACGGCGCAGCGCCAACGACCTCAAACTACGATTGCCGTCCATACAAAGGTGGTAACAGTGAATCTTGCCCAATCAGCAACGTTCAATCTGGTACTTACTATGCGATGGTAAAAGGTTATTCGGCCTTCAGCGGAGTGTCTTTAACAGCAAGCTATACCAATCCTAGTGACGGAGGAACACCTCCAACTGCGCCATCAAGCTATAGCAATACCGACAACTACAATATTCCTGATAATAAAACAGCAGGGATCACTAGCCCAATTACAGTGACCCGCACTGGTAATTCAGGCACAGTGACTGCAGTGGTTAATATTGTTCATCCTTATATCGGTGATTTAAAAGTGCAATTGATCAGCCCAAGTGGTCAAACTTCAACATTGCACAATAGAACAGGTTCTGGCACTGACAATATCAATAAAAGCTACACAGTTGATATGACGGGTGTTGAATCTAGCGGTGTTTGGAAGCTAAAAGCAATTGACGCAGCCCGTGGCGACGTTGGCTATATCGATAGCTGGGAATTGAAATTCCAATAATCAAAACGAAAAAACATCAGAGCCTGCAATAGCAGGCTCTTTTTTTATTGATAATCTTTAAGCATTTTGGGCTCGATAAGCACGCTGTGCTCATTGTCCGATAACCAGACTTGCCCTTCACTGATAGACGCCTGCAGCGACATAGTGCGGCTCACTAACGCCTCCATCGCCGTCACCGACTCTTCGGCAATATTCCATACTTTCAAATTTTTATAACGTTCTAGAGCCACTTGATTTTGTTTCCACCAAATGGGCACACTACGGCCACCATAAGCGAAGAGCTGTACTGCTTTGGCTCGGCCGCTCGCCTTACGTAGCCATTTTTCATCGGCTTGGCCAAATTCAATCCACAGGTCCACTTCCCCAGAGAGACTCTTGTCCCACAGCTCAGGCTCATCGTCGACGCACAATCCCTTAGTAAAACTTAAGGTCTCAGAAGCGTTTAGGATAAAGGCCAACAAACGCACCATCATGCGGCCATCGGTTTCGGAGGGATGCTGCGCTAACGTCAGCTGATGATCTTGATAATAACCTCGGTCCATATCAGCGATCTGAAGATTGACCTTAAACACTGTCGCTTTGAGAGCCATAGCACGTCCTAAGCTTAACGATAAAAATAAACGGCGAGTCTACCTAAGACTCGCCGTTAGCTCAAACAAACTGCGATTAAGCAGACTAAATCGCACCTGGGCGTAAATGCTTAGCCACCGGAAAATGCGCCTTAAGTTGCTCAATCTTCTGGGTATCAGCAACCAACAGCATCCGTGAGCCTTGCTCATATTCACGGCTGATATCACTCAGCGCAGGGAGCGCTGCCCGATTAGCATCGCGGCGCACCAACTCAGCCAAGTTATCGGCTAAACTGACTTCGCTGTAAATCCAGTCGAGGCGCTGCAATAACGGCATCGCCGCCAGCGGCAATAACTCGACAGGCGTGGCCTCGTCCAATAGCAGGATTTCCCCGCGGCTGACGATATTATTAAAAGCATTTTGATAATGCTCTGGGGTGCGCGCATCAAACCTATCGCCATTGGTGTCGAAAAAGCGCTCCCAAAACAATCTTCGCGTCGCGGTTTTAGTAAGTCTTTGCTGTACTTCGAGACGCTTGTCGGCTACAAAGTCGAATAAGGGTTTAAGGGATTGCGGCAGGCTGGTCTCTAACCTTGCTCGAATGGTTCGCGCAAACACGGGCGCCGCCCCCGCCGTGCTGATCGCCACCACAAGGCGCCCCCTGTCGACAATTGAAGGCGTAATAAAGCGGCAATAGGCGGGATTATCCACAGCATTAACCCAAATTCCACGCTCGGTGGCTAAGGTAGCCAATTCAGCATTAAGCTTATCGTCCGCGGTCGCTAGATAGATAAGATCGTAGTTTTGGATATCCGCCTGAACCACCGACCGTTGTGAAAGCAGGATCCGCCCCTTATCTGCAAAGGCTTGTACCTCAGGATTCACCTCGGGCGCAATGACATGGATATTGGCTTCAGTGCGCGTTAATAACGCCAGCTTGCGGCTAGCCACATCACCGGCCCCCACCAACAGAACATTTAAATTAACAGTATCGATAAAGAGTGGGAAATATTGCATGTCACTCGCCTGTAAGAAGTCAAACCGGATATAAATTAATCTTGCACCACGGGTAGTTGGCGTTGGATCCAACCCTTGTAACCGCCAATTAAAGAAGCAACTCTGCTATAGCCCATAAGCTGTAAACTGCTTGCAGCCAGTACAGAGCGTGCACCACCCGCACAATAGAGTAATAGCGGAGTGCTTTTATCGGGAAAACGCTGTTCAACGTCGCGCTCAATAGTGCCGCGGCTCATGTGTTTCGCCTGCGGCAGATGATCCTGCAACCATTCATGATCTTCACGGACATCAATTAGTACCCAAGTGTCGTCGGCTTGATAGGTCTCAATGCTCACTTCAACGACATGGGGACGAACAGATTCGACAAGAGCGGAAAAAGCACTGGACGGATGCATCACATACTCCTTAGATAAGAGATTGAATGACTTAGCGAATATTGCTGAAGTGTAATTCGCTAAGTGATGGGACGCAATCTTTGCCACTGTGGGCGTGGGACAAACTAGAGATTAATTATGACTTTCGCTACGCTCGGCGCTGCAATGCCAACACAATTCAAAACTGCCCTCGTTCATCTCGTGGCATTGTAAACACTGCCACTGAGGGCTAATCACATCCAAGCCACTAAGCTGTGCTTGTGCTTTTGCAAGTTGTGACTCATACACCCAAAGCTCGATATTGTGCAACCCAGCAGGCAACTCACCTATACCGCCGAGCAAGGCCTCGCCACGCAACTCAACATGAATGCCACAGGCTTCTAATAGTCCCTTCCATGTATGGGCCTGTAACAGGTTTCCACCAGCAATTAATGTTTTACGTTCTTCCATGCGACTTCCTACTGCATTTATCTTCAAAAAACTAGGCAGCCGACATCCTACAGTGAAATAACTTAGCCTGTCGAGTGCTGTTTTTTACATCAGTTGTTAATAAATTTAACATTTACGTTTTACAGCATTAGTCACTATAAAGTTGTGAGTTTGCTAGCAGATTATCAAAGGTTGAAAAATCTAAGCTAAAAAAATGCCACTTTAAAAAGTGGCATTTGATATCGAGAATGAGTGATAAGCGGTACTCAGAATGGCCTACGGCATCATTGATGGCTGATCAGCACCTTCTTTCTCGACTTCAACTGGCATCATATGCTCACGGCAAATGCCCAGTTTGATCGCAAGGTAACTTGCTACGTAGATAGAAGAATAGGTACCGACGAAAATACCCAACAACAATGCAGTCGCAAAGCCGTGGATCATAGTGCCGCCCTTCAGGAATAACGCCACAACGGTCACCAGCGTCGTACCGGTAGTGATAATGGTACGACTCATGGTTTGAGTAATAGAAACGTTGACCACTTCTTCTGGCTCGCTCTTACGCATCTTGAGGAAGTTTTCACGGATACGGTCAAACACAACTATGGTATCGTTGAGTGAGTAACCCACAACCGTTAATACCCCCGCCAATACAGTCAGGTCGAATTCCAATTGGAATAAGGAGAACACCCCTAAGGTCACAATCACGTCGTGGGCCAGCGCTGCTACTGAGCCAAAGGCTAAACGCCATTCGAAACGGAAAGACACGTAGATCATGATACAGATAAGCGCGACCAATACCGCTAAACCGCCCTGCTCAGCCAACTCTTTACCCACTTGAGGACCGACGAATTCAACCCGTTTTTGTTGAACGCCCGCATCCACTTGTTGGGCCGCAGACATCACAGATTTCACCTGTGCATCGCTGCTCACCCCTTCTTTAACAGACAGACGCACCAATATGTCACGGCTCGAACCGAAGTTTTGTACCACTGCACCATCTAACTCAGGTGCAGACAGTTTCGAACGCAGCACGTTCAAATCAACGGGTTGAGTAAACTCCATCTCAACCACAGTACCGCCGGTAAAGTCTAAGCCCCAGTTAATGCCTTTAGTCGCCAAGGACACCAGCGAGCCCAATACCAAAATGGCCGACATAATGCTGATAGGCAGCGCATGACGGAGGAAGTTAACCGTACGTTTTAAAGATAAAATTTCTAACATTATCGCTTCCCCTTAGATAGACAACGTCTTCACGCGCTTACCACCCCAAATCGCGTTCACGATTGCGCGGGTACCCACGATAGCGGTAAACATCGATGTCGCAATACCGATCATCAGGGTTACCGCAAAGCCTTTGATCGCGCCTGTACCAACGGCGAACAGGATCAGCGCTGTCAGGAAGGTAGTAATGTTAGCGTCGGCTATGGTAGAGAAGGCGTTACCATAACCTTCGTGAATCGCCTGCTGCACGCTGCGACCTGCACGTAACTCTTCACGGATACGCTCGTAAATCAGTACGTTACCGTCAACCGCCATACCCACAGTTAACACCATACCCGCAATACCAGGCAGGGTTAATACGGCGCCAGGGATCATAGACATCACCCCAACCACCATCACTAAGTTGGCCGTTAAGGCTAAGTTGGCGATCAAGCCGAAACTACGGTAGTAAACCAGCATAAAGATAAGTACGACTGCCATACCCCAAATCATGGCTTGCACACCGCTTTCGATGTTTTCTGCACCTAGGCTTGGACCGATAGTACGTTCTTCTACAATCGATACGGGCGCAATCAGGGCACCAGCACGCAGCAGCAGTGCGAGGTTTTGTGCTTCACCATGGCTTAAGCCGGTGATCACAAAGTTACGGCCTAAACGCGCTTGAATGGTCGCCACAGAAATCACTTCTTGGATTTTCTGCATTTTTACGCTGCCATCGGCGTTACGCTCACCGCTGTCTTTATATTCGATGAACAAGGTCGCCATCGGTTTACCGATATTGTCCTTAGTCACGTTAGAGAAAATGGTACCGCCTTTAGCATCGAGGTTGATGCTCACCTGTGGACGGCTGTATTGGTCAAAACTTGGTTGTGCGCCAGTGATATGATCACCCGTTAGCATCACTTCCTTCTTCAGTACCACTTGACCGCCTTCACGGCGCTGATACACCTCAGAACCCGCAGGTACACGGCCAGATTGCGCCGCATTCGGGTCGGCCTTATCGTCTACCATGTGGAATTCAATCGATGCAGTTGCACCTAAGATTTCCTTAGCGCGAGCCGTATCTTGTACACCTGGCAGCTCAACGATAATACGCTCAGCACCTTGGCGTTGAACCACAGGTTCAGCTACCCCTAACTCGTTCACACGGTTACGGATAGTGGTAATGTTTTGCTGCAGCGCTTCTTCTTTAATCTGCTTGAGATAGGTTTCGCTCATCACGGCTTGCAGGGCAAAGTCTTCACCCTTGCTCACATCGCTGAACACCATATCGTTGCTGCGCGATTTTAAGAAACGTTCTGCACTGGCTAAACTTTCGGCATCACGGAATTTAATCTCGATACCTTGCGCATTGTTGCGAATGCCAGCGTAACGGATTTTTTCTTCACGTAATTGTGAACGGAAATCGGCCACTTTGGCCTCTTCCATCTTGCGGATGGCTTCGCCCATGTCCACTTCCATTAAGAAGTGCACACCACCACGAAGGTCCAGACCGAGTTTCATTGGGCTACCGCCCATGGACTCGAGCCACTGCGGCGTCGCAGGGGCAAGGTTAAGTGCCACGGTAAACTTATCGCCTAAATCTTCGGCGATGGTTTCCTTGGCCAGCAACTGTTGATCCGCGTTTTGCACGCGAACCAACAATTGGCCTTTTTCAAGCTCAGAACGTTTTACCGCAATGCCCTTACTGGCTAACAGCTCGTTCACTCTGGCTTGGGTAGATGCCGTGACTTCAGCACCTCGAGTCGCCACTACTTGCACCGCATGATCTTCACCGAACAGGTTAGGTACGGCATAGAAACAACCTATGGCGATGACGAGCACCACCATAATGTTTTTCCACATTGGGTATTTATTTAACACGCCTGAGCCCTCTTGGCTTACAACGACTGGATAGAGCCCTTAGGCAATACAGCTGCAATGTAATCTTTTTTAATTGTAATTTGAGTCGTGTCGTTCAAGCTCAGTAACACGTAGTCATTTTCATCGCTGATCTTTGCAATCTTGCCTAAGATACCGCCGCTGGTCAGGACTTCGTCGCCCTTGCTTAAAGATGACATCAGGTTCTTGTGCTCTTTAACACGCTTAGATTGCGGACGGAAAATCATGAAATAGAAAATCAGACCAAAAATCACCAGCATGAAAATCAATTCCATGGTGCCGCCACCCTGTGGAGCGCCTGCAGCATTTGCATATGCATTTGAAATGAACATAGTTTTCTCTTCTTATTAGCAAAAAATCAATCGACTAACTCTGGTACTTCACGACCTTGACTGGTATAGAAGTCCTTTACAAAGGCGTCTAATGTACCTGTCTCAATCGCCCCGCGCAAACCTTCCATTAACATTTGATAGTATCTCAAGTTGTGAATGGTGTTTAAACGCGCACCCAGAATCTCATTACAACGATCTAAATGGTAAAGGTATGCCCGTGAATAGTTTTTACAGGTATAACAATCACACTTAGGATCGAGCGGTGATGTGTCATCACGATGACGCGCATTGCGGATCTTGATCACACCTTCACTGGTAAACAGATGACCGTTACGGGCGTTACGGGTTGGCATCACACAGTCAAACATGTCGATACCACGACGCACACCTTCAACTAAATCCTCTGGCTTACCGACCCCCATCAGATAGCGCGGTTTGTCCGCAGGAATTTGTGGGCAGATATGCTCAAGAATGCGGTGCATATCTTCCTTAGGCTCACCTACGGCCAAACCACCGACGGCATAACCATCGAAACCAATGTCGACTAAGCCTTTTAAGCTCTCGTCGCGTAAATCTTCATAAACACTGCCTTGGATGATCCCGAATAATGAATTGGGGTTTTCCAGACGGTCGAACTCGTCGCGTGAACGCTTAGCCCAACGCAGTGACATCTGCATTGACTTGCGCGCTTCATCTTCTGTCGCCGGATACGGGGTACATTCGTCAAAAATCATTACCACATCACTGCCCAATGCATGTTGAATTTGCATTGATTTTTCAGGATCTAAGAAGATTTTCTCGCCATTGATTGGCGAACGGAAATGCACACCTTCTTCGGTAATTTTACGAATGTCACCCAAACTGAATACTTGGAAACCGCCCGAATCGGTCAGAATAGGACGCTGCCAGTTCATAAAATCATGCAAGTCACCATGCTTACGCATGATTTCTTCGCCGGGACGTAACCACAGGTGGAAAGTGTTACCGAGCAGAATATCCGCACCAGTAGCACGCACTTCTTCAGGCGTCATGCCTTTTACCGTACCGTAAGTACCAACAGGCATAAAGGCTGGGGTTTCTACCGTGCCGCGTTCAAAAATCAAGCGACCACGGCGCGCACGGCCGTCGGTAGTGTCGAGTTCAAATTTCATAATTCACCTCGCCAGATAAACAGTCTGACTACATTTGTAATGGCAAGCGCCATTTTGATTAACAATAGAGATAGGGACAGATCTAAAAGGTTCAACCTTTGGCTGAAAAAAATTACCGCCCAAACTCAATGTGGGCGGCTATTTTAAAACAAAATCTTGGTCTAGTGAGCTTTTTTCGTCACAAACATGGCATCGCCATAGCTAAAGAAGCGATATTTTTGCGTGATTGCGTGTTTATACGCCGCCATAACATGATCAAAACCTGCAAAGGCACTGACCAACATAATGAGGGTCGATTCCGGCAGGTGGAAGTTAGTGATCATGGCATCGACAACTCGGAACTGATACCCAGGATAGATAAAGATATCGGTATCGCCGCTAAAGGCTTTCAGTTCGCCTTCACTGGCCCGGGCGGCACTCTCCAGTGAGCGCACGGACGTCGTCCCAACAGCGACCACACGTTTGCCCGCCGCTTTAGTTTGGGCAATTAGATCCACGACATCCTGCGGTACATTGGCCCACTCGGAATGCATTTTGTGCTCGAGCACATTATCTACGCGCACTGGCTGGAAGGTACCAGCGCCCACGTGCAAAGTCACAAATGCGATATTTACGCCCTTGGCTTTTAATGCCTCAAGCATGGCATCGTCAAAATGAAGGCCTGCCGTAGGCGCAGCTACCGCACCAGGGTTTTGGTTATACACGGTTTGATAGCGCTCTTTGTCGGCATCCTCATCGGGACGGTCGATATAAGGAGGCAGTGGCATATGCCCTACCGCTTCGAGTACTTCTAAAATCGTCAGGTCGGATAAGAGTTGAAGTTCAAATAAGGCATCGTGGCGGGCAGCCATCTTCATCTCATAACCGCCATCGAGGTGGATAATGCTGTCCACCTTCGGAGATTTGGAGCTACGCACATGGGCGAGAATACGCTTATCGTCGAGCATACGCTCAACTAAAATCTCGAGTTTGCCACCACTGGCCTTTTGGCCAAATAAACGCGCAGGGATCACTCGAGTATTGTTAAACACCATTAAATCGCCGGGATTAATCATCCCCAGCAGATCGGTAAACTGTTTATCGGCAAGTAAGCCAGTATTGCCATCTAAGGTTAACAGACGTGACGCAGTGCGTTGCGCCATGGGATAACGAGCGATAAGTTCGTCGGGAAGATCGAAGGAAAAGTCTGTTACGCGCATGCAAAGGCCTCTAGATAGCTTAGAACGGCGGCTAGTCTATGGTTAGAGGCCAATAAGATCAAGATTACTTGTTCGCGATGTCCATATCCGCGGTTGTATCCGACTCGTCGAGCACATCTGAGGTCGATGTCTCATTCACATCATATTTAGGGCGAGTCCGCGAAAAATTATCCATGCTGAAACTATGCTGCTCATAGGGAATATCGACTAGCACTTTTTTACGCTTAGGGCGCGAGTCTTTACCAAGCATTTTGGAAAACCAGTTCCACATCATCCATGATCCTTAACAGGTTAATTAATTGGTGCATTTTCAATCCTACATCAGCATTTGCCTTCCTGGTGAAACGCTAACGTAAGCACTCCCTTAGAAAAGCACACGATTTTGCCTATTTGTGCTTTCCTCAGCGCGCCTGCCCATGATACCGTGAACTAACGCGATAAACCAAGCACAAAAAATGAACATTCTTACACACTTACATTTAGCTGAGATCAGTAAAACCCACCTTGGCGCCAATTTGGCCGGCAATTTTGTCACTGCGCCAATCGATTCTGCGCCGCAAGCACTTCGCCAAGGACTGTGGTTAAACCAAGAAATTAATCAGCTTTGTGCCAATCATGAGCTAACTCAAGAACTCATAGCACTCTTTCCCACTCGGTTATCAAGCATAGCAGCAGATTTAATGTTCGTAAGTTTCGATCATTATTTAGCCTACTACTGGGAAGAATATCACCAGCAGCCATTGTCTGAGTTTAGCCAAAAAGCCTATGCCGAACTGGCAGAATTTGCGACCCAATGCGATGAGTATCATCCACAGTCTTGCCTAGAGATCATCGCCGATATGCGTCGTCAAGATTGGTTAAACAACTACGCCACATCTAAGGGAATACAACAGGCATTGGCGCAACGGGCAAAAGGCCATCCGCACAGTGCCTTATTTAACGGCGCGGATAAACTGTTAGCGAAAATGCAAATAGAGACAGAAACCGCCTTTCGCACCTTCTATCCTCAATTAATGGCGTATACCCGTATTTGGAGCCGTAAAACCCCAAGTGACTATTTACCCAGTGGCTCAGCTGACTAAGCTCGAAGTCTAACACCTGCATTTTGTTATCAAGCCTTGTTTAAGCCTAAGCGTTTACCCTAACGCCTTTGCAATAGCATATATTCAGTGAGGTTACCGTCACAGTGACGTCCGCAAAACCAAGCCCTAAACCAGCTCACCCACTCAGTTGGCGCCAAAAACTACGAAGCCCGCGCTTTTGGCTTAAACAGCTTAGGGATCTTAGCATCATGGCGCTGGTGCTCTACGGCATCAGCCTCTATTTGCAACGGGATATGATCACAGGCCAAGCGCCAGTATTAGGCGGTATCGCGATTGATGGCAGCCAGCTTACGCTGAATGCAGCCCAGACAGAGCCAACATTAGTCTATTTCTGGGGAACTTGGTGCCCGGTGTGCCGCGTCACTTCCCCTATGGTTGAGAGTATCAGCCAAGACCATAAGGTGATTTCGGTAGCCGTAGCCTCTGGCAGTGATAGTGAGATCCAGCGTTATATGGACGAGCATCAGTATCACTTTCCGGTGCTAAACGATGACGATGGTAAGCGAAGCACTCAGTGGGGCGCGATGGCATTTCCGGCTATTTATATAATCGATCCCCAAGGGGAAATCCGTTTTGTCACCTCAGGAGTCACCTCGACTTGGGGCATGAAGTTCAGATTGTGGTTGACACAATTCTAGTTCAGCTCTAGTTCGGTTCTAGCAACCTCAGCAAACGCCAGCTCGAGAATATACTGCTTAGTGACTGATATTTTGCTAGTATGGCCGCACAAATGATGAGGATACGATGCAGATATTTGATTACCAGCCCCCTTCAGTCCCTTGGATAGATCTTCGCTATCAAGATAGAGATTTGATCATTATTAATAAACCTTCTGGATTGTTATCTAATCCCGGCCGAGCCGCACATACCTTCGATTGTGCCCTCACCCGACTACAACGTTTGTATTCTGACACTATTCTCGTGCATCGACTCGATTGCGCCACCTCTGGCATTATGGTGTTTGCCCGCAACAAAAAAGCCGAATCTCAGCTAAAAACCCAGTTCCAAGATAGGCAAAATGAGAAAGTGTATATCGCCGAAGTCATGGGGGTAATTGCAAAGGATGCAGGAATAATCGATTTAGCTATCGCGCCCGATCCCGAGCACCCACCCTATCAGAAGACGCAAACGGCAGGGACAGCTGGCGCGAAGAGTGCCCTGACCCATTACCGAGTGCTAGAAAGACGCGAAAACAGCACCTTAGTCGAATTAACACCACAAACGGGCCGTACCCATCAACTGAGAGTGCATATGCTCGCCTTGGGGCATCCCATTCTTGGGGATGAATTTTATGGCGATGATGAAGTGATAAAGGCCAGACCAAGACTCTGTCTTCACGCCCAAAGTTTACGTTTTACCCATCCTTACTCGGGTAAAGCCATGCATTTTTACAGTAAGCATCCCTTCTCGGCTTAACACACCACCTTATCAATTCCCCACCCCCTAAAAAGACACGAGGTCGCCTTAAGCGACCTCGTATTTAGCCAATCGGCTTGGTATTTGCCGATTTATTGATTAGCGTATTTCACTGCGACTCATTAAGCCACGCGCTGATTGAAATCAATATCCGCCATCAACTTATCGACTTGGAAATAACTGCCCTGCTCATTGCAAAACTGCAGTTGCATGGCAGGCGTCACCATAAAATATTCACCGAAGAAGTTGCCGCCGACATCTTCCACTTTTTGGCCCTGCGGCGTATTGGACAGATTCACTTCATCCAAACTATGGCAGCCATCGCTAAACCAAGTTTCTAAATAATATTTGTCCGCTTCTTTATAGAGGGTAATTTTGTCACCAAGCAGTGGACGCTCATCTAACCAACGACCAATAATTTCTCGATTTTGCATATCTGACTCCCGCCAATGAAGGCGACGGCGTTTTTCAATCCCAGACATCCTGATATCCTTATGCAATACCCACTCACCTAAAGTGAACGTCAGTTGTGGTAGTACATTAAGCATAGAACCCATTTACCGCTTTACTCCCCCGAGTCGCAAATTACCCCAAATCCACCATAAAATGTAATTTTTTGGTTAAATTAAATTTGCTAAACGTTTAAAAACTAAAAGATAATTTCGCCTGATTAATTAATCGGCAGTGTAGCTTAATTAGAAAATAAAAACGCGATCTTTATCACTATTTACCTATCGCTAAAGTAAAGATAAATACCTTATTTCACATCTTGCGCATTCATCCCCACGAATGAGCTTGTTACATCTTTTATTATTCACTCAGCTTAGGATTCTGATATAACAAACGGGATATATATCGCCCTACAAATAATCAAAAATAATGCAGGAAGCTTATGCACAATATTCATCGCCGCCATTTTCTAAAAACCGCAGGCGCAGTTACTGCAGGTCTTGTTACGGCCAATATCGCCCTCAATGCCAACGCCAGTAGCGTTGCCCCTAAACCCCGCGTTGGAAAATCCGTTATTGGACTTATCGCCCCGAAAATGGAGGTGGTTAGAGTCGGTTTTATCGGTGTGGGAGAGCGAGGTTTTAGCCATGTCGAACAATTCTGTCACTTAGAAGGCGTAGAACTTAAAGCCATTTGTGATACCCACCAAGCCGTTATCGATAGAGCCGTTGAACATATCATTAAGCAAAAGCGGCCAAAACCTGCGGTCTACACGGGGAATGATCTCAGCTATCGCGAGCTGTTAAACCGCGATGATATCGATATTGTGATTATTTCGACCCCGTGGGAATGGCACGCCCCCATGGCCATCGATACCATGGAAAGTGGTAAACACGCCTTTGTGGAAGTGCCATTGGCACTGACAGTGGAAGAATGCTGGCAACTTGTCGATACCGCCGAACGCACCCAGAAAAACTGCATGATGATGGAGAACGTCAATTACGGCCGCGAAGAATTGATGGTGCTCAACATGGTGCGCCAAGGTGTGTTCGGCGAGCTGCTCCACGGCGAGGCCGCTTATATCCATGAGCTGCGCTGGCAAATGAAGGAAATCGACCATAAAACTGGTTCGTGGCGCACTTACTGGCACACTAAACGCAACGGTAACTTATATCCCACCCACGGCTTAGGGCCGATTTCTCAATATATGAACATCAACCGCGGTGACCGTTTCGATTATCTCACCTCTATGAGTTCACCCGCACTCGGGCGCGCGCTGTATGCCAAGCGTGAATTTCCCGCCGATCATGAGCGTAATCAGCTCAAGTACATCAATGGCGATATGAGCACTAGCCTGATTAAAACCGTTAAGGGCCGAACCATTATGGTTCAGCACGATACCACTACACCTCGACCCTATAGCCGCCATAACCTTATCCAAGGAACCAATGGCGTTTTTGCCGGATTCCCAAATCGGATTGCCGTTGAGCACGGCGGCTTTGGTAAGAGTTACCACGATTGGGATACGGACATGCAAAAGTGGTATGACAAATACGATCATCCACTCTGGCAACGCATCGGTAAAGAAGCCGAAATCAACGGCGGCCATGGCGGGATGGATTTTGTGATGCTATGGCGTATGGTCTATTGCCTACGTAACGGCGAGGCGCTCGATCAGGATGTCTACGATGGCGCCACTTGGTCTGTGGTGAATATTTTAAGTGAGCAATCGCTGAATAACCGCAGCAACTCGGTCAATTTCCCCGACTTTACCCGCGGCGCATGGGAACATGCCACGCCCTTAGGGATTGTCGGCGCCTAGAACACTCGAAAGTGAGTGGTTAACGTAAAGGGATAAACTTAGGTTTATCCCTTTAATAACAACCTATCGATTTAATCTTTAACGAAAAATCACCACTTTGCTGCGCACCAATCACCAGCCCTATGCTAGTCAAACGGCTTAAATCTATCGCAGCTCGCTCAATCGATTTACCACGGCAATGGGGATGAAACGCCGTAAAAGGAATTTCGATACGCTGCCAGTGAATAATACTGCCACCATTAACGCCAAAGGATTGATGCTTAGCATCGGGCATAGGCGCCTGATAAACCGTGCTCTGCGGCGTATCAGCATCCTTAAGGTTCACTTTGTAGTGCTTGCTCCTGTCGCGGTCGAGTTCGAGGTAAATCCCACTAAACTCGCCGACATCAAGCGGCGAAAACTCACAGCGCACCGAGGCAAAACCACCGCCATTGGCGAGTGACACATGGCCGCTAAACATCCCATAACCTAACGGAGAGATGGTGAGCTTACTGCGTGACAAACCGCCCATCACGGTATCATTAACACCATACCAAGACTTAGCCGCATCTAAGTCCTTAAAATCGAAAAGGATCATAACTACTCCCATAAAAAAGCAGCCACCGTGGTGACTGCTCTTATGATACTTTTTTCTACACTAACAACAGCACACTTTATCCAAGTTTAGCTTTGTTTTCAGCGGCTTCACAAGCAGCGGCGGTAAAAATCACGTCCGTAGAACTATTCAGTGCGGTTTCGGCCGCATCTTGGATAACCCCGATAATAAAGCCAACGGCAACCACTTGCATGGCCACATCATTAGAAATACCAAATAAGCTACAAGCCAGCGGAATAAGCAGTAACGAACCACCAGCGACACCCGATGCACCACAGGCCGAAATCGCCGCTACTACACTCAGCAGTAACGCCGTTAATAAATCCACCTGAATGCCTAAGGTATGCGCCGCGGCTAAGGTCAACACGGTAATGGTAATCGCAGCGCCGCCCATGTTGATGGTTGCACCTAACGGAATAGAAACAGAATAGGTGTCTTCATGCAGCTTTAATTTTTCACACAGCGCCATATTCACCGGAATATTTGCCGCACTGGAGCGAGTGAAAAATGCGGTGACGCCACTTTCACGCAGACAACGGATCACTAATGGATAGGGATTACGTTTAATTTTCACATAAACAATCAGCGGGTTAACAATTAAAGCGATGATAGCCATCGCGCCGAGTAACACGGCCAATAGCTTGGCGTAACCGGCTATGGCGGCAAAACCGGTTTCGGCAAAGGTCGCCGCAACCAGACCAAAGATACCGATAGGTGCTAAACGAATGATAAAACGCACCATTTGCGAAATACCGTGGCTCACATCGGCAAACACTTGCTTGGTCGAATCACTCGCATGGTGCAGGGCTAAACCTAAACCCACACCCCAAGCCAAAATGCCAATGTAGTTACCCGTCATTAATGCGTTGACTGGGTTATCAACCAGTTTGAAGAGTAAGGTATTGATCACTTCACCAATACCCTGCGGCGGGCTGGTGCCCTCAACGCCAGCAACCAATACTAAATTGGTTGGGAACATCATACTTAAAATAACTGCAATTAATGCGGCTGCGAAGGTGCCAAATAAGTACAGCACCACAATCGGGCGCATATTGGTTTGAGTATTTTTCTTTTGATTGGCGATGGAAGACGCCACAAGGATAAACACTAGAATAGGTGCAATGGCTTTTAATGCACCTACGAAGAGACTTCCTAAAAACGCGACTTGCTTTGCGGCTTCATGTGAAAAACTGGCTAGACTCACACCAGCGATAATCCCCACGAGAATTTGCAGCACCAAACTGCCATTAGCCAACTTGGCTAACAAAGACGATTCTTGTTTCATTACTTAACCTATCGTTATTATATTTCGGCTGAGTTTCCCCACCCCACACCTTCAAAATCGAGGTCAATAAGGTTTTTATAGGATGCGACGGAACTTGTCTAGCTTTGCAGGGAAATAAGCCGATTAAATTACCCAGCCCCTGCAAAACCCTTACAAAAATCCAACATGGGGTCTAATGTGCCCGCGTAGCCGCTAAATCGGCACCCCGCAGCATGGCTTCGACCAGCTCATGGGCATCAAACTTTGTCAGCGCCTCATTCGCCCCAACTTGATGGGCTTGGCTGACGCTTATCTCGCTCGAAAGTGAGGTATGCAGAATGATATAAGCTTTGGCGAGAAGAGGATTATCACGCACTTCAAACGCCAGCTCATAACCATCGAGCCCTGGCATTTCAATATCGCTGACCAGAATATCGATTGGATGATGCTCGGCGGCGGCCTGCTCCATAATCGAGAGCGCCTCTTTACCGTCTGGGGTCACAAAATAAGGAATGTTAATGCTATCAAGCGCGTCAGAAAGTTGTTTGCGTGCGACCTTAGAATCATCCACCAACAAAATACGCATGGGTTTTAACTTCTCGCGCTGCACGTCAGTTAAAATAGCGCGATTGGCCTCGGGCGCATCGGGGAAGACCTTCGACAGCAACAACTCCACGTCGAGTAACTGCACCAGCTGATTATCGTAGCGCGTCACCCCAGTTAAAAAGGCATTGCGGCCTAAATTGGCCGATGGCGCTTCAATATCGCGCCAATTGCACTCGATAATCTTATCAATCGCACGCACCAAAAAGCCGATAATCATCCGCTGACAATCGGTAATAATGATATAGCAATGTTGGCGCTCTTCATCGCTGATGGGGCGATAACCAATCGCTGCCGCCATATCGACCACAGGGATAGTGTTGCCACGAATAGTAGCTGCCCCAAGGATCGTGGGATGGGATTGAGGGATTTTACTCAACGGAGTATAAGGAACGAGTTCACGAACTTTTAGGGTGCCTAAGGCAAATATCTGACGTTGAGATAGCCTAAATAGGAGTAATCCCTGTGATTGATTTGCCTTACTTTTCATAATAAAACTGAGTGCTCACTCAAATTAAACTGCCAGTATCTTAACCTTAACACGCGCTAAAAGTGATGACTAAGGTCAAATGAGTTGAAATCAGTGATTTGTATTTAGCTTTACGAAAATCATACCTATTACTGAATTAATCCTGCAGTGCATAAAGCACATCGAAGGCAAACTGATCCCAACCTTCGGCTGTAAACGCAATATCGCGAATGCTGCGCACTTGGCTAACGGCATGCAAAGGCGCGGCGCCATTCACCATCAAGTAATAGGCCATAATAAGCCCAGTACGGTCTTTACCCGAGCGGCAATGGATTAACACGGGCAAGTTATCGGCTTCACACTGCTGAATAAAAGCCAGCGCACGCGGTAACTGGGCAACACATATAGCAATATCCCCTTCCTGCGGCGGGACATTGCGGGAGAAAGGAATGCATTCATAACGCAATCCATGATGCTTAAAACTGCCCGGCTCACAGCCCTCTCCGCCATTCACTGATAACACCGCACGGATCCCAGAGTCCTTAAGCTCGGCTAAATCCCAAGGATCCTTATTGGGGCCACTTCGACCCGCTATCTTGCCTTCAACTAACCAAAATAGATGCTGCATACTGCTCCCACAAACCAGATGCGAAGGGACATGAGATGCACTAAGCATAACTCACGCCCAAGGAATTAAGACTTTTTACCCCAAAATTCAAGGTTCGCCGCGGGTAACTGTTTACGCTTTTTCTTGCCAGTGCCTTCGGGTTTAGCCTGCGGTTTTTCCTGCGCTAACACTTCCAGTGGCATCTCAGCATTCGCTTCAAATCCAGGGATTTGTTCACGTACCAGTTTGATTTTGTTTTTCTTTTCAATTACGCCGAAGTGATGATATTCCTCATGGGAAATCAAGGTCACCGCCAAACCCGCCTCTCCCGCGCGGCCGCTACGACCAATACGGTGCATATAGTCGGCTGGACTTCTTGGCAAATCGAAGTTAATCACCACAGGGAGTTTATCAATATCAATACCGCGGGCTGCGATATCGGTCGCAATCAACACACTGATTTCGCCACTTTTAAAGCCATCGAGTACCCGAGTTCGCGCGCCTTGCGCCTTATCGCCATGGAAGACTTCGGCACTGATCCCACGTTTAGACAGCTTCTGTGCGAGGTGATTACAAGTGTTTTTAGCGCTGACAAAAATAAGCGCCTGCGACCACTGATGTTGCTTAATCAAGTGTGCTAACAACGCCGTTTTTTGTTCACGGTTGACTGTGATAACGCGCTGCTCAATGGTACTTTCTTGCTCACTTTGTAGATGATATTCAAGCGGTTGATGGAGTAATTTCGCCGTGAGTGCACGCACTTCTTCAGGGAATGTCGCCGAAAACAATAGGGTTTGTTTCTTGGCGGGCAGCGCTTCAAGCACTTGATTTAATTCATCGGTAAACCCAAGGCTTAACATGCGGTCAGCTTCATCCAGCACTAAGGCTGAGACGCGGTTTAACTTAAGCGCATTGCTGGCTAATAAATCCAATAAACGGCCAGGCGTTGCCACCAGCACATCGGCCCCCGCGCGTAAGCTTTGCATTTGCAGATTGACAGACACGCCGCCAAACGCCGCAACTATCTTAAGTTGGCCATTAAAGTGAGAGGCATAGGATAAAAAGCTATCGGCAACTTGCTGCGCCAATTCGCGGGTTGGCACCAGTACCAAACAACGCACTTGGCCTGCAGACTTTTCCGCAGTTTTCGCCTCAAACAGGCGCTGCAATAACGGCACGGCAAAGGCGGCCGTTTTGCCTGAGCCCGTATTCGCCCCCGCTAATACGTCCCGTCCACTGAGCACGGCCGGAATAGTCGCCGCTTGTATGGGCGTAGGCGTCACATAGCTCAGCTCAGAGAGTCGATTACACAGGGGCGCAATAATGCCAAGTTCGGCAAAATTGGAAACGGAGGAAGAAGCTTGGGTCATAAAAAATTACATGGCTCATCAATAACAAATATGACCGCTATTCTAACGTAAAATGCGCTCCCTTGCTTGTCGATTCCAGCATTAACAGCTGTTGTTTCATCGTGAGTCCATAGGCATAACCGGTTAATTGGCCATTTTTACCAATGATACGGTGACAGGGCACAATAATCGCGATGGGATTGGCACCATTGGCGGCACCCACCGCCCTGACGGCTTTGGGTCTGTCGATTCGTTGGGCGATATCGCCATAACTGCAACTCTGCCCATAACCGACCTGCACCAGCGCCTGCCACACCTGCTGCTGAAATTCGGTTCCCTTAGGCGCTAAGCTTAAGTGGAACTCAGTTAGCTTACCGCGAAAATATTCCTGAAGCTGCGCCTTTGCCTGCTCAATATGGCTTTTGGCCAGCGCGAGTTCGACATCAGTTGCAACCTTTAGCGGGATCTCCGTTCGGCTCGACCCTACGACCGTTAAGTGGCTTAATCCGTAGGCATTGGCATTGAGTTGTAGTACGCCGACAGGGGTACTTAAGGTATCGACAGCGCAGGGCTGATAATCTTTGGCCGTTGGCGCGCTAATCAATTGGGAGAAATTCGGGCTCATAATGGGTCTCGTAAACGGCTTTAGTACTGTGTTTCAAATAGTTAATAGTGGCTCTCATATGGAGCCTCGTCACTGGTTCCTAGTCACTGGAACAATAACGAATGGCCTGAAATGCCTTATGCATTGGACCACAACTGGAAGGTCAAATAACTCCCCCAAGGGGCGATATCCGCACTCACCCGCTGTGCAAGCGCCGTATAATCCAGCTGTTTTACCGCTTCAATATCCAAGCCTCTTTGCTCGGCAACACTGGCTAACAATTGTTTTTTAACGATTAAATCTGTGTGCAAGAAGATATTCGGATCGCCAAGTCCACGCAATTTGGCGTAGGCAATGGTCCAAGGACCTATACCTTTTACCCCAATCCACTCATCGACTGAGGCTTCGGGCTGCTCACAGATAAACGCCGCAAGCGCATTGAGCGCCAGTTTGCGCGCACCGGGCATTTTAAGCTCATCGAGACTCGCCCCACGAATCGCCTGCGGCGTGGGGAACAGGCGATATTCCCGCCCATTTAAACTAAAGCGCTCGCCATAGGCTTCGACCAATATATTCAGTAATTTAGTCGCCTGCACTACGCTCACCTGCTGACCTAAGACGGCTCGACAACCCGCCTCAAACACCGCGCCTGCGCCAGGGATCCTAAGCCCGGATTTGCTACTGAGTTTTAGATCGGTCAGATGCTGAAGGTTGTGTTCAATCAGCTGCATGTCGGCATCGAGATCTAAAATGCGCCGCACTTGGGTGATGAGCTTTTGTAGGCCCGATAAGGGCGAGTCAGGCGTTAACGTCAGCGTGATTTTAAAGCGATACAAAGGTGCCTCATGGACGATATGCACAACAGCGCGGATATCCTCAAGTTGCAGGGTGCGGCCATACTCAAGTGGCGTATCTTGGTTAATTACCTCATGGAAGTGAGGGTCTACATTATCACTAAACCACTCCATTCCTTCGACGGCGCGCAGGCGATAAAAGGCTAATTGCGCCGACCAATCGAGTGGCGGCCGGTAATACTGATACAGACTCAAACTGTGCGCTGGCATCTCCTGCGAACAAGCGAGTTTAGCACTCTCCCCTTCATCTATCTTTGCTGTCGATTTTTGGCTGGATTTTCGTAACTGTGTGGGCGTTAATTGCAGCGCCTGCTGAAATGCCTCGTTGAAACGGCGAATACTGTTAAAGCCTGCGGCAAGGGCGACCTGAGTGATGGGCAACTGCGTCTGATGCAACAACTGTTTTGCGAACAATAACTGACGATAGAGGGCAAATTGTTTAGGTGAAGTGCCAAATCCTGCGGTAAATAACTTATTTAAATAACGGCTACTGATCCCCAGTTTGTCCGCCAAGGCCTCGACGGTTAATCCGTGCTCGCCAGATAAGGCGCCAGCTTCAATCAAACCTATGGCTCTGTCTAAGGTTGTGTTAGTGCCTTTCCACGGATTAGAGCCAGGAGCACTGTCGGGGCGGCAACGCAGACACGGTCTAAGTCCCGCCTGAGCAGCTTTAATGGCCGAGTCAAAATAACGTACATTTTCTTCCTTCGGCGCTACTGCTGGGCACACTGTTCGGCAATAAATCCCCGTACTTAACACACCCACAAAGAACTTACCGTCAAAACGTGGATCGCGGCTAATGCGTGCTTCACGGCAAATCCCGGCGGATATTTGGCAATCCTGCGCGTCGCTTGATGCTGGCTCGTATGGCGGTTTTGGGGCTGAGTTTTGGCTCACGGCTGTTTGCTTCATTTGGCTATCCGACAATCTTATTCACAATTTTGTACTTGTCGGTTACTGTACGTCACCCTATGCTAGCACACTCGCGGAAAACGGAACTGGATCATCGCGTGCTTTTAAAGTGCAAGATCCTATATGCTAGACACCTCGACGTTTTCCCCATCCATTTTTCTCAATAAAATAGAGTCAATTCATGTTTAAACGATTTGAATCTTGGGTTGAAGCCCTGCCCGATGGCGAACCAACCAAGCCGCCCACGGGGGTATATGCGTTTTGCCGCCATTACACTAAGGGCTATGAATTACCGCTTATCTTAATGTCGGTGCTGACGGCATTAATCGCCATGCTCGAAGTCTCGCTATTTGGCTTTATGGGGCAATTAGTCGATTGGTTAGTGAAAAAAAGCCCTGAGACACTCTTTCAAGATGAAGGCTCAACGCTGCTATTAATGGGGCTGATGGTCTTAGTGGTGATGCCATTATTAGTGTTATTCCATGCGCTGATCATGCATCAAACCTTGCTGGGTAATTATCCCATGTCGATTCGCTGGCTTGCGCATCGCTATCTGCTCAAGCAAAGCGTGTCCTTCTATCAAAATGATTTTGCTGGCCGCATTGCCACTAAAGTGATGCAAACTTCCCTTGCGGTCCGTGAAACCGTAATGAAGCTCCTCGATGTGCTGGTGTACATTTTAGTGTATTTCACTTCCATGCTGGTGATGGTGGCCAGTGCCGATGTGCGTCTGGTGATCCCCATGCTGATCTGGCTGGCGCTCTATATCGGTTTACAGTGGTATTTTGTGCCTAGGCTGAAAACGGTTTCGACTGAACAGGCCGATGCGCGTTCGACGATGACAGGACGTATTGTCGACAGTTACACCAATATCACCACGGTGAAACTCTTCGCTCATACGGATAAAGAAGCTGAGTATGCCAAGGCGAGTATGCGCAGTTTCCTCGACACTGTGTACCGCCAGATGCGACTCGTTACGGGGATCAGTGTTAGTGTGCAAGTGATTAACTATCTGCTCGCCTTCAGTATTGCCGCTGTATCTATCCTGCTCTGGAGTGACAATGCCATCTCCGTTGGAGCGATTGCAATTGCCGTAAGTTTAGCGCTGCGTCTCAATGGCATGTCGCAATGGATCATGTGGGAAATCAGTTCGTTATTTGAAAATATAGGTACAGTGACCGATGGGATGAATACCCTTTCGAAAACGACTCTTATTCAAGATTCGCCCAATGCCAACACTTTAGTGGTTGAGCAAGGACGTATCGATTTTAATCAGGTGAGTTTCCATTACGGCGAAGAAGCGGGTGTTATTGAAGATCTGAACCTCAATATCAAAGCGGGCGAAAAAGTCGGTCTCGTTGGCCGTTCTGGCGCGGGTAAGTCCACCCTAGTGAACCTGTTGATGCGTTTTTACGATGTTGAGAAAGGCCAAATTTGTATCGATGGTCAAGATATTAAAGCGGTCAAGCAGGACTCACTGCGCTCACAGATTGGTATGGTGACCCAAGATACGTCGCTACTGCATCGCACTATTCGGGAGAATATTCTTTACGGTAATCCTGATGCCAGCGAAACCCAGCTCGAGCATGCAATAAAACAGGCTCAGGCCCATGATTTTATTAATGAACTGACCGATCCTAATGGCAACCATGGCTTAGATGCACAAGTGGGTGAACGTGGGGTTAAGCTCTCCGGCGGACAGAGACAACGTATCGCGATTGCTCGGGTACTATTGAAAAATGCGCCGATTTTACTGCTCGATGAGGCAACTTCTGCCTTAGACTCCGAAGTGGAAGCTGCGATTCAGGAAAGCTTGTACGAACTAATGCAAGGAAAGACTGTGATCGCGATTGCCCATAGATTGTCCACTATCGCGGCAATGGACAGATTAATCGTGCTAGATCAAGGTCGTATTGTCGAACAAGGTACCCATCAAGAGTTAATTGCTGCTGGCGGTATCTATGCACAGCTTTGGGCGCATCAAACTGGTGGCTTCCTCGGGATTGAGTAGCTTTGCGTTTCTTAAGCGCACCACCTTTCACTTTGATTTGAAAAATCATTGAGTTTAGATGTAAAAGGCGACCTCGAGTCGCCTTTATATTCGACTTTATTCGTTATGTTGCTTTATTGTCAGGTAAAGGCATAAAGAGTTTATTGCCAGCACTTATCCTCAACAAAATCTGCAAACTGGACCCTTTAAGTATTGTGATCTGCTGAAATTACACGTCGTTTACTCTCATCACTGTACTGCGATTTGATAAGACGAAAATACCGCAGAAAGTACCAACTCCCCTACTACAACCCAAGACAAATAAACTGATACGATCTCAATATAATTGGCTTATGGCTTATGGCTTATGGCTTATGGCTTATGGCTTATGGCTTATGGCTTATGGCTTATGGCTTATGGCTTATGGCTTATGGCTTATGGCTTATGGCTTATGGCTTATGGCTTATGGCTTATGGCTTATGGCTTATGGCAGGATAACGAATTTTAGATACAAAAAAACCACCTAATGGTGGCTTATTGTTCTCAACTAACATTAGCGATTAATCTTAGTTGAGGTGGTATCCCCTAGGGGATTCGAACCCCTGTTACCGCCGTGAAAGGGCGGTGTCCTAGGCCTCTAGACGAAGGGGACACAAGGACTTATTAATTCGAATTTTCATTCCCGCTTAACATTGGCGGTATCCTAGGCGCACTTCTAAGAACAGAAGGAGACACAAGGACTGATTTTTAGCCTCATCACTGAGGTCTTGCTGTTATCTCACAAATCACTCGCTAGTCATTTGTGATGGCACCCTATCTTTAAGGGATAAGGTGGTATCCCCTAGGGGATTCGAACCCCTGTTACCGCCGTGAAAGGGCGGTGTCCTAGGCCTCTAGACGAAGGGGACACAAGGACCGATATTTAGCCTCATCACTGAGGTATTACTGTTATCTCACAAATCACTCGCTAGTCATTTGTGATAGCACCCTATCTTTATGGGATAAGGTGGTATCCCCTAGGGGATTCGAACCCCTGTTACCGCCGTGAAAGGGCGGTGTCCTAGGCCTCTAGACGAAGGGGACACAAGGACATATTAATTTGAAAACTATTAATGACTAACAGTGCTCTCGCTTAATACGGCGAACTTGGTGGAGCTAGACGGGATCGAACCGTCGACCTCTTGCATGCCATGCAAGCGCTCTCCCAGCTGAGCTATAGCCCCAAATTCTTTCGACTTACTGATATTCAGTATATATCGCAGAAACTGGATTTGTTCTTACCAAACGACTCGTTAGTCATTTGCTAGGAACCCTATGTGATAAACATAGTGGTATCCCCTAGGGGATTCGAACCCCTGTTACCGCCGTGAAAGGGCGGTGTCCTAGGCCTCTAGACGAAGGGGACACAAGGACATATTAATTTGAATTGCATTATTACTAACGCTCATCCCGCTTAATATCGGCGGTAAGTTTGGTGGAGCTAGACGGGATCGAACCGTCGACCTCTTGCATGCCATGCAAGCGCTCTCCCAGCTGAGCTATAGCCCCAAACTTATCAAGTTGTATTTAAGTGCACTACAAGCATTCGCTCGTCTGTGTCTCAACTACGGGGCGCATTCTATGCAGCGCACCTAAATGTGTCAACTCGTTTTTTAGGAATTTATTCTATCTGCTACAAATTCAATCGCTTTGGATATTCTTTGCTCAGAACGCGCCTTTCCTATTAAGAATAAGGTGATATCTAAGCCAGGAGACTGCCCTGCACCTGTCACAGCGACACGTAATGGCATACCCACTTTACCCATTCCAACTTCTAATTCGGTCGCGGTGGCTTCAATCGCTTGGTGGATAGCTTCAACAGTCCATTCAGTTAATGCTGCCAGTTTTTGTTGCACTAATTGCAATGGCTCAAGCGCGACACCACGTAAGTGCTTTTTCGCTTGCTCGGCATCAAACTCTGCGAAGTCTTCATAGAAGTAGCGGCTAGAAGCGGCTAACTCTTTTAAGGTCTTAGCGCGTTCAGCCAGAGCCGTCACTACCGCAGATAACGCAGGGCCATTTGAGGTATCGATCTTTTGATCGTCCATATGCCATTGTAAGTGCGACGCCACATATTCAGGATCAAGCGTTTTAATATAATGTTGGTTTAACCAAAGCAGTTTTTCGGTATTAAAGGCAGAAGGCGCTTTGTTGATGTCGTCTAACTTAAAGAGCTGCTTCATTTCTTCTAAAGAGAACACTTCTTGGTCGCCATGTGACCAACCTAAGCGAACTAAGTAGTTAAGCAGTGCTTCAGGCAGATAACCGTCATCACGGTATTGCATTACGCTGACCGCACCATGGCGCTTAGATAACTTGGCACCATCGTCACCTAGAATCATCGACACGTGGGCATATTCGGGAATAGGCGCGCCTAATGCTTTAAGGATGTTGATTTGACGAGGGGTGTTGTTGATATGGTCTTCACCACGAACCACACAGGTAATCCCCATATCCCAGTCGTCAACAACCACACAGAAGTTATAAGTCGGTACGCCATCGGTACGGGCAATGATCAGATCATCTAATGCATCGTTTGAAAATTCGATACGACCACGAACATGGTCATCAAACACCACTGAACCGCCGATGGGGTTTTTGAAACGCACAACAAAAGGCTCATCGGTGTCGCGCGCTGGCAAATCACGGCAACAACCATCGTATTTTTGTGCTTCGCCGTTTGCCGCTTGTGCTTCTCTTAAAGCATCGATACGTTCACGCGAGCAATAACATTTATAAGCTGTGCCCTGCTCTAACATCTGCGCGATGATTTCGTTATAACGATCAAAACGCTTAGTTTGATAGTACGGGCCCTCATCCCACGTTAGACCTAACCAGTTCATGCCTTCTAAAATGGCATCACAGGCAGCCTGAGTTGAACGTTCAATATCCGTATCTTCGATACGTAAAACAAACTCACCATTATTGGCTCGAGCTTGTAACCAAGAATAAAGAGCTGTACGGGCACCGCCCACGTGCAAAAAGCCTGTTGGGCTTGGGGCAAAACGCGTCTTAGTTGTCATAATGGGACACTAACCTATATAAAGTCGTCTAGATAAAGACAATCACGGTAAAAAGTGGGCTTATTCTAGCAGCCTAAGTCTGCGCTGCAAATGGCACTGAGTGCAGGTATTGCAGATCCCCTCAAAGTATCGGCCCAAAGGTGAGCGCTTTAGATTACTCTGCTAAAGATGAGAATCCAGCATTCTATATCCGAAAACAAACACTCGAAAACCCAAGCCATGTAATCGAAACTACATAAAGGTTACGCATCTCTATTTAGAAACATGCCATCAAGATTTAGCAAAATAGATGAAGAGAATGGCGCAGCGCCCTCCTCTATTTATCGTTCAAGCCGTATCGACAACACTCTTCAGTCTAAAAAAGCCGCAAACCCTCAAAAAAGAACGCTTAACGATGCAATTGGCTGACTTTTGGCAAGATGAGCGAAAAAGCCTGAAAAGAAAATACCGACGAAATTGTCCAATAAAGTAACACTTTGAATGATGACGTGATTAACATTAAGTCAATCCGAGCAAAAATAGCGCGACCAATGCTTTTTTCATTAAAAAGCGTTGACACTCGATCGAACCTCCCTATAATACGGCTCCACACAGCAGAGGTCGCTTAGCTCAGCTGGGAGAGCACCTCCCTTACAAGGAGGGGGTCACTGGTTCGATCCCAGTAGCGACCACCATGTGTTAAATGCAAATTTAATCATGGTATACAAGTTGTTATATGCCCGGGTCGCTTAGCTCAGCCGGGAGAGCACCTCCCTTACAAGGAGGGGGTCACTGGTTCGATCCCAGTAGCGACCACCATATACTTCTCATCCTCTGTGTCGTCATTCTCCGGTCGCTTAGCTCAGCCGGGAGAGCACCTCCCTTACAAGGAGGGGGTCACTGGTTCGATCCCAGTAGCGACCACCATATTTTTAGAATGACATTAAAATTTGTATTGAAAGAATTCCGGTCGCTTAGCTCAGCCGGGAGAGCACCTCCCTTACAAGGAGGGGGTCACTGGTTCGATCCCAGTAGCGACCACCATATTCTTCAGTACTGATTTACCCCGGGTCGCTTAGCTCAGCCGGGAGAGCACCTCCCTTACAAGGAGGGGGTCACTGGTTCGATCCCAGTAGCGACCACCATATCCTTCAATACTGATTTACCCCGGGTCGCTTAGCTCAGCCGGGAGAGCACCTCCCTTACAAGGAGGGGGTCACTGGTTCGATCCCAGTAGCGACCACCATAATTCCCCCAAAAACTTTACCCCTAGCTCAACTCAACTATGCTTGATCTTAATCAGCATCTGCTTAACTGAGTCTGTTACCCGATATTCAATCCAATTAAACGCTGCTGATTGTTGCCTTAGGCATATTTGGAGATCAATACTATGGCCAGCGTCAGTCAATCTGCATCCCTCAGCAATATTGCAGCGTATCTAAAACATACCCATGCCTGTGATGAGCAAACCGCTCTCAAAGAAGCCCGTGAAGTCATGCAAAATCTCGTCAGCATGCGCCAAAAAGGCTTTATTACTGGCTGGTACTTCGATGAGCGCGGGCATTTGGAGTTACTTCCGAGTGATGAAATTCTTAAGCGAATAGGTGAAGATCATGGCTGACTACCCCATTACTTCATCTTAGCCATCCTACCAATCCCCTTCTCCACATCCATTTTTCAAACCATTTTTGATCTAAAAGCAACTTATTTTGCTCAGTTAATCGTCAAACTAAAAACCTCTGCTCATCCCCCACAAAATGCAGTTTGGGTGGATTTCCACCCATAGCCAAAATCAACGTGAGCGAGATCTCACCCACAAAACTAAAAGTGTGACAAACATCAAATGAACTACACTTTATTAACCAAACACTTACAGAGTGCATCGTAAGTTGGCGTGGTATTTGCCTTTATTAAGACAGACCTCAGGGAAATCAAGGCTGTATTCCTACTCACACTTGGTAACAAACTAACCAAGGCTGAGGACAAATCCTAACAACAGAAAAAGGAACTCAAAAATGACATTGAATCAACAAATGGGTATCACACGTCCATTAAAAACCGTAGCTAAGATGCTGGCACTGGCCTCAGTGTTCGCGACCAGCTTTAACCTGTTTGCGGCGCCCGTTGAAATCAAGTTCTCCCACGTGGTTGCAGAAAACACGCCAAAGGGTCAAATGGCGTTGAAGTTTAAAGAACTCGTTGAGCAACGTTTACCTGGTGAATATACGGTCAGTGTATTCCCTAACTCACAGTTATTTGGGGATAACAACGAGTTAGCGGCACTGCTGTTAAACGATGTGCAATTTGTAGCACCTTCTCTCTCTAAATTTGAGCGTTACACTAAGCGCCTACAGGTTTTCGACCTGCCATTCCTGTTTAATGACATGGATGCAGTAAACCGTTTCCAACAAGGCGAAGCTGGCCAAGCCCTGCTGAACTCAATGAGCCGTAAAGGGATTGTCGGTTTAGGTTATCTGCACAATGGTATGAAGCAGTTCTCTGCTAACACACCACTGAAACAACCTTCTGATGCTAAAGGCTTAAAATTCCGTGTAATGGCATCTGACGTATTAGCCGCCCAGTTTGATGCTGTGGGCGCTATCCCAGTGAAGAAACCATTCTCTGAAGTGTTTACCCTGCTGCAAACCCGCGCAATCGATGGTCAAGAAAACACTTGGTCTAACACCTACTCACAAAAATTCTATGAAGTTCAAAGCCATATTACAGAAAGTAACCACGGCGTACTGGACTACATGGTCGTGACGTCTGACGCCTTCTGGAAAAGCTTACCAGCGGATAAACGTAAAGTGATCAAAGAAGCCTTAGATGAGTCTATCGCTTTAGGTAACAAGATCGCTGCTGAAAAAGATAACGAAGACAAGCAATTAATCCTTGATTCTAAACGTTCACAACTGGTGACCTTAACACCAGAAGAACGTCAAAAATGGATTGATGTAATGAAACCTGTTTGGGCGAAGTTTGAAGACCAAGTAGGTAAAGATGTGATTGAAGCCGCTGTTGCTGCAAATAAATAATAATGAAATAAACCGCTTAACCTCTTTTTGAGGTTAAGCGGTATTTGAGCGAGGGGAGTACAGCTGTGATATCGCGAATTTTTGGTTACTTTG
The DNA here is from genome assembly GCF_004354305.1 of Shewanella decolorationis. NCBI lineage: Bacteria > Pseudomonadati > Pseudomonadota > Gammaproteobacteria > Alteromonadales > Shewanellaceae > Shewanella > Shewanella decolorationis. The sequence continues at coordinate 1,420,960 of NZ_CP037898.1, read as the reverse complement.
AAGAAGGGGTGCTTAACCTCTTGATCACCTTAATGACACTCTTAGTGTTTACTGAGGTAGTGGCGCGGTTTTTCTTCAATACTGGTTTTTTATGGATCCAAGAACTGACTTTAACCCTCTGTGGTTGGTTTGTGCTCTTTGGTATGTCCTACGGGGTGAAAGTCGGTGCTCACATCGGTGTTGATGCGTTTGTAAAAAATCTGCCCCCTAAGGCTAAAAAGATCACTTCCCTAGTGACGGCATTGATTTGCTTAGCTTATTGCGGATTGTTTTTAAAGGGTAGCTGGCAATATCTGTCACAAATGTACCAAATCGGCGTACCGATGGAAGATATTCACTTTCCAAAGTTTCTGTTAAACAGCTTAGATCCCGACTTTGCTTGGAACACCTTAAAGATTGATGTCGAAGACGGCGCTGTGCCCATTTGGTTATCCCAAAGCATTCTATTAATTGGTTTTAGCATGTTGACTTGGCGTTTCTTAGAACTGTTTATCGCCATCCTACGCAACCAAGTTTCTGGATTCCAATTTGCCGACGAAGCGAAAGAAAGCATGCATTTAATTGATGAAGGTGCTCAGCACGCACAACAAGAAACAGACAATAAGGAAGCGAAGTAATGGCCATTGCGACCCTCTTTACTGCCCTACTCGTCTGTATGTTTTTAGGTATGCCTATCGCGATTGCGTTAGGTTTCTCGAGCATGCTGACGATTTTATTCTTCTCCAACGATTCCCTCGCCTCAGTGGCGTTAAAACTTTATGAGTCATCGTCAGAGCACTATACCCTGCTGGCGATCCCATTCTTTATTCTGTCCTCAGCCTTCCTGTCAACCGGTGGGGTGGCACGACGGATCATCGACTTTGCGATGGACAGTATCGGCCATATCCGTGGCGGTTTAGCCATGGCCTCTGTGATGGCCTGTATGTTGTTTGCCGCGGTTTCAGGTTCTTCCCCAGCAACTGTGGCCGCCATTGGTTCGATTGTTATCGTCGGTATGGTGAAAGCAGGTTACCCCGAAAAGTTTGCCGCAGGTGTGATTACCACTTCTGGCACCTTAGGGATTTTGATCCCCCCTTCAATCGTGATGCTAGTGTATGCGGCGGCGACGGAAGTGTCGGCAGCCAGAATGTTTATGGCGGGCTTAATCCCAGGTTTGATGATGGGCTTCCTGCTGATGATAGTGATTTATATCGTTGCCCGTTTTAAAAATCTGCCATCACGCCCTTTCCCCGGCTTTAAACAACTGGGTATTTCCAGTGCCAAAGCCTTAGGCGGTCTGGCGCTGATCTTTATCGTGTTAGGTTCAATCTACGGCGGTGTGGCCAGTCCAACCGAAGCCTCTGCCGTAGCCTGTATGTATGCTTATCTTATTGCGGTATTTGGTTATCGCGATATTGGCCCATTGAAAAATGTCGCATGGCGTAACCCTAATGAAGCTATCCCAAGCGCGATCGCTCGTAACTTAGCTCATATGGTGCTGGGGCTGATAAAAACCCCAATCGATAAAGAAATCCGCCATGTGGTGCGCGATGGGGCAAAGGTCAGCATCATGCTGCTGTTTATCATTGCCAACGCCATGTTATTCGCCCATGTGCTAACCACTGAGCGTATTCCCCATATTATTGCCGAATACATTGTGGGCATGGGCTTACCCGCGTGGGGCTTCTTGATCATTGTCAACTTACTGCTGTTAGCGGCGGGTAACTTTATGGAGCCATCGGCCATCGTGCTGATTATGGCGCCAATCCTGTTCCCGATTGCGACTCAGTTAGGTATCGATCCTATCCACTTAGGTATCATCATGGTGGTGAACATGGAGATTGGTATGCTGACACCGCCGGTGGGGCTTAACCTCTTCGTCACTGCGGGGATCACAGGTCGCAGTATCGGCTGGGTTATCCAATCCGTACTACCGTGGTTAGCACTGATGTTAGCCTTCTTGGCGCTTATCACCTACGTGCCACAAATCTCCCTGTTCTTGCCAGAATTTCTGGATAAGCTCAACGGATATTAATCTCAAGGAATAAGGATTATTCCTTGATTCTAGATAGTTTTTAAGCGAGCCTACTCAGGCTCGCTTTGTTTTATTCAGTGTGGATCAGGATTACCCGCTATGTTGCCCATGACGCCCAAGGCCAAACAACGTCTTTTAATGACCATAGTGCTACTTGCGGGCTTATTTGCCATCTTAAAATTGACCTACTGGGTGCACTTTCATCAGGGCAAAATTGACATCCAACAACAATCAGAGCGACAACTCAAAGAACTGGTTAACTTTTTAGATGGTGCCCTGTCACGCTACGAGAGTATTCCCCACGTATTGTCAACCAACCCTATGCTAGCCGATGTATTAAACGATCAGCAAAATGCTAAGAAGGTTCAAGAGCTCAACCTGTATTTAGAAGAAATTCAGCATGTCACTGAGGCATCCGACATTTACCTTATCGACGCCCTCGGCATTGCGATTGCCGCCAGCAACTGGCAGCAGCCTTTTTCATTTATCGGCAAAGACTACTCCTTCAGACCCTATTATACCGATGCGATTTCGGGCAATTTAGGCCGCTACTATGCGGTGGGCACCAGTTCGGATAAGCGCGGCTTTTACTTCTCCTATCCTATTTATCAACAAGGTGGAAAAGGTATTCTGGGCGCCATTATTGTGAAAGTGGATATCGCTGATATCGAGCAACAAAGCACCAGTATTGCAATGGCGGGGCAATATCAATTCCTCATCAGCGATCCCGACGATATCGTGTTTATCTCCAGTGTCGATGAATGGCGCTTAGCCTCACTCACGCCGCTGACTCAGGCCAAACAATATGCCTTAAATGCCTCAAAACGTTACGCAGAGCGCCCAATTGGTGAATTACTGATAAAACCCCAATATCAAGAAGATAGTCTGAGTAATGGGCATATCTATCAAATTCGCTCCGACAACAGTCAGGCGCAATATATGGATACCCATCATTTGATGACCAAGGCGGGTTGGCGGGTGCATATTCTTGCGCCAATGAAGCCCCTGCTCGAATCTATGCCCGCACTTATGCTGCTATCGGCCTCTATCTACTTACTGCTCGCCTTAGGTTTACTCTTTAGCAGCGAGCGGCGCCGCAACCTACAACGGATGCAACTCGCCCAGAGTTTACTAGAGCAGAGGGTGGAAGAGCGCACCCAAGATCTGCAGCAGGCCAATGATCGCCTTAAAGATACTCAGGATGAGCTTATTCAAGCGGCCAAGTTGACCGTAATAGGCAGCCTATCCGCGAGTATCAACCACGAGCTGAATCAACCCTTAGCCGCCCTTCGCAGCTATGCACAAAATACCCAAACCTTCCTCGCCCGCAATATGCAGGATAAAGCACTTGATAATCTTAAGATTATTATCGAACTGACCGACCGCTTAGCCGATATTGTCGGCCAATTTAAGAGTTTTACCCGTAAGAGCCAAGGCACGGATAGCGCGACCGATCTTAAGGGCTGTATCAAACAAGCACTCACCATAGTCCAGCCCGAAATCGACAAACAAGGGGTTGAGCTCGATGTGCTGCTACCCGAAGGCCAATATCAGGTTTGGGGTGATAAAGTGCGATTGCAGCAAGTGTTTGTGAATATTATGAGCAATGCGATTGTCGCCATGCAGCAATCTTCAAAACGGACACTGAGTATTAGGGTAAACTGTGCGGACAAGTTTTGTATCAGTATTCAAGACTCAGGCCCTGGGGTGCGCGAGAGCCAAATGGAGAAGATTTTCGAGCCCTATTTCACCACCAGCGAGCGTACAGGGCTTGGCCTGGGTTTATCCATTTCACAGCGCATTATCGAGTCTATGCAGGGGCAAATTAATGTTGCCAATGCCGAGGACGGCGGCGCGATTTTCCATATTATTTTACCGATTTATTTAGCCGAGGAACGTCAGTCATCATGAGTCTGCCCAATTCAATTCAAGACTATAGCGTACTGATCATCGACGATGAGCCCCATATTGGCACAGTGTTAGTCCAACTGTTTGAGCTGGAAGGCATTAAAGCCTTCGCCACTACCGATCCCAAAGGGATAGCCAAATTACTCGACAGGGACTGGGCGGGCGTGGTGATTTCCGATGTGAATATGCCGCAATTAGATGGCATCAGCTTGATGCAGCAAATTCGTCAACAGGACCCAGATTTACCCGTGGTGCTGCTCACCGGCTTTGGCGATATCGCCATGGCGGTCAATGCCTTAAAACAAGGCGCCTACGATTTTCTCGAAAAACCCTTTAACAACGAACACATGCTAGATGTGGTGAAACGCGCCTTAGATAAACGCAGCCTCACCCTAGAGAACCGTAAATTAAAGAAAGAGTTAGAAAGCCATAACGTGCCCGGGCCAAGAATATTAGGCCACAGTGTTGGCATTTTGCGTATGCGCCATATTATCGACCAAGTAATCGACACTCCCGCCGATGTGCTTATCGAAGGTGAAACCGGTACGGGTAAAGAATTGGTCGCTCGCTATCTGCACGACCACAGTAGTCGTAATCAGGCTAACTTTGTCGCCATTAACTGCGGCGCGATTCCCGAAAACTTGATTGAGAGCGAACTTTTTGGCGCCGAAGCCGGAGCCTTTACCGGTGTGGATAAACTGCGTATCGGTAAGTTTGAGTATGCCAACGGCGGCACACTCTTTTTAGATGAAATCGAAAGCACGCCACTGTCGCTACAGGTCAAACTGCTGCGGGTACTCGAAGATCGCAAGGTCGAGCGCCTAGGCTCCAATAAGAGCATTCATTTGGATATTCGGGTGATTGCCGCCACTAAGGTGGATTTAAAGTCCCTGTGCGACACGGGAGAGTTTCGCCAAGACTTGCTCTATCGCTTAAATCTAGTGACAGTGCCCATTCCACCACTCAGGGATCGCCGCGAAGATATTCCCTTATTATTCTTACACTTTGCCCGTATGGCCTCGGCGCGTTATCACAAGGCGCTGATTGCCCTCAATGCCGAGCAGAATGCTATCCTCACCTCACACGACTGGCCAGGTAATGTGCGCGAGCTGCGAAATCTGGCGGAACGTTATGTATTACTCGGTGGTGAAGCCGCCTTCGCCGGCAGCTTAGGTAATGCCCCGAGTCTGCATACCAGCATGTCGCTGCTGCAACGGGTCGAGTTTTTTGAGCGGGTATTGATTGAAGAAGCCCTAAGTCATAACAAGGGCAGCATTAAGCAGACCATGGAACAACTCGAACTGCCCCGTAAAACCTTGTACGACAAGATGCGTAAGTACGATTTAGACCGCAAACAATATATCAACGCTGACGAGTAAGCCTGTCGGTGCCAATAAAAACCCCGCAAACCGGTTCACGGCTGCGGGGTTTGCTTTATCTAAGGAACTTCAAACTCGCATTTCAATGCTTATGTTTCAAAAACGCATATTGCAAAAGTGAGTTATTACTCATCCCGCACACACATGCCCTTCGAGGATTTCACATAGGGCGCGAGAATAGGCATCATGCCCTTCATCACTTGTAATGGCAGCGCCGAGGTAAAACTAAAATCGTCCGACTTACTGCCCGGCACAAACGCAGTTAAAGTGCCGAAATAGTTATCGCCTAAGTAAAACACAAACGTCGCGGTACGGTTCATCGCCGTGGTAGCCACTTTGCGGCCCTGCTGCATCTGGGTCACGATACGGTTATCACCGGTCCCCGTTTTACCACCAATTGCCAGCATCTCGCCGTTGTCGTCGGTAAAGATACCCTTAAGACGTCGTGCAGTACCGTTTTGAACCACGTTTGCCAGCGCAGCCTTTAAGGCTTGGGCGACTTCATGGCGCATCACTCGTTCACCTTGGGTATTTTGGTTTTCGAGCCGAACTTCATAGGGCGTCTCTTCGGCAAAGTGCAGTTGATTAATCCGCACCGTCGGTAAACGATAACCATCGTTTTGGATAATCCCCATCAATTCCGCCAACGCCGCGGGTCTGTCCCCCGAACTGCCGAGCGCCGAGCCTAAAGAAGGCACCATAGATTCAAAGGGATAGCCTAAACGCGCCCAACGCTGATGAATGTCGAGGAAGGCTTCCACCTCAAGCATCACTTGCACCCGCACATCCCGCGCGTTTTTATGTCGGGTTCTAAACAACCAACGGTAAACCTCTTGGCGCTCATCCTTACTGGCCTCTTTCACATCGTTGAGGTTGGCCTCAGGATGTTGATTCAAATAATCAAGCACCCAAAGTTCGAGCGGATGCACCCGCGCGATATAACCTTGGTCGGGCAGATTATATTTCTCAGGACCGTACTTGTTATACAGCTCTTTAATGCGTTTATCCGTGTAATTGTTTTGCGGTAAACGCTGTTGCAAAAAGGCTTTAAACGAGGCCATGGACTCATTAGGCTGCAAATAACGGTAAGCCGCGGTAAGCTGCTGCTCCGCTTGGGTTTGGCCATCAAAGAACAGTTCTAAACGCTCATTGGGCGCCACTTTCTTATATTTACGGTAGAACTTATTGACGAAGGTATTGCCTTCGCGATCAGCAAATACGCGTAAATATTCCTCACGGCGCGGGTCCTTATCGTTGCGCAGCAAACGCGCCATATTGCCTTCGTTTTGCATGCTGCTGCTGTAGTTAACTATGTCCCGCATTAAGCGCACAAAGGGCAAGTTGATCGAGTCTTGCAGCGCTTGATACATGGTCGGAACCTTAAGATCTTCTGTTTTCTTAAAGTTATTAAATACATGCAAACCACCACCCGTGAAGAATTGCTCATTCGGTGAGGCAGAATATTCCCGTTGTAGCGCCGCATCCAACATGCGGTCAAGGCGTCTATCCGGATTCACAATTAAGTAATCAATCGCCCAGCGCGTGAGATGATCGCGGGGCTCAATCTCAATCGACTCTAACTCAATACCGTGTTTCTTCGAGTATTTGTCGTGGATTTCGGCAATGATCTCCAAGTAAGTTGCGAGCACTCTCAGTTTAGCCGTCGAGCCCAGCTCTAACTTACTGCCTTCGTTAATATCAAAAGGCTGGTCGGTACTGTCGGTTTGCACCCGCACTCGGTTAGCCGTCTCGGTTTTTTCGTAGAGGGTAAAACTGTAGAGCACATTTTGCAGCTGGCTGGGCTCGAGTAAGCGCTCACCTAAGAGACCTACTTTTTCGGCCGTTGATACTTGCCCAAGGCTACGTAAGTAATGACTTACCTGCTGTTGCAATTCACTGTGCAAGCTGCTATTTACGGTCAAATCGAGCCTGTCTAAATCATATAAACCGACATTTAGCATGCCAGCGGTACGAATGCGTATGGTATTAACGCCTTTATCCGCTCCCGACTGAGTATTACGCTGGGGTTTAACGACCTTAAACTGTAATTTTTGAGCCAATGCCGCATCCCGCAGTTTACGGTCAATCAAATAATACTGGCCGAGTAAACGGATATGGCTGTCGACGAGGTTTTCTAAATCCTCATGTCCCTGTAACAAATAATAGGAGGGACGACGCTGGGCAATCATTAACGCCACCACTTGACGGAACACTTGGCCACGCTTAGCCGCATTAGCCTTCACTTGCGGCGAAGCAAGTAGTTTATTAGCGGTATCAAAATCGGTACCAAACCACGCCCACAGGCCATCGCCTATGCCATGCACTTCACCGTGGTTAGGCGCAGAGGATAAAGGCACAGTATTTAAATAATCTTGGATAATGCGTTTACGGGCAGGCTCGGTAATTTCCCCCTGCTGATAGACGCGCACTGTGGCCGAGCCAATTTGCAGCAGTTTATCCTTAATGCTTAAGGTTAACCCTTGGGAGGAATGGCGGAACTTCTCGATTTGTGTCGCCAGCGTACTGCCACCGGCGGTAGACACATTCATCCCCACCATTTCAGCGATTTGACTCATCCCCGCCACAATAAACCTTGGCCAGTCGATTACAGGATTCAGTTTGGGTTCTGTGGTCCACAGTTCGCGGTTTTCAATAAACAGTAAGGTATTGACGATTTCATTAGGGATTTTATCGTCATCCTGATACACACGCTTAGGATAGGTAAACTCGTAGAGATCAGTGTTACGACAGTCGAGCAGAGTCAAGCCCGATTGCGCTTTCTCGTGATAAGGCGGGAAAAAGCCCATCTTGGCGTATTCCTGCAGCGCGGGAGAAAACTCGACTTGTTGCGTCACCTGGAAGTTACGTTGCAGCAATCTATCGATATATTGCGGCAGTTTACTGTAACCGTGACGCTCATCAAAGGGGCCGTAACTTGGATAAATAATCGATTGAGTTGGCTGATTTTTCAGCTCATAGGTCAAGGTCTTAGCATATTGGTGAACATACTTTGATTGGTAAAAGGAGGTTTTTACCTCCTGCCCAATCAAAATTGCTACACAGAGGATCAGTATAAAAAATAGGAACCAGACACGCCCCTTGGATCTTGGCTTACGCTGACGCTTAGCCTTAGGTTCGGGTTGTGGCGGACGTGGACGATAATTTTCGAATTGCATTTCTTGCGTAGAATTAGGCAAAACGGCTCCAAAAAATCACTAATCAAATCCTTTCTACGTGGGAAAATTCCCAACCTATGCTCAACACATCAGGTTGAATAGCGAATATAAACAAACCACTAGTAATTAGTTTATATCCACATGTCTGCAATGTTATCGCAGTTAAATTGAGCAAGATCTAACCCGCATAGGATGATTGCGTCTTGTTGTTAGATCTCACGCTATTTTAATGAGTTGGCAGCATGCCTCAAAGTGGTTAGCGCAAAAATACTTTTACGCATTATTGAAACGACTATCGGCTTAAGGCCGATGCTAATCCCAAATAAACTCACGAAAATGCTTACGACAAACCGATTCGTAACTTTCATTACCACCAATTGCGACCTGCTCACCTTCGCGCATCACTTTACCTTCACCATCGAGGCGTACCACCATATTGGCTTTACGACCACAGTGACAGATGGTTTTCAGCTCGACTAATTTATCAGCCCAGGCCAATAAATAATGACTACCAGTAAAAAGCTCACCTTGGAAGTCGGTACGCAATCCGTAACACAATACTGGGATATCAATTTTATCAACAACATAGGTAAGTTGTTTGACTTGTTCTTTGCTTAAGAATTGGCATTCATCCACCAACACACAACTTAGGTGATTCTGTTGATGGGCAGCGGTGATCATCTCAACCAAATTATCATTACTGCTAAATACCTGTGCGTCGGTTTCAATCCCAATCCGTGAAGCCACCTTGCCTTTGCCATATCTGTCGTCGATAGAAGCTGTCATCACAAGGGTATTCATGCCGCGCTCGCGGTAGTTATAAGAAGACTGTAATAGAGAGGTAGATTTGCCCGCATTCATTGCTGAATAGTAAAAGTACAATTGCGCCAAAATGAATCCCTTTTTCTAACTGAGTTATCATTTCTCTGTATCCAGAGTTTATGCCGCCAAGTTTACCATTGCCTCGCCCCCTAACACACTAGGCCAGTCTCAGCTTTTATACTGAAATCTCACTCTCGATTTTACTGAGATATTTTGACGGCTTCAGCGAATATCAGAATTGTCTGTTTATTGTTCGCCACCCTCTCTAAATTGCAAAACGTAAAAACAGAGCAAGCTCTAAAACGACAATTGTTACAATAAGCTTAATTTAACCTTAAATATTGTTTTATATAAGAAAATTCACATTAACAAAAGTTTAGAAATGCGATCTACCTCCAAAGTTATAGGCTTAAATGCGGTTTAGCTCAAAAAACAAACATACCCATAACAGTAATATTTCGTTCGAGACAAAAAGTGCTCAATTTTAAAAAAAATAAAACCTATACGATGCTTGCAAATTAAATCAGCGGCTATAAGCACTAATCTCCCCTGCAAATTTAGTGCTGCAATCCGTGCCTTTAAATGCGTATTGGATTAAATGGAGATTATGATGAGAATATTCACCTCTAAAAAACTCGCATACCTTGTTGCCTTAGCACTGACAGGTGCTCTAGTCGGTTGCGGAAGTGATGGTAAAGATGGTGTGGATGGTGCACCAGGTACTCCGGGAACCCCCGGCACACCTGGAACTCCAGGTGAACCTTGGGTTCCACCTCCAGTAACGAGTTCAACTATCACAAATGTAAAAGTACTGAACTATAGCTTTGGTGAAGGCAGTATCACCTATGAATTTCAGATCACTGACGAAAACGGCAACTTAATCAATGGACTGAAAAATGCTGAAGCCAAAGTTGCAGCATTAACCGATAAAGGCTTTATCAATAATAGAAATGAAGCCGACAAAACAGACGCAAGTGGCAATCCTGTCAAAGATAATGTCAATATCGGTGGCGCTGCGACTCAATCTACAGAAGGCGCAGAGATCAAATCATTAGGCGATGGTCACTATAGCTTTAAGGCACCGATGAAAGGCGTCAATGCAGCCACTGAGGGCATTGTATGGCTCAGAGTCGGCGGTAATGCTGAAACTGGCATCGCTCGATCAGCACCGCTGGTGGTGAATAAGCCCGAAGGCACTCATTCAACCACGACCGATAGTTGCTATTCCTGTCACGTAGACTATTCAACAAGCCCACGTCGCCACGCAAGCTATGTAGCTACCGGCATGGACAGCGAAGTCACCTTCGTTGAAGGCTGTTTAGTCTGTCACGGCTCAGTTAGCTTTGCAGCAAAAAATGCCGAAGGTTTCTCAATCGGCGGTTATGCTACCAATACCTTGTCTAAGATTGGCCACATTAATCACCAGAAATTCACTAAAGATTTCAGTGTGATGAACTGTAGTTCTTGCCACGTTGAAGCACCTACTAATATCAGTGTTTCAGGCCCAGGCTGTATCGACTGTCACAATACTGGCGGCATACCAGGCGCGATAGTGCCAAGTAATGGTGCCGATGTGCGTCCAATGCATGAAGGCAAAGAAGGTATTACCGAGCGTCAAGCTATCCGTGCTAAGTACCAAGTTGCCCTATCAACGCCAGTTAAAGTGGATGATATTTCAACCTTAACGGATCACTATGCGCCCGATGGTTCAAGCGTTGCCAAAGCCGAACCCGGCTGGTGTACCACTCTGACAGTAAAAGATACTGACGGTAATATCTTTAGCATTAAAGATAACTTCAACTACTCAAATCCGCTGGTATTTGATGCCAAGAAACCGATTGTCTATGCAGGCGCTTATCTACATGCCTATGACAATAACACCTTAGTCGGCCGCCCAGGAAACCGTACGAACTATTACTATGGCTATAACGCCGATGGCACTAAGAATATCTGTCACCTACTGACCGATATCAGCGCAGTGAACGCTAACTATGCCTACTCTGCACGTGTCACCTTCAGCACTGCTGGCTGGATGGAATACGACGGTAACCAACGCTATCAGAGCAATGGCAACCTCAGAGCCAACGGTTATGACGGTTCAATGGGTGTATCCTTCACCGCATACTCAGATGTGGTAAATCCAGTCACAGCTGCAAAAGTTTCAGCTTTTGAGCGTCGCACAGTGATCAGCGATAATAGCTGCACCACTTGCCATAACGATGCCACCGCCTTCCACAAAAACGGTGCATTCGATCAAGGCGGTAACGGTTGTATTGCCTGCCACGATAACGGTATGGCACGGACTTCGGCCACTCTGGGTGCTGGTTTTGGTCCTATGATCCACAGCTGGCACTGGGGTAATGGTGCGAATGTCGGTGAGATGAAGGCCGATGGCACTCAAGCCAAGACCGCAAACGGTGCAGGCGCCATCAATCCAGTCACCAGCTGTGTTGCCTGTCACGAAACCGCGATTGATTTAAATAAAGTGCCAAATCAATACATCCTTGAGCCTGGTAACAAGATGACCAGCCCTGTCACGGCAAACTGTTATGCCTGCCATACTGGCGATGCAGTCAAAGCCCACATGGTGAGCAACGGTGGCGAGATCAGCGTTCCAGCCACTGGCGACTGGTTCAAGCAACCTACGGGTGAATCTTGTGCCGTGTGCCACAACGCGGGTAGCAGCTCTGGTATCGATAAATACCACAACTTTACCCGTAAGTAGTAGTCGTCCCGCTATTTTCCCTGCAAGGAAATAGCCCAAGCGCCCTACGATTGTAGGGCGCTTTTTTGTTTACTTTTTCTTACAACTTCACCCCATAGGTTTTCAGTCCCATTTAAGTTAGTAACGTTAGAGTCACAAAAAACTACAATTCTAAGGAAATCACTCAACTATGCGTAAAAGTTTTATTGCCATCGCCATTGGCGCCACACTGATGACAGGAGCACTGGCGGGTTGTAGCTCTCAAGATACCAAAGCCGCAAATGTGACCGCAGTTCAAACCCAAAATCCTCTGTTCCAAGCCAGTACGCTGCAATACCAAGCGCCTGATTTCAGCGTGATTAAAGACGAGCATTTTCAGCCCGCATTAGAGCAAGGCATTAAAGAGCATTACCAAGAGATTTTGGCCATTGCTAACAATCCTGCCGCCCCGACATTCGACAACACTATTGTCGCCATGGAAAAAAGCGGTGCCCTGCTCAACCGTGCATCGAGTGTGTTTTACAACCTCGCAGGTTCAAACAGCAATCCAGCCCTGCGTAAAATCCAAGGCGAAATGGCGCCCAAAATGGCGGCTCACTCGGATAACATCAACCTCAATCCAGCACTATTCGCCCGTATTGAAGCCATTTATAACGACCGTAATAACTTAGGCTTAACCCCTGAAGCGGTTCGTTTGGTTGAGGTGTATCACCAACGCTTTATCATGGCCGGCGCTAAGCTAACCGATGAGCAGAAAGTGAAGATCCGCGCCCTGAATGAAGAGCAATCGACGCTCACCAACGAGTTCTCACAACGTTTACTGCGCTTAACCAAAGAAATTGCCATCGTTGTCGATAACAAAGAGCAATTGGCGGGCCTAAGTGACAGCGAGATCACCTCGGCAGCCAACGATGCCAAGGCCGCTGGCCACGAAGGTAAGTACCTAATCAACATCACCAACACCACTCGCCAGCCTGTGCTCGCCTCTTTAGAGAACCGTGAACTGCGCCAACGCATTTGGGAAGCCTCGGCAAACCGTGGCTTAACGGGTGAAAACGAAACCGCATCTTTAGTGTCTCGCTTAGCCCAATTACGTGCCGAGCGCGCTGCCCTCTTAGGTTATGAAAACTGGGCCAGCTACCGCCTCGCGCCACAAATGGCAAAAAACCCAGAAGCGGTATACAGCATGTTTGGTTCTATGGTGCCAGCTGTCGTAGCCAATACTGAGAAAGAAGCGGCCGATATTCAAGCGATGATCGACAAGACTGGCGGCAAGTTTGAACTCGCGCCATGGGACTGGGAATTCTACGCCGAGAAAGTTCGCCAAGAGAAATATGCCCTCGATGCGAGTAGCATTCGTCCTTACTTCGAATTTAACCGCGTACTCGAAGACGGCGTGTTCTACACCCTCAAGGAACTCTATGGCGTCACCTTAAAACCACGTCCAGATTTACCCGTGTATCACCCAGATGTAAAAGCCTACGAAATGTTTGATGCCGATGGTTCGAGCATGGCGATTTTCTATGCCGACTACTTTGCCCGTGAAGGCAAACGTGGCGGCGCATGGATGAGCTCGTTCGTGGGTCAATCCTTCCTCGAAGGCACTAAGCCTGTCGTGGTTAACGTGATGAACATTAAGAAGGCGCCAGAGGGACAACCGACCTTCGTCAGCTACAACGAAGTCACCACTATGTTCCACGAAATGGGCCATGGTACCCACGGTATGTTCTCTAAGGTGACTTACCCAAGCTTGGCGGGCACCTCGGTCTCACGTGACTTTGTGGAATTCCCATCAACCTTCGAAGAAGACTGGGCAGCCCATCCTAAAGTGTTAGCCAACTACGCCAAACACTTCGAAACTGGTAAGCCAATTCCCGATGATTTGCTGCAAAAACTGCTGAAATCCGGCAGCTTTAACCAAGGTTTTGATACCTTAGAGTATATGGCTGCTGCGCTAGTGGATATGGAATGGCACTCATTAAGCCCTGATGCACCATTGCAAGATGTGGCGACATTTGAAGCCAATGCGCTGAAAAAGCACGGCTTAAATATCACCGCCGTACCACCACGTTATAAGTCAACTTACTTTGCCCACGCCTTCCCAGGTGGTTACTCAGCAAGTTACTACGCTTATATGTGGAGTGAGATTTTAGCAGCTGACGCCTTTGCTTATGTGCAAACGCAAGGTGGTCTCAACCGTGAAATCGGTATGAAATACCGCAAAACGATCCGCGAAGTGGGCAACAGCATTGCACCAATGGAAGCCTACAAAAACTTCCGAGGTCAAGAGCCTACCACCGAAGGGTTATTGAATCGACGTGGACTCAACACCGCCCTGTAATTTGGGATGAGTGAACGATAAAAAATCAGCCAGCATAATGCTGGCTGATTTGTTTTTAGCGCTCGGTAAATACACAGAGAAGACTCGCGAATAAACCGCTCGCTGAAGTCAGGCTTATTTCGCGTTACTTTGGGATTTAAACCGTAACCACACAATGCTCAAGACAAACAGCACGCTACAGGTCAATAGTCCCGCATTCACCGATTCTGTAAAGCCAAGCACCACATAACCCACCATGCTGATCAGCGCCACAATCACAGCGTAAGGCAGCTGAGTCACAACATGGTCAATATGGTGACAGCTCGCGCCAGTTGACGACAAAATCGTGGTATCCGAAATCGGTGAGCAGTGATCACCAAATACCGCGCCCGCCAACACCGAAGCCAGCATTGGTAACATCATAGCTGTGTGGCTGCCCATCGCCATATCGGCGGCAATCGGCAGCATAATACCAAACGTGCCCCAACTGGTGCCGGTAGAAAACGCCGTCAGACCCGCTAACACAAACATCAATGCAGGTAAGAAGGCAAAGGGAATGTTCCCTGTGGCGAGGCTTGCCATAAACTTACCAGTCTCAAGCTGGCCAATCACGCCCGCGATGGTCCAAGCAAATAACAGGATATAAATCGCAGGCAGCATAGAGCGAGCGCCCTGCACCACGCCTTTGACGACCATCGACTTTTCAACGCCTTGTACTAGGTTAAGCACCAGCGCAACCGCTAAACCAATCAGTGCACCAAAGAACAGTGATGAACTCACATCGGTTTTTTCAAAAGCAGAAATAATATTAAATTCAATGCCTTCTTTCGCTAATACCTGGGCACCGCTGTCGATCATAAAATACAGGGTCGCAAATACCAGCACGGTAATAGGTAAGAATAAACCGAGAATTTTACCCGTTTCGGCTTCGGGTAAATCGGCATTCGCCCCAGGTGGTAATCCTTTATTCTCATCATATAAATTACCGCGCTGCGCATTTAATTCATGCTCACGCATAGGGCCAATATCTAAGCCCATGAATGCAACACAAAGTAATAATAATAAAGAGAAAATAGCGTAGAAATTCATAGGGATCATTTGAATAAACACACTCAAATGTCCAGAGTCAGCAAAACCGTGGGCGGTTAATATGCCGCCGATCAGCGCGATAATATAAGCGCCCCAACTGGATACCGGCGAAATAACGCAAACTGGCGCCGCCGTTGAATCTAATAAATAGGCTAACTTAGCGCGGGAAATATAATAACGATCGGTGACGGGTCTGGCGACGGAACCTACGACTAAGCTATTGAAATAATCGTCAATAAAGACAACACAGCCTAAAAACATGGTCAGTAATTTGGCATCGCGTTTATTGCGAATATGCAGGCGCGCCCAATCGGCAAATGCCCGCGCACTACCACTGACAGTAATTAATGCCGTGATCATCCCTAATACAATTAAAAAGCCGAGAATGTATAAATTCCAAGAATTTACGCCATCTTCTGACCAAAAGAGTCCTTTTACACTGTTAAATAAAAACTCAC
The DNA here is from genome assembly GCF_004354305.1 of Shewanella decolorationis. Taxonomy (NCBI): domain Bacteria; kingdom Pseudomonadati; phylum Pseudomonadota; class Gammaproteobacteria; order Alteromonadales; family Shewanellaceae; genus Shewanella; species Shewanella decolorationis. Next base: position 1,405,090 of record NZ_CP037898.1, on the reverse strand, counting down.
CGCTGGCCACAGGTGAAAATTGATTGAGTAATAACACCCCAATCACAATACCTAAACCGAGGGAAAGGAGAACGCGGCGAGTGAAAATCGCCAACACAATTGCGACCACAGGCGGCAGCAGAGAAAGTGCCGAATCGGCGTAACTTACTACAGTCATTGATTATTTCTTCGTCAAAATACGAATGGAGGGCGACTGAACTGGTGGGAAAAGGCAATAGATACCCAAGATCACCTGTCCTATCAGTAGCGCTCCATAGTAACTATTCCTAATATCCGTATCAGAAAATACTATGGCAGTGTTGTACCTATTCGGCACAACCCCAGCAGTTGATCGTGATAAATCAAACCACTTCGGCACCAAATCCTTTCGCGAACGATCAACGGAATCACCCTACTGATCACTACTGATATTTGGTGCGCCTCTACTTCTAAGAACGCCCATGCACGGGCGTGAGGCACATAAAAACATAAGCGGCTAAGCAGTTGCCACCGCAAAGCCGCTTACTTTGACTTAGATCACGGATAAAATCAACCTAGAGTTGAAATCAACTCTGGAACGGCGTCAAACAGGTCGGCTTCGAGACCATAATCGGCCACCTGGAAGATTGGCGCTTCAGGATCTTTGTTGATTGCCACAATCACCTTTGCGTCTTTCATCCCAGCTAAATGCTGAATCGCGCCCGAAATCCCCACGGCGATGTAGAGGTTCGGTGCCACAATCTTACCGGTTTGACCCACTTGCAGATCGTTAGGCACAAAACCTGCGTCAACCGCGGCGCGTGAAGCCCCAACCGCGGCACCGAGTTTGTCCGCCAGTTGTTCCAACATACCGAAGTTTTCACCGCTGCCCATACCACGGCCACCAGAAACGATAATGCCCGCATTACCTAACTCTGGACGTGCTGAAACAGTCAATGATTGAGACACAAACTGGGTTTTGGCTTCAAACACTTTATCTAAGGTAGCCACGGCAGCACTGTTGCCCTGCACCGCCGCATCGAAGGCACTGGCACGGACTGTCATAACTTTAATCGCGTCATGGCTTTGTACTGTTGCTAAAGCGTTTCCTGCGTAAATTGGGCGAACAAAAGTGTCACTGCTCACCACGCCAATCACTTCCGAAATCTGCGCTACATCTAAAAGCGCCGCCACACGCGGTAGCGTATCTTTGCCAGCACTCGATGCTGCAGCCAAGATATGGCTGTAGTTTGGTGCTAAGTCCACCAGCAATTTAGCTACGTTTTCGGCTAAATGCGCTTCATAGGCACTATTGTCGGCGACCAATACTTGAGCGACGCCTTGCAGGGCTTGCGCAGCTTGTGCCACGGCGCCACATTGGTGACCCACCACCAATACATGCACATCGTCACCAATTGCACGCGCGGCGGTGACAACCTTTGCGGTATCCAGTTTCAGTGCCGCATTATCGTGTTCTGCTAATACTAAAATGGCCATGTTAGATCACCTTCGCTTCATTTTTTAACTTTTCAACCAGCTCAGCTACCGACGCAACCATGATGCCTGCTTTACGCTCTGCAGGTGGCGTCACCTTCACCACAGTTTGATGGGCTTTTAGCGTCACACCTAAATCCGCAACAGTGAGCACATCTAATGGCTTACGTTTAGCTTTCATGATGTTAGGTAATGAAGCGTAACGAGGTTCGTTCAAACGTAAATCGGCTGTTACCACAGCAGGCAGCGGCAGACTTAAGGTTTGCATCCCGCCATCTATCTCGCGAGCCACTTGCACTGAATGACCTTCAACTTTGATTTCAGAAGCAAAAGTGGCTTGTGGCATATCCATTAATGCCGCAAACATTTGACCAGTTTGGTTATTATCGCCATCGATAGATTGCTTACCAAACAGCACTAATTGCGCTTGTTCTTTTTCTTGTACGGCTTTGAGTAATTTGGCAATCGATACTGGGGTTAACTCTTCTTCAGTATCAATGTGAATCGCACGGTCAGCACCTAATGCTAACGCGGTACGTAATTGTTCTTGAACAGCTTTATTGCCGATACTGACGACCACTACTTCAGTAGCACTGCCCGCTTCTTTTAAACGAACCGCTTCTTCTACTGCAATTTCACAAAAAGGGTTCAACGCCATTTTGAGGTTTGCGGTATCAACGCTGGTGTTGTCAGCTTTTACCCTGACCTTCACATTGGCATCAACTACGCGCTTAACAGGCACCAATACTTTCATAGGGTTTCCTTCCTACACTTTCATGTACATGGACAAAACATTGGTCATCACCAATGCAGGATAGAGCCACTTTACGTCCTGTTAACGTTAACGTCAACCAAAGTCAAACGCCTGTTTGCATTTTTTAAGACTGTGGTATTGGCCACATTTTTGAACAGTTATTTGCCACATATAAAAAGTTCAAAAATTAAATAATATTTAATTTCTGTTTATTGCATAATTTTATTTGATTCGAGCAATATTAGTTTCTATCATTTAGCTGTTGTTCACCATTATCCTGTAATAAAAATAGAGTGGGACGAAAATAGATATGAGCGAATTTTTAGAAATATTAACTCACGGTCGTCGTTTTAAAGCTGCTGTAAAAGATTTGAGCCTCGAAGAATTGCGTGATTTAGCTGCAAAACTGGATAAGATTCTCACAGAGCGTGAATCTATGGCTGAAGAAGAACAGCAAGCTATCGCTGCTCGTAATGCAAAGATCGAAGAAATCCGTCAACAAATGGAAGCTGTTGGTTTATCAATCGACGATTTAGGCGGTGTTGCAGTTAAAGCTGTAAGCAAAAAGCGCGCTCCTCGTCCAGCAAAATACCAAATCGAAGTTAACGGCGAAGTGATCCAGTGGACAGGTCAAGGTCGTATGCCAACGGTATTTAAGAACGAAGTCAATAAAGGCCGTTCTATGGATGATTTCTTAATCTAATCCAATATAGTGTGTAATAGCGATGCGCTATTAACACTGAGTAACATAAAAAAGCTCGCACCCTGCGAGCTTTTTTATGCCCAGCAGAATCCCCCTCAGCATTCAAGCACATGCTTAAATTGCGTTACAATTCGGCTTTAGTAATTACATCTACTTTAGGTTACTCTTTACTCACCCTCCACCTAAGTAAATGAAAAATGCTGATAAACAACAAGATAATAATAAGCTGCGGCATAATAAGTAGTTTGGTATCCCATAACATTTTCGCCGAGGCCAATCCCATTCCCCCCGTCAATAAGCTAACGGCATTCACCAATGCCGAATTAATCCTAGCACCGGGGAAACGACTCGCAAACGCCACATTATTAGTTGAAAATAATCGGATCAAAGCCATTATTGAAAAAGGGGATATCCCAGAAGCGGCACTAAAAGTTGATCTCAGTGGTTATACTATCTATCCCGGTTTTATCGATCCCTTTACCGATTATGGTATCGAGTTTGAATATCCCAAATTAGGGCTGACTCGTCCGGTATATGATATTAAACGTATCGGCGGTAATGCGGAAAATGGCGCAATTCATGCTGAAAAAGAATGGTTTAATTACGTTTACCCAAATAAAGAACGCGCAAGAGATTGGATCAATAACGGCTTCACCAGCGTACAAAGCAGTAAACTCGACGGTATTTTCCGCGGTACGGGTGTTAGCCTTTCATTAGCCGATAAAACCGCCAACGAGGTGATTTATCGTGCACGCAGCCAACCTTTTATGGCCTTCGATAAAGGCACATCTGAACAAGACTATCCCAATTCTCTAATGGGCAGTATCGCGCTTATCAGGCAAACCTTTGCCGATGCAAACTGGTATAACCAAAATAAGCACAAATCGGTTAATAGTTCAGCAAATGCTCAAATTGAATTTAATATCGCTTTCGAACGCTTAGATAACTTAGCCGAGAAACAAATCGTCTTTGAAACAAAAAACCTCAACGATTTGCTGCGCGCCGCTAACTTGCTCAAAGAACACCAGCTGCCCGCCAACCTACTCGCAAGTGGTCAAGAATATGCGCGCATCAATGAATTAAAAGCCCTAAATTATCCTTTGATCCTGCCGCTCAACTATCCGCAAGCACCCGATGTTGGCACCGATGATGCCGACCGTGAAGTCTCCCTTGCAGAACTCAGACAATGGGAACGCGCGCCCACAAACCCAGCAGCAGTCGCCAATGCTGGCATCCCTTTTGCCTTTACCCAATTTGGCATTAAAACCGAGGCATTTTGGCCACGTCTACGACAAGCCATCACCCAGGGACTGAGTGAGGACAAGGCCCTCGCCGCGCTGACGACTCAAGCCGCCGAGATGGCGGGGGCGGCCGACTTCGCCGGTAAACTTGCCCCCGGCTATATGGCCGACTTTGTGATTACTAAGGGCAATATCTTTAAGGATGGGCAGATTTATAGCGTCTGGCTGCAGGGCGAAGAGCAATCCATTCGCTCACTCCCACAGGCCAAACTCTTGGGCGACTATCAGCTCACGCTGAATAATCTCACCTTAGATCTAAACCTTGAAGAAACGGGCAAAAAAGCCTTCCAAGGTCAGCTAAGCAGTGGCGAGAAGAGCATTCCACTCACCAATCTTAAGCTTGAAGACGACGGCCGTGTGAGCTTTAACGCCGATTTAAGCGATGCGGGCATTCATGGCATCAGCCGTTTTACCCTCTGGCTCGCTAAGGATGGTATTCAAGGCCGTATGGTGGACGCCCAAAGTCGCAGCATTAATGTGGCGGGTATTGCTATCGCTTCGAGTCCAAAGACGGAACAAGAAGGCCCGCCTAAGACCGATGCTGCACCGACTTTAGTGAGTCAACTCACCTACCCTAACGTCGCCTATGGTTTGAGTGAGGCGCCAAAAGCCGAGAAACTCCATATTAAAAATGCCACCCTGTGGACCTCGGATAAACAGGGCATTTTAGAACATGCGGATCTATTAATGGCCAATGGCCGAATTGAAAAAATCGGTCAGCAGCTCAGCACGCCTTCGGGTTATCAAGTTCTCGATGCAACGGGTAAACATTTAACTGCGGGTATCGTCGATGAGCATTCCCATATTGCGATCAATGGTGGCACCAACGAAGGCACTGACGCGGTCACCTCTGAAGTGCGGATTGGTGATGTGATCAATCCTGAAGATATTTCCATCTATCGTGCACTCGCGGGCGGTGTCACCAGCGCACAATTACTCCATGGCAGCGCTAACCCGATTGGTGGCCAATCCCAGTTAATCAAGATGAAATGGGGTGAAAGTGCCGAGCAGCTTAAATTTGCTAATGCCCCTGCCAGTATCAAATTCGCCCTTGGCGAAAACGTCAAACAGAGTAACTGGGGTGAAAAGTTTGTTCAGCGCTTCCCGCAGACGCGAATGGGCGTAAAAGCTTTATTTCAAGAAACCTTCGATGCCGCACTCGCCTATGAGAAAGCGCTGAAGGACTATGATGATTTACGCAGCAGCGAGAAGAAGAAAACCGTTGCGCCGCGCCCAAGTTACCGTCTGCAGGCGGTGGCCGAAGTGTTAAAACAGCAGCGCGATGTGCATATCCACTCCTACGTGCAGTCAGAAATCTTAATGTTCCTGCGATTAGCCGAAGCCTATCAGTTTAAGGTGCAAACCTTTACCCATGTGCTCGAAGGTTACAAGGTGGCCAGTGAACTGGCCGCCCATGGCGCAGGCGCCTCAACCTTTGCCGATTGGTGGGCCTATAAGTTCGAAGTCTATGATGCAATTCCACAAAACGCCTGCTTGATGCAGAAACAGGGCGTGCTCACCAGCATCAACTCTGACGACTACGAAATGCAGCGCAGACTCAACCAAGAAGCGGCTAAGTCAATGATGTATTGCAATATGTCTAAAGAAGATGCTTGGAATATGGTGACCATCAACCCGGCGAAACAACTCAGGGTCGATGAGTATGTTGGCTCACTCACCCCAGGCAAGATGGCCGATATCGTGCTGTGGAACGCCGAGCCGCTATCGATTTACGCCAAAGTGACCCAGGCTTGGGTCGAGGGTAAACGCTATTTCGATCGCGACCAAGACCAGCTTGCCCAGCAGCAGGTCGTCGCAGAGCGCGCCGCCCTTATCCAAAAAATTCTCAGTAGTGATGATAACGCCAGGGCGGGTGAGAAAGTCACCCCGCTTAACGAGCCACAATGGCACTGCGATACCCATTATCAAGCTTGGGGCCAACATCATCAGGGAGCAAAATAATGAAGCACTTACCCACAAGCTTGCTGGTGTCGACACTGGCTGTGACGCTGTCAGCGCAGGCACATAATATCGTCCCTGCGCCCAAGCAAACCCAGAGCGTGTTGATTAAAAATGCCACTGTGCATACCGTCAGCCAAGGGACATTAACCAATACCGATGTGTTGATTGAGCAAGGTAAAATTAGCGCCATCGGGCCACAGCTAAGCGTCAACGACGCGGATAGCCAAGCGCAGATCATCGATGCCACGGGCAAACACTTATATCCCGGCCTTATCGCACTCGATACCAGTCTTGGTTTAGTGGAAATCGAGATGGTGCGCCCAACCGTCGATAATGCAGAAGTCGGTGATTTTAATCCGCAAATTAGCGCAGCAACGGCTTACAACCCAGATTCCGAGCTATTGCCAACCATTCGCTACAATGGCATCACCCACGCACAAATCGTCCCCAGTGGCGACGGACTCGCGGGCCAATCTGTGGTCGTTGACCTCGATGCTTGGACGATTGAGGACGCCCTGCAACCTAGCGAAGGCCAATTTCATGTTTACTGGCCACAAATCAAGCGCATGCCAGAGGATGAAAAGGAAAAAGCCAAGGCCATAGAGAAAAATCAGCAGGCCATAGCGACACTCACCACAGCCTTTGAGGATGGCTATCGCTACTTTTTAAGCCATCAGGCAAAGGATTCGGCCAATACAGCCAATTTACGTTGGCAGGCCATGTTGCCCCTATACCAAGGTAAGGCCACGCTATTTGTCCATGCGGACAGCGTCAGCCAAATTGAGCAAGTCATTGCCCTGACGAAAAAATATCAATTTAAATTGGTGATTGTCGGTGGCTATGATGCCTGGCGATTAGCTTCAAGCTTAAGGGAAGTGAACGCCAGTGTGATTTACCCGCACACCCTGAGCCTGCCCAAACGTAAAGATGAACCAGTGGATTTACCCTTTAAAATCCCTTCGTTGCTGGCAAGTGCAGGCATTCCCTATGCCCTTGGATTCTCATCGGATTGGAACAGTCGTAACCTTCCCTATGCCGCGGGCTACAGTGCCGCTTACGGCGTCACGCCCGAGCAAGCATTAAAATCGGTGACCTTAGATGCAGCAAAACTGCTGGGGATCACCGATTTAGGGGCCATCGCCGTCGGTTATCAGGGCAGTGTTGTGCTGAGTGACGGGGATATCCTCGACCCTATGAGCAACAAAATTGATGCAATCTGGATTGAAGGACGGCAAATAGATCTGAATAATCGCCACCAGCAGCTTTATCAAAAGTATCTTAAGCGATAGAATTTGCTCAGATAAATCGCTCGATACCGCGCAGTCCGTTGGACTGCGCTTATTTACCCTTAATCTTAGGTCAAACCATGAAAATCATCCTCTCAAGTGCATTAGTGCTACTGCTTAGCGCCTGTGCCAGCGATTACAGTTTTAACAGCAATTTGGACGGCGAGGCGATTAATGACTACTTCAAGGCGGGCGATGTCACGCTGTTTGAGGGCGATAGTTTGCCTAAAGGTCATTACGAATTAAAAGGTTTGGTTCAGGGCGAATCTTGTCAAGCCGATGTGAATGCGGTGCCCGCTTCCTTAAGTGAAGCCCGAACCGAGGCCCGCCGCGCGGCGGCCGATAAAGGCGCCAATGGCATCATCATCAAACAATGCGTAATGATGGAAGAAGCAGCCCAAGGCTGCGTCAGCCGCGCCCTCTGCGTTGGTCAAGCGATTAAAATGGCCTCCGCTGATTAGTGTAAAGCGTGTATACTGCGCGCCAATTATTGATGTACTTAACAACCTAGACCATCGGCGTTTGGGTTGTTGCCCTTGCTTTAGGTATTTTTTGCATGACATTTACCAACCAGATTACCGCTGTCGCCACTTGCCGCACTCCCTATAAACAAAAATTTGGCATTCCACGGCAGCCCGGGTTGGTGGAGGCGCGCGGTTATGTTGAGCTCGAGCCCCATGTCAATCATCTCGATGCCGTGCGTGGTATCGAGCAATATTCCCATCTTTGGTTGTTGTTTTGTTTCCATGAAAATCTCGCCCAAGGGTGGAAAACGACCGTACGCCCGCCCCGTTTAGGCGGCAATGAAAAACTCGGCGTATTCGCGACTCGCTCGACCTTTCGTCCGAATGGTATAGGCCAATCCGTGGTCAAACTCCACGGGGTGGTGCAACGTAAAGGCAAAGTATGCCTAGAGATTTCGGGCATGGATCTTGTCGATGGCACGCCCATTATCGATATTAAGCCCTATATTCCGTTCTCGGATTCGATTGAAGGTGCCGTTGGCGGTATCGCGCAAGAAGCACCAAAACTTATCCACGTAGTGTTTTCAGAACTCGCAGCAACCCAGATTAACGCATACAGCAAGCAGGACGCCTATACCGATTTAGCCGTGCTCATCCACGGCGTGCTGGGGCAAGACCCTCGCCCCGCCTATAAAAAAGCCAAGGATGACCCCAAGTTATATCAAGTGGCTTTGTATGATTTAGATATCTTTTGGCGAATGGCGGTCGATGAGGATGAACGGGAATACATTCAGGTTTTAGAACTCAAACCGGGGAAATGTGGCTAAATGCAGACGCCAATCACAACGGCCTTGCCTGATTATCAAAGCCAACATAAAAAGCGTCTGTCTTGGATGCCCTGGCTGTATTTCTCACTCAAAGAAAAACACTTAGTCTGGGCCAAACCTTGGCAGGATGAAGTGCAAGCCAACCTTTGTGCCCTCGAAACCGTGACCATTGGCGAGAACTGTTTTATTGCGCCCGAGGCGCAGTTATTTGCCGAGCCAAATCGCCATATCACAATCGGTCATCGCTGCATGATTGCCGCAGAATGTTTTTTGCATGGTCCTATCACGCTCGGTGATGAAGTTGCTATCAATCATGGCTGCTCCTTCGATGGTGGCCGAGTAGGCATTCAAATTGGCTCCCAAACTCGCATTGCTAACCACGTCACTATCTATGCCTTTAATCATGGCATGGCGCCTGATACGCCCATTTATCAACAAGCCTCAAACTCTAAAGGTGTCGTGATAGGTAAAGATGTGTGGATTGGCGCACAGGCAGGGATAGTCGATGGTGTCACCATTGGCGACCATGCGGTGATAGGCATGGGCTGCATTGTCACTAAAGATGTTCCCGCATGGGCCATCGTCGCGGGTAATCCTGCTCGGGTGATTGGCGATAGGCGGAATAAATAACTCACTTAGCTTTATCTGTATGCATCGCCCTCTGTGGCGACACAGCACACTTTGTAAAATGAAAACGGCCATTTGTCTGCAGCTGATTGAATTTAACCTCAATCCATAGGTGACATCATCGAAGCAGGTGATAAAATGGCGCCCATTCAACTCAAATTTGGACATCGGTAATGCGCGTTAGCAAATACCTACTTTCTACTCAAAAAGAAACACCTGCGAATGCAGAAGTCATCAGCCATCAATTAATGCTACGTGCGGGTATGATCCGCCGTAACGCTTCAGGTCTATACAGCTACTTGCCCACGGGCCTGCGAGTATTGCGTAAAGTCGAAGCCATTGTTCGTGAAGAAATGAACAAAGCGGGCGCGATTGAAATCCTAATGCCTATGGTGCAACCGGCTGATTTATGGGTAGAAACGGGTCGCTGGGACAAATTTGGTCCTGAGCTGCTGCGTTTTAAAGACCGCCATAACCGTGATTTCGTTTTGGGGCCGACCCATGAAGAAGTGATCACCGACCTAATCCGTAAAGAAGTCAGCTCTTACAAGCAATTACCGCTGAACCTTTACCAAATTCAAACCAAATTCCGCGACGAAGTGCGCCCACGCTTTGGCGTGATGCGTTCGCGCGAATTCCTGATGAAAGATGCGTATTCTTTCCATCTGGACGTGGACACCATGAATGAAACCTATGAGGCCATGTATCAAGCCTATAGCAACATTCTGTCGCGCATGGGCTTAGCCTTCCGTCCTGTTTTAGCGGACACGGGTTCTATCGGTGGCAGCATGTCACACGAGTTCCACGTATTGGCGCAAAGCGGTGAAGACTTAATCGCCTACTCTACTGGCAGCGACTATGCCGCTAACATCGAGAAAGCCGAATCGCCAATGCCAACCGAAGCGCGTGGCGCGGCGACTGAAGAGTTACGTTTAGTTGATACCCCCAATGCAAAAACCATTGCCGAGTTAGTTGAACAATTCGGTTTGGATATCACTAAAACTGTGAAAACCTTGATTGTTAAGGGTGCGACGGAAGAAGCGCCACTGGTTGCGCTGATTGTACGTGGCGACCACGAGCTGAACGAAATCAAGGCAGACAAGTTAGATTTAGTAGCATCACCATTAGAGTTTGCCCCAGAAGCGCTGATCCGTGACGCCATTGGTGCAGGCCCTGGCTCATTAGGCCCTGTCGGCCTGAATATGCCTATTATCATTGACCATAGCGTAAGCGTGATGAGCGACTTCGCCGCCGGCGCAAACCAAGATGATAAACACTACTTTGGCATCAACTGGGAACGCGATCTACCACTGGCACAAGCAGCCGATATCCGTAACGTGGTTGAAGGTGAGCCAACACCTGATGGTTTAGGCACTTACGCAATGGCGCGTGGTATCGAAGTGGGTCATATCTTCCAACTCGGTACTAACTATTCTAAATCGATGAATGCGACTGTTCTCGATGAGAACGGTAAATCACAGGTGCTACTGATGGGTTGTTACGGTGTGGGCGTAAGCCGTATCGTGGCGGCAGCAATTGAGCAAAACTTCGATGACCGCGGCATTGTATGGCCAGAAGCCATTGCGCCATTCAGTGTGGGCATTCTGCCAATGAATATGCACAAGTCACACCGCGTGACCGATATCGCCGAGCAGTTATACAAAGACTTAAGTGCCGCGGGTATTGATGTGCTACTCGATGATCGTAAAGAGCGTCCAGGTGTAATGTTCGCGGATATGGAACTGATTGGTATTCCACACACAGTGGTGATTGGCGATCGCAATATCGACGCTGGCGTTTTTGAATACAAAAACCGCCGCACTGGTGAAAAGCAAGATGTGCCATTCGACCAAATCGTCGATTTTTTGAAGAATCTGCAGGCTTAAGCACTGTCTTTTGCGCTGAATGCGCATTCAGCCAGTTTGAGCTAATGGCTAGCCATTAGCCTCTCAATACAGAAACGCACTTAGGTTAAACTTAAGTGCGCTTTTTTATTTCCCGTCTGTTGATTGCAAAGTGGCTCTTAAGCACTCACCTTCAACGCTTCTCATCAAAAACTAAAGAAATGTCATTAAGATAACTGCTCAGACTTGCTTTTTTAGATAAGGCATTGCTTTAATAAAATCATAATAACAAGTCGTTGAGTATTAAGATTGCCAACATCAACAGCATTAGTCCTCGGTGGCGGTGGCGCTCGTGCCGCCTATCAAGTGGGAGTGTTAAAAGCACTGGTCCAGCTTTATCCGCGCAACCATGGTATCCCCTTTAAAATAATATGTGGTACTTCCGCAGGCGCCATTAACGGCACGTCAATTGCAACACATGCGTCATGTTTTCATTTGGGTGTCAAAAAACTCGAGTGGGTTTGGCGCCATTTTGAAACCAGAAAAGTGTATCGCGCCTCGATTCCTGGCGTGTTAAGCCATCTAACCAAGATGGCTCTCAAAGGCTTACAGGATGATAAGGTTAATACCGATGCTGGCAGCCTGCTCGATAATGAGCCTTTACGGCATTTATTGAATGAGCTTATTGATTTTAAAAGAATTGATCGCAATATACGCAATGGCGCATTAACGGCACTCAGTGTCGATACTTCTTGCTATAACAACTCACGCTCGGTGACGTTTTTTCAAGCGGCGCGGGATATTGAAAACTGGACTCGCGCCAGACGCAGCGGCGAGCGGCGGATGTTAAATACCGAACATCTATTAGCAAGCTCGGCGATCCCTATGGTGTTTCCGTCGATAAAACTTAATCAAGCTTATTATGGTGATGGCTCAGTCCACCAACTCGCGCCGCTCTCAAGCCCAATTCATTTAGGGGCCAGTAAGTTATTGGTAATAAACCTCGATAGTCCCCATAAGCATTTTCCAATGGAATTAGAATATCATCCGAAGACAGCGACTATCGCTGGTCATCTGCTGGATACTATCTTTTCCGATACCTTAAATAGCGATCTGGAGCGCTTAGAGCGGATTAATCATACACTATCACTGATCCCCGAAGAGAGTCGCAGTCAGCTAGCGTTGCACCCTATAAAAACCTTAGTGATAAAACCCAGCGAAGATTTAAGTAAAATCGCCGCCCGATTTTATGATGATATGCCCTGGGCGATTAAGACCTTATTGGGATTTATCGGTATCGACAGGCAGTCAGACTCGAGTATTGTGTCTTATCTTTTGTTTGAGAAGTCCTACACCAGTGCCTTGATCGAATTAGGTTATAAGGACGGTATAGCGCAACTTGACGAACTTAAAGCATTTTTCAATTTAACCGAATGCAATACCACCTAGATAAGGCTTGCAAAAATCGAATTGAAGCCCGCGTCTTGCCATGTTATAAATTAGGCGATGACATAATTCCTTAACTAAGATGTGCGAAACTCATTAAAAATTAAGGATTATTCAGTAGCAGCTAAGCAGTAAATCAGTCTAAAGTCTGAAAGGCGGAAAAGATTTAACATTGATCATTTAAGTTGAATCACCTATCATGCTGTACTAGATTAGCTAAAAATTAGGTTAATTTTTTCTAAAAGGGAATCACGATGAAAAAAACTTCATTAGCACTTATCGCTGCTATGTCAATGTTAGGTTCAGTTGCGGCTAACGCTAACCCTGGTGGTACTGTTACTGGTGGCAGTGCTGGTGGCGCAGCTGGTGGTATCGTTGCTGGTGGTATTGCAGCTGGTGCAGTTGTTGCTGGTGTTTTGGTTGCTGCAAATGCTGGTGATGACAATCCAATCTCTACTTCTAACAGCAATTCTACATCAGTATCATCTAACTGATGGTTATTTGGTGCGAATTATAAATAACCGCCTTTTGGCGGTTGTTTTTTTTGGGGCACAAGAAGGTCTAAAGCAAAATAGTGAGAGCTTGAAATCACTTCAACATATATCTACATTGGTTATCTATCATTATTGAGAATAAGCAACTCGGATGCGTAAATATAAAAAAATCTTTTCCTTTATTGCTGTTTCGGCAGTATGTCTAGGCTTATCGGGCTGTAACCAACGAATTAGCGCCTTAAACGATACGATTAAACTCGCCTTTTGGGGAAATGAAGATGTGGTACTCACCCCTGAGCAAGTTTCAGCTAATCCTTATGCGAGTATTTATGTAAAAATGGAAGATACAGCTCAAGCATTTGTGGTCTTAGCCTTTGCAGAGCCTAAAATCAGCCTATCTTCAGTTAAAAATGCACCTGAAGTACTAGAACTGAAATGGTTATCAGCGGATAAAGGTATGTTAGTGACAGTTAATGGCCGCCTAGTCAAAACCCATAATTTGCTCGCGGGTAATTTAGCGGCTGTTGAAAGTGAAGAGCCAGATCCACTGTTATTAGGATTACATTTAAGCTCCACCCCCAAAACTTGGACTAGAACGCTCGACTGGCAACCAGGTTATCACTATGGCTACAAAGCAAAATCAGAGTTTAAACTGATTAGCGACGAAAATATTCTAATCAATGGCACTCCTACACCAGCTTTGCATTTTAGTGAAAGCGTCTCTGTGGATGCGCTGAATATCCAATATCAAAATGAGTTTTGGCTAGATCCTCAGACTGGCAGCGTTATTAAGAGTCATCAGAAGATTGCACCTAATCTGCCATTTATTGATATCACCTTACTGAAGCCTTTTGCCGCTTAGTGGAGCCATAATGAGATCATATATTACCCCGTTGGCACTGCTAGTAAGTTCACTATTTTTGCCGAATGTTGAAGCTAATACCCAACTTTCTGTCAGTACCTCAGCCTCAAATCCACCTCAGTTGCAAATTACCTATCCCTCAGCCATTCGAGTCGGACAAGCGGTGCAGGATGGTTTAACACAACTTCCCCTTTATAATCAGGTTACTAAAAATGAGGCCATTCCAATTTATTGGCTAGGTGCAGCCCTATTAGATACAAAAAATACCGCTGCACTAGAAGTCACTCGTCAGCAAGTATTACAACAGTTAGCGACCATGGGTGAGCAAGCCGACAATGCGAACTATATTGCAAACCTTGCTAAATTCGCCCAGTTTTTACGTAATGTAAAGATTGGGCAACGAGTAAATCAGCCATTAGATCTTGATTTAATTAGAATTACTGATGCTTACAATCCAGTTATTGACGGTGATTTTTTACTGGTGCTACCGCCACGTCCAACCACTATCACTGTCGTTGGTGCTGTCGCGCAAACAGGTGAACAAGTTTGGCAATCGCGAGCTAGCAGTAAAGATTACCTAACTCGAGCGGGTTTACTCGATAATGCCGGAGATAGTTTTGTATGGATTATTCAACCCGATGGCAAAGTGATAAAACAACCCATCGCTTATTGGAATCATCAGGCTCAGGATATCGCCCCTGGTGCAATACTCTTTGTTGAGTTTTCGGCTCTCTTTAATGATCACGCAAAATTAAACAACAACATTATTGAATTACTCAAAAATCGGGCTCTGTAATGAAAAAGTCGACTCCCACCATGCATACGTTCGGGCGTTTATCTGCGCTGTCATTAGCCCTGCTACCTTTATTACATGTTAGCGCCGACGAATTCTCTTATCCAACCCTCTTACCTTCACAGTCAGATTTTGGTGGCGTTGGTTTAATGCAAATGCCCACTGGTCGTATGGCGCCAGAAGGAGAATTTAACTTTGTCACCACTTATAACGATGACTATCAGCACTTTAGCGCTTCAGTACAATTATTTCCGTGGTTTGAAACCACAATCCGCTATACGCTAGTGCAAGACCTACTTTACAGTAACGATCCCAGTTTTAGCGGCGACACTAAATACACAGATAAAGGGATTGATTTTAAGTTTCGTTTACTGGAAGAAAGTAATTGGCTGCCAGAAACCTCGATTGGCGTGAGAGACTTTGGTGGTACAGGTCTATTTGATGGCGAGTTTATCGCTGCGACGAAACGAGTCGGTCCACTGGATTTTATCCTCGGCATAGGCTGGGGTTATATCGGCAATAGTGGCAACCTGACTTCGGATAAAAAAGATCTTAATTACAACTGCGACAGAGATACTTCTTATGGTGGTAAAGGTGGCACGGTCGATTATCAACGTTGGTTTAAGGGCTGTGCTGCGCTTTTTGGCGGGGTTGAATACCAAACGCCGTGGGAGCCACTGCGTTTAAAAGTGGAATATGATGGCAACGACTATCAATCTGACTTTCCTGTCGTACGTGGCGGCATTCCAATGCCACAAGACAGCAAATTTAACTATGGTTTGCTCTATCGATTCGGTGATTGGGGCGACCTACATTTAAGTTATGAGCGCGGTAATACTTGGACACTCGGCTTTAGTCTGCAAACCAATTTTAATACCTTGTCACAGATTAAACGAGATCCAGAGGCTGCTAAATACAAGCCGCTTCCTGCTGCCCCACTAACTGTTACGCAACCAGAATCCTCTACACAGGTAAACATACCAAAAGTCGACCAAGCGACTGTCAGTGCAGAGACATCTGCAAAGCATAAATCAGAAGTGCAAAATGCTGAAGTAGCCAATCTAGAGCCTACAAACGCTTCTAGTCAGACTGTTGCAAATAACCAAGTAGATTGGAATGTAGTTGCTCAGGACTTACAAACCATTGCAGGTTATGCAAATGCCAAAATTTATCTCGATCACGACAGCATTACTGTTGTGGGTGAACAAACCAAATTCCGTGATAGAAATGAAGCGCATCAAAGAGCGGCAACCATACTCGCTAATAACACTGATGCAACTCGTATCAAAGAGTATCGGCTAATCGAAACCCGTTATCGCCAACCGATAACCGAAACCCGCATTGATGCGCAAAAATTTGCCCAAATCGCAAGTTATGGCTATCTCAATGCAAAAATCACAGATGCCAGTGTTGTTAGCATACCAACCTTACCTCAGGGACTGCAGGTCAATAATACAGATAAGGATTGGCTGGATAAGCTTAGCTTTGATATTTCACCCAACATGTCCCAATCCTTTGGCGGTTCCGAAGGATTTTACATGTTTAGTATTGGCATGACAGGTAGTGCAAGTTACCGCTTTACCGATAACTTTGAGTTTTCAAGCTCACTTTATCTTAACCTTTACGATAACTTTGATAAGTTTTTGTACGAAGTACCGCCCGATGGTACAGATTTAAAACGGGTTCGCACCCTCGTTCGCCAGTATATTCATGATAATCCAGTTCGAGTAAATAACCTGCAACTAACTTGGATGGATAGTTTAACGGATAATATCTTCTACCAAGCCTATGGTGGATATTTAGAAATGATGTATGCAGGTGTAGGTGGCGAGGTTCTTTATCGCCCCCTAAATAGCGAATGGGCTTTTGGTGTTGATGTGAATTACGTCAAACAGCGTGATCCAGATAGCATGCTCGGCTTGTTTACAGAAGAAAATCAATTTGATCCACTCACCAACCGTCCTTATCGTGTACAAACTGGAACTGTTACAGGCCATGCATCGGTCTATTACCAACCAGACTGGTTCCCAAATACCTTATTAAGGATCAGTGCTGGCCAATATTTGGCCGAAGATAAAGGGGTTACGATTGATTTCTCAAAACAATTTGACAGCGGTGTGATTGTTGGCGCCTTCGCCACTAAAACTAACCTATCTGCAGAAGAATATGGTGAGGGCAGCTTTACCAAAGGCTTCTACGTATCAATCCCATTTGATTTAATGACGATTAAATCAACTCATAGCAGAGCGACAATCAGTTGGATGCCACTGACTCGCGATGGTGGCCAAACAGTAGGACGCAAGTACAGCCTATATGATGTAATGGACGCGAGAGATCCTTGGTTCACCCGCCCCAGCACTGAAAATAAGCCTGTAAAATAACAAAAACCGCCGTTAGTCTTTAGGCACTAACGGCTGCTTTTGCATCCCTTGCGGAAAGAATGGGCGTTTCATTTAACAGCGGCCAATCGATTGCAAACTTAGCACAATTCCAAGGCAACACATATTCATCGTCTGGCGCGTAATAATCAGTGCAGCGATACAATACATCTGCGTATTCACTCAACACATAAAATCCATGGGCAAACCCTGGCGGGATCCACATTTGTAAATGATTATCGGCAGAAAGTATCCTGCCAACCCATTTTCCATAGGTCGCAGATTGCGTACGAATATCAACGGCAACGTCAAAAATACTGCCAGCACATACGCGTACTAATTTGCCCTGCGGATGCTGTTGCTGATAATGCAATCCACGCAATACATGCTGCTGAGAGCGACTGTAGTTATCTTGCACTAACGCAGGAGCTTCAAATCCGCGACTACGTAAGCAATTAGTAAAGTAGCTTTGCCGAAAGGTTTCCATAAAAAAACCACGTTCATCACCAAAGACTTGAGGTTCAAACACCAGTACTTCTGCCAGCTCGGTTTCAATGCACTTCATTAAACACCTGTTTATTTAGTAAACCTAAGAGATATTCACCATAGCCACTTTTAATTAAAGGTTGTGCTAAAGCTGTAAGTTGCACAGCATCTATCCAACCAAACTGGAATGCCACTTCTTCAGGGCAGTTCACTTTCAACCCTTGGCGTTTCTCTATGGCAGCAATAAATTGTGTTGCTTCAGCCATCGCATCCGGCGTTCCCGTATCGAGCCAAGCAGTGCCGCGCCCCATAATTTCAACCTGCAACTCCCCAAGTTGAAGATACTGGTTGATTACATCGACAATTTCTAATTCGCCTCGTGCAGAGGGAACAACATTTTTAGCCAACATACTCGCTTTGTGATCAAAGAAATATAAACCTGGAATAGCATAGGAAGATCGGGCTGCGGTCGGCTTCTCTTCGATAGAAATAGCTTTGCCATGGGAATCAAACTCAACAACGCCATAAGCATTAGGGTTAGCAACATGATAACCAAATACTGTAGCACCAACGTCTAATTGAGTTGCATTGCGTAAATTAGTGCTAAGTTGCTGTCCATAAAATAGATTATCGCCGAGAATTAACGCACAGGAGTGGCCTGCAAGAAAGGGTTCAGCAATGATAAGGGCCTCAGCTAATCCCCTTGGCGAAGGCTGCACAGCATATTCAAGCTGGATTCCCCAACACTGACCATCACCCAGTAATGCCTTAAAAAGTGGCAAATCATGAGGAGTACAAATAATCAAAATATCTCTTATACCCGTCTGCATCAGAGTCACTAAAGGGTAATAGATCATTGGCTTATCGTAGATAGGCAATAATTGCTTACACACAACCTGCGTCATAGGATAAAGGCGAGAGCCTGTACCACCCGCCAATAGAATGCCTTTTCTCATTGATATATCAAGGATTAATGAATTGAATCAAGACGCAGATTGTAGCATATAAATACAACCTAATCGCTGCCGATGGCTTACGAGAAAAAGTAGAACATCGCTATGCAACTTCGAGATTCTAGGTGCTAGGTGCTAGGTGCTAGGTGCTAGGTGCTAGGTGCTGCATTATTTTTCAGGAAGTTGTATCTCGACTTTTACACCTTGGTTAGGCGAAGAGGTCAGCATAATGCTGCCATGGAGCTTTTGAGTAACCAAATTATAGATAATGGACATGCCTAAGCCAGTACCGCCATTTTTACGGGCGGTGGTAAAAAAAGGTTCAAAGGCTTTTAGTTTGACCTCATCCGTCATACCGACACCATTATCTTGATAACTCATGCAAATGTTCGAGCCTTGCTGTTCAACTCGGATAGTAATTTGCTTATCACCAGCAAAATTGTCCGGAAAGCCATGGCGAAAGCTATTGGCAACGAGATTAGTAAAAATTTGTGCAATGGCACCAGGATAAGAATCAATCGAAATATCGTCATCAAGTTCAACGACTAAGGCGATATTTTTTTTGCGCATCAATGGTCTTAATGAACTAAAAATCTGAAAAATATAAGTCTTCAAATTAAATCGTTCACGCTCGAGTACAGACTGATCTGCGGCCGTTCGCTTAAAGTTATGCACCAGCTCAGCAGCGCGAGTCAGATTGCGTTCTATCAACCCTAAACCATCTTGCATGGTATTAATAAAGGTTAAGAATTTATCTTCATCCAGTTCATTTTGTTCAAATGCAGCTTTTAACAAGGCGACTTCATCTAAGCAATGGGTCACTGACGTAACCGCAATCCCCAAAGGCGTATTGACCTCATGGGCAACCCCTGCGACTAAGCTTCCTAACGCCGCCATTTTCTCATTCTCAATCAAATGGTGCTGAGTTGAACGCAAATCGGATAATGCCGTTTCTAACTCTTCGGTGCGGCGCGCGACTTGAGCCTCTAAATCAGTATTAATCGCCTGTAATTGCAGCTGATAATCTAAAATCTCCTTTGCACTCATTGCTCGGCCAAATAAATCAGCCAAAGCAGAGGCAAAAGCTTTTTCATCACGAGTCCATTCTCTTGGTTCACCTTGATGTTCAGAGCAAATAATGCCCACCATCTTGCCACGATGGCGTATAGGGCTATCTAACATCGAGGTAATGCCATGAGGCACTAAGTAAGCCTTTACAAACTCATGGGTCGCTCTATCAGTTTGAGCCTGATTAGCCACTATCGCCCTTTCATTATCTAATAGGCTGAAATAATGGGGGTATTGCTCACGCGTTAAAACAAAAGCTTCCTGTCTTTGCATATTATCCAGCAGGTAAAAGCAACGCATACTTTGGTGATCGTCAGCCCATAACCAAATACCAGCTCGACTGATTTTGAGACCTTGGCAAACAGAAGAAACTATTAATTGTGATGCCTCAACTAAATCGCCACCATCAATAGTGGATGAACGACTTACATCAAATAAAATCCTATCTAACATGCGCGTCATAACGATGATATACCTCAGCAGCTATTGTCTGAGATTGAAATCAGGCAATAAACTAACTCACTCTTAAGTAGTAGTCTTTAGTATAGATTCAATCTGCAAACTCACTAGCAATAATACTCAGGCTAGCGCCTAGTAATCCAAGATAGACATTGGGATAGTAGAAAATGATCAACACACGATACCAATTTATCTCCTCCGCTATCCCTTATTTTAGGTGCAAAAAGCTTCGTGAGATGCAAAGCTCCATTAATAAATATGCTTGGCGCAAATGATGATGACAGTTATGATCCCCAAGGTTACAAATCAAACGGTTGAGATGAATATGAAACTTCCACTTTTTATTATCGCCTTACTCGGATTCATGGTCACGGCCTGTAGCGACCAACAAAACACAACTCCTCACAGCTCAATCACACAAAACTCAGAAGCTAAAACTACCATCCCACTAGGCGATACCAGTCAAAATGCACTCGATTGGCCTGGCGTGTATGAAGGCGTTATACCCTGCGCAAGCTGCGAAGGTATTCAAACAACGCTTACTCTACAAGCTGATAACAGCTTTGAATTAAAAAGCATTTATTTGGGTAAAGACGAAACTATCTTTAAAGTGGCAGGAAAATTTGACTGGGATACCAATGGCTCAAAGATTACCTTATCCGATGGCAGTAAATACCTCGTCGGTGAAAACCAACTGTTTATGTTAGACACGGATGGCAACAGGATTAACGGCGAACTAGCTGAAAATTATATTTTGAAAAAGAAAGGGGTGTAGATCATCGTAGCGTTTAGCTAGGACCCAGCTAACACGCTGCAATTCTAGACTCTAGCGTCTAGCGTCTAGCGTCTAGCGTCTAGCGTCTAGCGTCTAGCGTCTAGCGTCTAGCGTCTAGCGTCTAGCGTCTAGCGCAAAATTGTCAGCGTCTTAGCTCCTCGCATCGACTATCCTCAGAATTAAAAAGAGTAACCAACACGTGAACTCCACTATCCAAATTATCCGTTATGAAGAATGCGAATCGAGCTTATGGAAAAATGGCGGCGGCAGCACGAAACAACTGCTGATATGGCCAAAGGGGGCAGACCTCAGCAACTTTGATTTTAGGTTCAGCATCGCCACCATTTCGAGTAACGGCCCCTTCTCACTCTTCCACGGCATAGATAGGCAACTTTGCATATTGGAAGGCGAAGGTGTAAAGCTACTGATGTTTGAAAATGGAGCTAAATCGTGCGAACTCATACTGCGCCCAAACCAAGCTGCATTTTGCTTTAGCGGCGAGACTCAGATCGAAAGCCAACTCTTAGATAAGCAAATTATCGACTTTAATGTGATGACCAAACGTGGCAAGTATCGTGCGTATATTGAACGGTTGGAATTAAATGGCTCCTTCAGCCTTGAGCCCTCCAAAACCAGTCATGAAGATAATGTCCATCGACCAAACAAGCCATACAATAACGAGCCACAACAATGGTTATTGTGCCTTGAACCGCTGAACTTAGTTTATCAAGAACAAATTATTCAACTTAAGCGCTATGATATGGTGCAATACCTACTAGGCCAGAATTCAACAGCACAATCCACAGAAATACGACTCTTTGAAATAACAACTCCCGAAGCAAACCACTCAGACGCTGAGCGACCAATAATTAAGCAGAAAGATAAAGAATGCCAGCGCCCACTAAATCATAAACAAAGTCAGGTACTGCACATCATTATAGAAAAGGAGCTAGACGTTAGAAGCTAACCTCTAGTGAGTAAAGCAGAACTTTTTATGCGTCTGAGCCTAGGGACGGGCGGAGGTAGAATAAAGCAGGAGCAGTTATCGAGCAACGTCCTGGATTCTCGCGCGAAGCGCCCGCTTTACGCAGCTCTTACTGCCTCAGCGATATATTCGGCTTGTTGTTGAGTCAAGGCTATGTCCGTAGATTCAACCATTACTCGAATTAAGGGTTCGGTACCCGATTTGCGTAATAATACTCGCCCCTTGTCCCCTAAAACTTCCTCAGCGGTTAGCACAGCTTGTTTAACACTGTCTTTAGCCAAAATACTATCCGCACAGCCAGAGGTTAAACGCACATTAATAAGCAATTGCGGCAATTTCGTCATGCCCGCTTTAAGATCTGCCAAACGCTTACCCGACTCTAAAACGGCCTTAAGTACCTGTAAAGAAGCCACAATACCATCACCTGTAGAAGCATGCTGTAAGCTCAAAATATGTCCGGAACCTTCACCGCCAAGTTTCCAGCCAGTTTCTTTAAGTTGCTCAACAACATAGCGGTCGCCAACCTTAGCCCGCACAAAAGGAATATCCATTTGTTTGAGTGCCAGTTCTAAACCGAGGTTTGACATAAGCGTACCAACTACCCCGCCCTGCATCCCTCCTTTTTGATGTGCCGCTTGTGCCAAAATAAACAAAATCTCATCGCCATCAACCACATGGCCATTATGGTCAACAAACATGACGCGGTCGGCATCACCATCGAGCGCAATACCTAAATCCGCTTCATGGATCATCACCGCAGATTGCAAGCTATCTAAATGTGTTGCACCGCAATGATCGTTAATGTTAACGCCGTTGGGTTTGTCGTTAATGCTAATCACCTCAGCCCCTAACTCGCGATACACATTCGGGGCAATATGGTAGGCTGCACCATGGGCACTATCGACAACAATTTTTAATCCCGCCAAGCTTAAATGATTTGGGAAGGTTCCTTTACAAAACTCAATATAACGACCGGCAGCATCATCAATGCGGCGCACCTTGCCCAGCTTTTCAGAAGCGACACATTGCAACGCGTTATGCTTGAGCGCTTGTTCTAATAGCGCTTCAATTTCAATCTCTTGCGCATCATTTAGCTTAGTGCCGGTGTTTGAAAAAAACTTAATACCATTATCATAAAAAGGATTATGGGAAGCACTGATCACCACGCCTGCATCAGCCCTAAAAGTAGAAGCTAAATACGCCACCGCAGGCGTTGGCATAGGGCCAATCAAAGCAACATTGACACCTGCGGCTGAAAAACCCGCTTCCATTGCCGACTCAAGCATATAACCACTAATGCGAGTATCTTTACCAATCAGCACTTCTTGAGTGCCAGTGGACGCCAGCACTGTGCCAGCGGCCCAGCCTAACTTCATCGCAAAATCAGGCGTTATAGGGGATGTACCCACCTTGCCACGCACACCATCAGTACCAAAATACTTCCTAGACATACAAAATCCTTATAAACGAAGAAAAAAAAGCCAAATCATTTAGGATTTGGCTTTTAAAAACTTTATATTTAAACATCTGAACTACATCAAATATTAAATTAAGAAACTAACGTCACCACTTTCGCTTTTGTGTCAGCAGGTTTAAATAATTTCCTCTGCTGCCAAACTAGATCACAAATACCATCAGTTGGGGCAAAACCAGTGGGTGCCGCAAGTAAAATCTCACGAATCGCCTCGTGATTAAACTCATGGCATGCTTTGTCTAAACGATTAAGAATTAACTCTAATTCGGACCATGGCAGATAAATTTCATTCGCTGTCATAATCCGCTCATGGTCTGTACCAGTTACATCATCGCCAATCAGTAACTCTTCATACAGTTTTTCACCGGGGCGCAGGCCGGTAAATTCAATCGCAATATCACCATTGGGATTCGCTTCATCCTTAACGTCATAACCGCTTAAGCGGATCATTTTTGTCGCAAGATCAACGATTTTTACTGATTTCCCCATATCAAGCACAAATACATCGCCGCCTTTGCCCATTGCACCCGCCTGAATAACTAGCTGAGAGGCTTCGGGAATAGTCATAAAGAAACGAGTAATTTCAGGGTGAGTAACAGTAACTGGGCCACCATTAGCAATCTGCTTACGGAACAATGGCACAACAGAACCTGAAGACCCCAGAACATTACCAAATCGCACCATACAAAAACGCGTTTGATGATCCTCTTTTGCCAATGCTTGCAATGCCAGTTCAGCCATACGTTTAGTTGTACCCATCACATTTGTAGGGCGCACAGCTTTATCGGTAGAAACCAAAACAAAGGTCTCAACCTTCGCAGCAATTGCAGCTCTCGCAGTATATAAAGTGCCAAATACGTTATTGCGCACCCCTTCAACCACATTGTGCTCAACTAAAGGCACATGCTTGTAGGCGGCCGCATGGTAAACCGTTTGCACTTTAAACGCCTGCATTACTGCTTGAACACGATTTTCACGTTGCACAGAACCCATCATGGGCAAAATTTCCACATGCAAATTCAGCTCTTGTGCTGTTGCAATAAGCTCTCGCTCAATGGAGTAAAGTGCAAACTCAGATAACTCAAACAAAACGAGTTTTTTAGGTTCTTGCTTAAGGATCTGCCGACACAACTCAGAGCCAATAGAGCCGCCAGCACCAGTCACCATAACCACTTTGTCTTTAATATTTGCGGCTAATAGATTTTGTCGAGGAGCAACACAGTCACGGCCCAATAAATCTTCAATCTCCACTTCTTTAACATCACTAAATAACTTATCACCACTGACTAAATCAGCCATCGCGGGCAATGTCATCACCTTAACGCTAAGCGGCTCAAGCTGATTGATAATCTCTTGCCTGCGAGAGCGTGAGGCACTTGGCATAGCTAACAACACACGTGCAGTGGCTTTTTGCTTAATTAACTTACGTAATTCCTGTGGTGCATGCACATGTAGGCCCTGGATCACAGTACCTTGCAACGATTCATCATCATCAACAAAAGCGATTGGGTGGTATTCGTGGCTTTGCGCTAGCGCAATTGCTGTTTGGCGGCCGCTAACCCCTGCACCATAAATTACCACAGGTTCACCGCGGCGATTCATCCCCGCCCCAACTAGAGACCTCATAAGCGAGCGCGCGCCGCCAACAAAAACGAGGGCAAAGGCAGCATAAATAAAGGGAACAGTACGAGGTAAATCAACACCGCCATAGTAGGCTAGTAAAACCAAAGCAATAGTGGAAATACCGACACCCGCAACAATCGCGGTAAAGGCTTGCGAGCCAATATAACGAAGTACGGCGCGATAAAGCCCCAAGCGTACAAAACCAGCAATACTAATCGGTATTGTTAATGCTATTAAACCCCAATATTGGGCCTTGAGTAATACTTCAACTGAGTCCAAACGCACTAATAAGGCAAACCAAAAAGCAAATAGCAAAAACACAGAGTCTACAACAACACTGACCAAACGCTTTTGTGACCGTTTTAACGAGAATAAAAACTGCAAAAATTCCATCTTTTGCTCCAGCTTAACTAAGTAATTCATGAAGTTGAGTAACAGCTTATGCATTAATAATGGGCATCAAATCTTAGAACAGGTGAGTATACATCAGATAACAAGCAACAGCTAAACCCAAATGTAATAACTAACTTGGTTTAACTGCATCACCACTGCCACTGCCTGTAGCCGTCATCAGGATGTACTTAAAATAACGACCTAAAGTTAAGGTATCGATCATTTGCTTATCTGTCTGGGCTAGCAGCTGAGGGGTAGACATATCAATATTTTGCACTTGCGCTAAACCAGTAACCCCTGGTAATACATTATAAACACCTAAAGCATCACGCTCTGCTATCAATTCCTCTTGATTAAATAAGTTGGGCCGTGGGCCGACTAAACTCATCTCACCTTTTAAAACATTAATTAATTGTGGTAACTCATCAATTTTGCTTTTGCGCAAAAAACCACCAAATCTAGTAATTGCAGCATTGCTAGCAAGATGGCTTGCAACGGATGCGGTATCTTTACTCATAGTACGAAACTTAACCAAGTTAAATGGCTTTTTATGTTTACCAACACGAGTTTGGATAAAAATCGGTGAGCCAGTATCAAACAGACCAATAATGGTGACGATGAACAATATTGGCCATAACAATAACAACCCGAAGAATGCAATGAGAAAATCAATTAAACGAATCATGTTCTACCATCATTTAGTTTTTCGCTTGAAGAAAAGCTTGCGCTGTTTGTTTGAACCCTTCCTGCAGGGTCTGAGGTGGCTTCCAATCTAAAGTGTCTTTGGTATGAGAAATATCAACCTGCAATGAACCCGTTAATCTATCTACAACATCTGATTTATTACATAGTTTACCCACAAATTTATAACACCAAATGGGTATAGGGAGTTGCCATGTAGGCTTACCTAGTGCCTTTGCCATTTCACGGATCATTTCAGAGGTCGAAACATCATGGTCATCAGAAACAAGGAATACTTGATTAGCCGCTTTAGGATGATTAATACAGGTAATAATTAAATCAACTAGATTTGTAACAGACACCAAACTGCGTTTATTTTGAGTAATACAACCAAATGGCAACGGAATTCCACGTGAAACTAAATTCATCAGAGATGCGAAATTAGCTTTAACTCCGGGGCCATAAACTAAAGTAGGTCGAATAATAACAATTTCCATACCGGTCTCTAAACCCAAACGAAATAAATGTTCTTCCGCTTCAGATTTAGATTTACCATAAAAATCCTGAGGCAAGCGGAGGTCAAAGGTAGTGAATGGTCTTTCGAGCTCAGTTTTCTCACCATTAACTTTAATTGAACTAATAAAAATAAAACGTTTAACACCTGCATTAGCTGCTTGTTTAGCTAAATTAAGTGTACCCTCAGTATTAACCTTACGGTATTCAGCAAGGGGGTCAACGGAATTATCACTCATTAAATGAACACGGGCAGCACAATGAATAACGACTTCCACATTATTGAGCGCTAAAAGGTAATCTGATGAATTATCAACATGCGCGCAAAAAAAATGACCACAATCTATTCTAGTCCGCCCTAATAGAGTTAAAAGACTATTATCTTTCAAAAGATTAACAATATTTCGACCAACAAAACCAGTATAACCTGTCAACAAAATACTTTTCATTATTAATGACCATAGAGCGACTCATACTGCTTTGTTACAACACTCCAAGTGTAGCGCTTCAAAGCCACGGAATTTAACATGCTATTTTCACTTATTGATCCATTTTCATGCAACAACCTCGTAAGTTCATCTGAGTCTCTAAAATATAATGCTTTATTTTCAGTTGTACTACGATTGAAGATACAATCGTATGCGTACACTTGCTTACTAAAATGCATGATTTCAACCAAAGATGGGTTAGTCCCGCCCACAGAATGACCATGAATGTAACCTAAGCATTGATCCCTATAGTCAAATAATTTGTCCAAATCATATATGGGATCGATCATTTCAATATTAGGGTATGATGCGAATTCAGATCTTAATTGTATTCCATACGCACTGGAATCCCAATTACCAACTATTTTGTAATTTAAGCCATTTTTTTCAAATGACTCGAGAATCATTCTAACATTATTTTCGGGTTCAATTCGGCACACTGTAAAAAAAAAGTCACCAATAGCTTGGTTAGATTTATTAACCATTGCATGCTCACCGCCATATGCAATAACCTGGGCATTTACCCCATACTCATGAGTTATATAATCTTTAATGCCATCATTATCTGCTATAACAATATCAGAAAAGCGTACAGCCACTGCTTCCGAAATTTTTAAAAACCATTTTGCCAAACGGCTCCACTTATCTCGTTTCCATTCAATTCCATCAACATTAACTATTAATTTCGAACTAGAAAAAAGCTTAAAAAAAGGTAAGAAAAGGCAACCTGATACACCTAAAACCAACACTACCTTTGGACGAGTATACCAACAATGAATTAGTGATATAATGTCATACAAAATACTAGAAACACCATTAGCTGATAAGGGAAGATATACTAACTTTGTATCATTATAACTATCAGGTCTACTTTTATAATTCTTAGATGAGCAGTAAACAGTATACTGAACATTCGATGATTTAGAATTAACAATATTTTCTACTAACGTTTCCCAACCGCCATAACATGCAGGCAATCCAACTGTACCAACAATAGAAACTGTAATCATTTAATTTTCTCTATAAATGTCTCAAAAAAATAAGCATTTTCATCTTTATTTGACAATGTGGGCTTAAAAAATTCAATTGGCCATTCTATATTTAACTCAGGATCGCTCCACAACAAGCATATTTCTGCAGATTGATTATAGTAATCAGTACATTTGTAAACGAACTCAGCTTCATCACTTGTTACATAAAAACCATGAGCAAAACCTTCTGGTATCCATAACTGACGTTTATTCGCAGCAGATAAATACTCGCCAACCCATTCACCAAATGTGGGTGAGTCTCTTCGGATATCTACAGCAACATCAAATACTTCACCACTAATTACTCTAACTAATTTCCCTTGTGTATTTTTGGTTTGATAATGTAGACCTCGCAAAATACCTTTTTTCGACTTTGAGTGATTATCTTGTACAAAATTAGTCGGCCTACCTGTTACTAGTTCTTCAAATTGTTTCTGGTTCCAGGTTTCCATAAAAAATCCACGTTCATCACCAAACACCGTTGGCTCAATGATTTTTACATCAGGAATATTAGTATCAATTATCTTCATATGATTAGTGTGTAGTTAATCTTTAATTGTGAATACAACGGGTGAGTTCGAAGTGATAAGCAACTACTAAGATTTAAACATAACCCATTAAGTTATTTAAAGCGGCTTGCCAGTCGCAAGGCTTAACACCAAAGACCTGCTCAATTTTTCGACAATCCAATTTAGAGTTTGCAGGACGTTTAGCTGGTGTTGGGTATTGATCCGAAGATATGCCGTTTACCAGCATATCTTTCCTAACGAGCTTCTGTGCCTTGGCCTGCTTAAAGATCTGACAGGAAAATTGATACCAACTAACATGAGGCAACCCAGAAAAATGATAAATCCCGTAGTGAGTATTGCCTGCATGCAGCGCTTTGGCTATTTCAATAAGTGTATTAGCGATATCACCAGCATAGGTTGGGCCACCAAATTGATCAGCTACAACACCAAGTTCATCTCGGGATTGCGCTAATCGAAGCATGGTTTTTACAAAGTTATTACCAGTTTCGCAAAACACCCAAGCAGTTCGCATAATAATATGACGTGGGCAAGCAACAGCAACAGCAAGTTCGCCTGCGAGTTTGCTTTTGCCATATATTCCTTGTGGTGCAACATCATCAGTTTCAACATACTCACCAACTTTATCGCCTGCAAATACATAGTCGGTTGAGATATGTAGTATGGTTGCACCAACACTGTTAGCAGCTTGGGCTAAAAATTGTGGACCATCACGGTTAATGGCATATGAAAGTTCGACTTCTTGCTCTGCTTTATCAACAGCAGTGTGCGCCGCTGCATTAATAATGGCATCAGGTTTGAATTCATTAACCAGTTTGTTTACTGCTTCACAGTCAGTAATATCGAGCTGTTCACGATCTACAGCCAAAAAGCTAATCTCTGACATCTTGCTCAATTGGTTAACAAGAGAAGATCCTACCTGCCCCTTACTTCCGGTAACTAATATTTTCATTCGTTACCTACCAAGCGAATTAAATATTGTCCGTATTCATTTTTCAGCATTGGCTTTGCAATGTTTAGGAGTTCTTCACTAGTTAACCAACCATTGCGGTAGGCAATTTCTTCTAAACAAGCTACTTTCAAGCCCTGAACATGCTCAATGGTTTGCACAAAAGAGGATGCTTCATGCAGACTCTCGTGTGTTCCAGTGTCAAGCCAAGCAAAACCACGCCCGAGAAGCTCGACGTTTAACTCACCTGCTTTGAGATACATCTCATTAAGCGTAGTGATCTCAAGCTCACCGCGGTGTGAAGGCTTAACCTGCTTCGCTAATTCCACCACTTTATTGTCGTAAAAATAGAGTCCAGTCACAGCATAAGATGATTTAGGTTGCAGAGGTTTTTCCTCGATAGATATAGCCTTCAAATCAGCATCAAATTCCACTACACCAAAACGTTCGGGGTCTTTAACTTGATAGCCGAAAACAGTAGCTCCAGTTTGGCGACTGGCAGCATTTTTAAGTGTCTTTGAAAAAGATTGACCATAAAAAATATTATCGCCCAGCACCAAACACACATTTGAGTCACCGATAAATTCTTCACCTATGATAAAAGCTTGAGCTAAACCATCGGGTGAAGGCTGTACTGCATAACTTAAATTAATGCCAAAGTCAGCACCATTACCCAACAGACGCTTAAAACTTTCGTTATCTTCAGGAGTGGTAATAACCAATATATCTCGAATTCCGGCTAGCATTAGCGTGGATAAAGGATAGTAAATCATTGGTTTATCATAAATTGGTAATAGTTGCTTTGACACACCTCGGGTAAGTGGATACAACCGTGTACCAGAACCGCCAGCGAGAATAATTCCTTTCATTTAAATCAAGTTCCTAGATAAATAGGCCTAGGTAAAAACTAGGACTTTAAAATAAAGTTGCTAAAGAGATTGAATGCCTAAACGCTCTCGCTGATAAGTACCATCCTGAACGTTGTGGCACCATTCTTGGTTAGCTAAATACCATTCGACTGTTTTACGTAGGCCAGTTTCAAAGGTTTCTTGTGGTTGCCAATTAAGCTCAGCACTCATTTTGCTTGCATCAATGGCATAACGGCGATCATGGCCAGGTCTATCGGTTACATAGGTAATTTGCTCAGCATAAGGCGTTGCTTTAGGCACTAATGAATCCAAGATGCTACAGATGGTTTGTACCACTTCTATGTTCTGTTTTTCATTATGGCCACCAATATTGTAGGTTTCACCAATTTTGCCTTCGGTAACAACTTTGTATAACGCTCGAGCATGGTCTTCAACATATAGCCAATCACGGATTTGATCGCCTTTGCCGTAAATAGGTAATGGCTTGCCTTCAAGCGCATTGAGGATGACTAGCGGTATTAACTTCTCTGGAAAATGATAAGGGCCGTAGTTATTTGAGCAGTTAGTCACGATCGTCGGCAGACCATAGGTACGAAGCCATGCTCTCACTAAATGATCGCTTGACGCTTTTGATGCAGAATATGGGCTACTAGGAGCATAGGGGGTCGTTTCCGTAAAAAGAGTTAACTCGTCCGCATCTTGCACCTCATCAGGATGAGGTAAATCACCATACACTTCATCCGTTGAAATATGATGGAAGCGGAATGCAGCCTTACGAACCTGCTCAAGGCCATTCCAATAAGCTCGGGTGGCTTCAAGCAAAGTATACGTACCCACAATATTAGTTTGAATAAAATCAGCAGGGCCTGTGATAGAGCGGTCAACATGTGACTCTGCAGCCAGATGCATCACTGCATCAGGCTGATGCAGCGTAAAAATCCTATCGAGCTCAATACGGTCACAAATATCTGCACGTTCAAAAATGTAGCGTTCACTTGACGCAGCGCTGGCAAGTGATTCTAAATTACCCGCATAAGTTAGTTTATCAACATTAATCACACTATGTTGAGTTTTATCTATGAGATAACGTATAACCGCAGAACCGATAAATCCTGCACCTCCAGTGATTAACAAAACCATACTAAATTAAACCATCCTTCCGATATTAAATAACAGCATATTAATTAAACAAATTATAGTAATCAACTCTTTCGAAAACTTCTAAATTCCCACCTTGAGTAGCATTATATAATTTTCTGCCTTGAGACTCATATACTAGCTTAAAGTAGGAATAGGTTCTTTCTACTCTGTCTAAATGAGGATCATGCCACTTTTTTCCTTTCCCAAAATAATCAGGATGAAAATGATTAGGATCATCAGAATTAGAAGTAATCTCCTCACCTGCAACACTTGCATCAGAAGGAATTTGGTAAGAATGGTCCATCCCTATTAAATATACTTCAGAAAAACCTAAATAATAGGCGATTTGTATATTAATCATGGTAACACTCTGCCCACAAAATAGTTTATCATTCATGTCAGCAGAAAAACGGGGGATAGCAAAATAAGGACTAGTATTATTGTAGTAGCCCTTATCCATTTTAAAAAACCAACAGTTTCTTTTATTCTTAATTTTTTTTCTGTAATCTACAGGAAAGAACTTATATTGTGCCTCATAATTATTTATCTTCTCCAGATTATCAGCCATAACATGCCTATCTTCTACCACATAAAAAGTAGGCCTAAAACCATCAGACTCAGTTTTATAAAAAATACCGTTTACAGCAAAGCAAAATTCATTTTTTAACAAAGATAAATCGTGTTTATTTAAAGAAGGTCCATTACCAACAATAAATGCACGCTTACCTTTGAACTTATCTTTCAGTTTGCTAAAATTGCTACATCCTAGCGAAAATCCACTATCGTAATTGCTATACAAAAATCTATTATTACGAATCAATGATTTAATTACTTCTTTAAATGAATTCACTTTAAAAACCTTCTTATTACTGCCATAGGTTTAAACATTGATGCGACAAACAAAAAAACGAATCGCTTCAAACCTTTGCTAAATAGATATTTACGATAAAAATTCCTAACAATATATTCCTTTAAAATGACCATTCTTGGGGTTTGAATCCCCCAAATCAAAAATCTTAATTCAAATGTTTTCTCGATTGTAGTATAAGGCATATTATTTGATACACTCGAGGAGTGAATTCTAACACGTGTCAAGGCTTCATTCAAATTTGCAAAAACATATCCTCTTTTCAGAAATCGAGAAAAAATATCATATTCTTCAGCTGGAACAAACTCTTGTCTATATAATTCTTTATCTAAACATTTTTTTTTGACCATGACTGAACCATGACAAACTCCATGATTACCCTCAAAATACCTTGAGCTAATTTTTTCATGTAACAATGGAAAATTTGAAGAATTAATCACTTTGTAATCATTATCAAAAAAATAACTGACATTAGACCCTACAACATCAACATTATTTTCAGAGAAGAATCTAAACTGCTTTTCAAGCCGCATAGATTCTAAAATATCATCTGGGTCAATTCTAGCAACATAATCGGAAATTATATGTTTATATCCTTCATTTAATGCATTAGCAAATCCAATGTTTGATGGTAATTTTATCACAAGAATTTGCGGCAATTTTGAAATCCAACTATCCACTAAAGCTAAAGATTGATCTGTAGATTTATCATCAACAAAAATAATTCGCTCAGGCCAAACAGTTGAGTTGTATATACTTTCAAAAAAATCATCCAAATACTTTGCATTATTATAATTAGCAGTGAGAATATCCACTGGCACAGTCATTTTACCTAATTTCATTCTCACACCTTTTTTCTAAAAAAACAATCCGCCTAACATATGAAACAAGAATAAGAAAAACAAATAAAACAAAAGCATCGAATTTGACAACATCTTCAATCATGAAATTATGCAAGCAATAATATAATAACAGTAATAATGAAAACCTCAACTTTGCATCACAAATTCTATTAATATAAAAGTAACAGCTTATAAATAGAAGGATAAAAATATAAAAAGCCAAATAAGCTATTCGGTTCCCTATTGATAAAAATGTATTATGATAATTAAGTAATGGCATTGTGGCATCAGTATAAAGTAAAGAGTTCCCCCAAGGCTGAAGTGTCATATGCTCCCATCCCTTGGCGAAAAAAATAAACCTTGATAAATCAGTTACGCCATCAGAAGACAATCTATTTGATGACATTAAAATATCAGAAAATAAAGATAGTGGGATCGTAACTATTGATAAGCATAAAAGGGAAAAAAACAAAACAATTAAATATTGCGTTTTATCTCTTGAACATTTAAAGCTATATAAAAAATAAAAACAACAAATAATAATGAAGAACAATAATGGCGAGCGTGACTGAGTAAATATTCCTAACATAGTTAAGCATAATAATCCGAGGATATACCTCAGTCGTACACCATAATTGATTATTGCCACAAAAATAATAACCACGCAGAAATTGATATACAAATTTAAGTGCGTTACTCCTAATGAAAAATCATAAAAACGACCAAATAACAAGTATTCCCTCGCCATATATCCCCTTCTATCACCTATAAACAAAGCAATATCAGACGGCACAGAAATTAAAAAAGTATATAAAACAACAGTTAATGAAGAAACAAAAAAACAAGAAACAACAAACCTAAGTTTATCATTGTGCAATGTGAGCCATTCACCCAAAATGTAGGAAATAATAATTAATGGCACAAACAGTAGGTTTCTGGCCCATTCGATATATAAATTTTGCTTTGAAAGAGTATAAAAAATTAATGCTATTAATACTATATACAAGAAAAAAACATAATTTAAAACTCTTAACTTTAGAACACTGAAAGATACTATCAAAAAAATAGGGACACAAAAAAAAGCAATAGGAGTCCATGAATAACTTAAAACAACTACAGAAATAAAAAATTGAAAAGCAAGTAATTCCAAATTTGAAGCTTTCAAAATACTCGTTCCTACAAGATTGGATAATTAAATGCAACTCACATTTTTAACCTTGCTTTTAGCTCAATTATAGATTTAAAAACAATTAAACTTAATACAAACATATTCGCAAAAAAAGATATTAAAATCATTCCATTAACACCAAATTTATCAGCATAAAAATAGTTAACAGCTATTTGAACTGAAAACGCTAATAATATAAGCTTTGCCATAAATGGTCCACTCCCCAAATAGTAAAGAATATTACTAAAAATCAAAATAAATGATTGAATAAGAAAAGGAAAGACCAATAATTTCAAATAAATAATGCTATCAAGATAATCGGAATTATAAAATGAAACAACTACTTGACTAGCTACAAAATAAATTAGAATTGCTAAAATAACTAGCAGAAAACAAGCAGGTGTAATTATATATTTAATACGCTTTAAATTACTATTTTTCAGGCATGAATTAAGTTCAGGAACTAGAACTAAATTCATAACCGTTGCAGCAATAATTAGAATAGAAGAGAACTGAAATGCTAGCGAGTACTGACCTAATGTAGCGGTGCCGAGTTTACGCTCTATAATCCATCGGTCGGCACCAAGCTTTAACCACCAACCTAATGCCTGCGGTAAAAAAAATAGAGCTATAATAAATGTCGACTTTAGTGAATTAAGATTAATACGACTGAAAGATAAAAACAATAAAGTTCTTTTATAGCTGAACAAAGCAGAACTTATCAACAATTGAATTAAACTTGCTAATAACAAACTATAAAGCCAACTAAAATAGCTAAATCCTAACGAAACAAAAATTATAGTAAAAATAGATATACTTATAGTGAAAACTAAATTTGAAGTTACATAAGAAGATGATTTTTTTTCGCACTGAAAAATAGACAAATGAAAAATAGATATGCAACGAACAAAAGAAGATAAAATTAAAATTACAAATATATATTGGTCTTCTGAACTAAAAGTCAAAGAAATAATGAACAAAAAAAAAGCAAGCAATAATGAAATTAACACATGCTCTCTTTTACTCGCCAAAAAACGCATCCGTCTTAATTTAAAGTAATCAATTCTTGTAGTCGCCTGTATATTGAATGTGATTAATATAAAACATAATTCATAAACAACAAATATTAAACTGTAGCGACCAAACTCATCAGCAGAAAGATTTTTTGCAACATAGAGAGTCGTAAAAAAAGGGGCTAGCTTAGCAATACCCTCGCTAAAAGCATACTTTATTAGATTAATCAACATAAAAAATTCTAATGTAAGTTAAAGCAAAATTCAATAAAATTAAAAACATGACAACAAAATAAATATCAGTTTTATACATTATTAGTCCTAAATATAGTAAAATAGACTAATGCGTCACAGAGCATTCATCCTTTTTAACACTTCACTCCCAATGTATTCCAATCCTTTTTTATTATAATGAACATTATCTACTGTATATAATTTAATTTCTTGCGCACTCCAGTCACTGAGACTAATGAAGTGAGTCAATTCTTTCATCATCAATTCATTTTGATTAAGCTGTAAGTTAATACAAGAAGGTCTGGCTCTCCAGTAATTACCTATCCAGTCATGTAAAACAGGGTTTATACCTATATATATCAAATTATTAATCTTCTTCAATTCGGGTATAATTTCATTATTCAAGAAGTCAATCGACATGAATTGAAGTGTTTTTTCTCCCTCATAGTCACATAGAAAATCCTTTCTATCTTCAAAATAGTGTAACCATCCTCGCTTAATCAAAAACTCTTTTTTTTCCTTCAGCATACTTTCATAAGATGAAACTGGTCTAGGTGCAAAATCAACTATCCCGCAATGTAGTAGTATGATGTCAAATTTAAAATTGCAATTTTCATAAAAATTTAAAAAATCTAGTATACTCGTAAATTTATGAGGACAGAATTGGTATGAAACTTTATACTCATCGAAGAATTTTAAATATGAGAAAAATGGATTTCTTTGCTTATAAAAAGTCTCAACTATTGTACCTCTAGAATCAGTGTATAGAAGTAATGTACTATTTTTTTTACTATAAAAAAAACACCTAAGTTTAAATAACAACCTAAAGAAATAATTAATAAATTTGACTATGTTTCTTTTCATATTGGGTCACTCAAACAACCTTGGATACCACCACTTGCACTTATACATGCTCCTTGAACAAAACCAGCGCTATCCGATGATAAAAAAACTGCTAACTCAGCAACTTCTGAAGGAGTGCCTACTCTCCCGATTGGGTGGAAAGACTGTAATTCTCTATACTTATCTGCCTTACCTTCAAAGCCAGCTTTCAGCATATCTGTTTCGATAGCTGCTGGTTCAATTGCATTAATTCTTATTTTAGAACCTAAATCTAACACCATATTACGTGTCATAGCGCTTAGCGCAGCTTTGGTTGTTGCATAAGCAACAAACCGCTTTTTAGTTTGTGTCGCATGAATACTACTTATATTCACTATAGAACCTGAATTTTTTTCCAGATCATCAATAAATATTTGGGAAAGAAAAAAAGGTGCAAATAAATTAACATTTACACTCTCATTCCATTGTTTTCTTGTCAGTTTTTCTACATTCTCAATTATTTGCACTGCGGCATTATTCACTAAAGTAGAAATCCCTCTTCCAGAAGTAGCTTGCTTAACTTTATTTAAGAACTCAACAGCATATACTTCATCCAAAACGAACTTTTCTAAATCCAGCTGGATAAATATAACATTATCCATAGATTCATTAGAATATTTTAAATCGGTTGCTATAACATTATAGTCTGCATTAATATACTCATTAACAAGTGCCTTTCCAATTCCACCTGATGAACCAGTAATTAATGCCCACTTTGAGTTTGTATTTTTACATTGCATTGAGTTCTATTTCTCTGGAATAAAAAGTAAAAGATACTATTTAGTACTTAAAAAATCTGCAATGTGCTTCAATGCTTTGAATGTCGCACGTCGAACACCTTCTTTTGTGTTGCTGCCGTTATGGGATCCAAAAATACACTGAGACATGTTGCGCAACGGAGAGTCTTTAGGCAACGGCTCCACTTCAAATACATCCAAACCAGCAGCAGCAACATGGCCGCGTTGCAATGCATCAATTAACGCAGCTTCATCAATCAGCGGACCTCTTGCAACATTCACAATCATAACTCCTTGTTTCAGTTTACTTAAAACGTTGGCGTTAAGCATGTGATAATTATGTTTGTTTAACGAACAAGTAAATACAAGAAAATCAAGTTGTTCTACTCCATTAGGAAAGTCCACTCTAGTGACATACTCATAGCCCTTATTTCCCTCTACTCCAGGATCATAAACGGTGACGTCCACGTCAAAACCTCCTAGACGCTTAATTAGACTTTCACCTATATCACCGAATCCTACAACACCTACTTTTTTTCCAGAGATGCTCATCCCCGCTGGTTTTGGCCAACTAAAATTATTCCTTATTTCACGGTCGATAAAGTGTGTTTGTCTCGCTAAGCCTAATAATAATGCCATTCCGACATCAGCGACCTCACCACCAAACATATTAGGTGTATTTATTATCGGGATATCCAACTCTTTACAGGCAGCAAAATCAACATTATCTACGCCGATTCCCCATTTTACCGCAGCTTTAAGTTGCCCTTTAACACCAGCCTCAAATACCTGTTTAGTTGCGGGGTCGTCACCAATGATCCATCCATCATACGCTGGTAACAACTCCATCAATTCTTTTTCAGATAAAACCTGTGTTGTTTTAGCTGCAACTAGCTCAATTCCTAAAGATTTTGCTGGCTCAACAAACTCTTCAAACATACCCAACATTGGCGGACAAGTTACTAATACTTTTTTCATGTTTATTACCATGCTTATGCCTTAACCAAACCCTTTTCTAACATATAATGAGTCATCACAACAGCTCTATCCCAATCATCTGGGGTATCAATATCTGAGCATTCCAACGCAGGTGAAACCATCATCTCTGGCTTTATTCCAATTCTAGCCTTAGTTGCCGAGAAACTTTTGCGATTAAACAAATATAAGTTAGAATTTTCCTCATACCATGGCTCTAAATTTTGTGTAGGTATAAGATTATTAGGATCATGATTTATAGCAATACACTCCCCTGTATAAAAACGAGTCTGAACTTTATTTACCGTAAAAAGCGAATCTGCTCTATTAGCAGACAATGCCTCTTTATATTGTTTTATTGCTCTGCTAATTGTATCAGAGGATAAAAGAGGATTAGTTGTATGAGTCATCAAGTATATATCAGCAGTAATATTTTCGATATCATCAGCTAAAACTAAGTTCATCGAAACATCATCACCACAAATTTCTTTTTTCCTTTGGCGAATTATAACTCTTTCAGATTCAACCAGTCCATTTTCAAGTAAAATTTCTTTAGCATCAGTATTTATAACAATTAGATCGATTTCATTTACAGCCAACAAACTATCAAGAATCCATTTAAAAAGTGGTTTTCCACAAAAATCTTTAAAATTTTTCCCTTTAACTCGAGTACTATTTGCCTTCATAGGTAATAATGCAACAATTTTACTTTTCATTTTTAACACCTGTAATACTTTCTGAATTAGAAGATACATTCATGTCTGTGATTCTTGGATAAAAATACTTTAATTTCATGGCCTGAGATAATTTTCTATGATTACTATTACCTATATATGCGCCATAGTACTGACAACATCTAAAAAAAATTATAGATTTTATTTCGTGTTTAAGAACCCCTAATACAATAGCTTTTCTAATATCTTTAACAATAGCCACAAAAATGAAGCTAACCATATCGAATAAACTTAATTGAACTTGTGGCATAATTTGTTGTAATGCAATAGCTTCACGCTCATACCTTACTTTAACCTTATTCCAAGTCTCATCATGAATATGATAGACTGCTGCATCAGATACGTAACCTATTTTCTGTCCTGAATCAACCAGAAGTTTGGCAAGATACATATCTTCACAGCCAGTCAATTCTTCATTAAAACGGTGTGACAACCAAGCATCTCTACGAATAGCTGAGTTTGCGTTATTACAAAAAAAACCTACTTGTGGGATTCGAGATTGATCGGGAAAGTATTTTTCAAAAAGCTGACGCTCACTAAATTTCGTTGTATCTCTACCTAATTGTCTACCATATGTGTAGCAGCACTTACTAGTAAGTGGTCTAACCAAATTTCTAAGCCAATAGTTGTCTACGGGAATACAGTGACCACTAATAAATACTAAATAATCACCATTAGCGAATTCACAACCATCATTTAGTGACTTCCCAAAAGTAAAGTCCTCTTTCTTAATAAAAGTGATGCGACATCCGTATGTTTTTGCAATATCTAATGTTTTGTCAGTCGAACCGGAATCAATAATCACAGTTTCAATTTCAAATTCGGTAGTATCTTGTAAACTAATAGCCTCTAAGAGCTCTTCTATATGCTTTTCTTCGTTTAGAGTTCGAATTACGATACTCACTAAAGGATTAGTACTCATAATTATCACCTAAATCAACAACTAAGGTATTACCTGACAATGGATATTGCTTTAATTGTGCAGCAGTCATACCTTCTCGAGCACTAGTAACATACAACCATCTATTATTATAAATTTCACAATTCGTAGGTTTTAAAACAGGGACTTTAATTAGTTTCAACATTTCTCCATGTTTGTTAAAAATAGCAACAGCAGCACCATTCCACAATGCTATATGCAAGTTCCCTTTATAAGAAAGACACCCACCATCAGGAGTATATTCAAATGTTGATAAATCTTTCCATTCTTTCAACTCTACTATACCATCTTGCAAAGATGTTATTTCTAACGCATAAATACATTTCTTCAACGAGTCAGAAATTAAAATATTATTACCAATTTGAGTAAATGTATTTGGAATATGAATACCTAATTCATAGGATGACGTGATTCCATAGCAATCTCGGTAATAAATTTTACCTGGACTATTTTCTGGTATAAAAGACATAGTCCCATAAAGTAAGCCTCCATCACTCAATAACGTCCCATCGTTGGCTCTAAAAAGTTCAGAGTTATGAAAAGGATGAGTGCTCAAAACTGTGACAGCTCCACCTTTAAGATCTAAACGTTTAACGCCAGTTCTATCAACATAAATTAATGAATCGTAAGATGCCGAAAGAATACAACTTGGATTATCAACTAGGTAGAAAGTTTTCACTAACTGATCTGCTTTAATATCATACTGGTATAGTATACTTTTATTGATATCAACCCAGTAAAGAATACATAGTTTTTTATCTATGTATATCCCTTCTCCAAGCTCAGATAGTGGGGTATTTAGCGCTTTTACATTCATACTTAATCCACACTAATTTATCTTTAACCCCAGCCTTCCAAACCAAGCTGAGACACTTTTTGTCCACTTTGAGACAGCTGTATCTTTGCTATCCCATAAGAGAAAGATTCTAGGTCCTAGAGGCCGAAGGCCGTCCACAATCTAGATTCTAGTTTTGTTCTTTTCTCATAAAATGCCTTACCAGCACTAACATCACCCCTAACATACCGCCGAGCATGGTGCCTAAAACGCAAATTAATGCACGTTTGGGTTTTGCCTTTTCTTCAGACGCTAATGCGGGATCGATAGTTTTAAATACGTATTCATCGCGAACTTCGGCAAACATGATGGTTTTTGCCTGCTCTTCAATCAATTTGTAAAGTACGGTTTTAATATCGGCGACATTGGTTAAGGCGATTTGTTGATTTAAAAACTCAGTACTGCGGTGTGCTTCAGCGACATCGCGATCTTTCATCACTTTATTAATATCTTGGATTAACCAAGTGACCCATTGCTGAGCAACGGTTGGCGATAAATGCTCTAATGAAATGGTCACCATGCCAGATTCTTTATCTTTATTCACTGCGATGATTTTACTAAATACTTTATAGGCCTCTTGCATTGACGGTTCAGGCTTAAATGGAGGTTCGACATCGCGCACCCAAGTATTGGTTTGCTCGTCATATAGCTCAGGGTCGTAGATAATTTTATCCGTATCCTGATCCCATTTTTTTGCCGCCATTAAATCGGCAAGTATATTGTGCTTTTGAATAAACTCACTGGTAAATTGGCGGGATTTTAATACTTCAATTGCAAGCTGGGTTTTATCAGTACCACCTTTACCGCCGAGATTAACCCCTGCAAGACTGGCTAGCCCACCAAACTGCGAGGCTAAAGCACTTAAACCGCCACCTTGTTCCTCTGATGCGGGTGCCAACAAAGCTTCGGATTTATAGATATTGGGTAAATAGAGCGCTAGGCCAACAGAGGCAATGGCAAAAACCATAGTGATGGCGATTATGCGCCATTTGCCTTGCCAGATAACGGCAAAAAGCTCTCGAAGATCAATTTCGTCGTCTTGCACTTGGGGGAATCTGGCGTCGGATTGGTATGTGTTTGGATTTTGAGTAATTTGTGTATTCATTGGTTCTTCAGGTTCTAGATTCTAGTACGCTGCGCGGCGAGAGTGCTGCGCTTCTATAAAGGCAAAAAGCTTAAAGCAGAGCGGGCTGCGCCCTGCTAGAGCGCTGCGCTGCTAGAAAAAAACAGAGCGTCACTTCGCTCCTTCTAGAATCTAGAGCCACGTAGTGGCGTTCTAGAGCAGCGGCCTTTGCCGCGTTCTTCTTAGCTTTTACTCTTACTTTGCTTTTGTTTGATAATTGCACCTAAGATTTTGGCTAATTCTTTTGCTTCTTGAACCATAAGTAACGCGGGTTTCTTTGCCAAATTTCCAACTTCAATACCTATATAAAGTTGGGTGACTAGCTCTCCTAGAGAGCCTTTGGCATAGTACAAAAAGCGAATTTGATCTTTTAGTGTTTCACGCTCTTCACCTTACTCGGTACATCCATGTACCTCACCTCTTCTAGGCAGATGCTAAAGTCACATCGTTCAAAAGTTGCTCCTGCACTTTTGTCAGCAATATTTGAAGGGACAGATAATCCTGAACGGGTTATTTGATCTTTAAAACCCCAATTACTTACTGATTCTGTCACTTGATATATTTGACAAGATAATCTCGAAGCTCTTTTCCAAACATCCAGTTGTTCGAATCGCATAAGAGCTCCTTTCAGTCGCGAGAATCGAGGAAAAGCAGAGCGTCGCTACACAACTTCTAGATTCTAGAGCCACGTAGTGGCGTTCTAGAGCAGCGCTTTTTGCTGCGTCCTAGCAGTTGCGAAGCAACGCCCTAGATTCTTGCCACACCGTGGCGTTATATCCCCGATATCGCTGACACTGCTACCGCGGTGTTGTAGATAATGCCTGTTACTTGCGACCAAAGCGTTAAGTTATCTTTGTATTCTGTATCTAATGGTACAACTATGGTGTCACCTGGCTCCATTGAGCTGCCACCGGTAAACCACATTGAGGATTCTGGTACTTGAACAGAGCCATCAGCTTTTAATATGTAAGTACGTGATTCATCAGCACGTTTACGTGGGCCGCCAGATAAGGCTAAATACTGCTCATAGGTTAAACCGGGTTTAAAGCGATGAGTACTTGGGTGCTGTACTTGGCCCATCACAGATACGGTTTGATTGGTTGCAGGTATATAGAGTGCATCGGCATCTTCAAGCATTAGATCGGCGCTGTCGATCCCTAATTCAATCGCATTGATATCGACAACCAAACGACCAACCGTTTTCACGTTTTCCAACTGATTTAACATCATTTGTGCGTCGTTATAACCCACCGTTGGGGTGTCTTTGGTTAAGGCTTTAGCGGCAATCTCACGGCGCAATTCATCAGCAAGTTTTGAAAGCTCCTGCTGTTCTTTTTGTTGAATAGATTTACGTAAAAATACTGCACTGCGCGGTGCGGCATCATCCGTCATACCGCCGGCACGGGCCAGCACCTGTTTTAAGGTTTCGCCACGCTGAATACTATAAGTGCCTGGGAATTTAACCTCGCCTTTAACGGTCACCCAGCGGGTTTCTTGCCAATCGGGCAGTGTACGTACTGTTAAGATGTCACGACTTTGCAGTTTGATATTCGCTGCAGGGTCATTTTGCATAACTCGCTCTAAGCTAAGCTGTACATGTTCTACTTTAACGCCATTTTGCTCGGAAACTTGCTGACGTGTTAGTTCGGCCGATAAGGTATAGGCACCTTCTTCTAGCCCACCCGCAGCAATTAACAACTCTTTTACATCGGCATTAACTGTTATTGGGTATTGACCAGGAAAGCGAACATTCCCATTGATATTCACCAGCTTAGCGGCATCACCAAAACGACTTTGCTCTTTGAGCTTTTTGATAATCGGCTTAAGTAGCTCTTCACGGTCGGCATAGTCAAATACAATCACGGAATCGCGTGGCTTTAGCTTAGGATTGTAATGTGATTTTGGCTCACCAATGGCTCTACCGAGATTAATGCGCTCGACTTCAATATCACCTCGTTGGTTAATTTCTCGAACGAGTAGGCTGTAATCTAAGTCTGCGGAGATGGTTAAATCCCCCCAAATTGAAGGTAATAAATCAGCAACCGTTAGACCATTTGTCCATTGATATTTACCAGGACGGA
Source organism: Shewanella decolorationis (assembly GCF_004354305.1). Taxonomy (NCBI): domain Bacteria; kingdom Pseudomonadati; phylum Pseudomonadota; class Gammaproteobacteria; order Alteromonadales; family Shewanellaceae; genus Shewanella; species Shewanella decolorationis. The sequence goes on along the minus strand of NZ_CP037898.1, from coordinate 1,361,051 downwards.
TGACTGCACCAGAAACTGTAATAGCATTATCAATCCGGCTTGAAGCTGAGCGCACATTTAGTAGGTCGCCATTTTTAGCTATGGTGCTCAGGCCCGAATTTTCAGTTAAATCAACACTTACAACGGTTTTAACAGCTTCACGGCTGTAACGTTCAATGGTGCTCGCTTTAGGATATGCACCAGGGTTTAAACCACTGGCCATATTAATTACATCGGCCATGGTTTCGTTATTTTTTAACTCGTAAATCGCAGGGCGACGTACTTCACCAATCACACTAACGCTGCCACCTGCGGATGGGATAAACACTACGTCTCCAGATTGTAAACGCATATCTCCCGAAGCATCGCCACGAAGCAATAAGTCATATAAGTCTAAGCGACCTATTGTTTTACCCGCTCGTTTTAATTGGATATTACGCAAGCTACCGATTTCATTCACCCCTCCAGAGATGAATAGTGCTTGAGTAATGGTTGATAAACTCGACACAGTGTAAGAGCCAGGTTTGTATGCATCCCCCGCCACAAAAATTCGGATTGAGCGTAACTCACCCATTGTGATGTTGGACTCAATGCCAATCATACTTTGGCTGATTTTTTGTTGTAATAGCTCGCGTGTTTCGGCAAATGTTAGCCCAACTAGCGAAATCGGGCCTAAATTAGGAAATTGCACAGCGCCGTCACGGCCCACGGTTAACGTGAACTGGTTATTTTCTTTACCAAAAAGCTGCACGTTTAAGGTATCACCGGGGCCCATCATATATTCTGCAGGCACTGGCACATCTGAAACGGGTGCAAAGGTACTAGGCGAACCAGCAAATAGATCGTAGCCAAAACGTTTTAACTGATTTTCTTTTTTATCTTCAATAGCTTCGACTTTCGCTTCTGTTTTAGTGGCTTGATTAAGCTTATCGTCTTCGGATTGGTCAACTACATTGTTTGTTGCCGCCCGTTGCGTCACCACTGTTGGGTTTTCAATAACTGTCGATGTAGCTGAACCACCAGTGATCATTGACGGATCAATACCGTACTGGCGAGCTAAGCGTTCCTGCTCAGATTTAGGTAGTTGTTTAAATTGCTCAATCATCTGCGGAGAGGGCGTTAATGCTTGCGCCTGAGTGCCCATCAATATCGTGGCACTTAAACCCACTATGATGAATTTTTTGATTTGTTGTAACACCAGATATCTCCGATTGGTTAAAGATGGAAAACAATGATAAAGCAGAGCGGACTGCGCGCTTCCAGAAAAAAGCAGAGCGTCGCAACGCGACTTCTAGAAAGAGCAGATCGGGCTGCGCCCTGCTAGATTCTAGAGGCACGCAGTGGCGTTCTAGAGGCAGAAAGTCGTCCTGGATTCTAGGTCCTAGGTTTAGATCCTAGTGCGAGCTTGCGAGCGTCCTAGATTCTAGGGCCTAGAGCAAGCTAGCGAAGCGCTCTTTGCTGCGTCCTAGTAGTTGCGAAGCAACGTTCTTCTTCTCATTCAGGCACGCTACCGATTATTCCGTATGTCCATATACTCTACCCTGCGGGCTTGCTAAAGCAATTTTGAAGTGTTCCTGACACTTCTATCGCGTGGCGGCCAGAGGCCTTCGGCGTTCGCTTAACGAATGAAACTATTCATTCGATGCCTTTCAGGCACGCTACCGCCCATAGATTGCGGCCCCTATATTGCCCTTCGCACTGCGAATATTTAAATTTTTCAATACTTTAAAAATAACTCAGTTAACAATGAAGTCTACTGTTCATGTAAATGATGTAAAGGTACTCCCTTCACACGCTAAGCATTCGGTAGCTTGTCATTATCTTCTAAGTGCTCAGTATTAAGAGTCAGAATCTAATACTTGCAGTTAAGGTTAAACCTCATACTGCAACAGCGTAAAATCAAGTAAAACTTTAGTTGTATAGTGAATTTTTAGCTACTATAAACTTGCCGCACATTGTACTGCCTAACCACTACATCGTTTGTTCAAAAAAACTGCACACGATTCATGTTTGATTTTTTATGATGCAAACTTTGTTATTTGCAAAGCGCGATTGTTAAAACAAAAAATAACATACTGAATATGTTAATATTTTAAGTTCAATTCCTACTAGCCAGTAGAAATGACCTGTAGCAAATGTCTTACAAGACTCTAAGTAAAAATCCTACTTAGCAAGTAAAACCCGTTACTAATTACACCCGTTCAACCGAATGTTCCGGTACAGATAGAGTATTGATCTGGCCCATAATATTGAATAAAACGTGACAGCGTTTGTTTGCACATTTTTCTTGGAAAATGCCTTCTAAATCAACAAACGGACCATCTTTAAAGCGAATTTTTTCCCCGTTTTTTAGCTCTAATTCATTGTCTAAAACTGATAGGGATGGCGTTAATTCTTTCATGCGAATGGCGTGAATGATGCGGTCGTCAATTGGTGTCATTTTTTCTTGGCAATTGACGATACGACTCACACCACGGGTAGAGTGAACCTGCTTGACGCTAGTCTGGCTTGGGTCGAAATTGATAAACAAATAGTTTGGAAACAGAGGCACACGACAGATCCGCTTCTGACCGCGTTGAGATTTTTCTTCAGAGACCATGGGTAAGTATGTCTCTAAATTTTGAAGTGCTAAGTTTTGTTGTGCCCTCGCTTCACTTCGAGGTTTACAGTACAAAAGGTACCATGCCTTCATCTATTAATCTCACTACCCTATGTTAAGTGACGTCCATTCACGGGCCGCAATGATAGCAAAGTTGTTAAGACGGATGGAAGCAGTTTTTTAGTCCCCAAAGCATTGCTGCTCGGTATCTAAACAGCTGTCAGATATATTAGAAAAATCAATATTAATCGGTGTTGGCGGCAAGTTGCAGATAATCTCACCAGTTAGCAAGCCAAAATTGACTTTAGTTACTTTTAAAGGGTATATAAGGTGGGATTTTAGCGAAAATATTCCATTTATCGCTCAAATTATTACTTTTATTATAAGAACGTAACAATAACTCATACGTAAACCTCAGCGATTCAACAATTTAGTTTGGCTTTTAGGGGCAAGTTAAATCAGGAATTGACTGTTGAGAAATGAGAAGAGCAACAACTATTTTCTGTAGTGACATCATCCTGCTTCAGGGGCGCTACAGGCAATCACGAGCTTAAGGTGGAAACTTCATGAGCGTAGCAAAACCACAAGGGACAATGCTTGGCCATCCCAAAGGTCTGTTCCTTCTGTTTACAACAGAACTCTGGGAACGTTTTAGTTATTATGCAATGCGTGCCATTTTGGTGCTGTATTTGGTGGATAAAGTACAAAGCGAAGGTGGACACGGTTTAGGTTGGACGCAAGCCGATGCCATTTCGTTATACGGGACCTTCACTGGACTTGTTTACTTGACACCATTACTTGGTGGTTGGTTAGCCGACACCTTTCTGGGCCAACGTCGCGCCATTATGATTGGCGGTACTTTAATGGCGGCTGGTCAATTTATTTTAGGTACGCCCCATGCTTGGGTGCCTGGTATGGAAACTGAAGTTTTCTATGTTGGCTTAGGCACGTTAATCTTAGGTAACGGCCTGTTCAAACCGAATATTTCTACCATGGTGGGCGACCTGTACGAAGAAGGAGACCACCGCCGTGACGGTGCATTCACCATTTTCTACATGGGGATCAACGTTGGTGCTTTCCTCTCTGGTATTATCGTAGGTTCTGTGGTTGCCGCTTATGATGGCAATTTCCAAGCCGGCTTTATCTGTGCCGGTATTGGTATGATCCTGTCATTGATCATCCAACTTGTGTTTGCGCAAAAGTTACTCGGTGATATAGGTAGAACTCCCGCAGCTAAGCTTGAAAAGCAAAAAGCGGCAGAAAAAGGTGAAGTTCGTAAAGAGCCACTCACTAAAGTTGAACGTGACCGCATTAAAGTCATCATGGTAATGGGCCTATTTACCATCATTTTCTGGGCTGGCTTTGAGCAAGCTGGCGGCCTGATGAACCTGTTCACTAACGACTTTACCGACCGTATGATCGGCACTTGGGAAGTTCCAACCACTTGGTTCCAATCATTAAACGCGATGTTTATCGTGATTTTTGCCCCTGTTGTAGCCTCAATTTGGGTACGTTTAGGTAAGAATGAACCTAATTCGCCTGTTAAGTTTGCTTTGGGCTTAGTGCTGTTAGCCGTTGGCTTCTTATTTATGATCGGCGCCGTTGTTGAGATGGGTGGTGATGCCTCCGCAAAATCAAGCATGTGGTGGTTAGTGGGTGCTTATTTCTTCCATACCATGGGTGAACTGTGCTTATCACCTATTGGTTTATCTATGGTCACTAAGTTAGCTCCACTTCGTATCGCTTCGTTAATGATGGGTTCTTGGTTCCTATTTGTGGCCGCAGCAAACAAAATTGGTGGTGTGGTGGGTTCCTTTATTGGTCATGGCGGTGAAAAAGAAGAACAGCTTGCCAATGCAATGGCTATTTTCTCGGGTATTGCCATTACCGCGGCACTTTCTGGCGTGATCTTATACTTTATGGCTGATAAGTTAGTCGATTGGATGCATGGAGCAGAAAGTAAGCATCACAATGAAGCTGAAGCGCTAGAAGATGAAATCGCTGTCACTGCTGAGCACGAAGCAATTAAGCGTTAATCTCTGATCTGTATAATAAAAAACGCTGCACCTGGCAGCGTTTTTTATTTATTAACTTGTAATACTAATCGTATTAAATATCTGTTCATTCAGCGGGAGTTAAACGGGCTTTAGGCAAGGCGAAGGCTTGAAGGCATAGTGGCGCTCTGTCGAAAGCCTTAAGCCTTCCATGCCACTTAACCCTCCCCCCAAAATTACAAACTGAGTTGCAAAAAACCACCAGCGGGTAAATGGGGATCGTAAACTAGGCCTTTGAATTGATTATCTAATAATTGCTGTTTATGTGCTGATTCATTGGTGGCGATACACAGTTGCTCGTGAGGTAATATCGTGCGGAACTGAATACTCGGTTTCCCCCAATCTAACATTCCCAACTGTAAGCTCTCTGGGAGTGCCAGTGGGCTTAAACCTTCATCATTGCGTAAATAGCACCTTAGCCCCTTCCCTGCTTGTGCTATCGCGGCTCGATACCGAGTTAACTCTATCGCGACGTAAACAATATCAACGGTAATATCTAGACCAGACTTAGCTAAGCGCTCATTCAAGTAACTCAACATATTGAATGGCTCGATGATGGTTTTACTCTGGCCACTTCGAAAACTCTTCAGTTTTTGATTCACAAAACTACGCAGCAATACACAGGCAAATGCCGCGCGATTATCCTCAGGATAGAGATGAGCCATGTACATGATGAGGTAATCACTGCCCACCATGGTGGAGTCAATAAAATAGCTGCTGATATCACTACTTTTAAACAAGCTGTAATCGACTTTTGCGGCGGGATAGCTGATGTTAGATGCGGGAAAAAGCTGTTGTTGAACTTGCTTTGCCGCTTCTACACTTTGCTCGAGAAGTGACAAATTATCGTTCAGTTCTTGATGAGACAAGGCATCAAAATCTGCCTGCGTTACATCATCAAGTTGGCTTCGTTGTAAACCTTGCTGAATTGACTGCTCAATGATGAATAGATCAGATACGGGCTTAACCAAATAATCACATGCACCGATTCGCAGCGCTTCAACCACATCGGCCATCACATTGTTACCTGAGATGACAATAGAAGGGACCAATGGGTCTAGTTTATTCATTTCTTTGAGCATATCCAAACCGCCAAGTTTGGGCATGCTCAAATCCGCTAAGATAATATCAAATCGCTGTTGCTTAAAATTAGTGAGTCCTTGCTCACCATCACAGGCCTGCACGACTTCAGCACCACGGCCGATAAGGAAGGTGGCAACGATTTGTCTAAAGACGGGATCATCTTCAACCCACAGAATAGAAACACCATTTAACGCCATAAAGATTCCTGCGTAACATTTACTGCAACTTCATTCAATCATGACATAGGAAGAATCTTAAATATGGCAATAACTTGGCTACACATTAACGCTAGCAGCCAAGTTAGCTCATAAGCTTACTCTAGTTCCTGCATGTATTGATCGAGCAACTCATCATCTTCTTGTTTTTGAGGAACATTACCATCATAGACCTTATAGTCCATGTGTTGTAAGTACGCATCCTTCACGAAGGTATATGGATCGAGCGCATTATCAACTAACCTTTCTTGGTCAATCGCAGATGCTCTCGCATGGAGACTCTTCAAACCCCATTTAACAACGGACTGCCATATCGTCAGCTCTGATAGTGGGAAGTATAGACCATCAACCCAATCTGATGCGAGTTCACGAACCACATAGGGACCGGCAAAAGGCGCCATGAAGTAAGGGCCATTAGGTACACCGTAATAGCCTAATACTTCGTTAAACTCATCCTGTTTACGCGGCATCCCCATCATATCTGCCACGTCAAAGACACCCAGCAACCCTATAGTACTATTGATGGTAAAACGACCGCCGGCATTCGCTGCCCATCCCCACTTACCTTGCAGCAGATTGTTGACCGCGCTACTAGGCTCTTCCAAATTCTGAACAAAGTTATTCACCCCCATTTTGGCAGGAAGTGGAATATAGTCGTTATAACCATGTGCAACGGGACGATACAGGTATCTATCTAGAAATAGATAGTTAAAGTCCCACATAGCACGGTTAAATCCTTCAAAGGGATCTCTTGGATCTTCGTAAGTAATTTTTACATTTGAAGCCGTATCCTTTGGAGTGGTCTCAGGTACAGCAGTCTCTGCACCATAGACCTTGGGCAGTAAGGCACATCCTAAAAGAACCCCTATCCATTTCAACTTCATATTACTCTCTTAAATAAATGTACTGCCGAGTTAACGAGTTTTCGTTAAAGTGACGACTAACAAGTGACGATAAAGGATTAGTACTCTAAGTCTTATACTCAGTATGACAGAGAAAATACCATCCAATCGCCTTGCATAAAGCGCATTAGCTTACTTAGCAAAATCGTTTGGTCAATTGTTAATTTTTAAATAACGTACCGTAAGATATTCTAGCAAGGGTCTAATATGGAGCCGATTCCACTCAGTCAAATGACTAATGCATCACTAATCACTGCGGGAGCGCAAAGTGATGTGCCAAATGCTAACTTTCGGCCAATCCCTGCTGAAGTACAGTTATCCCCCGAAGGCGACAGTATTATTCTAAACGGTACAGAATATAATTTAAAGCTGGTTAATGCACTTCAACGCCAGGTTTTACTCAACGCGAGTCAATTACTTGTCAACCCAATCCCTGCGCAGACTACTGAATCAAGCTCAGTTAGTCAGACCAATCAACTCCTTGCATTAGGTACAACTGTCAATCTTAAGCTGCCTGATGCAATTATTTTGCTCGCGCAACAAAACGGCATTCAACAATCAAAACTCTACGCCTTTGCAGCTCGCCCACAAGGCTACCCGCTTCCAAACGTTATCGTTAATGAGAAGACATTCCAGTTCGCTAACGGCGCAATTGTGCAGCAAGATCCTGGCACAAGGCTTAACGCCGGAGAATATCAGGCAAAAATCGCGCTTTATCAAGGGAAACCTATTTTAGTGTTGACCCCAATACTGAGCAAACTTGAAATACAAATCGGCGCGCCAATAAATGAAACTCAGCTTCCCACTTTTGATAAACAATCTACCCATATTGTGATGAGCAAAATGGAGCCAGTGCAGATTATTACCCAATTTCTGCGCAAGCTAGAGGGGTTGGTATCTCAATCGGATGCCTCAGCAAGTATCGCAACAACTAAACGTGAAGTGATACCCGAAACAAAGACTCAAATTGTAGGGAACGCTACAGACGTCCCTTTGTTCAAAAATAAGCAGGCCGATAATACTGCTAGTCTATCGCTTAGTACTGAACCTAAGCTGACTACAGGTCAGCAAAATTTGGAGCAAAGTAATAAATTTCAAAATCTTGAGTCCAAAGTAGCTGGCTCTCAACTCAAGGAAAATCTCAATGAACGCGCCGCTATAGAGGCCAAGAATGCAACAAACATGGCTAATGCTTTGTTAACTCAAAATAACAAATCTGATTCAACGGGCCCACAAGCAAAAGTATCAAGTTTACTAAATGGATTATCGACAAAAGAATTCGCTAGCGATGCGACACTCCAGAACCTTAAAACGCAGCCACAAGTAGACATTTCAAATACTCGCAAGCTACATACTGAAGAAAATACAATGGTTAATCAGGTGCTTCAAAAAGCCTTTACTAAGGCTGGCGCGCTACCTATTGACCAGATGCTTGTGCGTAGCAACACAAATTTAGCGGCTGAGCTATTAAAATTGTTACCCCATTTAAGCCCATCCCCTTTAGGTCAATTGAGCGACCCAAGTGAACTAAAGGCCCAAATTCTTGGATTAGCCACGTTAAACCTTGCGACACCGCAACTAAACCAAGCTTCTACGCTATTCAACGCTGGTGCAATTACCTCACTATTTCAATTGTTATTGGGATTTCGAGCGAATAATAGCAACAACAGTATGAGCGCAAAGTTGGCTGATTATTTAGAACAGCTCCAAGCCAAAATCGGACTGTCCAGTCATCAACTTAATCAATTTAGTAAAGCGGGTGGCTTAGAAAGTATGGGGCAACTCGCCTCAAGCTTACAGCTTTACCAACAAGCTAGTAGTGAGAATAACGGCAACCTTGTATGGTTTTTTGCCCTTCCCTATGGGATTAATCAACGCCATGAACAATTAGAGGGTAAATTCGAGCGTGAAGCCGACAACGATGAACAACAAAAACATAAGGGCTGGCATTTACAATTGAAATTTAATCTCGCCCAAGGCCCCTTGTTGATCGCTGCACGGTTTCATCAACAGGTTTTAGATATCCAGTTTAAAGGGGATAATAAGCAGCTACTTAGTCGTGTCGATAACTTTTTAGCCCCACTTGGACAAAAACTATCCCAGCTAGGTTTTACACCAGGTGAACTATCGACACAATTGGCGCCCATTCCTGCTACCTTACTCCCTGGTGATCATTTTCTTGTGAAAACCAGAGCATAATTAACGAGGTCTATCTATGGCAGAAGAATGTAAAACCCAACAAGCAGTAGCCTTAAGCTATGACGGGAAACATGCTCCAAAAGTAGTCGCATCGGGTGAAGGGCTCATAGCAGATGAAATTATCGCCCTCGCCAAAGCCTCAGGGGTATATATTCACCAAGATCCCCATCTCAGCAATTTTTTACGACTATTGGAACTGGGTGAAGAAATACCCAAAGAACTTTATCTGCTGATCGCAGAACTCATTGCATTTGTCTATATGTTAGATGGCAAGTTCCCAGAGCAGTGGAATAATATGCATAAGAAGATTGTCGATAAGGCTTAAAACAGAGCAGGCTTAACGAGAGATGCTAAAATGCTTAGCTGCATGAGCGCTTCGCAACTAGAAAAACACAGCATCGCTCAATAACTGCTCCAGCAATGTTATTAACAAGCGGCTACTCCCCAACTAGTCCGACCAACATGGATGCAGGAAATGTCAGATTTGGTATTGAACAAAATTGACCATGCAGTCGTTTGCTCCTTGTCGATTCCAGCACCTCGCAGTGGCGCTCTAGAGACCGAAGGCCGCCCTAGATGAGCCATTATTTTCGGTGTAAACGGATCAATAACTCAGCTTCGGCTTTTGGGAGCTCACACTCTTTGATTAACTCATCCACCCCAGCACCAAGAGCAACCATCTTCATCGCACGAGTGTAAAGTTTAGCTTGAGGGTCTTGTTGAGTAGACTCTTCAATACGTTCAGATTGCTGATGTAAGCGCTTTTCAAGCTCGATTACACGTCGCCCCATCCCAATTGTGCCACTGCGGAGCTCCTGCATTTCTCGCTTAAAGCTTTCACGCTGACGGTCACCTTCCTTCACTAAAACTGTCAAGGCCTCAACTTTACTGCGCAACTTACTTAATTGTTTTTGGAGGTAAAGGACTAATCCCAAACACGCAATTACATAAACCAAAGCTGCGATTATAAATTCATCGCCCATTCATAATCCCTACACATCTCGAAAGGCTAAATCCGCAAAGCTTAATAATGCTCAAAGCTTAAGAACGACTCGATACTCAATTTTATAGACAATAAAAAGCGGCAGAATTTACTGCCGCCGACAAATTCAAGCTTAGAGTTGATTTAACTCAGCCCATTCTTCGTCTGATAAAAGCTTGTCTAAGTCAACTAAGATCAATAGCTCGTTGTCGCGGTTACTGACGCCTTGGATAAACTTGGCACTTTCTTCAGTTCCGACATTTGGTGCGTTATCGATCTCTGAGCGGCGTAAATAAACCACTTCAGCAACACTATCAACCAAGATGCCAATAACTTGTTTTTCTGCCTCGATGATCACAATACGAGTTGAGTCATCCACTTCGGCAGACTGTAAACCAAAACGAGAGCGAGTATCGATAACCGTAACCACATTACCGCGTAAGTTAATAATCCCTAATACGTAATGTGGCGCGCCAGGCACTGGAGCGATTTCGGTGTAACGTAGCACTTCTTGCACTTGCATTACATTGATACCATAAGTTTCGTTGTCTAACTTAAAGGTAACCCATTGCAATACAGCATCATCTTTACTTGCAGCCACGGCTGCGACATTTCTTGAATCTTTCATGTTTACCTCAACCAATGGAGTCTTGACAGCCTAAACCCGAATCAAGCATTTCAACTAAAGCTTGAACGTGCAAAATGCCACACATTTGTTCTTTCACCACACCAGCTAACCAAGGACGTTTCCCCGCTTTGCTGCGCCAATTTACTTGCGATTTGTTAATCTTTACGGCATTAAGCAGGGACTCACAAGCTAATCCCCAATTACTGCCTTCTAATAATACAAGATATTGATAATTTACCGATTGCGCCAGTTTATCAGTGTATTTTTCTGGCATAACCCACGCGCAAGTATCAACAAGATTTAACTGCTCTTCTCTGTGGGTTTGTACTCCCAAGAACCATGAAGGGCGGCCAATGATATGGTTAATCCTTTCAACCTTAACAATTCCACCAAGGCTAACCAAGGGAACTGCTAATGTTAAACCTGCTACTTTAAAGAATAGTACTTGAAATTCATCATCGAGCACTTCTTGCAAATCTTTTGTCACACTCGGAGGTGCAAAACCAACCTGCGTCTCTGGCGTTATCGAGTTAGACTCAATTTGTTCAGGTTCAACCACACTAGATTCAACAGTTTCCTCAGGTTTTGACACCATCGGTGTTACTGGTTTAACGGGTGTTGATACAACCTCCGCGGGTTTCTCCTCTGTAACATTGGCCGTTTTCAGCACAGGCGCAAGTAATTTTTCTAACGCCTGTTTATTCACCAGAGGGGGCGCACTCTCAGCGGTCGCCATAACCGTAGGCTTTGACTTAGCCAATTGGACTTCAGGCGTAGCAGTGTTTTTGACTTGTGTCTTAGACTGTTCATGATCGGCCAAAATGGCATCATTAAGTAGCTGAGCTTCAGTCTTTGTCTTCAGTGCTAAAGATGTCGAAACGCCCTCTTGAGGTTTAACTTGGGAAGCAACAAGAGCACTATCCTCTTCGTGCAACAGTAACTCAAAAAAATCAAAAACAGTTTCATCAACCGATTTTGACATGACCAAACTCCCCAACTAGAAGAAAATCTAATAATCTTTCGTAAGCTTTTACACCACGACACCCACTTGCATAATGCGAAGCAGGTAAATGTGCCAAACTTGCATCTCTAAATTTAGTATCAACAGGGATGACATCTCGCCAAAGGCTGTCACCATATTGTTCACTCAAAAGCTGTAGCGCGGCAGGAGAAGCTTTCGTCCGCTTATCATACATCGTTGGCACGACTGTATAACTGTAACGAGTTTTCTTCGACCTCCCCATAATCTCCATCGTCTTCACCATGCGCTCTAAACCTTTGATGGCGAGAAACTCAGTTTGCACAGGAATAACAATATGCTGGCTTGCCGCGAGCGCATTTACCATGAGTACCCCCAACACGGGTGGACAATCCACTATGGCTACATCATATTCATCTGCCACAAGCGCAAGTAAATTACGCAACACAAGCCCCATCCCCTCTTGATGACCCAATGCCCGGTCAAGCGTTGCAAGCGCCATAGTGGCGGGCAGTAAATCTAGGCCATCCACTAAGGTTGGTACGATATGTGATTGAACCAATTCTTGAGTTAAGTTTTTATGTGCGATGAAAACATCAAAGAGCGACCCTGGAACTTCTTCCGAATCAATACCAAGATAATAACCAAGCGAGGCGTGTGGATCGGTATCTATCATAAGTACACGTTTGCCCCGCTTAGCAAGTGCACCTGCTAAGCTAGCTACAGACGTGGTTTTACCCACCCCACCTTTTTGATTCGCAATGGTCCAGACCTTCAAAGCACTGACCTCTTTAATGTTAAAGCTTGGCGATTAGCTAGGCTTATTTAGAGTAACATCTGTGTTACTCACCTTCTCTTGTCGTCACTCGAATCCCACCATTGGGTAAACTAATGACTTTGACCCCATCAGCATTCTCAGAAATTACCACAGGAGCATTATCCAGAGGCTGCACGCTTTCCCTTGAAACAGACGGTGCCGTCTCTGAACGCAATGCATCAGGTACAGAATCCATTTGGGCTTGCGCTTTGGCATTACCATTTGAAGCTCTATCAAGCAGAGATGGTACCTCTGCTGAAGAGGACGCCGCTTGAGGCCCAAGCGTTACCGCTGTCTGCACTCCAGGCTCGGCCATTTTGAGCATTGCTTTAGTCTGCTCAGGATGCGAAGCAAGCCAATCAGCAATGGCTTGAGCCTGTTCATCAGGCACCATCAGCATGATTTGAGTTGACTCTAAACGCTTAACATCTGAACGCAGCTTTAAAATTTTTCTATGGTAATCAAAACTTAACGCACCAAGACACACTATAGCAATCGACATTAATACCATTATAAGCACAACATTCGTGCTTAAGTGTGAATTGGGACTAGCCACGTACCGACTCTTTTAATATTGACTCAGCCATGTGTTCCAATGAAATTGACTGAGTGGCAATTCCTGCACTAGCCACCGCTTGTGGCATACCATAAACTACACAGCTCGCTTCATCCTGCGCCCAAATGGTTGCACCAGCGGCTTTAAGCATTCGAGCACCTTCTCGACCGTCAGCTCCCATTCCTGTCAAAACCACAGCAAGCACATCACCACCAAACGCTTTTGAAGCAGAAGCAAATGTAATATCAACACATGGCTTGTAGTTCATTTCGGCACTGCCCGCGAGCACTTTAATGCGCCCCGTCACGCCGGTTCGCTCAACCATCATTTGCATACCGCCTGGCGCTAAATAGGCGCAACCTGGACGCAAAATATCACCATTTGCCGCTTCTTTTACCTCGATTTTACACAAGCCATTGAGTCGATTCGCAAACGCTGGGGTAAACGCCGCGGGCATATGCTGAATCAGCAAAATAGGATGTGGATAATTTGCAGGGAATTGAGTCAGGATTTTTTGTAATGCAACAGGTCCACCTGTAGAAGTACCAATTAACAACAACTTGTATTGCTTACCACTGGCACGAATGGATGATACTGGTGAAGAACGAACTGGCGCCGAAACGTTTGGCGCTGACGTCCCAACACTCCCAAGCACAGCGCCCGAACTTGACCGTGGCGTAACGGGTGTAACGGGTGTAACGGGCGTAACACTAGGGCGTACAATTGGACGAAAAATCCTACGGCGACCTAAAGCTTTCACTCTTTGTTGCAAGAGCAAAATTGCTTCATCTTTATTGGTCGCAATATCTTCAAAACGCTTAGGTAAAAAATCCAAAGCGCCCGCATCCAACGCATCCAAGGTTGCTTTTGCACCATCGTGAGTTAACGATGAAAACATCAAAATGGGAGTCGGACACTTTGCCATAATCTCGCGCACAGCTGAAATACCATCCATGACTGGCATTTCAATGTCCATGGTAATCACTTGGGGGTTAAGCTCAGCAGCCATCTTCACCGCTTCGGCCCCATTAGAGGCCGTCGCGATCACTTCCAGTTCAGGATCTTGATTGACTATTTCACTAACACGTCGTCTAAAAAAACTTGAGTCATCAACGACTAATACTTTAATGGCCATTCCATTCCTTAGCTTGGAAACTAACTTTTATTTTTCGCATAATGCTTTAGTAATCCTGGGACATCCAAAATTAAAGCTATACCGCCATCGGATGTAATCGTTGCCCCTGCCATACCTGGCGTACCATGTAATAAAGCACCAAGCGGTTTAATGACCACTTCTTCTTGGCCAATCAGCGCATCTACAACAAAACCAATCTGCATAATGCCTAACTGCACAATCACTACATGGCCGTGTTTTTTATCTCCATGCTTAAAGTTGGTCTTATTTCGATGCAACCAATGCTCTAGATAGAAAAGCGGTACCGCCTTGTTGCGAACTATAACTGTAAGTTGCCCGTCAACAATGTTAGTTTTGGTGAGGTCGAGGTGGAAAATTTCATTAACACTGGATAAAGGTAGAGCAAAAACTTGTTTAGCCACATCGACCATAAGTGTTGGCATAATTGCCAAGGTTAATGGCACTTTAATCTCAAGTATGGTGCCCTTACCTTTCATGGAGTCGATATGGACTGTACCGTTCAACTGGGTAATACGGGTTTTAACTACGTCCATCCCCACGCCACGACCCGAAATATCTGATATTTCGACCTTGGTTGAGAATCCAGGAGCAAAGATCAGATTATAGGCTTCGTTATCGGTCATTCGAGCTGCGGAGTCTTCATCTAAAACGCCACGCTTGATTGCTATTTGTTTTAACTTTTCAGGATCCATCCCTGCGCCATCGTCTTCGATTTTAAGCAGAATATGGTCACCTTCTTGGCTAGCAGAAAGTGTAATTACACCTGTTCTCGGTTTTCCACACGCCTCACGGTCACTAGGCATTTCAATACCATGGTCGACAGAGTTACGCACTAAGTGGACTAATGGATCTGCAAGCGCTTCAACAAGGTTTTTGTCTAAGTCAGTTTCTTCCCCGACCAATACTAAATCGATCTCTTTGTTGAGAGTACGGGCTAAGTCACGTACCACACGGGGAAAACGGCCAAAGACTTTCTTAATAGGCTGCATGCGAGTTTTCATCACTGCGCCTTGCAAGTCCGCAGTAACTAAATCCAAATTCGCAAGCGCTTTAGACATTTCTTCGTCATCACGACTTATGCCTAAACTTACCAAGCGGTTACGCACCAATACTAACTCACCCACCATGTTCATGATCTGGTCAAGTCTTGCGGTGTCAACCCGAACGGTTGTTTCACCTTGAGGCACATTAGCAGAAGCTGCAGGCGCCACTTTGGCAGGCGCTTTTTCAGCAACTGTAACCTCAGTTTTTACTGTTGCCGCTGCCGGCTTAGGTGCAGGCGCCGCAACATTTACCTTAGGAGTGACAGGCGTAACTGGTGTAGGAGCAGTTTGAACTGATTTCGCAGGCTCAGTTTTGGTGATAGGTTTAGCAGGAGCACCGCCTTTTCCATGCAATTCATCCAGTAACCGTTCGAACTCATCCTCTGTGATTTCATCAGAATCGACTGGAGCAGGAGGTGGAGTCACGGCTTCAGCCTTAGGTTTTACTGGCGCAGCCGCTTCAACTTTACCACTAAATTTGCCAGAGCCATGAAGTTCATCAAGCAGAGCCTCGAACTCATCGTCAGTAATATCATCACTGGCACTGGCAGGTTGTGCTTGAGGTTTAATACTTGCTGAAACCGCTGGAGTCGCTTCAACTTTTGGAGACGTTACGCCGGGGCCTTTCCCTGAACCATGCAAGGCATCTAATAAAGCTTCAAACTCAGCTTCGTCAATTTCATCAATACTAGAGCTGGTTGAAGCGCCATTTTCAGCAGGCATTTCCTCAACAACAGCAACCTCGACAACAGGTTCAATGATCGGTTCTGGTTCTGGTTCTGGTTCTGGTTCTGGTTCTGGTTCTGGTTCAGGCTCAACTTCTGCACTAACTTGCCCCATTTCTGAAGGTAATGGCTCACCAGAACTGAGCATTTTCAATTTCGCAAGTAAGGCAGGATCGGCAGGTTCTTGTTGCTCCCCTTGCTGGGTTTGAGCAAACATCGTATTTATCGCATCAACGGCTTGAAGAATGATGTCCATTAACTCAGCGGTAACGCTACGCTTACCTGTGCGTAATAAATCGAATGTATTTTCAGCCTCATGGCAGACATCAACCATGGGAGTCAGACTAAGGAACCCTGCGCCGCCTTTTACGGTGTGAAACCCCCTAAAAATGGCATTTAGCAAGTCAGTATCATCAGGATTATTTTCAAGGGCGACAAGCTGCTCTTGAAGCAACTCTAATATTTCCCCCGCCTCAATTAAAAAGTCCTGGAGTATCTCTTCATCTACATCAAAGGCCATCAAATTGACTCCCAGTTAGAAACCCAGACTCGATAGCAGATCATCCACCTCGTCTTGACCCGTTACGACATCTTGACGAAGTTCGGCATTCATTATCGGCCCTTCAGCTTCAATATTATTTTTCTGAGTAATCTGACTCTCAATTATTGGCTGCTCACCAAACACCGTCAGCATAGACACCAGATTACTTTCAACTTCCATCACTAGATCGATTACCCGACGGATCATTTGTCCTGTCAGGTCTTGAAAATCCTGCGCCATCAATATTTGGTTGAGCAATTCACGTAATCGGTTTGAATCCAGTTCACTACGCGACATCAAATGCTGAACATTGTGACAAAGCACTTTAAAATCACCGAGTGCAATTTCACGACGCATTAACTTATCCCAAGATGGCATCACTTGCTGGATATTCGCGGTTAATGCATTCGCTAACGGCAAGCATTCTTCAACTGCATCCATCGTTTTATTTGCAGCTTGCTCCGTCATGTCAATGACATAACTCAGCCTTTCCTTAGCATCGGGTATTTCAGTATTAGCTAACTCAATCAAACGATTATCGATTTGGAAATCCATTAATGCGCTGTGTAGTTGCCGAGTCAGTTTTCCGACTTCGTCAAAGAGCTCTCTTTGGAGTGGAGCAGCGAGTTCCCTAAATAAATCATCCGCTTGAGTTTGTTCATTAGCGTTCAATAATTCAACTAAACGCTGCGCTTGCTCGAGCGTGATGAGCCCTGATGTTTGTGACTTCATAGCTCATCCCTGCTTAAGCGAGTCGTTCGAATATTTTATCTAACTTCTCTTTTAAAGTTGCTGCAGTAAAAGGTTTAACGACGTAGCCATTCACTCCTGCTTGCGCAGCAGCGATAATTTGTTCACGTTTTGCTTCAGCGGTCACCATAAGCACAGGTAAATGCTTAAGGGAGTCATCTGCTCTAATTGCTTTGAGCAAATCAATCCCCTGCATTCCAGGCATGTTCCAGTCTGTGACGACAAAATCAAAATCCCCTTTTTGCAACATTGGCAAGGCGGTTGAGCCATCGTCCGCTTCTTGGGTGTTGTTAAAGCCCAAGTCTCGCAACAAGTTCTTGATGATCCGTCTCATTGTCGAAAAGTCATCAACGATGAGAATCTTCATATTCTTGTCCAAGGTTTCCTCCGGTGAGCTGACATTCAGTGCTCAATTAATAATTATACTTATGTCCAATGCTTGAGTTTGCCTTTGAGTCGCAACATTGCCTGACTTAGAATCTGGCTAACACGCGATTCGCTTACCTCAAGAATGGCGCCAATTTCTTTTAAATTCAATGCTTCATCGTAGTACAACGATAGCACTAGCGCATCTCTTTCGGGCAATAATTTTATTGCCTCTACAAGTGCAGAATGAAACTGGGTCTCTGCCAACACTTCAAACGTACCATCACTAACATTATCGCTTGTGGTAAGTATATCCTGTGATACGCCTAAGTCCTCTATCCCTATGATTTTACCAACAGAAACATCGTTAAGAATATGATGGTACTCATCTAGCGTCATATCAAGTTTTTCTGCAATTTCTGTGTCGCGTGCATCACGACCCAGCACTTGCTCTAACTCATCAATGGCATGAGCAATTCGACGATTATTACGGTGGACAGAACGAGGAACCCAATCGCCACGACGGATTTCATCCAACATGGCACCACGGATCCTTATGCCGGCGAAGGTTTCAAACTTTGCACCTTTACCGCCATCAAACTTAGATGATGCTTCTAATAACCCCATCATCCCCGCTTGAAGCAAGTCATCGAGCTGCACTGAAGCAGGTAATCTGGCGAGCAAGTGATGTGCAATTCTTTTAACCAACGGTGCATACTGTTCAACGATTGACGTTTTATTGTCTAAACAAGTATACGCTGCGGCTTTATTCACTCGTTTTTTCCTCTTGAAAATCTGGTCGCTGAACTAATCGCTCAACGAAAAACTCCAAATGCCCACCAGGTTGCTGGGGTACTGGCCAGCTCATAATTTTATTCGCTAGACCATGGTAAGCAATCGCTGCAGGAGATTTAGGATAAGCCTCAACTACAAGCTTTTGCTTACGTACCGATTTACGCAGATTCTCGTCAAACGGTATCGTTGCCACTAATTCAAGTGCCACGTCTAAAAATCTGTCGGTCACTTTACTGAGTTTAGCAAACAATTCCATACCTTCGCGCAAACTACGCACCATATTTGCAACAATTTTAAAGCGGAAGACGCCGTGTTCACGGCTGAGGATTTTGATTAACGCATAGGCGTCAGTGATTGAGGTTGGCTCGTCACAAACAACAACTAGCACATCCTGTGACGCACGGGAGAAACTGAGCACCATATCTGAAATCCCCGCCGCGGTATCGACGATAAGAATATCAAACTGGGTACGCATCTCACTGAAAGCACGAATTAACCCCGCATGTTGCGCAGGACTTAATTCGACCATACCCTGAGTACCAGAGGTCGCGGGGACAATGCCAATACCTTTAGGACCGCGGACAATAATGTCGTCCAGCTCAGCATCGCCTGAGAGTACATGGGAAAGGTTACGTTCAGCACGGATCCCTAACATGACATCGACGTTTGCTAAGCCAAGGTCGGCATCAAGCACTAAGACACGCTTGCCCTTTTCGGCTAATGCTACTGCGGTATTGATGGATACACTGGTTTTACCCACGCCACCTTTACCACCCGTAACCGCGATTACTTTCACTTTTTCGTTATAGGGTTGATTCATCATACGTAAACCACTTGCTTGATCCAGGGTCATAACTCTACTCAAATGCACAGGTCATATTATCTGACCACGCTGTGTCTGGTAACGATTGTTGTTCAGTGTTTTCTAAGGCCGCTAATGCTTGCTCTGCGAGCAGTAAAGTATCGGCAACTTTCATATCTTCGGGCACTCGCTGCCCATCCGTAACATAACTTAATGGCAACCCACTTTGGATCAACACACTTAATGCGCCCGCTAACGACACGGATTCATCAAGTTTGGTGAGCACAACACCAGATAATGGAATGCGTTTAAAGTGATTTACAGCATCTTGCAGCACGCGGCGCTGTCCTGTGGCAGACAGTACCAGATAACTGCGGATAGGTATTCTGCTATTTGCAGTTAAATTATCAAGTTGCTGGTAAAGCCGCATATCTCGTTGACCCATACCAGCAGTATCTATCAATACTAGCTTGCGATTTCTGAACTGATACAGAATTTGCTCTAGCTCAGCAAGATCATGGGCTTGCTTAACGGGGCATCCCATAATTTTGCCATAAGTCGCCAATTGCTCATACGCGCCAATACGATAATGATCTGTGGTAATCAAAGCCACTTGGTCCGCACCATGATGGGCAGCAAAGCGAGCCGCTAATTTGGCTAAAGATGTGGTCTTCCCCACACCCGTTGGGCCAACCAGCGCCACAACACCGCCTTGCTTAACGATATCATCACCTTGATTATCAAGCATATTGGCTAGACTTTGTGGCAAGGCACGAACTAATTCTGCCGGAGTATAGTGTTGACTAAGCGCCGCTAACTTGTTCGCCACTGCAGGAGAAAACTCAGCCTCCAATAATTTTGACTCCAGCATGGCGCCCACAGGATCGATACGTTTTTTGTGTTCAGTCATCAGCGCAGACACTTGATGGGTGAGCAGATTGCGTAAAGATGCTAACTCATCACGCATCGCTTCGAGATCCGCATTTTGCTTCTGTGATACCTGCGGCTTCTTATCGAAAGCATTTCCCATATCACGGCGCTCAGTTTTTTGCGCCGCGGGAGCCTGTAAGGCTTGTGCCCACGCTGGCAGCTCCGCGTCTTGCTTTTGATGGGTGAGTTGTTGGTTTAAACGACTTTGTTGCTTCTCGAGCAAAGCTTGGAGAGAGTCCGCTGGCGCTGAGGGTTTAAGCTTAGTTTCAGCACGAATCGGCGCTTTGGCACCAAGTGACACTAAATCATCACTCACATCCATAAAGGTAGGTGCAGCTGCAGGCGCTTTCGCTTTTGGCTCGTCGTAGTCAACGGCGGCCACAATCTCAATGCCGCCATTCACTTTTTTATTCGACATAATCACGGCATCGGAGCCGAGCGTGTCCTTCACTTGGGCCAGTGCAGCACGCATGTCTTTGGCAAAAAAACGTTTAATCTTCACTTATGCGTCCTCTACTGGCCGACGGCAGACACTATGCGTATTTGCTTTTCATCGGGGATTTCTTGGTAAGAAATCACTCTGAGATTTGGAATAGTATATTTAACAAAGCGAGACAGTGTCGCACGTAACATACCTGACGTTAGCAAAATAGCGGGTTGACCAACCATTTCTTGCTTTTGAGCGGCATCCGCTAAGGATTGCTGCATGCGCTCTGCAAGGCCAGGTTCGATATTGGGGCCATCGCCACCGGTTGCTTGCATTGATTGATGCAACATCTGTTCCAACTCTGGCGCCAAAGTTATGACGGGGATTTCAAGTTCAGGACCGGAGATCTCTTGAACTATCATGCGCTTCAATGCAATACGCACGGCCGCCGTTAACACTTCTGTATCGTTACTCTTAGTGCCGTATTCTAACAAAGTTTGCACTATGGTACGCAAGTCTCTGACAGAAACTCCTTCATTTAATAGGTTTTGCATCACTTTTACGACATTTCCGAGCGGCATCACATCAGGAATAAAGCCATCCACCAGCTTAGGCGAATGCTTGGCAAGCATATCCATCAGTTGTTGCACTTCTTCGTAGCCTAAGAGCTTCGCCGCATTATTCGTCAATATTTGACTAATGTGGGTTGCCACCACTGTCGCGGCATCCACCACGGTATAACCTAAGGTTTGTGCATGTTCACGCAGCTCAGGGGCAATCCACACGGCTTCGAGACCAAAGGCAGGATCACGAGTCTCGATACCATCGAGCTTGCCATAAACTTGGCCAGGGTTGATGGCAAGTTCGCAGTCATGCCGAATATCAGCCTCTCCAACCACCACGCCCATTAATGAAATGCGATAGGCATTGGGTGATAAATCGAGATTGTCACGAATATGTACCGCAGGCACCAAGAAGCCCAGTTCTTGCGAAAGTTTTTTACGTACCCCTTTGATCCGACTTAGTAACTCGCCACCTTGGCCCTTATCGACCAATGGAATTAAACGGTATCCCACTTCCAGACCGATAGTATCAACATGTTGTACATCGTCCCAACTGAGTTCTTTTGGCTCTCTATCCAGTTTTTCAGTTGGACCCGTTTTAACCTGTTCGAGGGCTTTAGTGCGTTTAGCTTCATTACGTTTATACACAAAGTATGCGGCTCCGCCAGTGATTGCTGCGAAACCCAAAAACGCCATATGCGGCATGCCTGGAACTATGCCCATCACGAATAATACGCCCGCAGCGATGCTCAGAGACTTATGACTGTCAAACATCTGACTAATTAGCATCTGCCCCATATCGCCAGATTCATTTTGACGAGTCACCATCAACGCCGCGGCGATTGACAGTAATAAACCAGGGATTTGCGCGACGAGACCGTCACCGATGGTTAACAGAGTATAAATTTCAACGGCTTGAGAGAATGTCAAACCATGCTGCACAATCCCGATAATAAACCCACCGAGAATGTTGATAACCAAGATCATAATACCGGCAATCGCATCGCCCTTCACAAACTTAGACGCACCGTCCATTGCACCATAGAAATCGGCTTCGCGGGTCACCTCGGCGCGTCTGGTTCTGGCTTGATCCTGATTAATAATGCCAGCATTTAAATCGGCATCGATGGCCATTTGCTTACCAGGCATCGCATCTAAGGTAAAGCGAGCACTCACCTCGGCAATACGGCCAGCACCTTTAGTGACAACGGCAAAGTTGATAATAATCAAAATGATAAATACGACTAGACCGACAGCATAGTTACCGCCAATCACCACGGAGCCGAAGGCCTCAATCACCTTACCCGCGGCGTCACCACCATTGTGACCTTCGAGTAATACCACACGGGTCGAGGCCACGTTAAGCGCGAGTCGCAGCAGTGTCGCAACTAATAAAACTGTTGGAAAAGCAGCAAAATCTAAGGGTCTGTCGGTATAAATCGCGACAAGAAGAACAATCAAAGCTAAGGCTATGTTAAAGGAGAACAGAACGTCGAGTAGAAACGGTGGGATAGGCAGCACAATCATAGCCAATGCAGCAAGCACTAGCATTGGCGTACCTATCCCCTTGAAAGAGCTCAGTCTCAACTGTTTTACTTGGCCTAGGGTGGCTTTAACATCCATTCACAGATACCTAAACTTTGACGTATAACAGCCTAAAAGCAAGAAATACGCCAACATCATGTGTTATACAACCAAGTAAAAGATTAAAGAAATTGCCTTAAGAAATATCGAGACAGCTTATCAGGATTCACTGTTGTTTCGAGATTATATTTTTGTTTGTTCTGGCAAGTTGGTGCACGCTAAACGCGAAATAATGCCTCGTTATTCCCCTCAGCGAGGAGCTGCGGTTGTGGCGTCCAAAACTTACTTAAACGTCAACCCCCCTAATATTTAAGTTCGTCAGGAATAGGTTGATTAAGTGGAATGGGTATAGGTTTACGGCCACGCCCTTTTTGATACTGACGTAACTGGAATACATAAGCGAGTACTTGAGCGACCGCAGTAAATAAACCTTCGGGGATCTGCTGATCAAGCTTAGTGGTGTGATAAATCGCTCGAGCCAGCGGCGGCGCTGAAACGATGGCAATATTGTGTGCCCTTGCCACCTCACGGATTTTAAATGCAACATCATCAACACCTTTAGCGATAACAAAAGGCGCAGCAGAACGCTTTACATCGTATTTAATGGCCACGGCATAGTGCTCAGGGTTTACCACAATCACATCCGCATTAGGGACTTCGGCCATCATGCGCCGCTGCGCTAACTCACGCTGCATTTGCCGAACTCGCCCTTTAACCTCAGGTTTACCTTCGGTATCTTTATACTCGTCTTTGACTTCCTGCTTAGTCATTTTTAGTTGTTTGTTGTGGTTCCAGATCTGAAACGGCACATCGATAACCACTATAACTAAAACAGAAGAACAAAGCAGGATAAACATCCACACCAATAAATCCAACGCATGATGGACGTTACCGGGGAGATGATCGGCAGACAGGAGCAGAATATCGTTGAAATAATGGCTGAGTAGCAAATAAGCGGCAATAGCTACCACGGAGAACTTAGCAATCCCTTTGGTTAATTCAACCAAGGCCTGCACACCAAACATCCGCTTAAACCCCGCAATCGGGCTCATCTTACTGGCTTTGGGCATCATGGCTTGAGTGGAGAAGTTCATCCCGCCAAGGGATACGTTACCAATAAATGCCACCACCACAATCAGTAACATAATCTTGAGTAACGGCCAGCCAATCTCGCTCCCCACGACGCCCCATACATTAAACATCTGGTTTGTATCAAAAATTGCCGCGCGGTCCATAGTAAAGACGCGCTCGAATACGTTGGATAGGGCTTTGGCTATTCCAGGTCCGAGCATATATAAGCCTGTCGCCGCCGAGAGTAATACGGTCGCGGTACCTAACTCCTTTGAACGGGCTACCTGCCCTTTTTCTCGCGCCTGTTCGAGGCGCCTCCCGGTGGGTTCCTCGCTGCGTTCGCCGCTACTTTCTTCAGCCATTACGCGTTCCTATCGGATTAGAATATGCCATTGGCTTGACACTGAAGCCCTAAAATATCACACAGCAAAAGCTGTGCCGATGCCCAGACTTCTTCGAAATGAGCCATCACGGGAGTCAAGGTCAACCATAAAATCAGCAGTCCACCAATCATAGTGATGGGGAAACCTATCGAGAAAATGTTCAGCTGCGGCGCGGCGCGGGTCATGACTCCAAAGGATAAGTTAACGAGTAGTAAGGCAATAATCGCCGAGAGCGACATAGTCAGTGCCGCGCCAAACATATAGGAGCCCCATTCCGCCAGCGAGCGATAACTTGTCAAGGTTAATCCTTGATTCGAAATCGGTAAGGTCTCAAAACTGGCGACGAGCATGCGGATCATCAACAGGTGTCCATCGACGGCGAGAAAAATCAGCGTCGCGAGTAATAAAAAGAAGTTACCTATCACTGGCGTTTGTTGACCAGAGCCCGGATCAACCATAGAGGCAAAACCTAAGCTAGTTTGCATACCAATGATCTGACCCGTTAACACAAAGGTTTGCATCACCATTTGGGTCACAAAGCCCATGGCGACCCCAATAATGATTTGCTGAGCGGTAATAAAAACAGCGCTTAAGGAAAAGAGTTCGGCATCCTTAACGGGTGGCAATACCGGCGCAATGGCAAGAGTGATAGCTATAGCAAGAAGCAAACGTACCCGAGTCGGTGTTGTTGCGGCACCAAACACCACCATAACCATCAACATGCTGGCCACTCGAAACAGTGGCCACATATAAGAGGCTATGGTTTGCATTAAGGTATCGAGCAGCAGCTCCATGGACTTAACCTACCACTTGGGGAATGCGGTTAACCATTTCGATAAAGAAATCCATTAGAGTTTGCACTAGCCAATGGCCCATCAACATTAAACCTAGCAAGGTCACAAGTAATCGTGGTAGAAAACTTAAGGTCTGTTCGTTAATTGAGGTCGCCGCCTGGAACACCGCCACAATTAAGCCAATACCAAGCCCCGGCAGCACGATGGCCGAAACCATCATGACAATCACGGCTAAGGCCTCACGGAAAATATCGATTAGAGCTTCTGGCGTCATCGCGAATCTCCGCTCGTCTAACCAAAGCTATTGGCGAGTGTGCCCATTACTAGGCCCCAGCCATCGACAAGCACAAATAGCATGATCTTAAAGGGTAAAGAGACAATCATCGGCGAGAGCATCATCATACCCATGGCCATCAAGATACTGGCTACCACGAGATCGAGTACCAAGAAGGGCACAAACAACATAAAACCAATTTGAAAGGCGGTTTTAAGTTCGCTGGTGATAAAAGCTGGCACCAACACGCTCATTGGCGCTTCTTCTGGGGAATTAATGTTTTGATACCCCGAGATATCAATAAAGGTTTTCAGATCTGTGGTACGCACCTGCCCTAACATAAATGCCCGTAAAGGCTCCTTACCTTTATCGAAGGCCTGTTGCAGCGTGAGTTGCTCATCGATATAGGGTTTTACCCCTTGGTCATAAATTTTGTCGAACACCGGCGCCATAATGAAAAAGGTCATGAACAGGCTCATGCCAATCAAAACTTGGTTAGACGGTGTCTGTTGTAAACCAATGGCTTGGCGCAAAATCGACAGTACTACAATGATGCGGGTAAAGGACGTCAACATAATGACCATAGCGGGGATAAAGCTTAGCGAGGTCATTAGTAACAGAATCTGCATGGTCACCGAATATTCGGTCGAACCATCGGCGGCGGTTTTTACAGTTACCGCAGGCAATACACCATCGGCCGCGCCCACCGATGCGGCAAACAACAGGGTACTAACCCCAATTAAGGTGAGTATGTACTTCATCATTGTTTTAATTTCGCCTGCCGTAGCTTGTCCGCAAAGGAAGTGGACTCAATTTCGATAGGCTCGGCTAATTTATCAATTAAATTAACCTGTTGCCCACTCACACCAAGTAAATACTGCTGCTCACCAACTTGAACCAATACGAGGCGCTCTTTCTGCCCAAGCGATGTAACAGCAAGGGTTTTTAGCACACTGTGATTCGTTGGCACTAAATTAAATCGCCTTAGCAAATAAGCTAAGGCGAAGATGAGCAATAGCACTAAAATAAGGCCGCCAAGCATACTCGCCGCTGCCGCCATTTGTGATGGCTCGGTCACTTTTGTCGTTGCCACTGCACCTTGGTTGGCTACTTCAGCCATACTCGCCTGGGCTGCTGACGCTGCATTGAGAATTACGGATATGCTCATCTCTTTCCTTCAGGCTTATTCTTACTGGCTTAAAATTATTTAAGTTTTTTGATACGCTCAGTTTGACTGATCACGTCAGTTAAACGAATACCAAACTTATCGTTAACCACAACCACTTCGCCATGGGCGATAAGCGTGCCATTAACCATCACGTCTAGCGGCTCACCCGCCACCCTATCCAGCTCCACTACAGAACCTTGGTTAAGCTGCAGTAGGTTACGAATACTGATATAGCTGCGACCGACTTCCATCGAAATCGTCACAGGAATATCCAAAATGGTGTCTAGTTTGGCGGCTTCGGCCTTACTAATTGGCTGCGACTCGTCTACAAGCTCGTCAAGATCAATGGCGTTTGCTTCTTCCAATGCTTGCTCGGCCATGGCCGCTGCCCAATCGTCATCTGTACTCATCTCACTTCACCTTTATAATTCTGATATATCTCTGGCTTTGCCTTTACGTGTCACTAATTGCAGTTCGGACTTAACCGTCTCTGGACGTGGGATTTTTTCGTAAACTTTAAGCGCTAAATTATCGCGTGAACGCCCCATTTTACAGCGATATGTCGGTAAGTCTTCGATTTTCATCATAATGTATTCTGGCAGTTCAACAGGAATAATATCCCCTGCCTTAAAGTTCATGACGTCTTTGAGTGTGAGCTCATGCTCAACGACTGTAGCATCAAAGCCGACCTTTACGTCCATAATCTCGTCATGCAGCGCCTGTGACCAACGCATATCCGTATCTTGTTTATCACTCTGCACACCAGCATCGAGCAGTTCACGGATTGGTTCAATCATCGAATACGGCATAGTGATATGGAAATCGCCGCCACCGCCATCAACCTCGATATGGAAAGAGTTAATCACCACCACTTCAGTGGGACTGACGATGTTCGCCATTGCAGGGTTTACTTCGGAGTCTAGATAATCAAACTCCACATCCATCACGGGTGCCCAAGCATCTTTGTAGTCTTCAAAGATAATCTTAAGCAACAGTTGCACAATCCGACGTTCGGTTGGGGTAAATTCACGGCCTTCAATCTTGGCATGGAAACGACCGTCACCACCAAAAAAGTTATCCACCAAAATAAACACTAAGCGCGCTTCCATGGTAATAAGCGCGGTACCTTTTAAGGGATGAAAACGCACCATATTCAGACTGGTTGGAACGAATAAGGTATGTACGTACTCACCAAACTTAAGCATTTGCACACCGTTAATCGACACTTCGGCCGCACGACGCATCATGTTGAACATGCTGATCCGCAAGTGGCGGGCAAAACGCTCATTCACAATTTCGAGCGTGGGCATACGTCCACGCACAATACGGTCTTGGGAGGAAAAGTCGTAGGAGCGAGCTTCCAGCCCCGCGGCATCATGCTCACTGTCCTCTTCGACGTCATCCACTCCATGTAAGAGCGCATCAATTTCGTCTTGGCTTAATAAATCACTCACAGTATTGTCTTCGCCTCTTTAACGTGCTGAAGATAAAGGGTTATTGCATTACAAACCCGGTAAAGAGTACTTTTTCAACCACTTTACGTCCGGTCACGGATTGCAAGGTATTTTGTACACTCAAGAGCGCTAATTGCCGTAATTCGTCTTTACCTGCCTGAGTACTCAGTTTTTGCACATCTGCCCCGCTAAAGGTGGTTAACAACGCATCCTCAATTAATGGAATATGCTTTTGGGTCAACACGTCATCATCTTGGCCTCGAACCATCAATTGCACTTTAATTTCGACAAGTCGAGAGCGGTCTGGCCCAGGAAGATTGAACAAAAATGGACGTGGCATAGGCACATAAGCGGCCATTGCAGGTTCCGCAGCAGGCGCCTCTGCTTCGGTTTTAGCGCCTTCAGCATCAGCGGGTACTTCATCACTACTACCAAGAAAAAACCACAGAGCACCACCAATTAGTAGGGCAGCTAAAACACCGACCCCAATAAAAATAAATAGCTTCTTTTTACTTTTAGGCGCTTCGGTACTTTCAAGTTCTAATGATTCTTCCTTGGCCATCTTCTGTACTCTTTAATTGGCTAAATGCGGGAATGGATTACGATGCGGATTATAATCCGCTTTATTACTATAGGTTACCTTCTTAAGCGTAATAATCTATACCCGAATTTAAACTAGTTGCTTGATTTAAACCTAAATCTAGCTCTTCTGCCGAGAAATCATCCATATTTCCGCTGCCCGAACCACCCGCTTCGCCAAATCCACCCTCGCGACGTTGACCTTGGTCACCATGGGAAACATGACTGTCAGCCAATTGCATACCTTGTTCCTGTAATAATTCACGCAGGCGGGGAATGGCTTGCTCAACCACATCGCGGGTCTGCGATTGGGTAACATGGAACTGCACTTGCGTTTGGTCGCCATGTACTTGCACTTTAACTAGCATATGACCCAGTTCTGGCGGATCTAACCGAATTTCAGCCTGCTGGATCCCTTGGCTTACCATAGTCACCAACTGCTGTTTCATCACGGGTGAAAAACGCTGGATCATTTCCTGCATTTGGTTTTGTGTCTCTAACCCCTGGCGTAAAGAAAGCTGCACTTGTGGAATATCCTGACGATTTGTTACCTGCGTAGTCAAAGAATGCAATGAGGATACAGGTTTAAATTCAACAGGTTTAGATTCAACGCCCGATGATTCGTCTGTATTGAACGACGTTAAGCGACTATCTTGCTGTGTATCGAGACTGACGGCTAACTTGGCATCCTTTAGTAAAAATCCAGCAGAAATTTCAGCTCGGGAAGGATTTTCTGTAGCAAGATCAGGGTCAATGCTCACAGATCCTAAGCTATTGGAATCTTTAACATTCGAAACAGAAGCTGCATTAACTTGTAATATATCCACATCGCTAGCAGAAGCTTTGATTGATGCTTGATTATCCATAGCTAGAGGTGACATTGCTGTATCGGTCCGTGGTGTAGGCATATTCATCACCTTACCGCTAAGCTCCATCTCTTTTGTACCTAGTTCTTTTGAACCTAAAATAGGCTCTCCATCAATGGGTAAAATATGATTTTCAGGCGGTTTAACAAATTTTTCTGTTCGCTTCCCAGTTAATAGTGATGCATCATCAATCATTTGCGAATCGTCAACTAAAACACCTTGAGCATCGGGTTCCTCCAATGCCACAGCTTTAATATCGACAGAAGGCACCACTTCGACACTATCTGTATCAGTAATATCTTCGATTTTGAGTTGAGGCAACTTAGCTGCGGATTGGCTATTACTTTGCTCAGATATTGATTGGCTAAGAGCTTGTGATGTTGTTGGTTTATCTGTGCCATTTGTTGTTTTTGCAAGGGTTGCATCAGCTTCGACTTCATCAGTGACATTTGATTGGGAAAACCTAGCAAGTTCATCAGAAAAAGAGCCTACAACTATAGATTCTTCAGCAGGAGGAAGTACATCAACAGGTTCATCGGCTTGAGGAAGTGCACTAGATAATATAAAGGAAGATGCTGGTTCTGCATCTTCAGTTGCTATGATATCAGCATCAAGCGGCAAAGCTTCACCCGGTGCTGCCGCTTTCTTCATCTCATTTGCCATCCCAATCTGGGCAAAAATTAAGTTGATATCGGCTTTATCATCGGTATCACTCTCGTCCACATTCGTCTCTGATTGTGACGATTTAACTGGCGCTTCTTGAGAAACTCTAGTTTTCGTTGATGGAGTAGAAGTAGATGTTACTGATGCCAATGCAACAGAAAAATCTTCACTATTAGTATCTTGTGACATCGTCTTGCCAGAGCTTGCACCGTTTTTCGCGCTTGGCGCTAATAGGATATTGTTCATTTGTTGCATATCAGCTCCTAAACATTCGCCCGAGAAAATTCTATTCAGGCAACGTCAATTTATGCGGCTTCTGCCATATCTGGTATAAAGCAAGCAAATAAAATGCCAACAAATGGAGGTTACAGATTTAAGAAACAACTTAAACAAGCAATGGCAAGCTTTGGTTAGGGTTTATTGCGGCGAAAAAACTGTTGGGAAGCAAATTCATCGGTCATCTTTTGCTCTTTCTTCAACTCAAGTGCTTGGCGTTTTTTCTCTTTATTCTCTAAGAGTAGTTCTACCGCCTTGCGTTTCTTTTGCTTCTCGAGCCAATGCTGCTGACGATAATTTTTTTGCTTCTCACCATCGGCGACCACACGATTTTGCTGGGCAATCGCCTCATCGATTTGCCGAATAAAACGGTGAAATTGGTGATAATGACTGGCGCTGATGGCTTGACCTTGCTGTGACTGCATCTGCTTCATGTAGTCCAAGCGATAATTGTTGAGTGCATCCAACTGATTTTGTCGCTTTTGACACTCTAATTGCGCCGACTTTAGCAGTAATGCTGCTTGCTCCTCTGCATCGAGGGCTAATTTTAATACCAGTAACAGAGGATCGGCATTCGCCATAACAGTCTCGATTATTTACATTGCGCCGCGAGTTGCCCAAGCATGACTTGGCTATCGGCAAAACTAAAGGCATCACGCATGGTCTGCCGTAAGAAGGCATTCATCGCAGGTTGCAGGCGTATGGCGTTATCGATTCGCGGATCGCTGCCTTGGGCATAAGCCCCGATCGAAATCAGATCCTTATTCTGCTGATAAAGGGAATAGGTCTGTTTAACGCGGCGCATGGCTTCTAAGTGCTCGTTTGAAATCACCATTGGAGCCACACGGCTAATGGAAGCCTCAATATCGATTGCGGGATAGTGCCCAGAATCAGCCAGTGCACGGGAGAGCACAATATGCCCATCGAGGATCGCCCGAGAAGCATCGGCAATCGGATCCTGTTGATCATCGCCCTCGGTCAACACGGTATAAAATGCGGTGATAGAACCCTGTCCAGGGCCTCCATTACCCGCCCGTTCAACTAAACGCGGTAATTTGGCAAATACCGAAGGTGGATAACCTTTAGTCGCCGGTGGTTCACCCACGGCTAAGGCTATTTCCCGCTGCGCCTGGGCGTAACGAGTCAAGCTATCCATTAATAACAATACGTTATAGCCTAAATCCCGAAAATACTCGGCGATACGAGTCGAGGTTTCACAGGCGCGCAGGCGCATCAGCGGTGAGGTATCGGCGGGCGCCGCCACCACAACCGAGCGTGCTCTGCCCTTTTCCCCGAGGATTTCTTCAATAAATTCTTTAACTTCGCGACCACGCTCACCTACCAGCCCCACTACAATAATGTCGGCCGTGGTACCTCGGGTCATCATACCTAGTAGCACACTCTTACCCACACCTGAGCCAGCAAATAGGCCCATACGTTGGCCCTTACCAACGGTGAGCATGGCATTGATGGCGCGCACCCCCACATCGAGTGGTTCAGTAATCGCACGGCGAGAAAGTGGGTTGATAGCGTTACTGTGCCTCGGCGCCTGTTGCTCAGTCGATAAAGCGCCAAGACCATCTAATGGCACACCATTACCGTCGAGCACTCGTCCGAGCAGGGATAAACCGACATTGAGCCCCGCCTGCTCACCGAGGGGAATAACCCGCGCGCCAGGTAACACGCCGCGTAATTCTTCAATCGGCATCAGATACAACAGCTCATCGTCGAAACCGACAACTTCGGCTACCAACTCTCCCGCCATGGTTTCGATGGAGCACAAGCTACCAACGGGAGCTCGACAACCACTCGCTTCTAAGGTCAAGCCAACAACACGCACCAGTTGACCACTGGCGACGGCTCGAAACGGCGGGACTTTGTCGATGCAATGATTCAGCTTATTCAGCAGTTGATGGCGGCGATTTTGCATCTTCCTCTCCATCATGTTGTTGCTGGTTGCTTCGAGCTTCGTCATCTAACTCGATGGTCGAGGCAATTTTAGCGGAATTTTCCTCGTCAAGGTCCGCTTGGCGCTGTTGTTGCTGATGGCTTAAATGGGATTGCTGGTTACGTAAGGACTCAAAGACCGCATCAATGCGCGAAGATAGGGTTAAATCCACCAACGAGCGTTGGCTGCTGATAATACAGTCTCCCGAATTTAAGCTGGGGTCGGCCTCTAACTGCCACTGATTACGGTTTAATTGGGTACGGGTATAAAGCTGTTCAACCAAAGCGACATCGTCGGGATGCATGCGAATACTGACGCTTTGCTCTTTAATCGGCAATGATTCAACCCCTAAACGCAGCGCAGATAAGATTTGCTCTGGATGAGTCTTAAGTTCATGGCCAATCACCGATTTAGCCAGCGCCATAGCGAGTGTCATTAAGGAGTGCTCAATATCACCATCGAGTAATTGCAGTGGCTTTTCAAACTGACTCAGCAGCCCTTCAAAGCGAGTGACTAATGATTTGGCTTCGGCAAGCCCAGCTTCGAGGCCCTGCTCATGCCCTTGCGCGAGACCTTCTGTATGGCCTTGCTCTAATCCTTCAAGCCTGCCCTGCTCTAGCCCTTCGGCGTAACCTTGAGTCTTGCCTTCGTTAAAACCTTCTTCTTCGGCCTGGGCGCGAATGTCTTCGATTTCCGCCATTGTCGGCGGGGCAACGGTTTCCGCTGACACTGTTTTCGGCGCTTGTTGCGGGCTGTAACCGAACAAGTTAGACATACTCACGTCTTCGGTTTCCGTTACATCGGGTAATTGCCAATGGCTGAACTCGATTTCAGCGTCGCTCACCACCCGATGAGACAATTTGTTGTCGCTATTGTCACTCCGATTAGAGGAACTCATCGCCACCACCGCCGCCTAACATGATTTCACCGCTGTCACTTAACCGACGTGCAATTGACAGAATTTCTTTTTGGGCGATTTCTACTTCGCTGATCCGGATAGGACCCATAGCCTCTAAATCGTCACGCAGCAATTCGGCAGCCCGTTTTGACATATTGCCCAGAATTTTGTCTTTGAGTTGATCGTCTGCGCCTTTCAGCGCCTTCATCAATACATCCTGCTGTACTTCACGCAGCAAGGTTTGGATACCGCGGTCGTCTACATCGATCAGGTTTTCGAATACAAACATTAAGTCTTGGATTTGCTGCGCCATTTCCTCGTCGGTTTCGCGCATGGTTTCCATCAACTGACTTTCGATACCAGTATCGAGGTAGTTCATGATGTTGGCCGCCGCTTTTAGGCCGCCCATCTTCGCTGCCTGCGCGCCACCTTGGCCGGCGAATTGTTTCTCCATGATATCGTTCAATTCCTGCAATGCCGCAGGTTGCACTTCTTCAAGGTTAGCAATACGCATCATTAAGTCTAAGCGGGTATTCTCTGGGAACTGGCCAAAAATCTCCGCCGCTTGGTCTGGCTCTAAATAAGATAAAACAATGGTTTGGATCTGTGGATGTTCATTTTGGATGATAGTGGCAACTTGGCGCGCATCCATCCATTTGAGCGAGTCCAAACCTTTGGCGCCGCTGCCCATGATAATTTGTTCAATCAAATTACCGGCTTTATCTTCACCTAAAGCCGCGGTTAACGCCTTACGGACGAACTCTTCACTGTTAAAACCAATCGAAGAATACTTTTGAATATCATCGAGAAACAGCTTATGTACCCCGATGACTTTTTCCTGACCGAAGTCTTCCATGGCCGCCATCGCCATACCCACCTTTTGCACTTGCTTAGGTTCTAAGTGCTTTAAAATGGAGGCGGCATCGGCTTCACTCAAACTTAACAGTAAAATTGCCGTTTTTTCGATACCGCTGAGATCCTTTACATTAAAGCCTGAAGTTTCAGCGGCATCTTTTGATTTATTCTCAGCCATTGTCTTGTAACCAGTTTTTCACGACTTGGGTAGAAAGCTCGGGCTCATTAGCCACAAGCGCACGGATAGCTTTAATCATATCATCATCTTTATGCAGATTAGGGATAAGAATTGAGCCATCGTCGGCATAACTATACTCTGCTTCTTTGGTATTGAGCATCCCTAAGGTATCGGCGGCGTATTGGTCTTCAATCTCGGCCAACTCATTACCCAATCTTGAATCCTCAGGCATATTTACGCTATCGGGATAGATTAAACGTTTGAGCATTGGACGAACTACCGCAAGGATCAACACTAAGATCACTAACGCACCAACACCTAACTTGACCGCACGCCAAAACCAAGGTTGCTCCCAAAGTTCAGGCGCAGGTACATCTTCAACCAATTGATCCATAAAGGGAACTGTAACAACCTCAAGCACATCCCCACGCTGCGCACTAAAACCTACTGCGCCTTCCAATAAACGACGGATATTTGTTAACTCTTGCTCGGTACGAGCAACACGCGCCACTTGGCCGTTTTCACCAGCGGCGCCCGGTTTAAAGTCCACCGCAACCGATACACTGACGCGGCGTACAACGCCAATTTGCTGACGGGTATGGCTGATCGTGGTGTCTAACTCAAAATTACGGGTCGCTTCTCTGTGCGAGTTACCTGCGGTCACACTTTCTGTTGCCTTGGTCGCATCCTGCGGAATATTAGACTCCATCGGAGGCTGATTCGATAAAGCACCAGGAATACCGCCAGAGGACCCCCCTGTAGAATTATTCTCAACCGTCATTTCACTACGTAATGAAGGTAAATCAGGGTTAAAGCGTTTTGCGGTTTGCTCAACCGCGGTGAAATCCATACTTACATCGACTTGTGAAGTGAAATTATCAGGACCAAGAATGGGTGAAAGAATGGAATCAATTTTAGTGCGGTATTCAGCTTCTTTTTGCTGAACCAGTTCAAGCTCGCGACGAGCTCTTGCAGACACACCATCTTGGCTGCCTGAATTCAGTAAGCGGCCGTTAGAATCGGTGACAGTGACCCGTGAAGGCTCTAAGCCCTGAACCGCAGAAGCGACGATATCCACAATGGCATCGACCTCACCTTGGCCTAAACCGCCACGGCGAGTGTTAATCACAACGGTCGCACTGGGTTGTGAGGTATTGCGGGCAAACACGTTTTCTTTAGGTAGCGCTAAAATCACTTTGGCGCGGCTAACACTTTGTAGCTGTTCGATAGCGCGAGCCAAGTTTTCCTCTTGGCTGTGCTTCAGGCGAGCTTGCTCCATTCTTTGACTTACGCCAAAACCACTGTCTTGGCTAAGATAATCTTGATTTGAAGCCGCGGCACTGTCGATACCCGCACGGCTAAGCATCATTTTTACTTCTTGATACTTATCTTCGGGCACCTTAACAACATCGACTTCTATCTGGTACTTAATTTTATTTTTATCAAGCACATCAAGTACCTGAACCATTTCCTGAGTCTCCATTTTTCCTAATGGACGATACTCAGGCTCCTGTGCCCAGATCATGACAAACACCGCTAATGCCAAACAAATGGCGAGGGCTAAAATCATGGTGATCTGGCGCATCATATCCACACCGCCTAGATTCCCCAACACACCCGATTTATGTTCTTGCTGAACACCTTGGTCCATTGTGCTGGCGTTAGATCCAACAATCATTTCTGTGCTCACGATTCGTACCTGCTAATTTCGTTATTCACTGGCCTAAA
This sequence comes from Shewanella decolorationis, assembly GCF_004354305.1. Taxonomy (NCBI): domain Bacteria; kingdom Pseudomonadati; phylum Pseudomonadota; class Gammaproteobacteria; order Alteromonadales; family Shewanellaceae; genus Shewanella; species Shewanella decolorationis. The sequence continues at coordinate 1,325,241 of NZ_CP037898.1, read as the reverse complement.
CAGGCATGCTCATTATTTCTTTATAAGCTTCAACGAGCTTATTGCGCACTTGGACTGTAGCTTCAAAGGCGACACTGGCCTTTTCACGGGCGATAACAGTGTCCGAAAGACTCACTGTAGTATCCCCCATTTCTAATCGGGTTGCGAGATTTGATGAGGTTGACTGCAAGCCACTGACATTACCAATCGCTTGGGAGAGGAGTTGCCCAAAGTCAGCACCGCTGGTGTTATTCACTTGCTGCACAATATTATTGGGTGAAATCCCAAAAGAAGGTTTGATTTCACCTTGAAGTGACTGCATTTCCTGCAGTAATGAATTCGCGCCAATTTGCATGTCGTGCTCCCCATCGTCGAGTTATTGACGATTAAACTCTCTAGATAAACAGGATATGCAAAAGCACGGCCAAGTTTTCACTTAGCCGTGCTAAAAAGAATTTAGGGAATCGTCAAATATGAAATTGCCACAGGGTGACTCAGTGGCAAAGGTACTAGATAAGTTGCAAAACCTGCCTTAGTTAGGCAATTGAATCCCCATATCGCGCATTCTGGCCATCTTGTATCTTAAGGTACGCGCACTGATCCCGAGTTTCTCGGCAACCAACTTACGGCTACCTTGGCATTGCGCTAGGGTTTCGAGAATGATCACATGCTCCTGCGCCTTCAACTCTTCACCTAAACCTTCAGGCTCATTAGCGTATTCGGCTTCATCGGGTGACAGAGGCACATCTTGGGCATCGATAATAATATCGTTGGCGCTAATCACAGCTCCAGCACGTAAAATTAACGCGCGTTGGACAACGTTATCTAACTCGCGCACATTACCTGGCCAGCGGTGGCTGAGTAAACGACGACAAGCAGCCTCATCAAACTCAGGTAAATCCAGCACATTTAGCGCCTTTGCGTGCTTGGCTAGCAAATGCCGAGCTAGGGGCAAAATATCCGCAGGTCGTTGATTCAATGCGGGCCAGGTCAGTGGAAACACGTTTATGCGATAATAGAGATCTTCCCGGAATTGCCCCGCGGCAACTACGGCCTTTAAATCTCGATTCGAAGTGGCAAGCACCCGCACATCTAACTTAATGGTTTTGCGACCACCTAAACGCTCCACTTCACGCTCTTGTAGCACGCGTAGCAGTTTGGCCTGCAGTCCCAAATCCATTTCTGAAATTTCATCGAGTAATAAAGTACCACCCTGCGCTTGCTCAAATTTACCAGGACACGCCTGATAAGCACCGGTAAAGGCGCCCTTTTCATAACCAAATAAGGTCGCCTCAAGCATATTTTCGGGAATAGCTGCACAATTGATGGCCACAAATGCCTGATCGGCACGGCTGCTATGCTGATGAATATAACGGGCTAATACTTCTTTACCTGAGCCGCTTGGCCCTAGGATCATCACAGAGGCATCGGATGCCGCCACCCGCTGCGCCAAGGACAACAGCGCGAGACTCTTTTCATCGGCAACGACTGGTTGATCGCTATTTTGTTTGAGCGGTAAATAGCGGGAAACTTGGTTTAGCAACACCTCAGGAGCGAAAGGTTTTGCTAAATAATCAACCGCGCCCAACTTAATCGCACTGACCGCACTGCCAATGGTGGCATATGCCGTCATCAATAACACTGGCAGCTTGGGGTGATGTTGCTGTAAGTAATTTAATAAGCCTAAGCCACCAATGCCTTGCATCTGCACATCGCTGATCACTAAATCGAACTGATGTTGCTTCAAGGCGATAATGGCTTCCTCGCCGGAGGCCACATCAATACAGTCGTATTGCGCCAACATCAAGGTATCGAGCAATGCCTCACGCAGGGACGCATCGTCTTCGACTAAGAGTAATTTGGCTTCAGACATAGGGTTTCTCCAGCGGCAACACAGTAGCCGATTTAGCCTGCGGGAATGTCAATGACACAGTGCAACCTTTATTGGGCATACAACTCAATTGGATTTGGCCGCCATGATTGCGCACCACTGACTGCACAACGGCTAAGCCAAGGCCCGTTCCTTGCGTTTTGGTGGTAAAGAAAGGCTCCAACACTTTTTGTTGCATCTTGGCATCCAGCCCTTTGCCATTGTCGACCACATTGAGGGCTAACTGCTCGCCGATATCATTAGCAACGATTTGGATCTGCGTTGCTCCAGCTTCAAGGCTATTCATCACCAGATTATTCACGGCGGAACTGAGCGCATTCACATTCGCCAGCATTAAACCGTTGGAGGCATTGGTAACTGTCAATGCTGCGCCGCGCTGAGCCACAATCGGCTCACAGTTCGCAATAACAGTATTAATCACCTCATCAAGGTTAACCAGCTCACCCAATTCATCCTGCCGCCCTTTAGCCATCAGCAGCATATCGTTAACTTGGCGTTCAAGCTCATTGAGTCTATCGACTAACTTTTGCTGAAATTTTGCCTTTGCAGATTCCGATAATTTGGGACTGGCCAGATTCGCAGCATAGAGCAGTGCAGCCGACAGAGGCGTACGCACCTGATGCGCCAACGTCGCGACCATTTTGCCGAGGGCTGATAAGCGCTGCAGATGGGAAAGATTCTTTTGCAGTAGACGAGTTTCAGTCAGATCCGTCAGCACAATTAATTGGCCAGGTTCCGGCGTTAATGGGGTAATCGCCAATTTGACTCGGCGGCCATTACGCAATGACACCTCATGGCCGTCATCTTCCTGCGGTGCAAACGCAGTGTGGATCACATCAATCCAGCGGGCGCCGCATAACGACTGCTCTAGCAATTCCACGGCAACAGGGTTGGCATCGGTGACAATACCGTCACCGTTCAAAATCACCACGCCAGAGGGCATAGCCTGTAAAATATGCTCCATCCGATTGGACATATTGGCGGCCTCACGCAGTTGGTTCCATTGTTTGCTAGTGTGCTTGAATGTTTCAAGTTGCGCTAGTGGATGAGCAGACATAGTCACTCCGTCAAAAAATTGCTTCTGACGGAGTGTTTGCAGATTCTATGCCAAATTAAGAAATGAATTTAGATAGGTAAAACAATAGGATAAACAACTGGAATATGACTATTCTTTCGTCATTCCGTACTTACGCATTTTCTCAACTAAGGTAGTACGGCGAATACCGAGCATTTCGGCGGCGCGCGCAACCACGTTATCCTGCTGTTCTAACGCTTGGCGTATCATATCGATTTCAAGCTCAGCCAACAGATCCTTAAGGTTAACCCCTTCCGGCGGTAACTCGCTTGGGAAACGGGTCTCAGGGATTTCAACCGGCTCTTCACTGGTGAAGATAGATGCCAGCGCATCACGTTCCTGTTGTTCTTCACTGAGCTCGATACTGTATTCAGGCACATCGATATGACGATACTTGATAGGCAAGTCATTCACATCGACTAACCCGCCCGGATATAAAATTGTTAAGCGCTCAACTAGGTTAGACAGTTCACGCACGTTTCCCGACCAAGCGTGTTCTTTTAACGATTCAATCGCCCGTTGAGTAAATCGAACTTTGCCACGGCCTTCGTTATAAACTCGGCTTACCAGCTCTTGCAACAGTAAAGGCACGTCATCTTTTCGATCGCTTAGTGCTGGCATCTCGATCGGAAAGACGTTGAGACGATAATAAAGATCTTCACGGAACTCATTGCTGCTAATCATGCTTTCAAGATCTCTGTGAGTCGCAGCGACAACGCGTACATCGGCGTTAATGGTTTTAGTGCCTCCGACGCGCTCAAAGACACGCTCCTGCAGCACGCGTAGTAATTTGACCTGCATCTGCAAAGGCATATCGCCGATTTCATCGAGAAATAATGTACCACCTTCGGCAAGCTCAAAACGGCCCTTACGTGAGCTAATAGCGCCCGTAAAAGAGCCCTTCTCATGACCAAACAATTCGCTTTCGAGTAGTTCAGGCGGAATCGCACCACAGTTAACTGGAATAAAAGGTCCGTCACGACGTTCAGACAAGTAATGGATATTGCGGGCAACCACTTCCTTACCCGTGCCCGACTGCCCGAGCACCAACACCGTCGCATCAGATGTCGCAACCTGACTGATCAAATGACGAACATTCGCGATGCCTTCACTGCGGCCCACTAAACTACGGAATAATTTGGTTTGATTAGCGCTGGTAGGAACTTGTGGACGTTTGACTTGCCCATAAACCTGACAGAAATGCAGTAGCTCTGTTAATTGTGGGTAATTTAATGGCTCTTCAATTTGCCCAAGGATATTTGCAACCTGTAACTCGCCCACATTGCCAAAAGACAAAATGGGTTGCCACGGGTACTGACTCGCGAGCGACTTTAATTCGTCAACGGACACAGTCTCTGTGCTGATCACCAAAGCGCGATAACGGGTATCTTGGAGGCATGCACTTAATTTTTCGATGGCGATAATTTCGATCTGTTCGCCCAAAAATTCAAAAATGCAACACAAGCGACTTAAGCGCTCTGATGGGGTTCCGACAAGTAAAATTCGTTGATCTGTTTGCATCATTCAGTAGGCCGTAAAGCGCTAATTAGGTATCAATTCGCATTAATTATTTATGATTAGTTGCTGTAAAAGCTTAACAAATTCAATGTAACAATCTGTGCCACCATCACTACTGTGATGAATATTGTATTATCAGCAGTCGAGAAGCAAGCTTCGAATGCGGATTATGCCAAACTGAATTGATTTTAGTTCATTTATGCAGTGATTCTAGCGCTCAAAGTCAATTAATTGACACAAGCCAAAAAAAAGACGCACTGAGTGCGTCTTTTATCACTTTAACCAGAGACGACTAACGAGCTTCCGCGTGAGAGGAAATATTGTGCTTATCGGCAGGAATAGCGTCCCAACCTTCCTTAATTGTCCGTAAAATATCGCACACATCATCAATCGCCTTTACATCATTATTTAAGTTGGCTTCTGAAATTTTGCGCAACATAAAGTCATATAAGTCACTGAGGTTTTTCGCGATTTGACCACCCGCATCCATATTTAAACTATTACTCAATCCGGTAATAATACCGATAGCTTTATTTATATAGATACCTTTATTGACTAAATCGTTTTGTTCGATAGCGTAACGGCTCTGAGCCAAGCGTTGTAATGCTCCAGCAAACATCAGCTGAATAATGCGATGCGGGGAAGCTACAGTAATTTCACTTTCAAGTGAAACCTTACGATATGATTGCAGTGACCCTCTCATAAACACCTACCTATTTGAATCTATAGTCTCATAAACACTGATCTGGCGCTTATTCTTACTGCTCGCATGTAATAATGCTTGCCTGTCAGCCATGAGCAAACTCGCCTTTTTAGAAAAGTCTTGAGTTAATGCAAGCTGACGCTGAAGATAGTTAGCATCCGTCATATTGGCATCAGCGACTAGTACATTGAGTAAAAGTTGACGCTCGTCTACCATACTCTGCAAATTTGAGACCAAGTCGTCGGTTTGAGCATCTTCTGCAGGAATTCGTTTTAACTGTTCTAGCACTTGCTCTAGTGCATTATTGAGCTCATCAAGTTGCTTCACAACACTATTCCTTTTTTCGAAAACTTTTTAGCTCTTTTTAACCGCACCAGGAAGTGAATTCAATCGATCAACTAAACCACTGCTCTGTTGATTCAGTTGTCCAACGACTAAATCCATCGCATTAAATTGTTTGGTTAAACGTGCAGTAAGCTGATCCATTTTCAGGGTGAAAGCTTCTCTTTGGTCTGCCAAACGATTCTGCTGATTAGTAAAACTGGTTTGCCGATCTGCAATCAAGCCCCTAGCCTTAACATAACTATCTGAAAGCTCGTAGAATCGATTGGCAAGACCTTTATCGGGAGTTGCAAATAAAGCTTCAACACCTGACATATTTTCAGTAAGTGCTTTATTGAGTTTTGTATCATCTACTGAGAGTTTTCCATATCGGTCTGTTTTAATACCGATATCATAGAGTGCAATTGAGCCGCCATCCTCAGTGGGTATTCGCTCACTAGAAATACTCCTAAGCTGAGATTCAATAGAGCGGATCATTGAATCACCTTGAAGTGCAGCAGCTGTTTTCTTATCTTTGTCGTAAGAAGACATCTTATCAATTGCTGTCGCTAAGCTATTGTAGGCATCAACAAAGGCTTGTACGTTGGTTTTTACTGCGTCGTTATCTTGCTCAATTTTAATCGTGGTAGTCTTTGCTATATCGGCATCTTTTAAATTCAACGTCACACCGGTAATCGCATTCTTCACCTCATTACTTTGTGAAGTGACCTTTTGATCATCGATATAAAGCACAGCGTTTTTGGCATCTTGCAATGTTGTTGTGTTGCCAGTACCAAACATATCTGTGATACCCGTTCCAGAAGTATCAGTAGCCGTTAGGGTTATTTGATTATCTTCACCTGTTTTATTGGAGCTGAAAACCAAGCGACTACCTGCGTCACTCGTAATGACTGTAGCAGTAACACCAGTGTTATCGGAGGCTTCATTGACTTTTTTAGCAATTGTTGCAAGCGAATCCGTTGCTCCGATATCAACAGAAAAACTTTTGCCATTGATATCAAAACCTAAACTTCCCTCACCTACAGGTAACTTAGGGTCACTAACGTTAGTCCCAGCAATTTTGTGATTGGCTGCAAGTTGTTCAACTTTTATCCCAAAACTACCCGCTTGAGCCGTCTTATCTGCAGTAACACTTATGTAGGTGTCGCTACTCACAGAAATTTTCCGTTGATTTAATGCATCACCAGTTTGAAGTTTCTTAACGGCATCTTGAAACGTAGATAGCGCACTTTTTAAGGTTCCCATTGCAGAAACTTTTGCTTTAATGCTGTCTTCCGTCTTATTAAACATCGCTTCTTTGGGCGCTTTTTCAGCATCAACCAACACTTTTACAATGTTAGTAATGTCTAAACCCGAACCCATACCTGTCGCTGTTAATGCCATACAAACCTCTCACTCATCAACGGATAAATTACAATGTGAGATTTAAGCCTCAGTTTTCATTAGCAGACCTGTCACTTCTGACAGTTTTTCCGCTAGTTTCAGTGCTTCCTCACTCGGCATCTGTCTAATGACATCGCCAGTATCTCTATCCAAGACTGTCACTACTGCTTGCCCTGAGTTTTCATCAACTTTAAATGCAAGCCCTTTACGCATCATTGACATCATATCAGAAAGCTCAGAAGCCACTTGAGTTAACTTTCCGGGATTTTGTTCATTCTCTGCCGCACTTTGCTCTGTAGACTGTTCAACCGCAGATACGGCAGCATCGCGTTTTAATTCAACATCCGCCGTAGGTGCTTTCAGTGGTACTTGAGCCAAATCAACACGGTTTGAAGCCGCCATTGATGTGCTTGCTATATTAATATCCATAGCTATACCTCACCATCTTAAGCATTTGTCTTTAACTGCCTAACAAACACTATAACTTTAATGACCATTTATGTGGCAAAGGGAGATCCGTCTCCGAACCTCCCTTAGAGCCTTATACTTCAGTATGTTATTAAAGTAGTGATAAGGCCACTTGAGGTAATTGGTTAGCTTGTGCCAACATCGCTGAACCTGTTTGTTGTAACACTTGGTTCTTAGTCATTTGCGACGTTTCTTTCGCAAAGTCAACGTCTACAATACGGCTCTTAGCATCAGCAACGTTAGCTTGTGTGTTAGCACTGTTACTGATGTTGTACGCCAAACGGTTTTGCTTAGCACCTAAGTTAGCGCGTTGGTTATCAATGGTTTTAATTGCCGCGTCAATATTCGCTAACGCAGTAGAACGGCCTGCCGAACTTGCTACAGAAAGTGCATTTACTGAAAGCGCTGCAGCGTTAGTCGCAGTTACAGAAATAGTGATATCTTCACCTTCTTGATGGCCTACTTGGAAAGTTTTACCTGCTGAGAAGGTACCATCGAGTAACTTGGTACTACCGAATGCAGTAGTATCGCCGATTGCGGTAATTTCTAACGCAAGTTCGTCAATTTCACTCTGTAATGCCGCTAAGTCATCAGTACTGTTCGCACCGTTTTCTGCTTGAACAGTCAGGTCACGCATACGTTGCAACATGTTAGTTTGCTCTTGCATCGCACCTTCAGAGATCTGGGCGATTGAAATCGCATCGTTGGCGTTACGCATACCCACATCCAAACCACGTACTTGGCTATTTAAGCGGTTAGAAATCGCTAAGCCTGCAGCATCGTCTTTTGCGCTGTTAATACGTAGACCACTGGACAAACGTTCCATTGATGTGGCCAAATTGGTTGCTGAAGAGTTTAAGTTCTTTTGCGCTTTTAAAGATGTAACGTTTGTGTTTACTGTAATGGCCATGATCGTTTCCTCTTTATACCTGGCTTGTCTAAACTTGCCTGTCTACTTAAGCCAGGCGGGTCTTAGTGGTTACAGTATATTTAACGGCCGCACCTTTTTTATCTTTAGAATTATTTTTCAAAAATTTTTATCTATATAAAAAATCTTTTTTTTCATATAGATAAAAATTCCCACTAAAAAACTTTGCCTACTTTTCTAATCTTAGCTAGAAAAAGTAGGCAAAAGTACTCGACAAAAAATACGCTAACTTAAGCTTAGCCCAATAGTGACAACGCCACTTGCGGTAGTTGGTTAGCTTGAGCAAGCATCGCAGAACCCGTTTGTTGCAATACCTGATTCTTAGTCATTACAGAGGTTTCTTTTGCAAAGTCCACATCTACAATACGGCTCTTAGCATCAGCAACGTTCGATTGTGTATTAGCACTGTTACTGATGTTGTACGCCAAACGGTTTTGCTTAGCACCTAAGTTAGCGCGTTGATTATCAATGGTTTTAATTGCCGCATCGATATTAGCTAAGGCAGTAGAACGGCCGCCAGAACTCGCTACAGATAAAGCATTTACAGATAAGCTAGCCGCATTCGTAGTACCCACAGAAATCGTGATATCCTCACCTTCTTGGTGGCCTACTTGGAAAGTTTTACCTGCAGAAAAATCACCTGTCATTAATTTAGTATTACCAAATGCAGTACTATCACCAATTGCAGTAATTTCTAACGCTAATTGATCAATCTCTTTTTGCAACGCGTCCAAGTCGTCAGTGCTATTCGCACCGTTTTCTGCTTGTACGGTCAGGTCACGCATACGCTGCAACATGTTAGTTTGTTCTTGCATCGCACCTTCAGCGATTTGAGCAATAGAAATCGCATCGTTAGCATTACGCATACCCACATCGAGGCCGCGCACTTGGCTGTTTAAACGGTTAGAAATTGCTAAACCAGCCGCGTCATCTTTAGCACTGTTAATACGCAGACCGCTCGATAGACGTTCCATAGAGGTTGCTAAACCACTATTGGAGGTATTTAAATTTTTCTGTGCCTTCATCGAAGTCACGTTTGTATTAACTGTAATAGCCATGTTGAGTTCCTCTTCCTAGTTATACCGCCAAGGCTTGGAGCTTGGCTAAATTTTTAACAATTTATCTTACAGAGGGTTAGGTCTTTGCTTTCTGTTAAATAAAGTCAAACAGGGAAACAGAACCCACCTTACTAAACACGTTAGAGACTGCGTTCAATGCAAGCTGCTGCTTTTCAAATTCCGTAATCGCTGACGCATAATCCAAATCTTCCAGAAGTGATAGTGCTGAAGTATTCACCACTTTCTCCTCTGTATGTGTATCCTTGTAGCGCTCGACGGTTTTCAGATTATTTCCCGCCACACTTCTGGCTGAACTCATCTGATTGACGCCGCTATCGATATTATTCAATAACTGTGCCAACTGAGCTTTTCCTTGGGGAGAATTTGCTGCGTTTGGATCTTCGATCAAAGCGATCGCATTACTGATCGTGTCGAAAATACTAACCTCAGCCTGAGGTTCCATGCTGAAACTATCTCCAGCGCTGGGTTTTCCGTCTATCTTGACCTCAATGCCATTAAAACTCACAGGATTCGTCGCATCGAAGTTAGCAACGTTTGCAACTGGATTATTTGCTGAATCAAGCACCTGTAGATTGACGCCACCAGAACCGTTATCAGAAAAATTAAAGGTATAAGTATCAGCCACATAAGTCGCTTGATCGGCTATTTTGGCTGTATCAACGTTAAATCCACCTTGCTGGCTGGCCAAATAATTGACGCTATAATCACCAAGACCATTAGGCGCTTTCATAAAGGCAAGATCGCCAGGAATATTGGTTCCGATGGCGACACCTGATTGCACTAAGCTATCTCGAACCCCTGAATCGCCGCTATATATGATCTTGGGTGGAGTTGAATTATCAAAAGAGAAAGGTTGTTTATCAGTACTAAACCCTGAGAACAGATAATTACCCGATTCATCTTTGCTATTGGCAATAGAGAGTAATTCTTCAAGACTATCTTTCATCTCATCGGCAATCATTTGCCGCTCTGAGTCAGATAGAGTGCCGTTGACAGCACGCATCAGCTGTTCACGAATAGAACCGGTTAAATCTTCAGCACTGCCCAATTTGCTTTCTGTAACGGCAAGGCGGTTATTGGCATAGTCGATATTCTTCATAAATTGATCGACTAAGGCATTACGTTGATTTAGGTTGTCGATACCTAAAGCCGCGACAGGATCATCCCCTGAGGTATTCACTTTTTTGCCACTGCTGAGTTGTTCAAGTACTTTGCTCGTTGCAGTTTGTTTCTGCAGCACGCTACTAATGCTTTGATTAAAGAGCTGCGCGGTTGATAGTCTCATCGTCACTTCTCCTAACGCACTGAGGTCAATAAAGTGTCAAAAATTTGCTGAGCGGTTGACATGATCCGCGCAGATGCTTGATAAGCCTGTTGGAAACGCATCAGATTGGCCGCTTCTTCATCTAAGTTCACGCCCGATTCGCTCTCTACTCTTGCATAAGCCTGTTGATAAATGGCCTCTGCAGAATCGACTCGCACGCTCGCCGCCTTGGTTTGACTACCAATATCTTGCTTGGTCTGTTCAAACACATCGGCAAGCGTTGATTTACCGCCATTCATCACTTTGGTTTCACTGAGTTTTGCCATTGCCAAGGCGTTAGTGTTATCCCCTTCGGCAAAGGATAAATCGAAGGTAAACTTGTCACCCGCAGCCGCAGCACTGCTATCGACTTCAAAGGTAAAGCCAAATGCACTAATGCTCGGTGGCGTATACGCCGCTGGCGCGCCAAGGGATGTGCCATTGGCATCGAAGGCTTCAAAGGTTGGCGGCACGGCAGTGGTATCTAACTGAATGGTCAATTCGCCACCCGTTACGGGGAAGTTTGCAGCATTACGGTTAGTAATTTGCGTCAACTTAACTTGGGTATTGCCCGAGTTTGCCGCATCAGGTGTAATTTTAGGCGCAGCAGCGGCAATGCCTTTGGGATCTGTCATCACCACTTCAATACCATTCGCCGCTCCAGCTGTTGGGCGAATAGCGAATCGATCCCCAGATGCCATGGCTCCGGCTTTAATATCAATCGAGAATCCCGCGCCGCCTTCAAGCTTAGTGCCGTTTAAAGTCAGTGGCGTGATAGCGCCAGTCTGCGTATCTCTAAGTTCATAGGTCGAAGGTGCGGTGAAAGATAGCTCGTATGAGCCACCCGTTAAGGCGCTGGTATCGTCAATATTGACACCTAAGGTTGCATTGCCTGTATTTCCAGAAAGACTTCCGACACGACCTAGAGACATTAAAGGATCATTGATATCTTTAAAGATATCGGCGCCCACTTGGCCATTAAGATCAATACCCTGCGCTTGTAGCTTATTAAAACTGTCAGCGACGCCTAAGGCTAATTGATCAAGCTCTAAGCTCGCAGGCATTAAGGTTTGGTCACGGTATTCAAACAATGCCCCCAACTGACCACCTAACTTACTCGGATCAGCCTTTACACTTTGTGAGCCAATGGTCGATACCAATTGCAATTCGTTAGGGAAAGGGTCACCCGTTGTCGTATTCATTGACATCGCGATCTCGCCCGAAACCAACATAATAGAGCCACCGAGCATGATGCTCTTGGCGCCATTTTCTAAGGGGATCACATTCACCTGTGCATACTGACTCAGCTCTTGCACGAGCGCGTCTTGCTTATCTAATAAAATCGGATCTTGGTTAGGTGATTTCATCAATTCAAGGTTGAGATTAGCAAGCTCAGTACTGATCTCATTGATGCGCTTAGTCATGCCAGTGATTTGATCATTGGTCTGATTAAGTTGCCCATTCAAGGTCGACTGCATTTGGTTCAAACTGCTCGCCAATTGTTTAGCATCGTTTAAGGTTGAGCTACGAATACCTAAATCTGCGGGTAAATCCGCCAAGCTGTTGAGGCCAGAAAACAAATCGTTCAAGCTCTGTGGTACCACTTTGCCAATTTGGGAGAAAATTTGGTCTAGCTCACTTAGCTTGCCAAAGCTGGCCTCTGCTGCACTCAGAGTCGTTTGGCCAATACGCAACTCGCGCGCAGCGTAATCGTTATAAATACGTTTTACATCAGAGACATAAGTACCAGTACCATAAAAACCATTTCCAAGACGTTGGGAGTCTAAGGTGGTTTGGGTCGCAACTTGTCGGTGATACCCCGCTGTATTGGCGTTGGCGATGTTATTACTGGTCACCCCCAGCTGTGACTGAGATGCGAGTACGCCGGTACGGGCAATATTTAATAGATCGATAGCCATTAGCCGATACTCCCCAATACTAACGTCTTATGAAGAATGATCATTTGTCTTCTCCTGGCAGTATCGACTTCAGCTCTTCGCTGATGGACTGCATGACTTTAATGACTTTTTCAGCATATTTAGGATCGGTGGCATAGCCAGCATCCTGCAATGCACGGATAAACTGAGTCGGTGACGCCGCCACTTTCTTGGCATCTTGATAACGCTCACCGTCAGCGATAAAGGATACGAAATCGTTAAAACTGTGCTCAAAATCAGCATACACACGGAAATCGGCTTTTTGTCTAACGGCAATACCCTGCTCAAATTCCAAGGTACTCACGTTAGCCTTATCACCTTGCCAGCGACGGTCGGCTTTAATATTGAACAGGTTATGGCTAGGCGCGCCATTATTGCCACGGACAATTTTTTGACCCCAACCAGTTTCAAGTGCCGATTGTGCCAATAACACTTCGGGTTTAGTGCCAAGTGCTTTGGCGGCTTTTTCCGCATGGGGATAAAGCGTCGCCAAAAATTCTTCACGGCTACCAAACTTAAGGGTCTTTTGCGTCTCCCTAAATGCCACCGTCGGCAAGATTTGGCCGCTGATCACAGGTTCGATTGGCGATAAGGGTTGTTCTGACCAAGTAGGTTTAGGCGTATTTATGGCCAACAAACGCTCTGGCTTATCGATATCTAAGGAAGACGTCACCCCATTGGGGTTATCCACCTCAATGCTTGGGCGCGCAATCGAGGCTGGTACGCCTTGGGCTGCGACAACTGGCGCAGCAGTGCTTTGAGTTTCAGCTCCCGAGGTTGCTTGAGCTGGAATGTTGAAAGCTTTCGCATCATGTTGCAGCTTCATGCCACCGTCATTACGCAACACGGATGCAGGTGTAAACTGGCTCGACTCGGGGGATAATTGCTGCACCATCATGTCTGCAAGGCCCAGCACACCTTTATCCGATAAATCGACGGATAACTGCTGATCCCGCATTTGCTCATAAAACTTAGTGTATTGGCTGTTGAGTGGGCTGTCGGATTCAAATACTGCGTTAGCATCACGCATGCTCTTCATCAGCATTTGTACAAAAACACCTTCAAATTGTTGGGCGACTTTTTTCAAGGCGCCCTTCTCATCTTTCTGAGCCTGAGCACGCAGGGAATCCAGCCCGCCCAGGTCAAGAAAATGTGATGAACTTGAAAGCTTTTCCATGATTTTCCCGACAGAAATTAGATGATGATAAGTTCACCATGCAAAGCACCTGCCACTTTTAATGCCTCGAGGATAGCAAGCACATCTGACGGGGCTGCTCCCACTAAGTTTACGGCTCGCACTAGCTCATCTAACGTAGTACCAGGATTGAACATAAACATCCTGCGATTACTTTCGGTTGCGTTAATCGTACTATTGCTCGTCACTGTCGTTTGCCCATTAGCTAAGGCATTAGGTTGAGAGACCTGTGTCGCTTCAGCAATGGTCACAGTCAAACCACCATGAGTCACTGCGGCAGGCAATAACTTGACGTTCTGCCCTACCACAATCGTGCCTGTACGCGAATTAACGATTACTTTGGCAGACTCTTCAGCAGGCTCCACTTCGATATTCTCGAGCGTGGCTAAAAAAGATACCCGTTGTGATACATCCCTTGGCGCACTGACCTGAATCGACGTTGCATCCAATGGCCGCGCCATATCAGGGCCAAGCAGATCATTAATCGCATCGGCCAAGCGCTGCGCGGTAGAAAAATCAGCACGGCGTAAGTTGAACGTCAAATAATCGCCAGTTGAAAATGGTGTTGCTACGCTACGTTCAACAATCGCGCCGTTAGGAATACGACCCACGGTTGGCGTGTTTTGAATAACTTTAGAACCATCCAAACCATCGGCACTAAAGCCGCTGACCACTAAGCTGCCTTGGGCAATAGCGTACACATTGCCGTCGACACCTTTAAGGAAAGTCTGCAATAGCGTGCCGCCGCGCAAGCTTTTCGCTTCACCAAGGCTTGAAACGGTGACATCCAATTCTTGGCCAGGCTTGATAAAGGCTGGCATATCCGCATGCACAGCCACCACAGCCACGTTTTTTATCTTGGGTCTAAAATTTTCAGGCAAATTAATGCCGAAATTTTTAAGCATGGTGGTGAATGTTTGTTCAGTGTAATTGGTTTTTTCGCCCGTACCGGGTAAACCCACTACCAAGCCGTAACCAATCAATTGGTTACTCCGCACCCCTTGCACATTGGCAATATCTTTAATGCGTTCAGCTTGGCTAGGCATAGAAAATGCGAGCATGGCTACGGCTAAAATAAGTTTTAATTTCATGATACGACTCCTTAGAAGGGCCACCAATCGCTCATAAAGAACTGGCTTAACCAACCCACTTTTTGGGCATCAGCAAAGGTGCCTGTACCGCTATACTGAATACGCGCATTGGCCATACGGGTTGAATCGATTGTGTTATCAGGCTTGATATCCTGTGAACGAACGATCCCCGTTACACGAATAAACTCATCACCATTGTTAATCGATATCCACTTTTCACCACGTACAACTAAATTGCCGTTATTGAGCACTTGCATCACGTTGGCAGAAATACTGCCATCTAAGCTGTTACTTTGATCAGCATCGGATTCTCGCTTAGTGTTCATACTGTCTTTGTAACGTAGGTCGAGGGGAATCCCCCCCACTGATACATTACTGCCACCAGCATAGATGGGATCTAAAGTCATATCAGAACCTTTTTTGATCTGATTACCCGCGCTCTTTTTTGCCTGAGTCGCTTCCTTCAACACGATTGTGATGATGTCTCCCACTTTGTGAGCACGAATATCCGAATAGAGACTGGCCGCTTGGCTATCTTGGTAAATTGACCCTGTCGCGGCAATTTTGGTTGGTGGCGCTTCGGGATAAACCGGCGCATAGAAGGGATCATCTGCAATCGGCTTCTTGGGGGTAGAACTACACGCCGTAAGCAAGAGCGCAGCGGCCAAAATAATATATCTAGCCATGATAATGTGCCTCTATAGATTCTGATTCACATAAGCCAGCATTTGGTCGACCGCCGAAATGACTTTAGAGTTCATCTCGTAGATCCGCTGACTTTCAATTAGATTCACCAGCTCTTCGGTCACGTTTACGTTAGAGGTTTCTAACGCGCCTTGACGAATCGCCCCCATACCATCGAGTGATGCAGTGCCTTGGATAGGCGTGCCACTGGCACCGGTTTCGGTGTACAGGTTTTGTCCCATAGGGTCTAAACCCGATGGGTTAATAAAATCAGACATACTGAGCTGACCCACAACTTGGTTATCAGCAGTTCCAGGTATTTTTACCGACACCTCACCTTCGGCAGATACGGTAATACTTGTCGCATCAGGTGGAATGGTGATAGCAGGTTGTAGCACATAGCCAGAGCCAGGCGTGACAATTTGCCCAGTATCATCCAAGGTAAATTGGCCGTTACGAGTATAAGCCGCGGTACCATCAGGGAGTTGTACCTCGAAAAAACCAGGGCCCTCGATCATCAGATCGAGTGAGTTATCGGTAGTTAACATATTGCCTTGGGTAAACATCTTTTGAGTAGCAACCACTTTGGTACCCGCACCGATATTTAAACCGTTTGGCAACTTAGTGTTTGAGGCACTAATGCCCCCCGCTTGGTTAACGGTTTGATAGAGTAAGTCTTCAAAGACGGCGCGACTCTTTTTGTAGCCGACAGTACTGGCGTTAGCGACGTTGTTTGAAATCACCGCAATATCGGTTTGCTGTGCGTCTAAGCCAGTTTTACTAATCCATAAGGCTGGATGCATAATTTATCTCCTAACTAATCCGCATTAACGAAGATGATGCGCGGTCGTTTTCTTCCGCGGTTTTCATCATTTTCACTTGCAATTCAAATTGTCGCTGTAAATCAATTAAGGACACCATCTCATCCACTGGATTGACGTTACTGCCCTCTACTGCGCCACTTTCAACAAACACGCTCGGATCGGCTGGCGCTGGATTTCCCGAGGTCAAACGGAATAACCCATCCTCCCCGCGCAGCATTTGGGCGTTACCAGGATTGACCAGCTTTAATCGTCCCACCTCTTCGATCACTTCCGCTGTCGCGCCCTGAGGGCGTACAGAGATAATGCCATCCTGCGAAATAGTGACTTTTTCAATAGGCAGCGGTAACACAATCGGCCCCGCATCCCCCATCACGGGATTACCACGGTCGTTATGTAACAAACCCGTCGAGTCAAAACTTAAGCTGCCGGAACGGGTATAAGCTTCACTGCCATCTTGCGCCTGAACAGCAAACCAACCATCTCCTTTAATAGCAACGTCAAGATCACGTCCAGTACTTTTGATTGGACCTGCACGAAAATTGGCAGAGGGAGTTTCAACCATGGCAAATACCCTCGATGGCAATCCTTCACCAAAGGCTTGCATCGATCTGGCTTGTGCCATATCCGACTTAAATCCATCGGTATTGGCGTTAGCTAAGTTGTTGGCGCGCAAAGCCAACTCATTCATGTTTTGCTTAGCTCCGCTCATGGATATGTAGAGGAATTTGTCCACAGACTGCTCCGTCAAATTTTCAACCTGACAATAGCAAAGCAAGCATCATGCCAATAAAAACATATGCTAATTAACTGATAAATTGAGAGAAGATAATGAAGAAATCGCTATGGCGCCTAAAGAGGCTAAGAGTTGCCGCAGGCGGCAACTCTTAGAAAGGGAACAATCAACTTAACGAATCTGCAAAACAGTTTGCTGCAGTGTGTTGTTTACTTCTAGGGTACGAGAGTTAGCTTGGAAGTTACGTTGTGCCGAAATCAAATCGACTAGCTCAGTCGTTAAGTCAATGTTAGATTGCTCTAACGCTGAAGAACTTAAGCTTCCAAATGTGCCGCTATTAGGTTCACCAGCTAGTGCAGGACCTGACGATAAACTCGCCTTCCATGAGGTATTACCTACCTGAGTTAAACCTTGCTCGTTAGCAAAACGAACTAAGGCAACGCGGGCTAATGGCACAGTTGAACCATTCGAGTAACTGGCGGTGATCAAACCATCTTCGCCAATTTCAACATTCGTTAAACGTCCAACGGTAGTTCCGTCTTGTGACAATTCAGTAGCGGCAAAGGGGGCAGAATATTGTGTTGGCGCATTGAACTTGATATTAACGGCTTGCGTACCATCCGCGCCAGGACCTAACACCCCTGCGCCACCCACACCAAGCACTTCAGTCGTCACGGCGGCAGGATCACTACCGGTATACACACCGACCGAATTAAACTTCAGAACAGATCCCTTCCAGCCACCAGCAGTTTGCGCAGTCCCTGTTGCATCGGGAGTGCCGTCACCATTGGTATCAGTCTGATAGGTTCCCGCTGGGCCAGAAATATCAACTTGTTTACCATCAATTGCATAATAAGCGACCCAATTGTTTTCGCCATTGTAAGAACCATTGTTTGGCTTCACAAAGTAGGTGGTCATAATATGTGGCTCACCCAGCGAATCATAAATTGTCATTGAAGTAACGCTGTTATAGGTTTTCGAGTCTAGAGGGTCGAATGCTGCCGGATCGAGTGAACCATCTTTGGCATTAAGATTCATCTGTAAGGTAACGTTTTCAGTCTGAACAGGACTACCCGCAGTGTCTGGAATTTGTACTGGTTTAGCTGTAGTTAAACTTACTGATGTCGAGTTACCATCTTTGTCCACTGGGAAGGTTTGCAAATAATTTCCAGCAGAGTCAACCATGTAGTTATTTTTGTCGACTTTAAATGCACCCGCACGGGTAAACTGGTGATCTAAGGTGCCGATTTCTGAAGCGGTCACAAAAAAGCCACCACCCTTAATCGCCAAGTCCAAAGAGTTATTAGTTAGCTGCAAACTACCTTGATGGAATTGCTGCGCGACTTGGCTTGTTGCGACACCGCCACCCACAGCCGTTTTTGAGTTTGAGAAAATTGAATTAGCGTAAACATCCGCAAATTCAGCACGCGACTCTTTAAAACCAATGGTATTCGCATTGGCAATGTTGTTCGCCGTAGTGTTTAAATCCTTCTGCGCAGCCGAAATGCCACTCAATGCAATGTTAAACGACATAATTCACCTCTACTTTTGCTCAATTCTATAGTGGACAAGTTGCGTCCATTTACCATCTTGAAAACCATTAAACTTCCGTGATCGCAAGCACATCCGACAACTTAAAGGCCATTCCACCTTTAAGGTTTAAAATGGCACCTGTCGCTGCAGTACCTAAAGAAACACTGGTAACATGCCCATAGGTTGATACAGCTAACGCTTGCGATTTATCATTCACCAAACCCGATGCTTTAATGGAGTAATTGCCTGCAGCAACAGGTTCCCCTTTATCGTTCAAACCATCCCACTTGACATCAGTGTTACCGCCCTTACTACCATCGACAGTAAATGTTCTGACCACTTGCCCTTTCTCATCTTCGATTCGAATGTTGATGACGGGAATTTTTTCCGAAGTACTGATTACGCCATTCAAACCAGGACTTTCTGCAGAGATATACCCAGTATCCGTCGGTAATAACACCTTACGTCCGACTAATCCGGATGCTTGTAATGCTTGGCTCGATGTCATCACACTGTTTAAATTAACAATTTGATCATTGAGCTTAGAAATACCATCAACGGTAGAAAACGATGCCATTTGCGCAATCATCTGATCGTTATCGACGGGCTTAAACGGATCCTGCATCGATAACTGCTGACTGAGTAATGAGAAAAAATCTTCTTGAGTCAGCTGTTGGCTCTTAGCGTCAGGCACTGCAGACTTGCTAGGTAAACGCAATCCATCCAAAAATGGGTTGCCTGTAGAGCTAGTCGAAGTTGTAGAGGAATTAGTCGCTACTGTATTCGATTGAGTTTTTGTTTGAGCTACTTGCGACGAAGTTTGGCTCAATTGGTTAATGAGGCTCACAACTTACCTCCTAAATAACACATATTATTTACCCATCCCAAGTGTCTGTTGCAGCATAGATTTTGCAGCTTCAGCCACTTGAACATTCATCTGATATGAGCGAGAGGCAGAAATCATATCCGCCATTTCTTCCATGACGTTTACATTTGGTTTGTAAATAAAGCCATCGGCATCCGCCATCGGGTGATCAGGCGAATACTCTTTTAATAGGGGTTTATCACTCTCGACAATTCCCTTCACAGTGACACCTTGGGCAGCTTGCTGCTGGCTCTGTGCTTTCGCCATCTCCGCCTCGAAAATCGGGTGGCGTGAACGGTAGGTTTTATCGATACTACTAGAAACGGAATCGGCGTTAGCAATATTACTCGCCGTGGTATTTAGCCGCACAGATTGGGCCGACATGCCCGACCCCGCAACATCGAAGATATTAAATAAACTCATAATTAATCCCCTCTCAGCGCTTTTTTCATGCCACTAAATTTACTGTCTAAAAAACCTAGAGACATTTGATATTCAAGGGCATTCTGCATAAATGCTGACTGTTCTTGTTGGACATCGACGGTGTTACCATCCCCTGTATCAGGCTGGTTTGGCACTCGAAATTTGACGTACTGCCCCGACAATTGAGACAAACCAAAATGCTGCTCATTGCCCACCATCTCTAGGCTATTACGCTGCTGTTGCTGGGATTTCGCCACATTTAATGCCGCAGAAAAATCGACGTCACGAGCTTTATAATGTGGCGTATCGGCGTTTGCGATATTGCTTGAAATAACTTCGGCACGCTCGGCGCGTATCCCCAACGTAAATTGGTGAACCCCTAGGGCCTTATCAAAACTAATCGCCATAAAATTGCCTCCATCGTGTCTCTCACGGAAGTAAAGCAATTCATGTGCCAATAAACTGATATCAGGGAAGAAAGTATTGGAGGGATATTGCTGGCAAAAAAATTACCGACACTTATCGGCAATTTTCATTAATTATCAATAGATTAAGTTTTCTTTTGATAATAAATACCAGGATTGCAACGCACCATATCGAACTCGTCGGTCAAACCAGCTATCGATTCAGAAGCGCCTAAAAAGAGGATACCTTTAGGATTTAACGCGGCAGCAAATTGCCGCAAAATTTTTGCTTTTGCCTCAGGGGCAAAATAGATCAGCACATTTCGGCAGAAAATAATGTCGAACTTGCCCAGCAAAGTGTAACTCTCAAGCAGATTATGAGCTCGAAAATTCACCAAGCGCTTAACGTTGTCCTTTACCCGCATGTTGCCGGAGGGCAATGCATCAAAAAACTGGCGCTTACGTTCCTCCGATAAGCCACGAGCCAAAGCTAAGCTATCGTATTCAGCATTCTTACAACGCTCCAACATCGAAGGCGATAAATCCGTCGCTTGAATCGAAGCTCCACCAGGCAATGCACCCGGTTTTTTCTGTTGATATTCTAAGATAGTCATTGCCAAAGAATAAGGCTCTTGACCTGATGAACAGGCTGCTGACCATATCTTTAATGGCCTGCCTAATTTACTGTATTCAGGCAGTAACACATTATTTAGCAATTCAAATGGATAGCGATCTCTGAACCACAGCGTTTCATTCGTTGTCATCGCATCGATAACTTCAGCCCTGAGCGCACGCTCCGTGGGTTTCATCGAATGTTTAACCACATCAGATAATGATGGTAGGTTATATTTCCCCATTAATGGCGCAAGACGGCTTCGTACTAGGTATTGTTTATTTTCACCCAATACAATTCCGCTATGTTGTTCTAGGAACAACCTAAATTGATTATATTCAGCTTCAGCGAGTGATTTATCAGGCACATTCACGTCCTAGATCCTATAGCAAGCACCACAATAAGTGCACAACAATCATGTAATAAGGGCTAGATTATAGCGTAAAGCTCCACTAGGCACTAACCCACACTCTCACTACAAACTTAAATGCTTGTTTACTGCCGCAGCTAATTCATCAGGATTGAATTTCGCGATAAAGTCATTAGCGCCCACTTTTTGTACCATGGCTTGGTTAAAGACACCACTTAACGAAGTATGTAGCACAACCTTGATATGCTTGAGTTTTGGATCATCTCGGATCTCAGCAGTTAAGGTGTAACCATCCATTTCTGGCATTTCAATATCTGAGATAATCAGCGGGATTTCTTCAGCAACATTATTCATTTCGCCAGCAATCGCTTTGAGTTTATCAAGCGCTTCACGGCCATCTTTTGCCGTATCTATCTGTAGATTTAACGACTCTAAGGCACGAATAATTTGCTTACGAGCAACCGCTGAATCATCAATCACCATAATATGGTAATGCTGGCTTCTGTCGATAGTAAGCTGATCATTCACTTCTTCACTGATCGCTGTTTTGACTGGAGAAATCTCATCTAGGATCTTTTCCACGTCCAAGATTTCAACCAGCTCGCCTTCGATTTCAGTAACCGCCGTTAAATAAGAGTAACGCCCCGCACCTTGTGGCGGTGGCATAATGGCTTCCCAGTTCATATTGATGATGCGCTCAACCGAACTGACTAAAAAGCCCTGCACACTTCGGTTGTATTCCGAAATGATAATAAAGCAATTTTCCGTACTTGCTAAAGGACGTCCACCAGTAGCCGCACTCAGATCGATGACCGAAATAGTGGTGCCACGTATATGGGCAACCCCTTTGACATAGGGATTAAGTTTAGGCAAGGTCGTTAATGGCGGACATTGCAAAACTTCTTTGACTTTGAATACGTTTATCCCAAACCGTTGACGACCATTCAACTTAAATAGCAACAGTTCTAGCCGGTTTTGACCTACGAGTTGGGTTCGTTTGTTGACTGAATCAAGAATACTCGACATAACTCTGCCTTGTTGTTCTGTTTATGTACGGCCCTAAAACTCGTTTGAGTATAGGCATATTAATTGCTTACGTCTTGTTATAGATAAACATAGTTGAAACTGAGTCAAACTTCTGACATTCAACAACCAAGTTAACGGCAATGAACAGTTTCACGCTTGATAAAAGTATAGGTGCATTCTGGCGTTACAAGCTAGTCTCTTCATTATGAAAGTAAATTTAGTCTATTTTTTGAGTGTTTTCGCATTTTTTATCTCCACGGCATCAAACGCTGCTCCCGTGGCACCTAGCATATCGGCGATATCCGAATTAGCTAAAGCCCTTATTAATGAAAAGATTTCAGTACCAGCAAACGCTAAGGTTGAGATCCTGCCACAAACAATAGATAACCGTTTGCTCCCATCCCAATGCTCGTCTCCCATTCATGTAGAGCTGGCTTCAGAACGTGAAATCAGTCGTAACAACACGATAAAAGTCAGTTGTGACACTCCCGATCTTTCCTATCCATGGCAAATCTTTATGTCGGTCCGTGTTGATATACTCTTTCCTGTTGTCGTGGCGAGTGAAACTCTCGCGCCAGGCGAGTTAATCAATCCTACACAGCTAGAAATTCGCTACGTCGACCAAAATAGTTTACGTGGTATGCAATTTAACGACATTAATCAACTTTCGGGTGTGCGTGTAAAGCGGCGCGTTGCCAAAAATTATCCTATTTTTGCCAACAACCTTTGCTTTGTTTGTAAAAATGATGCGGTATCGATTTATGTTCGTTCCAACAATTTTGTTCTTAAAACCCTAGGCGAAGCACTGCAAGATGGTAATATTGGCGACCAAATTAGAGTCAAAAATAGCAGCTCAAACAAGGAACTAGATGCTATAGTTACAGCCATTGGCGAAGTAGAAGTTAGAATGTAAAATAAGCTAAAGCTTTTCGATGAGCTGCCGATACCCCAGTTAAGAAATCCCGTATACACGACGCTGGAGCCTAAAATGGCAATTGATATTAGCAAATTTAACGCCGGAGCGGCCGCGCAAGTCCGTTCAAACAATACCAAAAAGAGCAGCGAAAGCGACCAGTCGACTCAAGTTGCAGCTAAGCCGACTCAACAAAAAGGTGACTCTGTTGTCATTACGGCTCAAGCTCAACAGTTACAGGGAGCTCAAACCAAAATGGCCAGCCTGCCTGAAGTCGATCAAAAGAAAGTGGCTGAAATTAAACAAGCCATTGCCGAAGGTCGCTATAAAATTGACCCCGAAAAGTTGGCTGCTAACATTGCCAGCTTCGAAGCTGAATTGAACGATCTTAATAAAGAGTAACTATGACAGAAATAGCTAAACTGGTAGATCAACAACACGCCCATTTGGCTGTTCTTAAACAAATTATTCTTAAGGAAAAAGGCGCTTTGGTTGACCAAAACGCCGATTTGCTTTTATCGCTTGCGGAGCAAAAATCGAAATGTCTGCAAGAGCTTAAAGCGAACGATGACTTGCTGGCTAATCACAGCGATAAATCTTTACTCACAGAGCAAATCGAACTGTCCCATAAATTGGCTGCAGCGAAAGAAGCGCTTGCCGAATGCAAAGAGCTAAATGCTCAAAATGCCAGTTTAATCGAAATGAATCTTGCAAGTTTGAATCGCTTTGCTCAAGCCTTACAGGCGAGTAGAAATGCCACTACACTGACATATAACGATAAAGGCAAAACCTCGACTTTTTCGAGCTTAGGTAATGATTTAAAAGCGTAAGTAAAGCGTCATATAAACGGGTACAAACAAAAGCCGCGCTACTTTGTGCGGCTTTTGTTTATCTGTACATCAACGAAGAGGAGCACTATGCGCTACACCTAGAAATAGGTAACATCTTTAATTCTTTGCGGCCGAATCTGCTGCTGATAAATCTGCCATACCTTAGCAAAATCAAGTTCTAACTCAGTCACATAGTGATCCCCTGCTGGATAGCTTTTCACCACTCGAGCCCCGCGGATAACCCCTGTCACAGAAGCTTTAACATTGTCATCTGTCAGCATCCAATCACTGACACTGCTATTAGCGGTGATCTTCTGTCCATACACTTGTTCCGCCAGTTCACGGTAGGCCACAATTTTTGAGGCTTGCATCGCCATTAAGACTCGTTGAGATTGTTCTTTGGCAGGTTGAGTCGCTAGCGGGGCATAACCTATTGCCGTGAGTTTAGGAAAACTACTTGGCGGCACATCTTCCCACTGCACATATTTATCTTTCGCCGCACATCCGGTTAGCAGAAGTGCTGCAGCTATTAATAAGTAGCGTTTCATTTTCCATCTCCTAGTACTCGCACTTCATTCATACCTGGGCTCGACTGGCGGTATAAAATCCCATCCTGAGAGATAACTTGTTCCGAGGGCTGCATGTAATTGCTCAATTCTTTTTGGGTAACAAAAGTCTGTGATGCTGAAACTACACGGTTGTTACTTAGGGTAACAATCCGTGTATTGATAGCCATACCATTGGTTGTTGGACTCATAGTAGAGACAACAATATGGTCGACGGGTAAGTTAGTAGATAATCTTTGCCAGTCACGCGTCAAAATAAAATCACCATCAGGGGTAACACTGAGGCCATCAGCTAAATTCAGATCCACTACATTAAATTGAAAACTGTGTAATGATGTTATGAGCCCTTGTTGCAGCTGCTGCGCAAGTGCATTAGTCCCTTTTAGATCACCAACTAACACAGGCGTTGCAACAACAATAGGTTGATCTGAACGCAACGCATCATTTTGTTTAACAAGCTCTGTCACTATACGCTGGGATAAATGGTTGATCACCGCCGTCGGCGGCAAACCATTGCCATCGACTAGGCTAGGTTTGGGCGGTACAACGGATTTCGTCGTACAACCTACCAGCACCACAAGTGCCAGAGGAATAAATGCACGCTTCAGCATTGGAATAACCTCATCGTCTAAATCAATGCGACTCACATAAAGTCGCAGCCTTTGGCGTAAATCAAGCAAATATTAGACCAAGTCAAAATATTGCTTGGCATAAGCTACTCAGATTATCGACAAGTCCCGCAATAACTTTATCTACATTACACCAATCGGGCATACAATTTGCTTATGGCTGTATAACTCTGCCATTAAACTGACTGATTTCGCGAAGGGCTTATTAATGAACATACTGAGAAAGAATTTGCTCATAATCGGCAGCCTACTATTACTTACTGCACCAGCAAAAGCCGAGTGGGTTGAAGCGAGTGGCGAAGCAATCATTGCAAATGGCAACATAGCCCAAGCCAGAGAAGAAGCAATCAACCAAGCGGTAAGTTATGCCACCCTCAGCACCGGTATCCAAATCTCTAGTGAGCAGCAAACCACTAACGGTAATCTGACACAAAACAGTTTTGCGATTAATCGTTATGCCCAAGCAATTAGTATTCAATTACTAAGCGAGCGTATTCAAGGCAACAAAATCTATGTTTCACTTAGGCTCGATCTTAATGACGATCCAACTCAACAGTGCCCCACAGGCCAACTGAAAGCCGCTATACTAATTCCTCAGGCACAAATAAAAGACCGGGCACAGTTACGTTACGGACAATTATCGGGATTTGAAGAAGCGATATCCGAAAAGCTCGGTAATAGCATAGATGACTATTCATCAACCGGATTTAGCCATATTCACGCAAAAGAAAGGCTCGATATTGCACAAGAACTGGTTGATATCCGCGGCTATCGACTCCCTAGTTGGCTAAGTGAAATCACCGATAGCCAATATATTTTATTACCCCAAATCATCGACATATCGACAGAGCCTGTGCAATCCACTTTTATGGGTTGGTGGGATGAAGCGCCACTAAGACAATTCCAATTTAAGCTCAGCCTTTATCACGGCATTAGCGGCGAAGAAGTTTGGAGCAAAACCTACAACACTTCGGCACCATGGGAATTTGAAGAACAAGCAATTATTGCTCCTAATAGTGACCGTTTTTGGCGTTCATCCTATGGCAGAAATGTCAGCCAGATAATCCAAGAAGCCACTCGTGATATTGATCGAACGCTCAATTGCCGACCACTATTAGGACAAGTCGTCAGCCGCCAAGGCGATAGAATTATCCTCAACTTAGGGCGAAAACATGGGATCCGTGTTGGAGATAAATTCCAAGTGGTTTTGCAGCGAAACTTACCCGATAGACTTAACGAAATGCGTGCCGTTGCCACGAAAAGCCGAGCAACAGTACAAATTGAACAAGTGAGTGAAGAAAGTGCAACAGCAGTACTCGTTGACCAAAATGCGGCTTACAATGTACAGATAAACGACATCGCGCTTAAGATTTAACCAACTAAATTATAAGCCTTTTAATCAAAGATAAAACCAGTATAATCACAGGCGTCTCTTCATAGCTCAACAGGATAGAGCAGCCGCCTCCTAAGCGGCCGATCGGGGTTCGAGTCCCTGTGGAGAGACCAGATAGTGATGTGGGTAATATCAAAACGAAAGCTTCCGAGGAAACGGAATGACTGAACTATTTGCCACTAATCTGAGTATTATTGCTAAACGCTGGCCAATTGTGGCTGCTGCGATAAAAAGCCAATCAATTGACCATCTTGATGCACACTTAGTCCAAGGCCAAAACCAAACTATCAGTGTTAATGGTATTCAGCTAAGTAGCCGTCATGACCGCATCGCTGAAGCACAGCTGTTTATTAGCACCCTTCCCTCAAATACTCACCAAGTCACGGTTTATGGCGTGGGTATGGGTGATGTACCGAGTCTGTTGATTGAAAATCCGCACTATACTCGCATTGAAGTCTGCATTTTAAATTTGGCTGTATTCGCATTATTGCTTTGTTACACCGATCAGCGGGAATGGCTAAGTCATCCTAATGTAAACTTGAATGAGCAAGCAGGAAAAACTCTAAGTTTTCCTTATATTGCAATCACACCAGAACTCAATTTAGTTAGCAATGAAAATGCTATTATTCGAGATTTAATTGTATATGAGCTGAATCGTAATTATGCTAATCAGCAACACCTTAATAACGACAAAGTTGAGTTTCGATTTAAAAGTAATTCAAAAAATATTGAGAATGACCCAAGCGCAGACTTGCTTATACAATATTATAAGAAACCTCGGTGTCATGTTATAGCCTCTGGCCCAACACTAGAAGATCACTATGATTTTTTGCTAAAACAGCGACAGTTACCAGACAACTCAAGGCCATTAATGATTGCAGCCGATACATCATTAAAAGGGTTAATAAATCATGGCGTCTATCCAGATATTGTTGTTAGTATTGATATAAATATTCGTCTAGACCATATTCCTATTGAGGATACAGAAAATATTTCATTAGTGTATTTTCCAACTATATCACCTGACATTATTAGAGAATGGAAGGGAAATAGATATTGTGCATATTCAAAACATGCAAGATACGATACTCTATCAAACTACCAACCCAAATTGCGCTTATATACTAATGGAAGTGTAATTCACCCTATTATAGATCTAGCAGCTTATTTAGGTGCTTATGAGATATCCATGTTTGGTTGTGACTTTTGTTATGCAAAGAATAAAACTCATGCATTCTGGCCTGATGGTTCTTTGGGACCAAAAATAAATAATGCAAAACATTGGGTCCTTAATGGACGTGGTGATAGAGTGGAAACTGATTTAAACTTTAGAGGATATTTGAGAAGTTTAGAACTCTATATAAAAATTAAACCTAACATAAAGTTTTATCAATCCTCTCTAGATAGCGCCAGAATACTAGGAGCACAGTACAAGGACTTCACAAATGAATGAGAATGTTGAAATACCCATG
The DNA here is from genome assembly GCF_004354305.1 of Shewanella decolorationis. Classification (NCBI taxonomy): domain Bacteria; kingdom Pseudomonadati; phylum Pseudomonadota; class Gammaproteobacteria; order Alteromonadales; family Shewanellaceae; genus Shewanella; species Shewanella decolorationis. The sequence continues at coordinate 1,297,071 of NZ_CP037898.1, read as the reverse complement.
CTAATAAATGATTTAATAATCACATCAAAACATCTTAGACTAGGGGAAGAAGCTCAAGCATCTAAGCATCTTCGAATGTGTCTTGATAAACTAGAGACTCTTATCAGTACTGATATGGGGAAAAGCAGAATCGCGTCTTTATTACCTCAAATGTTGTCTGCACATGAAAGATCAGATTGGTTATCACTGGCTGATTATCTAGAGTTTGAAATCCCTGATATTCTAACTAACATATCTTAATGGAGCATTTTTTACAAATTAGAGTTGAGCGATAGGTCTATTAAAGTACAAACGGATAATTTATCTAAAGCCAATGCAACACTTCCCCAAGACCAGCCTACACCAAACCCCGACAGAACTAGTTTATTTTTTCGGGTAAGCAGTTCTTCAGAAAGAGACAGGCATAAGGCTAATGGGATCGATGCAGAACTCGTATTACCCACTTTTCGCATAGATATAATCACTTGCTCTTCGGCGAATCCGACTTTATCACCTAATCGCTTTAACATCATTTCATTTGCTTGGTGCATTACGCAGAAATCAACTTCATTCACTTGCCATTTTTTTTCAAATAAGCATGATTGAATTGATTTTGGAACTTCTCTTAGGGTAAATACAAAAACTTGCATACCATCCATAAACAGTTCGAATTTTTCATCAGGTTTTTTTGCGCCTCCGAAAGGCTGAATCAGATAAGGAGTGCCAGCACCATCAGTTCCAAGGGAAAAAACCATGTCATCACAATCTTTGCAATTCTCAATCGCAATCGCACTAACAGCATCTCCAAACAGTGCAGAAACTGAACGATTATTTTCACTATATTGTTGACTGGTTGTATCACCGACCACAAGTAAAGCTTTGCTCCGCGGTAAAGTATTTAATAACTGTGATATTTGCCACAGTCCATATACAAAACCGGAACATCCCAAATTAATATCAAAAGCCAAAGTGTTTTTATCTAAACCAAGTCTATGCTGGAGTTGTACAGCATTACCAGGCAAAGGATAATCCGGCGTTTGAGTGACAAAAAGAAGAATAGCGATGTCATCCTCAGCCCAATCCATACTGCTTAGAAGTAACTCACAAGCCTTATTGGCAAGATCTAGGGCTGTTTGCCCCTGACTGACAACACGTTTCGATTCAATCCCTGTAGCAGCAACAATACGCGCCATTTCTTGCGAGTCTTGAGAAGAAACGGCGTCTCGGTTCAACTTTTCTGTTTCGGGTAGTACAGATACTATTCCAGAGATAGTAACATTTTTAACTCGAGTGACTGTCATCAATATTCCTAAAATTTGCCTTATAAGCAAGAAGTTAGAGTGTTTCCAAAACAAGTTTGGTACTTTCAAGCTATATTATTCAATGTTATAGTTAAAACCAATACCCATTCTTACTTCAACAAGGTTATTTATGGAAGCCGTGATCAAATCAGTCAAAATTGCAGGAATGCAAGCTGCCGTGCCTCCCCATAGGCATTCCTATGTTGAAACTCCTGAGATCTTTACTCAAGAAGAAGCAGATAAAATATATGCTAGCACAGGTATACATAGTCGCAGGATTTTACCTCCACATCTTTGTGCATCTGATATGTGTATTGCTGCCGCACAGGTTTTACTTCAACGCTTGAACTGGTCACCAGAATCGGTGGATGTTCTCATTTACGTATCGCAAGATGCCGACTATGCACTTCCCGCAACAGCCTGCTTAATTCAAAACAGATTAGGACTTCCAACTTCTTCTGCATGCCTTGATGTTAGTTTAGGTTGTTCCGGTTTTGTCTATGGAACTTGGATCGCTAGTCAGTTACTAAACAGCTCAAATGGTAAGCGTGCTTTAGTACTTTGTGGAGATACATCAAGCCGACATCTACTCCCTGAAGATCGCGGTACGCTTCCTTTGTTTGGTGATGCAGGAGTAGCTACTGCACTTGAATATGATGAGAATTGGCCTGATTCATATGCGATTTTTGGGACAGATGGCACTGGTGGACAGCATATTGCCGTAAAAGCGGGCGGAAGGCGTAATCCTACCATGCCAGAATTAACGCCAAGATCAGAAGAAGAAGAAAAACAACTCTATAATGACTCTCGTCTATATCTTAATGGAGCGGCTGTATTTTCATTCACATTGAAAGTCGTACCTCAACTCGTAAAAGATACCCTTAGATTAGCCAATCTAATGGTTGATGAGCTCGATATGGTTGTTATGCATCAAGCCAACCAGTTTATCCTCGAACACCTCAGAAAAAAATCAAAAATCCAGGGTGATAAGTATCTGATAGATATGAAAGATTTTGGCAATACTTCAAGCGCATCAGTGCCATTAGCCATATGTCATAAGCTTCAACATTTTTTTGATAATCAAACTAAAAAGGTAATGTTAGGAGGATTTGGTGTTGGTTGGTCTTGGGGAGCAATAATCACGGATATAGGCCCCATTGTGTCGCCAGAAATAATTGAAATTGAAGATGATTTCGAGCCACTTTCTTTGGTGCAACAATAAAAATGAATATGAAGAATAAGCAATACCTAGTTACAGGCGCTGCAATTGACTCTGAAATAGGCTTTGCCATCTGCCAAAAATTGGATGCTGAAGGTGCTAAACTAATTCTTGTAGGTCGTAGAGAAGAGCCCTTACAACAAACAAAAGCACAATTAGGCAACGAGCATTATGTGATTCCGTTCGATCTGAGCCAACTGGATGATATCAATTCTCTCGCAATGACCATCGTTGAAAAATATGGACCGATCGATGGGTTTATTCACAACGCTAGTTTTCAAGGATACAGTCCGCTTCGAAATATTTCCCCAAAACAGATCAGAGATTATTTCGACATTAACTTTTCCGCAGCAGTTATGCTTACAGCCGCTTTTTCTCGCCAAAAATACTTTGTGCCAGGGGCAAGCTTTGTTTATATTGGATCAGCAGCGGGTCAACGAGGGTTAAAAGCACGCACTTTATATGCAGCATCAAAAGCAGCACTTACCTCACTGACCAAATCGGCAGCATTAGAACTTGCATCAAAATCAATAAGGGTTAATTGTGTTGCTCCAGCAATTGTAAAAGGAGCAAAATCAAATAAGCAATTTTTAACAATTGGAGAACAGCAAACATCAATGCTTCTCGCTTCGCATCCGCTGGGTTTAAGTGAACCGGAGGATGTTGCTAACTGCGTATATTTTTTATTAAGTGATATGAGTAACAAGATTACGGGAAGTACTCTCGCGGTAGACGGTGGCTTTCTTGCAGGCTAAACCTCTATGTGTTTTTTATGGTAATAGTAGCCATAAAATTGGTGCTGGGCATATCATGCGCTTATTTGCACTTGCTCAAGCTGCTAAAGCTTATTTCCAAATACTTTTTATCTATAAAACCTGTCCAGATGCTTTATTAGATAAACTTAAAGAAGAAGGATTCTCAACCCGAATTCTTTCCTCGCCGCTTGCTTTTAACGAGTTATCATCCTTTTCTGCGTCAGTTATCTTTATAGACGATTATGATCTAACATCAGATGAATGGCACACATTAGAACAGCTAAAATTATTTAAAGTTAAGCTTGATGATGGATTAGACTGCTCAAAGTATTTTGTTGACCTAGTGATAAATCCTGCACCAAATGCCAATTTAGAAAGTTACGCCAAACGTTTTCCATCTTCCCAATTTTGTTTAGGTCCAAAATATACATATCTTAGAAAAGAGTTCTCAATATGTTCTTTTAAACCACTCAATGAAAGAAAAAATATACTTATTACATTAGGTGGTACTGATAGTAAATCCCTCGCGTACCCTTTATCAAAGAGTTTGCTATCCCGTCTTCCAGGGACAACAATTCAACTACTATTAGGAAAACAGCATCAAGATCAGTTAAATTTAGAACAATTACAACAACAATATAGCAATTTTAGCTTAATTTATAATCCAGCATCTGTAGCAAGTATCATGGTAGAAGCCGGATTAGCGATATCAGCTGCAGGGGGGACTCTTGGAGAGCTGGCATCGATGGGAGTTCCTACAATCGCATTGATAACTGTAGATAATCAAACACCTGCATTAGAGTCGCCGTTAAACAACACTTGGTATTTTGCTATCGATCTCAGATCTGCCTGTACGTCGGAAGTAAAATGCAAAAGAACATTTTCTTTGCTTGACAAAGTATCTGAAGAAGCCACCAATCTCTGGCATGATATATGCAAAAGAGAAAATATGAGTGAGCAAGCTCGCCAATTAATTGACTCTAAAGGCTGCCAACGTATTATCCAGAAACTACTTATAGGCTTAAAAACTGAGCAGGAACAGCAATGATTACCACGGAATCACTACATCCAGTATATTACTACGCCACTAATACATTTGAACAAGAAAAGTTCGCAGTATTCGAGAATAACTGGATTTTTGTTGGCTTTAGAGATGAACTATCAAAGAATAATGATTTTATCACGATTACAATTGGTAATACGCCGATTCTTGTTCAAAACTTCAATGGCGAACTTTCTGCACTATTGAATATATGCAGTCACAGAAAAGCTAAACTTCAACAAGAAAAAAAAGGGAACCGCTCACTAATATGCCCATATCATTGCTGGAGTTACAAAAGCAATGGATCATTAGCAGGTGTTCCACAAAATAAAACAGATTTTGGGTTAAATGAGACAACAAAAAAACATTTATCTCTTAAAAAATTCGCCCTCGAGCGTTGTGGTGAACTGCTTTTCGTTAGAGTAAGTCAAACGGGTCCCTCTTTATCAGAATTTTTAGGACCGTACTTTTCTATATTAGAAACAATATCAACAGATTTTAATGATCATATTCAAGAAGGAATTTATAGCTGGAAAACGAACTGGAAATTAGCTTGCGAGACTGTTTTAGAAGTTTATCATGTTGCAGGTACTCATCCAGAAACTTTTGCAAAATTTGCTAGAGCAGAATGTGAAATTCATTATTTCAACGGGCATTCCACAGGCAATACGCCGTTACAAGAAGCGACCCATAAATGGTGGAATGGCGCGAGAAAACATTTGAAAATTAACCCACATGATAAATTTGATGAGTATAATCATTTTTTTATTTACCCGAATCTTGCCATTGGGTTAACAAATGGTTCACTCATGTCATTACAAACTTATGAACCTGTAGATTCAGTAACTACCCTTTTAAATTTCCGTTTGAGGATGATAAATCCACCAAGCGAAATTAAATCAAGTGAAGCATTAAAAGCTGCAGTTTGTATGAACTTCACAAAATTTAATCATACTATTTTAGAAGAAGACAGAATTGTAGCTGAATCTTGCCAAAGCAATATGACCTGTAATAATACTCCAGGCTTACTCGGTAAATGCGAAGACCGAATCCGTCACTTTCATAGTGCTTGGAGGGAGGATATAAATAAACCTACTGGAATTATAAAGCATGTTTAAGCCAAATATATTCATTCAAGGCAGAGAAATCAGTTCTCTTAAACCACCTTATGTGATTGCCGAATTATCAGGTAATCATAAAGGAGATCTATCTCAAGCACTTACCATGATAGATAGGGCTGCCTCAACAGGTGTAGATGCTATCAAGATTCAAACTTATAGTGCTGAAACAATAACACTTAACCACAATGGCCCTGAATTTAGGTTAGAAGGTGGGCTTTGGGCGGGTCGTACTCTCTATGATTTATATCAAGAAGCTCACACACCATGGGAATGGCATGAAGAATTATTTCAGCGAGCAAAAAAAAATAACATAACGTTATTTTCATCTCCATTTGATAAGACTGCCATTGACTTACTTGAATCACTTAACTGCCCTGCATATAAAGTTGCATCATTTGAAATTAATGACATTGGATTAATCACTGCTATAGCCAAAACAGGTAAACCAATAATTATGTCAACGGGGCTTGCTACACTAGAAGAGATCAATGAGGCCGTAACCGCCATTGCGAATGCTGGAGGCACTCAACTTGCTTTATTACACTGTATTAGTGGCTACCCAACTCCAATTGAAGATTGTAACTTGAGAACCATTTCCGATTTATGTCAAAGATTCGACTTCCCTATTGGTCTAAGTGACCACACGGTCGACAATACTGCCGCAATTACAGCAGTAGCTCTAGGTGCATCTATCATAGAAAAGCATTTTACACTTGATAAAACAGATGGTTCAGTTGATGCTGCTTTTTCGCTAGAACCAGATGAGTTTATTCTACTTAAGCAGGAAACCACTAAAGTCTATAGCGCTATTGGGATGGCATGTTATGATATAAAACCCAGTGAGCAAGGAGGACGGGAATACAGACGTTCATTATATGTTTGCAAAAATATCAAAAAAGGCGAGATATTTACTGAACAAAATGTTCGCTCAGTGCGTCCGGCAAAGGGATTACATACTCGTTATTTGCCACAGGTTTTAGGACAACAGGCCGTAATGGATATCCCTTTTGGTACAGCGCTATCGGAACAACACCTAAGCATTCCTCTTAAAAAGGCACCTTAAAATGCCAAAAGTGATATGTATAAGCCAAGCAAGAATGGGTTCTAGTCGATTACCTGGCAAAGTGTTAGCGATGATCAATGGTAAACCAATGCTCGAATATCATGTTTCACGAGTGCATGAATCTACACTCATTGATCATCATATAATTGCCACAACGGATAGTGAACGTGATCACCCTATTGTCGATTTTTGTATAGAGAATAATCATCTTTTCTTTTGTGGGAACGAAGACGATGTGCTTTCGCGATTTTATCTGGCAGCGCTTCAGTTAAATGCTCAACCTGAAGATATTATTATTAGATTAACAGCTGACTGCCCACTTGTTTCGGGACAACTAATCGACGAAACAGTGTTGATGCATTTGAAAGGCGCTAGCAATCAATACACACATGTTAGCTTAGATTACTTCCCTCGTGGCTTTGACGTTGAAGTCTTCAGTATGGAGAATCTTACTAAGGCGTATAACTTTGCAACTAAACCAGCAGAGCGAGAACATGTAACGCTATACCTATACAGTCAACCCAACATGACGATCGTACCGATTGAGTCAGGTGACGTAAAATGGAGCCAATACCGTCTCTGTGTAGACGAAGCAGATGATTTAGAGCTAATAAATCAATTAATCAATAAGTTAGGTAAAGACTGGTTGCATTCGAGCCCTGAAAAGATCTGTAATTTGTTAGCCTCGCACCCAGAAATAGCCTTGCTTAACTCTGGTGTAATACAAAAAACAGTCCATTAAACTCAAAAGTTTTGGTTTTAGGCCGATAGAAAAATATTCTCCTATACAATAAAGCAAAAGAAGGTAAATACTATGAACAAGCAAGAATTTTTAAATCAACTTGAAGAAATTTTAGAACTAGACACCAATACACTTAAAGGAAATGAAGTATTACTGGATATAGAACAATGGGATTCATTAGCATTTTTAAGCATTATCGCTATGGCAGATGAACATTTTGACATTGTCATTCAAGGTGACAAATTGGAACAAATCAAGACTGTAGATGATCTTGTTGCACTAGTACAAGAGCATCTATCTGTTTAAGGTTTATAGCCATGACGTTAAACAATCCCATGGATTTAAGTGGGAAACGTATTTTAGTCACAGGAGCATCCAAAGGAATTGGTCGTGCCTGTGCTATATTACTATCCCAACTTGGCGCTCGAGTTGTTCTCAATGGACGCCAAGTTGAGCAACTTAATCAAACCCTAGCGTTAATGTCAGGCGAAGGCCATTCAATTGCAGTGTTTGATATGGCAAAAACCGACGAGCTATATGACTGGTTTAAATCTTTAACTAAGACCGAAGGTTACTTTGATTGTTTTGTGCACTGCGCAGGAATTCAAGAAACAAAACCGATACGCCTATTCGACCAAGCATTTTTTGACCAAACTATGCACGTAAATCTTGCCAGTGCTATGGCTATAGCCAAAGGATTTCGCACGAAGCGTGATAGAAGCAAACAGGGTTCTATCGTGTTTGTATCATCTATAGCAGGCCTTATTGGCCAGACTGGTAATACAATCTACGGAGCGAGTAAAGCGGGTTTAATGTCACTTACGCGTGGATTAGCAATGGAATTACTTAGAGATAATATTAGAGTTAACTGTGTTGCTCCTGCATTAATAGCCACTGAAATGGCACAGCGAACTAAAGAGAATATGACTGAATCTCAATTCCAACATATGTTAGACCAACATCCGATGGGTATTGGACAACCAGAAGACGTAGCTAATGCTGTCGCCTTTCTGATAAGTGATGCGGCAAAATGGATTAATGCGATAACATTGCCGGTAGAGGGTGGTTATCTTGCAAACTAAGAAGTAAAGCATGGCACTAAACTTTAAGCGTATAGATGAAACAGATGCTGAATTATTATTGAAATGGCGTACAACGCCAGAGATAACAAAGCATATGTTCACAGATCTAGTCGAACCATCGATCGAGAAACAACGAACTTGGATAAGGTCTTTAAAAGATCGCAAAGACTACCGAGGTTACATGATTCAAGATGACGGTTCATCAATAGGTTTTTTATGCTTCAGTGACATTGATTATTTCCATCGACGTTGTAGTACAGGTTCGTATATCTATGAACGGCATGCGAGACTAAAATATGGTGTGACAATGCATACTTATATTTGTAATTATGTTTTTCACCAGTTAAATTTTAACAAGATTGTCAACCATGTTTTAGATGCTAATGACAAAGTGGTCAAGTTGCAAAAGTTGCATAAAACTAGACTTGTAGGCCAACTAAAGCAGCATATTTTTAAAAATGGCCAGTTTTTAGACGTTTACATTTTCGAACAACTTAGAGAAGATTGGATTAATCAAAAACAACATTTCACATTAGATAAAATATCAAAATCATTTAATGACTGGAACTCTGCATGAAAAACCTAAAGAATTTAATAATAGAAGAGACTCGTAAAATTATCACGGAAAAGGGTGTTGACTGCCCAACAATAACCCTCAATAGCGAGTTTTTAAATGACTTACCTATGGATTCATTAGATCTAGCAACTTTGATAGTTTCATTAGAAATTTCAACTGGTTTAGATCCATTTAGAGACGGTTTTAAAACCTTCCATACTGTTAATGAACTGATTAATCTTTACACAGAGGCGAATTCTTAATGTTTGAACAAAATGGTAAATTCAATCTAATTGAAAACAATGTTACCTATACTTTAGATAAGATTGTTGAGTTACCATATAATAAAGATTTAACCTCTATAGTAGTTAATTGTTCCTCCGATAATGAAAAACTCGTATCAAAAATGCTTCACGCCCTTTATGTTGGACAGCATCTTGATATACCAGTAATTTTTAACAGAACTAATCAACAGATTAACTTCCATAATATCCCAAAAAAATTTTCTGTCGGATTATTTACTTCAGGTACAACAGGTACACCAAAGCTAATATTCCATCTATTGAGTGATCTATTACCAAGAACTAACCAATCAATAAATAATTTTAGGTGGCTTTTGTGCTATCACCCAATGAGCTTTGCTGGTCTACAGGTTATATTACAAGCTGTTATTTCAAATAATGTGCTTGTCGTTGATGTAGATGCAAACGTGACTAAAAAAGCTCAACTTGCATGCCAATATAATATTGACGCTATCAGCGCAACTCCATCATTAATACGAAGTTTGTTGCTGTCATGGACGAAACAACTTCCACCACTTAAAACCATCACTTTAGGTGGTGAAATTGCGACTCAAGCAATTCTAGATGCCCTAAAAAGTACATTCCCAGATGCTAAATTAAGACACATCTATGCAACAACTGAAGCCGGTGTAGTTTTCACAGTAAAAGATGGAATTGCAGGATTTCCATTAGAGTGGAGAAACTCACATTTAAATGGATGGGAATTAACTTTTGATGAGTCATTAGTTCTACATAAAAAAGATATCACAATTAAAACAGGCGATACAGTAAAAATAATTGGCAATCGTGTATATTTTATTGGCAGAGAAGACAACATTGTCAATATCGGCGGTGTTAAAGTTAATCTAGAAGATATTGAACAAAAAATCCTTTCATTAGATGAAGTCATCGACGCAAGAGTCTATGCCAAGAGCAACCCTATCACAAATGCGATTGTTTGTGCCGAAATTGCCACACACGATGAATCCAAAGCGAGAGCAGCATTAGCCACTCTAAATAATAATTTAGACAATGCAGCAAAGCCTCGCATTGTAACCTTCGTAACAAATATCTCTTTGACTGAAGCAGGAAAGAAATTAAGGAAAGTATAATGAAGCATGTTATTGTGACAGGCGGAAGTAAAGGACTTGGACTAGCGATTGTTAAGTACCTTCTTTCCGAAAACTATACAGTTTCAACTTGTAGCCGAGAAAGAAACTCCGCAATTGATGAATTACTTTCCCAATATTCAACTTTTCAATGGTTTCAAGTCGAAATAGGTAACGCAGAACAAACTGCTGAATTTGTTAGAAAAGCATGTACCTGGGCTAATGAAGCCAAACTTTGGGGGGTTATTAATAATGCAGGTATCGCAAAGGAAGGGATTTTAGCAACATTTCCTAATATAGAGACTGATTCTTTATTACAAATAAATTTACATGGTGCTATTTATTTAGCTCGCGAGGCCCTACGTATATTTTTAAGTCAAAATAGTGCAGGAAGAATTATAAACATTAGTTCCATTATTGGAAGCCGTGGTTATACCGGTCTAGCCGCATACTCTGCATCAAAAGCAGGATTAGATGGTTTAACAAGAGCACTGGCTAGAGAAAATGGACGACGAAATATAACTGTTAATTCTATTGCCCCTGGATATTTAGATACCGAAATGTCATCTACTCTAAGTGACAAAAAACGCGAGCAAATTATTCGTCGGACACCAATGCACAGACTTGGTAATGTGGATGACATAACACCTCTAGTCGGCTTCTTACTATCCGATGGTGCATCCTTTATTACTGGCCAGACTATTACTATTGATGGCGGAATTACAAATTAGGATACCAACATGTATAGAATCAAGTGTCAACTATGTGGAAAATCAGAATGGACTGATTTTTCTGAAATTACTTTTGGTCTCTGGCATCAAGTTTCTCACAGTTTAGAGCGCCAATCTAACAAATATCCTCTATCAAGATGTAATGATTGTGGACATGTTCAAGTTAGCATTGAATATACTCAATCTCTGTTTGACCAACTTTATTTTCATTCCGCGCAAGAAGCCGTCATGTGGGATGAGGAACATGTAATATCGAATGTTCCCTATATGGACATGCTTAATTTTTCTTCCCCACTTATCTTACCTAATGTCATCGTAGACTTTGGCTGCGGAGACGGAAAGTTGTTAAAAGTAGCAAGAGAAATATACCCTACTAGCACTTTAATTGGTATCGACTTTAATAATCGATGTGATAATGAATCGTTCGAATACATTTCATTCAATTTAAATAAATTAACTAATCTTAATAATTCATATTGGACAGATGGTATTGATTTTGCAGTGGCATCTCATATTCTAGAACATGTCTTAGACCCTATTTCATTTCTAACAGAAATAGGAAAGAGACTTAAAAAAGAAGGAACATTGTTTGTTGAGGTCCCTGATTTCTCATTAGAACATCCTGACACTTCAATAGGAATGAGTAACTTAGTCAATCTTCAGCACATTCATTACTTTACTTTAGATTCATTGGCCTTGGCGGCCAAGACTTCTGGTTTGAAATTAATTAAATATCAACAGTTCAGTACTGGTTATATCCCTAGATTGCAAGTTTTATTAAAGAGAAATGATTCAAGCTCTGACGAACTACTTCTTCCGAAAAATAGTCCAGATCCCTCAAGTGTAATAGTTAAATATCAATCTAAGTGTAAAAGCTTGCGTTTAAATCTAGCAGAATGCTTAATTAAATCAGTACAAGAGGAAGGAAAATGTGGATTATGGGGTATAGGTGCAGATTTTTGCGCCTTATTGAATGAGAATCCAGAGTTAGATATTCTCATCTCACAGAAGAAGCTCGTGTTATTTGACTACAATCTGAAAGAATATTTTTATAAAAACAATATCATACAATGTAGTTCTGAGATAGAAAAATTTCCATATTCGGTTTACATGTGTCCACTACTCGCAGAGACAAGATTAAAAATGAGAGAAGTGAGTTCTAAATTAAATAACGTTAAAGATACATTTTTATCAAGGAATGATTAATGCTGCAATCTAATGAAGTGGTTAACTGTGCCATTTGCCAGAAATGTGATTGGAACATTTTAGCTACACTAAAATCTGGCATTTGGGATACTAATAGTATTGATATTAGTCGTATTAATATTAATTTTCATATAGGAAATTGTAGAAATTGTAATCACGTACAAATTATCACTCCCTATACGATAGATACTTTCAAAATATTATACTTTTCAAATAATGCAGAACCTGACATGTGGTGTGAATCTTCTTTAGAAAACTCTCCATATGCGCAGATGTATGAATTTATAAATGAGTATGTGCGGGATGGATTGCATATTGCTGATTTCGGAGCTGGCTCGGGAGTAACTCTGAAACTAATTAATGAGAGAGTTAATAATTCAACTCTGACTAGCATAGACTTTCATGATTATACTCAATCGGATTCAATTAATCATATTAAAGCTGATCTAAACAATCTAAGTGATATATCTTCTTATTTTAAAAATAATCCAATACAGATAGCGATAAGTACTCATGTATTAGAACACATTGTTAATCCTATTGAATATTTAAACAACATTGCTAAATACTTGGATGTCGGAGGTTTAATTTTCATTGAGGTTCCGGATTGCAAGCCAAAACTTAGTGTACAAAATATAGCCTCCACGAATATCGTTCACGGCCAACACATTCACTACTATACGTTAGATTCTTTAGATGTTATAGCTCATCTTGCAGGATTAAAGATAATAAAGTCGAATCAATTAGTTAGTGGAAATATTCCAAGATTACAAGTGCTTCTCAAAAAATATACTACAAGACATGATATCATAAGAAAAATTAATCCTTGTGCTGATATTTTGGTTATCGATAGATTCACACAGTATACTGAACATCAAAAAAATTTATATAACTTAATTATTAGTAGCTTAAAAGATAACAAAGTTGTTAATCTCTGGGGTGTAGGAGGAGACTTTTACAACCTTATAACAAGCTATAGTGATTTAATTCAATATATAGAATCAAAAAACATATTGCTTTATGATTATAGCCTTGCCAATCATCAGTTTTTAGGACAAAAAATATTATCGAGTACTGTTTTAAAAGATAGCGAGCTTGAGGTGATTTTAACTCCTATCTATGATCCAACAAGAGAAAGAATGAAAAAAATCTCTCGTAATTGGTCATCAATAATAATAGACCCTTACGAATAATAAAAATTACATTTTAATTAGAGAAGATAATTTTTTAACAATATATTCTAGTTCATCATTTTTAAGCTTAGGATAAAGCGGGAGCGTTAAACATGATTTATAGTATAACTCTGCATTTGGATAATCTCCTTCTTTAAATCCTTTTTTAAGATAAAATGGTTGTAAGTGAATTGGATAATAATGAACGTGTACGGTGATTCCTGCCTGACGCATTTCATCAAAAATCATCCTACGTTTCTCAGTATCATTTAGTAAGATAATGAACAAGTGATACGCACTATATGTAACATTAGAGGGAGCTACAAATTTAATGCTTAAGTCATCCAAAAGGCTCATATAGTTAGATGCTAGGCTATTTCTTGTCTGAACAAACTCATCAATGCGAGATATTTGACTCAACCCCAATGAAGCTTGCAATTCTGTCATTCTATAGTTGAACCCTAGACTGTGCTGTTCGTAATACCAGTCCCCTTCATGAGGTCTCAGCATTTTATCTGGAGCTTTCGTAATACCGTGGCTACGGTAAAGGGCCATTTTTTCTGCTAATTCTGAGCTGTTTGTCAAGGCCATACCGCCTTCGGCGCTGGTGATAATTTTAACAGGGTGAAAGCTAAAAACGGTAATATTTGAGTATAGGCAGCTACCCAAAGGGTATCCGCGATAGCTACCACCAATCCCATGCGAAGCATCTTCAATAACTTTAAAACGATATGTTTCAGCAAGTGCAGCGATCGCTGCCATATCGCAACTATGACCACATAAATGTACAGGGATAACAACCTTCGGGAGTTTTCCTATCCGAGCAGCTTGTTCTAATTTAATTGCCAATGCATTTGGACAGAGATTACCCGTTAGAGGATCCACATCGACAAAATCAATCTCAGCGCCACAGTAAAGTGCACAGTTTGCCGAGGCGACAAAGGAAATTGGAGAAGTCCATACCAAATCATTTGGCCCAACCCCAAGAGCGAGGCATGCAATATGTAAAGCTGAAGTAGCACTATTTACCGCTACGCCATAGCGAGCTGAACAATAGGAAGCAACAGCTGACTCAAATGCAGGAACCTTAGGCCCTTGAGTTAAATAATCGGACAATAGAACATCAACAACAGCATCGATATCTGACTGATTTATATCTTGTTTACCATATGGGATCATGCTTGAGAATCCAAATTCAGTATTTCACTAATGCTCAAGAAATGTGGATTATTTCCCGAATGATATTCAAAGCCCTGCTGAACAGATTTTCCTATCTCACCTAAGAAATTTTTCGAATAGTCATTCTCACGACCAAAAAACTTAATACTTGGAGTAATCACAAAATGATCATCAAATTCAATTGTGTGATGGGAATCATCCCCTGGACACATGACCTCATGCATTTTTTCCCCAGGACGAATACCTACAATCCGCTGCTCTAGACTTGGCCCATAGGCTGCGGCAAGATCTGTGATGCGTATGGAAGGAATTTTAGGTACGAATATCTCTCCTCCTTGCATACGGGAGAAGTTTTTTAAAACAAAATCAACACCATCCTGAAGAGTAATCCAAAAACGTGTCATGTTGGGATGCGTAATGGGCAGCGAAGTCGCGCCATTGGCAATCAGTTGTTTAAAAAATGGCACGACTGAACCACGTGACCCCACTACATTTCCATAACGTACTGCTGAAAAACGAGTTTGGCCGTCTCCAACGACGTTATTAGCAGCGACAAACAGCTTATCAGAGGCTAACTTAGTCGCACCATATAGGTTAATAGGACTCGCAGCTTTGTCTGTAGAGAGGGCGATGACCTTTTTCACATTATTACTGATGGCAGCCCGGATCACATTTTCAGCACCATGGATATTAGTTTTTATACATTCCATAGGGTTGTATTCGGCAGCAGGAACCTGTTTAAGTGCGGCGGCATGGATCACAAAATCCACATCTTTAAAAGCTTGCTTTAGGCGATCACCATCGCGCACATCACCAATAAAATAACGCATACATGGCGCATTAAACACTTGCTGCATCTCATACTGCTTTAATTCATCTCGAGAAAAAATGATCAATCGCTTCGGTTTATACCGTTCGAGAATGGTTTTGGTGTATTTTTGTCCAAATGACCCCGTGCCACCCGTAATCAAAATTGTTTTATTATCAAACATAGAGTTCCCCACTCAAGATTGTTAGCTTCAATTAACTACTTGCGACACTTATGATTAAATACTTCAATACAGTAACGATACAAGATTCTTGCCAACTCTGTGCATGCTCAAATGTTGACGTTCATGGTGCGACCTACAAACATATCTTAGGCAACTATATATAATATATGTAGTTTTTCATAGTTCTATTGGGATTAAGATAACATTTGTTCGCTTTTCATACCCTCCTCGCGTTACGTATACAGTGTCAATTAACCGTTGGTATAGGAGTTGCTTGCAAGAATCGCAATGACATAGTCTTATATAGCTATAACCACTACCTTCAATTGCTATCAGGGTAAGAATTTCATGCAATTACAATCTAACATTCTTAAAAATTTTGCTATTAGTCGCTTTAATGAGTACTACTTACCCAGTATCAATCGCAATACATTCGAGGTAATCGATTCAAAAACCTTCTATAATAGGAAATTTAAAACACTGTTCAGCCAACAAGATAAGTTGAACATAATCATTGGTATGGATTCAGGTCTGTTGGCTAACTATATACTTGAGCTAACTGAAGGTATTCCTGATGGTAGTAAATTTGTAATTATTGAATTATCTACTATTTTACCTTTATTACTTATAGATATACCTAGTGAGCTACGAAGCAAACTCGTTATCATAGATGAATCTGGTTTAGATGAACTATTTAAACAAGATGATATCAAACTTTTTATAGCAAAAGGTGAATACAGGTTAATCGCTTCATCTTCTGTATCCTCTCGCCATCTTGATGATTACAACACATTACTAAATACTGTTGAATCTAGATTGCAGAATGAATATTTTGACAACAGCATTAACTTTACACAAAAAATATTTGTTAGAACTCAGCTAGAGAATATTGCCGACAATCACACCCAAGCAAAAGAGCTTAGAAATAAGTATAAAGAAATGGTTTGTATTGTTATCGCAGGTGGTCCATCACTTGATGACACTATACATTGGATAAAGGAAAATCAAGATAATTTATATGTAATTGCTGTATCGCGGATTGCAGGAAAGCTGGCAAAGTTTGGTATCAATATTGATATTGTTGTCTGTGTAGATCCTCAAGATGTTAGCTTTGATGTGAGTAGAGGTATGTTTGAGTTAAGCGATGAAACCCTACTTGTACATTCATATCACGTCAATCCCAAAATATTATCTCAATGGCAAGGAAAATGCCTATATATGGGGCAACGCTTTCCATGGAATAATGAGAATGACTTCGACAACATACCGACTGTGGGACCAACAGTCACCAATAGTGCTATTCGTTTAGCTATAGAGATGGGGTTCAGGCAGGTCTTGTTAAGTGGTGTGGATTTTTGTTACTCCAAGTCTGGATATAGCCACGCAAGAGGTACTGTAGAAGCAAGTTTAGGGCCGAGTTTAGGGCACGATACATTATGGGTAAATACTTATGCAGGTTATCAAGCAGAGACCTTAATTCAACTTAAACAAGCAATGGAATCACTTGAAAATGAAGCTAAAACACACCCTTATGTTGATTTGATCAATTTGTCATCACATGCTGCATGTATTGAAGGAATTACTCATCAATCTACGGAAAAAATAACACTTCATCCATTAGTAAAAAGCAAACTACTATCCGATAGTCGCCTGTTCACAACAAAAGAAAATGATCTTAATGAAGTTTATTCTGAATGTAAAAATATAAAAAATGAACTTCTCAAGTTGCAACACTTAATCACTGATGCAAAAAAACTAACATCGAAACTTAACTTAGACGCAAAAAAAACATCCAACACTCTTGATAAAGTAGATAAAATCGAGTTTAAAATAAACAAAAAATATAAAAAACTATCTCAATTAATCAAGTTTTATGGTTACTTTGAGTTCTCTAAATTTTTAACAACTAGAGAAGTAGAAAGCTGGACACAACAGCAAATAAACCAAATGACGGAAAGGTATTATGAGGCATTTTCATCAAGCTGTGATCAAGTTTTTAAACTAGTAGAAAGTGCTTGTAACAAACTGCAAGATAGAATAAACGAGCTGGGAACTACTCCATTTAATACATTAGCAGAGCAATGGAAAAGAGATAATCAACCAGGAAGGTGCTTTATATGGAAAAAGATGCACCCTGCCTATTCATTCTCAGCAGATGAACAATTACTTTGGACGGAACTAAATAATCTATACCAGCTTAGCTTAACTCAAGTTAGGCAAGCCTATGTTGATACTCTCCATACTGGATCTGCTATGGAGCATGTCTATACAAAAATTTTACGGTTAAATAAATCTCAAAGTCATCAGGGCTTAGCATTACTTGCGCATAATCTTGCTCCACTAATAGAAAAGGATCCTGAAGCTAAGCGACTATATCATCTTGCATTATCCTTTCAACTCAGCCTTGAGCAACAGCCTCAACAAGCGCTGGATGCGTTGCTCGCATTACCCGAAGAACTCTATACGGAGATGGAGTTAAAACACATTATTTTACTTGCGCTAAAATTGAGCAAACTTGAGCTGGCCGAGTCAACCCTTGTCAAAATTTTGACCCACAGTGATGAGTACATGCCGCAGTATGCGCATATCCTTAAACTACGCGGAAAAATCCAAGAGTCAGTCAACGTCTATTTAGACTACTTAGAAAAATATCCTTCAGAGACTCAGACTTGGATAAAGCTTGGTTTATTTATGGTTGAACTCAATCAAGCTGAGGGTGCACATACTGCGTTTTCACATGCCTTAAATGCGGATCCTGACAATCAGGTAGCGCTGCATTATGTGGCAGAACTAAACCGAATCATGACTGAAGCACAATAAGCCTGTTGCCGAGTGATAATAACTCCACTCGGCGATTTTATTATTCATGCTTAGCATCTTATAATGAGCCCGTTTAAATCTTGCCATTGACTAGGAGATATTGCTTGGCTCATACCTATATACCTTTAGATACCTATCGCCGTAAGTGGATTTTTAACCACAAAGACTTGCCTGTGAGCGATGAGGACAAGACTGGCATTCTGCCGCTGACGGACAAAAGCGCCATGCTGGTTTGGAATCAGTGGATTAGCAATAAAAGTAGCCGCGCTGAGCAGTTTACTAAAGGGGATTGGGCCGCTAAAGCCAACGCATGGGTCAAAACGGATCATTGGCAGAGTGCGTGGGACAGTGAAGATAACAGTCTACCCGAGATGTTGGCCGAGTTTATCCAGTGGCCAGATGATACTCAGGTCTATTTTTGCTATGAAAAATATCAGGTGATAGAGACTCGTTGGGATGTCTTCGCCCGCAATTGGAAATGCTTTCTATTTTTTGATGATGGCCCAATCCTCATCTCCCCTAAGCAGAAACAAGCGGTGATGTTTGAGCAAAACGGCCAATATAAATTAGGCGTTCGTGGCTAATCCCGCCTGCCAATAAGTCGAATGGGTCGAACCAATCATTCCGACTTTTTGCTTTTTTAGGATGTTCATCAAAAGAAAGCTGTCCAACTTGATTTACCTCTTTGGCGATAGCTTGGCACAGATCAGGCTATCACTCGTCTTTGGTTTCGATTAGTATCGCTTCGCAATCTACAGATAAATTCCCGTTTGAGTAGTCCGAATGATTGATACGCTCAACGGCCATAACTAAAAAATATGAGGTGTATGATGAAGTTACTCTCAACCTTAACGCTCACTACCGCTTTGCTTTTTCCACTATTCACCCAAGCAAAAGAAGTCTCTGGTGTCCAAGTCGCCGACAGCATCACGCTCGACGCTCAGGCGCTGCAATTAAATGGCGTTGGTGTTCGCAGCAAATTCTTTATGGATTTGTATGTGGGAAGCCTGTATGTTCCCACCCCGAGCAAAACCATGACCGAGGTGATCAATGCCCCGGTTGCGGCGATTCGCCTGAATATTACGTCTGGAATGATTACGTCTGAGAAAATGCGTGATGCGATAACCGAAGGTTTTGAGCATGCAACCGCCGATAATACGACGGACATCCAGCCACAAATTGACGCCTTTATGGCGCTATTTAAGGATGAAATCAAAGAAGGCGACCAATTCACCTTGGTCGCTGATAAAAGCCGTGGCGTTACCGCCTATAAAAATGGCCAAGAACAAGCCACGATTGAAGGGGAAATGTTCCGCCAGGCCTTACTCAAAATTTGGCTAGGAGAAAAACCTGCCCAGCAGAGCCTCAAAGAGGCTATGCTGGGCCAGTAATTAAAATCGGAACTCGAGATCCAAGGCCACAGCGCCTTGGTTATCGAGATCAAGCGCAGCCTCATCGGTCACTTCTAATTCACCGTTAAAGTAGTAACCCGCGTAAAGATTCAGCGCAATGGCCGGCGTAGCTTGCCAACCAGCACGCAGATAACTCACCCACTCGTTTGTCTCCACCACGGTATCCTTATCGGCGACTAAAAATCGCTCGGTGCGACGTGAATTACCAAAGCCGACATTCCATGCTGGGCTCACTTGATAACTCAGCTCCAAGCCCGCAGGGCCACTAAATCCCGCTTGGAAAGGGTTAGCTAACCGCCAACGATCATTAATCTGCCAGCTTACCGCCAAATATGGCATAGTGCGAACTTCATCGATATCGTTTAAATACGCAACGCCAAAACCGAGCATATTGCCCGACTCAAAGGCATACATGGCAGAGGCGACCACGCCATAACTCTGTGCATTGCTAGCTGACGCAGTATCGGCATAGGCATATTGAATTTGTGGCGACAGCATAAAGGACCAATGCTTATCCATCCGATAATTGACAGCAATACTCGCGCGATACCGGTCGATATTTTCCCAGGTTTCACCCGTATGATTAAACAGGGCTGCGGCGTTATTCGCCCCCGTTAAACGGATATTGCGCCAATCGTAGTCGAGCCTGTCGTAACCAACGCGCATGCCAATAGACCATTGTTTATTGAGGGGAAGATTAACGCCTGCGTTAAGTAATAAGCTATCCCGCTGTAACTCAGTATCGCCATTGGCAACCGATGCACTCTGGGTACTAATCTGCGATACGCTCAGCTTGAACGGTTTATATTGCGCTTGTTGGCGCCCCTCTGCCGCGGAGACGGCGTTGCTTAAAAAAGCCATCAACCCCAATCCCATGCAAACTAGGCCGGGTTTTGTACTGACTCGAGAATCAAGTGATGTAGTCACGCCTGCTCCTTGCGTTACTGTGAGTAATTTGTCGCGAATAATACGCTCGATTTGAAACAAAAGTTCACTCTTTTCGAAGAAGATACAAACTGATACTAACAGCTTAACGCCGTTACACTCGGTAGGCTTTCAAAAACATCTCGGCACAACCTCGAATATACTGCTCACGTTCTCCCAATAAATTCTCGGTTTCAAGCCCCAACTCTAACCTGAGTTTCAATTCACCGAACAGCATCAAGCACAAACGTACCGCACAATGATGCGGCTGTGGAAATCTATATCGTCCAAGCGCTTCAACCGACACTAAATACTTTGTCAGCATCGCAAGCATATACTGTGGCCCCGCCTCAAAAAACAATCGCGAGACTTCAGGGTGGCTCTCCGATTGCGCCACGCAGGCTTTAAATACGGTAATCGCCTCAGGGCTAACAATCATCTCACCAAATTGCAGCGCAAATTCAGTGAGGGTCGCTTCGGGTTGACTAGGGTCGCTGAGTAAGTCGGCATTTAAGTTGTGGCCAACGCATTTGGATTCAATCGCCGCCACAAACAAATCATCTTTGCTGCCGTAGTGGGAGTACACCGTTTGTTTGGACACTCCCGCCTGTTTCGCCACTTCATCCATGCTGGTATGGGGAAACCCCTGGCGACAAAACAAATCAATGGCCGCCACCAGCACTTGCTGTTTCTTTTGTTCACTGCGGCTCATCGGGATATCGGAGGACAGAGTCATATCTTCACTCAAGGTAGCAACATAATTAATTCGTATTAGTTAAGCATAAAATAGACTAGACAGTCCAGTTCTACGCAACTAGACTAGCAAGTCTAGTTACATAAACTTAACCTTGAGTTTACAACGGAAGGATTCAAATGGATCGAGCTGCCCGACGTTCTTGGCGTGCATTTTACGTTTGCGTGATTGCCGTCACCGCCTTAACGGCCTGTCAGAAGGAAGTGACAGAGCATGCCAACACGGCGCAATTACAAACCGTGACGACTGCGCCGCTGCGCTTGTCGGCTAGCTATCAGAGTGAGCAAGTATTCACTGGCACGATCCGCGCGGGCAATACCACGGGCGTCGGCTTCGAATTATCGGGTAAGCTCAGTGAGTTAAGCGTCGATAGCGGCGCTAAGGTGACACAAGGGCAAGTATTGGCCAAACTCGATACCCGCTTGCTCGATGCCGAGCATCAGGAGATCCAAGCCAGCCTTGCGCAAACTCAAGCCGATGTTGACCTGGCTACCAGCACCCTTAAACGTAATCTCGAACTTAAAAAATCGGGTTATGTCTCAGAGCAGTTACTCGATGAGAACCGCACACAACTGGCAAGCCTCGAAGCCGCTAAGCAAAGGCTATTGGCCTCACTACAAGCAAACCAGCTAAAACGCGATAAATCACAGCTGCTCGCGCCCTTCGACGGCATTATCAGCCAGCGGCAGCACAATCTAGGGGAAGTGGTCGCCGCCGGCAGCCCAGTGTTTACCTTAGTCGGCAGCGTGAATACCGAGGCCTATATTGGTGTCCCTGTGGCGGTAGCACAACAATTCGTCAATGGGCAGAATGTGACAGTGAGCGTGCATAATCAGCAATTTACCGCCAAGATTGCCGGGATCAGTGCCGAGGTTAACCCCATTAGTCGCACTCTTCAGCTACGGATCAGCCTGCCTGCGCATGCCAATGTGATCAATGGTGAAATCGCCTATTTGCATCAACAACAAACCGTTGAGCAAGCAGGCTATTGGGTGCCAGTATCGGCACTTATCGATGGGATCCGCGGCCGCTGGAATATCTATGTAACCACGCCGCCTTCACAATCAACAACCGATAGCGCTTCAACTCAGATAGAGCGTCGTGATGTCGATATCCTCTACACCACTCAAGATATGGCCTACATCCAAGGCGCGATTAAGGCCGACGAACAGTATGTGACTCAAGGCTTACATAAGTTAGTGGTGGGCCAAGCCGTTTCTTCCATCGCGTCGACGAGGTAATCATGATTAAAGCCTTCGTCGAAAATGGTCGCTTAGTCAGCCTAGTGATCGCCCTACTGCTGGTCGCGGGATTTGGCGCAATGTCCAGTTTGCCGCGCACCGAAGATCCGCATATCACCAACCGATTTGCGTCTGTCATCACCCCTTATCCCGGCGCTTCTGCCGAGCGGGTCGAGGCGCTTGTCACCGAAGTTTTAGAAAATCAATTACGTCGCCTTGAAGAAATTAAGCTGATTCAATCCACCTCAAGACCCGGTATTTCGGTGATCCAGTTAGAGCTTAAAGATACCGTCACTGACACAGATCCCGTCTGGTCCAGAGCGCGGGATCTATTAGCCGATGCCAGAAACGCCCTCCCCGATGGTATACAAACACCGACCTTAGACGATCAAGTCGGCTACGCCTACACCGCCATTTTAAGTCTAGTGTGGAACGATAGCAGTCAACCGCGGGTGGATATGCTCAACCGCTACGCCAAGGAATTACAGAGCAGGCTCAGACTCTTATCTGGCACCGACTTCGTTAAACTCTACGGCGCGCCCGAGGAGGAAATCCTGGTTCAGCTCGATGGTTATAAGATGAGTCAGTTGCAATTAACGCCGGGAACCATAGCGAAAATCTTAAGCAGTGCCGACAGTAAAATTGCCGCGGGCGAGATCAATAACAATCACTTTCGCGCCCTCGTCGAAGTCTCGGGTGAGCTCGATTCCCAAAGCCGTATTCGCCAGGTGCCACTCAAGGTGGATGCGCAGGGGCAAATTATTCGTTTAGGGGATATCGCCCACATCAACCGCCAACCTAAGACCCCCGCTGACAGCATCGCCCTTGTCGATGGCGAGCAGGGCGTGTTTGTTGCAGCACGCATGCTCAACAATACCCGCGTCGATATCTGGCAAGGGCAAGTCAAACAGCTGGTCGATGAGTTCAATCAAGAGCTGCCGGCCAATATCAAAGTGCAATGGCTGTTTGAGCAGAATAGCTACACCAGCGAACGTCTCGGCGGATTAATCGTTAACCTATTGCAAGGGTTTGTGATTATTCTGGGGGTCTTACTGCTGACCTTAGGCTTAAGAAACGCGATTATCGTAGCCCTGTCGCTCCCCCTGACCGCCCTCTTCACCTTGGCCTGTATGAAATACATCGGCTTACCCATTCATCAAATGTCGGTCACAGGTCTAGTCGTCGCCCTTGGGATCATGGTGGACAATGCCATTGTGATCGTCGATGCCATCGCCCAGCGCCGCCAACAGGGGACGAGTCGCTTAAGCGCGGTAACTGAGACCTTACATCACCTCTGGCTACCCTTGGCAGGATCAACCATCACCACCATTTTAGCCTTCGCACCTATCGTGCTGATGCCGGGCGCCGCAGGGGAATTTGTCGGCGGCATCGCCATGTCAGTGATGTTTGCCCTACTGGGTTCCTATGTGATTTCCCATACTTTGATCGCCGGTCTTGCGGGACGCTTTAGCCTTGAAGGTAAACATCCTGTCTGGTATCAGCATGGCATCAATGTTCCTTTAGTGAGTGGTTACTTTCAGGCGAGCCTCAGGTTTGCGCTAAATCGCCCACTGCTAAGCGCAACGCTTATCGGGATAATTCCCCTGCTCGGTTTTTATGCTTCGGGCAAAATGACTGAGCAGTTTTTCCCGCCGTCGGATCGGGATATGTTCCAAATTGAGCTGTATCTCGCCCCCCATGTCAGCCTCGAAAACACCCTAAACCAAGTGCAGTTGATGGATAAGCAGTTGCATCAAATCGAGGGTATCACCCAAGTCGATTGGGTTGTGGGTGGCAATACCCCTTCGTTTTATTACAACCTAACTCAGCGCCAGCAGGGAGCCACCAACTATGCTCAGGCCATGGTGAAAGCCAGCGACTTTGAGCGCGCCAACGCTCTTATCCCTGAGTTACAACAAACCTTAGATAAGGCCTTCCCCGAGGCGCAGGTGTTAGTGCGTAAACTTGAGCAAGGCCCGCCCTTTAATGCGCCGGTCGAGTTAATGATTTTTGGCCCTAACCTTGAGACGTTACGCTCACTCGGCGATGAAGTGCGCAATATCTTAGCCGCTACGCCCGATGTGCTGCATACCCGCGCAACGTTGAGCGCTGGCGCACCTAAAGTGTGGTTGCAGGTGAATGAAGATGCGAGTTTGATCAGTGGCTTAACTCTGACGGATATCGCCAGACAAGTGCAAATGGCCACGACGGGAGTTATCGGCGGCAGTGTGCTCGAACAGACCGAATCGCTGCCGATCCGTGTACGTTTGGGGGATACCAGTCGCGAGCAGGCTAGCCGCCTCTCTGAAATTCAACTAGTGACCCCCTCAGGCACAGCAGTGCCCTTATCTGCGTTATCCCACAACGAGGTGCAAGTCAGTCGCGGGGCAATCCCTAGGCGTAATGGCCAACGCGTCAATACGATTGAAGCCTATATCGTCAGCGGCGTCTTGCCCGCTCAAGTATTAAATGATGTAAAAGATAAAGTCGCTGCTATTCCGCTGCCTGCGGGTTATCGAATTGAAATTGGTGGCGAAAGCGCAAAACGTAATGAGGCAGTCGGTAATC
The DNA here is from genome assembly GCF_004354305.1 of Shewanella decolorationis. NCBI lineage: Bacteria > Pseudomonadati > Pseudomonadota > Gammaproteobacteria > Alteromonadales > Shewanellaceae > Shewanella > Shewanella decolorationis. The sequence goes on along the minus strand of NZ_CP037898.1, from coordinate 1,271,822 downwards.
TATTATCCAATCTGATGCTTGTCGTCACCTTGTTGCTGGCCACCGTAGTTTTGTCTTTTAACTCCTTTAGGCTCACTGCAATTATTTTACTGAGTGCATTACAGTCGGCGGGACTTGGGTTGCTTGCGGTGTATGTGTTTGGTTATCCCTTTGGCTTTCCGGTCATCATCGCCCTACTCGGCCTAATGGGGCTTGCGATCAACGCGGCGATTGTGATCTTGGCTGAGTTGGAGGATACCGAAAATGCACGTGCGGGTGATAAAGAGGTGATAATTACTACGGTCAGCAGCTGCGGCCGTCATATCAGCTCAACCACAATCACCACGGTCGGCGGCTTTATACCGCTTATTATTGCGGGCGGTGGCTTCTGGCCCCCCTTTGCCATCGCCATTGCCGGTGGGACTTTACTCACAACGTTGCTGTCGCTCGTTTGGGTGCCAACCATGTATTTATTGCTGATGAAAACACGCCGTATAGCCTCGACACAGGCGTTATCGACTCAAATCGCATCATGAACAAGGTATTGATATAATTTATCTTTAAGATGAAGTCGTTCTAATTTTAACGCCACAAAGTGCTCATCATCGGTGGGCACTTTGGTTAATTCAAGGGCGCGGATTTTATGGTCTAACTCGTGGTATCGCTCAGCCATCGCTGCAAAATGTGTATTATGTTTTTTGAGATGTTGGATATGGTCAACAAAATCTGGGAACTCATAAATCAATGCATGATTTTCGCCAAGCATAGCTTACTCCTTGTTATTTTCTATCGGCTTACTCGCAAAAATGCTGCGAAACACTTCCTTTTATCCACAGCAATATTACTCAATCTTACGATTTAAAAACTTAATTCTTATTGATTAAAGTTCACCTCTGTTATCGTATTAACGCTGGCAATCTGTCGGCGAACTATCTATAAATAATAGAAAATCTTAGACCCATATCAAGACCATGGCATAAAACATAGGTTACATTAGCGTTAACCTTTACCTATAGGATCGCACAATGAACTATAAAAATTGGCCTATTGCAAAACAGATCGGCGCCCTTGCTTTTATCCTCACCCTGATCATTTTCTGCATACTGAGTACCCTTTCCTACAAATCTGCTTCAAATGTACTAGAAGAAAAAGGCATTAGTGCTATGAAAGCCGAAATGCTTGCAGTATCAAACATGCTTGAACTGCAATATAGCAGCTTACTTCAACTGGCAAGACGTAATGCTGATGTCTTTAAAGAAATGTACCCAGGACAATTTAGTCTGTCGGATAACACCATCAATGTGCTCGGCGTGAACACTCCAGCATTATTTCACGAGAAAGAGCAGCTTAATTCTTCTAAGAGTAAAGTCGACCGTTTCGCCAACCTCACTGGTGGTACTGCTACCGTATTTGCCCGCGATGGAGATGACTTTGTACGTATTGCCACCTCTCTTAAAAAAGCTGACGGTACCAGAGCATTAGGGACTTTCTTGGGTAAAACTCATCCAGGTTATTCCACGTTAATGAAGGGAGATATTTACGAAGGATATGCCAAACTTTTTGGCAAAGACTATATGACTGTCTACCGACCCATTAAAAACATTGAAGGTAAAGTCATTGGGATCTTATATATTGGCTTCGAGATCACCCAAACACTTGAACAATTAAAAGAGGCAATGAATAAACTGACCTTAGAAGAAACAGGTCATTTTCTATTAATGCGTAAAGCAGATAATGTTCTGGTCGCAACACCTAAATTTAAGGCAGGAGAAACGGTAACCGAAGCGATGTTAGATGGATTAACACTCAGCCAAGCGGTTCAACACGACTCTGATTGGTACTACACCAATAGCCAGAATCAACAAATGTTTTCTCACGTTTTGGCCGTCCCAGGCTGGAATTGGTTATTAATCGGCCAAGTTAACGCGAACGAATTAAATGAAGAGAGTCTGTATCTTTTAACAATCAACGTCATTGTCGCCATTACCGGCATTTTGTTAATTACTGCTTTGCTATCTGTAGTATTACTTCGCGCGTTAAAACCTTTGCACGCTCTTCAACAACATATGGAAGTCTTAGGGAAAGGTGATTTCAGCTATCACATACCGCCCTGTGCGCCAGAAAGCCATAATGAGGTTGATAGGATTACCAACAGCGTAGCCTCTATGTCTTCAGAGCTGAGGCACTTGATTGTCGCTTTACAAACTTCAGTACAAAGTATTGAGCAGCAAGCATCTAAAGCCCAAGATATTGCCAAACAAAATGGTGAAGAAGCCCAAGCACTGATGCAACAAACGGATCAAATTGCGACGGCGATTGAGGAAATGTCCACTTCAATCCGTGATGTAGCAAATCACGCTCAAGATGGGGCCAATCAAACTCAACAAGTGGATATGGCTGCCAAAGAAGGCCAGCTGCAACAAACTCGGTTAGTACAAGATTTGTTGAAATTAAGCCAACAACTCAGCAGTAGTCATCAAGCCGTGGAAAAAGTCAGTCAAGAAAGTGAGGCGATTAGTAAAGTTACTGAAGTGATTAACAGCATCGCTGAACAAACTAATCTACTTGCGCTAAATGCTGCAATTGAAGCTGCCCGAGCGGGTGAACAAGGTCGTGGATTTGCCGTAGTTGCCGATGAAGTAAGAACCTTAGCACAACGCACTCAGTCATCCATTTTAGAGATTGGGCAAACTATTGAAAAACTACAAACCCAAGTAAAAACGACCACCAGCCAAATGGCACAGAGTCACCAACTCGGTATCACATCGGCAAATCAAGGGGAAGAAACCGGCAAACAACTCGAAGAAATTAACCGTCGAATTGCCGAGCTTGCCATTAGCTCTCGCAATATTGCCTCTGCAACCGAGCAGCAAAGCAGTGTTGCCCAAGAGATCACCCATAATCTGCACCAGATAAGTGAACTGGCTAATGAGGGCGAGCACAGAGCTACTGAAACGGTGAACTCAGCGAATGAGTTATCCTCCCTAGCCTTCGCTCTTAAGCAGCAAATTAGTCAATTTAAAGCCTAGGTCAAACCATTGCTTTGTCACGATACCGCCCGCTTCTTGGGCGGTATTTTTTTGCTTAATTAACGAAGTCAAAAAATGATGAACACCGCTAATAGCCATCACAGACGAATCCTCTAACCCTTGCTAAGTGAATCTTCCACCTTGAAACCTGTTTGGCTTTGGCTTTGGCTTTGGCTTTGGCTTTGGCTTTGGCTTTGGCTTTGGCTTTGGCTTTGGCTTTGGCTTTGGCAATTGAGCATAAGCTTTTAAATAGGCTTGAACTAAAGCTTTGTGCTAATCAATACTGTTCGGCTACATCATATTGAGCCGTTTCTCTTATGGAAAGCCGCCGCTAACTTGTTGTTTGTTGCTTGTTACATTCGATATATCAGCAAATCAAACCATCTAAGCGAATCCTTTGAACTGAGTAATCAGGTAATAAAAAACCCCGCGATTGCGGGGTTTTAAAGGGTTCATGCTATAGGAGGTTAACTGTTACTCAGCGTCATCGCTTGAGCGGTCCATGTTCTCCGTGTTTTCAAGCCAAAGCGCATTGATAACACCGAAGGAACAGGCTAACAAAACCCCTAATATCCACGTGAAATACCACATAGTAGATGCTCCTTAATTCTAATAGAGTGAGGCTTTGTTATCTTCAATATGTTTGCGGGTTAAGCGACCAAACATCTTGAAGTAAGTCCATACAGTGTAACTTAACACGATTGGAACGAAGATAATCGCCGCCCATGTCATCACAGTTAATGTCATTTCACTCGCAGTCGCATCCCACATAGTTAAGCTCACATTAGGATCTAATGATGATGGCATGACGAATGGGAACATAGCTGCACCACAAGTTAAAATCACCATCGCCAGTGTCAGCGAGCTAAATAGGAACGCAAATCCTGAACGATTTAAGCGGCTCACCACGATTACCAGCAGTGGTAATGCCACACCTAATACTGGGAACAGCATAGTAATAGGATACTTATCATAGTTAGCTAACCAAGCACCTGATTCAACCGCGACCGTTTTCAGGGTTGGGTTTGACAATGCATGGTGATCCAGTGTTGAAGTCACTACATAACCATCAATACCGTTAGCTAGCCATACACCTGCAGCAGCAAATAATACCGCCACTAACAAGGCTAATAGTTGAGTTGCATTCGCAGCACGAACACGCAATTCACCTTCGGTTTTCATTTGTAGCCATGCTGCACCTTGCATCATAAACATAGCAGCGCTGACTAAGCCTGCGAGTAAACCGAATGGGTTCAACAGACCAAATAAACCGCCATGATAGGTAGCACGCAAGAATTCATCAAAATTGAATGGCACACCTTGCAGCAAGTTACCAAAGGCGACACCGATAATCAGTGGCGGAACAAAACCACCGACGAACAATGCCCAATCCCAAGACTTACGCCATTTTGGATTCTCGATTTTAGAACGGTAATCAAAACCCACTGGACGCATGTACAAGGCAAACAGCACTATCATCATGGCCACATAGAAGCCAGAGAAAGACACTGCATACACCATAGGCCAAGCAGCAAATAAAGCACCGCCTGCGGTAATTAACCACACTTGGTTACCGTCCCAATGGGGGGCTACAGAGTTAACCATAATACGGCGTTCAGTATCGTCTTTACCGAGAATAGGCAGCAATGCACCTACCCCCATGTCAAAACCATCAGTAACCGCAAATCCGATGAACAGTACGCCGATCAGAGCCCACCAGATCATTCTCAATATTTCATAATCAAACATAATGAAATCCTCTGCTTAGGCTTCTAGTTTCTCGAAGTGGTAACGACCTGTTTTTAAGCTGCTTGGTCCAAGACGTGCAAACTTAAACATCAGGAACATCTCAATAATCAACAGCACTGAATAGAACAGGGTAATTGAGATAATACTGAACCACAGATCACCAGTCGTTAAACTCGATGCAGACATAAAGGTCGGCAACACCTCAGAGATGGTCCAAGGTTGACGGCCGTATTCAGCCACAAACCAACCACACTCAATCGCAATCCAAGGTAATGGCAAGCTATAAAGCGCAGCTTTAAGTACCCATTTCTTCTCTTCGATCTGATGACGAGTGCTTTGCCAAAACGCAGCTGCAAACACAAACAACATGAAGAAACCTAAACCAACCATAATACGGAAGCTCCAGAAAATTGGGGCAACACTTGGAATAGAGTCTTTCGCTGCTGCTTTAATTTGCTCTTCAGTCGCATCCACTACATTGTCAGTGTAACGCTTCAGGAGTAAGCCATAACCTAAGTCAACTTTAGCCGCTTCAAATGCTGCACGTAATTCTGGAGAAGTATCACCAGCACGCAGTTTCACCAGCATTTCATAGGCTTTCATACCATTACGAATACGCACTTCGTGTTCGGTAATTAAGTCGCGAATACCTGTGACTTCCTCATCTAAAGAACGTGTTGCCACGATACCCATAGCGTAAGGGATCTTCACCGCGAAATCGGTGTGCATGGTTTCTTGATTTGGGAAACCTACAGCAGTAAAGGCTGCAGGAGCTGGCTCTGTGTGCCACTCAGCTTCAATTGCCGCTAACTTAACGCGTTGTGCCTCACCCACTTTATAGCCTGATTCGTCACCCAGTACGATAACAGACAGGATAGACGCCATACCAAAACTTGCCGCAATCGCAAATGAACGACGCGCAAAGGGTAAGTCACGTTTCTTAAGAATGTAGTAAGAGCTGATCGCTAAGATAAACATTGCGCCAGTCACATAACCAGAGGCGACAGTGTGAACAAATTTAACCTGTGCAACAGGGTTAAAGATGACATCTGCAAAACTGGTCATTTCCATACGCATGGTTTCGTAATTGAATACGCTGCCCACAGGGTTTTGCATCCAACCGTTTGCCACCAGAATCCACAGTGCGGAGAAGTTAGTACCGAAAGCCACAAGCCAAGTTACCGCTAAATGTTGACGCTTGCTGAAACGATCCCAACCGAAGAAAAACATACCTACGAAGGTCGATTCTAAGAAGAACGCCATCAAACCTTCAATGGCCAGTGGTGCACCAAAAATGTCACCAACATAATGCGAATAATAAGACCAGTTAGTACCAAACTGGAATTCCATCGCTAAACCCGTTGAAACACCCAAGGCAAAGTTGATACCAAACAACTTACCCCAGAACTTAGTCATATCTTTATAAATTTGTTTATCAGTCATCACATAGAGTGATTCCATGATAGCCAGCAAAAATGCTAACCCCAAGGTTAAGGGAACAAACAGGAAGTGATACATGGCCGTCAGCGCAAACTGCAGCCGCGATAGCTCAACAACCTCTTCAACAATCATCGGTGACTCCTTACGTGGTGCGTCCAATTGCTACGACAACATGAGCCATTCATAGCAAGTGCCTTTGTAGGATAGTGAGTTTTCATTTTGTGTTTATAACTGAAGCCAGTATAAACCGTTAAATTTCATCTTTTTCATTACATCGAAGCAGCAAGGCCTAAAAATCCCCTTTTTCCTCGCATACTGAGACACCTGTCACACTATCGCTCGGCTTTGAGACTTCCACCTCACCACCCAATCCTACAAATGATCCCATCGATATAAATATCAGATAGTTAAGATATTTAATCGCTTTCATTTGTGAGTATTTTATACCACCCGCCTTTGATTCAAATCAATCAAACTCAGGGGTTTAGATGGGTTTTGCTACGGGGCACACACTTCACTTTCACCCACCGTTGACAGTGTCAAAAATATGAGGTAGAGAGCACTCAAAATTAAATTAAAAACCACTCTTTTGGCAATTTAAACAAAAAATCACATCCTAACCGCCAAAAACAAATAAAAACAAACAAAAAACAACATTAACACTAATGAAACATTATATTTTTACATAAAGCATAATAAATAAAAACCTTTAAAATCAATATTTAAATTAAAAATAAAAAGCAATATCCCATAAATAACAACAAAATTTGATTAGTTTTTCTAATTGTTAAATATACTTTTTCTCGTTTGATAAGCTAATTCATACTGGTTAATATATCTCCTGTGTTAAGGAGACGGTTTGATGTGACTGGTGAAGCGCCCCAGACAAGCCAAACTCCGCGCACATAGGTATAACTTTGGTGTGGAGAAAACGATATGACAAATTTATTCGAACGTCTGGTTAACAGCTATAAGCGTGTTTTTGTTGAACTTTATACTGCTCGTGAGCTGTAATCGTTCACCGCTTACTCTGAAATAATACTGATTTGATTTGAAGTTTTGTTAGCGCAAAACGAGCCCCCTTCTCGATGAGTTGGGGGCTTTTTATTTTTATTGTCCGCAGATGGTGGGCTTTAAAGCAATTAAATAATGGTAATAAGGTTTTGTTTCACATGTGTGAACTACTTATTAAGAGGTATTTAGCTGATTAAGTCGGTATTTTTTAAATTGACTGCATTAGAAAAAATGCAGATAACGCTAACATATTAAAATATATTAATTTTTTAAAGATGTGTTTTATATATGAAAAAAGGAGCGAAAAATTTCGCTCCTTTTTAGCTGTGCTAAGCTGAGGTTTTATCAATAAAAAAACTAGCCTAGGTTAACTCTTGCATTGCGGAACATGCGCATCCATGGGCTGTCTTCACCCCAGTTATCTGGATGCCAAGAATTCGCAACCGTTCTAAATACACGCTCAGGATGAGGCATCATCAGAGTCACACGGCCATCGGTAGTACAAATACCGGTTAAACCGTTTGGCGAACCGTTCGGGTTTTGTGGGTATTGGGTGGCAATTTCACCTTTACCATTCACAAAACGCAGCGCGATGGTGCCAGAGGCCTCAGCTAACGCGAGCGCCTGCGCGCTGGCAAACTCTGCATGTCCTTCGCCGTGGGACACGGCGATAGGCATACGTGAGCCAGCCATACCTTGGAAGAACAGTGATGGACTTTGCTGCACTTCAACTAAGCTGAAACGCGCTTCAAAACGCTCAGAGCGGTTACGCACGAAACGTGGCCAGTGCTCACTACCAGGGATGATTTCCTTCAGGTTAGACAGCATTTGGCAACCGTTACACACACCAAGAGCAAAGCTTGAGTCACGTTCGAAGAAACGTGAGAACTCATCGCGAGCACGCTCGTTGAACAGGATAGACTTAGCCCAACCTTCACCCGCACCTAATACGTCACCGTAGGAGAAGCCACCACAGGCCACCAGACCTTGGAACTCTTCGAGGCTAATGCGGCCCGACAGAATGTCAGACATATGCACGTCACGGCTTTCAAAACCTGCGCGGTCGAATGCAGCAGCCATTTCCACATGGGAGTTAACACCCTGCTCACGCAGAATCGCCATCTTAGGTGCAGCACCTTTGAGGATGTACGGCGCAGCAACGTCTTCATTTGGATCGAAGCTTAAGTTAACAGTTAAACCTAAGTCGGTTTCATCCTGCTTAAGCTTAAATTCTTCTAATGCACAGGCTGGGTTATCACGCAGCGCTTGCATGCGGTAAGTGGTTTCAGACCAGATAGTACGCAGTGCAACACGCGTCTCGCTGAACACTTCACGCGCACCATCTTTAATGGTGATGCGTTGGTCATTCGCTAAAGAGCCAAACATATGGCAAGGCACGCCTGCTTGGGCGAATTGCGCTGTGATAAGCTCGGCATCCGCGCGGCTCACTTGCAGTACGCCACCGAGTTCTTCATTGAATAGACGTTCAACGTCAGTACCTTGCAGTGCACTTAAGTCAATAGACAGACCCGTGTTACCGGCAAAGGCCATTTCCACTAAGGTGGTGAATAAACCACCGTCACTGCGGTCGTGGTATGCAATAACCGACTTCTTCGCCACCAGTTTTTGCATGGTTTCGAAGAAACCACGTAACAGTGCTGCATCGTCTAAGTCCGGTGCGATATCACCTAACTCACCGTAAACCTGTGCCAAACAAGAACCGCCTAAACGGTTTTTGCCAGCGCCTAAGTCGACTAATAACAGCGAGGTTTCGCCTTTATCACTGCGAAGCTCTGGCGTTACCGTGTTACGGATATCCTGCACCACACCGAAGGCAGAAATCACCAGTGACATAGGTGCCGTCACGGTTTTGTTAGCGCCGTCTTGCTGCCATGCGGTTTTCATCGACATGGAGTCTTTACCTACAGGAATGGTCAGGCTCAGCTCAGGACACAGCTCTTCACCCACAGCTTTAACCGCTTCATAAAGACCCGCATCTTCACCGGGGTGCCCCGCGGCAGACATCCAGTTAGCCGACAGTTTGATACGTTTGAACGAACCAATATCCGCACCTGCGATGTTCATAATCGATTCGGCAACCGCCATACGGGCAGAGGCGCCAAAATCGAGCAGAGCTAGCGGCGTACGTTCACCCATAGACATGGCTTCACCGGCGTAGGTATCAAAGCTTGCCGCCGTGACCGCGCAATCCGCAACGGGTACTTGCCATGGGCCAACCATTTGGTCACGGTTCACTAGACCCGTTACCGTACGATCACCAATGGTGATCAGGAAGGTTTTGTCCGCCACGGTTGGCAGGCTAAGAATGCGTTTAACCGCTTCTTTCACATCGATCTTGCTTTGCTCAATTGCAGGAGAAACAGCCTTTTTAGACACCACATTACGGCTCATTTTAGGTGCTTTACCTAATAACACCTCAAGTGGTAAATCGATAGGATTGTTATCGAAATGGCTGTCGGCTAGGGTTAAATGCTGCTCTTGCGTCGCCTCGCCCACCACCGCAAACGGTGCGCGCTCACGCTCACAAATCGCCGTAAATAAAGGCAGGTCTTCGGCTGCGACCGAAAGCACATAACGCTCCTGCGATTCGTTACACCAGATCTCCAACGGGCTCATGCCCGGCTCGTCCGATGGCACGTTGCGCAGATTGAAGATACCACCACGTCCGCCATCGTTAACTAACTCAGGGAAAGCGTTAGATAAACCACCCGCGCCCACGTCGTGGATAAACTGGATTGGGTTTTTATCGCCTAACTGCCAGCAGCGGTCGATCACTTCCTGACAGCGACGCTCCATTTCTGGGTTTTCGCGTTGAACCGATGCAAAGTCTAAATCTTCGCTCGATTGACCCGACGCCATCGAAGAAGCCGCGCCGCCGCCTAAACCTATGTTCATCGCAGGGCCACCGAGTACGATCAGCTTAGCACCGACGGTGATTTCGCCTTTTTGGACGTGCTCTTCACGGATGTTACCTAAACCACCAGCTAGCATGATGGGCTTGTGATAACCACGGACTTCTACGCCGTTGTGGCTCGAGACTTCTTGCTCATAGGTACGGAAGTAACCTAACAGCGCTGGACGACCAAACTCGTTGTTAAACGCCGCGCCGCCAAGTGGGCCTTCGGTCATAATGTCCAGCGCGCTGACGATGCGATCCGGCTTACCATAATTACCTTCCCAAGGTTGAACAAAACCTGGGATTTTTAAATTCGATACGCTAAAGCCAGTTAAACCCGCTTTAGGTTTAGAGCCACGACCCGTTGCACCTTCGTCGCGGATCTCACCACCCGAACCTGTCGCCGCACCTGGGTATGGGCTGATTGCCGTAGGATGGTTGTGGGTTTCCACTTTCATCAGTACGTGCATTGGCTCAGTGTGATAGCTGTAAACACCGTTTGGATCGGGGAAGAAACGTCCCGCAACCGAACCTTCCATCACAGCGGCGTTATCTTTATAGGCAGATAACACGTGGTCTGGCGTGGTTTCAAAAGTGTTTTTAATCATTTTGAACAGAGACTTAGGCTGCGCCTGCCCATCAATTGTCCAATCTGCGTTAAAAATCTTGTGACGGCAGTGCTCAGAGTTGGCCTGAGCAAACATCATCAGTTCAATATCGTTTGGATTGCGGTTCAAACGCACAAAGTTTTCGACTAAATAATCGATTTCATCTTCGGCGAGCGCCAGACCCATTTCGACGTTAGCCACTTCAAGGGCACGGCGACCTTCAGCCAACACGTTCACACTCTTGAACGGCGCAGGTTCAGTTCGCTTAAACAGCACATCGGCCTTAGCAAAATCGTCCAGTACCACTTCAACCATACGGTCGTGCAATAACCCTTTGAGGGTCTGTTGCTGCTCGCCAGTCAAAGTGTCTGACTCCACATAATAGGCAACACCACGCTCTAAGCGTTTCACTTTACCTAAACCACAATTGTGGGCGATATCAGTGGCTTTAGAAGACCATGGAGAAATTGTGCCGGGGCGGGGAGTAACAAACAGGAGTGAACCTTGGGGGGTATGGGCTTCGATAGCAGGTCCATAGGTGAGAATTTTTTCAAGTTGCTCGCGCTCATTGGTCTCAAGCAACTCGCTCAAATCCGCTAAATGAACATACTCAGCATAGATTTGGCGTACCGGAAGCGCAGCATTTACGCAGGCCTCCATTAGCTTTTGCACTCTAAACGTCGAGAGTGCTGGGGCTCCGCGGATGATCTCCATCACGTCAATTCACCTTATATTTATAATTGCAGGGGTCAGAGATGGCGCTATTATAAGGAAATGTCTGTCACAAATCACCTGTGACCTTACGCAAAACAGTGTTTCCTATAAGATAAAAAGCGGCCCTTTTCCCCTCCTTCGTATTCCATGCAGTACGATTTTTTTAACGCAATTGGCAACAAACGGATATAATCACAGCAATGTCAGCCAGTTAATCCTTGCTACCTCACTGACCTTCATTTTTTCATCATTTTGATTTTATTTAATAAAGTGTGTTTAATGACTCGATTTCTGTTCGCGATTATCTTAGGTTTCTTACTGACGGCGTGTCAGCAAGTGACCGTGGAAGAAACAGAATATGTCCCCCATAAACTCACCGAATTAAGAGTCGGCACCCTTTATGGCCCGCAAATTTATATGACCTCGGGCCAAGGCAACAGTGGCTTCGATTACGATATGGCGGTGCTCTTTGCCGAGTATCTCGATGTGCCCTTAAAAATGGTGCCTTATACCAACCGCGCCGAACTCTATGATGCACTGAAAAAAAACGAGATTGATATCATTGCTGCGGGGATGACAGAAACCCCAGCGCGGCGCGAACAATTCCGTTTAGGCCCGCCGCTGTATCGCGTCAATCAAGTACTGGTTTACCGTGAAGGCATGCCAACACCCAAAGATATCACTGACTTAAAAGGCAAAATTACCGTAATTGCCGACTCTTCTTTTGTGGAAACCTTGACGCAATTACAGAAACGCCATCCGACGCTGGTGTGGGATCAAGTCACAGATAAAGACAGCGAAGAGCTGCTGGCGATGATCGCCAACAAGGAAATCGACTACACCATCGCCGACTCGAGCAGTGTGCAGATTAACCGTCGTTATTTGCCGGATCTGCGTTCAGGGCTCGTGCTAGAAGAAAAGCTTGATGTGGTTTGGTTGCTGCCGCCCACTCACAGTGACGGCTTGATGAGTCAGCTATTGGCGTTTTGGCACCAAGAAAAACTCGCCGGCACACTCGATCACTTAAACGAAAAGTACTTTGGTCACGTTAAGCGTTTCGACTATATCGATACCCGCGCCTTCCTGCGCGCCATCGAAACCGTGTTGCCCCGTTATCGGCAGCTTTTCGAAACCCACGCTGGTGACTTAGATTGGCGTAAATTGGCGGCGACCAGTTATCAAGAGTCCCATTGGAATCCTAATGCCCGCTCACCCACAGGGGTGCGCGGCATGATGATGCTCACGCAGCCGACCGCCAAAGAAATTGGCATTACGAACCGCCTCGATGCGGAAGAAAGTATTCGCGGCGGCGCTGCTTATTTACGGGATATGATCAACCGTCTGCCCGAATCTATCCCCGAGAGTCAACGCATGTGGTTTGCGCTGGCCTCTTACAATATCGGTTATGCCCATGTGGAAGACGCTCGTAAACTCGCTGAGTCCATGGAGCTTAATCCCAACGCCTGGCGGGATCTTAAAAAGGTATTGCCACTGCTACAAAAGCGTAAATATTACCAAAAGACCCGCTACGGCTATGCCCGTGGTAGCGAAGCCGTGCATTACGTCGACAGCATTCGCCGTTATTACGACACCTTAGTCTGGGTCGATAATCAATCTAAACAGCAAAATAGCGATGAGGAAGAACCGAGCGACCTCGCCTCGGAAGATGGCCCAGCGCCAGTGCCTGGCACACTTAGCCCAGATAAGCCGAAATAACCCTAACCGCTTCCCCCTCAATAACTTGACTTGCGCCGCAACCTTGCTTTTTTGCGACCATCACACCACGATTTTAATCTTAGATTAAGTGATTACAGGCTAAAGTGAGCTCGCTTTGGGCTAAAAACGCTGCTTTATAGAGCAGATGCATCGAGGGGGATTGTCGCCCGAGATCTCTGCTGATACTGTCATAGTGACAGGTCGATATAATAATTATTGCGTGTTAACCCATAGCTGTTAACTAAAGCAACATAACCAAGACAATAACAAGATTGAAAACGGGGTCTATATGAGAAGAAAAACCATCAATAACAATGCATCACGCCGCCGCACCTTACTGAAAATTCGTCATCGTCGGGTGCTAAATCGTCACAAACTGTTTTTTACGTTTATCCAATCCCAAGACTAACGCTAAAGCGAGTCCATAAACTCCTCTAGGATAGCGTTCCTTGCTGCGCCTTTTGAGCCTGTTTTAAAGCCTTCTTCTCCTCCCTGCGACGCTTGAAAAAGCGGCTCAATTGGTCAGCACATTCCTGCGCTAACACCCCAGATGTCACCTCAACTTGATGATTAAAAGCAGGATGTTGCAAGAGGTTAAGCACGGTTCCCGCTGCGCCAGTCTTCTCATCTTTTGCACCAAAGACCACGCGGGCAATCCGGCTATGCACCATAGCTCCGGCGCACATTGCACAAGGTTCGAGGGTAACGTAAAGAGTGGTATCAAGGAGGCGATAGTTTTCAATCGTTTGCCCCGCTGCTCGTAAACACTGAATTTCAGCATGGGCGCAGGGGTCATGCTCACTGATAGACAAGTTATATCCGGCCGCGATTTGCTGACCCTCTTTTACTAAAACCGCCCCCACTGGTACTTCATCCGCCGCCTCGGCCTTTTCAGCCATAGTCATCGCGACACGCATCCAATGTTCATCGACTCGAGCTTGTTCAAGACTAGCTTGCTCGAGACAAGGTTGCTCGCCAGCTAGCACATCAGCACTCACTTCATCACAACCAAGTTCATCAGAGCTATTTGTTTTCGCATGCAAGGTTTTGGGGTCCAGTTTTATCTGCTCCACTTAAGGATTCTCTTTAATCAACAATTTGGGCAATTATACCCATAACCAATAAAAAAAGGCGCACTTGGCGCCTTTCGTTAATGCATGTCATCAAGACAAGAAATTATTCCCACTCAATAGTTGCAGGTGGCTTACCTGAAATATCGTAAACTACACGGGAGATACCGTCGATTTCGTTGATGATACGGTTAGACACTCGGCCTAAGAAATCGTATGGCAAGTGTGCCCAGTGAGCGGTCATAAAGTCGATGGTTTCAACGGCGCGCAGTGACACCACCCAATCGTATTTACGGCCATCGCCCATTACACCGACAGAGCGAACAGGTAAGAACACGGTAAATGCTTGGCTGACTTTGTTATAAAGATCAGCTTTGTGCAGCTCTTCGATGAAAATGGCATCGGCGCGGCGCAGCAAATCGCAGTACTCTTTCTTCACTTCGCCAAGCACGCGCACACCTAAGCCTGGGCCTGGGAACGGATGGCGGTAAAGCATGTTGTATGGCAGACCTAGCTCAAGACCAATCTTACGCACTTCGTCTTTAAAGAGTTCGCGCAGTGGCTCAACCAGACCTAACTCCATATCCTCTGGCAGACCGCCAACGTTATGGTGCGACTTAATCACATGGGCTTTACCTGTGGCGCTGCCAGCCGATTCAATCACGTCTGGGTAGATAGTGCCTTGGGCTAACCATTTAGCGTTAACGCATTTCTTGGCTTCTTCGTCGAAAATTTCAACGAATACACGACCGATGATTTTACGTTTCGCTTCAGGATCAGCTTCGCCTTTGAGTGCTTCGAGGAAGCGGTTTTCCGCATCGACGTGAACAATGTTCAGGCCGAAATGGTCACCAAACATTTCCATCACTTGTTTCGCTTCGTTTAAACGCAGTAAGCCGTTATCAACGAATACGCAGGTCAGTTTTTTGCCAATGGCGCGGTGCAGCAGCATGGCCACTACCGATGAATCCACGCCACCAGACAGACCTAAAATCACTTCATCTTCGCCCACTTGCTTTTTCAAGCGTTCGATAGCGTCTTCGATGATTGAAGAAGGTTTCCAGTTGGCCGCACAGCCGCAGATATCTAAGGCGAAGTGCGACAGCATACGCATGCCTTGGCGGGTATGGGTGACTTCAGGGTGGAACTGCACGCCGTAGAAGCGTTTTTCCTCACAAGACATGGCCGCGAATGGGCAAGTATCAGTCTTAGCAACCGCAACGAAACCTTCTGGGATCGCCGAAACTTTATCGCCATGGCTCATCCACACGTCGAGCAGTGATTTGCCATCGGCACTGACTGCGTCTTCGATATCTTTAAACAGGGCCGATTGCGCTAACATTTCGATTTGAGCGTAGCCGAACTCGCCTTCGCCTACGCCTTGAATCACTTTACCGCCGAGCTGCTCAGACATGGTTTGCATGCCGTAGCAGATCCCTAATACAGGCACGCCAGCATTGAACACATATTCAGGTGCGCGGGGAGAATTGTCGGCAGTCACACTTTCAGGGCCGCCAGCGAGGATAATCCCGTTAGGGGCAAACTCACGGATTTGGGCTTCGGTCACATCCCACGCCCATAACTCACAGTAAACACCAATTTCACGGATACGACGGGCAATTAGCTGGGTGTACTGAGATCCAAAGTCGAGGATCAGTATCTTATGCTCATGAATATCGCTCATGGATAACCTTTATCTCATCTATTGTTTTAACTTAGCTCAAGACTGCGAGGTTCAATCTTGAGGGCATACAAATCTTAATAACGGGGCGGCTTATCGCCGCCCCGTTATCAGAAACGTTTACGCACCTGAACGGTAGTTTGGCGCTTCTTTAGTGATAGTCACATCGTGAACGTGGGACTCGCCCATGCCCGCAGACGTCACTTTCACAAACTGCGCTTTTTCGTTCAGTTCTTGAATCGTGGCACAGCCCGTTAAGCCCATGCATGAACGCAGACCGCCCATATGTTGATGGATGATTTCCTTGAGCTTGCCTTTGTAAGGTACACGGCCTTCGATGCCTTCTGGCACCAGCTTGTCGGCAGCATTGTCAGATTGGAAATAACGGTCAGAAGAACCTTGAGACATGGCGCCTAAAGAACCCATACCACGGTATGACTTATAGGCACGGCCTTGGTAGAGTTCCGTTTCGCCTGGCGCTTCGTCAGTACCCGCGAACATTGAACCCGCCATAATGCACGATGCACCTGCGGCTAAAGCTTTGGCTAAGTCACCCGAGAAACGGACACCGCCGTCGGCGATAACAGGGATCCCTAAACCTTTTACGGCTTCGGCAGCGTCAGACACTGCGGTAATTTGTGGCACGCCCACACCCGTCACGATACGTGTGGTACAGATAGAACCAGGGCCAATACCAACTTTAACCGCGTTAACACCAGCTTCAACTAGGGCTAATGCGCCTTCAGCTGTTGCCACGTTACCACCGATAATTTGTAAATCTGGGTATTTTGCGCGGGTTTCACGGATACGTTGCAACACGCCTTCAGAGTGGCCGTGAGAAGAGTCAATTAAGAGCACGTCAACACCGGCTTTCACCAGCGCATCGACACGCTCTTCGTTACCCGCACCTGCACCTACGGCAGCGCCCACACGTAAACGACCTAATTCGTCTTTACAGGCATTCGGCTTACGCTCGGCTTTTTCGAAGTCTTTTACTGTGATTAAGCCTTTCAGCTTGAAGTTATCATCGACAACTAACACTTTTTCGATACGGTTTGAGTGCATTAACTTTTGCACTTCATCTAACTTAGTGCCTTCCGCAACAGTGACTAAACGCGCCTTTGGCGTCATCACTTCTTCTACGGTTTTGCTCCAGTCAGTCACGAAACGTACGTCACGGCCAGTGATGATACCCACCAATTCATTGGCTTCGTTTACCACAGGGTAACCCGCAAAACCATTCTTCGCGGTCAGCACTTTAAGATCCGCCAGCGTAGTTGAAGGCGTTACCGTCACAGGTTGTTGAACCACACCTGCTTCGTAAATTTTTACTTTACGAACTTCTTCGGCCTGCTTTTCTATGCTCATGTTTTTATGAATAAATCCTAAGCCACCTTCCTGTGCCATGGCGATCGCAAGACGCGCTTCGGTCACAGTGTCCATAGCGGCAGACACAAGCGGAATATTCAGTTCAATGGTATTGGTCAGGCGAGTTTTAAGGATGGCGGTGTTTGGGAGTACAGTAGAATGCGCAGGAACAAGTAACACATCGTCAAAGGTTAGCGCTTCTTTAATTAAACGTAGCATAGGCAACATCTCCCCAGTTGAGTAGGATTTTAGAGGTGAAATATTGCGGCGGGATTATACCTTGCATCTGGGGAGCGGTAAATGGAAAATAGTGAAAAAATCCCATTTGCACGAGAAAACACATGCAAGTCCCTAAAAATAATATTTATACCGTCTCACGCCTCAATGGTGAAGTCAGGCAAATTCTCGAGGGACAACTGGGAAAAGTCTGGCTAAATGGTGAAATTTCCAATTTTTCTGCCCCCAGCTCGGGCCATTGGTATTTAACCCTCAAGGACCATTATTCACAAATTCGCTGCGCCATGTTTAAGGGACGCAACCAAAGCGTGAGCTTTAAACCTGTGAATGGTCAACAGGTGCTCGTGAAAGGCGCGATTAGCGTGTACGAGCCTAGAGGCGACTATCAGTTATTGATTGAGTCTATGCTGCCCGCCGGGGATGGTTTACTGGCACAACAATTTGAAGCGCTCAAAATGAAGCTTGCGGCGCAGGGATTATTTGCCGCCGACACTAAACGCCAGCTTCCAAAAAATATTCAACGTATTGGTGTCATCACCTCCCCCTCGGGCGCGGCTATTCGCGATGTATTGCATGTACTTGCCCGCCGAGACCCATCGATTGAAGTAATAATTTATCCGACCCAAGTACAGGGTGAAAACGCAGATATGAATATCTGCCAAGCCATTAATATCGCCAATCAACGGCTCGAGGTGGATGTATTACTGCTCACCCGTGGCGGCGGCTCACTCGAAGATTTATGGTGTTTTAATAGCGAAGCGCTCGCCCACACTATTTACAACAGCGCCTTACCCGTTGTCAGCGCCGTAGGCCATGAAGTCGACACCACCATCAGTGACTATGTGGCAGACGTTCGCGCCCCGACGCCTTCTGCGGGTGCAGAACTACTGTCTCAGGATAGCGACAATAAGAGCCAACGCTTAGCCACAGTACTGTCGCGCCTTAAACAGAGCGCCAGCCACTATCAACTCAAGCAGGAAAGACGCTTAAGTTTGCTCGAACATAGGCTGCAACGCTTAGATCCTAAGCGTACCCTGCAGCAATTTGAGCAGCGTTTCGATGAGATGCAATTACGGCTCGAAGCCGCATTGTCTAACAAACTGCACGGTTTAAGTCGTCGTCAGCAGCAACTGGCCAGTCGCCTCGAGCAGCAATCTCCAAAGCACAAACTCGCGCTCGAGACCAATAGGTTGAGCTATTTAGCGACGCGTTTGCAGGATGCAATGCAGGATACCCTCAACCAAAACGAGCAGTGGATCAAATATGCCGCCCATCAATTAGAAACAGTCAGTCCATTAGCTACCTTGAGCCGGGGTTACAGCATCACCACAGATACAAATCATCAGGTCATAGACAATGCCGCTCAGCTGAGTGTTGGCGATAGGATAAACACTCGCCTACTCCATGGGCAGGTGCAGTCGACCGTGACGCACATAACGGATAAAAGCTAAGACTAAACAGCCTTAAGGCTCAACACTCAAGCCCATAGCTATACATTTTATCGAAACAAGACTTAAGATTTCCCCCTAAAATGCGCCAACAAAAAAGGAACCCTAGGGTTCCTTTTTTATGTTCGGCTTAAGCCAATAGCGCAAATTTACTTTGCCTTGCGGTCTTTAATATGACTCAGGGCGCGTTTACGGCGACGCTCTTGGCTCATAGTCAGCTTTTCAACTTTGTTTTCAAACGGGTTATCACCCTCTTGGAAACGTAGCTGAATTGGCGTACCCACCACTTTCAATGAACGACGGAAGTAGTTCATCATGTAGCGCTTGTAAGAATCCGGCAGCTTGCTGACTTGGTTACCGTGAATAACCACGATTGGCGGGTTATAACCACCGGCGTGGGCGTATTTCAGTTTCACACGGCGACCGTTCACCAATGGTGGCTGATGGTCATCCTGCGACATTTGCATGATGCGGGTCAGCATCGAGGTGCTCACACGGCGAGTCGCACTGTCGTAAGCTTCTTCAATCGACTCAAACAGATGACCAACGCCCGTGCCATGGAGCGCCGAAATAAAGTGAATGCGAGCAAAGTCGATAAAGCCTAAACGACGGTCGAGTTCACTCTTAACACGGTCCTTAACACCTTGGTCAATACCGTCCCACTTGTTGACAGCGATAACTAAGGCACGACCCGCGTTCAAGGCAAAACCTAATAGACCTAAATCCTGCTCGGCAATCCCTTCACGGGCATCGATGATCAGCAGCACGACGTTGGCATCTTCAACCGCTTTTAGGGTTTTGATCACCGAGAATTTTTCAATCACTTCATGGACTTTACTGCGGCGACGCACACCAGCAGTATCGATAATCACGTATTCGCGGCCATCGCGTTCCATCGGAATGTAAATACTGTCGCGGGTGGTGCCTGGCTCATCGTAAACCACCACACGCTCTTCACCTAAGATACGGTTAGTCAGTGTCGATTTACCCACGTTTGGCTTACCGATAATCGCAAGCTTAATCGGTAAATCCTGCAGACGCTTCTGCTCGGCTTCGGCTTCTTCTTCGGTGTACTGACGCTCGTCAACTTCTTCCTCTTCGCCTTGGCGTTCAATGCCCATAGCTTCAGCGTAAGGTGTCAGTGCGTACTCAATCATGTTGGTCACGCCGCGACCTTGGGCAGCAGCCATTTGATAGACTTCACCTAAACCTAACGACCAAAACTCGGCGCAGGCAGAATCGGCATCGATACCGTCAATCTTGTTAGCCACCACGAAAGTGGTTTTTTGGCGACTACGTAAATGCTGAGCGATAGACAAATCCGCGGCGGTTAAGCCCGCGCGCGCATCGGTCATAAATAAGACAACATCGGCTTCTTCGATAGCGGCGAGGGACTGCTCGGCCATCTTAGTTTCGATCCCCTCTTCGGTGCCGTCGATACCGCCGGTATCCACCACGATAAACTCATAGCCGGATAGGAATGCTCGACCATATTTACGGTCACGTGTTAGGCCAGGAAAGTCAGCAACCAGCGCATCACGCGTACGCGTGAGGCGGTTAAATAAGGTGGATTTACCGACGTTCGGCCGACCAACAAGGGCCACTACAGGGATCATGATTTTGCCTCTAAAAAACTTTTCAATAAAAAGCCCCCGGAACACACTTCCAGGGGCTCTACAAGGATAACACTTTTAACTAAGGAAGTGTTACAACAGCTAGCTTTCCGCTGCGACCTTGCACGTAGATTTTATCATCCACCACTAACGGTTGGCTGAATAATCCAGAGCTGTCCACTTGGATACGACCGACAATACTGCCTGTGCTGCGGTCGATAAAGTGCAGATAACCTTCAAAATCGCCCACAACCAGATAGTCGCGATACACGGCTGGTGACGTGAGTGTACGATTCGCCAGCTCAGAGTTGCTCCACAATTCTAAACCGTTACGTCTATCCACAGAGTAGATACGACTGTGGTCATCCACCAAAAATAAGCTTAAACCCGCCGTAGCTAATTCATTGAAGCTTGAGTACTTGCGTGACCAAATAATTCGACCGGTACGCAGCTCCATCGACACCAAGTTACCGTTGTAACTCACCGCATACAGGTTATCACCTAAGATCAGCGGCGTCATATCCACATCGGCCATACGAGTAAACTCATTGCCGCCAGTTGGATTATAAATCGCTTGTTCCCATGCGGCTTGACCGTTGTTTTTCACCACAACGGCGACTTTGCCATCGGCGGTGCCGATAAAGAAACCACCTGCCTCATAGGCCGCAGAACCCGTGCCACGTAAGGTCAGATTCGGTAACTGCATGTCATAGACCCACAGCTTAGCGCCTGTATCGACGTTAAAAGCTTCGAGCGAACCTGAGCTGGTGCTCACCACCACCACATCATCAGCAACGGTTGGCTTAGAGAGTAACTCCCCTCCAGCAACGACATGCCACAGCACTTGACCATCTTCGGCATTCAGCGCGGCCAATAGACCACTCTCACCGCCGATAAAGAGTTTATTGCGCGCGGCAGTCACACCTGCGGCTAAGCGTGCGCCCTTGTTTTTGGCTAAGGCGTTATCACGGAACTCTTCACTAAAATCTTTTTTCCAAACCCGCTCACCCGTGGCTTCATCAAAGGCCACGACTTCGCCGTAACGGTCGGCTGCAAAAATTTTACCGTAACGAACTGCAGGAGTGAGGCGAGAATAATAATCACCGACACCGTCACCTACAGAGGCGCTCCAACTTACTTCAGGAAACACTGTCGCCTGAATCGCAGTTAACTCACTTACCGGTTCTTCTTCCACATCGCTAGAAGAACAGGCGGATAACATGGCTAGGCTTAACCCAGCGGCTAGCAGGTTCTTGCACCAAGACTTCATCAAGGGATCCCTTATGCTTGATTTAGGTTATCAAGTTTGATTTTAAGTGCAGGGCTGGTCACAACACCGCCATTGTCCATTGCAGCTTGGTAAGCAGCTTTCGCTTTATCCGCTTCGCCTTGGCGTACAAAGAAATCGCCTTTGAGTTCTTCGCGTTGTGCTAAGAAGGCTTTATCAGTCACTTGTTCTAAGGTTGCGAGCGCAGTACCAATTTGGCCTTGTTCTGCCTGAATACGTGCTAAACGCAGTGTTGCCACTGTGTCTAATCCAGCGCCTGGCTTAGCCGCAATCACTTTCTTCAGCGCTTCTTCCGCCTTAGTAAAATCTTTCGCTTCCACCGCGGTTTTCGCGACGATCAGGTCCAGCAGTGCTTGATAGCCCTTTTGGTCGTGATTTTTCGAAAACTCAGCCACGCCAGCCAGCATAGCCGCTTCGTCGCTTGATTTGGTGGTTAAGGTTTGGAAAGCCTGTGATGCTTCTTCGGCTTTCTCGATTTTCATGTCGGAGTAATAGTTCCAACCGTACAGGCCGCCTAAACCAACGACCACACCGATCCCAATCGAGAGACCATAGTCTTTCCAGAACTGCTTGATAGCATCAACTTGTTGTTCTTCTGTGCTATAAATTTCCACGCGCACGTCCCCTTATTTGGTAAGTTCAGCTAAAAATGCGCTTAATGCATTTCGAGCGACCCGTTGTTGTTCGTTGTCATTGCGTAAATATTTAACGGTAACCACACCTTCGGCGAGTTCTTCTTCACCGATGAGTAAGGCTACTTGTGCGCCGCTTTTATCGGCACGCTTAATTTGCTTCTTGAAGTTACCGCCGCCGCAGTGGCTCATAACACGCAGTGTCGGTAAGGTTGAGCGTAACTCCTGCGCCACTTTAATGGCTTCAACCAAGCAGCTATCCCCCATCGCCGCGACATACACATCGACAGCCGCAGGGATATCTTGGGTCAGCTCTAAGGTTTCAAGCAGCAACACAATGCGCTCTAACCCCATCGCGAAACCGACTGCTGGGGTATCTTTACCGCCCAATTGAGCGACTAAACCATCGTAGCGACCGCCCGCAAGTACTGTACCTTGAGAGCCTAAGCTATTGGTAACCCATTCAAAAACCGTGCGATTATAGTAATCTAAACCACGGACCAAGCGCGGGTTAACTCGGTATTGGATGCCAACCGCGTCGAGGAGTTCACGCAATTGTGCAAAATGTTGTGAAGATTCTTCACCTAAGTAATCCATCAACGCAGGCGCATCAGCTAAAATGCTTTGCACTTGTGGGTCTTTCGAGTCCAGTACGCGCAGCGGATTGCTGTACATACGGCGCTGGCTATCTTCGTCTAATTTGTCCTTGTGTTGCTCTAAGAAGGCAATCAAGGCTTCACGGTAAGCGGCGCGCTCAGCAGGGTCGCCTAAGGTGTTCAACTCAAGCGTCACATGCTCGCTAATGCCGAGTTTTTCCCATAGGCGGGCCGATAACATCAACACTTCAGCGTCAATATCGGCGCTACCAATGCCGTAGACTTCCACACCAAACTGGTGGAACTGGCGATAACGACCTTTTTGCGGACGTTCGTGGCGGAACATTGGGCCCATATACCACAGGCGTTGTTCTTGGTTATAGAGCAGACCATGCTCATTACCCGCACGCACGGTTGAGGCGGTGCCTTCAGGACGTAGGGTTAAACTGTCACCGTTACGGTCCTCGAAGGTATACATTTCTTTTTCAACAATATCAGTCACTTCACCGATAGAGCGTTTAAAAAGATCGGTATTTTCCACTATTGGAGTGCGGATCTCACTGTAACCATAAGCAGCCACGCTTGCACGTAGTACCGCTTCCACTTTTTGCCATAGAGGACTTTGAGTTGGCAGAATGTCGTTCATTCCGCGAATCGCTTGGATCTGTTTTGCCACTGTATCGACTCGTCCGATTTTCGCTAAATTAATAAAAAATGTCAGGCATTATAGGCTGTTCAACACTAAACGTAAAATGACCCCGTCGGTTTCGGGGTCTAGCTCAAGGCTTGAGTGTTTTTATAACGCTTAACCTATGGGTTGATTCGGCTGTGTCTGTTACTCAGTCGTGTTTTTCACTTGGATGCGGTTAGCCATTTGGCTCGCCTTAGCGCGAATTTTCGCCTCAAGGGAATCGACTAAGTTATCATTGTCGAAACGCTCTTTTTGACGCTCGCCTTCATCGTAGTAACCACTCTTACGATGTCCACCCGTTAAGCCAATGTGTGATACTAAGGCTTCGCCTGGGCCATTGACCACACAGCCGATGATAGACACATCCATCGCGGTCGTCACATCTTCGAGGCGGCGTTCTAATTCATTTACTGTGCTGATCACATCGAACTCTTGGCGCGAGCAAGAAGGACAGGCAATAAAGTTAATGCCACGGCTACGGATCCGCAGTGACTTTAGGATATCAAAGCCAACTTTGATTTCTTCCACCGGGTCGGCCGCCAAGGAAATACGCAGCGTATCACCAATGCCTTCGGCAAGCAGCATGCCTAAGCCAACCGCCGACTTCACCGCACCGGCACGGGCGCCACCCGCTTCGGTAATACCTAAATGCAATGGCTGGCGAATTTGCTTAGCCAATAAACGATAAGATTCTACCGCCAAGAACACATCGGAGGCTTTTACGCTGACCTTAAATTGGTCGAAGTTCAAACGGTCAAGAATGTCCACATGGCGCATGGCCGATTCGAGTAAGGCTTCTGGCGTGGGCTCTTTGTATTTGTCCATCAGATCTTTTTCTAATGAACCGCCGTTCACCCCAATACGGATAGGAATATTTTTATCGCGGGCGCACTCCACCACACTGCGGATACGCTCTTCGTTACCGATATTGCCCGGGTTGATACGCAAACAGTCCACACCATATTCCGCCACTTTTAAGGCGATACGGTAATCGAAGTGGATATCCGCAACCAAGGGCACAGACACCGATTGCTTAATCACTTTAAAGGCTTCGGCGGCGTCCATGGTCGGCACAGATACACGCACGATATCGGCACCCACTTTCTCTAGGGCACGGATTTGGGCAACGGTTGCCTCAACATCTGTGGTCTTAGTGTTAGTCATCGACTGTACGGCAATCGGCGCACCATCACCAATCGGCACATTGCCCACATAAATGCGGGTTGAAGGACGTCTCTTTATGGGTGTTTCGTTATACATACTCAATACGCTCTTTTCGGTACTCTGCGTCAGGCGCCAGACTTAAACCTGTGGGATAGTCAAACGCGCAACACGACCCTTAGGAAATTCAGCAAGGCTGATGGCTTTACCATCGACCGTAAACGTGGACACGACAGTAGGAGCGCCTAAGATCACTTTAAACGGAGGCACACCACTGGCTTGAATATTCGCGCCAGCACCACGGACGCCGTCAACAATCGCTTTGCCCTTAGCATCGACGATGTTGATCCAGCAATCGCCCGTGAGCTCAATGGTA
This sequence comes from Shewanella decolorationis, assembly GCF_004354305.1. Classification (NCBI taxonomy): domain Bacteria; kingdom Pseudomonadati; phylum Pseudomonadota; class Gammaproteobacteria; order Alteromonadales; family Shewanellaceae; genus Shewanella; species Shewanella decolorationis. The sequence continues at coordinate 1,246,495 of NZ_CP037898.1, read as the reverse complement.
ATGCTCGACAGCCCTGCGGTCACAGGCATGGCTTGCGCTGTCGACGCAGTGTTGGCTGCTGGTGCATTCGATGCGGTTTGGCTCTGCACTGGGGCGGTATTGGTCGCGGCGTTTTGTGTAGCGCTTGGAACAGCAACGGCATTACTCGCTGCCAAGTTCGGCGCAGTGTTAGAAGGATTGTTCGTCAGAACGTTGTTAGATTCGCTCGCATTCACAGCCGAATTGGCAGACGTCTGCTCTGCTTCCATCGCTGCCATATCGTTCATATTCGGGTCGATAGTGCTCTCGTCGGTATCTTTTACCGGTCCATCGGTCGCCATTGAACCATTAACCGCAATCTCACTTAAAAGCGCACTTGCATCAGTTTCCGTCAGCAATACATCACCCGGCAGCGCTTGATTGGCCGCCGCTAACTCTTCAGCAGTTGGTTTGGAGATATCGACATGGGTTACGAGTGTGGATCGTTGCATCCACCACAGCACGAACAAACCCAATAAAACTAACACAATAAAAAAGCTCAGCCACTTTAGTTTAGTGTCACGAGCTTGATAGGTCGTCTTGCGGGAAAAGCTTTGCATGGCAGGCTGAGTCACTAATGGCACCTGCCGCGCTAGACATGCCTCAATCAGGGTGTTGTCGACCCCCAGCATGCGCGCATAGTTTTTGACATATCCGCGAACATAGGTCGAAGAAGAAATATTAGAAAAATCGTCGGCTTCGAGATTTTCAACAATCCCAGGGCGCAGATGCAACTTCACCGCGGTATCCGCAATGCTTAAGCCCATCTGCTCGCGAGCCGTTCTGAGTACTGTGCCGAGCGTTACATCAGGCGTCGATTCAGCTTCACTCGCTGTAACTGGTTCTACTGACGCGTTTATTTCGTTATCTTTCATTGATGCAAATTAACTCTGTATTGCTTAGCTTGAGGCGATGCTGGGAATTTGGCGAGCAATAAAATGCCAAATCGCTTCATAGCAGCATCATCATTCAACGCCTGCTCAATTTTTATTCCGAGCGTTAAACTCTCTGGAGTCTGGGCTGCCACTTGGTGATAACGCGCTAATTGGTTTTGCGCATCGACATAATCACCTTTATCTACCCCAAGCTCAGCCAGCTCCAGTAAAGACACCGAGCGTCTCGGGTCATACTTTAACGCCATCTGAAAATACTGTCGTGCCTTTTCTGTTTGTCCCGCGTCTCGGCTGCAAATGCCTAAGTTCTCGTAACTGGACGCGGTACGCGTATATTTGGGCATTTCTATCGCGGCCAAAAACATTTTTTCAGCTTTTTCGTATTGCTTTTGTTGGCACAAAAACACCCCAAAGTTATTCATGGAATCGCCAGAGGCGTCCTTAGTATTGATAGCGTCTTGATACGCCTGTTCGGTACGTACTAAATCGCCAACGGTTTGATAGTAATAGGCCATGGCCACGTGCACATCTTCTAGCTCTGGCGCATATTCGATTGCTTTATCAAGATTGTATTTGGCTTGTTCCGAGTTACCTCGATTAAGGTAGGTTAAACCGAGCTGCATACGCTCCCGTGCGGCGGCGACTTTATCGAGTTTTCGCTCCGACACGGGAATATCAGTCCCTGAATAGGTACGCTCGGTTACGCATCCTGTCACTAATAATGACAGGGCAATTGCTAATGATAACCCTGACAATCCATGCTTCATGGGCAAGCCTATAAATCTGTGCAAACAAAGAGTTAATTCATTGTGACCGAAATCTGATTTTCTTGCATGCGTTTTTTTGCTAAACGCTTGGTTCGATCGCGAATATCGCCCGCTAACTGTCCACAGGCCGCGTCAATATCATCACCACGGGTTTTGCGTACAATCACGGTTAAGCCATATTCCATTAATACTTTGGAAAAACGGTCGATGCGCGAGTTCGATGAACGACCATAGGGCGAACCTGGGTATGGGTTGAATGGAATCAGGTTAACTTTGCAGGGCGTATCCTTCATTAATTGAGCTAATTCATGGGCTTGCTCTGTGCTGTCGTTGATGTGATCGAGCATCACATACTCCACCGTCACGCGGCCACGGTTAGCGTTAGATTTGGCGATGTAACGGCGAATTCCCGCAAGGAACTCTTGCAATGGATACTTTTTATTTACGGGAACCAGAATATCGCGCAGTTCATCGTTTGGCGCATGGATACTCACGGCGAGCGCCACATCGAGGGCATCACCGAGTTTATCTAATGCTGGCACTACGCCCGAAGTTGACAGGGTCACACGGCGTTTTGACAAGCTGAAGCCGAAGTCGTCCAGCATGATATCCATCGCTGGGATCACGTTGGCAAGGTTAAGCAGTGGTTCACCCATGCCCATCATCACCACGTTGGTGATTGGGCGCTCGCCAGTTTCTTTGGCGAAGCCTAAAAAGTGGGAAACACGCCAAATTTGACCGACGATTTCAGAGACGGTTAAGTTGCGGTTAAAGCCTTGCTGTGCGGTCGAGCAGAAAGTACATTCGAGGGCGCAGCCCACTTGAGAAGACACACACAGGGTAGCGCGGTCATCCTCTGGAATATATACGGTTTCGACTTCTTGGCCTTCACCGACATGGATGGCGAACTTAATGGTGCCATCAGCAGATTTTTGATAGCTAGAAATCTCAGGCGCCACAATCTCACAGCGCGCCGCCAGCTTTTGGCGTAACACTTTGTTGATGTTAGTCATTTCTTCGAAGTCACTGACACCGAAATGATAGATCCACTTCATCAGCTGATCGGCACGGAAAGGCTTCTCACCCAGATCCGCAAATAATGCGCGCATCGCCTTACGATCAAGGTCTAATAAATTGATCTTTTTTTCACTCATAGGACTAACCTCAACACCAAAACCTGCAACAGGGCGGCGAATTATACAGACGCAGAAAAATTTTAGCCAGCAACTCCACACTCCTATGCTAGAATCGGCGTGGGTCAATGTTGGCCTAAATTATGGAGTTGTAATACCACCTATATGTTAACCCTCACCATTATAGTGCTTGTCGCTGTCGGAGTTTCTTTTCTGTGCAGTGTATTCGAAGCAGTGTTGCTTTCGGTTACCCCTAGTTACATCGCTTCGCTCGAACAAACTGACAGTGCCGCGGCCGCAAGGTTACGTAAACTGAAAGAAAACATCGAAGCGCCTCTCGTGTCTATTTTGACCCTAAACACCATTGCCCACACAGTGGGTGCCGCCGTTGCTGGTGCACAAGCGGCCAAGGTTTTTGGTGATGACATGCTCGGCGTGTTCTCCGGAGTGTTAACTTTTATTATCCTATTCTTCTCAGAGATTATTCCTAAATCTGTGGGAGCCAACCACTGGCGCCGTTTAGCCCCAAGTGTGTCGATTGCCATCACTTGGATGAAGCGTGTGACAGAGCCGCTGATTTGGATGTCACAGCAAGTGACTCGCCTGCTAGGTAAAGGTGAAGAAGGCCAATACATTCGCCAAGAAATGAGCGCCATGGCCAAGATTGGTCACGAATCCGGTGAGTTAGACGAGCAAGAGTCTAAAATTTTGACCCAAATGCTCAAGGTGCGTGACGTGCCTGTGACGGCGATTATGACGCCGCGTACCGTGATTTTCTCCTTGCCAGTGTCACTAACGCAAAATGAGTTTGTGCAGGAATATCGCGACAAACCTTTTACGCGCATTCCGGTTTACGATCAGGATCACGACGACATTATCGGCTACATCACCCGTACCGATGTCTTGCTGGCTGAACGTTATACCCCTAACGCACCGATTGGTGAACTCAAGCGCAGCCTATTTGTGGTGCCCGAAACGGCCAAAATCCTACCGTTATTTGAGCGGATGATTAAGCGCAATACGCAGATTGCGATGGTGGTTGACGAATACGGCAGTAGCCAAGGTATTGTGACCCAAGAAGATATTATCGAATCGCTACTTGGCTTAGAAATTGTCGATGTGAATGACCCCGCAACCGACATGCAGCAATTGGCCCGTAAACTCTGGACCAAACGCATGAAGCAAAAAGGCATTCGCCTCTCCGATGATGGCGACTTCGAAGCCGCCGCCGAAGATGACGAGGCGCGCTCGGGTTAATGACATTATTTAGCCATTGTTAAAGTAAAGGGAGCTTGGCTCCCTTTCTTGTTTTTGGGGAGAAGGTTATAATCTCCCGCCGTAAAAGAGGTAGGTTATGACACAGGGATACACACTCTCACTCGCGCACATCAACGATACCCATTCGAATTTTGAGCCAAGCCGCGTCCATTTTTCCGTAAATTTGGGGCTTAAATCCCTCGATATCACCAGCCACAGTGGTGGCTATGCACGCCTTGGTTACCACATTAGCAAGGCGCGTGAGCAAGCAGATCAAAGCAAGACGCCGTTTTTATTTTTGCATGGTGGCGATAGTTTCCAAGGCACGCTGTATTTCAGCCATTTTAAGGGTAAGGCCAACGCCCATCTGCTGAATTTACTCGCGCCCGATGCCATGGTGATTGGTAATCACGATATTGATGAAGGCAATGCGCGCTTAGCTGAGTTTGCCAAGCAAATCGATTTTCCGCTGCTGGCGGGGAATATGGACTTGAGCCAAGAGGATATCCGCAAGCCGGGTAACCTGCGAACTGTGGCGAATATTCTGGCCTATGATGAACAAACCCAGCTTGCCAGCTACCTCGAAAAGCCCTTCTACGACAAAAAGCTCGCCATCATCGGCATTACACTGGATCAGATGAAAGAGATCGCCAGACCCGATCCCGATACCCACTTTGTCGATGCGATTGCGACCACGGCGCGCACCGTCGCGCATCTGCATGCTAAAGGCATCAAGCATATTATCGTACTGAGTCACTTAGGTTTAGATCAGGATAAAAGACTTGCCGAACAAGTCGATGGCATCAGCCTTATCGTCGGCGGCCATACCCATACCCTACAGGGCGATTTTAGCGCCTTGGGGTTAAGCAATATACCCTATGGTGAAACCATCCATGGCACTCCAATAGTGCATGCGGGGAAATATGCCGAAACCTTAGGCTTGGCCGAGATTGAATTTGATGCTGCTGGCCGCGCGATAAGCCTAAATGGTGGCAACTACTTTATGCTCGATAAACAGTTTATGTTGAGTTCGAGTGAGCAAGTGGATGACACCGACTATCAAGCTGTACAGCAACGCTTTGATGAACATCCCTATGTATTGTGGGATGAAGCCGATGAAGACATTCACGGCGTGATCCACGATATCTATCGCCCTGCAATTGCCGAGATGGAAAACAAAGTGTTAGCCCTTGTGCCTAAGAATCTAGTGCATACCAGACTGCCGTCTAAGGCATTACCCCATGGCAGCGAAATCGCCCCTTGGGTGAGCCGTAGTATGTTTCAAGAGGCCAAACTTGAAGATCCTCGCATCCACTTTGCCCTGCATAACGCGGGTGGCGTAAGGCAATCGGTCGCCCAAGGCAGGCTCACCCTCGCCGACGTTTTAGGCCAGTTGCTTCCCTTCGAATTGCCATTGGTCAAATACGAAATCCAAGGCCAGTATTTATACCAAGCGCTGGAATCAGCGATTAACGCCGCCACAAACAACAGCGTGCGCGGCACGGGGGCGGGCAGCTTCCCCTATACCTATGGATTGCGTTATTACTACGATGGCAGACGCCCAATGGGGGAGCGCTTGTTCAAGCTTGAAATGATGCAGCAGGATGGCTTATCGCTCTGGTATCCAGTACAGCCCGATGCACTCTATGTGGGGGTTTCGACCTCTTATACCGCCGCAGGGAAAGAAGGTTATCACCCACTGTTACAGGCGCGCTGGCAGGAATCGATTGAGACGCTCACTCTACCTCAGGCCTTTATTCGCTTCCTCAATCGAGCGCCCAATCCTAATTTAGCGGATTTGCTCTCCCCACATGTGCATTACACCAGCCATTTGAAGCGTTCAGTGTAAGCGCACTGCCACAAACCTCTATCCTCTTTATCAATCACAGTACTTAGCCGAAAGGTTAAGTACTGTGATTCACTCAATCCACTATCAATACTTGCTCTTTACACCTCACTAAAACAACCAGTCGCAATGGGGTAAACGCTCGGCAAACCACGCCTGCGCTTTGCCTTGACTCCCCTTGCGCCATGCGAGAAACACTGGCTGCGCCGGTCTTGGGATCTCAACCTGACACGCGACTAATGTGCCTGAAGCGAGTTCTTCGCGGATCAAATGCTTGGGAAGATAACCTACACCCAGCCCAAGCTGCTGGGCTTTAATCTTGGTCTGCATGTTTGGCACACGAATAACTTGGCGACTATCAAACAATCCACTGGAGCGCTGCGCGAGCGCCGTTGAGCTGTCGGCCACCACCACGGAGGGAAATTGCAACAGGGCTTCGGTCGGGATGGGATGGTCAAACTGTGCTAAGGGGTGATGAGGCGCTAGAGCGAACACGAATTCAAGCATGCCGATTTCGACTAAGTGATATTGTCCCTTAGGCAACTCTCCCGTAACCCCAATGGCAATATCGGCGCGGCCCGAATACAGTGCATCCCAACCGCCACCCAATGATTCCTCGGTGATATTAATAGTCACCTGTTTACCTAACTCGGTAAATTCAGCAATCAGTTTAAGCAGTGGTAAATCGGGCACTACAGTGTCTATGGCTAAGGTTAATGCCGACTCCCAGCCCGTTTCGAGTTGCCGAACCGCCTCTTCAAGCCTAGCGGTGGCGGCTAAAATCTCCCGCCCTTGGCGTAATACCAGTTGGCCAACTAAGGTCAGCTCGGCGCGCTGGCCCTTACGTTCAAATAATTTTACCCCTAAGTCGCTCTCTAATTTCTGTACTGTGTAGGTCAGCGCCGATGGCACTCGGAATAAGGATTCAGCCGCAGCCGAAAAACTGCCTTTCTTATCAATAGCATCGAGCACTATCAATCCATCGAGACTCATCACTGGCAACATAACCGCTCCATATTCAATTTTTTTGAAATATACTTTGAAAATGTTCCGATTTTCTTTCTTAAAGGTCAAGTCTAGACTGTAAACCAATGGAGAGATTGAGCTAAATCTCGACCGTCCCCCATTAACGACATAGTTAAAAAATTTGAATTAAGGAACATCCCATGAAAGCACTTATCACAAAATTACTGACCTCTGCCCCAAGTTTCGCCCCATTGGCCCTGCGTATTCCTATCGGGATTATCCTCATGGCCCACGGCTCGCAAAAACTCTTCGGCTGGTTTGGCGGCTACGGCCTAGAAGGTACAGGACAATGGATGGCCTCCATCGGCTTAACCCCTGGCTACTTAATGGCGCTGATGGCGGGCTCGAGCGAATTCTTTGGTGGCTTGCTGATCATTATCGGTTTACTGACTCGCCCAACCGCACTGGTGTTGTCCTTTACTATGGTGGTCGCGATTTTCTCGGTCCACATTGGTAACGGTCTGTTCCTCAGCAATAACGGTTATGAATTTGGTTTAGCCCTGTTAGCCGCTACTGCGTCTCTGGCCGTGTCAGGTGCGGGTAAACTCAGTGCCGACAACCTATTAGCCGCACGCTTAAAATAAGGAGGAAATGATGATCCGTATACGTAAAGCGCAGGACCGTGGGCAGGCTGATTTAGGCTGGTTAAAGAGCCAACATACCTTCTCGTTTGCCAGCTACTACGATCCGCAGCATATGGGCGTGTCTTCCCTACGAGTCATTAACGATGACAGAGTCGCGCCGGGCGCCGGGTTTGAAACCCATGGCCATAAAGATATGGAAATCATCAGTTATGTGATTTCAGGCACCATAGCCCATAAGGACAGCTTTGGTAATGTTAAGACCTTACCAGCGGGTGAGTTCCAGTTAATGTCCGCCGGTAAAGGGATTTATCACAGCGAGTTTAATGCATCAAACACTGAGTCTCTGCACTTTTTGCAGATCTGGATCCAACCAGACACCTTAGGGATTGATGCGGGTTATCAGCAAAAGGCCTTCGAGCAAACCTCGGCGCTGACCGCCGTGGTCACCCCAACGGGTGAAAATGGCACCTTAAAAGTGCAGCAAGATGCAACCTTGTATCGCCTAATGCTGGCACCGCAAGAGCAAGTACAGATGCCACGGCTTAAGCCACAGCGTCAGCTTTATGTGCAACTGGTGGAAGGTACGCTTAAGGTCAATGACCAAGTGCTCACCCCTGGAGATGGCGCACATATCACCGCCGAAGAAGTGGTTAGATTTAGCGCCACTGACAGCCCAGTCACAGCATTGGTGTTTGACTTAGCCTGATGATGCTTACTGACCAATAAAAAACCGCCAAGGAAACGAGGCGGTTTTTTTATTACTTTGCGTATGAGTAGTCTCTTCGAGCGCGAACCTATGATAAGGACATAATCAAACTAAAGTTCACTAACACCTGCGCCCTGTCGTTTTGTTTATCTTCGGCGGTCAGATAGCGACGTAGTTCATTTCGGCGAATGCAATTAAAGCCCTGTTTCTCAAAGAAAGGGCGCGCCTGATAGGAAGCTTCAACAGTAAGCCGTTTAAGATTAAGGCTTTTGGCCTCTTCGAGTAGAGCCAAGTATAAATGTGTCGCTACACCAGCACGACCATATTCAGGATGAACAAACAGACAATCAACTTCGCCGACTAAGCAATCAAGCTCTTTATCGGGGCACAACCTTAAACTGATAAAGCCGACTAGCTTATCGTCTTCAAGTGCAACCCAAGTGGTGGTGTCTTCTAACTTAGCCAGCCAGTAGGCATCACTTCGCGCCTCACCTTGGTTTTGCGCCCAAGCCAAACGTTCGGTAAGCGAGTAATATTCCTGCGCGCCCTCCATCACACTGGCGTTAAATACCGCCGCCACCTGTGCCACGTCCGCAGGAGAAAATAAGCGTATCTGCATTGGAGTCCACTCCTATGGGTTGATCATGACCAATGGGCACACAGGCAGTGTATTCCCATTCAGTTACAGTTTTTTAGTCATATAAAAACTCGGCAACACTTGGCCAAGTTTTTGTTGATAGCTGCGCTGCTGCTGGACAAATCCGAGCTTAATAAACAGCCCGCGGGAAAGATAAGACGCATCGGCACTCAATTGACTATACCCCAGCTCCCTCGCCCACAGTTCGAGCTGTCGATAAGCTCGCTCCCCCAGCCCCTGCCGTTGCCAATCGGGATGAATATAGAGGCTATCTATATATCCTTTATGGTGAAAATCCGTTTCGACATTGATAAAACCTACACAAATCTTAGATAAGCTCGCGGCATCTGTCACCAAAATAATCCAAGCCTGGGAACGACTTAAGCGTAAATGCCAATGCTGACTCGAACGGGGCGCCTGCGACCAAGCGTTAAGCTGGGCGGCGTTATAACGCTCATGTTGTATTTGACGCACACAGTAATGAAAAAGCTCACTCACCGCTCGGGCATAAGAGCGCTGATAAGGTATGACTTCAATTTGCTTTTTGGCTTGTAAAGGAACTGACACGATTTATCGACCAAGCTTGAACTTATCAACCTATTTTGCCGCGCTTTACCAACGAGTGATAGCCTAGATATGTATGGAAGAGTAAATGCTGAAAACAAAACCGCCTCGACAAGGCGAGGCGGTTTAATGATTCTTGGTAATCATCTATACAGACCGAGATTATTTCTTCTCGATTTGACCAACAAACAACAGCTTGTCGAAGGTGCGGTTTAAGGTTTTGCTGGTGAATTGATTCATCCACATTTGCTCTACCACGGCCACTTTGTCGCCTTTCTTGACTTCAGCTTCTGGGCCGGCAGCCCAAAACGTGTTGTCAGCCTCTTTAATTTGTACATAGGTATAGCCGCCGCCATTCATGGTATCCACAACTGTACCTTCATGAACGACGCCCTGTGCCCAAGCACTTGACATTCCTAACGCTAATGTTGCCGCAGCCGCTAATTTTACCAATTTTGCCATCATGCCTTTTGTTCCTTGTGTTTTACTAATATGCGGCATTAAAACATGCCATAGGTAATAAATCGCCAATCTCTATCACGAAATACAACACTTATCGCAAAAGTAGGATTTTTATCGCCAAGTAGGGAACTCATTTCAATAGCGGTTTTAACATGCCCTCGAGGCCATTGAGTTTTACCTCATAAATCAGCGCTAACTGCTCCCCTAATTTTCCCTTTGGAAATCCCTGTTGATGAAACCACACTAAATAAGGTTCGGGTAATTCGAGTAAGCGGCGGCCAGCATATTTGCCAAAGGGCATCACCTGATTTACGGCATCGATAAGCTGTTGTTGATCCATGGAGGTATTAGCTTTAACTTAGACAGAAGACTAGATGCAGGATGCTACCCTATTGCCCAATGAATGCCTATGCTAATGTCGCCTAAAGTACGACGACGGCTAAATAGAATAAGGGCAAGCCATAGGCTCGCCCTTGGTTGGTAATCCATCAAGCGTAGATTTTACGCAGATTCGGCCCAAGATTGGCACAATGCGAATGCTCAAAACCGTACTCAATGCAGAGCCTTTCTTCCTCCCCGTGGGCGTTAATGCTCACACAAGTACCTTGACCTGCATGTTCATCCACAAAGGCCATGACTCGCTCTAACATTATTTTGGCCAGCCCCACATGGCGATATTCAGGTAAGACAATAAAATCCTCAATCGCCAGATGGTTAGCCCTATCACCATATACGCAAGCGGCTGCCACTAAGGCGGAGGTATTTTTTTGTTGCTCAGCCGTTAGACGAATAGAGACCCAATATAAAGGCTGTAGCGGATGCCCATCCGCCATCTCAACGCCGATAGAAGGATACCCCGCCGCATCGCGTAGATTCAGCAACTCATGAAACAAAGGTGCAGATTCAACCAACTCAAATTCAATAGGCATAAGCATTTTAATATCCATTTTGGCATCCCTTCACGAATGGTAGAAAAATCAAGGTGATTAGACGGCATAATAGGAAAATCCTAACCGAATTAAGTGGCAATTTGATGACATAAAGCGCAGCAGCAAGACAACTTTCGACTGAAAAACAGCAACCAACACTCAGTGTTTCGATAATATTTAAGAATAAAAACTAAAAACCATCTTCAAAAATGAAATATGCACCATCAGCCAGATAGCTCAATACTTCTAAACTGACCTAGCTCACCTCAACATCTTACAAGTCAATAAAGTACAAACCCATTAAAAATCATAATATTAACCAACAATCAGCCTTATTCATCCTTTCGTCTGATAAGAGTCAAATTAACGGCACCCGTCACTGTAACGTCAAATATTAATCACGCGACATTTTATAAAAAAGTGTCAAAAATCAGCTAATTGACCGAAGTTAACATAGGGTTTACATTCATTTCTAACAACAAGGTGCGGTAAAGCTCGATGATTACAACAACCGCCCAAGTGATACCCTAAGCATTGAGGAATTCGTCATGATAGTGTTAGTCGGCGGCGAAAAAGGCGGCAGCGGTAAGAGTTGCCTAGCACAAAATATCGCAGTATTTCTCACCACTGAATGTGGTGCCTCTGTCATCATGGTGGATTGCGATCCACAGCGAACCACATCCGATTGGATCCAAGCCAGAAACAACAACCCAAAACTTGCCAGCATCAACTGCGTGCAACTTTACGGAAAAATCCGCAATGATCTCTTGAGCTTAGAGCAGCATTATGACTTTGTGATTGTTGACTGTGGCGGCCAAGATAACCTAGCGTTAAGGGCTACTATGTCGGTAGCATCTCATATCTTAATGCCACTGCGACCAAAACGCCGCGACTTGAAAACCGTGAGTCATATGGATGATATCGTCGCGACTTGTAAGATGATTAACCCTAAATTGCACGCCTCCTTTGTTATTACCCAATGCCCTAACCTGCCTAACCAAGCCAATCGAATTTTAGAGGCCAAAGAGGTCTGCAAAACTTACGATATCAATGTATTAGATGCGATCACCTATAGCCGTAATATCTATGATGATAGCGAAGAGTCAGGGTTATCTGTTATCGAGATAGAACCAAAGGGCAAAGCCGCCGCCGAAATCCGTGCTATCGCCTGCGAAATGTTCCAAGTGGACTGCGCCGCCTCATTAACGGCCTTACTCAGATCAAGTACACCAATGGCCGCGCATCGTGCCGCTATCAATCAACCTCAGCCAAACCATCTGAGAGGACAATATGGGACTCAGCGACCTCAAGAAAAACGCTATGCCATCTAGGGGAGGCGTACAGCCCCTCTCCCTTGATGAGTTTATTGATGCCGCGACCCTCTATGCCATGGGAGAAAGTCATATTCCAAGCACGGGCAGTTCAGTAGCGGCGATGGAGCTAGTGAAAGAATTACCGCTTGAAGTCGCACCACTTGAAGTCAAGTTAGATACTTCCAATGTGGTGACTTTGCATCGGCCGCAAACGGCATCAAGCCCCCTTGATGCCACGACTGACGACGAACGGCCGCATTACCGCAAAGCCACGTTTTCGTTGAGTGAAGCGGCAATCAGCCATTTAGCCAAGCTCTCTGAAGAAAGTGACATTTCCAAATCTAAATTGATCCGTTTTTTAATTGAACAACACTATGCTTTGCCAACCGCCTTGCGGCAGATGCGCGAGCAACAGATAAAAAAATCATAGTACCGCGCTATCTCCCACCCTTTTCCGGTGATCCACATTGATTAGGTCACCGTTTTTTTTGCCTCAAAAACCTTACAATAATTAAGACATAGTTTTTTATCAGGCCTATCCTTAATGTACAGCTAGGTTTATTAGTGCTATTTATTAGCATGTTAACCTTTGTATCTGAGGAGTCATTCTTGTTAAGACCTTTATCGCTCCTATTTATTGGACTTGGATTAACGCTAACAAAACCCGCTTTAGCGGAATTTTCCTTGGCTCAAATTCCCCCGCTATCGAATAAAACCCCTATCACTTTGGTCGCCGAAAAAGGTTTTTGGACCGACTATCTAACCCGTGAAATGCTGCCTAAATTCACTGAGAAGACGGGTGTGAAGGTCAATGTGGTCAGCACTGAACTTGATGGCATGTTTGAACTACAGACCCAAGCGCTGCTGCAAGGCGAAGGTAAGTACGATTTGCTCACTATGGAGGCTGGTTGGGCAAAAGAGTGGGCGGCCAATGGCTACACAGTTCCCTTATTAGAATTGGCAAAACTCTACGATCCCGATGGTGAAAAGGCGATGGAGAAGTATCTTGAACCTTACTATCCCTCACTCCTTAATATTTTGTCCTATCATGGTGAGTTACATGCTATTCCCTACAATAACTATGTGATGGGCAGCCACTACCGTGCAGATCTGTTTGAAAATAAAACGGAACAAACCCACTTTCAGCAACGCTTCGGTTATCCACTTAAACCCGCAACTAATTTTGATGAGCTGCAGGATCAAGCGGTATTTTTCACCCGAAAAGCAGGTGAACTTCTCGCCGATAAACCGCTAAGCCATAACTTCTATGGTCTTGCCTTAATGTCAGGCAATAAGCCCCATATTAACGATGAATTTTCAAGCATTATCTGGAGTTTGGGCGGCGCTTGGATGTGGCCCATCTATAATCAACAAAAGCAGCTGACTCACTTTGAAGTTCCCGTATTTAATCAAGAAGCCATTAAAGCTGGAGAGATTTACCGCAAACTGATGCCCTACGCCATGCCTGCGGACGATAAATTTGCCTTCAATGAAGCGGCGAATGCAATGGCAACAGGGCAAGTAGCAATTTGGCCATTTGCCTACAACAACCTGTGGTCCGCCTCCTTTAAAGTCGAGGCTAATATTCCAGGTGCTAGGCTTGCTGTGGCTCAAATCCCTGGCGGTACGCCCTATAATGGCGCCTACGCCTTTGCAGTCAGTTACGACAGTAAAAATCCTCAAGCCGCCTATTGGTTGCTCAAATATATGGGTACCTATGAAGCCCAATATGCCTACGCGCTCGGCGGCGGTAATCCTTGCAGGATGGATGTCATAACAGCACCTGAATTTAAACAAGCATCAAAAAGATCGGTTGCCGGGGCATTCGAGGCTAGTCATGTTGCGAACTTGTTTTGGTCTACTAAAGTATTGGAAGTAGGACATTTTACCACTACCGCTATGGGGCAGATTTATCCAGAGTTAAGCCATGCTTGCTACGCTGCTAGCCGACATGAGACCAATAGTACAGATATTTTTATAACGCTAAGTACCAAAATTAAATATTTGCAGAACACCTTTGGTGAACTCCCTGCAATTGATAAGAAAAACAAATGAACCCGAAACGACTCACCAGTCTAAAACATAAAATTACACTGGCCTTCTATATCATTCTGGGCATGGCTTTGCTTAATGGCGTGATCGCTATTCTGTTGTCGCAAGAATTAAGAACTGAGATAGAGCAATTGGTTAGCACTGAGGTCGTAAAAGTCACAACCGCACTGCAATTAGCTAAAAATAGTGAAAGATTGCAAATAATTACCACTGAATTAAATCACTATGATACAGAAGAGCAGCGACAATCCCTGCTCAAGGAGTTAACTATCCAGTGGGAACATCTACTAAAAGATACAAAGGTACTCTATACCTTAGAAACAACACCCAATATGCATCAAGCACTCAATAGCACTATTGATACACAGCTATACTTTCAACAACAACTCCCCTTGCTCGACAAGCTTACCGATAGCGCATTGCAAGCCAAAATACAGGCACAAAATATTCAAACTAACTTAACTGGAATGTCATCGGCATTTTCCGATGAAATGCAGATGTTACTGGATCAGACCCATAAGCGTTATAGCCTGTTATTTGCACAAAAAAATCTTAATGGCATAACTGAAAATCTCAGCGAGCATCAAACACTTTCTGAGTATCTTCACCTAGGAGAACATCTATTTGTTTTATTGGATGAAGTAAAAAACACATCAAGCATAGTGGCATTGAATCGGCTCCAACGTGAAGCTATGCGACTACTGATCCAAATGGAAGATGTTGTTCCGACAATGCGTTCAAATAATAATATTTACCTCAATTGGTTATCTCAAATAAAACAAAATATGGTTGGTAACGACAACCTGTTTGAACTGTCCCGCAATGCCTTAAAAAGCACCCAAATCGCCAATGCTCATTTTAGTTACCAAGCGAATGCTGCCCGAGAAATTGCCCAATTCACCCAAGAGTTAGTAAACCATGTTGAAGAGGAAATTCAGCTAGCAGGCTCAAATCTGAAGAGTGACAGCACATCCTTTGTGATTTTGATCTTTTGCGGTGGCATTCTCTATTGTTTCTTTATCTGGCTCACTAGCTGGCATTTTATTGCCAAAGGTATCATCAAACCGGTTATCGCTACCCGTGATGCCATGAATGCGATTGCAAATGAAAAGCTTGATACTCAAATGCCGATTACGGATAACCTTGAGTTACAGCAAATGGTAAGTTCACTAGAAACGCTGAAAACCTACGCAGCTCAAGTCAAAGCGATGGCGGAAACCGATGGTCTAACTGGTTGTTATAATCGTCGATATTTAGATACCCAAATACAGAAGGAATTGAGTTACGCCAACGATCACAATATGCCATTAAGTCTCGTGATGTTTGATTTAGATAACTTTAAACAGTTCAATGACCAATATGGCCACGTTGTAGGGGATCAATGTTTAAGGCAAATCGTCAATGCCGCTAAATCAATTCTACAGCGGCCTACCGATATTCTTGCCCGCTACGGTGGTGAAGAGTTTATGCTACTACTTCCTTCTAGCCATCTTGAAGACGCTTACAAAATTGCTGAACGTCTACGCAAAACCATCATAGATTTGCGTATTCCCCATCAAAATTCTGCACATTCTGGTATTGTAACCATTAGTCTTGGAGTCGCCTGCTGGCAGCCGTCGCAGGCACTTGATGTCAATAAACTCATCAGCCTTGCGGATGAAGCACTGTATAGCGCCAAACAGGCAGGGCGAAATCGCACAGAGGTTTTAGACAAGGCTTAATTACATCAACCAGCGTGAGTGAAGATCTTTAGGTGCAGCTTAGGGACAGGAGCATTGTTCGCCATTTTATACCTCCTTTTATCTAATCAAGCTTGTGCACTGAGATAAACAAAGTAACGAACATTCAAAGGTTTTAGCTGCCAAACACAGGCGGACTTATCCCTTCGGCATCCAATACGCCAAAGCTGACAAGCCAAGAAATCTAAGCACATATCAAAACAATACCTTATCTAATTACATCTATTGATTGACCAATCATCGCGTTATTTTTAACCAAAGGGATTGAGTTCAACCTAATGAATCCCCATTAGCTAATATACTAAACACAAAAATCGTAATGAGGGCCCATGCTCGCGACCTTAACTATTCTCCTAATCGGCCTCAGTGCGATCGCTTGGTTAGCATCGAGCCGCTGGCGCAAAACGCTCCAGCGTAAACGCGTAATGGCCAGGGCCTTTCCTAAGGCTTGGCGAACGATTTTGAAGAAAAGATTGCCTTATTTCCACGCCTTGCCAGCGGATCTTCAGCTGCAACTCAAACGCCATATCCAAGTCTTTTTGGATGAAAAACGATTCGTTGGCTGCGACGGTTTGCAAATAACCGACGAAATTCGCGTCACCATCGCCGCGCAAGCATGTTTGCTGCTGCTAAATCGCAACACCGATTTTTACCCTAATCTGAGGCAGATATTGGTCTATCCCGATGCCTTTATTGTCGAGAGCCATCGCCAAGATCCCGCGGGTTTAATCTCCGAGCAACGCAATGTGCTGGCAGGGGAATCCTGGGAGCAAGGACAAGTGATACTGTCGTGGAGGAATACCCTTGAGGGCGCAGCCAATCCCCACGATGGTAATAACGTGGTCATTCACGAGTTTGCCCATCAATTAGATCAGGAGGATGGTCACGCCAATGGCGCACCGATTTTACAGCGCCGTCAGGATTATCTGTCGTGGTCGAGCGTATTTAGTCAGGCCTATAATGAGTTAGTGCAAGCTGCCACCCTTGGCCGCCCGTCCCTGTTTAATTACTATGGTGCCACCAATCCCGCAGAGTTTTTTGCCGTGGTAACTGAAGTCTTTTTTGAACAGCCAGAAGCACTTAATCTTGAGCATCCAGCCCTTTACCGCGAGTTGAGCCATTTTTATCAACTCGATCCGATAAACTGGCACTGATCTAATTAGCATCTGTTCTAGAAACCATCAGACCGAATAACCATAACGATAACGATAAGGAATCCACAATGACAATTTTCACTCGCACGGAGCGCAACCCCAATTTGGCACGCACTCGCCAGCACCAGGCCCTGTTCAGCGCCAGCGTGTTAATGCTTGGCGCCCTATGTTTTCATCCACAAACCGCCATTGCTGACGAACAAGTTGCAACAACACTTAGCGATGAGCAAGCGGCAGCCCAAGTGCTGGATAAATTAAATCAATATTCAAGCAGTGCTGATTGGGACAAGTATTTTGCCCTCTACAGACAGGATGGCATTTTTATTGGAACCGATGCGACTGAGCGCTGGGGCATGGCCGAGTTTGAACGCTATTCACGCCCGACCAAAGGTTGGCGCTACGACTTAACTCGTCGCCATTTAGTGCAGCATGGTGATGTGATCCTGTTCGATGAACTGCTTAATAGCCCAAGCTACGGCGTGAGTCGAGGCACTGGCACCCTAATCAAAACCAATGGGGAATGGAAAATTGCCCAATATCATTTGAGCTTTCCCATCCCCAATGCGATTGCCAAACAGATTACCGCTGAAATTAAAAACGCTCAGTAAGTTGCTATTTTAACGACACGGTAAAACACACATTAGCTAGCTGCGAGAAGTGGATAAAAGCTTGAAAATCCACTTCTGTAAAGCTTCTTTGAGATGGACCTCTATCGGCATAATAAAAACCTATCACCTTACTATCAACCAATAGCGGTGCCACTAAAAAACCCGACTCAGGTAGCTGAGTTTTTAATTCTTTGCACTGCTCTAGC
The DNA here is from genome assembly GCF_004354305.1 of Shewanella decolorationis. Taxonomy (NCBI): domain Bacteria; kingdom Pseudomonadati; phylum Pseudomonadota; class Gammaproteobacteria; order Alteromonadales; family Shewanellaceae; genus Shewanella; species Shewanella decolorationis. Next base: position 1,228,601 of record NZ_CP037898.1, on the reverse strand, counting down.
CATTTTTTAGCATTAGGATTATCCACCCACTGGCACTCCTTATGCTCCATCGCCTGTGGGAATAACCCTTTTTTATCACTAAGATCGATGATGAACTGCCGCTTCATATCTTCGGCATCTCTGCCAAGCATAATCCTAGGTTGCAACTGTTTACGACTAGGCGATAACAACAAGACACCACAACGGTCTACCCCAACACCTTCTAAAATTCCCTCAAGCACGGTTTGCATGATTTGGTTAAAATCGGCTTTATTGATCGCAAAGGCGGTGAGCTCACGCAGTTTGGCCAATTGCACATTTAAGTTGGCCTCAAACACAGGTAAATCGACCGCTGGCATACTGGGTTCAATTTTATTGATGCGTTTAGGATCGGGTAGAAAGTCTATCAGTACTTTAGCACCATAGGCCTCAGCTAGTTTATGGGTTGCCTTAGTACAGCGCTGCATCCTTAGGGTAAATTCCGCCTCATCAAGCCCAGTAAAATTGGCTGCTTGATTGATATAACTATCCAATTCAGTTTTATCGATAATCTCTGCTGAAAGAGTTTCGCAGAGCTTATCGGCTAGAAAGATCGAGCGGATCTCTGGACGTTGGTCATCGGGATAATTCACCGCTTGGATCAATAACTCCCCTAATCCCCAGTGGCGCGCAATACTCTGCGTCAGTTGCGAGAATGAGGTACCTAAAGCTTCACGAATGACGCTACGCTCTTCGACGGGGTTTTCACACTCGGTTAATTGGCTGTCTAAGATTTCGGTAAACTCACCGCCAATACTCCAAAATGCACTCTCACCAATGTGATAAAGCAAAGAGGCGATAAAGGCTTCTTCCTGAATATCATCATCGTAATGACTCAACATCATCCGAGTTAACATCGCGGCTTGAAATGCCTTCGCCATTAATTTGATGAGACGCTGATAAACGGCGGGGGCGAGATTTTTACTCTCCAATAGGCTCGATAAGAGTTGTGCTGTGATACAGATATTACGTACGGCATCGAAGCCAAGCACAATAGCGGCTCGACTTACCGTCGAAATTTGAGTATTGCCTTTATGGTAAATCGCGCTGTTAGCGACACGTAAAATGCGGGATGTGAGGGCATTATCATGCATCACGCTCCGCCCCAGTAAGGCGAGAGACGACACGTCATCCTTGGCAAGCTTTTCTAGCGTTTGGACCGTGGAACAGAGTGCTGGCATTTCCAAATCACTGATCCGTTTTGTCCAATAATCGACCCCTTTATTAGTATTATTGTTAGGTTTCAACCCAGCATGACCTCGATGATATGAAGTTATTGTTTTTAGTATAGATAAACTTAAAAAAATCGCCTGACATCTGGCTCACAATTCGACTTTTGATTTTAAAATCCGCGATATAGCAGGTAAGACGTATAAAAAAGCCCAAGTTTTCACTTGGGCTCAAAGCCGATTATGCCTGCAGATGCAATTTAAACACTTGTAGCACTTTATCAATATCCTGACGCGACACATCTTTATGAGTCACAAAGCGTAGCGTGCGGCTGGGGCTGATGAGAATGCCCGCCTCACGACAACGTTTCGCCAGCGCTTTCTCATCGACATGGGGCGCAAGTGTTGCAAACACCATATTGGTTTGAACAGCGGCTAAATCAATTTCAAACTCACTCAACTGACTTAGTTGCTGAGCAAGATAAGCCGCGTTTTCATGGTCTTCCACCAATCGCTCAACCTGCTCTGTGAGTGCTAATTTACCCGCTGCCGCTAAAATCCCCGCCTGGCGCATGCCGCCACCAAGCATTTTACGCCAGCGCGTGGCCTTTTTAATTAAGCGCTCATCACCTAGGAGCAGCGAGCCAACAGGCGCACACAATCCCTTGGATAAACAGATAGAGACCGAATCAAAATGCCCCGCGATATCAGCAATCCCAATCCCCTGTGCCACGGCGGCATTGGCAACCCTGGCACCATCTAAGTGAATTTTTAAACCACGTTGAAATGCCAGCGCCTGCGCATTGGCTAGATAACTCTGGGGCAAGACTTTACCACCGATAGTATTTTCTAGGCTCAATAAGCGCGTGCGCGCGAAGTGAATATCATCGGGTTTTATCGCCGCTTCAATATCGGTCAAGGCGATAGTGCCATCCTGCTGATTAGTCAGCGGTTGTGGTTGAATGCTGCCGAGAACCGCCGCGCCACCGCCCTCAAATTTATAGTTATGCGCCTGCTGGCCGCACAGGTATTCATCCCCACGCTCGCAATGGGCCATCAATGCAAGCAAATTGGCCTGAGTGCCAGATGCCGTAAACAGCGCACTCTCGAAACCAAACATCTCTGCGGCCATGTATTGTAAGCTGTTGACGGTCGGATCATCACCATAAACATCATCACCCACTTCTGCCCTCGACATGGCTAATCGCATCGCCTCTGTAGGCTGGGTCACAGTATCACTGCGTAAATCTATCATCTTGCCCTCGACTTCTTCTATCTATCCCCGACGCGGATATTCATCGCGCAAGTGCGACTCTAGCCTCAAAGGAAAAATTTGTATAGTTTACCGATATATCTGCCGATAAAACTGGCAAAGTATCTATATTTTTTGCTGCTAAGCCTATTGATTTGCAGCAAGTAACTCGCAAAACTTGGCGTTAAGCCGATAAAAAAGATAGAATACCTAACTAAGATGCTCATGCTACTCCAATGCAAATCTCTTAGTGGTTTTAACTACCAAAGATAGAATACAAGGTGATTTGTGGTGAAAACATCCGTAATACAATGGATTAGATTAACGTGTTTAGCCTTGAGTTTAAGCCTGATGTTGCCCGCTTATGCATGGCAAGATACAGATCAAGATGGTGTCCCAGATATTAAAGACGCCTGTCCAAACACACCCGCAAATACCAATGTGATGGCCAATGGCTGTGTTTACCAAGCCGAAGTAAAATCCAGCAATATTCAGTGTGATGTCGATGATCCTAGTACTTATTCAGCCGCTGATTGTCATAATATTGAGACCGCGATTGTGTATTTTGAGTTTGCTATCGCCGAAGTAGATTTATCGCAATGGAAAGCTTTAGCCTTAGTAAAAGCTTTTTTAGACGCGAATCCTGAGACTCGATTAACTTTGGTAGGGCATACGGATATTGTTGGTACGCCAGAGTTTAATTATCAGTTATCACTGAGACGAGCACAAAATGTGAAACACATTTTGGTTGAAGACTACGGCTTCAATCCAAATCGCTTTACCGTTGTTGGTAAAGGTATATCTGAACCAGTTGCGGATAATTATTCCAGCGAAGGTCGCAGATTAAATCGACGAGTACAATTTATCGTCAATAATAACTAGTTTTGTTAGCGTATTTTAGGGAGTTATTTTATGGAAAACCTTGAAGGTTTATTAAAGCAGGCACCGGATTTAGTCATGACCTATGGCTTAAAAATCTTATTTGCGTTGATTATTTTCTTCGTCGGTAAATATTTTTCTGGCGTAGCACAAAAGTTAGTGCGTAAGTTGCTTAACAGCCGCAAGATTGACCCAACAGTGGTGTCTTTTGTGGCTAACTTAGCTTGGGCAGTGGTGTTTGTGTTCACCATTATCGCCACCTTAGGCCAAATTGGCGTACAAACAGCCTCTTTAGTCGCAGTTATCGGTGCCGCAGGTTTAGCCGTTGGTTTAGCACTGCAAGGTTCTCTGTCTAACTTTGCATCAGGCGTATTAATGGTGTTATTCCGTCCATGCCGCGTAGGCGATTATATTGAAGCAGCAGGCATCGCTGGTACTGTTGATGAAATCACCATTTTCTCAACCAAATTACGCACCCCAGATAATAAAGTGATTGTGGCGCCAAACTCCTCAATCATGAATGGCACTATCACAAACTACTCCGCCTCTGAAAATCGTCGTATCGATTTAGTCATTGGTGTCTCTTATTCTGCGGATATTGCGCAAACCAAAAAAGTATTAACAGAGATTTTAGATAACAACCAATATGTACTGAAAGAACCAGGTTATACCGTAGGTCTTTCTGAATTGGCGAATTCTTCAATCAACTTTGTGGTTCGTCCTTGGGTTAAAACCGCCGACTACTGGACTGCGCGTTTCCAAATTTTAGAACAAATCAAAAATGCACTCGATGCAGCGAACATTGAAATTCCATTCCCACAAATGGATATTCATGTGAAGCAATTGCCAGAGAGCAAATAAGCAGCAAGCATATTGAAAGGCCGGTAATTACCGGCCTTTTTTATGGTGATAACTTGGGTTTTGTCGTACCTTAAACCCCATGTGCACAACATACCTGAGTACGGGAGATAAAATGCAAAAGTATGTTTCGTTTCTAGCCGCGGGCTGTGTTTTTAGTTTAATGGTTCTCAGCCCCACCGCTATTGCTAATGATAAAACCCAAGTGATGATGGGCGACAAGACTGTCACCCTTGAGGGAAAATTACCCAAGCTTGAGCAAATGGCGCCACGATTTAAAGTTGTCGACGAACAATTTACCCCTATCAGCCTAAGTGACTTTAAAGGGAAAACCGTGCTGATCAGTGCGGTACCCAGCTTAGATACAGGTGTCTGTGCTCTGCAAACAAAGCGATTTAACAGTGAAGTCAGTCACTTCTCCGATGATGTCGTCATGCTGACCATCAGCACAGATTTGCCCTTCGCGCAAAAACGCTTCTGTAAGGTCGAAAACGTCGACAAAATCAAAGTCCTCTCCGACTCAGTGTGGCGTGATTTTGGCGAGAAATACGGTTTATTGATTGAAGATTACGGCTTGCTCGCTCGGGCCATTTTTATTATCGATGCAGAAGGTCAGCTTAAGTACCAAGAGCTGGTCCCCAATATTACCGAACATCCCAATTATGACGCCGCGCTTGAAGCGTTAAAAACCATTCAAGCACAGCAGTAAACATAAAAAACGGGGCATTTAATGCCCCGTTTTTATTAATGCATATGCTGGTCGCCGTTGGCTTGATAGTCAAAGGTCGGCATAGACCAATGATAACGCAGTGCTAACATTCGTAAGCTAAAGCCCAGCGTTAAACAGATCAATAGGTTTATCCACTCCGCCAATTGGTAAGCATTGAGGGTGATATATAAGCCTGCGGTAAAGAGCGAAATCACCGCATAGAGTTCTTTCTTAAAAATCAAAGGCACTTGATTACAGAGAATATCGCGGATCACCCCGCCAAAGACCCCAGTGACGAGCCCCATCACCACCGCAATCGTTGGACTAAATCCTAACATTAGGGTTTTTTGTGCGCCCACAATTGAGAATACGGCTAGGCCTAAGGCATCAATGGCCAAAAATAACTTGGACAGATAACGCATCACAGGCGCAATAGCAACCGTTAATAAAGACGCAAATGCAATCGCGAGCAAGTAATGGACATTCTCGACCCAAATCAAAGGGTAATTTCCGAGCAGCATGTCTCTTAAGGTGCCACCACCAATCGCCGTCGCGCAGCCAATGATAACCACGCCGAATAGGTCCATCTGCTTACGACCCGCCGCTAATGCCCCTGTCATGGCCTCGGCCAAAATCCCAATCAGCCATAATAATCCGATAAATTGCGCTTCTTGCATTTAAACTACTTATTACCCATGCATAAAAAACGGATTTTGCCTGATAATCCACGGACTGGATAATGAGATTATTTAAATTTTGTCATTAGAATATTTAATCTATTGATTGTATTTTTGCATTAACCATTTTGACGTCTTGATATCATGTTACACCACAGCCCTTCAATAACAATACATTAACTAATGGACGACTGTTCCTCTCATTCAATTAAGCTTATTTTTTGATAAGTTTTAATAAAGCATAATCAATTAAAATTTTAAAATTTGTAGAAAATTCATCTTAAAGCCACTCAAGCCTAAATTTTGGCCACAAAAAAGCGGCCAAAGGGCCGCTTTTTTAGACTAAAAGTAAATTATTTGTTTTCAGGCTTTGGCGGGAAATTCGCCATCACACTGCCGACCGCTTCGTTGATAAGCTTCACTCTTTCCGAAGGGGTATTTTTATCACGGATAGTGTCTGCCACTGAGCCGCGCCAAATTAACTTAGCGGTTTTATTATCAACTAAATCAATGATCAGGGTGCCCACTTCATATTCTCTAACTGTGGTCTGGGTTTGCATGTTACCGCCCCAGCCCCAACCTGGGCCATAGTAAGGGTTATAACCAAAATTGGTATTGAAGGTATCTACATTAATCTTCTTATCGATTTTGGTCAGATAGTTCACTAATACATCGGCATCTTTTGCATCAACCAAGGTCATGCCCTTAGATGAAAGCTGTGAGTTCACCGCATCCCGCACGCGCTGATCCATTAAACCATCGAGGTGATAACCCGAAGCATCGGTCTTTTGTGCGACCCAAGCATAGGTCTTGTACTGAGTAAAATTGGCGCTAGGGTCAAAATCCCAACCCGACTTAAGGGAACTACAGGCACTCAGTGCCAGTACGGCTAAACCTACAATTATATTTTTCATGGTGATTTCCTTGGTCGTTCTTATCGAACACAAATAAGCCGAAAATAAATTTAGCTTACAGAGCAATGGACGGTTCTACAACTCAATATGATGAAAAAGCAGTGTGTTATTCAGCTTGACTTCAGCAATCGCCTTAAATGATAATGATTATCACTTAAAGCGATAGAGGGATAACTAACATGTACTGGTTCATTAGCGCATTGATTGTGGCATCGGCAATTTTCTGGTTCGCACCACAAAAAGTCTCTGCCGATACCCATAACAGTAAGCTCACACCACATCTCCCCATGATGTTGCTGTTTTTACCTTTAGTCGTATTGAGTTGGCTCGTGTTTGAGACTGTGTCGAACGGCGTGAATTACACCACGGTCGCCGCCTTTGGGTTTGTTGCCACCGCTTGCTTAATCGCCCTGCCTAAATTGCATCGTTTTATCATGCCCTGCGCCCTACTCACCGCATTGGCATTAATCGCTATGGTATTGCAGCATCTCTAAGTCTGCTTTTTAAACATGCTACTTCCCTGCAAAGAGCTAGCATTGACCTTCGGCCACTTTCAGTCTCTGTCAGTGGCCTTTTTTACCTCCCCGAAAGACGTTGAGTTTGGTAAACTTAAGCGGCGTATATTCAGATAAAAGATGACTTATGAGAGTAGATCCCAACGTTTCCTTAGTGTACAGCACAGATAAAGGCCGCATTACTGCCGAGCCAGAAGCCAAAGCTATCCCCACATCCGATGGGATTGTGCGCATCCACAGAGACAGCAAAGGCCGCAAAGGTAAAGGTGTCTCGGTCATTTCAGGCCTAGGACTTGATGAAGCGGGCTTAAAAGCCTTGGCACAAACCCTTAAAAAACAATGTGGTTGCGGCGGCACAGTCAAAGATTTCACTATCGAAGTGCAAACCGATAATCGTGAACAACTAAAACTACTGCTTGAAAAACAAAACTACAAAGTCAAATTAGCCGGCGGTTAATACGCCACCAGCCTAAGCCGCTGGATTTAATCTATTGGTCAACGCCTGTGGGCTGAACGGAGCATTTAATGGAGAGTTTGCAGAACCATTTTTTAATCGCCATGCCGTCGCTCGATGACACTTTTTTTGAGCGCACCGTCATCTATCTATGTGAGCACGATGAAAAAGGCGCTATGGGGCTAGTGATTAATAAACCGCTGGGCATTGAAGTGAACTCATTGCTCGAACAGATGGATTTACCCGCTGAACAAGTGTCTAGCGATCTGGCTCTGGGCGCGCAGGTGTTAATGGGCGGCCCCGTTTCCCAAGATAGAGGCTTTGTCCTGCATACGTCCCAGCCCTATTGGGCCAACAGTACTGAATTAAGCTCGGGCCTTATGCTCACCACCTCAAGGGATGTATTAACGGCGATTGGCAGCGAGCGCTCGCCGGAAAAATTTATCGTGGCATTAGGTTATGCGGGTTGGAGCAAAAACCAGCTGGAGCAAGAATTGGCCGATAACTCATGGCTGACTATCCCTGCCGACCAAGCCCTGCTCTTCGATGTCAAACACGAGGATAGATGGCAACAAGCGAGCCGCGCGCTCGGCTTTGATGCTTGGCAATTGTCATCACAGGCAGGCCACGCCTAGCCGATTTTATTGTGACGAGTGAATATAGATGAACGCAAAAACCGTTTTAGGTTTTGATTTTGGAACAAAAAGTATTGGTGTCGCCATAGGGCAACAAATCACCGCCAGCGCCACGCCACTATTATCCTTAAAAGCCGTAGATGGTATTCCCAATTGGGATGAAATCGGCAAGCTCATTAAAGAGTGGCAACCCGATTTAGTCGTCGTAGGTTTACCGCTCAATATGGATGGTACAGAGCAAGAGATGACCCACAGGGCGAGAAAATTCGCCAACCGCCTGAACGCTAAGTTTGGGGTCAAAATTGTCACTCAAGATGAAAGACTGACCACCACAGATGCAAAAGCTCGGCTATTTGAGCTCGGCGGCTTTAAAGCCCTCACCAAAGGTCAAGTCGATGCAGTGTCAGCCGTATTGATTGTCGAAAGCTATTTTGAAAATCATTTCGGTGAATGATAAGTCATAAAAACAAAAGGATAGCCTGAGCTATCCTTTTTTATTTCTGCGCTTATAAAGCTTACAGATAGGGTTTAACCAAGTTGGCCATCATGCTGATATGGTCATCATTATCGTTCAGCGCAGGAATGTAACGGAACTTCTCCCCGCCAGCATTAGCAAAAATATGGCCGTTTTCACCGACGATCTCTTCTAAGGTCTCTAAGCAATCGGCGCTAAACGCTGGGCACACAATCGCCACGTCACGTACGCCCTCACTCGGCAACGCCTGCATGGTGGCATCCGTATAGGGTTGTAACCATTTGGCCTTACCAAAGCGAGATTGGAAAGTCATTACAAACTCATCGGCTGTAAGCCCCAATTGTTCGGCCACCAGACGGGTAGTCTTCATGCAAAAGCAATAGTAAGGATCGCCTAAGTGCAAATTACGCTCCGGCATACCATGGTAAGAAAGTACTAACTTTTGCGGCTTACCCTGTTGCTCAAAGTCGGCGCGAATTGAATTCACCAATGCGGCAATAAAGTCAGGGTGATCATGGTAAGTATGAATAAAATGCAGCGATGGCAGGTAGCGCCACTGGGTTAATTCCCTTGCAATAGCGTCAAAGGCCGAGCCCGTGGTCGGCGCCGCATATTGCGGATAGAGCGGCAGTACGACAAGCTTATCTATGCCCTGTTGATGCATCGTTTGTAAGGTGCTAGCCACAGAAGGATTGCCATAACGCATGGCTAAATGCACTGAGACTTCATGTCCATCGGCTGCTAATTTTTCCGATAATTTAGCGGTTTGGCGCAAACTGATATCCATCAGCGGTGAACCCGCGTCAGTCCAGACTTTTTGATAGAGCGCCGCAGACTTGGCCGGGCGAACGCGCAGCACTATGCCATGTAAAATCAGCATCCACAGGAGTTTTGGAATTTCGACCACCCGAGGGTCGGATAAAAACTCCGCAAGGTAACGCCTCACCGCCGATGCCGTTGGCGCATCGGGTGTGCCAAGGTTAAGTAGCAACACACCCACTTTGCCACGCTTTGCGTGACCCATCTCTTTTGATAATCCTGAAAACCTAGCCAAAGTAGCCTCTTAACATGAGTAAAATGAATAAATTGGGCATTAAAGCACTGATTCTATTGCCTGCTTAAGCTCGGCACTATCGGGCTTCACCTTAGAATTAAACTGCTGCACCGTATTGCCATCGCCACTGACGACATACTTGTAGAAATTCCACTTAGGCGAGCCGACTTTATCTCCTAAGTATTTGAAGACACTGTTAGCATCGCTGCCTCTCACGGGTGATGTCGCGAGCATAGTGAAGGTGACACCATAGTTGATGTAACACACCTTAGCCGTGTCTTTTTCATCATTTTCTTCTTGGAAAAAGTCATCGGAAGGGAAACCAATCACCACTAAGCCTTTGTCTTTGTATTCTTTATGAAGCGCTTCGAGAGCCTTAAATTGCGGAGTATAACCGCAATTACTTGCGGTATTGACCAGTAACACAGGCTTGCCCTGAGTCAATTCACACAGGTTAATTTTCTCATCCGAGTGCAATTTACGCACTTCAACATCAAGATAACTCGGGCAAGTTGCCGCAAATGCGCTAGTGCTTAACAGACTGGCAAAGATAACTAAGGGGAGCTTCATCATAATGTCCTTCTCATTGGGCGCGCCAAGATTGGCAAACTCGTTATTCTCTATTACGTCACTCGCTAATATAGAGATCATATTGAATAAAAAAATAAAAGCTACAGCGAGTTATCGATTGTCTTAAGCGATAAAAAAAGCAGCTCAAGGGAGCTGCTTTAACATCACCGCGGACAGGATTAATCCATATCCAAGGTCACGCCTTCCATAAAGCTTGAACTGGTAGGCTCTTTATTTTGCAGTTTGATCATTAAACGCAAGTCGTTTGGCGAGTCAGCATGGTGAAGCGCATCGGCATAGCTAATTTCCCCATCGATATAGAGTTGCAGCAAGGCTTGGTCGAAGGTCTGCATACCCTGCTCGTTCGATTTAGCCATGGTTTCTTTAAGCAAATGCAGCTCGTTTTTAGCAATCAAGCTCGCGACACGTGGCGTATTGATCAAGACTTCAATCGCCGCCCGTCGTCCTGTGCCATCGACTTTAGGCACCAGTTGCTGCGCCACAATGCCGCGCAGGTTGAGTGACAAGTCGAATAACAACTGCTGGTGTTTACTCTCAGGCACTAAGTGCATGATCCGGTCTAACGCTTGGTTAGCGTTGTTCGCGTGCAATGTCGCCATACAGAGGTGACCCGTTTCGGCGAAAGAAAGCGCAAACTCCATGGTTTCTTGAGTACGGATCTCACCAATCAAAATCACATCGGGCGCCTGACGCAGCGAACTCTTCAGCGCCGCATCAAAGGACTCTGTATCTATCCCCACTTCACGTTGAGTGATGATGCTTTTGCGATGGTCATGCACAAATTCCACCGGGTCTTCGATGGTGAGGATATGACCACGGGCATGGGCATTACGATAACCCACTAATGCCGCCAAGGAGGTCGACTTACCAGTTCCCGTTCCCCCAACCATGATGATAAGACCCCGTTTACTCATCACCAGATCTTTTAAAATCGGTGGCAGTTTTAAGTCTTCCACCTCAGGGATTTTGGTCTCAATCCGGCGCATCACGCATCCTGGAGATTCACGCTGCCAGAATGCACTCACGCGAAAACGACCTAACTCCTTCACTGCAAAAGCAAAGTTACACTCGCGAGTGGTGTGAAACTCCTTCTTTTGCGCCTCAGTCATCACGGATTCAACAAAATCCAAAGACTGCGCCGGCGTGAAAGCACTCTCGGCTAATGGGCGTAACTCACCATCGATTTTGGCGCTCGGCGGAAAACCTGCGGTAATAAACAAGTCCGAGGCTTTACGCTCTACCATGACTTTTAAAAACGGACGGACATCCATCATAAATCCTTAAAAGGTCGCTTGTTTGTTTGAGCTCTTCGCCATGGCATCCTCACGGGTGATGAGACCACGGTTGACTAAGTTTTGCAGACACTGTTCAAGCGTTTGCATGCCATGGGCCATCCCCGTTTGAATAGCTGAGTACATCTGCGCCACTTTATCTTCACGGATAAGGTTACGGATGGCGGGCGTTCCCATCATGATTTCGTGAGCTGCCACACGGCCACCACCGATTTTCTTAATCAGGGTTTGCGAAATAACCGCCTGTAATGATTCAGACAACATGGTACGCACCATGTCCTTTTCACCGGCAGGGAACACGTCAACCACACGGTCGATGGTCTTAGCCGCCGAGGTGGTGTGCAAGGTACCAAAAACTAAGTGACCCGTTTCGGCCGCCGTCATCGCCAGACGAATGGTTTCAAGGTCACGCATCTCACCGACGAGGATAACGTCAGGGTCTTCACGCAGTGCACTACGGAGCGCAGCGTTAAAGCTGTGGGTATGACGATGCACTTCCCGTTGGTTAATCAAACATTGCTTATTCTGGTGAACGAATTCGATAGGATCTTCAATGGTTAAGATATGGTCGTGGCGGTTCTCATTGATGTAATCCACCATGGCCGCAAGTGTGGTACTCTTACCTGAACCTGTAGGGCCAGTGACTAACACTAAGCCGCGGGGAAAACTGGCGATTTTTTTAAAAATTTCAGGCGCACCTAGCTGCTCAAGTGACAATATATCACTAGGAATGGTACGAAATACCGCCGCCGCGCCGCGGGATTGGTTAAAAGCGTTCACACGGAAACGCGCTAAATTAGGGACTTCGAACGAAAAGTCGATTTCTAAATGCTCTTCAAAGTCCTTACGCTGTTTATCATTCATAATGTCGTACACAAGGCTGTGTACACCCTGATGATCGAGCGCGGGCAGGTTAATTTTTCTCACTTCACCGTCGACACGGATCATGGGAGATATCCCTGCAGAGAGGTGTAGATCCGAGGCTTTGTGTTTTACACTAAAGGCTAATAACTCAGTGATTTCCATAGTTTGGGATATCCTTGCAACCAGATAATTACATCATGACAACAATAGCAGACAGACTCGCCCTCGCCCAGAGCAGGATCGCGCAAGCGGCGCAAAAATGCGCACGCCTACCTCACAGTATTCGCTTACTTGCCGTCAGTAAGACTAAACCGATTGAAGATATTATAGCAGCCTATGATGCGGGCCAGCGTTGCTTTGGCGAGAACTATGTTCAAGAAGGTGTGACAAAAATTGAGGCGCTAAAGGGCACGCACCCTGATATTGAATGGCATTTTATTGGGCCACTGCAATCCAATAAAACCGCCTTAGTCGCCCAACATTTCGATTGGATGCACACCCTCTCGCGGGAGAAAATTGCCCAGCGCCTCAATGAGCAGCGCCCAGCGCACCTTACGCCGTTAAATGTCTGTATTCAAATCAATATCAGTGATGAAGATACAAAATCCGGTATCGATGCCGAGCAGATGCTGCCGCTGGCCGATAGCATCAGCCAATTACCCCATTTACAACTGCGGGGCTTAATGGCCATTCCCAGTGCCACCAATGACATTGCGCAGCAGACACGCGAACTCAGCGAGCTTAAGCAGTTATTCGATACGCTAAAGCAGCATTATCCCGCGGTAGATACTCTCTCCATGGGCATGAGCAATGATTTAGACGTCGCAATTGAGTGCGGCTCAACCATGGTACGTATCGGCAGCGCCATCTTTGGTGAACGGGATTATGGTGTAAGAGAGACCACCAGCAATTAGTCAGTACGGGTTAAACCGTCATCATTGACGCTAAGGGAAATCACCGAGATAGCCAAAGGTGTGCCAGCAAAATCGGCTTTAGCCTTGTTTTTAGTCACTAAAGCCCAAATACTGTTAGAGAACATTAAATAGAAATTTTTATCCGGCCTAATAACGCTAATTCAATGATATTAATGCTGAATGTTATCCACTCAGCCTAGGCCAGACATTATGGGGTACACATGAGTCAACAAAAAATCTGCTTTATCGGTGCGGGCAATATGACCCGCAGTATTATCAGCGGCTTAATTCGTAGCGGCTATCCAGCTGCGCTAGTGCAAGCCACCAATCCTAGCCAAGGTAAACTCGATGCCCTCGCCGCCGACTTTGGTGTGCGTGTATCCCAAGACAATCTCAGCGCCGCCCAAGATGCCGATGTCATCGTATTATCCGTTAAACCGCAGTTGATGGAACAAGTCTGCCAAGCACTGCAAGGCATTGATATGTCTAACAAGCTTGTGATTACCATTGCAGCGGGCATCAAAGCAAGCCGCTATAGCGAATATCTGGCTCAACCCATCACGCTGGTTCGTACTATGCCAAACACGCCAATGCAAATCGGTGTCGGTATGACAGGTCTCTACGCGCCGCAGCCCCTCTCTGATGCCCAACAAGCCATTGCCGAGCGCTTGATGTCTAGCGGTGGTGAAATTGTGTGGGTGAATGAGGAGTCAGAAATTAATCAAGTTATTGCCCTTGCTGGTAGCTCACCTGCCTATTTCTTCCTGCTCATGGAGTCTATGATTGATGCAGGCAAGCAAATGGGTATGGATGAAGCCAAAGCCAGAAGCTTAGTACAGCAAGCGGCCCTCGGTGCTGCTATGATGGCAAAGCAAAATCCTGAGCTTACGCTGGGTAATTTACGGGAGAATGTCACCTCTAAGGGCGGCACAACGGCGCAAGCTATCGCCACATTCGAAGCGGCGGATCTTCGTGGTGTGGTCAAAAATGCAATGGAAAACTGCATCAAACGTGCAGAAGAAATGGCCAATACTTTTTGATCCAGCTTGATCCAGCAATTGCTGGGTGACTTGCTAACTTTTAACGCGGGCGTTTTTAATCGGACTCATATAGGCAGAAATCTCGATGAATGCATTAACCTTTTTGATCAGCACACTCTTCGATTTGTATTTGATGGTGGTGATATTACGGATCTGGCTCCCCTTGGCCCGTGCCGATTTTTATAATCCCTTCAGTCAATTTGTGGTCAAAGCCACACACCCGTTGATCGCACCTATGCGTCGATTAATTCCTTCAATGGGAAGATTCGATACCTCTTCTTTTGTGCTCGCCCTATTAGTTGTGATGGTTAAAGTGCTGCTGTTAAGCCTTATCGCTGGTGGCGGTATTGATTTAGTGCTGTTCTTTGTGTTTGCACTTGTCACTGTCATCAAACAGGCGGGCATTTTACTCTTTTGGATGCTGATCATTCGCGCCATCTTAAGCTGGTTCAACCAGGGCTATAACCCAATTGTGATGATCATGGGACAACTGACAGAGCCCATTTTGGCCCCAGTGCGCCGCATCATTCCGCCCATTGGTGGCTTAGATCTGTCGGTAATGTTGGTGATTATCGGCATGAACTTTATCAACATGCTGTTGGCGCAATACGTACCATTTTGGGCAGTGATTTAATGAGCGCAGTCATTATGCAGCAAGGCGACTTGCTGCTTAATTTGTATATTCAACCTAAAGCGAGTCGCGATCAAATAGTCGGGCTTCATGGTGATGAGTTAAAAGTCGCCATTACCGCCCCGCCGATTGATGGCAAGGCCAATGCCCATTTAAGCAAATATTTAGCCAAGGCCTTTAAAGTCCCTAAAAGCGATGTTCACATCCTTAAGGGCGAATTAGGACGACATAAACAGGTACGCATCAGTGCCCCCAAAAACGTCCCCGCAGAAATCGTGACCCTACTCGAATAAACACAGCGTTGGAAGTCTAAGTTCAGATACATATAATCAAGCAATCCCTCATACTAAGGTACAACATCATGTTACGTAATCTCCTTATTATGCTCGCCTTAACCGCAAGCCTGTGTGGCGCAGCTAATGCCGAGCAAAAAGAAACTGTCGGTAATTTCGATATTCATTACATGGCGCTGGGCAGCACCTTTTTAACCCCTAGTATTGCGAAATCCTACGGTATCGAACGTAGTAGCTACAGAGGCATCATTAACATTGCCGTATTAGATACAAGTGAAGCAGGCTCTCCCGCAGTGCCCGTTGAAATCACCGGCGTGGCCAATAACCTACTCGATGCGCGTATCGATCTGAAATTTAGAGAAATCCGTGAAGGTGAGGCTATTTACTACATCGCAGAAGTGCCTTACCGCGACGATCAAGAAATCAATTTCAACATCGCCATCAAACACGGCAACCAACTCAACACCAATCTGCAGTTTAAGCAAAAGTTCTACGTCGAATAATTCCAACCTCATAGGCAGGATGATGTAATATCGTCCTGCCTTTTCTGTCCTTTACCGCCAAGCTTGGGTATCATTGCCGCATACAGTCCAATGACATCGCTCAATGTTCACACTCAGTGACATACAGCCAAGAGCGCCCAATCCAATAGGTATTCCATGCAACAAATCGTCCTCGCCAGTGGCAATAAAGGTAAACTTGCCGAATTCGATCAAATGCTCGCCGCCTATGGCGTAAAAGTGCTGCCACAAAGCCAATTTAACGTTAGCGAAGTGGCCGAAACGGGCACCACCTTTGTCGAAAACGCCATTATCAAAGCCAGACATGCGGCGCAAATTACCGGACTTGCCGCCATTGCCGATGACTCGGGATTAGAAGTCGATTTACTTCAAGGTGCGCCGGGCATCTACTCAGCGCGCTATGCGGGGGAAAATGCTAAGGATCAAGACAATGTGTTAAAACTCTTAGACACATTAAAGGATAATCCTGCGCCACGTACGGCCAGATTCCAATGCGTTTTAGTCTATATGCGCCATGCGAAGGACCCAACTCCCATCATTTGCCAAGCCTCGTGGGAAGGCCAAATCGACTTCGTACAACGGGGGGATAACGGCCATGGTTACGATCCGATTTTTATCCCAGAACACCATGATTGCAGCGCAGCCCAAATGAGCAGTGACGAAAAAAATGCCTTGAGTCACCGTGGTAAAGCTTTAGTGCAACTGATTGCTGCCATGCAGGAAAAAGGCGTATTTACCGACGGGAACGCCCAATAATGTCAGTGAATGTGTCACCTCAGTTAACCCTGCCGCCGTTGAGCCTGTACATCCATATCCCTTGGTGTGTACAAAAATGCCCTTACTGCGACTTTAACTCCCATGGGCAAAATGGCGAATTACCCCAAAAGGCCTATGTGGATGCGCTGCTAGCGGACTTACGCCAAGATTTGCACTTAGTACAAGGCCGTAAGATACACACCATTTTTATTGGTGGTGGAACGCCATCTCTGTTTGATGCCAATCAAATCAAACGGATATTGGATAGTGCCAATGCGCTCATTCCCTTCAGTGACGATATTGAAATCACCATGGAGGCCAACCCTGGCACCCTAGAGCACGATGACTTTAGTGCCTACCGCGCCGCAGGGGTCACCCGATTATCAATTGGTGTACAGAGTTTCTCTAAGGATAAGCTCAATCTGCTGGGACGGATCCACGATCAAAACGAAGCTCAAACCGCCGCCCAAAAAGCCAGCCAAGCGGGTTATTTAAGTTTTAACTTGGATTTGATGCACGGACTTCCGAATCAAAGTTTTGCTGAGGCCATGGCGGATATAGATACAGCTGCGGCGCTCAATCCGCCGCATTTGTCTTGGTATCAACTGACGATTGAGCCTAATACCCTGTTCCACTCAAAACCGCCGCAGCTGCCCGACGATGAAGATCTCTGGCAGATCTACGAACAAGGGCAACAAAAGTTAGCGGCACTCGGTTATGAGCAGTATGAAATCTCGGCCTATGCCAAACCCGGTTATCAATGCAGGCATAACCTTAACTATTGGCAGTTTGGCGATTATTTAGGTATTGGCTGCGGCGCCCATGGCAAAGTAACCTTGCCCGAAGAAAACCGTATTATTCGCACGGTCAAAATCAAACACCCTAAAGGTTATTTAGCTGCCGACAACTATATCTTCGAACAGGCTGAGGTCGCCGAAGAAGATCGCGCCCTCGAATACTTGATGAATCGCCTGCGCTTAATGACGCCTATCCCTAAGCAAGAGTTTGAAGACAGAACTGGTTTACACCGAGATACGTTGAAAGAGGGAATGGAAAAGGCCAAACAACGGGGTTTACTGACCGAATCGGCTGAACATTGGCAATTAACCAGTAAAGGTCACATGTTTGTGAACGATTTACTGACGCAATTTTGTTAATTCACTAATTAAATTTCCCATATAAATAATGTGTTAGCCTAGGTTTCTCGATGAAGCATCTTTTATGGCTAACACATTTTCTAACATTTATATTCATACATTTTCCCCCTGCTTCTTTAGAATTGCCTGAACACTGTTAAGGAAGCCTGATCATGCCAATAAAAACGAACATCAGCTTAGTCGCATTTACCCTCTCCGCCCTGCTAGCACTGCCCTCCTATGCCGTGCCGACCTTAAGTGACTCACATAATGTGGCCAGTGCAAGTGTTGCCGCCCAAAGCGAGTCAGAAAAAGCCAACGCCTTGTTTGAAGCCATCTTTATGGAAAACATCATGGCAAGCCCCATTGCGCAAACCTATATGGGTATAAAGCAGGACTATGATAAGTGGGACGACATTGGCGATGAGGCGGATGCCCGTGAGTTGGCACGCACCAAGAAACAGCTAGCCGAAGTGAATCAACTGGATGCGAGTAAGCTTGACCCACAAACTCGCCTAAGCCTGACATTACTCACCCAAAACCTGAATAACGATATCAAAGACTACCAGTGGCGTTACCATAACTACCCAGTTAATCAGATGTATGGCGGCCACTCGATGATCGCCTCCTTCCTGATTAATCAACACCAGATCACCGATGTCAGCGATGCTAAAGCCTATATCAGCCGCTTAAATGGCGTGCCCAAACGCCTAAGCCAACTGCAACAGGCGCTAGAAGTGCGCGCTGATAAAGGCATTATTGCCCCTAAATTTGTGTTTGGTTACGTGATTTCTGACAGCCAGAACATCATTAAAGGCGCCCCCTTCGATAAAAGCGAAGACAGTGCCTTGTTAGCGGATTTTCGCAAAAAAGTGAACGCACTCAGTATCACTGAAGCAGAAAAAGCCCAACTTATTGCCGATGCAGAAAAAGCACTAGTCTCGCAAGTTGAGCCTGCATACAAGACGCTTATCGCCTATATCAAAACCTTAGAAGCCAAGGCCGATACCCGCGATGGGGTTTGGAAACTCCCCGACGGCGAGGCGTTTTATAACAATGCCCTTGCGCGCACCACGACTACCCAGATGACGGCGGATGAAATCCATCAACTTGGTCTTGCCGAAGTGGAGCGCATCCATAATGAAATGCGCGCCATTATGAAAAAGGTGAATTTTAACGGCACCTTGCAAGAGTTCTTCACCTTTATGCGCGATGATCCGCAGTTCTATTATCCAAATACCGCCGAAGGAAAGGCGGCATATTTAGCCGATGCGACCAAGCTTATCGATAATATGCGCTCACGCTTGGATGAAGTCTTTAAGGTCAAGCCTAAGGCGGCCATGATAGTCAAACAGGTTGAAGCCTTTAGGGAAAAATCCGCGGGTAAAGCCTTCTATGAGCAACCAGCACCCGATGGCTCTCGCCCTGGTAGCTACTATGCCAACCTCTACGATATGAAAGCCATGCCCAAATACCAGATGGAAGCACTGGCTTACCATGAGGGGATCCCTGGCCACCATATGCAAATCGCTATCTCGCAGGAGCTAAAGGATATTCCTAAGTTCCGTAAGTTTGGTGGCTATACCGCCTATATCGAAGGTTGGGGGCTCTACAGTGAATCTTTCCCGAAGGAGATGGGCTTATATGCTGACCCTTACTCCGATTTTGGTCGACTGGCGATGGAGTTATGGCGAGCTTGCCGTTTAGTGGTCGATACAGGTATTCACGCCAAGAAATGGACCCGCGAACAAGGGATAGCTTATTACGTCGATAATACCCCTAACGCAAAATCCGATGCGAAGAAAATGGTCGAACGTCATATCGTTATGCCATCGCAAGCTACTGCCTATAAAGTTGGGATGATTAAGTTACTCGAACTGAGACACAAGGCGGAAAAACAACTGGGTGATAAGTTTGATATCCGGGATTTCCATACTTTAGTCTTGGCAAATGGTGCTTTGCCTTTAGATGTGCTGGAAGAGCAAGTCGATCAATGGATTGCTAGTGTTAACAAAGCCTAAGCTTGGAACCGTGGGAGGCTAACGCTAGCCTCCCTTAAAAACCGTTGCGAATAACATCCTTAAACCGCGGCCAATAAAAAAGCCACTTTTGAAGTGGCCTTTTTATTGGATTTATCACCAGCTTGGTCATAAAACCCTATCTCACTGTGGGTCACTATATTTGATGTATTAAGCAAGTAGCTAACACTCGGTGTGACTTTAGGGTACAGAGAGACAAAACTCGTTTCCCGCACTCAACCATCAGAAAAAAATTACCTCAGCCTAATGAGCTGAGGTAAACCAAAAACTAGGATGATGGTTTAAAAGCCAACATTGTTTTAGTTCGCAAACTTCTGCTGGCTGTGATCCGAAACTGCATTGCTGCCAACCTGTACGCTAATACCAAAAGGGGTCATTTCCAGTAAAAGTGTAGGACTCAGGTCATTCCGAATCATCTGATATCCATTGTATTCATTTAAGAACAAACTTCAATACAGGCTTCAAAAACTTGTTTCAGACAATGCTAAAAAATCAAACTGGAATGCAAAACAAAAACAACACAACCTATTGATTAATAAAAATTAAAAATATCAACAAACGCTCCCAAAACGCATTAAACGCATTTTAAGAACAATGTTTCCAAAATTACTGACGTTCACTGAAGAGTTCCGCATAGGGAATGTCCCAATAAGGCGGATTGCCAATATGGTCTTTAATAAACTCAATGAAGGCGCTCACCTTAGGCGCTAAGTGTTTACGGCGAGGATAAACGGCCTGTAGCGGTAAATGATGAGTCAATTGCCAATCCCTCAGCAGCGGCACTAAGGTCCCCTTAGCGATTTCATCCTCCATCAAGTAACTAGCAAGATATACAACCCCTAAGCCACTAACCGCCGCTGATTTTAAAGCCGGAGCATTATCCACCCTAAAGTTACCAGAGACACCAATCTCACAGTAATCATCGCCTTTTTTAAACTGCCACATGCTGTGCTCATGCCACTCACCTTGATACACCAAGCAGTTATGGTCGACTAATTGTTCAGGGCGTGACGGTGCACCATGTTTAGCAATGTAATCGGGGGAGGCAACGAGGAGGAACTGACATTTCATCAAAGGACGCGCCACCATACCAAGCGGTAATTGCTCTGACATAGTCAGCAATAAGTCTAAACCTTCGCTGACCACATCAACTTTATGATCAAGCAAACTGACTTGTAGTTCGAGTTCAGGATGTTTAGCCATAAAAGAGGGTAAAGCAGGAATGATATGCATAGCGCCAAAGGACTGGGAAATCCCTACTTTTAACACGCCGCGGGTTGCATCGTTTAAGTTATGCACGCTAGCAATGGCCTGTTCGGCATCGCGGAGTAACTCTTCACCTTGCAGATATAATAAATGCCCAGCTTCAGTCAAACTTAAGCTACGAGTAGTACGCTGGATCAATTGAACACCGAGTCTATGCTCGAGATCGGCGACCTGCGTACTGACCTTAGATTTAGAGATCCCAAGCCTTCTTGCAGCGGCACTAAAACTTCCGGCTCTAGCCACATGAGTAAAAATCGCAATAGGTTCTAATAGTTCTAACATGGAAAGTCGCCTTAAGCAGTTTCGACAGTGATTTAAACTTTCGGAATAGCATAGGAATGCGGCACAAATGCCATAGAGCATCCCCTAATGCCTTAATATCTCACAGCAAATGGGTTCGTTGTAGAGATTTAGCCCGAAAAAGTCCGCTAAAGTAGAGTTTTTTATCTGACTGAATTGCCAGCTTTTCATTATATTTTAAGAGTATACCAAACATTAGTCTTTAGACTGTAACATTCCATACTAAATAGCTGCAAGCATTGAGATTAATATCAATCTGCTTAATAAGAATTGTTCATTAAAAAGCCCCAGACACTTAACGTGCTGAGGCTTTATCATTTATATCACGGTATTTATGGTGTCAGTTAGGTTGGCTTAACCTGGCTCAAACCCGTTTAGACCTTAACTATCCTTGCGAGCATTATTCACGTAATTCGCGGTGAGTGTTTTGCGTCAACACATAAGGTGCTAATTCAGGTACTTCTTTACGCAGTTGATTTTCAAGCACTAGCAGGTTTTCAAAACGGTCACATAAACGGTCGGCTTTCGCTTCAAGCCCCTTAGATTGGGATTCAATTTGCTGCTCAATATCATCGCCTAGCTTATCCATTTTTTGTGAAAATGCTTCCATCTTGGCTTCGAAGGATTCACCGTCGCCCGCAAGAATTTGGCCGCCGATATTCATCATCAAGGTGCCAATGGAGTTTTGCACGATTTGCTCCATTTCCCGTTCAAATTCATCGTTAAATGTGTTTTGCATCGACTCTTCAGTCGCACCAAGGTAAAAACTATCGCCCTGTTTGTAGGCTACGGCATCGACACGCTTCTGCACGCCCGCCATCATCTCATCAAACTTAGCACCTGCGGCATCGCCCATCAGCGGCGTTAATGCCATTCCCACAGCTTGAGACGCCAGTGCAACCGCTTCATTGACTAATTCAATCACCTCAGGCACCTGAGTCGATACCTCATCGGCATATTGGCTCACCAGTTTCTTCTGTTTATCGGTTAAGGTGACCTGCTTGCCTTCAACGTATAACTTGTCGACCTCGATGCGATACTTCTCGGCGCCCTTCTCGCTCATCACTAATTTTTTAGGCTCGACTCTCACATCATAATTAAGGGAAACCTCACAGCGCTCATCAATTTGCGGCTCGGTTTTCGCTTGTACTGATTGCAAGCCTGAAGTGCCTAAAATAACGCCCGATAATGCCACTCCAGTTAATAGGGTATTTATCTTCATTGTTGTTCATCCTTTAATCTGAGGAATTCGACTAAGCTAACATGCTAAAAGACAAATAGCAGAAGATATGCCAACTTTGTAACAATATGATTAGTATGGAGTTATATAGATTAGCACCGATAGCAGATTAGTGAATTTAACTAATAGTTAGCCTAACAGTGCTAATTGGAGAATTAAATCAGAAGATTGAACGTCCGAGGCGCTGACTGAGATGTTCCAGCATCGCCGTCCCCGCAAGGGAATTACCTTGATTGTCTAATTCGGGAGACCAAACACAGACCGAGAGTTCCCCGGGGATCACCGCAATAATACCGCCGCCAACACCGCTTTTTCCTGGCATACCAACACGGTAGGCAAACTCACCGGCACCGTCATATAAGCCAGAGGTTGCTAACAGGGCATTTAACTGCCGAGTCTGTACCTGCGAAATAAGTTCAGTGCCGTCTAAGGTTTTACCGCGATTGGCTAAATACAACATCGCCCGCGATAGGTCGGCGCAATTCATTTTTAAGGCGCAATAATGAAAATAAGTGCGCAGCACTGTATCGACGTCACCTTGAAAATTACCGAAGGATTTCATCAGATAAGCGATGGCCGCATTACGTGCACTGTGCTGATATTCAGAATCAGCCACTTGCTTGTCGAAACAGACTTTATCGTTTTGACTCAGCGCCCTGACCAATTCCAACATCCGATGCTTAGGTGCCCCTAAACGGCTCTGCAATAAGTCGGCGATGACTAACGCGCCAGCATTAATAAAGGGATTGCGAGGTTTACCCCGCTCGAGTTCAACTTGGACTAATGAATTGAAGGAATGTCCCGAGGGTTCTTTGCCGACGCGGCTCCAAATTTCGGTTTCTTCATATAAAGTTAGCGCTAAGGTTAAGCTGAAAACTTTAGAAATACTTTGAATTGAAAATGGCTCAAGGTAATCGCCTGCGCCTATGGTTTCACCGTCGATTGTGGTCACGGCAATGCCCAATTTACCGGCATCAACATTGGCGAGCGCAGGGATATAATTAGCAACCTTTCCTTGGCCGAGCAAGGGTCGAACTTTGTCGACCACTTCCTCTAATAACGCCTGTTCTGGCATTAACTCCACCAGATATCGTACAGATCGCTAACTTCGAGTTGAGTCACTTTTTGACCCGCCCAGAATGCCTTCACAGCAGCAACATCTTCCTCGGTGCACTTACCGATAGTTTGGGTCGCAATAATACCTTCCCACTCGATATGACCACCGCCGTGGAAACCTAACTTACGGGCTTCAATGACTTCATCGATAAACTTATCGACCGTTGCATCAATATCAGCTTCAGAGACAGATGCATCGAAGGTCCAAGTAATGTCAAAACCTAACTCTTGGAATTCATCAACGCGCATTTTCTTACGTAAACGACGGCTACGATTCTTTGCCATAGTGATTTTCCCCGTTGTGTTAAAAAATAAAATCAATAAAAGATGTTAAGCGATACGCTCAAACATCAGATCCCACACGCCATGGCCGAGGCGATGACCGCGGGCTTCAAATTTAGTGAGTGGACGATGATCTGGGCGTGGCACCACGGTACCATCGGCGGATTGGTTTTTATAACCATTGGCCGCATTCATAACT
Source organism: Shewanella decolorationis (assembly GCF_004354305.1). Taxonomy (NCBI): domain Bacteria; kingdom Pseudomonadati; phylum Pseudomonadota; class Gammaproteobacteria; order Alteromonadales; family Shewanellaceae; genus Shewanella; species Shewanella decolorationis. The sequence continues at coordinate 1,204,512 of NZ_CP037898.1, read as the reverse complement.
TCCAGCATATGCTCGCTGTAGTTTTCCCAGTCGGTTGCCATATGGAACACGCCACCAATCTTCAGTTTGCGACGGATAAGCTCAGCAAATTCCGCCTGCACGATGCGGCGCTTGTGGTGACGCTTTTTATGCCAAGGATCGGGGAAGAACAATTGCACGCGAGCAAGACTGCCATCGGCAATAGCATGTTCTAACACTTCCATTGCATCATGGTGATACACGCGAAGATTAGTCACCCCAGCAGCGGCGGCGTCACTTAGGCATGATCCAACGCCAGGCTTATGGACTTCTATACCAATAAAGTTAAGCTCAGGAGCTTCTTGAGCCATTTGTACTAAAGAGGCACCCATGCCGAAACCGATTTCCAGTACAGTATCGGCTTCGCGACCAAACACTTCGGTCAAGTTTAATGGTGTTGGGCTGTAATCTAAGCCCATTGTTGGCCACTGAGTCTCAATGGCTTGCGCTTGACCTTTGGTCAAACGACCTTCTCTTAGGACAAAGCTTCTGATCTTACGCAGATACTTGCCTTCTTCATTAAATTCAGCGGTAGTGACTTCGCTCATTTTTGCCTCGTCTCGTGGACAACACCATCTAAAAAGAAGGGCATTATCCAAAGTTCAACTTACAGTGCAAGCACTAATGGAGGCGAAGTATAACAAGATTATCCTAGAGAGCGAATCTAGGCCGATTTTTCGATAGTCTGTTACTTGTTTGCCAACCAATCTCCCGCTACACTGCGCCGATGAAATCTACAGCCTCCTTTGCTACACGTATCGTTAATTGGTACGACAACCACGGTCGTAAAACCCTCCCTTGGCAGCAAGATAAAACCCCATATCGCGTATGGGTTTCAGAGATTATGCTGCAACAAACTCAGGTAGCGACTGTTATCCCCTATTACCAGCGTTTTATGGCACGTTTCCCCGATGTCTTAGCCCTCGCTAACGCGCCGGATGATGAAGTTCTGCATCATTGGACTGGCCTGGGTTATTACGCCAGAGCTCGCAATCTGCATAAAGCCGCTAAGATGGTTCGCGATTTGTATCAGGGGCAATTTCCAACAGACTTCGAGCAAGTGTTAGCGCTACCAGGTATTGGCCGCTCGACCGCGGGTGCAGTGTTATCCCTATCACTTGGGCAACATCATCCGATCCTCGATGGCAATGTTAAGCGTGTATTAGCACGCCACGGTGCGATTGCGGGCTGGCCCGGTCAAAAGCCAGTGGAAGAACAACTCTGGCAACTCACCGAGCAGTTAACGCCAGAGCAGGATATTCAAAAATATAACCAAGCCATGATGGATATTGGTGCCAGTATTTGTACTCGCAGCAAACCCAATTGTGCTGCTTGTCCTGTGGCTGTCGATTGCAAAGCCCAACTTATGGGAAGGCAGACCGATTTCCCGGGTAAGAAACCGAAGAAGACTATCCCAGAGAAAGCCGCTTGGATGTTGGTTTTGCTTAAAGATAACCAAGTCTTCTTGGCTAAGCGCCCGCCTGCTGGTATTTGGGGCGGACTCTGGTGCTTCCCCGAGTTTAGTACTCAAGCCGCACTCAATGCAGCGCTTGAAGCCCAGGGTTATCACGCTGCGCAACTCGAACCATTAATCGGTTTTAGGCATACCTTTAGCCATTTCCATTTAGATATTCAGCCCATGCTACTGAATTTAGATAGCCACGCGATTGGCTACAACAAGCAAACCTTGGGTAAGCAGAGCGTGGGCGCAGTCATGGAACAAAACCAGTCTCTCTGGTATAACATCAATCAACCTTCCAAAGTGGGGCTCGCCGCCGCAACCGAGCGTGTGTTAGCCAACTTGGGATCACTCGTAGCTAATGCTAGCAACCTCGACAGTCAGTAAGGAATAATCATGGCGCGTACAGTCAATTGCGTATATTTAAATAAAGAAGCCGACGGCCTAGACTTTCAACTGTATCCAGGTGATTTAGGTAAACGCATTTTTGATAACATCAGTAAAGAAGCTTGGGGCCTATGGCAGAAGAAGCAGACCATGCTGATTAACGAAAAGAAACTCAACATGATGAATGTTGATGATCGTAAGTTTTTGGAAGAGCAAATGACCTCTTTCCTCTTCGAAGGAAAAGAAGTGGAAATTGAAGGCTTTGTGCCCGAAAAAGATCAGGAATAAACCTAAGTGACTATCTCTTAAAGTAAAAAAGCGCCGTTGGCGCTTTTTTATTCGCTGATAAATGCAGCTCAGTAACCTTAAGGTTACTTACGCACACCTTCTACCACTAAATCTAACTCAACATTGGCAGACGCTGGGCCTAGGTCCATCTTGATACCGTAATCTTTCATCGCAAACGTGGTAGTACCGGTAAAGCCTGCACGGTATCCGCCCCAAGGATCTTGACCTTCACCCACAGCATGCGCTTGGATTGCCAGCGGTTTAGTCACTCCGTTTAGCGTGAAGTTACCAGTGATAACCAGATCACCATTGCCTTTGTCTTCAACCGAGGTCGAAACGAAAGTCGCTTCTGCAAATTTAGCCGTATTTAAAAAGTCAGCACTACGGATGTGTTTATCACGCTCGGCATGGTTAGAGTCCACGCTTAAGGTGTTCACTTTAACATTCACTTTAGCTGCCGTTGGATTTTTAGCGTCGTAGCTGAAATCACCACTGAAATCATTAAAACGGCCAACTACATAGCTATAACCTAAGTGACTTACTTTAAAGGTAATAGAGGCATGGGCGCCTTCACGGTCAATCACATAATTGGCGGCAGATGCAGCCATAGGAGCCAGTAAAGACGCGCCAATCAAAGCAGCTAATAGTTGTTTTTTCATTATATTATCCTCGGTTAAATTTAATCATCTTGAGTAGTGTTGAATCTTTATCGATAAAATGGTGCTTTAACGCACCTAACGCATGCAGTAAAACCAGAGCAATCAAGCTGTAGGCGGCATATTGGTGAATATCTCCCGCGATATCAGCCTGATTTTCAATCAGTGGCGTTAGGCCGGGTAACTCAAACCAGTCAAACACCATAATTCCACGGCCCTCTGCCGTCGAAATCAAAATACCAGCGGCCATAATCACCAGTAATAAGAGGTAAATCGCGCCATGGGCAATCTGGGCGCTAACCTTTTCCCATGTCTGGTGATTTTGCTCTGAAGCGGGCTTTGGATTAACCAAACGCCAAACTAAACGAAACAGGGTTACCGCCAGCAGCAAAATCCCAACGCTTTTGTGCCAATGTGGCGCCGTTTTGTACCATGGGCTGTAGTAGGTCAGTTCCACCATCCACACACCAACGGCAAAGAGTCCAATCACGACAACTGCACTCAGCCAATGGCAGGCAATAGCAATAAGTCCATAATTCAACTTTGTATTTCTAAACATATAGCGAGTTTAAACCTCTGCACTTAGTCGTATAATCAAATAATAGTCATTATCATAGAACGAAAAATAAAAACTAAAATCAGTAAAAATAGCTCATATCTTTCTAAAATATAGAAATATTAGCGCAATTATGGTGTTAACGCTGATTACGGGGATTAAACAGGTTACTCACGCGGCAGGAAAAACAACTTTGCGGCATCAAATAATCCCGTTCCCAATGGGTTTATTGATAAAAAACAGCCAAAGTGCACATTAAACAGTCGAACACATCATTTATCAGGAAAAAGCGCTTGCAGAGGATAAACACCCTCGCTAATATAGCCGCACTTCGAACGAGACAGCATTAAGTTGTCAGTTTAAAGTAGTAAACTAACGCTTAGTTTAGTTGCCCGAATAGCTCAGTCGGTAGAGCAGAGGATTGAAAATCCTCGTGTCCCTGGTTCGATTCCGGGTTCGGGCACCACCATTCGCCGGCATAGCTCAGTTGGTAGAGCAACTGACTTGTAATCAGTAGGTCCCGAGTTCGACTCTTGGTGCCGGCACCATAAAAAACAAAAAAGCCACTCACTGAGTGGCTTTTTTGTATCTGGGATTTGAGTGAGCTAGAGTTCACTCAATGTTTAATGTAAGTTACTGCTAATCCACTCACGATAGTTCCAGTTGTTCACAAGCCCCCTTCATGGGCATGTCGCTATATACACAAGTAGTAAGCAAAATACTGACTAACAACTTAATACTTAGCACTGCAAATTTTAAAATTCTCAGTAATCCACTGCCGCTTTATTCATCTATCCCACGACTAAATCGTATTAACCCATTGATAGTTCGGCCAAGTGAACCATTCGCATCCCTATAAAGCCTTAAATAAGGCGCTTTTTGTTTAATACTTGGTCAGTCGAATTAAAAGGGCTTGCACAGGGAAAGCGTGCACTATATGATACGCGCACTTCGAACGGATGCGGTGTTAAGCACTCGGTTTGAAGTAGTTAACTAACGCTTAGTTTAGTTGCCCGAATAGCTCAGTCGGTAGAGCAGAGGATTGAAAATCCTCGTGTCCCTGGTTCGATTCCGGGTTCGGGCACCACCATCCGCCGGCATAGCTCAGTTGGTAGAGCAACTGACTTGTAATCAGTAGGTCCCGAGTTCGACTCTTGGTGCCGGCACCAAAAAAACAAAAAAGCCACTCACTGAGTGGCTTTTTTGTATCTGTGATTTTAGCAATTTACTTTATCAGCTCATGCGCTATCGGCCTATCTCCCGCTTGGACTTGATGCTGTAAATGTCGCCAGCCATGAGTTAACTCATTAAGCGGCTCTTTTCGCTCAGGGAAGTGAGAAGATAATTTGTCAATCACATCAATTTGTTTCTTGCACAATAACGACCAACGGTCTGCATTAGATAGGTACATGACGTTTTCCTTAACTAAAGGGGATAATTCCTTAACCATTTTAAGATTAGGATAGACCCTTTCATTTGCCAAATTAAAATTGCGTGTTAGCGCACTGTTAAAAGCCCTGCCTCCAGAGTATCTTTGTCCTATAAACATAAGAGAGGAGGCACTATGACAGCCACTGTTTTTAAGCTCGTTTTTATCGCGATTGGTTTGTTTCTGGTTTATAAGTTGATTTTTGGTGGTAAGAAGGGACTGACTATTTTTGAAATGCATTTTAAAAATGGCAGGATGACTCAACATAAAGGCAAGATCCCCGAGCGCTTCGAGCGAGACTGTCGCCAATTAGCAAAGGCTGAAAAGCTCACTTGTACCATCCGAGCAGAGAAAAGCTCAGACGTACGTCTGCATATTTCAGCGAATGTGAATGACAACCTACAGCAAAGGATCCGTAATCAATTTCCCTTTGAGTATTACGATAAGAAGACAGTGGATAATAGTCGCCAAGCGGGTTAATTTTCCGTATCAGCAGCCCTTATGCCAAAGTAAGGGCTGCACAATTCAATCAAGCTCTGATCAGATTGAACCAATCTTAGAATTTAATCGGATCCTTTGGCTCTAGTTTTCCATCTTCGCGCGCATCACGAACACGGCGCTCATTATCCTGCACCATAGGATCGCTAATGGGTTGATTGGGATCTGCTTGCTTTTCTGAAGTATCTTCAAAGCGAAAATCAATATTTGAGCAAGCGGTTAAAGAAAGGTTTGCGAGTACCGCCAATAAGATCCAATGCTTTTTCATCGTGAAGCCCATATAAGATTGATTGATTTCACCCAGTCTAAAGCATGAAACGCTGGATTATTAGCCAAGCTATACCGTTAACTCTGCAGCAAAAATCCTAGCGCTTTTGGATCACTAAGGTCACTTTGGCAACAGTGATGCCCCATTTAATAATATCGCTTTTGTTAATGATGGTTTTGTCATTAACTAGGTACATCCAATCATCAAAGTGTACTTGGTATTCGTCACCATCAACAGGCAATAACATATCATAACGCCAACGCAGCGCGCTTCCCCTCGCCTCCCCTTGCGCTGTACCGAGAATATCGTCAGCCGTGCCAGTGTATTGCCCTCCTCCTTGGGATTGAATACGCCAAATGCGAGTTTGGGTTTCACCATCATCATAAACAAACCACTCTTTGATAATGCCTTCCGTCCCCTGCCAACTCGCCTCCATGGTGACATTAAACCGACGGATCACTTTGCCACTGAAATCCTCAACAATACCCGATGCCTCAAGTGGACCATTAAAGAAGCTTTCTAACACTAAGGGGGGATTGGTGCCTTGATAATCACTCACATCGACACTAGAACAGCTAGACAAAAGGCTGACCATCAATAACCCTAAGATAAAAGGCTTACCCCAATGCAGTTTTAGCAATCGCATGATTTTTCTCCTAGTAATTGCGCACGTAAGCTTGGACGACTGGTGTTAGTCGACAACCAAATCGCCAGAAATGCTTCGGCTAATTTGGGTTCGTCGATAATCTTCAACGGCTGGCCATTAAAAAAGAACTGACTATGTTGAGTATCGATAATCTTAAAACTTAAGTGATCACCAGGCATAACATTAGGCCAAATCCCCTTGAGTAATTGCAGCCAATTGGCTATCTCATCCTTGCTATAGCCTAAGTGTCGCCACTGATCTGCTGTCGCTTCTAACAGATCATCCGCCTCAATATCACGATAATATTCAATGTCTAATAACTGTGGATAAACGCCACTCTGGTACTTGCCTGTGCTGGTCATGAGTTTGGCTTTATAGACATTAAACCAAAGCCAATCCATTTCGCCCCGACCTACCTCAATAAGCCCAGAGTGCATAGGATTTTCGATTACCTGAGTCGTGGTAGCATGTCCAGCTAATGGCAGCAGTAATCCACACAGGGCACTGAGATATCGCTTTTTTGACCATATAACTAACTGGATTGATGAAATATGAAGCATCAGATTTCTCCACCAATACAAGGATTAACGCCCATATAAACGGGCATCAGCGGTTTGACGATTTAGCCTATGGTTGCGGGAGAGATAGATGAAAACAGGTAATAAAATAGCCCAAATAACGGCTAGGATAATAACTGATATCCCCTCGCCAAAGGGAAGGTTCACAGCATAAAGTCTTGCTCCAGCTAAGTAACTGAGACAACCAAATACTCCGCCTAAAATGGCTTGTAGAACAATCGCAAAGGTACGGATAAAACTAAGACTATGGTTCAAACTCACAGCAAAGTGCAACCAGAGACAAGCCAACCAACCGGGAAAAACCGGAAACTCAAAAATGCCCATCCAAATCAGCAAGCCATCAATCGCCATACCGAGTAACCCAACTTTAAGCATTGTGCTCAAATCACGGGGGATTGCACGAGCGGTTTCCACCCACGGCAGTAACATAAAATGCACTACTAACAGCGGAATACTCAATAACAGCGTACTATTGCCAAATAGTACGCTAGTCCACCAAACACACTGAAAACTCAAGGCGTTGTAGAGTATAAAGCCCTGACGTTTGGAGATATTTAAAGAGGATCTCGCCATAAAATACATCTCACCAAACCTTAACCATTGCTCACAGCGCTCGGTAGACGATAGCTTGGACGTACCGCAACTAAATGCACTGTACTGGTGGTCCGCTCTAAAAAGCCCCCTTCGCAATAGCTTAAATAAAACTTCCACATGCGGATAAAGTCATCGCCATAACCTAAGGCTTGCACTTGCTCAATGGCACGATCGAAGTTGTTATGCCAGTCCCTCAGCGTCTTGGCGTAATCGAGTCCCATATCATCAATCGACCACACCTGCATATCGGTGCGCTTGGCCAAGTGCCCAACCATTTGGTGCACTGAAGGTAAGCAACCACCAGGGAAAATATATCGCTGAATAAAATCAACACCTTTGCGATAACTATCGTAACGTTGGTCGGCGATAGTGATAGCCTGTAATAACATGCGGCCATGGGGTTTGAGCAATGACTCCAGCTTTTTAAAGAACCCAGGCAGGTACTCATGGCCAACGGCTTCAATCATCTCGATAGACACCAGTCTGTCGAAGGTGCCGCTGAGATTTCGATAATCCTCAGTCAATAGGGTGATGCTATCGCTTAAACCTTCCCGTTCGACTCGCGCTTTCGCGTAGGCATATTGCGCATCTGAAATCGTTGTGGTCGTCACGTGCACACCATAATGTTTGGCAGCATAAATGGCTAAGGCGCCCCACCCCGTACCGATTTCGAGTAAGGTCTGCCCAGGTTGTAAGTCGAGCCGCTCACAAATGGTTTTCAGTTTATGCAGTTGCGCCTGTTCAAGACTCGCGGCGCTATCGGAATAGAGGGCGCTGGAGTACAACATTTCGCGATCTAAAAACTGCTCATACAAGGCATTGCCTAAGTCGTAATGGGCCAAGATATTACGTTTAGAGCCCTGCTGAGAGTTTCGATTCAGCAAATGTTTCATACGGTTAACCGACCCCGTCAACCAACCGAATTTCGCCTCAATTTTATCGAGCAAGGGCAGATTGCGCGCAAACAGTTGCACAACCTTAGTGAGATCTGGGCTAGTCCAATGACCTTGGATATAGCTTTCACCGGCGCCAATAGAGCCAGAAAACATCGCTTGGCGATAGAAGCTCGGATGCTTTACCACCAGCGTGGCATGTAAATCACTGTGATGCTCACCAAAGCGATAGCTCTTGTCACCCTCCACTATCGTTAAACAGCCATGGGGGAGATTTTCTAATGCTTTGAGCAATAGCTTACGGGCAAGGCTATCAGGCAATGTTGCCGAAATAACAGAAGATTGCGATGCAGTATTTTCCATCTTATTTCTCCACTTGAGCAGGATGTGGCACAAAAGGTATGCGCTTAAAAAACAGCTTTAATGCCTGCCAATAAATCCCGCCGAAAATTTTCAACGTCATAAACGGAAAGCGAAACAACAAGGCGCGAAGGGATTGCGTATTGATCGGCTGACGAGTCATCGACAGGCTAGCATTGAACAATCGCTTACCCGACTGATTCGGTAGATTCTCGATGCCAATGTTTAGGCGTTCAGCGGGCGGTTCAACATGCCATTGGTAGCGCATATCGAGATTCATAAAAGGCGAAACGTGAAACACTTTATCCGTTGCTGCAGGCGCAGATAAATCCACTAAATAACAGTGGCGCTGATCCCACGGAGTGTTACTCACTTCGGCGAGCATATATAAAGGCTTTTGATTTTGATAACAAAAATAGAAATTTACTGGGCTAAAATACACGCCAAAGTGGCGAATCTGCCCAACAAATAACACTCGACCACAAGGCTGGTGACCGCCCAACTCAGCAACTTGCTCAAGCACCCGCTGCTTAAGGGCAAAGCTGCTGGGCTCGTTTATCTCAAGCTGGCGACTCTGGTTGTCCCTTGTCGTAAAAGTGCGGAGGTAATCCTTAGGATTAAATCTGAGTAGCGCGCGCTGCTGGCTGGCAAAACACTTCCCCATAGCACTGATGCTATCGACCTCATCTAAGTCAATCGCAAGCAACGCCATTTGATAGCTAAAGTGGTGTTTTACTGGCGTATAGCGAGTATGGTTTACCTTGCCATAATAAATGCCGCTATTGAGCTCATTCATAGATCAATCCCAAAGTGAGCACATACGTCTAAGGCACTGCGGACGCCGTCCTCATGGAAGCCATTGTGCCAATAGGCGCCCGCAAAATGCGTATGGTTTTGACCCGATATCTCTTCCCGACGTGCCTGCGCCTTCAAACTCAGCTCATTAAACACAGGGTGCGCATAATTAAAACGACGCAAGATTTTGGATTCGTCAATCAGTTCAGTCTGGTTGAGCGTTACGCAAAAGGTTGGTGCGTCGCTAGGCAGGCGCTGCAGAATATTCATATTGTAAGTCACCGAGGCGGGACGTTTTTGATTGCCATCCAAACGATAATTCCAGCTGGCCCACGCCGCCTTTCGCTTAGGTAAAAGACGGGTATCGGTATGCAAAACCACCTCATTATCTTGGTACTGCAAATCACCCAGAATCGCTTTTTCGGCCGAGGTGGCATCGGTTAGCATCTTAAGCGCCTGATCGCTATGACACGCAAGGATCACCTCATCGAATACCTGCCACTCGCCATTTACATAGAGTTTGACGCCATCTGCATAGCGTTCGATGGCACTCACCGGGCTGTTTAAATGGAGGTTGTCTTTAAAAGGAGCAATCAAATCAGGAATATAACTACGAGAGCCGCCCTTGAGCACATACCATTGCGGTCTATTGCTGACGTTTAATAAGCCATGGTGCTCAAAGAAACGGATAAAGAAGCGCAGCGAAAAGGCGCGCATATCCTCGATGCTCGATGACCAAATAGCCGCCCCCATGGGCAAAATATAATGTTCGGCAAAAAATCGAGAAAACTGCTCGCGGTCGAGGAATTCCCCTAAGTTACCAGCGGGATAATTATCCTGTTGATAAATCGCCTTACAGCTTTTATTGAAACGCACAATTTCGTTTAAAAAAGCCCAAAAGCGTGGATTTAGGAGGTTACGCTTCTGGGCAAACAAACTGGCAAAATTATGGCCATTATACTCAAGCCCCGTCAGGGCGTTGTGCACGCTAAAACTCATTTCAGTCGGTAAAATACTAACGTTTAAACGGGCTAACAGCCGCTCGAAACGTGGATAAGTCCGATCATTAAACACGATAAAGCCAGTATCTATCGCATAGTGTTTTCCATGATGCTCTACATCCACGGTCGCGGTATGGCCACCTATATAGTCATTGGCCTCAAACACAGTAACCTTGTGAGCTTGGCTGAGTAGGTAACCACAGGTTAGGCCTGAAATACCTGTCCCTACAATGGCAATATTTTTCATCGTCCTGCATCCTTAAGCGCCCTTGGCTTGCTATCCCGTTGGATCATTTTTTGCCATACAAAGGCAGGTAAAAATGACATTAATTTCAATAAATAAGTAAATCGTTTAGGGAAATGGATCTCGGTTTCACGGTGCAAAAGTCCGCGACGAATTGCCGTTGACGCCGATTGAGTATCGACTTGCATCGGCATGGCAAAATCATTCTTAGCCGTCAAAGGCGTCGCCACAAATCCTGGGCAAATCACACTCACAGATATCCCGTGTTGAGCAAGGTCGAGCCTCAGGCTGGCGGCTAAGTACTGCACGCCCGCCTTTGAAGCCCCGTAGGCCTCCGCGCGGGGGAAGGCTAAGTAAGTCGCGCTCGAACTCATCAACGCTAAGTGCGAGCCTTTCGCCATTAGAGGCAAAAACGCACCTAGGCAGTAGCCCATGGCAATCAGGTTGGTGTGCACAACACGCTCAAACAATCTGTCGTCAAAGTGTTTAGCGTCATCGATATACTGGCAGCCACCGGCATTGAGGATCACTAAATCCAGCTGACATGCACTAGACGACAACAAATCCCCCACTTGAGTCGCAACCTGCTGAACTTGGCTGCGCTCGGTAATGTCGAAATTGAAGCAAGTTGCGCCAATTAAGACAGTGTCGGCAAGTGCATCGAGCTTGGCTTTATCCCGCCCACAGGCAATAACATGCCAACCCGCGGCGAGATAATCCTGTGCTAATTGCAGCCCAATACCTGAGCTTGCTCCAGTGATCAGCACTGTGTTGATTTTGTGGATCTGCACTGAGGTCATCACTTAGCCGCCCTGTCTTTAAGCAGACGAATGAGTCCGCCCATACAAGGCAAATGCTCGTATAGCATTTGCCCTAAGTCGAAATAATCCCGGTGAAAGTAAATCCGCTGATGAAACTTAAGCTGGCTCATGCCATCGACACGGATGAGTTCGCCTTTGTTTAGCTTGGGATGGCGATATTGCATCTGCCAAAATAGCGAAGCTTGGGAGTCATCCTGCAATACTTCTTTGATTTCAAAGTGAATGTAACCAATGTTTTTGTAGAGTTTGGCAAAATACTCAGTCAAGGCAGTTAAACCATTCACTTGATGCATAGGATCGATAAAACAAATATTGTCATCGTAGACCTGAGCCAACAGATGCAGATTGTCCTTGTTTAATGCTTGATAGAGCGCGATAAACTCATCAACCACACCGCTCTGTTCAATCTTCGCTTGGTTTATCATCCAGATAACTCCCTAAGGGATAAGTTGCAAGGTTAAGCATATGGGCTAAGCCTTTTTCAGCACCCCAAGTACTGCTAGCGCCCTCGCCCTTGCCGCATTGTGATCCACAATTGCACAGGGATAAGCCGAGTCAGACGGTTGCGATGGTGCATCAAATAAAGAAGGCGTTTTTTGCATATTGGGTTGGTGCAAGCGTTTAACACCCCAAGATGCTAGCTCTGGTAAGTACTTACGGATAAAGCGGCCATCTGGATCAAACTTTTCGCTCTGGCTGATGGGATTAAAAATGCGGAAATAGGGCTGAGCATCGCAGCCACAGCCCGCCGACCATTGCCAGCCACCGTTATTGGCCGCCAGATCGCCGTCGATAAGATGCTGGCGGAAATAGCGTTCACCCCAACGCCAGTCGATAAGCAAGTGTTTAGTTAAAAAGCTCGCCACCACCATGCGCAGTCGATTGTGCATCCAGCCGGTTTGATTGAGCTGGCGCATCGCCGCATCCACAATCGGGTAACCTGTTTTGCCCTCGCACCATGCTAAAAACTCAGCTTGGTTGTTACGCCACTGCACATGGTCAGCCTGACGATTAAAATTGTGCCCCTTGGATAAATCCGGAAAAGCCACTAATAAATGGCGATAAAACTCCCGCCAGATAAGCTCATTCAACCAGGTTCGCCCAGGGCTAGTATCATCGACAATAACCTCGGGAAAACGCCCAAGCAGCGCTGCGATACATTGCCTTGGGCTCAGCACGCCCAGCGCCAAATAAGGGGAGATAACACTAGTGCCGTCGAGAGCGGGAAAATCCCTATCCTGCTTATAGTCTTGGGCCTTTTGCTCAATAAATGTGGTCAGAATACGTTTTGCCTGTCCCTCTCCCGCCGCCCATTGCTCGCTCGAGGTTAGCTTGCTCGTTGATTGAAAACGTTCTTTAAAACTGATTGGCTTGGGTTCAGGTAACATAGGGCCAAGCGGCGCAGGCACCCCAAGCGGCAAAATGGCGCGTTTGGCGGCAACTTCTCGCCACTTACGGCTAAAGGGCGTAAACACCTTATACATATCACCGCTTAAGTTAAGCACTGTGCCCGGCGGCAATAGGCAATGCTCGTCGCTAAGCACTAAGGGGATACCGGCATCGAGACAGGCTTGGTCGCGCTTTTGCTCGTTTATTTCGGGTTCTCGCCCCGCAAACACCCGCTCAACCCCCAGCTTTTCACAGTAACTCGCTAAAAAAGCGGGCACCTCTGTAAAGCTATCGAGCTGAATAAGCTCAAATTCAATCCCTAGGCTTGCGAGTCCTTGGGCGAGCAAATTCACATGCCGCTGGATAAAATCAATCTGGATCGGCGCCATATCGTGGCTGAGCCATTGGCTCGGAGTCGCAATATAAATCGCCCTAAGTTTTTCACTAGGTGCTTGCCGCACCCAATCACAGGCAGCCGTCAGCGCTTGGTTATCCGTTAGACGCAGGTCTTGGCGAAACCACATTAACGCGTGCTTTGTCGCTGGAGTTTGATTATCGCTCATCGGCTTGCCCTCCTTGCTGCGCTTCGGCCGCGTTTTTCTGCTTGCGCTGCTGTTTCCTATGTTGCTCTTTTGCCGCAGATACTTGGTTAACCCATTCAGCCAAGTCTGGCGCCATAAACGCCGATAAGGCTGTTAAGGTTGGTGCAAAGGGACCAATGAGATAACAGGTCTCTTGCATTTGCTCGAGCAAGCTTTGCAGCTCGAAGATTTTCGATAGCGGATGATTCGCCTCGGGCAGTAGCAAGAGTGCATCTACCTTGAGTCGATTATTGATAAGTCCAAGGCTTGTGATGTCGAGTACACCAAGATTAATGACTGACACTCTTAACTCGGCAAGCTCCAAGCGTAAAACCAGGCTATACAAGCGATTAGTGATACTCGAATTGTTTATACCCGAGTGAGACATGCTCGAATAACCGCTCTGCTGCTCGGCCGTTTTAGGCCCTTGGACAGATGGCAAACACACTAAACCGATTTGCGCCAAACTGGCCTGCCCAGCAAAACTGGCGCGACCTCCGATGCGACTGGCTAACTCGCTTTCTAACCATGCAAGCAACAGCTCGGCATCTAAACGAGGCTCAAGCAAAGCTGGTAACTGCGCCATCCAAGCCAGCAGCAATTTTTGCTTCACCAATTGAAAGGGATATAAACCTAGGGCTTCATCAAAGATTTGGTGCAGCTTTTGTTGGTCTAGCTCAAACAGTGCGCCATTTAACCCAGTGATCTGCTCATGCCACAAATCCCCTTCTTGCAGAGCAGTATGGTCATCCTCGGTCGCACGAGCTGAGCTTATCAGTAGCGGCTTGACCTTACTGATGGCGACCCCCTTGGCCAACCATGCATTGATCTCATGAATTTGTTGAATATTTTCAGGCGTGTATAACCTATGCCCCTTAGGCGTACGCGCAGGGATCACCAGCCCAAAGCGGCGCTGCCAGGCTCTTAGTGTTACCGCGTTAACCCCTGTGAGTAACGACACTTCCCCTATAGGGAGCAGCTCGCGACTCTCGAGGTGTTCGGCCTCAACCTTTGGATCATGTTGTTTCATGTCTATCACTTAACTCGTTTTTCTTAATAGGTTATCTAATCGTTCAAGCACACCATTCCGACAGCGGCCTATGATTAATAGGCATAACGCAGCTTTAATTCCTCAGGGTGCGGATTTAAGTACACTTGGTCCTCAATATAAGGGGTGGGGAATTGGCGCAAGTAGTGGTTAATCAAGGTGATAGGCACCAGCAAAGGGAGGAGTCCTTGACGATATTTCATTATCATTTCAGACAGTTCTGACTTTTGCTCCTTATTCAAATGCTTTTTAAAATAGCCCTGAATATGCTGTAAGGTGCTGGTATGGTTTCGACGAGTCGCATTGATTTTTAAGGCTGTCATAAAGCCAGCAAAATAGCGCTCGGCGGTTTGCTCTAAATCTTCAATATTAGCCACTATCGGCCCAAGCTCGCGGTACCATTTAGGGCTATGGGCCATCAACAGGTACTTATAGCGGGAGTGAAACTTCACTAACTTGTGTTTGGTTAAGCCCTCATGACACATCTTGTGCCAGTCGTGATAGGCATAGACTCGGGTAAAAAAGTTTTCCCGCAGCACCATATCGTGCAGACGGCCTTCTTCTTCAACCGGTAGATAGGGGTAACGCTCCATTAACTTACGGGCAAATACTCCAATGCCCGTTTTTGAGCCATTATTGGTGCCAATTTTGTACTCAGTCACCCGCTCCATACCGCAGGTGGGAGATTTAGCGCAGAGCAAGTAACCGCCTAAAAAGCCTAATTCTTCAACCTTTTGTTCGCTAAAGCGATTGAGTTTGTCGGTGACATCTAAAGTACCATCACCACTCTGTACGCGGATTATTTCACCATCACGCACCAATCGAATACTTTTACGGGGGGCACCTAGGCCAATCGCCATTTCAGGACACAAGGGAACATAATCAAAAAAGGGGGCAATCTCTTGATTACAATAGGAAGAATTTTTATGCCCACCGTCAAAGCGCACCTTCTCCCCTAATAGGCAGGCACTGATCCCGATTTGAATTCGCTGCGGATTAAACTTGTACATAATGCTATTCCTTGTATCAATTTGAATAGTATTACGGACTATTCTTGTACAAGGATCAAGTTTTTGTACAAATTTCTTATAAAAATTTTCCGACGCTAAAAATCCAACTAAAGGTGCAAGAGTTTGGCCCTGATATTGCTTAGTTTATTAGCCCGATTGGCGCAGCATCGGAAAGTGAACATCGACGAGGGAGAATAAGGAAATGACAGTCATCAATCCCAATAGCTATGCAGCCATTGCATTAAGCCAGCTAAAATTGGTTCAGACTCAACAAGCCCAAGGCGTACCAAGCCCTGTGGCCAGTTCGAGCGCTCAAATGACAGTCCCGCAAGATACAGTCACTCTATCGGGCGGCGTAAATCGAAGTGCTGAAACCAGCGATACCTATAGCCAACTCGCGCCCAATGCCAAGCAAAATTACACCACCAATGTGCAAACTATTGCCGGAACCGAAGAAAGCGCGAAACCCGAAGACAGATTAGCGGAAGCCATGCAGGCTATCCTCGATAAACGCACCGGAGTTGACCGGGAAAAACTGAAGCAGTTAGATGCAGAAATGGCGAAAATTGCCGCCAATGACAACTTATCAGAGGAAGAAAAGGCCAAACAGATAGCGCTACTTGAAGCCCAAAAAGCCGAGCTAATTAAAGAAGCCACTGAGAAGAATGAAGAGCGGCAACGTAATAATCAAGCTGAAGTCTATTTTAGCTAATGCTTAATATCCAAATCGTGAACTATTGATAAACAAAAACCACCCCATTTCTGGGGCGGTCCAGTATCCAATGCAGGAATTTTTATCACGCTTTGCATCTGTAAGCTATGCCGATAAGCAGGCTATGGTTACCGCTTCTTACCGCCTAGGGCACGTTTTTTAGCTCGCTGTTTTTGCGCTGCTTTACTATTGCGTCTTGGTTCAGGTGCCATTTTATTAAAATCAGGCTCAAAACCGGGATACCATTGCTGCGGCAGGCGTTTATCAAGCAATGCTTCGACCTCTTCGAGTAGCAGTGCATCCTCTTGGCTAAAGAGCGTAATCGCCAAACCTGCGCTCCCCGCCCGTCCGGTGCGACCGATACGGTGGATATAATCTTCGGCAATAAAGGGCAGCTCAAAGTTAATCACATACTGTAAGTCGGCAATATCAAGCCCACGAGCGGCGACATCGGTCGCTACTAAAACCTGCACCAGTCCTTGTTTAAAATCCTTTAAAACCTTTTCCCTTGCAGCTTGGGATAAGTCACCGTGGAATGCCTGCGTCGCCACCCCGAGTTGATTGAGCTGAGTGGTAAGCTTATCGACCCCCTGCTTAGTACGGCTAAAGATCAGCACTTGTTGCCAATTTTTACTGCGCACTAAATGGCTGACAAACTCGGTTTTACGGTCACTGTCGATGGCATAAACCCGCTGCTCCACCTGTGCGGCCGTGGTATTGCGTTTCGCCACTTCGATAAGCTTAGGCTCACGCAAAAGGTTTTTACTGAAACCGAAAATCGAATCATCTAAGGTAGCCGAGAACAGCAATGTCTGTCGCTGCGCCGGCACTTGCTTGAGTACGGCTTTGATTTCATCCATAAATCCCATATCGAGCATCCGGTCAGCTTCATCAAATACCAGCACACTCAAGCGCTTAAGGTTAAGCGCGCCTTGACGCAGATGATCGAGCAAGCGGCCAGGCGTCGCGATAAGCACATCGATGCCAGCCTTAAATTCGGCTTGCTGGGCCTCAATACTCACGCCGCCGTAAGCAATCCCGATACGAATGTCCGTGCCTTTGGCATATATCACAAAACTCTGCTGCACTTGCACAGCTAACTCACGAGTGGGCACCAGCACTAAGGCTCGAATATTTTTGGGTGCATCGAGGTTTTGGTTATCAAGGAGCAATTGCTGCAAAATAGGGAGAGCAAAGGCTGCGGTTTTTCCCGTTCCCGTTTGTGCGCCTGCCATCACATCCTGTTTTGCCAAAATAGCGGGAATGGCTTCAATTTGGATGGGCGTGGGTTGCTGATAGCCAAGTTCGGCTAAGGTATTCACTAACTGAGAATCTAAGGAAAGCGCGCTAAAAGACATGGAAGATCACCAAAAACAATAATGGCGCCATGTTAACAGACAGCCGCTAGAGCGACCAGTTGCATTGCATCTGCCAGTTGCTCACGGCGTTAATCGTGCCCAATCGCACTTAGATTGTCGCTAGACACGCTTAGCTTTTCGCTAAAAACGCACCAACATCCGCGGGTAACAGCGGACGGCTGAACAGATAGCCCTGCGCCTGTTCGCAAAGGTTTTGGGTTAAAAACTCGGCCTGATCTTGGGTCTCCACCCCTTCTGCCACTATCTCTAACTTGAGTGCGTGCCCTAGGGCAATCACTGCTTTGGCGATAGCGGTATTGTTGGTGTCGAAGGGAATATCCCGCACAAAGGATTGGTCAATTTTAAGCTTATGAATAGGTAATTTTTTAAGGTAATTTAAGGATGAATAACCAGTTCCAAAATCATCGACCGAGAGCTCAATACCCAGATCCCCCAATAGTTTTAGATCACGAATTGCCGTATCGGGATTGTGCATCATCACGCTTTCGGTCACTTCAAGCTCAAGACAGGTGGCAGGTAAGCCCGTTTCAGCCAAGATACGCTTAACATCCTCCACAAAGGAGCTACGCTGTAACTGTTGTCCGGCAACGTTAACGGCGATTCGGCCAAAGGGTTTTCCCTCGGCGAGCCAACGCACACCTTGAAGACAGGCGGTTTCGAGTACCCATAAACCTATGTCGTAAATCAGCCCTATTTTCTCGGCGACCGGAATAAACACCCCAGGTGAAATTTGCCCTAATACGGGATCGTTCCAACGTAGTAGCGCTTCAACTCCGATTGCTTTGCGGCTGACTAAATCCAATTTAGGCTGATACATCAGATACAAAGCATTCTGCTCAAGCGCGCCATAGAGAGCACTTTGCAGCTTTAAATGTTCAATCGACTCTTTAGTCAGTGATTCGGTGTAGAAGGCATAGTTATTTCGTCCTTCACTTTTGGCACGATACATAGCGGCATCGGCATTGCGCAGCAGAGTATCGGCATTAGCCCCATCGCTAGGATAAATAGAGACGCCCATGCTGGCAGTCAAACGCAGATGATCGCCCGTGCTTACCACAAAAGGCTGCTCAAACACTTGGCGTAATTGTTCGATGACTAAGTTAGCGTCTTCTAGCTTTTGAATACCGGAAACCAAGGCCACAAATTCATCGCCACCGATGCGAGACAACACATCTTGCTCCCGTAGCTGGCTACGCAAACGTTTAGCCAGTTCCACCAGCATCTCATCGCCAATACTGTGGCCGAAACTGTCGTTGATATGTTTAAACAAATCCACATCGATAAACACTGTTGCCAGTTGAGCATTGAGCCTTTTCGCATGTTTGATTTCTTGCTTAAGCTGCATCATCAACTTCATGCGATTTGGTAGATGGGTTAGCGGATCAAAATAGGCCAAATGGGCCAGTTTAGCTTCGCTCTGCTTTTGAGCTGATATATCGGCAAATACCGCCACAAAATATCGAACCTCACCGACTTCATCAAAGATGGTACTGATCGTAATATTTTGTGGAAAAATAGTCCCATCCTTGCGGCGGTTCCAAATTTCACCATTCCACTTGCCCGTTTCGAGTAAGTTATTCCACATGGTTTCGAAAAAGACTTTTTCGTGTCGACCCGAGTTAAATAATCGTGGATTTTGACCGAGTAACTCTTCTCGCGAGTAACCAGTGATCTCATAGAAGGCGCCATTCACATCGGTGATATTGCCGTGTCTATCTGTGACGACAACGCCCTCGAGGGAATGTTTAAACACATTGGTTGCTAGCGTTAGCTGCTCTTCAACCTCTTTGTGTTTGGAAATATTGCGGGTCATACCAATCACTCCCGCCAGTGTTCCTTCAGGCGTTAATGCAGGTACTTTAAGGGTTTCTAACCATAGGTGCTTATTTTGGCTTTGACCATCCAAACATTCGGCAACAATAATGGGGGCTCCCGCATCAATAGCCTGCTTGTCCCCATGCAGGAAAATCTCTGCGATATCTTTACCAAAGAGTTCTTCGTCCGTCTTGCCAACAATTTCACGGCTGGGCAACTCCCATGCTTTTTCAACACTTTGGTTGCAGATGGTGTAAACACCTTCAGCATTTTTTACCCAAATATGCTCTTCAAAACTATCGATAAAGGTTTGTAAACTAATCACATCCATCGACTTTGACTCGCCGCGCAAAACCATTTGAGCTTGTTGCTTTAATTTGAGCAACTCACTCAAATTGAGTTGCACACTATTCACGGTCAGCGATGCCAACTGCAATGCTCTTTGGTCTAAATGCAAAGCTGCCTTATGAAATAGGCACAAAACCCCAAAGTGCGCTCCAGAACTCCAAATAATAGGTAAATAAATCAAGCTACCAAGCGCAGTATCACGCCACTTGGGAGACGATTTTACATCCTGAATCAATGCTTGTTGGTAGGCATTGATATGGCGAATATCCACAGGAAGATTGACTTGATAGTGACTGAAGGTTTCTGACTGATGGAAGAAATTATCTGAAGTTGCTGATGATGAAGAAGTGTTAACTTTAGGGATGGCATTTTGTTGGAGATTAAGGTATGTTTTGAGATTAAAATGCCGCAGAAGCGCTTCGATATCCGATGGTGAACAGTGTTCAGATCGCACAAGTAGGCTGTATTCCCCCACTTCACTGGCTTTTAAAATCACCGCATGTGCTTGAGTTAAGTCGGCAACCAATTGCAAATCGTTTGCCCAATCTAATAACTGCTTTTGTGAAATTGCGACATCAATCATAAGCTTGCTAACTGTAGCCTCTACAATTCCATTTTGACCGAGGGAAAAAATCCCCTCATGAAAAACACACCCAAAACGAGATGATTGATATTACCGCAGGCACTTAACCATCGCCATTCACTAATACAAAAATATTCGACTTATTAACCGATTACTTTGTTTCAGATAATGTATCTGAAACGCTTTTCTGACTCACTCCAATCATAGTCGATCAATCTTAAGCTCATCTTTTATACAAGCAAGCTACACCATCAGAAAACGTAAGCATCTTACCCTAAGACTCAAGCATAAATCCCCAAAATGAATTAAATCTCATCATCAAACATCCTCGCCCCTAACAAGTGGAATTTAATTCCAATTCCCCTTTTCATTGACAATCACAGTATCTTATTGTCTACAATGGAAATAATCAGGATGAAAAACAAGGATCTCTATGCCTACCGTGCCCACAGCCACAGCCGCCATCCCGTTAACGAGTCAACAGCTTTATCGGAAATCCGACCTTAAACAGCTTAGTCCCGAGTGCCAGTCTACTGCCCAGCTTACGCCGCTCGATGATATTGTTGGTCAGGAACGTGCCCAACAGGCGGTGGAATTCGCCATGGGGATTAAGGAAAAGGGCTATAACATTTATGCCATTGGCCAAAACGGCTTAGGTAAACGCACTATGATGCTGCGTTACCTTAATCGCCATGAGCCTATCGAGCCTGCACTGTTTGACTGGTGCTATGTGGTGAACTTTGACGATACCCGTAGCCCTAAAGTGCTCAAACTCACCGCAGGAACGGGGCTAGAGTTTAAGAAATCCATCGAAAAACTCATGCTCAAACTCGTTAAGGCACTGCCCTTAGCCTTTGATAACGAAATGTATTATGCCAGAGCAGAAAAGCTCAAAAACCAGCTGACACAAAAACAAGAAGCCGCGTTAACTGAGCTAAGTGAAGAAGCCAAACAGAAAAACATTAGCCTCAGTTTAACCCTGCAAGGCGATTATCAAATGGTTGCCCTAAATGGCGAAGAGCCCCATGACGAAATCTCCTTTGGCGCATTGACCGAGGCGGAGCGCGCTCAGTTTGAAAGTAATATCAATGGACTCGAAGTAAAACTTCGCGGCATCATTCGACAAAATACCGAATGGGAAGAAGAGTTTAGTGATACTCAGCAGGAACACGACGAACAAGTCGCTAAAGATGTGCTGGTGCACTTTTTCAAACCCTTGAAGGACAAATACAAACATCAGCCCGAAGTCAGAGCCTTCTTAACGGGTATGCAGGCGGATATCTTAAGCAATTTAGATATTTTCCTTGAGGAGAGTGAGGAACAACTCGCCCTCGCCTACGCCTCCCTTGAGAAAAAAATGCCGCGCCGCTATCAGGTCAACGTCATCGTATGCCAAGGCGAGCAAAAATTCCCCATCGTGGTGGAAGAAAGCCCAAGCTATCACAGCCTGTTTGGTTATGTCGAAAATGCCACCTTTAGGGGCACTGTGTTTACCGACTTCTCACTCATCCGTGCCGGAAGCTTACACAAGGCAAATGGTGGCGTGCTATTGATGGATGCCATCAAAGTACTGGAGCGCCCCTATGTGTGGGATGGTTTGAAACGTGCACTGCGGTCGCGCAAGTTAGATTTAAGCTCATTAGAGCGAGAAGTATCACTGTCTGGCACTATCTCTCTGGCGCCGGAACCTATTCCCCTAGATGTAAAGATCATTTTGTTTGGCGATCACGAAACCTATCAGTTATTACAACTCTACGATCCTGATTTCAGTGAGTTATTCAGAGTCACCGCCGACTTTGAAGATGTGATGGACAGAACCGATGTATCTGAGGCCCAATATGCACGATTTATTTCCAGCATAGTCCATGATAACAATATGTTGCACTGTGATCGCAGCGCTATCGCACGGATCATCGAGTACAGTTCCCGTGAGGCGCAGGACCAACAAAAGCTCTCACTTCATTCAGCCAATATTGCCAATCTGCTGCGGGAATCCAACTTCTGTGCCAAGGCAGCTGCAAGTCAACGTATCGAAAAGCAGCATGTAGAGCAGGCCTTGAAAAACCAAGAGCAGCGGGTCTCCCGCTTGCGCGATAATATTATGGAAAGCTTTATCAACGGCACCACATTGATCAACACCCACGATAAAGTTGTAGGCCAAATCAATGCCTTATCCGTTATTTCCACTTCAGACCACCAATTTGGTATTCCAAATCGCATCACCGCAACCACAGCTTTTGGTAAGGGCGAAGTATTGGATATTGAGCACAGGGTTAAACTGGGAGGCCGAATCCATTCTAAAGGGGTATTAATCCTCACCGCCTATTTGGCTTCGGTATTAGGGAAAACCGCACAAATTCCCCTCACCACTTATCTCACCTTCGAGCAATCCTACAGCGGCGTCGATGGTGATAGTGCTTCAATGGCAGAATGCTGTGCCATTATCTCTGCCATCAGCGAGTTGCCGCTAAGGCAAGATATTGCGATCACGGGTTCAATGAATCAGTTTGGCGAGGCGCAGCCTATCGGCGGCGTGAATGAGAAAATTGAAGGCTTTTTCGATGTGTGTAAGATTAAGGGCCGCTCATCGAGCCAAGGGGTAATTATTCCCGAGTCGAATATTGCTAACCTTATGTTACGCCAAGATATTGTAGAAGCAGTTGAGCACGGTGAATTCCATATTTGGGCGATTAGTCATGTCACCCAAGCCATGACCTTGCTACTGGGCAAAGCAGCGGCGACCTTGCAGACGCATAATATCAAGACGACGGATAACTATGACCCAGAATGCGTTTTTGGCATTGCCCAACAAAAACTCAATGCTTTGAGAGCATTAGCAAAAACCAATTGATTCTTAAACACTAAATATGCAAAAAGGGTTAGCTTAGCTAACCCTTTATCTCATAACAATCTTGAAAGCCTTAGATTAATGTTGCCAACATTTCATCGCTATAGGCCACGACTTCCTGACCTTGACGCACTCTTGTTACATAATCTGGGTTGGCAATAAAGGGGCGACCAATGGCAATTAAATCAAACTTATTGGCAGCAATCGCTTCACTCGCAGATTGGGCACTGTAGCCACCGACACCCACTAAGGTTTTGCCATAGTGAGCGCGAACATAACTAGAAACACGGCCATCTAAGTAATCGAACTCCATGCTGTCGTCGAAGATACCGATATGCACAAAGGCCAGTTCACGTTTTTCAAGCTCAGGCAATAAATAGTCAAATACAGCACGGTCACGATTATCTACTGCAATATTGAAATAGGCGCCGGGAGAAATACGCAGACCCGTTCTGTCTTTACCAATACGCGCCGCAACGGCATCAACCACTTCTAAGGCAAAGCGTGACATATTGGCAGGCGTGCCGCCGTATTCATCGGTACGACGGTTACTATCATGGTGTAAGAATTCATCAATCAAATAACCATTTGCACCGTGGATCTCCACACCATCGAATCCAGCTTCAATCGCGTTTTCAGCCGCTTTCGCGTAATCACGTACTAAGCCCTGAATATCTTCAAGAGTTGCCGCTTTCGGGGTAACGTAGGTTAGCTCGCGCATTCTGGGCACACTGCCCTCCACTTTTTGCGCTGAAGGTGCCAGAACATCACCACCGCCAAAGAAATGTGGATGAGCCACGCGGCCTGTATGCCATAACTGCACAAAAATCTTGCCACCATTGGCATGTACAGCATCAGTCACTTTACGCCAACCTGCGATCTGCGCTTGATTAAAAATGCCAGGGGTATTTGGGTAACCCTGAGCATCAGGGCGAATGATTGTCGCTTCAGAGATAATCAATCCCGCTTCAGCACGGCGAGCATAATAAGCCACCATATCATCGGTAGGCACTAAATCCGCATCGGCCATACAACGGGTTAATGGCGCCATTAAGATGCGGTTTTTTAAAGTAATAGTGTCATTAAGCTTGTAGGTATCAAATAGATTAGATACCGAGTTTACAGTATTTTCAATTGACATTGGCTTAGCCTCATTCTTGAATGTGCATTCAAGATATTCTTATTTGAACGATCATTCAAGAACTTTTTTGAATGTTTGTTCAAAATTAGGTAGAATCATCTGCAAGTATCGATGAGAGGTTAGATAGTCATGCGAAATGCAGAGTTTGATAGGGCACAAGTGCTCAGGGGCGCCATGTCCGCCTTTATGCATAAAGGATATACCAAAACCAGCATGCAGGATCTGACCCAAGCAACGGGATTGCACCCCGGTTCCATCTATTGCGCCTTCAGTAATAAGCGCGGCTTACTCATCGCCGCCATCGAGCAATATCAGCAGGACAGAAACGAGCAATTTAAACTTATCTTCTCCGATAGCCGGCCAGTATTAGGTAATTTAAAGACTTACTTAGACAATATCGTGGTTGAATGTGTCAGCTGTGATAGCCAGCAAGCCTGTTTGCTCACCAAGGCATTAAATGAGATTGCTGCGCAGGATGATGAAATTCAAGGGATTATCAGCCAAAATCTCAAGCTTTGGCAAAATGCGCTAACGGCACAATTTGAATTAGCGACCACCCAAGGATTATTGCAAGGCGATCTTAATAGTGAACAACGGGCACAATACTTAATGATGGGCATTTATGGTTTAAGAACATTTGCTCACACCCATCCGCAAGCGGAAATTCTGCAACAGTTAGCCGATAAACTGTTTACAGATGTCTGTAGATAACCGCCAAATTTAAAACAATATTTCTTGGCTTATTAATGCGTTACCCTAAAAGTAAAAGGACGATAAATCAACTTTATCGTCCTTTCATTTTATGCTTTGCTAGGGCAATTTTTCGTTTTTGTTAACCTATATTAGCCTGTGCAAACACCCGCTCACCAAGTGAGTTTAATATCTTACATTCGCCTTCTAGTACAGCGATAATGGATTTTCCTTTACGAAAACTCGCAGGGATCATCACACGGCCAGAGTCGCTGACGGGTAAATCTTCTAACACCGCATTGTGCATAATTAACCCGACGGGCGCGTCATAGTACAAAACGGTAACAGTCGCTTGTGTTGCTTGCATAACTTTTAACTCACATTAAGCAGAAACTACTGCTATCGATTAAAGTGGCAAGAGTCTCCCTTCATCTCTTATTACAACAAAACGCCAAGATACTTTTTACCATTTAAAATCAATCAACTATAAATCCAAAGCGACGTTAACGTTCAACAAAGATAAAACACATTTGCGCGATGAATATTCACCTATTTAAGCACTTCGGCAAATAGATGCCAATCTATTTCTAGTTTGTTAATCAAATCCGCGTAATCGATCACATCTAAACAACATGGATTGGTGAGTATTTATTCACAAAATAGAATAAAAGCACTAAACATAATCACTTAGCAAAGTTTAAAATAAGTTACTGCGCTTTAAACCCTACTCGAAAACCGCCCCAATGCTTACCATTTACATAAATAGGTACTGATAAGTCATGCATAATTTCCCCCGTGTCCCTTTTATAGGTTTGCAGCAACACGGGTTCGGTATGAGTACCACAACGGATCCCCGTGGGGTCATTAAACAATCGCTTGGTTCGGTTATTGACCATATCGATTTCCACCTTACCCGTTAATGCTTGGCTAAAGCGTTTATTGTGAGTAGGGAAATAGCCTTTTTTATCTACCGCACCAGCATAAATAATTTCACTATGTTTCGCGAGGATAGGTTCTTGAATGGCAGGAAAATGTTGGTCAGTGAAACGGTCAAAAGCAGTCGTATATTTTTGCGGCTGAGTATTCGCGATTGGCTGATATTTAGGATTAAATAATTCAGCTTCGGTAAAACTGCCATTGGCGAGTCCCTGCGAAAGTTTTTCACCACAGGCTTTAGCCGCTTCATTCGCAAGTAATAACACTTGTTGGTCAAATGTTTGAGTATCCCAGTATGATAAGGCCTTAAAGATACCTTCAGTTGTTAATGATAAGGTAAACGCCTGCTCAGAAACTTTGTGACTTTGCTTTCCCGTTATGCTTAGTGAATCGCGGATCTGCGATACCGATGTACTAATTTCGTTGGTAGTACTGTTGTACTGTTTTAGGGAATCTTCCATATCTCCAAGGGCATGTGCAGAGTGAGTTACTGAGGTCGAAATATCGGTAAAGTGGCCATCTAACTCACCCATTGCAGCAACGACATCGGCCGTTTGGGCAACAACTCGCTCCATTAGCGCAGACGTTTTATCCGTTTCACCACGGATCTCCAATAACATTTTGCCGATATCCTGAGTCGCTCCCGCGGTTTTTCCTGCAAGGCTTCGCACTTCGTCGGCGACAACGGCAAAGCCACGGCCTTGCTCTCCCGCCCGTGCGGCTTCAATCGCAGCATTTAGCGCCAACAAGTTAGTTTGTTCGGCTACAGAGTTAATAACTTCAGTAATTTTTTGAATTTGTTCAGCTTTAGACTTTAAGGCCTGAACTTGTAATGCTGCAGTGTTGATATCCGAACTCAAAGACTCAATTGCAGCAACCCCCTTCTGCGCTTGAGTTCTTCCCTGCACGCTCAAACGCTCCGCCTCTTGGGTTTGCGCTAAAATACTGGTGGCGTTATCCCCAAGATGCGCCGTGGTATGACTCAATTGTGAAGCAGCAACCGCAATTGCACTGGCATGCTCACCATTTGATTCAATAGATTTATTCAACAAATCAATAAAATGTGACACTTCTGCCGAGCCAATCGCAATTTTACTCGTTTGTACACTGATCAAATGCTCAGGAGACGTTAAGTTTTTAAACTGAGTCTGATCTTGGTTATGTTCTTGAGCTTTAGCATTCAAAAAATGCGATACAACCCACAGGACCCAACCGCAAACGATGACGCCTAAAATTAAGGCTTGCACAAAACCAGATAAGGTTGCAGCGCTAAGCAAAAGGCTGCTAAACACAGCTAACACAAAACTGAGGGCTATAACGACTTTATGTTTTAATTCCATATTCTTTCTCACAGAGAAAACGCACAAGGCAAGCCAGAGAAGCGAGATTCACGTGCTATCCATAGCTATTTGTTCGCCGCGGCAAGTTAAATAGATAAGTAAAGAACGGATAGTGAATCTATCTATCTGACTAAATTGAACTATTCACCCACTCATAATAGTAGACCTATAGTCTATATTCCGTGCTCTATCGAGCATATGGCATTAGACCTTAGTATAGATTTACTGTGGCAGGTTGGCGTGTAGAGATTAAATTTTGTTCGTTCAGGCAAGCTCAGAAAAAGGAACATGGGGTGTAGTTATCATCTAATTCTAATGGTAATACATAGGCTAACAGCGACTAGCGGCAGCGTCTGACTAGCGTATCCGCTACATTAGCGTCCATTTATATATTACTGCGACAGATCACAAACTGTGCATTGCATAAACGCCGACTAAATCGCAGAAAATATCCCTTAACCCTCAACAGGTCCGATAAACTGCTGTCAAATTACCTCGAAATCTCCCTATTATTTTTTGAAGATAAAATGTGTTATTCATCGCTTTATTAACAATAATTCCGAGCCGAGTGACTGCACAACAGGACTGAAAACTGCTAATATCGGCGCAATTTTTTTGAGCTAACGAGATCAAGATGGGCAGAGCATATCAAAACCGTAAAGAATCCATGGCGAAAACAGCTGGCCAGAAAACCCGCCTTTACTCCCGCTACGGTAAAGAAATTTACGTAGTCGCCAAACAAGGTGGCGTTGAGCCAGACGGCAACTTATCACTTCGCCGTTTAATCGAACGCGCTAAGAAAGACCAAGTGCCAGCACACGTTATCGAACGTGCAATCGAGAAAGCCAAAGGTGGTGGCGGTGAAGATTATGATACTGCGCGCTATGAAGGTTTCGGCCCAGGTAACTGCATGGTTATCGTGGACTGCTTAACCGATAACGTAAAACGTACCTTCACCGAAGTGCGTCAAGCCTTCGTGAAGAACGATGCCAAACTCGGCACCCCAGGCACTGTGGGCCACATGTTTGATCAATCTGCCGTTTTCGTATTCCCTGGTGAAGACGAAGATGCCATCCTCGAGATCCTGATGATGGCCGATGCCGATGTAAACGACGTCGAAGTGGAAAACGGTATGATCAGCGTTATCGCGCCGCACACTGAATTCTTCAAAGTCAAAACCGCACTGACTGATGCGATGCCTGACATCAACTTCGAAGTGGAAAACATCACCTTCGTACCGCAAAATATGACGCCGGTGTCTGGTGAAGATGTGGCCACATTCGATAAGTTTATCGCCGCATTAGAAGATTGTGACGACGTACAAAACGTGTATCACAACGCAGATATTCAAGAATAAGTTGATTCTGATATCAAAAAACGCAGCCTAAGGGCTGCGTTTTTGTTTGCGAGCATTAATGAAATTCAATATCCGCGCTTTTGGCTAAACGCACAAAGGCGCCTTGGAGCGTGGCATTATGGTGGGCAATAATCGCCTCTGCCGAGAGCTGCGCCGTATCCATACAAGTGTGCGCATCGGCGGCTAACACCACCTGCCAGCCAAGTTCCGCCGCAATTCGGCAAGTAGTATCAATACAATACTGGGTTTTCATCCCCACTATCACCAGCTCACTTATCCCCTCATGGGTTAACGCCTCTGCCAATCCAGTTTGATAAAAACAACTTGGCTTGGTTTTATCAAAGATATTATCCAGCTGCGGATTAATCGCTAAGGATTCAATCAATTGCCAATTTGCCGTTCCCGCAGCAATCGGGGAAGCTTCAGGCCCAGTATGGCGAACCGCCCAAATGGGTGCCCCAACCTCACGGGCGTTGGCAATTAACAGATTGATATTATTAAGCACCTGTTCCCGATTAAAGGGCGGCGCATCGGCGTAAAATAGTCCCTGCTGCATATCAATAATTAACAGTGCAGTTTTAGGCAAGCTCATGTTATCCATAACATTCTCCAGCGTTATTGCCCAAAAGACGGAAAAAACAACCCCGCCACTTTGGGCGGGGTTGAGTAATCGATTTTTAGGCACAAATCGCTACGCACTCACCGCCGAAGCAGTAGTGGTCGTAGTGTGGGTTAAGTAAACGGCAAATTTGTGCATAAGGCCAAAATATGCCAGCCGCTTAAGAAGTTCAAGCCAAGTTTGATGACAATTTAATGAAATAAATCAAACTACTGATGAGCTAACTGATGTTGAAAATGAGTCACCTTTGCCATAATGGTTTAGTGACTTATTACATTCTTGCCGTAGAATGGATGGCAGCATGAATAATAGGAATCTAATCAGTGCAGGGAAATCGATTCATCAGAGCAGAAACTATGCTGATTGGCGCAGGCAGCCTCACTTGGGCGCTTGTCGCTTGGCTAGGGCTCAATCAGGATATGCAATCAAAGCTCCCCACGCTCGCGACCTTTGGCCATCTCACCTTGTATACCCTATTTATTCTGCTCTTCTTGCTATTAACGACGCTGGATTTCCCCCGAAAAAACCTTACTCTAAGCAGGCTGTTAAGCACCGCACTCGTTAGCAGCGTCTTCGGATTGATGCTGTTAAGTCAACACCCATTGCTGCCCATTCTACTGGTAATTTGGGCCTCGCTCTTACCTGAGTTTTTTAGCCGCCGCGCCGCAATAGCACAGATCCTGTTAGCTAATCTTGGTTATTACCTGCTCCTCCACACCCAAACCTCAAGCAGTGTGATGATTAATGTGCTTATTTACATGGGGTTTCAACTGTTTGCCTACAGCAGTAGCCAAGCGAGATTGTCGGAGCGCGAGTCTCGCCGAATACAGGAACAGCTTAATCAACAACTTATCGCCACGAGAGCCTTGCTGAGCCAAACCAGCGAGCAGCAAGAAAGATTGAGGATCTCACGGGATTTGCACGATATTCTCGGCCACCAGCTCACGGCATTATCACTGCAACTTGAGCTCTTAAGTAATCAGGCGCCTGCGGAGCTCAAAACCACAGTCAATCAGAGTAAATCGCTTGCCAAGGAATTATTAGAGAGTATCCGCGCCGTGGTTCGGGCGCAGCGGGTGAATATTGGTCTCGATTTAACGCCGCCGCTTAATGCCATTGCAAGCCGTTTGCCCAATGTTAGCCTGCGGTATGAATCATTAATGCCGCTCCAGTCGACTGAACTGGCTCAGGCCTTATTGCTGGTGTTGCAGGAAGGGATCAGTAACGCCGTGCGCCATGGCAAGGCCAATCAACTCACGCTGTCGATGCAAGAGGAGCAATCAGAGCTTATCATTCGCCTTAAAGATAATGGCCAAGGGATAAGCCAAAGCGCCTCACAAGGCGTTGGCCTAAACAGTATGCAGGAAAGATTATCGCCTTTTCACGGCAGCGCGCGTTTGCAACCCAATGACACAGGTGAAGATGGTTCGCACGCCCAAGGCTGCTCGCTAATGATTCGTCTGCCGCGCAGCAACGCAGCGTAAAATGGCATTAATAATGAAACAGTTAACCAAGGAATAAGTCACATTCATGGAAAGTCATCAAATAATGACCGAAGATTATCCGCCAGCGCCTCGCCCGATTAGAGTGGGATTAGTGGAAGACCAACAATTGGTGCGTCAGGGCATCGCCAGCCTAATTGCTATCTCACAACATATCAAAGTGACTTGGCAGGCCGAGAATGGTCAAGAAGCACTTAAACTGCTGCAAACCGAAGACGTTGACTTGCTGTTAAGCGATATTCGCATGCCAGTGCTCGATGGTATCAGTTTGCTAAAACAGCTTCGCGCTGCACAAAATCCCCTACCTGTAATTATGTTAACCACCTTTGATGACAGCGAATTGTTTTTAAATAGCCTTCAAGCAGGCGCAAATGGTTTCTTATTGAAGGATGTCTCACTGGATAAGTTACTGCATGCCATTGAAACTGTCGCTCAGGGCGGACACTTGATAGAACCTTCTGTACTTAAACAGATGCAGCAATCCTCTGTAACGGCGCAAAGCGGGCCAACTCACGGCCTATTATCCGATCGCGAGCGGGAGATTTTAGGCTTTATGGCGGGGGGATTCTCCAATAAAGAAATTGCCAATGCGGTGTTTTTGGCCGAAGGCACGGTCAAAAATCACGTCTCCACCATACTGGCTAAACTCGATTGCCGTGACCGCACCCAAGCCGTGCTAAAAGGATTACAGCTTTACCTGATTTAAAACATTGAATGTGGGGATGAGATTTAGTGTGTTAAGTGTTAAGTGCTAGGTTAAAGACAAATTAAATTCAACGAAAAAGGGCCTCATAGGCCCTTTCATTACATGCTTAGGATTAAAATCTATCGCAAATCCATCTCTTGGATAATTTCATGGGCAATAGGCGGCGTAGTACAGGTCGGCTTTTCATGTAAGTCCGCCTTTAACTGGCCTTTACGGTGTTTAAGTGCAGCATCGAGTTTTTTCGCTGCGGCGGCAATCGCGGGATACATGATTTCATCCGTACCCGAGGCAGAGATGCGACTGCCCTCATAATTCGTTCTAATTTCAACCTGAAACTCGCCATGCTCCTTAGCAATAATGATATCGAGGCCGATCAATGTGGGGAAATGAGTGGCGATTTTAGAAAACTTTTCGTTTACGTGTTCTTTTACAGAATCAGTAACATCGACATGGTGACCAGAAAGATTAATTTTCATAGGTTGTCCCTTTTAGTGTCTTTACTTTTTTTCGCTTCACTATTAGAGCTTGGGGCATGGCAAATAAAACACAAGCCCCCTAGACAAATATTTCGACTGAAACGGGTATTAGCCGTCGCTAAATGTGAGACCAATCAAAGAAATAACAATTGAAGGGAACTTTAAAAATGAGTAACTGGTTGATTTATAATCGACTATAAATATAAACCAACCAGTCCTATATTCGAGGATTAATACTTACGTTGCACACTCTGTTGCCAGAATTGCTGAGACAGGTGATGAGTTTTAGTCGATAAGCGCGATACCTGCTCTCCCCTCGCCGCTGCATCCTGTGTCTGTTGTAAGCTCTGCTGGGCCAGATCGCTAATCACATGGATAGCACGGCTAATTTCCGCCGCCACAGACGTCTGTTGCGTCATTGCCGCCGCATTGTCATCGCTTAAGGAGTTGATCCTGGCAATAGAGGATAACAGCTCGCCAAAGGCGACACTGGCATCCTGCGCCAAGGAGACTGAGCGTTTTACTTGCTCCTGTCCGGCCGTCATGGTCGATGTAGCCCTTTGGGTACTGTCTTTAAAGCG
Organism: Shewanella decolorationis; assembly: GCF_004354305.1. NCBI lineage: Bacteria > Pseudomonadati > Pseudomonadota > Gammaproteobacteria > Alteromonadales > Shewanellaceae > Shewanella > Shewanella decolorationis. Next base: position 1,171,960 of record NZ_CP037898.1, on the reverse strand, counting down.
ACTGACAATCTGCTCAATTTGCGAAGTCGACTGGCTGGTTCGGCTAGATAACTGCCGCACCTCGTCGGCAACAACGGCAAAGCCGCGGCCACTTTCCCCTGCCCTCGCCGCTTCAATTGCCGCATTGAGTGCTAACAGGTTAGTTTGATCAGCGATTGAGCGGATCACTTCTAGCACTTGGTGAATCGCTTGGCTGTCCTGCTCAATCGTTTGCACAACGTCGGAGAAATGGCTCACCTGCACACTCAGTTGATGTATCGCCTCGATAACAGTTTCAAGCCGTGAATGACCGCGCTGAGCCGCCTGATGACTAGAAACCATCTCGGATGCGGTGCGGTGGATATTGTCCGTCACTTCCGCAAAGCTAGCACTCATTTGCTCCATCGCGGTGGCCGCCTGCGTGGTCTGCGCGCTTTGGCTATCGGCATGCTCCCAGGTATTCGTAATGGTTTGTTTAAGATTTACGCTCTGCTCTTGGATCTCACTGGCAGAATCCGCCATTCGGCCGACTACACCGCCAATTTCAGTAATTAAAAATCGCAGGGCAAGGTCAATTTTACCAATCTCGTCCTGTCTGCCGGTATACACGCCCATGGCCACTGGATCGTCAATAATATTTGTCGCCACCTTTACCAAGGCTTGCAATGGCTGCATCAATTTGAACCATAAAAGCCAAGCAACAATGCCACCCGCAAGCGCAGCTAATAAAGGTGAATAACACGCCAATGATGCTGTTGCTGCAATCGCAACAAACATCGCGAGCAAAATTTTCCCCTGAAATCCCAAGACATCCTTTTTTAATGCCTTAGGCTGCTTACCTTGATTAATTCCTTGATAGATGTCCTCAGCTGCCCTAATTTGCTCAGGGGTTGCTTGACGTCGAACAGATTGATACTCATGAATTTTGCCATCCTCATAGACAGGGGCAACGTAAGCATTAACCCAATAGTAACTACCACTTTTGGTTTTATTTTTGACTATTCCCATCCATGGTTTGCCACTTTTAATCCGATCCCAGAGCATTTTAAACGCGGCAGCAGGCATATCCTCATGACGCACTATGTTATGTGGGCTCCCCTGCAATTCAGCAACACTATATTCACTTATCTGCGAAAAAGTCTGATTAACATACTTAATATTTCCTTTCAGGTCGGTCGTAGAGAGGAGAATCGCGTTTTCAGATAGGTGTTTTTCACCCTTTTTTGAATGTTTTTGCATAGGGATATCGAACTAACTCCAAGTGAAAGTTGAAAGGGATTTTGACAAAATGGCAGAACACCTACTTTGATTAAGCTCACACTGGAAGCAGAAAATTTAACCAAATACTAAACAAGCAAGATCAATCTCATTAATAAAACCAAACATTTGTGACATATTGCACAGGCTTAAGTATAACGCGATCCATCCCCCAAAATATTTAACCACCCCACAAATACAAATGATATTGTTTATCATTTAAATAAACTAAGTTATACTCCAAAACGATTAGCAACTCTCCTTTGCTCATGCACCCAAGTGAATAGGGTTTGGCATAAATCAATCAATGGAGTGGTATGCGTGATATGGCAGGTTGCCATTATGGTTCTTATATTGATTGAAATAAGCAGCACTTATGTCTCATATCCCAGTATCCAATACACCTTCACCAACATCAGCGACAAATGTTCACGCTGTTTGGGGTCATTTTCATGCTGTCATACGCTGGATTAAACAGGATCAAACTCAGTTTGGCTTGCAGGTGTTCGTACGCGCCAGTGCCGCCTTATTAGCGGGCTATATTGCGGCGGCAACACTAGCCTGTTTACTGACGCAAGTACTGCCTATGTCTCGATTTGAGAGCACATTAACGGCCAATATGTTGGCATTTTTGTTTTATGCCATCGCGATAATTTATGCCTTCTGCGTGCGTAAAACCTGGCATGCGTGGCGGGATCTCACGCTATTTAGTCTCCTGTGTTTTGCTCTGCTTAAGGTGTGTGGACAGTAAGATGAAAGAAACCTTTTTTAGAACCCTATCTTGGCTACATACTTGGGCGGGTTTACTCGTTTGTTGGGTATTATTGCTGATCTTCTTTGCTGGCAGCCTGAGTTATTTCCGCCATGAAATGAGCCTGTGGGCCGAGCCAGAGCTTCACCGCGGGGCCTTTCAGGACTATCAAACGAATCAAGTAGCGAGTCAGCTTGACCAAGGTCAAGACTACATTGAAGCGCATTCCGCTGCGGCAACCCAACGCTGGTTAATCAATTTCCCAACCGATAGAAGCCCCATGCTGAGCTTTGCGTGGCAACTGCCGCCTGAAAAGGGTCAACGCCGAGGCAAAATCGAGCAGCATGTCACCAAGGCCGATGGCAGTGGCGTGATCACCGATGTCCGCGACAGCCGCGGTGGTGACTTCTTCTATCGTTTACATTTCGACCTGCACTATATGTCCGCCATTACGGCGCGTTACATTGTGGGTGTCTGTACCATGTTTATGCTGATTGCCCTTATCAGCGGCATCGTTATCCATAAACGCATCTTTAAAGACTTATTTAGCTTTCGCCAGAACAAGGGGGCGCGTTCTTGGTTAGATGCCCATAATGTCAGCTCAGTGATTGCCCTGCCCTATCATTTGATGATCACTTATACTGGCCTAATTACCTTAATGTTGATGTATATTCCATGGACGGTGAGCACAGCTTATCCTGAGGATAATCAAGCCTTTTTAAAAGAACTCAATCCGGCGAGACAAACCGAAAAAGCCTCGGGTATTCAGGCAGAGCAAGTGCGCTTAAGCCGACTGCTACCCCAAGTTCGGGCAGAATGGGGCGATGCGCCTATTAAGCAGGTGATTGTTTCTTATCCTAAAGATCAAAATAGCCAAGTCACCTTCTACCAAAATACTGGCAAAGAGGTCACCGACGAGTCGACAATCTTAGTCTTTAACGGTGTGACTGGTGAACTCAAATACGCCAGCCCCCATGAAGTGTCTGCCACGGTTGCCACCTACGACACTATGATGTCGCTGCACACCGCGCGGTTTGCTGCGCCACTGCTGCGTATTTTGTTCTTCTTCTGCGGCTTACTCGGTTGTGCCATGGTGGCCACTGGCACCTTAATGTGGGCGATTCGTCTGCGCCAAAAGCAGCAAAAAGCTATCGATAAAGGTGAAAAAGCAAGCCGTGGTCTGCGCTTAGTCGAAGGCTTAAACTTCATGTTTATCCTAGGCTTGCCCTTGGGCGCGGCAGCATTTTTCTATGCCAACCGCCTGTTACCCGTCGATTTTGCGACTCGCTCTGCTTGGGAGGTTCACTGCTTCTTTATCGCTCTAGCCGCAATGGGCGTATGGGCATTTTTCGGTCGCAGCAGACGCCATTGGCAATTGGCCTTAATGCTCATTGGAGTACTTTATTGTGCTTTGCCAGTACTGAACGCATTTACCTCCCCAAGCCACTTTATTGATAATATCCGCAGCCAACAATGGGCACTAGTGGGTTTTGATGTAGTCGCTCTACTACTAGGCAGCGCGATGTTATTTGCCAGCACTAAACTCTCAGCTGTGGTCAAAACACTGCAAAAACCGAGTCGAAAAAATACGGCTACTGCTGAAAAAGTCAGAAGAAAACACTCAGATCCGAGTTATCCTAACGAACTTGCCTCGTCGTCTCCCTTGGAGGAAGCAAAATCATGATGCCAGAATTTATCCCTATGCTCGGCATTCTCGGGCTTAGTTATCTTTCCCTTGCGCTATTTGCGTTAGCCAAGTTTGGCCATTTTAAGGATGTGTTTAAACGCCCACCATCACAATGGCAGAGCCGCCTGTTAACCCTGTTTGCTTGGCTGTTATTAATCATCAGCTTAAGCACCTGCGCCCACGGGCAAGGCTGGGCCTATGGCAGTATTCTGTTTATGGGGCTCATCTCGCTAGCCGCCATGTTAGTGATTTTGACCCTAAGCTACAGCCCACGCCACCTTCCTATAGGGATAGTCACCGGCAGTGTATTGACTGGCAGCTTGCTGTTAAGTGGTGGGATCTAAACCGTTTCACAGGTGGCGCACTAAACTGTGCGCCCCATGCTGGAGAAGTCTTTTTAGCTAAGCTATAGTGCCCTGATGTCCTGCTATGAGGAGAAAAACATGGGCTTTAACTTAACGGTGAATTGGCAAACCTCTCCAGCCGAAGAAGGCGAATTCTGCCGTGACCACAGCATTACGTTTGGCAGCGGTCAAACGATTCAGGCATCTTCTGCCCCCGAGTACAAGGGCAATGAACACTTGGTTAATCCAGAGGAAAGCCTGCTTGCGGCCTTGTCCTCCTGCCATATGCTTACCTTCCTCGCCATTGCACACCTCAAACGCCTCCCCGTCGCCTCTTATGTCGACGAGGCGTCGGCTGAGTTGGGGAAAAACGAAGCTGGCAAGCTTGCTGTCACCAAAATGATTTTAAATCCTAAGGTGGTGTTTGCCGAAGGTGTCGAGGTGTCAGCTGAGACTCTTGAGAAAATTCATGAAAAAGCACACGCAAACTGCTTTATCGCCAATACGTTAGCAACGGATATCCAAATCAAGTATTGACACTAGCGGATACCACCATGTCAATAAACGTGTCTTTCAACCTCACTAGGGCGTGTTGATTAAATACTTTTACCGAGGTTGAAAGCATTGATTGATTTATAGGTAACTCAATCAATGGGCATAAAAATGGGTGTTGTCTCGGGAACCACAAGACAACACCCTAACATTGAACTCAATTAGCTTAACTCAGCTAACTTAAACCTCGGTTAAATTTTTATATTAAGGCCAATTACTTAGCCTTAATATCTTCCGCCATACCTTTAGCAGGCATTGGTTGCGCCTTCAACGCAGGGATAGGTTGCTTGATCAACTCATCCTTAAGATAGCTGATGGCGGTTTCGAGCTGCGCATCGTGGCCGTTAAAGGTCGCAAAGGGTAGGTTATCCACCTCAATATCCGGTGTCACCCCATGTCCTTCGAGTACCCAGCGGCCATCCATCGCATATTGCGGATATTCGGCGACCCGCGCCATGCCTTTATCTGTGAGTGAGTTACGACCCGATAACCACACGCCCGCGCCCGCAGTTTGTTTACCAATCAGCGGTGCAATGCCCAGCGCCTTAATCCCTGCCGAGAAGGTTTCACCATCTGAGTACGTTAGCTCGTCGGTTAACACCACTAAATGTCCACGGAAGGTTTGCTGCATATTGGTATTCGGTGTGCCATGGGTTGGCTGCCAGAAGGCCCAAGCACGGCGCAACAGTTTTTCGATGATCCAACTATCAATATTGCCGCCGCGGTTACGGCGCACGTCGATAATCAAACCGTCCTTATCGTAATTGGTGTAAAACTCACGGGCAAAATTCTCAATATCACCGCCGCCCATGGCATATAAGTGCAAGTAACCAATCTTGCCCTTACTCGACTCAGTCACGACGCCCGCGTTGTGGTTAACCCAATCTAAGTAACGTAATTGGCTATCGACCTGAGTGCTGACCGGCATCACCACAGTTTTATGGTTTTGGCCGCCGCGTTTAAGCTCAAGCAGAACCTGCTTATCCTGCTGATTTCGCAATAAACGAGTCACATCGGCCACATTGCTCACAGGCGTGCCATTGATGGCGAGTAGCATATCGCCTTCTTTCGCATCGACTTCGATACGGCTTAAGGGCGATGCCTGGCTAGGTAGCTCAGGATCATTACGATAGATATGGGCAATTTTTACCCCATTATTAGTTTGTTGTAGCCGCGCGCCTAAACTCGCGCCTTTTGCTGCGTCAGGGTCTTTTGGAAGATCGCCACCACGCACCTGCGAGTGTAACGAGTCCAGCTCGCCCATCATCTGCATAAAGATATCGTTTAGCTCGTTACGGTCAGTCAAACGCTCAAGTAATGGTTGGTACTTGGCCTTGGTCGCCTGCCAATCGAGGCCACGCATCTTCTTATCGAAGAAGGAGTCCCTGTGCATTAACCAGGCATCTTCAAACATTTGTTGCCATTCTAGGGTGGGTGAAATCGCTAATTGCCACTGGTCCGTTTGCACCTTGGCGTTTTCGGTATCCCCCAACTTGTCGCCCGCATCGACGATTAGCAGCGACTTTTCATTGCTATTTTTGCGCAGTAACAACTTGCTACCATCGGCGGACACACTGTAGTTCGCCACATCTTCAGCAAACACTTCGACTTTTGGGCGCTGCTCACTAAACTTAATCGTCATCAAGCAGGGCTCAGTGTCATCACCAATGGCTTGGTCAAGCACATAGAGACGACCGTCAATGGCACTTAGCTGGCTGTAATTACCTGAATCAACAGGAACTTGCCATAAACGCTCGCCAATGCCCGCCCAATCAATTTTAACTGGCGTCGGTTTATCTTTGGAGTCTGCGTTTTCAGCCGCTTTAGTCGTCAGCTCTGTGGGTTTACTGAAGGGGAACTTAGCATTTTTTACTAAGGCAATCGCAAAAATCTGGCTGCGTTTATCAAACACTGGCCCCATATTGCGGTCGCCCCAAGGTGAGCTTGGTGTTGCAGTAAACTGGCGATTGGAGAGGAAATATAACCACTGGCCATCGCTGCTAAAGGTCGGCGAATAGGACTCATACTTGTCACTGGTGAGCGCTTGGGCCTTATTTTCGTCCACTGAATACAGCACGATTTGTGGCCTTTGCTTGCCGATTTCGGATTTAGTTAACGCGATAAAACGACTGTCACCCGACCAGCGAATATCGGCATAGGGGCCAAGCCCCTCACCGTTGCTGATGATTTTTTGATTGGAATTTTTCTTAAGGTCCAGCAACCACACATTGCCGTCGTTATCGTCGTGGGCAAGGTAGCGGCCATCGTTTGACAGACTCAGCGTCATTCTTAAGGTATGGCCATCTTTGGTGAGTTGCTTCGCGCCGCTGCTACCATCGGCAGGAAATTGCCAAATTTCCTGTTGGCCACTCATGTCGCTGATGGCATAAACTGATTTACCATCCTGACTCATAATCGCATTGCGCACGCGATAGGTGCCAGGCAGCGCCACTTGCACTAAACGTGAACCGTCAATTCCCGCAATCGCCACATGGCTACGGGCAGTGATCACCACTTTATCCCCCGCCAGAGCAAGGTTCGCTGAGGTTGCATAATCCATAGGATCTTTTACCCAATGCTCGCGGCGCTGGGCAAAATCTGACGTTAATTCAATATCCAATAATGAGTCTTTGGCGGAAGCGATATCAAAAACATGAATATCAGCCCCCTGCTGGAACACGACTTTGCCTTGGTCCATGCGAGCACCGCGCACCTGCCAATCTTTATATTGGGTCAACTGTTTAGCATCACTACCATCAAGCGCCATGGACCAGAGATTGTCGTTACCATCGCTGTCGCTGATAAAGTAGAGTCTGTCTTGCCATAGCATAGGCTGACGCACTGAACCTTGATGCTGACCACTGAGTAACTGTGCCTCATCCTTGCCGCCGAGTTTAAAGCGCCATAACTCACCCTTAGCGCCGCCGCGATAAACTTTAGCGTTATCCCCAGTCACCTGCAGGCCGAAACGGGTAAAATAGACATACTGATTATTGGCATCGATCACCCCTTCCACCGCATCGGCAAGTGGTAAGTCGGTCGTCGCCAAGGTTTCAGGGTTCACCAGTCGCAGCATCCAATTATTTGCAGGGCCAAAGCCACTGTCGGTGGAATAAAGCACTTCGCCCTTTGCGGTCCAGCCTTGCACCCGCACTCGGCTGTTTTCGAAACTTACTCGTTTGGCCACACCGCCTGCCACAGGAATAACATAGACCTCACTCGCGCCCTCATAATTGGCCACGTAGGCCACCCATTTACCATCGGCAGAGATGGCGGCGCCTAGCTCTTCGGCGGGTAAAGTGGTCAAGCGTGTCGCCGCCTTTTGCCCGAGCGTTTGAGTCCAAAGATCGCCTTCGGCCGTAAAGACTAAGGTTTGGTCATGCAATGCTGGCGCACGGTAATAACCTTGATTGCTGGCGGGTTGAGCGATGGCGTGGGCTGCGGACAAAGTGCCAAGGGCGAGCATGCAGCAGGCAACAGAATGACGAAGTTTCATGTGTAATCTCTATCCTATTGTTATTGTTAGCAATGAACTTTCAAGCGGGCAAACTTTGTAACATTAAGCTCAAAGTCAGGCAAACTAGCACATCAAGCTAACAGAATTTTTGATAGAGGGCAGTAACTTAAGGGAAGAGAAGTTTTAGCAAATGTGTCATAGGCTTACCATTTGCCATGTCTAATAAAGCTACTTTGAAAACATCAGGCTGGATAAACCAGCATATTGGCGATCGATAGGACTTTGCTGATTGCTTATTTTCGTTTGCTTTGCCAGTGATAGTTGCTGCCATTTATGGACAATCCGCGCAACCTCCCCATTATTAGTTAACACTTTGATAGCTTTATTAAATTGCTTCAATTGTTCAACAGACATGCTTTGCTTGCTGAGCATTAAATGGATTTGGTTATGGTCTAGGATAGGATTAAGTACCGATAGCCTAATACCTTGATGTTGGCTGGCAATATAAGGCATCGCCATGGCATCACCAATGATCAAATCAGCTCGACCATAAGTGAGCATTTGCACCGATTTGTCGACATCAGGACTCAATACTAGTAAGTTTTCCTGCGCTAAACGCTCTCTGGTCTGCTCATAGTCTGCGCCATACCAGCCACTAATAGGTACAAGCAGCCTTAATTTTTGACTAAATATATCTTGCCACTGGCTTAACTTAATGCTGTCCTTTTTTTCATCCAACACAAACAGGCGAACCTCCTCATGACGATATGGTGAAGAAAATAAAGCGTATTCTTCACGCTCGAAGGTTTTAGTTGCGCCCATCATCATATCTAAAGTGCCACTTTTGAGCATTTGATGGGACCGCTTAGCAGGCACATTGATAAAGTTAATCTCACATCCCAGATATTCGGCAAAGCTACGAAGCAATTCAACATCAAGCCCTTGTGCTACACCTTGCCGGTCTTGCCATGCATAGGGAGGCCAATCGTTATAACCGGCACTAAGGGGATGGGCACAAATAGGGGAAGCGGCCTTAGATGTCGCACCCAAAGCAGGGAAAGTAAAAACGCATAACAGCAGGATATGGCAAAACTGAAAAACGCCCTTTGGCACTGTAATTGCCTCGTTGCTAGTTGTTTTTAAATGATTTTACAGCCTCTTATTTCATAAGATTCGAACGCATCGCATTGCTAAGCTTAGTCGGCATCCAAACAAGCCGCCATTAACTTAATCACTAAGTCATTTAACCTGAAATTAAAGTAAACATTTATACACAATCGCCACTACTTTTGTCGGCTCCCCCATATCGGTTTGTAACCACACAATATGAGTGCCCCCCAACTCCTCCCCTTGCAAGGCTGCAGAACGTTTTGCCTCGGCGAGATTATCAGCATGACGGCTCACACCTGTGACTAAGGCAAAACTGTCACAGTGAGTCACTTCAAAATCATAGGCTTCGTTAATGCGCCGTGGTAATTGCGGAGGTTCTAAGGCGCAACTTGAGAGAAAAAAGATAAGGCAAGCTCCTGATAAAACATATTTAAACAAAATCATTGATCCAATTGTTAAATCCTAAATAGACGGGTGAACATATCGAATTCGATTCAACTTAATCGTGAAGCAACTCACATCCCTTTAACGACAACCAATACACTAAGTTACAAATATGAATTTGAATTCATATAGTTATATAAAGGTTTGATAATCGCTCCGGATGCAAAGCTTTAATTAATTCTCTTAAGGTTCATTTACAGATGTAAAAAGGGAGTCAATCGACTCCCTTGATATTTTACTTAACAGTAATTTTCAAGATCAGCTTAACACCGCAAATAAATGTGACTTTAACTGAGAAAAATCGGCGGCTAATTCTGCCGAGAGTATGGGTTTATGCTCCACCGCTTTAAGTTCTGCTGGCAAAGGTAAATCCAGGTTAAGCTCTCTATCTACGACATCCTTAAACTTGGCAGGATGCGCCGTGCCTAAAAATATCCCCACTTCATCAGGCACTAAGTTAAGCGTTAACGCTCTCGCTGCAATTGCCGCATGAGGTTCGGACACATAACCTTTGGCATGCAACTCCGCCAGCGCCTCCGAGGTTTGTGCCTCTGATAAACGAATACCCACTAGGTCCGCCAATGGCCAACCGAGTTTCTCGCAAATGGCCTCGACGCGCGGCCAGTTACTTGGCTCGCTCACATCCATCGCATTGGACATAGTCGCTTGAGTGGGATTAGGTTGCCAATCGCCAGTCTCTAAATAACGTGGCACAGTGTCATTCGCGTTGGTGGCGGCAATAAAACGTTTAACTGGTAAGCCCATGGCTTTGGCAAATAATCCCGCGGTGAGATTACCAAAATTACCACTGGGCACAGCAATCACAGGATCGGCCTCATGGCGCTGTTTCGATTGGGCGACTGCTTCGAAGTAATAACAAATCTGTGCCAGTAAGCGACTGATGTTGATTGAGTTGGCCGAGTTTAAATGCAAGCCATCACGTACATCGCTATCTTCAAAAGCCTGTTTGACTAAGTGCTGGCAAGCATCGAAATCGGACGCTACTGCCACAGTGTGAATGTTCTTGCCTAAGGTGGTGAACATTTTTTCCTGTAGTTCACTGATCTTGCCCTTAGGATAAAGCACCACGACATTGACTTTATCTAGGCCGTAAAAGGCATCGGCCACCGCTGCCCCAGTGTCACCCGAGGTTGCTGTTAAAATGGTTAAGCGCGAGTCTTGGGCAAAGGCATTGATGCATTGCGCCATAAAGCGCGCGCCAAAATCCTTGAATGCTAAGGTTGGTCCGTGGAAAAGCTCGAGGCACGAGCGCTGCTCATCGACCGCCACCAAAGGCAAATCGAAATTAAAGGCACGCTCGACTAGTTTATCTACCGCGTCTTGCCCAAGCTCTGAGGCAAGCCAAGCGCCGAGCACTTTTTTACTACGCTCTACAAAAGGCATCGCCAGCAGCGCCTCAATGTCGTGCAACACTGGGATTTGAGTAGGAAAAAACAGCCCTCTGTCTTTACCGAGTCCTAATTGCACCGCTTCCTTAAAGCTCACTTTCTGCGAAGGGTGTTTTAAATTATATAGTTCCATGCTCACTCGACCTTATCAGTGCCAAGCCTTTAGACTTGGACTTAATGCTTTTAAAAGTAAGAAAAATTAATCGACTCGACGCGTGCCTTGCTCATCGAGGCGGCACACATGGGCAAAGCCCCCCGCTTCGGTCAAATAATGAGCCTCTAACCACGCCTTGGCCGCATTAGCAGTCGCGAGATCATCAGTCACCGAAAACAGCGTTGGCCCACTGCCCGAAATGCCAGTGGTTAACATGCCTAATTCGGCGAGCGCCGCTCTGGCGTTGTCATAACCTGGTATCGCCGCCGCGCGGTAAGGTTCGGCCAACACATCCTTCAAGACTTGAATCGCAAGCTTGGCGTTTTGCTGATAAGAGGCGTGCACAAAGGCACTCAAATAACGCCCAAAATCGATGGCCACGGACTTATCGTATTGTTCTGGCATGAGTTTACGCATCATGGCCGTTGAGAGTGAAATCCCAGGATACGCCACCACCCAATACCATTGTTTAAAACTGGGGATCGCCTCGCAGATAGCACCGGGCACATTGAGCATCAGCTGCATGCCGCCTAAATAACAGGGGGCAACGTTATCGTAATGCACACTACCGCTGATCTTGCCCTCAAACTCGCCCATGAGTTCGAGTAGCGCTTGTTTATCGTACGGTCGTTCGAAATGCTCATTTAACGCGTAAAGAGCAGCAACCACAGAACTGGCGCTCGAGCCTAAGCCACTGCCGACGGGCAAGTTTTTCTCTAGGGTTAATGCCACACCTTGGTTTTCTTTCCCAAGGGCTTTTAAGAAAAACACCGCACATTGATGAACGATATTATCCTCCGGATTGTTGGGTAATTTATGCGCCCAAGCACCCACTTGAGTAAGGCTCACTCCCGCATCCGCCGCCGCAATAGTGACTCTATCGCCGAGTAAACTGCCATCGATGGGCGCAAGTGCCGCGCCCAATAAGTCAAAGCCCACACCCACATTACCCATAGAGGCGGGAGCGTAAACGGTCAAACTCATACACTCACCTCACGAGTCCAATTTAAGGTTCTTAATACATCGGCAAAGGCACCTGCCGCTGTCACTTCTGTACCCGCACCATAACCACGTAGCACAAAAGGAATCGGCTGATAATAACGGCTGTAGAATGCCAGGGCATTTTCACCGCCTTTTACGCTGTAGAGCGGATCGGTGGCATCGACTTCGGTGATACGCACATAGCACGCGCCCTCTTCAATCTGCCCCACGTAACGCAGCACTTTGCCCTGCGCTTTCGCCTCTGCCACTCGCGCCGCAATCGCGGCATCAGCCTCAGGTAAACGCGCCATAAAACTTTCCACATCGCCAGAATCATCAAAATCGTCGGGCAAGACTGAGTCGACAACGATATCACTTAGCTCAAGTTTCAAACCCACTTCACGGGCCAAGATCAGCACTTTACGCGCCACATCCATACCACTTAAATCATCACGGGGATCGGGCTCGGTAAAGCATTTTTCCCGCGCCAGTTTAGTCGCCTCTGACAGCGTCATACCCTCATCGAGTTTACCGAAGATAAAGGATAAGGAGCCTGACAAAATACCGTTAAACTTGTGTAACTTATCGCCAGCGAATAACAGTTTTTTCAAGTTATCGATAACGGGTAATCCGGCGCCCACGTTGGTCTCATACAGAAACTGACGACGTTGCTTTAATGCTGTTTGACGCAAAGCTTGGTAATAGGCGTAATCGCGAGTGTTGGCCTTTTTATTCGGCGTCACTACGTGCATGCCCGCGTTCATCACCTCTAAATACTGGTTCGATACTTGATCGCTTGAAGTACAATCCACCAGCACAGGGTTTAATAATTGTTGCTCTTTCACCCAAGCCAGAAGCGCCGTAAGATCGCTTGGCTGCTGACTGTCGGCAAGCAGGTTTTGCCAATTGTTTAAATCGATACCCGCACTATCGAGTAACATCTTGCTTGAATTGACTATGCCGCATACACGTATGCTAATGTGCTGCTCTTTTAACACACTCGCCTGATGTTTGATTTGCTCGAGTAAGCCTGCACCAACATTGCCACAACCCACTAAAAACACATCCAAATACTGCTGCACATCGAAAAAACCCTGATGACAGGCGGCGACCGCATGTTTGGTCTTACGCTGTTCGATCACCGTTGAAATAGAACGCTCGGAGGAGCCTTGGGCAATCGCGATGATATTCACACTCGCCTGCGCTAACGCTTGGAAGAACCGTGCTGCCACACCTTTATGGGTACGCATTCCATCACCGATCAAGGAGACAATTGCCAAGTCATGGCGCATTTCGATTGGCTCGAGTAAGTCACTTTTGATTTCTAACTCAAATTCCTGCTCTAGCGCCGACTTCACCTTGGCGGACTCACTGGTCGCCACACAAAAGCTGATGCTGTATTCGCAAGAACTCTGGGTGATGAGTGACACGGAAACACCACTACGGGAAATCGCCGCCAGTGTGCGGCTCGCCATGCCGACCATGCCCTTCATGCCGGGGCCTGATACATCAAACATGGTTTGATTATCCAGATTAGAAATGGCCTTCACCTGCAAACCGCTTTCATCGGCCTGATTCGATACCAGAGTGCCGGGCGCATCGGGGTTAAAACTGTTCTTGATATAACAGGGAATATGAAACTGAGCGATAGGCGCAATGGTTTTAGGATGCAGCACCTTAGCGCCAAAGTAAGACAGCTCCATCGCCTCTTGATAACTGAGCTGTGACAACAACTTAGCATCGGTGACAACCCGAGGATCTGTGTTGTATACGCCGTCAACGTCGGTCCAAATCTCACAACTTGAAGCATCTAAACAAGCGGCCAGCACGGCAGCGGAGTAATCTGAGCCGTTACGGCCTAAGGTCACGACCTTGCCGTCTTCATCGGCGGCGGTAAAGCCAGGCATTACCCAAACGCGCTTCTCATCGAGGGCAAGATTTTTGAATCGCGGTTTACTGACGGCAATATCCACCACGGACTCGAGCGGACGACCACGGCCTAAAAACAGCTCACGTGGGTCCAGCTGCGCCGAAGTGATGCCTTTGGCCAGCATGACTTGCTCCATCAACGCAGCAGACAAACGCTCGCCCGCAACCACAATCTCGGCGCGAATACCATCAGGGCATTCCTGCAGCAGCGTAATACCGCGTAATCTGTCCTGCCAACGCGCAAGCTGCGCGCTTAGTCCGGCGAACAACACTTCGCTTTGACTGCTTGAGAGTCCAGAACTGACCGCATCTTGATAGAGCGAGGTAAACACCCGTTCAACATGTTGAATGACTGGCGAATAATCTTCCCCTTTCACCGCCACATCGACCATTTCTAGCAAGGCGTTTGTCACTGTCGCGGGCGCAGAGAGCACTGTAGCAACTGGTTCTGCTTTCGCCGCTTTGGCAACGATATCCGCCGCCATTGAAAATCGCTGCCAATTTGCCAGCGAGGTACCACCAAATTTCATAACTTTCATCTTGATCTCCTGTACCGCGCCCGACTAAGAAACATAAGCTAGAAACAAAAAAGCCCGCTTCTTTGTGGGAAGCGGGCTCGTCGTTAAATTCTTTAGGGTGTATCAGCCCGCCCCCACTCTGGTTGTAGTGGTGGTTGTAATAATGGTAATTACTACAAAACCTAGGCTATGCATACGTTTGGGCTAATCCATGTCAATGTGATGTAAAACAGAATTGCCTTTTTCACCTAATCTTGTCAACCCCCAAACTGGATTATTTATAAACAAATCTTTCACAGCCATAAATTGACACCTTAACATTCAATATTATCAAGTTTTCCTAGGGTAAAAATGCGATTTCATCAATAGAAAACTGTTAACGTAAACGTAATGCCGCACAAATACATCTGTTTTTAAACATTAAAATTCAATAAATTATATCAACCATATCGTAACGCCTTTAGATTAAGCGATGTAAACCCACTTTCGAGACCAACAAACCGCAAGCGATAACCATCAACAATTTGGCGTAAATTCTTCACCAAATGACTGTTCATCACGCCAACAAAAAGCTGTGCGATATCTAACATAAGCAACTTCAAATTATCGCCAGCGCCCCAAAAGCACGTTATTATGCGCGCACATTCCGAACCGGAGGCGATATGAAGATCACCCAACACAGCGCGGTAACCATTCATTACCGTTTATCAGATCAAGAAGGCAGACTTTTAGAAGACTCTTTTGATGCCGAACCAATGTTATATCTGCACGGTGCAGAAAACCTCATCCCAGGTTTAGAGGCTGCATTAGAAGGTAAAACCAAGGGCGAAACACTGGATGTGACAATCAGTGCTGAAGAAGCTTACGGTCCTTACCATGATGGTCTGCGTCAAGCCGTGCCATTAGAAGCGTTCGGTGATATCGAAGATATCGTTCCTGGCATGCGCTTTATTGCCGAAACAGAAATGGGTCAACGCCCAGTGCAAGTTGTCGAAGTCAAAGACGATGTCGTTATCGTTGATGGCAACCATCCTTTAGCGGGCCAAGCATTGAGCTTCAACATTGAAATTATCGATGTTCGCGCAGCAACAGCGGAAGAAGTTGCCCATGGTCATATCCATGCCCACGGCGGATGTGGCAGCCATGGACACAGCCATGATCATGACCACGGTGGCGGATGCTGTGGTGGTTCAGCTCATGATGCGGGTGGCTGCTGTGGCGGTTCTGATGACCATGGTCATCACCACCATGACCACGATCATGAGGCGTGCGACACACCAAAAACAGGTTGTGATGGCAATGGCGGTTGCGGCTGTCGCGGCTAATCTAGGCCTTAGCGCCTAAAGCTCACTATCCTGAGCAAGATAATGAAGCACTTCCTTACATAAGGAGGTGCTTTTTTTATAGGCAAATGTTTATAATCTAACCACAAATAGGGACGTTTTAGATAGATTTAGCATTTTAAACTTTAAAATCAGAATGTTAAAACCAATACACCTTCACCTCGCGACGGAGTGCATATGTTATCAAAACCTGTATATGAAGCTTTGCCCTATGGTTATATGGCCTTAGGTTGCGTAAGTTTTATGTTACTCGACCCAGAGTATGCTTTAATGGCAGCCGTGATTGTGTTTCTTCTCGGGGCTAGAATTTACAATCTACGCTCACAAAATCGGCGCACTGATCCCGTAAAACGTAGAAAAACGGGCTATATGCCAACAGCGATTTATGATTATTTACCCTTTATCTATCTCTTTACTGCCTTAGTTATTTTTAAGTTTTTCCCTAAAAGTCTTTATCCCTTACTGGCAATTCTATTACTAAGCTACAGCTTTTATATTCTTATAAGACGCTCGCTTTATCGTCGACATAAACTACCTGTGTCACCTCAATTTTAAACAATAAATTTAGGCTGTTTTAACGTTTCGAGATTAGATTTTGTTCGTTCTGGCAAGCACTTGCTCGCGAAACGAGGGGTAAGGTGTAATTGTTCTACTCAAATGACGAGCGGCACTTATGACCGAAAGTAAGAGCAAGAGCTTGCCAAACGGCTGCAAAAATAACCCTGAAACGTCAACACGCCCTAGTCATTAGCAGAATCGCTGTTTAGAGCGTAGATACATTTGAAATTGCATTTTATGGGTTTGCAAGTTCATCGAGGGAGTACGATTTTTTCTATTCAAATGACGTGCGCCCTTTGCAACTTAAAGTAAAGCCGCTCCCTAAGGATAGGGTTTCGGTTACGTCGTCTGTTTATATCGAATCACTTCATTGCATAGAGCTTATCTTTAATGGGATACATACCTGTTAAATTGCGATAAAAAACATAAATCGCTAACATGCCTTAATCAGCTGTTGAATTTTTTCCCTATGACTTGGGGCCATATTCTTTAAATAGTTTGAACAGCGTGTAATAGTGGCGATACTGACCTCGTATTCAGCCGCGATCTGCCGTTGACTCATCTCACCATCGAGCAATAATTGGAATACCTTTAATCGCCCAGCGATAGCGCTACGTTCTTCTTCTGTTAGCAATAAATGGAACAATACCGAGAGCTCATCATAGTTTCCATGGCTCAAAATTTTCTCTAAAACTAAGTCCCAATTGGCTCGCATAATCGCCCCAGTAGTATTGTTTAAGCATTACAACGGCAGTTTAGCAGATTTACTCTTCCGGCAAATAACTTGTTACGTTTATCCCATCTATCTAGACAAAAACTGACAAAATTGCTTCTAGTACATTAAGTTAATTTGTGTACAATAGCAGAGCAATGTCACACTTCGACGCTAATTTGTGAGAATACGATGAAAAAATTACTCCTGACTCTCGTTGCCGGTACCTTATTGGCTTCAGCTGCACAAGCACACAATTTTGAAGATGCAAAGGATGCGATTGAATATCGCCAATCTGCATTTAGCCTGATTGCTTATAACTTTGGCGATATGGGCGCCATGATGAAAGGCAAAAAACCTTTCGAAGCTGAAACCTTCGCAATGCGTGCCAACAATGTCGCCGCACTTTCGCACATTCCTTTCGAAGGCTTTATTGAAGGGTCAGATAAAGGCGATACCGAAGCGCTAGCCAAAGTTTGGCAAGACAAGGCTGACTTTGACGCCAAGATGAAAACCTTCCAAGAAAATGCAGCTATTTTAGCGACTGTGGCTCAAAAAGGTGACCAAGCTGAAATTAAGCAAGCCTTTATGAACACAGGCAAGAGCTGTAAAGGTTGTCACGACGTTTACAAAAAAGACTAATGGCGAGTTGCCATGTCTAATAAAAAAGCCTGCTACCATGCAGGCTTTTTTAATATTGAGCATTTGCTAGAGCACTTGCACTATGGGCCACATCAAATAGGTAAACACCAACCCAGCAATAATTAACAGCACGATTAAGGCCAGCCACTGTGATTTGAAAACTAATTCAGATTCTGCTTTGGCGTACTCAATCTTAGGCACACGTTTGTAACCACTGAGCATAGCTCCCACTAATTTGTCACCTTTAATGGCGTGTACCACAACCGCCAACACATGCACAGCACTCAAGGCTAAGATCAGGTTGAAATTCATCTTATGTAACCAAGTGAGAAACGAAGCAGTATCAGAGCTCACATAACTGTACAGTGGACCTTCAGTAAACACATCATCGGTAGCAAACAACCCAGTGATTAGCTGTAAGCTGATAATGGCAATCAACACAATCACCATATAACCGCCTATCGGATTATGCCCTAAGACCACTGACACGCCCTTTGCGCGAACGTCTTTCAAATACTCAAACACCACCTTTGGATGATGCACGAAGTGACTAAATCTCGCAGTATCACTGCCAATCAAGCCCCATAAAAGCCGAAAGCCAATCAAGATCAACAGACTATAGGCAAAGATCTGGTGCCATTGCATTTCACCCACTTCGGCGCTCCACCAGAGTAAGGCCATGAGGGCCACCATGCCCCAGTGAAAAAAGCGTGTGGGTAAATCCCAGACTTTAACTTTGATATGTTCGGTTTCCATAATACCTGCCACTCGACTGAACAATGAAATAAGTGAAGGTATTTTATCGGGATCTAATGAAAAACTTAAAGTAAAGATAAGTAAATGATAGGAAAGACTGCGTAGTTATCCCATCAAATATGGCCTGTTCCGATAGCCAATACAAGCCTTTTCGACCAAGAATCCGCGAGATTTGTCTAAGCGATCAAATAACCAACGAACAGAACTAAACAGGGCTAAAAATGTGATTTAGATCTCGTTTTTAAGGGTGTAGATTGGTAATCTGAAATCGAAGGAAACAAATAGAAGGTGCAACATATGCTAAAGATTACGAGCAAACAACTAGAAGTCACTGCCCCAATCCGTGAACGCATTGAAAGCCGCTTTGATAAACTTTCTAGGCACGATGTGCAGTTGATTAATCCCCATGTCATCATCACAGAGGAGAAACCTGGTTTCAAAATTGAAGCATCGGTTGGTATCCCAAATGGAGAACTTTTTGCTCAAGCAAAACACGACAATCTTTATGCAGCCATTACAGCCATGGGTCAAAAATTAGAGAAACAACTCAATCGATTAACCCATAAGCCTGAAGCACAACGTTTCGCATCCATTGCTCATCCCGAAGATGCTGTTAATGTCGAGGATGATTACGAGGAGGAAGATGCAGCTTAAGTTACTCGATGTTAGTGCGAGACCACATCACTTCGAGAGCATAAAGTAGATAAGGTTTAATAGGTCACATTTTTTAGCAAAAGTTTGATAGACCATCCTAATGGTCAGTAAAAAGAGTGTGAACCTTTAAATAACTACTACACTTTACTAAGTGACAGCAGAATCGAAGTGATGTGAATTTCAACTTAAAACAGTTAAATATCACCACAAGAAGGAGTACGCCGCCACACTAAACTCACACTCAAAAACAGTGACACAGGCCGTTACATTAAGACAGTTACATTAAGACAGTTACATTAAGACAGTCACATTAGGGCAGTCATATTAAGACGGCCACATAAATTCGGTAACGCCAAGCTGTAATATTTATGCGTTTTTCCCTCTGATTATCAATGAGATGCGAGGTTACTAAAAAGTAGAGACAGATAACCAACAACTAACGATAAACGCACTAATGGGTGTTAACACACGAGTCGATCATTAAGGAGTAACCTACTACATCGTATTGCCAGTTTTAGTCTTACACACTCTTCAAGCCCGAATGTAACAATCAAGAGGAGGACGTTAGCAATAGAAACACATAGGTTCCATGAAAGACCATTTTAGGTGAATTAGCTTCTTAACAGTCAAACAATATGAGGAGGTTAATAGCGTTATCGGTAATATGAGCAAGTAGGCATATTACAAGTAGCAAGTAGTGTGTAAAAAAGAATTTAGATAACACGGAACAAGGCGAGCTGCTTAACAGCAAAATACCCAGTACCTTTTTGAGTACTAATATAGGCCAGATTCCTTTATTTATATTCTGAAGTGTAATAGTAAGTTGAAATAGTGAGTTAACTGCTGAATAAGCAAAATCTAATGTGATATCTGTTTGTTTATTCACAAAGCGTCAATAAATCCTTTAATAACAATGCTCAATAACCTAGGAGGAATAGTTTGTTTGACCAGCTTTTCAACCAGCGCACCTTCGGGTGCGCTTTGCTTTTATATCCCCAGCTCCCATAATCGTTTAACCATTCACATATAAGCTCTAGCCTTATGCTTAAGCTGTGCTTAGTTGCCACAGTAAAGGTTTAAGCCAACTCCCCATCCCTCAATCTCCCGCGAAAAACCCCAGAGCTAAACGTTAACCCAGCACAAGTTTTAGTGTAGACTAACCCGTTCGTCTATAACTTAAAGCAAGGCATTGAAATCATGACTCAAGCGCTGTTTTATTTACTACCGCCGATGGGCGAGAACACGGCCCTTAGTGACATGTATCAATTGGCTTGCCGCCTAGCCCAACAGGGATTTATAAACCAGCAGCAGGTCTATATTCACTGTCAGGACAAGAACATCGCCTTTGAAATCGACGAGTTACTATGGCAGTTTGAACCCAGTGCATTTGTCCCCCATAACCTCAAAGGTGAAGGCCCCACCACAGGCTCACCCGTTGAAATCGGTTTTGACAGACTCGGTCCAAACAAAAGTCGCCAACTTCTGATTAATCTTGCAGACCAAGTGCCTCCGTTTGCGGTAAACTTTGGTCAAATCTTCGATTTTGTGGCTAATGACGACCAACATAAAGCGATAGCACGTGAACGCTACCGTCAATATCGTGGCTTAGGGATTGAATTAACAACCCAGAATTTAGCAACACATCCACTTAATTTAGCTTGAGACAGATACGTTCCCATGGAAAAAACATACGATCCTCAGTCCATTGAGCAGGCTCTTTACCAAAACTGGGAAGAGCAAGGTTACTTTAAGCCCCACGGCGATGCCTCACAGGGCAACTATTGCATCATGATCCCGCCACCCAACGTGACGGGTAGCCTGCACATGGGCCACGCTTTCCAAGATACCATCATGGATACCCTGATCCGCTACCAACGTATGAAGGGCAAAAACACCCTATGGCAAGTCGGTACTGACCATGCGGGTATTGCGACTCAAATGCTGGTTGAGCGTAAGCTTGAAGCCGAAGAAGGCAAGAGCCGCCATGACCTTGGCCGCGATGCCTTTATGGAAAAAGTATGGGAATGGAAAGCGCAATCGGGTGGCACCATCACTAAGCAGCTACGTCGTATGGGCGCCTCTGTGGATTGGGACCGTGAGCGTTTCACTATGGACGAAGGCTTGTCTAAAGCCGTTCAAGAAGTGTTTGTCCGTCTCTATGAAGACGATTTGATTTACCGTGGTAAACGCTTAGTGAACTGGGATCCTAAGCTGCACACCGCGATTTCAGATCTCGAAGTGGAAAACAAAGAAAAGCAAGGCCACATGTGGCATCTGCGTTATCCATTAGCCGACGGCGAGCTGACCGCAGACGGTAAAGATTACCTCGAAGTCGCCACCACGCGTCCTGAAACTATGCTGGGTGATAGCGCAGTAGCTGTTCATCCAGACGATGAGCGTTATCAAGCACTGATCGGCAAATTTATTCTGCTGCCTATCGTTAATCGTCGCATCCCTATCGTTGCCGATGACTATGTAGACATGGAGTTTGGTACAGGCTGTGTGAAGATCACCCCTGCCCACGACTTTAACGACTATGAAGTCGGTAAACGTCACAAACTTCCTATGTTCAACGTGTTGACCTTAGATGCAGCCATTCGTGCATCCGCCGAAGTCGTCAATACTGATGGCACAATCAATACTAGCTTAGATGGCAGCCTGCCAGAGCGTTATGCAGGTTTAGATCGTTTCAAAGCCCGTGATGCCATTGTGGCAGAGTTTGAAACTTTAGGTCTGCTCGAAAAAATCGCGCCACACGGCCTAAAAGTGCCCTACGGTGACCGCTCAGGCGTGGTTATCGAACCAATGCTGACCGACCAATGGTACGTTGCCGTTGCGCCTATGGCCAAAACCGCAATCGAAGCCGTTGAAAATGGCGATATTAAGTTCGTGCCACAGCAATACGAAAACATGTACTTCTCTTGGATGCGCGACATTCAAGATTGGTGTATCTCTCGCCAATTATGGTGGGGTCACCGCATCCCTGCTTGGTACGATGCCAACGGTAAGGTCTATGTCGGCCGCACAGAAGCTGAAGTGCGTGCTAAGCACAATATCGATGATGCTATCGCCCTGCGCCAAGATGAAGACGTACTGGATACTTGGTTCAGCTCTGCCCTGTGGACATTCTCGACCTTAGGCTGGCCTGACAATGTTGAAGATTTAAAAACCTTCCATCCAACCGACGTGTTGGTAACGGGTTTTGACATCATCTTCTTCTGGGTTGCCCGTATGATCATGATGACCATGCACTTTATCAAAGATGAAGACGGTAAGCCACAGGTGCCCTTTAAAACCGTTTATGTGACCGGCCTTATCCGCGATGAAGCGGGTAACAAGATGTCAAAATCTAAGGGCAACGTACTTGACCCATTGGATATGATTGACGGTATCGATCTAGAAGCCCTCGTTGAAAAACGTACTGGCAACATGATGCAGCCACAACTGGCCGCCAAGATTGAAAAGAGCACCCGTAAAGAGTTTGAAAATGGTATCGAAGCCCACGGTACTGATGCCCTGCGCTTTACTCTAGCGGCAATGGCATCAACTGGCCGTGATATCAACTGGGATATGAAGCGTTTAGACGGTTACCGCAGCTTCTGTAACAAGCTTTGGAACGCATCACGTTACGTGCTGATGAATACCGAAGGCCAAGATTGCGGCCCGAACTCACCGGATTACCAAGGCGGTGAGATGGAACTGTCACTGGCGGATCGCTGGATCATCGGTTTATTCAACCAAACCGTAAAAACCTACGACGACCACATGGCAAACTACCGCTTCGACCTCGCAGCCAACACCTTGTACGAGTTCACTTGGAACCAGTTCTGCGATTGGTACTTAGAGTTAACTAAGCCAGTACTGCAAAACGGCAATGAAGCGCAAATGCGCGGCACCCGCCATACGTTGGTCAATGTGTTAGAAGCGATGCAACGTCTGATGCACCCAATGATGCCATACATCACTGAAACCATCTGGCAACGCGTTAAACCACTGACTGGCGCCCAAGGCGACACCATCATGCTGGCACCATTCCCAAGCTATGATGCCGCCAAAGTAGATGCGACCGCGATGGCCGACCTAGAGTGGGTTAAGCAAGTGATTGTTGCAGTACGTAATATCCGTGCAGAGCTCAATATCGCGCCTTCTAAGCCATTAAACGCCCTGCTGCGTGGCGTGAGTGCCCAAGACCAAGCCCGTGTTGAAGCTAACCAAGCCTTCTTCACAACGCTTGCGCGCTTAGAGAGCATGACGATTCTTGGCGAAGGTGAAACGGCGCCTATGTCGACCACAGGTCTGATTGGCGAAATGGAATTATTAATTCCGATGGCAGGTCTGGTGGATGTGGCTGCTGAAATAGCTCGCATCGACAAGCAGCTTGAGAAGCTGACTCAAGAGATTGCTCGTATCGAAGGTAAATTATCGAATGAAGGCTTCGTGGCGAAAGCACCGCCAGCCGTCATTGATAAAGAGCGCGCTAAGATGGCCGATTTGACCCGCGATATGGACAAACTAAAAGAGCAAAAAGCCGAGTTTGCTAAGTTAGAAGCCTAATCACGGCATCTACACTAAAAAGGGCTGTATTTTACATAATGCCACTCGCTTAAGAGCGAGTGGCATTTTTACTTGGATATTTCACCGTTTTCTTGAGCACCACACGCGGGTAGCTGGGCCGCTTCCTCTTCGGGGGTAAAATCAACCTTTTGCCATTTTCCCTCAGTCGTTTTAAGTGCTGTGGGATCGCTCCNGGACTCCCTCTGTCGCTCCAACCAAACTCATCNTGGATTAAAAACAGGGCATTAATGAAACTTATTCTCTGTGGCTCAACTTGATGCTGCACTGCCATGGCAGCCATCTCTAGCCGAACAATATTGTAGGTCGTCAAGATCCCCCATNATTCTTGATACACCCCATCCTTCTTCTTACTGCGCAGGACAGGTTTATTTTCCAGTTGATATTGCTTCAGCTCACCANAANCCCTCTCTATCTCCCATCGCTGCCAATACACCTTGAGCAAATCGTTCACTGGATAAGTGTCGGGACATAGGCAGGACGTGATAAACCCTTTGATATCACCTTTGGGTGATGGNATAAGGATAAGGCGGGCTTGCCAGCNCTCCCCCAGATAAGGCGCTTGTTGTTTAGCTTGGGGTGATACCGGCATCTCAACCAGATGGTCATACTCTGAGAATGACTCGATAATGCTATAGCGGGTCTTAGACTTTATCGGGGTTAACCAATGGGTGTTAGTCCCGCTTCCTTGCCAGCTGATGAGCAATTCGGCAGACATAAACCCACGGTCAAACAACGTGAGCGAATGCTCGGGAGCTGAGCCAACCAATTGCTGTGCGTAGTGAATTTCACNGTGGGTAACAGGCCCGAAANCCGCATCAGAAAGTCAGTGGCTGCGAGTAGACATTAAGGTGACAGCCAGCACAGAAGGAAAAGAAGCCGTGCTTTGTGCAAAGCCAAAGTGATGGTTTTCTTCAGTGTTATGCGTCTTAAAATACGTCCCATCAACACTGAGCAATTTCAATCCNGCTATCTCATCAAATTCACACTGTGTTTCCCACTGTGCAGCGGTTGTTTTGAACAGATAACGCATGGGCTCTGAACCCAACTTTTCTTTGGCTTTGATGATGCTACTGGTCGCCAGTGGCGGGAGCTCCCCCTTGGCGTCGGGAAAGGCCAGTGAGAGCGTATCACAGACTTGCTGAATCGAGCGGTTACGCATCAAACCAATGCCTAGAACCAACCAAACAGCTTGCTCTGCAGGGAAACGACGGGTTCGAAGTTATGCCCTGCCAGTTTGTTGCACAGCCTCAGCCACCCAATCCATGGGAACATGTTTGGCCGCCAGCCTCGTGGGTTCGCCAGAATAATCTATCCCTCATCTAAGCAGCCGCTAAGAATCGTTATCGATTTAGCGGCTGCTTTGCTAAACTAGCTTGGCCGCAATCGATACCACACGTTCCATTAGATCAATCCTTTAGCCCGCGGCGGAGCCACAATGAATTCTCAAACCTATAACCAAGCCGTACTCGAACTCGCCCGCGCGGGTCTTGCGGATTTAACCGCCTCAGCCCAAGCTAAAAAAGCCCAACGAACTGCCGCGCAGGAGAGTCATTTTCTGTGTAACTGGATGGTTGAGGCGCTCAAAGAAAAGCGTTTCTCGAAACTGGTGGCCAACGATCTCACGGCATGGATCCGTATGGCTCGCAGTCAAGGTGCTGGCGCCGAACTTAAGCGATTATTGGAGAGAATTGTTCATCAATATGAGAGTGTTGAAAACTCACACGTGGAGTTAGGTACGGCATTAAACGCTATGATTGCCGAGTTAACCCAACTCGAATGGCTAGTGTTTACCGACACTGAAATTAACACCAAACTCAAGCTGGACGCCGATGGCCAATCGAGCTTAGTGATTGATGTAAAAGAGTTTACTCAACATATTCAAGACAATCAGCTTATCAAGCCCATCAACTTGTATGTTCGCGCCGATGAGCAGCTGTTGACTCAAGTCGCCCTCTCCCATGGTTTGTTGATAAGTCTGGGCAATAAGAAAACTAGCCTGATTAAACACCATAAGACCTATCAAGTTTACCCTAAAAATCAGCTACCTGCATTGTGCCAACTCTTGGTTTAAGGACTGAAAACTGCTTGAATAGGAAAACTGCGCTACAGATAACAATTTTTTCACAACGAAAGAATACAATGTAGCGTAGTAATTACTAAGCTCGATCAACCAAGGAGTGAAGGACTAGATGGGTAAAGGAAGTATTCTCTATCGTTGGCTCGTTAAAGGCGTTTTGTTACTGATTTTGTTTATCCCTCAGTCCTATGCAGAACAACTCAAGTACAACATTACTGGTTCGTATTCTTGGTATCCGTATTTTATTGCCAATCAACCCGATGCTCCGGGAATGATTACTGAATTAATCCCGCAGATTTTATCCTTAGCGAATATTGAGGGCGAAAACCTTTCCTTGCCGCCCAAACGGACAAACAACGCCCTTGAAACGGGTCAATTAGATTTTGATGTGGTCAGCCCCAGTTGGTTTGAAAACCAAGATTTGGGTCCCTTATTTGTTAAATCCGATCCCATCATGCCGATCACAGAATACGTGGTGACCAGACCCGAAAATGTTGAATCCTTTAAAGAAATCAGTGAGATTAAAGGCAAGCAAATCGGTACAGTCAGGGGATATTTGTACCATGACGACAAGGAGTTTATCCGTGTCGATTTTACCTCGGAGCAAGAGCTGATTAAGGCGTTAGATAAACACCGCATCACGGCGATTATCTCGGGTAACTATCCCGCCTTATATTGGTCGAATAAGCTTAAGATCCCCGTAGGATTAGCCGCAGTGCACTCCGATGGGGTGCTGGTGCTAAGGCTACGTAAAGAACATGCCGATTTACTGCCCGCCCTCAATCACGCGATAGCGCAGCTAAAAGCCAATGGGAAAGTGGAACAGATTATCCAGAAATATACCCAAGCCTTTGCGAGCTAAAGCGAAAAAGCTCATGTTTTTAGGTGCTCACAAGAAACTAGTTCTGCACTAACGTAGCTAGCTTGGTCTTTTCAAATCGTAGAGATGAAATGGATATTCAAGAGGATTTGGCGTTTAGCGCAACCTTAGGCTTTAACACCAAACGCTGCCCCTGATTAAGATGGGTAGTGCAGGCCCCCCGCAACAAAGAGGCAAAGTTAGCCACCTCTCCGTGGCGAGTTAACACCTCTCGGTAAATTCGGGTTAAAAACACCGCCACACTCAGCTCGGCATCTTCAGCAATCTCTTCAATAATCTGCCAAAAAATCGCCTCGAGCCGCACGCTCGTCACGACCCCATCGATTCGAATAGAGCGGGTTTTGAGTTCAAACAGTTCGGGTTCGGCACCGGAATAGATTTCACACACAATATCACTCCCCAAGCGGCGATTGCGCTTTGTTCCAGCATTGCGCTTAGCTTAAGTCCCAAGCGAATACTCAACTTATACCAATCACATTAAATATCTAATCAGTTCAGAGCCTCACAAGCATCTCAATCCAAGGCGCATTGACGAAGAAATGGTTATTCCCTTTTAAGTCAATGTAACACCGGAGTGAGATGCCTGTGAGGCTCCCGAAGGGCGGTGTTGAACGGGCTTTATACTGCGTTTAAGGCTTTCGACAGAGCGCTACTATGCCTTCAAGCCTTCGCCTTGTCTAAGTTTAACTCCCGCTGAATGAACAGATATTTAATACGATTGGTATTAAGCCCTACCCGAACTGTTATGCCATAAATAACGTTAGATGAATATCGTTAATTCAATAACTTGTTAAACTGCGCCAACCATGCAGGATGTGCAGGCCATGCGGGCGCCGTCACTAACTTGCCATCGGTGATTGCCGCCGTCACCTCAATCTCGCAATACTCGGCGCCCGCTTGTTTCACCTCTGGCGCACAAGCTGGATAGGCTGACACTTTCTTGCCTCTCACTACATCTGCCGCCGTCAGTAACTGCGCCCCATGGCAAATGGCCGCAATGGGTTTATCTTGGGCTGAAAATTCCGCCACTAAGGCAATCACCGCAGGGTTTAGGCGTAAATACTCGGGCGCACGGCCACCGGGAAGCAGCAGCGCATCAAAATCACTGGCGTTGGTACCAGCAAAGTTGCCATTCAGGGCAAATAAGTGTCCTGGTTTTTCGGTATAGGTTTGATCGCCTTCAAAATCATGGATAGCCGTTTTAATGGTTTGCCCCGCCACTTTATCAGGGCAAACAACCGTTACGCTGTGACCCACCATTTGCAGGGCTTGGAACGGCACCATTAGCTCGTAATCTTCAACAAAATCACCAGCGATAATCAAAATATTGGCCATAAAAAACTCCTTTTACTTAGTCAGGGGAAACGCTACAACGGATTTCACTCTACTCCGACCATTAAATTTAGGGTAATAGTGGAATACTACATATTGGCGCTGCGGTTACTGGCATAAAAAAAGCGCCCGCAGGCGCTTTACACTAAACTATCAATATCAATTACTTATCTTAGGCTCTATCACTGTATGTTGCTGGCTATAACCATTTAATCCGCTATTTGCCGACTTGACGACATTTAAGGCTTCGGTGGTTAAGGCATTATTGCCATTGAGTAAGTCATTTAAAGTGCCTGATTCCGATTGCACTAAGCCTAACTCCCGCAGCATGGCATCGACCACTGGCGCATTGGCGCGGTAGTTTAACGCTGCGCTAGTCACTTGCTCGGCGATACCGCCTTGATGCGCGACCGCGCCATCAGCTCCCGATGCCAATTGATTACCAGCGCCATAACCTTGAAGGATTTTAATGCCTTCAATGTTTTCCAGTGGTTTAACCGCCTGCGCGACAATCTCAGGCAGTGCTTTTAAGATAGCGAGTGATTTTTGCAGCGCAATTTGCTCATCACGCAGCACGTTTTCGGCTTCGTACAGAGCTTGTTTACCCGCCGCTTCAACCGCATAGACCTTCTCGTCGGCCTCGGCTTGCAGTTTCTTGGCATCGGCACTAGCGCGGGCTTCAATCAGAATCGCGCTCGATCTGTCTTCGGCGGCACGTTTTTCCGCCTCGGCTTGCACTGTCACCCCTACCGCATCGCGCTCCGCTTCTTTGCGAGCGTCGATCACTTCAATCTCTTTACGACGATTCGCCTCTGCCACTTGGCGCACCGTAATAACCGCTTCTTCTTTCTCTACCTTGGTCTTTTCCGCTTCGGCGGCGCGGGCGCGGGCAGCAGACTCTTCTTCCGACTTCGCGGCTACCGCGATGTGTTTTTCTTGCTCGGCAACTTCGATATCACGTTGCTGCTGAATACGCGCCTGCTCGATAGATTTGCGCTTTTCAATCTCGCGGGTTTCGATGTCTTTGGTCTTTTCGATTTCCGCAGTTTCGATTGCGCGCTCTTTGGCAATTTCAGCTTCGCGTTCTTCACGGGCCTTGTTTTCTTTTTGCTTAATAATTTCCGCTTTTTGCTCAGCACGCTTAAATTCGAGCGACTGCTGCTGAATGAGGCGTGCTTCTTCTTCGGCCTTTTCAATCTCCAGCGATTCTTTTTCAGCCTCGAGGTTACGCTGCTCGATCTTGATGCGGTTTTCCTGCTGAATATCGTTGGTCTCTTTACGTTTTTCTTCGATGATCTTAGCTAAACGCGCACGACCTTCGGCGTCAAACGCGTTATTCTCATTGAAGAATTGCAGGTCAGTTTGGTCAAAACCCGTCAACGAAACTGATTCGAGCTCTAGCCCGTTTTTCTCGAGGTCGTTAGCAACGTTATTCTGTACCCTCTGGACAAAATCGGCGCGCTGCTCGTGCATCTCGGTCATGGTCATTTCCGCCGCGACCGCACGTAACACGTCAACAAACTTCGATTCCATCAGCTTTTTCAGCTCTTCCACGCGCGTGGTACGGGTACCTAAGGTTTGTGCCGCCATCGAAATGCCTTCAGCATTAGGCGCCACACGCAGATAGAAGTCGGCCTTCACATCGACGCGCATTCTATCCTTAGTGATCAGCGCATCTTTTTGGGTTTTCTCCACTTCGATACGCAGGGTATTCATATTTACTGCGATGGTTTCATGCAGCACGGGCAGGACTATTGCGCCGCCATCCTTAATAATTTTTTCGCCGCCAAAACCCGTACGTACAAAGGCCATTTCCTTCGTTGCACGTTTATATAACTTGGCGAAAATCAGACCAATCACAATCAGGCCAATCAATACCATTCCGGCAACTAACAACACGAAGTTGCTCGAACTGGTTACATCGTTTAACACATCCATTTGCTTTCCTTTTTCGTTAATGGCTTTGGAAAATTAATTATCAAAGCGAGTCGCAGACCAGACTCTTCCTTCTCGTTTTAGCAGCACCACTTGCGTGCCACTGGCAAACTCGATCCCCGAGGTTTCGGGTTCGACTAATACATAATGTTTTTGTTGATGTTTATCGCGCACCACGGCTTCCGATGGCATGCCCTTCATGGCGCAGCCTAGGGTGATAGTGCCGACATAACCGCTTAAATCATCGAGGGATATGGCAGTAGACTCATTCTTAGGGAGCAGATCGGCCAATATCCGCCCGAGATAGCGACAGGCAAACGCACTACCAACCACGGCAATCGGTAAGGTAAAGAGTTGGGGTAACAAGACGCCCGTGAATAGCAAGCTCAGGTAATTTGCAATATAACCGACAAGCGCAAAGCTAGTCAGTGCCAGCACAAACCAGATAAGCAAGGGTAATCGATTTAGACACAACCAGCCCGCAATCCCCGTCAGGCCAGTGCCGCCAATCTCGGCATCATAATCCACATCGGCGGGAACCCATTGGTCGAGCGCACTCATCATGCTTAGCCCTATGACTAGGGCTAAGGCTTCAAACACACCAAGGACAAGCACGCAGGCGAAGGCAATAGTGTAAGGTAGGTTAGGCTGTTCAACTAAAAACGCCCACATAGTCATCTCCTTGAACGATACAGCATTCCATTTACTTCACTGTAATTATCAACTTACGAGTGACAGAATAGCAAGGTGAGCCTAGTTTCCAAACAAAAATTTACCCTAAAACGGATTTTGACTAAATCCCTGCTGCGCCAGAATCGCATGGGCCGTCATCGCAGACAGAGCCATATCGACACCCGGTAACAAAGAGGCGTTGCGTAAGTCAAAATAAGCGGCGCTCTGACCACAGATATAAAATTTTACCCCATGGGCCACTAAGGTTTTCACTAAGGCTTTATTGGGGTTTTGCACTCCGTTGTACTGCTTGGCATAAAAACTATCATCGGCTAAATCGCCAACGGCACTGCCATGCACCACCATCGCTAGCTCAATATCGCTTTCTTTAACGCCAGCCGCCACGTGCATATTGATAAAACGGGCAAGGCTGTCGAGCTGACGATTCACTTGACCGACATCGGCCGCCTTGCTCATATCGAAGGCCACCTTAAACTTCATCCCTGCAGGGATAGCAAGAGTACTTTCGACCTTAGCCACTTGACCAAATTCGGGGATGGCGGTTCCAGGCGCAAAGCTCTCGGCTCCGGCATGGGCGGCACTGGATAAACCGACCAACAACGCCATGCTTATGACTTTTAGGGGTTTAGTGTGATGTGATTTTGGCTGCATGATATTATCATCCTGTTATTGTTATTTTTTCGTGCTAATAGATAACGACAGCACCTTAAGATTGAGTCTATGGATACCGCTATGAACAGCAAAGAACCTACGCCAAGTTACGATAAACTCACGGCCCATTTCCAGAAAATTTCGCATTTTGAACATTTTAGTGCGCTAGGTGATTGGGATCAGGCCGCCATGATGCCCCTCGGTGGCGGCAGCGAGCGTGGCGATGCAATGGCAGAACTGGCATTACATATCCATAGCCTTAAAACGGCGCCAGAGCTTGGCGATAACCTCGCACAAGCCTCGCAAGAGGTGCTGAGCCCAGAGCAACAGGCCAATCTGAGGGAAATGCAATATAAGTATCAACAGGCGACCTTAGTGCCCGGCGAGCTAGTACAGGCCAAAACGAAAATGGCCTACCAGTGTGAAAATGCTTGGCGCGAGCAACGCAAAAACAATGATTGGCAAGGTTTTAAACCGAATCTAAAAGCGGTGATTTCCCTCGCGAGGGAAGAAGCCTTAATTCGCGCGCAGGCCCTTAACATCTCCCCCTACGATGCCCTGCTCGATAAATTTGAGCCCGGCATGACCACGGCCAAGCTCGAACAAACCTTTGGCGACTTGAAGACTTGGTTACCCTCTCTTATTCAAGATGTGCTGGCAAAACAAGCCAGTGAACCCAAGCTTTCCCTTAATGGCCCCTTCGAAATCAAGGCACAGCAAGCCCTCGGCCAAGCGGTGATGGCCTATTTAGGGTTTGATTTTAACCATGGCAGGCTCGATATCAGCAGTCACCCATTTTGTGGTGGAGTGCCTAGCGATGTACGCATCACGACGCGTTATAATGAAGCCGATTTTAGTAGCGCTATCATGGGCATAGTGCATGAAACTGGCCACGCCCGTTATGAACAGGGCTTACCAAAACCATGGCGCGGTCAGCCCGCAGGATTGGCTCGCTCGATGGGCGTCCATGAGAGCCAAAGCTTATTTTGTGAAATGCAACTCGGTGCCAATCCCGCGTTTTTACGCCAACTGCAACCACTGATTAAACAGCATTTGGACCGCGAGTACAGCGCCCAAGACTTGGCAAGACACTATACCCGCGTCAATCCGGGGCTTATCCGTGTCGATGCCGATGAAGTCACTTATCCTTGCCACATTCTATTGCGCTTTGAGGCCGAAAAAGCCTTTATAGACGGCAGCCTGAGCGTAGATGACCTCCCCGATTTTTGGTCAAGCCAGATGCAACAACTGCTTGGGATCAATACCGAGGGTAACTATCGCGATGGTTGTATGCAGGATATCCATTGGGCCGTGGGTGAATTGGGATATTTCCCAAGTTATACCTTAGGCGCTATGTATGCCGCCCAATGCCGTTTTGCGCTGGAGCGAAGCTTAGGTCCGATTGAAAACCTCATCGATAACGGCCAGTTATCCCAAGTATTTGACTGGCTTGGCAGCCACATTTGGTCCAAAGGCTCATTACTGACAACGGATGAGCTCATCATTCAAGCCACTGGCGAACCGCTCAATAGCCAATATCTTGCTGAACATTTGAAGCAACGTTATTTGGGATAAACGCGGTAAACCGCCTAGATAATCGCAGCACTGGCGAGTTTCAAAGCTTTTGCTGCGATTTGGGTATATAATCCCCAACTTATTTATTCACACTGTTTTGGACGGAAAAAGTCGACCATGTTACTGCGTGCAATCACCCCACAGGATTGGGATGCTATTTTACAGATCCAGGAAGAATGTTACTCCCAATTGGATCCTGAACCCCTGCATGTATTGCAAAGCAAGTGGCACGTCTCACCCCAATCCTGCTTTGTGTTTGAGGTGAATGAGTCGGTGGTGGGCTATTGCCTCGCCCACCCTTGGACCACCAATATGCCTCCCGCACTGTATGAGCCCATCACTCAGTTACCTAAGGCCGATACCTTATATCTGCACGATATTGCCATCTCGGTAAAGGCCCAAGGCTTAGGCGCTGGCTCCAAGGCCCTAATGCGCTTAAAGCAGCTCGCGGATCGCTTTAACTTGAGCTCCCTCTCTCTGGTCGCGGTACAGGGTGCCGATAGCTACTGGCGTAAAATGGGCTTTAAACCTAAGGCCATAGAGAAATGTCTTGGCAGCTATACCGACGATGCAATGTATATGATTTATAAGCTTAATCATCGAGAAGAATGATGAACCCCACCCTAACGACTATTGGTTTACTCTGTCTTAGCAATATTTTTATGACCTTCGCATGGTACGGCCATTTAAAATCCCTAGGCTCAAAGCCTTGGATTATTGCCGCCTTAGTCAGTTGGGGCATCGCTCTATTTGAATACCTACTGCAAGTGCCCGCTAATCGCATCGGCTACACAGTGATGAATGTCGGCCAATTAAAAATCCTGCAGGAAGTCATCACCTTAAGCTTGTTTGTGCCCTTCGCCTATTTCTACATGAAGGAGCCACTCAAACTCGACTATCTCTGGGCGGGCCTGTGTATCCTCGGTGCGGTGTATTTTATTTTTAGAAGCGAATTTAACTAATTCCAGACTTATTTCAGGACTTTTTCAGGAGAAAACCATGGCGCGTCAAGTGACTTACACCTTCAAAGGTGAGACGAAAACTATCGCCTTTAGTTATGATAAACACCGCGATTTATACGAAGCTGTGGCCGAGGCCGAAGGCATTGACTTAACCAAGTTTCTCGCGATGGAACAACAAATTGCCATGACCTCACGCAAAGGTGCCAAGGCTGAAAAAGACTATCGCAAGGTCGAATTTGCGCGCTTTGGTTTTAGCAATATCCACTTTGTACGTGATGAAGAACCCGAGGCCTAAGCCTTATCGTCATTTATCCATTTAGAATTAGGATTGCAGATGTTAAACGCTGAACATGCTAACTTTCCCCGTGCAGGATTCTTCCGCCGTTTAGGGGCAATGATCTATGACCTGCTGCTCGCAGTAGCCGTGTATATGTTTGCTGGCGCCATCGGCTTTGGTATTTTCTTCGGACTCACAGCCTCGGGCCTGATTAGCATGAATGGCTTTGAACATGTGTCCGACGCCCTCAATGGCACGCCGATTTACCATGGGATTTATCAACTTTGGTTAGTGCTATGCGTAGGCACTTTTTATGCGCTTTTTTGGAGTAAGGGCGGTCAAACCCTCGGGATGCGCGCCTGGCGCCTTAAGATCCAACATCCAAACGGCCAAAACCTAAGCATGATCACCGCCTATGCACGCATCGTCTGGTCATTACTCGGCATTGGTAATTTGTGGGTGCTGATCAACGACGATAAACTCGCATTACAGGATATGATGACCCGCTCAGAAGTGGTTGTGTTATCTAAGGAAGCAAACCAAATGCGCAACTGGCATGGTGCATAAATTTTGCAGTTAAATCTCACTACTGATCCCTAGTAAAATTGCCCCAATAAAAAACGACGCCATGGCGTCGTTTTTTATTCCCCGTGAGTGATCACCGCCGGATAAAGTAGAAGGCAATACCAGTAAATAACAGACTCGGCGCGATGGCCCCCACGTAGGCGGGCAACTCATATACCATACTCATGGGACCAAAGATCTCGTTACTGATATAGAAGCTAAACCCTGCCACCACGCCGAGCAACACCCGCGCTCCCATAGTGACTGTCCGTAGCGGCCCAAACACAAAGGATAAGGCCACCAGCATCATCACCCCAACGGTAACAGGCTGCATCACCTTACGCCAAAGGGCTAATTCGTAGCGGCTTGGGTCTTGGCTATTGCTGTTAAGATACTCTAAGTACCCCATTAAGCCGCGGATCGATAATGCCTCGGGCTTGACCGATACCACGCTGAGTTTGTCGGGCGTCAAGCTTGAACGCCAAATATCTTCATCTAAATGTTCGAGCTTAACCTCGTCATAACTAAGATCTGTGCGTTTTACATCTGTGAGATGCCAACTGTCTTTGCTAAAAAATGCGCTTTTAGCATGCACCACATTGGTTAGTTTTAACTCACTGTTAAACTTATATAAAGTAATATTGTTTAGCTTATCGATATCAGCGACTTCGCCAATATTGACAAACAAATCACCGTCCTTAGCCCAAATGCCTCGGTGGGATTTAATCAAACTGCCGCCGGAGAGTTTAATGGCTTGGAGTTCATTGGCCTTTTGCTCGGCCACTGGCGCGCCCCACTCTCCCAATGCCATCACCAGCAACATCAACGGCACAGCGGTTTTCATCGCGGATAAGGTGATTTGCAACCGCGACATGCCCGATGCTTGCATGACGACAAGCTCCGAATTAGAGGCCAGCATCCCCATACCGATCAAGGCACCTAACAGCACCGCCATCGGGAAAAACATTTCAATATCGCGGGGCACGAGGAATAACACATAAATCCCCGCATCCATCATAGTGTAAGTACCACGACCTACTAGTCGCAGTTGGTCCACCCACTTAATAATGCCCGACAAACCTGTCAACACCAGTAAACATAACGCCGAGGTGCTCAATAAAACTCTGGCGATATAAAGGTCTAAAATCTTCATGCGGCCACCTTTTTACGCGCCATTACCGCCGATAAACGGGCAAATAAAGGTCTGTCTTTACCGAGGAGCAAAATCCCCATAATCAGTGCCGATAAATGGATCCACCACATCCCCAAATACTGTGGAATAACACCATCTTGCAACGCTTTCCGCCCCGCGACCATCAGGCCAAAATAGCCAAGATATAACAGCACCGCGGGAAGCATTTTGGCAAATTTTCCTTGGCGCACATTGACTCGCGCCAGCGGCACGGCAATGAGTGTCATGATAGGAATCGCCAGCGGAATCGCTAAACGCCAATGGAACTCGGCCACGGCTTCTGGTCCTTCGACTTTCATCAATTCAGTCAGCGGTAAGGCTGAGAGTTTGCGGCGACGCTCATCGACCTGTTGCTCTTTGATTTGCATCTTATAGCCACCAAATTCAATCATTTGGTAGTCTTTCTGTTGTGGGCTGCCCTGATAGCGTACCCCATCATTGAGCTGTAATTGCTGCGAGCCGTTTTGATCTTCAATGACACGCCCCCCTTTAGCTACAACCACATTGGTTAAACCAATTTCGTCATTTGGGTCGGGTAACTGGGCAACAAACACTTTATCCAAGTCGTTATCCTTGCCGATACGCTCAACAAACAGCACAGCACGGCCGTTAGGACTCGCCTGAAAACGCCCTTGCACTAACGCGGCAAGGCCCGCCTCGGATTGGGCTTTTTCGAGCACTTGGTTTTGTTGCTCCTCGGCCCAAGGCGCGACATAGAGGGATAAATAGCCAGTAAACAACATGTTGATAACGGCAAGGATCAAAGTTACTCGGGTAACATACCATTCACTTACGCCAACACCGTGGAGAATGACCATTTCATTCTCGGCATACATGCGGCCGTGGGCCATAAGGATCCCAAGGAACAAACTTAAAGGTAAAACGAGAACAACCAGATAGGGTAAGTTGAGGCCTATCAAGGTAGCGATAAGAGAAGCAGGAAATTCACCGTCTGAGGCGTCGGCCAATATGCGCACGAAATGCTGGCTAATAAAAATAGTTAACAGTACAAAAAGTACTGCAATTTGCGCCTTTAAAACTTCTCGAATAAGGTATCTAAATACAATCACAGGTAGGATCCGGTCTCTAAACTTATCTTTTTGCTGGTAACAGACTAACTTTCATGTAAACTGTTTACTTTTGGTAGTTTTCTGACCAGCTTCAGGGGTTCCTGGCAAACGATAAATGTCACGGATATTTCACAAAAACGTGACTCAAGTGCCGAGAATAAATCACCTTTGGAGTAATAACTTAGGCCCTTTTCGGGACAAGCAGACATTATCCAATAAATATAAAAATTTGTCTTTAAGAATCTAGGAGTGCTCATGGAGTTTAGCGTAAAGAGCGGTAGCCCCGAAAAACAACGCTCAGCCTGCATCGTTGTCGGTGTTTATGAACCCCGCCGTCTATCTGGCATCGCCGAGCAATTAGACAAGATTAGCGAAGGTTATATCAGTAATCTACTGCGTCGCGGCGATTTAGAAGGTAAGCCAGGCCAAATGTTATTACTGCACCACGTTCCTAACGTATTGAGTGAACGAGTGCTGTTAGTCGGTTGCGGCAAAGAACGAGAACTAGACGAACGCCAGTACAAGCAGATCATCACTAAAACCATCAACACCTTAAATGAAACAGGTTCAATGGAAGCTGTGTGCTTCTTGACCGAGTTACACGTGAAAGGTCGCGATACCTATTGGAAAGTTCGCCAAGCAGTCGAAACGACCAATAGCAGTTTATATAGCTTCGATGCGCTCAAAACCCGTAAAGGTGAGACTCGTCGTCCGCTGCGCAAGTTAGTGTTTAATGTCCCAACTCGTCGCGAACTGACCTTAGGTGAGCGTGCGATTGAGCACGGCATGGCAGTGTCTGCCGGTATGCATTTATGCCGCGATGTGGCTAACATGCCGCCAAATATCTGTAATCCAGCCTATTTAGCCTCTCAAGCTCGCCAATTGGCCGAAGTTCACGAAAACCTGCATGTCACGACTGTGGGCGAAGAGCAAATGGCAAAACTCGGCATGAACTCTTACCTTGCCGTTGGCCGCGCCAGCGCCAATGAATCCATTATGACAGTGATGGAATACAAAGGTGCCGTCGACAGCACTGAAAAACCTATCGTATTGATTGGTAAAGGCTTGACCTTCGATTCAGGCGGGATTTCATTAAAACCGGGCGAAGCCATGGATGAAATGAAATACGACATGGGTGGCGCTGCTGGTGTGATCGGCACCATGAAAGCCATTTGTGAGATGAAGCTACCTATCAACGTCGTCGGTATTCTCGCAGGTTGTGAAAACATGCCATCGGGCAACGCTTACCGCCCAGGTGACATTTTAACCACCATGTCAGGGCAAACCGTTGAAGTTCTGAACACCGACGCCGAAGGCCGTCTGGTACTGTGTGACGTATTAACCTATGTTGAACGTTTCGATCCAGAGCTGGTGATCGACACGGCAACACTGACGGGCGCCTGTGTGATTGCTTTAGGCAAACATGCCTCAGGCCTGTTCTCATCACACAACCCTCTGGCACACGAGCTGCTCAATGCAGGTGAGCAAAGTGGTGACCGCGCATGGCGCATGCCATTATGGGATGAGTACCAAGATATGCTCGATAGCCCATTTGCCGATATGACCAACCTCGGTGGTCGTCCAGCGGGCGCGATTACTGCGGCTTGTTTCCTGTCTCGTTTCGCCAAGAAGTACAACTGGGCTCACTTAGACGTGGCGGGGACTGCCTGGAACAGTGGCGCGAATAAAGGTTCAACCGGTCGCCCTGTGCCAATTTTAACTCAGTTCCTGATCAATCGTGCTGGCGTAGAATTAGGCGAATAATCGCTAACAAGGCTGAAAAGGCGAAGAATTTCTTCGCCTTTTTATTTGGCTCGAAGGCGAAATGACGATTAGCTCAGGAATAATTGCAGCCTAGCAACGAGAAGAGGAAAGAAAATCGCGATTGAATAATTTTTGATTGACAGCCACGCCCTCGCCCTTTAGTTTTACTCCCTATGAAAACAAATACCGCAGCTTTTTTTACTTTCTTTTTTACACCCCCACTCTAGGAGGCGGATTTACTGTGTAAAAACGAAAGTAAAAATCCAAAGCCTCCCACTGGGAGGCTTTTTCGTCTTAAACGCTCGATAATACGGTGGCAAATGAGGTCAGAATGCAAAAACCACAGCCTTTAAATCAAACGCGAGAACAAATTACTCACCTCGACAATGAGCTTCTCTCGTTACTCGCCGAACGTCGACGCCTAAGCCTTGAAGTGGCCCGCAGTAAAGAAGTGGATGTGAGACCCATTCGCGACACCCAAAGGGAAAAAGAACTGCTGGCAAGATTAGTTACCGCTGGCCGAGAAAAAGGTTTAGATGCCCATTACGTGATCTCCCTGTATCAAAGCATTATCGAAGACTCTGTCCTCAACCAGCAGGCTTATCTCCACGGCCGCGCCAATCCAGAAACGCAAAAACAACAATACTGCATCGCCTACCTCGGTGCCCGCGGCTCCTACTCTTACCTGGCCGCCTCACGCTATTGCCAACGTCGTCAGGTTGAGATGCTCGATTTAGGCTGCCAAAGTTTCGATGAGATTGTCCAAGCGGTTGAGTCAGGCCACGCCGACTATGGCTTTTTGCCGATTGAAAACACTTCGTCCGGCTCTATCAACGAAGTATATGACGTGCTGCAACATACGAGCCTCTCCATCGTTGGCGAGACGACTATCGAAGTCAGCCATTGCCTGTTGGGTAAACCGGGCAGCAAACTAAGCGATATCAAAACCGTCTATGCCCATCCGCAGCCAATTAGTCAGTGCAGCCGTTATCTGAGCCAGCACAAAGACTTAAGACTGGAATATTGCTCTAGCAGCGCCGAAGCAATGGAGAAGGTCAATCAATCTGCCGACAATAGCGCCGCTGCAATTGGTAGCACAGAAGGTGGCGCGCTGTACCAACTCGAGTCGATTGAGTCGGGTCTGGCAAACCAAAAAATTAACCAGAGCCGCTTTATCGTGGTGGCTCGAAAAGCCGTAGCCGTACCCGAGCAATTACCCGCTAAAACCACCCTGATCATGGCTACTGGCCAAAAGGCAGGGGCCTTGGTTGAAGCCCTATTGGTGCTTAAGGCGCATCAGCTGAATATGAGCAAACTCGAATCTCGCCCTATTCCTGGTACGCCGTGGGAAGAAATGTTCTATCTGGATATCGACGCCAATATCTCCAGCGAAGCCATGCAGCAAGGGCTCAAGCAGCTCGAGAGGATCACGCGTTTTATCAAAGTATTAGGATGTTACCCCTGTGAAACCGTCAAACCGACACAACTCAGTAATAGCCAATTACTTATCGAGCCGAGCACCTCAAAAGCGGAGGTGATAAGTACGGTGAGCCTTGACCCGTCCCCCTATCGTTTCAGTAAGGCGTACAAGGCGCAGGCGAGTGAAATTCACTGCGGCCCCTTTACCATTGGCGCAGGCCATATTGGTGCCATTGCCAAGATCACGCTGAGCAAAAGCCTGCTGCAACTAGAGTCGTCACAGGCCGCCTTATCCGCCTTTGAGCGCAGAGTAAAACAGCTAAAAGAAGCGGGTTTTCAAGCGGTAATTTTAGACGGATGCCACTCACTTGCCTCGGCCGAAGCTATCATCCCTAAGCTGCGCCAAACCCTGCATCAGTATGATTTGCTTTGTGTTATCGCCATCGAACAGGCGACGGATATGCCATTGGCGACTGATAATGCCGACATGCTGTTCTTCACGGGCAAACAAATGTTTAATCAGGCTTTGCTGACTCAGGCAGGCACCTTGCCGATCCCGCTATTCCTCGAACGTAACGATATGGCCAGTTATGAGGAGTTTATGGCAGCAACGGAGACGATTTTAAGTCAAGGTAACCAACAGCTTATCCTATGTGACTCTGGCATTCGTACCTATAACAATGCCAACTTACCCACCTTGGATTTAGCAAGCCTTATTCAAATTAAGGCCCACAGTCATCTCCCCATAGTGATTAACCCTTGTTATGCCATCAGCGAAGATGCGCTGCCACTGCAAACTCAAGGGATTAAACAGCTCAGAGCCGATGGCCTAGTGCTGAATTGCCCCCTCGAAGAAGATAAAGAACATGATTCATTAGCATTGATGGCCGACGTCGTGAGGGAGTTGTATCGTTAATTTGAGCGTATAAGGATACTAAGGAACATACAGCCACAGACATCGTGGCTGTATTGTTTAGGGCTTTTAGGATTTTAGGTCTCGAGCTTAAACGCAGCAGGGCTAGGTTCGTTCAGGCGCAATCTGGCTATTGGTATCTGTTGCCACCGCATTACTGCGGCGAATTAACCCCGTCATACTCGAGCCCTGCACTAGGATGGAAAACACCACCACGGCATAGGTCATCACGAGCAGTAGCTCTCGCAGCTCGACACCGCTTTGTGAATCGATAATCACCCCCTCGGGTAAACTCATCGCCATGGCCAAGGCTAAACCGCCTCTGAGCCCACCCCAAATGAGTATCGACTCGGCATAGGGATTGTAAGACTTCACCAACCTAAATCCGATATAGGGCAAAAATACACTCACCGCCCGCGCCGTTAACACCAATGGAATAGCCACTAACATAAACCACCATAATGGCGCCTTAAAGGTGACGAGCAAGAGTAATAATCCCAGCAGAAGGAACAGCAACGCATTAAAGAAGGACTCAATCAGTGACCAAAAAGTGTAGAGTTTCACCCGCTCATGGCGCACAAAATACTTAGGCACGCTGAAGTTGCCGATAATCATTCCCGCACTGACCATCGCCAGCGGCCCCGACACACCTAACACTTCTGCTATGACATAACCCGCCGTCGGGATCAGCAAAGTGACCAGCATCAACTGGGTTTCTTCCTCACAGTAGCGAAAGAAATGGTGCAGCAATACGCCGAGGACCGCGCCATAAACGACGCCACCGAGCGCCTCTTGAACAAACAATAGCGAAATTTGCGAGAAGGTCAGCGGCTCGGTTGAAAAAGCCAGATGGGAAATGGCCACAAAAATCACTAGCCCTATACCATCGTTAAAGAGCGACTCCCCTTCTACCTGAATAGCAATATCTTCGGGCGCGCCCATCTTCTTCAGAATGGCTAACACAGCAATCGGATCTGTGGGTGAAATCAAGGCACCAAAGAGCAAACAATGGCTTAAGGCCAAGGGTAATCCCAGCATGGGAGCGATGTAATAAAACAAACCACCGACGATAAAAGTCGAGAGTAAGGTACTGACAAAGGCAAGAATGAGAATTTCCCATTTCTGATGCCTTAAGATTTTTAAGCGGATCTGCAATGCCCCGGCAAATAAGAGAAAACCTAACATGCCATTGAGCAATAGCGCCTGAAAGTCGAGCTTCTCCAGCCCCGCCACAAAGTAACCATAAACATGGCCGCCAAGCGCTTTACCACCCAGTAAAAGCAACAGGCTCATTCCCAAGGCTAATGCGGTAATGGCGACGGTTTCTTGCAGCTTATGCAAACGCGAAGATGCCACAGACGTGACTAAGGCTAACGCACAGAGAATACAGAGAATTTGATAACTAGTCATAAGAGTCTCTAATCACCCTAAGATGAAGAGACTCTAGCACAAGTTTTAGACTTCTAAACCATCCAACAGGCTTAACCAGCCTTTAATAATCCGATGGCAAAACCAAATAATACCAAAGAGATAAATCGAAAGACTGAGCCAAGTGATGGGCAGACAATAGCCCAACACTAACAGACCAAGAAATATCACATTGGAGTGACGCTGCCAGCGTAGATGTGATGCCAGCAAGGCATTACCTTGCGTATGTCGTTGAGACAAGTTGATAAATAGGCTCAACAATACCGGCAGCAGTAACAGCGGAAAGCCTGACATTAAGGCGTAAAGCAAATGGCCTAAGCTGCGATCTTCAATTTTTGCGGCATATGTGGTTGTCGTTGTCATTGAGAGACTCCAGCCAGACTATGGGACAGGGCTTTACTCCGCCCTCGTCTTTAACCTTACGTTCTCGTAGACATAATCGCAACTAAGGCGCAAAAATATTTCCACGCGAGATCTTTTAAACCACCGATGTTTTGAATCAACCTATGCCCTTCAAAGGCTAGGGCGTGTTGACGTTTCGAGATTAGATTTTGTTCGTTCTGGCAAGCACGTGCTCGCGAAACGAGGAATGATGTGTAGTTATTCTACTCAAATGACGAGCGGCTCTTATGCCAGAAAGTAAGAGCAAGGGCTTGCCAGACGAACCCTTCGGGCAGCATTTGGCTGGCTTTTCTGCCGCGTTATCGTCCGTTTATGTAGAATAACTACACTGCACGGACTTTGCCTTGCATAAAAGCCAGCCAAATTGCTGCAAAAATAACCCTGAAACGTAAACACGCCCTAATGTCAGGTCAAAGATAGCGTCACATCTGACTTGAGTTTAGTCGAGCAAGCTAACACATATCCGGCTTCGATTTCGGTAGGCGTTAAGGTCATACTGCTTGTGGACTCAGTCTCCCCTTCGAGCACTCGGCATTTGCACGCGCCGCATACGCCCGAACGGCAAGCCGCAATTATCGGCAAGCCTTCGGCTTCAATCCCCTCGAGTAAAGTTTGCTCGGCCGTTAAAGCCCGCTTTTTATCGCCAATGGATAACATAAAGCTGTTACTGCCACTCACAGGAGCTTCAGCCTGCATTTCGGCTTGTTTTACGCGGGATTGCGCCTCTTTCACCGCTGTGGCAAAACTCTCGTGATACAACTGAGTCATATCGAAGTTAAGCTCAGCTAGAATCGTTTTGACCGCCTGCATATAAGGCTCTGGGCCGCACAAAAACACGGTTCGCTCGGCAAAATCGGGCACTAAATATCGTAGATTATCGGCACTTAAACGGCCGACATCATGCAATACCGCCTCGGGATGCCAAGCCGTGTCAGCGGTGACATCCTCAATAATGTAGCGCAGCTTAAAATCTCGATGGCGCGTAGCCATGGTCTCTAATGAGGTTTTAAAAATAATATCGGCCTGTGTACGAGCGCTGTGCACAAAGGCAATGTCGGCATTTATTTGGCTATCAGTTAAATAACGCGACATCGAATACATGGGCGTGATC
This sequence comes from Shewanella decolorationis, assembly GCF_004354305.1. Lineage (NCBI taxonomy): Bacteria > Pseudomonadati > Pseudomonadota > Gammaproteobacteria > Alteromonadales > Shewanellaceae > Shewanella > Shewanella decolorationis. The sequence goes on along the minus strand of NZ_CP037898.1, from coordinate 1,127,903 downwards.
CCACAGCCTGCACTCAAAAATAGGTATTTTTTGGCAGGAATATCAAACAGATTAAACTGCCCTGTTGGCGGCAGGACTCGTACCGTTTGCCCCGGTTGTAAATGATCAATCAAGTAATTCGACACCAGTCCGCCATCGACTCGCTTAATGGTTAACATTAAGGAATAGGGTCTCGAAGGGGTTGAGGACAAGGTATAACTGCGGCAAGCCTGCTCACCGTTGATCTCTAGCACTAAGGTCATAAATTGCCCAGGCTTATAATCAAACTTCATCGGCTCACCGGCTTGAAAGCGAAAACTCACCACATTGGCGGTTTCGTTCCAGCGCTCCACACACACTAACTGGCTAAAGCCCACAACACTTGCAGGCGCAGAAGATAAAACGGAACTTGGCATGATATTTTGCATAGTACTGATATTCATCGTCTTTGTATCCATAACACTGCGGCTTTAGCACAAAGCCGCAGTGACTCCATACATCAATCAGCCTAGGCCACGTTCAGCATGGTCTTCAGATCGGCTTCAACTGTGGTGGTGTTACGCAGACCAAATTTTTCTTCCAAAATGTTGGCAAGATTGGCTGTTAAAAACGCCGGCGGCGTTGGGCCGGTACGGATGTTTTTCACCCCGAGTGACAACAGTGTCAGCAGCACGACAATGGCTTTTTGCTCAAACCATGAAAGCACAAGATTCAATGGTAATTCATTGATATCGCATTCAAAGATTTGTGATAGCGCGATAGCCAACTGAATAGCAGAATAGGCATCGTTACATTGGCCAATGTCGAGTAAGCGCGGAATACCGTTGATATCGCCAAATTCCAGCTTGTTGAATTTGTACTTACCACAACCTAAGGTCAGGATGACGGAATCCTTTGGCGCCGATTTCGCTAAATCGGTGAAATAACTCCGCTCCGACTTATCACCATCACAACCACCGACTAAGAAGAAGTGTTTGATAGAACCGTTTTTCACGTTTTCCACCACAGTCGGCGCTGCGGCCATTAAGGCATTACGGGCAAAACCGATGGTGATATTGTGAGGGATTTCATCGTATTGGAAGCCATCGAGTGCGAGCGCCTTGTCGATCACAACTGAAAAATCGTCCCCAATTACATGGGTCACACCAGGCCAACCCACGATACTGCGAGTAAAGATACGGTCGCTGTATTGGCCCACATTCGGGTCAATAATGCAGTTTGAGGTCATCACTACGGCGCCAGGGAAATTAGCGAATTCTTTTTGCTGGTTCTGCCAGGCACTGCCGTAGTTACCCACTAAATGGGCATATTTTTTAAAGGCGGGATACGCCAGCGCGGGCAGCATTTCGCCATGGGTATAAACATTGATGCCTTTGCCCGCCGTTTGCTCGAGGATAAGCTCTAAGTCCTTCATATCATGGCCAGAAACCAGAATCGCTTTGCCTTTAACGGCTTTAGTGTTGACAACGGTCGGTTCAGGATGGCCAAAGGCTTCGGTCTCGCCCGCATCGAGCATGGCCATGATGCGGTAATTCAGTTGACCAATATCCATGGCCGTGGTGAACAGTTTGTCAGCATCGACACTCGGCTCACCGAGAAACGCCATAATCTCATGGAAGCGACCAGCAATTTCAGCATCGGTTTTACCTAAAACACGGGCGTGTTCCATGTAAGCCGCAGCCCCTTTAAGGCCATATAAGCACAGTAGTCTCAGCCCAAGGATATCTTCGTGGACCTCATTTTTATCTTTATTGAGTAAGGCGACAGGTGCTTGAGACAACATTTCAGGCTTGCTGGTGCCCAATACAAATTGTGCCACAGGCGGGAGCGATTCAGCCTGTTTACCCGCGGCTTCACACGCCGCTTCATAGGCATTTTTTAAACTTTCACGGTACTCAGCCGCCTGCTTAGCATAGGCGATGATGCGTTCATCATCGAAGTTGACGTTGGTTAAGGTCGAGAAAAAAGCTTTAGGAACAAAGGTATCCACCTCAGGGTTAATGACGCCCAGTTCACGCGCCTTAGTCGCATACACTGAAACACCTTGCAGCATATAGATTAACAAGTCTTGCAGATCTGAGGTCGCGGCCAATTTGCCACACATGCCTTGGGCATAGCTACAACCATTGCCAGCTGGGGTACGAATAGTTTGCTCACACTGAATACAAAACATGGATAGACTCCTAATTTAAATTCATGCTTTATTTTTGCATGTTTAAAAATAGTCTACCGAAAGCGAAAATAAGCGACAGTGTTTTCTTTCTTTGTATGTCAATTCTTAGAGGGAGATCACCTTAAGCAATTACTAATTAATACAATTGAACCAGCACAAAAAGCATAAAAAATGCCCATCAAAGATGGGCATTTTATGGGTAACTTATTCATTATCAGTTTGTTTTCATATCATTTACCGATTGCAGCATCATGCGGCTTTCACGCTGAAACTGAGGTGCAAAATCACCAAACCATTTTGCCACCGTTTGGAACTGGCTGATAAACGCGTCCCTATCGCCCCGTTTTAACAACTCTAATGCTTCGCGATAGTTATCCAAATAATCACCAATCGCATGTTGGCTATCCTGCTGGGCAAAAATAATATCGGCATAGAGTTCTGGGCTTTGGGCAAACAAACGCCCGACCATGGCGAGTTCTAAGCGATAGATAGGTGAGCTAAATTGCAGCAGGGTTTCGATATCCGCTTCTTCTTTGCAAAGATTCAAACCATACACAAAGGTTGAGAAGTGGCGCATCGCCTGTACCAGCTGCATCGCATTGTCGTGACGTTCAGGTTCTGCTTCGACAATCCGTGCGCCCCAAATTTCAATTTGCTCGAGTAACCATTGGTATTTATCGGCTTCACGCCCATGGCACACCACCACCACCTGTTTAGCCAAACTGCCGACATCGGGGCCAAACATGGGATGAAACCCGACAACGGGCCCCTTATGAGCGGCCAACATGGCATTCATAGGCTCAGTCTTGATCGAGGTTAAGTCGGCTAAGATACATTCCTGCGGTAATTGGGTCAGTTTCTCACGGATAATGTCGCAGGTGATCGCAATAGGCACAGTCACCAATACCAAGCCAGCGTCGGCAAATAAGGTTTCCGCTTGTTGCCAGTCGTCTTTATCCAGCACTTTAACTTGGTAACCCGAGAGCGACAGCATTTGTTGAAACAATCCACCAAGCTGACCCTTACCACCCACAATCACGACCGAGCCGAGATCGTTTTTGACTTGCTTAAAGCCGACATCCTTCTCGTTGAGATAGGACTCACGCATCAAGCGGCGCAAGATATCTTCAATCAGTTGCGGCGCAATACCCATGGTTTTGGCTTCTTCGCGGCGTTTTGCCAGCATTGCAGCTTCACGTTGCGGCGCATAAATCGGCAGGCCTGCAGCATGCTTAACTGTGCCCACCTGCGCGACTAAATCTAGCCGTTTACGCAGTAAATGCAGCAATTGCTGGTCGACACCATCGATAAGTCCGCGAAGGTGTTCTAATTCAGTTGTGGTTTTTTCGTTCATCTTATCGGTCCACTACCCACCTAAAAGGAAGGTGTTTAAACGTTAGGCACTTAAGATTTGCTCTCAAGCATTGGCCACTTTGAGCATATCAAAACGCGTTGGCAATACCGAAGATAACTTCGATGCGCCCGCACGTAAAACGCTTTCGGTTTTTTCCCAATTAATACAGGAGTCTGTCACAGAAACCCCATAGGCCAATTCGCTTAATGGTTTATCACAACTTTGATTACCTTCGTTTAAATGGCTTTCTAACATCACGCCTATGATGGACTTATTGCCGTTGTAGATCTGGGCAAACACATCTTCGCACACGGGGACTTGCCTGGTGTAATCCTTAGAGGAATTACCATGGCTACAATCGATAATAAGACGAGCATTGAGTTTGGCCTTATGAAGCTGCGCCTCACATTCAGCCACACTTGCAGCATCGTAGTTTGGCGTTGCGCCACCGCGGAGGATCACATGCCCATCTGGGTTACCCGCGGTTTGCAATAACGCCACTTGGCCCTGTTGGTTAATCCCCATAAATCTGTGGCTGCTGGCCGCCGATTTCAGCGCGTTAATGGCTACATCTAGCTTTCCGTCTGTGCCATTTTTAAAACCAACGGGCATAGATAAACCCGACGCCATTTCCCTGTGGGTTTGCGATTCAGTCGTGCGAGCACCAATAGCTGACCAAGTCACTAGCTCCGAAATATATTGCGGACTGATAGGATCGAGCGCTTCGGTGGCGACGGGCAGCTCAAGCTCGGCGAGCCAAATCATCAACTCACGCGCCATCTTTAAGCCTTTTTCGACATCGAAGGATTCATCCATATCGGGGTCGTTAATCATCCCCTTCCAACCCACTGTGGTACGTGGCTTCTCAAAGTAGACTCGCATTAAGATGTAGAACTCATCGCTGAGTTCATCGTGTAACTTTTTAAGCTTTAAAGCGTATTCCTTGGCGGCATCGATATCATGGATAGAACAAGGTCCTGTGATGATAAGCACGCGGTGATCGCGCTTATGGACAATATCCGCCACGGTTTTGCGTGCATTGAGGATATAACGATACGCGTGCTCAGAGAGTGGCAGAGTCGCTTTTAGCTCCTGCGGTGTAATAAGGACTTTCTCTGAACTGATGTGTACGTTATTGATCGTATCCTGTTGCATGCTTACCACCTAAAACTGAAGTCATATCCCCATTTGCTCAGGAGTCTGGATCTCAAACCGCTGCGGGGAAGAATAAATAGCCGAGGCCATAATGTAATATCGTAATGATACACCATTACAACGAGTGACCAATATGCCTATTAATTGGCAGAAGATCAAGGAAGAATTTAACAAATTCAGCATTTATACCCATCGCATTAACTATCTGTTCATTCAGCGGGAGTTAAACGCGCTTTAGACAAGGCGAAGACTTGAAGGCATAGTGGTAGTGGTTGTCTGTAGAAAGCCTTAAACGCACTCGAAATGGCTAAAAAGATAAACTTTAGGCAACAAAAAACCGCCACGAGGGCGGTTTTCTGTGCGAACACTACGTCTTGTTTTCTGTAGCGGGTACTATTACTTAGTAGCCAGCTTTTCACGGATACGTGCAGATTTACCTGAACGATCACGTAAGTAGTACAGTTTGGCGCGACGAACGCGGCCACGACGCTTAACTTCAATGCTAGCGATCAGAGGGCTGTGCGTTTGGAATGCACGCTCAACACCTTCGCCATTAGAGATTTTACGTACTGTGAATGCAGAGTGCAGACCACGGTTACGTTTAGCAATTACAACGCCTTCGAAAGCCTGTAAACGCTCTTTATCACCTTCTTTAACACGAACCTGAACTACTACTGTATCACCAGCACCAAACGCAGGTACGTCTTGTTTCATTTGCTCATCGTTGAGCATTTTAATGATGTTGTTCATAACTTACTCCGTTCTAGAATTAACTGAGCTACGACTAAGCATTCTTGTCCATTGCTTCAACGAACTGCGCTAAAAGAGTCGATTGTTCGTCAGTCAGAGCTAGATTTTCAAATAATTCTGGCCGTCTTAGAAAAGTCCTACCAAGGCTTTGCTGCAAACGCCAGAGTCTAATTTGTTCGTGGTTGCCACTTAGCAGTACTGCGGGTACATCGAGTCCATCTAAGCTTTCAGGGCGCGTGTAATGAGGACAGTCCAGTAAACCGTCGGAGAAAGAATCTTGCTCCGCCGAAGCTTGTTTTCCTAGCACGCCAGGAACCAATCTCGATACTGCATCTATCAAGGTCATTGCAGGTAATTCGCCGCCCGAAAGCACGTAATCCCCAACCGACCATTCTTCATCCACTTCCGTTTGAATGATGCGTTCATCAATACCTTCGTATCGACCACACACCAGAATCAACCGGGATGATTCAGCCAACTCAGTGACGCCTTGCTGATCCAGCTTGCGTCCTTGAGGTGACAAGTAAATCACCTTTGCCTCTTCGCCTGCCGCCGCTTTCGCAGCATGGATGGCATCGCGTAAGGGTTGCACCATCATCAACATACCAGGACCACCGCCGTAAGGCCTGTCATCCACCGTACTGTGTCTATCATGGGTGAAATCGCGAGGATTCCACGTGTGCAACTCAAGCAGACCGTTCTTCACGGCACGACCCGTAACCCCAAAGTCTGTTACGGCACGAAACATTTCTGGGAACAGGGTTATTACCCCTAACCACATATGTTGTACCTCGACTTAAAAGTCAGGATCCCAATCCACTAAAATCTGTTTACCTTGGACATCCACCTTTAAGATGAATTGCCCTGGGACAAAGGGAAGCATACGTTCCACTTTGCCGAAGCTATCTTTCGCGTTGGCTTTCACTAAAAGCACGTCGTTCGAACCGGTTTCCACGATTTGATCGACAACACCCATGTTGTAGCCATTGGTATTAATCACTTCACAACCGATGAGGTCACGCCAATAGAACTCGTCTTCTGGCAAATCGTTCATCTGCTCTGGCAGGATCCCAATTTCGCAATTGGTGAGCATTTGTGCTCGCTCCCGCGTGGTGACACCTTCAAGCTCGGCGACAACCGCCTTGCCTTGGTAACGCCACTGAATGACTTTTACTTCGCGCCATTCACCATTTTCTTTAATAAGCCAAGGTGAATAGTCAAAGATACCTTCAACAGAATCGGTATAGGCGGTGATTTTCAGCCAACCTTTAATGCCATGACAGGAGCCTAATTTCCCCAGTACGACTGGCTGTTGGTTACTGCTCATCAATCTATACCTTAACGCTATTAAGCAGCTGCTTTAGCGTCTTTGATCAATTTTGCTACGCGATCAGTTGTCGCAGCGCCGTTCGCAACCCAGTGCTCAACGCGAGCTAGGTCTAAACGTAAAGTTTCTTCTTGGCCACGAGCCAATGGGTTGAAGAAACCAACACGCTCAATGAAACGACCGTCACGAGCGTTACGGCTGTCAGCAACAACGATGTTGTAAAATGGACGCTTTTTAGCGCCACCACGAGCTAAACGAATGGTAACCATGCGTTTTCAATCCTCTAATGATTTGCTTGAAGCAAAAATAAAAACTGGAACCCCGTGTTCGCGAAGAGTCCCAGATAGAAAGCCGGAAGATTTTACCTGACTTTTCAACGAATGCAACCAAATCTGGCGATTATTAAACCTGCCTTAGGATTGCCCGCCTCATTTCAAATAGAATCAACCAACTGATAAAACATCAACTTTGATGAAAATCGCCAGAATTAACGGCCCGGAAATTTCATGCCGCCAGGCATCATACCACGCATTCCGCGCATCATCTTCTGGATGCCGCCCTTGGCCGACATCTTTTTCATCATCTTTTGCATTTGGGTAAACTGTTTCAATAAACGGTTCACGTCTTGAATTTGTGTGCCAGAACCCGCAGCGATACGGCGCTTACGTGAGCCTTTGATTAAATCGGGGTTTTTGCGCTCTTTGGCCGTCATTGAGTTAATGATGGCTTCCATTTGACGGGTCATTTTACCGTCTTGGATTTGCGCTAGGGCATCGGGTGGTAATTGACCCACACCGGGCAGCTTTTCAATCATGCTCATCATGCCGCCCATGTTTTTCATCTGCTGTAGCTGCTCGCGGAAATCTTCGAGATCAAAACTGCCGCCCTGCTTCACTTTAGAAGCCAGCTTCATCGCCTTGTCTTTATCGACACCGCGCTCAACTTCTTCGATAAGCGATAATACGTCGCCCATACCAAGAATACGTGAGGCTATACGGTCGGGATGGAAAGGCTCTAGGGCATCGGTCTTCTCGCCAACACCGAGGAATTTAATCGGCTTGCCGGTAATGTGGCGAATCGATAATGCCGCACCGCCGCGCGCATCACCGTCAACCTTAGTTAAAATCACACCAGTGAGCGGCAGCGCTTCGTTAAAGGCTTTGGCCGTGTTTGCCGCGTCTTGACCCGTCATAGCATCGACCACAAACAGTGTCTCAATCGGTTTAACCGCCGCATGTAGCGCCTTGATTTCATCCATCATGGCTTCATCGACGTGCAGACGACCCGCGGTGTCGAGAATCACCACATCGATAAATTTAAGCTTAGCGTGGGCAATGGCCGCCTTGGCGATATCGATTGGCTTTTGGCTCACATCCGATGGGAAGAACTCTACATCGACTTCGGTCGCTAAGGTTTCAAGCTGTTTAATCGCCGCAGGGCGGTAAACGTCTGCACTGACGACCAGAACCGATTTTTTATGACGCGTACGCAGCAATTTACCCAGTTTGGCAACGCTGGTCGTTTTACCCGCACCTTGAAGACCCGCCATCATCACCACGGCTGGCGGCTGAGTGGCTAAATCCAGAGCTTGGTTGGCCTCGCCCATGGATTTTTCAAGTTCACTTTGAACAATCTTAATAAAGGCTTGACCAGGACTTAAGCTCTTCGCCACTTCCTGACCAACGGCACGTTCTTTTACATTGTTAACGAATTCACGCACCACAGGCAGGGCAACATCGGCCTCCAGCAGCGCCATACGCACTTCGCGCAGGGTTTCCTTAACGTTTTCTTCGGTTAAGCGACCACGGCCACTGATATTTTTCAGCGTGCGTGACAGTCTGTCGGTTAGATTCTCAAACATCGTCCTGCTCTATACCTTTAGGATCTCGATTAATGGGCTGTATTATAACGATGCGGGCGCATTATGCTACTGCTATGCCCTACTTGCGTTAACTTCGGCAACTAACCTGCTTTAGGCCATATTTTGCGATTCGCCTACGACTATTTACGTCTAACAATAAGAATCTGCTAAATTTTGCAACTTATGTCACTGCCCATTTGCCGACGGCTCATGTTATTCTAGGCAAAATATTGATCTGTATGCCCCGCTTTTAAGGCACCATTAACAACACGAATAGGTTAATTACCCATGGTCATTTTTTCTGCCTCAGCCATGTTTTTTTATTGCATCGCATTGGTATTAGTGACAAGTCGACTGTTCCATCCTGAAGGTCCTAATCGTAAGGCCGTTGCAGGTGTCGCCGCCATCGCCGTGATTTTACACGCTGCCGCCCTGTCTCAAGCGATTTTTACGACCGATGGACAAAACTTCAGCCTCACTAATGTGATCTCGTTAGTGAACTGGATCATCGCCTTCACCTTTACCGTGATGATGTTTAGGCTAAAAGTGATTGTGGTTGTGCCAGTGGTTTACGCCTGTTCTGTGCTCTCTGTAGCCCTACTCTGGTTATTGCCACCTAAGTTTATTACTCACTTTGAGCTGTACCCTGAGGTTTTGGCCCACGTAGTGCTCTCTCTTATGGCATACAGCGCCCTGATGATCGCCGCCCTGTACGCGATTCAGCTGGCGATGATCCAAAATAAACTCAAGAAGAAACAATTAATGCTAAGCCCAGGCATTCCGCCGCTGATGACGGTAGAAAAACAGCTCTATCATCTTGTGATTATTGGGGTGATTTTACTGAGTTTATCCCTCGCCACTGGGTTTATCTTCCTCGATGATATGTTTGCCGATGGCAAAGGCCATAAGGCGATTCTGTCTATCGTCGCGTGGTTTGTGTATATCGCCATGTTATGGCAGCAGTATTGGGTCGGCTGTAAAATTCGCACCGCGGTCATTTACACCTTAACCGGCGCGACCTTGTTATCCTTAGCTTATTTTGGCGCTCGGATTGTCAAAGAGTTAATTCTTAGTTAATAATTTCAAGTCAGCTTAGGCGCTAATTCCCTAAGCTGACTTGACACCCCGTTTATTTCTCGGTATCAACTTAACCTTATCGGCCTGATTGGAGCCTATTTTTGGACGCTATATCGACAAGCGCACTCCTCATTTTCTTACTAGTGCTTATCCTTTGTTCTGCCTACTTTTCAGGTTCTGAAACCGCCATGATGACCCTTAACCGCTATCGGTTAAGGCATCTCGCCTCAAACGGCCATAAAGGTGCGATACGCGCCCTCAAGCTACTCGAACGTCCTGACCGCTTAATTGGCTTGATTCTGATAGGTAATAACCTCGTTAATATTCTCGCCTCAGCCATTGCGACCATTATTGGGATGCGCCTTTGGGGCGATTTAGGCGTCGCGGTCGCCACAGGGGTACTGACCTTGGTCGTTTTGGTCTTTGCCGAAGTCACCCCAAAAACTATCGCCGCCTTGAACCCGGAACGTATTGCCTTCCCATCGAGTATTTTGCTTATTGGCTTATCAACGATTTTTGCCTACGTGGTCAGCAGTGTTAACTGGATCACTACAGGCATACTGCGTCTCTTTGGTATTAAAAGTATCAGTAGCAGCGATGCACTTAGCCAAGAAGAATTAAGGACGGTCGTACACGAAGCTGGTGCCTTGATCCCCCAACGCCACCAAGAGATGCTGTTATCGATTCTCGATTTAGAAAAAGTGACCGTTGAAGACATCATGGTGCCGCGCTCGGATATCTACGCGATTAACGTCAACGATGACTTTAAATTTATCAATCGCCAAGTGATCCAAAGCCCGCATACTCGAGTGTTGGTATACCGCGATACCATTGACGATGCCGTTGGTTTTATTCATCTGCGTGACGCACTGCGCCTGCAATCAAAGGAGCAGTTCAGTAAATCCTCATTGCTACGCGCCGTAAAAGAACTCTACTTTATTCCCGAAGGAACATCGCTCAATGTGCAATTAGCCAACTTTCAGCACAATAAAGAGCGCATCGGCCTAGTGGTCGATGAATACGGTGATATCCAAGGATTGGTGACACTCGAAGATATTCTCGAAGAAATTGTCGGTGACTTCACCACCTCCATGTTGGCCACACCGAGTGAAGATATTACTGCCCAACAGGATGGAAGCTACTTAGTCGATGCCAGTATCACTATCCGTGATTTGAATAAAGAAATGAAATGGGATTTCCCAACCGATGGCCCTAAAACCCTCAATGGCTTGATCTTAGAGTATTTAGAGGATATCCCCGCCGAGAACACTAGCCTTCGCCTAGCGGGTTACCCATTAGAAGTGATTGAAGTCGCGGATAATATGGTCAAAACAGTACGAATCATTCCGCAGCATTATCAGTCTCCACGCTAACTTTATCTAGATAAAAAATCGGCTGAATCCAAATGGAATTCAGCCGATTTTCTTCTCCCCCAAGAGATTATTTAACGCTTTGCGTCTTGAGACGAGCTTCGAGTGCTCGGCGCTTTTCGATAGCGATAGGTGTAATCTCGGCATCTAACTCTTTTTCAAGCCCCAAGAGAAAATACACTTCGGCCATTAAGAAGAACGGGCCAATTAGTAGTTGGTTTAAATCGTCCACAAAAGCGGGTTTGGCCTTCTCGTATTGATGGCCAATCAACTGAAAAATCCATCCCACGATAAATACCGATATAGCCAACCAAAAGGCGCTGGGAGAATCTGCCATTAACTCAGTGGTATATACGACGGGGGCGATAAATAAAGCTAGGCCAATCGCTAACTTTGCATGTAAGCGAAAGTAATAAACCAGCACACCTGCCCCTAAAATCACACCTAAACTCACATCACCCGCGCTGCCAAGTGGAATTCGGATAGTCGCCAGCAATAGGAAAGCAGACCATATAATCAATGGGATACCAACGAAATGGGTTCGAATATTGCGCGGATTTAAATGCACACTCTTATAGGTGGATAACTGCTCTACGGCGGATTTCATCTTGGGCTCCTTTTACTCAGTCCCTGCAAATTTTTGTTTAAATACCACTTTTGACCTAACCTAGCCCAAAAACGCGAGACTGAACAGTGAAAAGTAACAAAAATATTGCTAGGTATTTTGAGGCAATAAAAAAGGGAGCTAAGGCTCCCTTTATAGTAACGGTTAAAAGACTAGCGTGATTCGAGGATAACCGTCGCAATAGCGTAGGATTTTTCATCCGCGATTGAAATGTGCCCGACCACACCGTTGAGCAAAGCTAAGCGCTGCTGCGCTCCTTGTGTAAAATCAATCGTCGGCGCACCATCGGGCGTATTCCCAATGTGGATATGCTGAAAAGATACCCCTCGACCAATACCCGTCCCCAAGGCCTTAGCAGCAGCTTCTTTAGCGGCAAAGCGTTTAGCCAAATAGCGGCTCGGTTGGCTATGCTGTTGATAGATATCGAACTCAGCCTCTGTCAGTACACGTTTTGCCAGCTTATCGCCGGAACGCGCCACATGGGCCGTGATACGCTCGATTTCAACTATATCAGTGCCAAGCCCAACGATTGCCATTATTCGCCTCGACGACCTTCTAACATAAGCGCTTTCATGTCTTTAACCGCTGTAGCTAAGCCATCAATGGCCGCACGCGCGACAATGGCATGACCGATGTTGAGCTCATACAGCTCTGGGATCGCCGCAATCGGCTTAACATTGTGGTAATGCAGCCCGTGGCCCGCATTCACCACTAAGCCTTTGCCATGGGCGTATTTAGCCATTTCGCTGATACGTGCAAGCTCTTTGGCTTCTTCTTCAGCGGTTTTAGCGTCGGCATAGCAACCGGTATGAATTTCGATAAGTGGTGCACCAGAGGCGACAGCGGCATCGATTTGTGTCTTATCAGCATCGATAAACAGTGACACTTGAATACCATTGGCGGCTAAACGGCTTACCGCGGCAGTGATTTTATCTAATTGTCCAGCCACATCTAAACCACCTTCAGTCGTCACTTCTTGGCGTTTTTCAGGGACTAAGCAAACGTAGGTCGGTTTAACTTCGCAGGCGATGTTGAGCATTTCCTCTGTCACGGCACACTCAAAGTTCATCCGCGTCTTTAAGGTTTTCGCCAGCAGATACACATCGCGGTCGATAATATGACGTCTGTCTTCCCGTAAATGAATAGTGATACCATCGGCACCCGCATGCTCGGCGACTGCGGCCGCATGGACAGGATCAGGATAACTGGTGCCGCGAGCCTGACGCAGGGTCGCAATATGGTCGATATTAACACCCAATAAGATACGGCTCATCGGGAACTCCTTTATGTTTGTAAGGCTAGAATTAACGCTGATTTGCGCCCTATTGTACTGGGACAGGCAGTAAAAAACAGGAGCTAGGGCTAATTATTCCCATCTCTGCTTGAGACGGTCGCTTGAATAAATAGCTGCCGACTCACCAGCGGCTTATTTCCGAGCAGGGGTTGCAGCATAGACCGCATCAACCGTTTAGCATCTAAAAACTGCTCTTGCAACAATTGATTATCGTTAAGTGCAGTTAACATTGCACCTTGATAGGTATGCTTTGCCCTGCTGTTCAACACAAATTGAAAGCCAAGTTCTGGCACAAGCTGATAGTAATGTTCAGGGATCAGCGGTTCGCCCTGAGTATCGCGAATAAGAGATGGCATTGCCCCGAGTTCCCGCAAAAGCGCCAACTCAAGATAGCGCAGCTTCGACTCACAGAATTGCGCCGCGAGCCCGACCAAGGCTTGATGGTAGATGAGGAATAACGCCTCGGCATTATGGTGAACCGACAGGGTGCGCATCAGCAATTCATTGATATACATGCCGGCATACAGGCTATAACCCGATAAAGGCACGGCTGGCGCGGCCGCTTCAATTTGGCTGATGTTTTTGAGTTCAGACTTGCCGCTAAATTCAAAAATCAGCGGCTGAAAGGGTTGGAGAATACTTTTGATGGAGCGTTTACCGCTCCCGACTCTCGCGACGGCATCGACACGACCAATCCCGTCAACCAAGAGATTGACCAGCGCGCTAGACTCCCGGTAAGGGCGATGATGCAAAACATACCCCCGTTTCATCGGTCTGCGCGCTCGTTCATGGTCAGGCTCGGCCTATTATCAGTAACGATTAATCGTCACCGTAGCCTAGGCTTCGCAGGGCACGTTCATCATCGGCCCAACCGGATTTGACCTTCACCCACACTTCGAGGAACACTTTGTTATCAAACAAGGTTTCCATATCGAGGCGCGCTTGCGTGGCGATGGTACGAATGCGCTCACCTTTGCTACCAATCACCATCCGCTTTTGGCCTTCGCGCTCAACCAAGATCAGGGCGTTGATTTGATAAACGCCGTTTTCCATCATCTTAAACTGCTCGATTTCAACCGTCGCATCGTAGGGCAATTCATCGCCGAGGAAGCGCATCAGTTTTTCACGAACAATTTCAGAGGCCATAAAACGCTGCGAACGGTCGGTCACATAATCTTCTGGGAAGAAGAAGGGATTCTCGGGCAGAGACTCCGCCGCCATCTCTAAAATGCGTTTAACGTTGGTACCCTTACTGGCCGAAATCGGCAGGATTTCATCGAAGGGATACTTCTTGGCCACGTCTTCCAAATAAGGGAAAAGAGCCTCTTTGTCTTTGATATTATCGACTTTGTTGATGGCTAACACGGTTTTACGCTCTTCACCACCACGGCGTAGTTTGCTTAACACCATCTCATCATCAGCGGTCCAAGTCATACCATCGACCACAAAAATCACCATAGACACATCGGCAAGCGAGCTCGCCGCCGCGCGATTCATCAGACGGTTAATTGCACGCTGCTCTTCAATATGCAGACCCGGTGTGTCGATAAACACGATTTGGCGTGGACCATCGGTATGGATCCCCATGATGCGATGACGCGTCGTTTGCGGTTTTTTCGAGGTAATACTGATCTTTTGCCCAAGCAAACGGTTCAGCAGGGTCGATTTACCCACGTTAGGACGGCCAATAATGGCCACCATGCCACAGTAGGTCACATCATAGTGAACAGACGGCGCCGCCGCGCTCGCTGCATTCATCCTTGCCAGTAATTCATCTAAGCTCGGCTCATTGCTCGCGTTAGCGGCATCGACAGCTGGCAAGTCTGTTTTTTTGGTCATTTCTTCAGTAACTCCAATACTTGAGCCGCAGCAATCTGCTCGGCTTTACGGCGCGAACTCGCTACGCCAATCACGCTTTCGCTCAAGTCATCTATACGACATTCAACGGTGAATGTTTGATCGTGGGCATCGCCTTCTATGTTGATTACTTGGTAATCGGGTAGCGGCTTCTTTAACCCTTGTAAATATTCTTGCAGTAAGGTTTTCGCGTCTTTTTGATTCACGCCGGGTTGGATCTCGGCCAAACGCTCGGCGTACCAATGCAGTAATAACTTACGGCACACTTCGAGATCGGAATCTAAGTAGATTGCGCCGATAATCGCCTCGACCGCATCGGCCAAGATGGACTCACGTCTAAAACCACCGCTCTTTAACTCGCCGGGGCCTAAGAATAAATAATCCCCAAGCTTAAAGGCCTTAGCAATCAAAGTGAGCGTATCACCACGCACTAAGGTGGCGCGCATCCGGCTCAAGTCCCCCTCGGTCGCCTTAGGAAACTGATGATATAAGGCGTCTGAGATCACAATCGATAAAATCGAATCGCCTAAAAACTCTAACCGCTCGTTGTGCTTATTTGCCGCACTTCTGTGGGTCAATGCTTGGGTGAGGAGCTCAACGTTCTTGAACTCATAACCCAAAGTACGACACAAACGTGGCAAATTTTTAATCGGTTCCATACTAGTGAATTCCACCTACTCGTTCAAAACGCACGCCACTTGGCACCCAAGTGGGTAGGAAGTCGGCTTTAGAACGGTCAAACTCAAAACTAATCCAAATAGCGACCGCTTTGCCGACAAGATTCTCTTCAGGGACAAAGCCCCAGAAACGGCTGTCGGTACTGTTATCGCGGTTATCGCCCATCGCAAAATAATGGCCCTCTGGCACAAGGAACTCACCCGCTGGTAAATTTCCTTCACGCTTGAAGTATCCAATCATATCGGGGCGGCTTGGATTGATTAAAATATCGTGGGCCACTTCACCGAGTTGCTCTTTATAACGAATTAAAGGCACGCCATCGAAGTCGAAGTCGCCACGGCTAATTTCGGTACGCGCCACCAGTTCTGGCTCAGGGCAATTTGTTTGCTCTACGCCGCAGGCCTTTTGGATCATTAACTGCTTGTTGCGGTAGATAATCCGATCGCCCGGTAAACCCACTACGCGCTTGATGTAGTCAATCTGAGGGTTTTCAGGGTATTTAAACACAATCACATCGCCACGTTTCGGCTCGCCCGTTTCAATCAGTTTAGTGCGCCATACGGGATCTTTTAGGCCATAGCTAAACTTTTCCACCAGAATGAAGTCACCCACTAACAGGGTTGGCATCATAGAGCCGGAGGGAATTTGGAAGGGTTCATAAATAAACGAGCGCAGGATCAACACGAAGGCAATTACAGGGAAGATGGAGTGCGCGGTTTCAACCACTGTGGGTTCGCGGATGATGTTATATTCGGCTTCCTCGGTTAAATTAGCCTGCGAAGCCTTGGCTAAGGCTAAGCTTTCGCGGCGTTTAGGCGCAAATACCAGCACATCGATTAACCAGATCAACCCAGAAATCAGGGTGACTAGCACTAAAATAATGGAAAAATAGGCTGCCATTGCTTATTGAACTCCTGCCTTGAAATGTAAAGATCTAAACTCAGCGACTATTGTATTTCGACTCGCGAACTTTAGTTAACTTACCGTATTTCTAAAAAAACACCACAAAACATACGATAAGCTAAGTAAAGCGCCGCAAACTGCGGCGCAATAATAGCTAAATTGTGTTATCTCGAGTGTTACTCGTTTAGCTTAAGTACCGCTAAGAACGCCTCTTGTGGCACCTCAACGTTACCCACTTGTTTCATCCGTTTCTTACCCTCTTTTTGTTTATTCAAGAGTTTCTTCTTACGGGAAACGTCACCACCGTAACACTTAGCCGTTACGTCTTTACGTAAGGCTTTTACGGTAGAACGGGCAATAATTTGGCTGCCAACAGCGGCTTGAATCGCGATATCAAACATCTGACGTGGGATCAGCTCTTTCATCTTCTCAACCAGCGCCAAACCACGGTGACGAATGTTTGAACGGTGAATAATCATCGCCAATGCGTCTACGCGATCGCCGTTGATTAAGATGTCTAAGCGCACCATGTCAGCAGGATCGAAGCGGATGAAGTTGTATTCTAACGATGCATAACCACGACTGGTCGATTTTAAGCGGTCGAAGAAGTCCATCACCACTTCAGCCATTGGCAGGTGGTAAGTTACGGCCACTTGATTGCCGTGGTAAACCATGTTCACTTGGGTACCGCGTTTTTCGATACACAGGGTAATCACGTTACCTAAGTATTCTTTTGGCACCAGGATGTTAGCTTCAACGATTGGCTCACGCATCTCTTCGATGTTGTTAATCGCCGGCAAGTCTGCAGGGTTATCAACATAGATGGTTTCACCACTGGTCAACAGCACCTCATACACTACGGTAGGCGCCGTCGTGATAAGGTCAAGATCGTATTCACGCTCTAAACGCTCTTGAATGATTTCCATGTGCAGCAAGCCTAAATAGCCAATACGGAAACCAAAACCAAGGGCTGATGAACTTTCAGGTTCGAAGAACAATGACGCATCGTTGAGGCTGAGTTTGTTGAGCGCATCGCGGAAGTTTTCATATTCATCGGTAGAAATCGGGAACACACCAGCGTATACCTGAGGCTTCACTTTCTTAAAGCCAGGTAATGGCTTATCTGCTCCATTTTTCGCCAGCGTCAAGGTATCACCCACAGGTGCACCATGAATTTCTTTAATACCCGCGATAACAAAACCTACTTCACCGGTTTTCAACTCGGTTTTATCAGTTTGTTTAGGCGTGAAAATACCTACGCGATCTGCGGTGTGGTTTTGTCCAGTAGACATCACCTTAAACTTATCGCCTTTCTTCAGCACGCCGTTTTTAATACGTACGAGAGAAACAACGCCTAAGTAACTATCAAACCAAGAGTCAATGATCAGCGCTTGTAGCGGCGCCTCTGGGTCGCCTTCTGGCGGTGGAATTTGATCAACGATGACTTCTAATACTTCGTCAATACCCACGCCGGTTTTGGCCGAGCAACGCACAGCGTTCATCGCATCGATACCCACGATGTCTTCAATCTCAGCGGCTACGCGCTCAGGATCGGCTTGGGGTAAGTCGATTTTGTTCAGGATAGGTACCACGTCCAGATTCATATCCAGCGCGGTGTAACAGTTAGCGAGCGTCTGAGCTTCAACGCCTTGACCCGCATCCACCACGAGCAGCGCACCCTCACAGGCGGCTAATGAACGAGATACTTCATAGGAAAAGTCAACGTGGCCAGGGGTATCAATAAAGTTAAGTTGGTAAGTTTCGCCATTTTTGGCTTTGTATTCCAACGTGACGCTCTGGGCCTTAATCGTGATACCGCGCTCACGTTCTAGATCCATAGAATCAAGAACTTGCGCATCCATTTCACGGTCGCTTAACCCGCCACAAACCTGAATAAGACGATCTGATAGCGTCGATTTACCATGGTCGATATGGGCAATAATTGAGAAGTTTCTAATGTGTTTCATTATGCTGCTATGACTAATACTGAAAAATGGATACGGTTCAAAGGTGCGAAATTGTACCTGATTGCGGTTTCAATACCAATCAGATTCACTCATCCTTCTCTTTAAGTAGGGAAATGTGGCTCTCAGCTGGAGTTTATTGCCAGATTAAAATCAATAACAACATGAAATTAAACGGGTAATTTTTCTAAACTGATCCCTGAGCCTAAATAAGCCAAAATGACAGGTTGCGAATCAACTTCGAGTTGTTTTGCCTTGTGCTTTCCAAAGAACCACGCGGCTATAGCGCCTAAGGCAGCAAAAGCTATCGCACTGAGATCCGAATTGATTTCCAACAAACCTGCGAAAAACTGGCCAAATACGGCGCCAGCGAATAATCCGAGCAGCGGCGTCAAATAAACTAAGGCCGCCGCTTTCAGGATCACGCTCTCTGGTAAACCGAGCTTTAGCAGTTCACCAACTTCACATGGGCGTTCACTTTGAATGGAGAATTGTTGTGTCTTTGCTGAAAAAGCCTGAGCCACCGCCGACGTACCACAAGACTCGCTACTGCTGCAGCTCTTACAGGTACTTTTAAGCTCTACCTCGACGGTCAGCCAACCTTGATTATCGCAGGCGACAACCCGCGCCACTTCTTCCATCATGATAAGGAGCCTTATTCTAACATCAGACTTTTCGCGATACGGGCCAAGGTTTCGGTCGGCACTTTACCCACGGCAACTACTTCGGCATTACCCACTTTTTCAGACACCAAAGACAAACCATTACGAGTGATCAACTCTTCGGGTAATGGCGTCGAGCCAGCCCGTGCAACATAGACAGAAATATTGGCTAAACCGTCTGTTAACGCAATATATTCAACCGCTTCGTGACTGCCAATTAAACGGTGGTGATCACGCACTACCACGCTAAATCCTGCTGGTAACCAAGAAAACTGCCAATTTTGCCCATCTTGGCGCTCAGCCTGATCAATAACCGCTGGCCATTCTTGCTTATAAGCTTCCTGCAGAATGGATGGCGGCTCTTTTAACTCAATTAGCTCAATCACCATCAGCTGTTCAAGTAATTGTTTATCTTGAGTCAGCATGTCGTATCTAAGAGGCAGATAGGTGTCCATATCAAGCCAAATTTGGAAACCGTAACGGTACTCATCATTTGGTAATAAACGGATCATTTGACCGGGACGTCCCGCAATACGGCTTCGACCACCGAGTACAAACTGATACCCCACTTCTAAATCACTCATCTTTGAAGAGAAAGCCGCAGGCCATACGCCCTGAATATGATTAGAAAGGATACTATAGGCGGGTTGATCGTGTTCGATAAAGGTGACTCGATTGCCCACTCTGACCGCATTTTTTGGTGGGCCATTGAGGTACTCAAGAAACGCAACTTCTTGATTATTCACCTTACCGTGAAGATAAACCAAAGGCCGAATATGATCGGCCTGAAGTTGTATAATCGATGCTTTAAACTCTTTCTCTTTTAAAGCCTGGCTCATTTTCTCAAGCCAGACTTTGGCTGGCATATCTTCCTGCGCCACTGCAGGGAATACCAAGGCTAACAAAGCCAACAGGATTAGACGCAAGCTAACTCCTTACTACTGATTGACAGGAACGGGAATAACCTCGCTATTGTCTTCTACAACGGCACCCGTATTCAATCGTTGTTGCAACATATGGTCCTGAATATACGTATTAATTCGGCGACGTTGCTCGTTCATTTGGTCGTTAGTGTAGCTCTGATTTTGCTGCACTGGACCTGTCTGTAAGCTCACTGGCGACGCACTACCGACCAGAGGACGGGTGATGAGCACAGGCGATGGCGACGCGGCATCATCGGCGGTTTGGTTAAAGTTCTGTACGCCTACGATGGCGAACATAGCCACAGTTGCGGCAATCGCATACTGACCAAACTGCTTGAATAAGAGCACAACACGGCTTTGGCCAGCATTTACAGCCACTTGCTGTGGAGCTGCTGTGACTTCTGGCGCGCTCACTTGAGGCGAGACAATGGCAGGCTCAAGTTCGATTGCAGCCGCAATACTGGCGGAAAGGTCTAACGCCATAGTTTGGGGCAACTCTCCCCGCATAGCATCACCTATCACATGATAGTTACGCCATTTATTATGTGAATGCGTATCGGCAGCAAGTTCTGCCATAGTCTGCAGATCTGTCTCTCCATCGACAGCGGCAGATACCCATTCTTGACCTAATTTATCCATTGTTCACCTGTCTAAATTTAAGGGTGTTACTCTTCCAGTAATGGCTGGAGTTTTTTATCGATTGCTTCACGGGCGCGGAAGATACGAGATCTTACAGTACCCACAGGGCAATCCATGATGATGGCAATATCCTCGTAACTCATCCCATCGAGTTCACGCAGCGAAATCGCCATACGTAATTCTTCCGGCAAGGTTTCTAATGTCTCGAAAACCACTTTTTTGATTTCGTCCGATAACATTAGTCGCTCTGGGGAGGCAAACTCCTTTAGCGCATCACTGCCTTCGTAGTATTCGGCATCCTCGGCATCCACATCATTTGCAGGCGCTCTGCGCCCCTGTGACACGAGGTAATTCTTAGCCGTGTTTACGGCTATGCGGTACAACCAGGTATAAAACGCACTTTCTCCGCGAAAGTTTGGCAAAGCTCGATAAGCTTTGATAAACGCTTCCTGTGCCACATCGGTAACGTCGGCTTGGTTACGCACATAGCGTGAAATCAAGCTCACCACTTTACTCTGATATTTAAGCACCAACAGGTTAAAAGCGTTTTTATCTCCCCGTTGTACGCGCTCAACTAATTGTTGATCACTTATTTGTCCACTCATCCGAGCCGACTTCTCCCAAATCTAAAATGCTGATTTCTCAGTCGCTCGAATCATATTCACTTATGTAGACTAGCGTGCTTTGAAAAAGTTCTAAGAATTATACAAAAAAAGTAAGGTTAAAAGGAAAGTACCCATAATCGGTGAGTTGGTTTACCATAGATGGCACTCTCAGTCATAGCATGATACCCGATGAAACAAGTAGTTGAACACCAATCTGACATATTAGTCATAGGTAGCGGTGCCGCAGGTCTGACACTAGCTTTGCATCTTGCTGAAAAAGCAAACGTAATTCTGCTCTCAAAAGGCCCACTCTCGGAAGGGTCAACATACTACGCCCAAGGCGGTATCGCCTCAGTATTCGATGAAAGTGACACCATCGAATCCCATGTGGCCGATACGTTAGTGGCTGGTGCCGGTTTGTGCGATAAGGAAGTGGTAACTTTTACCGCTGAAAACGCCAAAAGCGCTATGCAATGGTTAATTGAATGTGGCGTGGCATTTGATAAAGAAGAAACCGCTGGCGATAATGCCAAAGACGCACCTTATCATTTGACCCGCGAAGGCGGCCACAGCCATAGACGCATTCTTCATGCCGCCGATGCGACGGGCAAAGAAGTGCAAACCACACTGCAAGAACGAGCCCTCGCCCACCCCAATATTCAAGTTTTAGAACGTTACAACGCCATCGACCTCATCACCACCCGTAAATTAAATCGCCCTGGCAATCGCGTGTTAGGCGCCTATGTGTGGAACCGTAATGCCGAGCAGGTTGAAACCATTAAGGCAAAATTTGTCGCATTAGCCACGGGCGGTAGCTCTAAGGTCTACCAATACACCTCAAACCCCGATGTGGCGAGTGGTGATGGCATTGCCATGGCGTGGCGTGCAGGTTGCCGCGTAGCCAACATGGAATTTAATCAATTCCATCCAACTTGTCTTTACCATGCCGATGCGCGTAACTTCCTACTGACAGAAGCGCTGCGCGGTGAAGGGGCTTATTTACGTCGCCCCGATGGCAGCCGTTTTATGCCTGACTTTGACGAGCGCGCAGAACTCGCGCCCCGCGACATCGTTGCCCGCGCCATCGACTATGAGATGAAACGTCTCGGTGCCGATTGTGTCTACTTAGACATCAGCCATAAAGACAGCGACTTTATCATCAAGCATTTCCCAACGATCTATAGTCGCTGCTTGGAACTGGGTATTGATATCACTAAGGATGCCATTCCTGTGGTGCCTGCCGCCCACTATACCTGTGGTGGGGTAATGACGGACTTGCACGGTCAAACCGACCTCAACGGCCTCTATGCCATCGGCGAAGTCGCCTATACTGGCTTACATGGTGCGAACCGTTTGGCGAGTAACTCACTGCTCGAATGTTTGGTATTTGCCCGCGCTGCGTCGCAGGATATTGAGAGCCAAATGCACAAAATTCCATTACCTGGGCAAATTCCGGCGTGGGACGAGAGTAAAGTTTCCAACTCCGATGAAGAAGTGGTGATTGCCCACAACTGGCACGAACTGCGCCTCTTTATGTGGGACTATGTGGGGATCGTCCGCTCAGATAAACGCTTGGAGCGTGCATTGCGCCGCTGCTTGATGTTACAGCAGGAAATCCAAGAGTATTACAGCAACTTTAGGGTCAGCAATAACCTGCTGGAACTGCGTAACTTAGTGCAAGTGGCGGAGCTGATTATCCGCTGCGCTATGGATCGTAAAGAGAGCCGTGGTCTGCACTATAATATCGACCACCCAGAGAAAGTTGACTCTCCACAACCAACGATTCTGCAACCTGAAAAATAACCGCGTTGCTTAAGGGACACTTTTAACGGGCTAAATCGACTCAGATTTAGCCCGTTTTATTTAGGCTGAAGGAAGCATTTTAGATATAAATTACAAGGACTCGCGTTGGCTCGTCGTCTGAGTTTTAACTTTAAGTAATAGCCGGCATAAATGGCGGTAATCAGTATCGCTAAACATATCGGCCCACAGGGGCAACAGATGCAACTTATCTGCGGACTGATAGTACATTAAGCAGACAAAGGGCGTTACCCAAGTTTTCGGGAGCACATGAAACGCCTCTCCCGTCGAGAGCCAGCCTTCCCCCTTTCCATTAAGCTCAAAACGGCAATGCCAAGTTCTCAGTCGCCATAACTGATAGCCCAAGAATCCGAGGATTAAAACGGCGAACACCAACTTAAGCATAAGCCAAAATACGACGTCCGTTTCAGGCCAGATAAGTAAAGAGGTACTGCAGACACAAACAAAAACGACCAACGAGAGTCGCTGGTCGCTAGAGGCTTTTACGCTAAAACTATGGCGCCGCTCTGCCACGGACTTGCACTACCATGCGGGCAAGCTCTGTATCGGGACAGGCTTCATGACCCATAAACCAAGCAAATAATTCAGGGTCTTCACACTCGAGTAAACGAATAAACAGGGCCTTGTCGTCATCCGACAAATCCTGATAAACATTTTCGACGAAAGGCTGGAACAAGACGTCCAATTCGAGCATTCCGCGGCGACATGCCCAGCGGACCCGTGCAATGTTCATTAACTCCAAGTTAATTCTCCCAAAACAAATTTAGCCCTAGTTTACCAGTTCACGCAGCAGAGTGTCGATGCAAGCCGTATTGAAACTCGGTTTAGCACCGCTGAACTTGGCTGTCTAATCCGGCAAATAAATCACTGAAATCCGTCTCTAATAAACGTTTCACCGCTGGATGTTGGATCATCCGCTCGGCAAACATCACATGGTATTCTTCCTTCACATCTAAAGTTTCGCCAAGCAAATGCATGCCGTGGGAAATCACTTCTTGCGGATAGACCGACGGCGTGACGAAGATCCCGCGTTTCAGGTAGCCAAAGGCCTTCATCATCGCCGCATCATCAAACTCACCTAAGATGCTGACCTTAAGATTTTGCTCATCAAACCAACGGTATAATTGTTGCCCAAGCGATGTTCTTCGGCCTGGGATCAGCAATTGTCCTTGCTCTAAACAAGCGGGAAAATCGGCACTATAGGTTTCGGCGGAGAAAAAGCTTACGCCACACTCACCCAGTTTTTTCGATAAAATCTCAGGGTATTTCAATGACTCACCCGCACAGTCCGAGAGGATCATATCCAGTTTATGCTCGCGTAAACGAGTCATTAAACTTTCGTGGGTCGCTTCATAACAAGCAAGGTGCATGGAGCCGTCATTCGGCACAACAGAAAGTAGTACGCGACTCGCCAAGGCCTTAGACAAGGCATCGGCAATACCGACTTCAAATAAAAGGGCATCATCTTTTTGATAGTTGAGTAAATCGAGCATCTCATAACTGAGGGAAAACATCTTATCGGCATAGCGAAATACCAGCTCACCGAGTTCTGTCGCCTCTAAATTACGTCCAACACGTTTGAATAGACTGCCGTTAAGACGATCTTCGAGGGCACGAATTTGCCCCGTGATGGTTTGGGGCGTCAGACAAAGGGCTTCGGCCGCCTTAGCCACAGAGCCCTTCTTTTTGATCATCCAGAAATAATAAAGATGGTTGTAATTAAGATGCAGCATCGCCAGTGAGCTTCCTCTAATGGATACCGCAGCCTCAAGGGCTGCGGCATGTCGGATCGCAGTGACTCAGCTTAACAAATGATGAGTCGATCGCGCTATTTTAAACGCTGACAATCCAATAAGTTAACAACTATTCCCTGCAACTGTTCTAAATCGGCTGCCGTCCCAGTGCTAACCGCTTCCGTTACGCCGGAGACTAAACTGTCTCTATCCGGAATACGGTTGGCGCAATACATACGATTCGCCTCTTGGAAACGTTTACCGCCGCGGTACTTAAGCGCCCTAGACTCATAGCCATTGGTTTCAAGCCGCGCGCCTAATGCCTCAGATTTAAACATTAACGCGCCATCGACTATGCCCTCAAGGTAGCTTTGACAGGTTTGTGATGCGACATCCTTGTTACAGGCATCAATCTGCGAAGCCATTGCGCTTGAAGAAAGTGTTAACAGTGCTGCCATTCCTACTAATTTCATATTTATCATAGTTATACTCCTTTTTTAGGTAACACTTTTGATAACCAGAAATACCCGATCAAGGCCGCCAGAATTGAGCCTATCAAGGTGCCAAGGCGCGCTAAGTCGCCATAAATAGGGTCTGCTTGCTCAAATGCCAGCGAAGCAATAAACATCGACATCGTAAAACCAATACCACACATTGCCGCCACAGGCGCAATCTGCTTCCAACCGATCCCATCCGGTAATTTTGCCAACTTCAGTTTGACGGCCACATAACTAAACAACATCACACCAATCGGCTTGCCTAGCATGAGCCCCAATGCAATCCCAACGGGTACAGGGGAAATTAGGGTATCTAGACTCATATTACCTATGGCCACCCCCGCATTGGCAAAGGCAAAGACAGGCAGGATAAGGAAAGTGCTCCAAGGGTGCAGGCTATGCTCTAAATGCTCAGAGGGTGAACTACCATCCTTTGCCCGCAGTGGGATACAGAAGGCAATAATCACCCCAGCCAAAGTAGCGTGGACGCCTGACTTCAATACCGCGACCCACAGGACGAGTCCCAACACGCCATAGGGTGCTAATGCAGTCACGCCTTTACGGTTTAAGGCCACTAAACCGACAATCGCAATACTGGCAATAATTAAGCTAATGGTTGAGAGATCGCTGCTGTAGAAGAGCGCAATAATCACAATCACGCCTAAGTCATCAATGATGGCAAGCGCCAACAGGAAGACCTTCAATGCCACTGGCACGCGGCTACCCAACAAAGCCATGATGCCGAGTGCAAACGCAATATCGGTGGCCGCAGGAATGGCCCAGCCCGCTTGGGTCACAGGATCGCCGTAGTTAAATAGCAGATAGATGCCAGCCGGCACTAACATACCACCAATCGCGGCGAAGGTTGGCAGTGAAGCCTGGGCCACACTGGATAAGGCGCCTTCTAACAGTTCACGCTTCACCTCTAAGCCAATTAGTAAGAAAAACAATGCCATCAGGCCATCGTTAATCCACAGCAACAGTGGCTTATGCAGATCGAGCGCGCCGACACGCACTTGTACTTCAGTACCGAGAAAACCTTGATAGAGTCCCGCTAGAGGAGAATTGGCCATCAGCATGGCTAAGACAACTGCAACCAATAACAGGATGCCGCCAGCCGATTCCTGGCTCAGAAAATTTCTAATTGCTTTTTCCATCTTGCACTCCAAAAAATCATAATTGACTGAGTGTAGACGAAGAAAAAAAACAAGTATAATCGATAGTTTCGACAAAACACCTCGGTAATTCCGAGGTGTTAGTCGATTAATTCGCCATTAGACGGCGACAGGGGCTTTGATATGCGGGTGTGGATCGTAGTGAGTTAGCTCGAAATCTTCGAATTGATAATCGAAAATAGAAGCAGGTTTTCGCAGGATAGTCATGGTGGGTAACGGTCTTGGCTCGCGGCTTAGCTGCAACGCCGTTTGTTCCATATGGTTGGAGTACAAGTGGGTATCGCCACCCGTCCACACAAAGTCACCCAAAGCTAAATCACATTGCTGTGCCACCATCATGGTCAGCAGCGCATAACTGGCGATGTTGAAAGGTAAGCCTAGGGCATTTATCAGACAAAATTTTTGCACAACCAGACATTTATCAAGCATTTGAAAGCAATGGTTACGTACTGTGCATAAAAAATGCACACACCATATTGTTAAATAAGCAGTTAAACTATCTATAGCACCGACCATTTTCGACTAACCAAAAATGCCACTTCGTAACGTTCCAAGCAAGTTAAAATGCCACTCTGCGGATTTAGTTAAACTCTGGTTTCCTTGAAGATATTTGTGCAGATTTGCATTGTTTAAACTTCGACTACAGGATATCTTCAATCTTTCTAATATTCTTGTATAATGGACTTAAGTCATTCACTTCAAACTTCAATCTACGTCTACGAAAAACAAGTCCTGTTGGGCGAAGGCGTTTATCAAACCAGTAGTAAATATCTTTTGAACGCTGTACAGATGAACGTTCATCATTGGGTAAATCCAAAAGAGCACTAAACCAATCATTTTCAGCTATGGAAGATGTGGTTATATCATTGTGCTTACAGATAAAATACAAGTAAACCAATGCCTTCCATACATATTCACAAGTATTCCAATGAGGTTTAAATACAGAATATCTGCCTGATATTGTTGGTGAGGGCACACCAATTTTATGACACAACATATTTATGCGTTGCTGATCACTTATATTCTGAAATACTTCAATATAGTTGTTTTTGTTACTTATAATAAAGTTTAACTCTCGCTGCGCCCTTCTCTTTAATTCAATTGTCCACTTATCTATTGATTTTGCTTCACAAAAAAACATATAATCATTAAAATCATCTTTTATTATTTCAGAAATAACATAAGGGCGTTTAATATCAAGAGTATAATAATCTGCCTTTTTACCAATTATAAACACAATATCAAACCAACTTTTTTCATTAATTTGAATCTTAGCTGCTAAATAATCATCATGCTTACTAGGGTATTGAATCTCGGATATGTCTGTTATTTTAAATTCTTGACGAAGTGGATAAGAAATACTTTTACCAGTAATATCAATACTACGCTCGACATGACGCAAATCGGTTAATTTCAATTTACTAAGTATGCCGTTAAGATCTTGCTCTCTAAACCATTTTATAAAGTCGCTATAAGACCTTGAGTTACATTGATTCACAATACTATCAAGCTCATTTTTTGTCGCTGATATCAAACTTTTTTGTTTAGTATTATTTAGCCATCGTCTAGGTGCATTTACGAGAACCTGTGAGACTAATTCCTCTCTAGAAATATCCAGTCGCAAATCACTTAGGTCTAGCTCGACCGCCATCATCCCTTGGGTTTTAAAAATTTTAATTGATTTATCATCTTTCTTATGAGTTCGATAAATTTCCACAGCATACTGTTCATTAGTATCAACATCGATACAAAGGACATCTGTGATTAAATCACCTAAACGAACCTCTTGCTGCGCTTTGTAATTACTTAGGTACTTTTTCCCATAATTCCACTCCAAAGAATGAATTTCATCTAGGTCACAAAGAGATTCAACGACTCCTTTCATTTCTGGTAGATAAAATCTATCACCATTATTTGCAGCATCCTCTATGATCTTCTTAGCTAGTACATGAATAATACTTTCACCAACACAATTACAATCAACTTGATGAGAAAAGTGTGCTGTTACTTTTTGTACTTTATTTTTAGCGCATAACGCACCTCCACATTGGATACAATAACACAAACAGTCATTTCCATTAGGAACCTCAGATACATGCTTGAACTGTCCAACAGAGTTAATACCCCATGCAAACTTAACACTATCAACCATGATAACCTCTGAATTAAAAGTTTCCCACACGAATTTTACTGATAACGTTAGTATTGGACTTGGAGTATTTATATACTCCATTACTTATTGATAAGCCAAAGTATAATCCTCCAGCAAATTTTATTGACCAACCTTTAAATTGTGTAGAGAATGGATTCTGCCTTTGATGCATTAATATTACTGAACAGTCCTCAATAGACCATTTTAAAAGCTCAAAGTCAGTCATGCTCTCGACCCAACTTTCAAAATTCAGGACATTTAACTCTGATTTCTGTTGTCCGTTGAGCATGACATTTGCCTCTAATTTTAAATCGCTACTGGAGCTTTAATGTTTGGATGTGCATCATATCCAACAATTTCAAAATCTTCGAACTTATAATCAAAGATTGAATCTGGCTTGCGATTAATCTTCAATGTTGGAAGCGGTCTTGCATCACGAGATAGCTGTTCTTCAACCTGTGCTTCGTGATTGCTATAAATATGGCTATCACCAGTAGTTACAATAATTTCATGCGGAATTAAATCACATTGCTGGGCTAACATATGGGTCAATAGCGCAAGGGACGAGATATTATATGGCAAACCCAAAAAACTGTCCGAACTGCGAATATATAACTGTGCAGATAATTTACCATCAGCAACATAGAACTGATACAGCAAGTGGCATGGAGGCAAAGCCATCTTTCCATTTTTAACATTCTGTTGAGGAGAAACAGTTTCATCTGGAAGATATTCTACATTCCATCCGTGAAATAGAATTCTACGAGAGTCTGGATTGTTTTTAAGTTGATTTACAACGTATTCTATTTGATTAATTGAACCACCATCCTTTGTAGGCCAATTAGTCCACTGTGCGCCATACAACGGTCCTAAATCACCATCTTCAGTTGCCCACTCATCCCAAATCGAAACACCATTTTCTTTTAACCATTTGGTGTTTGTATCACCGTTTAGAAACCAAATTAATTCATTTGCAATACTTTTGAAATGCAATTTCTTAGTAGTCAGCAATGGGAATCCGTCTTGCAAATTATGACGAATTTGACGACCAAAAACAGATTTCGTACCAGTTTTAGTTCTATCATTTTTTACATGACCATTCTCCTGAATATCTTTTAGTAAATCTAAATAACTTTTCATTTAACGTATACTCCTTAGTTTATTAATAATACTGTTTTTCATTTTAGCACTAATTAGATAAGATTGAAATATCCTACAGTTCTATTTTTCAGCTAACAGTTTAATTTGTTCTTTTAAATCTTTGACATTATTAATTTCTTCCTTATATGCATTTTCATAATAATCTCTTGAGCTAGATATTCTATCTAATTTTATAAGCAACTGTGCATTTTGCTTTTCCAGATCTTTTGCCATATTGAACCAATATATTAATTCATTTTTTGCATTATCCAAAATATCCTCCAAAGACGTTACTTTTGATTTTTCTTTTGCAACATCTGAAACAATATTTTTATTTCTCTCAATTTTAATTCTGTCCAGCTCTTCTATAGGCCATTTCCGATTCCTCAAGCTGTTTCGATGCATACCAGATAGATCAGACAAAACCTTTACAGTAGGTTTTAACGTGTAATCATCTCGAATTCTCTGTAATGCTTTTTGTATTTCAACCGTATTTTTATCATGTCGTTCCTGGTTGACTGCATCAAAGTGATTGTTTTTATTATTTTTCATGCTGAAAGTGGTTCTCCTAATAATTTAAGCACCGCTTCTGCTTCATTCATAGCTTCACGAATCTGGTTATGATTATCTTCGTAATCTGGGTTTGAAAGATTAGCTTTGTTGGTTAGATACACCTCACGCCATTTGGCTGCGTGAGCCTTTGTTACAATGGCATTGCTGCACCGTACAGGGTTGCATCTCAATGTACCAATACAAGGCAAGCTACTATCAAAATCCTCACGCTCACCACCATAACAAAAGCCAGTACCTACATTGACGATGCCAATTCCCTGATCAAGCATTGCGTCATAGACATTTTCCTTTGTGTAACCATCAGCAGCATAACCTTCAAAAACTCGTTGTAGTTTAGCTTTATGCTCTTTACCTTGAACACCAGCATAATTACCATCAGGATTCATTAATGAAACTATAGCTTCTCTCTCTGCCCTCTTTCTCAAAGAGATGTTTTGATTCCCTCGTTCCCCTTTCATCAGCATATCACCAATACCACCATATCCCAACGTAACCTTGCTTGTCTTAGATACTGATGTATATCTCTCTATACCATCAACAAAATGCTTTAATTGGTGAGAAATTACAGCTAAACCAACATCAGCTTTAAATAATTGATAGGCCAATGTATGTCTGGTCATATATTGGTTAAATGAAAATCCTGCAAGTTCTTCCTCGGTAAATAATTTGGATATCAGGCTGTCCATTTGATTCTTAAAACCAGAAGCCATACTTTGAGCTTCGTTGTTGTAGGCAACAGTATCCATATTTGAATATAAAAAAGGATTGTTTTTAATGACAGATATATAAGACGCAGCTTTGATTGCGTCCACAACAATTGGTATAGCAACCCATAAATCATCAAACAGTGACAACTCGTTTAATTCTTTTTTACGAACCGTACTTCTAATTACCGTAAAACCATTTATATCAACATCAAGACATTTTTCATCTTGAACTATTATCTCTGCTAGTTCTGAAGGACGCATACCCGTATATTGTGCAACTATGTATGTGCAGCAATAATAAACTTCATTAATGTACCTTTTTAATTGCTCCAATTCACATCCAATATTATTTCGAAGCAATTTTCTTAGTGTTCTTTCATGAAGTAATTGATTTGAATTAAATGCGTAATCAGGTAAATCTTGACATTTAAGCTCAACTTCTTCTTTGGGAAAACCCTTAGAGAGCAACCTTATAGCTTTATATATTTCTAGTTGCGCCTTATCTAAGCCTAACCATTTCGATTTGACTACTTGGAATTTTTTAGAATAGGTATCTTTTACATCTAATCCAATAATATCCAAAAATTCGACAACCATTCGAGTGGAGTGCAAAGATAAACGCTCAAATATAAAATCTGGCAATACTTGCTTAACAGCTTCCTTTCCATTAGCTCTAACATTTCGCCATTTTAATTTTTTTAAATCGGCACTAATTGATTTTGACAAAATCGATTGTTTTACATAAATAGTAGATATGTCATTAAGCATTTTTTCAATGCCATGTGAGAATACATTTTGGTATGTTTCAGCGGCTTTCTTAAAATCCGACTCAGATATTTCTGACAAGCTTCGTGTTTGGGTTTGAATATACTCATCGCCATATTCTACACTAATGGATTTGAATAGGTAATCTATAAATAGCAGAGATTCTTTATAATCACCAAAAATAGTATTCACTTTAAGTTTCTTACTGCTTGGCCTTATAGTCGTGGGTATAGTAAGCAAAGTGTATATAATACATTTTAATTCAAACAATACATACTCAGGTATAGAATCGTATTTTTCAAATTCCATTCTAAGTTTTGCTCCAACGATAGAACGTGCAACCTTACCCTTTAGTTCTTCGTTAAAGTCCCAAACTGGGTCAGAGAATTTAGAAGTTGAAGATATTTTCAAATTACAAATAGAGTCATATGTCTCTAATATAGTTTGGTCAAAACCTATCTGTTTACTTATAGTATTATTAGATTTCAACACAAACAGCATTAGTAAATTTTTATGCTCAGCTACTTGCGAAATTAATTTGTTTTCTTGAAAAAAGCTCATTACATCATCCCTAATGATTCTGAAACATCAATATATGTACTAGCTTGCTTTGCAATCTCTAACTCTGACTTATCAAATTCTGAATTATCCTCATCAAGAATTGAGTTTAAAACCGATAAATTTTCTTCGACAACATTGGAATATGGAGTATTTTTTATCGAATCATTAGTGAGCATTTTAAGAAAGTCTCTTTGCATAGCAAATAATTCAGGTAAATGAGATTTTGTAATAATGACATTGCTACACGAAAGGCACTTATTAAATTGACCACATGGCGAACCTTCTATGTAATCTATTGAACGTACATTATTAGGTGGATTCAAAATGTTCTTACATCCACCTAATGATGTTTTGAAAATAATTCCGTTATCATCAATCTCATCGTTTTTAACTTCTACTTCAGGAGTATCATTTTCTTCCAAAGAGGATAAATGTATTTGCTTTAAAGCTTCATTAAGCTTAGTTCTAGCAGTTACATTGAAATCAAGACGATCTAAATACTTCATTGTTACTTCAATTGAAGCATGTCCTAACAGCAATTGAATATCACGAATGCTTGCATCAAATTCGAGCAATTCTGATACTAATGTAGAACGCAATTGAGTAACTTCAAATGTAAAACCATCAATATATTTATTTTGAAAAGCTTTACATGCAACTGTTGACCTATGTGAGTTCAGTTGAAATATCTTACCTAATGAGTTTTGACCATCAGATTCGTATATAAACAATTTATTTTTGATATTTTCTGGAGCATTCTGCCTGATATTCTTAGTAAGTTCCAAAACTTTGTTATAAACTTCACTAACAGCCTTTGATTGCTTAACGGACAACCATTGTAAGTTGGCTTTAAAGATATCTAAATGAAGCTCTTTATCCCCTGTTGACCTGTCTTTCCAATATCGCAAACATGGTTTATTTGTAAGGTGATGATTCCTCTCAAAGTCGTCAATTTCAAGTTCAACAACAACTTCTTTGTTCAAACCTACTTCACGCATTAATTTCAGTAAGTAGGGAAAGATTTTTGAAGAACCTTTTAATTCAAACGTTTCTGAAATTGCAGTTTCTATAGCATCATCGAGTTTTTGTCTATACTCTCTTTTAATGGGAGTATATGCATCTGTTACTCTATCGTCTTGCTTTAGTGCTGGTGCAGGATGATACCCATCAAATCCCAAACCTTTAACTTGTTTAAGTTTGGTCAATGTGTTTCTTACGGAACTTAATGTAGTTGCTTTTGATGCATAATCGGATGCGTATAGAAAACTTCTAAAATGAAGAAGTGTATATTCACTAAGAACATCGTTCCATTTAACAAGGCTATCAAAGCCCTCGTTTTTGATAAAGTTAATGAAAAAATTGCAGGCTTGTTTAAAGTTATTCTTGCCTGACTCTGATTTAATATCACGAGCCTTCCAACTAAATGCTTGCTCAATTTGAAGATAATGGTTTTCTTCCGTTGGCTCTATAAAATCATCTGTACTATTTATAGGATTTTCACCAAGATTATACCATCGTTCTTTCTCTGCTGTAGCTCTAGATTGAAAATCAGAATCTCTAGCAGCAGTACGATCTTTAACATTCAAATAAGAATCATTAAATAAACCAAGCTCTCTTAGTTCAGAGTCAATATCAGAGATTAAGTTTACTACGCACTTATAACGCATTCCACCTTTAGCTTCAGGAACATTCTTAAATAATGACCCAGTGAGTTTAAGTTTATTACCGTGAACAGGTAAAGCTAATTTTTCTTTTGTAGTTAACGAATTCCACCAAATTAAAATTTTTCTTCGAATATTTGCTCCACCATCAGTTTCATTCTCCAATGCTACTCCTTCTGATAATAGCATGTTATTTATTGGAACAACGATAGTTTCATAACGTTTCGGTATATTGTTAAAAAAGCCTATTTCGTTCATGCCAAATTTTCTAGCAAAATAACTTAAATTTAATCGACCTTGATATAGTTCGAGATCCCAAAGTTTTTGAGGATGTTCCTTTAAATATTTTACATACTCTAACATTTTAATTTCAATGGAATCATAATCATAATTTGCTTTCATTTTTTATCTCCCAGTTTAATCCTTAACTGGGTTTTATCAGTAAGAGATTTCATCAACTCGCTCCTTGTCGATATAGTTCCATCTTCTAAACAAATGTATTCATCTAAAGCTTCAAAAGGAATTTGGCTATATCGTTCAGTAGTTTTGATATGGTTGTGACCTAGCCACTTTTGAAGCATAACAAGCCGATCTAAATAGCTATTTCCCATGTCCTCAGAGCGAAGAACAGAATATGCAAAACCGTGTCTCAATTTATGTGCGCTTTTGCCAATTCCAGATGATAAAGCAAGTCGCTCAATCATTTTACCAAGTGAAACTTCTGTCCATTGATCGCCATTTGAGTTTAAGAATGCAGGTTTTTCATTCGTAAATTTTCTAGCTTTTGCTTTATATAATGGTGATGAGTGATACTTTCGTATACGCTCTAATGTTGATTTTGAAACTAGCGTATATCGCTCTTTATATTCACGAGTACGACTTTTTGAACCTTTAACAAATACTGGTGCATATTCTTTCGGAACTCTGATTATTGAGCCATCTACAAAAACTTCTTTACGAGTGCTTTCATAAGCTTCATCAATTTCTTGTTTAGAAACTCTGCCAACTTCAGATACACGTAGCCCAGAATCATACATAAATTGAATAATTAATCTTTCTCTTTCGTAATTAGACGATTCAATAAGTTTATTAACTTCTTCGAGATTGTAAGCAATAATTTGCTTAGAGTGGGCAGCAGGAGACATTAGTCCGTCTTCATAAGGATTATCTATTCGATAAGCTTCAAACGTCCCTCGCTCAATACACAGAAAATCATTGAAAAACGACATCAATGTTGCGTCACGGTTTCGAATAGTCTTTCCTGACAACCCAACTTCATCTCGTAGATGGTTTAAATACGCTTGTATGTCAGTTTTAGTAACGTGCAATACAGCTTCATCAAGCTTGTCATGAGCGTATTGTGGAAGAGATTTGATGTAAGTAATGAAGTTTATGAGATTAGTTGAATAGGTCTTAACAGTTGGCTTTGAATGCGTTCCATTTTTGAGATTGTAAGACAAAAAATCAGAAATTATAGGAAAAAGCCGAAATTTTTCGTCAAGAACGACTGAACCAGTAGCCTCAACAATCCCTGTCAACGGCTTCCGCAGGTCTTCGTTTAGCAAAGACTTACTTAAATCAATGGTTTGTTGTTTGATTGTCGCTCTGTACATTTTGCAGCCTCCAAGGATTCGAAATCCATAGTAGTGCAGAATGTGCAGTTGTCAACTGTCGGAAAAATATCTGTTAGGTGTTGTAATCTTGATGTTAATGTAGTACGGACTGTGCAGTTTTTTCAGTGTCGGATAAAAAGAACACATCACAGCTGCGCTGGTACAGCTGACAGGATAATTTGCCATCGGCAACATAGAATTGGAAAAAGGCATGGCAAGGTGCCAGCGCCATTTTATCCAGTTCACCCACGTTCCATGCCGACACAATTAAACGACGTGAATCGGGTTGAGATTTGATTTGTGCGATCACCTGAGCGATTTGATCAATAGCATCGCCACTTTGGGTCGGCCAGCTGCGCCACTGCGCGCCATAAACTGGGCCTAAATCGCCGTTTTCATCGGCCCATTCGTCCCAAATACTGACTTTATTATCACGCAGATAAGCAATATTGGTGTCGCCCTTTAGGAACCACAATAGCTCATGAATAATCGAGCGCATATGGCACTTTTTGGTGGTCACTAAGGGGAAGCCCTTACTCAAATCGAAACGCATTTGATAACCAAATACCGAGCGAGTGCCGGTGCCGGTGCGGTCTGATTTATCCACACCTTCGGCTAAGATGTGCTTCATCAAGTCTAAATACTGTTGCATTACTGCTTACCCTCTGGACGAAGAATTAAATATAAACCGAAGAGGATCATCGGCACAGAGAGGATCTGCCCCATCGTCATAAAGCCCCAGTAGAGACCTAACTGCGCATCGGGTTGTCTTACGGTTTCAACTATCACACGGAAAATCCCGTATCCGAGTAAGAACATGCCAGATACTGCGCCGACTTTCTTCGTTCGTTTACTGAACCAATAGAGGAGCAGGAATAATGCCACCCCTTCAAGGGCGAATTGATAGAGTTGAGATGGGTGACGAGGTTCTGGTCCACCACTTGGGAACACCATGGCCCAAGGGACATCGGTGACACGGCCCCACAACTCACCATTGATAAAGTTACCTATACGACCCGCCCCTAAGCCAATGGGCACCACGGGCGCCACCATATCTGCGACCGCAAAGAAGGTACGCTTTTGCTTCCAGGCAATATAAATCATGGCAGTAATCACCCCCATGAGACCACCGTGGAAAGACATGCCACCTTCTGAAATCTTAAACAAATACATTGGGCTAGCGAGGAAGTAATCGAAATGATAGAAGAGCACGTAGCCGATACGGCCACCTAAAATCACCCCTAAAAAGCCGTAAAACAGCAGATCGGAAACCTGTTCCCTCGACCATAAACCATTGGAGCGGTCCGCCTGACGATTGAGTAACCACATGGCGGCGACAAAGCCAACTAGGTAAGTAAATCCATACCAACGCAGGGCGGGTTCAAAGGTTTGTCCAAAAATATCAAAGGGACCAAACTTCACGATCACGGGATCGATATTGGGAAAATTCAATGCCATAACTTATCCATCAACAGCCTCAAATCGAGGGCTAAACACTAAACATCAGCTCAGAATTAATTTGAGACCGACACACAGGAGTAAAAGTGCAAATATTTTTTTAAGGACTGAGGTAGGCCAAGTGCTTGCCGCCTTAACGCCTACTGGAGCCATTAAAATTGAGGTTATTATTAAGCCAAACAGCGCAGGTAAATAGATATACCCTAAGGTACCTTCAGGGAGATCCGGCGCGTTAAAGCCCGCGATTATATACCCTAAGCTGCCCGACAAGGAGATTAATAATCCGGTCGCAGCTGAAAATCCCACCGCTAGGCGCATCTGTAAACCAAAATAGGTTAAAAAAGGCACTAACAAGACGCCGCCGCCAATCCCCATTAATCCTGCAATCGCAGCAACAATCACGGCCACCACAAACAAAATCATCGAGTTTGGCAGTTCTCGGTTCGATTCAGTTTTAAAGGGATATGCCATTTGAATCGCCATTAACATCACAAATATCGCAAACCCTTGTCTGAGGGTCGCCGCAGGGATTTGTTCAGCAATAAAGCCTGACATTAAGGCGCCGAGAATAATCCCCGGGAACATGGTTCGAAACAATCCCCAGGGCACATTACCGCGTTTATGGTGCGCTCTGGCAGAAGAAATCGAGGTTAAAATAATCGCCGCAAGAGATGTGGCAATCGCAATATGGGGTAACTGAGCCGAAGTGATGCCAACCGAAGGTAAGATATAAAGCAGTGCGGGCACGACAATTAAGCCACCACCAATGCCCAATAACCCCGCCATAAAACCGACAAACGCGCCTAAAGCCAAGCAAATAAAGAACACCGACAGCAAACTATCCACACGGGTACCTACAGCGTGATTAAGTGAAGCCTTAGCTTAAAGCAAAAGGCGCGATTAGTTAATTAAGAATTGTGGCTAATCCCTGCTGCGTTAAATATTCTTTAACCAACTCACGCACTTGGAAACCGTTCGACAGACTTAAGGCCTGCGATAAGAGCTGCGTCAAATCGGCGCGGGACACTCGGCGAAGCAGGTAATTAATCCGCGCTAAGCTGCCTTGGTTCATACTCAATTGATCGTATCCCATCGCCACCAGCAGAATAGCCCCCATGGGCTCGCCAGCTAATTCACCGCAAATACTGATATCGAGTTGATGATAATCGCAATCGAGCCGAGCCTGGTGCAGTGCCCGAAGAATGCCAGGATGATAACTATCAAACAAGGAACTTACCCGTGGATTGTTCCGATCAACCGCGAGTAAATATTGGGTCAAATCGTTACTACCGACCGACACAAAATCGACGCGTTTTGCCACTTCATCTAACTGATATAAGAGCGCTGGAACTTCGAGCATAATGCCAATGCGCGGCATTTCAATCAGATTGTTTACATCGTTTTTAAGTTCAACATAGGCCTGCTCTAGATAGGCTAAAGCTTGGTCAATTTCATCTAAGTTACTGACCATAGGCAGTAAAACACTGAGCTGCTTACCCTCTGCGCCCGCTTGTAACATTGCTCTTAACTGCACGAGGAATAGCTCCGGATGATCCAATGATAAACGGATACCACGCCAGCCTAAGAAGGGGTTATCTTCTTTGATCGGGAAATAAGGCAGCGGCTTATCGCCCCCCACATCCAAGGTACGCATCACCACAGGGCGTCCCGATGCCGCCGATAACACCTGCTGATAGACTTTTACCTGCTCGGACTCACTCGGAAAACGCTGCTGCAACATAAAAGGAATTTCAGTGCGATACAGCCCGATACCATCGGCACCTTCGGCAATTTCAGAGGCGACACCGCTCAGTAACCCAGCGTTAAGGCACAAACGAATACGCACACCATCCAGCATAACCGACGGCAGGGCTAACTCCTGCGCATATTGGCGTTGCAATGCCTTTTGCGCCGAAATCAAACTGCGGTATTCGCTAACAATTGCAGGCGATGGCGACACCATTAATTGCCCACGGCTGGCATTGACCACTAACAGCTTCTGGTCAATATCGGCCGACAACAACTGCTCGACGCCAGTAATCGCAGGAACGCCCAGTGCGCGCGCTAAAATGGCCGCATGGGAGTTAACGCCCCCAAGTTCAGTGACAATCCCGGCTAATTTTTGTCGAGGGAATTCGGCGAGCATGGTGGCATCCGCTTCCCGGGTCACTAGAATCACCGGCTTATCGGGTTCAAGCTCTAAACGCTCGGGTTCGATTAACTGCCTTAATACCTTTTGCCCAAGGTCACGAATATCACTCGCCCGCTCCTTGAGGTAAGGATCTTCCATCGCCAAAAACTGTTGAATATAACGCAGCGAAACCCGGCTGATCGCCGATTCGGCTTCCCAGCCCTGCTGCACCTCACGGGCATATTCGCCACCTAGGCTGGCATCATCAAGCAGCAGCTGCAAAGCGTTGAATATTGAGGCAACTTCCTCATCCTGCTCACGGTCGAAACGTTGGGATAAGGCACCAATAGCCTCTTTACAACGTCCCATCGCCGCCACTAAGCGGTTGGATTCGAGGGCAATATCCTCACAGCGTACATCGGGCTGCTCTAGGGAAATCTCGCCACCGAGTACCAAAGCGTGGGCAATAGCGATACCGCTGGATGCTGAGGTGCCTTGAAATAAAATCTGTTGATGCAGCGAGCTGACCTGTGCCTTTTGCTTTAACCCTCGAATCGCCATAGCGAGCTGCGCGGCCAAGGTCATTAAAAAGGCTTCTTCGCCTTCGCTAAATTGTCGCGCGCTGGCCTGCTGTACCACAATTACGCCGACGACGGCTTTTTGGTAAATTATGGGCACAGCTAAAAAGGCACGGTATTCTTCTTCAGCGACTTCGGGGAAGAGTTTAAAGCGTGGGTGCAAACGGGCATCGGCAAGATTTACTGCTTCTTCACGTTCGGCGGCCAAGCCAACCAAGCCTTGAGTTAGCGGCATACGTACACGGCCAACGGCAGTCTTTTCAAGTCCATCGGTTGCGGATAAAACGAGTTCTTGCTGCTCTAGGATATAGACTGAGCAACATTGAGTTTCCATCGCCGCCTTGGTCGATGAAACTAGGACTTCTAATGCGGTCTCTAAGCTGTGGGCGGATGCCACAGCTTGTGTAATATCCCTGAGCGTATTTAACACTGTTTTCAATCCTCTTTTGAAAATCAGCCCGTTGCCTTTTGTCTTACCCGCTTCCTTGGAATTTCCTGGGTCTGGAATGACAATGCCGTTACCGCAAACTCTTTCATGACCTTACGGTAAACATCACGCTTAAATGAGACAACCTGCCTCACGGGATACCAATAACTTACCCAACGCCAATCGTCAAACTCTGGGTGGCCTGAAGAACTTAAATTAATCGCACTATCTTGGCTTTTGAGTTGTAACAGAAACCACTTTTGCTTTTGACCAATACACACAGGCTTACTGTCCTGCCTCACTAAGCGTTTGGGCAAGCGATACCTCAACCAAGAACGGGTCGAAGTTAATATAGTGACGTTCTCGGGTCTTAAGCCAACTTCCTCATACAATTCACGGTACATCGCCTCTTCGGCCGACTCACCATCATCTACACCGCCCTGAGGAAATTGCCATGAATGTTGTCCGAATCGTCTGGCCCACATCACTTGACCGTATCTGTTACAAATTATTATGCCCACATTTGCGCGAAAGCCGTCGCTATCAATCACATGGACTCCAAATAAGGATAACTTTTAATAAACTGATTGTTTCACAAAGCCAGTCTCTCAGCAAACCTCTATTTACAGCTATTTTTTGGATAAATTCCCCCTACTTATTCTTTTATCAACAATCCGCGTACTTTTTACTTGGGGATATCCACATTTTCTGTGGATATCTCTGTTTGAAACCCGAGTAAACTGGGTATATCGTTTAAAAAGTAGCAAGTATCTCTCTCCCCCCAATTAACCTAAAAACAAATTAAAAATAAAAATATCATATAGTTGAAATTATTTTTATTTAAGGAAAACTATCAAAAACCACAAAAGATTACTTTTTAACCAAAAATAAAATCTGCCATTCCCTCTTAGTAACACTAAAATGTTATACACAGAGCACCCCCTAAATTACCCACATTACCGTGAAAAAATGCCACATTTCACCATTGACTCACGATTTTCAATCGGTTAAAGCCCACAGAATTGCAAGTTATCCATAATATCTGTGGATAAATATGTGAGAAACGCAAGGGAAAGCCGAGAGTAACTTTGGACACTTTAAGGTTAATTTGGCCAAAACCCATTAACCAACTTAAAAATCAATAAGTTAAACCAAACCATCTCTGAATAAATTTATCCATTTTTAACTGCCCAATTTTTAACCTTATTTGCTAAGCACCTATTTTCCAGTAAAATTCGCCTATGAAACCGATAATCCCCCCTCAAAATTTGAGCGAACTGCTCGAGCGCGCCAATATGATGGCCGGCATCTCTTTGGCTCAAATTGCTGCTCACCGTGGGATTGTTGTGCCTAAGGATCTGAAGCGAGATAAGGGTTGGGTCGGACAACTCATTGAAATGGAGTTGGGTGCGACTGCGGGTTCAAAACCCGAGCAGGATTTTCTCCACCTCGGTGTTGAGCTAAAAACCATTCCCATCGATAGCAAAGGCAAGCCACTAGAAACAACCTATGTGTGTGTGGCGCCGCTAACTAATATCGAAGGCTTAACCTGGCAAGACAGCTTAGTGTGTCACAAGTTGCAGCGTGTACTCTGGGTACCCGTTGAGGGTGAGCGGCATATTCCTGTGGGAGATCGTAGAGTGGGCACCCCCATATTGTGGGAACCCGATCTCCAAGAACAAAGATTACTGCAACAGGATTGGGAGGAGATAATGGAACTTATCGCCTTAGGTAAAGTGGAAAAACTCACCGCAAGGCATGGCGAAGTGTTGCAACTGCGCCCTAAAGCCGCCAACAGTAAGGCGTTAACTCAAAGTATTGCCGAAGACGGCAGCTTAAAAATGACCAATCCACGGGGTTTCTATTTAAAGACCGCTTTTACCGCCATGCTATTAAATAAGGTATTTGGTTAAATTTTCGTAGCTATATAACGTTGGATTGATCCAGATCACAAATATCACTGGCACTCTAGTGATGATTTTCTATAAACTACGGCATCCTGAATTATACCGTCGTATTCGGATACAAAACCCGTTGTGAGAGCACGTAGACAAGCGAAAAAACTTCTTTTTGCGATATTAGCTTGGGCGATAGCCATGGCTGCATTCGTTTTTTTCCGATATGCACAGTCGCCAGAGTTACCACAATGGGCTG
Organism: Shewanella decolorationis; assembly: GCF_004354305.1. Classification (NCBI taxonomy): domain Bacteria; kingdom Pseudomonadati; phylum Pseudomonadota; class Gammaproteobacteria; order Alteromonadales; family Shewanellaceae; genus Shewanella; species Shewanella decolorationis. Next base: position 1,085,561 of record NZ_CP037898.1, on the reverse strand, counting down.
TTGGTTCGGCCGATCTCGCGACGCTTGCCGTCTACATGGGCATCATCTTTGGCAGCTTACATTGGATGTCTAACCTAATCACAGACTTTAGCGCCATTAATCGCCTCCCTTATATTTTTTCAGTCATTTTTAAAGGCTTATTTCTATTGCTTGGCGCAACAACCTTAGCCTATATGACACAGTTCCTGAATATGTGGGCCATTGAAAACCATATGTCGACCCTAAGACAAATGCTCACGGCGCATATTCTCTATAGTCCTTCCTTCCAAGCACTAATCGTCTATTTAGTCGTAGTGCGTGTCAGTTTAGCCTTTGTCGAACAAATGGCACTCTTGGTTGGGCCACGTATTTTGCTCAACATTGGTTTAGGTAAGTACCATAAACCACGATACGAACAACGTTTATTCCTCTACCTAGATATGGTCGCCTCGACAACCCACGCTGAGTCCCTAGGTGATTATCGTTTTAGTCGTCTTATTCAGGACAGCTTTAGCCTACTGTCGGATACTGTAACCAATAACGAAGCCGAAATTTACCGTTATATGGGCGATGCCGTATTGATCCACTGGCCGTTAGAAGAAGGCGTGGTGCACGACCGCTGCATGAATATCTATTTTGAATTTAGCCAGCAGTTAAATTGGCAGCGACGTTACTTTGAAGAGCACTATGGGTTTGTGCCTAAATTTAAGGCGGCGGCGCACTGTGGACAAGTGGTTGCTGCAGTTGTTGGGGTGCAAAAACAAGAAATTAGCTTCTTTAGTGATGTGCTAAATACCTTAGCCAGACTTCAAGATCAGTGTAATCCTTTGGGGCAACGCATGCTGATCTCTGGTGCGCTGGCGGGTAGGCTCGACAATCCCAATAGCGAATACCGCTTAACCAATTTGGGTCCAGTCAAACTAAAGGGGAAACAACACTCGATTGAAGTGTTTGGTGTTTCCCCTCGTTAAACTCTCTGTTTTAACCTGCTGAACTCTTTATTTTCACTCGTAAAAATTACAACGATTATTCCATTTCTTTGCTTAAGAGCTTTTGGATAAGCAAACCTAAGGTACGGAAGGTCAAAATCCGACTGGTTGTTTGTCGCCAAACTAAGCCGATATCGCGATAGGGCGCTTCACCGGGCGGTGTCATCACCACAAGGTCGGTATCATTTAAAATGCCCGCATCGATCGCCATTTGCGGTAAAAAGGTAGTCCCCAATTTACTATTCACCATTTGCACTAAAGTGTGCAGACTCGTCGCGGCAAAGGGGTTCACTTTCGCGCTATCACCCAATTGACAAGCCGTAATCGCATGCCCTGTAATGCAGTGTTCACTTTGCAGCAGGAAGATACTCTCATCGGGCAGTGTCTGATAGTCGATAGGTTGATGAATACCACCCACTAAGTCTTTATGGATCACCATCTTAAAGGGGTCTATTCCCACTTTCATGCTGTGGTAACCACTGGTATCCACGGGTAAGGCGAGAATGAGTAAGTCCAACTCCCCTTTACCTAAGGCATCGAGCAAACGCTCTGTGGTATCTTCTTTGAGCAATAGACTCATCGCCGGATAGGCTTGCTGGCATTGTTTGACTACGCTGCTTAATAAAAACGGCGCAATGGTTGGAATACAACCCAAGCGAATATCCCCCGTCATGGGTTCGCCCTGATTTTTCACCAATTCGACTAAGTCATCCACGTCAGTAAGAATTTTTCGAGAACGTTGCACCACTTCTTCGCCGATTGCGGTGAACATAAAGGATTTGTGATCACGTTCAATTAACTGGTGACCAAGTTGCTCTTCAAGATTCTGGATCCCACTCGACAGCGTAGATTGGCTAACAAAACACACCTTAGCGGCGCGGTTAAAATTCTGCTCCTGATGAAGATTCACCAAGTAGTATAGATTTTTGAGGCTAGGTAAATTTTTCATTTAATCGATTGCCACTAAGATTATGAATTAATAAATTTAATCAACTCTAGCATAAGTTATCAACAAAAACGCGGCTAAATTGCTCAATTGTGTGAGCAAAATCGATTTTCAATCAAAGGAAAACGTAAGATAGCGCTTACTGAGAACAAACGGAGGGGATAAAGACTGGAACTGAGGTTATCGAGGTGCAACCCAAAGCTGCACCTCTATTATACTAACTAGGCTTTAGCCTGTAGGAATTGCTTTAATTGCTGGAGATCGGCACTTGCAAATTCAACAATTTGCGCAACCCAAGTCCCATGTTCAGCTTCCCAGCTCGCTTCTTCGCCATGTTGGAGTAACTGGGCAATTTGCTGAATACGTTTTAAACCAACGGAACCTGCAGCACCTTTAAACTTATGGGCTTCAGAGCATAAAGTATCCTTATCAGCAGCTTCGTTAGCCTTGACTAGATTTCCTACGTACTCAGGCATTAATTGCTCAAATAATACCACGCTTTTTAGCAGAGTTCCGGCACCAATCGCACTGCAATACTGTTCTAACGTATTGAGATCTAGGATTGTTTCTAATTCAACTGTGGCCATCTAGGCCTCCCTTAAGTAGTCCAATGCTTAAAACAAGTTTATGACATGATACCCACTAAAATTGTCAGTGCAACTTATAGCAGCATTTGTGGTCAAAAGAAGTTTTATTTAACAAAAAATCAACTATATCAAACACTCTCAGCGATAAATCGATAGCAAATGAATCCCTTCATGCTATATGGCTATTATGGTCGCGCTAATGCAGCCCCTTGTCCACCCTTACGCTTAAGATCTTCAACTATCGCCACTAAACCATTCCAACGATAACCGCACCAATCGGGCGCGAGTAGTATTGGTTTTTTCGCATAGGCGGTCACCCGATGAAAAATCACTTCTTTAGGTGTATGGCGAACTAGCTCGCCGACACAAGCAGCATACTCTTCGATACTGAGCAAAGGTAAGCGTCCTGCTCGCCAAGCTTTCGCCATCGAGCTACCCTCGACGACATGTAATGGATGTAGCTTTAAGCCATCGACGCCCTGCGCCAGCACTGCTTGCAGTGTCGCCATATAATCGAGGTGAGTTTCACCGGGTAAGCCTAAGATAAGGTGAGTACAGACTTTTAGGCCTCGGCTTCTGGCCCGTGCAACCGTATCGCAATAGCAGGCAAAATCGTGCCCGCGGTTAATCTTATGCAAGGTCTTATCGTTGGCGGTTTGTAGCCCAAGCTCCAACCAGACATCGACGCCCTTTTGCTGGTAGCTGGCTAATAAATCGAGAACCTTGTCTGGCACACAGTCGGGACGCGTACCGACACACAAACCTACAATCTCACTGTCTTTGACCGCTTCATCGTATTTGGCCATTAACACTTGATACTCATCATAGGTGCTCGTATAGGCCTGAAAATACGCAATAAACTTGTCCGCATTCAGCTTAGGTTTCGCCTCTTTATATCGGGCTTTACCTTGTTCTAGCTGCTCACTGATGCTAAGCGTTTCCGCCTGTTGATAGCTAAAAGACGCCACATTACAAAAGGTACAACCGCCACGTCCCAGAGTGCCATCGCGGTTAGGGCAAGTGAATTTGGCATCGATAGTCAGCTTGCGTAAGCGCTCGCCGTATTTAGCCTTACACACGGCACCGAATGTGTTTACGTATGCATCGAGCCCCATTAGCTCGCCTGCCAAATTTCATATCGTTTCATTAAAATTAACCAAGATAAAATCACAAAAAAGAAGGACTAAAGACGTGTGTTTAGATGAAAAAACTCATGATAAACAAAGCGAGCATTGATTTCTTGGTGGTAAATCAAACTCCCGTTAGATTCACAGCATCAAAGCTCAAAACCTGAGTCATTGCTCACAGCGTCTTTACACTCCGTGATTTCACTCACAAGCAAACAGAATAACAATTCACTTATTTTATATTTTTATACACGCACTGTATTTGCAATAAAAATCACTATTTCTAAATCAAAAACAATCGCCCTCAATGTTACATTTTAGTAACCCCATCGTTTTTCATTTTTTAAAATTCTTTTTATTCATAATGTTATACAGCACTTCAATCAGTTGACGTTAACGTCAAGTAATTGTGTTTTGTGTATGAAACATGAATGAATACCCATATTTTATGCAAATTTTTGGTTTGACCTTTGGTTAATCTCAGGATAATTTGGGTGGTTCGGGTGCATATCTATAGAAAGTCTTTACATTTCTCCCCGAGTAGTAATTTCGTTGAGGTCAAGGGAGGTTTTTGTATGAGCTTATATCATCCCAGTTTTGAGCGGGACAATTGTGGTTTTGGCTTGATAGCACAAATGGATGGCGAAGCCAGCCATCGTATCGTGCGCACCGCCATCCATGGCCTCGATCGCATGAAACACCGTGGCGGTATCGCCTCTGACGGTCGAACTGGGGACGGCTGTGGTTTATTAATGCAGCTACCATTGCAATTTTTTGAAGCCGTTGCCGCGGAAAATGACTGGCACCTGAGCCGCAAATTCGCCGTGGGCATGTTGTTTTTAAGCCAAGATGAAGAACTGGCCGACCAAGCCAAGTTTATTCTCGAACGCGAACTTGAGCGTGAAACCTTAAGTATTGCTGGTTGGCGTAAAGTCCCCGTCAATCCAGAGGTATTGGGTGAGATTGGTAAATCGAGCCTGCCGCAAATCTATCAAGTACTGATCAACGCCCCGATTGGCTGGCGTGAGAAAGATCTTGAGCGTCGCCTCTACATGGCCCGCCGCCGATTAGAGCAACAAATTACTGACGATAAAGACTTTTATGTCGCGAGTCTTTCAGGCCAAGTCATAGTCTACAAGGGCTTGATGATGCCTGCCGACTTGCCCGCATTCTATCCCGACCTTGCCGATATCCGTTTGAAGAGCTCTATTTGTTTATTCCATCAACGCTTTTCAACCAATACTTCACCTAAATGGCCACTCGCTCAGCCCTTTAGATATCTTGCCCATAACGGCGAGATCAACACTATTACTGGTAACCGCCAATGGGCCCGTGCCCGTGCCTACAAGTTTAATTCACCACTACTGCCCGACTTACAACAGGCGGCACCCTTTGTGAATGAAACAGGCTCCGACTCATCCTCTCTCGATAATATGCTCGAGATGTTGCTCTCAGGCGGTATGGACTTATACCGCGCGATGCGTTTGCTTATTCCGCCAGCATGGCAAAGTAACCCAGAGATGGATGATGAGCTAAAAGCCTTCTATGACTTTAACTCCATGCATATGGAGCCTTGGGATGGCCCAGCGGGTATCGTCATGACCAACGGCCGCCACGCCGCTTGCGCGGTGGATCGTAATGGTCTGCGTCCATCACGTTATGTGATCACTAAAGATCGTATCTTAACCCTCGCCTCCGAAGTGGGCATTTGGGACTACGCCGCCGATGAAGTGATTGAAAAAGGCCGTGTCGGCCCGGGTGAGCTGTTAGTGTTAGATACACTCAATGGCCGTCTGTACCAGTCATTCGAAATCGATAACGACCTTAAGCGTCGCCACCCCTATAAAGAGTGGATGGCCAAAAACAGTCGTACTTTGGTCCCAGCCGAGCAGTTGGCAACGGAGCAACATGGCGCTAGCGAATTAAGCCCAGAGCAACTGCTGCAATACCAAAAGCAATTTGGCTACACCCGTGAAGAGCTTGAACAAGTGATTTGGGTGCTGGCAAAACAAGGCGAAGAAGCGACTGGTTCCATGGGCGACGATACGCCAATGGCCGTATTGTCGAAAAAATCACGCTCGCTCTATGACTATTTCCGACAGAAATTCGCTCAAGTCACTAACCCGCCTATCGATCCGCTGCGTGAAAAGCACGTGATGTCTCTGGCGACCTGTATCGGCCGCGAGCAAAACCTCTTCAATGAAACCACTGGTCATGCCTATCGGGTGATGTTTAACTCACCGATATTATTATTCAGTGATTTCAATCAATTACTCGGATTAGATAGTACTTACTATCGCGCCAATATCGTCGACTTAAACTACGAACCGAAGGAAGGCTTAGAACACGCGATTCGCCGCATCACCTCGGAAGCCGAACGTTTAGCCCGCAGTGGCACTACACTGCTGATTTTATCAGACCGTGCGATTGATAAATCGGCGCAGGTGATACCGGCGGCCATGGCGGTTGGCGCAGTACAACAAATGCTGGTGAGTAAGAGCCTGCGCTGCGATACCAACATTATTGTTGAGACCGCATCGGCACGGGATCCGCACCACTTTGCAGTGTTACTCGGCTTTGGTGCTACGGCGATTTACCCGTATCTAGTGTATGAGTCAATCTCAGATCTGGCGAAACGCCATCAACTGACCGACACCACGGCACTGATGCTGAACTTCCGTTACGGCATCGAAAAGGGCCTGCGTAAGATCATGTCCAAGATGGGGATCAGCACCGTCGGCTCCTACCGTTGTAGCCAACAGTTTGAGGCCATTGGTATTGCCAGTGATGTAATCGAACTCTGCTTTAAAGGCGTGGTGAGCCGTATCGAAGGCGCCAGCTTTGAGGATATCGCTCAAGATCAAGCGTTGCTGCATAAGGCCGCTTACCGCGCCCATGTGCCACTACCACAAGGCGGTTTACTCAAATACGTGGATGGCGGTGAGTACCACTGCTTCAACCCAGATGTGGTCAACACGCTGCAGGCATCCTTAATCGACAAGAATTTTGCGACCTACAAGAAGTTCGCCGAATTAGTCGATAACCGCCCAGTCGCCACCCTAAGGGATTTGATTGGCATTAAGGCTGACCAAGCTGCGATTGAACTGGATAAAGTTGAAGCAGCCAGCCACTTATTCCCGCGCTTTGACAGTGCGGCCATGAGTATCGGCGCCCTAAGCCCCGAGGCCCATGAGGCATTAGCCATTGCCATGAACCGTTTAGGTGGCCGCTCTAACTCAGGTGAAGGTGGTGAGGATGCGCGTCGCTTTAACACCGAGCGTAACTCGGCGATTAAGCAAATTGCCTCGGCACGTTTTGGCGTAACCGCCCATTACCTAGTCAACGCCGATGTGTTGCAGATTAAGGTTGCCCAGGGCGCAAAACCCGGTGAAGGCGGACAACTGCCAGGCCATAAGGTGAGTGTAGAAATTGCAGGGCTGCGCCACGCGCGCCCAGGTGTAACCTTGATTTCACCACCGCCACACCATGATATTTACTCTATCGAAGACTTAGCCCAGCTGATTTTCGATTTAAAACAAATTAATACCAAGGCACTGATCTCCGTGAAATTAGTGTCTGAGCCTGGTGTCGGCACTATCGCCACAGGTGTAGCAAAAGCCTACGCCGATATGATCACTATTTCTGGCTACGATGGTGGCACAGGCGCGAGCCCTATCACCTCGGTGAAATACGCTGGCAGTCCATGGGAGCTCGGCCTTGCTGAAGTACATCAATCTCTGGTAGAAAATGGTCTGCGCCATAAGATCCGCTTACAGGTCGATGGCGGCCTAAAAACCGGAACCGACGTCATCAAGGCAGCCTTACTCGGCGCCGAGAGCTTTGGCTTCGGGACTGTACCTATGATTGCCTTAGGTTGTAAGTACCTGCGTATTTGCCACCTAAACAACTGCGCAACCGGTGTTGCAACTCAGGACAAAAAACTGCGCGATAACCACTACCACGGCTTACCAGAGCGAGTGATGACTTACTTTGAATTTGTCGCCGAGGAAGTGCGCGAGTGGATGGCAACCCTAGGGGTCAGCAAGTTCGAAGACTTAGTGGGCCGCAGTGAGTGGCTACACACCTTAGAAGGCCAGACCGATAAACAACGTGGACTCGATTTAGCGCCAATTCTGTATCAGCCTAAGGTCAGAGCCAGTACGGCTCGTACGTGGCAGGAAACCAATCCACCAGCGGATTTAGGTTTACTCAACCAACATCTGCTCAACGAGTGCCAGAGTGCGGTCGATAAGGGCGAGTGTTTCGATGCTGCTTACAGTATCAACAACACCGACCGCTCTGTGGGCGCACGTCTATCGGGCTATATCGCCACCACTCTTGGTGTTAAAGGCACTAAGGCCCCAATTAAACTCAGTTTTAACGGCAGTGCTGGCCAAAGCTTTGGGGTATGGAACAGCCCTGGCCTTGAACTTAAGCTCTGCGGTGATGCCAACGACTACGTCGGTAAGGGCATGTCGGGCGGCAAAATTGTGATTTATCCACCGCTAGGGAGTCCGTTCCAGAGCGAGCGCAGCGCGATTGTCGGTAACACTTGTCTATATGGCGCGACGGGTGGACGCTTCTTCGCCGCGGGTCAAGCAGGTGAACGCTTTGCGGTACGTAACTCGGGCGCCATTGCCGTAGTCGAAGGTTTAGGCGATAACGGCTGCGAATACATGACCAGCGGTATCGTAGTCGTGCTCGGCAAAACTGGGGTCAACTTCGGTGCGGGGATGACAGGCGGTTTTGCTTATGTTTTCGACCAATTTGGCCGCTTTAACCGCCGTGTGAATAACGAGCTTGTCGATACCCAAAAACTCGAGTCACCGATTCATCAACAGCATTTGAAAGGCTTAATTGAAGAGCATGTGGCCGAGACTGGCAGTGAGCACGCGAAGATGATCTTAAGCGACTTTGCCAACTGGTTAGATTGCTTTGTTTTAGTGAAACCGAAAAATATCGCCGTTGCAGATCTGCTCAAATTAGAGCAATCGAGCCCGGAACTAGCAGTTAAAGCGGGGTAATAGCAGATGAGTAACGATTTTCAATTTATTGAAGTGGGTCGCAAAGACCCAACTAAACACCCTGCAGCAAAGCGTTCGACTCAGTTTATTGAGATTTATCAGCCCTTTGCTCAAGCTCAGGTGACTGAACAGGCGGACCGTTGCCTCGATTGCGGTAACCCTTATTGTGAGTGGAAATGTCCGCTGCACAACTATATTCCCAATTGGCTGAAACTGGCGCAGCAGGGGCGGATCATGGAAGCTGCGGATTTAGTCCATGAGACCAATACCCTGCCCGAGATCTGCGGCCGCGTCTGCCCACAGGACAGACTCTGTGAAGGCGCTTGTACCCTAAACGCCGACTTTGGCGCAGTGACTATCGGTAATGTGGAGAAATACATTACCGATACCGCCATCGCCCAAGGCTGGCGTCCGGATATGAGTAAAGTCACGCCGCGCAAGGAAAAGGTCGCGATTGTGGGCGCAGGCCCTGCTGGTTTAGGCTGTGCCGATATTCTTGCCCGTAATGGGGTTAAGGCTGTGGTGTTTGATAAGTATCCCCAGATTGGTGGCCTGCTGACCTACGGTATTCCCGCCTTTAAACTGGATAAAGCCGTGATGGCAACTCGCCGCACTGTGTTAGAAGGCATGGGAATCGAGTTCAAGCTGGGCGTAACTGTCGGTAAAGACGTCGCCTTTAACCAACTGCTTGAGGAATACGATGCCGTCTTCCTCGGCATGGGCACCTACACCGCCATGAAAGCGGGCCTTGAGGGCGAAGATGCCCAAGGCGTGTACCAAGCCCTGCCCTACTTGATTGGCAATACCCATCACCTGATGGGCAGCAGTAATCCTGACACCCCTTACCTCAATCTTGCCGGTAAGCGCGTTGTGGTCCTCGGTGGTGGTGATACCGCCATGGACTGTGTTCGCACCGCAGTTCGCCAAGGGGCCAGCAGTGTAATTTGCGCCTATCGCCGTGACGAAGCCAACATGCCGGGTTCACGCCGCGAGGTGCAAAACGCCCGTGAAGAGGGCGTGAACTTCCTGTTTAACCGTCAACCCGTGGCGATTAAAACCCAGGATGGCAAAGTAGTGGGCGTGGAATGCGTTGAAACCCAAATGGGTAAAGCCGATGCCAGCGGCCGTCAACGTGCCGAAGCGATTGAAGGCAGCGAGCAGTTACTCGACGCCGATGCGGTAATTATCGCCTTCGGTTTCCAACCTAGCCCTGCGCCTTGGTTTGCCGATTACGGCATTGAACTCGACCAATGGGGCCGAGTAAAAGCCAGCAAACAGGCCGATAACCCATTCCAGACCACCAATCCAAAGGTATTTGCTGGCGGCGATATGGTCCGAGGTTCGGATCTGGTTGTGACCGCAATTGCCGAAGGACGTGATGCGGCGCAAGGTATTCTTAACTACTTAGATTAATGGTTTTTTGTTGTACCGCTGTACCTGTGAGTCTCGGACTCGTACCCACGGGTCCACCGTTTGCTTGTGAATTTTGGCGCACCTTAGGGTGCGCATTTTTTTGCCCGCCCTGCGTTTTATCCTATCCCAATCAAGCAATCGCAATCCCACAATAACGCCAAAGCATAACTGTGGTATATTAGCCGCCATTCTGTTATCCCACGCTTTAGTGGCATCACACATTCAGTAGAATCAAAAGGGTCTCCCATGAAAATTGGTATTATTGGCGCAATGGAGCCAGAAGTTGCCCATCTTATTGCGGCTATGACAAACGCCTCTTCGCAAACGATTGCAGGCATTGAATTTATCGCTGGCACCTTAGCGGGCAAAGACGTAGTGGTAACACGCTCTGGTATTGGCAAAGTCGCCGCCAGTATTGCCACCACACTGCTGATTGAAAAATACGCCCCCGATGCGGTAATCAACACAGGTTCTGCGGGCGGTTTTGTCGATTCACTGTCAATTGGCGATATCGTGATTTCATCTGAAGTGCGCCACCATGATGTGGATGTCACTGCATTTGGTTACGAAATTGGCCAAATGGCGCAGCAACCCGCGGCGTTTATTCCTGCGCCATACTTAGTCGAAGCCGCCAATAAGGCGATCGCACAATTAGGTGAAGTGAAAGCGATTGAAGGCTTAATCTGTACTGGCGATAGCTTTATTTGCGATCCAGTTCGCACCAAGATCATGTTGGAACACTTCCCAACCATGGCGGCCTGCGAGATGGAAGGCGCGGCAATTGCCCAAGTGTGTCATCAGTTTGGCGTGCCATTCGTGGTGATCCGCTCGCTCTCTGATAACGCCAACAACGACTCACCAGTCGACTTCGATTCTTACATTGTGAAGGCAGGTTACCATTCGGCACTAATGGTGATGTTGCTGCTTGAGCAATTAGATCCAAACTCAGTAAAGTAATTGGTTAAAGCATGATTGCGGAAAGTACCTGATGCACAGTTCTTTTTATCAACAACTTGTCGAAATTGATGGCGCTTTGTTTGAGGGCTTCTTGGTACTTTTCTTTGCTTTATTGCTGGCGCGTTTAGCGCCATTGCCAAGGGAAATGCAGCCACTAATTTGGTTTAGTCACTTAGCCAAACAGCTCGCCGCTAAAGTCAACCGCCCTGGGCGCGCGCCTAGTCAACAGGCAACTGCGGGCTTTTTAGCCATGTTACTATTGGTGTTCCCTTTTTGGGCGATTATTACTTTTTTACTTGAACTTGCCGCCTTCCCTTGGTTCTTTGAATTTTTAGTCCTGTATCTGTGTTTAAGTGACGCAGGCTTTAGCCAAGTCGCCGATGAAATTGCTAAGGCATTGAAGCGCGAGGATAATGCCAGCGCAAAAAAGCTATTACAGCCGTGGGTTGTCCGTGACACGGATAATCTGTCGGAAGTCGGCTTAACCAAGGCTACGATAGAAAAGCTCGCTACCGCGCCGATTTATGGCACAGCCTCGACTATCTTCTTCTTTGCGATCGCAGGCGCCCCTATGGTGCTGGCAGTCAGAATGATTAAACAGCTCGAACTCAGTTGGCCGCCCATTCAACCTAAGTACCAACACTTTTGCAGTTCGGTGCACCTAATCTCCACAGCGCTGCTGGCGATCCCCGCCTGGTTATGGAGCCTATCAATTGCGATTCAGGGCGGCCCTAAAGCCTTGGTATTATTGTTTCGCACCTCTAAAAATCATCCAGCCCTGCGGGGTTATGTGATGAGCGTGTCCTTAGTGGCGAATATTTTACGGATTGAATTGGGTGGGCCGCAGAAGTTTTCGGGGCAACGCATTGATGTGGCAAAGATAGTCTATGGCCCACAGCCTCGCCATGAGATGATTGCTCCTGCGGTAAAACTCACCTCACGGGCCTGTGCTATCTGGTTTAGCTTTATAACCTTACTTCCGATCATTTGGGCGGGTTTACGCTGGCTACAAACCCTGTGATATGATGCCTTTAATCTTAACATTAGGTTAAAGGCTGACTTATCTTGTTCGAAAACATGCATGTTTCATTAACAACTCCCGCTTTGCTATTTCCGGCAATCTCACTGTTATTACTTGCCTATACCAACCGCTTCTTTGCGCTGGCGGCACTGATACGTCAGCTCAGTAACGGCGATAAACCCGTGCATAAGGATCAGATTAAAAACTTAAGCCAACGGATCCGAATTATTCGCCGCATGCAGGAGGCAGGCGTATCCAGCTTTGCCCTGTGCGTACTCTGTATGATTTTTATCTATATTGGTTTTAATAAAACAGGCTCGGTGATCTTCGGTGCCAGCTTGTTACTGCTACTCTATTCACTGATTTTATCTGTGATAGAAATTCGTATCTCCGTGGACGCGCTGAACATCCACATCAAAGAGATGAGTAAATGAGCCACTGGATTTACTTCTTCGATTTATGTGGTACGGCGGTATTTGCCCTTTCCGGCGCCTTAGCCGCTGGGCGTCACCGTATGGATCCCTTTGGCGTTATCGTGCTCGCGTCGGTAACAGCTGTGGGTGGTGGCAGTATTCGCGATGCGCTGATAGGCGCCACGCCGGTGTTTTGGATCCGCGACCCAAACTACATCATAGTGATACTCACCACAGTATTGGCTTGTTTGCTATTAGTACGCCGTCCCCGCAAGATGCCACAATATACGCTACCTGTCGCCGACGCCTTAGGTTTGGCCCTGTTCACTGTGATTGGTGCTGAAAAAGCCCTCAATATGGGACTCAGCGGCATGATTGCCGTCGTGATGGGCTTGATCACAGGCGTAGGAGGAGGCATTATTCGAGACTTACTGTGCAGACAAATCCCTATGGTGTTACGCACAGAAATCTATGCCACGGCTTCAATTATTGGTGGCATAGGTTATACCGTAAGCTTAGCCTTCGGTATGGGCGAAAAAACGGCACTATTTTTAGCTATGACTAGCGCTTTAATTATTCGTCTATGCGCCATCAAATGGCATTTGTCGTTACCCGCCTTTGATCTCAAAACCAAGAGGGAATAGTTTGCGAATATTGTGTCTTTTAGTCTGTCTTATTTGGGTTCCGGCCTTGTTTCCTGCGTCAGTACACGCTAACTCAGGGGAAATGCCTGCAGAACAGCAGTTAGCCGTAAAATACATGAACGCGCTAACAGAGCACGACTATCAGACACTCAGCAAATTCTATAACCGTGATACCGTCTTCTTCGATAAAACCGCCAATCGTAAATACACCGGGGGGCGGTTTATTATCGACTTCTTTGAGCGCGCTCACGAAGGTGTGCTCGAATATGATTTCAATATCGAGCATATGTATAACGCTGGCTCCCTCGTGGTGATGATTGGTAACTATCACTTTAAGGGACCCGGCGAGCAGTTTGGTAAACCCGGAAAAATTATTGATGTCGCCATTCCTGGAGTCACCAGCCTTAAGCTCGATATGCGTAATCACAGGGTCACAGAGCATGTGGATCTGATTGATTACCAGACTATGTCAGACCAATTAGCGATGCAGTAGTCACAAAATTTAGCTTTTATTGAAACTTGAGCCCTCAAAACGAGTCGAAACCTGCAATGAGTCAATACGACTGAGGTGCGGCATCCTTTGCCCACGGGTCGTTTCGTTTCAATGAGGTTTGTATGAAGTTGTTTGGACCGATTGCCCTACTCGCCCTGAATGGCCTAATGCTCGCGCCCTACGCACAGGCGCAGCAGCCGATTATTGTATCCTACGCGGTGCAACCCGTAAGCCATTTCAACCAGCAACTGCGGGCCGCCCAGGAACAACATCAAGCCTGGAGCGAAGACCCCACCGCCATCAGCAACCAATATGCGGGGAAAAAGTTTACCCTTGTCCGCACTCAGCCCACCAAGGATGGGGTATTTACCTATCAAGTGAGCGAACTATCACAGCAACATCCACAAATGCTGTTAATTCTGTCGCTTAAGAAAAGTGCCCAACGCTGGCAAGTGGATTCCGCTCAGTTGGCGTGGAAGTGTCGCGATAGCCAACATTTCGGTACCGACAGATGCAATATCGGCAAGCATGAGGCCAGCACAGCACCTTAAACGATTGCCTAGATAAAATGCAGATATAAGAAGAGCGCCCTTAGGCGCTCTTTTACTTGCTTGGTAAGTGCTTATTAACCCTTATAAGCACTCACAAGCGGCACTAACATAGTTCGAATTAAACCAGAGTCACTTTCGCGAACTTACGCTTACCGACTTGGAATACGGCAACCGTGCCAGCGCTTAAGGTCATGCGGCTATCGTCAACCTTCTCACCGTCCATCTTCACCGCGCCTTGCTTAATCATACGCATCGCATCGGAAGTCGAACCCACTAAGTCAGCATCTTTAAGTAAGTTAGCAATCGCTAAGCCTTCACCCGCCGCTAATTCAACCTCAGGGATATCATCTGGGATAGCGCCTTTTTGGAAACGGTCGATAAAGGCTTGATGAGCACTCTCTGCTGCCGCTTGATCGTGGAAGCGCGCGATGATTTCCTTCGCGAGGGCAATCTTGGTATCACGAGGGTTAGCACCGTTGGCGATATCTTGTTTGAACTGTTCAATCTCGGCCAAAGGACGGAATGACAGCAACTCAAAGTAGCGCCACATTAATTCGTCAGAAATCGACATGATCTTGCCAAACATTTCATTGGCGGGCTCACTCACACCAATGTAGTTGTGCGCCGATTTAGACATTTTCTTCACGCCGTCTAAACCTTCAAGCAGGGGCATCATAATCACGGCTTGTGGCTTTTGGCCTTCGGCTTTTTGTAACTCACGGCCCATCAGCAGGTTGAACTTCTGGTCGGTTCCCCCTAATTCAACGTCAGCCTTCAGGGCTACAGAGTCATAGCCCTGTAAAAGTGGATACATAAATTCGTGGATAGCAATCGACTGACCCGAAGCATAACGCTTCTTAAAGTCGTCACGTTCCATCATACGAGCAACAGTTTGCTGCGAGGCTAAACGAATCATCCCCGCCGCGCCTAATGTCTCTAACCAGCTCGAATTGAACTCGATACGGGTTTTTGCAGGATCCAAAATTTTATAGACCTGCTCTTTGTAGGTCTCAGCGTTGGCTAATACTTGCTCACGGGTGAGTGGTGGACGCGTGCTGTTTTTACCACTTGGATCACCCACCATACCGGTAAAGTCACCAATTAAGAAAATGACTTCATGACCTAACTCTTGGAATAATCTTAATTTATTTAAAATTACTGTGTGTCCAAGATGGATATCCGGTGCGGTAGGATCAGCGCCTAACTTGATACGAAGTGGACGTCCTTCTTTGAGTTTTTCCAGCAGATCCGATTCGAGTAGGATCTCATCGGTACCACGTCTAATTTCTGCTAATACTTGGTCTAAATCAGCCATCTCGGCGGGGACTCCTAAGGCCATGATCATAAAATGAGGAGACTTATGTTACTTGTTAGCCACCACAATTGAAAGTGTGTAAACTAATGGATTATTCAGGCCTTAGGTAATCGGTATCGGCGTCACATGGGAAAGGTTATAACGTTATTTAAATTGTTGCCTAAAAAGCATCAAATTCTCCTCAGCATTCTTTCTGTTATCACTACGATAACCTTGCTTTTTCCCTCTGAAGAAGCCCAAGCTTCAAGACAAACTCAAGGTGTTGCAAACCAAGCCCAAGTTAATACCCGTTACGATGTTCCTTTAGCCTTTCGCTCCCCAGAGCGTCCTGAAGGGGTTGAGGGCCAATCGCAAGATTCATCCACCAACACCACGCCATTATCTTCGGCCGATGCCTTAGCCGCAGGCAATGTGCCCGCCAGCGAAACCTTAGAGAGCGCCCATCACCAAGATGTTGAACATTTTAATGTGAAAAATGGTGATACCTTAGCCGCAGTTTTTGAGCGCGCGGGACTCACCAGCAAAGATGTGTACGAAATTACCCAGCTGCCACTCGCCAAACAGAATCTGTTAAAAATCATCCCCGGCGAAGAAATTGTGATATCGAAAGATGCCAAGGGTGATTTAACCGAAGTACGCTACCGTGTCGATGCGGTATCGACCTTAGTGATCACTAAGGATCAGGATAAGTATTCCGAGAAAATCTCCGAAAAAGACATTGAAATCCGCACTCAATTCACCAGCGCGAAAATCAAGAGTAACTTCTGGAATGCCGCTGTTGATGCGGGTTTAAACGCGAACCAAATTATGCAGCTATCGACCGTGTTTGGCTGGGATATCGACTTTGCCTTGGATTTACGTGAGGGCGACAGCTTCGCCATTATCTACGAGCAGGAATATGCCGAAGGCGAGTTTTTACGTAACGGCAATATCCTCGCCGCAGAGTTTATCAACCAAGATGAGCGCTATACCGCGATTCGCTATACCGACGGCAACTATTACTCCGAAAACGGCACCAGCATGCGTAAGGCCTTCCTGCGCTCACCGGTTGACTTTAAATATGTCAGCTCAAACTTCAACCCCAAACGCTTACACCCTGTGACGGGGCAAGTTAAGGCTCACCGCGGCGTTGACTATGTTGCCGCCATTGGTACCCCCATTAAGGCGGCGGGTAATGGCCGAGTTATCGAATCCGGCTACAATCAATTTAATGGTAACTATGTGTTCATTAAGCACAACGATACCTACACGACTAAATATTTGCATTTGACCAAACGCAACGTCAGTAAAGGGGCCAGCGTTAAGCAGGGGCAAATTATCGGCACCTTAGGTAAGACAGGACGCGTCACAGGCGCTCACCTACACTATGAATTTATCGTCAATGGCGTACACCGTAATCCAAGAACGGTTGATTTACCTAAGGCCGAATCGATTGCCCGTAAAGAAAAGCCACAATTCGATGCGCTTAGCAAACAGTTGATGGCCAGCATTTCACAGAACAAGCAAACCCAATTGGCGATGCAATAACGACGGACGGATCCCCTCACATGAACAAGGCTTATTATATTGGACTGATGTCTGGCACCAGCATGGACGGCGTCGATGCGGTGTTAGTTGACTTTGCGGGCGAGCAGCCACAGCTTATCGCAACGCATACCGAGGCGATCCCCAGCCATTTGCTTAAGGGATTGCAACGCTTGTGCCTGCCCGGCAATGATGAAATCAACCGCCTTGGCCGTCTCGATCGTAGTGTCGGTAAATTATTTGCTCTTGCGGTCAACAACTTGCTCGCCAAAGCCCAGATAGCCAAAGAAGAGATCATTGCCATTGGTAGCCATGGCCAGACCGTGCGCCACATGCCAAACCTTGAGGTGGGTTTTACCCTGCAAATTGGCGACCCCAATACCATAGCAACCGAGACTGGCATCGATGTGATTGCCGATTTTCGACGTAAAGACATTGCCTTAGGCGGCCAAGGCGCGCCCTTAGTACCCGCCTTCCACCAGCAAACCTTTGCCCAAGTGGGTAAAAAGCGCGTGATCCTCAATATCGGCGGCATTGCCAATATCACCTATCTGACTGGGAATCGTGAAGAGGTCTTAGGATTCGATACTGGGCCTGGCAATACGCTGATTGATGCTTGGATCCAGCAAGTGAAAAATGAGCCCTATGACAAAGGCGGTGAATGGGCCGCTTCGGGCAAAACCGATCAACAGCTGCTGGCGCAATTGCTGTCGCATCCTTATTTCTCCCTCGCCTATCCTAAAAGCACGGGGCGCGAGTTATTTAATCAGGCTTGGTTAGAACAGCAATTATCTCCATTTAATCAATTAGATGAAGAAGACATCCAATCAACGTTACTCGATTTAACCTGCCACAGCATCGCCCGCGACATTCTTGGACTCGCCCAAGCTGGGGAATTATTTGTCTGCGGTGGCGGCGCCTTTAATACCGAGTTGATGCAGCGTTTAGCGGCGCTACTACCGGATTATCACATCGATACCACCTCTGCACTAGGCGTCGACCCTAAATGGGCCGAAGGCATCGCCTTTGCATGGCTCGCAATGCGCCACCATTTAGGTTTGCCCGCCAACCTGCCAGCAGTCACAGGCGCCTCCCGCGAAGCTGTATTAGGCGGACGCTTTAGCGCCAAGTAAAACTCAAAACGACTTAAGTAGTTTGTGTTTAAGTAAGATGATATCCCGCTGCGGAAAGCCATCGAGCGTCATCACTAAGCGGTTTGACTCCGGAATATAGGTCATAGAGCCAAACCCGCTTAGGCTCGAGCGTGGCACCCTGAGGAGTGGCGTGACTTGCTGGCTGCTCGCCTCCCAGTAATTCAATCGCTGCTCATTACCATTACTGGATTTGAAATACACCCCGTCCGCCGTAAGCACCCAGTTATTGCCCGCGCGGAATACTTTGCTGGAGATTAATTCTTCAACTTGCTCAGGCTGAGTCAGATCAAGCTGCCATAGTCCATTTCCCCCATAGCGACTAAACACCAATTCAGTTGCCGACTTGGCAAAACCCACCGCCATACTCAGAGGGCTTATCACCTTGGGCGCACTGTTATCTAAATAAAACTCGGTGATACCGTCGCTGGTCGATGCCAATACGGCTGTACCCTGCCAATTCCAGCAGGGGCGACCATGGTTGTGGTAACTCGAGGCTAAGGCGGTAATGTTCTTATTGGTTAAATCTAAAATAAAAATGCGATTGCCTTCATTACGATCATCGGGGGCGATAAAAGCAATTTTAGAACCGTCGGGTGACCAACGCGGATAAGCAACACGCGACTTAAGCTGAGTGTGTTGCTCAAGTTTTTGCCCCTTGATATCCGAGGTCCAAATCTCGTTATAGCCAGTATCGCTAGAGACGAACACGATTCGCCCCGCCTCAGGGGAATAATCGGGATTACGGTGACTCACGCCCGAATATAACAGTGGAAACAAACTGCCCGGCACTTTATCCCCGAGGGAAAAATACGCCATTTGGAACTGCCGGCGATACTGGTGATAAACCAACTCGCCCTCATCGGATACGCTACTGGGATAACTCATACCCTCCACATCAAGCGGCCGAATCTGAGTAGTTTCAATATCGATAGTAAAACCATTGCGACTACCAGAGTCTTCCGTAGCAAACACTAACGCCTGGCTGTTGGGCGTCCAACTTAAGCCGCGAATATCTTCTAGTCCTTGGGTTAAGCGTGTTTCATTGGCATTGGCTAAGTCGCGAATAAAAATATCCTCAGAGATATTACTAAAGCGCCTCGCTATCGCAAGCCATTTACCATCGGGGCTAAAGGCTAAATCTCTATCTTCATAATTACACTGGCTTTCGCAGGATAATCTTTCAGACTTAGCGTCTGCTTTTGCCAAAGGTAAGCGGTAAATACCACCCACTTTATCCGTCTCATGAGAGGAGATATAAGCAAGATATTGACCATCGGGGGAAATATCTATCGCCGCCATATCAGTGCTACAGGGGGCTAGGGCTAGCATCTCATTGGTTGCTAAAGTCAATTGGGTAATGGTGCACTTTCCCGTCGCATGGCTGCGGGAGGCAAAAAACAACTTGGTATCATCTAAGCTCCACACAGCACGCAACTCAGATGAGGAGGAAGGGGTTAACTGACGGGCGGGCACATCTTCACGTTTAAAATCTTTAAGATACAGACTAGATGTCACCCCAGGACGACTCGCCCCATACACAAGCCAACGCCTATCGTGGGATAACCTTGGATAACGCTCCGAACCCGGATCTCGAGTCAGCACCGTCATTTGGGTATCCGTCATCCGCCGTTTATCTTGATATAAATGCATACCTATAAATAAACAACCGACAACAGCCACAGCACCCAGCACCATCGCCGTTAAGCGCAAACGCTGATTGGCATGTTGCAATTTAGTCTCAGTGGTCTGCAGTAAATCTTCTTCGGTATCGTCGAGTTGATCGTAGATAGGCGGTAACAACAGACGATAGCCAGCCTTACGCACTGTCTCAATCACACCTCCCTCAACATCTAGAGGCGATAATTGCTGCCGTAAATGCCAAATCGCGTTGGTGAGCGCCTTAGTGCCAACATAGGCATTGCCTTCCCACACTTGAGTTATCAACTCATCGCGGGTAACCACATTAGGATAACGCAGGGCGAGATAGCTAAGTACTTCAATAAACTTAGGTTGAAGCGACACTTTAGCCGATTCATTTGAGGATGATTCATCCCCCTGCGTTTGAAATAAAATTGAGTTATCGGAAGGGTCAATATGGCAACTCCCCAAGCTGAAACCCAACTTACTCTTATCCTTCATTTTTCTCACACCTTCGCTATTCGTCTTTTTATGGTTACGGGAATGAGTACATCATCAGGCTAGATACTACCTAAGACTGAGCCTAGTTAGCAAACGAATGAGTTCAACTAACTATTTAAAATTCAAAAGATTAGTAAGTAACAAATCTAAAATAGAGATTTAAACAATATAGAAACGAGCCAAGATAGATTGCGATACGGCAACAGATTACTTACAACTGATTGACCAATAACAACATAAGAGTCAAAGCCTTACTCCTGCGGTCAACTCATCTCAGCAGGGGTAGTTTCTTTGCAAGGAACCCAAGTATGCTTCGCTTAACCTTAATTGGCATCTGGACTATGCTATGCCTGATTTTTATCCCCAACACCTTCGCGCAGGACTACCAGAAACCTTCCCCCGCACTGCAACAAACCATTGCGCATAACGCGGATCTCACGACTCGACTCTCAAATGATCATCAGTGGCTGGCGTTACTCAGCCCCATTGCAGCACCGAGTATTGCCACGCTAGCCCAGCCTGAGCAGAAGTTGGCAGGATTACGCATCGCCGCCGAGCAATATTTACCGAGCCGTATCACCCAACGCTACCACCAACTCAGGCTGATTAATATTCAGGATAATCGACAGCGGCTGATAAGCTTGCCAGGTGGCCACGATATCACCGAAGTGCAATTTTCCCCCGACAGTCGCTATTTGTCCTATGTCAGCCTAACGCCAGTGGGCGGTTACTTATATGTATACAACATCGCTCAAGACCGCCACAAGCGCCTGTCAGACAACCGATTAAATGGCACGATTAGCCTTGATTATCAATGGGCTAATAATAGTAGTCTGCTTGCTCGCTTTGTCATTGCCCCCAATACCAACGCAAGCATAGCTCCTACCGTTTACGCACCGAAAACCAAGGAAACCTCCGGCAAACAAAGCCCGCAACGCACCTATCAAGACTTGTTGAAAACCAGCGCTGACAAACAACGCTTTAGCCAACTGACGACCAGTCAACTGGCACTTGTGGATTTAGATGGCAAGCTGACAAATATCGCCGCGCCGGGTATCTTTGAGGATTTTTCGCTGTCGCCAGATGGTCAATATATCTTAACCCATCAGCTCACCACGCCGTTTTCAACCCAAGTAAAGTATTATGATTTTCCAACTTTAATAGAGGTTTATAATCTCAAGGGGCAAAGGATTGCTCAGTTACATCACAGCCAAAGTGGTGAATCCAAACCTCAAGGAAAAGACTCTGTTTTACCCGGCCCTCGCATGTTCCATTGGGTTCAAGGGCAAGGCGCAACCTTAGCCTTTACCGAGGCTTTAGATCAGGGCGATAGCCAGCAAGAGGCGCCGCTGCGGGATAGCCTATGGCAACTTGATGCGCCCTTTACCCAAAAGGCCAAACTCATCGCCAAAACCCCTTGGCGGATCATCGATATCGACTGGGCGGAAAATAACATCGCCTTAGTGAGCCAGCGCAATAGCAAAGCACAGTTACTGCGACTGAGTCGCCTAGACACCCAGCTTGGGGAAACTTCGTTGTATACCTTGAACGAGCGTAATCTGCGCGATAAATATCAAGAGCTTGGAACATTCCCCAGAGAATATACCCAAGGCAAAGGGCAAGTGATCCGCGTGCAGGCACAAACCGCAGGGGTTATGCACTACGGCCAGGGGGCATCGCCTCAAGGCGATAAGCCATTCTTAAAACACACCTCACTCGCTACAGGAGAATCCTCACTGTTATGGCAATCTGCAGCCAACCAATTAGAGTCGGTGCGCTACGTGCTCAATATTGAGCCCTTACAACTGATTATCAACCGTGAAAGCCCGACTGAAGCACCGAGTCTTGTCTTAATCGATGGCGCCAAAGAACGAGTGCTCTACCAACAGGCCGATGAACTGAGTGCGTATCGGGGGATGCAGAAGCAGCTGATCACCTACAAAAGAGCCGATGGCGTGCCCCTGTCAGGCACTCTCTACTTACCCGCTAATTACACCAAGGAGCAAGGCACCTTACCCGTGTTGATGTGGGCTTATCCGCGGGAATTTAACGATCCCGATGTCGCGGGCCAAATCAGCTTTAGCGCCAATCAATATCCCAGCATCAGCCCAAGGGGCCCAATTCCTTTAGTCGCCGAAGGCTTTGCGGTATTTGATAAAGTCTCTATGCCCATCATCGCTCAAGGGGATAAAGCGCCCAATGACAGCTTTCGCGAACAACTCGTCGCCAACGCGCAGGCGGCTGTCGATACCTTGGTCGATTTAGGCATTGCCGATCGCAAACAAATCGCCGTAGGCGGACACTCCTACGGGGCCTTTATGGTGGCAAACTTGCTCGCCCATACGGACTTATTCTATGCAGGCATTGCCCGTAGCGGTGCCTATAATCGCAGTCTAACGCCTTTTGGCTTTCAAAATGAGGAGCGTTACTACTGGCAAGCCAATGATATTTATCAGCAAATGTCACCATTTAATTATGCTGATAACATCAAATCGCCCTTGCTATTAGTTCATGGCGAGATGGATCAAAACTCAGGCACTTTCCCGCTACAATCGGAGCGTTTGTTCGATGCCATTCAAGGCCTTGGCGGTAAAGCAAGATTAGTTATCTTGCCCTTTGAAGGACACGGTTATGCGGCTAAGGAATCCCTAGAACACTTGCTCTGGGAACAAAGCCAGTTCTTAAAGGCAAATCTGCCGACCACGAACCTGTAAAAATCAGCGCTTAGCATTCCACAAGAACACATCATCAGATGATTGGCGGCATAATAAGTCGCCAATCGCTTAACAAGTTACTGCTATCACTGAGCCCTATACACTCTGTTCAATTTAAGAAAGTATCCCCCTCTAACTTATTACGCCGAAGCTTTGCCTTTTTACTATTCCCCGTTAGCTACTCACTTCAAGTCAGCACTTATTCAAGCTCTGGCTGAAAGAGTTAACGTTAAGCGCTTCTCTAGAGAGGAAGTATCAAAGGTCTGTATCAGACTATCCAATAAAGGCTTGATGATTGTGCCTAACCTATTGCGACAAACCTATTGATGTGAATATCTTGCGGATAATGGCAATAAAAAACCGCATGCAGAGAACCACATGCGGTTGAGCAAACTTAAGTGATTAGTATCAGTTCAATGATATTAGAACTTAAGCTCTGCACCTAAGTAGGCATAGCGCCCTACACCACCGCCATAGGCACTGCTGTAGTTACCGTTACCGGTTTCGACTAAATCACCAGTATCGGCCACCCAAGGACCCTGATTGTCGAAAATATTACGCACACCGCCGTATAAACGTAATTCAGCCTGACTCACGTCCATAGTGTAAGACACCGACAAATCATGAGTGATATACGAGCCATAGAACAAGAACTCTGGCGTTTCTGGGTTCGCCACTGCACTGGCATCACCCGCATCAAGTTTGGCTTGGTTTTCGGCTTTCAACACATTCCATTCTTCAACTCGGTCATGACTATCAACCATGGCGCTCTTATACCTCGCGCTCCAACGCACACGCCAATCATCGTTACTCCAGCTTAATGAAATTGCACCTCGGTCTTCAAAAATTCCACTGGCAAGTTCACCCACATAATCCTCCTCCACTAAGCCATCAGCGCCGTAGTAACTTGAGCTGTATTCCAACACATGGGTCCAGTTAGTTTTTAAGCTGAGTTCACCGTATCCGTCTAATTGCCACTCGTAGGCCATGGCGAAATCGATACCACGAGTGACTATGTCATTTAAGTTCAATTCCTGCTGAATAACCTGGGTGATTTGGCCCTCAGTATCACGAGTGATATCCTGACAGTACTCATTATCAGCTCCATAAGGGTTACTCGAGTTATAACATTCGGCCAGAATATCCTCGTTACTTAATGAACCAATCGCATCGGCAACTTTGATATCGTAGTAATCAACCGCCAGATTGAAACCTTCAAGGAAGGCTGGCGCCATGGTAAAGCCTAAGGTATAGGTATCTGCGGTTTCTTCGGTCAGGTTTTCATTACCCGCGTTAGGAGAATACTTTGAACCACTTACCGCTTTGAAAATGCCAGTGCTAGCAATGGCCGCTGCAATCCCAGGATCGAGACGGCAACTATCATGCCCAGCGCCTGTTGAGGTTGCCGTTACACCATTACAAATATCGCGAATACTGTCGTAATCACCACGGGGGGGAGAAATAAGCTCTGTGATATTTGGCGCACGTTGTGAGCGAGAGTAGTTTGCACGCAGTGCATAGTTGGCGATAGGCTCCCAAAGTAGACCTGCGCGATAACTCGACATTAAGTCGATGTTTTTCTGGCTGTAATCCGCAAGACGTAATGACACATCAAGGTCAAGTTTATTGGCAAAACTCGCATCTCTTAATAACGGAAGACTCGCCTCACCAAAGGCTTCCCAGACAGTGACATCACCTTCGAAGGGAGGAACATCGTTAAAAGTAATCGCATCACCACGCATCGCCTTATCGGTATCCACAGCTTGGGTATCTCGGCGATACTCCATCCCAAATGCCGATTGCACACCACCCGCAGGTAATTCAAATAATTCTCCTGAGATAAATCCTAGGGCATTAAATTGCGTGATATCTGTGTTGATATAGGGATTTGCGCGAATATAGTCCGCTCCTTCCTTGCTGATGGAGCCTTCACCAAAGATATTGACGGGCACACAGCCCTCGGCTCTGGCGGCTTCGCTGGCACATTGAATCGTGACACCATCGGCGGCATATACGGCATTCAAGGCATTTCTTAAACGACGAATGCTGATCTCATTGCTGCGACGTTGACGCTGTTCAAACTTACCGTAACCCAGTGAGGCATCCCAAGTCCAAGTTTCAAACAAATCCCCCTGTAATCCCGCCCAAGTACGTAACGTGGTACGCTCGTTGTCACTTTCAACTGGCCCCACTTCTTCGAAGCGACGGTCCCAAGTAATGCTCTTGCCTGCTGTTGCAGCAATTTCAGCGGGTATATAAGGGTTATTGGCTAAAATACTGCCCGCATCAATCATCCCAGGTAATCCAGTGATGGGATCGATATACAGCTCAGCGTCGTTATAGTCTTGGCCTTCAGCATCGGTACGACGAAACGCAGTATTACGGCTAAATTGAACTTGTGCATTCGCACGAACACTTTCACTAAGGTCATAATTTATTTTGACCGCAGCGGCTAAGGTATCCTCGGGAACCTTTAATAAGCCTGTGGTATAACCGTTATAACCATCGCGCTCTTCTTTAAAGTCAGTTTTAAGCTCAGAGCCATCGTACCACCAAGAGTTCGATTTAAAACGGCCACCGACAATATCGTTGCTGCGCTCACGCCAATCTTCTGGAGTAATATCCCGCATACACTGATAACCATCGGCGGTATTCATGGTATTACACATTTGCTTTTCGTCGTAGGCAAAACTTGACTCATACAGGGCTCTTTCCCTGTCGGTTGCAAATAACCCATGCTGCTTATCGTAAGTCGCACTGGCAAAGATATAACCTTTATCGCTATTAAAATCAGTGCCATAACCTACATCGACTGTGGTTTCTCGGCCACCACCTTCGGTGGTTTCGCCGCCACGGGCGTTAATCTCAAACCCAGTCTTATTCTGCTGAGTGATAATATTGACCACACCTGCAATAGCATCCGAACCATACACAGCCGACGCCCCGCCGGTAATGATTTCGACCTTATCGACCATAGCGGCAGGAATCGTGCTTAAGCTGACATAGTTACCACTATAACTATTAGAAACAACACGACGACCATCGATAAGGGTTAAGGTACGATCCGTGCCTAAGTTACGTAGGTCAATGGTTGATAGGCCGGTATTTTGCACACTCGATTGGCTATTGGTGCTGCTAACCCCTTCGGCCAAGGCAGGAATTTGATCAACTAAAATATCCGCCAATGAACCAATACCGCTATCAGCGATATCCTTGGCATCTAAGCCCTGTAATGGAGTACTAAGGGAAAAGCTGTCGCGCTTAATCCGCGAGCCCGTGACAGTGACTTTTTCAATGCTGTCTTGCTTATCCGCTACCTCGACTTCAACCCGATTAGCGCTCTCATTCACCGCATTCACTTCAATTGGATCGGCAGCCCAAGCTACCGAAGGAGCAATACCAAACATCGAAGCTTGGATTGCCAAGGTCAATAATTTCTTCTTCATCCTTCCCACCTTCACTTTTACAGCGCAAGCCATTCTTGTTGTTATTTAAAGCTGTTACTTCGTCTCGCTAACAGTGTTTTTCTAATCCATCAAGTTCTTTGAATATGAGGTAGCAACACCACAAAAACACAATTAACATTTCAGCAACCAAGACCTTGTACTTTGCCAAGTGAAGAGCGGCAATCATCTGTCCCTCGTTTCTTTCCCCGTTTTATATCTATTAAATATCTATTCATTTATTTTCAATATATTAAAGATAAACAAAGAGAATAAATCGACTATTGAATATGCGAAAAAATCTTCGTTGGGTGGTAAGAGAACCACTGTACTTTTACCGAACAGTGACAAGATAAGGCATAACAAAACAACAGAGACTATGCCTAAAAATGCTTTAAATAGCGCCAATGACACTCGCTCAAAAATGCACAATATAAAAACCCATCTATGCTTGATCACAGTTGTGTCATCTAAACTCGCTAAAGTGATTGTTAACTAAGCAGTAAATACACAACTGACTCACTGTGAAGGCCAACTCGTGCCTGCACATTCTGGGCGCACAAACATATCAATTAAGGGAGTGGTTATTTATCTAGCTCAACTTAACTAGCAAGATAAACAAGGGTTTATGCAAAAAGCGTGAAGCGTTTGTCCGCATAAATCGTCTGAATAGGAAATCAATCAATGAATATGTCACAAAAAATGGCGGCAGAATTTTTGGGCACTCTGTGGCTCGTTCTCGGCGGCTGCGGCAGCGCTGTGCTCGCGGCGGCCTTTCCGGAAGTCGGAATAGGCTTACTCGGGGTAGCGTTAGCCTTTGGTTTAACGGTTCTGACCATGGCGTTTGCCATTGGTCATATTTCAGGTTGCCACTTAAACCCCGCCGTATCCTTTGGACTCTGGGCTGGCGGACGTTTTCCAGCCTCGGAACTGCTGCCTTATATCATTGCCCAAGTGGCGGGCGGTATTGTCGGCGCGGGAATATTGTACGCAATCGCCTCAGGGCAAGAAGGCTTTAGTCTCGCGGCGGGCTTTGCTTCTAACGGCTTTGGCGAACATTCCCCCGGTGGTTACAGCATGATGTCGGTGTTGATCTGTGAAATCGTGATGACCTTGTTCTTCTTATTGGTGATTTTAGGGGCGACCGATGAGCGCGCACCTAAAGGCTTTGCGCCGATTGCAATTGGTCTATGTTTAACCCTTATTCACTTGATCAGTATTCCCGTATCAAACACCTCAGTGAATCCTGCCCGCAGTACTGGCCCTGCGCTCTTTGTCGGCGATTGGGCCGTATCACAACTGTGGATTTTCTGGGTTGCTCCTATCGTAGGCGCTATTCTCGCTGGTGTGATTTACCGTTATTTCAACGCAGCTGAGTAATTCCCCGCTAGCAACAGCGCCTTCGCGGCGCTGTTGTGCTTTTTCAAACCCCGCTCTAATGTTACTATCTTGCCAACTGGTGAGTTTTGCTGTGCTGACGCTATACATGAGTGGCACAACAGGCTTCGCCCTATTCACGCATAAGAGATATTTTCATGAGCAAGACTGTTAAAACCTTTGCAGAAGCCGCTGGCATGACTCCAGAAGGTCGTTACGATTACCTCGTTGAACAAGTTAAACAACACAAAGTGTTATGGACACTACAGGACCAAGATGGTTGCGTCATGCTGACCACAGAAGATGAAGATTGCATCCCAATGTGGCCAACCGAAGAAGCGGCCGAATCTTGGGCCGTCGATGACTGGAGTGACTGCCAAACCTTAGCGATTCCCTATGATGAATGGCATGAAAGATGGGTGCCTGGCATGGAAGAAGACGATCTATTTGTGGCCGTATTCCCAGTACAAGATGACCTAGGTGTGGTCATTCCACCCTATGAATTAGATCAACGTTTAGTCACTAAACAAAGCCACTAATCCATAAGGGCAAACCACAATGTCGCTGAACGAGCAAGAATCCTCTTTGGCAACACAGGCTACGCCGCCCTTGGCAAAAGCCCGTTTACCTAAACGCTTAATTGCCTTACTGCTACTCTATGTCGCAGCATCGGTTAGCGGCTTAATTGCTAAACAAGGAGTACTTTTCTGCCTGTTAACCCTATTGATGGTGCTCGGGATTATCGGTCGCCAAAAGGCAGGGTTGATTATGTTAAGGGGTTACACCTTAGTGCAATTGGCGCTAGTCAGCATGTTACCTGTGATCCTTTATGATCCTGATAACCTAGTCGCAGGGCCAACCACAGTGCACCTTGGCGAGTGGCAAGAAAAGCTACCCGATTACGTGATTTTTATCGTGTTAATTGTCTTATCTTTATTGCAGGTGTGGGTGGCATTCGATAAGAAAGTGAAGGCTTGGTTTAAACCTAAGCTTAATCTGAATATTATGAATTAACTCCAAAGCAACGCGCTTACGCCTTGCTTTGCCAATACTTGCAACGCTTGCAAGACCAACAAAAAAGCCGTCATCTCGACGGCTTTTTTATCTTCTATATCAGTTCACTACATTCGTAGAACAAACTTACACAGAGAAACTTGCGCCACAACCACAAGTTGTTGTCGCATTTGGGTTCTTCACAAAGAAACGCGAACCTTCGAGGCCAGAAGTATAATCCACTTCACCGCCAACGAGGTATTGTAAGCTCATGGGATCGACGACCAATTGGACGCCTTGCTTCTCAACGGTGAAGTCGCCTTCGTTGACCTTTTCATCAAAGGTAAAGCCGTACTGAAATCCAGAACAACCACCACCCGTCACGTACACACGTAGCTTAAGTGCAGGATTTTGCTCTTCTTCCAACAAGCCTTTTACCTTAGCGGCTGCCGCATCGGTAAATTTGATAGGCATTGCTGCGTCAGCTTGATCAGTCATTACTACCTCTTACATCAGTTTTCTGGGGCAAATTATCCGTTACCTGACTATTTTGTTCAAGTATTACCCGCGGTTCTTTTTCACCCTGTAAAAGCTCAGGGACACTATAGACATGTTCTGTCTGCGAATTTTTGGTCCAACGGCTCGAAGGCACCACCACTTTGACTTTGACCTGCACCACATTAAACCCTGCAGGCACAGTAACTTTGGTATCTATGACCTGAAAATAGCGAAAATCAAATTCGAGCTTAGAACCCGTGAGTTTGTTCACACTTAGCTCAACGGATTTTCCGTCTTGCACACCGATAAGGGTGATTTCGGTACGACCTTGAATCGCCTGCTTACGCTTTTGCAGCTGAGTCAAAATCAGTTTGAAATTATACTCGTCTGCCAAGGCACCCGGTGTCATCTCCAAACCGTGGATAGCCACCCCTTCGGCATTGTCATCCGGCGACATAATACTGCGATAAAAGGCTAATTCGTGCTCTAGCTCTTTTTGCTTCTTCATCTGCTGTGCAAACATATCTTGCATTTGCGCATTGGCTTCGCGCTCGACAGATAATTCTAAATTGCGTGTTGCAAGTTCCTGGGTTTGCGCCTCAAGTTCGGCGGTAACACGTTGCAGCTTACCGCCGCCAATATGCTTTACGACGGGCTCGTCACTGTTGAGCACAATAAAGCTCACCCAAGCCCCTAATAGAAATGCCACTAAGACTAACGACAATAAATACTTGGTCGATGGACGATACTTTAAATCCATGACTTGCAGCCGATCTAGCCAACGATGATAATTTGGCATTAGGTAACAGCCCCTTATATAAAATACAATCAACTCAAGAACGAGTTCGATACAATACAACTCAGGCCAATGCAGTGCAATTAACGATAAATAAAGCCGCGATTCAAGACGCCATCAGCACAGCTAAAAAGTACTTAACTAACGAGCTGCGCGATCATTTATCCCAAGCCAAGATCAGTGCGCAGTTGTGCTTACTGGCCTTGCTATTCGCCATCTTCGCCTCCTGCGTGATCCTATTGTTTCGACTCTTGCTCCTGTGGGCGAACCATTACACCCAAATCGAGACGCTGGATTTTACGGGTAACATCGCCGACTGGCGAGCCCTGTTGCCACTTTTTGGTGCCTTGTTGATCTGGATTGTCGCCAAACTCGGCTCCAAACGTTACAAGCGTATGGGGATTGCCTATGTATTACATAGAGTTAAATTGCACTATGGCAAAATTCCGCTGCAATCTGCCACAGGGCAATTTTTTCAAGCCCTGTTTGCCTTAGGCACCAATTTCTCGGTAGGACGCGAAGGGCCAGCCATTCACCTTGGCGCCGTAAGTGCCAGCGTTTTGGCCGAAAAATTTAATCTTCCCGATAATAGTGTGCGGATAATGTGCGCGAGCGGCATTGCCGCTGGGATTGCCGCCACCTTTAACGCACCGCTCGCGGCAGTGATATTTGTACTCGAAGTGATAGTGCGCGAGTACAAGGTGCATTACTTCTTCCCGATTATGCTGTCCGCGATTTGTGGCGCAGTTTCCAGCCAGTTGGTTTTTGGTAATGTGCACGAGTTTGACCGTATTCAAGTAATCCATATTCCATTGGATCACTATCCCATTTTAGCCTTGGGCGGCATTGCACTGGGCTGCGCCGCCGCCTTCTTCAACTACGCGCTCCTTAAAGTCACCGCAACAGGGCAAAACTGGCCACTGATTTATCGGCTATTACTGGCGGGCAGTATCACTACACTGATTGGCTTAATCTTGCCCCAAGCCCTCGGCACTGGGGATTTGGCCATCAGTGAAGCCATTAGCGAGCACCCTAGTTTATTACTACTCATCGCCCTGCTTGCGGCCAAGATTATCGCCACCATAGCGGCAATCGGACTTGGGATCCCGGGCGGCTTGATTGGTCCGCTCTACGGCATTGGCGCCTTGATCGGTGCCATCTTAGCTTTAGTTAGCGCCATTCTATTCCCTTCGATTGCGCCTTATGTTGGCCTCTATACGGTTATCGGCATGACAGCGATGATGGGGGTTTGCCTCAGTGCGCCGCTCGCCGCCCTAGTGGCGCTACTTGAGATGACCAACGATGCCAGTATCATTCTGCCGGCAATGTTTGTGACCATTCCCGCCTTCTTGATTGCCTATCAAGGGTTTAAAACCAACTCTATTTTCTTCAAGCAGTTAGAGATTATGGGCTTAGGCTATAAAGTCGCCCCGGTAAATCTAGCGCTACAGAAAAAAGGCGTGCGCGCCCTGATGGATAAGCGCTTTGTTATCGTCAACAACAACGACGAGCTGCTGCTCGAAGTGTTAAAACGCGCCGAAGGTCGCCCAGTGTTAGTGCGTAACGCCGATGGGGTGATTGAAATGCTCAGCCTCGAGATGCAATCCTACGATGACAACATCACCCTCTCGCGCCATCCGATGCAGGGCTTGAGTGACACTAAAACCCTCGATGAGGTGTATAACTTGTTGTCGCCCAAGCGCAGCGGTGAGGTATTTATCTACCAAGACACCCCAGACAATGTGGTGGGAGTAGTCAGTTGGTCGAACCTACAACAGGAAATTCGCTCCGGCCAAGTCTAAGCCCTGCAAAGATGGGCTTAGATTCACAAAATCCTGTATTAGCTGCTTAAAAAATCCATGGGAGGGCACGGCGACTATTTCGCTGCCCCTGTGCATCTGTTACAATCGCGCCTCAGCCACCCTACATATACATCAGGGCACAAAGCGCGACATTGCACTTTAACGCCCCCTAGCAATTGGAAAACAGGCTGATGAACCAGTTCGAAGGATCTCATATCCTCTCCGTAAACCAGTTAGATCTTGATTCAATCCAAACTATTTTTAATGTTGCCAATCGTATGATGCCCTATGCACTTCGTGAGAAGCGCACTAAGGTGCTCGAAGGCGCCATTTTAGGTAACCTGTTTTTCGAGCCTAGTACCCGTACCCGCGTAAGTTTTGGCTGTGCCTTTAACTTACTCGGCGGCCATGTGCGTGAAACCACAGGCATGGCCTCTTCGTCCTTATCTAAGGGCGAGTCACTGTACGATACCGCGCGTGTACTCTCAACCTATTCCGATGTGATTGCGATGCGCCACCCCGACTCTTATTCGGTGAAAGAGTTTGCTGAAGGTAGCCGCGTGCCGGTAATCAACGGTGGTGATGGTTCAAACGAGCATCCGACTCAAGCCCTGCTCGATTTATTCACCATTCAAAAAGAGTTAGGCCATGCTGGCCGCGGTATCGATGGCATGCATATCGCTATGGTCGGCGACTTAAAATTTGGTCGTACTGTTCATTCTCTGTCGCGCCTGCTGTGCATGTATAAGAACATCAGCTTCACACTGATTTCGCCAACTGAATTAGCAATGCCTGACTATGTGATCTCCGACATTGAAAATGCTGGCCATAGCATCAAAATAACAGACCAGCTTGAAGGCCACTTAGATAAAGCCGACATTCTTTATCTGACACGCATTCAAGAAGAGCGCTTCCCATCCCAGGAAGAAGCGAACAAATACCGCGGTAAATTCCGTTTGAATCGCAGTATTTACACCCAACATTGCAAATCTAACACTGTGATCATGCACCCGCTGCCACGGGATTCGCGTGCGCAAGCTAATGAGTTAGATAATGATTTGAACAGCCATCCTAATCTCGCCATCTTCAGACAGGCGGACAATGGACTGCTAATTCGTATGGCACTGTTTGCATTGACACTCGGGGTTGACTCGCAACTCGAAAAATATGAGTGTCCCGTTAATTGGTATTCACGTAAAGCCGATCGCTAATCGGCTACTTACTTTAAGGACTTAACATGACCCGTTCCGAAGCGCTATTTGAACAGGCTAAAAAAACCATCCCCGGCGGTGTTAACTCTCCGGTTCGTGCATTTAACGGTGTAGGTGGTTCGCCGCTGTTTATTGAAAAAGCTGATGGCGCTTATATTTACGATGCCGATGGTAAAGCGTATATCGACTATGTTGGCTCTTGGGGCCCGATGATTTTAGGCCACAACCATCCGAAGATCCGTGAAGCCGTATTAGCTGCGGTGCACAATGGTCTGTCTTTTGGTGCACCAACCGAGCTGGAAGTGCAAATGGCTGAGAAAGTCATCGCCATGGTGCCTTCTATCGAACAAGTACGCATGGTAAGCTCAGGCACTGAAGCCACCATGAGTGCAATTCGTTTAGCGCGTGGTTTTACCAATCGCGACAAGATCTTAAAGTTTGAAGGCTGCTACCACGGTCACGCGGACTGCCTATTAGTTAAAGCTGGTTCTGGTGCTTTGACCTTAGGCCAACCAAGCTCTCCAGGTATCCCAGAAGATTTCGCCAAGCACACCTTAACCGCTGTGTATAACGATCTTGATTCTGTTCGTAGCCTGTTCGAACAATATCCGACCGAAATCTCTTGTATCATCATCGAGCCTGTTGCTGGCAACATGAACTGTATCCCACCTATCCCAGGCTTCCTCGAAGGTCTGCGTAGCCTGTGTGATGAGTTTGGTGCGCTGCTCATTATCGACGAAGTGATGACAGGTTTCCGTGTATCAAGAAGCGGTGCTCAAGGCCACTATGGCGTTACTCCTGACTTAACCACACTGGGTAAAGTCATCGGCGGCGGCATGCCTGTGGGTGCATTTGGTGGCCGTAAAGATGTGATGCAGTTTATCGCTCCAACGGGTCCAGTGTACCAAGCAGGTACCCTGTCAGGTAACCCCATTGCGATGTCAGCGGGTCTAGCGCAAATGGAAGCCCTGTGTGAAGAAGGTCTGTACGAAGCGCTAAGCGCGAAAACCAAACGTATCGCCGAAGGCTTTAAAGCCGCGGCCGATAAACACGGTATTCCAATGGCCATCAACTATGTCGGTGGCATGTTCGGTTTCTTCTTTACCGAGCAAGAGCAGATCACGCGCTTCGACCAAGTGACTAAGTGCAATATTGAACACTTCCGTACTTTCTATCACGGCATGTTAGATGAAGGCGTTTACTTAGCGCCGAGTGCCTATGAAGCAGGCTTCCTGTCGATGGCCCATGGCGAAGAAGAACTGCGTCTCACGCTAGAAGCGGCGGACCGTGTATTAGGTCGTATGAAAGCGGCAATGTAAGCGAGAGCTTAAAACACTAAGGGACGCATTAGCGTCCCTTTTTATTGCTTAGCTTTTATACCAATCGTATTAAATGCCGTATGGGGAAACATAGCCCCCGTTAATAGCTATCAGACTTTTTTGAGCCTAAAGCAGACTTAAATATAATCGCTGCGACTAAAGCCTGTAGAGTTAACGTAAGGTGATCAATAACTAAGCTAGGATTATGGAATACTCCCAAAGCAAGTAATTGTTTCCCGCTGTAGATCAGCCAAACTAAAGAGCCTAATAGTAAGAGACTCCGGAGTACAA
Organism: Shewanella decolorationis; assembly: GCF_004354305.1. Lineage (NCBI taxonomy): Bacteria > Pseudomonadati > Pseudomonadota > Gammaproteobacteria > Alteromonadales > Shewanellaceae > Shewanella > Shewanella decolorationis. Next base: position 1,050,841 of record NZ_CP037898.1, on the reverse strand, counting down.
AGTTCATTTTGCATCATCCTCAAAATACAACATCCAGTGTCTAAAACATTTCAGAGACACAAGATACCGCCCACTTTATGCTCAGTCAATCTTTTGACTACGTCATATTTGTGACACGGCTAGAGATTCCCGTACACAGCTCCGTAATCAGCACGAAATCCAATCCTTTACTTGATTGACTGCATTTTCGTTCAAGATTTGCTTCATAAAGAAAAATTAATTGCGGGATCGGCAAAATAACTGCTTAGACTTTAATCGTAGATCTTACTTTACAGTCCTTTGGCAATCTCAAGCAAACAAGATAATTAACTAGCAATCAAAATAAAAACAGCGGTTAACGCTAAAATCAAACCAATTTCACTGAGAGCAATATCACAAAATGACGCAAAACCGAGTTACAGCTAACAGTTGCGTTATTCGCCCCATTATGTTCTGATCCGCACGCGTTAACACGGCAAGCTTAATTTAGCCTTGATAATGCCACTCAATAGCTCGCCTTTGGCTTGCCACGACATTAAAACAGCAGTTGGAATTGCAGTTATGTTATATACCTTTCTGATCATACTGGCGGTGCTCGCATTGCTCAGTATTATTTTCGAAGAAGTCACCCATCTTAATAAAGCAAAAACCACCTTATTCTTTGGCTGTATTTCCTGGGTAGCACTTTTTATGGCAGCCGGAGATGCTAACCACGAAAAACTCGTTGCCCATCAACTCAATGAAAACTTGCTAGAAATTGCCACCCTGTGGCTGTTTTTGATGTCGACAATGACCTTTGTGGCCTATCTTAACGCCAAAGGTATGATCCAAATCATGGTGCAGAAGCTGTTTCCGCAGAAGGTTTCTGTACGCTTGTTAATGATCCAAGTGGCCTTATTCGCGCTTATCCTGTCGGCTTTCTGTGATAACGTCACCGCGACCTTAGTGTCTTTAGGCTTGTTAACAACCTTTAAGCTCGAAAAGCAAATGCGCCGCAGAATGGCAGTGTTGATTATTTTCGCCGTCAACTCTGGCGGTGTGGCTCTGATCACCGGTGACGTTACCACCCTGATGATCTTCTTAGGCGGCCACGTGCACATCTCCGAACTGTTGATGCTGTTTATCCCATCTGCCGTGAGTGTAGTTTTACTGGCGACGCTGTTTTCGCTGAAGGCTGAAGGCGTGGTTTCCACCACTCCAATTAAGCACAGCTATCAAACCGTGGATCTGCTAATTGCCTTAGTGTTCTTCTGCACAATTCTGATGACCATGCTGCTGAACATTCTCTTCGGTATTCCACCGGTACTGACCTTCCTAACTGGTCTGTCGATTATGTTCCTTATCGGCCACACCACCCGCAGTGATAAAGAAGAAATCAAGATCCTCGAATATATTCGCCAAGTCGAATACGACACCCTGTTGTTCTTCTTAGGGATTTTACTGCTGGTGGGTATGCTTAAAGAAATCGGCACCTTAGATATGCTGACCGAAGCTTACAGCCTGTTTAATCCAAACATCTCTAACTTCGTTACAGGTATGGGTTCAGCCCTGATCGATAACGTGCCATTGACGGCTGCGCTGCTTAAAGCAGAACCAGTACTCAACACCCCAGAATGGTTAGGCTTAACCTACAGTGTGGGCGTAGGCGGTTCGTTGTTAGTGATTGGTTCGGCTGCGGGTATCGTCGCCATGAGCAAAGTAAAAGAGCTGACTTTCGTAAGCTACCTGAAATATGTGCCAGCCCTGTTCCTATGCTACACCGTGGGTTACGCCCTGACCTTATTCCTAGCTTACAACTTCTTCGCTTAAGCTTTTATCTTAAGCCATAAACGAAAGGCGCCCATCGGCGCCTTTTATATTGGTAACTGAGCAAGTTAAATCGCAGGTACTCTAAACTGTGTACCTTGGATTTCAAGCACCACATCCCGTGGACGAATCGCAATAATCTTTAACTTGCCCCCAATCTGGTCACCTTCCTGTAACTCTGCGCCATCGACATTCAACCAACGCTGACTCGCATCCGTCGAATAAACGTGGGCAACAATATTAAATTCAGGCACTTGTAGCTGCAACCCTGCAGGCAGTTGCCCATATTTAGGAATGTCGTCGTTTTCGACCTTAGGAATAGGATCAAGCTTGGGCTCTGTTACCGGCGTCTTAGCTGCTTTAACATATTCCACATCCTTGAGCGCATCCTGGAAATTCGCGACTAACTCATCCTCTTTGCGGCTCTGCGCCGTCTCTAAGCCCACATCGGCCGCCGCTGCATTGACTTGCTCACGCAATGCCTCGAGTGTCGCTAAGCCCTGACGATTTGCATTAGCGCCCAGCATAATAGGCTCTGACTCGCTCGTATCCTGTGGCGCAACGTTTTCGACTGAGGATTGCTGCGTTCGGTTCGTTTCATCTAAGGCGGCAGAGGTTGCCAGATAGTCGTCATAGCTCGGGTCCGCACTCGCAGAAGCGGATGCCGTAGCAGCCTGAGTCGAACTCATGTTCGAGTTCAGATAAGGCTGCACGTTTGCAGGCACCTCATTTAATACCTGCTCTCTTGGCAGTGCCACTTTGCCCGCTAATCGAAATCCTGACGATTCTGCAGAGGTATGCTCTGATACACCTGCTTGCAACGCAGCGCGAGTAACTACACCTGATAAGGCGCGAACACCGTCGGCAGATGGCTGCACAATAGAGGCTGTCTGTGGCGAGTTTTCAGCCTTTCTATCAGCCATGCTTGAATTGATAGTGCTAGGCGCCGCATTCACTATCGACATCGCATTTTGCTGTTGCCAATTCGCCACGCCCCACGCCACGCCCACACCCAGCGCCACAGCAACGGCGAGTAAGGATAACTTGGCCACGGGGAATGCAGGTTTACGCGCCGTAGGATAACTTGCCCTTGGTGTTAATACCGCATCCGGTAAGGGCGAGGTTTGTTGCTGCTTATTACGGGTTACCGCATCGAGTAAAATGGACATTAACTCTGCGCTCCCTTATCGGTGAGGCGCGGTCCCTGATCGCTTAAATACAAATTCAGTCTCACTAAGGTTTGATTACCTGCAATACCGTCGGCCTTTAAACCATGTTGGCTTTGGAAGGCTTTCAGATCGTTCTCTAATTTCAGATCGAATTGAGACACACGGCGCGAAGGTCGGTTAGCGACATGGGCAAGGGCGTTTTCAAGCCATTGTAATTGCCCAGGGCTCGATTTCTGGCTGATTTCCAGCATAGGTAAATTAGGCGCCTGCCAGAGAATTTCAAAGGTGCCGCTAAAGTGTTGATTGAACCAAGCCCTATCGACCCAAAGCTGCTGCTCGCCCAACTGCATCAATAGCTGATCACCATCGACAGCTATCACGGCGCCATAAAAATCTTGTTGATTATCATCCACTAAATACACAACCGCGGGGTAATTGAGCCTTGTGAGCGACATCCAATTGCCCTGCTGTTGATAGCAGGAAAGTCCTTGTTCAAGGGCAGACTGACATGCGGTAAGACCTTTGAAAGGGACTTTTCCCCACACATTAAAGAGGCCTGCAAAGGCGGTATCGATACTGCGGCTTTGTTTAATGGCCTCCTGCAACACCCGCACACTCGGATCCGGCGCTGCAAGCGTTTGCGGCTCGCTAGTCACTGACGCACTAGGTATCGAAGCCAGTGTTTGCTCAGGCTGAATACTCTTCTCTTGAATCGATGCTTGAGTCACTTCTGGTGTCGTTTGGCTCGCTAGTGTCACAGGCGAATTGGCCACATTGGCAACCGCTGGACTTTCGGTAAATAACCAATAAGACACACCGAAAGCCACAACCAATGCCGCCGCGATAGCACTCGGCCACAAGAGTTTATTTGGCTGTGGTTCTTCTTCGCCGAGCACCTCGGCCGCCGCTTGTCTTACCATATGGTGATCGATTGGCACCTTAGATTGTGCATAACCCGCCATCAAAGCACGTTCACACAGCAAGTTAATTAACCGCGGAATGCCGCCACTGTATTTGTGCAGCACTTTAATGGCTTTACGGGTAAATAGCGGTTCAAAACGACCCGCCACCTGTAAACGGTGCAACACATAGAGTGCGATTTCATCTTCATTAAGAGGCAATAGATGATAACGAGCGGTAATACGCTGGGCTAACTGTCTAAGCTCTTGCCGTTTAAGCAACAATTGCAACTCAGGCTGACCAATTAAGATCACCTGCAGCAGTTTTTTAGTATCGGTCTCAAGATTGGTGAGCAGCCTTAACTGCTCTAATACTTCGGGGCGCAGATGCTGCGCCTCATCGATGATGAGTACCGTATTACGGCCTTTCTCATGATTGGCCAGTAAGAAACGACTCAGATGGTCAGTGAGCTGTTTAAGGGTTGGATTTTCACCATAGCTAATCTTCAATTCATCACAGAGTGTGGCGAGTAATTCCAACTCCGTCAGCGAAGGATTTAAGATAAACGCCGTATCGGTATGATCGGGTAATTGCCCAAGCAAACAACGAGATACTGTCGTCTTCCCCGTGCCGACCTCCCCCGTCAACAACACAAAGCCCCCAGTTTCTCCCAGTCCATAGGTCAAATGGGCTAAGGCCTCTCTGTGCCTGTCACTCAAAAATAAATAATGGGGATTGGGTGCAATCGAAAAAGGGTTATCACTGAGTCCATAAAAGGCCTTGTACATACCACCAATCATCCTAAGCTAAAAATAACGCCCCACGTTAAAACGTCCCAGGGATATTGTCAAAACATCCGCAACATGGATGTGACATCCCAATAAATATCTGCATCCAAATTCGCCTCGCCATCGCCTCATCATGTTAAGCTAGCTTTATGACACACTAGCTAAAATATTCCTGTGAAAATTTATTTAGTGGGCGGCGCTGTACGAGACAGCCTGCTCAATCTCCCAATAAAAGATAAAGATTTTATGGTTGTCGGTGCCACTCCTGAGCAAATGCAGCAGTTAGGCTATCGCCAGGTGGGTAAAGACTTCCCCGTCTTTTTACACCCTAAAACCCAACAAGAATATGCCTTAGCGCGAACGGAGCGCAAAGTCGGCCTCGGCTATGGCGGCTTTAGCTGTTATGCCAGTCCGGACGTCACCCTAGAGCAAGACCTGCTGAGACGCGATTTAACCATTAATGCCATCGCCCAAGATGAGGCGGGTAACTTGTACGATCCCTACCATGGCATCGCAGATATCAACGCGCGTCAGCTGCGACATGTGTCGGCCGCCTTTGCTGAAGATCCGCTCAGAGTATTAAGGGTGGCCCGCTTTGCCGCACGTTTTCATGACTTAGGTTTCGAGATTGCCGCTGAAACCATGGCGTTAATGCAGCACATGAGCCAAACCGAGGAATTAACAGCGCTGACGCCTGAGCGCGTCTGGCAAGAAGTCGATAAGAGTCTTGGCGGCCCTCACCCAGAAGTCTTTTTCGAAGTACTACGCCAATGTGGCGCCTTGAATATTCTATTCCCTGAGATTGGGGCGCTTTTTGGTGTGCCACAACCGGAAAAATGGCATCCAGAAATAGACACGGGGTTACATACTATGTTGGTGTTAGCCCAAGCCAGCTCTCTGACAGAGGAAAAAGCCGTGCGCTTTGCTGCCTTAGTGCATGATTTGGGTAAAGCATTAAGCCCTAAAGAGCATTGGCCTAAACACCATGGTCATGGACAGAAGGGCTTACCCGTCATAAAAAGTCTGTGTGAACGCTTGCGGATCCCCAACGAATATCGCGATCTGGCGCTCTTAGTGAGCGATCAGCATCAGAATGTGCACCAAGCTTTTGAGTTGAGGGCCGAGACCATCATCAAGCTCTTCGATAAAGCCGATTTTTGGCGTAAACCAGAACGGCTGGAGCAACTACTATTAGCCTGCATCGCCGATATGCGTGGCCGAACCGGATTCGAGCATCATGCCTATCCACAAGGCGATTATCTTTCTGCTTGTTTTTTAGCCGCCAATATGGTCGATGTAAAGGCTATTATTGCGGCAGGTTTTCAAGGTGCACAGATAAAACAGGCGCTCAATTCGAAGCGGATAGAGGTCGTTGAGCAACTGAAACTCAACTGGCAGCAATCCGAAGCCAAACAAACGCCATAAAATTGTAATGTTTTTGTAAATGCGGCCGCACTTTCTGGTAAATACAGTGCCATTTTTCGATGAAAAAGGCCGATATAACCGTGAAAAAACGCTTTTAAAAAAAATTTATATGTCTATAGTGGTTAAACGCATTAATATTCGTAGCAAATTAAAATAGCTATGTCATAATTAGGCAGTTTCGATTCCAAAGTGACGAAACATTCAAATCCAACCTATTTTAAGGGATTTTTTACAATGAACAAAAAAGTACTGATGATTGCTGGTTTAGCAATGACTGCCCTACTAGGTGGTTGTGCAAACACTACTGCTCTGGAAGAAAGCGTTGCAACTCTGGGCAACAAAGTTGATCAATTGTCAGCTGATGTTAGCTCTCTGAAATCAGAGCAAAGCAAACTGTCTGCAGACGTTAAAGATGCTAAAGCAGCAGCTATGGACGCACAAGCAGAAGCTAAACGCGCTAACGACCGTCTAGACAACGTTGCTTCTCGTTACAAGAAGTAATGATAGGTAATTAACCTACAATTCAGTAGGTTAAGATAAAAGGCTTGAGAGAGATGAAAGCGAATAGCACATCCATCCAAGCCTTTTTTTATGGCCTATATTTAACGTTTGACAAATTACGCCCTTTAGAAACAGACTAACGTTATCGCTCGGCATGCCAATTTCTGCTATTTCTGGATTTCCCCTCGATATAAAACTTTCATCACAACAGGTCGAGATTAACTTTTAGCGCAAGAAAAGGACGCGATAGTTTTATAATGTTTTTTAAATTTTATCTCTGCAATAAAACCGCTCATTTAGTTGTTTAATCCTTTCCCAAATTTTCGCTGAAAACTTTATTTTTTATAAAATCTTTTAACTCGCATTTTAAAGAAAGTGCAATAACCTAAAATCAAGGCTATTTAGGCGACTAAGGCAACAAATAAGTTATATCTGTAACCAAATGAAGAACAATAAAGATAAAGTTTGAGGCGGGTAGTTTCGCATTTACATTAAAACAACATAAAAAGCTCGATTAGTATCATATACTTGCAAAACTACAACTATTTAAGCATCAAAAAACACTTCCCCTAAGTCAATGAATAGACTAAAAAACATCCTATTATATTTGATATTTTGGCCCGTTAAGACTCAATAAAAGTCTTTTGCGCTAAGACCAATACAAAATCAATTTCCAGCACATCGAAGGATTTCATCCGAATAAGGTGTTTGACTTGTTCAGAGGCTCGCCACGCATAGGGAGTCATATCCAGCAAGACAAGCGCTTGTTCACCCGTAACGGACAAACTAAATTGCAATCGCTGCTGCTCTTTGACAATTAATCCTGAAGGCAAATTAATTTGGGGAGTTTTTTCAGTCAGTTCCGGATAAATACACTCCCTGATTTGCCACAAATGCCGCGCCCCCGGGATTACCTGTAACATCAAGCCCTGATCTTTCAGTACCCGAACGCATTCCTTCCCCTTCAACGGCTTATCGACCACAGTGATAAGGTCAATGCAATTGTCAGCAAAAGGCAGCACTTTTGAGGTGCTTAAGCACAGTGTTGCAGGGGTTTGCGCTTTGGCCGCAGCAAAAATAGTATTTTCTGCGTCCGCTACGCCACTGTACTGGACGTTTAGCTCGTTTGTGAGATTAGATAGCGCAGAAGCTAAAGCACGCAAATAGAAGCCGTCAGCGCACTCGTAGTCCAATAGACAATCATCCGCTTTCAAATGGGGAGCGATCATCACCGCCATTTTTTCAACTAAAGGTGAAAAAATCCCCGACTCAAGCAAGAAACGCTTTGCACGCACTTGCTGACGGGAGTCGCCAGTCGGCTTCTGTCGTGCTGGTTTAGTGAAAATCCAATAACCCGCTTCGCTTTTATCAAAATGATGCTTATTCGCACAGTAAAAACCTTGGGATGCCTGATGTTGCATCAGTGCCAAACCACAGGTAGGACATTGAAATTGAAGGCCCATAACTTACTCCGTTAACGAAAATCCGCACCTAAAAACACAAAAATCGGGTACTAGACCCGATTTTTTTAGCCATGGCGCCCCTGCATTATAGGAAGATAAATCCACATAACACAGCACCGAGGATGAGGCGGTAAATCACAAATGGCGTCATACCCATACGGCTGATGATTTTTAAGAAATAGTGAATACACAGATAAGCGGCCACAAATGAAATCACTGTGCCGAGTGTTAGTGCTTGATAATCAATAGGAAGCGGGCTTTCAGCCAAATCTTTACCCACTAGAATAGCCGCGCCCAAGCTGACAGGCACAGACATTAAGAACGAGAAACGCGCAGCGGCATCACGGCTAAGACCTAACATCAGCGCGGCAGTCATCGTCGCGCCCGAGCGTGAAGTACCAGGAATTAACGCTAGCGCCTGAGCAAAACCAATTAATAGCGCCTTGCGCCAACCCGTTTGATAAACCGTTAAGTCACGGCGTGACATCTTATCCGCCCACCAAAGCAGTAAACCAAAGACCACAGTCGTCACGGCGATCACGCCGGCGCTGCGCAGATGGGTTTCGATAAAGTCTTTGGCCATAAAGCCAAAAAACACTGCGGGTAAAGTGGCAAGAATGATCCACCAGGCTAACTTACTGTCATCGGAATGCTGACCTTTCACCATGCTGGCAATCCAGGCCTTGAACATGGCCCAGAGTTCATTGCGAAAATAAATCACAACGGCGAATAATGAGCCCGTGTTCACGGCAACATCGAAGGATAAGCCTTGGTCTTCCCAGCCTAAAAGCTGTGCGGGTAGGATAAGGTGCGCCGAACTTGAAATGGGGAGGAACTCTGTTAATCCTTGGATTAACGCTAAAATAATTACCTGAAACGTATCCATTACAATCCTATCAATTAAAAAGTGAGCCCATGAGGCCATTCAAAGGCTACCGGCCACAGCTTCTGCGACGCCTTATCATATTCATCCCACATTACGGCATAGGTTTTCTGCTGCAATGGGTGAACCAAATTAGGGGCGATTTCCGCTAAAGGCCAAAGCACAAAAGCATTAGTGACAATTTCGGCGCGGGGCAGGACGACTGGTGTCTGACAAACGACATCATCGTAAAGCAATAGGTCAATATCTAAGGTTCTTGGACTAAACTTTTTGGCCCCCACCAACCGGCCGTGATTTTGCTCGATTTGCTTAAACTGCGCAACTACCTCAGCAATATTCAGGCTCGTTTGTGCACAGGCCACCATGTTTAAAAAGTTAGTGCCATCAAACCCTACGGCTTCACTCTCATACATGGAGGAAAGTTGCAGTGCACCAAAGTGCTCTCGTAATGACTGCAAACCCGCCTTTAGATAGCGAGAAGGTTCTATATTACTGCCTAAACTAATGTATATACGTGCCATACCCATGTCCGAACCGTCTGCCTAACTAAGCTAAAACCCGAATCTACAGTAACGATTAGCGTGAGCGTTCAATCTCAACCCCAACGGCAGCAGCCGAAGGCACCGCGCCGGGTTTCATCACCACGACTTTCACCCAATTGACCTTAAACTCGTTGAGCACACATTCGGCCACTCGCTCGGCAACAGTTTCGATTAACTCAATGGGCTTTTCGGTGACGAGCTGAGTCAGACGGTTTGAAACCGTCTCATAGCAAAGCGCGTATTGATAGTCGTCGGTTGCCGCGGCGGCTTTATTATCCCAAGCCATATCGAGATCCAAAAACAGGCTCTGCTGGATTTTCTTTTCCCATTCATAGACGCCAATCACAGTATCAATACGTAATTGTCGAATAAGCACTTTATCCATACTAATTCCTACTAACTCATGCCAATGAGGTCTGATAAGCTAAACGCGATAGAGTCTGTATAATCCGCCGTTCGATGGAACGACTAATTTACTTTCTACTCGGACCAATCCGAAGTAGGATAACGCCCAAATGGATTTGTTCGTTCAGAAACTATCGCAACTTGATAAGTCGCGTTATCGCTATCGCTTATGACTGAATGCTTGCCAAGAGGCTGTTTAATTGTGGCGCGATAATACCTTAAGACGTGTAAGGAAACCAATGTGAGTCAATTAACACTGACACTTTTGATGATTGTGGCCGCCTATTTAGCCGGTTCTGTCTCAAGTGCTGTGCTAGTGTGTAGGATGAGAGGCCTACCCGACCCAAGATCGCAAGGCTCAGGCAACCCTGGAGCCACCAATGTGCTGCGCATTGGCGGCGCAAGCTCGGCTGCCATGGTGTTATTTTTCGATATGCTTAAGGGCGCCTTACCCACTTATCTTGCCTATTTAATGGGAATTGACGCCATTTCCCTCGGTTTGATCGCAATCGCCGCCTGTCTTGGCCATATCTATCCGATATTTTTTGGTTTTAAAGGTGGCAAAGGCGTGGCTACCGCTTTTGGTGCTATGGCACCGATTGGTGATGACTTAGCCATCTGCTTGATGGCTTCTTGGGTCGTCTTAGTCCTGATCAGCCGCTACTCTTCCCTTGCAGCCATAATTACCGCATTACTAGCGCCACTTTATACTTGGTGGCTGGATGATAGATTTACGATTCCTGTCGCCATGCTCTCAACGCTTATTATCATCCGTCATAAAGAAAATATTCAGCGGTTGCTGAAAGGCGAGGAGTCTAAAGTGTCACGTAAAAAACGTCCTAAAACCCCCTAGCCGCGCAATACCATCGCAACGCAGAGAAATGGCTTGATAACTCATTCGAGGGACTAGCATTCAAGTGACCAATAAAAACAGCGCATAATGCGCTGTTTTTATTTGCTTATTTGGCTGGCGATAACTCATTCGACTGGCGGTAAGGTATCAAGTGGCCATCTCGGTTGACCTTTGACTGCCAGGTCTTCCTGTTGCCCCGCCTTTAAACGCTGCAGGCCAGCAAAGGCAATCATGGCACCATTGTCAGTACAGAATTCACCACGAGGATAATAAACTCGGCCACCGATAGAGGTCATCATCTCGGCCAAGGTTTCACGTAAGCGCGTGTTGGCACTCACGCCACCGGCAATCACTAAACGGTTATAGCCGGTTTGTTTTAACGCGCGGCGACATTTAATCGCGAGCGTATCGACGACCGCTTCTTCAAAGGCGCGGGCGATGTTCGCGCGGGTTTGCTCATCATCGGGCTCGGCGGCAATGGTATTGGCGGTAAAGGTTTTCAGGCCTGAGAAACTAAAATCGAGTCCGGGTCTGTCGGTCATTGGCCGCGGAAATTGATAACCTGCTGGCTCACCTTTGGCGGCCAGTTTTGCAAGCCGTGGGCCGCCAGGATAATCAAGTCCCATTAACTTAGCAGTTTTATCAAAGGCTTCACCGGCGGCGTCATCCACCGACTCACCTAAGACTTCGTAAAGGCCGATACCATCGACCTTTACTAACATGGAGTGGCCGCCAGACACTAACAGTGCCACAAAGGGAAATTCAGGCGCATCGTCTTCCAGCATTGGCGCCAGCAGATGCCCTTCCATATGGTGCACACCGATGGCAGGTTTGTTCCAAGCAAAGGCAAGTGAGCGACCAACACAGGCGCCCACCAATAAAGCACCGATAAGGCCTGGGCCTTTGGTGTAGGCAATCCCATCTAAATCGGCAATCTCGGTATTGGCATTTTTCAGCGCTTGGCGGACCAGCGGGACAATTTTGCGCACATGGTCGCGGGAAGCCAGTTCAGGCACAACCCCACCATAATCCGCATGCAACTTAACCTGACTATATAAAGCATGGGAGAGCAATCCCAGCTTATCGTCATAGACGGCAATACCTGTCTCGTCACAAGATGTCTCAATACCTAGAACCCGCATGGTGCCTCATATCCAAATTACCAAAGGGCGCTAATTCTACCTGTATGATGGCAATTACTCCAGTCGCCGATCATCATATTCCCGTGGCAAAACCCGCCACAAAGGATTAGGGCTTTACAAGCCTAGTTGTCTCGGTATAAAATTCCGCACCATTTTAAATACACTTGGTTCAAGCAATTGAACCACACAACCTACACCTAAGGGGTGATGGCGTATGCCAATTATTAAAGTACGTGAAAACGAACCATTCGACGTAGCTCTGCGTCGTTTCAAGCGCTCTTGTGAAAAAGCTGGTATTTTAGCTGACGTGCGTGCTCGTGAATTCTACGAGAAGCCAACTACTGCACGTAAGCGCGCTAAAGCAGCTGCAGTTAAACGTTTAGCTAAAAAGCTTTCTCGCGAAAACGCACGTCGCGTACGTTTATACTAATCTCTTATGAGCCTAATTGATCAGCTAAAAGACCATATGAAACAGGCCATGATCGCCAAAGAGAAGGCGAGATTGAGCACTATTCGTATGGCACTTGCAGCCATCAAACAGATTGAAGTGGATACCCGCGAAACTCTGAATGATGAGCAGGTTATAGCTGTCTTAACCAAAATGGTGAAACAACGTCGCGATTCGATTGCTCAATATGAAGCAGCGGGTCGTAGCGAGTTGGCCGCAGCAGAAGCAGAAGAGATTCAAGTTATTGAAACTTTCCTGCCGACTCCCCTCTCTGAGGCGGAAATTGCTGCGTTCATCGATGCCGCTATTGCTGAAATAGGCGCATCCTCCATGGCGGATATGGGCAAAGTAATGGGAGCATTAAAACCTAAAGTTCAAGGACGTGCAGACATGGGCGCTATCGGCGCTATGATCCGTGCAAAATTGCAATAATTAGCGTTTCAATGTATGAACAAGCCGTGCCTATGCGCGGCTTGTTTGTTTAAATTCGCGCAAGGCGAGATTTTAAGCACTCAATGGCAATACCTCGTGATTTTATCAATGAGCTAATCGCTCGCACCGACATTGTCGAGCTTATCGACCGTAAGGTGCCCTTGAAAAAGGCGGGTAAAAACTACTCGGCCTGTTGTCCTTTTCATAGCGAAAAATCACCTTCGTTTACCGTTAGCCGCGATAAACAGTTTTATCATTGTTTTGGCTGCGGTGCCCACGGCAATGCCATCGATTTTGTGATGGAGTATGACAGACTCGACTTTGTCGATGCCATAGAAGAACTTGCCGGACAACTGGGCTTAGAAGTCCCAAGGGAACAAGGCACGGGAAAACGCCAAGACGATGGCTTAAGCCGTGATCTATACCAATTAATGGAAGAAGCGAGCCGCTTTTTTCAAACTCAGTTAAGACAACACCAAGACAAGCAAAAAGTCATCGACTACCTCGCCTATCGCGGATTATCCGATGATATTGTTGAGCATTTTGGGATTGGTTTTGCGCCCGACGGTTGGGATGGCTTATTAAGCCGCTACCGACACAGTCAAGATGCACAGGATAAACTCCTGACCGCAGGCATGCTGATCAGCAATGACAGCGGTAAAAGATACGACAGATTCCGTGACCGCCTGATGTTCCCTATTCGCGACCGCCGTGGTCGTGTGATTGGATTTGGTGGCAGAGTATTGGGAGATGGCACCCCCAAGTACTTGAATTCGCCAGAAACGCCCATATTTCATAAGGGCAATGAGCTCTACGGCCTATACGAGTTAAAGCAACGTCATCGCGATCCCGATAAGGTACTGATTGTCGAAGGCTATATGGATGTGGTCGCCCTCGCCCAATATGGCGTAGATTACGCGGTCGCCTCCCTTGGCACTTCGACGACGGCTGAACAATTCCAATTGTTGCTGCGTAGTGCCAAGGAAGTGATTTGTTGTTATGACGGCGATAGAGCCGGTAATGAGGCCGCCTGGCGCGCCTTAGAAACCGCTTTGCCCCTACTCAAACCAGGGGACAAAGTGCGTTTTATGTTTTTACCCCAATCTGAAGATCCGGATTCAATGGTTCGTAAGATTGGTAAAGACGCCTTCGAGCAAATGATGGAAAGCGCCATCACCCTGCCCGAATTTTTGTTTGATACATTAGCGACAAAATTTGGTACCGATAAAGGTAACTTAGCCAAACAAGCCTTTGGCCTAATTGAAAAAATTCAAGATACTGTGCTTCAAAACCTACTGCTTGAGAACTTAGCTCACAAGTTAGGAATGAACAGCTCAGACGATATGAAGAAAAAACTGGGTTTTAGTGTCAAACAAACTAAGCCCACAGCATCAACGGGACTCAAAGGACGCGGTACGCCATTGCGACTTGCCATCGCCTTGTTAGTACAGCATCCCGAGCTGGGCGTGGGATTATCCCCACAACCGGCATTAAACCATCTGCAAATGCCAGGCATCGACTTGCTGCCATTGCTGTTGGAATTAACACGAGAGAATAGGTTAAACAGCGCACAACTACTTGAGCAATTCAGAGACAGCCCCCACAGCGGGACGCTGCATAAATTAGCCCAATGGGACCATCAAGTGGCGGATGAAAACCTGCTCGAGAAGTTTAAACAGACCCTGGTTTGGTTGAACAATCAATATATTGAGCAACGATATCAGGAATTGAGTCTAAAACAGACCCATACTAAGGAAGAGAAGATCCAGCTGCAGAAGCTGATCTCGGTCATGAAAGGACTAAACTGAGGCAAAAATGTCCTCAATCAGTATCCCAGTGACTAGCACAGGTAAGTGCACATGGCTATAATTGACGATTTGCGCGGCACTTAGCACAAGCTAACTGTCCGTCGTTGTAACAGTTTCCCAACTTGGATGATATCTATGGATCATACTCCGCAGTCGCAACTCAAGCTGTTGCTTGCCAAAGGTAAAGAGCAAGGTTACTTAACCTATGCAGAAGTGAACGATCACTTACCTGCAGACATGGTCGATTCTGACCAGATCGAAGATATTATCCAGATGATAAATGACATGGGTATTCGGGTGTTCGAAGAAGCACCAGATGCCGATGACATGATGATGTCGGAAGACAACACAGACGAAGATGCAGCGGAAGAAGCCGCAGCTGCCCTTGCTACTGTAGAAAGTGAGCTAGGCCGCACCACAGACCCAGTGCGTATGTACATGCGCGAAATGGGTACCGTTGAACTGCTGACCCGTGAAGGCGAAATCGTTATCGCCAAACGCATCGAAGAAGGCATCAACACAGTTCAAAGCTCTGTCGCCGAATACCCACAAGCGATCGCCATGATCCTTGAGCAGTACGACCAGTACGAAGCCGACGAACTGCGCCTGTCTGATATTATCTCTGGATTTGTTAACCCGGACGAAGAAGACCTAGGTCCAACCGCGACTCATATCGGTTCTGAATTATCGGAAGAAGACCTCGATGATGAAGATGACGATGAAGACGACGAAGATGAAGACGGTGATGGCGAAGGCGATGACGATGGCAACAAGGGTCCCGATCCTGAAGAAGCGCGTGAACGCTTTAGCCAATTAAGAACCGCCTACGAAAATGCGCTAAAAATCATCGATGCTAAAGGTCGTGAACATCCTGAGTCGATTCAAGCTCTGTTTGAAATCGGCGAGATTTTCAAAGAATTCCGCCTCGTACCTAAGCAATTCGATCGCTTAGTTAAGGGCATGCGCTCTATGATGGACCGCGTGCGCGTTCAAGAGCGTCTACTGATGAAGCTCTGTGTCGAGCAGGCTAAAATGCCGAAGAAGAACTTTGTTAAATTCTTCACCGGTAACGAAACCAATCTCGATTGGTTCGACGCAGAAAAGAACTCAAACAAGCCTTATGCCGAAGGCTTAAGAATGGTTGAAGAAGACGTTCAGCGTTGCCGTAGCAAGCTGGCCGCCATCGAAGAAGAAACAGGCTTAGTCATTGCCGCCATTAAAGACATCAACCGTCGCATGTCAATCGGTGAAGCCAAGGCTCGCCGTGCGAAGAAAGAAATGGTTGAGGCAAACTTACGTCTGGTAATTTCTATCGCGAAGAAATACACCAACCGTGGTCTGCAATTCTTGGATCTTATCCAAGAAGGTAACATCGGTCTGATGAAGGCTGTAGATAAGTTCGAATACCGTCGTGGTTACAAGTTCTCGACCTATGCGACTTGGTGGATCCGTCAGGCAATCACCCGCTCAATCGCGGACCAAGCCCGTACGATCCGTATTCCAGTACATATGATCGAAACCATCAACAAGCTGAACCGTATCTCTCGCCAAATGCTGCAGGAAATGGGTCGTGAGCCCTCACCTGAAGAACTGGCAGAGCGTATGATGATGCCGGAAGATAAGATCCGTAAGGTACTGAAAATCGCTAAAGAACCTATCTCCATGGAAACCCCAATCGGTGACGATGAAGATTCGCATTTAGGTGATTTTATCGAGGATACCACCCTCGAATTACCACTGGACAGCGCCACCAGCGAAAGCCTGAAGAGCGCCACCCATGAGGTATTAGCAGGCTTAACGGCCCGTGAAGCGAAAGTACTGCGTATGCGTTTTGGTATCGATATGAATACCGACCACACGCTGGAAGAAGTGGGCAAACAATTTGACGTAACCCGTGAGCGTATCCGTCAAATCGAGGCGAAAGCCCTGCGTAAACTGCGCCACCCTTCACGCTCGGAAATCTTAAAGTCCTTCTTAGACGAATAGTCAACCGAAGCATCGATTCTAAGCCCCGCCTCGCGGGGCTTTTTATTGCCCCCCATTAACACCCCCTAAAATTCCCTCTGAATATCCATTGCTAAGCTCTCTTTCAAAATCAAATGGTTAAAAATTTCTTTCCCATTCAGGCAACGCTAAATCTCTAAGCCAAAACCACAGTTGATTAACAGATAACCACTTGAATCAATTCGGTGAATTTCATCAAAAAACACGGGTGACAAGCGCAAACAAGCTTAGTATACTGCCACTCGCTTTAGGTAATGACGATTGCCTTTAGTCGGCCCCTTAGCTCAGTTGGTTAGAGCACACGACTCATAATCGTTAGGTCCACGGTTCAAGTCCGTGAGGGGCCACCAAATTCCGATAAGGCGTAGCAGGTTAATCACCGCTACGCCTTTTTCATTTAACGGAATTCACTATGTCGATTGATGGTCTTCGATACTGTCGATGGATAGGCAATCCCCCAGCAGACATTAATACATAAGCCTATTCCCACAATTTTGCTGTATAACCCAAAAAATCTAGCTAGCTTGCCCTTCATCTATACCGCAACGGAATTCTTTGTAATTAACATAGTGAGTTAATGACTATAGGGTTAAAGAGATTGATTTAGTGGAATGAAATTGACATAAAAATAGGCGCCGACATTTAATCGGCGCCTATTACATTCTTTAACAATCGACTGTTGGTTATTAGGTTTTTAGCTTACCTAATTGCTGATGTTGTTGCTTAACAAGGTCTGCAAGAACAGCGCTACTTTGCTGTGCTTCACCAGCAAGACGTGCAAGTTCAGATGCTGAGTCGGAAATACCCGTAATATTCCGATTAACTTCTTCTGTCACGGCACTTTGTTCCTCTGCCGCAGCGGCGATATGGGTCACTTGCGCCGAGATCTCTTCAATTTGACTCACCATAGAGTTAAGTGATGTCAGTGCTTGTTCCGTTTGTGATACCGCCATTTGTGCACGTTCAGCACCTTTATCAATAATGCCTGAGGCGCTGTGTACTTCTTTTTGGAGCGCATCAATTAACACGCTAATATCATCCGTTGAACTTTGGGTTTTAGAGGCGAGTGCCCTCACCTCATCCGCTACCACGGCAAACCCCCGACCTTGCTCACCGGCACGGGCAGCCTCAATCGCAGCGTTTAGGGCAAGTAAGTTTGTTTGCGCGGCAATCGAGCTAATGACTTCGAGAATACGGCTGATATTCGTACTGCTCTCGGCCACTTTACTCACGGCCACTTTAGCCTGCATTGACTCCTGCGACATGGTGGTCACATAGTCCATCGCTTTCGTTAGACTCTCTTCACTCAAGCGAATATTACGCGACATAGCTTCGGTTTCTGATGCCGTTTGCTCAGAAGCTTTTGCCACTTCCAACGCTGTTGCACTCATCTCATTAACGGCAGTGACTACACTTTCAATTTCGCCGTACTGACGATGGACGCTGTCGCGGGTTAATTCCGCAATTTGCGCAGAAGAGAGACTTTCTTCCTGCGTTTGACCAGCAAGCGCTTTCAACTCTGAGATTAAATCTTTTAGCTTATGGATAAAGGAGTTAAAGCCTTTACCTAACGCAATAAGCTCAGCATGTGCGTCCACTTCTATGGATTGAGTTAAGTCGCCATCAGCACTTGCTAAATTCTCAACGCGTCCTTGGATCACTTTAAGCGGAGCGATTACACTGCGGATCACAATGCTAATGGTTACAACTGCAAGTATCGAAACCGCTAATCCTACAATCAACAAGATGCTGCCAAGGGATGTTGCCATTTCATCCATTTTGTCATTCAGCTCAATAGAGCTCTTAAGCGCCATGGATTTAGGTACTTGTATTGCTAACGACCACTCGGCTTTAGCTAAGGGAATATTGATGGGATAGGCTACGATAATTTCATTATCGTTCTCCATGTAACCGCCATTTTTGTGTAATCCGATTATCTGTGAGGCGAGCTTAGGATCAATAGATTCTGCCAACGGGCGGGCTTTTTTGCTGTAATGACTCGCAGCAACCACTAAACCTCGAGTACTCAGCAAGGTGACTTTTGCTTGACCGTCGTAAAGGCTTTTCGACAGTTTATCAATTAACACTTGGAATACTGGCAAGTTGAGATCCACCCCAACTACACCAATAAATTGTTTATGCTTAAGTACAGGAACCGTCAACGAAGTCATTAACGCTGTGTTGCCGGGAGTAATTTCGTAGAGATAGGGTTCCATCAAGCAGGGTTTAAGCGTTTCCTTGGCACACAGGTACCACTCAGCATCTCGGATACCAAATTCATTGAGTGTTGTTAAATATTTTTCGGCAGAATCATCAACTTGGTTATGCTCAACCGTGCCGTCATCGTTGCGAGTGTAGTACACTTCCAATGCCCCCGAGGAAGCAACGCTGTGGCTCACATTCACGTTTAAAAATTCGCTATCTAAGCCATCGTAACCGTTAGCGTCAAACTGAGCATACATTGATGAAACTTGCGTGTTTTTCTTTAATACCGCCGCCACCGCCAGCTCCAAACGGTCACGTTTGAGTGGTAATTCTTCAGCGGTGCTTTCAAGTATGCCGGCAAAAGAATATGGGATTCGATAGGCTTCATTGATAAATCCCGCCACCATTTCACCATACTCACCTGCCCGCGCTTCAAGCTTATCGTGGGTCTCGGTTTGTAATGTTTCCTGCACCTGATGGGAAAGTTCAGCATTTTGCTCCGAAAGGGTCCACCATAGGCTGATGGAAAGAATCGCGACAATGGATAGAAATAAGGCGGAAGTGATCCACAACAACTTAGTACTGATGGACAAATGCTTCATCGAGTAAACTCCAAATAGAAGGTCAAGAGCCTAATAATTTTGATCTAGTTCATTTTTATTTTTGCTGACTAATTTAAAAAATAGCACTCTGCGTCGGGATTACCAGTCTTTAAGATAGTGAATTGTTAACTATAAGTAAAACTTTTCACTGACAGATTCAGGCCAATTGCGACCTTTATCCCAATAGGCGGTAATTTGATATTTATCCCAAATCGCTGAACGCAAACATGACCAAACTCACAAACCGTAAGGATTAGCGAGCCGCACTTTTTTACAAAAATTAATTCCAGATTAAAAACACCCATTTCATTTGTAACAAAGTCTATTCTTTGGCGTTGTGGCATTGGTTTGAACGGACTATCACCTTATACTCTTGTCCCTAAACACAAAACAACAATAACGGAAGCAAGCTTTATGACTCTTGGTACCAATCAGGTAAGCAAGACACATTCGTTTATGACAGTGTCACTTATCGAATTGTGGGAACGTTTTGGTTATTACGGCATGCAGGCGCTGATCGTGTACTTTATGGTGCAGCGTCTTGGCTTTGATGACTCCCGTGCAAACTTAGTTTGGAGTGCCTGTGCGGCGCTGATTTACGTGTCGCCGGCCATCGGCGGTTGGGTTGGGGATAAAATTCTCGGCACCAAACGCACTATGCTGCTCGGTGCAGGGATTTTGTCGGTAGGTTATGCATTGATGACAGTGCCAACCGAAAACACTTGGTTTATGTTCTCCGCCCTCGGGGTGATTGTGGTCGGTAATGGCCTGTTTAAACCCAATGCCGGTAACTTAGTCCGTAAGATCTACGAAGGTGATGATTCTAAAATTGACAGCGCCTTTACCATCTACTACATGGCGGTAAACGTAGGTTCGACCTTCTCTATGTTGTTAACGCCTTGGATTAAGGACTATGTTAATGCGCAATACGGTAACGAATTTGGCTGGCATGCCGCCTTTGCCGTGTGCTGTGTGGGCTTAATCGTCGGCTTAGGTAACTATGCCCTGATGCACAAGAGTCTCGCCAATTATGGGTCTGAGCCTGATACTCGCCCAGTCAACAAGAAGAACTTGGCTATCGTTTTAGTATTAGCGGCGCTTTCCGTTGTTGCTTCAGCCATTATTCTTGAATATGAAGATGTTGCCCGAGTATTCGTGTATGCCGCGGGTGTGGCGGTATTAGGGATTTTCTTCCACTTAATTCGTACCAGTGAGCCAAGTGAGCGTGCCGGCCTTATCGCAGCGCTAATCCTCACAGTGCAAACCGTTTTCTTCTTTATCTTCTATCAACAAATGTCGACCTCACTGGCCCTGTTTGCGCTGCGTAACGTCGACTGGGATTTCCAAGTTTTTGGTACCCATTTATGGACTTGGTCACCTGCACAGTTCCAAGCACTAAACCCAATCTGGATCATGGTGTTAAGCCCTGTTTTGGCTTGGAGTTATTCATGGGCTGGCCGCAATAATAAGGACTTTTCGATTGCAGCTAAGTTCGCCTTAGGTTTTGCGGTTGTCGCGATTGGCTTCTTTATCTACGGTTTTGCAGGCCAATTTGCCGTTGAAGGTAAAACCTCTTCTTGGGTGATGATTTGGGGTTATGCCTCTTACTCACTGGGCGAGCTGCTAGTGAGTGGTCTAGGCTTAGCCATGATCGCCCGCTATGTACCTGCACGCATGGGCGGCTTTATGATGGGCGCCTATTTCGTGGCATCGGGTATTTCCCAGTATTTAGGCGGCGTTGTGGCGAACTTTGCCAGCGTGCCACAGGACTTAGTCGACCCGCTGCAAACGCTGCCCGTTTATACCAATTTATTTAATAAATTAGGTATTGCTGCTGTATTTTGTACCATTATCGCCTTAGCCGTATTACCGCTGATGCGCCGTTTGACCGAAAGTCATCACGCCCATAACAGCATTGAAGATAACGCGGCGGCCTCACTACGTGATGTGAAAGCCGAGCAATAATCCTCCCACTCACATACATGTGAGCGCTAAAAACTGCCGACAAGCCGCGCTTGCGGCAGTTTTTTTATACCTTTAGGTTACAGCTCAGCACCAAACAATCTGAACTTTCTGTGCTGACTTTCCATGCATCGGCATGGGATAAGGCTTTCACCCCTGTTTGCAAAACTAAGATGTTCGGTTCCAATTTTAGGGTGGTGTTAAGTTCAAGCATTAAGCTTGTTTATCATTGATACGACACCATATCCTAGGGTAAGACTCCATCAGCACCGACAGAGCAATCGCTTTAGCGTCCACCACATTCATCCGAGGGAGACAAGATAAAGCAGCTGCCACAGAGCTGACTCACGCAAAGAGGCGCTTAATTTATGGCTACATCATCGACTTCGACATCTGCCGCCCCATCGCAGGCAGTAACAAAATCTCCCCTAGCGGATGTTCCCTTTTCACTCTTAGAGCTCGCCCCCGTACGCCAAGGCGCGAGCATCGGAGACACGCTGCGCGCCAGCCTACAATACGCTAAGGTGGCCGATGAGTTAGGTTTTAACCGATTCTGGTTTGCCGAGCACCACAATATGCCCGGTATCGCCAGCGCCGCGACATCGGTATTAATTGGCTATATTGCCGAGAATACTAAACGCATTCGCGTCGGCGCGGGTGGGATTATGCTGCCCAATCATGCACCCTTAGTGGTTGCCGAACAGTTTGGTACGCTCGAGAGTCTTTATCCGGGGCGTATCGATTTAGGGCTTGGCCGCGCCCCGGGCAGCGATCAAATCACCAGCCGCGCCCTTAACCGCGATATGAGCCGCGCGGAGCAATTTCCCGCCGAGGTGAGCGAGTTACAAACCTTACTCGGCGACTACAATGGCCATCATCCCGTAAGAGCGATTCCCGGCGAAGGCACCCATGTGCCGATTTGGCTACTTGGCTCTAGCCTCTTTAGCGCCCAGCTTGCAGCCCAGCGCGGCTTACCCTATGTCTTTGCAGGGCATTTTGCGCCAAGGTTCCTCTACGATGCGATTGAGATTTACCGCCGCGACTTTAAGCCATCTAAGGTGTTGGATAAGCCCTATGTCATGCTTGGCCTGCCACTTATCGCCGCCGAGACAGACGCCGAAGCTGAATACTTAAGCACCACCTCCAAGCAACGGGTGCTTGCGCTGATCCGTGGTGAACCGCTTTGGTTAAAACCGCCCGAGGACAGCATGGATGGCCTGTGGAGCGAGCAGGAAAAAACCTATGTCGATAACTTCTTAGGCTTATCCGTCACCGGTGGCCCCACCACCATTAAGCACAGCTTAGAGATGATAGTGAAGGAGCTAGGTGTCGATGAGTTTATCTTTACTAACGATTTGTATGATCAGCAAAAACGCGAACGCGCACTGCAAATCCTAATGGAGATTAAAGGCACTTAAGCGTTAAACCACGCCATAAAAAATCCCGCCTAAGCGGGATTTTTTATATCTATTAACCTTTTAACACGGCATCGAAGCTGGCCTTAAGAATGCCCAGCCCCGCAGCAAGCTGCTCGTCTGGTACTGTCAATGGCACCAATATACGCAGCACGTTACCGTAGGTGCCGCAGGAGAGGAGGATCAAACCTCGGTTTCTTGCCTCAGCTAAAATTTGGGCACAGTACTGAGGCGCGGGTTTGCCCTCTTCCATCAATTCAATAGCGATCATCGCCCCTAGACCACGCACATCAGCAATTTGTGGATGTTCAACCTGCATAGTATTTAGCGCCGACTTAATCCGCTCGCCAATTGCATTGGCACGTTCAAGCAGCTTTTCCTCTTCAAATACTTCGAGTACGGCGAGCGCCGCCGCACAGGCCAGCGGATTACCACCGTAGGTGCCGCCAAGGCCACCGGGACCGATGGCATCCATGACTTCAGCTTTACCTGTAATACCTGAGAGTGGGAAGCCACCGGCAATGGATTTCGCAAAGGTGGTGATATCGGCGCTCACGCCCATTTGCTCCATAGCGAAGAAGGTCCCAGTACGACCCGCACCCGTTTGCACTTCATCGGCGATCAGCATAATGCCTTCGCGGTCGCAAAGCGCACGTAAACGTTGCATAAAGGCTGGCGATGCGGCATAGAATCCGCCCTCACCCTGCACAGGCTCGAGGATGATGGCCGCGATATCGCTCGGCTCGGCATCATTTTTAAAGATGCGTTCGATAGAGGCCATCGCATCATCATCGGATACGCCGTGCAGCGCACAGGGAAACTCGGCGCGGAACACATTGGCCGACATTAATCCCATGCCTTTACTGTAAGGCGCGACCTTTCCCGTTAATGCCAGCGCCGCCATAGTGCGACCATGGTAACCCGAGGTAAAGGCAATCACACCCGCCCGCTTAGTGTATGCACGAGCAACTTTAACCGCGTTTTCAACGGCTTCTGAGCCGCTGGTGAATAAGGCCGTTTTCTTAGCAAAATCACCCGGCACTAACTGATTTAGTTTTTCACAGACTTGAATATAACTTTCGTAGCCAAGCACCATAAAACAGGTGTGGGAGAAATCCTCAAGCTGCGCCGCAACGGCCGCCTTAACCTTAGGATGTAAATGCCCAGTGTTAAGCACCGCAATACCACCCGCAAAGTCGATAAACTCTCGACCTTCCACATCCCACACGGTCGCGTTTTCGGCGCGAGCAGTAAAAACAGGATGAATTTGACCAACACCGCCTGCGACTGCGGCTTGGCGACGTGCCATCAATGAATCATTGGTTGTGCTCATTTAGTATTCCTTGCTCGCGTGCCTAACTTGGCTATACACAAAGGTCGATAACAATGCCTATGCCCAAAGGGCTACCACTGGCGGTCTATTCCAAACTGATGCTTAAACAGACATGCAGATATATTTGATTTCTAAATATTCTTCGATGCCGAACTTAGAACCTTCTCGACCGAGCCCCGAGGATTTCATTCCGCCAAACGGCGCGACTTCGGTGGAAATCAACCCAGTGTTGACGCCCACCATGCCGTATTCCAATGCCTCGGCCACTTTCCATACGAGTGAAATATCACGGCCATAAAAATAAGCCGCTAAGCCAAACTCGGTATCATTGGCTTGTTTAATCACATCGTCCACATCGGTAAACTTAAACAGCGGCGCCAGTGGGCCAAAGGTTTCTTCACGGGCGACACGCATACTGCTATCAACATGTGTCAGTACCGTGGGTTCGAAGAAGTTGCCACCTAAGCTATGGGGCTTACCGCCCGCAACCACAGTCGCCCCTTTACTGAGCGCATCCTCGAGATGGCTCTGGACTTTTTCGACCGCCGCGCGATTGATAAGCGGTCCAGTAGTTACGCCCTCACCAATGCCCTCACCCACCTTTAATTTACCCACGGCAATACTGAGCTTGCGGGCAAATTCGTCATAGACGCCCGCCTGAACATAAATGCGGTTAGCGCAGACACAGGTTTGCCCCGCATTGCGATACTTAGCGATCATGGCGCCTTCGACCGCCGCATCAATATTGGCATCGTCGAATACGATAAATGGCGCGTTACCGCCTAATTCTAAAGATAATTTCTTCAGTGTCGGCGCGCATTGTTCCATCAACTTAATGCCCACTTGGGTCGAGCCGGTGAAAGACAACTTACGCACGACTGGATTGCTACACATCTCATTACCAATGCCGATGGCATCGCCAGTGATCACGCTGAATACCCCAGCGGGGATCCCAGCGCGCTCGGCAAGCACGGCCAAGGCTAATGCGGTAAAAGGCGTTTGCGGGGCAGGTTTCACCACCATAGTACAACCGGCAGCCAGTGCTGGCGCGGCTTTACGAGTGATCATCGCCGCAGGGAAGTTCCAGGGAGTAATGGCCGCAGTCACGCCCACGGGCTGCTTGATCACCATGATACGTTTATCGCCCTGATGCCCAGGAATCGTATCGCCATAGACGCGTTTTGCTTCTTCGGCGAACCATTCGATAAAGGAGGCGGCGTAGGTGACTTCACCCTTAGCTTCGGCAAGGGGTTTGCCCTGCTCAGTGGTCATCATTAACGCTAAGTCATCACTGTTTTCATTGAGTAATTCAAACCAGCGACGCAGCTTGGCACCACGCTCTTTTGCAGTAAGTGCTCGCCATGCGGGCAATGCCTCTTCGGCTGCCGCAATCGCCGCTTGAGTTTCGGCTTGCCCCATCACAGGGACACTGGCGATCACCGCGCCCGTCGCAGGATTGGCGATAGCGACGGTTTCTTTTGACTGTGCATCGCACCACTTACCATTGATATAACATTGCTGACGCAGCAGACTCGGGTCTTTTAACAACACAGGAAATTCCTCTCGCTGCGAGGTAATGCCTTACCTCGTATAAAAAATTAAATAAATTAGATACCTAATTTATCTCTTAGACTGTAATACCATGCCCCCAGCGCACTAAAAGGCACACGTAAGGCGTGACCGCCAGGGAAGGGATAATGGGGCAGCGCCGCAAAAGCATCGAAACGCGTAGCCTGACCATTGAGCATTTCGGCGATTAACTTGCCTGCCAAGTGGGTATAAGTGACGCCATGGCCACTACAACCCTGTGAATAATAGATATTTTTACCAATACGGCCGACCTGTGGTAAACGCGATAAGGTCAATAAAAAGTTACCCGTCCAGGCGTAATCAACCTTAACCCCTTTTAACTGCGGGAAGGTTTTGAGCATATTCGGGATAATCAGAGATTCGATATCCGCGGGATCGCGGGCACCATACACTACACCACCGCCGTAGATCAGGCGCTTATCGCCAGACAGCCTAAAATAATCGAGCAGATAGTTACAATCTTCGACGCAGTAGTCTTGAGGTAACAGGCTTGCTGCCAGCTCTTCGTCTAAGGGTTCAGTGGTGATCACTTGGGTACCGCAGGGCATAGACTTGGCTTGCAATTCAGGCATGAGTTTACCGAGGTAAGCGTTACCCGCCACCACCACAAACTTAGCTTTTACGCTGCCCTTAGCGGTGTGTACCACAGGGCTATCGCCTTCGTCGACCTGCAAAACCGCTGAGTCTTCAAAAATTTTTCCACCGAGGGATTCTACCGCGCGGGCTTCACCCAAGGCTAAATTCAGCGGGTGAATATGGCCGCCGCTCTTATCCAACATACCGCCGACATAGCGCTCAGTATTTACCACAGAACGAATGCTGTTTGCATCGAGCATCTCAAGCTTGCCAACATGACCATGGCTTTCCCATAACTGCTTTTGATGGCGTAAATGGCCCATCTGCTTTTCGTTCATCGCCGCAAATACGCCGCCATCTTTTAGATCGCAATCAATATTGTACTTAGCGATACGTTCACGGATGATACGTCCGCCCTCGAAGGCCATTTGCCCAAAAAGCTTGGCTTGTTCTTTGCCAACGGTTTTTTCAATGGTATCAATGTCACGGCTATAGCTGTTGACGATTTGTCCGCCATTACGTCCCGATGCTCCCCAGCCAATCCGCGCCGCTTCGAGTACCACCACACTAAAACCCGATTCGAGTAAATGCAGTGCGGCAGACAGGCCTGTGTACCCCGCGCCAATCACACAAACATCGGCTTCAATCGATTCCTGTAAACGCGCGCGCTCAACCTTATCGTTGGCCGATGCCGCATAATATGATCCAGTGTGAGGTATGGCTGACATGATGTTCCCTTGATTTTTATGTTCATTATTTTAAACAACTATCACATCCTACACCTTCAAATCGGGAAACACTAGCCATAAAAGCACAATAATTTACACGATGTTTGATATTTCAAACAAAGTAACCTTCCTGCCTTAATCGGATTTGAAATTGAGTGGAGGTACAGATAAGAAGACTTGGAGGGCAGAGAGAAGGATGACCTTGGCAATCAAAGTCATCCTTTTGTCGTTAAGCACTTTTGACTAGGTGCTTACCACTAATAACTGCATCCTAGCGTATTAGTTCAGCGGCATACGCTCACGTTTTTCGGCGCGCCTTGCCATATACCAAGACAAGAAAGCGATTAACGACACACATAGAATGATAAGTGTTGCCAAGGCGTTGATCTTAGGCGATACCCCCAAGCGCACCGAGGAAAACACCACCATAGGTAAGGTGGTTGCACCTGGGCCTGAGGCAAAGCTTGCGATCACTAAGTCATCGAGTGACAGACTAAAGGATAACAACCAACCCGCGACTAATGCCGGTGAAATCATAGGCACAGTGATCAGGAAGAAGGTCTTAAGCGGCGTTGCGCCTAAATCCATTGCCGCCTCTTCGATTGACATGTCTAACTCACGCAATCTTGACGACACTACCACAGCCACATAGGCCGCGCAGAAGGTCGAATGGGCAATCCAAACTGTCACCATGCCACGCTCTTTCGGCCAACCTAAGAGATCCGCCATATGCACAAACAGCAGCAGCAACGACAGACCCGTGATCACCTCAGGCATAACCAAAGGCGCAGTGATCATGTTCGACAAAGTGAGCTTGGCCCAGGAGCGCTTAAACCGCGTCATCACAAAGGCGGCCATAGTGCCGATAATCACCGCCATGGTTGAGCTGTAAAAGGCAATCCGAAGGCTGGTCCAAACCGCATCGAGAATCTGCTGATCGGCAAATAACTCGCCGTACCATTTAGGTGAAAACCCTCCCCACACTGTCACTAACTTAGATTCGTTAAACGAATAAATCACTAGGATCAGCATAGGCGCGTACAAGAAGAACAAGCCGAACCACAGCATCACCGAAGAAAAACTCAGCTTTTTCATAGGTCTTTCTCCAAACTACGTGCCTGATAGCGATGGAATAAGGTAATAGGAATAATCAAGAGTGCCAGCATCACAATCGCCAGTGATGAGGCCACTGGCCAGTCACGGTTATTGAAGAATTCCTGCCACAGTACTTTACCTATCATCAGAGAATCTGGGCCGCCAAGCAGCTCAGGGATCACAAACTCCCCTACCGCCGGAATAAATACCAACATAGAACCTGCAATCACTCCGCTCTTCGATAATGGGAAAGTGATTTTCCAGAAGGTATTTAAACGGCTCGACCCTAAGTCAGATGCGGCCTCAATCAAGCTCATATCTAACTTCACTAAGGTCGCGTACAGCGGCAAAATCATAAAGGGCAAATAGGCGTAGATAATCCCGATATAGACGGCGATATTGGTGTTAAGGATTTGCAATGGCTCAGAAATGATTCCTAACCACATCAATGTGTTATTAATAATCCCCGTGTTACTTAAGATCCCCATCCAGGCATAAACGCGGATTAAGAACGAGGTCCAAGAAGGTAGCATCACCAATAGCAGCAGCACGGTTTGCAACCTTGCTGGCGCACGGGCAATGGCATAGGCCATGGGATAACCAATGATCAAACAGCCAATGGTCGAAATGAGCGCCATTTTTAATGAGCTGAGATACGCGGTGTAATACAGCGAATCATCTAGCAACATCAAATAGTTACCTAAATGCAGGAAGATGTTTAATACATCATCCGCATATTGGAAGGTCGCCTCATAGGGTGGAATCGAAATCGCCGCCGTCGAAAAACTGATCTTAAGAACAATGGCAAAGGGCAAGGCGAAGAACAACAACAACCAAGCGTAGGGGAAGCTAATCGTCCAGAAACGTCCCTTAAGCCATTTTAGTTTTGACTTTATCTTCATGATCTTAACACCACGCCACTGGTGTCCTCCCAGCTGATGAACACTTCATCATCCCATGTCGCATGGTCGGCACGGCGTTCACGGTTGGTCATACTGCATTGCACTATTTGGCCGTTTTCGAGGCGAATGTAATACACAGAAATGCCACCTAAGTAGGCGATGTCATGCACTATGCCCTTGGCCCAGTTGTACTCGCCCTCAGGTTGCTCACGGCTGATAATGGTTTTTTCGGGACGTACCGCTAACCACACATGCTTTTCTTCAGCACTGGTCGTTACCCCGTAACCCACATAGAAAGACTGAGCTAAATCATTGGGTTTAATGATAAGGTGGTCGACTTCGTCCACTTCAATCTCGCCGCCAAAGAGATTCACTGAACCGATAAATTCGGCAATCATGCGGCTGTTGGGACTCTCGTAAATGTCCATAGGTGAGCCGGTTTGGGCAATCCAACCGTCGCTCATAATCGAAATTCGGCCCGCCATGGTCATAGCTTCTTCCTGATCATGGGTCACCATTACACAGGTCACGCCAACACGCTCAAGAATTTCAACTACTTCTAACTGCATTTGAGTGCGCAGCTTTTTATCTAGCGCGCCCATGGGCTCATCGAGCAGTAATAATTTAGGACGTTTCGCGAGGGAGCGAGCTAATGCCACCCGTTGGCGCTGACCACCGGAAAGCTGGTGTGGCTTACGTTTACCATATTGCTCCATATGCACCAGCTTGAGCATTTCTTGCACCCTTTGCTCAATTTCCGCTTTAGGCAATTTATCTTGCTTTAAACCGAAGGCGATATTTTGTGCGACCGTCATATGGGGGAAGAGCGCATAGGATTGGAACATCATATTGATAGGACGTTCGTAGGGAGGAAGATCGGTAATATCTTCGCCATCCAGATAAATCCTACCGGTAGTGGGTCTTTCAAATCCTGCGAGCATACGTAGCAAGGTTGATTTACCCGAGCCAGAGCCCCCAAGCAAAGCAAAAATCTCACCCTTATTAATAGTCAATGATACGTCGTCAACCGCGCGTACATCGTCGAATAATTTACTGACCCGCTCAATCTTAAGCAGGACTTTTTCTTGCGTCTTTGTAGTGGGTTTATTGGTGACGCCCAGAGTGCTTGCCATAGTACTTCTCCACCCGAGTGTTGAGACAGGAGTGCCTTCAAAACTTAGGATTTACACAATGAATTAATGAATAGAGGTTAAATCTGTCGGCTTATTTTTAACGGCGTATAGCCAGTTGTTTGTACTATCAAATGGGGCAAGCAAAGCTTGCCCCACCTCGATTATTGGCCAGACTTCACTTTGGTCCAGACGCGGGTTAATACGCGTTGGATTTTCAATGGACGGATTTCGCCAATATACAATTTATCTAGCACTTCTTTTGGTGGATAAATCGCAGGGTCATTGCGAATCGCTTCATCAACTAAAGGCTGTGCTGGGTCGTTAGGGTTAGCATAAGCCACATAGTTAGAGATAGGCGCAATCACTTCAGGGCGAAGTAAGTAGTTGATAAGTTTGTGAGCATTTTCCACGTTAGCCGCATCCGCAGGGATAGCTAACATATCGAACCACAGGTTCGCGCCCTCTTTCGGGATGGAGTAACCAATCTTGTTACCGTTACCCGCTTCATCGGCACGGGCCGCAGCTTGGAATACGTCACCAGAGAAACCATATGCCACACAGATATCGCCGTTCGCAAGATCAGAGATATAGCGTGATGAGTGGAAATAAGTCACGTAAGGACGGATTTTTTCGAGTAATTCACCGGCTTTTTCATAGTCTTCGGCTTTCGTGCTGTTAGGGTTAAGACCTAAGTAGATCATCGCCTGTGGCACCATATCATCTGCCGAATCCAGCATAGCAAAGCCACACTTAGAGATTTTTTCAGCATATTTTGGGTTAAAGATCAGCTCCATAGAATCAAACGGTGCATCTTCACCTACTGCGGCTTTCACTTTATCGATGTTATAACCGATACCATTGGTCCCCCATAGATAAGGCACGGCATATTGGTTACCCGGATCAGCCTTCTCTAACTGTTTCATTAGATCAGCGTTGAGGTTTTTAAAGTTAGTGAGTTTAGAGCGATCAAGCGGCTTAAATGCGCCAGCCTTAATTTGTTTAGCAAGGAAATGGTTAGATGGAACCACGATGTCGTAACCGCTGCGGCCAGACAGTAACTTGGCTTCCAGCACTTCGTTACTATCAAACACATCGTAAATCACCCGAATGCCCGTTTCTTTCTTGAAGTTTTCTAAGGTATCTTCCGCGATATAATCAGACCAGTTATATACGCGCACTACTTCTTCAGCTTGGGCTGCAACGCTTGCGAGGGCGCCCGCGGTTACTAAAGCCAAAGTCGTCATCTTATTAAATAGCTTCATGCTTTCTCCTTTCTCGGGTAGCAGAATTGCCTTTAACAATTCTGAAATTGTGTCACCGACCATCTGCTCGGTTATTGTTGTTATTCTCGACCAATGCTACACCTTAAAAACCGCATCGGCAGTCTCTACAGCACCATAATGCCTTCATCTCTAGGTGGCTGCAATTGATGGGAGTATCAGATTTCATGCCAAATTTGCCGATTTCTACACTTGCATTAACAAGCATAAAAATAGACTAGATATTTGTACGCCCTACATCTTGCAACATTAAGACAAATGCCTCAAGCCCCTAGAAAAACCGCTGAAACCATCTCAGTAAAACTCTTTTTAACCTTAACTTACAGTGTGTTATAAAATGCTTATTTTAAGCAATTTGATGCATTCGCTCATTACCAACAAAATCATCACAGTCTTTGATTCCTTGAATGGAATGTTAAGGAGCAATGACTTTGTAATAAAGTCCACACCAAGATTAAAACCTAAAATAACTCTGCACCAAAGTTAAGCAAACTAACCAAGATGGTGCAGAGAATTTTTAGTGATTGTTCAAATATTCACGCTATCTGGACTTAAAATCCGTTAATCGCCTGACAGATTTGAACAAAAACAGTGCAAATTACACACTGAGTAACAGGAACTCCCGCTCCCACGAACTCACAACACGGCGGAAATTTTCAAGCTCGGCCTGCTTAACCGCCACAAAGCCGGTGGTGAAGGATTCACCTAAATATTCCTTACAGGCATCACTCTCTTCCATCGCAGCCAATGCTTCTTCTAAGGTTAATGGCAAGCAATGTGGATTGTTGCTACGGCTTTCGTTCGATTTACCCTGCACTGGCGTCGAAGGCTTTAACCCTTCAACCATGCCGATGTAGCCACAGAGTAAGCTCGCTGCGATAGCTAAATAGCAGTTAGCATCCGCTCCCGGAATACGGTTTTCGATGCGGCGATTTTGCGGTGAAGACTCAGGAATACGCAGACCGCAGGTTCTGTTCTCAACCCCCCATTCCAAGTTAACTGGCGCAGAAGTGCCAGGTAAGAAACGACGGAACGAGTTGGCGTTTGGCGCCATCAAGGGCAGGAGTTCAGGAATAAACTTTTGTAAGCCTGCAATGTAACTTAAGAATAACGAGCTTTGGGTACCATCTTCATTAGTAAAGATATTTTTACCCGTCTCTTTATTAATGACGCTTTGATGAATGTGCATAGCACTGCCTGGCTCATCAGTTACAGGTTTTGCCATAAAGGTAGCACACACATCATGCTTTAATGCCGCCTCACGCAGGGTTCGTTTAAATACAAATACCTGATCTGCAAGTGATAACGGGTTACCGTGGCTAAAGTTAATCTCCATTTGCGCTGGGCCGTCTTCGTGGATCAGCGTATCGATATCTAAACCTTGCAGCTCGCACCAGTCATACATGTCTTCAAAAAGCGGATCGTATTCGTTGGCTGCATCAATCGAGAAAGACTGACGCCCCGCTTCTGGCCTGCCTGAACGACCAATAGGTGGCTTAAGGGGTAAATCGTGGTCATCGCTACGGCTGGTCAGATAAAACTCCATCTCAGGCGCAATCACAGGCTCCCAGCCTTTTTGCTCGTATAGCGAAAGCACTTTCTTCAACACGTTACGCGGCGATAATTCAATCGGATTACCCATTCTGTCGTAGCAATCGTGGATCACTTGCGCCGTCGCTTCAATGGTCCAAGGCAGCATAAACACGGCATTTTCATCGGGGACACAGACAAAATCGATATCCGCATCGTCGAGTAAGCTGTAATAAATATCATCGTCGACAAAGTCACCGGTCACAGTTTGAAGCAATACGCTTTCGGGCAAGCGCATGCCTTTTTCGTCGAGGAACTTATCCACTGGGGCAATTTTTCCGCGGGCGATACCTGTCATATCGCTGATAACACATTCGACTTCTGTGATTTTTCGTTCTTTTAAAAAAGCGATTAGCTTATTCATTTTATTTCACTCGAGTTGTAGCCCTACGACGGCACGCATCACCAAAAGCATTGAATATAGAAAGGAAAAATGGATTTTCACTAACCTTCCATTCAGGATGCCATTGCACACCGAGAGCGAATTCATTTGCGTCTATAACGGAGAAGGCCTCCACTAGACCGTCTGGAGCATAAGCTTCTGGCCGCAACCCAATCCCAAGGCGCTCCACGCCCTGAGTATGTACAGAGTTTACCTCTGCCGAGTTACGGCCCCAGGCCTCGTAAATGACCCCCCCAGGCTCCACAGTGATACTGTGGGATGGCCCATATTGCACCTCTAATGAGGCCTCTTTATCTTCTCTGTGTTCAATAAAACCACCCACTTCGTGTAACTTCTGGTGCAAACTGCCACCAAAAGCCACGTTCATCTCTTGAAAGCCACGACAAATCCCAAGCACAGGCACACCCGCCGCAATGGCCGCACGGATAAGCGGTAAGGTGGTCGCATCGCGTTTGGGATCATGATGAGTACCGGCTTCACTCGGTTTACCCGCATACAGATGGGGTTCAACATTCGAAGGCGAGCCAGTAAAAAGAATGCCATCAAGACGGGCCAGAATCGCCGCTATAGGTTGTTCAGCACCTAATGAGGGGATCACTAAGGGCCAGCCCTTAGCACCATTCACGACACCTAAGAGGTATTTTTCGCCAACGATATTAAAGGGATGCGCTCCCAATTGTTGATTACACGCAATAACACCAATAAGGGGCAACTCGACAGACATAACTCACCTTCACCTTGAATGACTGCATAATGAACATGTTAAGTTTTAATGTTCATTTTTTCACACAGTACACCGAATTTTAACCTCAAGCAAGAGGTTAAACACTTGTTAATGAGCCTTTAGGCTTAAGAAGTAATTTTGAGAGTTAATACAGGATATTAGGAGGGATAGAGCAGTTTTAACGGGATAAGCCCACGGTAAACCCTATCGATTGAACAAAAATAAGACAAGACTTAAGTCAGATAACCCAACTCAATTTGAATAAAATTATTTACACTTTGGGCAATATATTGCAATTCAAAGCCGGCTTTGAATGAGATTAATGTTGAGAAAATTCAGAGATAGCGCC
The DNA here is from genome assembly GCF_004354305.1 of Shewanella decolorationis. Lineage (NCBI taxonomy): Bacteria > Pseudomonadati > Pseudomonadota > Gammaproteobacteria > Alteromonadales > Shewanellaceae > Shewanella > Shewanella decolorationis. Next base: position 1,016,406 of record NZ_CP037898.1, on the reverse strand, counting down.
CCCTAATCTAGGGCAGCGCTGTACTGATTAGAAGTTTGCAGGAGTTGTTGCACTGACCAGTCGACAGGGTTCATCGAAAGGGTTACGAAATCTATGGGGTAACTCACTGTTAAAGTAGTAACTATCACCCGCTTCTAAGATATATACCTCATCACCAACGGTCAGTTCGAATTTGCCTTCGATCACCATGGCCGCCTCTTCACCTTCGTGTTTCAGCATTTCCTCGCCCGTGTCCGAACCCGGCGGATAGGTTTCACTCATCACCGACATGGCACGATTGGGAAAGTCGCGGCCAATTAACTTAAATTCTAAAGGCCCAGTACCTATATCGAGGAGTTCATCGGAGCGGTAAACTACTTTTTGCTCGCTCTCAATCGAGGCTTCAATTGAGAAAAAATCCACTAAAGACATAGGGATACCCGACAATACTTTTTTCAAAGAACTGACGGATGGGCTAACACTGTTTTTTTCGATCATTGAAATCGTACTGTTAGTCACACCAGCACGCTTAGCCAGCTCACGCTGGGATAAGCCTTTCATTTTTCGAACAGTTCTGAGACTGGCTCCAATATCCAAATTTCACATCTCCCCAAAGGATCGGTCATCCCGATAGATGAAGAACAGGTTGTTCAGGATAAACACCATCCTAAACACATTTTAGCCCCAAAGCGTGAGTTTACACGCTTCCGTTGTATTCTATCTAAAAAATGTGTTAAATAAAACGAACACTTTTTAGCAGTATCATAAAAGTGTGATGAGTATACTGAGACAAGCCCAATTTACAATAAAAACAATTTTTTGGAGCCCTAATGGCCACGAAATCCCCTGTTCATAGTGAACAATATCCCCAGTCTTATTATCTTGATACTGCTAAAGAAATTTTTGCTCACCCTCAACTGGAAGGTAAGATAAGTGCCGATGTCTGTATTGTGGGCGGCGGCTTTAGCGGTATCAACACGGCGATTGAACTAAGACAGCGAGGCTTAAGTGTGGTGTTGCTTGAGGCAAAACGCATTGGCTGGGGCGCTTCAGGGCGCAATGGCGGAGAGCTGATCCGCGGTATAGGCCATGACCCCGCGCAATTTATCAACGAAATAGGACAAGAAGGCGTCAGCGCAATCCAGCAAATGGGCTTTGAAGCCGTGGAGATAGTTAGAAATCGGATACAGACCCATCATATCGATTGCGACTTACAGATGGGCTATTGCGATCTTGCGGTAAAGCCTCGACATATGCTTGAACTTCAAGAAGAATTCGACAGTCTTAAGCGTCTTGGATATCAGCATGAAATAAAACTGCTTACCCAATCCCGACTCAGTGAAGTTATCGGCTCTGAATTTTATCAGGGCGCCCTAGTGGATATGGGCAGTGGCCATTTACATCCACTTAACTTAGCCTTGGGCGAGGCCCGTGTAGCCCGTGACTTGGGCGCTCAATTATTTGAATACAGCGCCGCAGAGAAGATTATTCCTGGCGATAAACCACGAGTATTAACGGCGAAGGGCGAAGTGACTTGCCAATATCTTGTACTCGCAGGTAACGCCTACATTGGCCATAAGTTGAATAGCTACATCGGCGGTAAGGTGCTTCCTGCAGGGAGTTATCTGCTTGCAACCGAGCCACTGACAGAAGCGCAATGCCAAAGCATTATCCCGCAAAACATGGCCTTTGCAGATATGAGAATCGCCTTAGATTACTTCCACTTATCGGCGGATAGACGCTTACTCTTCGGCGGACTTTGTACTTATTCAGGCAAAGATCCAAAGGATATTGAGGCAGCGCTCAGACCGAATCTTGAGAAGGTATTCCCACAGTTAAAAGGCGTACGCATCGATTACGAATGGGGCGGCATGATAGGCATTGGCGCCAACCGTATGCCCCAAATCGGTCGTCTCCCCGATGCGAGCAATATTTTTTACGCCCAAGCCTACGCAGGACATGGCGTAAATGCCACCCATATGGCTGCCAAACTGCTTGCCGAAGCTATTTGTCAGCAGGCGGGATATTTTGATGTGTTCGCCAAAATCAAGCATATGACCTTCCCCGGCGGCCCCACATTCCGCTCACCAATGCTGGCGGCGGGTATGCTGTACCACAGGTTTAAGGATTTATTCTAAGGTTTGTCCTGTCGTTGGATAAGCGAGCACAATATCCAACGACACTAAAGGGTACTACTTGCGTTACGCCGCCTTGCCCACAGAATAAAGGGCAGCGAGCCAAGATAATGGACTACTAAGGCCACCAACACGCCAAAGCCAATCCCGCTGGTGGTTAACGGAATGCCAGGCTTAAAGTTAACTATGGTTTGCTGTAAATATTCAAAACGAGCAGGGTTGAACATATAGGCGGTTTTCTCGAAGAGATTCCCCTGCGCAAAGGTCTGCATTCCTTGCTGCAGTGCTTGATACAAGGCTAGCGTCTGGCGCTTTTGCTCGGCATCCGCCCTGACGCTAGGCTCCTCGTTTTGTAAATGGCGGGCAATCATGGTTTCCACATCGCCGTAGTGATATTCCTTCGCCGTGGCCTCATAGCCCTCAACTTGCCATTGAGTCGAAGTATAATACCAATCGTATTAAATATCTGTTCATTCAGCGGGAGTTAAACGGGCTTTTGACAAGGCGAAGGCTTGAAGGCATAGTGGCGCTCTGTCGAAAGCCTTAAACGCAGTATAAAGCCCGTTCAACACCGCCCTTCGGGAGCCTCACAGGCATCTCACTCCCGTGTTACATTGACTTAAAAGGGAATAACCATTTCTTCGTCAATGCGCCTTGGATTGAGATGCCTGTGAGACTCTGAACTGATTAGATATTTAATGTGATTGGTATAAAGCCCTGCCAAAAATTGCTGATAATGGTCGGCTAATTGGGGAAGTTGCAGCGCCATCACTAAGATAAAGCCGAAAATCAGCTTATCGAACAACCGGGTTATCATGGCAAACTCCTTGATAAGTCAAAGGATATATCACTGCCAATGGAGTGCTGCTAGGGCGTGTTGACGTTTCAGGGTTATTTTTGCAGCACGTCATAGTTATCTTGCTCAGCACTCCAGCTATCAGCGCTTATTGCGCTATGGGTAAATCGATTCGACTGCCCCAGTCCGCCCATGAGCCATCGTAGAGTGCAGCATCGGCATGGCCAGAAGCGATCGAAGCTAAGATTAAGATACAAGCAGTAATCCCCGAACCACAGCTGAAAATCCTTAACGTTTTATCACCAGCAAGCCCTTGAAATAGGGCTTGTAATTCGGCCGAGCTTTTGATTTTGAAGCCATCGAGCACCTCTGTAAAAGGCAAATTAACCGAATGGGGAATATGCCCACTACGCACACCAGGGCGCGGCTCACTCACTTGGCCTAAAAAGCGGGCAGCGCCGCGGGCATCGATAATCGCGCTGTCGCTATCATCAAGCTTGCCAAACACGGCCTCGGCATTCATCACCTTGGCAGGCTGATATTCCAAAACGGCTGTCAGTTCTTCACTATCGCTTGCACCATAATCTATCCCTTCATCCTGATAGCGGGATGAGGTGACCCTGTCTTCAGCCATCCATTGAGGTAAGCCCCCATCGAGCACATACACACGGCGAAATCCCATCACCTTGAATATCCACCAGGCGCGCGGAGAAGAATAAATCCCTTGATTATCATAGATAACAACCACGCTTTGCGGCTCTATTCCGAGTTTGGCAATGCCTTCTACAAACTGTTCAAACTTTGGTAAGGCGTGGATTTGAGAAGAGGTTGTATCGCAAAAATCCGTTTCGACATCAAAGCGTCTTGAGCGCGGAATGCAAACTGGTTCGGAATAGAGGATCGGCTCTTTGCCCAACACCACGGTCATGCAGGCATCGAGTAACACGAGATCTGGCGAGGTGAGGTGCTCTTCGAGCCATTGAGTGCTCACGAGAGGATATTCCATTGGCTGTCCTTAAAGATTGCTATAGCTAATAATCTACCAAAATTTGGCTGAGCTCATCTTGCACTAAATACGACCAAAAGGTTAAGCAGAATAGACAAATAAAACTATTACTGTCCTAAAAACGATTTTCCCACTGGTGGACGTTGCTGTATCTAAGGCGTATTGAGGTTTACTTGGCGAGTATCAAGTTTACTTAGTGCTATATCACACACTACAGCACTCTAAACATAAAATAATTAGCCTCATTATAAAGACTTATGTTATAAATCCCCCATTAGGAATAGGCTAATATGGAAATAAAATGTGTGCTTATAGTGGAGCAATCGGTAAAATCCAGCAGCAATTCAATACACCGCTGGCATTATTACTTAGCACTTCATTATTCTGCTTACTCAGTATCAGCCATTCTGCTATCGCCAATGAAAGCCTCAATTTTCCAAAACCTAACCAGCCAAAGATTATCACCTTAGCCGCAGAAGACAGTTGGCCCCCATTTGCAAACCAGCTTGGGCAAGGGATTTCACATCGACTCATCGAAGCAGCCTTTAAGCAATCTCAAATCGAGGTCAACAGTTTAGTCGTACCCTATAGTCGCGCATTGATGATGGCCGAAAAAGGTGCTGTAGATGGAGTATTTAATGTCACCCGAGAAGCGAGTACAGAGCAACGTTTCGTCTTTGGGGAAATGCCGTTATTTGTCGCTAAAGCATCTTTCTATCAACGAAAGCAACGCTCTTTACTTGCTGAAAACAAATGGAAAATACCCAAGGGTAGTATTGTAGGTGTGATAAAAAGCTATGAATATGGTGACGAGTTTCCTGAATTGGTTAAACAACGCCAATTAAATATTGTTACCGTCGCCACTCAGCAACAGTTAATTAACCTGTTGTTAATCGGCAGAATTGATGCCGCCGTCATGTTCGACTTAGTCGCCCAAGAAAATCTACAAAAAATGGGCGTGAATGATGAAGTCATCCCCGCATTTGATAACCATACCAGTAATATTTACTTAGCTTTCTCTAAAGAAAATCCTAAAGCAATCTTATTGGCTAAAGCACTTGATCAAGGTTTGTCTGCGCTTAAAGCCAACGGCCAATATCAGCTACTGCTCAGTGCAAAATAATCCCCACATTAACAATCAAAACTTAGTTCGCACATTATACCAATCACATTAAATATCTAATCAGTTCAGATATTTAATACGATTGGTATTACATACCCTGGGTACGGATAATTTCTTGGTTCACCCAATGCAATAACTGCTTTATCGCTTTCGATAAAATCTGATTCTGCCGCACAATATAACCCAAACTGGTGCTCGGGAATTGCGGCAGAGGCGTGACTTTACTCTTTAAATGCTTCTTAGTGTAAATCGAAAACTCAGGCACAATCGCCACCCCAAAACCCGCCTCGGCCCAGTCGATTTGTGCGTCCACACTGCCGACTTCCATAATCCTATACCTTGGCAGATTTAATGAGGGCAATGCGGGATCCAGCAGTTCGCGGGTGCGAGTATCATGCCCGAGCAGAATTAACGTCGGACGCTCCGCCAGTGGCATATCGTCACTTCCTTTACTCTGTTGCCACAGCTCTAAATTATCCCCAAGCGCACACCACTTGATTTGCTGCAACTCGGTAAAATGCAGCGGCTGACTCTCCTTTTGCGCAATCACAAAGCCTAAATCCGCCTCGGCATTAGTGACCAGTTCCGAGGCTTGAAACGACGTCGTATTAAGCAGGGAAAAATCAATCCCAGGAAATTCCGCTTTAAATAACTGAAATGGCTGAATGAGCAGCAAACGCGAAATAATATCGCTGGCCGCAATAGTTAGCGTGCCTTGGCTTAGATCGTTGATAGCATTCAGATCCGCCTGACACACTTGCAGTTCCATCAAGGTCTTCTGGCTACTCTCAAGCAAACGAAACCCCGCCTGAGTTAACCTAAACGGATTGCGCTCAATCAGCTTAACTCGGGTATTTTGCTCCAATTGCTTGATATGCAAGCTGACATTGGGCTGAGTCATATGCAGCGCAGCCGCCGCTTTACCAAAGTGCTTACATTCAGCCAAGGTCACGAAAGTCTTTAACCAATGAAGTTCGAGCATCACATTCATCTCTATCCATCAATTCTGTTCATCTAATGATATATGATTTTCTTATCACGACGATAACTATAATTAATTTCTCTTATTCATTAAGCAGGTCTAGCATAACCGCTTAATTCCTGTGGAGATGATGTTATGCCGTCTATCGTAGTTGTGGGTGCAAATTGGGGTGATGAAGGCAAAGGCCGCATCGTAGATTATTTAGCCGCAGATGCTGCAGCGAGTGTCCGCTTCCAAGGCGGTAACAACGCAGGCCATACGGTCGTGAACGACTTTGGCACCTTTAAATTACACCAATTACCTAGCGGTATTTTCAATCCAAACTGCGTTGCAGTACTTGGCCCTGGCATGGTAATCAGCCCTGAAAAACTCAGTGTTGAAATCGCCGAAGTCGAAGCGGCTGGCATTGAAGTTAAGTTATGTATTTCTGACCGCGCAACCCTTTGCTTACCAATCCACGCGCTGGAAGATACCTTAGAAGAACAACGTTTAGGCGATCTGGCCTACGGTTCAACTCGTCAAGGTATCGCCCCTGCCTATGGCGATCGCGTGATGAAAAAAGGCATTCTGGTTGGCTGGCTAAAGCAACCGGAAGTGCTGAAAGAACGCATTCAATTTATGCTCGACTGGAAGCTGCCACAGTTAAAAGCACTGTACCCAAGCTGTGACTTCAACCAAACAGCAGAAGAAATGACTCAGTGGTTATTAGAGGTGACCGCGCCATGGCGTCCATTTATTTGCAACGTCACCGAGCCATTAAAAGCCTTACAAAAACAAGATGCTAACTTGTTATTTGAAGCGCAATTAGGCGCGGGTCGTGACTTGATTTACGGTGAGTATCCTTACACGACCTCTTCTAACGTTACAGCGGCTTTCGCAGGTCTAGGTAGTGGTTTACCGGCTCTGCGCCCAGAGCGCGTGATTGCCGTAGCTAAAGCCTTCAGCTCATCCGTTGGTACTGGCACCTTAGTCACTGCGATGGAAGAGCAGGATGATTTCCGTAAAAACGCTAACGAATTTGGTGCAACCACGGGTCGTCCACGTGATATGGGTTACTTCGATGCTGTTGCTACTCGCAATGGTGTTGAGCTGCAAGCCGCAACTGAAATCGCCCTGACCAAGATTGACTGTTTGACAGGCATGAAAGATCTCAAGATTTGTGTAGCCTACGACGGTGAGCACACTGAGAACCCAATTTGGCCACAAACGGCTGCATTAAGCCCAGTGTACGAGCAAATGGAAAGCTGGAGCGAAGACATTACTGGCTGTCGCACCTTTGAAAGCCTGCCAAAGGCTGCACAACACTATGTTGAACGCATCGAAGCCCTGATGGGCGTACGCGTGAGCATGGTGTCAGTGGGACCTGAGCGCGATCAAATGATCATTCGCTAACCCATCGGTTACCCTACAAAAAAGCCATATCCGTTTCGGCGGATATGGCTTTTTACTTTGCTAATCAATGGCATTTCAATCAAACCGCAGGATTTCGCCAATATATTGGGTTTTGTTCAAACCGATAAACCGCTAGACTGCGCTCAACCAACATACTTGATATCGAAAACGCTATGCCGCAATTTAGCCCGACTTATTCTTTTCCTGTGCAAATTTACTACGAAGATACGGATTTTTCTGGCGTGGTGTATCACCCAAATTTTTTAAAGTACTTCGAGCGCGCCCGTGAGCACGTGATTGGCGCCGAGCGCTTACGCGACCTCTGGCAACAGCAGCAATTGGGGTTTGCGGTGTATCGCAGCGATATGTTGTGCCACGAAGGCGTAGAGTTTGCCGATATCATCGATATTCGCACTAAGTTCTACTTTGAGAGTAAGTACCGCACCGTCTGGCATCAGGAAATTTGGCGCCCGAATGGTAAAAAACCGGCGGTCACCGCCACCATTGAAATGGTCTGTATGAATCAGGCACGACAACTTGCGCCCATGCCAGCAGAGTTAATCGCCCAATTAAGCCTAGGGATGTGAAGCTAAGTCTAGGAATGTGAACCATTAGCGCGAAGCACTGCTTGCTTCGGACCGAATCTGTTCCAATGCATTTCAAGCTCTACGGCTCTCATCGGTTTGGCGAAACATAGCCCTTGAATACGGTCAACACCCATTTTGATTAAAAGGCTTAGAATATCTTGAGTTTCAACACCTTCGACTGTCACCTCGTACCCTAACTTTTTGGCGATATTGATACTAGCCTCAAGGATGTATTCAGAGGGTTGATTCGGCTCAAGATCGGCTAAAAACGCTTTATCAATCTTCACTTCATTGGCGGGTAAGTGCTTAAGATAAGCAAGGGATGAATGACCTGTGCCAAAATCATCAATAGCCAGTTTTATTCCTAGCTGACGAATTTGCGCTAAGGTATCGACGGCCTTATTTAAATCTGCCATCAGGGTGCTTTCAGTGATTTCAATCATTAAGCATTCTGGTGGTAATTTATAATGCTCGAGACGGGCGGCAATATCCTGCGGTAAGGTGTCACTATCCAGATCCCGAGTTGACAAGTTTAATGCAACACAAACATGCATTCCGGCAGCACGCCATTTAACTTGCTGCTGTAACACCTGCTCTAACGCCCAATGGCTAACTAAATCTATCATTCCCGCACATTCAGCAAGCGGTATAAATTCACCCGGTGAGATCAAGCCTAATTCTTCATGCTCCCAACGGATCAGCGCCTCGACTTGGGTACAGACTCCGGTTTGCACGTCCAACTTAGGTTGATACACCATATATAGATGATTGCGCTGCAAGCTACTGGGAAGACTGTCGATAATTTTAAGCTCTCGCAATTGGCGGATATCGTCATTATCACTGTAACAGGCAATCGCAATTCGGGTTGTTCTTGCTTTTTTCAATGCCAAGTCGAGTCTTCTAAGCATATTGCTCACATCAGTATGATGCTTAGCTAACTGCACACAACCAATCTGCAAACGCACACTGACTGGCGTATTATTAATTTTAAATGGCACCTGCAAACGACCACGTAAGTGCAGCAATTGCTCCTGCGACAAACTTTGCTCGTAGTAGAGAAAAAACTCATCGCCGTTTAGACGCGCAATCAATTTAGGCTTTAAGCTCAAGCTGGTTAATCTATCCGCAAATTGTTTAAGCAGAATATCCCCAAACACAAAGCCAAATAGATCATTTACATACCGAAAACGATAGATATCAATCAGTACCAAGGTTCCTTGGGTAATCGGCATTAATGAAGCAAGCGCGCGTTTAAGCCCAACACGATTATTTAAACCTGTGAGTTTATCCTTACCCATGCCCGCTGGTAGTGCAGCAAGCATCTCATTTAAGGAATGGTACAGCGGCGCAAACTCCTGCGGCACAATGGGAATATTAAGGGGGCGACGATCACTTTTTTGCTGTTCGAGCTGAGGGCATAATTGCGCCAAAAATTGCCTTTGTTGACGCAAGGTTTTATATCTCGTCTGTAAAAGGTACAGCACCGCTATCAAAACGATAATAAGTACTATACCTATACCCCCTAAAACAACCATATTCAGGCCTCTATTTACCGCGTAAGCTTACTCGCTATCCCACTTATCACTCAGCAAGGATTGGCTTCCCTTTTGGCCCAACGACTACTGGTAACTTTCTTTAATTGAATGGAATTTATCCATAAATTCATCACTAGCTAAATCATTTGCCGAAACGGGTAATCCCCGACTTGCAAAGACCTCTAACCTTTGTTCAAGTTCGGCGCCTGCACGTAATTCTCCGGTATAAAATGCCGCGGCACGAATGAAATCTAAGTAGGTCACATGGTCAGGCAGATAAGGTAAATCAGCCCAGCGCTCAACCACTTCCATCACCTCAGGGGCAAAATCCCAACTCTTTAATACCGCACGTCCAAGCGGACCTTGCATTTTACGAACTAAAGAGCGCAATTGTTCAATACTGGTAAACAACTCAGGATGGGCTTCCGCCTCAGTCAATACTGGCAAGGCTCCAATATTATGCACAAGACCCGCAAGCGTGAGCGTATCTAAATTGAGTAAGCCTGGGTGACGCTTATTGTAAATCTGTAACATAGCGCAAGCGGCAGCAGTCACATCGATAGAAGTGCGCCATACTTCATCCATCACTTCCCACACCATTTCATTGGTGGAAATAAACAGCTGCTCCATGGCAACAGAGGTAGCAATACTTTTAATTTGAATCAAGCCAATACGGGATACCGCATTATTAATGCTTTCGGCGGGGATCCCTCGGCTATATAACGCACTATTAGCGACTTTGATGATACGTGCCGAGATAGCGGCATCTTGGCCAATCACATCGGCAACTTGCTTTAGGCTCGCATCGGAGCGGCTCACCACTTCCTGCACTCGCATGGCCACTTCAGGCAAGGTCGGCAATACTAACGCATCATCTTTTAATTTTTTAAGTAATCCGACTAACAGTAGATGTTCAGTAGACATCTTATCTCCCATCAATCTGCAAACATAAATCTATCGTCATTGGAGTATACCAGTTGGCTATCATTTGATGGGTAGAAAAAAGCGACAGAGGTTAATTATTTGTATGACTCTGTTATCAATTTCATCCAAATCCCCCTTAGCTTTGCCGTTAGCGTTTAAGTTATAGTCGATTGAAAAACCTAAAAATGAGCAAAGTTAGATACCATTAATCCCTCATCAACTTCAATGCAAAAGCCAACGCCATCATAAGGCTTCTAGGTATATTCGTAAAATGCGAACTATACCTAATCTTAGGCGAGGTGATTTGCATAACCCTACTTTGATTGTGTAAAATGCCGCCCCCGCGCACTGCGCCTCCATCTACCAACCAATTCGAGAGTCATTATGTTCAAACCTGAGTTGTTATCTCCCGCTGGGACGCTGAAAAACATGCGTTACGCTTTTGCCTATGGTGCAGATGCCGTGTATGCCGGCCAGCCGAGATACAGCCTAAGGGTTCGTAATAATGACTTTAAAATGGAAAACCTAGCCACAGGTATCGAAGAAGCCCATGCGCTGGGTAAAAAGCTTTATGTGGTGAGTAACATTGCTCCCCACAACGCTAAGCTCAAAACCTATATCAAAGATATGGAGCCCGTGGTGGCGATGAAGCCCGATGCGCTGATCATGTCAGATCCAGGCCTAATCATGATGGTGCGTGAGGCCTTCCCTGAGCAAGTGGTGCATTTATCGGTGCAAGCCAACGCCATTAACTGGGCGTCGGTCAAATTCTGGCAGACCCAAGGCATTAAACGGGTGATTTTATCCCGTGAATTATCCTTGGATGAAATCGAAGAAATCCGCCAACGCTGCCCCGATATAGAGTTAGAAGTGTTTGTCCACGGCGCCCTGTGTATGGCCTACTCGGGTCGCTGTTTGCTGTCGGGTTACATTAATAAGCGCGATCCAAACCAAGGTACTTGCACTAACGCCTGCCGCTGGAAATACGATGTGCACGAAGCGCAGCAAACTGACTCGGGCGATATCATTGCCACTCCCAATGCAGTGCAAATCGAGACGCCAACCTTAGGCGCAGGTCCTGCGACCGACCAAATCTTCCTACTGCAAGAAGCCAATCGCCCCGGCGAATATATGCCAGCGTTTGAAGATGAGCATGGCACTTATATCATGAACTCTAAGGACCTGCGCGCAATTCAACACGTTGAGCGTTTGGCCAAAATGGGCATCGACTCGCTGAAGATCGAAGGCCGTACTAAGTCGTTCTACTATGTGGCCCGTACCGCACAGCTATACCGTCAGGCCATCGACGATGCCGCCTCAGGCAAGAGCTTCGATCGCAGCTTGATGAACCAGCTCGAAGGCTTAGCGCACCGCGGCTACACCGAAGGTTTCTTACGTCGCCACGTACATGATGAATATCAAAACTACGACTATGGCTACTCGGTCAGCGATACCCAACAATTTGTGGGTGAATTAACCGGTAAACGCAATCTGGCAGGCCTTGCCGAAATCGAAGTGAAGAACAAATTCTCTGTCGGCGATAGTGTTGAATTAATGACGCCACAGGGCAATATCAGCCTCACCATCGAACAACTCGAGAACCGCAAAGCCGAATCGATTGAAGCGGGATTAGGTTCGGGCCATACCGTTTACTTGCCCGTGCCGAAAGAAGTTGATCTGAACCACGGCATTTTACTGCGTAACCTGCCCCAAGGTCAGGATACCCGCAACCCACACGAAGCAGGCTAAGGCATGGCATTACTGATCGACGACAGCTGCATCAATTGCGACATGTGTGAACCTGAATGCCCGAATCAGGCCATCACCATGGGGGAAGAAATCTATGAAATCGACCCAGACCGCTGCACTGAATGCGTAGGCCACTATGATAAGCCGACCTGCGTCTCCGTCTGTCCGATTGATTGTATTGACCCCGACCCTAACCGCGTCGAGTCCCACGACGAGTTGTTGGTCAAATTTGCCATACTCACGCAAAAAATTTGAGTGAGCGCTAGCCGTCCGAGCTAAACAAAAAGCCTCGCAATATCAGCGGGGCTTTGTTTATCACTTGATTACAACCACGTTCGCATCAGCTTAAGCTTGGGGATTTAGCCAAAATCACCGTCGGTTTTGCCTCAAGCTGCAAACGCACAATGGCGTCGGCCAGCTTTTCAACGCTTAAGCGGATGGGTGTCGGCAGGCTGGCAAATTCGATACTCAGCAGCAGGTTTTTCACCTCAAGCCCTAACTCAGTATCACCTTCGATACTCAGCTTGCGTTGGAAAAACAGCGTATCAGGGTCTTCTTTTGCCGCAGCGACCAATAAAAGCTCGGCGGAATTGGCACTAAAGCTAACCTGGGCATCGGTCAGCTCACGCACCTGCCAGCGGCCATCGAAACTCACTTCAAAATACAGCTTTAAATCTTCGACTCGAATCGCAACCCACTTGCCCGCCAAGAAATCTAACTCGCCGTCTTCGGCCTGTGGCGCTAGCAGCTGCGTTAGGAGTTGGCTTAGCACCTTGGCCTTGAGGCTAAAGGGCACTTTGGAGAGTGGTAAGCGGATAAGCTTTGGGGTGAGTTCAAGCAGTTGTTTTGCAAGGTTTGCTGAAAAAACAGCGGACATAATCAGTTACCTAAGGATAAAAAACACTATATCTCCCAGTTTACCGAGATTTTATGATCTTAAACCTGTTTTAAATCAATTCACCGCCAATCAATCTTCCCTACACTCTGCCCCTGTTATTTTATCGGGAGCACCATTATGGAGTTGTTGTGTCCAGCAGGAAACCTGGCCTCGCTAAAGTCGGCGCTGCAGGCCGGAGCCGATGCTGTCTACCTTGGGTTAAAGGATGATACCAATGCACGTTCGTTCGCGGGCTTAAACTTCACCCCCGCAAAATTACAGGAAGCCGCCACGCTCACCCATCAGCGGGGCAAGAAAATCTTCCTCACTTTGAATACCTTTCCAAAGCCGAATGAGGAACACCGCTGGTATCAAGCCATCGACTTGGCGGCCAGCATTGGCGTCGATGCCTTAATTGTCGCCGATCTGTCACTGCTCGACTATGCCCATAGGCAATATCCGCATATTCCGCTGCATTTATCGGTACAGGCGAGCGCCACCAACTTGGGCGCACTGAGCTTTTATAAAGAGGCGTTTAATATCGCGCGGGTGGTATTACCCAGAGTGCTGTCGATGAAACAAGTGCGCGACCTCGCGAAAGTCAGCCCAGTCGATTTAGAGGTCTTTGCCTTTGGCAGCCTGTGCATCATGGCCGAAGGCCGCTGCCACTTATCCTCCTATGTTACCGGCCAATCGCCAAACACTGGCGGCTCTTGCTCTCCGGCAAAACACGTGCGCTGGCAAGAACAGGGGAAAGACAGATTGACTCGCCTCAACGAAGTCTTAATTGATAAGTCTGGGCTCGATGAACAAATGGGTTACCCTGTGGTCTGTAAGGGCCGTTATCTCACCCAAGACGATGATAAACCGCAATATCTGCTCGAATCCCCCACCAGTTTAAATACCCTTAGCTTGCTGCCTGAGCTTGCCAAGGCGGGCATAGTGTCACTCAAGATTGAGGGGCGTCAACGCAGCCCAGCCTATGTGGAGCAAGTGACTAAAGTTTGGCGTCAAGCGATTGATACTTATCTTAAACAGCCAGATAAATTCCAGACGCAGGCCCATTGGGAGCAAGCTCTAGCAAAAGTCTCCGAAGGTCAAATTACCACCTTAGGCGCCTACGAGCGTGACTGGCAATAGCCCTAGCAATAACCACGAAGAAGAAACGATTATGAAAATTTCCCTCGGCCCACTGCTCTATTGCTGGGAAAAACAACAGGTCATCGACTTTTACCAGCAAGTGGCCAATAGTCAGATCCCATTAGTTTATGTGGGTGAAGCCGTTTGTAGCCGTCGACGCGAACTCAAGTTTGGCGACTATCTCGAACTGGCCAAAATGCTTAAATCTGCGGGTAAAGAGGTGGTGCTGTCGACGCTCGCCCTAATCGAAGCGCCCTCTGAATACACTGAGCTTAAACGCCAAGTCGACAATGGCGAATTTAGCATTGAGGCCAACGACATGGCGGCCGTGTATCTCGCCAAGGAGCACAAGCTGCCCTTTGTCTGCGGCGCCAGCATCAATAACTACAACCGCGCCAGTTTAGATATTTTGCAGCGCTTTGGTATGCAGCGCTTTGTGATGCCAGTTGAACTGTCGAAGACTTGGCTAAGCCAAGTGATAGAAAACAAGCCTGCATTCGAAGTCGAAGTGCTTGGCCATGGCTATTTGCCACTCGCCCACTCTGCACGCTGCTTTACCGCTAGGCATCAACACTTGTCGAAGGACAGCTGCGAAACCGTTTGCCGCCAATACAGCAAGGGCTTACTGGCACAGACGCAGGAGGCGCAACCTTTGCTCAGGTTAAACGGCATCCAAACCCAGTCGGCCAGCTGTGTCGATTTACGCAGCGAAATCAATGAAATGATAAAGATGGGCGTCGATGTATTTCGGGTTTCGCCCAGCAGCTTAGCCTGTATCACTAAGGCCGATGCACTGGTCGAGGCGTTAAAGACTAGGGCAACAGACGCTCAGTTTACTCGCAGCGATGAGCACTGTAACGGTTACTGGTTTGGCGAGGCAGGACTGAAATCCTTAGGCTACTAAAATCCTTAAGCTGATAGCTTTATGGGCTATCAGCTTAATCACTCACTCGGGAGCTGGCTCCTGAGCGAGTGACTGTGGAGTAAGCAGTAGCGCCGCCGTCCAACTTAATAAACTCCCAAGCGCAATCCACTCTAACAATGCAGGCCACCATAAATCGGGCCTTGGCAATTGCAGCACCATTTCTTGATAAAAGGGCCTGTCACCTTCCGTAAGGCCTAACTCCAGCTGCGGTGCATAAAGAAATGTCAGCATGCTAATGAGGACGATCAAGGCTAACAAGACAGTCCAGCGTCGGATACTCAAGCCGCAGAATCCAGCCCAGAGCAAATAGCAGATAGCACTTAAACTACCAAAGTAAAAAAACCACTTTAGGGCGAGGATATGCAGATGATACACATTGACCGGAAATAACCCCGCGCAAGCTAAGGCTAAAAAGGTTAAGGCCAAACTGGTGAAAAACAAATATCCTAAAAAGCTATTCGCGCTCTGCAAAGAAGATAAGCAATAAAAAACAATACTTAAGCTACCAAAAAATAGACCACCATTAAGAATAACCGCAAAAGAAGAATGTCCGTAAGTGCCCAACTCACTTAGGGTGTGGTTTAAAAAATTGAAAGATTTTGATTCAGAATAATCAAAGCCCAACACCGCTACACTAATCCCCAGCACTAAACCAAAAATACCAAGAAACCCAAATTTAGTCGCGAGTGCAGAACTCCTAACTGCCAGATTCATTTTTGTAACTGTCATGGAAAATTTAGCTAAACAAAAGTAGTACTAACTTACATGGAATTAAAAAGAATTAAAGCGGGCTGCATCCTCTTTAGCGTAAAATTTTATTTCTCCACTCTAAACGATTTTTTAGTCATTACTGATGGAATACTTGGCTTAGTCATTTTTCAACACATCATATGCAAATATCGATTCAAAAATGCATAAAAACGCACAAATTACTCAAGCAGTGCCTTTTGGGGCTCGGCTTTAACCTCTCCTTAACAGCGAATGTTAACTGGCTCACAACAAGCAGGTACTGATGAGGTCTTTTAACCAACAATGGCTAAAAAAGCGTCTTAAAGATCATAAGGCAAGATTTAAAGAGAAAGTTTTATACAAATAAGCGTAAGGATGCTAACAACATCAAGAATAACACAACTCGATAAACCCATCGCAGCAAATAAACATAATACACTGATTTTAAATGCAAAAACAACAATAGCATACAGTCACATCAAAAGGTAAACCACAGATAGCCCCTCAAATAACTATGCTATTTTGCTGCTTATCTCAAACAAATTTCCGAATCGTTTTACATAGCGGCGCTAAGCGAGTAATCTTCCCCCTTCTCGATTTTGAGTTGAATGAAAATGCACCTAACATCCGCCTAACATGCGGCTTTGAGGGGCAATTTGTTCAAGTTTATTTGTGCGACTCGTACTTTTAAGGTGTACACCATTGGCTACTGAACATAAAAACCGCAACATTAAGACGATACTCACCTTTATCGTCCCTTCGCTGATCGGTCTGCTGCTGTTTATGACCCCTATCAGCTACAACGATGCGATTACTATTCCCATCGCAATCATCTCTAAAGCACTGCAAAGCGTGTTAAGCGATGTATTAACCTTAATCGTGACTGTGATTGTTGTCGCCATGGCCTTGGCCTCTGTGCTGACGAAGTTACTCAAACCTAAATTTGTGCTGAACAATCACTTCCTCAATGGTTTACTCAACATCAGCCCACTCTGGCTTGCGACGCGCGTCGTCGGCGCCGTCTTTATCGTGCTGACCTACTTTGGTATTGGCCCCGAAGCCATTAACTCTTCAAGCACTGGCGCCTTAGTACTGAACGACCTGTTACCGGTACTCTTCTCGGTGTTTATCTTCGCCGGTATGTTACTGCCGCTGCTGTTAAACTTCGGTCTATTAGAGCTTTTTGGCACCCTGCTGACCAAGGTCATGCGCCCCGTATTTAACCTGCCTGGTCGCAGCGCCATCGACTGTATGGCCTCTTGGTTAGGTGATGGTAGCGTTGGGATTTTGCTGACCAGCAAGCAATACGAAGCGCGTTTTTACACCCAAAGGGAAGCCGCGGTTATCGGAACCACCTTCTCGGCGGTGTCAATTACCTTCAGCTTAGTGGTGATCTCACAGGTGAAGTTGGAGCAAATGTTTGTCCCCTTCTACCTGACCGTATGTTTAGCGGGTTTTGCGGCAGCCGTGATTGTGCCTAAGCTGCCACCACTGTCGTGGAAAAAAGATAACTATATCGACGATACGCCACGTCAACCCGATGATGAGATGATCCCCGCTGGACACGGCGCACTCTCTTGGGGCTTTGATAAAGCACTCGAGAAAGCTGCCAGTGCTGGTGGTGTGAAAGCCGTTTTAAATGAAGGCGTTAAAAACGTTATCGACATGGTATTTGGCATTATCCCAGTGGTAATGGCCATTGGTACTACGGCGCTGATCATCGCCGAGCATACGCCTATCTTCAATTACTTAGGTATGCCATTCATTCCGTTACTGGAACTGCTGCATATCCCTGAAGCGACCGAAGCCTCTAAAACCATCGTTGTTGGCTTTGCTGATATGTTTATCCCGTCGATTTTAGCCAGCTCTATCGAATCGGATATGACCCGCTTTGTGATTGCCGCCTTATCAGTAACCCAGCTGATTTACATGAGTGAAGTGGGCGCGCTGCTGATTGGCAGTAAGATCCCAGTGAATTTTGTTGAACTTTTTGTCGTGTTCGTACTGCGTACCTTAGTCACTCTGCCAGTCATTGCAGGCGTGGCTCACCTGCTGTTCTAAGCGCAACATCACCTTAAATATCAAGGGGAGTCAGATTAACTGACTCCCCTTTTTTATACTGATTCAAACACAAACTCATACACTAACAGGTAGTTTTGATTACTTCGTTGAGTGTGGGTTAGTCGTACAAACTCCACTCGCCACCATATAACTCAGTTTTACAGGAAGTCATTTAGAATTTCTGGATACTACTGCTGAAGGATAAAGTTTGGCCGTTTAATTCTTTAAGTGCTGTCTTTTGGTGAGCCATGGCATTCTCTCACCGACACGCAGCAAGTCCATCCGTGGATGCTCGATCGCCCCATCCATGGGGCGGACGGTCGTCTCGCTAATCACCATGGTTCACCCGTTTAACATCGGTACAGCCTGTTTGTTTTAAAGCTGATATGTAACTCGTATTGGGGACATAAATGAGTTAGGTTATTAACTCTAACTCGTCATTCTCAGATGAAAATTTCTATGGGCTAACGCCCGCATAAAACGAGCCGAATACGGAAGTTGCTTTGTGTTAAGTTGGAGCGAAGCGGAAACACAAAGCAACTGGAGTGTTTGGCGTCGTTTTTAATGCGTTTGTTACGTTTTTACAGTAGTGACATCGTTGATACATTGAAAAACTAATGCCTTATGGCCTTTGATTTTAAGCTCAACTTCAGAGCCTTCAAGTATCACCTTGCCAGAACAGGAGGTAATCTCTGAACCCTTTATACCAAGTTCTTCAGCTAAATCTTTTATAGGGTATTCGGTATCCTTGTTTCTTGATGCAAGTTCGTCTTCTAAGCCTTCATGACCTTGACGCCAAAACACAATGCCACAGTCAAAGTAAAGTTTGTACCACAGATTTGAAACCTTTAAATAAGCGACATTAACAGGCTCTTCTAGTACACCGTCATACCAGAATTCCTGAATGATCAGCTCTTGGAGTTGATTGTTTTCAACTTTGGGCCAGTGGCCGTTTACTTCGAGTTCAGACATATCTCAAGAAACGTAACGTTTGGTTAAGGGGCGGGCTTTAGCCCGTCCCAGCGAGCGCAGCGAGCGATTTGAACCATTTGTTAGACGCTCGGATGTACGCATAATTTAAAGCACCGCTTTCTTGTTTGTAACGCATTGCGCAATGACTCTGGCGAAACGCAATAAATTTAATGTTTGCAATACAACTGAAAAACCACGATTTCAACGTGCCTCGATGTCAAGCGGCGTAAGCACAGCAACCGCAAGACTAAACCCGAAAAAGCACCGAAAGCAATCGTGCTGCCTTGTGAACAACGATGACGTAACGGATGAAACGCGATAAATCCAATGTTTGCAATGTAACGACCTGAACGCGGTGTTGAAAAATGCCACAAATATAACGGGCGTCAGTTCAGGCAATGCACATTTCAAATCGGTAAAACCTCGAAAGTAAACGTGCGTTGTAACGGGTGTACGCATTACAAAAACAAGCTTTGGAAAAATGGACGTCTAACGTTTGGTTAAGGGGCGGGCTTTAGCCCGTCCCAGTGAGCGAAGCGAACGATTTTAACCACTTGTTAGCCGTACTGATGGACTTCGCCAAAATACCACTGCTCAGAAACATATGGATTTCCATCATCATCTTCGTCAGTACGCAAAACTCCAAGCTCATTAAAGCCCTCCGGTATTACTAGTCCAAATTCTTGAGCAAGACTTTTTCCTTGGATTTTTTCAATTTTTCCGAAGCGTCCAGTTTGTTCGGTTGTGTGTTCTTTGAAATATTGTTCACTTGTATAAATACACAGCTCACTAGAGAACATACAGGGCAGTGAAATAACGCATGTGACTCTAGAATACTCAGCGTCTTGTGGTTTTGCTTTGTATATATGGTATGCGGCATCTATCAGTTGCTGTGCACAAAATGCTTGTATGCTCTTGGTGGTTTGCTTGCCCTCAACAAGATTTCGATACACAGGAATTTTATAGTTCCAGTACTTTTCCTCTGACGTTATTTGGCGTGGAAAATATCCTGAAAACGACTCTTTCCAACGCGCGAGTGCGCGTAAACGACGTGGTATGCCACGAAGCTTTTTGTTGCTAAACGAAAATCTGCGAGCTGTCATAAAGTATGGCTAACATTTTATTAGTGCGCATGCGCGTTTATCACGTTAGACCAGTAAAAATGCGCACAGTTAACTATCTGTTTATGCAGAAGTTATCAGCTTTTTATAAAATACACCATCTGGAAAAACGCGCATGCGCGTTTTCCAAACCTATTAACTAAAACTCAGCCACTATAGTTATTTGATTTTATAGAATTTTATTTGCTACAGATGGAATTAATGCGCACTTATATTGTCTTAAAATCACACCAAAGTATCTAAATTTAAAAATGACTGTATAGCCATACATTATTAGCCGATTTCTGGTAGGGCCAAACATAGGTAACTAGATGAGAATTTGTATGGCAACAAGAGTAGGTATTTTCGATTGAGATAACGAGCCGAAACACACTTTGGGGCAAAAATGAGTTAACTCAATCTATCGACAGTCAATGCACCCAGAACGGAATCTTGTTGGGTTAACTCCAGCCTAATCAACCCTGTTGTCATCTGCATGTCACTTAAGCTTCATCATTCAGTCAAAGCCCGTCACTAATCTCTAAGGCAGTCAACAGCCGCATAGGGTGAATATGAGATGACTGGAGCTAATTACAGGGGACTTGATCGCACGCTTATCGACGCACTTAAGACTCCCCGCAACTCTTCCCGTAACACTCCTTCCAACTCTTCCGACAATGCTCCATCCAGTGTTAACACAACTTCCTTCACAACATCACATATTGCCAGCGCTGCAAATAACCAAACCATCACAGTCAACGCCCTCTGGCTATCGGATATCCATCTAGGTTGTAAGGATTGCAAAGCCGACTATCTGTTAAGCCTATTAAATACCGTGCGTTGTCAGCACTTGTATCTGGTCGGCGATATTGTGGATTTATGGGCGCTCAAACGCCGCCTGCACTGGCCCGAGAGCCACAATAAGGTATTGCAAAAGCTGATTGAACTGGCACAAAACGGCACTCAGGTGATGTATCTGCCGGGTAACCACGATGAGTTAATCAAGCCCTATGCCGAACTGACGCTGCTGAATATCAAAATTGCTCGCCAACATATTCATCAAGGTATTGGCGGTCACAAACTGTTGATGCTACATGGCGATCAGTTCGATGCCGATGTTTGCGTTGGGCGCTTCTATGCCATCTTAGGCGATCATCTCTACGACTTGTTGCTGTTCCTCAACCGCAATCTCCATCGCCTGCGTGAACGTTTAGGCTACCCGTATTGGTCTCTCGCCAGCTATATCAAATCCCGCGTTGGCAAGGCGCAGACGGCGATCGCCCGTTTCCGCCAAGCCGTGGTGAATTATGCCCAGCACTATGATGTAGATGGCGTGATCTGCGGCCATATCCACCAGCCAGAGCTATCGATTCACCCTCGAGAGAACCAATACAGCACGCCGGATAAGCGCCAGATAATCTACGCCAATGATGGCGACTGGGTCGAAAACTGCAGCCTAATCACCGAAACCTTAAGCGGGGAATTACAGCTCTGCCGCTGGAACGAGCAAAGCTTAAACCTCGATATTCTGAACAGTATTGTTCTGGCGCAAACGCCGCCTAAAGCGCCTGTTAACGCCCCAAAACCTATTCCACAAACGGCCACACACAGCCCCAAACAAGCAGAAATCCAACCAAGGGATGTCGCCTAATCATGAATCAATTAACTCCTCATACCCCAAACACCGAGTCATTAAGCCCTAACACATTAAGCGCCAATGCTTTAACGCAAAACACAGCTACTGGATCGGCGGCCATGCCACTACCCGCCTTAAAAGCCAGTTCGATGATCTTTACCGTCGATAATGTGGTGGAGCAAAACCTGCCCGCCCTCAAGGACAAACCTTGGTTAGCCAAGCCGACTAAGGCCATGCTGCGCTACCTGTTGAATGAAAAACAATGTAACGATATCGCCAATCAATTTGCCTATCTGCAAGGGGTCGATTTTGTCGAGCAAGTGCTCGCCAGTTTTGATTTTAGTTTTACCGTACCCGCCAACGAGGTCGAAAATATTCCCTGTGAGGGCCGAGTGGTAATCTTCGCCAATCATCCGATTGGCTCCCTCGATGCTCTCGCCCTGATTAAACTGGTAAGCGAAATTCGCCCCGATATCAAGGTTGTAGCGAACGAGCTCCTGATGGCGCTCGAGCCTTTGCATTCTATCCTGCTGCCAGTGCGCAATATGACGGGCGGCACGCCGAAACAGCACCTCGAAAAAATCCACCAGCATTTACGTAATGAAGGCGCGGTGCTGATTTTCCCGTCAGGAGAAGTCTCTCGCCTGCGCCCGAGCGGCGTGCGCGATACCCAGTGGCATTCGGGCTTTTTAAAGATGGCGATTTCCTGTAATGCGCCGCTGCTGCCAATCTTTTTGGATGCCAAAAACTCGGCCACCTTCTACGGTGCCTCAATGATTTACAAACCCTTAGCCACACTGCTACTGGTCAAGGAAATGTTTAAACAGGCC
The DNA here is from genome assembly GCF_004354305.1 of Shewanella decolorationis. NCBI lineage: Bacteria > Pseudomonadati > Pseudomonadota > Gammaproteobacteria > Alteromonadales > Shewanellaceae > Shewanella > Shewanella decolorationis. Next base: position 993,928 of record NZ_CP037898.1, on the reverse strand, counting down.
AAGCGCAATATGCCTATCCGCATCGGCGAGCTTATCCCGAATGAAGCCGTGCGCTCGATGGATTTCCCGCTAAAAACCAAGATAAAACTGCTGAAGAATCATCTATATCGCATCGGCAAAGATAAAGATCCGCTGTTTATCACCCAAAGCGCTATCGCTCACCCTGAGTCGCGCCGAGAGCTGCAAGCCGCGCTGCAACAATGTGAACTCCTCGGTGAAACCCAAGATAACAAGCTGATTTATTTGTATCAGCATCAGGACAGCAATCCCATCATGCGTGAAATTGGTCGCCTGCGGGAAATCGCCTTTCGTGCCGTCGGCGAAGGCACAGGCAAGCGCCGCGATATCGATAAATACGATTCCTACTACCAACATCTGGTGCTGTGGGATAAAGAACAGTTTGAAATTGTCGGCGCCTATCGTTTCGCCAGCGGCGAGCAAGTGCTAAACCGCTACGGCGACAACGCCCTCTACAGCCAATCTCTGTTCCAATATGCCGACGGCTTTATGCCGTTTGTCAAACAAGGCTTAGAACTTGGCCGCAGCTTTGTGCAGCCCAAATATTGGGGCAAACGCAGTCTCGACTATCTCTGGTTTGGTATTGGCGCCTTCCTCGCTAAACATCCCGAATATCGCTACCTGTTTGGTCCCGTTTCTATCAGTAATCAACTGCCTGGCAGCGCGCGGGAGATGTTAGTGCATTTCTACTCCAAGGAGTTTGCGCCAGCAGAGCCGCTCGCGGTGTCTATGTCGCCCTTTGGACTATCCAAACAGCGTAAAGAGCTGTTGGATGCCCTGTATTCGGGCGAGGATTACCAAAGCCACTTTAAGCAACTCAAACAAATGCTGGCGAGTATGGGCGCCGCTGTGCCAACCCTGTACAAGCAGTATGGCGAGCTGTGCAAGCAGGATGGAGTGAAGTTTCTCGCCTTCGGGATCGATGCCGATTTCGGCGACTGTGTCGATGGTTTGGTTCTGGTCGATACCCATAAACTCAAAGGGAAAAAGTACCAACGTTATATCGGCGCCCATTTACCCGAAGACTTACGCAACCCTTTGATGGCAGAGGACGAAACCGACGAGCAGGATTAGGAATAATCCTGTCTAAGATATTGGCTAAATAAACATCGGTCTGTTATAAGTATCTGTAATACAGTGCATTAAGGATACATATCCTTGGAAGGGTTTATCATGCCGATCATTATCGCCGATATTATGCGTACCCGAGTCGTTACGGTCGAAATGGACGATCGTTTAACCGTGGCGAAGGAGATTTTCGAGCAGGCAAACTTCCACCATCTACTGGTGGTGGATGAATATAAACTCGAAGGCGTGTTGTCGGAGCGCGACTTGCTGCGTGCCATCAGCCCGAATCTAGGCAGCAGCGCCGAAACCTCGAAAGATCTCGAAACCCTACAAAAACGCGTCCATCAGGTGATGACCCGTAATCCGGTGACCGTTGCGCCCCATGTGTCGCTCGATGTAGCCAGCCGTACCTTGCTGGAACACAATATTGGCTGTTTGCCAGTACTCGATAATGGCGATCTGGTGGGGATAGTGACTTGGAAGGATTTACTGCGAGCCTATTGTGAACACAATGAGGTAAATAAAAGCGAGTGTTAAGTACACTCGCTTTGTAAGCTAATCGCTTAAATTGCCCAGCCACCCATATAAAAGGCCACCAGGCCCAGTGTAATGGCGAGCACGCCTAACTTAAGCTGACGGATTTCACCGCTAAAAATACGGCCAACCACTAAGGTCACAAAGCCGAGCATAATACCGGTCACAATGTTACAGCTGAGGATGATGAACACGGCGCAGGTTAAGCCCGCCATCGCATCGACCTTGTCGTTAAAGTCCAGCTTAGTCACATTGCTGAGCATCAAGAGCCCCACATACATCAACGCTGGCGCCGTCGCATAGGCTGGCACTAAATAGCTAAGCGGCGCTAAAAACACCATCAGCAGGAACAATCCGCCCACTATGGTCGCGGTTAAGCCCGTCTTACCGCCCGCCGCCGTACCCGCCGCCGATTCGATATACACCGCCGCAGGAGCGCCGCCGACGATACCCGCAAACATGCTACTGACAGAATCTGACGTTAATGCCTTGCCACCGCCGACGATATTATCGTCTTTATCCAGCAGATTGGCTTGACCCGCGACCGCACGGATGGTGCCCGTGGCATCAAAAATCGCCGTCATTACCAGCGCCAGCACAATCGGCAATACCACAGGATTTAAAGCGCCCATAATATCCATTTGGCCAATCAGCGAGTGCTCAGAGGTAAAATCAGGTACGGCGAAGAAACCTTGGAATTTCACGCTTGGGTCAAACACTAAACCGAACAGGGACAGGCCGATAATCACCAATAAAATCCCGCCGGGTACACCGCGACGCTCTAAACCAATAGTGGCCGCTAAGCCCAGCACGGTGGCGATAACGGGCAGGCTGTTAATGTCGCCTAACTTCACAGGCAGACCCGCGTCATTGGCCACAATCAACTGCACACTGTTAGTGGCAATTAAGAGTAAAAACAAGCCAATACCTATACCTGTGCCATGGGCAATCCCCTTGGGTAGGTTAGCCAGCACCCATTGACGCACGCCCGTGACACTCACAACGGTAAAAATCACGCCCATCCAAAAGATGGCGCCTAAGGTCACTGGGATACTCATGCCCTGACCTAACACTAAACCGAAGGCGGTAAAGGCGGTGAGTGAAATCGCACAACCAATGGCCATAGGCAGATTCGCCCAGAGTCCCATCAGCAGTGAGCCAAAGGAGGCAATTAAACAGGTGGCGACGAACACGGCGCCGGGATCGAATCCCGCTTTGCCTAACATGTTGGGTACCACAATCACTGAGTACACCATAGCGAGGAAGGTGGTTAACCCTGCAATCACTTCTTGGCGAACTGTGCTACCACGTTGTTGAATTGAAAAAAAACGGTCCAGAAACGAACCAGAGGGTACGGCTGTTGAACTCAATTGCTCAGACATATCTTGTTATACCTTGTGATCTCTTAAAATAGGGTCGATACCAATTGGCTTAACCATTGGCGACGCTGGCTGCGGCAGATTAGAGCCCCAAATCCAATGACTTGGGTGAGAGATCCACATCATTCTCCTACATCGGGAAAAATCCATGATCTGCAAGCAGTGACGCTTTGCATCGTTAAAATGGCTTTAACGAGACAAACGCAGCCTTTGTTGGGCGCGGATAATACTGTAAACGCCGCCAGATAGCTAAGACCTCGCCTGCACTTCAGTAAATAATTAGCGAAAAAATTCAAAATCAGTGTTTAAAAAAACGCCTAAACCGCACAGCAAACTGCCGAGTTCGATCACAGAAATTAGATTAACTCTCTGTCAGTAAAACAAAAAGTCATCGGCTTTTTAAAATTTTCATAATTTTTCATATATTGTCAAAGCCCATTCATCCCTACAGGCAAGTCCATTCACATCTCCCCTTTATAGTGCTCCCATCAAAAATCGCTTTCGAACGGAGCTCTTCCCAATGACAAAGCCCACCATGCAAACATCGGATAAGTCCTCACGCAGCAATGAGTTAAAGGCGCTGGGATTCATCATTTTCATACTCTTTCCCGCACTGACTGTCGCGGGGATCAGTCTCTACGGTTTCATCATTTGGATGATCCAAGCCTTCGGCGGCGTTGTCGGCCACTAATTCACTGATACTTTGAGGACGCTATTATGAAGTGGTTAACCAACCTCTGGCGCACACTAAACAAACCCACAAAAGCTCTCACCTTAGGCGCTGTCAGCATCAGTGCTTTTATCATGGGCATCATCTTCTGGGGCGGATTTAACACCGCACTGGAAGCCACCAACACCGAAGCCTTCTGTATTAGCTGCCACAGTATGGAAAGCAAGCCTTACCAAGAGTTACAGGAAACAGTGCATTGGTCGAATCACTCTGGCGTGCGCGCCACCTGCCCCGACTGTCACGTGCCCCACAACTGGAGCCGTAAGATTGCCCGTAAGATGGAAGCTTCCCACGATGTTTGGGGCTGGTTATTCAACACGGTCAACACCCCTGAAAAATTTGAAGCTAAGCGCCTCGAAATGGCGAGCCGCGAATGGAAACGTTTCGATCGCGACAATTCTCTGGCCTGTAAAAACTGCCACAACTACAACTCGATGAAGTGGGAAAGCATGTCACCACTGGCGCAAAAACAGATGAAACGCGCCGCCGAAATCGACCAAAGCTGTATCGATTGCCACAAAGGCATTGCCCACCATTTACCTGACATGGGCACGGCCCGTGCACCCGAACTCATCGCCGAAGTGGGCGCTGGCGTCAGCTCAGTCGAAACTAACCAAACCTACTACAGCGCCCTGACTAAGCCACTGTTCTTTAGTGAAAAAGGTGACGTTGAAGCCGGTACCTTAAACGTCGCCACTAAAGTCAAAGTGCTCGAAACCCAAGGTAAGCGCATCAAAATTGGCATCGATGGCTGGCGTAAGAAAATCGGCGCAGGCCGCGTGATCTACATGGACTTTGGGGTAAATATTCTGTCGGCGCAGTTAAGCAAAGATGCCGCCGAAACCGAAGGTGTTATCCAAACCTTTGAAGAGAAAGAAGACCCTATGACAGGCCTGAAATGGCAACGGGTTGAAGCCCAAATCTGGACCGATAAGGATTACCTGCTCACCGAGCTACAACCACTCTGGGGCTATGCCCGCGATACGTTCCGCTCAAGCTGTAGCGTGTGCCACACCCAGCCAGATGAAGCGCATTTCGATGCCAATACCTGGCCTGGCATGTTCCAAGGCATGTTGGCCTTCGTGAACATGGACCAAGACACCCAAGCGCTAGTGCAGAAATACCTGCAGGAACATTCGTCAACCTTCGTGAAAAAAGAGCACTAATTCGGGAGTAATACCATGAACAGAAGAGACTTTTTAAAAGGCTTAGCCTCAACCTCTTTCGTTGCTTTAGGTGGCAGCTCAGTGTTAGCGCCCTTAAACGCGCTAGCCAGCACGGGCTTAAATGAAGACGAGTGGCTAACCACGGGCTCACACTTTGGCGCCTTTAAAATCAAACGTAAAAACGGTGTGATTGCCGAAGTCAAAGCCTTCGATTTAGATAAATATCCAACGGATATGATTAACGGTATCCGCGGGATGGTCTACAACCCATCCCGCGTGCGTTACCCTATGGTTCGCTTAGACTTTCTACTCAAAGGCCATAAGAGCAATACCCAGCAACGGGGGGACTTCCGCTTCGTTCGTGTGACCTGGGATAAAGCATTAAAGCTGTTTAAACACTCACTCGATGAAGTCCAAACCAAGTACGGTCCATCGGGCTTACACGCGGGGCAAACCGGCTGGCGCGCCACCGGGCAACTGCATTCCAGCACCAGCCATATGCAGCGTGCGGTGGGGATGCACGGCAACTACGTGAAGAAAATCGGTGACTACTCCACCGGTGCCGGCCAAACCATTCTGCCCTATGTGTTAGGTTCAACCGAAGTATATGCCCAAGGCACCTCTTGGCCGCTGATCTTAGAAAACAGCAACACTATAGTGCTGTGGTCGAACGATCCTTACAAAAACCTGCAAGTGGGTTGGAACGCCGAAACCCATGAGGCCTTCGCGTACCTCGCGCAGTTAAAAGAGAAGGTAAAACAGGGCAAGATCCGCGTGATCAGCATCGACCCTGTGGTTACCAAAACCCAGGCCTACCTTGGCTGTGAACAGTTATATGTGAACCCACAGACTGACGTGACGCTGATGCTGGCCATCGCCCATGAGATGATCACCCAAAAGCTTTACGATGATAAATTCATCCAAGGCTACAGCTTAGGCTTCGAAGAGTTTGTGCCTTACGTGATGGGCACTAAAGATGGTATCGCCAAAACCCCAGAGTGGGCAGCGCCAATCTGTGGGGTTGAGCCACACATCATCCGCGATCTGGCGAAAACCTTAGTTAAGGGCCGCACCCAAATCATGATGGGTTGGTGTATTCAGCGCCAACAACACGGTGAGCAACCTTACTGGATGGCCGCAGTACTCGCGACCATGATAGGCCAAATTGGCTTACCCGGCGGCGGCATCAGCTATGGTCACCACTACTCCAGTATTGGTGTGCCAGCGACAAATGCGGCGGCGCCCGGCGCTTTCCCACGTAACTTAGACGAGAATCAAAAACCGCTGTTTGATAGCACAGACTTTAAAGGTGCAAGTAGCACCATTCCCGTCGCCCGTTGGATTGATGCGATTCTCGAGCCCGGCAAAACCATTGATGCCAACGGTTCGAAAGTGGTGTATCCCGATATTAAGATGATGATTTTCTCGGGTAATAACCCATGGAACCACCATCAAGACCGCAACCGCATGAAGCAAGCCTTCCATAAACTGGAATGCGTGGTCACTATCGATGTGAACTGGACGGCGACTTGCCGCTTCTCCGACATAGTGCTGCCCGCCTGCACCACCTATGAGCGCAACGATATCGACGTATACGGCGCCTATGCTAACCGCGGTATTTTGGCGATGCAGAAGATGGTCGAGCCGCTATTTGAGAGCTTATCAGACTTTGAAATCTTCACTCGCTTTGCCGCGCTGATGGGTAAAGAGAAAGAATACACCCGCAATATGAGCGAAATGGAGTGGATAGAAACCCTCTATAACGAGTGTAAAGCCGCGAACGCGGGTAAGTATGAGATGCCAGATTTTGCCACCTTCTGGAAGCAAGGTTATGTGCACTTTGGTGAAGGCGAGCTATGGACGCGCCACGCCGACTTTAGAAACGATCCTGAAATCAACCCACTAGGCACGCCTTCTGGCTTGATTGAAATCTTCAGCCGTAAGATTGAACAGTTCGGTTATGACGACTGCCAAGGCCATCCAATTTGGATGGAAAAAGCCGAGCGTAGCCATGGTGGCCCAGGTTCAGACAAATATCCTGTGTGGCTACAGTCTTGCCATCCGGATAAGCGTCTGCACTCACAGATGTGTGAGTCGAAGGAATACCGCGAAACCTACACAGTTAATGGTCGCGAACCCATCTATATCAGCCCTGTGGATGCCAAAGCGCGCGGCATTAAAGATGGTGATATAGTGCGCGTCTTTAACGACCGTGGCCAACTGTTAGCGGGCGCCGTGGTATCGGATCGCTTCCCTAAAGGCGTAGTGCGAATTCATGAAGGCGCATGGTATGGCCCAGTGGGTAAAGATGGCAGCGTCGAAGGTGGCGCCGAAATCGGTGCCCTGTGTAGCTATGGTGACCCAAATACTCTGACCTTAGACATTGGCACCTCTAAGTTAGCTCAAGCCTGCTCAGCCTATACTTGTCTGGTCGAGTTTGAGAAATACCAAGGCAAAGTCCCTAAGGTCAGCTCCTTCGATGGCCCTATCGAAGTCGAAATCTAACCGAGCCCACAAGGCGATGCGCCTAGTTAACTAGGTGCATGACACTGTTAATCTTGAGGAACATGCGATGAGCAACGTCGATATCAATCATGCCAGAGCCTTAGTGTATCAGCTACTGTCTTCTCTGTTTGCCCGTGAAATTGATGAGCAGCGCCTTAAGCAACTCACCAGTGAGCAAGCGCAGCAATTCTGGACACAACTGGGCTATGCGCCCGAGTTTAGTGCGCCAGTGGCCAGCATACAGAAGGTGCTAAATGACTTAACGAGCGATGAAGCCTTGCTCGAACTTGCCGCCGATTATTGCGGTTTATTCCTAGTAGGCACGAAGCACAGTGCCTCGCCCTATGCCAGCCTGTACTTGAGTCGCGAGGAAGAACCCTTGCTCTTTGGGCAGCAGCATCAACAAATGAGCGAGTTTTTACACCAGAGCAAGCTGCAAGTGCAGAGTCACTTCCCTGAGCCTGCCGATCACTTAGCCGTGATCCTCGCCTATATGGGACACTTAACTTGTCACAGTGAAGATGCCGCCCAGTTAAACTTCCTCAATGCTTGTATCGACTCATGGTTAGCCAAGTTTGTCGCCAAGGTCGTTGAGTGCGATAGCAAGCACAGCAATGGCTTTTACAGCGCCCTCGCCACACTCACCTTAGCTTGGGTGCAGCAAGATAAACAGCAGTTAGAACAGGCAATGCATTAATCGCCATAAGCATAAAGCCCGATTAGCGTTAAACCTAAGTAGCGTTAAACCTGAGTCGCATTAAGGCTCAAGGTAATGGCTCATGTCTCGTCCTGGAATAAGTTAACGAAATGCGGCTCCCATGGGAGCCGCTTTTTTATCACTCGATTTGCATTGATTAGGCAGAAATACGTTTTGCTTATGTACGACTCAGGACGACTCTCGCCTAGTGCAAACGTCTTGTCGTTAATCCTTTGTTGCTAACACTTTGTCGCTAATCCTGTATTGCGAGCCACTGCTCAATCGCTGTTATCGACGCCTGCCAGCAGGCGGTTAATTCAGTCACCGCTTTGCTATCCAATACATTTTCCCCTGTGGTGTTGAGTGCTTTCTCCCACTGCTGACAGCACTGGGTCAGTGCTTTTAGCCCCATGCTGGCACTACTGCCCTTAAGCGCGTGCAATAGTTTTCCAACATCGCTGAAATGCGCCACAGAGCTTAGCGCCGAGAGTCGCTCCATTTGCTCAGTACTGGATGTTCGATAGAGCGTCAACATATCACTCACGGCTTTCACGCCTAAAACCTCAATATCTTGCTGTAACTGGTTAAGATCTAACAAGGTTTCGGCTTGATGGCTCTGGCTGGTAGATTCGGCATTGTTCGCCGATTGAAGTGATTGTGCCGATTGCGGCGATGATTCACCTAGTGAAGTCGGCATTGAAGTTGGCACACGCGCAACACCTAACCATTCTGTCAGGGTTTGCAGGCTCAAGGGTTTAGCTAATACAGTATCAAACCCCGCCTCCCGATACAGGCTAAGATCCTCTGTCTGCATCTGCGCGGTAAAGGCGGCAAACTTCACCTTGCCATTGGCGAATAACGCCTTTAACTGGGGTAATAGTGTGAGTCCAGAGCCATCACTCAGTTGGATATCTAGCATCACGGCATCGAATGCCTTGTCGCCACTTACATGCGCTAGCGCCTGCTGACAACTGATGGCCAAGCAGGAACTGTGGCCTAAATGCGCCAAAAATCCCTGCGCGACCATGGCATTAACCTTGTTGTCTTCAATCACTAACACCCGTAGGGGATTAACCTGTTTTTGCTCCTGAGTTTGCGTATCCAATGCCTTATCACATTGGGTAAAGCTCAGCTCAAAACCAAACTCACTGCCCTTGCCAGGTTCGCTCTTGACCCAAATTCCCAGCCCCTCGGTATCCATCAGTTCAACTAACTGTTTGCAGATGGCAAGCCCCAATCCCGTCCCACGACTGCGCCCCTGATTAGGCAATACGCAGTAAGGCATAAATAATTGCTCGCGCACCTCGGGCGCAATCCCCACCCCGGTATCAGCTACCACAAAGGCCAACTTATCGCCTCGTACGCTGACATTGAGACTCACGCCGCCTTCTGGGGTGAATTTAATACCGTTACCAATCAGGTTAAACAGCACCTGCCTCAACTTAGGGCCATCGATATGAATACACGCGGGAAACTGGGGACGATTCAGCCTTAGGCTCAATCCCGCGAGATTGGCGCCCGCCACCATGATCGCCAGCACTTCATCGAGCAGGGCGTTGATATCCGTTGGCCGCGGCTCATTGGTTAAATTGCCCTGCTCGAGGCGGGAGAAATCGAGAATATCGTTGAGCACAGTTTGCAGCAGCGTGCCGCTGTATTGCGACAGCGCGAGCATCTGTTGCTGCGCTGGCGGTAGCTGGCTATGGCCGAGTAAGGTAAGTGTCCCGAGTAAACCGTTGAGCGGAGTGCGAATCTCATGGCTCATGGTCGCCAGGAATTGGGATTTTGCCTGACTCGCCTCCTCGGCAACGATTCTTGCCTTAGCGTGGCCTTTAGCCTCCGCATCGAGGCGCAGGTTGGCTTCGGCCAATTCCTGTGTGCGGGTGGCCACGGTTTGTTCGAGGGCCTTTTTATGCTCGGTCAGCTCATCGGCGACCTGACGTAAATCCGTCTGTAATTTCAGGTTGTGGGCGGTTTTTCGCTTAAATGCCTCGATGGCATTGGCCATGGCAGTCAACTCATCGTCACCGTGGGCATCGAGGCTCACATTGGTGTCCCCTAAACTTAAGCGCGACATGGCTTCGGTCGCCTGATTTAACCTCAAGGCAATGCCGCGATAGATCACCCGATAAACCACAACAGCGATGATAACCAACATTAATATGCCCGTGCCCCACAGCCCCAAGCGGGCGTAAGACAACTGCATTAAATAATCACTGCGCGCCAGCTCCGCCCGCTGCTGCTGTTGATTAAGTGCACTGTCCACCCGCGTATTGAGGCTATAGAGTTTTTCCGCTAACTCCTGCTGCTGCCGCTGTTGGCGCTGCAGGCTTTGGCTCAGTTCTCGCTGTAATTTAATGATTTTTGGGGTATGGAGAAGAATAGCCAGCTCCGTTTTTAGGGCATTGAGCCTGCCGGGGTCGCGGATAAGCTCAGCCACAGTGGTGAGCGCCATTAAATCGATACTCACCTCTGCCACTGGCGCCTCAGTGGTCGCCAGCTCGATAGCCATCCCTTGCGTTGGATGATGCTGCGCCATGGGGTGCGATGGTGCAGTACTGGCAAAGGTGGCCAATAAACGGGGAACACTCAATTGCAGCTCAGACTGTAGTTCGGATGCCTCAAATAACTGACTGAGCAGCGCAATTTGATGTACTAACTTGAGCGCACGGTTGAGCTGCTCCTGCACATCTAACTCTCGCTCAATCACATCATCGAGCAATTGGCCACTGCGCTTATTCCCCGCAATATCCGGATAGGCTTGGCTGAGTTTTGCCAAAATAGCCGAATCGACAACCGCTAATTCGGATTGCAATAGCTCAGAGGCTCGGCCTGCGGCAACCGATAATTCGCGGGCCCTGAGCTGCAACTCATCGCCCAAGGTAAGGCGCTGGCCCACACTCTTACCAAGTAAGGTTAATTGCTCGATGATTTGCCCTGCTAATACGGATAAATGATTATCTTCGTTCACATCCAGTGTTAGTAACACTTTGATGCTATTTAACATTGTGGCGCTTTCAAGGCTGAGCTTACGGCCGATAAACTCTCGCTGCCGCTCATCCTCCACTTGGCCTAACTGGGTCACGCCATCGGATAAGGCATTAGAGGCCTGCACTAATTGGCGCGCGGCTTGAGAGGCGGGTAAGGATTCTTCATACAGGTAACTGTCGGCCTGTTTGAGCCAATGCAAACTCAGGCTACCTAAGCTAACCAGTAGCAACAGCAATACCCCAAGCACGCCGAAGGCGAGCATGAGTCTGCCGGTTAAACTACTTCGCGATAAAGATAAAGGCGCCACACTTGTTCCTTCTGTTACAATGCCTTCGAGATAATCACTGTGGATGATACGAGACAATGGGAAAATTTTGGCAAGCTTTGCTCACACTCACCACTTTTGGCCTGTTATGTTTACCGACTGCTGACGCCAACAGCCAAACTTGGCCATTAGAGCAACGCCATCCCTTTAATGCCAAAATTCAACAGGCGCAGGCGCTTGATTATCATCCCCTGAGTAAAGCACAACAGGCTTGGCGCATTTGTGCCTTAGTGCCTCATCTTAAAGATGCCTATTGGATTGGCATCAACTACGGCCTGATCCAACAGGCGAAACACCTAGGTGTGTCGCTGGACCTGTTCGAAGCAGGCAGCTACTACCATCAAGATAAACAGCTCGAGCAATTAAGCGCCTGTATGAAGGGTGATTACGACGCGATTTTGCTCGGCGCCGTGAGTCCCAATCTGCTCGAACAGTTTTCTGAGCCGTTAACCAAACCCGTGCTCGCCCTAGTCAATAAACTCAATGCAGAGCAAGTGCAGACCCATATCGGTGTTAACTGGTATCAAATGGGACTGAGCGCGGGCAATTTTATAAAGGCAGATGCCAAGGCGCATTCCCCAACCCAGCCGACCACCTTGGCCCTCTTAGCGGGCCCTGAAAACCTAGGCGGCACAGATTTAGTCGAACAAGGCATTCGCCATGCCCTCGAGGGCAGCAATGTCAGTATCAGTGCGATTCAGCATGCCGATAACAATCGCAATCTCTACCGCGACCAATTACAGATACTGCTTAAAGCCCAGCGCCCCAACTATATTCTCGGCAGTGCCGTGGCGATAGAAGCCGCCGTCAGCACCCTCAAACAAAAACAGCTGACGCAAGACATTAAGCTGGTGAGCAGTTACTTATCTCCTGCGATTCTACGCGGCTTGAAACGCCAAAAAGTGGTATACAGCAATGATGACTTGGTCGTGTTACAGGGCAAACTCGCCATCGATGTCACGGTAAAACAGCTCGAAGGCGCTGCGCCTTTTGGCGATATAGGTCCTGCTATCGTTGAGCGCACGACTTCACCAAATACCCTATCGGATCTTAGCGTTAGCCTCGCTGAAGCGGATTTTTATCCTTTATATCAAGTACGGCCTTAATCTTTACCCTAGTCCTCCACCTTAGCGGCAAATAAATAACCCTCACCATGGACAGTAACAAAGAGTTCGGGATTAAGCTTATTACGTAGGCGGCGGATGATGACATCTATGGTTCTGTCATTCACATCCTGATTGCGATGACTGGTTTGCTGCATTAAGCGCTCGCGGGAAAGTACCTGCTGCGGATGCAAAGCAAAGGCGGTTAACAACTCAAACTCGGCCTTAGTGAGCTTGATTATCTCCTCCCCTTGGCGCAACTTACGGCTGTTTAATTCAAGCCGATAACCTTCAAAACTCATCACATCGTCGGGCTCGGATAATTCCTGCACCAGCGCTTGTTCGGCTTGTTTTACCAGAGAAATCCGCCACAGTAGATTTTTAACCCTAACCAATAGCTCCCGCAGCTCGAAGGGCTTAGTCACATAATCATCGGCGCCCATCTCGAGACCAACGATTTTATCAATTGATTCATCACGGCCAGAGACCAAGATAATCCCCACATGGGAGCGGCTACGTAACTCACGAGTTAAACTTAAGCCATCCACCCCAGGCAGATTAATGTCCAACATAATTAAATCAATATGTTGACGATTAAACTCATGCCACATCTGCTCGCCATCGGCCGCCTCGACAACGCGGTAACCTTCTTTTTCAAAATATCCTTTCAATCGCGCACGAATCACTGCTTCATCATCGACAACGAGCACACTATAGGCCATGTTCAACATCTCTTATTTTGCTTAACTGAATTATTCATACTTTTTCATATTTGCATATGAGGAAAAGGTGAAATGTGCGATCTGCGTTGCTTTATTGCACAAAAAACTGCCGGGCTTTTACAGCGACCTGAATATGACATATGCTTAGGCATATTGACTGGGGTGAGCACTAACAAACTATGAAAGATAAAGAATTAGTGATTGATGAAAGACGCAATTTTTCACGGATCTTGTTTGCCGCAAGCGCGTCGCTACACCAAGGCGATAAACAATGGCAAACCACCATTCTTGACCTCAGCCTGAATGGCGCTCTAGTGGAAGAACCTGCTGGTTTCAGCCATGCAGGAGAGCCTATTACCCTTAGTTTTAGCTTGCAGGGCTCGGATATTGAGCTGCAAATGGAAACCGAGTTAGTGCATCAACGCAATCAACAGTTGGGATTGAAGTGTAACTTTATTGATGTTGATAGTATCAGCCATCTGAAACGCATCGTTGAGTTGAACCTGGGCGATGCGTCGATACTGAATCGTGAATTAGCGCTATTTATCGAAAAACACAACAGCGCTGATTAAGTGAAAAAGTTGAGTGTGAAACAGGCTGCACCGCCGAAGAATCCATAAAAAAACAGCGCCATTGGGCGCTGTTTTTTTTATTGAAAATTAAATCGCTTCAAGCGCTTCCGATAGTTTCGACACCCCTACGACTTCCATGCCTGCGGGCGGCTTTTTCGGCACATTAGCGCGGGGCACTATCGCCCGCTTAAAGCCATGTTTCGCGGCTTCAACTAAGCGTTCTTGACCATTTGGCACGGGACGAATTTCGCCAGATAAACCCACTTCACCAAACACAACCAAATCGCTCGGTAAAATATCGCCACGGAAACTCGACACCATGGCCAGCAGTAAGGTTAAGTCGGCACTGGTTTCCGTCACTTTAACCCCACCAACGACGTTCACAAACACGTCCTGATCCGACATTTGCAAACCACCATGGCGATGCATCACAGCCAATAACATGGCTAAACGGTTTGCATCCATCCCCACTGCCACACGGCGCGGGTTCGACATGGCTGAATTGTCCACCAGCACCTGCAATTCAACCAACAGCGGACGCGTGCCTTCCCACACCACCATGACTAAGGAGCCCGAGGATTCCTCCTCGCCGCGGGAGAGGAAAATCGCCGAAGGGTTAGCTACTTCCTTCAAACCGCGCTCGGTCATGGCGAATACGCCTAACTCGTTAATCGCTCCGAAACGGTTCTTGTGGGAGCGCAGGGTGCGATAACGGCTGTCGCTATCCCCTTCAAACATCACTGAGCAATCGATACAGTGCTCGAGCACTTTAGGCCCAGCGAGGCTGCCGTCTTTGGTGACATGCCCTACCATAATCACGGCAATACCGTTTTGCTTAGCAAAGCGAGTTAAATAGGAGGCCGATTCACGTACCTGCGATACACTGCCCGGACTCGAAGCCACATCGCTCATGTGCATAACTTGAATAGAGTCGACGACGATGACTTTTGGCGATTCTTGCAGGGCTACTTCGCAAATCTGCTCCACACTGGTCTCGGATAACATCCTCAATTTATTGGTCGGCAGCCCTAAGCGATGGGCCCGCATAGCGACTTGCTGCAGGGATTCTTCCCCTGTGACATAAAGCGCTGGCATTTGCTCGGCAAGATAACAAAGTGTTTGAAGCAACAACGTACTCTTACCAGCACCGGGGTGACCACCAATCAGAATCGCGGAGCCTGGGACTATGCCGCCCCCAAGTACGCGGTCGAGCTCGCCAAAATGGCTCACAATACGAGGTAAGGCATTGAGATCTATTTGATCTAAGGTTTTAACCTCGCTGCTGCCAGCACCGGCATAACCCGCAAACTTCGTTCCCCGTCCAGGCGAAGCGGCACCTAAACGCACTTCGGTTATGGTATTCCACTCGTGGCAAGCACTGCACTGCCCTTGCCAACGTGGAAAATCTTGTCCACACTCATTGCACACGTACGCGGTTTTATTCTTTGCCATAACTTATTAAAATCTGTATAAAATCAATTTAAGTAACTATGAATACTGCCGACATAAGACTAACACAGCACGGCATATACCCAAACCATCTGAAGACATGAGTTTCACTTAGCTTGAGATGAAATAAGCATTAGAAAAGATCCCTACATGAGTTTAGATAACCATAATGCGCTCATAGAACAGCTCAAGCCGCTACTCATGGAACCCAATTTCCAAGAGATTTTTCAGCAGCTGACTGCCGATGAAAACAATTCCACCCGTTTTCTGTTGAAAATGGAGTTGAATCGTTTGGCCTCGCCCTGCACTCGGATTATCGATCTTAGGGACAAATCTGAGTTACCCTGCACCGAAGTCATGCTTGGCCAACAACGTCATTTCCTGGATGAGCCTGCCAAACATAGTCTGCAAGAAGCGATGTCCTTATATCGTAATAAATATACGCTGGGC
Source organism: Shewanella decolorationis (assembly GCF_004354305.1). Classification (NCBI taxonomy): domain Bacteria; kingdom Pseudomonadati; phylum Pseudomonadota; class Gammaproteobacteria; order Alteromonadales; family Shewanellaceae; genus Shewanella; species Shewanella decolorationis. The sequence continues at coordinate 978,219 of NZ_CP037898.1, read as the reverse complement.
GTGTATGAATACGTCATCGCTGCTCATCAACAACGGCGACAAAAGCTACGTCAGGTGACACAACAAACGGACGGCGTTGAACCCGAACCTTTTATGGTTCCGGGTGTGGTGCTCGGCAGCTATTTTAACCGCGCCGAAGAGCGGATGAATTACAGTATCCGTATTGCAGTTTCGCAACCCGGGCGAACCGAAATGCCGGGGATCACCGTGGACTTATCCATTGGTGGCGCGCGTATTCGCTTGGGGGCGAATCATCCCTTCGATCTCGACAAGCCTCTCAAGGTCAAATTGCTCGAGCTGAGCGAGGAATATTATTATCCCGATCTGCAACTCGGGGTCGATTATCAAATTGTCGACAGCCAAGCCAACGGTGAGTTTATTTGGCTAAGGTTAAAGCGAATTAGTGGCACTGACGCACTAGGTGAAATGCTAGGTAATTTGATTAGGGGCTACAAACTCCGCTACAAACTCGATGTGAACGATGTCTTGGTGACAGCATCAGGCCTAGGCTTTGAACGCCACTATCTTCCACATTTGCCGCATTTGCCTTTGTTTTTTAATCAACAAACGCAATCGATTAGCCATATGCTGCTAAGCCGCGACAATCAGCAGATAGTACATTATTTTCAAGATGAGAATGATATCAGCCAGCTGCCCGCCATGCTGACACCCGCGCGGCTCTCTGCGCTGCTCAGCCACCCTGAAAATCCGGATTACGGACTGTTTTTTAGTTTTACCTACAATGCCCAAGGCGCGTTATATTTTTATTCCGCCACCTTAGCCGAATTAAAATCCAAGGGCATGATGCCCTTATTCCTAGGTTTTGCCTCAACAAAACCAAGCTGGCGTATTTTTAAGCTTATTCCCGATAAGATTTACCATGCGAAAGGCTATCGCCGTGCGACCTTGCCAGGGGATGAAGCTAAATACAGCCCGCTGGTAGAGCAACAATTAGCCCAGTTCAGCCATATGCTGCAACTTATCGATCTGACCAACGAGGATGAAAGAGCGACCTATAAAGCCTGGCAAGACGATAGTAATGCCAATGCGCTCAAGACCTTTGGTCAGCAGCGCCTCACCGCACATCAAATTAAGCCAATTTCGATGCAATTTAGTGAGCGTAGGCAGGAAGCGCGTTTCGCCTTTAAAACCTTAGTGAATGTGTCACAAGGAGGCATAAAAGCGACTGGGATTACCTTAGATATTTCTGGGCGCGGCATGCAACTCACCTTAGATAATCCCGCAGCGTTTGTTGCGAATAAACCATTAATGATTAGTTTGCCTAAGTTGCAGACTATTGCGGGTAAAACCCAACTAGATAATTTGCCCTATCGCCTAGTGCGTACCCGTAAAAATGGCGTGACTCTTCATTTAGCCGCGGTCATGGGACATACCCCCCATGTTGGCGTTGAGTTTTTAAATAAGCTGCTCGCTCACAATCGCGAAAAACTTGAGCAACTCACTGAAAATAATAGTGAAGCAAACGAACTTTCTGATGGCTTAAAAAACATCCTTTTACGCGAGCTACACTCAGTCCCCTATTTTGTTGAGAAAACAACAAAATCAGCCCAAGTCGCCTGCCTAGGTGTCAGCACTGAACATGATGAAATTAGCGATATTTTTGCCGCAGGCTCCTCGGATACCCTGCAATATAATCTCGCTCCGCTGTTAAAAGATGGATTCTTTAAACGGGATATTCTCGATCCTATTCGCCAAATGAAGCCACAGCAAGATATGGATTTTATTGAGGTATTTATCCAATTGACCCGCCAGTCCCGCGGCCAATTCCATTTAAAATGTGTTCCCGCCACCGAGCTTAGGGATGCGCAGGCCAAAATCGCCTTTATCAACCAAAGCAAACTGGCGGGACGCTTTATGGCGCTGCGGATTTACCGTGGAGCGACCGAGAAACCGGATATGGGTTATCTGCGCCGCGAATTGGAATACATCAATATCCATGCAAACCACAGGGCGAAACAACTCGAGGAACAACTCTGGCGGATTATCGGTGTAGGGGAACTACTCGATATCACCCAAGAGGTGGAGCTGCGCTACCCTGCGCTGCAAAAATAAGTGAGAGCACGTCGCCCTAGTCTTTTAACACCGCTAATTCAAATCCGAGATACCAATCGCGGATCATTGGAAAATGGTCCCCCATCGCATCCAGATGGGTCAGCATATCCGCATGGCCGTAGTCGTGTTTAAAGCCGTTCGCCTTTGAGAGCAGAGTATATTTCACTTGGCGAAAACCACACTCAGAGATCATATCGGCGACATCTTCGGGATGTCCAAGCACAGTATCATTTTGCCCGGCAATAAACCACGCGACGGGCCAATTGGCCGCCTTCGCCGCCTTGCCGTAATCGAAGCCATCATCATGGTCACGCCACTCTCCACGCACCCAATCTATGCTTTGAGTTAACGATGCGCGGCTCTCGTTATCCATACCGACACGCAGCTTATCGGCGGCGAGATACCCCTGTCCGACGGCTAAACTCGGGGCGAGACGATTCCAAAACACATCGACCATCAACCATTTTTTAAAGGACTTCACTCGAATCGTGCGTTTACTGCCAAAAGTCAGTAGTGACCGCACACTTTGCTGTAATTCTGGGTAACGCGCTAAGGCGCTCGCCATCAACACGCCACCCCAAGAATGCGCACACCAATGCAGCTGCGATGGTGCAGGTTTCCCCTGCTCCTGACAAAGCTGTTGATGCATATTCAAAATATGCTGCTGCACTAATGGCAGCTGTTCGCGGATCACCTCCCCTTGCCCGAGAGTAAAGCCACGCGCAATTTTGGGTAGACTCAAACCTCTGCCCGCCGTATCCAGCACATACACCACAAAGCCCGCCTGAGCGAGAAAGCATCCTAAGCCTCGGCCACTTTGGCTGTAAAATACTCGGCCATTGGACATGGCACCATGTAACATCAAGATCGGTGGCTTCGAAAAATCCGCATTAGCAGGCAACAACTGACGCAGATGCAGCTGCCCATCTCGGTACGGAATATAGAGGGAAGTTTGTGCGGGCGTTGGCGCCGAGTGTTGGGATGCAGAGGAAGTCAAAGTCTGTCGCTGGTAGTCCATTAATGAACACTAAACTACCAGCTAAGCGTCAAAAAACAAGAGTCATTACTCTAATGTAAACGACTCTGATACAGAGGATGAGTTAAAACTGCAGCAGATAAGGCAGTACGCGTAGGTCTAAACTGCGGATCCGCGCATCAGCCGCCGCCGCAAGTTTAGGCTTGGCATGGAAGGCAATCCCAAAGTCCGCCGCCTGCACCATAGGAATATCATTGGCACCGTCACCGATGGCAACACGCTGCCCAACTGGGATCTGCCAGTCTTGGCTACAACGGTTAACGACATCGGCCTTAAACTGGGCATCGACGACTTTCCCCGTAACGGTTCCCGCGAGCTTGCCGTCCACAATCACTAATTCGTTGGCAAATGCCGCGTCTAAATTCAGCAGCTGTTTTAAGTGACCAACAAACGGCGTGAAGCCTCCTGACGCAACAACCAAACGCCAATGGTGCGACTTAAGCTCGGTCAGCATGGCCTCAAGGCCCGGCATCAGTGGCAAAGTGTCACACAAGGTTTGGATGATCTTGGCATCAGCACCCTGAAGCTGGGCAACCCTTTGGCGCAAACTCTGCTCGAAATCCAGCTCGCCCTGCATGGCGCGCTCCGTGATTGCCGCCACTTGCTCGCCTACCCCTGCCATTGCGGCAAGTTCGTCGATACATTCAATTTGGATCGCGGTAGAATCCATGTCCATCACCAATAAACCCGGCTCGCTCAGTTTAGGTAATGGGCCGCGAATAAGGTGTAACTCCACCTGCGATGGACAAGTAGCTAACAGCTCGGCACTCGGCTCCACGGGAAGCACGACTTCAACGCAGTGTAGCGCCACTTGACGGCGAATAGGTGCGATGGAGAGCGAAGTTAATTTAAGGCTTTTAGCTAGAGAAACAATCCAAGCTGCTAATGAGTCTTCAATGCTTAAATCTTCGTAAATCAGACGCATAGCATATCCGCTCTGGGATGGCCGCGTAGACGATTCCTGATAAGCCTCGAAACCAAGCCCCTGATATTCAAAGCGAGGTGAAGGGCTAGCAGCTAACCATACAAACAGCGCATTTTGGTTCAAGCTTTCCATAGGACTCGTGTTCTCCAACTATCGGGCTCACTCAGAATCAATTATGATTAGGCAAGCGCTCTCACTATTAAGGGTCAAAGTGTTATATCTTAAAGGGCTAAAGAAAAGCCATAAAATCAGTAGACTGCTCCAAATCGCCATCGCCTTGACCTTGATGGTCGGCTTAGTGCAATTGTGGCAGACAAGCCTACTACAAGGTCAGCTGCTTCTAAAGTCCCAAACGCAAAAGATGGCTAGATTACTGGTGCAACAAACGGCCTACAGCGCGACGCCCGCCCTACAATTGCAAAACGATGAACAGCTCCAATGGCTGGCTAGCGCATTAGTCGAAGATCCTAAGGTGATTTCGGCGGCCATTTTCAGCGACCAAGGTATACGCTTAGCCTTCGCCCAAAGTATTACCAAGGAAGCCTTAGATCCCGAATCCGAAGACATGAGTTTGCTCCTGAGTAAATATCCGCCCTATGTCGAACCCGTGATCCAAGATGGAAAGAATTTAGGCTATGTCGAGGTTAGGCTCGATACCAAACTATTTTTTAATGAAATCAAAGAAGCGCATAACCTGAATATGGAGCAGCAGCAAATGATGCTTCTGGTTGCTGGCCTTATCGGCATGTTGTTATCGCGCGCCTTATCTTTTAAGCGCGCCGATTTTGACCGCCGTCGCACCCGCGCCAAATTACGTAAAAATCCTAAGAAAAATAAAGCTATAAAAGCAGCTGAGGAAGCTACGCCCGCAGATAATCAAGATACGCAGCAAGATGCTGTTATCGCAAGTGACACTGAGGCCGCTCAAAAGCCGATAGAAGCTAAGAAGACCAAAGAAAGCAAAGAAGCAACAGACCTTGACACTCAGCCCTTGGAGAAATCGGTAGCAAGTAAAGCGCCAAATGAAGACAGCAATGAAGCCATTGCCGAATATAAAGCAAGGAAAACCAAAGTAACCACAGGGACAAAAGCTGTGCTTGCGCCAGAAAGAGTTGCATCAGAGAAAGCGCTTGATACGGAACCGGAGCTTAAACCAGAGAAAGATACTAAGGACAAGTCATCATCTGAGTCTACGTCTCTGTCGCAGTCTAAAGTGGATACCAAGGCACAGGCGACCCAAGTGACAGCTTCAACAACTGAGCCGCAAAGCTCAACGCCCGCACCAAATAAACCTAAGGTAAAATCGGTACGCCGCGTGAAAACCAATGCGGCGAAATCCAACACAGAGAAAACCCTAACTCAACCGAGCGATTTAGATACCGATTCTACGGGTTAATTGAGACGTATCAGCCCAAACTGAAGCGTCTTGGGGTCAGAGACAATAGAAAAGGGTTCGCAGTGCGAACCCTTTTCTTATGACGAGATTAGCGACAGATTACAGCGTAATTGCTGCGTCTAATGTCATCACGATCATATCGTTGAACGTGGTTTGACGCTCTTCAGAAGTGGTTTTTTCACCAGTACGGATATGGTCAGATACAGTTACCACACACAGTGCACGGGCACCGAATTCATGGGCAACACCGTATAAACCAGCGGCTTCCATTTCTACGCCTAACACGCCCATTTTTTCCATCACGTCAAACATTTGTGGATCAGGAGTGTAGAACAGATCGGCAGAGAAAACGTTACCAACACGGATCTTAGTGCCTTTCACTTTGGCAGACTCGATCACGGCATTCATCAGCTCGTAGTTCGCGATAGCAGCGAAATCTTGGCCTTTGAAACGTAAACGGTTAACTTGCGAATCGGTACAAGCACCCATGCCGATGATCACATCGCGCACTTTAACGTCAGTGCTGATCGCGCCACAAGTACCCACGCGGATCAGGTTCTTAACGCCGTAGTCTTTAATTAATTCAGTTGCATAGATTGAGCATGAAGGAATACCCATGCCAGAACCCATAACAGAAATACGTTTACCTTTGTAAGTACCGGTAAAACCTAGCATGTTTCGAACGTCAGTCACTTGCTCAACATTTTCTAAGAATGTTTCAGCAATATATTTTGCACGTAATGGATCGCCTGGAAACAGAACCGTCTCAGCGAATGCGCCCTCTACAGCATTAATGTGTGGTGTTGCCATCGAAATAACCCCTGTTTATTTTATTAAGACTTAAGTCTTTGTTTACTGGCGGCCCAATGCTGGCCGCCAAATCGAGATCTTGCACGTTTACTTAGATAAACGACTCACCGTATTCCATCGGCTCAAGCTTGAAGTAGCTTGCGATAGATTGGCCGATATCGGCGAAGCTGTTGCGGCGACCGAGTGAACCGGCTTTCAGTCCTGCGCCATAGGCCAATACAGGCACATATTCACGGGTATGGTCAGTACCTTGCCACGTTGGATCGCAACCATGGTCGGCGGTGAGGATTAACAGATCGTCCTCATCCAGCAGCGCGAGCATTTCAGGTAAACGCGAGTCGAAATACTCTAGCCCTTTCGCATAACCTGCCACATCACGGCGGTGACCATAGTGGGAGTCAAAATCAACAAAGTTAGTGAATACGATAGTATTTTCACCCGCTGATTTCACTTCGGCTAACGTCGCATCAAATAGCGCTTCTAAACCGTTTGCCTTCACCTTTTTGGTGATGCCACAGTAAGCGTAAATATCGGCAATCTTGCCCACACTCACCACTTCACCACCAGCGGCTTTTAACTTATCTAATACTGTCTTCGCTGGCGGCTCGAGGGAGTAATCCTTACGGTTACCTGTACGAGCAAAGTCGCTTGGGCCTGTACCATCGAATGGACGCGCAATCACGCGGCCAATGTTGTACGGCTCTAACTCTTCACGGGCAATTTCGCAAAGACGATATAAGTTTTCTAAACCAAATGTGCCTTCATGGCAGGCGATCTGGAATACCGAATCCGCCGAGGTGTAAAAAATCGGCTTGCCAGAACGCATATGCTCTTCGCCTAATTCTTCCAGAATCGCAGTACCAGAAGCATGGCAGTTACCTAAAAAGCCATCGAGTCCCGCACGGGCCAAAATCTTATCGGTCAGCTCTTTAGGGAACGAGTTTTGGTGCTCGCTGAAATAGCCCCAGTCGAACAATACGGGCACACCCGCCATTTCCCAGTGACCGCTCGGGGTATCTTTGCCCGAACTTAATTCCTGAGCGTGGCCATAGGCACCAATCAGCTCAACATTGTCCGCAAAGCCTGGCGCAAACGCCCCGGTGCTTTCCATCGCGGCATGGGCCAAACCTAAACGTGCTAAGTTTGGCAGCGTTAATGGACCTTCACGGCCGATATCGGCTTTACCTTCAGCACACGCTTTAGCGATATGGCCAAAAGTGTCAGCACCTAGATCCCCAAACTTGGCGGCGTCACCAGCTGCGCCCACGCCAAAGGAATCCAACATCATTATAACTGTACGTTTCATAATTCTTCCTTAAAGATCCGAAGCTCGAATATAAGCATAGATCTCAGGTGTTTTTTCTGGAGCGACTTCATCAATACGAATCGCTTTTTTCACCGCTTCTTCCGCCTGAGCAAAGGCATCTTCGGATTGCGCGTGGATAACGGCAATCGGCGTAGAAGCATCAATCTTATCGCCAAGGGCACAGACTTGCGTCAGACCGACACTGTAGTCGAGTGCATCACCAGGTTTACGACGACCACCACCTAAGGTAACCACGGCTAAACCGAGTTCACGGGTGTCCATGCTGTAGGCATAACCTTGGGTATCAGCAAAGACCGGGCGAATAATTTGCGATTGCGGTAAATATTTACTGTAGTTTTCGACAAAATCGACAGGGCCACCGAGGCCTGAAACCATCTTGCCAAAGATCTCGGCAGCACGGCCATTATCGAGTACACGGTTTAACTTGGCACGGGCATCCGCTTCATCAGTAGCTAAGCCACCAAGGAGTAACATCTCGGCGCAAAGACCCATAGTCACAGCGTACAGACGAGGATTACGGTAAGCACCGGTTAAGAAGTCGATGGCTTCTTTCACTTCAACCGCATTACCCGCACATGAGGCTAATACTTGGTTCATGTCGGTGAGTAAGGCCGTCGTTTTAGTGCCTGCGCCATTGGCTACCGCAGCAATACTGCGAGCAAGCTCTTCAGAGGCTTCGTAAGTTGGCATAAATGCGCCGCTACCGACTTTAACGTCCATCGCCAATGCATCGAGACTACAAGCTAATTTCTTAGAGAGAATAGAGGCGGTAATGAGGGAGATGGATTCGACGGTCGCAGTGTTGTCACGGATGGAGTAGAAACGTTTATCAGCGGGAACCAGATCGCCAGTTTGGCCGATAATCGCCACACCAACGTCTTTAACCACTTTGCGGAACAATTCACTCGAAGGTTCGGTTTGATAACCGGGAATAGCGTCGAACTTATCGAGCGTGCCGCCTGTGTGTCCGAGTCCGCGACCCGAAATCATCGGTACATAACCACCGCAGGCAGCAGCCATAGGGCCGAGCATCAGACTAATCACATCACCGACACCACCAGTACTGTGCTTATCGATGACAGGGCCATTAAGCCCAAGTGATTGCCAATTGAGTACAGTGCCAGAATCACGCATTGCTGTGGTCAAAGCGATTCTTTCATCCATATTCATGTCATTAAAATACACAGCCATGCCCAATGCGGCGATCTGACCTTCCGACACTGCATTGGTGGTTATACCCTTAACGAAGAACTGGATCTCTTCGGTACTCAAGGCTAAACCATTGCGTTTCTTACGTATAATTTCTTGAGCTAGAAACATGATACTGCCTCCAAGCTAAATACTAATACAACATATCCGTTATTTAGCTTTGCAATGAAACATCAAAACTGTAGCAATATTACAATTACATGCTATCGAAGTTTTGATGTTTCCAACTAGATTTAGGTCACACTTAATTAGTTTCGATATACGATTTTGGTATTAATCGAGATGCAATGTTCGATTAATAGCCTTGAGTCGGCTTAGGCGCATCGGCTAATTCTAATGTGTGTAACAAGCTGTTGAGTAAGCTTGAAGCACCAAATCTAAAGGTACGTGGAGAAACCCAATCTGCACCGAGAATACGCTCAGCCACACCTAAAAACTCTGCAGCTTGAGCAGCATCACGTACGCCACCAGCAGGCTTAAAGCCCACCTTGGTGTTCTTTTCACTGATCACAGTTAGCATGATTTCAGCCGCTTCAAGTGTCGCGTTGACTGGCACTTTACCAGTAGAAGTCTTGATAAAATCTGCGCCCGCATCGATAGACAGTTCAGAAGCGCGGCGAATAAGCGCAGGATCGGCTAATACACCCGATTCAATAATCACTTTCAGTAATACTTCACCACAGGCTTCTTTACAGGCTTTGACTAACTCATAGCCGACTGTTTCGTTACCTTCCATCAGCGCGCGGTAAGGGAATACCACGTCGACTTCATCGGCACCATAGGCAACGGCGGCACGGGTTTCTAATACCGCGATAGCGATATCGTCGTTACCGTGTGGGAAGTTGGTTACTGTCGCGATTTGAATGTCTTCGGCGCCCAATTCATCGAGGGTCTTACGTGCGATAGGAATGAAGCGAGGATAGATACAGATGGCAGCAGTATTACCCGCTGGCGTCACGGCTTTGTGACACAGATCGATCACCTTCTGATCGGTATCGTCATCGTTTAAGGTGGTTAAATCCATAAGCTCGATGGCGCGTTGTGCTGCTTTTTTTAAATCAGTCATAATAGCTCTCCAAAAGAAAAAACAAATAAACAGAAATCAGTCGCTTATAAGCAACGCTTAGAGGTGGCATTATTTTGATTATTTTTATATGGCCGGGCCTTCAGGCGATGCCGAGTAATTTGTGTAGGGCAAATTACATTTTTATTAGGTATTCAATCTTGCCTATATATAACTAGGCATCCTGACACTTAAATTGACTATAAGTGATCACGACTTGAATCCTTGAAGACCGGAAGAGAGGATACGAATAATGTCTTGTTCCTACTTTTCCGCGAAAAATCCGTTTTAGCGCGAGAAAAACACAAACCTTTATATAAACGCACTGCTCGAATTATAAATGGGTTTAGATAAAGATTCATGACACATAAAAGATGGAGCCGCCATCGCGGCTCCAACGGCTCTTACAAGAAATTAGAACTTGTAAGTAGCTGACAGGTAGTGTGACCAACCTGTTGATTCTAGGCCAGTAGCGCCATCGTCTGTCAGTAAGTAAACATCTTTAAAGCCTTTTAGACCATAACCCAGAGCGTAACGATCTGAGTGCCAGTATAGACCGAAGAAGATATTACCACCGCTGCTACTAAGTCCCTTCATAACAACATTATCTTTGTTAGGGAAATAAGCTTCATCAGCACCGAATTGGTAATCGATATAACCTTGGAATGACAGGAAGCTCTTGTTGTCGAAGAAGTAGAAAGGCTTGAACCAGTTAGCAGAGAATTGGTAACCGTTCCACTCTTTCGCGTTCATGTCGTAGTAACCGTACAGGTTCATACCTGTTTTGCCTAACCAAGGCACGTTTACGTCAGCACCAACACCCCAGAAAGTAGAGTTAACGCCTGAACCAACATTACCGTCCCAGTTGAACAGAGTTGAGAAGTAAACTTCTTGTACTGGGCCGAAAGATAAATCTTTACCCGTTAATGCATCGATAGACACACGTGGAGCAAATTTCATGAACAGTTTGCTTTTGCCTGAACCTGGGTTCTTGTCACCGTTGCTGCTTGATTGGTTTGCTAAGTTAAATACGTCAACATAACCATACAGATCGAAAATACCTGAACGGCCGCCGAACTCCATTTCTAAGTAGTTGTGTTGGTCACCTGCCGCTGGGTTCTCTGGCTTTTCGCCAATAGAGTACATAGCGTTGAACTGCATCCACTTGTAGTCAGAACCGTGAAGGTCTGTACGGTCTGCAGCAAATGCGTTACCAGAGATTGCAGCTACTGCTGTAGCGGCTAAAGCTAAAGTTTTAACGTTTTTCATCATCAACCCCATTATTTTGGTTGCTACCGTCTAGGGTAGCGTTCTTTTTGTGGCGCTCGCATTTTACCTCGATTAAAAAAAATCTCAATAATCTGGCGTAAAATCACGAACACAAAATTCTTAATTGTGAACAAAGTCGCGACTTATTGTTTACGACTAATTAACTTAACCGTACATCACGACAGTTTAGGCAGCATTACAGCTATAGTTTAACCGTCATCTACCTTAGACAATCGGAGAAACTACTCACTTCAGGAATCACTATTGGAAAATGGTTGAATTAACTTAGGCCCTGCCCTGCATGGTCAAGGCCCAGTTAGTGGGGAGAGACTCCCCAACGTTTCTGCACTTAGATAGCTAAGAACAGACCCGCAATTGTTGCACTCATTAAGTTAGCTAAAGAACCGGCGATAACAGCACGAACACCCATTTTAGCTAAATCGTGACGACGGTTAGGAGCCATAGCACCTAAACCACCCAGCAGAATCGCAATTGATGACAAGTTAGCGAAACCACACAGAGCAAACGAAACAATTGCTTTGGTTCTGTCAGTCATAGCTAAACCAGTTTCAGCGACAACCATACCGCCATCAGCGATGTCTTTTAAGTATGGAGCAAAGTTCAGGTAAGCTACGAATTCGTTAACAACGATCTTCTGACCGATGAAAGAACCAGCAACCAGCGCTTCGTTCCAAGGTACACCGATTAAGAAAGCTAAAGGCATGAAGATGTAACCAAGGATCAGTTCCAGTGTTAAACCTTCAACACCAAACCAACCACCTACACCACCGATGATGCCGTTGATCATTGCGATCAAACCAACGAAGGCTAACAGCATTGCACCTACGTTTAACGCTAAGTGCATACCAGATGAAGCACCCGCAGCAGCAGCGTCTAATACGTTAGCTGGCTTATCAGGATCTTCAGGTAATTCATCCATGTCGTTTTTAGCCACTTCAGTCTCTGGGTGCATCAGTTTAGCCATTAATAGACCACCTGGTGCCGCCATGAATGACGCAGCAACTAAGTACTCAATAGGCACGCCCATTTGTGCGTAACCAGCCAGTACTGAACCTGCGATAGAAGCTAAACCACCCACCATGATCGCAAACAGTTCTGATTGAGTCATTGTAGGAATGAATGGACGAACCACTAACGGCGCTTCAGTTTGACCAACGAAGATGTTAGCTGTCGCAGACATAGATTCAGTACGGCTTGTGCCTAATGCTTTTTGCAGACCACCACCGATGATACGGATGATCCACTGCATTACGCCCAAGTAGTACAGAACGGCGATTAAAGAAGAGAAGAACACGATAACTGGCAACACGTTTACCGCGAAGATAAAGCCAAGTTTGAAGTTAGCTAAATCACCGAACAGGAAGCCGATACCGTTTTGTGCATAACCGATAACGCTTGAAACAGCGTCAGATACACCTTTCAGGATATCTTTACCCACAGGAACGTACAGTACAAAACCACCGAAGGCAGCCTGGATGGCTAATGCACCACCCACAGTACGCAAGTTAATTGCTTTTTTGTTATTCGATAGGAGGAAACCTATCGCAAGTAGGACGACCACCCCTACTAAGCTCATCAATATATTCATTAACCATCACCCTATTGTTAACACTTTTTAATTATGTTGTTAATCAACCTATTTCCGAGTCAGATTATACCCGAGAGAAAGTCGAAAATCGTCGTTTTGATCAAAATTTTGGAGTTTAATTTCAACCGCTTAGCGCAAAATGCTATTGCGACCTACACCTGTTTAACCAAAAACAACTAAAGGTCAAACAGTTGCATTGCATTCGACACCAAGTGTTCTGATATTAGAACACTAGATTTTTTTTGCAAAGTTGCAATTTTGTCTATAAAAAGTACAGCATTAGCGGGTTGATTCCGTTTTTCTGTAACATTTAGTGGAGTCATGGCTGGAGAATCAGTCTCAAGTAGGAAACTTTCTAAGGGCAATTCACTGACAGTTTTGAGCAGTTTTTTCGCATTCGGATTCATCACTAAACCACCAATGCCAAGTTTAAAACCTAGCTTAGTGTATTCGAGTGCAATATCAGGACTGCCAGAAAAGGCGTGTATTACGCCCGCTTTTGGGAGTTTATGGCGCTTTAAATGGAACAATACTTCTTGATGTGCTTTGACGGCATGGACGATAACAGGCAAATTTTGCTCATAAGCAAGCGCCAACTGAGCGTCAAAAAATGCTAACTGGTTGCTCCAATTGTCAGCATAAAGTTTGTCTAACCCACACTCACCAATGGCAACAAAACGGGGAGATTCTCGTAACTGAGCAACCTGTAATGTTAATTCTGTGATGGCCTTATCAACATCTTCCGGGCAAAACCAAGGATGGATCCCTAAGGCAAAATAACACTGGTATTGCTCAGCAATGGCCAATTGTTTAGTCCAGTGTTGTGGTGATACTCCTGGGATAATCAGATTATCGATGCCCGCATGATGCATACGCTGTATGACTTGATCGCGGTCACTATCAAACTCGACAAAATCGAGGTGCGCGTGGGTATCTAATATCATCAATCCATTACTCCGATTTTGTCTCTCCATGGGATGCAGCAGCCTTTTCTTGGCAATTCGGCTTATTGCGGACTAATGGCGGGTCCTCCAATCGAGGCATACAACAGCGGCGATTCTCCGGTGTCAGCCCCATCTTGTCGCACCAACGGATATAAGCCTGCCACGTTCGAGTTATCCAACTTATCATCAGTCACCCCTCAAATTTTAGATACAAAAAAGGCGGTGAATCACCGCCTTTTACCCTAGAGTCACTTACCTGTTAGTGTTCGCGTGTTTTAGCGAACTCGATATCAGGGTATCTTTCCATCGAAAGATTTAAGTTAACCATAGTTGGCGCAATATAAGTTAAGTTATCGCCACCATCGAGTGCCAAGTTTTGGCTACATTTGCGGCGGAACTCTTCTAGCTTACGCTCATCTTTACAATAAACCCAGCGTGCAGTTGAAACGCTAATACCTTCGTAAATCGCTTCAACGTTGTACTCGCTCTTTAAGCGGCCAACAACCACTTCAAACTGCAGTACACCTACAGCACCAACGATTAAATCGTTCGAGTCTAATGGACGGAACACCTGCACAGCGCCTTCTTCTGACAACTGCACTAAGCCCTTAAGCAATTGTTTTTGCTTGAGCGGATCGCGCAGACGAATACGGCGGAACATTTCAGGTGCAAAGTTTGGCACACCGGTAAAGCGGAACTTTTCACCTTGGGTGAAAGTATCACCGATACGAATGGTCCCATGGTTATGTAAACCAATAATATCACCAGGATATGCCACTTCGGCACGCTCACGGTCACCCGCCATAAAGGTCAAGGCATCGCTGACGTTAACATCTTTTCCGATACGCACGTGGTGCATCTTCATGCCTTGCTCATAGCGACCCGAACAAACACGCATAAAGGCAACGCGGTCACGGTGCTTAGGATCCATGTTTGCTTGGATTTTGAACACAAAACCGGTGAATTTTTCTTCGTCAGGCATGATCATTCGCACATCGCTTTCACGAGGTAGCGGCTTTGGTGCCCACTCCACAATACCATCGAGGATATGGTCAACACCGAAGTTACCCAAAGCGGTACCGAAGAAGACGGGCGTAAGCTCACCCTTTAAGAAGGCTTGGTGATCAAATTCGTTCGATGCACCGCGAACCAGTTCCATTTCATCACGTAAATCAGCAGCATAACTACCAATCGCTTTATCCAGCTCAGGGTTATCGATGCCTTCAATCACGCGGCGCTCTTGGATAGTGTGCCCCATACCGCTTTGGTACAGCACCACTTCATCACGCAGAATATGGTAAACACCCTTAAACTCTTTACCACTACCAATCGGCCAAGTGATAGGCGCACAGGCGATATTGAGTACATCCTCAACTTCATCCATCAGTTCGATGGGATCGCGAATATCACGGTCGAGTTTGTTCATAAAGGTGACGATAGGCGTATCGCGCAGACGCGTTACTTCCATCAATTTGATGGTACGGTCTTCAACACCCTTTGCCGAGTCGATAACCATCAGGCAAGAGTCAACCGCCGTTAAGGTGCGGTAAGTATCTTCCGAGAAGTCTTCGTGGCCGGGAGTGTCGAGTAGGTTAACGAGCGCACCGCCATATGGGAACTGCATGACAGACGTAGTAATCGAAATACCACGGTCTTTTTCCATTTCCATCCAGTCAGACTTAGCGTGCTGACCCGATTTTTTGCCCTTAACGGTACCCGCTTTCTGCAGCGCGTTTCCGAATAACAGCACTTTTTCGGTAATGGTGGTTTTACCCGCGTCGGGGTGCGATATAATCGCGAAGGTGCGACGTTTATCGACCTCTACTTTATTGTCTGACATTTAACCTATGCACTCGTATCGCTAAAAAAGGCGCAAATTATAGCGCCTCAGTGCGTACTTGGCTAGGTAAAGCCCGAGATGAGCCTCGGGCGATATAGCTTATTTTGTACCTTCGAGCAAACCTTTAACTTTTGCTAGCTCGATTCGCGCGTATCTGTGCTCAACAAAGTCATAAATATTGGTCGCAAGGGCCAAACGGAAATAATTCGCCGCCTCTTGGTATTGCTTCTTGGCGATTTCGATTTTGGCGAGGTAGAAATAGGCTTCACATAGACGCTCAGCATATTCTTTCGGATGAGTCAGGCCTAACTTGGCATCGGCAAATACCTGCTCACGACTCTTAGCACCGAGGTAATAATCAACAATCACGGTTGACCAAGCATCGGCTTCCAGCCCCTTGCGGTGCTCTAGTAACTGACGTTTGGCTTCTTCGGCATTATCTTTCGACTGGATGAGGTATAACCACAGAGCGCGGTAACCATCTTTACTATCGCCGGCATAAAATGCCTGCATATCTTTTAAGGCGAGATCGTTCCGATCGCCATAATAAAGCGCGATACCGCGATTTAAGTAGGCATAATCATAGTTTGGTGACAGCTCTAATACACCGTCAAATGCCTCATAGGCGCTATCGTATTCACCTTCTTGGGTGTAATAAATTCCAAGGAAATTATAGGCATCGGCTAAGTCGGGTTGCAGTTTAAGTGCCTGCATAAAATCAATGCGCGCCATTAAGCGTAAACCAACACTGTCGTAAATCACGCCGCGATCGTAATGAAAACGTGCACGCTGCTCGTTGGTTAGCTCAACCGCCGATAAAATCTCATTCAGCTTGGCAAGGGTGACTTCAACTTTATAGTCTGGCATCACGGGGGCGATGACTAACTTGCCTTCAAGGTCATTTTGGTTGTCTAAGGGAGACTTAGTGGTCGCACATCCAGCCAACATCAAGCTGGCACCCGCCAGCACAGCAACAACAGCGGTTCTAATTTTAAGACTCATCCATTTCTACCTTTTTAGATTCCCAACTAACGCAGAAGAATGTTCATGATAGCAATCCCACAACTGGACTGCTATTGAGGAATAGCATTAAACACAACTTTATTAAACCCAAACAAACAAAAAGGAGATCAATTGATCTCCTTTTGGTCAGGTCATGTCGAAACTGACGCCGATAATGTCAGTAAAGACGATTATTCAGCAGCAGGTTCTTTCGTCTGTGCTTCTTTGATTGACAGACGTACACGACCTTGACGATCCACTTCCATAACTTTAACAGTCACTTCTTGGTTCAGTTCAAGGTGGTCAGAGACGTTAGCAACACGCTCATCGCTGATTTGCGAAATGTGCACTAAACCATCTTTACCTGGCAGAATGTTCACGAAGGCACCGAAGTCAACGATACGGATAACTTTACCGTTGTAGATACGACCCACTTCAACTTCTGAAGTGATTTCTTCGATACGACGAATCGCTTCACGGGTTGCATCGCCATTTGACGAAGCAATCTTCACAGTACCGTCATCTTCCAGTTCGATAGTGGTGCCAGTTTCTTCGGTAAGAGCACGAATTACCGCGCCGCCTTTACCGATAACATCACGGATCTTCTCTGGGTTGATCTTGATAGTTGTGATACGTGGAGCGTGGTCAGAGATATCATCACGGTGCGAACCAATCGCTTGGTCCATCACGTTCAGGATATGTACACGTGCGCCGTAGGCTTGTTGCAGTGCAATTTCCATGATTTCTTTGGTGATACCTTCGATCTTGATGTCCATCTGAAGTGCAGTCACACCATCACGAGTACCAGCTACTTTGAAGTCCATGTCACCTAAGTGGTCTTCATCACCTAAGATGTCAGACAGAACAACGAAGTCATCGCCTTCTTTCACTAGACCCATAGCGATACCCGCTACAGAAGTCTTGATGGGCACACCCGCATCCATCAGCGCCAGAGAAGTACCACACACTGAAGCCATAGAGCTTGAACCGTTAGATTCTGTGATTTCAGAAACCACGCGAACACTGTATGGAAATTCTTCAGCCGTTGGCATAACCGCGTTGATACCGCGCCATGCTAACTTGCCGTGGCCAATTTCGCGACGCTTAGGTGAACCCACCATACCTGTTTCACCCACAGAGTAAGGAGGGAAGTTGTAGTGCAGCATAAAGCGGCTGGTGCGCTCGCCCATAATGCTATCAATCTTCTGAGCGTCACGCTCAGTACCTAAAGTACAAGTCACCAGTGCTTGAGTTTCGCCACGGGTAAACAGTGCACTACCGTGAGTACGTGGTAATACGCCAGCTAATACGCTTAATGCGCGAACCATGTCTGGCTCACGTCCGTCGATGCGCGGCTCACCACGGATGATGCGACCACGAACCACTTTCTTCTCTAAGCTACCGAGCAGACCGTCAACTTCACGTAAATCCACTTCTGGGTTTGCAGCCAGCAGCGCTTCTTTTGCCGCGGCTTTAACCACTGCAACTTGAGCATAACGCTCTTGCTTTACTTGAATTTGGTACGCTTGTGCTAAACCCGCTTCAGCTAATTCTTTAACTTGAGCAACT
Organism: Shewanella decolorationis; assembly: GCF_004354305.1. Taxonomy (NCBI): domain Bacteria; kingdom Pseudomonadati; phylum Pseudomonadota; class Gammaproteobacteria; order Alteromonadales; family Shewanellaceae; genus Shewanella; species Shewanella decolorationis. The sequence continues at coordinate 960,147 of NZ_CP037898.1, read as the reverse complement.
AAGGCTTCATTGGCAACTGGTGCAGTCCAATTCCAAGCAGGTTTACCCGCTTCTGCTTTGAATTCTGCAATCGCTTTGATAACCACTTGTTGTTGGTCATGACCATAAACCACAGAGCCTAACATCACTTCTTCTGGTAAGGCTTGAGCTTCTGACTCAACCATCAATACCGCGCTCTCAGTACCAGCAACAACCAAGTTTAATTGGCTGCTTTCTAACTGAGTCACAGTTGGGTTCAGCACGTATTCGCCATTGATGTAACCCACGCGCGCCGCGCCTAATGGACCGCTGAATGGGATACCCGAAATGGCAAGCGCTGCCGAAGTACCGATCATCGAAATAATATCCGGCTCGATTTGTGGATCGACAGATACAACAGTGATGATAACTTGAACTTCGTTGGTGAAACCATTAGGGAAAAGAGGACGAATTGGACGGTCGATCAGGCGAGCGATTAATGTCTCATCTTCTGAAGGACGGCCTTCACGCTTAAAGAAACCACCAGGAATTTTACCCGCTGCGTAGCTCTTTTCTTGATAGTTAACAGTCAGAGGAAAGAAGTCACGGCCAGCTTCAGCATCTTTTTTACCAACAACAGTGACTAACACTGTCGTGTCGCCCATGCTAGCTAAAACGGCAGCGTCTGCTTGACGTGCAATGACACCTGTTTCCAGGGTGACTGTATGTTGACCATACTCAAAACTCTTTACAATTGGATTCACGTGACCCATTCCTTAATTAATGACCTTGAATTACGCGCGTAAGTATACTGCAATTAGGAACAATAGATAAAGAGCAGATAATGATGACAAAGTGTTATCTTTTCACTAAAGTGGTTAAATCAACAAAGAGTTATGCTCAATTGTGACTGGACAATTCCCTCTGGTGAAAACAACAATAAAAGGAAGAGCTGAATGACGGGTCGCTTTAAATCTCTAACTTGGAAACAAACTAACCTCGTCGTTTTTACAGCGTTATTTTTTGCTATCGCTATTTTTATTGTTGAAATCGCTCTTGTCGTAATATCCACTAAGCAACAGTTAACTACCACTCAGCAAGAATTACTGGATTCCGTTGAACAACCCGCAGCTAATGCCGTATGGGCATTGGATGATAATCTCGCAAGGCAAACCCTTGAAGGGGCAATAAAAGTTGAGCATGTTGGCTCAGCAGTGATAGAACTCGATGATGGTTCGATGTTTGTTTCAGTCAGTAATAATAAGACGAACAGTTCACAAACCTTTGTCAGCCTGAGCAACAAACTTTTCGATGATTTGAAGGAAATTTCGCGCCCCTTATACCGGCCATTTTACTTTGAAGGCACTCAAAAACAGCAACTCATCGGTACTCTCACCATTTTTTATGACACACAAGAACTGACCAACACACTCTTTAGCCAATTAAGATTCAGCTTTTTTGCTACCTTAGCCCGCGCACTGTTACTCACCTTAGTGTTATCTGTTGTATTCCATCGTTTTTTAACCCAACCGATAGCTCGAATAAGTGAAGCGATCGATAAAATTTCTCCCGATTCACCCGATGAAAACCTGCTGCCGATGTCAAATGCCCATAAGGATGACGAGCTTGGCTTGGTGACATCGAAGTTTAATCAAATTCTTATTCAATTCAGCCAGACACAATCCAAATTACGTAAGATGGCAACTCGAGACCCTCTTACCGGCTTGCCAAATAGAACTCTGTTACTTGAAACGATCGCAGTGACAATCCAGCGCTCGCGAGTACATAAACGTAATTTTGCATTAATGTTTATCGACCTAGATCGCTTTAAAAATATCAATGACTCCCTTGGCCACGCGTTGGGCGATCAATTTTTGGCACGCATCGCTCGCATCCTTGAACGCGTCGTCGGTGATAAAGGCACTGTATCGCGCCTTGGCGGTGATGAGTTTGTCATTTTAGCTGACTCAGTTCACTCCCCAGACCAAGCGGCGGACTTTGTCGATAAACTATTAGTACAGCTCAATGTGCCTATTCAGTTAAACGAACATGCCATTCACCCTGCGGCATCGATTGGGATTTCTATTTATCCAGAAGATGGCAATAGTGCCGAAGATCTTATCCGCCATGCCGACATCGCAATGTACAGCGCAAAGGCTGCGGGGTCGAATCAATGGGCTTTCTTCAAGCAACAAATGACCGAGCGTGCGGCCGTACGACTGCGTACCGAAGCATCATTGCATGATGCGTTAAAAAATAATGAATTCTTGCTCTACTTTCAGCCAAAGCTGGATTTACAGACTGGTAAAATTACAGCCTGTGAGGCTTTGATCCGTTGGCAAAAAGAGGGCCGCTTAATTAGCCCTATGTCATTTATTCCTGTAGCGGAAGAAACGGGTATTATTATTCCTATTGGCCGCTGGGTAATCGAGCAAAGCTGCCGCGTATTACGTGAATGGCAGAAAAAATATAACTATGCCATCCCTATTGCCATTAACGTTGCTTCGCAACAATTTGCTGATGCGAGCCTAGTGTCAGATATCAAACAAATGGCGCTGCGCTACCAAATCCAGCCAGAATTGCTCGAAATTGAAATCACCGAAACATCGTTAATGAATGACATTGAGCTTGCGATCAACAAGTTAGAGCAGCTTAAGTCGGCTGGGTTTGGTATTGCCGTCGATGACTTTGGTACCGGCTACTCTTCCCTGTCTTACCTGCGCCATCTGCCAATAACCACGATGAAAATCGACCGCTGCTTCGTGTCGGACTTACCGGGAGACAGCGCGATTGCCTCGACCATTTTGATGTTAGGTAAACAATTGAATCTGACGATTGTGGCCGAAGGGATTGAAAACGAGATGCAACTCGATTGGCTCAAGCGTAACCAATGTCAAATCGGTCAAGGCTTCTACTTTAGCCAACCGTTACCACAGGCAGAGTTTGAAGCGTTATATATTGCAAGCCAAACGGCCACAATCAGCGCTATTGATGGATTGCGTGGCGCTTAATATCTATATTCAAGCAGCAAATTTGAGGCAATAAAAAAGGAGGCTTAGCCTCCTTTTTTACGTCAGAAAACGCGTGATTAACGACGTAAACCTAACTTTTGGATCAGCTCATTGTAACGCGCTGCTTCAGTACGCTTCAGGTAAGCTAATAACTTACGACGAGCGCTAACCATGCGTAACAGACCACGACGAGAGTGGTGATCGTGGATGTGCTCTTTGAAGTGATCTTGCAAATGGTTGATTTGAGCAGTTAACAGCGCAACTTGAACTTCAGTTGAACCAGTGTCGTTTGCGCCACGGCCAAATTCAGCCAGGATCTTTGCTTTCGCTTCAGTACTTAGTGACATGTGTCTCTCCAAATATAAAATGTGAATCTCTAGCCGATCACTAACTCAGCCAGAGGGCGCGCTATTCTACCCATAAACCTTGGCGCGCGCAATAAATGCGATGGATTAATAACCCAAGATAATCAATTAAGATGCTTTAGCTTGGTCATGTAACACGACTAAGCGCTTAGGCGCCAGTAAACCATCTTCATTCATCTCGCCGATACCGACAAAACGACGCTCACTTCCTAAGGTAATGCGCACTAGTGTATCTGCAACGAGTCCAGAGACTCGTACTGCCTGACCTTGCATAAGGTAAGCTGCGCTCGCATCAGGCACATTGACCTCGGGAAAGTCAGCAACCGCCGTATCCATAGGCAGCAACAGCGAGTCAAGTAAGCTACTTGGGTCAAGCTGCTCCTCCTGCGCCTTAGCGACTAAGGCCTCGAGCTGCTCAAGAGTGACCATTTTGTCGTAGGGATAATGGGCAACTTGAGTACGGCGCAGCATAATCACATGGGCACCACAACCGAGCATCTCACCTAAATCATCGATGATAGTGCGAATATACGTGCCCTTAGAGCAATGAATGTCTAAGGTCAGCTCATCGCCTTCAAGACCGATGAAATTCAGCTCAAAGACTGTGATTGGACGCGCCTCGCGCGGCACTTCAATGCCTTCGCGGGCATACTTATACAAAGGCTGGCCTTGGTATTTCAGCGCCGAATACATTGAGGGTACTTGCTGGGTATCACCACGGAAATGTTCTAAGGCGGACATTAACTGCGCCTCAGTAAACTCGAGCGGACGAGTCTGTACCACTTCACCGTCAGAGTCGCTGGTATCAGTGCGCTGCCCTAGTTTTGCAGTGACCAGATAACGTTTATCCGAATCGAGCAAATGCTGCGAAAACTTTGTCGCTTCGCCTAAACACACTGGTAGCATACCCGTTGCCAAGGGATCGAGTGCACCCGTGTGCCCCGCTTTGTTGGCATTAAAAAAGCGCTTTACCCGCTGTAATGCAAAGTTGGAGCTCATGCCAGTGGCCTTATCCAACAACACAATACCGTCGATAAAGCGGCCCTTTGAACGTCTCGCCATTACGCTTTACCTTCGGTGTCATCGGCTTCGTCGATGTCACTGTCTGTTACATCGTCGGCGCTACCAAACTGCTGTTGTTTCGCTTTATCGCTGTTGATGACTTGGCTGACGAGGTTAGACATACGCATACCTTCAACCAATGAGCTGTCATACACAAAACGGATTTCAGGCATGACTCTCAGCTTCATACGACCCGCCACTAAAGTACGGATATAAGGAGCGGCAGCAATCAGCGCGTTCAGCTTTTCTTGCACCACATCTTTGTCTTCTTCAAAGAAGGTGACAAAAACTTTGGCGTAACTTAAATCGCGGGACACATCGACATCATTAACGGTTACAAAGCCAATACGGGGATCTTTCATGTCGCGTTGTAACACAACAGCCAGCTCTTGCTGCAACTGCTGGGCTATGCGACGTGTACGACTGAATTCTTTTGCCATAATAGAGTTACCATAGCTAATGTATAAAATTGAAAGGGCGGCTAATGCCGCCCTCTTTATCGTTACAGTGTACGTGCCACTTCGACGGTTTCGAATACTTCGATTTGGTCACCCACGCGGACATCGTTGTAGTTCTTAACACCGATACCACATTCCATGCCGTTGCGAACTTCGTTAACGTCGTCTTTAAAGCGACGTAGCGATTCGAGTTCACCTTCGAAGATCACCACGTTATCACGCAGTACGCGGATTGGTGCGCTGCGCTTGATGGTACCTTCAGTCACCATACAACCGGCAATTGCGCCCAGTTTTGGTGACTTGAACACGTCACGAACTTCAGCCAGACCGATAATCTGTTGCTTGAATTCTGGTGACAACATACCCGTCATCGCCGCCTTCACTTCATCAATCAGATTATAGATAACGCTGTAGTAACGCAGGTCAACACTTTCGCTTTCGATAGTCTTACGCGCCTGTGCATCGGCACGGACGTTAAAGCCAACCATGATCGCGTTAGAAGCTGCAGCTAAGGTCGCGTCGGTTTCGGTCAGAGCACCCACACCGCGAGCGATAATGTTCACTTTCACTTCGTCGGTAGACAGACCCATTAAGGAGTCGGTAATCGCTTCGAGTGAACCTTGAACGTCTGCCTTCAGAACGATGTTCAGTTCCTTCACTTCGCCTTCGGTCATGTTCGCGAACATGTTTTCCAGCTTAGACTTCTGCTGACGTGCTAATTTCACGTCACGGAACTTACCTTGACGGTACAGTGCTACTTCACGGGCTTTACGCTCGTCGCGAACCACAGTTGCTTCATCACCGGCTGATGGCACACCTGACAGACCTAAGATCTCAACAGGGATTGATGGGCCCGCTTCAGTGATTGAACGGCCATTCTCGTCTTTCATCGCACGGATTTTACCGTACTCTAAACCACACAGAACGATGTCGCCTTGGCGCAGTGTACCTTCTTGAACCAGAATCGTTGCCACAGGGCCGCGACCTTTGTCCAGTTGTGATTCGATAACCACACCTGCCGCCATACCGTCACGTACCGCTTTAAGCTCTAATACTTCAGCTTGCAGCAGAATGCCTTCGAGTAGGTCGTCAACGCCAGCACCTGTCTTCGCAGATACGAAGGCGAACATGTTGTCTCCGCCCCACTCTTCAGACATAACGCCGTGTTGCGCTAATTCGCTCTTCACACGGTCGATATCGGCTTCTGGTTTGTCCATCTTGTTGACGGCAACAATCAATGGCACGTTACCCGCTTTAGCGTGTTGAATCGCTTCGATGGTTTGTGGCATTACGCCGTCATCGGCAGCAACAACCAGTACAACGATGTCCGTCGCTTTAGCACCACGGGCACGCATTGCGGTAAACGCGGCGTGACCTGGAGTGTCTAAGAAGGTGATCATGCCGTTTTCGGTCTCAACATGGTATGCACCGATATGTTGAGTAATACCACCTGCCTCACCCGCAGCGACTTTCGCGCGGCGAATATAGTCGAGCAGAGACGTTTTACCGTGGTCAACGTGACCCATAATGGTCACAACTGGCGCACGAGGCTCAAGTTTAACGCCACCGTCTTCATCACGCTCAGACAGCACTTGTTGCTCTAATTCGTTTTCACGGATCAGTACCACTTTGTGGCCCATTTCTTCAGCTACTAACTGGGCGGTTTCTTGATCTAACACTTGGTTGATCGTCACCATTGAACCCATCTTCATCATTTGTTTGATGATTTCAGTCGCTTTAACCGCCATTAAGTGGGCAAGTTCTGCCACAGTAACGGTTTCGCCGATACGCACATCACGGGTCACGGCAGCAACAGGCTTGTTAAAGCCGTGCGCCATTGATTCTGGCGCAGTGCTGCGGTTACGCATGTGTTTTTCGCGACCGTCACGGGCATCTTTACCACCACGTTTAGTCTTGGCGGTATTTTTGTTACGTGCACGACGACCACGTTTTTCTTCATCCATATCCGATGAATCTTCAGCAGCACGGGCCACTTTAGAGGTCGTGATATGGTGATCGCTGTAACGTTCAGCCTCTTTACGTTGACGCTCTTCTTCGTCCCAACGCTTAGAGTTTTCTTCCGCTAACAGACGCGCTTTTTCAGCCGCTTTAGCCGCTTCTTCATCTTGCTTACGCTTGGCGGCCTCGGCTTGCGCGGCTTTTAAACGCTCAGCTTCTAAACGAGCTGCTTCAACTTCTGGTGAAGCGTCTTTAGTCACTTTAGCATCAGCTGCGGCTTTCGCTTTTGCCTTAGCTTCTGCTTCGGCTTTTGCCTTGGCTTCGGCTTCAGCTTTCGCCTTAGCTTCGGCTTCCGCTTTTGCCTTGGCTTCCGCTTCGGCTTTCGCCTTAGCTTCTGCTTCGGCTTTTGCCTTCGCTTCTTCTTCAGCTTTTAGAACCGCTTCGCTCACGTCACGTTTTACGAAAGTACGGGTTTTACGCACTTCCACTTTGACGTCTTTAGATTGACCACCATTACCGGCCACACTCAGGGTCGATACGGTTTTACGTTGCAGTGTCATTTTGGTCGGTGCGCTTTCGCCGCCATGCTGCTTCTTCAGATAATCCAGTAACTGTTGCTTCTCAGCTTCAGACACGTTATCAGTTTGGCCTTTCTTAATTCCGGCCTGAGAGAATTGCTCAATCAGACGTTCAACACTTTTACCCACTTCCGTGGCCAATTTCTCTACGGTAGTATCTGCCATCAGTTAAATCCCCCTGTTGATCGACTTATGCTTCTTCGCCAAACCAACAGATGTTGCGGGCAGCCATGATCAGCGCACCTGCTTTTTCTTCTGTCAATTCTTCAATTTCGATCAAATCATCAATGCCTTGTTCAGCCAAGTCTTCTAGAGTCACGATACCTTTGCTTGCTAAAACATAGGCTAAGTGTCTTTCAACACCTTCAAGTGCTAATAACTCTTCACTTGGCTCCACACCATCTAGTGCTTCTTCAGAGGCGAGAGCTCGAGTTGAGATCGCCGCTTTTGCACGCTCACGTAATGCTTCAACAATATCTTCATCGAAGCCATCAATTGCTAATAATTCAGATACAGGTACGTAAGCTACTTCTTCGAGAGAAGTAAAGCCTTCGTCAGCCAGTACTTGAGCAAAATCTTCATCTACATCCAGTGCGTTCATGAATAAGCTTTTCACCTTAGCGCTCTCGGCTTGGTGCTTCTTGTTCATGTCTTCCACTGTCATCACGTTCAGTTCCCAACCAGTCAGTTGAGTCGCTAAACGGACGTTTTGACCGTTACGGCCAATGGCTTGCGCCAGACTTTCCGCTTCAACGGCGATATCCATTGAGTGGTTGTCTTCATCAACGATGATAGAAGCCACATCGGCAGGCGCCATTGCGTTGATCACATATTGTGCTGGATTATCATCCCACAACACGATATCGACACGCTCGCCACCCAGTTCATTCGATACCGCTTGGACGCGTGCGCCACGCATACCCACGCAAGCACCGATTGGGTCGATACGACGGTCATTTGATTTCACGGCGATCTTAGCGCGTGCACCTGGGTCACGGGCGGCGCCCATCACTTCAATAAGCTCATCGGCAATTTCCGGTACTTCAACACGGAACAGCTCAATCAGCATGTCTGGCTTAGTGCGAGTTAAGAATAACTGCGCGCCGCGTGCCTCAGGACGTACTGAATACAGCAGAGCACGTACGCGGTCACCAGGACGGAAAGATTCGCGTGAAATTAAATCTTCACGGAACAATACGCCATCAGCGTTGTTACCTAAGTCAACTACCACGCTTTCACGGGTCGCTTTTTTCACCACACCAGTGATCAGCTCGCCTTCTTTATCTTGGAACTGTTCAACCACTTGTGCACGCTCGGCTTCACGCACTTTTTGTACGATCACTTGCTTAGCGGTTTGAGTAGTAATACGGTCGAAGGCAACAGATTCTATCTGATCTTCAATGTAATCCCCTGGTTGGATTTCTGGGTTTTCAAAACGCGCAGCTTCCAAGGTGATTTCGCGATATGGGTTTTCTAACGCAACACCGTTATCGTCGATAACCATCCAGCGGCGGAAAGTTTCATAGGCGCCGGTTTTACGGTCGATAGAAACACGAACGTCGATATCGCCTTCGTATTTTTTCTTGGTCGCAGTTGCCAGCGCAGTTTCTAGCGCTTCAAAAATTTTCTCGCGTGGAACGGCCTTTTCATTTGAAACCGCCTCAGCGACTAGCAGAATCTCTTTATTCATTTCGTCTTGCCTCGTTCACCTTGAAACCATCAAAACTTAGCGATGATGTTGCCTTTACGGATATTATCCAAGGCGACAACCAGCTCTTTACCATTCACATTAAGTGACAGCATTTGGCCGTCAACCTGTGTAATGGCGCCTTTTAAATTACGACTACCCGCAACGGGCATAGTCAATTGAAGCTTGACATCCTCACCGATGTAGGCCGCATATTGTTCAGCATTAAACAGCGGTCTATCTACTCCTGGTGAAGAAACCTCTAAGGTATATTCGGTCGAAATAGGGTCTTCAACATCGAGAACAGCGCTGACTTGGCGACTTACGTTGGCACAATCTTCGATATTGATACCATTCTCACCATCAATGAACACGCGCAGGATTGAATGTTTACCCGCTTGTACATATTCAATGCCCCAAAGTTGGAAGCCTAATGCCTCCACAGGCACTTTGAGCATGTCTGCCAGTCTGGATTCTAATGTTGCCAAAATTGACCCCCGGAAAAAACAAAAAAGGGCTTAATAGCCCTAGTAAAGCGTCGTATTGGATACGACAAATTTAAAAGTCCAGATAACAAAAAACCCCGTAATAACGAGGTTTTTAGCTTTAAGAACCTGTAAACCATAACGAATTTAAATCTTATTCGTTACTAGGAGCTGGTTGCGGGGGCCGGATTTGAACCGACGACCTTCGGGTTATGAGCCCGACGAGCTACCAAGCTGCTCCACCCCGCGTCAACTGTGTGCAAGTATATTGACTATCGTCTTTGCTTGCAATAACTAAGTCAGCGCTTACTTCGTCTCACTTAGCTATATTATGGTGCCGAGAGCGGGACTTGAACCCGCACGTCCGTTAGGACACAGCCACCTCAAGGCTGCGCGTCTACCAATTTCACCACCTCGGCGACACCTTTTACTAGTCAGGAATTTTGGTTTCTGACTTTTCGGTTGCTTGATCAACTGGTTGAGTTACCTGTTCATCAGCACCTAAATTTTTCCATGCATCTTCATTTTTTGCGTGGTTTGCACTTAAGTTGCCAATCAGCAGACTTAAGGTGAAAAACGCAATGGCCAGAATCGCCGTTGTACGTGTCAGGAAGTTACCTGAACCGCTTGAACCGAATAAGGTACCTGATGCACCGGCGCCAAACGAGGCCCCCATGTCAGCTCCTTTTCCTTGCTGGATTAATATCAGGCCAATTAAACCTAATGCAACCAACAAGTAAACAACAACTAAAACTTCATACATATTATGCGCTCATCGCTATGGTACACAGACTTAAAAACTCGGTAGAGTTTAAACTGGCACCGCCAATCAGTCCACCATCAACATCAGGTTGGGCAAATAAATCTGCCGCGTTACTCGGTGTCACACTGCCACCGTACAAAATCCTGATATTTTCTCCGATAAACGGAGACACTTCAGAGAGACGTTTGCGTATAAACGCATGTACTTCTTGTGCCTGCTCTGGTGTCGCGCTCTTACCAGTCCCTACAGCCCATAATGGCTCGTAAGCGATAATGGCGTTATCAAAAGCCATAGTGCCATTTTTCTGGATCACTATATCCAACTCTTCCGCAATCACCTCGAAGGTACGTCTTGCTTCACGTGCTGGACCGGATTCACCCACACATAAGATTGGGGTTAAACCGTGCTTTTGTGCAGCGGCGAACTTCTCCGCTACGATATTACTCGTCTCTCCGTACATACGGCGACGTTCTGAATGCCCGATAATGACATATCGGCATCCGCAATCCTTAAGCATCTGGCCCGAAACTTCTCCGGTATAAGCGCCAAAGTCATGTTGACTTAAATTCTGAGCGCCCATCCTAACAAGTGAACCGTCTAACGCTTCCTTGTTTGCTTCTAGCAGTTGCCTTACGCTTTCTAGATAGATAGAAGGCGGGCATAAAACCACTTCAGCTGAATCATTTTGGAGCTTTGAGGCAAATTTTTTGAACAACTCTTGGGCTAATGCCGCACTGCCGTTCATCTTCCAATTGCCAGCTACCATAGGACGTCTGAGTGCCATCACTGTCTCCTCTGAAAGCGGCGTGAATAATAGCGAACCACTTATTAAGTTACAATAGCTAAATTCGAAATTTTTCAGATATTAGGTTGGAATGCTTACTTTTTACACGCCAAACCCTATTCTTGCTCATTAATGCAGCTAACACCTTCATTTTTAATCGGTATCAGCTGCACTCAACGAAAGATTAACTTGATTAGCTCGCCGATTTTACCGCATCTGCAATTAAATTGGCGTGCGCTAACACTGTATTGTGATCATCGCCTTCAACCATCACACGAATTAACGGTTCAGTACCGGATTTACGTAGCAATACGCGACCTCGGGCACCCAGTTGTGACTCAACCTGAGCCTGAGCGGCTTTAACTTTATCTGAGCTTAATGGGTCGTGTTCCCCCTCAAAGCGCACATTAACTAACACCTGTGGCAACATCTCCATCGGGGCAGTGAGTTGCTCTAGTGTGGCATTTTGTCGACGCATTGCCGCCAGCACTAAGATACCCGCCACGATACCATCTCCCGTTGTGCCATGGTCGAGGTTAAGGATATGGCCCGAGTTTTCACCGCCAATGCGCCAATCGAGTTCTTTCAGTAACTCCATCACATAACGGTCACCCACTTTAGAGCGGGCAAAGGGAATATCTAAGGCCTGCAAGGCTAAATCGAGACCTAAGTTAGACATTAGCGTACCGACAACGCCACCACGCAGCACGCCACGGGCTTTAGCATCACAGGCCAGAATATAGAGAATTTGGTCACCATCGATGACCTCTCCGCGACTGTTGACCATCATGATACGGTCGCCGTCACCATCAAGCGCAATCCCTAAATCGGCGCCTTCGGTCAATACGGTTTCGCAAATTTTCGCCATGGACGTGGCGCCCACTTTGTCATTGATGTTGACGCCATTGGGCTTATCACCAATGGTAATCACCTCAGCGCCTAACTCACGAAATACCGCAGGAGCAATGTGATAGGTCGCACCGTGAGCGCAGTCCACCACAATTTTTAGCCCTGTGAGGGTTTGATCCGCAGGGAAGTTGCCCTTGCAGTATTCGATATAACGGCCCCGCGCATCTTCAATACGTGACACTTTGCCCAATAGATGTGACTCAACACATTCTAAGGGCTTTTCTAATTCGGCTTCAATTTCCAGCTCTAGATTATCGTCAAGCTTGCTGCCATCGGTTGAGAAAAACTTAATGCCGTTATCGTAATAAGGATTATGGGATGCACTGATCACCACCCCCGCCTCGGCGCGAAACGTGCGAGTGAGATAAGCCACGGCAGGTGTTGGCATTGGCCCCATCAACATCACGTTCAGGCCGGCTGCAGAAAGACCCGCCTCTAAAGCTGACTCAAACATATAACCCGAAATACGGGTATCTTTACCAATAATCACTTTTTTGGTGCCGCTGCGGGATAACACCCGCCCTGCAGCCCAACCCAACTTTAATGCCAGCTCGGGAGTCATCTGGCCTGAACCTACCTTGCCACGAATACCATCGGTTCCAAAAAATTTACGTTCGCTCATATTGCCCCACAAACTTCAATGTGTCCCTTCGGTTGGGATCATAATATTAATAAAATACTTAACAAAAATAGCCTTTATAGATATGCCTGTGTCGCTTGTAACACTTTCAGCACATCGACAGTTTCAGGGACATCATGGACACGAATGATATGTGCCCCTTTCTGGGCCGCTATCATGGCACCAGCAAGGCTCCCCGCTAGACGCTCGGAGGTCGGTCTAGCAAGGAGGTTTCCTATCATGCTCTTACGGGATAAACCTATCAATATCGGCAGATCAAACTGCTCAAAACGCTCTAACTTCGCTAGCAGTTCATAGTTATGCTCTAAGGTTTTACCAAAGCCAAAACCTGGGTCGATTAGCAATCGCTCCCGCGGGATCCCCGCCTCGATGCAGGCTTGAATACGCTCACTCAAAAATTGAGACACATCAGCAACAAGGTCTTGATATTCAGGCGCCGTTTGCATAGTGCGCGGCGCGCCCTGCATATGCATCAAACAGATGGGTACATTCAGTTGTGCCGCGGTCTCTAAAGCCCCAGGCTCTAATAATGCGCGGACATCGTTGATTAAATGCGCACCGGCATTCACCGCTTGGCGCATCACTTCTGGTTTACTGGTATCGACCGAAATCCACACATCATGGTGCTTGGCAACATACTCTACCAAAGGGATCACCCGTGCGAGTTCATCCTCAACCGTCACATCGGCCGCACCCGGCCTTGTCGACTCGCCACCGATGTCGATGATAAGCGCCCCTTGGGCGACCATCTCATCGGCATGTTGGCAAGCTAATTCAAAGGAAGAGAACTTTCCACCGTCGGAAAAAGAATCAGGAGTAACATTCAAAATACCCATCACGACGGGCGAAGCTAAGGATAAGCGTTTGGTTCCAGCAATTAATTCAAACACGCATTGACTCCATTTGGGACAGCTTGCTAGCGCGTTTCATCCGTTTTCTGCGCGGTTCACTCATGTGACTGATTTATATTGAATGACAGCGCAGTCAATTTTCTAGCAAGATAAAACAAGAAAACCCCTTAACGGGGTTTTCTTTCAATTAACAACCGCTACTTAACGGGTGACTCATCTGCATCTTTCAGCTCTGCCTCAACGGGAGCGGTTTTTACCACTTCGTCGACTTTAACGGCAGGTTCACCTTTGCCATTGCCTTTGTCGTTTGAACCATTGTCATCCGCTTGCCAATCGGCAGGCTGACGCACTTCACGACGGTTCATCAAATCGTCAATTTGCAGTGAGTCAATGGTTTCATACTTCATCAGCGCGTCTTTCATCGAATGCAGAATATCGATGTTATCCAGCAGGATTTGCTTAGCACGGCCATAGTTTTTATCGATAAAGGCTTTCACCTCGGCATCGATAAGCGTCGCGGTTTCATCGGACATCGCCTTGGCTTTACCCATGCTACGACCTAAGAACACTTCACCTTCTTCCTCGGCATAGAGTAATGGACCGAGTTTGTCGGAGAAGCCCCATTGGGTCACCATGTTACGGGCAATCGATGTCGCATATTTAATGTCTTGCGAAGCGCCTGTAGACACTTTTTCGCTGCCGTAGATCAGCTCTTCGGCTAAACGACCACCGTAGGCAACCGAAATCTGGCTTTCTAACTTACGACGGCTTTGGCTAATCGCATCGGCCTCAGGTAAGAAGAAGGTCACACCTAACGCACGACCACGCGGGATAATGGTTACCTTGTGCACAGGGTCATGCTCTGGCACTAAACAGCCCACAATCGCGTGGCCCGCTTCGTGGTATGCCGTCATTTCTTTCTCGGCTTCCGACATCACCATAGAGCGGCGCTCTGCACCCATCATGATCTTGTCTTTTGCACGCTCGAACTCTTCCATACCGACAACACGGCGGTTACCACGCGCCGCAAACAGAGCCGCTTCGTTAACTAAGTTTGCTAAATCAGCACCAGAGAAACCAGGTGTGCCACGGGCAATTACGCTTGCTTTCACATCTTCAGAAAGTGGCACTTTACGCATATGCACTTTAAGGATTTGCTCACGACCGCGAACGTCCGGTAAACCAACAACCACTTGACGGTCGAAACGACCTGGGCGCAGCAGTGCAGAGTCCAATACGTCAGGGCGGTTGGTCGCCGCAATCACGATAATCCCTTCGTTACCTTCGAAGCCGTCCATCTCAACCAGCATTTGGTTAAGGGTTTGCTCACGCTCATCGTGACCACCACCTAAGCCTGCGCCACGTTGGCGACCTACGGCATCGATTTCGTCGATAAAGATGATACATGGCGCAGATTTTTTCGCCTGTTCAAACATGTCACGCACACGAGAGGCACCGACACCGACGAACATTTCTACGAAGTCAGAACCTGAAATGGTAAAGAAAGGTACCTTTGACTCGCCCGCAATCGCTTTAGCCAGTAGAGTTTTACCAGTACCTGGTGGGCCAACCATGAGCACGCCCGTTGGAATACGGCCACCCAGTTTTTGGAATTTGGTTGGATCACGCAGATAATCGACCAGCTCTTTCACTTCTTCTTTGGCTTCATCACAGCCTGCAACGTCAGCAAAAGTGGTCTTGATTTGGTCTTCGCTCATCAGCTTGGCTTTGCTCTTGCCAAAGGACATTGCGCCTTTGCCACCGCCGCCCTGCATCTGGCGCATAAAGAAAATCCATACCCCAATCAGCAGCAACATCGGGAACCAAGAAATAAATATCTGGGTTAAGAAACCCGATTCTTCGG
Source organism: Shewanella decolorationis (assembly GCF_004354305.1). Lineage (NCBI taxonomy): Bacteria > Pseudomonadati > Pseudomonadota > Gammaproteobacteria > Alteromonadales > Shewanellaceae > Shewanella > Shewanella decolorationis. The sequence goes on along the minus strand of NZ_CP037898.1, from coordinate 944,773 downwards.
CTTCTTGGCCTTTCATGGTGATGCCTTTACGGTCAAGATCATTAATTAAATCTTGGTCATACAGTGGCATGATGGTCGTGAATTTTTCACCCGTGCGCTTAGAACCTTCGATAGTACGTTGGTCACTTTTCACTTCAACACTGGCGACTTGTCCATCACGAACATTGTCTAGGAAAGTAGAATAATCCATCTTCTGCGATGACGAAGAAGAGGGGGAGTAACCCTGAAACACTGACATCAGCACGACGGCGATGACAACCCAGAGTATTAGATTTTTTGCCATGTCACTCAAATTACTAGACCTCATAAAGTCTTGCGATGATTAACGCTAGGGTACTACAACTTGTACCCTGTCGCCACAAGATAGACTTCACGGGAGCGTGCCCGCGACGAGTCCGGTTTACGTGTTTTTACTACTTTGAATGCGTCTTTTACCGCCTTCATATATTCGTCAAACCCCTCCCCCTGAAAGACTTTGACCGCAAAACTGCCGTTAGGTGCCAATACTTGATGACACATATCTAACGCCAGTTCGACTAAATACATGGCGCGCGGCTGATCGACACCATCGGAACCACTCATGTTGGGCGCCATATCAGATAATACAACGTCAACCTTATCCGCACCGACGCGAGTTAGCAATGCTTCGAGCACTTTCTCTTCACGAAAATCCCCTTGCAAGAAATCCACGCCGACGATGGGATCCATTGGCAAAATATCGCAGGCGATAACTTTACCTCTGTCTCCGACTAGCTTAACGGCTACCTGAGACCAACCACCTGGCGCTGCCCCCAAATCAACTACTGTCATTCCTGGGCGGATCAACTGGTCCTTTTCTTGGAGCTCCTCAAGCTTAAACGCAGCGCGAGAACGCAATCCCCGTTTCTGTGCTAGTTTGACATAATGATCATCAAAGTGTTCCTGCATCCAACGGGTGGAACTGGCCGTACGTTTTTTACCTGACATTTAAAATCCGCAACAATTGAGAGTTACACAAAGGCTATATAAGGGTAGAATAGCGGTTTTTCAACAGTAACTCAGCAAAAGTTGGTAGAAATGAACTTAACAACCAAACAAAAACAGCATTTAAAAGGCCTGGCGCATAATTTAAAGCCAGTGGTGCTGCTTGGTGCCAATGGATTGACTGAAGGTGTACTCGCTGAAATTGAAAGCGCACTCGCTTATCATGAACTGATTAAAGTGAAAGTAGCCTCTACCGATAGAGAGCTAAAAAATGCCATCGTTGATGCCATAGTACGTGAAACTCAATCTGCAAAAGTGCAACTTATTGGTCATATTCTGGTGATTTATCGTCAATCGCCTGAAATGAAAATTGCTCTGCCAAGAGCGAAGTAATTTTCCAGCCTTAAACAAAACGGCCACTCAAGCGAGTGGCCGTTTTGTTTTTAGCACTTAAGGCGTGTCGGTGATGACTTGTACTTTATAATGTTCAGAGTTTAATCCTAAAAACTCAGGCAATGAAGTACCAACAGAAATGGATGAAAAGGTGCCAGTCAAGATGCCGATAAACATGGCTATCGAGAATCCTTCTAACGGCCCACCACCCATAATCCATAACGCTCCGACCGTCATTAAGGTGGTTCCAGAGGTCACCATAGTTCGGGAAAAGGTTGCCACAATCGCTTGGTTATTCGTTTCTTGAATTGCAAGTTTCGGCTTAGCAATCAATAACTCCCGAATACGGTCGGCGATAATGATCGAATCGTTGAGCGAATAACCTAAAATCGCCAGCACGGCGGCGAGCACGGTTAAATTAAACTCCATTTGGGTTAGTGAGAAAAAGGCGAGTACAAAAATCACGTCGTGCACCAGTGCAAATATCGCACCTGAGGCGAGACGCCATTCGAAGCGATAACTCAAATACCCTAAAATACACAGCATGGCCACCAACAAAGCAAGACCGCCCTGCTCGGCTAACTCTTTACCCACTTGCGGGCCGACAATACTAGTGTTCAGCACTTGCACCTCACCTAGTGGCGCTAAGGTTTGCGCAATATCAACATTACTTTGTGCAGTGTCGGCATAGCGCAATACCCAACGCCCAGGCTCACTGGCCGAAATCACCGTCACCTCTTGCTGATAAGCCGCATTTAATAAGGGTTGCAGCTCACTACTGGTGATCCGTTTATCGAGCTGAACTTCGGTCACCACACCGCCCGTAAAGTCTAGGCCCCAGTTAAAGCCTTTCATCCCGATGATAGTGAGTGAGGCCAGCATTAAAAAGATAGAGATAGCGCTCGAAATATAGCGCCATTTAGTCAGATTGATATTCTTCATACTTATACCCTCACATGGCGGCGCGCATCACGCCCATAAACAAGGTTGATTAAGGCTCTTGAGGCAAAAATACCGGTAAACATACTGGTCAGCAGACCTAAACCTAAGGTCAAGGCAAAGCCTTGGATGGGGCCATTACCGATGGAATAGAGCACAACCGCGGTGATCATAGTGGTGAAGTTAGCGTCGAAAATGGTTGAAAATGCACTGTCAAAGCCAGTGTCGATAGCCAGAGCGAAGCTGCGCCCCTCTTTCAACTTGTCTTTAATCCGCTCGAAGATCAGTACGTTGGTATCGACCGCCATGCCGACTGTTAACACCAGACCGGCAATGCCTGGTAAGGTCAATACCGCGCCGGGGATCAATGCCAACAAACCAAAGAGAATAACCATGTTGGCAATCAAGGCCACATTGGCCACCCAACCAAGACGGCGATACCAGAGTGCCATAAACAGCAAGGTGATTCCCATGCCAAGGCCGAGCGCAGCAAACCCGTTTTGAATGTTTTCGGCGCCAAGGGTCGGGCCAATGGTGCGCTCTTCAACAATGGTCACGGGCGCCGTCATTGAGCCCGCGCGTAGCAGCAGCGCTAATTGCTGCGCCTCTTGATAGGTGCCAGCGCCCGTAATTCTAAAGCGATCTCCGAGCTGTGATTGAATGGTTGCGACACTAATGATCTCTTGGGTTTGCTTAGCTTTTCCCTGCTCATCCCGGCTATATTCGCTGTAAGACGTTGCCATCGGCTTACCGATATTGGCGCGGGAAAACTCCGACATTTTTTTGCCACCGATACGGTCGAGGTGAATGTTCACTTCGGCCATGCCCATTTCGCCAATATTGGCGCGGGCATCGACAATATGATCGCCGCCCAATACTGGCGTGCGAGCCACATAAACAGGATTGCCAGATTTATCCTTCAGCACCTGTGCGTTCACTGAACCCGATTCTTTAACTTCAAAAAAGGCCAAACTTGCGGTCGCACCAATCACGTTTTTCGCGGCAGCTGGGTCTTGTACGCCGGGGAGTTCGATACGGATACGGTGTTCGCCCTGACGCTGTACTAGAGCCTCAGTGATACCCAGCTCCTCAATCCGGCTACGCATAATTTGCAGGTTTTGCTGCACGGTTAAATTACGTAACTTGATTTGCTCTTCTTGAGCGAGTTTTACCACTAAGCCATTATCCGCATTGGTTAATTGCCAAGTCGGGTAGCTTTGCTGCATAAACTGGCGAATGGTTGAGCGTGTGTTATTGGTGGATTGAGCCGCGTCATTAAATGCAATTGCTATTTGCAATCCTGCGTCATCGCGCGTGCTATCAATACGCACACTGGCGCCGCGAATTTGCTGTTCACGCAAAAACTGTCGAAGGGACTCAACTAATGCATCTGCTTGGGCTTGATAGACAGGCTGCACATCCACATCCAGCAAAAATTGCACCCCACCGCGCAAATCGAGCCCGAGTTTAATCGGTTCAAAGCCCATATTTTGCAGCCAACTCGGCGCAGCACTCACCAGTGCCAGCGTGAGCTCTTTAGGCTCATTCACCATGGATGACACTAAGGTCTTTACCAAGGTTTGCTCGCTGTCATCATTGAGCACGATAAGCGTTTGCCCGTCTTCTGAGTTGTTGGCACTGCCATGTTGGGCATGCTTAACTTCGATACGCTTAACCTCAACGCCCTGCGCCTTTAATTTATCCCGCAGTTCAATGGGGGTTAAATTAAGCCCCGCTTTAGCGCCCACCTGCACGGCGGCGTCTTCTCCATACCAAGTCGGTAAGGCGCTAAATAACATCACGATAATCGTGACGATAAGCACAACGTATTTCCAAGCTGAATAATGATTTAGCAGCTTTTTACTCTGAATTTTATCCATAGATATCACTCGCATGGTATTGCCCGATCTGATAGCCATCTGTAGCGCTAATAAACATGAGCGAACAATCACTGTATGTACGGTGAAACCTGTAAACACGGCTCCCACAAGGAGTGCGCTAAGCGCTTGCAAACTCAATGGTGATAACCAGTTAAATTCGTCTAAGCCGAATGGATTTAAATCCAATGCGATTTAGTCGCACCTTCGGCAATCACTCCGCAGGCTTTGACGCTAGGTTATCGGGTACAGGTTTCGGATGACAAAATGCAAAGTTAATCAAAGGTATCCGTAGAAGCGTATAGTTCAGGTGACAAACTCAAACGGTATCTTGCTGGATAAGCCTTACTAACTTGCGACAGAGAAGTGAGTTAAGCGGCTTGCTGACTAAAGCGATATTGAAGGTTGGAGACTTTCCAGCCGGAGATCCGCGCGGGTGAAGACTCGGCTAAGAGGGTCCAATCCGGACGAGCATCGAGGCGAATATTTTCCCCTAATGCAGGCGCGGGCTCAGGCACAAACTCGAAAGCCAACAGATAATTAGGTTTCACCTCACGCATATCATGCTGAACAAGATTGATAAAACGCTGGGAGTTTATCGGAGCAAAGTTAAAATCATCCGAGTGACTGACTAATTCAGACTCTGAGCAATCGGTGGCTTGTGTATTATCTGAAGCTATGCAGACAGCTTTGCTATCGCTCGCAGTCGATGGTGGCGTTGAGTGATGTGAGGCAGTGCTCTCTTGCATAGAGAGTGAAAGCGTATCCGCGGTAAGCACCGTTGTCACTACCGTTTGAGGCGCTAAATGCAGTTGCTGCGCGGTTAAGCTGCGCGGCGCATAGCCACCCGCATGGGCGATCAAGATGATCGACATGCAGAGTAACATTAATCCTTGGCGCCAGTGCTTAATCAAACTCAGTTCCTAAAAGGTACACGCAACCATTTACGTGATGAAATATTTACAGAAGAAACCACACTTTCTTGGATAGCTTTCGTAAAGAACCTGATGAATACATAGAAAACTCCAAGCATGCAGCTTAGGTAACTACCGCTTTAGAGGCAAGTTAAACTTTATCCATCTTGCGAATTTGTGCGCTGAAGATTCTGATCTTGCAGTGTTTTAGGTATAAAAAGGGCATAAAAAAGCCGCCCTAGGCGGCTTTTTATCGGTAAAACAATCGAGTCTGGCGTACTAAGACTTAGATATATTGTACCGAAATAATTTCGTAATCGGTCAAACCACCTGGGGTGGCAATCGACACTTCATCACCTTCATTCTTACCCACTAAACCACGGGCAATCGGAGAATTAACTGAAATCAGGTTTTCTTTGATGTTGGCTTCATCATCGCCCACGATACGGTAAGTGACTTCTGCATCGGTATCCAAATTTAAGATAGTGACAGTCGCGCCAAAAATAATACGACCATTGTTCACCATCTTAGTCACATCGATGATCTGCGCGTTAGAAAGTTTGCCTTCGATGTCACGGATACGCGCTTCACAGATCCCTTGCTCTTCACGGGCTGCATGATATTCCGCGTTTTCCTTTAGGTCGCCTAACTCTCTCGCTGAGGCAATCGCTTCAGTGATTTTCGGGCGACGTTCAAACTTGAGCATATCTAACTCTTTACGCAGCTGTTCTGCACCGACAACTGTCATAGGAACCTTAGTCATAACTTCTTTCGTCTCCTTTAAAACAAAAGCAACCCGTGCCGACGCTAAAGGTCAACACAGTCAAATTGGGGTGGAATTGCGCTATTCTAATCGTTATGCGCTTGGGATGCATCAAGAACGATACACCAGTGCAGCTTACTGAAGCTCAGGCTCAGATGCTAGTGCCAAAGTATAATAGTGCGAACTTAAGTAGGAAATGCCCACAAATGAATTCGTGGGCATGGGGAGCGTTAAAGCATGCGCTTATTCAAGCCCTGCTTCGAAGGTCAAAAAGATTTCGCTAACTGTTTTATCGGCAAGCGATTTATCAGGACTTGGACGTTCAATAGAGGCATGCAGCAGATAACGACCAGCTGCTGGCAGCGTCATCGCCACTTTACCTTCTTTATCCGAAGTTAAACTGATTTCTTCTGGCTTGTTACGGTACAGGCTGCCATCCTTCATGATCGCCACACTCACGCCTTCGACAGGCTTACCATCGTAAACAAACTGCAGTGTTGCGGGTTCATTTTCAACAATATCAGCGGGATGGGTAATAGGCACCAATTCCAAGTATTCACCTTTCGGCGCTAATACCTTATCGGTGGGTTTGTTGCGAGTCACATAGGTTTCGACCCGCGCCACATTTAATGAGCCTTTAAGCTCATAGGCATCCTTTGGCATCACGGCCGCTGTCGCTTTTTTATCGAGTCGACTGCGTACCATGCCTTCTTTACCTTTGATTTTGTAGACAGAAAAGTATCTCGGCGTGACTTCTTTCTCGAACTTATAGGTACCATCTTGCAATAATTGCACGTCGAAAACCGATTTACGACCACCAGTGTAGCTTGAGCTTGGGGAGCTTGGCTTACCATCGGGTAAGTACACTCGCACATCGCTTGCGGTGACCGGTTTATCAAACATAAACACTTGGTTACTGGCGGAAACGTCGGAGGTGATCCACACCGCCTCTTGGCTTTCGGCCGAGACATTATAGTGGCTAGGTAAAATCCAGCGATCATGGCTGCTCGCCAATGGGCTGATGCAGAGCGCGCTAACTAAGGCAAGTAAACGTAGTTTCATCTTCATATCCTTTCAGTAAAGTGCAAGGCTTAGCGAGTCATACCGCTTAAGCGAATATCAATCACGCCAGTTTCAGTGGTCGCTGGTAGCTGGGCGGTAAAATCCCCCGCAGTTAAATCAATATTTTGTCTCACAAGATCACGCCCACCGTGCTCGCGTACCACTTCGATAAACACTGTGTAGGAGGCTGGAGTCAGCGGTTTACCCGCATCATCCGTTAAGTCCCAATCAATTTTGTAATGGCCTGCGGGCTTAGTCGCCGAGGCGATACCGTCAACAAAGCTCATGTCTTCGCGCCCAGCCTTTCGCCACCAACGACGAATATCCTTGAGCCATTTATGCCCCTCATCCCATACCCATAGGCTTATGGTTTTAACGGTTTGACCCTTGGCATCCTCAACCCACACTGCCACATAGGGTCTGTGATACTGACCCTCAGTAATTTCAGGTAAGGTCAAATCAATGGTCATTTTCGGTGCGGCAAATACCGCTGAACTCACAAACAACGCACCGATGGCGCTGGTGCGTATAAGCTGACGCATCATTAATCGGTTCTCCCTATGGAACAAAATAGACATACACAAGTGCGCAGCCTGAACTGACAAGCACCATATACAACAAGGATTTTTTCAATCGTTTCGTTTGAGGTACTAGCAAATAGGCGCCGGTGAGCGAAAAGAGAATAATCAACAAGGCGCAGAGATCTAACACCCAAGCCCAGACAATCCCAGTATTGCGCCCCTTGTGTAGATCGTTCAGCACCGCAATAACGCCATAATCTAAGGTCTCAACATAGGCTTTACCGTCGAGCAGATCTAAGGTGACGGTGCGATAGGTGCCAGGGCCTTTATTCACTAGGCTTATCTCATCCTCATCAATATCGGCAGTACCGATATCCATATCCCATTGGCTTTTTAACCAATGCCCCGCCGCTAAACGCCACTCAGGCTCCTGTGGCGCAGCTGGTATCAAGTAGTTAGGAATATCAAACTGTTCATGTCGCGGTTCTTGATCCGCTGAAGAAAACCAATTGGGGTGGTTTAAAGTGATCCCAGTAATAGCAAAAAACAGCATTAACAGCAGCAGTGCCATAGAGACATAAACATGAATAATCCGAGCGAAGGAAAGCGATGATTTACTGACTTTTAATTTCAATGACTGACTCTCAAGAAGGGATATTAGGCGAGCGCCTAAATCGCCACCAACCGTTAGCTAATAGCCTGTATTAACGAAAATTAATTGGATAGAGATTAAATGATATTTATTATCAACAAACTCAAATTTACATTCTTTACATCTCAAGTACGGTATAACGGCAAGGTTGATGGGAAATATCACAAACTCACAGTGTGAAAAAAGAAGCTGAGAACACAGAAACAATTGTAAAACCAATACAATTTCAATTAGATAAAACCTAACCTTTTACCCTCTAATCACTGTAAAAATTTACTTATTCACCCCTCTCGTTTACAGAATCGCAATCGGCTACAATCCGCCGCCGGCGACTTGCTGGTACTTCCAAAGGAAATATCATCTTGAGTACAACTCTGCTCAAAAAAATGCGTTGCCTACACATTATCTGGCTCGCATTAATGCTTAATGCCTGTGTTGCTCCGCTGCTGTTAATGTCCCCCCAAGGCCAACTGATGTGGGCACTGCTAAAACCCCTTGTCGGATTAAATCCAAATGACGTGGGGCTGTTCGAACAGCCACTGATTAAAGATCGGATGAAGGCCCTGCTCGGAGACAATTACGAGACCACGGTATCGCTGCTAAAAACCGCCGATAAAATCCAACAGGAAGGTCCGCTGTTTTATATGGTGTCGACCTATACGCCTGTGCCGGAAATGGCCGAAAAAGCAGGTTTTGTGTGGAACTCAGAAACCAACCAAATAGCGGTGATGTTGCTTACGGGTGGCTCGCCAAAAATTATCTCTGAGCAATTTACCGATCAGGCAGAGAAACTGGTACCAAGCTGGCCTAAAGAACTGGCTGACTACACAGATCCGCAAAAACTACAGCAAAAGGCGATAGATGCAGGCACGGAAAAACTACAAGAACAAGTCCCAGCGGCTGCGCCCCTAAAAGCGGTTGCCACAGGCGATGTAAAAGCGACGCAGGAAGCAGTGCTTGAAAAGGCGGTGAGTGAAGTCGCAGCCCCCGCAGCGATTAAAGAAGTAAAACCCGTACAATAACGACTGCTCGACGCTCGGCGAGCGTTTTAGCCGCATTTCACTTTTGTCGGTGTCAGCCACAGTGTTTATTCAACACTGTGGCTTTTTTATCTCTATAAACACCCATTAAGCACATCTTAGCCATTAGCACATAGCCAAAATTCAAGGCTTGCGCTAGTGATGCCATAGCACGCTAACCATATCGGAAAGAAGATTGGAAAATAACGAAGTAATGAGAGAGTGACTCGATAAGCACATACAAAAGACAGAAAGCAAAAAGCCCGTCGTAGGACGGGCTTTTTAACTATGGCTGGGGTACTAGGATTCGAACCTAGGTATGCCGGGATCAAAACCCGGTGCCTTACCGCTTGGCGATACCCCAATTAACTTGTCATCAACCTAAAGGTTGCATTTTGATGGTACGGGAAGAGAGACTTGAACTCTCACACCTCGCGGCACCAGAACCTAAATCTGGCGTGTCTACCAATTTCACCATTCCCGCATCAAAATGTACCAGATTGGCAAACAAAGGCGTCTCTGGATTTTTACCAGATAAATCAAATTGATTTAACGTGGATTTAAATATGGTAGCAATGGCGGGACTTGAACCTGCGACCCCAGCATTATGAGTGCTGTGCTCTAACCAGCTGAGCTACATTGCCATGGCTGGGGTACTAGGATTCGAACCTAGGTATGCCGGGATCAAAACCCGGTGCCTTACCGCTTGGCGATACCCCAAAAACTGAGAAACATGAAATGATGGCTGGGGTACTAGGATTCGAACCTAGGTATGCCGGGATCAAAACCCGGTGCCTTACCGCTTGGCGATACCCCATCACTAACTTGTTTCATACATCCGCTAACGCCGATGTTTAAAAATAATGGTACGGGAAGAGAGACTTGAACTCTCACACCTTTCGGCACCAGAACCTAAATCTGGCGTGTCTACCAATTTCACCATTCCCGCACTGTTTCAATTTGACATCCTGAATTGATGCTAGCAAACGCTAGGATAACGAAATGGTAGCAATGGCGGGACTTGAACCTGCGACCCCAGCATTATGAGTGCTGTGCTCTAACCAGCTGAGCTACATTGCCACTTCGTTATTGCGCGCCCCTCGTAGCGAGGAACGGGGCGTATTATGCTTATTCGAGGTATCGAGGTCAACAGCTTTTTTTCGCTATTTCCCTCGAGACAAACCGTTCGGCTATTACTTCACCAAACTGAGCAACAGATGCGCTAAATCAACCTCTGTTGCCCGTATTTTGCCTTACTTTCTAAAGCTTAGCCCTTTTTATCAAAGCTGTTATACGTTAAACAGGAAGTGCATTACATCGCCGTCTTGTACAATGTATGTCTTGCCTTCTACACGTAACTTACCTGCTTCTTTGGCGCCCGCTTCACCTTTATAGGTAATAAAGTCATCAAATGCCATCACTTGAGCACGAATAAAGCCACGTTCGAAGTCGGTGTGAATAACGCCCGCTGCTTGTGGTGCCGTCGCGCCTACAGAAACTGTCCAAGCACGCACTTCTTTTACACCCGCAGTGAAGTAAGTTTGCAGGTTCAGCAATTGGTATCCAGCGCGGATCACGCGGTCTAACCCTGGCTCTTCTAACCCGAGGTCCGCCATAAACTCATCACGCTCTTCGGCCTCCATTTCAGCCAGTTCTGACTCAATGGCGGCACACACAGACACGACAATGGCATTTTCTTTTTCAGCAATGGCACGTACTGCATCTAAGTGTGGGTTGTTTTCGAAACCATCTTCAGCCACGTTAGCAATGTACATGGTTGGCTTTAAGGTTAAGAAGTTTAAGTAAGCAACGGCTTCTAATTCTTCCTTTGAAAGATCCATAGAACGCAGCATATGGCCTTCATCGAGGATGGGACGCATCTTCTCGAGAACATCCACTTCAAACTTAGCGTCTTTGTCGCCGCCCTTAGCGCGTTTTTGTTGGCGGATCACCGCACGCTCTAAGCTGTCTAAGTCGGCTAATGCCAATTCAGTGTTGATGACTTCGATATCGCGTGCAGGGTCAACACGGTTAGCCACGTGGACAATGTTGTCATCTTCAAAGCAACGCACCACGTGACCGATAGCATCGGTTTCGCGGATGTTGGCAAGGAACTTGTTACCTAAACCTTCACCTTTAGACGCGCCCGCCACTAGACCAGCAATATCCACGAATTCCATGGTGGTTGGCAGTACACGTTGCGGATTTACAATTGCCGCCAACGCGTCTAAGCGTGGATCCGGCACAGGTACTACGCCAGTGTTTGGCTCGATGGTACAAAACGGGAAGTTTGCCGCTTCGATGCCAGCCTTAGTTAACGCATTAAAAAGCGTTGATTTACCTACGTTAGGAAGACCAACAATGCCGCATTTAAAACCCATATTCTTACCTTTCTCTCGATGATAGGCTGGCGAGTCACACTCACCAGCAAGTTTATAGTCACCCTGCCCTTCGGCAGTACATTGATTAATTCTATTGTCTTGGTGTTCGCCGTCCTTTATGCAGGCCGCGAGCACTTGGCTTACTCCGCTTTAAAGGAGTGTAAGCGAGTCATGGCTTTCACCATGTCCTCTTTAAATAGCACTTCAGTGGAACGTACGGCTTCATCCACGGCGGCGTTGATCAGCTCTTGTTCTTTGGCTGGCGCCTTACCCAGTACGTAACCACTGACTTTATTCTTATCGCCAGGATGGCCAATCCCAATCCGTAAACGGTAGAAGTTTTTATCATTAGCCAGTTTAGCAATAATGTCTTTTAAACCGTTATGGCCACCATGACCGCCACCGAGTTTAAATTTAGCCACACCTGGCGGCATATCCAACTCATCGTGGGCCACTAGAATTTCTTCAGGCGTAATACGGAAGAAATTCGCTAAGGCCCCCACGGCTTTGCCGCTTAAGTTCATATAAGTGGTTGGGATCAGCAAACGCACATCTTTGCCATGCAATACGGCTCTGGCGGTGAGGCCAAAATACTTGCTGTCCGGCACTAAGCTGACGCCACAGATGCGGGCCAATTCTTCCACATACCAAGCGCCCGCATTATGGCGAGTCTGCGCATATTCGGCGCCCGGATTGGCAAGACCTACGATTAATTTAATTTCGCTCATGACACTCACTAATGGCACTCAATACTGCGTTAATTGGTCGCTGGCAAAACGCACATGGACGACCATCTTGAGTTAATAATGCCGCTTACGCTCGTTAAAAACGCGGCATTTTAGCACTCAATGCGTAAGTCAACAAATGCCGAGTGAGTCAACACTCACGATGTGGCCTAATTGAGCCCCATCGCATACTTCAGCACGGTTCGCTTGATAGGAGAATTAATATTGGCCAGTTTTAACGCGCCGTTACGCAGTAATTTAAGCGGCAGAATGTCATTACTAAAGCCTGCGTAAAACACATCCATGGTCGTCATCATCAGTTGATTATCGCGATAACGTTTAGCTTGATAGGCATTTAAAACCTCGGTGGACCACCAAGGTTTATCCTCGGTTAATGCAGTCTTGATGACCGCCAGTAAGGCTTCTACATCTTTAAAGCCGAGGTTAACCCCTTGGCCCGCCAACGGATTAATGGTGTGCGCCGCATCCCCTAAAATCACCACATTCGGCTTAAAATAGGCATTCGCGTGGCGGCGCGTGAGGGCAAAACTGCCTTTGGCTTCAACGGTAAAGTCACTGTCCAAGCGAGCGGGAAAATGCTGGCGGATTTGGTCGGCAAGCTGCTTATGATTCAGCTGCATTAACTGTTTAATGCGATTGGCATCGTCATACCAGACTAACGACGCATGATTGCCGGGTAGAGGTAATAACGAGCGCGGGCCGTTAGGGGTAAATTGTTGCCAAGTGACATCTTGCTGGCCTTGGGCGGTTTGGATATTAATCAGCATCGCCGATTGGGCATAGTCCCAACCCGAAATGCCAATCCCCGCCCATTGACGCACCTGCGAGTTGGCGCCATCGGCCCCGATGAGCAGCTTTGCCTCAAGCTGAATACCGGATTGTAAGTGTACGCTCACCCCGTCTGAGAGGCGCGAAAATGTCGCCACACGCTCGGGGCAAAACAATTTAATCGCATCCCATTGCTGCATTTGCTCCCACAGGGCGAGTTGCACCAAGCGGTTTTCTACAATATGCCCTAAATGACTCGCGCCGATTTGTGAGCTATGGAATTGAGTAATGCAACCATCAAGCTCCCAGGTTTCTAAGCCCAGATAAGGCACATTACGCATGTTAAGCAGACTCTCGAGCGCGCCTAGCTGCTCGAGTAACTGTTCAGAGGCCACGCTTATCGCCGACACGCGCACATCTAATGCCTGCTCGGGGGAATAAGCCTTGGGGGCAAATGATTCAATCACCGCCACTTGTAAGCCTTGCTTCGCCAGCCCGATAGCCGTTGCCGCGCCCACCATACCGCCACCGACAAGGATCACATCAAATTGTTGAACATCTGTGGTTGTCTGGCTTGGTTGCTGTGTTTGGCTTATCGCTTGGCTCATCTTAGTTACCACTCTTTAGAATTCTTTCCATTTATCTGACGCACTTTACCCTTAGCTAGAGCTCGAAATTAAGGCTCAAGCTTAAAGCGCATCACGCTGATCGCGGGCATTGTATCAAAAGCATGTCAATTTCAGCTCAAAGGTGAGCAAATGTTGCTAGGGGCGCATTTGCTCACAGTTGCTTACAAAGGCAAGTTTTCACGCTTAACAAAGCCACAACACTCTAAGTCAACCCCGCGGGGATCTCAGGCGGTCTGCGGGATAAGCCGATTAGCATCTCACTTAGCGAGCCCTAGCCGTTCGGGACGAGTTACCAGTGAATCCACTTAATAGAGTTAGTGAGGATGTCATGAAAACACTCATCCACTTGCAGATAGCCAGTAGTCTACTGATTTGCAGCGCAGTCCCATTTAGTCATGCTCTGGCGGCAACGCCAGTGATGGAAACCATCACAGTCAGTTACCGCGACCCACTCGATTATGCCCTATATCTACATACCACGGAAATGTTGAGCGTATTTCGACTCGAAATCCGTGAAGACATTAGCATTCAAGCCCGTAATAGCTTGTTAGAAATGGCAAATGCAGCCCAATTTAGCCAGCCATCCCTCGCACAAAACTCATCCGCTGAGATAAACCTAGCTTCTTTGTGGGTATCACAATCTCAGGGGATTGGCGAGTAAAAATGTGGACAAAGCTGGTCAGCAGCCATAACTGCGGGTAAAATGTCGCGCTATTTTTACTGGGCGGCCGGATTTGTCTCTAACAGGGCAAAGGCAGCTTGGGCACATATTTACTGGGCAGCGTAGGGCAACACAACTGATGAGCAAAAAACTCCATATTAAAACTTGGGGCTGTCAAATGAATGAGTATGACTCATCCAAGATGGCGGATCTTTTAGGCGAATACCAAGGTTACACCTTGACTGAAGAAGCTGAAGAAGCGGACATTCTACTGCTAAACACTTGTTCTATCCGCGAAAAAGCGCAGGAAAAGGTGTTCCATCAGTTAGGTCGTTGGAAAACCCTTAAAGATAAAAATCCCGATCTGATCATTGGTGTGGGTGGTTGTGTTGCATCGCAGGAAGGTAAGGCGATCAAAGACCGCGCTCAGTGCGTCGACATCATCTTTGGACCACAGACACTGCACCGTCTGCCGGATATGATCGACCAAGTACGTCGTGGCGAAAAGGCCGTGATCGACGTGAGCTTCCCTGAAATCGAAAAATTTGACCGTCTACCAGAACCGCGCGCCGAAGGCCCAACGGCGTTTGTGTCTATCATGGAAGGTTGTAGCAAATACTGCTCATTCTGCGTGGTGCCTTATACCCGTGGTGAAGAAGTCAGCCGTCCATCGGACGACATCATCCTCGAGATTGCCCAACTGGCAGAACAAGGTGTGCGCGAAGTCAACCTGCTCGGTCAAAACGTTAACGCCTACCGTGGTGCAACCCACGACGGCGGCATTTGTACCTTTGCCGAGCTATTACGCTATGTCGCCGCTATCGATGGTATCGACCGTATTCGCTTCACCACCAGTCACCCGATTGAATTTACGCAGGACATTATCGACGTTTACGAAGATACTCCTGAATTAGTCAGCTTCCTGCACTTACCAGTGCAATCCGGTTCTGACCGCATTCTGACGGCAATGAAGCGTGGCCATATGGCGATTGAGTACAAGTCAATCATCCGCCGTCTGCGCAAAGCCCGTCCTGATATCCAAATCAGCTCTGACTTTATCATTGGCTTCCCAGGCGAAACCAAAGAAGACTTCGCCGATACCATGAAGCTGATTGAAGATGTAGGCTTTGACCACAGCTTTAGCTTTATCTACAGTGCGCGCCCAGGTACACCTGCGGCAGATTTACCCGATGACGTTGATATGGAAGAGAAAAAACAACGTCTGGCGATTCTGCAGGACCGTATCACTCAACAAGCCATGCGTTACAGCCGCCATATGATGGGCACAGTACAACGTATTCTGGTTGAAGGCCCATCGGTGAAAAACCCCATGGAGCTGCGCGGCCGTACCGAAAACAACCGTGTCGTCAACTTCGAAGGCCTGCCAAAGCACATTGGTAGCTTTGTGGATGTCGAAATTGTCGACGTTTACACTAACTCACTGCGCGGTAAATTTATCCGCGGTGAAGATGAAATGGATCTGCGCCGCAACCTGCGCCCATCGGATATTCTGGCGAAACACAAACAGGATGACGATCTCGGTGTGACACAATTTAAACCTTAAGGGTTTAAAATTTAGCGAGTAGCACCTATATCAGGGCGACATGGTTTAATTAACCTCAGTGTCGCCCTTTTTGTTTTGTGTACTTTTGCCTTGTATTGAACAAGCTATTCAAAACCCTTGGGCTTAACGATTTTCCGTTAGCAATTATCTGCTATGGCTCGTAAACTGAGTTTATCTTCTGATCAGAAGTTGCGATAGCAAACAGGCATCGCACTTGGCTTTTCACTCAGCACTTTGCTTGGTATTTGACAATAGGAGTACTATTTGTCCAGTAAATTAACCACAATGAATCTGTATCTCGAACCCGCAGAAACCCGCCGTTTGGCCTCGCTGTGCGGTCCCTTCGATGACAATATCAAACAGATTGAGCGTCGCGTTGGCGTTGAGATAGTCCGTAAGAACAACCATTTTCAAATTACCGGACTGCCACGTAACTGTTTAAGTGCTAACAACTTACTTAAGCAGCTCTATATCGAGACCCAAACGGTCAAGGGCAGCACGCCGGATCTCGATCCTGAACAAGTGCACTTGGCAATCCAAGAAGCCATCGCCTTAGAGCAGGACGATAGCGGTGATGATAAAGCCTTGTTTATCAAAACTCGCCGTGGCGTTATTAAACCGCGTAACCCCAACCAAAGCACCTATGTGGCCAACATTGTGCGCCATGATATTACCTTTGGTATTGGCCCTGCGGGAACGGGTAAAACCTATTTAGCAGTGGCCGCCGCCGTTGATGCATTAGAGCGTCAAGAAGTGCGCCGTATTCTGCTTACCCGCCCCGCGGTTGAAGCAGGGGAAAAACTCGGCTTCTTACCCGGCGATTTAAGCCAGAAAGTCGACCCTTACCTGCGCCCACTTTATGATGCCTTGTTCGAAATGCTCGGCTTTGAAAAGGTGGAACGCTTAATCGAGAAAAACGTCATCGAAGTGGCGCCTCTAGCTTACATGCGCGGTCGCACCTTAAACGATGCCTTTATTATTCTCGATGAGAGCCAAAACACCACGGTTGAACAGATGAAGATGTTCTTAACCCGTATTGGCTTTAACTCGCGCGCGGTCATCACCGGTGACATCACTCAGACGGACTTACCCAAACATGTTAAGTCGGGTCTACGCCACGCCATTGAAGTCCTGAGCCAAGTCGAGGAAATCAGCTTTAACTTCTTCGTGTCTCAAGACGTAGTGCGTCACCCAGTGGTTGCTCGGATTGTCGAAGCCTATGATGCTTACGATCGTAAAGAGCAGGCATTAAAGGCCGAAAAAGAGCGCCGCGACTATCAACAAGCACACCCACAAACGCAACCGGAAGTTTTAAAGCATGAGTCTTGATTTAGCCTTAGATGTGCAATACGCCACGGCGAGTGACTATCTGCCGAGTGAAGAGCAGTTTGCTCTCTGGGTAAAAACCGCCATTGGTAACAGCATGGAACAGGCGGAGCTGACAATTCGCATCGTCGATGCCCGTGAAAGCCAAATGCTAAACAGCACCTACAGAGGCAAAGACAAACCGACCAATGTGTTGTCGTTTCCCTTTGAAGCACCACCAGAAATTGAACTTCCACTGCTTGGAGATCTTGTCATTTGTGCCGCAGTCGTTGAAAATGAAGCGCGTGAACAAGATAAAACCCTAGAAGCCCATTGGGCACACATGGTTGTACATGGTTGCCTGCATCTGCTAGGTTATGATCACATTGAAGACGAAGAAGCCGAAGAGATGGAGTCGCTAGAGACTCAACTCATTGAAAGCTTAGGTTTTACTGACCCATATAAGGAACAATAATTAGCTAAGATGTCATACATCAAAGTTAATGAGAAAACTATGAGTGACGATATCCCCCCGAGTACGAGCGCCCAAAAGAAAGGCTGGTTTGACAGAGTAAGTCAGTTATTTCAGGGCGAACCTCAAAATCGCGAAGACTTAGTCGATGTGATTGATGGCGCGGAGCAGCGCGAGTTAATCACCGAAGACACCCGCGAAATGATCAAAGGTGTATTAGAAGTTTCTGATATGCGTGTTCGGGATATTATGATCCCACGAGCTCAAATTGTCGCGATTCAAATCGACAATACCGTCGAAGAATTGCTCGCAACGGTTATCGGTTCAGGCCATTCTCGCTTCCCTGTGGTGAACGAAGATAAGGACCATATCGAAGGTATTTTACTGGCTAAAGATTTGATCCCTTATGGTTTCTCAAACAGTGAAGAACCCTTCTCCCTTGAGCGCGTGATCCGCCCCGCCGTCGTTGTGCCTGAGAGCAAACGCGTCGACGTGTTACTCAAAGAATTCCGCTCCCAGCGTTACCATATGGCGATTGTCGTCGACGAATACGGCGGAGTATCGGGTCTGGTAACCATTGAAGATATTCTCGAAGAAATCGTCGGTGAGATTGAAGACGAATTCGACCACGATAGCCCTGAAGACACAGAGATCCGCAAGGTCGGTAACACTGTCTACATGGTGAAAGCGTTGACGCCTATCGAGGATTTTAACGAAGAGTTTAATACTCACTTCAGCGATGAAGAGTTTGATACCGTCGGTGGTTTAGTGTCCCATGCCTTTGGTCATCTGCCAGAGCGCAATGAAAGCATTATGATCGAAGGTATTGAATTTAAAGTCATCAATGCCGATACCAGACGCTTAATCCAACTCAGAGTTAAACTCCCCGATCCCAATATCGGTGAAGACGTAGAATAACCCTCTGCGTAAGAATAACGCTCAGTGTAAGAAGAATTATCCGTGCTAACTAACATTCGGGCTTTTGCCCAACAAAAGTCCCGACTGAGCGTGTTACGGCTCGTACTGGCGTTTATTTTAGGCGCCAGTACGGCGCTTTCCTTTGCCCCCTATTCCTTGTGGATTATCTATCCCGTCGCCATGGCCTTAGCCCTATGGCTGAGTGGCTCCCTAAATCCGAAAGCCAGCTTTTTTCATTGGTTAAGCTTTGGTTTTGGCTGTTTTGCCGTTGGGATCAGTTGGGTGCATGTCAGTATGGACACCTTTGGTGGCCTCCCCTTAGCCGCGTCAGTGGGGCTAATGGCGCTGCTAGCCCTCTATTTAGCCCTCTATCCGGCCTTAACGGGCCTCGGTTTAGTGTGGTTGACCCGCACTAATACGCCCTCCTTATGGCGTAACCTATTACTCTTCCCCGCGCTTTGGGTCTTGACCGAATGGGCCAGAGGCTGGGTGATGACAGGGTTTCCCTGGATCTGGGCCGGCTACTCCCAAACCCAAGGTCCATTAAAGGAACTCGCGAGTATCATTGGCGCCCTAGGACTCAGTTTCTTAATTGCGATGCTCGCGGGCGCCTTAGCTCTGTGTTTTAGCAAGCGCTACAAAAGCCTATTGATTTTACTGCCCATCATCGCAGCTGCGGCGTGGGCTGCGCCAAAGCTAACGCAAATCCAGCCAACGGGCGAGTCGGTTAAAGTTGCACTTGTTCAGGGGAATATCCCCCAAAGTATGAAATGGGAACCCGAGTCACTCTGGCCAACCCTATTGAAATACATGGATTTATCCCGTGAGCACTTTGACGCTGACATTATCGTCTGGCCAGAAGCCGCGATCCCTGCACCAGACTACCAAGTGCAAGACTTTTTGGATAATGCTAACAAGGTCGCCAACCTTAACCACACTTCAATCATTACCGGGATTATTAGCCGTCAACAGGACGAGTTTTATAACTCTTTGATAGTGCTAGGTAACCATAATCAGAAGCAGCAAGACACGCCCGATTATGAGAGCGATGGCAGCAACCAGTTTAAGAAACACCATCTACTGCCTATCGGCGAATTTGTGCCCTTTCAAGCTTTACTGCGCCCGATTGCCCCTTTCTTCAATCTGCCCATGTCCTCCTTCGCGCGGGGCGATTATCAACAGCCGAATTTGAGCGCCGTAGGCCATAAAATTGCTCCGGCAATTTGTTATGAAATTGCCTTCCCAGAGCAGCTGCGTGACAGTGTTAACCTCGGTACGGATCTGCTATTAACCGTATCGAATGATGCGTGGTTTGGCACCTCAAATGGTCCGTTGCAGCATATGGAAATAGCCCAAATGCGCGCCATTGAATTGGGCCGCCCTTTGGTTCGCGCCACCAATAATGGTGTAACAGCGGTTGTCGATGAGCATGGCAATATAACAGCTGCACTGCCACAATTTGAAACGGGCGTACTGAGCGCAACGATTCCATTGGTCACAGGTCAAACTTGGTTTGCCAAAATTGGCCAAACACCACTGTTAGCCCTATGTGGAGCACTGCTGTTACTCGGTTTTATTCGTCGTCAAAAGCAGCAACAGAATTTGAAATGATTAATCACAAACGCAATCAAGGCTTTACCTTAATCGAGCTCGTGGTCGTTATTATCGTGCTGGGGATTTTAGCGGTTATCGCGGCACCGAAATTTATCGGCATGAGTAAAGAGGCGCGGGAAAAAAGCCTGCTGCAACTCCAAGCCAGCGTTAAAACCGCGAATACCTTAGCCTATTCCAAGACCCAAATGCCGAGCTTGCAGAGCCAAGCCGTTGCTGGCCGTGACGATATTATTGACGTTGATCTTGATGGTGATGGCGTGGCCGAAACCCGACTCAAATGGGGATATCTAGACAATACCGATATCCAAAAATGGATTGAGAAAGACGATAAACTCGTTATTCAATACCAAGGGATTGATATTACGTATATTGGCTACGACTTGAATGACAACACCTTAGTCGATGACGATCAGTGTTATTTCCGCTACACCCAAGCCGCCGATGCCAGCACACCACCGCTTTACGATATCAATATCCAAGGCTGTTGATGATTAATAAAAAACGACGCTAAGCGTCGTTTTTTATTTTTGGGAAAACTATAAGACTAAGGCGTTAACGCCTCGCGGGTAAACTCTTCATGGTCACACTCGGGACAATCTGGGATCACTCCCGGGAACTCGATACTCATTTCATGGCCGCAGTTAGTGCACACCATCACCCCTTGGCTAACAATATCGCCGCTCTGATAATAACCGTGATGTTTGAAGTCTTGAGCCAACTCATGCCACTCCACTTGGCTGCGGTCAGTGATTTCACTTAACCAATGCCATAGAGTATTTTCTAGGGTGATCACCGTTGGGCTGTGACTTAAGCTATCGGCGTTTTGCTCACGCAAAAAGCTGGCAATATCACGCTTTAAGAATTGCTCCACTAAGGCGAGCTCATCTTCCCCCGCTTGTTCTTTGAGGCGTAAAAACTCTTTCCCTTGAGTGACAGACTTAAATAAATTCTTTGCAGTCAGCGAGTTATCTTCCGTAAATTGCGCTTTCACTTCGTTAATTAAGGCTTGATACAGTCCTAGTAGCGCACTACTTCTATCATTCATAACCAATACTCCTTCATAGAACCTTTTTAATGCATCGCTTCTAGTTTATTCTATGCAGATCTTATTCGCGTCGATATGGCGTTAGATCAAATAAATAGGCGGCACTGCCGGAAATAGCGTGATGCAAGAGCAATATAATCCCTCAGAAATTGAAGCCTTAGTGCAAAAGCACTGGCACGACAACAAAACCTTTGAAGTTACTGAAGATCCAAACAAAGAAAAGTTTTATTGCCTTTCGATGTTCCCCTATCCTTCAGGTCGACTCCACATGGGACACGTTCGCAACTATACCATAGGCGATGTGGTTGCCCGCTTCCAGCGTCTTCAAGGCAAAAACGTGCTACAACCTATCGGTTGGGACTCTTTCGGTTTGCCAGCAGAAAACGCCGCAATCAACAACAAAACCGCTCCTGCGCCATGGACTTATCAAAATATTGAGTACATGAAGAATCAGCTAAAACTGTTAGGTTTTGGCTATGACTGGAGCCGTGAAATCGCCACTTGCACCCCAGAATACTACCGCTGGGAACAATGGTTCTTCACTAAACTGTACGAAAAAGGCTTAGTTTACAAGAAGACAGCTTCTGTTAACTGGTGCCCTAACGATGAAACCGTACTGGCTAACGAGCAGGTACAAGACGGTTGCTGCTGGCGTTGTGATACCCCTGTAGAACAAAAAGAAATTCCACAGTGGTTTATTAAGATCACCGCCTACGCCGAAGAACTGTTAAACGACATCGACACCTTAGACGGCTGGCCTGAGCAAGTTAAGACCATGCAGCGCAACTGGATTGGTCGCAGCGAAGGCGTGGAAATGACCTTTGGTGTTGCTGGTAGCGACAAGTCATTCGACATTTACACTACCCGTCCAGATACCCTGATGGGCGTAACCTATGTGGCGATTGCCGCGGGTCACCCATTAGCAGAATTAGCAGCGCAATCTAACCCTGAGCTTGCTGCCTTTATCGATGAGTGCAAAAACAGCACAACGTCTGAAGCCGATTTAGCCACCATGGAAAAACGTGGTGTCGCGACTGGTCTATACGCTATTCACCCTATCACTGGCAAACAAGTGCCCATTTGGGCGGCTAACTTTGTACTGATGAACTACGGCACTGGTGCCGTGATGTCCGTTCCTGGTCACGACCAACGCGATTACGAATTTGCGAAAAAGTACAATCTGCCCATCGAAGCGGTTATCAAACCTGTTGATGGCGAGTTAGACATTAGCGAAGCAGCTTACACCGAAAAAGGCGTGCTGTTTAACTCTGGCGAATTCGACGGTTTAGATTTTGACGGTGCCTTCAATGCCATCGCCGACAAGTTAGTGGCTGAAGGTAAAGGCAAACGCCAAGTGAACTACCGTCTGCGCGACTGGGGTGTATCACGTCAGCGTTACTGGGGCGCGCCAATTCCTATGGTGACCTTAGCCGATGGTACTGTGATCCCAACGCCAGAAGATCAACTGCCAGTCATTCTGCCAGAAGATGTGGTGATGGATGGTATCCAAAGCCCAATCAAGGCCGATAAAGAATGGGCGAAAACCCAAGTTAACGGCCAAGACGCGCTGCGCGAAACCGATACCTTCGATACCTTTATGGAATCTTCTTGGTATTACGCCCGTTACTGCAGCCCACAGGCTGACCAAATGTTAGACCCAACCAAGGCTAACTACTGGTTACCCGTAGATCAGTACATTGGTGGTATCGAACACGCCTGTATGCACTTGTTGTACTTCCGTTTCTTCCACAAGTTGCTGCGTGACGCAGGTCTAGTAAACACTAACGAGCCAGCAAAACAACTGCTGACTCAGGGTATGGTTCTGGCCGATGCCTTCTACTACACCAACGACAAAGGTGCCCGTGTATGGGTGTCGCCACTGGATGTAGTGACTACAGAAAAAGACGACAAGGGCCGTATTACTAAGGCTATCGACAAAGACGGTAACGAGCTGGTTTATACCGGTATGAGCAAGATGTCTAAGTCGAAAAACAACGGTATCGACCCTCAGGTGATGGTAGAGAAATACGGCGCCGACACAGTTCGTCTGTTCATGATGTTCGCCTCTCCACCAGAATTAACGCTGGAATGGCAAGAGTCTGGCGTTGAAGGCGCGCACCGCTTTATCAAACGTCTGTGGAAACTGGCCAGCGATTATGTGGCGCAGGACAACAGCGAAGCCTTAGACGTGAGCAAATTAACTAGCGAGCAAAAAGCGCTGCGCCGTGAAGTACACAAGACCATCGCTAAGGTGACCGATGATATCGGCCGTCGTCAGATGTTCAACACTGCGGTTGCCGCCGTGATGGAACTGATGAACCACCTGCAAAAAGCGCCACAAACCACAGGTCAAGACCGAGCCATCATTGGCGAAGCTTTAACTGCGGTAGTGCGTTTACTGTACCCAATCATCCCACACGTAAGCTTCACTCTGTGGAATGAGTTGGGCAACACCAACAGCATCGAAGACAGCCAATGGCCAGTTGTCGATGAATCTGCACTGGTAGAAGACAGCAAACTCATCGTGGTACAAGTGAACGGTAAAGTGCGCGCTAAGATCACAGTCGCAGCCGATGCTGACCAAGCGTCTGTTGAAGCCCTGGGTATGGCGGACGAGCAAGTCATCAAGTACTTAGATGGTGTTACCGTGCGTAAAGTTATCTATGTACCCGGTAAACTGCTCAGCATCGTTGCCAACTAACATCGTTGCTGTGATAAACGGATGCTGTCCACAAGACAAACAGGAAACCGCGAAAACTTATGCTAATTAAACGCTTAGCTTTCGCAATCATGGCGCTGGTCATTATGACCAGCGCAGGTTGCGGTTTTAAGCTTCAACGTAGCTATCAAATCCCCGAGCAGCTCAATCAACTCAGTTTGAGCAGCTCGGACGAATACAGCGAACTCACCCGTTTGGTGCGTGAGCGGTTACGTTTGAACAACGTCAAGATTGTCGATGCCGCCAATGATGTGCCAGTGTTAAGGCTCATCACCGACTCCTTAGAGCGTTCGACCCTGTCACTTTACCCAACGGGCAATGTGGCCGAGTATGAGCTTATCTATCTCGTCGAATTTGCCGTGGCCTTGCCAGGCAAAGAGGCGCAGCCTTTCAAGATTGAAATTCGCCGCGATTACTTAGACGACCCTCGCACCGCACTGGCTAAAAGCCGTGAGATGGAACTGTTAGTCAAAGAAATGCGTATCCAAGCGGCCGACCGGATCCTGCAATCCATGGCCAGCACTGAGGTGAATTAATGCAGGGTCCCAATTAATGTGGCACTGCAACAAAATGTGGAGAGTGATTTAAATGCGTGTTTATCCTGATCAACTCTCCCGCCATCTCAATCCGCTTCACGCTTGCTACCTGATTTTTGGTGATGATCCTTGGTTGCTCGAAACCTCCAAGGATCAGATCCGCCAAGCGGCCAAACGCCAAGGGTTTGAAGAGCGCGTTCAGTTAATTCAAGAAACGGGTTTTAACTGGGGTGACTTGACCCAAGAATGGCAATCCATGAGCCTGTTTTCCAGCCGGCGCATTATTGAGCTAACACTACCCAACGCAAAACCCGGTGCAGATGGTTCGGCGGCGCTACAAGCGTTACTTCAAACGCCTAATCCCGATGTGCTGCTGATCCTCGAAGGTCCAAAACTCGCCAGCGAGCAAACCAATAGCAAGTGGTTCAAAACCTTAGATAGCTTAGGGATTTATTTGCCCTGCACTACACCAGAGGGCGACCAATTCAGACGTTGGCTCGACTCACGTATCGCGCACTTTAAACTGAATTTACAACCCGATGCGCGCGCTATGCTCTACACCCTGTATGAAGGGAATTTACTCGCCGCCGATCAGGCCATGCAGTTGCTACAACTGTTAAGCCCAAGCCAACCCATCGGTGCCGACGAATTAAGCCATTACTTTGAAGATCAATCCCGCTTTACCGTGTTTCAGCTCACCGATGCACTGCTGAATAATCGTCAAGACAGTGCTCAACATATGCTGGCCCAACTCAACGGTGAAGGCACGGCCATGCCGATTTTACTCTGGGCCTTGTTTAAAGAGCTGCAGCTACTGCTTAGCCTCAAGAGTGAACAAGCCCAAGGCGTGCCCTTAAATAGTCTCTTTGGTAAACATCGAATTTGGGATAAACGCAAACCCTTGTACCAAACCGCGTTGCAGCGCTTAAGCCTCACCCAAATCGAACATATGCTTGCCTTCGCGTCTAAGCTGGAGCTGAACCTAAAGCAATTAGGCCATGAAGATTGGACAGGGCTCAGCCACCTGTGCTTATTATTCGATCCCAAGGCCCACGGCCATCTGGCCCATATCAGCTTAGATTAAGGCGGAGTGTTGATGCGTATCGGTATTTTAGGCGGCACCTTCGACCCCATACATTACGGCCATATTCGCCCCGCGATGGAAGTCAAAGCCAGTCTCAAGCTGGATAAAATCCTGCTGATGCCCAACCATATTCCGCCGCATAAGAACACCACTCACTCGACCACAGCGCAGCGGCTCGAAATGGTCGCGCAGGTATGTGCGAGTTTACCCGGCTTCGAGCTCTGTGATATCGAAGCTAAACGCGACAGCCCATCCTATACCGTTGTCACCCTTAAGCAGTTAAGTCTGCTTTATCCCGAGGACGAACTGTTTTTTATCATGGGAATGGATTCGTTTATTCATCTGCAAAGCTGGCATAAATGGCAGCAACTGTTTGAATTAGCCAATATTGTGGTATGTCAGCGCCCGGGTTGGCATTTAGCCGAAGGGCATCCAATGCTGCATGAACTAAGCGCCCGTCAGGCAACGCTTGAAACCTTCAGTCACTCAAGCGCGCCGCAACATGGACGCATCTTTACCGTCGATATAAGCCCACAGGATATTTCGTCCACCCAAATTCGCTCACAACTGGCCATGGGGGAAATTCCACAGGATGCCCTCCTGCCCATCACTTTAAATTACATTCAAAAACAACGGCTTTATTTTTCTTAGGCCCAAAATCCCGCGCCAATAATACAAACTCGGCCGCTAAGATAATGTATTCCACAGCGCAAGACTGATATACTAGCGCGCTATTTAAAATAAATGAGGTACATCAGCGTGCAGAGCGCCGAATTAAAGCAGTTTGTTGTCGATAAAATCGACGATTTAAAAGCCCGTGACGTCGTGGTTATCGATGTCAGCAACCAATCTAACATTACCGATTACATGGTGATTTGTTCAGGTACATCTAAAACTCACGTGAAAGCGATCGCCGAAAACCTCGTGCTCGAAGCGAAAGCGGCCGGCATTCCACCAATTGGTATCGAAGGCCGCGACAGCAGCGAATGGGTATTGGTGGATATGGGCAACGTGATCCTGCATGTTATGCAAGACCAAACCCGCGATTTCTACCAGCTTGAAAAGCTCTGGTCAGAAAAGCAAGCCTAATGAAGTTGCAACTCATCGCAGTAGGGACACGGATGCCCGATTGGGTCACCCGCGGCTTTGAAGAGTACCAACGCCGCTTCCCCCGAGATATGGCGCTGGAACTGATTGAAATCCCTGCCGGCAAGCGCGGAAAAAACGCTGATATCGTTCGTATCCTGCAAAAGGAAGGCGAGCAAATGTTAGCGGCTATCCCTAAGGGCAATCACATTGTCACCTTAGATCTTCCCGGCAAAAACTGGACTACGCCAGAATTGGCGACCGCCATGAACAAATGGCAACTCGATGGTCGTGATGTGAGCTTACTGGTTGGCGGCCCCGAAGGCTTAGCGCCCGCCTGTAAGGAAGCCGCCCATCAGAGTTGGTGCCTGTCGGCATTAACCCTGCCCCATCCTTTGGTGCGGATTGTGGTTGCCGAAAGCTTATACCGCGCGTGGAGCGTGAACACCAATCACCCTTATCACAGAGAATAGCGGGATCTTGATGTTAACGAGTGTCAACCACCCGGATGGGATCAGCTGGAGATAGCCTAAGTGTCGCCAAAAAAGCGGATAACCATGCACGACCACGCCGCCGAGGCGTCACTGTTTAAGCGCCGTGCGCTGTTCACTTTTTTTTGTGTTGTCGCCCTCTTGAGCGTGTTGGTGACCAATCTTTATCACCTTCAAGTTGAATCCTATAAAGATTACGCAACACGTTCTAATGACAACCGTATTCGCGTCGTGCCCATCGCCCCAAGCCGTGGCCTGATTTACGACAGAAACGGCGTACTCCTCGCCGAAAACCAACCCTTTTACTCCCTCGATCTGGTTCCAGAGAAAATTGCCAATATGTCCGAGACTTTGGACGAGCTAGGCAAGTTAATCGAGATCACCCCAGATGAGCGCGAAACCTTTACCGACGCCTTAAAGTTTCACCGCCGCTTTAAGCCGCTCACCCTTAAAAATCAGCTGACTGAAGAGCAAGTGGCGATTTTTAGCGTGAACCAGCATCGCTTCCCTGGGATTTCCGTCGAGGCGGGTTTAAAGCGTAACTACCCCTATGCAAGCCAGCTCACCCATGTGCTGGGCTATGTAGGCAAAATCAACACCCGTGATCGCGCCCAATTGGAGCGTAACGATCAATGGAAGAACTATGCTGCCACCAAGGATATTGGTAAACAAGGCATTGAAAAGTTTTATGAATCTCTGCTGCACGGCACGCCGGGTCACCTCGAAGAAGAAGTGAACAACCGCGGCCGGACTATCCGCACGCTTAAAATCGTGCCGCCGGAGCCTGGGCAAGATATTTACTTGACCCTCGATTTGCAATTACAGCAAAAGGCCGTGGAATTACTCCAAGGTCACCGTGGCTCGATTGTCGCTATTGATCCGAGAGACGGTGGTATCTTGGCCCTAGTCTCAAGCCCAAGTTACGACCCTAACCAGTTCGTCCAAGGGATTAACAGCAAAGATTACAGCGATTTATTGAACGATAAATCCCGCCCGCTGATTAACCGCGCCACCCAAGGCCAATATGCACCAGCCTCGACGGTCAAACCCATTATCGCCCTGCTGGGATTGGATGAAAAAGCCGTCACCGAGCACACCCGTATTTGGGACCCTGGCTTTTGGCAAATCCCCGGCGTTGAGCGTAAATACCGCGACTGGAAACGTTGGGGCCACGGCTGGGTGAACGTCTACAGCGCCATCGTCGAATCCTGCGATACCTACTTCTATGAATTGGCTTATAAAATCGGTGTCGACCCTATCGCCCGCTTTATGGAACAATTCGGCTTTGGACAGAATACCGGGGTCGATATTTTCGAAGAGTCGGCAGGCAATATGCCCTCAAAAGAATGGAAGCGCTTAAAATACAATCAGGCTTGGTATATTGGCGACACGATTTCTGTCGGTATCGGTCAAGGTTACTGGACTGCAACACCATTGCAATTAGCCAGCGCCACCGCCATTCTCGCCAATGATGGCCGCCGCTTCCCGCCACATTTGTTAAAGTCGATTAAAGATAATACGGCCAAAATTGACTCGCCAATTAACGAGTTACCACCGATTGAGCTTAAAAATCCGCGCAACTGGAAAATCATCAACGAAGCCATGCGCCAGACTGCTCATAAGTCGCGCTTTACCGACGCCAGCTACACGGCCGCGATGAAAACCGGTACGGCGCAGGTGATTGGCGTAGCCGAAAACACTAAGTACGATGCCAATAAGATTGCCGAGCATTTCCGCGATAACGCCCTCGTCGTCGCCTACGCGCCCTTTGAAGATCCGAAAATCGTCCTCGCAGTGGTGATGGAAAACGCCGGCTGGGGTGGCGCAAACGCAGGCCCTGTCGCCCGCGCTATGCTCGATGAATACATGCTAAGAGACACTTGGAAACCAACACCATGAGTGCCCAACCACGTCAAAATATCTGGCAACGAATGCATATCGACTTGCCCTTACTGCTCGGCCTATTTGCCGTCATGGGCTTTGGCCTGTTTGTTATCTACTCCGCCAGCGGTGAAGATCTTGGCATGATGGAGCGCCAGCTGTTTAGGATGTTTTTATCCCTAGGCATTATGTTTACCATGGCACAGATCAATCCCGAGGCGCTAAAACGCTGGGCCTTACCGATTTACCTTGCGGGGATTGTGCTGCTGCTTGGGGTACATTTTTTTGGGGAAATCAATAAAGGTGCGCAGCGCTGGCTGAACTTAGGCTTTATGGAGTTCCAGCCATCGGAACTGATTAAGCTCGCCTTCCCCATCACTATGGCATGGTATATCAGTAAGTTCCCTCTGCCGCCAAAGAAACGCTATCTAGCAGGTGCAGGGGTTATCCTGCTAATACCAACCCTATTAATCGCTAAACAACCTGACTTAGGCACCTCGATTTTGGTGGCAGCATCAGGCATTTTTGTACTGTTTTTATCGGGCATGAGCTGGGCGATTGTGGGCGGTTTTATTGCCGCAGTGTTAGCCTTCTTACCCATTCTTTGGTACTTCTTGATGCACGATTACCAAAGAACCCGCGTATTGACCCTACTCGATCCAGAGCAGGATCCCTTAGGTGCCGGTTACCATATTATCCAATCGAAAATTGCCATTGGCTCCGGCGGTCTCTGGGGTAAAGGTTGGCTCGATGGCACCCAATCCCAATTAGAATTTATCCCCGAACGTCACACCGACTTTATCTTTGCAGTGATCGGTGAAGAGTTTGGCCTGATTGGTAGCATTATCCTGCTTCTGATGTATCTGTATATTATCGGACGCGGCTTAGTCATCGCCTCGCGCGCGCAAACCAGCTTCGCCCGGCTCCTTGCTGGCAGTATCACATTGACTTTCTTCGTTTATGTTTTTGTGAATATTGGTATGGTTTCAGGTATCCTGCCTGTGGTGGGTGTGCCTTTACCCCTTGTCAGCTATGGCGGTACTTCCATGCTGACATTGATGACAGGGTTTGGCATTCTTATGAGCATTCATACCCATAGACGTTTTGTAGATAGATAATTTTTAGGGACTTTTTAATGCCTATTTTTCGAGCTTGTTTGGCTCCACTGGCAGTACTTTGCCTCAGTTCATATCTCCTTGGTTGCTCGACGGCAAACGAGCCTGCTGCACCCACACCCCCGCCAAGTGCAGCAGTAACGACACAGGCTCTCAGCCCCGTATTAACTGAGGCACCAGTATTACCTGAATCCTTAAAGGCTGAATTTATTAAAACCCAAATGGCACAAGGCTTTACCCAAGCCGAAGTTGAAAGTTTCTTAGCTAAAGCTAACTACAACCAAGCCGTTATCGATGCCATTTCTCGCCCTTGGGAAGCCAAGCCTTGGCATCAGTACTATCCGATTTTCTTAACAGAAAAGCGCCTCAATGCAGGTCTAGCCTTCTGGAAAAAACACGAGGCGACAATAGCCAAGGCCGCGACAAAGTACCAAGTCGAACCACAAATTATTGTGGCTATTATTGGTATAGAAACTTTCTATGGCCAGTACACGGGTAATTATCCGGTAATCGATGCGCTCTATACCTTAGGGTTTTATTACGAGCCAAGAGCCACCTTCTTTCGCAAGGAATTTGGTGAGTTGATGAAGCTGGTAAAAGAAGAACACTTAGATATCAATAGCCTTAAGGGGTCCTACGCTGGCGCCATGGGCTTTGGTCAGTTTATTCCTTCAAGCTATCGCCACTATGCCGTGGATTTTGATGGCAGCGGCAACCGTGATTTGCTCCAAAGTCCAGAGGATGCCATTGGCAGTGTGGCCAATTATTTCCATGAACACGGCTGGCAGTTGCATGCCCCCGTTGCGCTCCCTTTAGTGAATAGCAGTGCCAATGCGCCTAAAGCCAAAGTGTGGGCCGGCGAGAAGTTACACTACAAGGTTTCTGATATTCTCAGCCCAAGTTTATCGCTAGCCACCGCCCGCGATTTAGATGCCTCGCAAAAGGCCATGCTCATCGAGCTGGAACAAGTGGATAGTAAGGACTACTGGTTAGGACTCAATAACTTTTATGTGATCACCCGTTATAACCGTAGCCCTTTGTATTCCATGGCCGTTTATCAATTTAGCCAACAACTGAAGCAACAACATGACGCTAAAAAATAACCTTTTACC
The DNA here is from genome assembly GCF_004354305.1 of Shewanella decolorationis. NCBI lineage: Bacteria > Pseudomonadati > Pseudomonadota > Gammaproteobacteria > Alteromonadales > Shewanellaceae > Shewanella > Shewanella decolorationis. Next base: position 913,543 of record NZ_CP037898.1, on the reverse strand, counting down.
GCTCTTGATGCTCGGCTGCTGTTTTGCGCTCGCGGCCTGTTCGAGTTCAAATTCTGGCTCGGCCAGCGAGAAGAACAAGAACATGGATCCCAACAAGGGCCGCTACGCGCTAAAAAACGATAAGATGCCCATAAATCCACCCAACGTGGACCATGTGCCAAACGCGACGCCAAAATACGAGCCCTACAGCCGTCGCGGTAATAAACCTTATACGGTTTATGGTGAGTCCTATACAGTATTAGATTCGGGTGAGGGATTCTCCGAAACAGGCCGTGCCTCATGGTATGGTGAAAAATTCCACGGCTATGAAACATCAAACGGTGAGCCCTACGATATGTATGGCATGTCAGGAGCTCACAAGACCTTGCCTCTGCCAAGCTATGCCCGCGTCACTAACTTAGATAACAATAAGCAGGTGATTATTCGGATTAACGATCGCGGACCTTTCCACTCCGACCGGATTTTAGACTTATCCTATGCCGCCGCGTATAAGCTGGGCATGTTAGGTACAGGTACCGCGCGCATTAAGCTGGATGTGATTTATGTGGGCAATAAGGCTGCGACTCAGTCAGCCATCGCCAGCATCCAATCTTCAGGTAATCACTACATACAATTGGTCGCCTCGAAAGATCAGCATAAGCTAAACAAAATGGCGAAGGATCTGGAGAAGAAATATCAGGTCAAGACCCGTGTACAACCGGCAAACAATATGTTTAGACTACAGCTCGGTCCAATCGGCCAAGCAGAGCTTGCTGACCGATTACTCAATAAAGTGAAACAAGACGGTTATCCCGAAGGCTATATGGTTTTAGAGTAGTGACCGCTCACTATAAGATGTCGATTTAGCTTAAAAATACCCCAGATGAAGGAACCTTCACTGAAAACCTTTGTCGAAGGGTGGTATACTCGCGAAACTATTTTGCCTTTTCTTTCAATACAACCAAAAAGACGTGCTAAGTTAATGATGAATTTTGTAAAAAGTCCCATTAAAACATTGCTGCTAATTTCGAGTGTTTCTCTTCCTGTTTATGCTGCGCAGCCGATTGTTACCCCTGATGCACCTACAGTTGCCGCCAAGGCTTACGTCTTGATGGATTATTACTCGGGCCAAATCATTGCCGAAGAAAATGCCTACGAAAGCTTAAACCCAGCCAGCTTAACTAAGATGATGACCAGTTATGTGATTGGTCAAGAAATCAAAGCCGGTAACGTATCCCCAGATGATGATGTGACCATCAGTAAAAATGCCTGGTCGAAGAACTTCTCTGACTCATCAAAAATGTTCATCGAAGTGGGTAAAACCGTTAAGGTTTCCGACTTAAACCGCGGCATCATCATCCAGTCGGGTAACGATGCCTGTGTAGCCATGGCCGAACACATTGCCGGCACCGAAGGCGCCTTCGTCGACATGATGAACTCATGGGCCAAGCAGCTTGGCATGCGTGACAGCTACTTCGAAAACTCCCACGGTTTAGACTCAGAAAACCACAAATCCACTGCCTACGACATGGCGTTATTAGGTGCTGCGCTTATCCGTGACGTGCCTGAAGAATACCGTGTCTACAGCGAAAAATACTATACCTTCAACGGTATCAAGCAATACAACCGCAACGGCCTGCTGTGGGATAACAGCATGAATGTCGACGGTATCAAAACCGGCCACACCTCTGGCGCGGGTTATAACTTAGTCGCATCTGCTACCAAAGACGGCATGCGTTTAATTTCGGTGGTGATGGGCACCCAGAGTGAAGCCGCCCGTAAAGCCGAAAGTAAAAAGCTGCTGACCTATGGTTTCCGCTTCTTCGAAACCGTCACCCCTTACAAGGCGGGCGACAGCTTCGTGACCCAACAAATTTGGTACGGCGATAAGAGCACCGTCGATTTAGGTGTCGCAACTGATACCCCAATCACCATCAGCCGTGGCCGCGCGAAAGACTTAAAAGCCAACTTCGAACTGACTAAGCCACTGGACGCACCACTGAAAAAAGGTGAAACCGTTGGCCGCTTATACTTCCAGTTAGATGGCAAAGATATTGCGCAATTCCCACTGGTTACCCTGCAAGAAGTCAACGAAGGCAGCTGGTTCAGCAAATTGGTTGATTACTTTAAGCAACTGTTTTCTGGTTGGTTTAGCTAATCCGAATCACAAAAACTAAGCCACCTTCGGGTGGCTTAGTTGTTTTTGGGGGAGTATCGCCCTTGAATCGGGTATAATCGTCACCATATAGTTCCCATTAAAATGGTTATAGAGCACGACTATGTTAAACACGAAATTTGATGAACTCATGGAGTTCCCCTGCGCCTTCCCCTTCAAAGTGGTTGGCGATGCCCACGAAGCCCTGACCGACAGAGTCGTTGCCGTAGTGCAAAGACACGCACCGGGAGACTATTCACCCACGGTTAAGGCCTCGAGCAAAGGTAGCTACTATTCGGTCACTATCCGCGTGACAGTGACCAGCAAAGATCATATTGAGACACTGTACACTGAGCTTGCCGGTATCGAAGGCGTACGCCGCGTACTATAAGTATTCCTCAAGGCCAGAAAATGTGATCTGTCTTACATTTATGGTCAAGAGGCGTATAATAGCGCCACTCAATTCTAGGGGAGAGGTTGCCCTTGCAAGACACCACTTTGCATATTCGGCATCTGGGACAACAGGATTACGAGTCTGTGTGGCATGCGATGCAGCATTACACCGACACTCGTAACGGCGATAGCCCAGACGAGCTGTGGATCGTTGAACATCCACCCGTATTTACCCAAGGCCAAGCAGGTAAAAGCGAACATATTTTGAATCCGGGTGATATTCCCGTGATCCAAGTGGATCGTGGCGGCCAAGTGACATACCACGGGCCGGGACAATTAGTTGTCTACCCTCTCCTCGATATTAAACGCAGCAAGATTGGCGTCCGTCAGCTAGTGACCCATATCGAGCAAAGCATTATCGATATGCTCGCCAAATACGATATCAATGCCTACGCTAAGGCCGATGCGCCGGGCGTATATGTGGATGAGCGCAAAGTCGCCTCTTTAGGGCTTCGCATTCGTAAAGGCTGCTCCTTCCACGGCTTAGCACTGAATGTCGATATGGATCTGGCGCCGTTTCGCCGCATTAACCCCTGCGGTTATGCTGGGCTTGAAATGGTGCAATGCAAGGAACTGGGCGGCCCACAAACCGTGATAGAAGCAGGCGAACAACTCATTATTACCCTTAGCCAACTATTGGGCTACCAACAACTAGTTCATCATCAAGGATTAGCAGCGTCATGAATAGGCCTGAACGTTTACAACCCGGAGTCAAATTAAGAGATGCCGATAAAGTCTCGCGCATTCCGGTTAAAATCGTGCCCTCTGAGCGCGAAACCATGTTACGCAAACCCGATTGGTTAAGGGTTAAATTGCCCGCGTCAAACCAACGCATTCTCGATATTAAGCAAGCGTTACGCGCTAACGGCCTGCACTCAGTCTGTGAAGAAGCATCTTGCCCTAACTTGGCAGAATGTTTTAACCACGGCACCGCGACCTTTATGATTTTAGGCGCAATTTGTACTCGCCGCTGCCCATTCTGCGACGTGGCCCACGGTCGTCCACTCAAGCCCGATGCGGAAGAGCCAGTCAAACTGGCACAAACCATTCGCGATATGAAGCTGAAATACGTGGTTATCACCTCGGTTGACCGCGATGACCTGCGTGATGGCGGTGCCCAGCATTTTGCCGACTGTATCCGTGAGATCCGTAAGCTCAATCCCGAGATTAAGATTGAGATCTTAGTGCCCGATTTCCGTGGTCGTATCGATGCCGCCCTCGACATTCTGTCGACCGAGCCGCCTGATGTGTTCAACCACAACCTTGAAACTGCGCCTATGCATTACCGCAAAGCGCGTCCGGGTGCGAACTATCAATGGTCACTCGACCTACTGAAGCGCTTTAAAGAGCGTCACCCCAACGTGCCGACAAAATCGGGGCTGATGATGGGTCTAGGCGAAACCAACGAAGAAATCGCCCAAGTGCTGCGCGACTTACGTGAGCACAAGGTTGAAATGTTGACCTTAGGTCAATATCTGCAACCGTCTAAATTCCACCTGCCGGTTGAGCGTTACGTGTCACCAGCCGAGTTTGATGAGCTTAAAGCCCTTGCCGATGAGCTTGGCTTTACCCATGCAGCCTGTGGTCCATTAGTGCGCTCGAGCTACCATGCAGACCTGCAAGCTCAAGGTAAAGAAGTGAAGTAACATTCGCTTTATTAACCCCATAAAAAACAGCGCTAATGCGCTGTTTTTTATATCAACTTCGAAAACCTTAAGCCGTTTCGCTTAAGGCTAAATCCATCAAAATCGCATCTTCTTTGCCATCAGCCAAAGGATAATAGCCTTTGCGACGTCCGGTTTCGACAAAACCCCGCTTCTGATAGAGTGCGCGCGCGGCAAGGTTTGATTCGCGAACCTCTAGCATCAGCACCACGGCCTTGGCAGCCTTAGCGCCTTCGATAACCGCCGTGAGTAGCAGATGCCCATAACCTCGTCCTTGTTGTTCTGGCGGCAAACAAATATCTAGCAACGTTGCCTCATCAACAATCTGCTGCACAATCGCAAAGCCGAGTAACTCGCCATCGCGTTGCATTAACCCAAGGACGCGGTACAAGTGGCCAAAACAATCGGCAAGATTATTCTCACTCATAGGATGGGAATGGGCACTCGCTTCAATGCGCGCCATTTGGCTTACATCCGTTGGCGTCAGGAGCACAATTTGCAACGATTCACTCAGGGTTTTAAGAACTTGATGACTCACGGGAAAATCCAAATTAAAAGGTAACTTACGATAATGTATAGGGCACAACCAATAGAGGCTTAGGCCGTTAATTGCTGCTCACGCCACTGGCAGATCTGGGCCCATAAGGCACGCTTTGCCTCACTGCGAGACAGCAAGTCCGCAAGGGGATCCGACACTAACCAAGCCACTCTGGGCCTAACCCTGTGGCGGCGTAAATCCCAAACTATGGTTTTGCCCTTATGTGGCTCAGTGTTGAACTCACAGTCATCCTTACTGATCCAAATTAAGCCAAGGACCGTATCAATCAGTGGCTCAGCGGCAGACGACATATCATCAACGTCCCAAACCACTTGATAAGGTCGCACTTTTGTATCGCGAAGCTGCCAAGGAGTTATCTCCATCGCGGCTAAATAGGCTGATTTATTCATCGGTTATTGGGGTTTCATTAGGCATAGACACAGCCACAAGAATACCAGCTAAATGGGCCGAATGTTATTGCCAAGATATGGTTCATTACTCAAGCCAAATGTTTGCTTATGTTTTAATCTACAAAATCGATTTATAGAATCTATTTTAACCGCTTTAGATGTTTTGCTCATTTGATAAGCTATCTCCATTGAGTAGGACAATAGGAGGAATTTCCATGATTAACATCGGCATCAACCAGAGTCACAGAGAAGAAATCGCCGCTGGGTTAAATCAGTTATTGGCCGACAGCTATAGCCTTTATCTTAAAACCCACAGCTTCCACTGGAACGTCACAGGCCCCATGTTCACTAGCTTGCACTTATTGTTTGAACAGCAATATACCGAGCTTGCCTTAGCGGTCGATTTAATCGCCGAGCGAGTTCGTGCATTGGGCGCAAGGGCCTTAGGCTCCTATTCGGCCTATGCCAAGTTGACCGAAATCCGTGAAGACCAAGGTGTCACTAAAGCTGAAACCATGATCCGTGAACTGTTAAGCGACCAAGAAGTGGTGATTAGAAACGCACGTGCGCTCTATCCCTTGGTTAGCCAAGCCAACGATGAAGCAACGGCCGATTTACTCACCCAGCGCATTCAACTCCATGAGAAAAATGCGTGGATGTTACGTAGCTTATTAAGCGAATAACCCTTTCATCATCCCCAAGCCAAATGGCCGAGCAGTCACGCGCTCGGCCATTTTATTAGGCATTTATCGATGCTAAAGCCAAGTTAGAGATACTTAAGCCAAGCCTGCTGACTCTGTCCTTTGTAACGACTAAACCAACGCACGGGATAATAGAGTAAGGGGATCAAGACTAAGCTTATTAGCCATACCCATCCCATATGTGCTACGCCAAAAAGCTCACCATGATTTGCGCCAAATACCCATTTAGCCAGAGAATACAGCAACAACAGCACATATAAGTGCAAGATATAGAAGAACATAGGCACTGAGCCAAACACTGCTAACCTCTGCCCCATCCAACCTAATACACTGCCTGTCGCAAAATAGCGCTCAAACACCACTAAGCAATAGAACATTCCGCCCAAGGTCACCAACAAAAAACTGAGGGATGGCGGATACTTAGTTAAGTTAAATACCGACATTAAGGTTTGACCTAGGGTATCGCCAAACTGCCAAGGTAGCGTCTCGCCGTAGAGATTGAATCCGCGCAGCAAGCCAAACAGCAGGGCGCAGCCAAGCCCTAGCAATATTAATTTTTGCTGACGCAGCCCCGCATCACTCCCTCGGCCAAATAAGGGGCCAGCCACATAGCCCAATAAAATCACGCCTATCCAAGGTAGCGCTGGGTAACTTATCTTCAGCTTAAGCTCGCCCTCGGCAATCAAATAACCTCGGTCATGCAGTATCGTCCACAGGCTATAGCCCCACTCGTCTGGCGTAAAATGAATAGGCGACAATAGGTTATGGCCAAAGATAATCAATAGCCCGAGTAATGCCATCCACAACCTTGGGAGGTTGATTAATGCCGCAAGGGCCAACATGCTCAGTCCTATCACCCAAATCACCTGCAACCACAGGGTGTGATAATTGCCCATCCATGAGAAATTTATCACCAGCACCTCGAGGGCGATTAAGAATAGTCCGCGCTTGATTAAAAACTCGCGCGCAGAGCGCGGCTCGCCATGATCGCGATTGGCGTAAAGCCAAGCCGAGACCCCAGTTAAAAAGACGAACACAGGCGCACAAAAGTGCGCCGCAAAACGGCTGACAAACAGCGCCCAGTTTGTTGTGCTTAAATCCATTGGGTCACTCACCTGCATATGCAGGAAAAACCGCTCCCGCACATGGTCGAGCAACATAATCAGCATCACTAAGCCGCGCATCATGTCGATGCTATTGATCCGCTGACGCCCTTGCAGTTTAGGCGCAACAGTCGAAGCCTCGGGGGTCACTGTGGTATTAGAACTCATAGCTGACACTCACTTTAACGTTACGTGGCTCACCCGGTACGGCCCACAGCGCCGAGTAGCTGCTGGCGATATAGTGCTCATCCAGCAGGTTATCGACATTGAGCGCGAGACTTAGGTTTTCGCCTAGTCGAGTAGTGAAGAACATTCCAAGTAACTGATAACTCGGTAATTGAAAACTTGGATCGGCCGAATCGCCCAAGCGTGAGTCCACGTAACGCCAACTCAGCCCTAAATGACCGTCGATAGAAAGATCATTTAAGTCCTGTTTGAGAATGATACTGCCCGTGTGTTTTGGCACATTGACCAGCGGACTTCCCGCCGGAATTAACACGCCCCAATCCAGATTCAGGCTGTCGTTCGCCGTGCGGGTATTCAGGTAGGCATAGGACAAGGTCGCTTGTAAGCTCTCAGTCAACTCGGCTGCAATATCCAATTCAATCCCAGTGCTTTTGGCTTCACCAAGGGTCGCCGAAAAGCCGACATTGACGGGATCTGAGGTCAAGATATTGCTCTTTTGCGCATCAAACCAAGCCAAACTGCCATTGACGGGTAGCTCAAACCAAGTGCTGTTGAACTTAACCCCCAACTCGACGGATTTGCTCTCCTCTGGCTCGAAGGGATTACCTGCATAATCAGTGCCTGAAAGCGGTAAAAAGCCTTCCGAATAGGAGCCGTAAACACTTAACGCCTCAGACCATTGATACACTAATCCGACTTTCGGGCTGACTCTGTGATCGTTTTGTTTCGACAGACTCGCGTTCACCTGCTCTGCGATTTCTTGGGAATAACGGTCAAACCTTAACCCTAAATGCAGTTTCCAGTGCTCGGTTAACTCCAATTGATCCTGTAAATAGGCGCCCCAGGCATCTTGAGTCTCTCGGTTTTCATACAGCAGACTCACCTCGGGCTGAACCGCGCCATATTCCGGCGCAAAGATATCGATAGCATAGGCGCCCTTCTGGCCTCGATAACGGTAGAGCCCTGTTTTCAGTCGATAATGATAGGCATCCGTTCCGAGCAATAGATTGTGTCTTATACTGCCAGTATCAAACTGACCGCTGAGTTCGGCCCGCACAGAATGGTCTTCAGAAGCGTAATCTCGATAGCGATGCTGCCGCGTCAGAGTACGTCCATCGTCATATAAGGATTGACGCCCCTTAGCTAATTCAGCATCCGATGAGTAGCCATTTAAACTCGAATCGCGATAGTTATAACCCGCAGTAAGCGACCAATCATCGCTCAACTCATACTCATAGGTAAGCTGATGTCCAGTCGCATCCACCTTAGTTGGCCCATCGTTGGGCTCGCCCAAGTAACGCGAACGGGGCACGGTATTAAAGTCGTTATTGAGCACCACTAAGCCACGGTCAAATAGCTGTTCTTGCTTAAGATATTCAACTTCATACAGGAGCGATGACTTATCCGACAGTTGCCAGCGCAGCGATGGCGTGACGATCTTTTTATCGCTAAACACATAATCGCGAAAACTGTCATGCTCCTGCCAAGCGCCATTGATCCTGAAGGCCAAGGTATCGGTCAGCCCCGAGGTAAAATCTCCTTCTAACCGATATTGATCAAAACTCCCCGCGGAGGCTTTTAAATAGCCCTGCGCCTCGTACTGCGGTTTTTTAGTCACAATATTCACAGTACCGCCAGGCTCCGAGCGTCCATAAAGCGCCGAGCCAGGGCCTTTGAGGATTTCCACATAGGCCACGTTCGATAGATCTCTGTGACCGCTAAAACCTCGGCCACCATTAAAACCATTAATTAAATAGCCCGATGGCATGTTTTCATTCCCAGGAAAGCCCCGTAACGAAAAACTATCCCATAGCCCACCACCGTTGTTTTGCCGCGCGACACTGGCGGAATAATCCAATAAGTCTTGAAAACGCGTCAGCCCAGTATCTTTAATCAGTTGCTCATCCAGCACTGTGATGGCCTGAGGTAACTCCGTCGCAGGCACATTGCCGCGGTAGGCCTGTCGATAATGAATGCTTAAACGCTCGATATCCTCATTCAGTCCAGTGTTATCAGTTTGCAGCGCCTCGGCGGCCAATAGTGGAAGACTTGTATCCAACGCCAATAACGCCACGCCCAGCAGTAATACCGAGCGCTTTTGAATGACATAAGTAGCCATTTTTTACTCCAAAAATAAACAGCATCGGGCACCTTGGTTAAGCCAAGGCGCTCGAAAAATAAGAGAAATAGATAAAAAGCAGGAGTTAGGCTGTTAGCGGCGGCGCGCGGCTATGGAAGTGGCGCCTAAATGGCGTCTTAAAGGAAATAACATCAAACTCAACCGAGATAACGCCCTGTTGAGTAACTTGAAAATCTAGCGGAGAGTATGAGATGGCATGCTGCAATTGGTACTGATGCAAACACAGCGCACAGTGGGCCTTGGTATCATCATTGAGGTGGGAAACACTGTGCACCGCAAACGCAACAGACAGCAACACTAAGATGGCGGCAAGCCATAGTGCTAATCTGCGCCTTGTTTGTATCACAGAGCTCAAACCATACATCCTCAAACCAAAGGGATTGCGATTGTATGTTAGACACAACGAAAGTTGCAAATACCTTTACTTAACAAATGTAAGCAAATGCGCAGGGAAATTTTATCGCGCGAAAAATAAAACGGCTCGCATATTTCTATGCAAGCCGTTGTTTTATTTGGCAGGGGTGGCAGGACTCGAACCCGCAACCATCGGTTTTGGAGACCGCTGTTCTACCAATTGGAACTACACCCCTGTTGACGTGGGGCATTATGCTAAAAGCACTCTCAAAGGTAAAGGACTTTTTATGACAAACTTAATTAACTGAGGAATTTTCAAACAAGTTTGCCATCTACTGTTGATTTAATTGGCATAAAGCTGAAAAAGTCGGCATGTAAGCTCATTGCAGAATGTTCAAAAACCGCTGGCAACGTCGTAAACGGTGAAACCTGATGCACTGTCTATGGCCCAGAAACTTACAAAAGAGTCGTGAAAACACTTTAAAGGATGAATTTAAGCACAGTGCGTACCACGCACTCACTGGCAAATCCCACAGCTAATGGTTAATCATCAAGGGTTGAGATAAAAATCCGCCGCAAATCATTATCCCAAAGCTGGATAATCTTGCGGGTCTTATCCTTATTCCAAAAACACTTACCAAACAGGATAAGCCCTGCGCCCTCTAAATCCCGTCTATCTTCGATATTAAAGCGCTTAAACAGTTTAGTTTTAACGGCCTCAATAGGAATACCTATGTCTTTACTGTCGGCGGGATTAAGCCAAGATAGCGTCGGGTCGCTGTGGGAGATAGTGCCCCAGTACATATGGGGTTTATTATCTGTAGGATCCGCATCGGCAAAATTCACAAACAAATTCTTCGCCCGCCAGCGGTACTTTCGCTCATCATCGGTGTAAACCCAAAGATCCGAAGTCGCCAGATCGGAGCCGCGCAGCAGGCTATGGAGTAACTTTTCTAGCCCTTGGCTCGGAGTACGCTTTGCCGTGATGGCTATCTCGGGCTTATCGGTCGCCACTTGATAGCCAGCTTTAGGCTCCTGCACTGACGCTAATTGCTCGGTATCATTTGCCATTTTACTTTTGGCCCCAACTTCTTGCTCTTGGGAAGCGTTCACTTTGAGCGCTGAGTTAGAGGAGCTCTTATTACTGGGATTGAGCGAAAAATCGATAACCAAGGCATCGGCGTCGAGCAGTTGTTGCTGCACTTCGAGGGCATCTTGTTCTTCACGGGACTTTTGCGCCGACGGATTAAATTCGATGCAATCGTGCTCATGGTAACGGGAGCCAAAACAGGCGGCCTTACCATCCTTAGATGCTTTACGAAAATAGGCTTTGCCGTAGCAGGCGGGACAATATAAATATTGGCGTAAACGCTCAATCTCAGCCTCGGGTAACTGCTGAAACTTGAACACACTGTAGGTGACACTGGCCTGCGCATTAGGGTTGAGTCGTAGTGGCGACGAAGCGTGTTCTGCCGCAGTCTCGGTTGTGAGTACACAAATCGCATCCAACATCTCTTGCTCCCCTAATCCTTATCTTCGCGACCTTATCTTAAGTATTAAGCCGGATGAAAATAGCTCGCGAGTCGCGCGGCTAAACTCGGCGGCAATAAGGGTTTATTACCGACAGTCTTTTTGCCATAAAAACCTTGCAGCTTGTCGATTAACTGCCAAAAACACAGGTTCGCCGCCAATGCATCGAGGGCGGCGTACTGAACTTGCGCTGGGGATAAAGGCACTTGTTGCCAATTCGAGAGGGTAATTTTTTTAGGCTTATCAATGCGTTTATGCAGTAATGCCGCCACCAATTGCCGCGTGCCCATTTCCTTCCCAGCGCCGAGCTGCGCCATCGCCCAATTTAAATCGAGTCGTGGGGATACCTGAATATCCCAATCCCGTTTCAGTGCTTGGCCATCGCCCCTTAATCCAATCCCCACTTTGAGGATCTGCTCATTTTCCAGCAAAGGTTTAAGTTCGGCGAGCCTCTCGCCCAATACCGCCTGCTGAAATAAATAGCAGGTATCGGAGGTCGCCAGTTGCACTAAACTCAAGGGATGTTGAACGCCCGACTCAAAGCTTGCCCGTGTTTCGGTATCAAACCCAAGCACGGATTCACGGCTAAGTTGTTGTAATGCTGCGGTAAGCTTATCGGGCGTGACTAATTCAACATGCATTTCAACCCGCATTTCCTCCCGTATTTCGCCCCTTATATCCACCAGCGACAGTGGCGTAAGGTTTGCCAGCTCAGGATCAGTTAATCGCGTCGTTAAGGCGAGCTTCTGCTGAAACCATTGGAACTTAAGTTGCGAATCGGCTGCCGATAAGTTCCCCGCTTGGGACTCGGCTAACCCAGCTAGATAGTGACTCCCAGCTTTATCCATCGCCGCGATAAGCTCGTCGGCGTGTTCGCCTAATTCCTGTCGCAGCCAAGCCAACTTATTGGGAGAAAGGCAATAACGCATTAATTTCATACTTCGTCCTTAAGCGCTGAAATAATCGCCGCGAGCACCTTCGCACTCGCACAACTCGGGTGAGCTGATCAGCAATAAAGGATCAAAAACGGATCAGCTACGCAGCTTTTGGAATCCCGTCATCAGCAGTACCGCCACCGCGCCCGCTACAATACCAAAGAGCGCGTTAAGTATGCTCGGCATCAGTAACCCAAGTACAGGGCCTACTAGGGCAATGGTTTCCACAAATTGCTCAGCATGGTGAATTTGCTCGCCGACCCAATGTAATCCATGGGTCAGAATACCACCGCCCACCATAAACATGGCAGCAGTACCAATAATGGTTAAGCTCTTCATCAACACGGGGGCCGCGCTAAGCAGGCCAAAACCCAACTTACGATTAAAGCGAGTAAAGCTCGATTCGCCCTGACGCTGGCTCAGATACAACCCCGCATCATCCATTTTTACAATGGCCGCCACCAAACCATAAACGCCTATGGTCATCACAATACCAATAATCGCGAGGGTAAAAAATTGCGTCGTTAGCGACTTATCCGCAACTATGCCTAAGGTGATAGCGATAATTTCTGCCGACAACACAAAGTCGGTGCGGATCGCGCCCTTCACCTTTTCCTTCTCATAGGCCGCCAGATCGCTTATCTCGGGTAAGTCAGATTCGGCCTGCTCCGCGTGTTTATCTTTGCGATGACTATAGCTGTGGTGTAATTTCTCAAAGCCTTCAAAACATAAAAACAAGCCGCCGAACATCAATAAGGGGGTTACTGCCCAAGGAATAAAGGCGCTGATCAACATGGCTGCGGGCACTAAAATCAATTTATTACGAAACGAGCCTAGGGCGACCGCCCAGACCACGGGTAATTCGCGGTCGGCACTCACACCAGTGACTTGCTGGGCGTTTAAAGCCAAATCATCCCCTAACACCCCTGCGGTTTTCTTGGCCGCGACCTTACTCATCACCGCCACATCATCCAAAATGGATGCAATATCGTCGAGTAAGGTTAATAAACTCGCCCCTGCCATACATTCTCCCTTAAACAAATAATGCTGTTTTTATCAATTCTGCTTTCGCCAATTCTGCTTTCGCCATAGTAACTTAGTTAGATTAAGCCCGCATAGAGCATTGTCGTAATCCTAATGAACTTTATCTTAAAGCATTGCCCTTTATACACGGATTAAATCAGTGCGGGCTGCAAGCAAGATCACAGCTACAGTGCAATAGCACCACACACTTTGATGGAAAAGAGTATACTAAGCTCAGAATTTTTTACTCATTTGCCATTACAGGATGTCAACATGACTCAAGATGAAATGAAAAAAGCCGCAGGCTGGGCAGCACTCAAATACGTTGAGAAGGACAGCATTGTAGGTGTGGGCACAGGCTCAACCGTTAACCACTTTATCGATGCTTTGGCGACCATGAAGGCCGATATTGAAGGTGCGGTATCAAGCTCAGAAGCCTCAACTCAGAAGATGAAAGCCCTTGGCATCCCGGTTTATGACTTAAACAGCGTCGATAAATTATCCGTGTATGTCGATGGAGCCGATGAAATCAACGGCCATATGGACATGATCAAAGGCGGCGGCGCGGCATTAACCCGCGAGAAAATCGTTGCAGCTGTGGCTGAAAAGTTTGTCTGTATCGTGGATAACACTAAACAAGTGGATATTTTAGGTGAATTCCCGCTACCCGTTGAAGTGATCCCAATGGCGCGCTCTTACGTGGCCCGAGAACTAGTCAAACTCGGCGGCGACCCAGTGTACCGCGAAGGCGTTATCACAGATAACGGCAACGTGATCCTCGACGTTTACAACCTTAAGATCATCAATCCTAAGGAATTAGAAGATAAGATCAACGCCATCGTCGGCGTAGTGACCAACGGCCTGTTCGCAAAACGCGGCGCCGATGTGTTACTGGTTGGCACCCCTGAAGGCGTGAAAACCTTTACAGCTTAAGGCAAGGTGAGTCAAAAGACTCCCATGTAAGAAACAAAAATGCCGGTGCAACTGCACCGGCATTTTTTATGACCCTCATTTTTTATGACCCTAGGGCTATTAAGCGATTACCACACTCGAGCCACTAAGCCCTTGAGGTAAAAACCTTCTGGGAAGGCGCTGCCAATCGGGTGATCGCTCGCCTGGCTTAAACGCTCGATAAATTGGATCTCACGTTTGGCATCCAAAGCCGCATCGGCAACGATTTTTTGGAACAGATCCGCAGGCATTAATCCCGAGCAAGAGAAGGTCAACAGCACCCCGCCCGGATTTAATAATTGCAGCGCAATCATGTTGATATCTTTATAGCCGCGGCAGGCGCCATTGAGCTGCGACTTATTGTCGGCAAACTTTGGCGGGTCGAGTACGATCACATCGAAGGTTTTACCCTCATCACGGTACTGGCGTAACAGCTTAAACACATCGGCTTCGTTGTAATGCACATTGTCATCATTTAAGCCATTGACTCGCATGTTCAAACGCGCGGTATCGAGGGCAAGCGCCGACACATCGACGTTTTCAATGCTGGCCGCGCCCGCCTTAGCAGCGTACAGACCAAAGGTGCCCGTGTAGCAAAAACAGTTCAGAACCGATTTGCCCTTCACAAACCGGGCAGCGATGGCGCGGTTATCCCGCTGGTCGAGGTAGAAACCAGTCTTATGACCCTTAGTCACATCGACGGCGATTTTGATACCGTTTTCTTCAATAATGACGGGCATTTCAGGCAGCGTGCCATGGAGTAAACCCATGGTAGAGGCTAAGCCTTCTTTCTTGCGGGAATCGACATCTGAGCGCTCGTAAATCGCGCAATCGGGGTACAGTTCGGCGAGCACATCGACAATAGTGTCACGCCATACATCGGCGCCCATGCTCAGCAATTGGCAGACTAACACATTGGCGTATTTATCAATGGTGATACCGGGCAAGCCATCGGACTCGGCGGCAATTAAGCGGTAGCCAGTTAAGCCTTGCTCACGAATAAGATCGTCGCGTCCCGCTTGGGCACGCAGAATACGCCGCTTAAAAAACTCACGGTCAATTTCTTCTTCGCGATCAAAAGTCCAAATCCGCACTTGGATTTGAGACTCAGGAGACCAGGCTCCACGGCCTAACCAATGGCCATCATGGGCAACCACATCGACGGTCTCGCCCGCTTCAGGTTTACCTTTAACGTTGTGGATCCCGTTGGAAAAGACCCAAGGATGACGACGCTCAAGGGACTTTTCGCGACCGGGTTTAAGTTTGATTCTGACTGCCATAGTACCGCCTTAAAAAAGTACCGCCTTGCTAAATTGAACCGCCACAACAAACTGCATTAAGTTCGTCAGGCGCCGTCTTCAAAAAAATGGAAGCGGATAATATACCTAATATCGTTTGAGCGCGAGCCATCTACCATAAACAACGAGCGTCCACCGTCAACCACGCGCGATAGTGCCGCGCTAAGTGATGGCGATCATAGCTTAGTTTTCGCTGCAAAACCCAGTTGTCACAGCCGATTTTTGGCAAATCATCGGGCTGTTTGATGGCAGAAATACCCATTCGCTGAAAGATATTCTCGCCCATTAAGGTCTTTTGCTAGTAACAGGAGTTAACTCAAAGCGGCAAAAGCTCCTGTGTTTACTCATTCGCTTTTTATGCTGCCTATTGGTGTTGTCGTTATAAAAGCAAGCTAATCAACAAGATGACTCATGTAGTCAAAATGCAAAGGAAGATACCATGAATAAGAAAGCCCAAACCGCACTTTCAGGTGCAGCACTTGCTATGGCCATGGCTGGTATGGCAAGCCAAGTCAATGCGGCAGAACCCATGACCAGCGCCGACAGTAGCGATCTCGTCCACTGTTATGGCGTGAATACCTGTAAAGGCCATAACGATTGTAAAACTGCCGATAACGCTTGCGCCGGCCACGCCAGCTGTAAAGGCAGTGGATTTGTGGCTATGCCATCCAAGAGTTGTGGCGATGTCGGCGGCAAAGTGGCCGATGATTGGGTGGGCAAAATCGCCAATACCGAGCTAGTACACTGCTATGGCATCAATACCTGCAAAGGCCACAACGACTGCAAGACCGCAGACAATGCCTGCGCCGGACACGCCAGCTGTAAAGGCAGTGGTTTTGTAGCCACCCCAGCCAAAGCCTGTGGTGACTTGGGCGGTAACGTCGGCGCCTAAGACAAATAGGTGTTTATCGATAAAGAAGCGGTCGGAATGTGGGCCGCTTCGGCCACTCAGCCAACATAAGGTTTATACATGGATAAGCAGAGTCTCACTCACCCCACCCTAGGTTTTGGTTTAGGACTGCGAACTCAACACTTCGATCATGTGCTTAGGCATCAGCCCGAGGTCGACTGGTTCGAGATACTCTCGGAAAACTTTATGGTCGCGGGCGGAAAACCCCGCTATTACCTGAGTGAGATTGCCGAGCGTTATCCGCTGGTGATGCACGGCGTATCTTTATCCATCGGCAGCACAGATCCGCTGAATATGGATTATCTCAAGGCACTCAAACAACTTGCCAATGAAGTGCAGCCCCAATGGATTTCCGATCATATTTGCTGGACCTCTATTCACGGCATCAATAGCCATGACTTACTGCCCCTGCCCTACACCGAAGAAACCGTCAAACACGTGGCCGAGCGCATTGGCATAGTGCAGGACTTTTTAGGCCGCCGCATTCTGATGGAGAACGTTTCCAGCTATTTGTCCTACCAAGATTCCACCATGAATGAATGGCAATTTGTTAACGCGGTAGCCGAGGAGGCCGATTGCCTATTGCTGTTAGATATCAATAACATCTATGTCAGCGCCCGTAACCATCAGTTTCCCCCAGAGGATTATCTGCTGCAAATCGCGCTTAATCGAGTGCAACAATTTCACTTAGCGGGCCACTCGGATTACGGAGACTATGTTATCGACACCCATGACCACGATGTTTGCCCCAGTGTGTGGGAGCTGTATCGGCAGGCATTAACCCGCCTTGGCGGTGTGAGCACTATGATCGAGCGCGATGCCAATATCCCCGAATTTGATGCATTGGAAGCCGAGTTGGCGATTGCCCGCAATATCGCCCGCACTACGTTAGGCGAGTCACATCCTCTGGTTTACAGGCCGCGGCAGGAGACGGTGGCATGAGTCAACTTCGCGAGATCCAACAGCAGTTTATGGATTATCTACTGGCAAGTGCCGCCCAAACGCCGATAGCAGAAACTATAGAGAAATCCTTTAGCGACAAGGTTGCCGAGCAAGGCGGCGTTGGCCGTGATATCCGCATGCAGATTTACGCCAATGCCTATCGCATTCGCTTAATCGAAGTCCTCGATACCGACCATGAAATACTCGGTCTGTATTTAGGCGATGACTTATTCGCGCGCATGGCCAATGGCTATATCGCCCACCAGCCCTCACGTTTTACTTCGCTACGCCAATTTGCCGATGCCCTACCTGACTATTTAGCCAGCGACGCTTTTTTTAGTCAGTATCCGATTATCAGTGATATCGCCAGATTCGAGCGTAGACTACTCAACTCCTTCGATGCCAAGGATGAACAGAGGGCAAGCTTTGCGGCGCTGCAATCCTTACCCGCAGACGCTTGGCCCTATTGCCAACTGCGTTTTCACCCTAGCATGCAGCTATTTGAGTGTGCCAGCAATGCGGTCGAAACCTGGCAAGCCTTAAAGCATCAACAAGTCCCACCCGCGCCCGATTATCAAGGTAAACGCGCTTGGCTACTCTGGCGCGGTAAAAGCCGTTTAACGGAGTTTATCTCCCTTGCAGAATACCAATTAGCCTTGATTCAAGGATTTATTCACGGCGCCAATATTGGCGAGCAATGCGAATTGATGCTGAACTTTTTTGTGCCAGAAGAGGCCATGCAGCAGCTGTTGCAAGCACTGCAAGCTTGGTTTCAATTAGGCTTGATATTGAGTGTTCAGCCGAACAATTAAGGCATCTGCCGCTCTATACACAAGCAGCGGCTCGAACCGCTAGCGCCGCAGTGCCAACTCCACCATCACGGGCGCATGGTCGGTACTATAGGCATCGCGCTCATATTCGGGCCTGACTAAGTGTCTATCACAGGTTTGATAATCCACCACCTGCGCCAAACTGCGGCTATCGCTGGCATCAAACTCATTGGAGAGCAGCACATAATCCAGCACAGATCCTTTAGGGCCATAGTAATGGGTAGGCGCCCTATGCTCCCGGTAATGGACGGCGTTGTCGGCTACATTGGCTTCGATAAATAGCTCATAGGCATCTTGTAATCGATAGTGAGCAAACACTTGTGCTAACGCCGCATCGGATAAATGCCCAAGCCCTGCGGCTTTAATATCGTTACTGTGCAGCGTTTCGCCTTGGAGCGTTAACGCATCCAGCGCGCCTAAGGACAAACTATCGTTAAAATCCCCCATCAGGATCACTGGATATTTGGCACTCTGTCTTCTGGCGAGTATGGCATGGAACAGCAATGCCGCCTCGGCGCCCCGCTGCATGGTCGAGGCCCAGCGACCGAGGGCTTGTTCGGTTAATAGCTTAGTCTCGGCGTGTAACTTAAGATCCGATGGCGCATTTAACGACAAGCCCAAAGGATGCGGCTCTAAGGCTAATCCTGGCCGCTTAGATTTAAAATGCACCACATAGCAATCACAGGGGCCAATCTGCGGCACCGTCACCGTCGCCCGTAACACTTTACGGCTAAAGGCAAATTCGCTCGACAGGCCCATCGCCGCCACTAAGTGCACCTCGGGTTCGATAGCGTGTACCTCAAGGATAGGGAAGCGAGAAGCCAAAGCCACCACAGGGCTTTGGTAGATATAGTCACTGACCAAGGTCGCACTATCGACCACTGCAAAGTGGGTGAGTCCCTGCTGCAACGCAAGCTGGCGTAACGGTTCGGGGCTAAATACCTCCTGAAACCCGACAATATCCGGATGGTGTTGATTCAATAACTCGCTAAACCACTGGCACTTTTTCTGCCATTGGCCGTGGCTATAGATATTCTCAAAGTCGTAAAAGGCTGAGGGCGGCTCAATAAAGTTAAATAGATTCACGGTCGCAATTTTAATATTCGATTGCGTTGCCTCGGTCGAACTCGACAATTCTGGGGAATGCTGCGCCACGGTATTATTCCTCTTTAGCCAAATCATGCACTCAACAGCGCCGTTAACGGATTACCGCGTCAAAATATCTCTTTACCCAACGACTTAGGCAAGAGGTGACTCATAAAGACTGATACCTAAGGTTATACCTAAATCGATTTAATCATCAATCACAGTGTGTATTGCCACCAGCGACCTAGGCCGAAAAACCACAAAACAAACAATTAACTCACCAACCAACAACACCCAACCACTAAGGATGCAGCAAGATTAAAACCAACCAACTCAATTCATCCAAAAATAAAAACCATATTCAAACATAAACATAGCTAATTAGTGTTCAGGTTTGACTTTTAGCTTTAGCGGTTTAGAATCTAGCCACTTTTATCATTGCGGAGACCCACTGTGGGCACACACATAAGTGACAGTAGATGCCCTGTCCAAGTGACAGGATTAAACACCTAGCACTAGCCCGCAATGTTGTTGCTGCTACCTGCTAGGCAGGGTAGTAGCGTGACGCTTCCTCACTCCACTCCCATATATTCAATTTAAGCCTTTACCCATGGCCAATCATGCCCGTGCATACGCTCGGCTATTGGTTTTATCCGGCCTTGCGCTGGAGCTAAAGTGCTGGCCATTGAATACATCTTCACACATGTTTTGCCCCAGTAGGCTTCCCTTAATTTGGGAGTTTACCTATGGCTTATATCAAGCATACATCCACTTTAGCCCGGCAACCTTTAGCCCTATTTGGGCTATGCCTTAGTGTCACGGCGAACGCTTCATTGCTGGACCTTGATGATCCCGGCATCGCTGAACGTTGCGAGCTTCAGCTCGGCTGGCAACAACCTAGATCGGATCACTCTGCAACAACACTCAAAACAGCGGCGACCTGCAACCAAGGACAATGGGAATGGCACTTAGGTTTTGAACATCAACACCTAGGCGTTGAAAATCAACTCTTAGCTTTTGAAAGTCAAACAAACAGCAGCAATAACGAACAGCAAACCGAGCTGGGCATTAAGTTGCCCTTACATGCCGACACAGGCCCTTGGCAGAGCGCGCTGGCCATTAATCTGCAACACCATCATCAAGACAATCACCCCATTGCCGCAGAAGTGCTCGGTATTATGGGATATCAGATGGCGCGGGATTTACGCCTCTATAGCAATTTGGGCTTTTATCAACATGCGGCTCAGTCGCCGCAACTGATCGCGGGCGTCGCCATTGCCTTAGCGCCGAGTGAAGATCAGCAATGGGTCGGCGAAATTTATCGCAAGGCATCCGAAGCACACGCCTACCGGGTTGCCTATCAATGGTTACTCAAAAGACAGTTGCAACTCGAATTCAGTCTAGGCAACGACCTTAAGGGAAGTGCCCAGCAATTCGGTGCAGATATCACTTTTTTCTTTAAATAATAGCTCGTTGGGAGAATGACCTATGAACATGAACAACAACCAAAAAAACACTAAGCAAATTATCTTAGCCCTGCAAATCATCCTAGAGCAGCGCGACAGTGCTGGCATGGTCGCCTTGGCCAAAGAGCGCCATCCCGCGGACATTGCCGCCGCGCTCAGTACCTTTAGTCAGGCGCAGCAATTAGTGTTTTTGCAACTATCACCGGCAAAAGTTGCCGCCGATTTACTGCGCTATTTAAGCGATGATCAGCAAGCCGCATTAGTGAAACAGCTTGATAAAGCAACATTATCGTCGCTTTTGCTAACGATGGCGGCGGATGAGCGCGCCGATCTCTACAATCTGCTCGAACCTGAGCAGCAAAAACTCTTCTTGCCCGTGTTAGCGCAGGCTAAACGGGAAGAGCTGCGCACCTTAGCCGCCTACGATAAAACTAAGGTCGGTGCGGCGATGACATCGGATTATACCTTGCTCAATAGTCGACATACCGCCGCACAAGCGATTGATATGCTCCGCACGGAAACCGCCGACAAAGAAACCATATATCAAGCCTATGTGGTTGATATGTTGGGGCGCTTAATAGGTACAGTCTCGCTACGGCAATTACTGCTGGCTCAGCCGGAAGAACGGGTGGTCGATTTTATGAAGCCCAACCCCATTGCCTTGGATGCCAATGCCCAATGCCAAGAAGCAGTGCAGATGATCGCCCATTACGATCTGCTAGCTTTGCCCATTATCAATGGCAAGGGGCAATTGGTGGGGATTGTGACCTATGACGATGCGATGGACATTGCCAGCTCGCAGGCCGATCTCGAGTTCACCAAAACCGCGGCCATAGGCAATATCGAGCACAATTTAAAGACCGCCAGCATAGGGCTACTCTACCGTAAGCGTGTGGTGTGGTTGGTGATTTTGGTCTTTGGCAATATCTTCTCGGGGGCAGGTATCGCCTTTTTCGAAGATACGATTTCGAGCTATGTGTCTTTAGTGTTCTTTCTGCCTTTGCTTATCGACAGCGGCGGTAATGCTGGCTCCCAATCCGCTACCTTAATGGTGCGAGGATTAGCTACAGGTGAAGTGATACTCAAGGATTGGCTGTCACTGCTGGGACGCGAGTTAGGGGTTGCGGGATTACTCGGTGCCAGCATGGCGCTGGCGGTGTCCTTGCTCGGTTTCTGGCGCGGTGGCCCTGAAATTGCTCTTGTTGTCGCGCTAACTATGCAAGTGGTGGTGATTATTGGCAGCCTGATTGGTATGTCACTGCCCTTTTTACTCAGCAAGTTAAAAATGGATCCCGCTTCAGCCAGCGCGCCACTTATCACCTCAATAGCCGATATCATTGGTGTGCTGGTTTATTTTAGTATTGCAACCATGATTTTAGATTTACCGGCGGCATAGATAGAGGAGGAGTACGGGGTTTCTACACCCTATGACGTTTAGGGTGCTGACACTTCACGACTAACGTTTGTCGATATGGCAAACTTAGCCTCAGTAAATAAGACCTGATATCAATGTGGCTCTATGGGGTAAATGATGCCCCCAGAGAGCCACATTCAGCTGGCTGATTATGCCATCGATAAGCGCCAAGCTACTTAGAAATATCCATGGTTATGAAGCGTCAGCCCCCTAGACGGCTGAGTCTTTCTCTAAAATAAACCGCATCTTAGCCGATGATAATAGTATGAAAATCGACCTTATCATCTTGTATTTCGGGAATATATTGGGCAATTTATTTGCTCAACTTCATAAATCCACTGTTAATTAATAAAAAGATAAGAATAAAGAGTTGGGATAAGTTAATATTTCACCATCAGAAAAATTTTACCTAATCTTAACATTGACAGGGATTGCACCATAGACGTTAAAAAGCAGTAGCCATAACAATAGTAATAACGGTTTAGAGGTTTTTATGTGGTTTAATTCCAGACTCAAAGCAGAAAACGAAGCTCTAAAAAAACAGTTAATTGATCAACAGCATAGATATGAATCAGAACTTGAAGAGCTGAAGAATATGGCCCGCGAAAACGAGGCTATGCAGCAACAATCCCGTCAAAATACTGATTTATACAGCGAAGTCATCGCCTGCCAAAACCAAGGTGGCGAGATGTTAAATGCAGTGAGAGAAGGACTTGCAAGCAGTGCCGAATTACTCACTGAAGAAAAAGAATCATTATCTGAATTAGATAAAATTTTTGATCAAACACGAGTAGCCATAGGGAATTTAGGCAACCGAGCCAGCTATATCAATGAACAAGCCACAAATAGTATGAAGGCGGTGACTGAGCTTAACAGCACTACCTCATCTATTAACCAATTTGTTGCAGCTATCCAAGGGATCTCAGAGCAAACCAACCTACTCGCCCTTAACGCAGCAATTGAAGCCGCTCGGGCGGGAGAGGCGGGTCGTGGCTTTGCCGTTGTTGCCGATGAAGTCAGGCAATTAGCCAGTAAAGCACATGAGGCCAGTAGCCAAATCGAGAAGCTGGTTAAACAGATTGTGACGCAAGCTTCAAATATCAAAGAGATTGTTCATAACAATCAAAACAGCGCTCTCGATGTTGCCTCTTCTTCCACTCAAATAGGCCAAGTGGTTGAAGATGTGTTGCAACGCTCTAACAAAATGCAGCATGTGATTCATAATGCTGCGACAGCATCCTTTTTAAATACGACAAAACTAGACCACGCCGTTTGGAAAAGTAATGTATATCAACTGATTGAAAAAAATCATCACTCCCATGATGTAAACAGCCATACGGAATGCCGTTTAGGCCAATGGTATTTTAAAGGCTTTGGCGCAGAGAATTATCAGCATTTAAGCAACTTCAAAGCGCTGGACGCTCCCCATAAAGCGGTGCACGATGCGGGTAAAGCGGCACTTGCAGCTAGACAAAAAGGCAATTTACCCGAAATGGTCAGACAATTACGTTTAATGGAAGACTCAAGTATGCGAGTCGTTAATTGTCTCGATAATCTACTACGTGATGTTTACCGCCAGTAAAAACAACAACATCAAGCAATAGAGCGCCTTTGGCGCTTTATTGCTTGTAATGTACTCACAATCTCACTCGTCTCCTCCTAACAAGATCAATTGACGTTGTTTTTGCAAAAAGTATTTATTTTTATCTGCCTCAAATCATCGATATTGTTCAATCGTCAATTTCATCTACCAGCCTACAGATAACAAAATAACCCAAAAGTCGCTTGCTAGCTTAAGACTTGTCATCTTTAATTCATTGAGAGCATGCCGTGAGACTCGCATATAACATTCTAATTTTTTAGGGTTATTAATGAAATCTGTCATTCGCTTAGTGCTCATTATTTTTCTGTGCAGTATTCCACGATTCGCACTAGCCACTCTCAATATATATACGGAAGAATGGGCTCCCATTAGCTTTTCCGTTGACGGAAAACCCGACGGCTTAGCGGTACAAGTCGTACATGAAATCCAAAAACGACTTAATAACCATGAGCCAATAAGGGTTGTGCCTTGGGCTCGCGGTTGGAAGATTATGACGGAGCAACCTAATACAGTGCTGTTTACTATGACTCGTACACTCGAGCGAGAGCGCATGTTTAGTATGATAGGCCCCGTTGCAGTCGGTACAACAAACTTCTACGCCCTGAAAAACAGTCAATTAAACATAAACTCAATTGAAGATGCTAAGCAGGCAAAAGCAATTGGCGTATATCGCTCTTCAGTCGAAGAGCAATTATTACTCGAGCGTGGTTTTTCCAATATCGCGCCCTCTTCAACCCCGCTACTGAGCGCTAAGCAGTTAATGAAGCAACGCATTGATTTATGGTGTAATGCTAATCTCACAGCGCCAAGCATTTTGGCCGAAGCGGGGGCGAGCATTGATGATGTCAAATCCCTCTACACTATCAGTGCGAATCATCTGTACATTGCCTTTTCGAAGGGAACGCCAAGTGAAGAAATCGATAAATGGAAAGAAGCACTTATCAGTATTAAGGCCGATGGCACCTTTGCACAAATCTATCATCGCTGGCTGCCCAATGATGCACCGCCAATGGAAACCGAGCGTATTGGTTTATAAACCTTTTATCCCTTAAAAACAAAGGCCGGATAACTTAAGTTACCCGGCCTTTTGATTACAGAAGCTTATGGCTTATTTAGCCAGTACACGCTGATGCAGCTCTTGCACTGACGTCACGTTAGTGCGGTCATCCGCAGCGTGCGCCATACAAGTGGCGAATGCTGCGTTCATGGTCGTGGTGTAGTTCACTTTGTAACGCAGTGCACCGCGACGTAATTGACGAGAGTCTTCAATCGCTTGACGGCCTTCGGTGGTGTTCACTATATAGGTGTACTCACCGTTCTTGATGCGGTCAAGAATGTGTGGACGGCCTTCGTGTACCTTGTTCACTAAGCGTGGGTTGATACCCGCTTCACCTAGGATAACCGCGGTACCGTGGGTGGCATCAATTTGATAACCCAGCTCAATCAACTTAGCGGCTAAGTCGGCAACACGTTTCTTGTCGCTGTTACGCACAGACAACAGAGCACGACCAGACTTAGGCACTTCAGAAGTCGCACCTAACTGCGCCTTAGCATAAGCTTCGGCGAAGGTATCGCCCACGCCCATCACCTCACCTGTTGAGCGCATTTCAGGGCCTAACAGTGGGTCAACGCCAGGGAACTTGTTAAATGGCAGCACCACTTCTTTCACTGAGTAGAAAGGTGGGATCACTTCTTGAGTGAAGTTTTGCGCCTTCAAGCTTTGACCCGCCATCACACGGGCGGCAATCTTAGCTAACGGTACACCTGTCGCTTTCGATACGAATGGCACGGTACGCGCAGCACGTGGGTTAACTTCAATCATGTAGATTTCGTTATTCTTAACGGCAAACTGTACGTTCATCAGACCGACAACACCCAGCTCCATCGCAAGCTTACGTACTTGTACGCGCATTTCGTCTTGGATAGCTTGGCTTAAGGTGTAAGGAGGCAGTGAACAACCAGAGTCACCTGAGTGAACCCCCGCCTGCTCGATATGCTCCATAATCGCGCCGATAACTACGGTTTCGCCGTCACATACTGCGTCGATATCCACTTCGATAGCATCATCTAGGAAGTGGTCTAACAGTACTGGCGATGCGTTAGATACGCTTACCGCTTCGTTGAAGTAACGCAGTAAATCCTGTTGGTCGTAAACGATTTCCATCGCGCGGCCGCCAAGGACGTAGGATGGACGAACAACTAATGGATAACCGATACGCTCAGCGGCAATCACAGCACCTTCAACGGTGGTGACTGTATCGTTTTCAGGCTGTTTCATTTCCAGACGTTGAATCGCTTGCTGGAAACGCTCACGGTCTTCTGCACGGTCAATCGCATCTGGGCTAGTACCAATAATGGGTACACCTGCCGCCTCAAGGGCGCGAGCCAGTTTCAGCGGAGTTTGACCACCGTACTGTACGATAACGCCCTTTGGCTTCTCGATACGGACGATTTCTAACACGTCTTCTAAAGTAACAGGCTCGAAGTACAGACGATCTGAAGTGTCATAGTCGGTAGAGACGGTTTCAGGGTTACAGTTCACCATGATGGTTTCATAACCGTCTTCACGCAGTGCTAATGCCGCGTGCACACAGCAGTAATCGAATTCGATACCTTGACCGATACGGTTTGGACCGCCACCTAACACCATGATTTTCTCACGGTCTGATGGGTTCGCTTCACACTCTTCCTCATAGGTTGAGTACATGTAAGCAGTGTCGGTGGCAAATTCAGCCGCGCAGGTATCTACGCGCTTGTAAACTGGGTGGATGTCGAAACGGTCACGCAGTTTACGGACTTCAGTCTCGTTTACGCCAAGGACCGCCGCCAGACGCGCATCGGCAAAACCTTTACGCTTAAGCTTACGCAGCAGCTCTTCGTTAAGACCGGCTAAACCGCCTTCGGCCACTTGGCCTTCCAGCTTAATCAGCTCTTCAATCTGGACTAAGAACCATGGATCGATGTTGGTTAAACGGAAGATTTCATCCAGCGTTAAACCCGCACGCATAGCGTCGGCGATGTACCAAATACGGTCACAGCCTGGCTCTTTCAGCTCGAGGCGAATGCGCGCTAAGGCATCGGCTTTGGTTAAGTCAGTGATTGGGTCAAAACCGTGACGGCTCACTTCTAAACCGCGCAGAGCTTTTTGCAGTGACTCTTGGAAAGTACGGCCAATCGCCATCACTTCGCCCACTGACTTCATCTGAGTGGTTAAGCGATCGTTTGAGCCAGCAAACTTTTCAAAGTTAAAGCGAGGTACTTTAGTCACGACGTAGTCGATGGCTGGTTCGAATGACGCTGGGGTACGGCCGCCAGTGATGTCGTTCATCAGCTCATCGAGGGTGAAACCGACCGCTAACTTGGCGGCGATTTTCGCAATCGGGAAGCCTGTTGCTTTAGATGCCAGTGCCGATGAACGTGATACGCGTGGGTTCATCTCGATGATAACCATACGGCCATCTTTCGGGTTGATACCAAACTGTACGTTCGAACCACCGGTTTCAACACCAATCTCACGCAGTACCGCCATAGAGGCGTTACGCATCAGTTGGTATTCTTTATCAGTCAGGGTCTGCGCTGGGGCAACGGTGATAGAGTCACCGGTGTGCACGCCCATTGGATCGAAGTTTTCGATAGAACAGACGATGATACAGTTGTCGTTACGGTCACGAACCACTTCCATCTCGTATTCTTTCCAACCGATTAAGCTCTCGTCGATGAGTAGCTCTTTAGTTGGCGATAAATCTAAACCTTGAGAACAGATTTCTTCGAACTCTTCCTTGTTGTAGGCGATACCACCGCCCGAGCCACCCATAGTGAATGATGGACGGATAATACAAGGGAAACCAACGAGGTCGAGTACACCATAGGCTTCTTCCATGCTGTGGGCGATGCCCGCGCGTGGACACTCTAAGCCGATGCTCTTCATGGCTTTGTCAAAGCGGCTACGGTCTTCAGCTTTATCAATCGCATCGGCGGTTGCACCGATCATTTCAACGTTGAATTCAGCCAGTACGCCTTTAGCTTCAAGCTCAAGGGCGCAGTTTAGTGCGGTTTGACCGCCCATGGTTGGCAGAATCGCATCAGGACGTTCTTTCGCGATAATGTTACGTACCACTTCCCATTGGATTGGCTCGATGTAAGTGGCATCGGCCATTTCTGGGTCGGTCATAATGGTGGCAGGGTTAGAGTTCACCAGAATGACGCGGTAACCTTCTTCACGCAGGGCTTTACAGGCTTGAGCGCCTGAATAGTCGAATTCACACGCCTGACCAATAACAATTGGGCCAGCACCTAGGATAAGAATACTCTTTATATCTGTACGTTTTGGCATTGCTTCTCTCTTCTCCTAGCTTGCGTATTACTTAGCGTTCTGACTTTTCGTTACAAGACGATAGTGTTCAATAAGCTCGATAAAGTGATCGAACAGTGGGGCCGCATCGTTCGGACCAGGGCTCGCTTCAGGGTGACCTTGGAAGCTGAACGCAGGTTTGTCCGTCAGATGGATACCTTGCAGTGAACCATCGAACAGTGACTTATGAGTCACTTTGATATTGGCAGGTAATGTGGCTTCATCGGCAGCAAAACCGTGGTTTTGGCTGGTGATCATCACGTTACCTTTTTCGATATTGCTCACTGGGTGGTTAGCACCGTGGTGACCAAACTTCATCTTTAAGGTTTTCGCGCCTGATGCCAATGCCAGTAACTGGTGGCCTAAACAGATACCAAAAATTGGCGTATCAGTTTTCAGGATTTGTTGAATCGCTTCGATAGCGTAGTCGCATGGCTCTGGGTCGCCAGGGCCGTTAGAGAGGAACACACCGTCTGGGTTCATCGCTAACACTTCAGCAGCCGATGTTTTTGCCGGAACAACGGTGACGTCACAGCCACGGTCAACCAACATACGCAGGATGTTTTGCTTAACGCCGTAGTCGTAGGCAACGACTTTGTACTTCAGCGCTTCGGCTGGCGTATCTTCAGGCAAGCCGCCCACTAAACGCCAGCTACCCTTGCGCCATGGGTAAGCTTTGTCAGTAGTAACTTCTTTTGCTAAATCCATGCCCTTTAAACCCGGGAAGGCTTTAGCCGCAGCCAGTGCTTTCGCTTCATCTAAGTCAGCCCCCGCCATGATGCAACCCGCTTGGGCACCTTTTTCACGGAGGATTCGAGTTAATTTACGAGTATCGATATCTGCGATGCCAACAACGTTGTTTGCTTTGAGATAATCACTGAGGGTTTGCTGATTGCGGAAACTACTTGCTACGAGTGGAAGATCGCGAATGATTAAACCACAAGCATGAACCCCATTGGATTCGACGTCTTCATTATTGGTACCAGTGTTACCAATGTGGGGGTAGGTTAAAGTTACTATTTGGCGTGAATAAGAGGGATCAGTTAAAATTTCTTGGTATCCTGTCATGGAAGTGTTAAAAACAACTTCACCAACAGAGAGACCATCGGCACCTATCGCTGTGCCAGTGAATACGGTTCCATCTTCGAGTACGAGTAAGGCAGACTTTGTCAACGCGACCTCCATAAAGAGCCAAGCCACTGAAATATAATGTTTTTATGTTATGTTAAGATACCAATTTCCGCTGATTTACGAAATTTTGACAAATTCCAGCGAGTTTACAGGATAAACCCAAACTCGTCTACACCTTGGTATCTGAGTGCAAAAAAAAACGCCAATATGGCGTTTTTTCTGTTAATTCAAACCTAATACCTGCTGCATGTCATACAGACCCGGTTTTTGCTCCACTAACCAATGGGCGGCACGCATAGCGCCATTAGCAAAGGTCATACGACTAGAGGCTTTATGGGTGATTTCTAAACGCTCACCGATATCGGCAAACATGGCGGTATGCTCACCCACTAAGTCGCCCGCGCGCACAGTCGCAAAACCGATAGTTTCACGGTCGCGCTCGCCAGTGATCCCTTCGCGGCCATAGACGGCGCATTTTTCGAGATCACGCCCTAAGGTCTTGGCTATCACTTCACCCATTTTTAGTGCCGTGCCAGATGGTGCGTCTTTCTTATATCTGTGGTGACCTTCGATAATTTCGATATCGGTGTAATCGCCCATGACCTCAGCGGCCAACTCAAGCAATTTCCACATCAGATTGACACCCACAGACATATTCGGCGCCATCACTACCGGCGTTTGCTCGGCAAAGGCATTGATCTGTTCTTTTTGAGCATGATTGAAACCCGTTGTGCCGATCACCATGGCTTTCTTATGGCGTACACACCAGTCTAAATGGACAATACTGGCCTCTGGCGCAGTAAAATCAATCAGCACATCAAAGTCATCGGTCGCATAGTCGAGCGAATCCATGATAATGACATTTAACTTACCCACACCGACAAGCTCGCCTGCATCCACGCCAACTAAGCTTGAACCGGGACGCTCGATAGCCGCGCCTAAGCGAATGTGCTCTTGATGATAAGCCGATTCAATAAGAGTCCGTCCCATGCGTCCACCCGCACCGACAATTGCAACTCTCACTTGTCCACCCATTTCAATCTCCTCAAACCTGTTCATCACTTCCATACAAAAACGCCTAAGACTGGCTTAGGCGTTTCGATCACATTAGACGATGTCTAATAACTCGACTTCGAATACTAACGTTGAGTATGGAGGAATAGAAGCACCTGCACCACGCTCACCGTAAGCTAAGTGATGTGGAACATATAACTTTAACTTAGTGCCTACTGGCATCAGTTGCAGAGCTTCTGTCCAGCCTGCGATAACGCCAGATACTGGGAATTCAGCTGGTTGACCACGAACAACAGAGCTGTCGAACACGTCACCATTGATGAAAGAACCATGGTAGTGAGTACGCACTGTATCTTCGTAGGTTGGTTTTGCACCGCTACCTTGAACTAATACTTCGTATTGCAGACCAGAGTCAGTCACGATCACGCCTGCACGCTTAGCGTTTTCAGCTAAAAAGGCTTCGCCTTCGGCAGAAGCTTCTGCTGCAGCTTGCTCTTGAGCTGCTTGAATGCGACGGCTGATCTCAGTGAATGCAACTTGCATATCTTGCATAGATACAGCGCTTTCAACGCCAGCAAATGCATCAGCTAAACCTGCTTGAACGGCAGCAATATCCACACCTTCAAAAGAATTAGCAGCCAGTTGCTCGCCCATTTGACGACCTACACCATAGCTTGCTTGCTGTTCAACAGTACTGAATTTATCAGACATAATTAACGACTCTCAATGTTCAATGGAATTTTGCGCGCCAGTTTATCATAGTTCCACGCCCTATGCTGATAAACTGACTGCTTATTTAACTTTGGCGGCGATTTTACGTAACCGATGCGTATTTATCCAGCAATAGCACCTAATTGCGGCAAGATAAGGCCTGCCTCTAAACGAGCGCCAAGCCCTAAATCGCTATTTAGGCAACACGCATTGGTTTTTGATACTCGCCTTTGCGCTTTGATACAAAGGCTGCATTTGCCCCTGTAATTGCTCGAGTTGGGCAATGCGATTACTGTTGGATGGATGCGTTGATAACAGCTCTGGCCCTTGGCTACCACCCGCTTTCGACATATTGTGCCACAGCACCACGCTCTGCGCTGGGTCGAACCCTGCCCGCGCCATCAACTCCAGCCCCATCACATCTGCCTCACTCTCTTGAGCGCGACCAAAGGGTAAAATCACCCCGACCTGCGCCCCCAGTCCTAAGGCAGACATATATAAGTCACGGTTTGAGACGCCACTCGCGCCAAGGGCTGCATCGGCGATTTGCATCCCCATGCCCGTCATCTGCGCCCGAGAGACCTGTTCATTACCGTGTTGGGCTAATACGTGGGCCACTTCATGGCCTAATACGGTCGCCAGTTGGTCCGGAGTACTCGCGACGTTAAGTAACCCGGTATACACACCAATGTGTCCACCCGGCAATGCAAAGGCGTTAACTTGCTCGGAGTTGAACAAGACGACATCCCACTTCTGGCTTTGGTCGGGCAGCACCGCGGTGACGCGATTCGCCACGCAATTTACGTACTGTGTCAGCTTTTTATCGCTACTGATCTTTTGCTGCTTTTTCATTTCTTCAAAAGAAGCATCCCCCATTTGCTGCATTTGCGAGGATGAATAAAGCAAGGTTTGGCTACGTCCAGTGGGCGACTGTGTCGTTGCACAGGCGGTTAATCCGAGCGCAGCAGTCATCAACACTAAGCTTAATCGCTTTGATTTCATGTAGAACTCCCTTTTATCCTTTGATTGCTCGAACAGAAGATGAGCATTTGAGGGCTTACACAGTATTTTACTTTACCCGAAGCCAATGTCGATTCGAAAAATTGTGCCCTATTCCCTTCAAATATCGCTCAACCAGTTGATTTATTGGAAAATCAGATCCGGTGTAACGGCTTATCTTAGGTCATACGATATCAACGCTTACCTTTAAAGGCTTTGATGCTGTGCTTATTAAGACTGCGACGATTTGCCTGTTTGTCCCGAGGTGGGCGCTTAGGCGTCACTTTATTATCAGTACCATCCTCTCTGACTCTTTCGCTCGGCTTATCGGTTACAGGAAAGTCCGCCAATGATGCTAACGGTAACTCACGCGCCGTCAAGTTGCGGATCGCGGTTAAGCTTAGCATTTCACCATGGCACACCAAAGAGATGGCTAGCCCATTAGCGCCCGCCCTTGCGGTGCGGCCAATGCGGTGCACATACACGGGCGCACTGGTAGGTAAGTCTAAGTTGATCACCACAGGCAAGGCATCGACATGAATACCCCGGGCCATTAAATCCGTCGCCACCACCACTTGAATGCGATGGGCTTTAAAGTCGGCCAAGGTTTGGCTGCGCACGGTTTGATCTTTTTCGCCGTGCAGCGCGGCAGCATTTATCCCCGTCTTAACGAGTCGTTTCGCAATCGCATCGGCATCATCGCGGGCACTGATAAACACTAGCACTTGCTGCCATTGATATTGTTTGAGTAACGCAATCAATGCCTGCGCCTTGCTGCCCTTATTGACTAAATACAGTCGCTCTTCGATTTCAGCGGCGACAGCATTGCGTGTACTGGCCTCAACCCGTAGGGGATCATTGCTCAGCAATTTACCCGCCAAGGAATCCAACGCCTCTGGCAAGGTGGCTGAAAACAATAAGGTTTGCTTACGCTTAGGCATCATTGCCATCAGCTTTTGCACATCGGGCCAAAATCCCATTTCTAATAAGCGGTCGGCTTCGTCTAACACTAGGTATTTTATCGACTCGAGACTGATATGGGACTGTGTACATAAATCCAATAACCGCCCTGGGGTTGCCACGACAAGCTGCGGTTTAGCGGCAAGTTCGGCTAATTGCTCTTCCTGCGCGATACCGCCACAGAGGAGCTGAATATTCAAAGAAGACGATAACTTACTCGCCAGCGCGTGCAGCGCCTCGCTCACCTGCTGTGCTAACTCACGCGTTGGCACTAGCACCAAAGCCTGCACATTGCTGGTCGAGGATGATACAGACTCAGCCCCCGCTAATACGACTTGCTGCTGAAGTTGTTGATAGACTGCTTGCAGCAAGGGCAAACCAAAAGCCAAGGTCTTACCGCTACCGGTTTGCGATAGCGCTAACACATCTCGCCCAGCCAGAATCGCCGGAATCGCTAATTGCTGCACCCGTGTCGGATGCTTGAGTGCGGCAGGCAATACCGAACATAACGTCGAATTGATGCCAAGCTCGGCAAAGGTTAACGACTCAGGAGAAGGCTCAGGGGAAGTAGAAGGCTTAGGAATGGTCATCACAACACCAATAAAAACATGGGAGCGAAAGTTTACGCATAGTTGGCAGTTAATACCAATGTTGTTTGGGCTTTGACTAAAGCCTTGGGGTAGTTTTCGACGGGATATTTAACTATTTACGTTACGTAAGCCCAAAGCCTAATTTTCACACTTCATTTAAATTTTTAAATCAAAGATAAAGTCAAAGTCGTGGGTCTTCAACCCACACCCGACCAAAAGGGGATCAACAGCAATCCCCTCTTGGATCTCCCTTGCCGCCCCTAGCGAAGTTACATGCATTGATTACTAGCCTTGGTCTTATGGATAAATTGCTATCGCTTCCGAAGGCAACGTCCCTGTACCTGCGAAAGCTAGCCGGTCATCCATGACCGGACTCACGCAATTTATTCCAACGCCCCGCGGCAACTTCGCAGGGGAAGGTGTATACCTCTTGTTTTGTGTTCGGCTGTAAATTTTTCAAAAGAGAATAGCTTACTCATCCCGAACATTTGATTTTTATAAACCTAAAGTGTGCGCAAAGTGATCAATGTTGATTTTTTGGTACAACGTTCTGATATAGGCTATGTTTGTTTACTGAGTCAAACTATGAGGCCAATAAGATGGATTTTATTGAACGTATAAATGTTTTAGCCAAACGTATTCCACAAATTCAAAGCAATTTGCAGACTGAGGAAGCTACAAAAAACGCCTTAATTATGCCTTTCTTAGATAAAGTATTAGGATGGGATGTATACGACCCAACGGAAGTTATTCCAGAGTTTACTGCTGATACGATAAACAAAAAAGGGGAAAAAGTTGATTACGCTTTGATGAAGGATGGAGAGGTTCAAATACTCATCGAATGTAAGAAATATGGTGAAAAGCTTACAATTAAACATGCTTCGCAATTATTTAGGTATTTTTCAGTTACTAATGCTCGTCTTGCAATACTTACTAACGGTTCAGAATATCAAATATTTACTGACTCCGATGCTCCAAATAAAATGGATGAAAAGCCATTTTTGAAATTTGATTTAGAAGATATAGATGAACATATTATTCCAGAAGTTAGGAAACTCGCTAAATCTGTATTTAATATTGATTCTATTGTAAGTAGCGCTGGAGAGTTAAAGTACCTCAGTCAAATTAAGAAAATTGTGGCTGAGCAATTCAAAGAGCCAGAGGAAGAGTTTGTAAGATTTTTTGCTTCAAGAACGTATGAAGGAACTCTAACACCAAAAGTGAAGCAACAATTTCATGATATAACTCAAAAAGCTTTGATGCAGTTTTTGAGTGATAGCATTAATGAAAGAATAAAAACAGCATTAAATAATGATAAGTTAACTGAGGTACCACAAGCCGATGTACCTTCAACTCCCGAGGAAGAAAAGAATAAAGTAATAACGACAGAAGAAGAGGTTGAAGGTTATAACATTATCAAAGCAATTCTAAGACAGAAGGTTGATTTGAGTCGTGTTGTTGCTAGGGATACACAAAGTTATTTCGGTATATTGCTTGATGATAACAACCGTAAACCACTCTGTAGATTACATTTTAATGCAAAACAGAAATATCTAGGCCTTTTAGATGCTGAAAAGAATGAAACAAGGCATCCAATTAATAACTTAGATGAGATATTTAATTTTAGTGAGCAATTGATGAATACAGTCAACTTTTATGAGTAGTCAATGTCTACTCAAAATATGATGTGTACACCATCCCCTCGGAGTTGCCGCAGGGCGAATAGACAAATTGCGTGAGTCTTGCCATGGATGGCAAGCTAGCTTTCGCAGGTGCAGGGGCGAATGAAAATCGGTGATTTTCGCGCTTATGAGCGAGAGGCTGGGACTGCCAAACAGGAGGGCTTTACATGGATGTAAAGTGGAGCCTTCGGAAGCGATAGCAAATTTGGCTATGAGCACAAGGGGTTTTCAACTCCGTTGGGGACGCCGAGGGATATCCAAAAGGGGAACAGGCGCTTTTCCCCTTTTGGTCGGGTGTGGGGTGAAGCCCCACGACTTGGATTTTTCTTTAAAAAAGAGAAGCCTAACGCTAGGTTTAAGTCACGTACAATCTCGGCTATAAAGACAAATAGCAAAGCAGAACAATCAAACTAACATCAAACCTTTTAAGTGGTTTTGCATAAAACAACTATAAAAAAGCCCCGCTAGTGTTAAACACTGCGGGGCTTTATTTATCTAGTGCGCTGCTAACATAACAGCGGCGCCAGCAAACCTAATTAGCTATTTAGGTCTTGGAAGAACTTCTTCACGCCATCGAAAAAGCCTTCAGCCTTTGGGCTGTGCTTCTTTGATTCTCCGGTTAGGGTCGCTTCAAACTCTCGCAGTAATTCCTTCTGACGCTCGTTTAGGTTGACTGGTGTTTCCATCACCACTTTGCAGAGCAAGTCGCCCACGGCATGGCTGCGAACCGATTTAACCCCTTTACCACGCAGACGGAACATACGGCCGGTTTGCGTTTCGGCGGGGATCTTCAGGCTGACTTTGCCGTCCAGTGTTGGGACTTCAATCTCGCCGCCGAGCGCCGCTTTGCTGAATGAAATTGGCACTTCGCAGTAGAGGTTGTTGCCATCACGCACGAAGATAGCATGTTCACGTACTGTAACCTGAACGTATAAATCCCCCGGTGGCGCACCAAACTCACCCGC
Source organism: Shewanella decolorationis (assembly GCF_004354305.1). NCBI lineage: Bacteria > Pseudomonadati > Pseudomonadota > Gammaproteobacteria > Alteromonadales > Shewanellaceae > Shewanella > Shewanella decolorationis. The sequence continues at coordinate 877,469 of NZ_CP037898.1, read as the reverse complement.
TTCACCTTCACCCGCTAAGCGGATACGGTCGCCAGTGTCGACACCCGCAGGGATCTTAACTGACAGGGTTTTAGTCTTCTCGACACGGCCATCGCCATGACACTTAGAGCAAGGATCTTTAATGATCTTGCCGCGTCCATGACAGGTTGGACATGGCTGTTGTACGGTGAAGAAACCTTGGCGCATTTGCACTTGGCCTTGACCATGACAGGTTGTACAAGTGGTCGCCGAAGTGCCTTTTTTCGCACCGCTGCCGTCACACACATCACAGCTAGCTAAGGTTGGAATACGCAGTTCTTTGGTGAGGCCTTTTACGGCTTCTTCCAGTGATAACTCTAGGTTGTAACGTAAATCTGAGCCGCGGGCCGCTTGGCGCTGACCACCACGGCGTCCACCGCCGAAAATATCGCCAAAGACATCACCGAAAATATCGCCGAAATCTCCCGCGCCGCCGTAGCCACCACCGCCGCCGCGATTCGGATCCACACCCGCATGACCAAATTGGTCATAGGCCGCTTTTTTGTTGGCATCGGTAAGGATTTCGTAGGCTTCTTTAACTTCTTTAAAGCTCGCCTCGGCTGCTTTGTCGCCAGGGTTGCGATCGGGGTGAAACTTCATCGCCAAACGCTTGTAGGCTTTTTTAATTTCACGCTCGCTGGCGTCACGACCAACGCCTAATACTTCGTAATAATCTCGCTTTGACATAATCTCATGCTTCTCAGCTTAAGTTGAACGAACGGGCGTTAGGGTTTCCCCGTAACGCCCGCCTAGAAATTAACTATTTGAAATCAATCAATTTGATTGAAAGCAAATGTTATTTCTTGTCGTCTTTCACTTCTTCAAATTCAGCATCGACAACGTCATCGGCAGTCGCGTTAGACTGTTTAGCAGCACCTTCTTGTGCGCCGCCTTGAGTTTGAGCTTTAGCCTGAGCAATTTCCATCAGCTTAGCAGACGCTTCAATCAGCTCTTGAGTCGCTTTTTCAATGGCTTCTTTGTCGTTGCCTTTAGTTGCAACTTCAACTGCGCTCATTGCCGCTTCAATCTTAGCTTTGTCGTCTGCTGGCAGTGCATCGCCCGCTTCTTCAACTTGTTTCTTAGTTGCGTGAACTAAGCCGTCAGCTTGGTTGCGAGATTGCACTAACTCTTCAAACTTCTTGTCTTCTTCAGCGTGTGCTTCAGCGTCACGTACCATTTGCGCCACTTCTTCTTCGCTTAAGCCTGAAGAAGCTTTGATGGTGATGTTTTGTTTCTTACCGGTTTTCTTGTCGGTCGCAGAAACATGCAGAATACCGTCAGCGTCGATATCGAACATCACTTCGATTTGTGGCATGCCACGTGGTGCTGGCTCAATACCGTCAAGATTGAACTGACCTAATGACTTGTTCGCGCTCGCTTGCTTACGCTCACCTTGCAGTACGTGAATGGTTACTGCGCTTTGGTTGTCATCGGCTGTTGAGAACACTTGCTGTGCCTTAGTCGGAATAGTGGTGTTTTTCTCAATCAGCTTGGTCATTACGCTGCCCATGGTTTCGATACCCAGAGACAGTGGTGTTACGTCTAACAGCAGAACGTCTTTCACGTCGCCTGACAGTACGCCCGCTTGAATCGCAGCACCTACGGCTACGGCTTCGTCTGGGTTAACGTCTTTACGAGGTTCTTTACCGAAGAAGTTAGAAACCGCTTCTTGAACCTTAGGCATACGGGTTTGACCGCCCACTAAAATCACTTCGTTAATGTCTGATACTGATAAGTCAGCGTCAGCCAGTGCCACTTTTAATGGCTCTAAGGTACGAATGATTAAGTCTTCAACCAGTGACTCTAACTTAGCACGGGTGATTTTTACCACTAAGTGCTTAGGACCTGTTGCATCGGCAGTGATGTATGGCAGGTTCACTTCAGTTTGGTTGGTGCTTGACAGCTCAATCTTCGCCTTTTCAGCCGCTTCTTTCAGACGTTGCATTGCTAATGGATCTTTACGCAAATCTAAGCCTTGCTCTTTCTTGAATTCATCAGCTAAGTAGTTGATTAAACGGTTGTCAAAGTCTTCACCACCTAAGTGAGTGTCACCGTTAGTCGCTAATACTTCGAAAGTTTGGTCGCCGTCGTTGCTGTCGATTTCGATGATAGAGATATCGAATGTACCACCACCTAAGTCGTACACTGCAACGATGTTGTCGCCTTGCTTCTTGTCGATACCGTAGGCCAGTGCTGCAGCCGTTGGTTCGTTGATAATACGTTTAACTTCAAGACCTGCGATGCGGCCCGCATCTTTAGTGGCTTGACGTTGTGAATCGTTAAAGTATGCAGGAACGGTAATTACCGCTTCAGTCACTTCTTCACCTAAGAAGTCTTCTGCTGTTTTCTTCATCTTTTTCAAGATTTCAGCAGAAACTTGTGGTGGAGCCATTTTGTTGCCACGTGATTCAACCCAAGCATCACCGTTGTCGGCTTGGATAATTTTGAATGGCATGATGTTCACGTCACGTTGAACTTCGTCATCTTTGAAGCGACGACCGATCAAACGCTTGATCGCGAAGAATGTGTTATTTGGGTTAGTTACAGCTTGGCGTTTTGCTGGCTGACCCACGATGGTCTCATCATCGGTGTAAGCGATGATAGACGGGGTTGTGCGATCGCCTTCAGCATTCTCTAATACGCGTGCTTTGCCACCATCGAGGACAGCTACACAAGAGTTTGTTGTGCCTAAGTCGATACCAATAATTTTACCCATGAGGTCCTCCGAAAAATTTCTGTCAAACTAAATTTATAAGTTGGTTTTGATATGGGGCCGGACGCATTTTTTTCAAGTCCACTGTTGGCCACCTTCTCTGCCTTAACACCTATATTGGGACAGGGAATTTAATTACAAGGGCCATACAAAAAATTTTCTGATTTATCTTTCAAAGTGCGTGAATGTATAAAATATTCAAAACCGCAAAATCCGCTTGCTTATCAGCAATAGCTGTTATTCAATCTGCGCACATTGAGTGATGTATAAGCGCATAGGGTAATAGTGTGAAATCTTCAAATTTGGCGTATGTGTACGGCATGGCCGCGGTATTCCTCTGGTCGACGGTGGCAACCGCCTTTAAGATTGCCCTCGGATTTTATAGCCCATTGCAGTTGGTGTTTGTGGCGGTCCTCACTTCAATCATCGCCCTAGGTGCTATTCTCGCTTGGCAGAAAAAACTGCCACTCCTTAAAGCGCAGCTCCTGCGTCGCCCGGCGTTTTATCTGGTTACCGGGCTAATTAACCCTTTTCTGTATTATGTGGTGCTGTTTAAAGCCTATTCACTATTACCCGCCCAGCAGGCACTCTCACTCAATTACACTTGGGCGGTATTGCTGCCGCTGTTAGCCGCGCCGCTCTTGAAACAACATTTGCGTAAGAGCGATATGATTGCAGCACTGATCGCCTATTCTGGGGTCTTTATTATCGCCACCGGCGGCGATGTCAGCGGTTTTCGCTTCGACAGTCCGCTCGGGATTGGGCTTGCATTAACCAGCACTTTGCTCTGGTGCCTATATTGGATTGTGAACACTAAAGATCAAGGTGACCCCGTCGTCAGCCTACTATTAAGCTTTTTGATTGGTTTGCCCTTTATTACCGTGACACTGCTACTGACCGATACCCTACCTAGCTTTAGTTTGAGCGCCGTGATGGCGGGGATGTATGTCGGCTTATTTGAAATGGGGATTACCTTTGTACTCTGGTTAATGGCACTTAAAACCGCGACTCGCACGGCCAATATCAGTACCTTAGTATTTTTATCGCCAGTGATGTCGATTGGCTTTATTGCTTGGATTTTGCAAGAGACTATCGCCACCGCAACTTATATCGGATTAGGTTTTATTTTAAGTGGCATGATGTTGCAGCAGTTATTCCCACGCTATCTCGAGCGCAAAACCAAGCTCAATGCCAAGCTTGCTGACTGAATAAGGCGTATCACTCGGGCATAGGCAATTTATGCCCGAGCTAACATTTTAACGCCGCAGAAAGGGCTACTATGGCGGACTTTTATTGCCCCTAGACTTTTATTGCACCTAATTTTGGGGCGCGAGGACGAGAGCATGACACCAGCCATACAAATGGCAAAGAAAGCCAAAATTCCCTTTGAAATCTTAGAATACAGTCACGACCCACACTGCGCCGCTTACGGTGAAGAAGCCGCCAATGTGTTAGGGCTCGCCCCCGCGCAAGTGTTTAAAACCTTACTGGTTGCGACCGATAAAGCCCATCCGCCGCTTGCTGTTGCGCTCGTTCCGGTTGATCATCAACTCAATTTAAAAGCCGTCGCTAAATGTTTAGGCCAGAAAAAACTGCAAATGGCCGATGCGGATTTAGCACAAAAATCATCAGGCTACCTCGTTGGCGGAATAAGCCCCCTAGCCCAGAAAAAACAGCTGCCAACGATCATTGATGAAAGTGCAAAGCAATACGACAAAATCTATGTCAGCGCTGGTCGCCGCGGCCTTGAAATCTGTCTTGCGGCGAATGACTTAGCGAAATTATGCCGCGGGTCTTTTGCAGATATTAAAACGCTTTAGCCTACAAACGTCAGTCAAATTCTTTTAGACACTACCCATAAAAGTCATTGAAAAGCATGTCTTAACCGTCTATAAATTAAACTATCGATTGAGTGGCTAAGGATAGTCATATGCAAAAATCAACTCAATGGGATCAAGAAGATGGCATAAGCCCTATCGGTTGGGTCGCCATGCTCATTTGTATTGCCCTTTTTATCTATGAGCATTTTTTCGGAAATGGTTTTACCACTATGGTGGTCATGCTTTATTGCACTTTTTTACTCCCCTCAGTACTTATCACCCGCAGAGTACAAGAAAAGTATTTTTTGTATACTTTGAATTACATTAGAGCCTTTCGCACATTCACCACGGTGATGTCTATCGCTTTTGTATGTTTGTGGGTGATAGCGACTTACACTCCACTCATCCATTAATCGAGATATTTGCCAACAGAAAAGCCGCTATTGCGGCTTTTCTGATCGGTGATTTTGCAGATCACAACAGCTTACTCCTTGTTAGGAGAACTAAGCGCGGCTAGTGTAATCACCCCATGCTAACCACTTATAGGTGGTCAGCGCCTCAAGCCCCATAGGACCACGGGCATGGAGTTTTTGAGTGCTCACTGCTACCTCGGCGCCCAAGCCAAATTGGCCGCCATCGGTAAAGCGGGTACTGGCATTTACATACACAGCGGCCGAATTCACCTCATTCATAAAATGCGTTGCAGCATGGATATCATCGGTGATAATCGCCTCAGAGTGCCCACTGGAATAGGTACGGATATGGGCAATGGCTGTATCTATATCGCTCACCACTTTAATGCCTAAGGTCAAAGACAACCACTCTGTCGCAAAGCTTTGCTCTGTTGCTGGGGAAATATCAAACCCCAGCCCATCAAGGAGTGCATAGCTTTGTTCGCACACCGAAAAACGCACACCTAAACGATGTAAGTATTCGGCAATTTGCGGCACAAAACGCTCGGCAACTGCGTTATCCACCAGCAAGGTATCCAGCGCGTTGCATACCGTCGGGCGCTGCACTTTTGCGTTGGCAATCACCTCGAGAGCCCGCTCAAGATCGGCATGTTTATCAACATACAGATGACAAATCCCAATGCCACCTAAAATCACCGGAATCGTCGCTTGCTCGGCGCATAGGCGCTGCAGTGCTTGTCCGCCACGGGGGACTATCATATCGACATATTGGTCGAGCTTGAGTAAACCAGTGACTAAGGCTCTATCGGGAGAATCAATCAGCTGCACCGCATCGACTGGCAGACCTTGGCTCGCAATCGCGCCACGGATCACTTCACTAATCAGTTTGTTAGATTCGAGCGTCTCTTTTCCGCCGCGCAGAATCACTGCGTTACCGGTTTTAAGTGCCAGCACAGCAATATCGACCGTCACATTCGGCCGCGCCTCATAGATAACCCCTATCACCCCCAGCGGTACGCGGCGGCGCGTAAGCCTTAACCCATTATCCAACACTCGGCTGCCAAACTCTTCGCCAACGGGATCGGCAAGACGCACCACATCACCAATATCACCGATAATCCCCGCCAGACGCGACTCGTTAAGCAACAGCCTATCGATCATTGCATCATTCAAGCCTTCAGCCTTAGCGGCTGCAACATCTTTGGCGTTAGCCGCAAGAATCGCCAGAGTGTTCTGCGTCAGGGCCTCGGCAATCGCCTCGAGTAAATCCGCTTTCTGTGCGGTGCTAAGATTCGCTAAGGCATAGCTGGCTTGCTTAGCCTGACTGCCCAGTTGTTGTAAATATTGCGCTTGATTCGTTTGACTCAAAACAGACCTCGCTTATAAGACGACCATGTCGTTGCGGTGCACTATTGCGTCACCATAATCGTAACCGAGCACAGACTCGATTTCGTCGGAATGTTTACCCGCAATTAACCCTAAGGCCTCACCACAGTAGCGGGTGATGCCTCTGGCAATGATTTTGCCTTTTTGATCAACCAATTGCAGGGTTGCACCACGTTCAAATTCCCCTTTAACGCCAATAATCCCCTTAGAGAGCAGACTGCGACCTTTTTCGGTCACGGCTTTCACCGCGCCCGCATCGAGCACCAGAGAACCTTGGGCGGCGGGTCCCGCTAAAATCCACTGTTTGCGACTCTCTAATGGATTTTCGATGGCACTAAAATGGGTGCCAATCGATTCTTTAGCGACCACCTTTTTAATCACATCGGGGTGATGACCCGAGGCAATCACCACTTCAATGCCCGCGCGGCGAGCAATATCCGCAGCTTCTAGCTTAGTCGACATTCCGCCCGTGCCTAAACCCGACACCGAACCACCCGCCAACAAACGCAGACTGTCGTCAATTTTCTCGACCTGAGAAATCAGCTTAGCATTAGGGTTAGTGCGCGGATCGGCGTCGAATAAGCCCTTTTGATCCGTCAACAAAATCAACAGGTCGGCATCACACAACAGTGCCGCTCGCGCCGACAAGTTGTCGTTGTCGCCCACTTTGATTTCATTAGTGGCGACCGCATCGTTTTCATTGATGATGGGAATAATATTGTTTGCCAGCAAAGCATTAAGGGTATCGCGGGCATTCAAATAGCGCTCTCGATCGTGTAGGTCAGCACGGGTCAGCAGCAATTGCCCTACATGCAAACCGTAAATACTAAAGAGTTGTGCCCAAGCAAGAATAAGCTGACTCTGCCCGACAGCGGCTAATAATTGTTTATTGGCCATAGTGTCGGGCAATACCGGGTATTGGAGATGTTCGCGTCCGGCGGCAATTGCGCCAGAAGTGCATAATACGACTTCGACCCCTGATCTCATCAGTGCGGCCATTTGACGAGCAAGCTCAACCATATGGGCTTTATCTAGCTGTTTACTGCCAGACGTCAGCACACTCGTCCCTAACTTCACTACCACGCGGCGATACGCAATCTCACTTAAATTCATTATTCATATGTAGAAAATAACCGGGTAATCCTTATACCTAATCCGCAGAGCAATTGGTAGTTAGTGGGCAGCATGTGGGTAGAAATTTTCAATTCTGCTTGGGATCGCGCATAAAAAAGGGCCATCGATTAGATGACCCTCAAAAAAACCGCCTAATTGGCGACTGGCTAAGTATCAGCCGTAAATAAATTTCGCAATAAACATCGCCGCGAGCACTATCACCCCGATATTTAAATCGTTAAAACGGCCTGTTAACAGTTTGATGGCGGCATAAGAAATAATCCCCAGCGCAATCCCGGTAGCGATAGAGAAGGTCAACGGCATCAGGATACAGACCACAACTACTGGCGCAGCTTCTGTTAAATCTTCCCATTCGACGTGAACCAGTCCGGACATCATCAGAATCGCCACATAGAACAGCGTACCAGCCGTGGCATAGGTGGGGATCATCCCTGCCAATGGTGATAAGAATAAGGCCAAGATGAACAGTAAGCCGACCACGACAGCGGTTAAGCCAGTACGGCCGCCTGCACTCACCCCAGCGGTACTTTCGATATAACTGGTGGTGGTTGACGTACCGAATGCAGCGCCCGCAATCGTCGCTAAACTGTCCGCAGTTAAAGCACGGTTTAGGCGAGGTAAACGGCCCTTTTCATCGAGGAAACCACCACGCTGCGCCACCGCAACTAAAGTGCCAGAGGTATCAAAGAGATCCACAAATAAGAAGGCAAATACCACAGACAGCATTGTCACTTCAAATACTTGGGATAAATCCATCGCCATAAAGGTCGGTGCGACTGAAGGCGGCATAGAGACGATACCCTTGTACTGCACATCACCGAAGATTAATCCCAATCCTGTGATGATCAGGATGCTTAAAATCACCGCCGACTTCATGCCACGTTGCACCATGGCGATGATCAGGAAGAAACCTAACACTGCCATCACCGCTGGGAAGGCGGTAATATCACCCATAGTCACTAAGGTTGCGGAGCTTGCTACCACAATGCCAGCGCTCTTAAGACCAATCAGTGCGAGGAATAAACCAATACCCGCAGCAATACCAATACGCAGTGACATAGGAATGCTGTTAACAATCCACTCGCGAATACGCACTAAGGATAAGATTAAAAAGCAAATTCCCGATAAGAAAACCGCACCAAGCGCCGTTTCCCAGCTGTAACCCATTTCACCCACAACTGTGTAGGTAAAAAAGGCATTGAGTCCCATACCTGGGGCCAGTGCAATGGGATAGTTCGCCATGATACCCATCACAATACAGCCCACCGCCGCCGCTAAACAGGTGGCCACAAACACGGCGCCATGATCCATACCCGCATCGGCTAACATCATTGGATTCACAAAAATGATGTAAGCCATAGTCATAAATGTTGTCAAACCTGCTATCGCTTCCTGCTTGAGGCTCGTTTGATTTTGTTTCAGTTTGAACAGCTTTTCTAACATGGAACTGGGTTCCTTTTATTTTAAGTAGGTAGGGTCTAAAAATGTAAACACTATGTAGCAGTGTTTTTCGCAGGGGGATTATAGGGAGTTTGTGCTGGTCAGGCCAGAAAATTGATGGAGATTTTCTTGATAGAAATCGCTAAAGAGAACAAAAAACCAGCGAGCTTAATTTATATTAAAGCTCATGCTAAATAGGGGTTAGCAAGCCAATCTTAATCTCGGGAAAGTTCTAATGCCGCTCAGGATGAACAGCACATTGTTTTTAAAGCAAAATAATCACAAAACAGCACAATGCTTATATATTCGGTCGCCTCTGCGCAGCAAATGGGAGTGAAGTCGATAGCAAAAAGCCGGTACCCTTAAGGGCGCCGGCTTTTTGAGTTCAACGGGGAAACAGCTTAAAAACGATAGTTAAAGCTGACGGTAAAGTTACGTGGCGCGCCGTAGTGATACGCACTGTAAGCTAGGCCAGACGCTGTCATATAGGCATAGTATTTCTCATCCAACAGATTCTCTACGTTAACCTGCAGATCCATATTCTCAGCCAGATCGTAGCGCGCCATCAGATTCACTAAGGAATAGTCATCCTGTTTGATTGTCGCACCGCCACCTTCTGAGTAACTGTCACTTTGCCAATTCACCCCACCACCTATGGTTAACTCGGGCAATAAATCCACAAATTGGTAGGTAGTAAAGAGTTTAAATTGCTTCTGTGGGCTGGTAGTTGCGACTCGCTTACCCTCTGCATCTTCGGCATTAAATTGCGAATAACCCGCAGAGATATTCCAGCCATCGGCAGGCTCACCTACGACTTCGAGCTCAAACCCCTTACTCTTAGTGCCTTGTGCGGCTTCATAGTAATTCACGGGTTGGCCACCGATAACAATCGTTCCAGCTAAGGTTGCCAAGTTATCTTGGTCAATTTGGAACACGGCCACTGTGGTATGTAGGCGATCGTCAAGATAGGAACTCTTCAAACCTAATTCGTAGGCTTTGCCCTCTAATGGATCTAAATATTCTTGATTAGCATCGAAATAATTTTGCGGATTAAAAATCCCGGTATAGCTGGCGTAAATACGGTGCTCTTCATTGATATCGTATAAAGCACCAACATAGGGCACAAACACACCATCATCGCCAAAGTTAGTATCGGTACCATAGCTCACGCCTTCACGGTTCCAGCTTGAGATACGTCCACCGGCGATCAGTTTAAAATCATCGGTGATGGTCAGGCGAGTCGCCGCATAAAAGCCTTTTTGCTCGGTATCCATATTGAGCTGACGGTTCGCATTGGTCGACCATTCTGGCTCGGCAAACTGATTTTGTTGCCATTCGTAGAAGTTATCGACCACTTGTGAGTCCCATCCCGCCATATCGTCACGGATAGGCTCATAGGTATCGGCGTAGGATTTTTGCTTACTATATAAGGCGCCTGTCACAAACTCATGGGTTTGACCAAAGAGGTCATAGTCGCCCTTAAGCTGCACATCAAAGTTATTCGAGTTACTTTCACCATGGCTGTGATAACGCTGACCACTGAGCCCAGCACCCGTGTCTTTATCGAGTAAACCCGACATGTAGATCATCTTAGTGGTGGTTTCATATTCCATGCGGTTGTAGTTAGCGACTAGTTGCCAACCATTGCTGAAGTAATGATTTAGGTTAGCAAAGTAGTTGATATTCTTGGTTTCCCAGCGGCTCCAATCGGCGGCTGTGGTGGCGGAAGTATCCCAATCTGTGGCAGAGCCATCGCTAAAGACGGCGGGCAACGCGCCCCACATCGCACCTTTTGGATCGTTGTGGTTATAGCTAGCACCGACACGCAGTAAAGTGTTGGCGGTGATATCGCTATCGACAACACCATAGAGAATAGTTTTACGGTCTTGATACAGATTTTGGTAGGAATCGTTATTTACATACTTAGCGACTAAACGGCCACGGACACTGCCGTCTTCATTCAGACCATTGGACACATCCGCAGTGACTTGTTTTTTATCCCAACTTCCCGTTGCGACATCCACATAACCTTTAAGATCTGCGCTGTCGGCATGCTTACGCACTAAGTTAATCGAGGCAGAAGGATCGCCTGCGCCCGTTAATAAACCCGTAGCACCACGCACAACTTCAACACGCTCATAGATAGACACATCCGATACCGTTTCACCAGCATCGCCGCCTAAACTCCAAGATAAAGGCACGCCATCAATTTGATAGTTTTGCACGGTAAAACCGCGGGCCGAAAAACCGTTACGCACGTTATCGGTTTTTGAAGAAGACAGGCCCACAGTGTTATTCACCACGTCGACCACAGTATTTAACGCCTGATCTTCAATCCGCTCCGCCGTCATGATGCTGACCGACTGTGGCGTTTCCCGCAGCGTGAGCCCGAGACCTGTCGCTGTATCAATATTTCGACTCACAGTGTATTTACCCATCACTGTGATTTTCTCGATATTTTGATCTTGTGTCTCTATTTTAGAAGAGGTTTGTTCTTCAGCCATCAACGCCAAAGGATTCAATGCTAGTGTTACCGCAGCCGCAAGAGGAAGTAGATTAAAACGCATAGTCGTTCAGCAAGTTTTGTTAAGGTGTGCACACGGTAACACCATTGAGAACGATTTGCATTTGTATTTTATGTGATAAATATAACAAAACTGTCATTCTTAAGTATTACAAAACAAATGCCACGCTCATGAAAAAGTTTTACGCTTTAAAAACAAATAATTAAAGAGTGTCATCAACACAGGGCATTTTTGCCATTAGGCAAAAATTTTTTGACGAGATTCTAGGATATGAGCGAAATCAGTTATCTAAGCTGAAAAACAGGTAAAAAAAAGCCTGCTCAATGAGCAGGCAAGACATATTTCAAGCGTCCCTTTCGGGGAAGTACATAACCGCGCTAGCGGAAAACCTGGCATACCCATGCAAAAACACCGATATGCTACTTGAGTCTAAACACGCCAAATAGGCGATACAAAGGTTGATGGATGATGGAAACTAGGTTTAAAGGGATAGTTAGCCCTTAAAGCTCATAGCGAATAAACCGCCACGCAAAACATCTGAATTTAACCAAGTGTTTTGCCAATAAAAATGGTTGTTGCCTGTATAAGACATAGTCAATTACTCCTAAGTAAAGTTGAGATTAAGTACTCTAGTGAAGCTTGGCTCGGTTCCTTGGAACTAGAGATTCTCAAATCCGTTGAGACGACTTGTCACTCGGGTCCTTGGAGAAGGGTATCCATCCTGGATAGACTAGAGGGGAAAGGCCTATTGCCCTGTCCACAAAAGCTATTATAGGTTTCTGTAGTTTTATTACAAGCTTTTTTTGTATTTTTTTTGATTAAGGCTTTTTAATGTAATTTAATTACGTAAAACTACCAAAAATCTTGGCGACCTGCATCACATAAAAACAGAAATAATCCTGTAACCACCTAATAAGTAAGATATTACAGAATTATTTCTATTTATTACGTAAAGTTGTTAACGATTGATCAGATATTGATACAGACCGACTAAGGGACTCGCTGTGGGTTTACCATAGAGCGGATCGCCTTCTGTGGCACTGCCAGCGATATCTAAGTGTGTGTAAGCTAAAGGAATTGCAGCGTTAACACCGTGTTCAAACAATCCCGAAGCCTTGAGCAGAAAGGCCGCAGGATATTGATGCCCACGGGCCGTCACCGAAGATGGTGCATTGTTAGAAGATAAAATATCGGCCGCCCCCGACACTTCGCGGATCTTGGCAAAGTCCTCGCGACGTAATGTAGAAACCTCAAAAGGTTCGCCCCATTGGCTTGCCTGTAGCGCGAGAGTCTGCGCACACTTGGCGCCACTTGCGACCGCATTTTCAACCGCAGCAGGATACGACCCGTAACAACGCACCACATGGCCTGTAAGAGTCGCGACCGAGAATAGCTCAGGTTGCACCGCCGAAACAGCTTTAATACGCAGATGACTTAACAGGTCTGCCAATACTAAGCGCCCTTCCGCATCCGTATTACCAATGCGTACCCGCACGCCCGCATGACTGGTGATAATTTCATCGGTGACAAAGGCTTCGCTACCAATGCTGTTACGCACTAAGCCTAGTTCGGCGATCACTCGGATCCCTTTAGGCTTGAGCATAGACAAGGTTTTAAATAACCCCGCCACGGCAGAGGCGCCGCCTTTATCACGGCTCATGCCCGCCATTGCGCCGCCGACTTTCAGATCGGCACCGCCCGTATCATAGACCACACCTTTGCCGGCAAATAAGAAGGTACGAGTAATCTCACCCTCGGGCAGATATTCGAGTTTCACCACCCGCGGTTGATGCCGCCCAACGGCAAAGGAAGAACGCGCCACCGCGCTTAACAGCGGATAATCCCGCTCGAGAATATCCCTATCTTCCACCACAGCAGTTTTAATCACGCTGCCTTTAAAGGCTTGCAAGCAATATTCGGCAAAGGCCTTAGCCGACATACGCTCAGGTTCAGTGCCACATAAATCCCGAGCCAACACACGGCCAGCTTCTAATGCGTTGAGCAAGTCATTCTTTTCAGATGTTAAAGACAGCAACCCTATGGCTTCAAAGGCTGGCGTTAAGCCCGTTGCCTCGCGCAATTCTAAGGTTTGCCATAATTCTTGACCGCAGGCGAGCGCCGCAACTTCAGTCGCAAAACCAAACTTGGGCGTGGTAGAAGGCACCACATAAAGCAGGGGACGCTTAGCACCCGCGTCCTTAGCGATAGCAATCGCGGCTCTTGCCGCATCGCCATAAACACGCACATCGGCATAATCATCAGCCACTTGAGTGACGGGCGCTATGATTAAACGGCCACCGGCTAAACCGGGGGCAAACAATAACGTCGGGCTCTTACCGACACGCTTATCGACCTTAGCGCCATGCTCGGCCAATAAACTGATCTCATCAATTCCGATAGAAACGAGATCCGGAGTGACCACCACAACCGCATCCCAACATTCGCCATCAAAAATGGCATTTTCTGCTTGTACATCAACAAAGTTAACTTGAAACATGACCCATCCTTTTTCATTATTGTGCCTGCATTATTCCCGCTATAACGCTTAATTACCAATCAAAAAATCCCTTTGTCCCCATCGAAAAGACTGAGGGTGGCAACTTTCGCTGCCACAAGCACACGCAAGCTTATCGAGAAGATTAATCGGCCGAGCAGAATGTGGTAGGATCAAGCCAAATTTGCCCTATACCCACAAGACCTGATGAGGGACCTCCTGTGACAGCGTTAAGTCAGTTATACCCACAGCCTTTATGGCAATGGTTCGAACAAATCTGTGCAATTCCCCACCCTTCCAAACATGAACAAGCACTCAGCCAACACATCCAAGCCTGGGCTAAGAGTAAACAACTCGATGTCGTGGAAGATGCGGTCGGCAATTTAATCATTCGCAAACCCGCAACCGCGGGAATGGAAGATCGCAAAATCGTCGTGATCCAAGCTCACATCGATATGGTGCCGCAAAAGAATGCCGACAAAGTGCATGACTTTACCAAAGATCCTATCGAAGCCTATGTTGATGGAGACTGGGTTAAGGCCAAAGGCACAACCTTAGGCGCCGACAATGGCATTGGCATGGCATCCGCCTTAGCGATTTTAGGTAGCGACGACATCAAACACGGCCCGCTGGAAGTGCTGCTCACTATTGATGAAGAAGCGGGCATGACAGGCGCCTTCGGCCTGCAAGCGGGTATGCTCGATGCTGAAATCCTGATCAATACAGACTCAGAGCAAGAAGGTGAAATCTACATGGGTTGTGCTGGCGGCGTCGATGCCCAGATCACTCTGCCTATGGTATGGCAAGCCTCGGAGCAAAGTTACGCATCATTTAGCCTGCATTTATCGGGCTTAAAAGGCGGTCACTCTGGGGTTAACATCCATTTGGGTCGTGGTAACGCCAATAAGCTTCTGGCACGCTTCCTGTTTGAAAATGCCGATGAATTAGCGCTGGAATTAACCCAATTTACCGGTGGTTCACTGCGTAATGCTATCCCCCGTGAAGCCAATATCAGCTTTATGTTACCCGCTGAAAATGTCGATGCGCTGAATGAAAAAGTGCGTGCTTTTGAAGCCTTAGTCCGCGCCGAGCTGGCCATTGCCGACCCAGACATGCGTTTAGTGTTGAGCGAAATCCCAACACCAAAACGTGTGATGAGTGAAAACAGCCAAAACACCCTGATCGACCTGCTGCATGTATGCCCTAATGGCGTGATGCGTATGAGCGATGAAGTCGCGGGCGTGACCGAAACCTCACTCAACGTTGGTGTGATTAGCACTAACGATGAAGAAGTCAGCATTCTGTGCTTAATTCGCTCGCTCATCGATTCGGGCCGCACTCAGGTTGAAGGCATGCTCAACGCACTGACCAACCTCGCTGGCGCCGAAATTGAATTCAGTGGCGCTTACCCAGGTTGGAAGCCAGATAACAGCTCACCCGTAATGGCGATTGTGCGTGAGACCTACGAGTCTATCTACCATAAAGAACCGGTTATCATGGTGATCCACGCGGGTCTTGAATGCGGTCTGTTCAAGAAGCCTTATCCAGAAATGGACATGGTGTCGATTGGCCCTACCATCCGCTATCCACATGGACCAGATGAAATGGTCAATATCACCACAGTTGGTCAATACTGGGATCTGCTCCTTGCCGTGCTAGAACGCATTCCCGCTAAGGCCTAAGTAAGCTCTCTTCAGACTCAACCGCGCATATAATGCGCGGTTTTTTTATTTCTTTTCCGTTAGAAATAAAGTGTTAATTCCCATCAACAATTTCGATTCTCTACTATAGTTGTTTAGCAACTCCATAAAACTAGTAGCATTTAGCTACACCGTTATAAACTTGCTCGCTTAAGGAAAGAGATCATGAAACTAGGAAAAATTGTTTCTGCAGCCCTATTGGTTTTAATCAGTCACATCAGTTTTGCCGAAGAAGTGCCGCAAGCAGTCATAGAGTTAGCAGACACCCTAATGCCATTAGGCAAGGAACCCGTACTTGTTTCAGCAGTGAAAGCACAAAATGCTCAGGGAAAAAGTTTAGATTCCATCAAAGAACTCGACCAAAAGTGGATCGCCACTGAAGGTATCGATCCCTTCATGTCATCATTGATGAGCAATGATGCAGCCAAATTCTTAACAACCTTCGAAGCAAGCAAACCTTATTACCAAGAAATTTTCCTAATGGATAATCAAGGGGCTAACGTCGCAATGACAGCTAAAACCTCTGACTATTGGCAGGGCGATGAAGATAAGTGGCAGAAATCCTTCGCAAATGGAAAAGGGGACAAACATATTGGCCCCGTTAAATTTGATACCAGCTCACAAGCCTATTTAGTGCAAATATCTATCCCTGTTATGGATGGCGACACTGCCATTGGCGCAATAACGATAGGGATCAACCTTGATGAATTTGGCAAGTAAGTACTAACGGCAACATTGATTTTAATACGCTACTCATCCTAGCTGATCTCAAGGAAGTCATTTATGCGTTGGTATAAGGATCTATCTATAAACCAAAAACTTATCTACCCGAGTCTGCTACTTGCTGGGGTCGTTATTTTTGCATCTTTCACAGGGATTGTGGGCCTAAAGGCACTAAAACAAAGTGCAGATAAACTGGCATTAGAATATTTACCTAGCCAATCCCTGCTGCTACAAGCGGATAAAGAGTTATACCAAGCGCAAGTGGCCGAAAGGAGTCTGATGTTTGTTAATGTTGGAACAGACTCCTACAACCAACTTTTGAAGCAACACAGTCAGAGTATTGAGCTAGTCAACCAACACTTAACTCATTTTGCCAAGGTAACAACAAGTCAGCTGGCTCTAAATCAACTCACAGAGTTGACCCAGACTTTTAATGAATGGCAAAAAATAACCAATGAAATTAGTAATCAACGTACTAACAATGGCCGAAATGGTCGCACCACAGCAATAGATTTAAGCTTTGGTCAAGGTGCAACCCTCTTTGACAAACTCCATATACAAATCAGTCACCTGACCAATGAGCTAAATAGCCATACAGAGGGTGCTGTAGAACAAGTCGAAGCAGATGCCCTAGAAGGACAAAAACTACAACTTGTCGCCCTTGCAATCAGCATTATTATTTGCGCGATCTATGTCATAGCGTTACCGAAATTAATAAGTCGGCCACTCGCTGTTTTATTAGCGAAAATTCATGACATTACCGATGGTGATGGCGATTTAAGAGCAAGGATTAACTTAACCTCCAAGGATGAGCTTGGAGACTTAGCCCGCGCCTTTAATCATTTCCTGGACAATCTGCATAGTATTATTTCGCAGTTTAAAGACTCGACCACCAGGCTTACGCTATCAGCACAAGGGCTTGCCCACGCCAGCGAAATGGCCAAGCAAACCTTAAGGACGCAGGAAGAAACGACTCGAAAAGTGGCAGATGCAAGCGACCATATCGCAGCCTCTGTGCAAGAGGTTTCAAGCAGCGCTAACCATGCAGCAGAGGCGGCTAAACAGGCTGACAACTATACCGCCACAGGCCAAGAAAAAGTACAAAACACTATAGCTGTTATCCGACAACTCGCCCAAGATGTTAGCCAAGCAGAAAACCAAATTAACAAGCTAGAGCTCGAAGGGCAGCACATAGGCAAAGTACTGGAAGTGATTCAAGCTATCGCCGAACAAACCAATTTACTTGCCCTAAATGCTGCCATTGAAGCCGCTCGCGCAGGAGAACAAGGTCGAGGCTTTGCCGTGGTGGCAGATGAAGTGCGCTCTCTCGCCTCCAAAACCCATCAATCAACGGAGGAAATAAAACTGATGATAGCGAATGTCCAAAATGGCACTCAAAGTGCTGTGGCAGCTATCAATATCGGTAATCAAAAAGCGATTGCTAGTGTGGAAGCCGCTAGCAATGCTGGAGAAGCTTTGGCTCATATTGCGGAAATGGTGAGTGAAATCAGCGAAATGAATAATCAAATCGCGCTTGCCGCAAAAGCACAGTCAACAATGGAAAACGAAAGCCATCAAAATATTCAACATATTGCCGAGCAATCAGAAGAGAGTCGACATACAACAGACGAAATCCATGCTGCAAGTATCCAACTTTCAACCATGGCCAATGAACTAACAGCCTTAGTCAGTCGCTTTAAGCTGTAACCATAAAAAGCGCTAAGCAAGAAATTGATTAACTCGGGTAACGAGTGTCGAAAATTAATTTAATAAATCAATGCGATAGATGATTATTTGGTTAACAAGAATCTTTTTTGACTGAATGTGCAGATTTTCCGTATATCAAGGCGCTCTGTCTCACCATAGCCGGCTATGGTGAGACAGAGCAACGTAGAGAGGCCCGAAAAGATGCCTATTCATCAGCTCGACTTACCCCTGGCACAGGTTGATTACATTGAGAACGCGAGCTGGGTTTGCAACGATTCAACCTCAACAATAGGTGACTTGTCGGCAAGCCCAACTGCCACCCCCAAAAGTCGAATACCTCTTCCCTCTTGTCTTCCTATTGCCTGCGCTAATAATTCATAAAACAACATGACCGAAATATCATGACTACGGTGCTCAATGGTCGTTTGTTTAAAATCACTGAACTTAAGCTTTACAACCTGTTTGTGAATTTGCCTATCCTTTGCACTGCGGCTTAAGCGAACCGATAACTCTTGAATTAATCCCGGCATCACCTGCTGGCATTGCTCCAGCGTATAAATATCCTGAGCGAGAGTGGTCTCAACGCCTACGGATTTACGCTCGCGGCTCACTGAAATCCCACGATCATCGATGCCATGGGCCCGCTCGACTAACACTGTGCCAAACTTACCAAAACGGGCAATCAGCTCTTGCTTTGGATAAGCCTGCACATCTGCGCAGGTATTTAAGCCTAGCAAAGACAGTTTCTCAGCGGTCACTTTACCCACTCCGGGGATTTTCCGCAGGGATAAGCTTTTAACGAACTCGGCGACCTCATCGGGTGGGATAACACACTGCCCGTTGGGTTTATTTAAATCAGAGGCAACCTTGGCAAGAAATTTAATCGGTGCCACGCCCGCCGATGCCGTCAGCCCAGTTTCGGTAAAAATATCCCGACGTATCGCCTCGGCGATTAAAGTGGCAGAGCCCTTAAACAGCTTACAATCGCTGACATCTAAATAGGCTTCATCGAGGGAAAGCGGTTCGATTAACTCTGTGTATCGGCAGAAAATGGCGCGAATTTGCTGCGACACCTCTTTGTAGACCTGCATACGACCGGGAACGAGGATAAGATCGGGACACAATTTCAGTGCGTAGCCCGTCGCCATGGCAGAACGCACACCAAATTTGCGCGCCTCGTAATTACAAGTGCTGATGACGCCACGCTGCACCCGACTGCCGCCGACGGCCAAAGGCTTACCGCGGTATTCGGGAAAATCCCGCATTTCCACCGCAGCAAAATAGCAATCCATATCAATATGAATGATTTTTCGCACCTTGCATTCCTCCGACATCCAAAATACTGTATATAAAAACAGTAATCAAGTATCACTTTTCAATTTGCAACGGTGCTGTTTGCGCTTGGATTGTTAGCGCCCAAAAAACAAAGGGAGCCCCTAAGGCTCCCTTGATTTACAACTATTTGAATTAAATCTTAAATTGCCCAATGTTGCGGGTCAGTTCATGAGTCGCTTGCTCAAACCCCTGCAAACTTTGGGATAAATCTTGGCTTGAGAGCAAAGACTGATCGGACAAACCGCGCACGCTAACAACGTTTTGTGCCACCTCTTCAGCCACAACGGCCTGCTGGCCAATCGCAACGGTAATTTCCACCGTTTGTTGCTGAATCGACACAATCGCACTGGCGATATCACTTAAGGCTTGCTCCACTTGCGTGGTCAGGTCTTGCCCGACTCTTGCCTGTTCAACCCCAGACTCCATCACCTGCTCGGCTTGTAGCGCGCTCTGCTGCAGGGTTTGGATAATCCCTTGAATGTTGGCGGTAGAATCTTGGGTACGGGATGCGAGAGTTCGCACTTCATCGGCCACTACGGCAAAACCTCGACCTTGCTCACCCGCCCGCGCCGCCTCGATGGCCGCATTGAGCGCCAGCAAGTTGGTTTGGTCGGCAATGTTGCGGATCACGCTTAACACTTCGCCAATTTGCTCTGAGCTGCTACGTAACTCCTTGATGACTTTGGCGGCTTCAATCACTTGAACCGATAATGCTTTCATGCCTTCGGTCGCGCGGGACACGATTTGGGTGCCGTCATGGGCCTGAGTCTGTGCCTTTTCGGCAAAATCATTCGCCCGTTGAGCGCTAATCGCCATTTCTTGGCTAGTCTGCGCCATTTGGGTGGCAGCCGTGGCCACTGAATCGATTTGTTGTTTCTGCGATGACACAGAAGAGACCGCTAAATCACATACTTGGCGAGCATCCATCACCCCAGTGCCAACCTCTTGGGTAAGATGTCGGGTATGCAGCAGCATCTGCTGCACCTTTTCGGCAAAGCGGTTGAAGGCATCACCCAGCTTGCCTAACTCATCTTCGCGCTCCATTAAAATGCGTTGGGATAAATCACTATCACCCTCGGCAATATCTTCCATAGCATCCAGCAATTTGCCAAGCTGGCGTCTAAAGGGCAACAACATCAACCATACTGTGATGCCAACCAAGAGCATAATTCCTAAGGCAACAAAACAGGCATTCCAAAAGGCTTCAGTCACAGGCGCTTCAATCACCTCATGGGGCAACATAAAGGCTAAGTGCCATTTCTGCTTAGGATAATCACCGCCCACAGACACAAAGGTTACCCGCTGCGGCACACCGTTAAAGGTGACTTCGGCAAAGCCCTTCGCTTCGCGCTGCATTTGCTGCCTTAAGGCGGTAAAGCCTGAGGTGTCCTTAAACTGGTTATCGATTTGATTCGCAAGTGAGCCCGGCGGGAATTTATCCGAGAATCCAGGGAAATAAACCAGCTTACCTTCGTCCGTCATCAGGAAGGCTTGGCCGTAATTGCGGTATTTGATTGGCGCTAACAGGGTTTTGCCAATGGTATCGATGAGAATATCCATACCACCAATCCCAATCAGCTCACCATTGGCGCCATAGACTGGGGTTTTAACTGTGGCCGAAATCGAGCCATCGTTGGCATCGACCGCAGGATCGCCCACAAATAGGCCGCGCTGATCGATAGCCTCCTGCCACCAAGGACGTTTATTGGTGTAATAGTTTGGATCGCCATCGAAACGGCCATTGAGGTCGAAATATTCAAAGGTATTTGCCGAGCCGAAGAACACTGACTTCACATCGCTATCACGGTCGGAAAACGAGCGGAAATAACGAATAATATCTTGATACTGCTGATCATTGGCTAAGTTACTGCCACGGGCATGGTATTGGCTAAACCAGTTGATAAGCCCTGGCTCGGCAAATACTGAGTGGATCACTTGCCCCTTAGCCACAAAATAACCACCAATCTCATTGGCCTTTAAGGCTACGAGCGCCGAAATGTCCGCATCCACTTGCTTACGTGTGTTATTACTTTCTTTATTCACGAGCAAAGCAGCAACTAAAGTAAGAAGTACAGCAAGGGCACCGACGATAGTGACCACTAACTGCAAACTTAGAGAACGTTTTATATATCTCATTCATCTTCCCGTCTGGCTGATCAACCACTTAACAAAAAATCATGCAAAAACAGTTTCACACGGTAACAATTTTTACCCGCCAACAACAGCCGAAATGATGAGAAAAAACGTAAACAAGTATTTGTAAAGAAAAGACATTAGCAAATAATAGGAATCACTAAACAAAGGACTTCCATCAGAAGATCCCATCACTATCACTAACTTTTACAGAATGTTAGACCAAATACTCAAAATCCCAATAAAAAAGCCAGTCACGGAATGACTGGCCTGAGTGTTTGAGCCGCGCTACTGACGCTATTACATCTTAGTTTGCAGGTAATTCGCTAAACCAATACGGTCAATCAAACCGAGTTGTTTTTCTAACCAATACATATGGTCGGATTCGGTATCGTCGAGTAAGACTTCTAAGATCTCACGGGTTTGGTAATCTTTCTTCGACTCACACAGGGCAATCACCTTACGTAAATCATCGGCCACCTTGTATTCATAGGCCAAATCGTTACGCAGCATCTCTTCGACGTTTGAACCGATATTGAGCGCTTCCCGTGCGGCCACATTCGGCACGCCTTCGAGAAATAAAATACGCTGTACCAGTTTGGCCGCATGACCTTTTTCATCATCCGACTCGTGGGCAATACGCTCATAGAGTTCGTTCAGCCCCCAGTCTTCGTACATATGAGCATGCACAAAATACTGATCCATCGCCGATAACTCTCCCGTTAGGAGTCGATTCAACGCGTCGATGACTTCTTTATCACCTTTCATATTCAGCTCCTATGACTCACTAATTTGCGATTGAAGATAGTTTTGAATGCCGGTTAAGCTAATCAGCTCCTGCTGCGATTCGAGCCAATCTAAATGCTCTTCTTCATCTTCAAGGATATCTTCCAGCAGATCACGACTGACATAATCCTGCTCGGCTTCGCAGAGGCTAATGGCATCCCGCAACAGTATGAGTTGTTCCTGCACCAGGGCTAAATCGCAATCGAGCATCTCT
Organism: Shewanella decolorationis; assembly: GCF_004354305.1. NCBI lineage: Bacteria > Pseudomonadati > Pseudomonadota > Gammaproteobacteria > Alteromonadales > Shewanellaceae > Shewanella > Shewanella decolorationis. The sequence continues at coordinate 854,928 of NZ_CP037898.1, read as the reverse complement.
TGAGTGTGCTCACCAATACGCAGTTTTTCGAGCTGTTGCAGATTCGGTAATCCCTCTAAAAATAATACCCGCTCGATAAGCTTATCGGCGTGCTTCATATCTTGGATGGATTTCTTGTATTCGACGTGATTTAGCTTCTCGAGGCCCCAATGTTTGAACATTCTGGCGTGGAGAAAATATTGATTAATGGCCGTTAACTCACAGGTAAGTACCCGATTGAGTTGTCCCACCACTTTAGGATGACCTTTCATAAGTAACGATCCTTGATATGAGTGAAAGATTGATCTAAATCAAGCTTCTAGCCTAGTACAGTTTTCAACCCAACTCAAATTTTCTTTATTTTTCACAGACTTAAAGATAAAAAGCATTCTCATTATCGCTTAGATTAGCCCGCTATCCTCCTCATATATCAGGGATTAATTTTGCCAGTGCTAAAACCGAGGCAAAAAATAGCCTCCAGAGGAGGCTATTTCAGTTGAAGCGGATAATTAAATGATCCTGTCTTTGGTTAACTTCGCTCGGCGCGCTTCTTCAGCGGCCATACGACGCTTACGCTTGTCGCAGGGATCATCACAATCGCAGGCTTTTTCAATCCCTAATACACCTAAACCGCCACAGCTTCCTTCCACGGCTTTGCGCTTGATGAGATAACCTATCGACATAAGCAAAAAGAACAGTAATAAAATCACAAATGCCGCGATAAAAGTGCTCATGTTAACTCCAACTACTTAAGGAAAGGCTTGAAGGCGTCACTGTAGTAGACTTTAAATCCTTCGCCTTGCTTTTCTATTAGCATTATCGCCAAGTGTTCTTTCTTGGCAAGCTCCAATGACGCTTCTGTGCCCAAAACCATCATCGCCGTCGCAAAACCATCGGCCGTCATACATTCTTTATGCAAAACGGTCACAGATGCTAGCTTATGATTAATAGGTAAACCGGTACGTGGATCAATTATATGAGTAAATCGCTGACCTTCTTCCTCATAATAATTGCGATAATCCCCCGACGTTGCCATCGCCATAGTGCCAGGCTCAATCACCTGTTGCACTGCCATGCCCTCATCGGTCGGTTTCTCTATCGCGACGCGCCACGAACTGCCATCGCCTTTGGTGCCCTTAATGCTCAGCTCGCCACCAATTTCGACTAAGTAACCAGTTGCATGGTACTTATCTAAAATAGAGGCCACTTTGTCCACACCAAAACCTTTGGCGATTGAAGACAGATCCACATATAAATGCGCATTGTGTTTGCTTAAGCGATTGCCTTCGATAGAAAGCTCACTGATACCCGTTTTGGCTTTAGCCGCATCGATATCCGCTTGAGTCGGCACTTTGGTTGGGCGCTTATCGGGGCCAAATCCCCATAGGTTCACCAGCGGCCCTAAGGTAATATCTAAGGCTTTGTCTGTCACGTTATACAAACGCATACCTTCTTTAACCACTTTGATGGTATCAGGAGAGACTTCGACGCTTTGCTCAAGCGGTAACTGGTTGAAACGTGATAATTCTGAATTGGGTCGATAGGTCGACATCTGGTTATTGACCAGCTCTAAGGCTAAGTCAATCTCGGCCTGCAGTAATTGGGCCGTCGGCATTTGCTCATTGGGAACCACTTTAATGTGGTAGGTCGTGCCCATTGTGCTACCCGCGAGGGAGATAACCTCATCCTGTTTGCTACAGGCTGAAATAAAAAAGGCTAGACCTACAAGGACCAGCCAGCTCACTGAATGCTTTAACACTGAGGTTTTTAACACGGGGGTTTTTAACGCTAGGGTTTTAAACATAGTGACTAACAACTCTTTTGGATGCCCTTTAATGCAAAAGTTGCAGATGAGAGCTCTACTCCACATCTGCAACTCTTCTCACCTTGGGCTAATTCACATTAGCCGCCGAAGTCATCCAACAGGATGTTTTCGTCTTCGACACCAAGATTTTTCAACATACCGATCACGGCCGCGTTCATCATTGGAGGTCCACACATGTAGAACTCACAATCTTCTGGCGCTTCATGGTCTTTCAGGTAGTTTTCATACAGTACGTTATGGATGAAACCTGTGTAACCATCCCAGTTGTCCTCAGGTTGAGGATCAGACAGGGCCACATGCCATACGAAGTTGTCGTTTTCAGCCGCTAAGCCGTCAAAGTCTTCAACGTAGAACATTTCACGCTTAGAACGTGCACCGTACCAGAAGCTCATCTTACGCTTAGACTTCAGACGCTTCAGTTGGTCGAAAATGTGTGAGCGCATTGGGGCCATACCCGCACCACCACCGATAAACACCATTTCTGCATCGGTATCTTTCGCGAAGAATTCACCGAATGGACCAGAAATCGTGACTTTATCGCCAGCCTTTAGGCTCCAAATGTAAGATGACATCTTACCGCATGGTAAGCTCAAGTTACGTGGAGGTGGCGTTGCGATACGCACGTTCAACATGATTATGCCAAACTCTTCTGGATAGTTAGCCATTGAGTAAGCACGGATCGTTTCTTCGTCAACTTTAGATTCTAACTTGAAGAAGCCAAAGTGTTCCCAGTCACCACGGTACTTTTCAGGTACGTCGAAATCAGCATATTTAACATGGTGCGCAGGCGCTTCGATCTGGATGTAACCACCCGCACGGAACGGAACAGATTCACCATCAGGAATTTGCAGCTTCAGTTCTTTAATGAAGGTCGCCTTGTTATCGTTAGAGATAACAGTACATTCCCACTTCTTAATACCGAAAATTTCTTCGTCAAGCTCGATTTCCATGTCGTTCTTAACGTTCACCTGGCAAGACAGACGGCAACCTTTGCGGGCGTCCCCCTTGCTAATATGATCTAATTCTGTTGGCAGAATATCACCGCCGCCAGACTTAACCACTACGCGACATTGGCCACAAGAACCACCGCCACCACAGGCACTTGATACGAAAATACCGTTGTTTGCTAGCACGCCTAATAGCTTGCCACCTGCACCGGTTGTAATCGCTTTTTCAGGATCGTCGTTGATGCCGATCGTGATGTCACCGCTAGACACTAGCTTAGATTTAGCGAATAAAATCACTAACACTAAGACTAGGACGATAGCAGTAAACATACTCACACCGAGGTAAACCTCAAGCGGAGTAGATTTAAAAATACCAAGAATATCCATTAACTTATCCTTAGAAGGTCCAATTCAAGAAGCCGTTTGGTGTCTCTTACAGAGACACACCAGAAAACGACATGAAACCTAAGGCCATTAAACCAGCGGTAATAAAGGTAATACCTAAACCACGCAGGCCATTCGGCACATCGGCGTACTTCAGCTTCTCACGGATACCGGCCATCAATACGATAGCTAATGCCCAACCTACTCCAGAGCCGAAACCAAACACCACACTTTCGCCCAGCTTGTAGTCACGCTCAACCATGAATGATACCGCACCGAAAATCGCACAGTTCACAGTGATCAGAGGTAAGAAGATACCTAACGCGTTGTACAAAGGAGGAAAGTACTTATCCAGTGCCATTTCCAGAATTTGAACTAAAGCCGCAATCACACCGATAAAGGTAATGAATTTCAAGAAGCTTAGGTCAGCTTCAGGTGCACCAGCCCAAGCCAGTGCGCCAGGTGCTAACAGCCCTTGGTAAATAACTTGGTTAGCAGGAACAGAGATAGTTAACACTACAACTACCGCAATCCCTAGGCCCATCGCGGTAGTCACTTTCTTCGATACCGCTAAGAAAGTACACATACCTAAGAAGAAGGCCAGTGCCATGTTTTCAATGAAAACAGAGCGAATTAACAGGCTAATATAATGTTCCATCTCAAATTACCCTTTTGCTTCAACTTGCTCTGGCTTATAGGTACGAATAATCCAAATCAGCATACCGATCAGGAAGAACGCACTCGGCGGCAGTAATAACAGACCGTTTGGTTGATACCAGCCACCTTCAGAGATCTTGTGCAGGATTTGAACACCGAACAGAGAACCGTTACCAAACAGTTCACGCACGAAGCCAACGGCTAACAGAATCGCACCGTAACCTAAACCGTTACCGATACCATCCATAAAGCTCATCATTGGCGGTGTTTTCATCGCATAGGCTTCAGCGCGACCCATTACGATACAGTTCGTAATGATAAGGCCCACGAATACCGATAACTGCTTAGAAATCTGATAAGCATAAGCCTGCAGCAATTGGTCAACCACAATTACCAGAGAGGCAATAATGGTCATCTGTACGATAATACGTACGCTGCTAGGAATATGGTTACGGATCATTGAGATAAACAGGTTAGAAAACGCTGTTACCGCAGTTAATGCCAACGCCATTACCAGTGCAGTTTCGAGCTTGCTCGTTACCGCTAACGCACTACATACACCAAGGACTTGTAATGCAATCGGGTTGTTGTTGACGATAGGTCCAGTCAGAACCTGTTTCAGTTCTTTAGCGTCAGACATTAGCTGAGACCTCCATTGCGTGCTTTTTCAATGAAACTCGCAAAACCTTCTTTACCTAACCAGAATGTCAGAGAGTGTTGAACACCGTTACTGGTCAGAGTCGCGCCGGATAATGCATCCACACCGTATTCAGTGCTAGCAACAGCTGGGTTTTTAGTTACGCTGATAGCAATATTACCTTGCTCATCAAATAACTTCTTACCGTGCCATTTGGCTTTCCACTGAGCGTTTTGAACTTCACCACCAAGACCAGGGGTTTCGCCTTGCTCGTAGTACACTAAGCTTTGAATCGTGTTCAGATCAGCATCTAACGCGAGGAAAGCATACATAGTTGACCACAGGCCATAACCATGAACTGGCAGAATTACGCTGGTTAACTTACCTTGCTCGTCACGCACTAAATAAACCACTGCATCTTCAGCAACACGCTTAACCGAAGCGATGTCGTTTTCAGGTACAAATGAGGTCTTTACATCGCGAGACGCTTTACGTTGATCGAATGTATTGGCATCAACACCTTCAACCCAATCACCGGTTTTTAAGTTAACTAACTTAGCTTCGATGTGCTTGCTGTAAGTATCCAAAATTTGAGCTTTGGTTACTTTGCCCGCTTTAGTGTCAATCAGACCCGCAGCTTCGAGGATGTACTTTTGCTTATCAAGCAGCTTGTTTTCTGCTTGAGTTGGGCGCAGTAATACTGCCGCAGTCGACACGAATATCGCACAAATTAGACATAAGCCAACGACGATAAATAACGTTCTGCCGAACGAATCTTTATTACTAGCCACGAGCAATCCTCCGCTTGATATTTGCCTGAACCACGAAGTGGTCGAACAATGGCGCGAACAAGTTAGCAAACAGAATCGCTAACATCATGCCTTCTGGGAATGCAGGGTTAATCACGCGGATAAACACAGCCATTGCACCAATCAAGATACCGTATGCCCATTTAGCTTGGTTAGTGAATGACGCAGACACTGGGTCAGTCGCCATAAACATCATGCCAAATGCAAAACCACCTAACACTAAGTGCCAGTACCAAGGCATTGCAAACATTGGGTTAGTGTCGCTACCGATCACATTTAATAGTGTAGAGATAGCAATCATACCGACCATCACGCCGCCAACGATGCGCCATGAAGCGATACGGGTATAGATGATAACCAGACCACCTAACAGAATCGCCAGAGTCGATACTTCACCCACAGAGCCTGGAATGAAACCGAAGAACGCATCCCACCAGTTTTGGTTGAAGGCATAATCTAAGGTGCCCGCAGCCGCTTGGCTCAGCGCCGTTGCACCAGAGTAACCGTCAGCCACCACCCAAGTAGTGTCACCAGACATGTTCAGTGGGTAAGCAAAGAACAGGAAGGCACGACCAGCTAGGGCTGGGTTTAAGAAGTTACGACCCGTACCACCGAACACTTCTTTAGCCACAACCACACCGAAGGTGATACCTAAGGCCACCATCCACAATGGGATAGTTGCAGGCAGGGTTAACGCGAACAGGATAGAGGTAACGAAGAAACCTTCGTTAACTTCGTGGCCACGGATAGCAGCAAACAGCACTTCCCAGATACCACCGACGGCGAAGGTCACCGCGTAGATAGGTAGGAAGAAACAGGCGCCGTACCACATCAGTGCAGGCCAGCCAGAGTTGGCGGTCAGTTCGGTACCGAACATGCCAAATAGGCTCACTTGCCATACGTCAGGCGTTGCAAAACCCGCGATTAACGCAAGTTGTGCTTGCAGACCGACGTTGTACATACCGACGAACATCGCAGGGAAGGCACAGGCCCAAACCGTGATCATCATACGTTTCAGGTCGATATTGTCGCGAACGTGGGTTTTGCCCTTGTTCACTTTACCTGGCGTATAAAAAATGGTGTATGCCGCTTCGAAGAGGGCATAAAACTTTTCGTATTTACCGCCTTTTTCAAAGTCGGGTTCAATACGTTCGAAAAAATCTTTCAAGCTCATTAGCCTTCCCTCTCGATCGTATCTAAACAGTCACGCAGATATGAACCGTAGTCATATTTGCCTGGACATACGAACGTACACAGTGCGAGATCTTCTTCATCCAACTCTAACGCGCCCAATGCGGCAGCACCATCAAAGTCACCTGAGATCAGGTCACGCAGCAACATAGTAGGAAGAATATCCAATGGCATTACACGCTCGTAGTTGCCAATTGGCACCATAGCGCGGTCTGAACCACCTGTACTCGTTGTCATATTGAACAGACGAGAAGTGCTTAAGTGGCCTAGGAATGCACGGGTAATAGAGTATTTGTTTGAGCCTGGTAACACCCAACCAAAGAATTCTTTTTCAGTGCCTTCTTCTAACAGACTGACCTGGGCGTGGTAACGACCTAAATATCCTTGAGGACCTACCGCAGTACGGCCATTGAGCACAGAACCTGAAACAACACGTACGTTACCGTCTAAGGTTTCGCCCGCGGTCAGTTCAGTCATGCTTGCACCTAAAACAGTGCGAACCAAACGTGGCTTAGCCGCTTTAGGACCGGCAATCGCAACCACACGTTCGGTATTTAGTTGACCAGTAGTAAATAGCTGACCAATGGCTATTACATCTTGGTAACCGACATGCCAAACAGTACGTTTTGCAGAAGCTGGAAGTAGGAAATGGATATGAGTACCAACTAGACCCGCTGGGTGAACACCTGCAAATTCTTCAACTTGGGCATTAGCGGCAGGAATATCGGCACCAGGCGCTTTACAAAGGTAAACTTTACCTTCAGTAAGTCTTGCTAAGACCTTAAGACCATTAGCAAAATCTTCTTTATGCTCGCGGATCACTACAACAGGATCGGCAGCATGGGGTTGTGTATCAATCGCGGTTACAAAAATACCAGCGGCAGAAGAGTCTACGGCAGGCACTTTGCTGAAAGGACGTGTACGCAATGCAGTCCATAAGCCTGACTCAATCAGGTTGTCACGGACCAGTTGCGAGTCAAGCGTATCGAGAGCAGTGGCGTCATACTTAGCAAAGGCAACGCTTTCGTTCCCTTCTACTTGAATAACAACAGACTGCAGCACACGCTGGGCGCCCCGGTTAATGTCTAATATAGTACCACTGGCTAAAGCCGTATATTTTACGCCAGGATTTTTCTTATCTTCGAAAATCACCTGACCTTTTTGTACTTTATCGCCCACTTTGATCTTCATCGTTGGACGTAAGCCAATATACTCTTCACCCAAAGTAGCTACATGTTTAATGGCTGGGCCATTATGGATAACTTGCTCTGGTCCGCCTGCTATAGGCAGTTCCAATCCTTTCTTAATTGTAATCATATCCACAAGCACTACGTTTTGAAGGAAAGACAATGCGCCGCGTTCCTGCTAAATACTGAGGTTTTAAACAAAACCTACTGCATTGAGCTAGCGCAGATTTATCACAGAAATGCGATCGCAATCACGCTGGTCGCGCGCATTTTACCCCAATTACCGAGGCATCGCCACGAAAATTATAGGTGATTTCAAACCTCAAATGAGGATTTAAAAGAATGATGCACTACAGCGTTCACCTTCCGACCGAGTGAGGGCGCAGAAAGAGAAAATATTACGGTCGTCAAATACTATAACATTAATTTTTAAAGAATTAATTTAGCGAAAGGTCGATACCTCTTTGTACGGACGAGTATATCAATCCTTTCGCTTTCTTCTTGAATAATCTTTAAACAAGATTTAATTCAGTTTAGAAACGCCATTGATAGCCTAAATAGCTGATCCGTCCATTTTCAGTCCGAATTCCGCTATTAGATGCTGCTGCAACCAGGGACTCATCCAGCAGGTTTTCGACCCTAAAATACAGCCTATGGTGTTTATCAAAATCATAGTTTGCCGCTAAATCAACCCGCCATTGGTCCGAAACCTGTTGTAGTTCGCTGCCAAATTGGCTGAAATTCCGTTCAGATTGATAGTTAGCCTCTAGATTTAATTGATATTCACCATAGTCAATCCCCGCACTCAATTGCAATTGATGTTCGGGTAACCAAGCTAATCTATCTCCTTCTAGGACGCAGCCTTGAATCTCGGTGCAAGTGCTAGTCTGGTACTCGGCACTAAGATATTGATAATTTAGCATTAAGGGTAATTCAATCTCCCCAAAATTCCAGCGATAGCCAAGGCCCAGTTCTACGCCATAGGTAAGCACATCGGGAATATTCTCTTGAGTAAACAAACGTGCATCGGCGCACATCGAGTAGCTATCACAATCCACATGCATGTTATCAAACTCTTGCACATACGCCCGTAAATCGGCTTTTATCCCCTCACGCGCATATTGGGCGCTCACTTGATAGTGGAGCGACACCTGAGCCTCTTGGGTAGAATTTCCCGCACTCGCCGCAGTCCAAGCTCGACGGATATCAGTACTAAAACGCCAATCGCCCGCATCATAGAGCACGCCAAATTGCGGCATCCAATCACTATCGGAGAAATCCGCTTCATCGAGTCCCGCAACAGCCTGGTTCACTTCACGATTAACACTCACATGCTCGTAAGTGAGCCCTAACTTGATTTGCATCCCCAGCAAGCGCCATAAAGAGTCAATTGCAGACGTCAATGCAGTGGCATCATCTGTATATGCTAATACGGCACTTGATTCATCTGAGACAATACTTCTATCTGCTTGCCATAACGCCGTTTGCTCACCAAAGCGCATTTCGGCTTTATCGGTATGATAACGAGCGCTGTAGGTAATTTGATGTTCGCCGTATTGGTTTATAGCTTGGGTCTGGGCACCAAAAGCGCTGTAATCGTTATCTTGGACGAGTAGATTTAAATCGGCGCCATTTGCAATGGGATTTCGATCAAAAGCCGAGATGCTTGAAAGCGTTGCTGCGTCAATCTCTTGCCCATTAAACAAGCCAAGCTGATTCAGCTGTTGTGAATAGGACTGATAGTAAAAGTCGCTGAACACTTTACTGCCACTTAAATCTACTTGGTGTGACAACTGATACTTGTGCTGCCGCCCTTTATGCTTATCCTTCGCCGTTGCGGAGTATAAGAGTAAGGGTTCCTGCTGCCAGTCCGCCGCGGTGACGCCAAGCTGCGAGCGATAGCTATCGTCATCGATAAATTGATAGGTAAATTCGGTTTGCTGTGGACTGCGCGCCCCAAGCAAGCTTGAGGCATTGACCTTAAATAGAATGTCGGTTTTGTTTCTGTCGGCATCACTGCCATTTAAAAAATTCGCATCACCTTGTTCTTTTGCATAATTTGCGGCTAGTAAGACACCATATTCTTTCTGTTTAAGTCCCCAATTCATACCTGCATTGACATCAGACTCCGTCGAACCTTCAACCGTAAAACGGCCTGATTGAGGTCGGTCTTCGATATCAAGGCTTTGATACTTCACCACACCGAAAGCGCCCTGCCCGCCTACCGTCATATCCGCCAGTGGAGTGCTAGTGACATTCTGCTGTAGTAAAAGGTTGGGTAGTAACTGTAACTGCGGCGCAGAATAAGGTGCGGGTGAGAAATACACCCGATCTTGCATCACTGCCACACCTTGGCTGGCGGAACGCATACTGATATTCGCGGTATTGCCACTGTGATCACCCCGCTGCAAGGTTAAGCTATTTAAGTAGCTTAACTGCATCCCATCATCACTGGAGTGATACTGGTTATTGAGCTCAATAAGATCCAGCGTCTGAGAATAAAGAGGATTTGCATTGAGTGGATTGGTGTAAACACAGGAAACCGCAAGCGCGGTCATCGATATCACAAAATAGCGACTGGACATACCAAGCTCCCAAAAGTGTTTGTTAGCGTACGGCGTTTTTGTTGTTATTTTGTAAAATAGCTGAATTTATTTGAAAAAAAAAGCGACAAATGTCGCTTTCTTGACGCTAAAGCCTCGAATCAAGACATCGCATGTTGCGGTGCCCCCATCAAAGTTTAAAGTTTACCTAAGATCTCATCGCTGAGTTTTAAATCATCGTTGCGGTTAACACTCACACCTGCGGCGATAATGTTACGGGCGATAACCTGTGCTTGCTCTAAAGAGTGCATCTGATACGTGCCGCATTGATACTCGTTAAGCTCTGGAATTTCAGATTGCTCAACCACTTTTAACACATCTTCCATCGACGCAAGCCATGCATCAGCCACTTGGCGCTCGGTTGGTTGACCAATTAGGCTCATATAGAAACCAGTGCGGCATCCCATTGGCGAAATATCAATAATTTCAACATCGCTGCCGTTTAGATGATCACGCATAAAGCCTGCAAACAAATGCTCTAAAGTATGAATACCGCGCTCGCTGAGAATATCTTTATTTGGAGTACAGAAACGCAGATCGAATACGGTAATCGCATCGCCTTTTGGGGTACTCATATGTTTGGCAACACGAACAGCAGGTGCATTCATCCGTGTGTGGTCAACAGTAAAACTATCTAGTAGTGGCATAGGGATCTCCAAATTCTTAGGGCGATACAACCGCTATCGGTTCATGGCCGAAAGCATAACATCAAATGGATTAGGTCGATAACAAGTTAATGTAAGATGAAATCATCTCATATCAATCAGACGCTAATATGAACATTCTGTTCAAATAAGCCGCATTAATGTTGCCTCTGTTGACTGTAGGCATCTTCAGAAATTTTATGATATTCGCGAACACCCTGCTCATAGGCATGGTAAGCACGATACACTTTACGCATCATAGGATCCTGCTCCGCCTGCTCTTCTATCACTTGCAGCGAGATACGTTCAAGTTCAGTAAGCACTTCGGGCGGAAAAGCTTTAAGTTCAACCCCCTCATCCTTAACTAAGGTTTCAAGGGCTGAAACATTACGTGTAGTGTATTCATCCAACATATCTTGATTGATGGCGCGAGCAGCCGTTTTGACTATGGCTTGCAAGTCTTCAGGTAGACTCTCAAAAGCCGCTTTGTTGATCAAAAACTCCATATTGGAGCCTGGCTCATGCCAACCGGGATAATAGTAATATTTAGCGACTTTATGTAAACCAAACGCGAGATCGTTCACTGGCCCGACCCACTCAGCGGCATCAATCGAACCTGTTTGCAAGGCGCCATAAAGCTCCCTTCCCGCCATATTAACGGGGACGGCACCGACACGCTTGAGCACTTCACCACCTAAACCTGGCATACGGATCTTTAAGCCTTTAAAGTCGGCAATGGTGTTGATGGGTTTATTAAACCAGCCACCCATTTGCATTCCCGTATTGCCACCCGCTAATGGGATAATGCCAAAGGGACGATAGACTTCCTCCCACAGCGCCATGCCGCTACCATAATGGAGCCAACCATTCATCTCTTGGGCAGTCATTCCAAAGGGAATCGAAGAAAAAAACTGTGACGCGGGTGCTTTCCCCTTCCAATAATAGGAGGCGGCGTGTGCCATTTGAATTTTACCTTGGCTAACACCGTCAAATACGGCAAAAGCAGGCATTAGTTCACCCGCACCATAAACTTTAATTTGCAAACGGCCGTGGGACATCTCGTTCACCAGCTTCGCAAAGCGCTCTGGTGCCATGCCTAAACCGGGAAAGTTCTTCGGCCATGAAGTGGCCAATCGCCATTCAATCACCTCTTGGACTGGCATTGCGTTATAGTCGGGGGCAGCAGAAGTTGGCTCAACGTTCTTGGATGAAGGATTGCATCCGCTAAGCCCCAAAAACACTACCGCAGCAAATAGCCCCAAAAAATAACGCATTACGCACTCCCCACATGCAAAAAACAATTAACACTCTGATAAATAGCACTCTTTTTTATTGAACGATGAGCGCTTAACTCTGTATGAAAACATATTGTTAACACAGAATTTTCAGCAGGGAAACCGTAGAATGTCTTCAAATTGACATAAAACAAAAAGCCACTTCTGGAAGTGGCTTTTAAATAAAGGCTTAATTTGGGCTAACCGCGGCAATTAGGGGTTTTAGGCACTTCAACATCTGCGGCCCATTCACTTTGAGTGAAAGTATGAATAGACAGCGCATGCACACCATTAGCTAATTCATCAGCTAAACAGTTGTTTACTAAACGATGGCGGGCAAGCAAACGAAGCCCATCAAACTCATCACTGACAACAACCACTTTAAAGTGAGTCTCTGAATTTGGCGGAACATGGTGACGATGGCTTTCATTAAGGACTTCTAAATGAGTTGGCGAGAAGCTCGCGGTCAGCTTCTGATCAATGGTCTGTGCCACAGTGCCCTGCGCATGGTTATTGGACATATTCAAATCTCAACATGGGAAAATCCAGTGGCCGCAGAGTACTGCTTCAAGTACAAAAGATCAAATCTCAGCACCGGCTTTGTGGCGTAAAACTCTGCAAATTTAGTAACAGTATGAAATGATTTAGCTTTCAATCAGCCATGATAATTAACAATCAATTGCCTAAAGGTGTAGTTCCAGCGGGGTTCCTTAACCTTTAAGCGCTTAGGCACGCTGTGTAACCAATCTTGCTGCATTGGCCAGTGCATAATCAGTAAGTCACCACTGTGTAAGCTAATCGTGTATTTCACCTTGCTGTGTTTATGTTTAATCACAAAATCCCGCGAGGCGCCAAGGCTGATAGAGGCAATATCACTGCCGCTCGCAATCTCGGGCTCATCATCGCTGTGGGCGCCCATGCAATCTTGTCCATTGGCATAACGATTCACTAGCACGCCATTGCTACCTAGCGCAAAATCCCGCTGCAACTTGTCACGCAACTTTAGCAAATACTTAGGCCAAGGCAGAGCACGAATAAATAGCCCCGAATACAAATAGTCACACCCCACATCGCCATACCAAACCTGTTGCCTTGGAATGGCATGATATTCGCCAAACACTTGAATTTGTGGGCGACTCAGAGGATAAGATTCGGCCTCCTTGAGTAGGGCATTCTGCTGCGCCACATTCAAATAATCCCTAACTAAGGTGATAGGCGGCTCGACTTGTGCCGCATCTTGATGATGGGTACAAGAGATCCCACTATCAGCCTCAAGATTGACCTCTGGTTCGAGTCCTAAATAGACTTGTTTCATACAGCACCTTATACCACTGACGACTGTGATTGCCCCATCCAATCCCCCATAAATGCATGAGCGGATACACAACCTCAGGCAAGCATCGCACGATAAGGGGAAATCTGCGATAATCTGCGCCTTATTTAATTGGCGCTGTTTTAATGGCAGCGTTTTTATTCGCACCGTTTTTATTGGCTTAGCACAAAGATGACGACACAATTTTCAGTGGCAGGGATTGAGCTTGAACTCTTTCGCTACCCCGCTTCGCAGGAATCCAATCTCCAAGCTTGGGATGCGGCAGACGAGCATTTGATTAACACCCTAGTCGAGGGCGGACAGACCGCGGTGCCAACGGCCATTATCAACGACAGCTTTGGCGCCTTAAGCTGCGCCCTATCGCGGCTCAACTCCGATTGGCCACTGAATGTCGAAACCGATGCCAGAACCAGTTTTTTAGGTGCAGAGCAAAATCATCATCGCAATCAGTTACCTATGGATAACCTAACCTGGTTTACCAGTCGCGATACCTTGCCTGGTGATCTCGCCCTCGTATTGATGAAGCTGCCCAAAAACCTCACTTACTTTGCCCACCAGCTGATGCGCTTGTCCCAAGTGTTGCCCGCTGGCTGCATAGTGTTGGTTGGCGCAAAAGCCAAGTCTATCAACGCCAGCTTATTGGAAGTATTCGCCAAACACTTAGGGCCAGCGAGCGCCAGCCTCGCGTGGAAGAAAACCCGCGTCATCACCTGTATTAGCGACGGCAAGCCACGCGCCTTACCGAAGGAAGTCACCTGGGATATTCCTGAATTTAACCTCCACATCAGTAATTTAAGCAATGTGTTTGCCGCCAATAAACTCGATATCGGCGCGCGCATTATGTTGGATAATCTCCCTCAGGGCGATTTTAAAACGGTTGTCGACCTAGGTTGTGGCAATGGCGTGCTCGGTCTGCGTGCGGCCCAGTTATACCCTAATGCCGATATCCATTTTATTGATGATTCCGAAATGGCGGTGGCCTCAGCCAAAGCCAATTGGGCCAGTAATCAACTCCCCGCAGATAAAGGCCATTTCCATTGGGATGATTGCATGACCCATTTGCCCGATGGAGTCGAACCCGATTTAGTGCTCTGCAATCCGCCCTTCCATCAGGGCGAGGCGATTACAGATCACATTGCTTGGCAGATGTTTTTAGATGCGCGGCGCCGACTCAAAAATGGTGGCATTTTACATATAGTGGGGAATCGCCACTTGGCTTACCACGTGAAATTGCAGCGTTTATTTAAAAACTGCACCACAGTCGCCTCCAACGGCAAATTTGTCATCCTGCAGTCGCAAAAATAACCACTTTTATACGGCAAAGATAGGGCGAAATCATTGTGCTATCTTTGCCTCATCTACTCCACGTTCGCATTCGCACATACTGAGTAACGGCTTTTTACTAGCCGTTATGCCTAGTTGTCAGTACAATCTTTCACAGTAAAAGCATAGAAGTGAGTCACTTAGACTTTTATGCCCCATGGATATGGAAAGCATATTTAGGATATTGAGATGCCGTTAAAGGACGACGTTGACCAACTCAAGGCAGAATTGGCGCAGTTAAAACTGCAGCACCTGTCGCAGCAATCTTCACTCAGCCGCCAACTGGCAGAATTTTCAGCCAAGCTCGATAGCATCAGTCTTCAGCATGAGCAGCAAGGCAATGGCCCACTCACGACCGCATCCACCAGCACGGACGATATCACAGCGCCATACGGCACGACGATTGATCCAAGGGATGAGATCGCCCCGCTGCAATCTGAAGAAATGGCTCCCCATATCCAACCACAAGCGCCCGAGGCAAATCCTTGGCAAGACGATCCTTGGCAGCGCCATGCGAAATCCCCCTCAGCAGCCGTAGATTCACCGGTGGATTTGCAGCAGGATGATTTGCAGCAAGATAAGGCCTTTTCTCAGCAAGCCGGACTTGAAGTGGGTGTGCAGGCCGCAAGCCAATTGGAGACCTTATTATCCCAAGGCCTTGCCGCCATTATGGCGCCATTTGCGGCCATCACAGAACAGGTCAAAGGTTTCTATCAACATTATCAAGCCAAGGGCTTAGGCCCAGTGTTTTTAATGACGGTCGCGGGCATCATCACCCTGACCCTAGGTTTTGGCTACCTACTACAATATTCCATCAACCATTGGTTTTCCGAACTCGGCAAAGCCCTGCTGGGTTTTGGCTGCGCCAATGCGATTATTGCGGGCGGGATTTTTATCCGCCAAAAAAGGGCGGGCATGGCCGACTTTGGCTCTGGGATTGTCGGATTAGGCCTTATCCTAAACTATCTCTGCGCCTATTTTATTGGCCCCTACTTTGAGATTATCCCCAATAGTGCCAGCTTTATCCTGCTGCTATTGATTACCTTAGCGGGCTATGGCCTCTCGATGCGGCTCGATGCCAAGGTCATTGCCGTGATAGCCTTAGTCGGCGGCTCGATGGCACCTATGATGTTGTTATCCCAAAGCTATGCGCCGCTACTGTATATTCCCTATCTGCTACTGATAGGTGCGGGCGCCCTCGCCCAAAGCCGTAAATTACACTGGCCATTACTGCTGGATATCACCGCCTTCCTGCATATCGCCTGCATCGAAGCCTTCAGCTATTTTGTCGATTTACCGCTCACTCAATGGGGCGGCGCAGCGGTGCTCGCCCTAGTGAGCATTAACGCACTGTTTTATCTCTATGGTCTATTTGGTTTAATCGTCAATCCCTCCAGGACCTCACTCAGCCACAGAGCCTTGGTTCTGCCGATTGCTCTGCTGGCCTTTGCTCTCTTCGAAATCACCCAATTTACACCATTCGCCGGGGAGATTTTTATCGCCAACGCACTCATCTGTGCGGGCTTATACGTTAAGCTCAAGTCTCGACTCAAGCCGTCCCAGAGCAGTCTCTTATTAATCTTTGGCGGCAGTTTTGCCGCCTTTGCCGCTCTTTATCTATTAAGCCATGATTTCCTTGGATTAGTGCTTATCCTCGAAGCATTGCTCCTGCTGTGGATTGGCCTTAAGGAGAAACTGATTTCGGTACGTGCCGAAGCCTACGTGTTATTGCTGACAGGACTGGCTCTCAATTTATATGCGGTGCTGACAGGTTTTTCTCTGCTCGGACTTGGCGAGCAAACGCCAGTGGCGGCGCTTGGGTTCCCGCTGTTCGCGTTAATCTTAAGCGCGGCGGCCCTGCTCTTTGTTATCCGCCAAATTGGCAATGATGAGTTGTCACTGTCGCGGCTCGAGCGGCAACTGAGTTATTTATTCAAAGAATTACTCAGCGGCTTTTATGTGGCGACCCTTTTGCTGGCGGCTTACCTTGTCAGCAACGATTATTACCTCGCTATCATCCCGCTCGTGAGTCTGTTGCTGTTGTATTTCAGTGGTAAAGACAAGTTGATGGTCAGCGAGTTTGCCGCTTGGCTGTTGCTGCTGCCACTCTTATTTACCGTGGTCGAAGGCATAACGCTCAGTGGCAGCCTGAGTTTTAGTGTGCAGCCACTGATTGCTAAGCTGGCACGCATTGAATTGTTCGCCGCCCTGCTGCTGGCCCACTATTGGTATCGTAAGCATTACCCTAGCTCGCTATTCGCCCAAGCCGCCAAGCAGATACAACTAGGCTGTTATCTGCTGCTACCGCTGATCTTATTGCCTAAGGTCATGCGCAGTTATTGGGAGTTTACCGCGGTTGCACTCTGGCTTAGCAGTTTGTTCAGCCTCGCCCTTGCCTATGTTATCAAGCATAAAGCCCTTGAGATTGAAGCCAAGATTTTGACTTGGCTGGCGATACTCACCACCGCCAGCTTGTGCCTATTTGAAGTTTGGCAAGGGCTTATCGCGCTGCTGATCGGCGCCCTAGTCATGGGCTTTGTACTGCTGCGTTATCGCAAGCTTGCCAAGCCTTGGGCATCACTGCTTACCCTGCAATGGCAACTTAGCCCTTATTATTTCGCGCTGGTGCTGGCCGTATTGGTCTATGGATTTAATCGCGTTGATGTAGTGGCATGGTCGATGACAGCATTAGCATTGAGCGGCTACTTTGCCCTCTTACTCCAAAGACGCACCAAACATGGCGCCGTGCAAACGGGATTAATGGCGCACTTAGCCATCGAAACCCAAGCCGCGGTGCGCTCAAGCTACAGCTTGGCCTACGGGCTCTGTTTGGGGCTAGCGCTGCTGCCGATAATGCTGCACTTTGAGATATCGTTAAGATTGGACTTGAACAACGCCTTACTATTCCTTTGTGAATTGATGGCATTAGCACTGCTCGCACTACTTATCTTACGCCGCGGCGTCGCTATTCGTTTGCATCAGCGTTTCTTACCGCTGCAATGGCTCAAGTGGGGCTGGCACGGGTTGCTCGTGCTGAGTTATCTCACCTGGAGTTATGCGTTCGATAATATGATTGCTGCGCCGCTCAGTGCAATTTTGCTAGTCGTCCATGGCAGCGTGTTGATGTTTATCAGCCTAAAACCCCAGCATGGGGATATGATCCGCCTCGCGGCTGGACTCTTTACCTTAGCCACTCTCAAAGTATTATTGCTGGATATGGCATCCTTCGAGCTAGTGCAGAAGGTTATCGCCTTTATGTTGATTGGGGTGATCTTACTGACCGTATCGTATTTCTATCAAAAGGCGCGTAATAGCTTACAAGAAGCAAACCAATAAGTCGCCAGTTATGCAAAGTTAAAGGCCGCTAACATTAGCGGCCTTTTCATTCCTAATACGTTAAGCCAAGGCTTTTTCCAGCGCCTGCGCCACATCGGCAATAATATCGTCGATATGCTCAATGCCAACGGAGATTCGAATTAAGTCCTCAGACACCCCGGCCCTAGCAAGTTCGTTCGCATCCAACTGTCTGTGAGTGGTGCTGGCGGGATGGCAGGCAAGCGATTTGGCATCACCAATGTTCACTAAGCGCAAAATCATCTGCAGCGCATCGATAAACTTGCCACCAGCGATTTTACCCTCCTCTGGAGTGGCCGCTTTAATACCAAAGCTGATAATCCCAGAGGCTTTACCACCAGTGATTTTTTGGCAATTTTCACGGTAAGGACTACTCGGCAAGGCACCATAATTCACCCAACTGACCGAAGGATGCAGTATCAAGTATTCGGCTAATGCCAAGGCATTCGAGCAGTGACGCTCCATACGTAGGCTCAAGGTTTCCAGCCCTTGTAGCAGCAAAAATGCGCTATGGGGCGAGAGCGCCGCCCCAGTATTACGCAGCGGCACCACGCGGCAACGTCCAATAAAGGCCGCAGCACCAAAGGCTTCGGTATAAACCACACCATGGTAGGAAGGATCGGCTTGATTAAGTAGGGCAAAGCGTTCCTTGTTCGCCACCCAATCAAACTTGCCCGAGTCAATAATCACACCGCCAATCGTCGTGCCATGGCCACCAATGTATTTGGTCAAGGAATGGATAACGATATCGGCGCCATGCTCAAATGGACGACATAAAACAGGGGTAGCGACAGTGTTATCGACAATTAAAGGCACGCCGTGTTTATGGGCTATTTCGGCTAAACGCTTAAGATCGACAATATTGCCTGCGGGGTTACCGATGGACTCACAGAATAGCGCCTTGGTCTTGGCATCGATTAAGGCATCGAGCTGTTCAAAGTCATCGAAGGCAGCCATCCGCACTTCGACTCCTTGGCGCGGCAGCGTATGGGCAAATAAATTATAAGTGCCGCCATAGAGCTGACTGGTACTGACAATATTGTCCCCCACTTGGGTAAGCGCTTGAATCGCATAGGTAATGGCCGCCATTCCCGAGGCGACTGCGAGTGCGCCTATGCCGCCTTCAATAGCTGCAAGCCGCTGCTCGAGCACGCTGGTCGTCGGGTTCATAATCCGCGTATAGATATTGCCTGCGACTTTTAAGTCAAATAAATCAGCACCATGTTGGGTATCATCGAAGGTGTAGGAAGTGGTTTGATAAATAGGTACCGCAGCGGCTTTAGTGGTCGCTTCTGATTCATATCCATGGTGTAACGCCAGTGATTCAAGTTTCATCTTTGTGTCCTTCCCCAATAAATTCCCCGAACAATTCCCAAAACAGTTCCCTAAACTGTTCTCAAAACATCGCCACTCCCTAAGGCAAATCGAAGGGCAGCGTTATGCAAATCGATGCTCCAATCGCACAAGATTTGTGCGCTGCATCCAAGCTAGCAGATGGACATCTAGAAGTCTAAAGATTTTTAAATCGCCATCGAATTTACCACAACAGCTCACACTTTGATGTCTCAATTAGGGTGGTGATAAAGGAGCTGTGCGAGCGCTTTTACCGCGCGCACTATCTCGGCTGAACAATCGTAGGAGGCATTAATGCGCATAAAATGGCGAAACTCTGCTTGATTACTAAAGAGATTGCCCGGCGCGATACTGATCCCTCGCTCAAGTGCACTATGGTATATCTGCGTCGCATCCATATGAGCAGGCAACGCCAACCAGAGGAAATAACCGCCCGGTTCAAAGTTCACACTTACAGACTCCGGCAAGTGAGCCCGCAGCAACTGATACATGGCAAATTTGCGATCCGCTAAGGTGTGACGTAAGCGCTTTAAATGACGCTCATATTGGGGCGACTGAATAAAATCAGCGATGGCCAGTTGCATAGGCGCACTGGTTGAGAGGGTCGACATTAATTGCAAGCGTTGCAATTGCGGGG
The DNA here is from genome assembly GCF_004354305.1 of Shewanella decolorationis. Lineage (NCBI taxonomy): Bacteria > Pseudomonadati > Pseudomonadota > Gammaproteobacteria > Alteromonadales > Shewanellaceae > Shewanella > Shewanella decolorationis. The sequence goes on along the minus strand of NZ_CP037898.1, from coordinate 834,791 downwards.
CATGGCGCCCCGCAGCGACCCAACCGACTCGATATCCCGCAATCAAAGATTTCGAAAAGGAACCACAATGCAGTACGCAGCCTTGAGTGTCTAAGGCTTTAATCGGCCTAGGCGCACTCGACCCGACATAAAGCTCTTGATATACATCATCTTCAATCAGACTGACGTTATGCTCACAAAGCAGTTGATAAATAGCCTGTTTTTTCTGTTCCGATAAACTACAACCTAAGGGATTCTGATGCAGACTCATCAACCAACAGGCTTTGACGGGATAGGTCTTCAGCACTTCAGCTAAAGCCTTAAGATCAATCCCTTCGCGGGGATCCGTCGCGACCGCAATTGCCCTCAGTTTGAGGCGCTCAATGGCTTGCATCGCGCCATAAAAAGTTGGCGATTCAATCACGACCCAATCCCCCGCCTGAGCCAAGGCCGCTAAGCTCAAGTTCAGCGCCTCCATCGCCCCCGAGGTAATTAAAATTTCATCGGGCGCCACACTCATACCTAACTTGGCATAACGTTGGGAAATCGCCTTGCGTAACCCAGTATTACCGGGGGGAAGATTATCGGCCGCAAACGACGGTGACATCTGCCGTGTGACCTTGACTAACGAGCGCGCCAAGGCTTGCTGTGGAAATAAACTGGGATCGGGAAATGCCGAGCCAAAGGGCACAATCCCCGCCTGTTTCGATGCCTGCAATACGTTAAACACAAACTCGTTAATATCGACCTTATCGGAGAAATAGATCTGCCGTTGAGTCTCTGGGTAACGAAAGGCTTCGGGCTGAGGCGCCACTATGTAGCCGGATTTTGCCTGCGCCAATATCACGCCTTGGCTTTCGAGCAACTGATAGGCGTTCAACACTGTCATTAAACTCAGCCCCGAATCCGCCACAGTTTGCCGCAATGAGGGCAATTTATCCCCCGCCTGCCAGACACCTTGAGTAATTCGGTTTTTGAGATCTTGCGCTAACTGTTGGTACTTAGACATCTGTTATAGCTAACTCAGTCAATTCTGTATCTGTTATAGCCAGATTACCCCATGGTCTAATAGTACACAAGCCATCAGCGGCGCGAATCCGAGGCGCTGAGCGACTTGCATTTACACATCCCTTTGCTGCACTCCTGAGGACACTATGTTTGATTTTGATGCCACCGTACTCGCGAGGATCCAATTCGCTTTTACCGTTTCTTTTCACATTATCTTTCCCGCAATCACTATTGGGTTAGCCACCTATTTAGCGGTGTTAGAAGGACTCTGGTTGAAGACAAACAATCAGATTTATCAGCAGCTTTATCAATTCTGGGTCAAAATTTTTGCCATTAACTTCGGCATGGGCGTAGTCTCAGGCATAGTGATGGCCTACCAATTTGGCACCCACTGGAGTGGCTTTTCGGCCTTTGCGGGCAGCGTAACTGGCCCTCTGCTCACCTATGAAGTGCTGACAGCATTTTTCCTCGAGGCGGGATTTCTTGGGGTGATGCTGTTTGGGCAAAATAAGGTTGGCAAAAAGCTGCACTTTTTTGCCACTTGTATGGTGGCCACGGGCACTGTGATTTCAACCTTTTGGATCCTCGCCTCCAATAGCTGGATGCACACACCTCAGGGGTTTGAAATCATTAACAACCGAGTCGTCCCCATCGACTGGTGGCAAATCGTGTTTAATCCTTCATTTCCCTACCGTTTAACCCATATGACGATTGCCGCCTTTATCTCCTCAGCCTTCTTTGTTGGCGCCTCCGCCGCATGGCATTTACTCAAAGGAAACGATACTCCCGCGATTCGTAAAATGCTTTCCATGGCCATGTGGATGGCATTGATTGTTGCACCGCTGCAAGCAGTGATTGGTGACTTTCACGGGCTAAATACACTTGAGTATCAACCGGTAAAAATCGCGGCGATGGAAGGCCACTGGCGTAATGAAGGGGATGAGCCCACGCCGCTCATCCTATTCGCCATGCCCGATATGGATAAGCAAACCAATCATTTCAGTTTGGAAATTCCAGGATTAGCCAGTCTGATTTTAAAACACGATATAACCAAGCAAGTGCCAGCACTCACTGAGTTTCCTGCCGAGGATTGGCCCAATGTGCCCTTAGTGTTTTGGAGTTTTAGGGTGATGGTGGGCTTAGGCGTGCTGATGATTTTGGCGGGCGTCTGGAGCCTCTACCTTAGACGCAAGCAGACGCTATACAGTAATCGCCTGTTCCTGCGCTTGGTACTCTTGTTAGGTCCCGCGGGATTAATCGCGACCCTCGCGGGTTGGTTTACCACTGAACTTGGCCGCCAACCTTGGGTTATCCAAGGGTTAATGCGCACTCAAGATGCAGTTTCGTCCCACAGTGTGACCCATTTAAGCCTCAGCCTGATGATGTTTGTTATCTGTTACTTCGGCATTTTTGGCGTGGGTTATCGCTACATGATGCGACTCATCAGTAAAGGGCCGATAGCGCAAGGGATTGAGCACCATGGATAACAAATCCGACTGTTTAGCATATCAATTGATTAATCAACCCATTTAAAGGCACAACATGGAATTCGACTTACCCCTGATTTGGTTTGGGATCATCATCTTTGCCACACTCATGTACATAGTGATGGATGGCTTCGATCTGGGCATCGGCATCTTATTTCCCTTCATCCACGATGAAGACGATAGGGATGTGATGGTTAACACCGTCGCGCCAGTATGGGATGGTAACGAGACTTGGCTAGTACTCGGTGGTGCGAGCCTTCTCGGCGCCTTTCCCCTCGCCTACGCCATAGTGCTCGAAGCCCTGACCATTCCCTTGCTGATCATGCTGCTAGCGTTGATTTTTCGTGGCGTTGCCTTTGAATTCAGGTTTAAATCCAGCGCAGAGACCAAACCCTTTTGGGACAAAGCCTTTATGTTCGGCTCGATTATTGCCACCTTTGCCCAAGGTGTGGTGCTCGGCGCATTTATCTCGGGCATTTCGGTAGATGGACAAAGGTTCAGCGGTAGCAGCTTCGATTGGTTATCGCCCTTCTCACTCTTCTGTGGTTTTGGGCTGATGCTGGCCTACGCGCTGCTTGGTGCAACTTGGTTAGTAAAGAAATGCACAGGCACACTCAAGACGACCATGCAGCAGCTTGCTAAAGTCCTCGCGATTTGCCTGTTGATGACCATAGGAATCGTCAGTTTATGGACGCCCTTCGTACAACCCAATATTGCCCTGCGCTGGTTTAGTCTGCCGAATTTATTCTATTTTGCGCCTGTACCTCTGCTGGTATTGCTCTGCACTAAGGCACTTATCCGCGCCTTAAATACTGAGGATGACTACCGCCCCTTCTTGCTAACACTCGCGTTAATCTTCTTAGGCTTTAGTGGCTTAGGAATCAGCATCTGGCCACATATTATTCCGCCAACGATCAGCCTATGGCAGGCGGCCGCACCTGAGAGCAGCTTAGGCTTTATGCTTATCGGCGCACTGATGATTATTCCCTTGATCTTGGTCTACACCTTTTGGAGCTATTACGTGTTTCGCGGCAAAGTCACCAAGGATGCGGGTTATCACTAAAAACGGCTTCATGCAGCCGATATCGACTCGGCTACCAGCAACACACTCTTAGGAGATTGCTATGACGACTCAAACTTCATCGCTCCCCAAACGACTCGGCTGGTTACTGCTGATTTGGTGTACCAGTGTCAGTTGCTTACTGCTGGTTTCCCTGTGCCTTAAAATCATCCTACAAGGTGCAGGGCTAACGACTTAACGGTTTAACATTCAGCCACGTTAATCAATTTATGCGCTAATAATTGCCTAAAAATATCGCCTATTATTAAGCGAATATTTTTATCTAATAGGAAAATGTCATTCCTGAAATAAAGAGCCTAGCGTCAAAACATGGGTTGCTTTATTTTTTCAGTTGGCCTATGGTATGGACAGTTTATTAGTCATTAATCATCAACCCAATTGGATGATTAATTTAGCCTTAATTTGATATGGAGATGTAGCAATATGTTAAACAATGCATTTTCATCTATCACATTTGAGTCATCGCCTTTTACGCTAAATAAGCCTCATTATTTAGCCAACTTTGTACGCCTTTCACTTAAATTTCCAGTGTAAGCCGAGTGCCACTCGCACTCGGCATCTAGTTCCTATATTTAATTTTATCGCTTCCATTTTTATTTTGGAGCATAGCCGTTATCTAGCTCATATTTTGGGGTAGTTATGTTTTATTCTTTTTTTAGCAATCTATTTCAGTCTTTTATGTTGAAAACTGAGACCTATTATCTGCAAAACAGTTTTAATGCCTCATTGCGTCCGACTTCATTAGCTGCGGTGATTGCAAAACTGGATCAACTTAAGAGTGAAGAAACCCAAGATAAAGTGACGGTTGGGCGAGAAATTTTACTGGTTAATCAACAGGACCAGCAGGAGTATCGTATCGAGCTGGTGTATCCGCCAAGGCACAAACCCAGAGCGGGCCGTTATTCGGTGATCTCCGATCTCGGTGTAAGCCTCCTCGGGCGCACTAAGGGCGAATATGCCGAAGTCAATATTCTAGGTAAACCCGTATTATTTATGGTGAAAGATATCGCCCTAAGCAAAAAATAAATTAACGTTAAAAAATTTTATCAGCATAAAGCATGTTCAAATTTCAGTGGCAGCATGCTTTTAGGTCGCTATTTGCGGCGGCATCTAGCATAGGCATAAAGAAAATAGGGAGAGCATTATTTTGAAGCTATTAACTGGCCGCGAAACAAATTAAAGCCGATGAGCCAAAACTTAGACCTCTTGCATATTTACCGAGTATGGCAGCGCTTATGTAAAAACCATCAAGAAGTATAAGTTTATTTATCTGGCTCATACGGCTTTTTCATGAGTTAATTTTGCCGACGGGTAATGTTAACGACACTATCGGTAAGAATGCGGCGCTACACTCGATAGTCTCATTTTATGAAGTTTCACTTTACTGAGTATCACTTTGCTGAGTTTAAGTTCAGTTAGGAGTATTTATCATGAGTAAAGAAAAAGCGAAAAAACCGCCGATGAAAACCTTAAAAGAGAAACGTCAGGATAAACGGAATCGACAGAAAAACTCCGATTAATCCCTGTGTAAAAATCCCTTAAATCCTCTCTTTATGAGCAAGAGGGCGTGGTGACTATCTCGCCCTCTTTTTTACCCCAATTGACGACGATATTGCTCAGGCGAATATTGGGCATATTTTTTAAACATCACAATATAGGGTGAGGTTTGGTTATAGCCTAAGGTCAGTGCCACCTCTTTGATTGCCAATCCCTCACGCAAGAGCTGTAACGAATAAATAAACTTATGCCGCTGCCGCAGCTCGGTAAAACTCATCCCAAGACTGTCTTGGCAACGCCGAGCCAGTGTGCGCTCTGTGGTATGTAGTTCACTCGCCCAAGCCTTAAGGCTCTTTTGGCTGGCGGGATCGAGTTCGAGTTGCTGCAAAATGGGCTGCAATAATTTATCGCCACTTGAGGGTAAAAATTGCGGCTGTGCCTGACCTAAAATCAACTGGTCGATTAGCACCTCAAGCAGACGTTTATCTGCGTCGCTTTCAGCTACTCGGATTTGCCGCTCTCTTAGGTCGTTCACTATCGCCTGTGCGATGGGCGTAACTGCCAGCAGGCAGGTCTCATCCGGAAAAGCCCCCGCTCGACTAGCCACGATATTCATCGAGCAATAATGGATACTGCGGCGAGTAAAGCTCTCATGTTCAATCCCAGCAGGTACCCAAATCGCATATTGGGATGGCGATAAAAATCGCTGCCCTGCGGCATGCAGTTCCATAATACCGCCGCTGATCAGCTGCAATTGCCCCCAAGCATGACTGTGTTTTGGGGTGATGGTATTGGGAAGAAAAGCTTCATAGTTAAAGAAAATATCGGCAACAGGCGCTTGCTCTGCCTTAAGCGGATGATAAACAGGACGCATCAGAACTCCAAAAATAGACTAGCAAATTCGAGGCGAATACTGAGACTTAAAAAAGATTGTCCGCCGACGAACTGACATTGTCTTTTAAGCGATATTTATATCATAAAAGACCCGCGATAATAGCAGCAACCTAAAACATCGGGTTTATGCCCTTTCGCCTAACCCGCCTTCACGCCAATTAAGACTGACCTATGCTGTATTTATTTCCCCTACTCGCCGTTGTGATTTGGGCAGGTAACGCCATTGTTAACAAACTCTCCTTTGGGATTATCGCCCCCGAAGCGATTGCCTTTTATCGCTGGTTTTTTGCCATGCTAGTATTAACGCCTTTTATGCTAAAACCAGTCTGGCGCAAGCGTAAAACGATCGCACCATTACTGCCTAAACTCGCCACCTTAGCCGCCTTAGGCATGGTATTAAACCAAAGCCTGGCTTATTTTGCGGCGGCAACCACAACCGCGACCAATATGGCCCTAATCAACTCGCTGGTGCCTATGGTGAGCTTGTTTTTAGCCGTGCCAATACTCAAACAAAAGCTGACGCCCTTGGTCTTTGGTGGCACTGTGATTTCGCTCTTGGGTTTAGTGTTTATGTTAAGCCACGGGGATATGGCCAATCTTGCCATCGGCGTGACCCAAGGGGATTTACTGTTACTCATCAGCGCCTTTGTGTACGCCCTTTATGGGGTATTGCTTAAACGCTGGCAATTGCCGATATCGACGTGGGAGTCAGTGTATATTCAAGGGATTATCGCGGTATTGATGTTAACTCCGCTGCTGTTTAGCGCGCCAAGTACAGCCATTAGCAGCCAAGCCGCACCGTTAATTATGTATGCCGCTTTAGGCGCTTCACTCATCGCACCTTGGGCCTGGATTAATGGCATCAGCAAGTTAGGGGCCGAGCGCACCAGCATTTTCTTCAATTTGATGCCAATCCTCTCGGCAATCTTAGCGGCGATTATTTTAAATGAAACCTTAGCCATTTATCACTATATAGGTGGCGCTATGGTCATCTTTGGGGTGATGTTAGTGCAGGTAAAACCTAAACCTAAGACCTCGATTGCAATCGCCTGCACCGAATAAATCGCTTATCACAACGCCCCAAAAACTTGGGGCGTTTTCTATCATCGCGCTTTGACTTTTCACTGACTGCTGCAAACAACCAAATAGCGACTATGCTATTTAATAAGTTGTTTTGTCAGAGAGTTATGGAGAGTCCCATGTTTAATAGCATTAGAGTTAAGTTTTCGCTGATGTTTGCCATTATGGCGACAGCCTTGATCGTTATGGCCATCACAGATGCCATGCAGAGCCGCTCAACTCTCAAGCAAATGCAGGAGTTTAGCCAATTATTTAATCCAGCGATTTCGGCCATTCTCAACGCTGATCGGGATCTCTACCAAGCCCAATTGAGTGAAGAAGTGCTACTTCGCCCTGATCTGAGCAGTGAGAACCGAAAGAATGAAATAGACAACTGGCAAGAGAACGTCGACCAAGCGCGCGATCGTATGGGGGAGTTTAAAAATCACCTGCAAGATCATTTAGAAGTAATCAAATCCACTAGCGGTTTCGATGCACAATTTTCACTTTGGCATCAAGCGTCATCGGAAGTGATTAACGCAGTCAAAAGCAATAACTTCGAACTGGCGAGACAACTACACGAAGGTAAATCCAAAAAAGAATTTAAAGCCTTGAGGAGTATCTACAATGCCGCCGGCGAAGCCGCCGATAACCGCGTTAAAGAATTGGATTTACAGGCATCGGAACAGGCCACCACTCAAACTCAAATTTCCATCACCATTGCCACCCTAGTGGCTATCGTCGCCCTAGTGATTGCTTATTTCGGGCCCAAAATTATTGTTAATGCGATTCAAGATATCACCAATCGGATCAACGATATTGTCGATGGCGATGGCAATTTAACCCAACGTATCCCCATCACCCGTCAAGATGAAATCGGTGAACTAGCCAATGCCTTTAATTTATTCGTTGCCCAACTGCAGCAAATGGTCATTGCAATTATCAGCCAAACAAAAGATGTCAGCCAAACCGTTGAACACCTTGCAAGCAAGTCAACGACAACAATGGAGATTAGCCACGAGCAAGAACAATTTGTCGATACTATAGTCACAGCGGTGAATGAAATGAGTGCAGCGGTGCGGGAGGTAGCCAGTAACGCCCTGCATACCGCCACCGAAATCACTAAGGTCAACGACCAAACCATTGAGGGTAAAAATATCCTCTCGCAATCGGTAAACCATATTCAGCAACTGTCTGAATCAGTCAAACATGCAGTAGCGGTTATTGAAAAACTCTCTGTCAACTCAGCTAATATTGCCTCAGTGCTAGATGTGATCCGTGCAATTGCAGAGCAAACCAATCTCCTCGCCCTCAATGCTGCCATTGAAGCGGCCCGCGCGGGTGAGCAAGGACGAGGCTTTGCCGTGGTTGCCGATGAAGTGCGGACACTGGCGAGCCGCACCGAAACCTCGACCCAAGATATTCAGCGCATGATTGAAGAGTTACAACGGGGCGTAAATGATGCGGTGAAGAGCATTGAATCGGGCGCCAGCCTCACAAACTCAACCGTGACCTTCGCCAGTCAGACACAGGATGCCCTAGATGAGATCCTTAACTCCACCTCTAAGGTCAGCGAGATGTCGACGCAAACTGCCACAGCCACCGAAGAGCAAACCCATGTGACCGAAGAAATTAATCGTAACTTGACTGAGTTGTCTGACAAAACAAGGTATTGCAATACGGTGATCCAAGAAACCCAGCAGATAGTCGTCAACACTCAAGCCATTTGCAGCAATCTACAAAAAGAAGTCTCGCGTTTTAAAGTCGCATAATAGTACACGCTAGCCTGTTGACGTTTCGAGATTAAACAATCATGAAACGTCAACAGGCCTTATTAAGCTAAAGGGGTGTTTAAAAATCACCTTTAAAACAATATGTTAAAATATCAAGGCATGATGTGATAACACGGAGCATCATTAGATATTTGCCCCTTGGTCATGACGTTAACAGACCAATTGCCCGCCAAGTAACTGGATTTTTTCCTTTGCAACATCAGCAGAAAGGTAACCCGCAACTTTGGTCAGCGCATCGGCTCGCCACGCGAATGGAGCTTGCACACTCACAACCCGTTCACTTGTCGCATCAAAACTCATCATATCGACATTGCCAGTCGGTAGCAGCAATGCGGGGCAACCTAAACTCAATTGTTGTGAAACCCGTGAGCTAGCCAGTGCCATATTTCTTACCGTGACCTTTTGGCTTAATCCATTAGAACCTCGGCAAAGTACATCTAAGGAGGCAGAACCAAACACCTTTAGATCACCACCCGCGTTAACCCAACCGCCCGATACACCGGCCCGGCACAATTCACTGACGGCCATATCAACGGCGTATCCCTTGGCAATCCCATCCAAGGTGACGATTAATGGCCGGGCTAAACGTGCTTGATTTGCCCTGATCTCAATATCCTGCCAATCGCCCTGCAAAAGTAATGGCATGCCAAGGTAACAAGGTAAAGCGCCGCGTGACATCATTTCGCCGCCAATCGTGCAGTTAAATAAGTTATCGCTGGCTTTACCAAACCATTTAGCTAATTTAAATACGCGTAAACTATCTTGGCTTAGGAGAACCCAATTTCCAGGCTGTCGGTTTAAAAGATTTAATTCACTATCTTGCTGATGGAAACTTAATAACCGCCCGATTTGAGCAATGCGAGAAAAAGCTGCCGTAATTGCAGCTTGCATGGCTTGTTCATCGAGTGTTGGCAAAGAGGGATCTTCAACAACAGATTCGACCGCAATTTCAACTAAAGTGCCTAATAAAGGCTTAGCTCTACGTATCACTATGCTGTTAGCTGCAATAAATGGATGTGGATGAAAGATCACCGTTTTACCCCATCTGGCCCACAACAGCAATAGTCAATTGAACAACGACTGAGCTAATCGAAAAAAGAAATAGCAGAATAACTTTGTGAGAGGCCATCTCGGGACAAAACAGAGTTATCCATTATGGGGAACATAGGCAGCAGGATGAAATAGCAAAAAGTAAGAGGAATTTATTAGGCCGTGTTGAGGTTTCATTGCTTGCCGCCATATTGGCTAATATTTATGCAAGACAATCTTCGTGCTATGTAGTTGTGCGGCATAAAAGGACGATAATACAGCAGAAACTTCAGCTCATCGATAACACCAGCCCAAACAAGCAGAATTTTCCTCATTAATAAACTCGTATAATACAATGTTTAATAAAGTAAAAATTGTTGAGCAATCAGGATTTAAACCTCTTTTTAACGAACAGATCACAACGGAAGTAAAAACATCTAGACGTCTAGATTGACAGTAAATTGGCAATCCAATATGCTTGGCACCAAGTTGCTAGGATATGATGCCAAAGCGGCATAGATTTTAAGCGAGTTCGACTGCCAAGGATCACGCGGACAACCCGCCGAGTAAAAGAGACATTACATTGAGTCAATTAGCCCAAACCACTGCACCAAGTAGCCCGGCATCCTTTATTGCCCTGTTACCCTTATTTGTTTTTTTAAGTCTGTTTATTGGCGCAGGCGTCTATTTCCAAAGCCAAGGTGTGGACTTTGCCTTCTATCAATTACCGAGTGTGATTGCCATTCTGCCAGCCATTATTCTGGCCTTGGTATTATCAAAACAAAAACTCAATCAAGCGATTGATACCTTTATCGGCGGCATTGGCCACAGCAATATTATTGCTATGTGTTTGATTTACTTGCTGGCTGGAGGTTTTGCTGCGGTCGCAAAAGCCACCGGTGGTGTCGATGCGACCGTTGCCTTAGGTTTATCCCTTATTCCTTCAAACCTATTACTGCCCGGCTTTTTTGTGATTGCCGCTTTTATTGCCACCGCAATGGGCACCTCAATGGGCACTATTGCCGCCGTGGCACCTATCGCCTTAGGCGTTGCCGATCAGGCACAAATTGATTATGCCCTGATGGCAGGCGCCGTGATGTCTGGCGCACTGTTTGGCGATAACCTCTCGATTATTTCGGATACCACTATTGCGGCCACTCGTACTCAAGGCTGTGATATGAAAGATAAATTCCGCGAGAACCTGATTTTTGCAATCCCGGCTTCACTGCTCACCTTTGTTGCCTTTGTGATTGCAGGCCAAGGCCAAGCCGATCTAGCCGCTCAAGATATAGACTTTATCAAGGTGATTCCTTACCTGACGATTCTGGTATTAGCGGTCGCAGGGTTAAACGTGTTCGTTGTCTTGACCTTAGGCATTCTGCTGGCGGGCGCTGCGGGATTCCTGACCATGGACTATGGCGTTATCCAATTTGGTAAGGATATCTACGCGGGCTTTAGCAATATGCAGGAAATCTTCATCCTGTCGATGTTAGTCGGTGGTTTAGCCGCGCTGATGCAGCAACAAGGGGGTTTAGCCTTTGTAAGCAAACAGATTGAAAAGCTCATCACCCGTTTCTCAAAAGCTCAAGGTGAAGCCTCATGCCGCGCGGCTGAATTAGGCATGGCAGGGATTGTAGCCGTCACCAACAGCTGTGTTGCCAATAACACAGTGTCTATCGTTGTGACGGGTGATATTGCTAAAGATCTGGCAGAAAAACATGGTGTTAGCCCTAAGCGTGCAGCCAGTGTACTCGATATCTTTGCCTGTATTATCCAAGGGTTAATCCCCTATGGCGCCCAAGCACTGCTGATCGCTTCAACCTTTAGCATCACACCGCTGGCGGCCGTATCCCACGCTTGGTACTGCATGATCCTAGCGGCTGTCGCCATTGCAATTGTGATTTTCCGCAAGCGCCACTAACCTAATTCGATTATCGATAACACCAAGGGAGCCATTCGCTCCCTTTGTTTTTATCTGGGTAATCATATGAATCTCGCCTAGACTTGCCTTCATTCGAGGATTCAGGCAAGTTACACGCGATTGTTCGCCATATTTCGCCCTATACATTGAACTCAAAATCACAATGAATCTGCAGCATGAGCCCAGTTTTTACGACTTACATCGCCTAATCACTTGGTTGATTGTGGGCGCTGCGCTGCTGAGTGCCACCGGGGTTATCATAGCGCTTTACGCCGAATATCAAGTTGTAGGCACTCCCGCCCTGTTTATGCGTGCCGATTTTCTCGGTGACTATATCAACTCGCCCCTCGCGTATGTGTTTAACCTCGGCTTACTCGCCGCGGGGATTTGTATGTTGGTCTCTATGGCTGGGCTCTACTTACTTAAACTCGACACCTTTAGCCAATATATTGCGCTCACTGGCGCCTGGGTTGGCACCTCGGTGATTTTGATGGGGATTTTCCCGATTAACTTTTTGACCATGCACAGGCTGGTTTCGACGAGTTATCTGTTAAGTACGCTAACCCTGCATGCCTTGGTGATTATCGCAGGAATCGTGCCTAAACTTATCTGTCCAAGACCTTTGTTTTACTTGAGCTTATTAAGCTTTATCAGTGCCATTAGCCTGAGCTTACAACTGGATTGGAGCCAACTGGACTTCCCGCCCTGCGATACGGGCAATCACTTCTGTTTTGTTGCCGCCAATATGTGGCTGCAAACAAACCTTAATATTATTTGGTGCTTAAGCCTCGCATTTGCCATGCGTCGTTTATCCAAAATCCTGTATCATCGCGCCCAAGTCCATCACCCGTTTTAGCTTAGTCATTTATGCGTCTTGCCAAATACCTTGCCCAATGCGGCATTAGTTCACGCCGTGAGGCCTGCCGCTTGATTGAGGCCGGACGCATCAGCCTCAATGGCAAGATAGCCAAGCATACCGATGCCGTGCATTTCGATGCTGACGGTCACTGTCTTGATAGCCTCTGCTTAGATGAAAAGCCTATATCGGGCACCGAAGCGCTTACTTATTGGATCTTCAATAAAGCTGTAGGCACAGATTGCCGTTTGTTAGACGCCGATAAATCCAGTTTGCTGCATTTACTACCAACCACACCAAGACTCTACCCTGTGGGCAGATTAGACAAGGATTCCCGCGGTTTATTACTGCTGACTAACGATGGCGAACTCACCCATAAACTGATGCACCCCAGTTTTGCCCACAGTAAAACCTATCACGTACAACTCGATAAGCCCTTCAACGATGCCTTTATCGAGCAAATGGCCAGCGGCGTGCAATACAAAGAAGTACGCACACCCCCCTGCCAAGTCACACGGTTAAGTGCAGACCGTTTTGAAATTGTGCTGACCCAAGGGTTGAATCGCCAAATTCGGCGCATGTCCAACGCCTTAGGCTATAAGGTGATTGACTTGCAACGCGTCGCGTTAATGACATTAACCCTAGGATCCTTAGCCGAAGGCGAAATGCGACCACTCAGCCCAGAGGAAATTACAGCGCTTAAAGCCGCTGTGACGATTTAGTGAGGATAAGTGGTGAATACCCTTAAGCAGCTAACCTCAATTTGAGACAAATGCCTGCGCGAACAATATCTTCCAATGAGCGCCAATAAGCGCCGATGAAGATAGAAACGCCTGAGATGACTCAGGCGTTTTTGATGGAACGAAGATAGCCTTTCAAATTATTGAAATTTAGCTACTTTTTATCGGAACGAAGCACTAACTCCACTCTGCGATTCAATTTTTGTCCGGCATTATTCGTGTTGCTGGCCACAGGGCTGTATTCCCCGTTACCGTGAGCGGTTAATTGGGCCGACGGAATTTTAAACCCGTCACTCAACTGCTTAATCACAGCTGCGGCGCGGCGCTCCGACAGGCTTTGATTGTAACTCCGCTCGCCCTTGTCATCGGTATGTCCGACCACATAGAAACTCAGCGTGGGGTTCTGCTTAAGATAGCTCGCGAGGACCTCGAGTACTGGCTTAGACTCAGGTAACATACGCTCACTGTCATAATCAAACAACAATCCCTCTAACGTCGCCTTACCTGTTTGGCTAATCGCATCGGTCAAGGCATCGAGGTCGATCGCCACACGATCATCCTTCAGAGTAGAGAGCTCCATTACCCTGAGCGTAGTATCGGCAGGTGTGCCATCGAAATAACCTTGGGAATAGATATCGAAGTAAACATCGCCCTTGGCGTGACTCAGCTTAAACAGCTGATACTCCTGCCATTCGTCTTCTTTATCGTCCTTGATTAATTTGATGGCATTGATCAGGTTATCATCGTCGCCGCAGGCCGTACCTTTACAGTGGAACACCCGCTCAGCCTGCAGTTTTTGTGCTGCTGCGGCATAATTGCTGTTGATTTCAAACAACGAGTAGCTTTCAGGCATGTGATACGTTATTTGGGTAAGCTTGGCGTTCAGCGGTTTGGTTTGATAATCGGCGCCCGTCATCCCCACCAATACGGGTACTTGGGTAAAGTTAGTTTGTTTGTAACTTGAAATATAACTGCCGGGCATACGCCCCAACAAAGGATGGTCGGTCGCGCCTTGAGCGTCATCACTACGCCTATCTTTAATCTCAACGTCCTTCGGCGCCTGCTGTAAAAAGTCACCATTCGCTTGGATCAAATCCAGCGGCTCAGGGATAGCGTCGAGGATATCGACCTGTAGATAGGTGTACCTATCCTCCCGATTGACGACATAGATACTGGTGTAAACCTCACCGCGAGTACCTTTCAGTTTTGCCGCCACGTAAGCACTGTGATAGTCGGCATTCACACTTTTAAGTGGCTTTAGCTGAGTTTGCATGGTTTGACCATCACCGCAGGTGGCGGCCTTGCAGCTAAATAACACTTCAGCATTCAGTTTTTTAAGCTGTGCCAAATAGTTATTGATCACATGCTCGGGACTATACCCCTCTGGCAACTCAACGCTTTGTCGAGTCAATTTGCCCGATACAGGCAACAGAGTGAACTTGTCACCATTCACTGCGGTGATAAGCTCAAAGGGCGTATAGTGGATGCGCTTTTCTTCAGGCGATTTGGCGTCAGGGAAGGGAGTAAACAGTGATTCGGCATTCACCGCAAAAGTGGCGATACCGCAGGTCGCAGTCAAAAGTACAGTACTCAATAACGTCTTATGTCCCATAAAAAATCCTTTTCTGTAGGGAAAGTTAGCCCTCGCAAACCAACTAACTAGATAAAAAATAGTGACGGGATAATACGATAAAATTTTTTACCTAGGTATTAAACGACATAAAAGTAATACTTTTTATTGAAAAGGAAATACGAAAATACTGAGATACCCAGCTTTTAATAGCGTGGTAATAACCTCCATCTATACTTAATTCAGCATTGAAAAAGCCTTTATATTTCGCGCCTTGCAGAGCTCAGATAAGCCTTGAACGCTCCTTTTAAATCAATTCCTAAAACCATTTTTCGACTCTGATGCAGCCCTTCGATTTTTTCGCTTAATATTCAAATCACTTTACAAAAATGTGTTGTAGATAAATCAAAAGTGCATTATGTTATTGATTTATAATTGATGATACTTGATTCGCATACCCCATTAGGAAGCAAGTAATGAATTTATATAAATATCGATACTCACATTCTAAGAGTTACATAAAAGCCCCTAACAACCATTGGAAAGCTATGAATTTCAAAGGTGAGGTTTATGAGGCTTCCTTCTATGAAATGATGATTTCCAATATTGAAAGCTTATCAGAAAATACCGTAAAGATAATTTCTAAAGGCCCGTATACACCAAAAAATAATAAATATCTGAAGACAGGATTCTACTGCGACAACCTAGGTCGATTTATCTATAATAGCGACAGAATCGCAATGGCCGAATTTGATTGCATTAAAATAGATGAATATTCTCTATCGTTCTACGAGTGTACTCTTACGCAAAAGCCTGAAAATTTAAGAAGCTTGAAAAAAGAGTCTCTACGGAAATCAAAGCTCCTAAAAAGACTATTTCCAAACAAAAAAATTTTGTGTGTTGTTGTCAGTAATAATGAGACATCGTTAAATTTCTTTAAGAATAAGAATGGTTTTTCTACCCTTCATTATGATTTTGATGACATAGATTTATGGAACTTAGCAAGTAATAACAAGCCAGAAAGTATAGCTTGTGGACTTGCTATGCTGCCACCAAGTAGTTTGAATGAAAAAACAATTGATTTTTCATATCTTGAAGAGTTTGAAAAAATATCATCAACTTTCTCTAAAGATGGTTCTTTATCATCTATTGAAGACGACATAATTTCAAATGACGGCCTTTTTGAAAGGCTTTATTGGGGTAAAGTTAAAACTGAGGATCTTAAAGCCAAAGATATTAATTTAAATTCTGATTTTGTGATTATTTCAGTTAACTTTAAAAAAATTAAACCTAAAATCAGATACTACTATGTAAATAATAAAGATAAATCGGTATATGAAGCTTTAAGCAAACCTAAAAAATTGAATGCTATGAAATCAAGTCGTTCAGAAATAATGAGAATCAATGAAAGCTTGCCAATCAGGTCGGCAAGTGACCTGCTGCAGCTTGAGATGGAAATTATTGAATGGCATAACAAAACATTACAGCGGACAAACCGTCGTAATACGATGTAAATTCATACAAATTTTAATCTGATATTTTGTGTTTTAGTTTATTGTTTTAACACAAAAACACTCCCAAACATGATACGTATGTCTTTAAGACTTACAAACTACGCCAATGCTAGAAAGGTGCTCCATGGTAATTAGCGAGACGACCGTCCGCCCCATGGCAGCTCTTTGGCATCCATGCCATCGCGGCATTCGTGAATCCATTCACATCAGACGGGCGGCCCTACATCCACGGATGGACTTGAACAACATCCCTGTTTATCGGCCAGTTCGCCATCAATGGCTCTCGTTCATAAGCTTAGAAACCCTAGGTTTCTATTCACCGTGTCGGTGAGCGAATACCATGGCTCGCCTAGCAATACTGTTTTCAACAATCATCGGCAAGTCATTACATACAAAAAAGCGATAAACCACATTGGTTTATCGCTTTTTATTGTCTTGCGATCGCTACCTATTTATCACGTAACTCATATGGCATAAGCAGCTTAGCAATCATATTCGCAACATCAGTGCGATGCGGTGATGGATTACTTAACGATTTCCATCTCGGCTAACAGGTTGTCGGCATTATCTAAATACTTCATCACCCACAGCATATAACGGCTATCGACTTGGATTGAGCGGTTGATGTTGTCGTCGTACGCCCAGTCACCGATGATGCTTTCATATACGCCATCGAACAGTAAACCCACTAACTCGGCGCGGCCGTTTAGGGTTGGAGAGCCAGAGTTACCGCCAGTGGTGTCTAAGGTCGACAGGAAGTTTACTGGCACAGAATCGATGGCTTTCACATAGAAATCACCGTATTGCTTCTGCTTGATAAGCTCTAACTGCTTTTTCGGCGCATCGAATGGGTCAACGCCAGTGTCTTTTTGCACTATGCCTTCGAGGCGAGTAAAGGGCTTAGCCACTAAACCATCTTTAGGTTCATAACCTTTAACATGGCCAACGGTCACCCGCAGGCTAGAGTTCGCATCGGCGTACACTGGCTTACCTTGCTCACGGTTATAGGCGATGATGGCATCCATATATTGCGGACGTACTTTCATCAGCTCGCCATCTAACTCTTTCTCTTTCTTCTCTTCGCTCATGTTGGTGTCATACATGGCCACGGCGAATTGAATAAAAGGATCCTTAGAGGCTTTGAAGTCATCAACGGATTTTTCCATCCATGCTAAACGCACATCTTTGTTACCCAGCTCGGTTTTGGCGTACATTTTATCTAATGTTTTCGCCAGTTTAGCTTCGTTAACCTTTTTATCGATACCAAAGGCTTTATCCATAGCTGGTAAGCGCTGCGCCTCAGGTAACGCGGCATAACGTTTAAGCATATCCAAGAGTACGGCCTTATCTACACTTGGCGCATAACGGCGATCGATACGTTCCATGCTCGCCTTGAAACGCGTCATATCACGGTCTTGGAAGCCGGGTTCGCGTTGCATATCAGGCAGTTGCTTCTCATGGGCTAAACGGTACAGATTGGTCGCCGTTGGCACCATAGTAGTGTTGCCAATGTAGCTTAAAATCATATCCCGTTCTTGATGGGCTTTGCTCTTGGCGATCAGCGCGTCTAATTCACTTAAGGTTTTACCGTATTTGGCTTCGCGGCTGCTGTCTTTAGCAATCCATGCGGCGAGCTCGGCTTCACGGGCCTTGCGGTCGGCTAACATGGTGGATTTGCCATAAAACTCAATCATCGAGGTGAAGTTTTTAGCGTAGTTCGCTAAGCCAGCGATTTGGCTCTCGTACTTAATGCGCTCGTCGCTGCCTTCTGGCGCCGTTTCTTTGATGATTTCAATAAAACGTTCGCGAAGCATCTTGCCTTCTGGGTAAGCCCATTCGAACTGATTTTGCACTTCGTTCGCGGTGCGGTATCTGTTGGTACGGCCGGGGTAACCCGCCACCATCACAAAATCCCCTTCACTCACGCCTTTGGCCGAAACTTTTAAGAAGCTCTTAGGCTCGTACGGCACGTTGTCGGCGCTAAATTCGGCAGGTTTACCGGTTTTAGACACATAGGCGCGGTAGAAGGAAAAGTCACCCGTGTGGCGCGGCCACATCCAGTTATCGACATCGCCGCCGTATTTACCAACGCTGCCCGCAGGGTTATAGACTAAACGTACGTCGCGGATTTCTAACTGTTTTACCAGATAATATTCTAAGCCACCGTGGAAGCTATACACTTGGCAGCGGTAGCCTTCGTCCTTTTCACACTCGGCAACGAGTGCTTTTTCTTGGTTCTCAACACCTTGATAAAACTCACGGCCCGCTTTGTTTTCAAGCCCAGCGTTGACGCGCTCAGTCACATTGGTCACCTCTTCGGTAACATAAACGCGAGAACCTGGCGCTGCGGGTAATTCATCGGCAAAGGTTTTAGCTAAGAAACCGTCCTGCAACAGGTTTTTCTCTGCAGTCGAGTTATATTGAATCGAACCATAGGCACAGTGATGGTTTGTCACCACTAAGCCTTTTGGCGATACAAAGGATGCCGTACAGCCACCTAGGCTGATCACGGCATTCATGGGGAATTCGGTCAGTTTGGAAATCGATTTCGCATCAATCTCTAAGCCTTTCGCTTTCAGCTCATCGGCCATTGCGGGCAATTGGTGTGGCTGCCACATACCTTCATCGGCATGGGAGGCAAAACTCGCCGCCACGGCAACTGAGAGTAACCATTTTTTCATTATCTTAAGTCCGTTTTAGGTGAAGAAAGCCGAGCGCTTGCGAGGCCATTTCTTATATTTATTGGGATAACATGCCGCTTTGATTAATGCTAAAAAGCAAAAAGTCAGGCACAGGGCCTGACTTTAGCATATCGCATGCACTCAATAACAGAGTTTGAAAAACTCGCTTACAAAGCAAATACATTCACCATCATTTACCTACTTAAGTACGCAAAATGACTTTAGCTTACAGCGCGACAAATAACTGAGCGCCGATAATCACCGCGCCTAGCAGACCGGCAATGCCGAGGGTAAATGCCCCGCCAGACACTTGGTATCCCTGCGGCGCAGTTTGGCGCTGACGCAGTGCCATCACAATCGGCAGGAAGATAATCATCACCACCAGCGGCACAGCGGCGAACCCTAATACGGCAACAAAACCTTCGGGGACATAGAGCGCACATAACAGCGGTGGCACAAAGGTTAATAACCAAGTTTGGGCGCGGCCGAGGAAGGTCTTCTTCGCGCGGGTCAGTTCGGCCACAAAATCGTACAGGCTTAAGGTTACCCCGAGGAAAGAGGTGATTAAGGCTAAATCCGCAAACAGCGAAATACACTTGCTGATCCAAGGCGTGTGGGCAATCTCTTGTAATGCACTGATAAGCGCAGGTAAAGAGCCATTAAAGCTGCTGATTTCGGTGCCCCCCACTGTGCCTAAGGTCACCACTAACCAGAAGATATAACACGCGAGTGGAATGGTTGAACCAATTAGCAATACTTTGCGCAGCGACACAGCATCGCCATCTAAATAACGCACTAAGGTCGCGATACACACGTGGAAACCAAAGGAGGTAAACACCACAGGAATCGCCGCCATCCAACTGCTGGTCATGGACTCGGCCACCGCACTGGTTGCCATACTCGAGATACTGACTTCTGGTAACAAAAACAGCACAACCACAATCAGTAATAAAATCATCAGTGAAAACAAGAAACGCGATGCTTTATCGACCCAAGCCACACCTAAGGCCGCAAATCCACCCAGCACTAAGGTAAACAGCACCACCGCCAGCTGGTTGTCTAACACGAGATCAAACATATTTTTGGCTTTAAGCACTAACAGCGATGAGCCGCCTGTCAAATACGCCGCCGTTAAGGCAAAGAGTAAGCTGAGAAAGGAGGCGCCTTGCACCATTTGGCCTTTCTTACCGAGGAGTTTGCCCGTGATGGCATGGACGTTATCACCGACGCCGGAGCGCAGGTTAATCTCAAGCATTAACAATGAGGTATAGGCTGACAAACCCCAAATTACCACCATTAACAAAATGGCTGGCACCATGCCTAAAGCGGCCGTGGCTAAGGGTAAGGCTAACATTCCCGCGCCAATTGCGGTCCCCGCGACAATGGCTATCGAGCCTAACATTTTTGAATTCACACAATTATCCTGTTCAAGTATTAATTATTATTTTTTAAGGTTTTTTGAGTAGATTTGAAGGATAAAGCCTTGCGCACTCTGTGATTAAGCCAACAACAATCTCAAACGAAAGCGTCACTAAACTTAAAGCATCCAATCCGATCTCAAAGAGCAGATCAATTGGCCCCAATAGCTTTTGAATATTTCAACCCAGTCGCCATTGAGGCTAACTAAATCGTTTGCAGAAAAGTGACATTAATTTCAACCGTGATTGCCTTAGCAAAGCAGCGACATCGCGCGTAATAGAAGATAGCTAGGGACATTAACAGAGCCTATCCCAGCGGGCAAGCCAGTTATAGACAAAGATGACATCGCTTTGGCTATCCGAAGGGGAAATGTGAGTAAAAGATAAAAAATCGAGGCGGATCTGTTATCAAAACAATAAACCCTGCAACACCTGTGGCATTGCAGGGTTTATCTATTGGCTTTGCGATTCGCTCACGGGGATCATGGGATTGCTCAATGTCGCGGAGTAACACGACTCACAATCCCTCATTCCCTGTTAACAGGTTACAGTTCAGTCCAAGCCATAGTCCAAGAGTCGCCGACACCCGGTTCGAATCCGGTTGCCGTTGGCGACCATTGCACGCAATAACCGCTATAGGGCCAAGGTTTACATTGGTAGACTTTGCCGGTTTTAGGTTGCAGTACTTTGGTACCCGCGACATAGTTTTTAATGCCCTCGGGGAAGACAAAGTCGGCATCGGGAGCAGTGGCTTGATCTTTTAAGAACAGATCGAAGTTTTGCTGGATAACCTCACCTTGCTTAGGCTCGCCCTTCACCTGTAAGTGATAATGGCCCGCCTTTGGCGCGACAACATCAAGCACTAGACTCGCGCTCGTATTATTGACCGCTTGCGTCACATATCCTGCTGCCGTGCCATCGTGGCTAAACAGGTACGCCGAGACCTGCATATCGGTATTAGTGCTAACATCGAAACTGACCTTTGCGGCACCATCGACAATAGTGTAGTCATCGGCCAGTGACGTAACATCGAGCTGATTGCCCGGCGCAGGCGCAATATCAAAGCTCACCTCCACTCGCTCTAGCCCCGAATTTGGCGCGGAATAAATCTCATTTTTACCGTAAACGGGCGAGATCACCCCGGTAGCATTCTTCTGACCAGCCTTAAGTTGTGGCTGCTGGGCATTAATGGCACTGGCTAACAGGAATGGCCAATTTTGCTTGGCGCCTTGGGTGGCATCGGCAATGGTTATCTGAGTTTGCTTGGCAGTTTGCTCACCGTTGGCGTCAAACACCCGCGTCATCACCTTATCACCCGCCTTAAGATCGAGTGACGGATTGATATCACCAATATCGGCCCATTCACCGGGTACAACAGGACCTGAACTAAAATTCACATCAATGGCATTGTAGAAGCTGTTAGTGGTGTCACCCACTTCCCACACGGCCAAAATCACGTGATAACCGGTTCTGTCTTCAGGCACATAACAGTTATGTGTCACTAACTTAGGCGGTTGCACCATGCCACCGTCGACCACACAGAAGGGGGCTAAGTCAAAGCTTGCTCGACTCAACGCTTGGTTTTGATCCCAACCTTGGCGAGTTAAATAGTAACGCCAATTGCGGGTCACATGGTTAGCGGTAAACTGCCAAGAAAAGTCATTCCAACCCGCTTTGATATCGCGCTTAGACCAACGAGTTGGGCTCTGCTCATCCAAGGGAGAAAACGCCCCGTTGGCTGCGCTGGCAATTTTACCGTCTGCCGGGCCTGATTCAGGAAAACCTGATGGACCTTCAACACTTTGCGGCTCCCATTGAATGGCGCCACAGTTTAAATTGCTGCCAGTTTTACAGGCGTACGAGCGTGACTCTGGTGATACTACATAACCGTGGGCCGACGCCGTTTGGCTGACGAGCGCACTCGTGGCGCTTAAAGCTAAGGCAATAAGACTTAATTTGAGTTTAGCGTTTGTCATTGGTGAAAAAGCAGTTTGATGTTCCACTTTAATGTACTCCGTAGGGTGCCTTTCTCAACGAGATTGGCATAGGTATAAAAGTGGTATTTGGGCAAAACAGCATTAAGCAAAGCCGTTTATTTTTCAAAGAATTGAAAGCATCGGCTCAATTCTGAGGCAACCCCGCTATCTTAGTTACAACATCCCTTTACAACCTTAGACCGGAGGCTTTGCGTCCTAATTTTTCAATTAGTTTGCCAAATACGGTGGATCTTAATTCAAGTTAACAATATGTAACTTAAAATTAAGACAGGGTTAACCTAACAATAAAAGACAACGTTGTCAAAAATTAAAACCTTTAAATTCAATTGATTACAGAATGTTCGGCGGTAATTTTTTGGCACCTGTCAGATTTTATGCTATTCAGCTTGACGAGTTTAACCTTGAAACAGACTCTTACTTGGGTATAATGCCCTCCTCGCTTCGGGGGAGTAGCTAACTGGATTTCGAGCCATCGATATTCAGGGTGAACATCAACATACTTGGCAGCATGCCATGGTGTTCACAGCAAATCATCGATTTGTCCTGCAAGACCTGAGCACAGTAACCGCACCTAGGGGTGGACGGTCTATTGTGCTTATGTCAAAAACCACCCCTAAAAGGATCACACTTGGAAGCGTTACTCGCCTCAACCTTTACGGTTGCCATCGCCGAGATTGGCGATAAAACTCAACTGCTTGCCCTATTGCTCGCTGCAAGATTTAAAAATAAAACCGCGATTATCTTGGGAATTTTACTCTCGACTCTGTTTAATCATTTTGCCGCCGCTTGGCTTGGGCAATGGGCGATTAACTGGGTAAGCCCAGATGTTGCACGCTACTTGGTTGCCGCTTCCTTCTTTGCGATTGCGCTATGGGTGTTAATCCCCGATAAAGTGGACGCCGAAGAAAGCCGCTTCTATAAGATGGGGCCTTTTATCGCGACCTTTATTCTGTTCTTTATTGCCGAAATGGGCGACAAGACTCAGATCGCGACTGTCGTGTTAGCCGCTAAATACGATGCCTTAGCCATGGTGGTTGCAGGTACCACTTTAGGTATGTTGCTGGCGAACGTCCCAGTGGTTATTGCAGGGCATTTTAGTGCCGAAAAACTACCAATGAAGTGGATCCACCGGGGCTGCGCGATTTTATTCGCCCTGCTCGGCGTTGCAACCTTTATGGTTAACTAGTTGATAAAATGAAGATAAACCAAAAGGCCAGTGATAACACTGGCCTTTTTATCGGTTAATTAAGCTTATAACCCGAGTGCAGTTTGGATCCGTTGACCGTAATCCGCATCGGCCTTATGGAAATGCGCCAGCATACGTTGCTGCACATCCAAACTCGCTTGACGCAGTGAGCCTGAAATCGTTTCCACTAAGCGCGCTTTCTCAGCTTCGCTGAAGATGCGATACAGGTTACCCGCTTGCGTGTAATCATCCTGATTGTAACGGCTGTAACGCGCTGCTTCGCCATCTAAACGCAGTGGTGGCTCGGCAAAGTTAGCCGGTTCAACTAAAGCTCCCGCTGTGCTGTTTGGACCATAGTTAGCCGCGGCATCGCCACCGGTTTGGCTACCGTGGTAAGGGCATTGCGTTCCCGCCATAGCGCCAGCACGTTGGTGGTGATTGGCTTTAGTCGCATGTGGGCAGTTTACTGGTAACTGGTTGTAGTTCGCCCCAATACGATAACGCTGCGCATCGGCATAGGCGAATAAACGTGCCTGTAACATCTTATCTGGCGATGCGCCTACACCTGGTACTAAGTTGCTCGGTGCTAATGCCACTTGCTCGACTTCGGCAAAGTAGTTTTGCGGTAAACGATTTAGCTCTAACACACCAATTTCAATTAACGGGTAATCGCCATGTGGCCACACCTTAGTTAAATCGAATGGGTTGATATGGTAAGTATTTGCATCGGCCTCAGGCATGATCTGCACGTTCACTGTCCAACGTGGGAAGTTGCCATCGGTCACTGCCACTACCATATCGCGCTGGGATGAGTCAGGGTCAATACCCTTTAACTTATCGGCTTGCTCGTTGGTTAAGTTCACCACACCTTGCTGCGATTTGAAGTGGAACTTCACCCAGAAACGCTCACCTTTAGCATTCCAAAACGAGAAAGTATGCGAACCATAACCATGCATTTGGCGGTAGTTTGCCGGAATACCACGGTCAGACATCAGAATCGTCACTTGGTGCATGGCTTCAGGGTTTAATGACCAGAAGTCCCACATAGCTTGTGGATCTTTAAGGTTCGTCAATGGGTTACGCTTTTGGGTATGGATAAAGTCTGGAAACTTAATCCCGTCTCGCAGGAAGAAAGTCGGCGTGTTGTTACCCACGATATCGTGATTACCACGGGCGGTATAGAAGCGCAGACCAAAACCACGGGGATCACGCTCGGCATCGGCAGAGCCCATTTCACCGCCTACGGTAGAGAAGCGCACGAAGGTTTCAGTTTGCTTACCAACACCGTTAAAATGGTCAGCAATGGTGTATTCGCTTAAGTCTTTGGTCAGGGTGAAAGTACCGTATACACCTGTGCCTTTGGCATGCACAACACGCTCAGGGATACGCTCACGGTTAAAATGTGCGAGCTTTTCAATTAAATGCCAATCTTGCAGTAGTAAAGGACCACGCTCACCCGCTGATAACGAGTTTTGATCGTCAGCAATCGGGGAACCGCTTTGGCTAGTTAAATACTGTTGACTCATATCTTGCTCCTTAGTCTTTTCTGGTATTAATCCAAGATTCAATTAAATCGAAAATAGTAGCCATGGCTTATCTCCTTGGCGGACGACGTTTTGTCGATGGGATTAGAATAGAGAAAAATTAAAATTGAATAAAACGATTAATACAGATTCAAACAATCTACATTTTAGATTAATAGAGAGTATTTAGAGCATTCGGGGGAGTAACGCTCACTCCCCGAATGTGATGAAAGAGCCTGCAACAGAATAAAGATTATGCCCGATGTGAAACGAATCAACTTGGCAAAAATGAAAACTCGAACTTAAAACAAGCTAAGAATACTTACATTGATTCAAAGACATAAATATTAATCGCTGGCAGAAGCCGCCTGCTCACGATAGATGACGACCAAATAATAGATATCGATTAACACAATAAAAAAGTTAACAGCCGCCACCGGGTAAGCTTGTATCGCTATCCCATAGGCAACAAAAAGCATCGCACCAAACAAATTCAACCAACGTAATTTTTTGATGTCAGACATCATCAAAGAGATGGCTACCACCACAGACGCTAAATAACCAACCCATTCCCACATCATTGCACTATCCATATCACATCCTTTTTATCGATTGATACAACAGAAACAGGTTGGTTGAGCCAGATTAGCGTTTAACGACTGCCGCCGTCATCCGTGAAATACAGGTCAACTCCCCTGCACTATTATGGATTAAGATTTCCCACACCGAACTGCGTTTCCCTAGGTGAATAGGTTTTGCCGTTGCGGTTAGCACACCATTACGCGAAGCGCGTAAATGGTTGGCGTTAATCTCTTGTCCAACACAATAATATTGCTCGAAATCCACCGCAAAGTTTGCCGCATAGCTTGCAACCGTTTCGGCTAATGCTACGTTCGCGCCGCCATGGACAATGCCTAAGGGATTATGTACGGCGGGCGTGGCTGGCATAGTCGCCTTCATATAGTCATCGCCAATCTCGCTGATCTCAATCCCTAGGGTCTGCATCAAGGTGCCTTTGCCCCCCATACCAGCATCTAAACGGGCACAATCCTCTAAGGTTACTGGTCTAAACCAAATACTCATTTCAACATCCTAGTAAAGAAAACCAGCTAGCAGTTTACTAAGAAGTGACTGAAGTTCAACACAAACGCATTGGCTTAATCAGTATAAGACGGCAAGGAGACGCTACGCCTAAGTTAACCAATGCTTTGTGACAGCCAAACGACTAAACCAGACTAAAAACAGCCCCCATAGGATTACTACGCTCGGCATCACAAGAGCATCGCTGCCTAATACCGCTGCCGCCTGCTGGATCCCAAAGACATAGCCCATCTGCACCAATACGGCGACGAGAGACGCGAGTAACACTTTATAAGAGAAGGCCTTTTTAATGAGTAACAACAGACAACCGATAACACCAGAAACCACCGCAAAACCAAACACAAAGTTGAGCCAAGCGGGTGTCGATTCATAGAGCTTTATTTGGTCAGGGCTCATCTGCGCCATGGCTTCGGGGGTGATGGTCATTTGAATAACAAACGCCAATAAGCCCATGATGTTCCATAACAAACTGATCAGTGCGACAAAATAGAACCACAGAGGTGCCTTTACTACACCAATAGAAGGGTTGGAGCCAGTCGCCATCTTCTCTTCTCCAATTGACGAATTAAACCCGATTCGAGCCATAAAAAAGGGATGGTAAAACCATCCCTTAGCTCTGAGTTTAGCTCACAAACTTAGCCGTGAGCATGTAAACTCTCGATTAACGGCGACGGCGTTGCAGGCCGAATAGCGATAGCAAGGCTAAGCCTAAGTATCCTAATGCACCACCATCATCCTTGGGTTTTGGCTCAGGTTTTGGTGGCTCAACAGGCGCAGGGTAGCTTAATGCCACAATCACTGGGTCATGGTCAGAGGCTGAGAAAGCATTCTCAGATTTGGCCAGTGCGCCAGAGAATTTTTTGCCGTATTCGAACAAGTTAGATTCAACCGAGTTGATATGCCAATCTTCGATATCCACTAAACGCTTAGCAAGACTAGTATTTGCTAAGGCATGGTCGAGGTTACCTAACTCACCGTTGTAGCTGTATGAGTAAGTACCAGCGCCGTGAGCCTTAGTATTGAGGTTAACTAGGCCATAGCCCTTCTCAATCTTGCTGCCTTGGCGCTCAAACACTTTGCCATTTAAGGTGGTCCAAGAGGCGGTCATAATATCTCTGTCAGACTTGCTCGCATCGTAGTCGGTCAATACGCGGATAGGATCTTCCATGCCGTAGGCATTCATATCGCCAATCACCAGCAGATCGCCTTTAACATCTTTCAAAGCTTCGCCAAGCACTTTAGCCGCTGACACGCGGAAGGCGTTACACTTGCCCTGTTGATCGGCAGGATCGACTGACTCTTCGAAGTTGACCCAATCTTCTAGACAGCCTGAACCTTTAGATTTTAGATGGTTAACCACAACGGTTAAGTTTTCATCATGGATCTTAAAGGTTTGCGCTAAGCTGTGACGTTGATAAGCATCGTTACCTGGGTTGGTCTCAGTTTTACCGTCTTTAGTGCGAGTCACACTGCCAGCGCTAGCGTGTTGTTCTGGCGTATCAATAGTACGAGCCGCACCCGCTAAGCTCACTTTGCCTGCGCGGTAGAGCATACCCACAGTAATGGCATCGCTACCGAAGTACTTACCGTCGTATTTATCTTCATCGGTGATTTCAACGAAACTATAAGCGTTTTCAGCAGTTTGCTTCTCGTTTAAGGCATCAACTAAGTTCTTAATTGCGCTCTTTTCACCAAAGCCGTTGTTAGCGATTTCCATTAAACCTACGATATCGGCGTTCATGGCGGTGATAGCGCTAACGATTTTCGCGCGTTGCAGTAACATTTCCTCTTCGGTCAAAGCGCCGCGGTTACTGCCCGATGGATTAGTGTCACCACCGACAACATCGTTGAAGAAGTTCAGTACGTTAAAGCTAGCAACACGGATATCGCCCTTAGTTGCAACCGAAGGTGCGTCAGTTCTATCGTCACCGCGGATAAAGTCACCAGCGGTAATGGTGTTAGTAGCCACTAAACGGTAAGCACCGTAGCTATAACCAATCACCCCTTCAAGATTAGTCAGTTGGTCACCCACACGGATATAACCGGTTTCGACGTTAAAATCAGGGAAGTAAGGGATAACACCATCGGCAGGCTTGTAGTCAGACTCGATAAACAACTGATTTTCAAGGTTAGATTTAACTAAAGCAGTCGCTTCTGGAGATAATGCAGGATAAAGCTGAGTTGGCTTCATCAACGGCGCTTTGTAAGACACCAGCATATTATTACGACGGCCAGCATAATCGTAGCTGAAGGTACGACTGATCTTCAGATCGCTACCCGCATCCAGTTTCACGTTCATGCCTTCGTAGCGCTCTAATGCCTGCGCTAAGGTTTCGCCATCAGCAACATAGAATGGCGCAGCAGCAGGGACTTCGCCCTTGGTACCGACTTCGAATTTCTTGTCGGTTTTGATATCGATTTGGGTTAAGCCGAAGTATTCCTTCACCTTACCCTGAACGCAGACCTCAACCCCAGGTTGAATCGCTTCTGGTGGATTCTCACCTAAAAACACGAACACACCGTCTGAGGTGTATGGCGAGTTATCGCCCTTCACTTCTTGAAGGTAGAAACCTTTGAATAAGCTCTCGCCACGGGCAGTCACTACACCGCGAACAGTCACTTCAGTTTCAGACTCGAATGCGCCAGCTGGAACATAAGGGCTAGACTCACCCGCGCCTTGGACTTGATAAATAGGGACGATTTTCGCGCCGCTGCAGCTAAAGACTGGTGTTTCTGGCTCTGCTGCACCTTCTAGCGAACCTAAACCGGTGAAGGTGTCCTTAGGTAATTGTTCCCATTGGGCAGGATTAAAGACAGTATTAGCGACTAATGAATCGAGTTTACGCTGCAGAGTGACATCGAGGCCCCAACCAGTCGGCGTTGGTACATCACCAATAATATCAACTACCGCACCATCTTTAACTAAGGCAACCGCATCACCACCGTTAAAACTTAAAGCGCCCGAAAAACTATCGACACCTTGAGGGAGAGTAATGGCACCACTTGAGTTAAGAATAACTTTAGTCGCTTTAGGCGCGATGCTTTGTCCATCTAATACTTGCATATCCAGCGCATCGGTTGCGCCGTCTTTATAGCGAACGAGTTTATAACCAGTGAGATCAATTGCGGTATCACCGCTGTTGTACAATTCGATAGCCTTGTTGTTTGAGCTACCTTCTACGTATTCAGTGATCATCACATCAGCACTTGCCATCATAGGCAAAGCAGCCGCAACAGCTAAAGAAATAGCCGTTAATTTATTAACATTATCCATATCAACAACCCCATTATTATAATATTGCCGCTAATTTTTATTAACGTGCGGGCGGATTATTCCAGAGTTGTAGGGCTAAAAAAAGGGGGCAAGATCTCACTATCCACGGATAACATATTGATGGAAATGTAATTTTACAGCCACAACTGTCTCATATAGAGAACAGTCAGATAAAACAAAAGTATTAAACAACAATAAAACAATAAGTAAGAGAGAGACAGCAACTTAGTCAAACCAAACAACCTGCACAAATAACAAACAAAAAATTAATATGATATTTTAATGATATTTTTAAGTATGGCATCCCGAATAAAATAAGAGCTTTTGATAATTTAAATTATGGCAATTTATTTAAAACTTAATTATTTGATCATTATTTTGAAATATTATTCGTCACCAAAATAATACCCTTTATCCGTCTTTTAAACACTGGTTTGATTTAAAAAGCCTAGCCGTTGGTCGTTTGCGAGATGATGTAAAACACTTAAACAAGTCTCCCCATGGTTTTGTTTGTATCGATAACAGCACTCTTCAGGCATCTTTATTGCCATTTTTATTGCAAAAAAATACCGCCCTGAATGGGCGGTATTCTATGAGTGCAAAACTTAAGCAGAGTTAAGTTGTTATCACTGTCAATTACTTTTTAGCAGGCTCAGCCGCAGCTGCTGGCTGTGCTTTCTCAATAGACTTCAGCTCAACTTCAAAAATCAGCGTTGAGTTTGGTGGAATAGTACCGTTATCACGCTCACCGTACGCTAACTCTGAAGGAATAACGAACTTGTACTTAGCGCCAACAGGCATTAACTGTACACCTTCAGTCCAACCAGGAATAACGCGGTTTAATGGGAACTTAGCCGACTGACCACGCTTGTAAGAGCTATCAAACTCAGTGCCATCAAGCAGAGTACCTACATAATCCACTTCTACAGTGTCTTCAGCCGCTGGCTTGTCACCAGAACCAGGAGTTAACACTTCATATTGTAGGCCAGACTCAGTGGTTACTACGCCAGGCTTAGCTTTGTTTTCCTCGAGGAACTTTTTACCATCCTCAAGGTTTTTAGCCGCAATGGCTTTAGCTTGTTCTGTACGCTTGTCGTTTAACTTTTTGTCTAAGCCTTGAAGAATAGTTTGCATTTCTTCTTCGGTTAATTTCAGTTGATCATTCAAACCGTTAGTAAAACCCGTTACGATCAAAGTACGATCAACTGGCAGGCCTAATTCTTCTTGCTCTTTGATATGGCCAGACATATAACGACCGATTGAAGCGCCCACACTGTAGGCTTCTTTTTGTGCTTCAGTCGTTAATTCAACATTTGTGCTTGCATTTGTTGCTTTTTCTTCTTGATTACAAGCAGATAGGCCAATAACAGCCAATGCAACTAACGATAATTTATAAATCGATTTCATTAAAGCTTCCTCAGCATCCTCAAGCGGTTACAATAACCTAAGCGCGACAACTTTATACTAGTTATCTGGGTTATACCAACTAGATTCTTTATGGGTTAACTGTGATTAATTTCACTCTACCGGACTAGAGACACCAACTTTAGGAGCAAGTTCATGAAGAAAACCCTACTGCTGGTAATTTGCACACTTTTTTTAACGGCATGTCAGCCAAAAGCCGATGATATTCGTGTGGTTTCAAAGGAGCCATCATACAGTGCGAGTCTCTCGAGTGATGGCACTGTTGCCATTGTGGCCACCCAAAGCCAGGGAGTCCAATGTTGGGACTTAACCACTCATAGCCTCAAATACCAATGGGTACATGGCGATCTCAACACTGGCGTCACGGCCACCGCGATTTCGCCTAACGGTGAGTTCGCCGCATCGTTAAGCCGGGATTCAGTTGCCCTATGGACAATAGCCGACGGCAAATCCCTTGGATGGTGGTCACTGCCCGCCTCGGGTGAGAGTGTGGCTGTGGCGAATAATGGCGCCTTACTGATTGGCTTAAACGATGGCAGCGTAATGTCACTCAATGCCACTAAGACAGCATTGATTAAATTCTTAGGCCACAAGGAACGAGTGAATACGGTTGCGCTTTCCGCCGATGGCCGTATTGCCCTCTCAGGCGCCAACGATATGCAGGCTATCCTGTGGCAAGCGCAAACCGGCCAGCCTATCCACACTTGGAATATAGGTAGCCGAGTGACTAAAGTGGCTCTCAACGACAGCGGCAGTTTAAGCTTTACCAATGGCAGTACCAACGAGGCCAAAATTTGGGACAACAATAGCGGTAATGTTTTAAATCAATTAGCAATTAACCGTCGCCAAATGACCTTTTCAGCGGTACGCTTTGCCAAGCAAGACACTCAACTGATTACAGGCACGCCCGCGCGTGAAGTCATACTCTGGCAACGTCAAACGGGTAAACCTATTGCTAAGTGGCAAATTGCGCTGACTAAAAACAGCCAAAACCGAGGAGCCGTTGTATACTCTGTGGCAATTCGAGATACCAATAAAGTGGTTAGTATCAGTAGCCAAGGCCTAGTTGAGACTTGGCAGGAGTAGAGGTTAGTCATGCAAGGCGTACAAGAACAGATTGAAGAGCTGCAAATGAAATTGGCTTTTCAAGAGCTCACGGTCGAAGAGTTAAACCAAGAGGTTATTAAGCTGAACCAGCTTATTGCCAATCAGCAACATCAAATTCAGTTATTGATTGGTAAGTTAAAGGCGATGGAGCCCAGTAATATTGCGACCCAAGCAGAAGAAACACCACCGCCACATTACTAATTCAATAACGGATAATCCAATCCATTAACGACACTATGACCACTAAATATCCAGGGAATGCGATGTTTAAAGATGAGATGTTACCAGCCCCCAATCAGCCACTACCAATAGCCTTGGTGGGTGAAGCCATTTTAAAAAAGCAGGCGGATGAAGTACGCGACTTTGATGAAAAGCTCAGTCATTTAGCATCGCAAATGGTTGCAAGCATGGTTGAGGCAAAAGGTGTCGGAATTGCCGCTCCTCAAGTCCATAGCCCACTCGCCCTGTTTATTATGGCATCCCGGCCAAACGAGCGTTATCCCGATGCACCGCTAATGGACCCTGTCGTGGTGGTTAATCCACAGATAGTGTTGAGATCTTTACTACTTGAGAAGGGGGAGGAAGGTTGTTTATCTGTCCCAGAACAAAGGTTTACTATTTGGCGCCACCAGACGATTGTCGTGCGCTATCAAGATCTTGCAGGACACTGGCAACAGACTGAGTTAACAGGTTTTATCGCTCGTATTTTCCAACATGAGTTTGATCATCTACAAGGGATCACTTTGCTTGAACGCTCTCAAATGCCAGAACAAAAACTAATGGCAAGAAGGTAAACCACAGGCATGAAAACCACCTTCATATACTCTTTTATTAAACCCACACTTAGCACGCTAATGCTCGCCGCCATCTTAGGCTCGAGCGGCTGTGCCTATAACAGTATTTTTATTAATTATCCGGCACAAATTGCACCGATAAAACAACAGCTCAATACCGCAACGCCCATGGCGGATATCGACAAACTAGCCAGCAATATCCAAGGTAATGATGGCCTGCTCTACGCCCAAGAAGCAGGACGTGTGGCGCAGGTGGCCGGCGATTTTGCCAGCAGCCGTAAGTATTATCAGCAAGCGGTTGAGGCCTATACTGCCTTCGATGATAAAGCCAAGATCAGCGCCAGCGATATAGGTGCAACGGCCACCAGTTTAGTATTAAACGATAATGCCATTCCCTATCGTGGCCCAGGCTACGAGCGCATTATGCTGCACCAATATCAAGCCTTGAATTACCTGTTCAGCGGTGACTATCAAGGCGCATTAGTGGAGGTTCGCCGCAGTAACGAGCTGCAAGGCTCTGAGCAGGAGCGTTATCAAAAGTCACAAAAATCCGTACAGGCGATGGCCAATGGCACCATAGATGCCGAAGTGAATAAGCTCGGTCAAGCCGCTGGCACAGTGACCAGCTCCTTCCTCAATGCCTACAGCTACTACACTACGGGTCTGTTGCATGAAGTATTAGGCGAGCCAAACGATGCCTTTATCGACTACCGTAAAGCGGCGCAAATCACTCCAGATAACACTTATCTGCAACAGGATTTAGTTCGTCTTGCCAAGCAACTCGGCATGCCGCAATACGATGAGTTTAAAAGGCGCTGGGGCGATGCCAAGCTTCCCAAGGCGGGTGAAGGCCAAGTGATTCTCATGGTCGAAAAGGGCTTTGTACCTGAAAAACAAGCGCTCACAGTGCCCTTCACTATCCATGGCAATTGGCAAACCGTCTCTTTGGCAACCTATGGACCGAACAATAGTTTTGTTGCCGAGGCTCAAGTGCAAGGCTTAGGCACAGTGCTGAAAACCGAGCCTATCGCCAATATCGATGCCCTAGCGATTAACGCGCTCAAGGAAGATTTGCCCGGTACTTTGGTTCGCCAAGTCGCGCGGGTGTATGCCAAATCGGAAATGGCCTATCAGGTCGAAAAAAGCGGTAAGCCTGGCAATAATGCTGCCGATATTGGCAGTATCGCGATGCAGATTTTTAACGTGGTCACCGAGCAGGCGGATCGCCGCAGTTGGTTGACCCTGCCGAAACAGGCGCAAATTGGCAGACGTTACCTCAATCCGGGGCAATACACGCTACAGTTGGACAAGGCACCACCGGCCAAAATTGACGTTGCCGCAGGCAAGACCACCTTGGTCTGGGCAATTGATACTGGTAATTACACCCGAATTTATTCAATAATCATTTAACCTAGCGGTGAATGTTTGAATAAAACGAGTGTCATTAAGTTTTTACAATCACAAAATGGAACTGACTATGAAACAATTTAAACTGATTTTTGTGCTGGCTGCCGTAATGGGTCTGGCTGCATGTCAATCGAAAGTCGAGTATGGCGATGCCACCGAAGTGGAAACCGTTAACGCAAACTTTGGCTCAACGGATCTGCAAGCCATCGCCGCTAAGATGGTCGATAGCATGATGACTTTCCCGCCTATCGTGGCGATGACAGCGAACAACCGCCCAATTTTGTTTGTCGATAGCATCAAAAACAAAACCTCTGAGCATATCGATACTGAGTCAGTAACCGACTCTATCAGCAACAAGTTACTGCGCTCAGGTAAGTTCCGTTTTATCGATATGACAAAAGTTGATTCAGTTCGTAAGCAACTGGATTACCAAAACAATACTGGTATGGTTGACCCATCAACCGCCATCAAGTTTGGCCGTCAAATCGGTGCCCAGTACATGCTGTATGGCAACCTGTCTAGCATCGTTAAGCAAGATGGCAGCACTAAAGACGTTTACTACAAGATGACTATGCGTCTGATGGATTTAGAGACAGGCCTAATCGAATGGTCAGATGAAAAAGAAATCCGTAAGACAAAGTCTAAGTCTTTCTTAGGTATGTAATCTCGCTCAGCCCCATGGGCTAAAACCGAAATACTCAATAAAAGCCAGCAATTTCGCTGGCTTTTTTTACATTTTTAACATTGGTTATCCATGCTAAATAAGGTAGTGTACTCGCCCAAAATACTCAGCAAGGGTGCCGCTTTTGAACCGGATAAGTTCGCCACTTAAACTGGCCCTCCTGAGCCGTATCCAAGCCATAAATAAAGTAAATCGTTGAAGGATTGAAGTCGTGAATTTGTTTAAAGCCAGCCTAGTCGCCCTCACCTGCTCGGCACTGATGTCGTGCGCCGTCCAAAGTCCGTTAAATACGGGTCCTAGGGATGCCAGCCCTTATATCAGCCAATATCAGGCGAGCTTACGTTCACAGGTGATTTCGAATGTGCATTATGAGCTGGATTTTCAACTGACTGGCGACACTGAGTTTAGCGCAACGACTAAGGTCCATTTCAATCTTAGCGAAGTGCCTAAGCAATTGAGTCTCGATTTGAACAAGGCACAAATTAAGCGCTTTTTGATTAACGGCACCGCGGTTTACCCTAATTACAATGGGTCCTACATCAGTTTGAATACCCGTTTACTGTCCTCGGGCGACAACACGGTAGAAGTGCAATTTACTCGCGCCCACAGCACCAATGGTGAAGGCTTGCACCGTTTCCAAGACCCAGTCGATGGCAAGGTCTACCTGTACTCGCACTTCGAACCCGCAGCGGCGCAGCAAATGTTTGCAGTGTTCGACCAACCCGATTTAAAAGCCAACTATAAAATCAGCGTGACCGCGCCGAAGGACTGGCAAGTGATCAGCACCATGCGCGAGTCTTCAGTCACACCTGCGGGGGCAATTAATCGTTGGGAGTTTCCTGAAACACCTAAGTTAAGCCCGTATAACTTCTCTATGCACGCAGGGCCATACCATATGTGGCAGGATAATTCTGGCCGCTATCCAATGCGTTTATTTGCACGCCAATCGGTGGCTAACCAAGTCACGCCAGAGGATTGGTTTACCTATACTAAACAAGGCTTAAACTTTTTCGATGCCTATTTTGGTATCCCTTATCCCTTTAAAAAATACGATCAACTCTTAGTACCAGATTTCCTCTACGGTGCGATGGAAAACGCTGGCGCAGTGACCTTTGCCGAAGATCATTTCCTCCACAAAGCGGCAATGACCGCAGAGCAAAAACAAAGCTTAGCTGGCGTTATCATGCATGAGATGGCGCACCAATGGTTTGGCGATCTAGTCACCATGAAATGGTGGAATGGCCTGTGGTTAAACGAGAGTTTTGCTTCTTTTATGGGCACACTCGCCACCCAAGAAGCCACCGAATTTACCAACGCTTGGCGCAGTTTTTACGCCCAAGGCAAACAGCGCGCCTATGAGCAAGACAGCCTAGTGACCACGCATCCTATCGAAGTGCCCGTGGCGACCACCCAAAATGCCTTCGATAATATTGATGCTATCACCTATCAAAAAGGCGCCTCGACCCTCAAGCAGTTGCGCCATTTACTCGGCGATCTGGTGTTCCAGCGCGGCGTAAGCAATTACTTAAAGCAATACAGCTATCAAAATGCTGAGCTAGATGACTTTATCAATAGCCTAGCCAAAGCCGCTGGCCGTGACTTAAGCGCCTGGACGAAGGACTGGCTCTACAGTGCGGGAGTCAACACCATCAAGGTCGAGTATCGCTGCGACGGCAACCGCATCAGCGAATTTAGCCTGTTGCAGTATCCTGCCAGCAGCGAGTTGCCGACACTCAGGGAGCAGAAAGTCCAAATCGCCCTGTTCACTAAAGGACGCTTCGATTTAAGACACGAGACCACAGTACCAGTCACCTACAAGGGCGAACGCACTGAGGTGAAACAATTAGTCGGTGAGCGTTGTCCAGACCTCGTTTACCCCAACTACGATGACTGGGGCTTTGTGAAGGTGCAACTCGATGACAAATCCTTCGACACCGCGAAGCAACAGTTAAGCCGAGTCA
Source organism: Shewanella decolorationis (assembly GCF_004354305.1). Lineage (NCBI taxonomy): Bacteria > Pseudomonadati > Pseudomonadota > Gammaproteobacteria > Alteromonadales > Shewanellaceae > Shewanella > Shewanella decolorationis. Next base: position 797,807 of record NZ_CP037898.1, on the reverse strand, counting down.
CAGATCCGCTGCTGCGCTCTATGCTATGGCAAAGCCTGTGGGACAGTGTGCGTGAGGGTAACCTGAGCCTAGATCAATACTTGAGCACAGTGTTCGTTAACGCCCCTGCGGAGAATGACTACACTGTCGTCGGCCAGATTATTTCGAGCTTGCTACGCAGTAAAGAATACCTCGCGCAAATCGCGCCGATTCAGCAAAATTATGCCGAAAACGCGGTCAAAGGCTTAGCGCAAATGAGCCTTCGTAAGACCATGGAGAGTCGAGGCGACAATGACTTCCAGCGCCGCTGGTTCAATGCCTATATTCAGTTGGCAGGCGATCGCGACAGTCTGCGTCACTTAGCGCAATTGCTGGATGGCAGGACCAAAATCAAGGGCTTAACTTTAGACCAAGATCTGCGCTGGGCCATTATCACTCAGCTGAATCGCTACGACTTCCCGAATGCGCAGCAACGTATTACCCAAGAAGCCGCCCGCGATAACTCAGATTCGGGTGAAAAAGCCGCCTTGGCCGCCCAAGTTATCCGCCCAGAAGCGGCTGCAAAACGACGCTGGTTGAGTAAAGTCCACGCCGACGCCCTACCGTTTGCTAAACAGCGCATCATTATGGAAAACCTCTATCCTGCGGAGCAAAAACTCTTAAGCGCCGCGACCGCCGAAGAGCGCCTCACCAACTTAGGGGATATGGATAAAAAAGGCCCAGTATTTATGCGTAGCTATAGCCGTAACCTTATCCCAACCGACTGTAACTACACCAGTATTGCTGCCTTGGATAAAGTGTTAGATAGCCAAACTGGATTATCGAATCTTGCCCGCCGCACCCTGTTAGAAACTCGCCAAGCCGAGCAGCGCTGCGTGCTGATTAAGAATAAAATGACCCATTGATAAATCGCCCACTAAAAGAGGCTCATCTGAGCCTCTTTTCTATGCCTCGGTCTTATTTCCCGAAGGGTAATTTCTGGTAAAACCGCAGCAAATCCTCAAAGGCCAAAGGCCTTGAGTAAAAATATCCTTGATGTTGATACACACCTTTAGCAGCTAAATAATCCGCCTGCTCCTGCGTTTCGACACCTTCGGCCACCATATCCATCTGCGACTCACGGCCAAAGGCAATAATGGCATCGAGTACCGCGCCCTTTAAGTCCTGCGTGCCTATGGTATCGATAAACATCTTATCGATTTTGATACTGTTAATTCCAAGACGCTGTAAATAGCTAAAACCACCAAAGCCAGTGCCAAAATCATCCAGTTTAAAGTCATGGCATAGGGGAGTGACCGCCTTCATTTCGGCCAAGGCTAATTCGAATTGAGTGATGGGTTTGCGCTCGGTCAACTCGAAGGAAATGCGCTTAGTCCTAGGATCGGGGTGAGACGAAAACCATTGACTGAGTAAACCCGACTCTAAATGCTGGGCGACAATATTAACGCTAACCCAGCCCTTAAGTTGAGGTAAATCCTGATACACCCGCTCCAAAATCAGATCGGTAATAGGCAGAATTAAGCCCGAATCTTCGGCATAGGGAATAAACTGATTCGGCTGAACGAGCACCCCATCAAACCTTCGCCAGCGCACTAACATTTCCTGCCCGACCACCTCGCCGCTGCGGCAATCGATAATTGGTTGGTAGAAGGGAATAAACTCTTTGCGGCTAATGCCCTTTTGGATCAGCATTCCCAGCGACACCCGCGCAGATTGCCAGTTCCAATAAAAAATCACCGCTAAAAAGGCCACAATTAAAGCGGCGACGAACAACATAACACCAATACGTGAAAATTCACGCCAATAGAGCACATCTCCAGCTTTTAAGGTTAAAGTGATATCTAATACATTGATATAACGAGAGTCCTCAATAAATGCACTCGATTGTTCTAAAATTTCAGCACCACGCTGAAGGGGAGATAGTCCTTGATAATAGATGTCTAACTGGTAACAGTCATCGCACAGGTTTGAGAGAATTTCGTTGTAAACAGAGCTATTCGTTAATACGACTAAACGGTGTACACCTAAATGGAAAATATAACCAATACTGCGAGTTCTTTCGTTAGCAGCAACCGTTGTAGCGATATCCACCTGTTGTGAGTCAATCAATAAGCTACGAGTGTGGTCAAATTGATAATTTACCGCGGGTCCGATATTTGAGCATTGAACTCCGTTTGCCAATTCTAACTGTATAAAACGAACGATAGCAGGGCTTAATGAAGGGCTATTCAGTAGGGCAATATCATCGGCATTACAGGTAAAAGATAATTCCGCAAACGCCTGTTCAACATTATTCTGCTCAAAACCATCCAAACCATTTACAAAGGTAAGTGCTATCTCATTGAGATCTCGATTAAACCTCTGTTCAACACTATATGAAGTAATGAGTGGTTGAAGCGCCGCGGCCAATAAGATGGGCAATAGAAATATCAGGCAGGTATGTAACCAAGGATTCAGGCACCAACGGGGAAAATTCCATTTCATAACATTCAACTCAATTCCTTAATGAAGAACTCAAAACACGCTCACTTAAAATACATCAACATACTATGCTTTAAGCCAACCGAAAGCTGTGGGATAAATCAAATTCATCATTTTCCTTATGCAGACGCACTCAACCTTTTATACCAATCGTATTAAATATCTGCTCATTCAGCGGGAATTCAACGCGCTTTAGACAAGGCGAAGGCTTGAAGGCATAGTGGTGCTCTGTCGAAAGCCTTAAACGCAGTATAAAGCGCGTTGAAACCCGCCCTTTGGGAGCCACACTGGCATCCCACTCCGGTGTTGCATTGACTTAAAAGGGGATGACCATTTCTGCGTCAATGCGCCTTGGATTGAAATGCCTGTGAGGCTCTGAACTGATGAGATATTTAATGTGATTGGTATTAAGCTAAGCTTCGACCGCAACTTAATCAAAGTAATATAGACAAGCTATGTTCCATTAATGCTTTCCCCTTTTCAGCCGCTATACTCTATTAACGTTAGGTTGCTAACGGAATTTAAAGGAATTAAATATGCGATCAACACTTAAAACTCGGCTACTTTTTAGTAGCCTCTTCGCCGTATTCATTACAGTCGCAGTTCTGGTAAGCATTTCAAGCTATTTCATTAGAAATAATGCGTTAGAAAATACGCAGCGCGAAATTGACCAACTGGCTAATACCTTTGCCGAAGGTATTGGCCTGTGGATGCAAGATCGCAAAACAGCCATCACCAGTCTTAAAAAAACCATTGAAGCGAACCCTAGTGTGCAAATAACTCCTTATTTGTTGCAAGCACACAATGCAATGGGTTTTGCACTCACTTATTTTGGTGATGAACAAGGCAACATGTACCGTCAGGATCCGTCGCTTAATACAGCCAACTATGATCCCCGCATTCGTCCTTGGTATATGGATGCCAAAGCCGCAAATGCTATGGTGATGACGGCTCCCTATGTCAGCGCCACTTTGAAGAAACAAGTAGTGACCATTGCTGAACCTGTGATGATCTCAGGCAGTCTGTTCGGGGTGGCCGCAGCAAACCTCACCATAGATCAACTGACCGATGCCGTGCAACGACTCGAAGTCCCAGGTAAAGGTTATACCCTGATGGTCGACAAAACGGGGCTTATCATTAGCCATCCGAACAACCAGCTCAACAACCAACAACTCAATACAGTCGATAAAAATTTTACGCCTAGCTGGTTATCCCAACGTGCCAATACCAACACAATGGAAGAGCGCGAACTCGATGGCGAAACCCAATTGGTTTATGTTGCTGCTGTTCCATCAACGGATTGGGCATTGATATTCGTGATGAACAAACAGGAAATTATGTCGCAAGCCACGTCACTCGCTTGGTGGATGTCCGCCGTTGGTGCTTGCTTACTGGTGATTTTTGGCTTGGTATTAGTCGCTATCTTTAAAATTCAATTCAAGGACTTAGAACGTGTTGCCTTGGCTCTGAATGATATTGCCGAGGGTGATGGCGATCTAACGGTCAGGATCCATACTGCCAATAGCCATGATGAAATTGGCATCTTGGCCTCTGGCTTTAACCGCTTTGTGGAGCGCCTGCACGGCATGATCTCACGAATGCACAACATCGCAGGCCAGCTTGAATACCAAGCGAAGGGTAGCAGCGCTTCGGCGACGGAAAATAGCCAACGTATTGCAGTGCAACAAGATGAAGTCACTATGGTTGCCACCGCTGTAACTGAAATGGCCAGTGCCACCGAAGAAATTGCCAGCAACGCCGAGCATACAGCACAAACCGCTCAAAACGCCGTTGGACTATCTGACCATGGTCAAAAACAAGTGATGCAGAGTCAGCAATCCATTCGTAACCTAGCGAACGAAGTTGATACAGCTGGCCGTATTATCAGTGAGCTTAATGAACACTCACAAAAGATTAATAGTATTCTGCTCACCATCAGCGGCATTGCAGAGCAAACCAACCTATTGGCCCTAAATGCTGCTATTGAGGCTGCTCGCGCCGGTGAACAAGGTCGAGGTTTCGCTGTGGTCGCCGATGAGGTTCGCGTACTGTCGCAACGTACACACTCATCGACTCAAGAAATTCAAGCCATGATTGAAACCTTGCAACAAACAGCAGGCAAAGCGGTAAAATCCATGACCCAAAGTCATGATATGGCTGAAACCAGTGTTGCCGACGCCAACTCAGCTAGTGAGAGCTTGCTACAGATCAGTAAAGCCATTAATGAGATCTCGGACATGGCGAGCCAAATTGCCACGGCAGCGGAGGAGCAAACGTCGGTTACCAGTGAAATTAATCGAAATACTGAGTCTATCCGCGAAGTGTCAGAAAACCTCTCTATCGAAGCCCAAAGTGCAATGGTGCAGTCGCAAGAGCTGGCTCATTTAGCCGCCTCGCTACAACAAGAGGTTTCGCGCTTTAAACTCTAATTCATCCTCTTGAGTGATTTGTCCCCCAATTGCCATTCGCTTTTGGGGGATTAAATCATCAATGCTTCTAAGTGCTTTCCTCTCAATCCCGGGTAGCCTAACTCAATGCGATTTCCGCCATTTTTCTTTGCCTTATACATGGCATCATCGGCACAGGACAAAAGTTGCTGCTCATCCCTGCCATGCTCAGGATAAAAAGCAACGCCAATACTTGGGAAAACATGAATTTGATGATCAGCGAGTTCGAATGGCTGGCTTAATGTTTCCAGTATTTTTTGGGCAACCAACAGTGTGTTATGGGCAGAATCTACTCGCTCCAGCAGAATTACGAACTCATCACCACCAAAACGAGCAACAGTATCAGAGGCTCTCACACACCCAAGCAGTCGCTGAGCGGTAATTTGCAACAGCATGTCTCCCACGCTATGACCGTAGGAATCATTCACCCATTTAAATTTATCCAAATCTAAATAGAGCAAAGAGAAATAACTCGCCTCCCTATGGGCTCGAGACAAGGCTTTTTGAAATCGATCGTAAAATAGCTCTCTATTTGGTAGATGCGTTAACTGATCGTAAAGAGCAATATGTTCTAAGCGTGCCAACATTTGGCGGCGTTCAATGGCAAAAGCAATTTGGGAAGAGACAAACTCAACTAATTCACAGTCCTGCGCAGTATAAGTCCTAGCACCTGGCGTACTGTGCATGATTAACGCACCAATCACCCCCTTCTGTAATTTTAGTGGCACACCAAGCCAACTAATATGAGGGTTTATCGGGGTTTCGCCCACAGGAAAAGTATAGGTCTCACACACAGGACAAAAAAGTGATGATTCACCCGTTTGAATAATCTGTTCAGCAAAAAGGTTAACACTACCAAAATGAGCGACATTATTTTCAGCCACGGCTATCCGATAGGGGAAATCTAATTGATTTAAATCTTGATCATAAAGCGCTATAGCAAAATTTTCTGCGGGTAAGAGTTTGGCAATAATCTGATGGAGATGACCGTAAAGTGAGAGTAAATCCTCTGCCACATGGACAGCTTCAGAAATCTCATATAATGCAGCCTGGCGACGTTCAGCATTTTTATTCTTAGTGATATCTCGAGCGACGGCCACCCGTTGTTGATATTCCTCTGACCAACGAGCAGACCAAAGAATATCCACAATCGCGCCATCCTTGCGTACATAACGATTTTCAAAGTCCACTTTGTATCGACCCGCCATAATTTCCTCTGCGGCGGCAAGTGTGCGTTCACGATCCTCTGGCAGAACTAAATCAAGCATTTTCATGCCAATCATTTCATCAGGGGTATAACCAAAGATGCGTTCAGCTCCGGCACTCACAAATTCAAAGCGCCCCGATTTATCAACGACACAAATGGCATCTAATAACAAATCAATAAAACGACCAAGTGACGTATAACCTTCGTCTTTCACACTCATCTCCCACCATGCCCAAAGCTAAATCGAGAACCGCTAACAGCCTTTTGCTGCTAACATCTTCATCCTTGCTTAACAATCACTTGATACCTACAACTTAGTGCACAGAATAACATACTATTAGAGTAGGTTAATTACCCTAACAGTTCCATGTTCACTTAAACTCGTTAACCGCCAAACGCAGCAGATAAAGTAGTATATTTGACCTAGCAAACTAGATTTAAGCACAATACAGATATAAATCCGCCATGATAAAAGTCACAGCACATCTATCCAATAAATACCCATAATCAGTTTTAACTAGGAGCATTTTTGGCGTCATTCAAATCCCCTTGCCATACTGCACAAAATTTACGTCTAGGACTTGCCATGTGGTCCCATAACCATTGGCAAGAAAGTGTTTATGGTTCAAGTACTAAACAGGCTGACAGACTTGCCCGCTATGCCTGTATCTTCAACACAGTGGAAGGCAACACCAGCTTTTACGCTACGCCAAATGCCCAAACTGTGATGAATTGGCACAGTGCCACTCCAGATGACTTTCGCTTTACCTTTAAACTGCCACAGACCATCACCCATCAAAGACAGTTGCAGAATTGTCAGCAGGAATTATTGGCCTTCTTCCAAGTCATGTCGCCCTTGGTCGAAAAAACCGGTTTGTGGAAAATTCAGCTCCCCGCAGCCTTCGGTCCGGAACAATTGCCCGCATTAGCACGTTTTTTTGATCTGTTACCGCAAGGTTTAACTTATGGCGTAGAAGTTCGCCATTTAGCCTTTTTTGCTAAGGGAGATGCCGAACGGGCGCTAAATCGCCTGCTGATGGACAGGCAAGTTAATCGCATTATTATGGACAGCCGACCGTTATTTGCCCTGCCGCCCGCTAACGAAGCAATTATCGATGCCCATAAGAAAAAGCCACAGGTACCCGTTCATGCTATCGCGACTGCAACTACACCCGTGGTGCGTTTTATTGGCCAAACGGACGGCACGATTGAAGCGTTAGCGGCGAGCAACGATCAGCTGCAAGTCAAGAATAACGATAGCTTTTTTAACAACTGGTTGCGGCAACTCGCGCTGTGGATAAAAGAAGGCCGTGAGCCTTATCTGTTTATCCATACGCCTGATAACCAAACCGCGCCCGAATTAGCGGCGCGCTTATATCAGCAATTGCAGCAACAACTGGCCGATGAGGTCAGCTTGCCGACGATTCAATTGCATAAGGCCTTGGCAGAGTCCGCCGCGCAGATGCAACTGACGTGGTAAAAGAAATTTAGCTTAACCCCAAATAGCGTTAGCGGTAATAAAAACCAAGGCCGATAAGAGCATAGTAATAGGCAGAGTCAGTACCCATGCGAGTAATATCTGTTTAATCGTTTGGCTTTGAAGCCCTGAACGATTGGCCACCATAGTCCCTGCCACCGCCGAAGACAAAATATGCGTAGTCGATACTGGCATGCCCGTCACGCTGGCAATCCCAATCGATGCAGCGGCTGTCACTTGCGCGGCAATCCCTTGGCTGTAGGTCATTCCCGAGGAGCCAATCTTCTCACCAACGGTATAAACAATGCGGCGCCAGCCGACTAAAGTGCCACAGCCCAAGGCAGTGGCAATCGCTACTATCACCCACAAAGGCGCGTATTCGGTCGACTTAGTTAAATCTTTACGCCATTTATTGAGAGAGGTTAACTCCTTGGCAGGTAAGTCTAATTTCGCGACCTTGCGTGCAGTATCATCGATACAGAGCAGCAAGCGTCGCACCTCTCGACGTTCTTCGACGCTCATCTCCTGAAAACTACTGACCTTATCTAAACGGCGATCGAGCAAAGACATGGCTGGTAGCACAGTTTGGGCCGAGCAGTGGCTGAGCAAACTGTCATTGGCACTCACCTGTGCCTGCACATCCACCAGATTGCTAATCTGCGCTTGGTTACGACTGTAGATAGCCATAATGCGGCGGTTAGCATCCTGTGTTCTTTCTAAATCATAGGATTGGCTGCTCATGTCGAGGGCAAAATACGCTGGTGCCATACAAATCAACACTAGCATAACTAAACCAATGCCCTTCTGGCCATCGTTAGAACCGTGGGCGAAGCTCACTCCCATAGCCGACGCTATCAGGCTGACGCGCGCCCAGAACGGCGGATGGCGTTTACCATTAATCTGAAATTGCTCATCGGGAGTACGGTGGATCTTGTGTTTTTGCCACACGAACTTCATTAGCAACAAAAGTACTCCCGCCAGCACAAAACCGAGCGTGGGCGAGATGATCAGCGACAGCATAATCTGCGTGGCTTTGGTAAGGTTGATACCATGCAGTACAGGTTCATTGTGTATCCAAGCAAATGCGCCACCAACACCCATAATCGAACCAATCAAAGTGTGGGAACTGGAAGCTGGAATACCAAAATACCAAGTACCTAAATTCCAAATAATGGCCGAGAAGAGTAGCGAGAACACCATCAACAGCCCTTGGGTCGAATCCATTCCTAATAATGAATCCACCGGCAGTAAATGCACTATGGCGTAGGCCACGCCAAGCCCTCCGAGTAGCACACCGGCAAAGTTGAACAGAGCTGAAGAAATCACCGCGAGATTGGCGGGCATCGCCTTGGTGTAGATAACTGTGGCAACAGCGTTGGCGGTATCGTGGAAACCATTGATAAATTCGTACGCCAGCACAAATAACACTGCTAGCACTAAAGCTACCGACCAACCCAGGCCGATAGAAGTCAATATCTCAAACATGAATCGCTAACCTATAACGAGGACGCCACAGATTACGCCTAAGCTTGGTCTCTTTGACAGTGAAAAATTATTTAGATTGTCAAAAAGTGAATTACTCCTCAATAACCTCGTATCAGGCTTGCAATTAACTAAGGAGTGAGTATAAAAACGCCAGCACTGGGCTGGCGTTTTAAGATTTAAAACTGAGTCACGGCTTACTGCAGATGACCGGCGTTATGCAACTCACGCTCGTTCATTGGCGGTGGTGTCCATTGGTACATCCAAGTCTCAGTTAACGGCTGACCATCGACCTCTAAGTATACTCTGAGGTTAATTGGCTCTACGCTGTCTTCTGGTGGCACTAAGTCAAACATAGCGCGGTAACCGTTAATCGCATGTTGTGGGCGAGCAGATTCAATTTCGACACGACCTTGAGAGGTAGAAATCACCGCCTTCACTTGGGTATCTTTACCCAGCATAGGTAAAGAACCACCAGCAAAATCAATCACAAAGCGCTTGCTATAGTACTTACGCTTTTGACCAACCACACCACCAATACCAGTAAAGGTATCGACTACGCGAGCACGGGGTGACTGAACGGGTGGAATACCGCCCCAATACATGTTGTAGCTGTAGAGTAGTTCTTGGCCAGGCTGAATGGGCTCAGCGGGGTTCCAAAACGCCACGATATTGTCGAAGGTTTCATCCAGTGTTGGAATTTCCACTAACTGCACCGAACCTTTACCCCAATTACCCGTTGGCTCAATCCACAGGCTTGGACGCTTCTCGTAGAACACACCATCATCTTGATAATGGTCGAAATTACGGTCGCGCTGCATTAAACCAAAGCCCTTTGGATTCTCATCGCTATAGGCATTGAAACGCAGGTTGCTTGGGTTGCCCAGCGGACGCCAAATCCACTCACCGTTACCCGTGTGCATGGCAAGGCCGTCTGAATCGTGGATCTCTTGGCGCCAGTCGTAACCCGTGCGGCGGTCGTTTTCACCCACCATGTACATACTGGTCAGTGGCGCAACGCCTAAACGTTCGATGGCCTTACGCGGGTAAATCGCCGCATCGACCTTCATTTTTAAACGTTCACCCGGCTCTATATCGAAACGGTAAGCCCCTGTTACACTTGGTGAATCTAACAGAGCGTACACAGTCGCAATATTAGAGCCCGGTTGTGGTTTCTCTAACCAGAAACGGGTAAACATGGGGAATTCTTCAGGTTTAGGCAGCGCAGTGTCTACCGCTAAACCACGGGCAGATAGACCATATTGCATTTCCTGACCTACGGCGCGGAAATAGCTGGCACCTAAGAAGGCGACCACGTCACGCTGCCAGTCGGTATTAAACTGCATTCTAAACCCAGCAAAACCTAGGTCTTTTGGTAGCTGGCTACCCTTTACCTTGGATTTGCCGTAATCGAACATGGAAGACGAATATTCGATAAGCTTTGCCTTGCCATTTTCCAATTGGTAAATATGCACAGGCGTATCGAAGTACAGGCCTAAGTGGAATAACTCGGCGCGAAACTCCGAATCATCCTCACGCCACAGGGCGGCTTTTTTCTTGAAATGGAACTGCTGGTAATCATCCCAGCTCATGCCCTGTAAGCTTTTTGGCAACTCACCCTTATGGCTCACATAGGACTCAGTCGCCAGCGTATGGGCATAGCCTTTCAACCAGGCGTAGCTAAACTCTTCTTCCTGCGGTGCACTCGCCTTACCCGCGGCACAAGCAGATAAGCTTAACAACACGCTGCAAGTGAGTAGCACACTGCCTACCATGCGTTGTAAACGACTACGGGTAGACTGAGCTTCCACCGACGGCATCACCATCGGCTCACGATTTAAATGTCTTTGTTCGGGAAATAAATTGGGTTGCATAAGCAGACTCTGATTTGGTGTAACTTCCTGACACTTCTCTGCAAAAGTAAGCATTATTGCAGTGACTGCCCTGTGGAGAACTGTTGATGACAGTGATAACCATACCTCTATCTCCATCAGTTCGCCAGAATCTAACATAATTTCGTCGCAATGGAATATCTCATAGTGACAATATTCAATACTGGCGCCAGTTTATGAAAATAGTATTAAAATTTTCTAGGCAAAATGGCCGTTCGCAACAGGCGTTTGAATAATTGCTGCAGAGTTGTATGTAGATTGATTATGGTTTGTAGGAAATTGACATAAGGTTTCAAATAGCTTGAAGAGTTAAGCCGTTTTCCTACTCACAACACAGCCGCACTATAACAACTTAAATTCAATCAATGGGGCGACATCCCCTTCTTCTTGGATAGTGTTCCCCGTCTGAATAAACCCATGGCGCAGCAACACCCGCTGGGACGCCACATTATGCTGAGCCACATGGGCAAAGAGCGGCCTTGAGGTCACTAAAGGTAAAAACGCGCTTAAGGTTAGTGTTGCTACCCCACGACCCCAAAATGCACGGTCGATCCAGTAACCAATCATCGCCTGACCATCCATATGCCAATGGCCGATATTGCCAACGAGCAAGCCATCGACTTCTATCCCCCGTGCCAGCACCGATGCCTGCCCGAGGATATTTTGCTGCCAATGAAGGTAAAACGCCTCGCGATCCCGCGAGGGAAACTGTGCCAATTGGGATGCTATCGGATCCTGCTGATGGGTGAAGATCAATTCCAGATCGTCTTGTCCTATGGGTCTCAATGTCACATTCGATACCCGTGTTTGCTTATCCATCCTATATCCCTATTCGATTTAATTGAGTGTCACTAGATTTCAACATTCGCCGCCAGCTAAAAAAATGGGCGCATAACCCAAGCAGAGGTTAGCGCCCTAAGAGGCAAAACAACATCATTTAAACAAACAAAATCGCAATAAAGGTGGAGAAGATTAACGCAAGTTTAGCGAATAACTGACTCACTCTAACTGAAAATCACGGCAAATACGGGCGCGCCCAGCACCATGGCAATCCCAATAAAAATCATGGTTAAACTGGCAATAACGCCCTCTTGCTGGCCTAACTCACTGGCTTTTGCGGCGCCCGCACCGTGGGCCGAGGCGCCCAGTGCCACGCCTTTACCTAAAGATGTACGAATGTGCATCAGCTTGAACAGCGGCTCGCACACTAACATGCCGATAATGCCAGTGATAAGCACCATCATGGCGGTCAGCTCTGGCACACCGCCGAAGGCGCTTGTGGCCTCCATCGCAAAGGGCGTAGATACCGAGCGCACCAATAAACTCTTCGATAACTCGACTGGCAGCGGCACAAATTTCACTAACAGCCAGCTGGAGATCATACCCAGCAACAGTCCTGCTATCACCCCAAGGGCAATGGTCAACGGATATTGGCGAATAAGTTTACGCTCCCGATAAATCGGCAAAGCAAATGCGATCGTCGCAGGTGCCAACATCGCCATTAACCAATGGGTATATTCAAAATAAGTTGGCAGCGGAATATCGAGATTAAACACTAAGAGCGTTATCACCACAGGCGCGAGCACAATCGGCGCCAACCACCACACACGGTGGAGCCTGTATAATCGCTTGGCCGCAAAGTAACAGAACAGCGTTAATAACAAGCTGATAAGCGCCAATCCCGTCTGCGAAAACAGCAACTCAGAAACAGCCTCAGGGCTTAAGTTAAGGCTCAACATTAGGCGGCCTTAGCATGGCGGCGTGCATGCTTTTTGATATTGAGTTGACGCTCGAAACGAAATACTCGGTCAACCACAAATCCCGTCCCCACCATCACGCACACACTGCCCACCACTAAGGTGAAGAGAATATTCACCCCATATTGCTCAAACAGGCCTTCGTACTTGATCACAGAGATCACTGGCGGGATAAAAAACAGCAGCAACTCACCTATCAGCCAAGCGGCACCAAGCTGCACGGCGTTTTCGGGGATTAATTTAGTCGCAAGTAAAATCAGTAAGATACCTAGACCCAGCACACTACCAGGCACAGGTGAATGCGCCCAAGTCGCAAACCAATGGCAGGCGAAAGACAATAAACAGAAGAGGCCAATTTGAGTTAACAATAAAGCCCCATGACGGCATCGACGTATTGCGGCTTGTAGGAAAGACATGCGGTTTCTCGATTTACACTAAAAGTTGCTATGGGATTATTTTAGGCTTGCCTATTTGATAAAAAAAATGAATATTAAGAATGTAATCCATGAATTTTAAGAATGAATTATAGGGAAGATAATGGATCTTAAAGTGCTGCGTTATTTTATCGAGATCATCGATGCCGGCGGTTTTGGTAAGGCCAGCGAAAAAGTTCACCTCACCCAACCCGCCCTTTCCAAGGCGCTGCGCCAATTAGAGGAAGAACTGGATCTCGTGCTACTCGAGCGCGGCAAACGTGGCACTCAGGTCAAACTCACCCAAGCGGGAGAAGTGGTCTATCGCCATGGCAAGGAGTTACTCGCTGGCCGACAACGCATGTTGGCCGAACTCAGTGCCCAGCGCAGTTTAACTGCTGGCGAATTAAAACTCGGTCTCGCGCCGCTCGGCAGTGCTGAGATTTTTGCTCCTATTATTGCCAAGTATCGCCAGCAATATCCGCAAATTGATATGCATCTGCTGGTGCGCGGCGGCGTCGAGCAAACCTTAGCGATTCAAAAGGGTGAAATCGAACTGGCAACCGGGATTATCAACCTCGACGATGGTTACCACGGCATTCGGGTGTTTAACGATCCTATGGTGGTAGTGCTGCCCAAGGAAAATCCCCTCACCTCACGGCCAATACTGTCAATCCACGACTTAATCAATGAGCCGCAAGTGATGTTTGAGACCGAATATACCTTGTATCAACTGGTGTTAACCGCTTGCCAACACGCAGGATTTACTCCTAAAAACATCACTCGAGTCAGCCAAGCCGACTTTGGTATCGCTCTGGTGGCAGCGGGAACAGGTGTGATGATACTGCCGCGCTCTATTGCGCGGCGTTACAGCGTGTCGGGGGTGGTGAATATTCCATTGGCGAGCGATGAACTGCGCTGGGAGTTATCGCTATTTTGGCGCAAAGAACAGGTATTGTCCTTTGCGGCGCAGGCGATGATTGCGTTAGTGGAGAAACACTTAACCCAAAAGTAATACTACCAAGGCACGACTAAACTAAGTCGCACTAAGGTATCGTTATCCCAAGGCAGGATGGGTAAGTAATTGGGCGAATTTACGCTCACCTTAGCATAGGGGTCCAAGTTATATTCAGTATGTTCAACATACAGTAACCATTGGCTACCCTTTTCCCAATAATCGGTGTCATAACTCAGGGTCAAACGGTATTGATTCTCAAGCCATTGGTCGCCATCGTTCCAGGTTTGAGCGGCTAAATTCAGATCAAATTTTGGCGTAAAATCAACGCCAAAACTGCCCATCACAGTATAAGCAAACTCGCTATTACCAAAGTCACCCCGATCGTAACCACGGGTGCGGGGGACGTCATCATCGATTTCTAAATAGTAATAGCCCGCGCCCGCTTTCAGCTGGGCTTTGGTTTGTTTGCCATGATAATTGGCTGTGAGGCCGGGAAAAAACTTCGCCTGCTTCTCCACTGAACTTACGGTGTTACGCTTGCCCTGCAAATCCACTTGCCACCCTAAGGACAACTCGGGAGAAAAACGATAAAGCTCTCCAAGAGCGGCATATTCCGATTTGAACCACATTGGAATATGGTCAGGATCCAGCTTATCCGTATCAATATCGATAAACATATCCAGCACCGCAGACAAATAAATATCCGATGCAGTGGTATGTTCAATCATAATATTGCCGTTGAATCCAAAGGTATGTGAACTCTCCTGCTCCACAATAAAATCATGTATCCCCATGGTGTAATGCCATTGGGTGGATTCTTCTGCACTGACTGAGGTGGTTAAACCGAGAAGGAGTGCCACTGGTGCCAGAGTTAGGTATCTCACATTTCGCTCCATAAAATACTGTTTAATACTGCATTAAGATTAGATGATTTAAGTGTAATTTAATGAAGTTTTTACCATTTGTATCTGAGATAGTTCATAAAAATCCATCCCTTTCGCCAAAGTGAATAAAAAATTGCATATCTCGCGGTTTAAAACCGTGAAATTGCTATTCACGGTCACCCTAAACAATTTGGTAACTTTTTAAAAATCTATTGATATCAAATAACACTATCCTATTAAACATAGAATCCTATCTAAATTACCCACACTCACCAATGAATTTTTAATCATTTTTAAAGCATAATTATTGACACCCATGCTGTATATCCCTATAGTCGCCACATTGCGAGTCATTCAAAAGAGAGTCTTAAATGAAAAAATCCATGTTATTAGGCGGCCTAGCGCTGACTGCCACCTTGTTGTTAGCTGGATGTGGGAAAAGCAACGATGTTTTAGTGGTTGGTACCAATGCGGCCTTCCCGCCCTTTGAATACGTTGGAGGACAAAGTGGCGACGAAATCAAAGGCTTCGACATTGAACTTGCCAAGCAAATCGCTAAGGATGCCGGCAAGACGCTTAAAATCGAAAACATGAAATTCGATTCACTGATCGTCGCGCTAAACTCTGGCAAGATTGATTTTATCGCCTCAGGCATGACCATCACTCCAGAGCGCCAAGCCAGCGTTAACTTTTCGGAGCCCTACTACGAAGCGACTCAAGTGCTGCTCGTGAATAAAAATAACGACACCATTCATACCCTTGATGACATTAAAGATAAACACTTTGCGGTACAGCTCGGCTCAACCGCCGATATGATGTCTAAAAAATACACCCAAAATGTCACGGCGTTTAACACAGGCTTTGAAGCCATCATGGAACTGAAAAATGGCAAAGTCGACTTAGTGCTATTCGACAGCGAGCCCGCGGCGAACTATCTGGCGAAAAACCCCGATCTCAAACTGATTAAGCTGGATTTTCCTCCCGAGTTTTATGGTTTTGCCGTCTCCAAACAGCAACCCGAACTCCTCAATAGTATTAATCATACGCTGAAAAACCTGAAAGAAAGCGGCCAGTATCAGGCACTTGTTTCAGCCCATATCAAGTGATCCCTATGTTAGAAGCAATCAATACTTCGTTGTTTAGCCCGATTGGCGACGACGGCATGATAGGCATACTGCTGATCTTAAACGGCTTAAAAGTCACCTTGACTGTGACCTTCTTCGCCATGTTATTAGGCGCAGTATTAGGCGTGGGCACCACACTGATGAAGATGTCATCTAAGTGGTATATCCGCTTTCCCGCCGAACTTTATGTTGGCGTTATCCGCGGAACGCCTGTAGTGGTGCAGTTAGTGATCCTTTACTTTATCGTACTGGCAGCGCTCGATGTCGATAAAATTACTGCAGCCATTATCGCCTTTGGTTTAAACAGCGGCGCGTATATCTCTGAGATTATTCGCGCAGGGATCCAAGCCGTCGATAAAGGTCAAACCGAAGCAGCTCGCTCGCTCGGCCTGTCACAGGCGATGACCATGAAGCTGATTATTCTGCCGCAGGCGATTAAGAATATTCTGCCCGCGTTAGGCAATGAGTTTATCGTGCTACTCAAAGAAACCGCCGTAATTGGCTTTATTGGCGGCGTTGATTTGATGCGGGCGGGCGAGATTATCCGTAGCCGCACCTTTGAAGACAGTATCCCACTCTTTACCTGTGCACTGATTTACCTGTTCCTGACCTACAGCTTCACATTTATGCTGTCGAAATTCGAAAAGAGGTTGAAGCAAAGTGATTAACATAACCAACCTACACAAAAGTTACGGCGATAATGCGGTCCTTAAGGGCATCAACGAACATATTCGCCAAGGCGAAGTGGTGAGTGTTATCGGCCCCAGCGGCAGCGGTAAAAGTACCTTTTTACGTTGCATCAATCTGTTAGAAAAACCCACCCAAGGGGATATTGAAATCGAAGGGCAATCCATTACCGCCAAGGATGCCTGTGTCGATAAATTGCGGCAAAAAGTGGGCATGGTGTTCCAAAACTTCAACCTATTCCCCCATAAAACCGTATTGCAAAACATTACCTTAGCACCTGTAAGCCTAAAGTTAATGACCCAAGCCGAAGCCGATAACAAGGCGCTGTCGCTGCTCACTCAAGTGGGTTTGCAGGATAAAGCCAATGCCTATCCTTCGAGTCTCTCGGGTGGACAAAAACAAAGGGTTGCCATTGCCCGCGCGCTGGCGATGGAGCCGGACCTGATGCTATTCGATGAGCCCACCTCGGCACTCGATCCTGAAATGGTCGGCGATGTGCTGGATGTAATGAAGGACTTAGCGCAAAAAGGCATGACCATGGTGATTGTGACCCACGAAATGGGTTTCGCGCGCGATGTTTCCGACAGAGTCATCTTTATGGATGGCGGCTATGTGGTGGAGTCCAATGTCCCCGAGGAACTATTCACCAGCCCCAAAGAAGCCAGAACCCAAAGCTTTTTAAGTAAGGTGCTGAGGTAATAAAGACTTATACAACATTGAAAGGTGAACAATGGTATTTGCTTGATGAGACTCTGCATGCTTTGAGACAGAAGAGCGTGAAAAATTGAAAGGCTAATATCACTGCTTAGTCATTAAATTCATGCCCATGTTGAAAGGCGAACCATGGTGTTTGCTCGACGACACGCAGCGAGTCCATCCGTGGATGCTCGACCGCCCCGTCCTTGGGGCGGACGGTCGTCTCGCTAATCACCATGGCTCACCCTTTTAGCATCGGTGTAGTTTGCAGGTTTTAAAGAAACACACAGCATGCTTTGGGACATAAATGAGTTAGGTTATTAACTCTAACTCGTCATTCTCAGATGAAAATTTCTATGGGCTAACGCCTCAAACACCGGCTTGGTGAAGATGGCGGCTTTTTTGAAACAAAAAAGGTGACAGCTTTACCAAGTCCGAGTGCTTTGACTTGTTAACCCTCAAGCTGATGACCACAATGCCCCTCCTCAAACGACCATACGCCATTATCTTCGCCAGCTTGAAGCAAGCTATATGCTTGATAGATATCTGTTTGCGATGGAACATCGATAGCAATTACTGTTGCATCATAACCCTCGAAGTTACAACCAATTTCTTCTAGTGGCTTCCAATACTTTTCAAATTCTGGGTTGTGTTCTGCGCCCCGCTGAGATGGCATCATGAGCCTGTAGGTAGAATGACCGCCGCCGGCAACAACCTCTTCAACGATTGGAAACGCCCTGCCTTCTTCGATAACTACACGAACCTTATCGCCACACGAAAGTCCATAAGCGAAAACTGGCACATTATCAATTTGATAAATGTCGCCCTCTATAAGAGTTCCCCATAAGGTTTCTGACCCGTAGTTGTGCCAATCAGATTCTGGCAGCTCTACTTCCAATTTCGTTTGTGGCAATGAACTCTCCATTGGGGTTAACATTTTATTAGTGCGCATGCGCGTTTATCACGTTAGACCAGTAAAAATGCGCACAGTTAACTATCTGTTTATGCAGAAGTTATCAGCTTTTTATAAAATACACCATCTGGAAAAACGCGCATGCGCGTTTTCCAAACCTATTAACTAAAACTCATCCTCTATAGTCAGTTGATTTTATAGCGTTTTATTTATTGCGGATGGAATTAGTGCGCACTGATTTTGTCTAAAAATCATACCAAACACCTAAATCTAAATACGACTGTATACCCATAGATTGTTAGTCGATTTCTGGTAAGGCCAAACATAGGCAAATAGATAAGAATTTGTATGGCAGCAGGAGTGGGAATTATCGGTTGAGCTAACGAGCCGATACACGGAATGGGGCAAAAGCGCGTTCGCCCGAAGCCACCCAAAAATAGTAAGAGTCGCACAACTAGGCTAACCAAGTCTGATCCACTGTCATGTTTGAATATTGATAGGTTAAGTCAAACTACTCCAAGCAACAGATGGCCGATGATCTTTTATCACCAACTTATGGATATAAAAGACTGTGCAAACATCTGTTTGTGACTTCTTTGGGGCTACACACTCTAAAACTGTTTCTAGAACATAACCTCTATGGCATTACATTCCCGCAGGTTTTTCGCAGGTCTCATAGTTCTGTTGAGTACAAAAGGTCACAGGTGTGTAGATAATGTCGTCGTATTTTTGTTTGGTGACAATTTTATATAAGGTCAAAATGGCCTGCCTACCCATTTCATAGGGACTTTGACCAATGTTGATATGGGCAAGGCGGTCTTTCAACATAGCTAATTGCTCTGGAGAGGTGTCGGTAATAATAATGACGATGTCCTTTTTATCGATTTTATCTTGATAGGGTGCCATCATTTCTCGGTAGAGGGCTGCATCATTTTGTGCCCAACCACCAACGGAAACGAAGGAGTCGGCCTTCACTGGCTTACCTTTCATCACGGACTCCATTTGTTTAACCGCTTGACTAAGTTGGTCAAAATTAAACAAAGGTTCCCGCACTTCAGTCCAGCCCTGCTCGTTATTTAGCATTTTCCCGGGAGGAACACTGTATGTAGTCCCTGATAATGCGGAGCGAACGCCCATCAGTCTTAAATTCAAATTGGGGGAATCTGGTCGCCCAGATTGTATGATTAACGTCCCTCCATTAGGCCGTAATTTTTTTAATTCCTCCCCTAATGATTTACCCAGTTCAAAATTGTCAGTACCGATATAGGCTAAGCGAAAATTCTTGGGATCTTGGTTAATAGAAGCATCAAAGTCAGAATCATAGGTAACAACGGGTATGCCGGCTTCCTTTGCTCTTTTAAGGCTATTTTCAATTAAATACTTAGATTGGGTAACCGCAACGGCAATACCATCAACACCTTCGTCAATAAGCTGATTTATCACTTGATCTTGCAATCTCACACTACTTAATTCGGGTCCTCGGTAGATACACTCAACCCCTTTTATTTGTGCAGCGGCGTCAACACAACCGGTTTTACTTTGGTCAAAGAAAACACTATAAAATTTGGGAACAACTGCAAATTTAAGCTCTTTCCCATAGCTGGAAGACAGTGGTAATAGACTAAGCGCAATTAGCAACATACATAATCTCGCCATACATTCCCCTAAGTAAAACTTTAAGCTCGGCTTAATAAAAAATGTAGCAAAAGGAATAGATTAAACCACACGTGCTACAACTGTATTATGGAGGATTTTTGATCTAACTCAGCATTTTTGGCATCGACCATATCCCTGTTATCAACAAAACAGCACTCAAAAATTTGTTTAACCAGCCATAACGCCATTAGCTGACTCTTGCTATTAACAGCTATTCAAAAAAGTCCCTAATCATTTCATGACGCAAAACGACTATTAATTTCAAAAATATTTTGAAACTGATAGCTGTTTTGATCACATTGTTTTTTACCCAAACCCGCTTAAAATGCTGAGGTTGAATTTGTATTCCTAGATGATTTGGAGCCGTTACATGAGTGATTTAAGTTTTCTCGCTAAAAAGCGTTACACCACTAAGGCCTTTGATCCAACCAAGACGATTCCTGCCGATAAGATTGCCGAAATCAAGACCTTACTGCAGTTCAGCCCATCATCGACCAACTCGCAGCCTTGGCACTTTGTGTTAGCAGGCACGGCGGAAGGCAAAGCCTTGATCGCACAAGCGACCGAAAACTATGCCTTCAATACTCAAAAAATTCTCAATGCTTCCCACGTAGTCGTACTGTGCACCCGTACTCAACTCGATGAAGCCCATTTATTGCAAGTGCTAGAGCAAGAGGCTAAAGATGGCCGTTTTGCCAATGAAGAAGCCAAACAAGGTCAACATAATGGCCGTTCTTTCTTTGCCAATATGCACAAATTTGAATTAAAAGACGTCCAACATTGGATGGAAAAACAAGTGTATTTAGCGCTCGGTACCTTAATGTTAGGCGCAAGTGTACTCGATATTGATGCTTGCCCAATTGAGGGGTTCGATGCCACTAAACTCAATCAAGTCTTAGGCTTACGTGAAAAAGGCCTGTGCGCTTCTGTCGTGGTCGCTCTAGGTTACCGCTCTGAAGAAGATTTTAACGCTAAGTTACCTAAGTCGCGTTTAGCGCAAGAGGTTATCTTTACCGAAATTTAAGTCATTAGCTCTTAGCCAATCTAAGCTAAAGACGATAAATGCCCTTGCTTACATAGATAAGTAAGGGCATTTTTATTGCTTCCACTCCAGACTATCACAATACAATTATCACAGTTAAAACCAACCAAAGTCGGAGTGACCAGAGCCCTAATTGCTCTAAAATCCATCTTTGCCTACACTTTGCACTGTGGCATAGTGTGTACCTAATGCGTAAATTTAATGGCTCAGAATAAGATAAAAACATTAATAATCTTATAGATATAGGGAAACCTTACATTTCGCCACTCTTGCTTGATAACAACTTAGGATGGGACTGTCAGTATGCTACTCGCTAAACCTTCACTCAGTGCAGAAGCTCAATCGGCAAAGGTATCGACAACCAAGGGCGATAACCCATTAATCTGGCCCGTGTTATCCGTATTACAAGCCTCCAACCAAAGTTGGAAAATCCACCATCTTGCGACTGAGTTGCAAAATAGAGGACTCATTCATCAGTTAGATGAAAATCCAGGCAACGACCTCTTTAAACGTAATTTTTTACTGATGAATGCCCTGTTTGAGTTGCAAGAAATTCTGCTACCTAAGCAGTGGTTGCAAGTCAAAGCCATGCAAATCCAAATTTTCCGCCTAGTCCCTTCTAACGTTAACCTATTGATAATGGAAGATACTTCCCTGCGGGAATACTATCTTGATTGGAATAACTACGACACCAGTGAAAATGTAGTTCGCGAATTATTAGAGGCCTTCTGGAGCAGTTATAAGAGCTATATTGGCTTGAATGTGAATTTGATGCACAAGGGCCATGCCCTGAGAGTATTCGAGTTGGATGAAAGCGCCACACCAAGGGACATCCGCAAACAATGGCGCCGTTTAGCGCTGAAATGGCACCCCGATAGACCCGAAGGTGACGCCGCGCGTTTCCGTGAGGTCTGTGAGGCTTGGCAATCCCTGCGGGATATTGCTTAAGTTTTCCCTTTTATAACTGTGATCCCCTTTGCAGTCCTGCAATTCTTATGGTTAAACTCCAGCGGGATCACAGATTTAGTCCAATATCCGCAGCTGAATTCAGCGATAATTAAGCATCTCAAACTAACCTAAAACCATAATCTCGCGGGTAAAAGCCCAGCGTATTTTTCAGTTTGAAGTCATCTCGCCAATTGAGTTAATTGCGCATCCCAATCGATACGATGAATTCACGCTAACCGACTTTGAGGGTTCTATGATCAAACCAATCGCCTTGGCTGTCGCCTTAATCGTTGCACCATTTAGCACCTTTGCAGCTAATTTTGTTGAAGGTACTCACTACACTCAAATCTCTGACAAAGCCCCGAGTAGTGAGCCAAAACTGACCGAGTTTTTCTCCTTTTATTGCCATAACTGCTTCAATATGGAAACCAACTATCTGCCTGATATCAAAGCGAACCTAAACAAAAGCATCGCATTTGATACTAAGCATGTTGACTTTATGAATAGCGACATAGGCACCGAAGTGATGCGCTCACTGGCTGTAATTCAAGAGTTAGATAATAAAGATGAATTAACCCACGCCATGTTTGCCGCGATTCAAGGGGAAGAAGGCGCTAATGGCCATGACCACAGCGCACCAGGGCACAAGCACGAGTCACAAATCAACAGCCGAAACGACATTAAACAAGTCTTCGCTAAGTTTGGTATCGATGCGGCCAAGTACGACAAACTGGCCGACAGCAAGAGTACAGATGAAAAACTCGCCCTATGGCGTGCCCAGCAGAACCAATTCCGCGTTGAAAGCGTTCCCGCTTTTATCGTGAATGATAAATATGCGGTTAACTTAAGTAGTATCAAAACCTTAGATGAATTAATTGGCCTGATTAACTATCTTGCCGTCGAAAAAGATGCTCAGGCACCTAAGAGTTCTGGCGGTAGCGTAAACTGGTTATTCTTAGCCTTTGCCGCAGCAGTTGCTCTTGGCCGTCAAAAACGCTTGAGCTAATCAACTCAGGTGGTTCGGTGAGGTATCAATAGCATAGAGAATTGATACTCGCCGAACCGCTCAATTTATTCGTAAGCCAATGTGTAATATCGGACGGCAACATACAGGTTGATGGGGTAAATGAAATACTAACGAGGGAATTATTGTCTTATAAATTCAATAATATGAGTTGCAGCAAGAATCAGATGGACAACTAAAAAGCCGATAAAGAAATCGGCACAGATTTGATGATATCCACGCCATATCATCGCGAGCGGGGTACCTTGATACATAAACCATACCACGCCAGTTAATCCTGTAGCCACCAGCAGTAACATGCCCATACCTTCAACCGTACTGAATAAGCCCTTACCGCCCGCAACGGGTAATTTGCCCTTAAACAGCCCTTTAATGTCCTGCGCTAATTGGCCCCAATCTCCCACTAACCAGGCAAAGTACTGGTGCCATTTCCCTTGAAGGGTATTGCGCAGTAAAAATAAAATCCCCAGAGCAGCGCAAATTAATCCAAGGTAAACATGCAGGTAATCCCAAATGCTGGCATTAGCGCGCAGGCTTCTGCCAATAAAAATCCACGGGCTAGTACAGACGAGTAAGGCAGAAGACAGCACAATCCAAACGTGCAAACGTGCCAATAAAAAACCGAGTGCCTGCATTAATTTTTCCGACATAGCTGCTTACCCTTGTGACAGACTTATTCCATTAACCCGTTTAGGCTTGGTGGATCTGAAGGCCAAACTCATTCACTTTTTGCCAGTCTGTGTATTCAACATTGGTGACAGGATCCGTAGGCCCCTTAGTTAACCACATGATAAAGCGTATGATATTTCTATCGAAAGCATTATAACCTTGGTAATTGAGATTGCCGCCAAACACTTGTAATAGGGTTGGGCGCCAAGTCGTTTTACTTAAAAATGCTTGCATGTACGGGTTGGTTTCTGGGGTGTTTTTCTCGGGTTTACGGGCGACTAAACTGACTGAGAAGAAACCGCTCACCTTTTGCGTGAGGATCTGTTGATGCTTTTGAATAAATTCGTACAAGGTCGGATTATGTTTTCCGTGACGAATACTGGCACCAATAATGATCTTATCGAAGGATTCCATCGCTGGAACAGCCTTAATATCCGCAATCACCACAGAATTACCCAACTCTTTAAGTTGCTGCGCTAACTGATTGGTGATTTTACGAGTGTGACCATGAACACTGGAAAAGATGATCAGAATTTTTTTCACTTAAGCCTCGATTATCTCAACAAAAACAAGAAAAAGCGGCCAGAAAAAAGACAAGACGGCGGCTTTATGTTGACCTCAACATACCGTTAAAAGTGGGACTAAATCCCTCGTAATACAGAAGATAACGACGATATACACAATGCGCCTGTATTAGGAACAACTCAGATAACGGCATTTAGGTTTATCACGCAAAAAGCAAACTGCCTATTACGATATTGCATACTAGGTGATTTAGTCATCGATTTACATGAAATAGATCACGGGCTTAGCGCCAAATAAACACTGGATATACGGTAATTCTAGCTTGCTCACAAAAATAAATATCCGCTTCATAGGGATCAAAATGTTACAAAATCAGAAATCTGACTAAGTGCTCACTGGTAGCTAATATGGGGTAAAAGCATTAGCATTTGTTCACTTATCGCCTGAGTTCCCCATTGATGAACACAAATAAAACCCCAAATCCCAAGGCATTACTGCTGTGGATGACCTTTGTTATGTCGCTGGTCTTCGCCGTCTGGCAAGCCCTGCTCAATAACTTCGTGATTGAAAAAGCGCAATTTACCGGTGCCGAAATCGGTATGCTGCAAAGCCTGCGGGAAATCCCCGGCTTCTTGGCCTTTACCGCCATTTTTGTATTGCTGTTAGTGCGCGAGCAAGCCTTCGCTCTGCTCTCGTTAGCCCTGCTTTGTATTGGCGTGGCGATTACAGGCTTTTTCCCGCAGGTGTTGGGGTTATATCTGACCACAATTCTGATGTCAGTTGGGTTCCATTATTTTGAAACCATTAACCAATCCCTCACCCTGCAATGGGTCGATAAACAAGACACCGCGGCATTTATGGGTAAAGCTCTCGCATGGCGCTCGGCGGCGGCCTTAGTAGGTTATGGCAGTATTTGGCTAGTCATGACCTGGCTAAAGTTAGATTACTGGCATATGTACTTGATTATTGGTGTATTAGGTTTACTGATGGTGATCAGTATGAGCCTGTATTACCCACAGTTTGATACCCATGAAGTGCAACATAAAAAGGTGATCCTGCGTAAACGCTACTGGTTATATTACTTACTGACCTTCTTCTCTGGCGCCCGTCGGCAGATTTTTATGGTGTTTGCAGGCTTTATGATGGTCGAGAAATTCGGCTATAGCGTTAGCGAAATCACCGCCTTATTCCTTATCAACTATGTAGTTAATCTGCTTTTCGCCCCAGCAATTGGCCGCTTTATCGGCCGTATTGGTGAACGTAATGCCCTCACAGTGGAATACATTGGGCTGTTTTTTGTGTTTGTCAGCTATGCCCTTGTCGAACAACCCCATATGGCCGCCGCGCTCTATGTGGTTGACCATTTACTGTTTGCGATGGCGATTGCCATGAAAACCTATTTCCAAAAGATTGCCGACAGCAAAGATATTGCCGCCACTATGTCGGTCAGCTTTACCATTAACCATATCGCCGCGGTCATTATCCCCGTACTCTTAGGCCTGTTGTGGCTAAGCGATCCCGCCCTAGTCTTCTATATAGGTGCAGGCTTTGCAGTGTGCTCATTAGTATTGGCTCTCAATGTGCCGCGTTATCCATCACCCGGTAATGAAACCTACTGGGCATGGCCAACGAAGGCGATAGATAAAGTCCACCTCGATAGCTAACGCTTTGCATAAAGTTCAATCGTTGAATGCAAAAAAGCAATCTAGAGCAGCGACTTAAGGATTACAATCGACTAAGCTGATGTGCGGAATAAATAAGTATCCCGCATATCAACAGCGAATAGGTCACAGGATTAAGGCATGAAGGATTCAGATATTTTAATGCTTGCGGATGAAGCAGCCCCCGCAGCGGAAGTGTCAGCCCGTAAAAAGGCTCTGCTACTCGGGCGCCAACTCGGGCTTGCCAGCGAGCAAGAATATCGTCCCGCCAATGCCTCTATTGCCGAGCGCGCGCAGCATAGGGAGCGTAAACTTGCCAGCCAATACCAGGCCAATGTTGAAACCATTTTCGCCCTCGCCTTGAGCTATACGCCATCGGATGTCACAGGAGTCGATCTCGATCCCGACTGGAGTCATCAATTTTTTCTGATGGCCGAACAAATTCACAATCGAAAGATGCAGGATCTCTGGGCACGCATTCTCTCCAGTGAAATTATCAATCCGGGCAACTTTAGCCTACGCACCTTAGCGCTACTCAAACAACTCACCCACAGAGAAGCACAAATCCTCGAAAAGGCCTTGGGTATGGCGGCCAAAGTCAATAATGAACAACGCTTAAAACTCATTAGCGGCTATCGACTGACTGGCGGACTCGGGCAGTATTTTCGCAAACATACGACCATCACCTTGGGACTATCGCAATTTGGGTTACCCTACTCGAGCATTCTTACCTTGGTCGATGCGGGGATCCTTCACAGCAGTGAGTTCGAAACCGGTTTACTGAATAGCAAAACTCCGATCCAACTCACTATGCCCGGTATCCAAATGAAGCTCACCCCAAAGAGCGGTAACTTGCTGTTTAGCTACTATCGATTAACGCCGATTGGCGATGAGCTGGCACAACTCGTTTTGCCTAAACAGGACCATGAGTACCTCAAAGCACTCCAAGCCCTGTTTGCCAAGGATTTCAAAATTGAGCAATAATCGCGAAGAAGCTAACGACTAAGCCGAAGCGGTTAACCGACTGGAATTAATAACGCCTATCGCCGTTAGATAATCAATCAATGCACTGACTTGGGAAGATAAATCCCCTTTACTGGTATCAATTGTTAACTCCGCAGAGAGGGGTGCCTCATAGGGTGATGAGATACCAGTAAAGTTGCTGATCTCACCGCGGCGAGCCTTAACGTACAAGCCCTTAGGATCGCGCTGCTCACATATGTTAAGCGGTGTCGACACATGCACTTCGATAAATTGCCCTTCAGGAAAACGTGCCCGTATGCTATCGCGCTCCTCGCGGGTCGGCGAGATAAAGGCTGATAGTACGACTAAACCCGCATCCACCATGAGTTTTGCCACTTCGCCGACACGGCGTAAGTTTTCATCCCTATCGGCGACGCTAAAACCCAGATCCTTACACAAACCATGGCGTACATTGTCGCCATCAAGCAAATAAGTGTGAAAGCCCGCCTCAAACAGTGCGCGCTCAAGCGCCCCTGCCAAAGTCGACTTACCCGCACCAGACAGCCCAGTAAACCAGAGTAACACTGGATTTTGCCCCTTAAGTTTGGCTCTGGCCGCTTGGTCGACGCTATGTTGGTGCCACACAATATTGCTCATAAACACTCCTCAAACCTTAGGTTGAGTAACAACCTAAGACAAAAATCATTAAAACGGAAAGATAACTGGCACCATAAAAATCACTATCAGGGAATAAAGCACAGATAGCGGTAACCCTAAGCGCAAAAAGTCACTGAAACGATAGTTACCCGCGTTAAACACCATCAAGTTAGTTTGATAGCCATAGGGCGAAATAAAACTGGCACTGGCACCAAACACCACGGCCATAATAAACGGCCTTGGATCAACGCCATAATTCAGCGCCACCGCATAGGCAATCGGAAAGGCCAAGGCCGCCGCGGCATTATTGGTAACGAGTTCCGTCAGCAATAAGGTGACTAAATAGACCCCCACAAAGGCGCCAAATACCCCATAACCATTGATGGTACCGAGCAAGCCTTGCGCTAACCCATCGGCAAGACCTGTGCTCATCATCAGGTTCGCCAGCCCCAAAGCACTGCCGACTATCACTACTAATTCCAGCGGGAAACGACGCTTAAGTTCAGATAAGGTCACGGCGCCAATGGCAAAGTAGCTCAGCAGTAATAACACCAATCCTTTTGCCAAGGGTAAAATCCCCGCCAGACTCAGGCCAATCGTCAGCACAAATCCGGCTAACACGATACGACTACGTTTAGTGTCTAAACGCACATTTAAATCGAGCCCGCTTACGGCGGCAAATTCGGTACTCAGCTTAGCATTGGTGCTAAAACCATCCCCTGGCGTCAGCAGCAACACATCGCCTGGTTGTAATACGATATCGCCCAAACCACCTTTTAACGGATGATGGCCGCGGCGAATCGCCATAACCGCCGCATCAAACTGCTCGCGAAAACGAGATTCCTTTAAGCTGCTGCCCACTAGACTTGATGAGGGTGCTAACACGGCTTCGACTAGGTTTTGCCCCTTGGCTTGATGTTTGCCAAACCAATCTAGGCCATCGAATTGATGCAACAGCTCCACCGATTCCACCGCGCCACTGAAACGCAGCACATCGTCCGCCTGTAACACTAACTGTGGCGGAACCGGACAAATACATATACCGCTGCGCTCTAGCTCGACTAAATAGAGCTTTTTCAGGGCTCTTAATTTGTTATCCACCACGCTGCGCCCAACTAAAGGCGAGCCTTTGGCCACGTGGGCTTCCAGCAGATAGGGCAGAGTTTCTTCAGTCGTATCCTCTCGCCTGTCGGGTAAGGTATTAGCCAATACAATCAGCAGCACTATGCCTAACAGCACAATCAGCGTGGCCACTGGCGTGAACTCAAAGAACCCCAGCGCTGGCAAGCCCGCGTTTTCGACAAACGAGTTGACGATAAGGTTAGTGGAAGTACCAATTAAGGTCAGCGTACCGCCCAGAATCGCCGCATAGTTAAGTGGTAACAACAACTTAGCCGGAGCATGCGCCTGATTACGGCGCACCACTCCAATCAAAGATGCAACAACGGCGGTGTTATTGGTAAAAGAGGACAACAGCGCCGTCGAAAACCCCAGTTTTGCCATAGTCACCGCAAGCGAATTATTGCCAATCACTTGGCTTAACTTGCCCAGCAGTGAGGTTT
Source organism: Shewanella decolorationis (assembly GCF_004354305.1). Taxonomy (NCBI): domain Bacteria; kingdom Pseudomonadati; phylum Pseudomonadota; class Gammaproteobacteria; order Alteromonadales; family Shewanellaceae; genus Shewanella; species Shewanella decolorationis. The sequence continues at coordinate 768,703 of NZ_CP037898.1, read as the reverse complement.
TTTCCAGTGCCGTCGCCGCCAGCACCAATAACACCAGTGTGACTAAACCTGTGTTGGTAAAGCTAGTTAGCGCCGTGTCGAGTGATACCATTCCTAGGAGGTAACAGAGTAAAAAAGCAAATAAAAACAACACAGCGGGATTAATGCGGCCGGCGATTAAGCCAGCCACTAATCCAAACAACACTATAGCTAATAGCCACAAGTCACTCACGTATTAGGCTCCAAGCTTTGAAATATCGATCGCTTGCCAATGCGGGAAGTGCTTACGCACCAGCGCATTAAACTCGATTTCAAAGGCGCTAAATTGTGAAGACGCTTGCTTGTTCACATGCTGTCCCGATACCACCATCACAGCCGCAACAGTAGCATTGGATAAACGGTCAATCAGGATCATGCCGCCAGTATCACGTACCAGAGAATAGGCATCGAAAACGATATCTTCGGTCAACTCTAAGGTCACGCGGGCGATGGCATTGAGCCCTAAAGTGTCGGCGCTGCTGCGCGCAAGCGTGTTCACATCAACCACATAGTCGATTGCCGTCACAGAGGCTTGGGTCTTCTTACCCGCAACTTTAATGTCGTATAACTGGCCGAGTTGTAATGGTTTTTCATCCATCCACACTAGGTCAGCCACGATTTGATTGGCAACCTGTGGCGCACTCTCTGGCAGTGCCAGTAAGTCACCGCGGGAAATATCGATTTCATCTTCTAAGGTGATAGTGACGGCTTGCCCAGCCGTTGCTTCGGCAAGATCCCCATCGAAGGTCACAATGCGTTCAACCTTGCTACGCTTACCCGAAGGCAGCGCAACCACCTCGTCACCCACCTTGATAACGCCAGAGGCTAAAGTACCGGCAAAACCACGAAAATCGAGATTGGGTCGCGACACATATTGCACTGGGAAGCGTACAGGCAAGGCGCTAAGTTCACGTTGGGTATCAATGGTTTCGAGTAACTCCAGCAGCGTGCCACCCTGATACCAAGGCGTATGTAGACTCGGCTCAACCACGTTATCACCATTGAGGGCCGATAAGGGCACAAAGTGGATATCTAAGTCGCCAAAATCTTTTACGAACTCACTGAAATCATTACGGATACGATTGAATACTTGCTCATCGAACCCGAGTAAATCCATCTTATTAACCGCGACCACAAAGTGGCGAATGCCCAGCAAAGAGGCAATAAAGGCATGACGCTTAGTTTGAGTCTGCACGCCGTAACGCGCATCCACTAAGATCACCGCTAGGTCACAGGTTGAGGCACCAGTCGCCATATTACGGGTGTACTGCTCATGGCCTGGGGTGTCGGCGATAATAAACTTACGCTTATCGCTTGAAAAATAACGATAAGCCACATCGATAGTGATGCCCTGCTCGCGCTCGGCTTGCAGACCATCCACCAACAAAGCCAAGTCTATGGCTTCGCCCGTTGTGCCCATCTTAGCGCTATCATTTTTTAAGCTGGCGAGTTGGTCTTCGTAAATCTGCGCGCTGTCATGCAGTAAACGGCCAATAAGGGTGCTCTTGCCATCGTCTACGCTGCCGCAGGTTAAAAAGCGCAACAAACCTTTATGTTGTTGCTGGGCTAGATATTCTTTAACCCCGTGCTGACTAATTTCTGCCGCCATACGATTGGTTTTATTGACCGCTTTATCCATCTTTATCTCACTCTTATCTTGCTCAACTGTTCGTGAAATCACTGGTACTTGATTGCTCTAAAAGCCTTCATCGGGACATTCACGAAATCGGTTTAATCTGTCTCTAACCTGCGCTCGAAATGCCTTGGTTTAGAAATAACCTTGGCGTTTCTTCTGCTCCATCGATGCACTCTGATCCGAGTCAATCAATCGCCCTTGGCGTTCGCTCGAGCGAGTTAACAGCATTTCTTCGATGATTTTTTCGAGATTATCCGCCTGCGAATGCATCGCCGCCGTCAATGGATAACAACCTAAGGTTCTAAAACGCACCACTTCATGCTTGATGGTTTCGCCTTCTTCAAGCTTCATACGCTCATCGTCGGCCATAATCAGCTGACCGCCACGCTCAACCACAGGGCGCTCGGCGGCAAAATACAGTGGCACTAACTCAATGTTTTCTTGGTAGATATATTGCCAAATATCGAGTTCGGTCCAGTTAGATAAAGGGAAGACACGAATACTTTCGCCCTTATTCACCGCGCCGTTATAGGTGCGCCACAGCTCGGGGCGCTGATTCTTGGGATCCCATCTGTGGTGACGATCGCGGAACGAATACACCCGCTCCTTCGCGCGGGATTTTTCCTCATCGCGTCGCGCACCGCCGAATGCGGCATCGAAACCATATTGGTTTAAGGCTTGTTTTAAGCCTTGGGTTTTCATGATGTCAGTGTGCTTGGCACTGCCATGATCGAAGGGATTAATCCCTAGGGCAACGCCTTCGGGGTTGGTGTGGGTTAATAATTCAAAACCAAACTTTTTCGCCTGCGCATCACGAAAGGCGATCATCTCTTTGAATTTCCAGCCCGTATCCACGTGCAGCAAGGGGAATGGGATCTTGCCGGGATAAAAGGCTTTACGCGCAAGGTGTAACATCACCGAAGAATCTTTTCCGATGGAATACAACATTACTGGATTGTCGAATTCGGCAGCGACTTCACGAATGATCTGAATGCTTTCGGCTTCCAGTTGTTGTAAGTGGCTTAATTCACGCCCGGCCATACTCTTCTCCGTTTACCTAAAATGGGCTGCCAAAGGCAGCTGAATTTAACTTAACTATTTCTAAAAAATCTGATTTAACTAAATTTTTGCCACAATCTTGGCGGCATCCGCGGTATCGAGTGCTGACTCGCCCTCACCCTTAGGCTGGAACCAATTTAAGCTGTCAGCTAACGCAACCACTTCGCCAATAATCATCAGGGCGGGCATTTGCAATTGCGGATCGGCCGCGAGCTGTTCGAGCGAATCTAATTGGCCAATAAAACGCTGCTGCGACTGAGTGGTCGCCTTCGACACTATCGCCACTGGGGTTTGTGGGCTACGGCCAGCATCGATTAATCCTTGACGAATAATGCCCGCATTTAAAATCCCCATATACACAACTAAGGTATTGTTTGGATTAGCGTAACCCTGCCAGTCCATCGGACGGCTTTCAAGCTGACAATGGCCAGTAATAAAGGTTACCCCTTGAGCATAATCCCTGTGGGTTAATGGAATGCCCGCATAGGCCGAAGTGCCACTGGCGGCGGTAATGCCAGGAACCACTTCAAATTCGACGCCCGCTTCGACTAAGGTTTGTAACTCTTCACCACCGCGGCCAAAAATAAACGGATCGCCGCCTTTGAGTCGTACCACGTTTTTACGGGTATAGGCTTTAGTCACCAGTAACTGATTAATTTCATCCTGCGCAGCACTATGTTTACCAGCACGTTTGCCAACGGCAATCTTCTCTGCATCTTTGGGGATCAAATCGAGGATATCTTGGCTGACAAGCGCATCGTATAGCACTGCGTCGGCGGACTTAAGAATGCGCCAAGCCTTGAGGGTTAATAGCTCCACGTCTCCGGGGCCCGCGCCAACTAGCCAGACTTTGCCCTTCGCCCCTTGGCCCGGTAAAGATAAAATTTCCATCACATTCCCCGATATGAGATCAATGTGTTGCAATATAGCCCTAGTTATATTCCTTAATAAATATAAAATCATTAATTGTTATATCAAAAAGAAATAACAACAGGGCTTCGAATCAAGCCAATTCACTATACTTGAGGGCGGCAAAAGCGCCACAGGCCTAAAAATAATTTAAACAATTGAAATAAAAAGATAAATCAATATTTCAAAGCTGATTTTCCGGCAATCAAAACTTGCATAAAGTCACATAACCGCACTATGTTATTGCTAAAAATTCTACTTAGTTGCTTCTTTAGATCACGAAAATAGGTTCAATATCGCCATAACCAAGTTGGGCAAATGGCAGGGTTTCTCACAATAGATCCACAAACTAATGTTAAGCTGGGCAAACAACGAGAAAGCGTAAGGCAAACAGACACATCAAGGAGGGCCGATGTCCCTATTTTATAAAGGTATCGCATTAATTGGGCTGTTAACTTGTACTGGACTTCAAGCGGAAGAATCCCTTGTTGAAGGAAGAGTACAGGACGAGCTAGCCACCTCAGAACGTCCCTTCGTGATCACGCCGCATAAAGTGAATTACATTTTACCCGCCACCTACAATCCCGATCCCAATATGGCGCCCTTCGCCCAAGATGCGGCCGAAAACGACTATACCCTGGACGAAATGGAAGCTAAGTTCCAGATAAGCTTTAAATTTCCTCTTTGGTATAACGTGTTTGGCGACAATGGCCACCTGTTTTTTGCCTACACAAACCAATCCTATTGGCAGCTGTATAACAAGGATATTTCTTCCCCGTTCCGTGAAACTAACCACGAACCCGAAATCTTTATGCTGTTTAACAATGACTGGAAAATCGGCAGCGTGACCAACTCCTTCTGGGGCTTTGGTGCGGTACATCAATCGAATGGTAGATCAGGGTTACTATCCCGAAGTTGGAATCGCATCTATGGCACTATGATTTTTGATGCCGGTCCATTGGCCTTTGCCACTAAGGTGTGGTGGCGTATTCCTGAGGATAAAAAAACCGATATCCATCAACCCCGTGGAGATGATAACCCTGACATCGATGAATACATAGGTAAAGCCGAGTTTGTAGGGGTTTATGGCATCGATGACCATAGATTCACCCTCACCCTAAAAACCAACTTTAAAGATATTGACCGAGGCTCGGCAGAATTTACTTGGAGCTACCCGATAATCGGCAATTTACGCCTTTATACTCAATATTTTAACGGATATGGTGAGAGCCTTATCGACTATAACCATCATAATCAACGTATTGGTATTGGCGTTTCCCTAAACGATATTCTCTAGTCTCTTAACCGTGACAAGGCACAAAAAATAGCCATAATTCTATGCTGACTGATGAGAACTGCTGTTAAATTGCTCAAATGGACACGAGCAAAAGGTGCGCTCAGGTGATTTATATTGCCAAAATAGACATTTACATCGATAGTCGCACACCTTTTTAGCAGTAAAAGTAAGTTGTCATGGAGGAATATGAATTTTAGCTATCGCACTGTCGTTAGTTTGCTGGGCGTGATTATTTGCGCGAGCCTTATCAGGCTCGCGTTTTTCGCTATTCCTAAAAAAGCACAACCCACGCTAACGACCAAAGATATTCGCCAAGATCTCTATATTCTGTTTGACCAAATTGAGCAACACTCGGCATTTTACGCACTGGACCCACAGACCAATGAGCAGCAGCTCAAACGACTGGCAGGGTTAATCACAGCACAATATCAAGATGTTGTACCTAAAGAGCGCTTCGCCGCCGAGCTCACAAAACTACTTAATACCTTAAAAGACCCAGGGACACTGGTTGCGAAAGTCGAAAATAGCAGCGGCGAACTGCCCTTAACACTCAGGCCCGTCAACGAGCAATGGCTCGCCTTGGACAGCCAAAATAATCCCATCAGCGCCGATTTTCCCTTTATTACCCATATCGATGGCATTCCCTTAAGCAAATGGATTTCGGCCAGCCAAGCCTATTTATCTGAGCCTGCAAAAAATAGCCAAGAGATGCAGCTGATTTGGCTCAAGCGACTCAATTTGCTGCGGGAGGACTTAGGCTTAAGTATCAAACCCCATGTGCTTATCAGCTTAATTAATGATGATTTGCAGACCACGCAAGTGACTATCGCCCTGCCGCAACCATCGAAAACCATAGTTAAACCGATTGAGGATGAGGCTGAGCTGAGTTTTGAAAGCCTGATCACCCAACTCGATAATTTGGCCCCGACGGCGCCAATCAGGCCTGATTATTCATTAGAGCAGATTAATCCGACGACAGCACGGCTCAAGATTGATGATCTCTATGCCTTTGAACTCGATAAAAGACAACAAGACGCCCTACGCCAAGGCATGGAGCAACCATTGTTGATTGTCGATTTGAGGCAAGCGAGGGGCTTTAGTCCTAAATTACTGACCATGTTGTCGCGTTATCAAGATATGCAGCCCAATACTAGCCAGTATCACTCGGCGGTTGAACAAATCATGGGATTTGCTCACTACCGCCGCTCGCCAGAACTGAGGAATGATTATTTAAGGCCCCTAAATTTTAGGCCGCTCGAGGCACTGGAACTCAGCTCGCCTCGACTTAAGGTGTTAACGAGGCGTCTACCAAGCATAGATGAAAGCCGATTTAGCCCTTGGTTTGTTCGCACAAAACCCGAAGTTGTAGCCGAAGGCAATAATCGCCTTGCGCTGCTTGTCAGTCCTTTGTGTAAACAGGAATGCGAGTGGATAGCCTACCGCACTAAAGCTTGGTCTAGGGTGAATCTGATTGGCGAAAAAACCTCGGGGGATTTTGCCAGACAATATCAATTCACTTTACCTAACAGTGACTTAGATGTTCGCTTTAGCAGCTCACTTACCTATGACGCCGCGGGCGAGCTGCTTTCAGGAAAAGGCACTGAGCCGGATATTTGGCTGCCACAGAACAGCGATATTGAATGGCAAGGGCTGGTCAGTTTAGTGCGCGCTGCGAAACCGAAATCCATAGACACGCCCCTCGGTTCTCAACCTAAGTTAGCGCAAGCCAATTAACAAAAAAGCCAGCAATCTGCTAGCTTTTCGATTAACACTCTAAGGTATCAAGCTTACTTCTTCTCGCTCGCTTTTGAGTTCATCACAGAACCAAACACTATACCCTGTTTGTTCACATCGAAGCTCATTTGCACGCGCATATTGTAATCTTTCAGCATTTGCAGCTCTTCAGGAATCGGCTCGCCAGTCAATTCTAATAGCGTTAACACTGGGGTAAACATCTTACCGTAATCAGCCGACATGCTGTAAAGCCCATTGGCCGATGGCTTTTCGCCAGCCAGTTTATTGGCTAACGCTAAGCCTTTATCGCCAGAGTAAACCACTAAATGTTGTCCCTTAATCGCCAGCATCGGCTTGATGTTCATCTCAGGTGGCAACATTAACAGTGGTGATAAGTCGGTAGGCTCGCCATTATCCGCAACTTGCAGTTCAGCCAGCATAGGTGCAAAAGGTTTCACCATATTGAACAGCATTGAAGGATTATCAGCCGTTAAGCTCACTAAGGCATCTAAGCTTTCAAGCTTAGGCTCTTGGTCCTGTGTGCTCATCTTATAATCAAGCAATGACAGGCTCACACCTTTAACGCCGTTAGCCATGCCGGTAAACATACCCAGCATCGCAGGGCTCTGTTGGCTTAATTCAGCTTGCAACTCGGCAAGCGGAGCACAGGTTAACTGCGGCTTTTGCAGGTCGTCCCAAATCGCCGTCAGTGAAGGCGCAACTTCGTTAACGTCAATCCCCAGCCCCATAGAGAAGATAGTGCTGTTAATGTCAGCTAAGTGGGTTGGAATGTAGCCGCGCATTTTTTGCAATGCGGTTAAGATTGCCTGATTTTTGCTTTCAACCACAAAAGAGGCCGCCATATGACTTTCTTTTTCGGTCGAACTAAATGCGGTTAATCCCGCAACAGTACGAGGCCAGTTAGCAGCAATGGCGGTTAGCTCAGTTTTACATTCAGGAGTACGGATTTCCGCTAACGGATCTTCACCTTGGCTTTCTTCCGCCATGAATTGAGTAAGCTGTTTGCCTAGCATATTGCCATCGGGAGAGGTAATCGCTTTAACAATCTCAACGTGGTTGATAAAGCTGATGCTATCTTCCATAAAACCATGAGTTTTAATGATGTCTTTCAGCATGCCTGAAGCGGCTAAGGATTGAGTAGGTTTCTTTAATCCAAAGGCCATTTCTAAGATTTCTGGCTCAATCGTTGTGCCAGATAAGGTCACAGTTAAGATGCCATCTTTATGGGCAAATAACAGGTCAACCTTCTCAGTAGAACCTTCTTCAGCAAGTGAATAAGCACGATAATCAACGCCCGCTAGGGTGCGCTTCTCATGGGTGAAGCCGCTGTCTTTCTCAGCTTTATCCAAGACGGCCCAGAATGCATCGATTTGATCCACATTGGTTTTAAGTACGGGGATCACGCCCAAGGTATAGAAAAAAGGCTCGACTTCATTTGGTAAACCAAAGGTCTTAAGCAATTGGGTTGGATTTTTTATCCCATCCATATACTGCGTATAGATGCTGACAAAGAACTTGGCCATAGGGCTATCTAATTCGCCTAATTCGGCCAACGAATCCGTAGAGTATTGCTGGTAATTGCCAGAAATAGATTGCAGGTAGTTTTTCAGTGGGAAAGGTTTTAACTGACCTGAAAATACTGGGGTGTCGGCAGGGATAAAATCAAGCAAAGGATTGGCCGAAGCACTCGAGCTAGTTCCATGCTGAGTGTACCAATAAGCACCTGCTCCCGCTGCAATAATTGCCGCAGCAATAACAATCTTCTTCATCTAAAACTCCATTTAATCATCGTCAAAGTGATAAAAATAATACCGAAGGCACTCACCTTCGGCATCTAAATACTGACCTATTGTCATTCCTTTTTACACGCGTCATGGCAAACCAACATCCGACACAAGCTAAAAATTAGCGAGGGGAATAGCCAAAGGACTGAGTGTATTTGAAGGGGAAATTCGTGCGCTAATTTACCATTAATTAACCTAGGATGCGAATCAAGCTGCACGATTAAGACAAATTCGTTTAGCAAACTAAATGAAATTTACATTCAGAGCCTAATTCATCTTGAGGATAAAGTTCATATTAACGATAAAGCACATGGCATATTAATAAGACAAAAGTTATCGCCTTATTTATTCGTTAATCGGCCTGATGAACACGGTTGAGCGTCACCTCCCCTAACTGGCGCATTTGCTTACGGATCCAAGCGGAGCGCTGCTGAACATAAGGTGAAGGCGGCGAGACCTTATATCGCCAAGGATTAGGCAATACCGCCGCTAATAATGACGCCTCATAACGGGTTAATTTGGCGGCACTCTTACCAAAATAATGTTTCGATGCGGCTTCGGCGCCATATATTCCGGGGCCAAATTCGACGATATTAAGATACACTTCGAGAATGCGCGACTTATCCCAAACCAATTCCATTAACAGGGTAAACCAGGCCTCAATTCCCTTGCGGATAAAACTGCGGCTCGACCACATAAACAGGTTTTTCGCCGCTTGCTGACTTAAGGTACTCGCACCGCGAACCTTGTTGCCCTTTTGGTTGTATTCAATGGCCGAACTTATCGCGGCTAAGTCAAACCCCGTGTGGCTGGCAAACTTTTGATCCTCTGCGGCAATCACGGCTAATTGTAACTCAGGGGAAATTTGCTCGAGTGGGCGCCATTGATGCCTAACCTCAGTAATCGGCGCGGGCGGGAATATTGCCCGTTCAATCCGCCAAGTCCACATCGGCGGGTCAATAAATCTCAGTAGCACCACACTTAGAACGGAGGCGAGTAATAAGCCTAAGATAAGTTTCACGAGCCAAGCGACTAGTCGCTTAAGGCCGCGTGCTTTGGGCTTGGGCGCTGGGCGATTAGATTTGTTCCCTTGAGGACGATTGACATGATCGCGCATGGCATACATAGGGGCGGTCATCCACTAATCCTCATTAATAGTTCCATCAAAGGGGCCATATGCGGCGGCATTAGCCACTCAGCATAAAATAGCACAGTGTAAGTTGATGATAATATTGTCATAAACAGCGCCAAAAACCGAGCTGAATTGATGAATTAGCGAAATAAACGATGTTAACGATGTTGGCTCAACCTCGGCAGCTTTGACCACAGCTGACCGAGGTGAAATGGGCAGATTAACTAGGGCTAGCAAGTCAATCAAACTGCTTGATACTCGCGGCGGCGAGCAAGGTCTTTTGGAAGTGCGACTGTTTTCCGTCTCGTTATATCGTTACACAGCAAACTAAGCCCATAAATAACGATATTCAACAACTTAACTTGGCAAAATACCGACTAGGGCATATCTGCGTAGTAAACTCCCTCAAAACCATCTACGGGAACTTTGTAATATAGCTCAGAACATTCTAATGTGCATAACTCTGTGAGTAAAAATGTACAAAAATTTTATTCTCGGTGAAAAAGCCTAATCTAACTCTATGAAAACAAACTTTATCTGACTTTAATGACGCCAGAATGACACTCAAAACACTTTAACGGCAAAAGCGCTGCAAAATTAAGCAAAACATTCTTTTGGCGGCATAAAATAAAAAATGCCACAGGGAATACTGTGGCATTTTTCTATTTAATCAAATAGATGGTTATATTTCGTAATGCAAACCGCATTCGCGTTTTAAGCCATTAAAGCGGGTTTCTTCTTCAGTCATCCCTAATTCTAAGGGTTTACTCGAATGGGTATCCCCAACAGAAACATAACCTTGCTCCCATAGAGGATGGTAAGGCAAGTCAAATTGCGTCAGATATAGGTGCACATCTTTGTTCGACCACTCGATAATCGGCAGCAGCTTAAAGCGAGTACCATGGATAGCCAATATCGGTAACTCTTCGCGAGTGCTCGACTGACTGCGGCGCAGTCCCGCAAACCAAGTACCGACTTCAAGTTCCGCCAAGGCACGTTGCATCGGCTCCACTTTATTCAGTCGATTGTAGCGTTCAAGACCCTCTAAGCCCTGCTCCCACAACTTGCCAAAACGCGCCTCCTGCCATGCCGCCGTCATCGGCGCTTGGTAGACCTTAAGATTTAAGGATAAACGCTCGGTCAACTGGTCAATAAACTGATACGTTTCAGGAAAGAGATAGCCAGTATCCGTTAAGATCACCGGAATATCCGATTGCACCTGACTCACCATATGCAGCATCACCGCCGCCTGGATCCCAAAACTGGATGACAGCGCGTGATTACCCGGCAGATAGGCTAAGCCCCAGAGCACTCGCTCTTGAGCCGTCAATCCGGCCAAGAATCGATTAATGCGCTCCAGTTCCGCTTGCTGCACATCCTTAGGTGCCGTTAGCAGCGCGTTAAGTTCGCTGTGACTTACCACGCTCTGCAACGCGTTCGGCAAACCAGAACCCGTTACCCCAGAATCAAGATCAGCCATGGAAATCCTTAGCGGCATCGATTACCGCCTTCACCACGCCCGTGCGGACGGTGAAGTTACCAAAGGTTTCGCCTGCATTACGCTCAACCGCGTAGCGGGCAAATAATGCATCCAATTCAGCAAGGATCTCAGCCTCTTGGATATTCTCTCTATACATCTTATTCAGTCGAGTGCCTTCGAAGTTAGCTCCGAGATACAGGTTGTAGCGACCCGGCGCCTTACCCACTAAGCCAATTTCGGCGGCAAATGGGCGGGCGCAACCGTTTGGACAGCCGGTCATACGCACCACTATGGCTTGATCGCTAATACCATTTTTAGCCTGCAGCGCATCGATATGGTCGATAAACTCAGGGAAATAACGCTCTGCTTCCGCCATCGCCAATGGACAGGTTGGCAAGGCCACACAGGCAATCGAATGACCGCGGGTTTGGGTCAGCACTTGGCCGAGTAAACCGTGTTTACGGGCAAGGCCTTCGATGGTTGCTTTATCCTCGGGAGCCACACCAGCAATAATCATATTCTGGTTTGACGTCATGCGGAAATCGCCCTTGTGGATCTTCGCGATTTCACGCATGCCGGTTTGTAAACTCTTACCAGGCACGTCTTTAATACGGCCACTTTCGATAAACAGGGTTAAATGCCACTTACCATCGACACCTTCGACCCAGCCGTAACGATCGCCGCGATCGCCAATCACTACATCACGCTTAGGTTCAAATTTGACGCCAGTTCTTGCTTCCACTTCGGCCTTAAACTTCTCATAACCATGGTCAACGATAGTGTACTTAAGGCGCGAGCGCTTACGATTGGTACGATTCCCCCAGTCACGCTGCACTGTCATCACAGCTTCGGCAAACTTCATCACATCTTCAGTTTTGATAAAACCAAAGTCATCGGCCAAGCGCGGGAAGGTTTCGACTTCACCGTGGGTCGAGCCCATGCCGCCACCTGCTGTCAGGTTAAAACCGACTAATTCGCCATTTTCGGCCACAGCAATAAAGCCTAAGTCGTTGGTGTAGACATCAACATCGTTATCCGGCGGTACGGCAACGGCCATCTTAAACTTACGTGGCAAGTAGGTCTTGCCATACACAGGTTCAACGGTTTCGTCTTCTGTGGTCAGCAACTTCTCTTCGTCTAACCAAATCTCGGCGTAGGCACGAGTGTGGGGCAGCAGGTGATCAGACAGCTTTTTCGCGACTTCATAGGCCTGCGCATGCAGTTTAGATTCGACCGGATTCGGGTTACACATCACGTTACGGTTAACGTCACCACAGGCGGCGATAGAATCGAGCGCCTCACGGTCTAAGCCTTGAATAATGGTCTTGAGGTTACGCTTTGGAATTCCGTGGTATTGGAACGTCTGACGCGTCGTTAAACGAATACTGTTAGAGCTGGTGAGCGTCGAGGCAATTTCATCCACACCTAACCATTGCTTAGGTGTACACACACCGCCTGGCACGCGGGCACGTAACATAAAGCTATATAAAGGCTCGAGTTTTTGCTCTTTACGCTCGTTACGTAAATCGCGGTCATCCTGCTGATAGAAGCCGTGGAATTTGATCAATTGCTGATCGCCATCGCTAAAACTGCCCGTTACAGAGGAATCTAATCCCTCTTTAATAGTGCCACGCAGATAATCACTGTCGGTCTTTAGGTATTCGTTTAATGCTAACTTTTGCTCACTCATGGCAACTGCCTCTTAAAATTCGTTCGGTGGCAGTATCTCAGTGGATACTGCTCTCTATCTTTGGTATCGATTAATTAGTACACGTCTTTTTGGTAACGTTTATGACTGCGCAGAGTCTCGAAATATTCTTCCGCCGCCTCGCTAGACAGTCCGCCAAACTCCACCGCAACCGCTAATAGGGCTTGATGTACGTCTTTAGCCATACGCTCGGCATCACCACAAATATAAAGATGCGCGCCATTTTGCAGCCATTGCCACAGGGCTTGCCCCTGTTCTTTAATACGGTGCTGCACGTAAATCTTATGGGCTTGATCCCGCGAAAATGCTACATCGATACGGGTTAAATCGCCGTTTTTCAGATACTGTTGCCACTCGGTTTGATACAGGAAGTCCTGCTCAAAGTGAGGATTACCGAAGAATAACCAGCTATCGCCCTTCGCACCTTGTGCCACGCGCTCCTGCATAAAGGCGCGAAACGGCGCAACCCCTGTGCCAGGACCAATCATGATGACTGGCGTTTGTGGATCTTCAGGTAAACGGAAATGCTTGTTCGGTTCAACATACACTTTTACTTCGGCACCTTCCTGTGCCGAGGCTAAGAAGTGAGAAGCACCGCCAAAACGCGTTTGCCCTTGATGCTCATCCTCCACCAAGGCCACGGTGAGATGCACTTCAGTATCGACCTCACTTTGGCTCGAGGCGATGGAGTAGAGTCTCGGTGTTAATGGGCGTAATAGCTCCACTAACTTGTTTGCATCGAGATTAGCGTCAGGCTTGAGCTTGTAATTAGCCACTAAGTCTGCAAATTGATGATGTAAGATAAATTGGCGAACCTGTTCTTTATCTTCGCTAATGGCAAGCAGCTCAGGGCTTGCGGACAACTCGGCCCAGGTTTTGACTAATCCAGGATATAACTGTGTCAGCTCTTTCTTCTCGATTAAGGCTTGTTTGAGGCTGATGGACTCATTACCGACGGTTACCGTGGTATCGGCCGCTAACCCTAAGCCCGCTAAAATTTCATCGACTAAAGTTTCGCTGTTGCTAAACCACACTCCAAGGGCATCACCGGCTTCGTAACGCAGTCCTGACTCACCTAAATCGATTTCAACGTGGCGTACATCTCGGTCTGAACCACGTCCGGTGATCTTCTGGCTCACCAACACTTCTGCACTGTAAGGGTGTTGCTTAGTAAATTCGCTCTCGCTGGCAACTTGTGCCGAGCCGGTATCATTGAGCGCCACCACCTTAGCCGTGGTTTGAATAAGTGGCTTCACCGCAGTAAGCACATCGGCGTGCCACTGTCCGGCCGCAGCTTCGTAGTCCACATCACACTCAACCAACGGCAATAAGGCTTTAGCGCCTAACGCCGAAAGCCGCGCATCAAAGTCTTTACCTGTCTGGCAGAAGAACTCATAGCTCGAATCGCCCAGCGCCAACACAGAGTAATGCAGGTTGTTTAATTGAGGTGCACGTTTCGATGCTAAAAATTTATGTAATTCAATCGCATCATCCGGCGCTTCACCTTCACCATGGGTACTTACCACCAGCAATAGCAAGGTTTCTTGCTTGAGTTGGCGCACATTATATTCACCCATAGAGGCTAAATTCACACTATAGCCCTGTGCCTTTGCCTTATCGGCCAAAGCTTTAGCAATACCACGGCCATTGCCGGTTTGACTGCCATAAAGAATGGTCACTGTCTGCGCCGCCTGAGCGTCGGATACGGGCGCGAGCTGAGCCTGATTGCCCGCATTAGCCGTTGCGGCTAAATAACCGCTCACCCAAGCAAGTTGCACCGCGTTTAATTCAGCGGTGAGTTGTTTCAGCTTTTCGACCTGCGGTTGCGACAGGGGTGAAGCCAGTGATGAAAGTTCTTTTAACAACATGAGACGGCCCTATGACAGTGTAATGTCCAGCAGATTAACGTGGTTTTAGAAAAGCAAAAAAGAATAATATTTGATTTTTAATTCCATTTTGGAATATACAAAGCGCAAAATTTAAGCTACAAAAGTGTGCACTGGTTAAAAGTTTTTGATACGACCAGTTCAGAAACGGCCAGCTTGAGCAATATGCGCTTGTGTCAAACCAAAGTATTGCCACAATGGTGACGAGCCTGCTGTACAGTGACCTCTGTTGCTCGCAAAGAAGTTTGTTTTCAAGCACAAATTTCATACCAAGATTGAATGCGCTAACTGTCACAACTGAATAAACGAGTCCATTCTTACCGCGGCCTAGCCCTACCTAGGTTTAGCTCAGGGGAAGCACTCAGGCGGAACGATTATATAAACCACCAGGGAGTAATCATGCAGATTGGAATACCGAGAGAGAGTCTCGCCGGTGAGACTCGGGTCGCCGCGACCCCTGCCACCGTCGAACAACTTAAAAAGCTCGGCTTTGAAGTTGTTGTTGAGGCCAATGCTGGCTTACTGTCTAGCTTTGACGATGCCGCTTTTGAAGCCGCTGGGGCGAAGATCACGGCAGAGGTTTGGCAAGCGGATCTGATTTTTAAAGTCAATGCACCGACCGATGCTGAAATTGCGCAAATTAAAGAAGGCGCGACCTTAATCAGCTTTATCTGGCCCGCTCAAAATCCAGAGTTGGTCGAGAAACTGTCTAAACGCAACATCAATGTGATGGCGATGGACATGGTGCCACGTATTTCCCGTGCCCAATCCCTCGATGCTCTCTCCTCTATGGCCAATATCGGCGGTTATCGCGCCGTTGTTGAAGCCGCGCACCACTTTGGCCGTTTCTTTACCGGACAAATTACCGCCGCGGGTAAGGTTCCTCCAGCAAAAGTGCTGGTGATTGGTGCCGGTGTGGCGGGTCTTGCGGCCATTGGTACCGCAGGTTCGCTAGGGGCCATAGTACGTGCTTTCGACACACGCTTAGAAGTGGCCGAACAAATCGAATCTATGGGTGGCCAGTTCCTCAAGCTGGACTTCACCAATGAAGATGGCAGCTCATCGGATGGTTACGCCAAAACCATGTCAGACGAGTTTATCGCCGCCGAAATGGCACTGTTTGCCGAGCAAGCCAAAGAAGTCGATATCATCATTACCACAGCGCTGATCCCAGGCCGCCCAGCACCTAAGCTCATCACCAAGGCTATGGTCGACAGCATGAAGCCCGGCTCTGTGATTGTCGATATGGCCGCACAAGCGGGCGGTAACTGTGAATACACTCAGCCAAGCGAGCTGTTTGTGACCGAGAATGGCGTTAAAGTCATCGGCTTTACCGATCTTCCCGGCCGCCTGCCTGCGCAGTCTTCACAGCTTTACGGAACTAACTTAGTCAACCTGATGAAGTTAATGTGTAAAGAGAAAAACGGCGTCGCCAGCATCAACTTCGATGATGTGGTCATGCGCAATATGACAGTGGTCAAAGCTGGCGAAGTGACCTTCCCGCCACCGGCGATTTCGGTGTCGGCCGCGCCCGCCAAACCTGCGGCTAAGGTCGAAGCCAAAGCGGCTGAGGCCAAAAAGCCATCCAAGCTTAAGTATATTCTCGCCGCCCTTGGCGCTGCGGGTTTTGCCGCGGTTGCCTCGGTTGCGCCAGCCGAGTTCTTATCCCACTTTACGGTTTTTGTCCTGTCCTGCGTGGTGGGCTATTACGTGGTGTGGAACGTATCCCACTCACTACATACGCCTTTAATGTCAGTGACTAACGCGATTTCGGGCATTATCGTGGTCGGCGCCTTGCTGCAAATTGGACAAGGTTCAACCTTGGTCACTGTGCTGGCGTTTATCGCCGTGCTGATCGCCAGTATTAACATCTTCGGCGGCTTTACCGTCACTCAGCGCATGCTGAAGATGTTCCGTAAAGATTAAGGGGGTATAACGTGTCTCAAGGACTGGTAACAGCAGCTTACATTATTGCCGCCGTGCTCTTTATCTTCAGTCTCGCAGGATTGTCGAAGCAAGAAACGGCCAAACACGGCAATTTATTTGGTATCACAGGTATGGCCATTGCCCTACTGGCGACCATTTTTAATCCTGACACCAGCGGTGTCGCTTGGATTATTGTCGCCATGGTGATTGGTGGTGCCATCGGCGTGCGTTTAGCACTTAAAGTCGAAATGACAGAAATGCCCGAACTGGTCGCAGTACTCCACAGCTTTGTGGGTATGGCGGCGGTATTAGTGGGCTTTAACAGTTTTATCGACCTACACCCAGAGCAAGTATCCCAAGTGGTTGTGGCCGTTGGCGGAGATATCAACTCCACCTTAGCCGCAGTGCAGGATGCGCTAAGCGAAGCGGCCAAAGCCGCCGAGAAAGCCCATTTAACTGGCGCCATGCTCAACATTCACTTAGTGGAAGTGTTTCTCGGGATCTTTATCGGTGCAGTAACCTTCACGGGTTCTATCGTCGCCTTCGGTAAGTTACGCGGATTAATTTCTTCAAAACCTTTGATGTTGCCACATCGCCATAAACTGAACCTCGCAGCGGTATTGGTATCGCTTGGCCTGTTGGTGTACTTCGTGCAAACCGGTGGCACTATGCCTGCCCTGCTGTTGATGACACTTATCGCCTTCGCCTTTGGCTGGCATTTAGTGGCTTCAATCGGCGGTGCGGACATGCCAGTTGTGGTCTCTATGCTGAACTCCTACTCAGGTTGGGCAGCAGCAGCAGCGGGCTTTATGCTGTCAAACGATCTGCTGATCGTGACAGGTGCGCTCGTGGGCTCATCGGGTGCGATTCTGTCTTACATCATGTGTAAGGCGATGAACCGCTCGTTCATTTCTGTTATCGCAGGTGGATTTGGCACCGATGGTGTGGCCTCATCTGGCGATGAAGAAATGGGCGAATACCGTGAAACCAACGCCGAAGATGTGGCTGACATGTTGAAAAATGCAACTTCTGTCATCATCACCCCAGGCTATGGTATGGCAGTGGCACAGGCACAATATCCTGTAGCTGAAATCACTCAAAAACTGCGTGATCGCGGCGTGAAGGTACGCTTTGGTATTCACCCTGTGGCGGGTCGCTTACCTGGCCATATGAACGTGCTCTTGGCTGAAGCCAAAGTGCCCTACGATATCGTGCTCGAAATGGACGAAATCAACGAGGACTTTAGCGATACCGACGTTGTGCTCGTCATTGGTGCCAACGATACGGTGAACCCTGCTGCGATGGAAGATCCGGGCAGCCCAATTGCGGGCATGCCAGTGCTCGAAGTGTGGAAAGCGCAAAACGTGATTGGCTTTAAACGCTCGATGAACACAGGTTATGCGGGTGTACAAAACCCACTGTTCTTTAAAGATAATACTCAAATGCTGTTCGGCGATGCGAAGGCCAGCGTTGAGGCGATTTTAAAAGCGCTGTAATGCTTAAGTTTGCTTGTTAATCATAAAGGGAGCCACTTGGCTCCCTTTATCTTTTCCCCTGTTTAGGGATGTGTTTTCACACGTTTTTAAGCCAGCTCAGCTAGTCTCAGCGCAATTTCTCGCTTCTGATAAACGGAGATCTTCATGCTGCTTGGATTATTTATTCTGTCGGCAATATTAATCAAAACGTCGTTATTGGGGCTGGGTTGGATATCAATAGGTATCGGCGTTGGGGGTTATCTTTTTTGCCGTTTTTACCAAATTAATCTTGCAGACCTACTGGTCAAAAAATTTAGACGGCTTTTTATCAGTGGGGCGATATTGCATCTGCTGCTGTATGTCGGCCTTGTCGTAAAACTCTTCCTGATCGATAGCCTAGAGGATATTCCGGCCTTTTTAATCAGTCATTTGGTATTCCATCATGCACTCTGCGCAATGATTGCAGCCGCCCTTACTTTTATGGCAATTGGCGTTTACCTTAGCCAACAAAAGCTAAAGCAGGCAAATATCACTCCCCCAATCGCGAGCTAATTTACCCCCCCTAAAAAGCCAAAAGGAGCCCAAGGCTCCTTTTGATAGCAATTCATTTTTGATTATGCCGCTTTGGCAACATCAAAATTTGACAGCAGCATGACCGCAGTACGGCCTAATAGGTGATTGATGGTGCGATCGCCGACCAATCCTAATTCAGCAATGGCTTGCTGACGTGCTGTGCTGACCGCTCTGAAGAGGGTAATTTCATTATTCGCGCCACCACAGAGGCTGAAGAATAATCTTAACACTGCGCGGTAATGCTCCTCTTGCATCGCTTGCATCCAAGAGGCCTCTAAAGCTTCTTGGCTAGAAAAATCGAGCGCGGCAACAAATAAATTGCCAATACGACTATCTAAACGAATTAAGAAGTCGTTTTTACGCGGAAAGTGATGACTAATACCAGTGCGGCTAATCCCCGTTGCTTCAGATAACGTGGTATAAGACATCGTCTCAAAGCCAATAGTCAAAATTTGTCTTAACGCTTCATCCATAATCTGATTGATGGTTTGCTCTGTCTGTACTCGTGAGCGCTTAGCCATAGTAAAGTCTCCCGTTGTTCTTTTTGTGGGATAGAGCTTACCAAAGCCTTTCAGGGATTACTGCTGTTTGGAAACGCCAAACAAGTGTATTTCGCTTTTGTTCAGCTAGGGTTCAGTTTGAAACAGTGGATTTTACCGATTACATTAACATCTTTATAACATCGAATTTTGTACTAACCAGTCATGTGCCTTTGCCTCTCCCATTAGCACTATCAACGTAGGTGCAAGAAAACGACCCAGCTCAGGCTTACGCCAAGATAGGTATTCTGGTAGGGGTTGCAGCACAGCCTCACCAAAAGTGCGCTGCATTAAACTGGAGTATTCGCGTAAATTCTGCGGTTCGATTTGCGTGATTTGGGAGTAAAAATTGACTACAAAATCACGATATTGGCTGTAATTGGCGATTTGGCTCACTTGATACTTTTTTAACACCTGTATCATCATAGGGCTAGTCCAGTGAGACATATACTGCGAGTTTGTTAACGCTGCAAGATTGCGCCTATGATATTGCTGCCAAGCTAAATCAAGATTACCTTTGGCCTTGGCAATACGCCAAATCAGGTAAATATCCGCTAACCATTCATGCTGATAAGCCGTTAATTCATTTGGTAAAACATCGCCCTGTAACCCAATATTTTCAAGGTGACCTAACTCATGCCACAGGGTTAATTGTGCCTGTTCTTTGAGGTCATATTGATAGGTTGTACCATCGATATTGAGCAGTTGAAAATCTGGTGTTTCTCGCTCATTTACCAGGATTAGACCGGAGAAATGACTATCATCGATGGGTAACACCATTGCACTGCGAAGCCCAAGCTCTGTTTTAAACAGGGCCTCGCTGTAGGGGAGCTGTTTACGAACCTGAGTTGGAAATGTTGCCAGACACTGACTCAATTGCGCTAACGGACAAATTAATGCCTGCTTGTCGCCAATAGGCACCCAAGTCAGGCTTGAAATCAGTGTCAGGGCAATGAGACTCACTGTTTTGCCATGATATTTTGGATAATGGCCGTGGTTGATATCCCGTCTTCAAACCCTAATACTTGGACTTGGCCACCCGCGGCGATCACCTCTGCACCACCAGCAATATCTTCAACCTTATAATCTCCGCCTTTGACGAGGAGATCAGGGAGTAATCTAGCGATAATCCGCTGTGGTGTGTCTTCAGTAAAAGGCACAACCCAATCGACAGCGGCTAATCCCGCTAACACAGCCATACGTCTATCCACTTGATTGACAGGGCGACCTTCACCTTTTAAGCGTTTGACCGAGGCGTCATCATTCACGGCCACAATCAATCTATCGCCTAAAGCTTTGGCTTGCTTGAGGTAACTGACATGCCCCGCGTGCAGAATATCGAAGCAACCGTTAGTCATCACCACTCGCTCGCCGCGCAATTTGGCTTGCTCTAAGGCATAGGCAAGTTGATCTTCACTCACCACCCCAAAACCCGATTCACCGTGGTGCAGTGCTAAGGCTTCAATCAGCTCGATACGGGATACAGTTGAAGTACCTAATTTACCCACCACAACCCCAGCAGCGGTATTGGCAATGGCGCACGCCTGCGGCAGTTCTGCGCCCGCGGCAAGTGAGGTCGCGAGAGCTGAAATCACAGTATCACCAGCGCCTGTCACGTCATACACCTCACGGGCCACCGTAGGGATATGTAACTCAGGGGCATTGGCCGTCACTAAGGTCATGCCCTTTTCGGAGCGAGTGACTAAGATAGCGTCGAACTGGTGTTTGTTGAGTAAGCCACGGGCCTTTTCGAGCAGATCCGCCTCAGAGGTTACCGCGCCAACTACGGCTTCAAATTCACTCATGTTGGGTGTGATGAGTGAAGCGCCATGGTAACGGCTAAAATCGGAACCCTTTGGATCGACAAGCACTTTCACGCCTTTAGCGCGAGCCAGGGCAATAAAATCCTGCGGCTTATCGATAGCTCCCTTCGCATAATCCGACAGCACCACCACATCGACCGAATCGAGTAAGGCTTCAGACTGTTTAAGCAACCGCGCACTATCCTGCTTATCGAAGGACTCTTCAAAATCGAGGCGAATGAGCTGCTGGTTACGCGACAGTACCCGCAGTTTGGTAATGGTCGGTTTATCGGCAATATTCAACCACTGTGGCTCAACGCCTAAGGCTTGCACGCCAAGAGTTAACGCCTTAGCGGTATCATCTTCGCCGACTAACCCCGCCAATTGCACTTGGCCGCCTAGGGTCGCGATATTTAGCGCCACGTTGGCCGCACCGCCCGGTCTGTCTTCGACTTGGTTAATCTTCACCACGGGCACAGGCGCTTCGGGCGAGATACGACCCGTTGGCCCAACCCAGTAGCGATCTAACATCACATCGCCGACAACTAACACTTTGGCTTTTTCAAATGCTGGCAGAGAAACCTTCATAGCGCTCTTATCTATTGCAGAAATTAAACCGTGATTGTACCTAATTTTCAGCAAAATATGAGTTAGAATAAGCAGTAATTTTCAAAAGTAGTGAGTATTTTTGTGGTCGAGAAAGCTGAGTTTTCATCCTCCTTATATCATCCGAAACACTGGCCCATGTGGTTTGGGGTGTTAGTGATGCGGATTACCCAAGTGTTGCCGCTCTCGTGGCAGATGAAGTTAGGCAAAGGATTAGGCCGATTAGTTAAGACTATTGCAGGCAGTCGTACCCATACCGCGCGCCGCAATTTAACTCTCTGTTTCCCCGATATGCCCGAATCGGAGCGCGAAGCCCTGCTGACCCGTAACTTTGAAGAAACAGGTAAAGCGATTTTCGATACCATCAATGCCTGGTGGTGGTCCGATGAAAAAATCCAACAGCATATGCAGATCACAGGCAAAGAATACGTGCAAGACACCTTGAATGCTGGCCATGGGGTGATTCTGTTTGCCGTGCACTGTTTACCACTGGAAATGGGCGCGCGTATTTTTGGTCAATTCCAACCCGGTGTTGGGGTGTACCGTCCACACAACAATCCGGTGATGGAATATCTACAGGTAAAAGGTCGCTTACGCTCAAACAAAGCCTTAGTGCCAAAACGCGATCTACGCCAGATGGTGCGTTGTTTACGTAATCCCGATGTGATTTGGTATACCGCCGATCAGGATTTTGGGCGTTCGAGTGCGGTGTTTATTCCCTTTTATGCCGTGCCCGATGCCGCGACCATTACCGGTGCCACCACACTGGCAAAACTCGGTAAGGCCAAAGTATTACCCTTCTTTGTGGAGCGTACCGAAGGCGATAAGGGTTACCATATTGAGATTATGCCACCGCTGGATAACTTCCCCGGTGAAGATGAGCTAGCCGATGCCATTCGTGGTAACAAAATTATCGAAGGGATTATCGATAGAAATCGCGCTCAATATATGTGGCTTCACCGCCGCTTTAAGACTCGCCCCGATCCAACGGACAAGTCCTTATATAAGTAAGCTTTCGCTCAGAGTGTTCGAGATAAGTGCTTAAAAGCGGATAAAAAAATGCCAAGCAATCGCTTGGCATTTTGTTTATATCTGTTGTTTTGTTGAGCATCTTTAGATACTTGGGTAAAAGAAGAAAATTAGCTCGTTAAGTCCCAAAACAGGTTATGCTTCTGCGGGTAAGCGAATACCCACATTGGTCACTTTGCCTTCATAGAGCCCTGCAACTACCCAATGCAATGACTGCCACAGGAACTGATCCCCAAGTACCGGATGTGAGCCTAATTCAACCGCCACTAAATCTGCGACCGTCATATCGCCGGTTACTTCGTCTAATTCCAGACCATAAATCGGTGCCAAATCCAGCAGCTTGACCTTGGTATCAATAAAAAAGTCACCAAAGAAACGTGGTACATCTTTAGTTTCAGGCGCCTGACTAAAGAGGTTACTCAAGGCCTCTAGACTCTTCTCTTGCCCAAGCACGCACAAAATATCCCCCGCTTCAAGGCAGGTACTGCCCGATGGATGCAGCAGTGTATTATGGCGAAATACCGCCGCAATCCGCGTACCATCTGGCATAGAGAGGCGTTTAAGCGGCTCGCCGATGCACCATTTGTTTTCACTCAGATGGTACACAAACACTTCCCACTCGCTGCTCGGATATATTTCGACCCCTGAACGTGAAATCGGCAACGGCTTAGGCGGTAACTCAACCTTAGCTAAACGCGCCGCCGTGGTGAGTGACGCCCCCTGCACAAGCAGTGACACTAACACCACGAAGAATGCCAAGTTAAAGTACAACTGCGCCCCAGGTAATCCTGCCATCATAGGGAATACCGCTAAAATAATCGGCACGGCGCCACGCAATCCGACCCAAGAAATAAACCAACGGTCACGGCTGCTAAAGCTCTTAAAGGGCAGCAAGCTGAGCCATACGGCTAACGGTCTGGCAAACAGGATCATCCCAAAGGCTAATGCCAAGCCCGGCAACCAGATATCCAACAAGTCAGATGGTGTGAGCAGCAGCCCTAGAACAAGGAACATGCCGATTTGACTCACCCAAGTCATGCCATCCAACACGTTTAAGATTGAATGGCGACCACGGGTAGGCTTGTTGCCGAGGAATAGACCGACTAGATAAATCGACAGAATGCCGCTGCCGCCAAGTTTGTTCGACGCGGCATAAATCATCAGGCCGCCACTGAGCACTAAAATCGAATATAAACCTTCAGCAAGCTGACTTAAGTTCACCAATTTCCACAGCAGCCAACCACCACCCAAGCCTAATAAAATCCCCAAACCAAACTGCTTGATAAAGCTAATCAGCATAAAACTTGCGGATAACTCGGCGTCCACATTAGCGAGGATGGCAATCAGGGTTACGGTTAAAAACACCGCCATGGGGTCGTTACTGCCCGATTCGATTTCCAGCGTCGCGCCAACACGCTCGTTAAGACTGCGCCCTTTTAATAGAGAAAATACCGCAGCCGCATCGGTGGAGCCGACAATTGCCCCCACCAGCAAGCCTTGTAGCCAGTGTAAGTCAAATAACCATGCGGCCATCACGCCCGTGATACTGGTGGTGATAGCCACCCCAAAGGTCGCCAGCGACAATGCCGGCCACAGTGCCACCCTAAAGCTCGCGACACGCGTGCGCATACCGCCATCGAGCAAGATAATGGCTAAGGCTAAGTTACTGACAAGATAAGCGGTTGAGTAGTCGTCAAACAAAATGCCGCCGGGACCATCTTCCCCAGCTAAAATCCCTACTGCGAGGAAAATTAATAAGATAGGGATACCCAAGCGCGAAGACACGGGACTTAACAAAACACTCACAGCGGCAAGCAAGGCACCGATCAGAAAAAAACTATTGATGGAATCTGCATCCACACATGCCTCCTTAAATACAAGAGTGTTTAGTTAAACGATAAAGAAATCACCTAGATTAAAAATGACTCAATTGAAAATTTTGGAGTCTCTATACTAGCATAAAAAATGCAATTTTATGGAGTTTTAAATATTAAATTTCAAACATCTACATTGAAATCATCTCTCCTAGGCCTTTTCAGCTAAATTCAATAGAAAAACCAGTACAACAAAAAAATCATCTCTGGCCCCCATCTAACCCTATAAGTTATAAAAAAAACTTATTTATCAATAAACTTTAAATTATCACTCCATACAAACTGACTATTTAATGCATAAATACTGGAGGTAACCATATAGAAATCTATCTTACCGACAAAAATCCACTCCACTACTACAAAATTCATAATAAATTGAAAGCATAGATAAAATTACCTTTTCCATTGTGTTATCGACATACAAGCCTCTAAAGCTGTCATAAAGACAATCTCTGTCAAATAGACAATTAAAAATCAGTATCAAAAAGACAATCAAGCATAGAGTAAAACTAACATTTCTCTTTATTTTCAAAAACAAAAGATTTGGCAAATATTACGCAATAGCAGGTGAAACGTATCAAAGTGACGTTGCATCAAGGAGACTTATGAGAAATACAAATTTGCCGCTATCGCACTGCTAATTGTGCTGATTGCTTCATTTACTGTACAACTGTGCATCGACAGTGAGATTTATCGTTTACACAAAAGCCTTTTAGGACAAGCGCATCGACAAGTTTAAGCGTAAACGAAACACGGCTTCGTCCGCCGGGAGGCACCAGTTTAGCTCAAGCAACTGACACCTTTCAGCGTGACTATATCCAGCAAGTGCTCGCAGCGCATCATGGTAATTGGGCCGCTTCGGCCAGACCTTAGGACTCGCCCCAGGTAATCTGCATCGCCTTGCAAAACGCTTAAGGCTAAAATAAGTGATAAATACGCCGTACGGATCATATTTCAGTTGAAATAATGGCCAAAATAAGGAAGGATGCGAGCTTCGCGCGCCAGTGCACTTTGCCCGACAATTTGCCGCCCTATTTTGGGGAGAAAAAGCCGCGTAAAACAGGTTATTTTATTAACAGGAATCGTAGTATCCGCTTATGAGTATGCTTCGCACCACAGCTTTATTATTGACTCTGGTTTTTCCGAGTCTTTCCGCTTTAGCAACGGAATACCCTTTACCGTCTTCAAAGAGTCGGTTAGTTGGCGAGAACCTGTATTACACAGTGCCAGAGGGTAAACACACCCTCGAAGATATTGCCGCTAAATTCCAACTCGGTCTAAGCAACTTGCTGGAAGCAAACCCTGGCGTGGATCCTTTCCTACCAACACCAGGCAGCAAGCTATTAATTCCTCAACAGCTCATTCTGCCAAATGCGCCGCGTGAAGGCATAGTGATCAACGTTGCTGAAATGCGCCTGTATTACTATCCAAAAGGTAAGAACACCGTTGAAGTGCTGCCCATCGGTATTGGTCAGATTGGTAAAGATACCCCTGAAAACTGGGTCACCAGTGTTCAACGTAAACGCGCTAACCCAACTTGGACACCAACCCCACGTATTCGTAAAGAATATGCGGCAAGGGGTGAAATTCTGCCTGCGGTATGGCCAGCTGGTCCCGATAACCCAATGGGACTGTACGCGCTTTACATTGGTAACTTGTATGCCATCCATGGTACCAACGCCAGCTTCGGTATTGGTTTACGTGTCAGCCAAGGCTGCGTACGTTTACGCCACGATGACATTGAACACTTATTCAAAACGGTTCCAGTGGGTACCCGAGTACAATTTGTGAACCAACCAATTAAAGCGACCGAAGAGCCAGATGGTAAGCGCTACTTAGCCGTACACCAGCCACTGTCACGCACCATTGCCGAGTTTGAATCAGAAGAGCCCGTCTCTCTGACCTTACCGAAAGACATCGCTAAGTTTATTGCTAAGGCCGATACCGATTCAGCAGTGATTAAAAAGCTGCTCGATGAGCGTACAGGCGTGCCAACGATTATTAATCAATAATCGGCAACCAGTAATAGATTGCAGCGGTTGATGCCGCTGCGCCCATAAAAATACCCGCCTAGGCGGGTATTTTTGTTTCAATCGAAATAAAACCTATCGGCTCAATCACATAATGGTGCGCAAAGGGCCAAGAAATGGGTCATTGCCGCGCTATTTGCCAAGATGCGTTGGTCGAAGTTTTGCAGTGCGGGGGTTTCGGTACAGGCACCGACACGCGCACCACTACGCACTAAACACGCCTCAAATGAGGTATCGAAGTGATTGAAAATCAAACCATCTTTAACAGGGCAACCATCAATCTCACCGTCTGCGGCGATAGGGAAATAGCCCCCTAAGGTATCGCGTAAATCGAGACTAAAACGTCCCGGCACTTGGCTTGGCTCGAAGGAATACACATAAGCCTCGCGGCTCAGCACGTCCTCATGGCAGGTTAAAATACCGTCACGGCTCGCCGCGATGAGTAACTGCGCATGATCCAACAGCAGCTTACCTTCCACCGAAGTGCTCTCGTTGGCCTTAGGTTTACCGTTTTCAAACACGAAGCCACGGTTAGGGTTTTCGCCAAACTTGTTAAATCTGTGACCACGTTTAAAGCCGGTTGGATTCACCAGGGGCAGAATGCTCAAATTCACCCGCTCGAATAAATCGGCCGATGCCTCACTTAAAAAGTGCAGTAAGCCCCAAGGACCCGCCGATTCTTCACCGTGAAACCCTGCGCTGATCAATAACGAAGGTAAGCCAGATTTGGCGGCGGGAGATTGATACAGACTGACGCTATACTTGCCGACTTCACCGAGTTTTTTCTCAACCATCCCCAAACGGGACATTTCCTGCTCAAGCTGTAGATAAAAATTATCGATATCAGTGCTTTCACAGTTAAAAATATCGCTTTTCCACTGAAAGGATTCGAACGGAGATCTGCTTACCATATCTTGTACTTATGCCAGAAAAAGAACTGTGCCATCATAGCAGTTCTTTTCAAAAACTGAATGCTATTCAACTGATTTAGATGAAATCAGAGGAGTGGGTTAAGCTGCTCACACAAGCACACAGATGAAAGCCTTCAGCGGGTAATTTAGATGGAATGCTAAATGAGAACATACCTCAGTTATTACTTTGGCCTAGCGCTCGTGTTGCTTAGCCCTTCGCTTAAGGCGCAGTGCCAGATAACGGGCGCCGAGCGCCTGTATCAACTCGAGTCGCAAATTGAGACTTACACTTTAGCCAATGGCCTCACTGTTCACCTCTTGCCGCAAGCGGATAAGCATACCGTGACCATTGCCAGCCAATTTAATGTCGGTGCGCGCAATGAGGCCAAGGGCCAAACTGGCTATGCGCACTTATTCGAACACATGCTCTTCAAGGGCAGCGAACAAGCGCCTGGTGACAGCTATGCCCAGCAGTTAAGTGCCCTTGGGGCGCGTTTTAACGCCAGCACCCACTTCGATAACACCAATTATTATGTCACTCTACCCAGCCAAGCCCTCGACTTGGGACTGTTCCTCGAGGCCGATCGTTTTATTCGTCCCGATTTAAACGAGACTACAGTAAAGAATCAGCAGGAAACCGTGCTCCAAGAAATGGCGCAAACCATAGATAACCAGCCCTATGTGCGCAGTGCGATGGAGTTTCTGCTAGAGCAGGTGAAGGATACGCCCTACGGCCATGGTATTATTGGCAGCCGTGAGGATATTTCTCAGGCGAGTCCCGAGCGTTTAACCGCTTTTCACCGAGCCCATTATCGTCCCGATGCGATGCAGTTATCCTTAGTCGGCAAGCTTCCCTCCGATGTCAAGTCGCTTATAGCACAACACTTTAAGGCTTGGTCTACACCTAATCAGCCCATAGCCGAATTTGATGAGCTGAAAATCACGCCTAAACCAGTACATGCGGAGCTTATCGATAAGCGTGGTCCTTGGCCCGGCTTACTGCTCGCCTGGCATACTGTAGGTAAAAATCATCCCGACGCCGCCGCTATTCGCCTGCTCGAAGGCTATTTATTCCAAAATACCCGCAGCGCCATAGCGCAAATCAGCCAGCACGACCCGGCGCAAATGTTGAGTTATTCACTGCCCTTTGAGCTGGAAAATCATGGCATAACCAATCTGGTCTTAGTGCCTAGGGCCAAAACCTCACTCGATGACTTAACGGAAAAGGTTTTAGGCGTGGTTACCAAAGTGCAGCAGACACCATTGAGCGACGCGGAACTGTGTCAACTCAAACAAACCTGGCTGAACAATCAGTTAGCGCTGCTCGATAACACTCAATCGCTCGCCACCCTGTTATCCTCCACGGCGAAACAAGACCAAATGCATCCTTTAACGGCCCAGTGGCAACGGATTAACTCTGTAACGACAGAGGATCTTCAACGGGTTGCCACGCTCTACTTTACCAACAATATGGTCAGGGTTGACCTGTTACCGCCTTGGTATATCCGCGTTGGCAAGACGTTGCTGGAGTGGCTGCCATCGAGTGTGAGCGATAGCCTTGAGGACGCGGTACTATGATAAAAATGATTTCATACAGTAGATTGGCAATAGCGCCAACTCTCCTTAAAGGCCTAAAAGCCATGAGTCTTGGCCTTGTCGGTATCACGCTAATGGCCTGCCAACAGACCCAGCTTAACTTTACCGCCACCCAAGCGCCCAATTTGGCAAGCTTCGATACCCCAACTCAGCTACCGGAGGTGGGGCTGATCCGCCTGCCCACAGAATCGGCTTTTATCGATGTGGTGCCCGATGGCCTAACACTCCCCTATCAGCTCCACAGAGTACACAGCAGCCAAGGGTTGAGTAATAGGGTGAGTCTAGTGGCCATCAGTCCCAGCATGCCCTTCGAAAATCCGGATATTTTACAATTCGCCCTGCAGGAAAAAGCTCGTAGTCTGGCGCTCAACCAACCCGATGCCTGCCTTGAAACCTTCGAGACTCGCGTTACCCTGCACAGTATCAATCTGAGCCTAGCCTGCCCCATGCCGGTTAATCATATCTACCGCCTATTGATACAGTTTTGGCAAGCCGATGCGTTTAGCGAACATGCCGTGGCTGCGGTCGATATCGACAATATCCGCCGCCAATTGAAACTCAATAAGCACTTAAATGCCTTTAGTGGCGCTGAAATTGATAAAGTCTGGCGCGATAAACTCCTCGGGGCGGCGCATCCCTATAATCAGAGCATTAATAATCAGGCACTGTACGACTCACTCACCTTAAGTGAACTATCGCAGTTGCAGCAGCGCACATTTACCCAAGCAAAGTGGCACCTGTTTTTAGAAGGCACAGAGACCGAAGAAGCCGAGTTTGATCTCAAGCAAAGCCTCGCCCTGTGGCCAAGTAACACCGACTTAAGCTTGGCCACGACATCAACTAAACCAAAGCCGCTTAATCGAGCGACTTCGTCGATAAAGCAGTCCCACACTATCTATCTGATTGATGCGCCGGGGAGTGTACAAACTCAGGTACGGATCGGTTATGCCCTCGACGATAAACACTTATCAGCACAAGATATTCCACTCGCTTGCCGCAGTTTAGCCGCCATCTTGGGGCGCAGCTTTTCGGGCCGGCTCTATTACGACTTGCGTGAACAGCGCGGCTTAACCTATGGCATTTACGGCCAATGCGCTAATGCGCCACTCGCCACCAGCATTAAGTTTTATGGCAGTACGGCAATAGAGCACACGGGCGCCTTTGTGGTGGGGATTTTAGATCATCTAAAGCTGCTAGCCTCTACGCCCGCGAGCGAAGGGGAAATCGCCGCCCTTAAAACCTATCTGATTGGCGAAGCGCTGTTAACCCAAGACAATCCCAGCCAGCGCGAAACTCAGTTTATTCATCAACTCGTGTTGGGATTAGATCCCCTGTTGAATCAAGCGATGAGCGCTAAACTGCAGGATCTGACGCCCCCACAGTTGCAGCAGTTAACCCAGCAAGCTTTTAGCGGTGAACCTCTGGTGATTTTACGGGGGGATGTCGATAGGATAACGGCCGACCTCACCCACAAGCTGCCGGGCTGGCAGCTAAAGGTGGTCAAAGTAAACGATTAATTTTTAGAGTTTACCGCTAGGTACATCGCTCGCCGAGCCCTGTTGTAACATCTGGGCATGGCCTTGCTCCATTTGCGCTAAGTCTTCCATGGCGGCGTCAGACTCCATATTAGGATGCCCTTCGCTTGGGTGTTCTGGATTGCTGCCATCTTGGCTATCCAATGCCATGGCTGAAGCCGTTTGTGTGTCGTTATCGCTTGCTACAGCGCTATCATTGACGAGCGAGTCATCTTTCACGGGGGATTGCAGCAGAGTTTCACTATTCAGGGCATCGCCCTTGGCAGTATTTGCTGTAATGGCCGCTGGTTGACCAAAGGTGCTTACCCAAGTAGTTAACTTTGCCGGTGTTATGACACTAACCAGCACAATAACGGCGGCCGCCGCGGCGCCATAGGGCAACCATTTGCGCGCACCCGGCTGATTATCCCGAGCAAACAAGGCGTTAGTCTGAGCGGTTTTGGTATTTTTGGCGCTACCTTCTGGCGCTAAGGTTTGTAATAGCTCGGGTAAATGCTCCAACTCTTGGCCAATAATGCGCTGACCGATAAATTGCCCGCCTTCATAAATTTCTAATTGGTGGCTAAGCACTTCGCCTTCGACCGTGCCAGAGCTGACAATCACTAATTTATTGCAACGCACCTTGCCGCGAAAAACTCCACAGACTTTCAGTTCATCACAGCTGAGCTCACCCGAAACTTCACCACCAAGCTCGATTTTAATCTGTCCGGCGCAGCGGATATTCCCCGCTAATTTCCCCGCAACTAATGCCGTGCCCGCCAGTTGCATCTCGCCCTCAATGGAGGTTGAGGCACTGATAAAAGTGACACAATTACCTTTGCTACCCATAGGTTTAATTCCATCTCATTATTTTTGTGAAAAAGATGTTAAGTGAAAATACCTGAAGAATAAAGCATTGGATTCCTTTGATATTTGACTTGAGTCGGTTTTAGGTAAGATTTTAGTCCGCTGATTAACTGTGTTAGGCTGGCAAGGTTTTTCAGCATCTTTGGGCCCTACATTAGCACAAGCTTGCTGCCGCAAAGGGATAACACTGACTCAATCGATGATAAATTCCATGGTCTTAAACCCGCTCACAACGGCAACCGCCACCCAATCACCTCTGGCCATTTATCAGGCCAAAATCGGCGCCGAGCTGATTGAGGATCCCGCGCAGGCACAGGCGGTACTCGCCTTAGATGAACTGTATCAGCAGATCTGTGGCCAAACAGACGCTCAGCCACCCAAGGGCTTGTATCTGTGGGGCGATGTCGGCCGGGGTAAAACCTTTCTTATGGATTTGTTCTTCGATGCCCTGCCACAACAGGGAAAGCTTAGACTGCACTTTCATCGCTTTATGGCGCGGGTGCACCAAGCCTTGAAAGAACATGCAGGGCAGCGCGATCCGCTTCAGCTGATCGCAAAAAATTTAGCGCAGGAGTGCAAGGTACTCTGTTTCGATGAGTTTTTTGTCTCAGACATAGGGGATGCCATGATCCTCGCTGGTTTGTTTGAAACCTTGTTTGCCCAAGGGGTGGTGCTAGTCGCCACATCCAACATTCCCATCGAGCGCTTATATGAAAATGGCCTCGCCAGACACAGATTTTTACCCTGCATTGCCCTGCTCCAGACCCATACCCAAATGCTGCATCTGAATGGCAAGCAAGACCATAGGTTGCACACCTTGAATCACGAGCCGTCGGCAGAGGCCATTGCCGCCACCTCAAAGCATATTGGCCTGACTGGCACACTGGATTTCGAGGCCATTTTTACGACACTCACTCATGGTGCGCCCGTGCGTGAAGCCAATACACTGCGCGTTTGTCAGCGTGATATTCCTGTCCTGCGCGCCACTGCTGAAGGCCAGCAGCCTTCCGTTGTTTGGTTTGATTTTCATGCACTGTGCGATGGCCCGCGCTCACAACTCGACTATATTGAAATTGCGAGCCGATTTAAGGTGTTAATGCTGAGCAATGTGCCCAGACTCGGGGGCGAAGTAAAAGGTTGGATCCGCGCCCGCGGCACTGAAGATGGCACAGGCGACAACCAAGCGGCCGCCACGGGAGAACGACAACTGTCCTACGCCGCTAACGATGACCCAGCGCGGCGTTTTATCAGCCTTATCGATGAGTTATACGACCAAGGGGGGAGCTTATATTTAAGCTGCGACGTGCCACTGAGCGAACTCTACCAAGGCGGCGCCCTCAGTTTTGAGTTTCGCCGCACCTATAGTCGGCTCATAGAGATGAGTCAGCAAAGAGTAGAATGAGGCAAAATGCCCCATGGTCACGATTAACATCAGCAAGAAAGTGATATCAAGATGAATATTGGTGAATTATCCCAAAAGACCGGACTTGCGGCGTCGCGGATCCGATTCTACGAACGCATTGGTTTACTCAAAGCGGTGAAACGTAAAGCCAATGGTTACCGCAGTTATCCCCCTGAGGCTGTGATGGCGCTCGAGATGATCACCACTGGGCAACAGGCGGGATTTAGCCTCGACGAACTGCGGTTGCTACTTCCAGCCGATCTGGCCAACTGGGATCATCAACATTTACTCACTACGCTACGACAAAAGGTCAACGACCTCGAAGAAATCGAGCGAAAAATCGCACTCAACAAAGCCAAGTTATTGGAGGTCTTAACCGAAATTGAAGCTAAACCCCAAGATATGGACTGCCAAACCAATGCGCAGCGGGTGATGTCTCAATTCGGTTGGGATATTTTACCCACTCAATCGCAGCCAAAGACCAAATAACCCGATCACAGAAAGGCCTTACATCGAAGACAATAACGGCCCCCTCTTTTTTGCCACCACTTTGCTGGCAGTGGATTTAGCCTAAATGAGTCACCACATCCCAACTAGCTTCTTTATTCTTATGGCATCACTAGGTGCGGTTTAAGTTCAAGCGAATAAATCCCAAGATTGGCTATTGACCTTAAACTTAGCTTTAACCTTAGGATAGCGGCAAACGAGTCATCCCTTTGGAGAAAATATGAGACAAACTATACTCGGAGCCAGTGGCCAAATCGGCAGAGAACTAGCCCTTAGCCTTAACCGCGAGTTTGACTGTGACATTCGCCTTGTTAGCCGTAAACCGCAAAAAGTGAATGCCACGGACGAGTTAAAGAGCGCCAACCTGCTCGACTTAGCACAAACCTTAGCCGCGGTGGAAGGCTCTGACATCGTTTATCTCACGGCGGGACTGCCAATGGATACTCAGCTTTGGGTCGAGCAATGGCCTGTTATCATGGAGAATGTTATCCAGGCCTGTAAGACTCACGGCGCCAAGCTGGTGTATTTCGATAATACCTATATGTATCCGCAAACGGCGGCGCCGCAGCACGAGGATGCAGCATTTGCACCCAATGGTGCCAAAGGCCGCGTGAGGGGCGAAATCACCCAAATGTTACTCGATGAGATGAAGGCCGGGCGACTCGAGGCGATAATCTGCCGCGCGCCAGAATTTTACGGCCCAGGTCAAACCCAGAGCATTACCAACACCACGGTTATCGACAATCTCGCCCAAGGGAAAAAGGCCAAAGTATTTTTACGTGACGATACGAAACGCAGTTTGATTTACACCCCAGATGCTAGCCGCGCCATGGCCTTACTCGGGAATACGCCTGATGCCTATGGACAAACATGGCACTTACCCTGTGATGACAATAGATTGACCTATAAGGAATTTATTACTCTTGCAGCCGACATTTTTAAAGTGTCGGCGCGATATACTGTGATCAAAGAATGGCAACTGTGGCTCGCGGGTAAATTCAACCCCACCATACGTGATGCTAGAGAATTGCTGCCCCGTTATCGCTGCGACAATCTGTTTATTTCCGATAAATTTAAAGCCCGTTTCCCTGATTTTAAGGTCACTCGCTTTGAACAAGGGCTGGCTGAAATCACCAAGGAACGCAAGTTAATCTAAGCGTATGCTCGATGACATCGTGGATAAGTGTGACGCCATCTCATGCATTCACTAACTGGCAGTGAGTAAAAGGCAGACGCTTAGGTTATCAGTCGCTAATAGCGACTTTTCCGGCAAGACCGACCAGTAACACGCCGGAAACGCCCTCAAGTCCGCGAGCGTAACGCTGTGAATCGGCTCGATTAAATAGCCAACTGCCACAGGCGGCATATAGCAGGTTAACCAAGGTTGCTAGGCCACTGAAGAGTAAACCTAAGATCAACAGCTGCGTGGCAACCTCGCCCGAGGTGGGGTCGATAAATTGCGGTAAAAATGATAGGAAAAACAGCGCTACCTTAGGATTTAACACACTCACCACCACGCCCTGTAAAAACACATTGGTGTTTGGCGTGACGTTGTCGCCAATCACTATTCTGCTCTGGCCCTGCCAGCAGGATATCAGGGCTTTTACACCTAAATACAATAGGTAAGCCGCACCGAGCCATTTAACTATATTAAAGGCCAAGGCCGAACTTAAGATAATGGCGGAGAGCCCTAAGCAAGCGGCCAAGGTATGCACAAAATAACCCGCACCTAATCCTAACGCCGCTTTAAGACCGCTGGCCATCTTCCCCTTCATAGTGTTCGAAACGATGTAGACCACATCGGGCCCAGGGATCAGATTGATTGAGAGGCACGCAATCACAAACATCAGCAACGAATCTAGCTCCATTTATATTCCCCTGATTATCAGCAACGACATATTTTCCTAAACTACCCAATCCCCACTGCCGCGCCAAGATAAGCATCATCCATTAAATCGCTGGCTTAACTGCTGAATATCCGCAGCGACCCACTCAGGTTCAATACAGTCTGCAAGTTGGCTCGCCATAAACGACACCAACTGCATAGCGGCATAGGGTAAGCGCCTGTCCCTGCGCCCCACCAGATACCAATTACTCTCCAGTGGAAATCCATTCACCGACAATATTGCGGGTTTTTCACGTCCTTCTTGCAGGGTATGCGCCGAAATCACCGATAATCCTAAGCCCGACGCCACACTTAAACGAATGGCCTCGTTACTCTCAATTTGCATAGTGTCGCTCAAGGCAATCCCTTGGGCACTACACCAAGACTCAAACATTAGCCGCGTGGCAGAGCCCGGCTCGCGCATGATAAAGCGCTCTTGTTTCAGCTCATTAAAGTTGAGGTGTTGGCGCTCAACCGCCCAATGATCCTTAGGGGCTATCAGTTGCAGCGGATTTTTAATGATCCGCGCCGATAACACATGCTCACCACTCGGGGGATGACTAAAGAGATATAAATCATCTTCTTGACGCTCGAATCGCCCCAAAATATGCGCGCGGTTGCCAATATTCAGAGTGACTTTTACCTGCGGAAATTGGCGATAGAAGGCTCCTAAAATCCGAGGCATCACGTATTTTGCCGTAGTCACTAGACCGATATTGATATGGCCCACACTACCGCCCCTCGCCTGCTGAATAAAGGCATCAAAGTCTTCAAAACGACTCAAGGTATCGCAGGCGACCCGATAGAGTTCTTGCCCGACTAGGGTCGGCTGCATTCGTCCCTCTGCGCTTACCAATAGAGGCTCACCCAAAATATCGACCAACTTTTTAAGCTGAAGAGAGACTGTCGGCTGGGTAAGATGCAAAGCTCGCGCGGCGGCCGAGATATTGCCAAGCCTGACCACCTGAACATACACCTCAAGCAGACGAAAACTTAAGTGCCGAAGTTTAAGTTGACCTTGGGAAAAGTTAATCATAGATAATTATCTATACCTAATCTGTAAACAATTTATTTTTCAATATAACGAATTGGGTTCAGAATCTCCAGCCATCGATGTTCCGAGAATCTTCTCTGAGCATATCCCTGTTGATGCCATTATTAATGAGATACTTATGCCAGATATTGTCATTGCGTTTTTCGCTTTAGGTCTGCTAGCAGGTTTAGTTAAATCTGACCTTAAGGTTCCGCCCGCCATTTACGAAACCCTGTCGATATTGTTAATGCTCACCTTAGGATTAAAGGGAGGCATGGCGCTGCATGGTCACACTCAAAACCTAGTGATCACTGAACTCATCGCAGTTATCGCCTTAGGCTTACTCATCCCCTTAGTGCTTTACCCTGTGCTGACGCGCTTAGTGCAACTCGGTCGAACAGATGCCATTAGTATCGCCGCCCATTATGGGTCAGTCAGTGCGGGCACCTTTGCCGTGGTGCTCGCCATGGTGGAAAAATCAGGGATGGAATTAAGGCCAGAAACAACCTTATATCTGGTACTGCTCGAACTGCCCGCGATTGTAGTTATGCTCTGGCTGCACAGATACTTAAGTGCTAAATCATCAGGGCAAGATGCCAAGCCGACATCCCACCAGTCGAGTATACTGCACGAAGCCTTAACCAGCCGTGGCGTAGTGCTATTGGTCGGCGGTGTCATTATTGGTTGGCTTTATGGTCCGACTGGACTAGCCCCAATTACGCCAGTCTTGATTGGTGGCTTTAAAACCCTGTTAGCCTTGTTTTTACTAGAGATGGGCTTAGTAACAGCAAAAGTTTGCTCTCCTCTACCACTCCAGCAATGGCGTTTACTGGTGTTTGCCGCTGTGACACCTTTTATCTTGGCATGGCTAGGGATTGCTGTGGGTTTATGGTTAGCACTACCAGCAGGAAGTATCTTAGTTCTGGCGGGGTTGAGTGCCAGCGCCTCCTATATTGCTGCACCAGCTGCGATACGCGCCGCGATTCCCGAGGCTAATATCGGGCTTGCTATGCTGGCATCACTAGGTATTACCTTTCCTGTTAACGTCTTGATAGGCTTGCCCTTATACCAACACTGGGTAATGCAAATTACGGGATAATGTTATTGCACGAGGGAGACCGAGGTCTCCCTTTGTATATCTCATCATTCAGGTTTATTTGAGTGATGAACGGCTTTCTCTCGATACATAGCTCGATCAGCCATATCGAGTAAATCATCGAGGTTGATATCAGACTCCGGAGACCAATGGGCAACACCAATACTCGTATCTAGTGGATGCTGCTCAGGATGCTGTTGATTATATTGGGTAAGTAATAGTTTAAAGCGCTCAACCGCAAAATTAACCGTATCGCGATGCACAAAGCTTAACAGCACCACAAACTCATCACCGCCTAGCCGTGCAATAACATCAGACTCCCTAAAGGCTGCCATCAAAATATGGGCAAAATCATAGAGTAATTGGTCGCCCTTGCGGTGGCCAAAACTATCATTAACCTCCTTAAAAAAGTCGAGGTCAAAAAACACTAAGGCCGCCTCAGCATTCGTACGACGGCAACTGGCTAAAGATTGATAAGCAAGTAATTCAAACCCACGGCGATTAGAAATCAGGGTCAATGGATCTAAGGTATTTTGCGCGATTGAAATTAACTCAGCCTCAACCATCTGGCCAAGATCCGTTAAGGTTTCGATATCATCATCGCTAAATTCCCGAGGCTCATTGCCGATTAAGCACAAGGTCCCAACCCGATACTCACCATGAATAGTTAAGGGGTAACCAGCATAAAAACGGATATGCGGGGACTCCGTAACTAATGGATTATCTTGGAAACGTGGATCCTTTAATGCATCGTGAACGATAAACACACCATCATGGTTGATAGCATGGGCGCAAAAGGAAATATCCCTTGGAGTTTCAGTCACCTCTAACCCTTGGCGAGACTTAAACCATTGACGATTCGCATCGACTAAGGTCACCACGCAAATCGGCAGGGCAAATATCCGCCGAGTCAGCCGAGTGATCCTATCAAATCTTTCCTCGGCATCGGTATCGAGTATATTCAACGCCCTTAAGGTGGCTAAACGTTGCAGCTCATTCTCAGGAATGGGAGGTAATTGCATAGCTCGCTCCGCTAATGGCACACATTCAAGGATAGACGAACTGTTAGACTCACGCAGTCCTACTCGAGTATGTTCTGGTAGATGACGAGTATCCTTTCTGCGTGCGCAGCCACATTATCATAAGCCAACTTACCGGCTTTTTGTTGCAGGGTAAGACGATGATTTTCATCCCTTAACCAGCAATAACTTTGAGTTAAGTGCTGCGCGCTCATCAGCGGCAAAAGCTCAAGCTCGGCCAGCACCCCAAAAATACGCACGTTATCAGACCAAATCGACAACTCGGGATACTCATGGGCATGAGCAAGCACTAAATATTGGGCGATAAACTCAATATCCGTGATCCCGCCGGGGCTTTGTTTTAAGTCAAACTCGCCTTCACTGACCTTGAGTAGATGGTCGCGCATCTTCTGACGCATCTCACGCACGGCCTTTTTCAGCTCGTCTTTGTCCCTTGGTTGTTCGAGCACGGAGGCGCGGATCTGGCTAAATTTAGCCGCTAAACTATTATCGCCAAACACAAAGCGTGAACGCACTAAGGCTTGATGTTCCCAGGTCCAAGCCTCCTGCGTTTGATACTCGCCAAAGCGAGCAATCTCACTCACCATTAACCCCGATGAGCCAGACGGACGCAGGCGCATATCCACTTCATATAATTCACCCGAGGTGGTTCGGGTCGAGAATAAGTGCAGAATACGTTGAGCCAGTTTCAAATAAAAATGACCCACTTCTATCGGTCTATCGCCATTGGTGAGGCTATTGGCCATGTTTTCGGGTGCTTCGTAGAGGAAGACTAAATCCAGATCTGAACCATAACCCAGTTCGATACCGCCTAACTTACCATAACCTATGACCGCAAAGCCGGTGTCATTGCCTTCCTCAAGATAACTGGGCACTCCGTGGCGCACCGCCACTTGCTGCCACGCCTGCATCACCACTTGCTCAATAATGGCTTCGGCCAAAAAGGTTAAGTGGTCACTCACCTGCATCACGGGCAAAACGCCGGTGACATCGGCGGCAGCAATTTTCAGCTGTTGCGACAACTTAAACTGGCGCAGCGCCTCCATTTGCTGCTCCATATCATCCTCAGGTACCCGCAGCAGATACTGGCGCAGCTCACTGGGATAATCATCAAGTGAAGTCGTGTCGTACAGATGCGCCGGATCGATAAGCTCATCGAGCAACATAGGGAATTTAGCAAGCTGCGCCGCAATCCAAGGGCTAGCACAGCACAGGCTCACAAGCTGCTGACGGGCGCCGGGATTTTCGCACAGCAACTCAAGATAAGTGGTGCGCGTCAGAATTTGCTCCAGCACCTTTGAGACGGGCTCGAAGGCCGCTGAAGGGCTTGGCTGATTGAGTAACTCGTCGAGCAACCTTGGCATTAATTTATCCAGGGTCTCACGGCCACGGGGGCCAATCGAGCGTTTTGTCACGGTTTCGCGCCAACTGCTGAGTAGAGGCCAGAGTTTATCGTCATCAATCTGCTGCTCGGCGAGGAGGTTGATCGCGTGGTCGGCCTGCTGCACATTCCACAGCTGCGCAGTCCAATGCTCGGCTTTTTCCTCACCTTCTTCACCGCCCACGGTGGCTTTAAAATAGCGATGAATTTTCGCCATCGCCGCCTCGATATGGGTGCGAAGATCGGTTTCGTTGATCATATCCAGCACTGCGCAAAGTCTTGCCCAATCGAGGGGATTATTTGGCAGAGTCTGGGTTTGTTTATCATCAATCGCCTGTAAGAGGTTCTCGACTCGGCGCAGTAATAAGTAACTGTGTTTTAGCTCATCGACCGCCAAGTATTCGAATTGCCCTAGGCTGTAAAGGGTATCCATGGCCCCAAATAGGCTCTGCTGGCGCAGGGCGGGCTCACGGCCGCCGCGGATCAGCTGAAAGCTTTGCACCACGAACTCCACCTCACGTATCCCGCCTGCACCGAGTTTAATATTGTCGGTTAACTGACGGCGACGCACCTCTTGGGCAATGAGTTGTTTCATTTTGCGCAGGGATTCAATCGCCGAGAAGTCGATATAGCGGCGATAGACAAAGGGGCGCAGCAAGCTGTGTAATTCGTCGGAAAAATGATTCCAAGGTCCGAGCGAACGGGCTTTGACCATGGCATAGCGTTCCCAATCCCGCCCTTGCTCTTGGTAATAATCCTCAAGACCACTAAAGCTCACCACCAAAGGACCACTCTCGCCGTAGGGACGCAGGCGCATGTCGACGCGGAACACAAACCCATCGACGGTAATTTGGTCGAGTAAATTAACTAGCCGCTGCCCCATACGGATGAAAAACTGTTGGTTATCGAGGCTTCGACGCCCGCCCACGGTTTCGCCATGTTCGGGAAAGGTAAAAATCAGGTCGATATCGGAGGAGAAGTTCAGCTCACGCCCACCGAGCTTGCCCATGCCCAAAATAAGCAAAGGCTGCGGATTGCCCGCCTTATCCATAGGCGTACCATATTGGGCGCACATTTCCTTATAGAGCCAATCCCTTGCACCGATCACTAATGCTTCGGCAAGTGCTGAGAGGTCTAACAGTGATTCTTCTAAGCTGGCGTAATCTAAAAAATCTCGCCATGCTAAACGCACCATTTGATAGTTACGGAATCGGCGTAATTGACGTTTTGCGAGGTCTTCTGTCGTCGCACTGCTTAACTGTTCGTTTAGCTGGGCATCAAAGGTTAGCCGCTCCACTTGCTGCAAATCGCCCGCGAATAAAGTGTTAATCCACTCGGGTGACCGAGTTAATTGCACTGCGATATAATCGCTTAATCCTAAAACGTTTTTCAGTTCCTGCTGCTGCGCAGGTGTTAAATTTGCCAGTCCTTCTGACCATACTTCGGCAAGACGTGCCCAATGACGCTCCGCGGCTTGAGTAATGAGGGGAGACAATGACTTATTACTGTCTTTTTGTACGGCCATAATAATCCCTAACAAATTTAAACATCGACATATTATGTCATAAATGATATAGAATGAAATCACATCAGGTTTGATGCCATTGTCATGCCTAAAGGCAAATTCTCGCATTATCCCTTCATGGCAGATGCGAACTCAGCCCAAAAGAAAGTAACCCCTCTTTTTTGGCTGTTTAGGGTACTATAACCTGTGAGGCAAACATATTGGGCAAATAGATTATTATTGACTGCCCATATTTGAGTTTTATTTCAGCACTTTTGGAGAAAACATGGCAGGAATGCTAATGCGGGTTCTCACGTCGATGCTCATTTTGGCTGCGACCTTATCGCTTACAGGTTGTGGCGATGACAGGCCAGAGAAAATTGAGAAGTATCAACAACTCACAGAACAGCGCCTCTCGACACTCAATACTATGCTTGAGGACGGTCAGGTGCGTAACGCCAATCTGCTCAAGCAATATAGCAGTTTGCTAAAACAGCAAAAGCCTGATTTAGCACCATTAGTGGATGAATTAGCCAAGGATGCAACCGCCGAAGGGCCTATGTATACCTCGCTGAAGCGTCGTTTAGCTGATGCCAAAAATTCGGCCAACTTTACCGATCTCGACCAGCAACTCAACGAGGTTGAGAATCTCTACCAAGCGGCCGATCCTAGTCTATATAACGACATGCTTTCCGATCCTGTTAACGTGATCGCCGATATGTCTGAGGGCAAGCTTGCCCGCGTCAATGCCATCAGCCGTGAGGCGGCGGCCCTTGCCAATAATGCCGAAGATTTTGGCCCTGGTAGTCAATTGGTGGGTAACCCGGCTTACGGCAGTTGGCAGACAGACTCAAGCGGCATGTCCTTCTGGGCTTGGTACGGCATGTATTCGATGTTTTCGAATATTTTTCAACGTCCTATTTATTACGACCGTTGGTCGGGTAATCGTGGCTACAGCTATTACAACGACGTAGGTCGCTATCGCTATACTTCGCCAAAACAAGCACAGGCGCAGGAAAAAACCTTCGAGCAGACCAAAAAACGTTTTGATTCCCAAGGGAAACGCTTCGATAGCCCCTATGCTAAATCGCGTACAGGTGCCACGGCGCTCTCCCGTGAGAGCAGCAGCGCGCCTAAAACCAATACCGCAAGTACCGCGAATAAGTCGGGTGCGCAGTCAGGCAGCAAATTCCGTTCTAATTATTCTAAAGACAGCAGTTTCCGTAATTCCAGCAACCGCACGACCCGCAGTGTGCGCCGAGGCAAGTAACCTAAAGGATCTCTTATGACATTATTTCAGGATTTCGGTATCACACCAGAGCTAGTCACCATACTGGCAATTGACCTCACTATTGCAGTTATCTTATTGACATTAATGCGTTATTTGCAGGGCTGGAGTGTGAGAGTCAACAGCAGTAAAGAGCTGGCTGAACGCGATAACTTTGCCTTTGGGATCAGTACCGCCGGCGCAGTTGCCGCACTCGGCATAGTGTTGACAGGCGCAATTACTGGCGCTGCTGCGCCCTCCTATTTAACCGAAGCCATTGGCATGAGCGCCTACGGGTTATTTGGCTTAGTGCTGATTAAATTCGGACGCTATTTACACGATAAAATCGCACTAAACGAGTTAGATAAGAATCAGCAAATCCTTAAAGGTAACGTATCTGTCGCCATTGTAGATGCCAGCGCCGCCATCGCAACCGCGATCATTATTCGCGCCGTACTGCTATGGGCCGAGGATTTAACACTCGACACCTTTATTGCCATCTTCAGCGCCTTTGCGATTTCGCAGTTGATGCTAGTGCTACTTACCCGCCTACGTGAAAAACGCTTCGCGAGTCGTAATCAAGACTCCTCCATGCAACAGGCACTCGCCCAAGGCCACACGGCATTAGCCATCCGCCACGCAGGCTTTATGATCGCCATGGCGCTAAGCTTTAATGCCGCGAGTCATTTTATCCTGTTCAACCCAACCGCCTATGTGACTAACATCATCGGCTGGTTAGTGTTCTCCATCATCATGTTGGTCGTACTGACACTACTGCTGTTTGTGATCAAAAAGCTGGTGCTGGCACGAATCAATTTAGCGGATGAGGTCGAAAGACAGCACAACATTGGTATCGCTGCCGTAGAAATGGCCATCAGTATTGCTATCGCACTTATTCTCACGGCCCTAATGGCGTAATCCAATGCACGAATCCCAAACAACCTGCTCGGCGACTCAAGCGGTAAAAACGAGTCGCCTAAGCTGGTTCGATGATGTCCTACTATTGGGCATTATGGCCGTACTCGCTGGGTGCGGCCTGATCTACGAATACCTGTTGTCCCACTACGCAGGCCGGATCTTAGGCGCGTTAGAAGCCGCCATTTACACTATGATCGGCCTGATGATCGTCTCCATGGGTCTTGGCGCCTTTGCCGCTCGCAAAATTAAAGATGCCTTTACCGGCTTTGCGGTGCTGGAACTCACGGTCGCGCTCTGTGGCTCGCTGGCGATTTTAATTACCGCTGCCGTGATAGGTTTTGGTCAGCAACTGCCGATGCTTATCGCCTCCACCTTAGGTTTACCACCGGATCAACTGCCCGAAGGTGGCATGATTGGCTCGCTGCAAAAGTTGAGCGAACATCTGCCCTATGTCTGGGGCGTTTTGCTCGGCTTGATGATCGGGATGGAAATTCCGCTGATCGCGAGGGTGAGACAATCCTTATCAGATGAACACTTACTGCATAACGCTGGTACCATTTATGGCGCCGACTATATTGGCGCAGGGATTGGCGCGGCCATTTGGGTCGGCTTTATGCTGGCCATCGATATTCAACTCGCCGCCGCGCTGACCGCGAGCTTTAACTTGCTCGCGGGCTTTGTGTTTATCTGGCGTTTTTGGCCCAAAATCCAAAGGGCGAAATTATTGCTCGCGGGGCATTTTGTGGTCACGGGCGTATTATTGCTGCTCGCCATTCAAGGGCCGAGTTGGGAGCAACAGTTCAACAATCTGCTCTATAAAGACAAAGTGGTTTACGCTAAGGCCACGCGCTTTCAACAACTCACCTTTACCGAACGTTTACGCGGCAATGGCCTCTCCCCCATATACTCTTTGTATATCAATGGCCGATTACAGTTTTCGAGTATCGATGAGCATATCTACCATGCGTTTTTAGTTCACCCAACGCTTGCGGCAAGCGCTCGCCACAACAAGGTATTAATCATTGGTGGTGGTGATGGACTGGGCCTTAAGCAAGTACTGCGCTGGGAACCTGAGCAAGTGACCTTA
The DNA here is from genome assembly GCF_004354305.1 of Shewanella decolorationis. Taxonomy (NCBI): domain Bacteria; kingdom Pseudomonadati; phylum Pseudomonadota; class Gammaproteobacteria; order Alteromonadales; family Shewanellaceae; genus Shewanella; species Shewanella decolorationis. Next base: position 724,177 of record NZ_CP037898.1, on the reverse strand, counting down.
CTCGATCTTGATGCCGCATTGGTGCAACTCTTTAAAACGCCCGATACAAATATGCCTAAGCGTCTAAGCCAAGCCCTGTTGGCCCTCAATGGCAATGCCTTTAACGATCCTCGCGTTAACGTGATCCACGACGACGCCTTTAATGGTGTCGATAAACTGATTGCCGCAGGGGAGAAATACGATGCCATTATTGTAGACCTGCCCGATCCTAGCCATCCCGATCTAAATAAGCTCTATTCGGATTATTTCTATCGCAAGCTCAAGGAACTAATGAGCAGTGATGGTGCTCTGACTGTACAGTCAACCTCGCCCTATCACGCACAAAAGGCCTTTATCTCAGTAGCAAAAACCTTGGCCTTAGCGGGGTTTGATGTAAAACAATATCACCACAATGTCCCTAGTTTTGGTGAATGGGGTTGGAGTATCGCCACCTTAAATGGCAAAGATGCTCAACATCGTTTGGCACAGCTGACAGAGTTGCCAATTGCAGATGACTGGTTAACCTTAGGTTTAGTTAAAGGCGCCTTTGAATTCCCAGCCAATTTTTATCAGGATGCGGCCAATATTAAGCCCAATGAACTGGGGTCATTACAGTTGTACCATTATCATCAACAGGCTTGGTCCGAAACCCAAGGACTGGATCTTTTTTAACGGATAAAGATAGTGCTTGACATATTATGTCTTAGTGCTATCTTTGAACACAGACATAATATGTCAATAAGGACAAATATGAATATCCATACTCTTGCAAATCACCTCAACAGCCTTGGCAATAACAGCCAAACCGGCTTCCAATTCGATTGCTATCCAATTGATGGTGAAGTCGAAGTGTTGCAAGTGAATGTGGTCGGCCGTGAAGAAATCCCGGTATTCGTATCGGTTACGGACAACCAAATTCTCTGCATCAGCTACCTATGGGGCGAGAACGAAGTAAACCAAGAACGTCGCAGCGAAATGTTTGAAACCATGCTCGAATTAAACATTCCAATGCCATTGTCAGCCTTTGCCAAAATTGATGACAAATACGTGGTTTACGGCGCGCTGTCCCTGCAATCTAGCATGCTCGAAATCGAGCAAGAGTTAGCAGTCTTATCCGATAACTGCTTAGAAGTTATCGATGAAATGGTCGACTATCTGAAATAAGGAGCCACTACTATGGGCATTCTGAATAAAATTTTAACAGCGTTTCGCGGTGGTGCCACCGAAGTAGGCCAAAGCATCGTAGACGCAAACTCGACTCGTATTTTCGAACAGGAAATCCGTGATGCCGAGAAACACTTAACCAACGCTAAGCGCGAACTGACCGATGTGATGGCGAAAGAAATGCAAGCCAGCCGCGAAGTTGACCGCTTAAAGCGTTCAATTGCCGAACACGAAGGCTATGCAACGCAAGCTTTAGATAAAGGCAACGAAGCCTTAGCCATTGAAGTGGCTGAAAAAATTGCTCAATTAGAGCAAGAACTGGCTGAGCAGCAAACTGCTAATGATAGCTTCAGCGCCCATGCAGTACGCCTAAAAGATTTAGTGAAGAAAACTGAGCGTCAACTGTCTGATTATCAACGTCAGTTAAGCATGGTTAAAACCACCGAAAGCGTACAAAAGGCAACAGCGACCATTACCGACTCTTTTGCCTCAAGCAACTCTAAGCTGCTGAATGCTAAAGATTCATTAGAGCGTATCAAGGCGCGTCAACAACAGTTTGACGACAGATTGAAAGCCGCTGAAACCTTAGCCGAAGAAGGCAGCGATAAATCATTGCAAGCCAAATTAGCCGAAGCTGGCATAGGTGAGCAAAAATCGAATGCCAACGCCGTGCTCGAACGTATTAAGGCACGTAAAAGCTAATTCATGATTGACCAAACGCCGAGCACCGATGGGACCATCACCCCCTATTGTGCTCGGCTTTTTTGTTTTAGACACGCGAATATGTCCAATCACCCACTCATAGCGTGAGCTTTGGCATAGTGCGCACTGTTTAGGAGCGAATATGGGATTTTTTAACAGTATTTTTGGTAAAAAGGCGCCGCCAGCGCGTGAACTCAACCATCCCTCTGCGCTCAAGATCGGCGATATGATCTCCATCGACAATAGTTTTGCTCTGCCGCCACAATTGCGCGGTCAGCAACTCAAAGTCGAAGCGGTGAATACCTATGAGTTTGAACGCAATCAGCAAACCGAGTGGGTACTTAAGGGGCATGGTAGCGAAACGCTATTTTTGAGTATTGAAGAGGACGATGAAACTTACCTCGCCTTCTCCCTGAAAATTACCCGCGCCCAGGTGGAACAGTTATTCGATTTAGAGCAATTCAGTACCCTTTTCGATGAACCAGGCCACGCCGAACTCACCACCCAAGAGTTGTCGCCACAGTTAGCCGAGCAGCTCGAACAATGGCTGGGTAAGCAATACCATCAAGTGACCTTTGCGCTGTTTGGCTATTTTCACCGCGAAGACTACCGCGGCCTAAAACCGCCGCAGGATGCCAATGGTGCAACCGGCGAGCCCTTCGAATATTATTTACTGCTCGACGATGACGAAAGCCGCGCGGTAGAGGTAGAAGTGTACGAAGGCGGTGATACGGACGTAGTGCTGACCTTATACCGCCCCTTGTCGGACATTCGCGACTACTGGCCCGGTCAGTAAGCTTTAGCATACGATAAAGTGCGCCACTCGCACTTTATCGCTTAAGCCATTACAATCCCAATTAAATTCGCTCGAAATGTACGGTTGATAACAACAGGTAGCGCCTAATGAGTAAAACGAAACACCCTCTGCCAGAGCAATGGCAGAAAAACCAAGATGCCGCAAAAGCGACGCAAGTGGCCTTCGACCTCGATGAAAAGTTTCAATATTCAATTCGTAAAGCCGCACTCGATGCGGGTGTCAGCCCTTCCGATCAGATCCGCACCATTTTAGGCTTAAGTGTTTCAAAACGTCCGACTCGCCCCCGTCTAACCGTATCCCTTAATGCCGATGACTATGTTCAACTTGCTGAAAAATATGGTCTTAGTGCCGATGCCCAACTTGAAATAAAGCGCCGAGTACTGGAAGATCTCGTCCGTTTTGTCGCTAAGGATTAATTGTTAGCGCGTCTTTTAAAGGCCCGATAATTCTAAGTCGGGCGATTTATCACAAAGTTAATTTACTCGAAGCGTAAACTCTTTTACCTTAGATATTCGCCTTAAAACACAGGGATCATGTTAGGCATGACAGATAAAACCCCTTGGTCGCTCCGCTCTCTGGCTAATCCATCTCCCTTCGAATTCGCTATGATGCTGCTATCGTTATTGTCAGTCATCATAGTGCTGGTAATGACCTTCGGCCGCCTCGATATAGAAACCTACCGGCTACTGTTTTTTATCGATACCACGATTTGCATGATTTTTATGATCAACTTTTTCGTTGGCCTGTTTCGCGCGCGGGATAGACTCTTTTATCTGCGCCATCATTGGATCGACTTCATCGCCAGTATTCCCGCCATCGAGGCACTGCGTATCGCGAGGGTATTCCAAATTCTGCGGGTAATCCGTTTAATCCGCATGAGTCGATCTTTCCTTATCCCATTGATAAAGCAGCGTAAACAAGCCACCTTAGCCAGTTTACTGGTCGCTATGGTGACCATTTTAACCTTCGCATCTATCATCATCCTGATAGTCGAAAGCGGTACTGAAGGCGCCAATATCCAAACCGCTGAACAAGCTATTTGGTGGGCTTTAGTGACCATTTCAACCGTGGGTTATGGTGATTTCTACCCTGTCAGCACCGCAGGGCATATTGTTGGCGGCATAGTGATTGTCAGTGGCGTGAGCTTTTTCGGGGTGATTTCGGGTTATATGGCCTCGGTATTTGTCGCCCCCGATGAAAGCGAGCGCCAAGAGCGTCAAGACGCGCATAAGGCAGAGATTAAAAGCGAACTCGAAATGGCCCTTGCTAGAATGGAAGAAAACCAGCGGCAGATGGAGCAGAATCAAGCGCAGATGTTGGCCAAAATTGCTGAGTTAAAACAAGCATTAGAAGCCCAAAAGAATTAGGAAGGCAATGCCTTCCTAAGCTTTATTCAAAGTGATGCCGACCAATCGGCCGTTACCAATAAGTTGTTTGCGTCATCGCGTTTTGTCTCGACGCCTCCATCGCAAAAAGTAAGCTTTGCTGCTTAGCCTCAAGCCAGTCGCTTAAGTCGATGCCAAGGGTTTGCGCCGCCAACGTTAATTGCTGATAACAAGCTAAGGTTCTAATCCCTAACACTAAATCCTGCCAAGGTGCCCTAAAGGCATCGCGGGATTTTGCCTCATACAAAAGCCCATAGGCCTGCCCTACTTGAATACTCTCATCGAGTAACGCTGCACACTGCAGATAATCCTCGGCGGTCATGGTCTTATCGCTTGGCATCGCAGCCAAAACAGCCTGCCATGAAGCTTCCTGCGCATGATCAGCATGCTGGGATAACCCAAGCTCTGCGGGCAGCTCGATGTTACCCGCGCTGAGCGCCAATAGGATCTCGACAATCGCCAACTGCAATTGACCATATTCAACACTTTGCCAAAGTGAGGTTAACCGCCCCGTGATATCCATGGCTTTAAATTGCAGCTGTAGTTGTTGCATCAAGGCTTGACGGGCGTCATGCCGAGTTAATAAGCCTTTTTGACTGCCCAGCAAGGCCGCTAGGGCCTGTGCATCCTCAATGAACACCAGCTGGGATTCAATCAGAGTAAAGTGCTGCATCAAAGTAGCGTTAGCGAGACCAAACTGGCTCAGCGTCATCCGTACTAAACGGATACAGGCGCGCATCCGCCACCATAGGGCAATTACGGCTTCGTTATCTTGTTCTTCGGCAATCATGGCTTCGAGCAACTGCCAACGCTCGAGTGCGGTTTCCAATAGCACTTGGCAGGTAGCCGTTAAATCCTGTTGATGGGGCTGATGCAGGTTGAGATCTTCAGGCACGGGCAGCGGTAAAAACTCGAGCGCATTTAAGGTTAACGGCTTAGATTGCCCCGCGAGTCGATAACCGCGCTGCGCCTTACTGGCTTTACCTAAACGAACAGGAACGCTATCGGCCACTTGCGTCGCCAAGGTTAATAAGGCACTGGCATCCCCCGACAATAGCTCAAATTCGAGTTCGCAGAGCGCTTCATGCTGACCATTAGCGGTAATATCCCCCGTGTCCAAGGCAACCTCGATAAGGCTCTCTCCTATAGTCACATGCCAGGCGCGACGATAAAAATCGGTATGAAATACGCAGCCAAGCGCCGCTTGCACTGATGCTAAATCGGCATTGGCGGGCCAGATACTGGCGGGAAAGAGGCTTAAATTTGGGCTGTCGGCTTCAATGGTGACGTTATATTCGGGACGAGAATGGATCCCGCCCACCACTTGCCCCGCCGTCTTAATGGTTTGCTCTTTGTGACCATCAAACCCGCGCACCCTTAACCCCATGTCCCATTGGCGTAATTGTAATCCGGGGGTATCAAAGTAACCGTTGCTTAAGCGACGCTTTCCCTGCGGAATGGCGTTTGGCAGGCTATCTAACTTATTTATCAAGGATTCTTGAAACTTAGGGAGGAAAAACAGTTTTAATTCTATCTCTGCATTCATTGCGGCACCGCTCATTTTGTCATCAAAGATTCATTGATGCGTCACTTTTAGTTCATAATGTCACAAATGTGTCATAAAAATCCCGTAGGATTTGGTTTTGAAGTTGGTATATAACCCGTTAGAATAATGCTGTGAATTTTTCTAAAAAAACACAGTTTCAATACGCGGACGCATAGGGTAACATGCGCCCGCTTTTTCCAATCATGGAACAATCTAAATAGGTAAACGGCAATGCCAGTAAACTCTATTTTGGGCGTGTTTGCAAAATCGCCAATCAAGCCTCTTCAAGAGCACATGGACAAAGTCTACGATTGCGCATCGTTACTGGTCCCCTTTTTCGAAGCCACCATCACAGGTAACTGGGATGGCGCAGTTCAACTACGCAAGCAAATCAGTTTAGCGGAAAAGCAAGGTGACTCACTCAAGCGTGAAATTCGCCTCACTCTGCCAAGCGGTTTGTTTATGCCAGTTGAGCGTACAGATCTATTGGAACTACTGACTCAACAAGACAAAATCGCTAACAAAGCAAAAGATATCTCTGGTCGTGTTATCGGCCGTCAATTATTAATCCCTCAGGTCATGCAAGTGCCCTTTATTGCGTATCTACAACGTTGTATCGACGCAGTAGGTCTTGCACAACAAGTCATTAACGAACTCGAAGATTTGCTAGAAGCAGGTTTCCGCGGTCGTGAAGTCGACTTAGTGGCTAAAATGATCAACGAACTCGATATCATCGAAGAAGATACTGACGATCTGCAAATTCAATTACGTCGTCAGCTATTTGCATTGGAATCAGAATTGAATCCTGTCGATGTGATGTTCCTCTATAAAACGATTGAATGGGTCGGCGGTCTTGCAGATCTTGCCGAACGCGTCGGTTCGCGTCTTGAGCTTATGCTGGCTCGCGTTTAATAAATAAGGTTATCAAGGTATCAATATGGTTGATGCAGGTATGGAGGTGGCTAACGTCTTAGCCACTAATGGGCCGTGGCTTATTGCCATTGCGGCCGCGTTTGGTTTTCTAATGGCGTGGGGTATTGGTGCGAACGACGTGGCCAATGCAATGGGAACCTCAGTGGGTTCCAACGCTATTACTATTAAACAAGCGATTATTATCGCAATGATCTTCGAATTTGCGGGTGCTTACTTAGCCGGCGGCGAAGTGACCAGTACGATCCGTAACGGTATTATTGATTCAAGTTACTTTACCCAAACCCCTGAATTGCTGGTATACGGCATGATTGGCTCGCTGTTAGCCGCAGGGATTTGGTTAGTTGTCGCATCAGCCTTAGGCTGGCCAGTATCAACCACTCACTCTATCGTAGGTGCAATTATCGGCTTCGCGGCTGTGGGTGTTGGCACTGAGTCTGTCGCCTGGGAAAAAGTAGGTGGTATTGTTGGCTCTTGGGTCATCACCCCTGCAATCTCTGGCTTTATGGCTTTCATTCTGTTCCAAAGCACGCAAAAACTGATTTTCAACACAGATAACCCTCTCGCTAACGCGAAACGCTATGTGCCTTTCTACATGGCATTTGCTGGCTTTATCATGTCGTTAGTCACCATCCTTAAGGGTCTATCACACGTTGGTATTCACTTAAAAGGTGCCGAAGCGTATATGCTGGCGGGTGTGATTGCAATTGCCGTTGGTATTATTGGAAAGGTGATCATTTCTCGTTTAAAAATGGATGAGAAAGCCACCCACAAAACCATGTACGCTAACGTTGAAAAAGTGTTTGCTATCCTGATGGTACTCACAGCCTGTTGTATGGCGTTTGCCCACGGTTCAAACGACGTAGCTAACGCGATTGGCCCATTAGCGGCGGTTGTCTCTGTGGTAAACAGTGGCGGTCAAATTGCGTCTAAGTCTCCGTTAGTTTGGTGGATCCTACCTTTAGGTGCCGTTGGTATCGTGATGGGTCTGGCTATCTTCGGTAAGCGCGTGATGCAAACCATTGGTAAAAACATCACTCACTTAACACCAAGCCGTGGTTTTGCTGCCGAATTAGCTGCTGCCTCGACTGTAGTTATTGCTTCTGGTACTGGTTTACCTATCTCTACCACACAAACCTTAGTGGGTGCGGTACTAGGTGTGGGTATGGCCCGTGGTATTGCGGCAATCAACATTGGTGTCGTGCGTAATATCGTTGTGTCTTGGGTGGTTACTTTACCTGCGGGTGCGGGCCTGTCGATCATCTTCTTCTTTATGATTAAAGGTATCTTTAACTAAGAAGCCAGGGTGACTATGGCAAGCTTGCCGTAGAAACGCACAAAACACACAGGAATCGCTAGCATGGATGCGGCAAAGTTGAGGGAAGTCTATGACTTCCCTCTTGCATTGCAGGCCCCAAATCCCTAGCATGTGGTCACTATTTCGTTGATGAGAATACAAAAGTGTTAAGAATGCTGACTCTGGTGGGAATGATGTTACTCTCCCCCAACCTGCTGGCCGAAGGCCAACCCCGTTATATCTCGGACAACGTGTTTCTTTATATTCTCAATGGTCCGAGTACAGACTACCGTATCTTAGGCTCGATTGAAGCGGGACAACCTATTACTTTATTGGGCGAAACCCAAGGCGATTACTCCAAAATTGTCGACCACAAGGGACGCGAAGGTTGGGTACCAACTAACATGATTAGCGCTACCCCAAGTTTTCGCGAGCAAGTATCGTCACTCACCAGTGAACTGGCTCAAGCCAAAGCTAAACTGGACGAAGTGATGAGCTCAACCGATAACCATGCCGATGAAGTGGCCGAGCTTAAAGCCAAGTTGACCGAAGCAGAGGCAATGTTGAGCAAAGCCACCCAGGAGCGTGACAGTTTGAAACTGGCCGTGGATAGCAGCGCTCAGGAAGCACAATTTGCCCTTTGGCGTGAAGGTGGTTTGATTGCCGCAGCCGGTTTAGTGGTGGGGGTGATTTTGGTGTATCTACCAAGACCGCAGCGCCGCAATAAAAAGCGTTGGATGTAAATTTTTACGCAAATCCGCTGAAAGAAAAATCAAAAGCCAGTGTTTTCAAACACTGGCTTTTTTGTCAATCGGGCGTTACATCTAGCGCGTAACAAGCTAATCAAACAATCTTCACATTCTTTCACGCTATAGTGTTGTCCGTCACATTTTGGTTGTATAATCTGCGCGCGCAAAGCTTCATATTGTATACAAAATATCAAATGCGTTTCGCGCCCCCCATTTTTGTTTCAACAATAGAGCCGAAAACAACTGGCCAAGATGGAAGCGATTACTATGTTCAAAGCGAGTGAAGTGCTGGCAGGCCGCTACGATTCTGCCAATCTCGACGAACTGTTCAAAGCCGTCACCGACAACTACATTGTCGATGAAGAACAATACTTGTCAGAGCTAATCAAACTAGTGCCCTCCAGTGATGAAGCCATCGAGCGCGTCACTCGTCGTGCCCACGAACTGGTCAACAAAGTTCGTCAATTCGATAAGAAAGGTTTAATGGTTGGCATCGACGCCTTCCTGCAGCAATACAGCTTAGAAACACAGGAAGGGATTATCCTGATGTGTTTAGCCGAAGCTCTGCTGCGTATTCCCGATGCGGCCACCGCCGACGCCTTAATTGAAGACAAACTCTCAGGCGCAAAATGGGATGAACACTTAAGCAAGAGCGATTCGGTACTGGTTAACGCCTCCACTTGGGGCCTAATGCTCACGGGCAAAATCGTCAAACTCGATAAAAAAATCGATGGTACGCCAAGCAACCTGTTAAGCCGTTTAGTGAATCGTTTAGGTGAGCCAGTGATCCGCCAAGCCATGATGGCGGCGATGAAGATCATGGGTAAGCAGTTCGTTCTCGGCCGCACCATGAAAGAAGCGCTCAAGAACAGCGAAGACAAGCGTAAATTAGGTTACACCCACTCTTACGACATGCTGGGTGAAGCCGCGCTGACGCGTAAAGATGCCGAAAAATACTTTAACGATTATGCCAATGCGATTACCGAGTTAGGCGCGCAAAGCTATAACGAAAACGAATCACCACGCCCAACGATTTCTATCAAGCTGTCGGCACTGCACCCACGTTACGAAGTCGCTAATGAAGACCGTGTGCTGACCGAGCTGTATGACACAGTTATTCGCTTAATTAAGTTAGCCCGTGGCTTAAATATCGGTATTTCTATCGACGCCGAAGAAGTTGACCGCCTCGAGCTGTCGCTCAAACTGTTCCAAAAACTGTTTAATTCTGAGGCCACTAAGGGTTGGGGCTTACTCGGTATCGTAGTGCAAGCTTACTCTAAGCGTGCCCTGCCGGTGCTAGTATGGTTAACCCGCCTAGCGAAAGAGCAAGGCGATGAAATTCCAGTTCGCTTAGTGAAAGGCGCTTACTGGGATAGCGAGCTGAAATGGGCACAGCAGGCTGGTGAAGCAGCATACCCACTCTACACCCGCAAAGCTGGTACCGACGTATCATACTTAGCCTGTGCGCGTTATCTGTTATCCGACGCCACCCGCGGCGCGATTTATCCCCAATTTGCTAGCCACAACGCACAAACGGTAGCGGCGATTTCTGATATGGCGGGCGATCGTAACCACGAATTCCAACGTCTACACGGCATGGGACAAGAGCTGTACGACACCATTCTGTCGGAAGCGGGCGCGAAAGCAGTGCGTATCTACGCTCCAATCGGTGCCCATAAGGATCTGCTGCCCTACTTAGTGCGTCGCCTGCTGGAAAACGGCGCGAACACCTCGTTCGTACACAAGCTGGTCGATCCGAAAACCCCTATCGAGTCTTTAGTGGTTCACCCACTGAAGACCCTGACAGGCTACAAAACCCTGGCTAACAACAAAATCGTTTTACCTACCGACATCTTCGGTAGCGATCGCAAAAATTCCAAGGGACTCAATATGAACATCATTTCAGAAGCAGAGCCATTCTTCGCGGCCTTAGACAAATTCAAATCGACGCAGTGGCAAGCGGGCCCTCTGGTTAATGGTCAAACCTTAACTGGCGAACACAAAACCGTGGTGAGCCCATTCGATACCACTCAAACTGTGGGTCAAGTAGCTTTTGCAGACAAAGCGGCTATCGAACAAGCCGTGTCTTCTGCCCATGCAGCTTTCGCCTCTTGGACACGTACGCCTGTTGAAGTGCGCGCCTCTGCCCTACAAAAGCTTGCGGATCTGTTAGAAGAAAACCGCGAAGAACTGATTGCCCTCTGTACCCGTGAAGCGGGCAAGAGCATTCAAGACGGTATCGACGAAGTGCGTGAAGCCGTAGACTTCTGCCGCTACTACGCGGTGCAAGCTAAGAAGCTGATGTCAAAACCTGAACTGCTCCCAGGCCCAACGGGTGAGTTAAACGAACTCTTCCTCCAAGGTCGCGGTGTGTTCGTGTGTATCAGCCCATGGAACTTCCCACTCGCTATCTTCTTAGGCCAAGTATCGGCAGCCCTCGCTGCGGGTAACACTGTCGTTGCTAAACCTGCTGAGCAAACCTCTATCATTGGTTACCGCGCAGTACAGCTTGCACACCAAGCGGGTATTCCAACGGACGTGCTGCAATATCTACCCGGCACAGGCGCAACTGTGGGTAACGCGCTGACGGCTGATGAGCGCATCGGCGGCGTATGTTTTACCGGTTCAACTGGCACAGCCAAACTGATTAACCGCACGCTGGCTAATCGTGAAGGCGCGATCATTCCTTTGATTGCTGAAACCGGTGGCCAAAACGCCATGGTGGTTGACTCTACTTCTCAACCAGAACAAGTGGTTAACGATGTGGTTTCGTCTTCCTTCACCAGCGCGGGTCAACGCTGCTCGGCGCTGCGCGTACTCTTCCTGCAGGAAGATATTGCAGACCGCGTGATCGATGTACTCCAAGGTGCGATGGATGAGCTAGTGATTGGCAACCCAAGTTCAGTGAAAACCGACGTTGGCCCAGTTATCGATGCAACCGCAAAGGCTAACCTTGACGCCCATATCGACCATATCAAGCAAGTTGGCAAGCTGATCAAGCAAATGCCATTGCCTGCTGGTACTGAGAATGGTCACTTTGTGTCACCAACCGCCGTTGAAATCGATTCAATCAAAGTGCTTGAAAAAGAACACTTTGGTCCAATCCTGCACGTGATCCGTTACAAGGCATCTGAACTTGCCCATGTGATCGATGAAATCAACAGCACAGGCTTTGGCTTAACCTTAGGTATCCACAGTCGTAACGAAGGCCATGCCCTCGAAGTGGCTGACAAGGTTAACGTGGGTAACGTGTACATCAACCGTAACCAAATCGGCGCTGTGGTTGGCGTACAACCTTTCGGTGGTCAAGGTCTGTCGGGCACAGGTCCAAAAGCCGGTGGTCCACACTACTTAACTCGCTTCGTGACTGAAAAAACTCGCACTAATAACATCACCGCCATCGGTGGTAACGCGACTCTACTGTCACTGGGTGATAGCGACGCCTAAGTCCTAATGACTTATTGATAAACGAAAGCCAGACTCTGTCTGGCTTTTTTATTTACGTTAATCAAAATCAAAGTCGTGGGGCTTCACCCCACACCCGACCAAGGAGGACTGCTCGTCCTATCCTCCTTGGATGCTCCAAGACGCCCCACCGGAGTTGAAAGCCCCTTGTGCTCATTGCCAAATTTGCTATCGCTTCCGAAGGATGCGTCCCTGCACCTGCGAAAGCTAGTCGGTCATCCATGACCGAACTCACGCAATTTGTCTATTCGCCCTGCGGCAACTCCGAGGGGAGGCGTATTCTGTTACTTCAGAGTTAACTATTAATCCCAAGAGAGTGGTGCCTATCCCATCATTAAGACGTGTGCTTTAAAGAATGAAAAAGCCAAAACAATATCAAGTAATTACCGACCAAACTGAATAAAACCGCTACCACAAAAAAGCAAATTCCTATAGCATCATTTATACCAATTGACATGGATGTGGTAGCTGTCAAGTCCAACAATCGATTTATGCCGTTCAAACAGCGAATAAATACTAAGACGTTATGTTTTTGAGGAAGGAAGTGAGATTTAATGAAAGTTGATGAGTATCAAGAGTTACATAGTGGCGCATACAATTGTGATTTGTCTAGGTCTGAAAAAGAAGTGATCAGGAAAAAACTGCTGGGTTATAAGAGTCAGGTCTTAGCTAATGGAAGTCGTTGCCCGGCAGAAACAGAAAATGCAATTAAGCACCTCAATCAAGAGCTCGCTCCTACTAAATTTTGGTCTACGTGGACAACGGTGACTAAAATTAGCGCTTTATCATCAATAGCTTAGATGCTCGGAATATTGATTAGTATTGCATCTATTGCCCTTAGTACCGCTTCTAGAGATGAGTCAATAGAAAATAAGATTAATGAACTTGATCAAATTCAAGCATCCCTACAAACCTTAAGTAATTATGTAGAGTCCCAGAAATCAGCAGTTCAACTGATTGCCAAAGAAACGGAACAATTAGAATCTGAACGAGATCAAATTAAGCAGATTTTAGAATTAGACCAAAGCAAGTTGGAAGCGATGTTTGCGTATCAAAACAAAATCAGCCGTGAGCAAGCATATTTCGAATATTTTATTTCATTCTTAATAGGGGTTTTATCAAGCTCAGTTGTAGTTCTTGCTGGAAATTGGATTCAAAATAAAAAGAAAGGTCTTAGGTTGCTGCAGGAAAAAACATAAACAAGCATTCAAGTTAAGAAATCAGGGACATATATGGTCACCTCGGGGTTAGCAAGGCCAATATCCCAATCAAAAGATGGGACATGCATAACTCTTTTGGGACTAACAGTCCGACACTGAAATCACAGAGTGCACCATCCCCTCGGAGTTGCCGCAGGGCATTTGCGTTCGTTGCGTGAGCGAGGCATGGTCGTTCTAGTGCATCCATGCACTAGAACGACATTCAAGCATCCTGCCTATCAGATGCCAAGATAGCGTCAGTCGAATCAGACATCAGATGACGCTAATGTTAGATAGGTGAGCCAAGGCGATTTGCGAAGACGACCGTCCGCCCCATGGACGGGGCGGTCGAGCATCCACGGACGGACTCGCTGCGTGTCGGTGAGTAAATGCCGTGGCGAACCACTTTCGGGCGATATTTGTAAACATTAAACACACAACGGCTATAGTTACAAAGTCTTCCTCAATCAGCACGCGGCTTCGAGATACGCCTTAATGCATTTATCTCACTCACTTACCTGACATGAATGTCCTCAAAACTGAGTCTCACCAAGCAAGCGGTTTTAAAGCCAATGTGAGCGGCTTCAAATTGTGAATAGCCGAGATTTGAAAGCGATATGAGGGGATTGCACCTAAGAGATAAAAACCTTCATAATCGCCATTCAATCAACCTATTTTTTACTTTCTCAAAGTCACTTTCTCAAGGCAACTATGACATTCTCGCTATTAGATATTTCTGCATTAACGTGGTTTATCGTTTCTTGGGCTGGCTATACCGCTTTTGCCCGACGCAAGGCGAAGGATACCGACTGTATTGCCCGTGGCCTGCATAAGCACAGGATCTACTGGATGCTCGAGCTGATGACTCGAGGTGTGCGGGTAGGCGATGCGGCGTTATTAGCGAACCTTGAGCGTAATATTGCCTTTTTTGCCTCGACTACGCTGTTCGTGCTCGCGGGGGTATTAACCTTATTTGCCCAGGTTGAACGCCTCGAAGCCGTGATCGCCACTATTCCCTATGCCACACCACCGAACCACTCCTTAGTCCAAGTGAAGCTGGCGCTATTGGTAGTGATCTTTGTGATGGCGTTTTTCCAATTTACCTGGTCGATGCGCCAATATGGCTTTGTAAACGTGATGATTGGCGCAGGCCCCATGGATAGCGAAGGCGCCAACGACAACCTCAAAGCCTACGCGCGGCAAATGGCGACGGTGCAAGATCAAGCCGCCCATTCCTATAACTATGGCCTGCGGGCTTACTACTTTTCGATGGCGGTGCTCTGCTGGTTTGTGCACCCTATCCTATTTATTTTGGCCAGCCTGTTTGTGGTGGTCACCCTCTATCGCCGCGAATTTAAATCCCGCGCCGTGATAGCCATTACCGCCGCCAAGGCACATTTAGGCAGCGAATATCTGGCGCGAGAAACCCAGCGTCAATCTAAGTAGTCCCAGCCAACCTAAGACTGCGCCAGTAAAGCGCAGTTTATTTCTTGTTCTATACTCATTGGGTTAATCACCAATCAATAAGTGGGAGTGAGCCATGAGTGATAATCTGTTAACTGTGGATGAAGTGTGCAAGTTGCTGGATAAGAGCCCGGCAACGATTAAACGCTATGCGCGGGAAAATCTGCTTAGCAGCGTGAAAGACGGTGAAGAATTACGATTCCCCGAAGAAGAGGTTAAACGTTATTTAGCCTTTTCTCAGCGCTTAGGAAAATAAGCCATCATAAACACGTTTTCATGATTCATCCCCAAATGGACTTGGGATGTATCCACGCAAAGCGATTATTGTTGTAAAGCCTGCTGTAATTGCTTGTAGGATAAAAACTCCCGCTGCGCCTCATAGATGGGCAACTTAGCTTCATCATTGGTCATAATAGCAAGCTCGGCAAAGTCACCTAAACCTTCTAGCCAATCAAGCGTTAAATGAAATTCCCCGAGAAAATACACGCTGCGGCGTTTTTTAATCTCAAGCACACATTGATAATCTAAAGTACGCAGCATACTTTTGGCTTTGTCTGCATCCGTAATATTGACCGCCTCACAGCGGTCTTTCTCGGGTCCTTTTACGATCCAAAGTCGGATACCAGAAGGCTGCATCTCGCGAATACACAGGCTTTTATGCTCAGCCGCTAACGACGCTGAGGGTGAATCAAAATACCAGTCATGCTCAAGATTATCCTCGAGCATCACCTCCGGTGATTTAGCGCTTAGGCGTGCCCAAAAAGCCTCTCGGTCTGCGAGCCGATACTTAAGCTCCACCTCAAACTTACCGTTAAAATGGGCGTTAATTTGCGGGGCTAATTCTTTTGGTACTAATTCTTTTGGTGCCAATTCTTTTAGTGCAAAGTCTGCTTGCATTGGGTTATTCATCTAACGGCTTTACTCCTGCTGCACATATTTCTCACCCAGTCGACATCCTGACTCAAGCTAAACGACGATAGAGCGCCTGATAGGCGGGACAAGTTTGCAGTAACTGCTCATGGTTACCCGATGCCACAATTTGCCCCTCGGCGAGGAGGTGAATTTGGTCCATCTTGGCCATCGCCGTTAATCTGTGGCTGATCATTAGCAAGGTTTTATCTTTCGCAAATTCAAATAATAAGCTTAGGATTTCCCGCTCGGTACGCTTATCTAAGCCCTCGGTTGGCTCATCTAACAATAATAGCGGCGCATCACGCAGCAATGCCCTTGCTACGCCTATACGGCGCTGCTCGCCGCCCGATAACTGCCGGCCACCCTCACCAATCCACATATCGAGAGGCTTATCGCCTTTGAGTAATTCGCCTAAACCAACCTGTTGTAAGACTTGGATAAAACGCTCGTCATTGGCGGTACGCTTTTGCCCTGCTGGCACAGGCAAGGCAATGGCAAGGTTTTCCCGCAACGTGCCTGCATACAGATAAATTCGTTGGCTCACCACAGTCATCGCCGATCTTAAGGCGGCCTCGCTATAGTCACTCAGTTGATGACCATCTAGGTAAATTTGGCCACGCTGTGCCTGCCATTCACGGGTGATTAAGGACAATAAACTGGATTTGCCGCAGCCCGTTGCGCCCAATAACGCCACCTTTTGCCCTGGCTCTACGGTTAAGGATAAGCCCTGCAATACACTTTGGTTGTCGTGATAGCCAAAGTGGATATCCGTCATCTGCAGCCCGCCCGATGTCGCCTTAAGCGTTGAATCTTCGCTAAAACGAATATCGCTTTCCTGCTCGGTGATTTCGTGGATTCGTGTCGCCGCCAGCACGCAGCCTGACAAATGTTGGAAAGCACCCGCAATCGGCATCATCATTTCGACACAGGCCATAGTGGCAAACACCATCAAGGCAAACATCGGGCCGGGAGGCACAGCATCGCCCACGCCATTGGCGGCTAAAAATAGCATCATGATGAGTGCCGAGCCCGTCGCGAGGATCAGCATGGCTTGGCTCAAGGCGGTGATATTCGCCATCGCCCCTTGGCTAGCAAATAACGCCTGCTCGGCCTCGTCGAGCTTGTGTCTGTATCTGGCGTTCGCACCAAATAAACTCAGCTCTGCTTGGCCCTGCAACATCTCAAGCAACTGCACCCGATATTGGCGTTTGGTCTCCAACATATTGCGACTTGGCTCGTGCCCAAGCCGATAAAACAGCAGAGGCAGCAGCAACCAAACCACAATCAAAAACAGGCATAAACTTAAGGCCAGCTTGGCATCAAACCATGCGAGGAACAGATATAACAACGCCGTCATCAGCAAGGAAGCCGCCATCGGCGTCAACAACCGTAAATACAGATGGTCGAGTGTATCTATATCCGCCACGAGGCGGTTGAGCATATCCGCGCGGCGCAGCCCCTGCAGATTTTTAGCGCTGAGCGGGAAGAGTTTTCGCCACGCCCACACTCTGAGCTCAGTCAGTAACTTAAAGGTCGCCTCATGGGTTGCTAGGCGCTCACCGTAACGACTGGCCGTTCGAGCGATTGAAAGGAAACGCACGCCACCCGCGGGGGTAAAAAAGTTAAAGGCTTGGGAGCCGATAACCGTTAATCCCGCCACCGCCGTCGCCGATAAAAACCAGCCCGACAGCGACAATAAACCAATCCCCGCCATAAGTGTGGTCAGAGTGAGCACTAGCCCAACGGCCATCATTAACCATTGGTGGGAAAACAACCGAATAAAGGGAAGGATAATTTTCATTGTGCGGCTCCCTCGGTTGTCCCTAACGCGATATCGCTGTGGGTATCAGGCATTGACGGTTCAAGCCCAATATCGGCTACTGATTCAGTATTTTCATGCAACATGGTTTGGAATAACCCCGCCTCAGTTGACAGCGTCGCAAAATCCCCCCGCTGGACTATCTTGCCTTTATCGAGCACAAGGATGGACGACATATGATCTAGTTGATCGACCCTGTGGGTCACCATAATGCCCATCTTACCCGCCATCGCCGCTTTTAAGGTGCGGCTGACGAGTTGTTCGCTAACACTGTCTAAACTCGCCGTCGGTTCATCGAGAATAAAGAGCTGCGCCGCCTGCCCCAATGCCCGCGCGAGCGCAATACGTTGCGCCTGCCCGACCGATAAGGTCGATGACTGCTCGCCTATCGGCGTGGCTAAACCAAGGGGTTGGCTGCGGACAAACTCATGGATATTGGCCTGCTCCAGCAATTGCCATATCTGCTCATCCGTCATTTCGGGATTGGCTAAGGCGACGTTTTCCCGCACTGTGCCATGGAATAACTGCGGTTCTTGCCCAAGCCATGCTAATTGCTGTCGCCAATGGGCAAGGTCGAGGCTTGCGAGCTCAACACCATCGATTAGCAGTTTGCCTTTATAGGGCAAAAATCCTAATAAGGCATTGAGTAAACTGGTTTTACCGGCGCCACTTGGACCAACTAAGGCTAAATGTTCCCCCTGTTTCAACTCAAAACTGATGGGCCCTAATAAGCGGCTGCCATCAACGCTAAAGACCTCAAGTTCTTCAGCTATCAGGCTTTCAATCTTCTCAAGTCTGGTATCACCAACGACTGAGTCTGTTGGCTGAGGCTCAGGATGCTCAAGCAGAGTCATTAAAGCCTGCGCGGCACCAATCGCCTGCGCTTTGGCATGGTAGTGAGTGCCCATATCCCTTAGGGGCTGATAAAACTCCGGCGCTAAAATGAGGATAAACAAGCCGACAAACAGGCTAAAAGGTAAGCCTTCATTCGCATTAGGCCCAAGTTGAGCGTGCGCGCCATAGTAGCCAAAATCGAGGTGCCCTAAATAACTGAAACCAAAGTAAACCGCTAATACGGCAATCGATACCGCGGCAAAAAACTCTAGCACCGCCGAGCTTAAAAAGGCCATGCGCAACACAGACATAGTACGGCTACGGAACTCCTCCGAGGCTTTTTCAATAACCTTAAGCTCAGCATCACCCCTATGGAACAGTTTTAGGGTCGAAAGCCCTTTTAATCTATCCATAAAATGGCCGCTTAATCTAGCTAACGCATTGAAGTTTTTACGGTTAGCATCGGCCGCCCCCATACCGACAAGGATCATAAACAGCGGGATAAGTGGTGCAGTTAACAACAAAATCAGCCCCGCCGCCCAGTTGATGGGAAATACAGCGATGAGGATCAATAAGGGGATCACGCCGGCAAGGGTCATTTGCGGTAGATAACGGGCATAAAAATCTTGTAAATCTTCCACTTGTTCTAAGACTATGCTCGCCCAACTGCCTGCGGGTTTACCTTTAATAAACGCAGGCCCGAGCCGAGTTAACTTATCCATTACCGCACCGCGGATCTGTTGGCGTAAGCGCTTACCCGCTTCAAAACTGGCGCGCTCACGGCCATAGGCGAGTAAGGCTCGCAGCAACATTAACCCAATCAAGGCCATAAAATGTGGCAGATAATCGCTCGCACCCACAGCAGACTGGATTGGTGTGCTATTCCCTCCCTCAGTAAAAGCCTGTAATGCATTGCCAACAATGACGCCATCGAGGAGTGTGGCTATCAGATAAGCCTGTGCTATCAATGCAATAGCACTTAACATTCCACACCATACGGAGAGCTTAACAAACCAGCCACAGGCTTTTTTTTGCGACTTGAGCCAAACGAGAAGGGACTTTTCTAACGACTTATCCATGGTGCTCCAACAAAACCAACACTGCAGTAAATTGTAGAAATCGAACTAACGCTTACCAATCAATGCCAAGAACTTGCAATAAGCGAAAAGGTTCGATAGGGACGCAGTATCGCAGGCATCCCCAACAGATGAAACCTTGGACGTACCTTTTGCCAAAAGATTCATAAAAATGCGATAACGATCAATAAATTCAGATTTAGCTCACACAGATAAACACTGCACGCCTATAAACACGTATTCGCACTCTCACATATCATCAAACTTAACAGTCTTTGTTGATTGCGGATAACCCTATTTAGCAAGGATAAAGACTAAAATCTTAGCTAACTGGTCATTAGCGAAATAGTTAGCTAAGATAGGAATATTTTTCAAGGAGTTAGATAGCAATGACAAACAAGCATTCCGGTTTCACGTTAATAGAACTTGTTGTTGTGATTATTATTTTGGGCATTTTAGCCGTAGTGGCCGTCCCCAAATTTGTGAATTTACAGTCTGATGCGTACAAAAGTCAGTTGTCTGGTGCATTGGCATCAATGAAGTCTGCCGTCACCTTATTCAAGGCAAAATCAGAAATCGCCAACACAGGTACGACTAATCGTGTAGTTTTTGATGGCATTCGGGGTGAGAATTACCAACCTTGGGCCGCAAGTAGCAGTGGCACAGCACCGAGTGCGGGCTACACAACACCACCTGAAATTTTTAATGCAGCAGGCTTAAACGTTAATGATTGGTCCTACCGCATTTATACATCCAACGGCACCTATCAAGTTATAGCAACCCCAAAGCAAAAGTTAAATTTGGCGACCCCGACTCAAGCGGAGGTATCAGCAACTAATTGTTATATAGACTATAAATGGGAGACAACTGGTGTTCCAACTTATACGAAGGTTGACACAGGTTGCTAATCATACAGACGTGTTGACGTTTTGGGCGCTATCAAAACGTCAACAATGCGCAAGTCGCCATATTGAATGGCCCTATTTCTGCGCTAAGGCTGAGTACTACCATATTTAACTAACACATGCCAGAGTAGCTTGAGTTCGTGTGCCACCTGAGCGCGGTTCCCCCGATCACGCCAATGTTGGGGCGAATGGTATAAATCCCGCGCTGCCACGCCAATCGCATAGGCGTCAACACGTTCATCAATTGCAATACGACTTGCCAAAGATGGCATTGTCGGCCCACGAAAATCACTGGGGATCTGCGCCGTGTGCAAGCTAAAGCCATTATGGTATTGCAGCTCAATATCATAACGATCACAGAGCTTGCTTAAGGTGGTGCCGATTTCAGTCCCTTTAAAGCTCGGATCGGCCACCAGCATGGCAATGTCCTCATCGAGGGATACATCACCGTGGATTTGCGCTTCGATATAATGATCGAGATTCGTCGACATCGGCCGTTCAAACCGCGACAGCAAAGATGAATTCAGCTGATGCGCCAAATATTGGATCACGTTTAACGGTTTAAAATCCACTTTGCCCAAGGCATAGTGGCGCTCAAAACTCTCAGTGAGCAGCGCCGCTAATACATCATCAAAACAGGATAAGGTGCCCTTTTCCTTTGGATTACGGTAGGAATCTAAATAAGTGAACGTCGAGCGCGTAAGCAACTGCGAATGGGTCAGCAAATAACAGCTGCCAAAACGTGGGGCAGGACCATCCTGCCACATGCCTAAATCTAAGGCGCCATATTTAGGGCGAGACTTAGTTCCTTTATAGACGTCGCCAAAGAGTTGATTTTCCCAGTGGTCCCTTGGTCCACCTAACTCAGGAGATAACTGCCCATTGGAGATATGGGTTTCGAATTGACTGCGATATTGACCATCACGTAATAACCCCTCGGCCACAGTGAGGCCACGGCTATCGATTCTGTCCGGATGAAAATGCAATGCCACTCGGCCACAGTGTAATAATTGCTTGAGCGCTAACTGCATCTCCTGCATCGGAATGTTGGACATCTGCTGCACGTTTCGAATAACTGCCACAGCCTGTTCACTTCGACTACGCGCTAGGCGCTCAATATGCTGTATTGCTGTCATAATCCACCTGCCATGGAGCGTGAATATTCCTAAGAGAACCCATCCTAAGAATTCAATGGTGCAGAGTTCAAGCTGCAAAGGGAAAATTCCCCGATTACCTTTACCAATCCGATTTACAACAACGCCATACTAATGTCTTTGCAACCTATTGAGGAGGTTTGTTAATTTTACTCCAAGTTAGATTACTTAGAAGCAATGAAATTAACACAAGCGTGATCTTTCCCAAAATACTGAACAAGATACTGATAGGACGATAAATTAGCTACTCCTGAATAGGCTTTTGCGCCAGATAAACAACAAACGACTTTGAAACATGGCGATCTAGCGCCTGTTCATGTAAGCTGCACGCCCGCCAATTTGGCCATACTACTGCTGCGAACTTTTGCTGCCACAAGAGACCCATTAATGAGTTTTTCCTCCCTAGGTTTATCTGCTCCAATCCAAAAAGCCGTGACTGAACAAGGTTATGACACACCCTCTCCCATTCAAGCACAGGCGATTCCCGCCGTACTGACGGGTAAAGACGTGATGGCTGCGGCCCAAACGGGGACAGGAAAAACCGCAGGCTTTACCTTGCCGTTGCTCGAATTACTCTCTAAAGGCCATAAAGCGAAGGCGGGACAAATCCGCGCCCTAGTGCTCACCCCCACGCGCGAGTTAGCGGCACAAGTCAGCGAAAGTGTTGAAACCTATGGTAAATATCTGCCATTACGCTCGGCGGTTGTCTTTGGTGGCGTGCCGATTAATCCCCAAATTCAAAAACTACGCCACGGGGTAGATGTACTGGTCGCCACGCCAGGCCGCTTATTAGATCTTGAGCAGCAAAAGGCGGTGAAGTTTAATCAACTCGAAGTCTTAGTGCTGGATGAAGCGGATCGCATGCTTGACATGGGCTTTATCCGCGATATAAAAAAAATCCTCGCCATGTTGCCCACTCAGCGACAAAACCTGATGTTTTCGGCGACCTTCTCCGATGAAATCCGTGAGCTTGCCAAAGGCCTAGTAAATCAACCAGTAGAAATTTCAGTAACGCCACGCAACGCCGCGGCAAACACAGTCAAACAATGGATTTGTCCCGTCGATAAGAATCAAAAATCGGCGCTACTTATTCAGCTCATCAAGCAGGAAAACTGGCAGCAAGTCTTAGTGTTTTCACGCACTAAACACGGCGCCAACAGACTGGCTAAAACTCTGATTCAAGCCGAGATCAGTGCCGCCGCTATCCACGGCAACAAGAGCCAAGGCGCACGTACTAAAGCCTTAGCCGACTTTAAGAGTGGTGAAGTACGAGTACTTGTGGCGACCGACATTGCGGCACGCGGGCTCGATATCGACCAATTGCCACAAGTGGTGAACTTCGATCTGCCCAATGTGCCCGAAGATTACGTGCACCGTATTGGCCGCACCGGCCGTGCTGGCGCCTTAGGCCAAGCCGTTTCCTTAGTCAGTAACGAAGAAACTAAGCTACTCAGGGACATTGAGCGTTTGATCAATCGCGTGCTTGAAAGGCAGGAGGTTGAAGGCTTCAGCCCTGTTCATGCGCTCCCAGAGTCGACCCTAAATGCCCATGGTAAAGAGAACAAAATCAAAGCCGTGGCGAGCCAACGTAAGCATCGCAGCGCAGGTAAACCAACGCCAAGAGCGGGTACGGGCCGCGATGGTCGTAAAACGTCTGAGAATAGTAGCAACCCCGCTACTCAGCAAAAGAGCGCAAAAACGCAACCGAATCAAGGGCAGCGCAATACGCAACACCAGCGCACTCAGCCCCCAGAGCAACAAAATCAGCAAGGTGAGCATAAGCGTCCCCAAGCTGCAAAAAACGCTGAGCATAAAAACTCGCACTCAATTACCGAACAAGGCCGCTCACCAAAACCGCAGCATAAACATTCGCAACGCGGTAAAAGCGCAGCTAACTCAACCAACGGCGAACACAAACCCGCTAAATCTCGTCCACAACAGACGGATAATGCTAAAGCTAGGCATCAAGATCGTCGCCAGCCGAGCGCAAAACCCACCCGCAATGCTGCAAAAAACGAATTGTCTTCAGTAAGCAATAAGGTGACGTAATAGAGTGAAAGGATTGAGATATCGCTGCAAACTTCAGTGCTAAACCACATCCGCTCTTGCACTTTGTTCATATAAAAATGCCCAAACTTTATAGGTTGGGCATTTTTGTTATGTAAGTAAAAGCAAAGTGTTAACCTGCTCTAACCTTGAACTGATGCATTGCTTCACGTAACGCATTGGCTTGCTGAGATAGCGATTCACTGGCCTTTGTTGTCTCGAAGGCACTATTGAGAACAGACTCACCTGAATCACGAATGGTATTAATCCGCTCACTAATATCCTCAGCAGTTACTGCTTGTTCCTCACTTGCAGTAGCAACCTGCGTATTCGCCAGAGACAATTGAGTTAAGGCGTCTGATATATCAAATAAATTTTGCTTTATTTGATTAACGAGTAAAGATGACTCATTGATTTGCTGCTCATTTTTACTGAATGAATCGACGGCAGACTTAGCGTCCAGCACTAAGGTTTGGATCAGCTCACTGATTTCCTGTGTGGCGGTTTGGCTTCGAGTCGCTAAGGCTCGCACCTCATCGGCAACCACAGCAAATCCCCTTCCCTGTTCACCAGCCCGCGCCGCTTCAATTGAAGCGTTTAAGGCAAGTAAATTGGTTTGGCCAGCAATAGCATCAACGACTGACACAAAATTTAAAATTTTGCTGGTACTAGATTGTAATTGTTGAATAAGTTGACTCGATTGCTGGGCACTAATCACTAATTGCTGGCTTATTTTCTCGCTGGCCTCCACCACATTACAACTTTGTTTAACGCGGTTTTCCGCTTGCCCAGATGAATAGGATGTACTTTCAGCACTGCTTGCGACTTCAGTAATCGTCGCCGCCATCTGTGCCATAGAGGCGGCCACTTGGTCTGTATCGTCCTGCTGGCTCATGATGGCTTTTCGATTATTTTCTGCGACCGCATTCAATTCCGTCACCATAGAGGCGATTTCTTCACTGCGGCTGATGACTTGACCAACAGTACGGCTAAGGGTCAACCCCATTTGATTCATACTCACCGTAAGCTCACCAAGCTCATCTTTAGATTCCACTTTGAGCTCTCGGCTAAAGTTTCCAGCCTCCATCATGGCTGCCGCGTTACGTAAACGCATAATCGAACGCACTATATATTGACTAAATGCGATACCAATGACTAAACCAAAAATCAACGCAATGGATGAAAGAATCATTAAGCCGTAAACTGCATGTTGTTCTTCATCCTCGGTAATACTGACTGCGGTTTGAGTCATTTCTTCTAAGCGCTCAGTAAACTGGCTCAACTTTAAATTAAATTGGCTCTGGATACGTTCAAGCTCATCAACTTGCTGTAGCAATTCCGTCGGGTTTACATGTTGTTGTATTTCACTGACGACAATAGCAAGCTTTGCATCATAATCGCGGTAAATTTGAATAATATTGGCAACTTCCTGGCTAAGTTGTTGTGTTTTTTCTCGTAATTCAGGAGCTTGCTGAACTGTTAACGCCTCATTGAGTAGAGTTTGGGTTGACGTCAGTTCATTATTGATTCGCTCTTTATGCTGAATCACCTCAGCAATAAAGCCCTCAATTAATTTATCTTGAGCAGATACGGGGATTTCAGAGGCTCTGAAGGCTTTCTCAAGACTAACCGAACTTTCAAGCTGCCAGATAGTGACCTCACTTGATAGCTTCACCAATGGCAAATTCTCAGCAGTAATACCATGAATTTCATCGGCAACCCGCTTCATTTTAAGCAAACTAAATCCGGCTAAAAGTAGGATAAGTATCAGCATAATGCCAATAAGGCTGCTCATCTTATATTTGATCTGTAAATCTTTTAAAAAGCCAAGCATGGGGATGTCACTCCGACTGCAAATGTCTTATTTGTCTTTATTTAGCATAGTCGGAGTTTTTGGCTTTGCAGTGACGTGCAAGCGTGGCGAAACAAAAATAGTAGCAATCTACAAACTTAACGTTTGAGTCTACGACTTAAGCATAAGGAGAAATTTGAGACTGAATCTTAGTTAAGCTAAACCGCCATAATAAGGGAACGGGGAAATAAACGTTGGGATGCCATAAACGCCCGCGAAAACTTGCATTCGACGGGAAGATATCCGAAGATCCCAACGCCTTTTTATTGCGTAAAGCCCTAGATGACACACTCAACCTCGACCGACACAGCATTGTCCGATAGCCATAGCCAAATCCGCGCGCAATTTCCTACCCTCTCGCAAATGTTGGGCGACTATCCCCTGTGTTATCTCGATACTGCTGCCACCAGCCAAAAGCCGCAATCCGTGTTAGATGCCATGGCGCAGTATTACCTGAACGACAATGCCAATGTGCACCGCGCGGCGCACCAATTGTCGGCGCGCGCGACCTCTAGCTACGAGAAGGTTCGCGATGAGTTACAAGGGTTTATTAATGCTAAACGCCGCGAAGAAATCATCTTCACCCATGGCACTACTGAGTCGATCAATTTAGTTGCCTATGGCTTAACGCCACAGATTGCAGCGGGCGATCTGATTTTGATCGATACCGCCGCCCACCACGCCAACATAGTGCCGTGGCAAGAATTGGCAAAACGCACGGGCGCCATCATTAAACCTATCCCTCTCGATCAAGATGGCAGGCTCGATCGCCATGCCTATCAAGTATTGCTCGCCCTCAAGCCCAAGATAGTTGCCCTGTGCCATGTGTCGAACGCCTTAGGCACAGTGAATCCTGTTGTCGAGTTAGTGCAGCAAGCCAAGGCGCAGGGTGCGATCACCTTAGTCGATGGAGCGCAGGCGGTTGCACACTTAAGCTTAGATATGGCCGCTATCGATTGTGATTTTTATGTGTTTTCAGGCCATAAGATGTATGGTCCAACCGGCATTGGCGTGCTTTATGGCCGCTTCGACAAGTTAGATACGCTCACGCCACTGTTAACGGGCGGTGAGATGATTAAACGAGTGAGTTTCGATGGCACCGAGTTTGGCAGTTTACCTAATCGCTTAGAGGCAGGTACCCCGCCCATCAGTGAAGTCATCGGCCTAGGCGCCGCAATCCGCTTTTTGCAACAACACTTAACGCCAGCGGTTCAGGCCCACGAGGCAGAACTACTGCAGTATTTACAGCAGCAGCTGCGCGCCCTCGGAGATGTGCATCTCTATGCTGCCCATAGTGATAATCTCGGTGCGGTTGCCTTTAATCTGGGCGATGAGCACCATCAAGATGTCGGGATTTTATTAGACCAACAAGGCGTTGCTGTTCGCTGCGGCCATCACTGCGCCATGCCCTTAATGCAAACCCTTAACCTTAAGGGCTGCTGCCGAGCATCGATTGGTATCTACACTAATAAAGCCGATATCGACCGCTTTATTGCCGCCTTAGCCTCTGTCAAAGAGTTGCTGCTCTAATCCGCTCGCTAAGGGCTAATATCATTGCGCCATCAGGCTACACGCTTAAGAGGAGGACATTTTTTCTATGACATTGCCAATCATGCCCGCTGCCACCGAGTTTGATTACTCCGTTGAGGATTCATCAAGCCTGTTAGCTCGTTTTGAGCAAGCACCAAACTGGCAGGAAAGATATCGCCAAATCATGTTATTAGGAAAAACCTTACCGAGTTTAGCGGATGAATTTCGCCTTGAGGCCGCCCAAGTGAAAGGCTGCGAGAGTGATGCCTGGCTGTACCATATTGAGCAAGACGCTAAGCATTATTTTCTGGCCGATAGCGATGCGCGCATCGTCAAGGGATTAATCGGTTTACTGCTGAGTGCCTGTCACGGCAAACAGAGCGACGAGATACTCGCCTTCGACCCTTCCACCTATTTCAAACAATTAGGGCTTGAGGGCCAATTAAGTCCCTCGCGCACCAATGGCTTACATGCCTTAGCCAAGGCAATGATTGATGCGGTAAAACCCTAAATCAATCTGCGGGTTAAATCGGTAAAAGAGGGATTTAATCAAAGACTTCTACGCCTTAACAGGGTATAAAGAAGTAAAAATTAGCTTCATCTGAAGGAGAGCGCACGCCCATGAAGGCTGTTAATCAAGATCGTCGAACGCTGTTAAAAGGGATTGGCGCAGCCACGCTACTTAGCCCCTTTGCCAGTTTCTCCAGCCTTGCTGCGCCGCGCTCTCGGCGCTTATATATCGATGGTTTATCCTTTTTGCCCGATGACTTAGCCGATGTCCGCGCATCGGGGCTCGATGCCTTTTTATGTGATATCTCCGCCATCGAAACCATTGAACAAGCCGACGGCACCTTAAACTACAAGCGCACCTACAAAGCCTGCATGGAAAGCATCCAGCAAGCTGCGAAACGCGTCAGCGAACATTCAGACATTCTCCTGCAAGGCTTAACCGGACGCGATATCCAATTGGCGAGGGAGAGCAATCGCACTGCGGTTTTCTTCCAAATTCAAGGCGCGGATTGCGTTGAAGACGACAGCGAGGCTAACCAATGGGCCCGCGTTGATGAGTTTCACCACCAAGGTCTGCGAGCACTGCAGCTCACCCACCATTACGGCAATACCTTTGCGGGCGGCGCCCTCGATAACGACGTCAATGGAGGACTCAATAAACCTCTTACGGCACATGGCCGTGCACTGATTGAAAAACTCAACCATGCCAATATCTTAGTCGATGTCAGTCACTCAAGTGCCCAAACCGCGTTAGATGTTGCCAAACTCAGCCGCGCGCCCATAGTCCAAAGCCATGGCGCGGCGCGCGGTATTGTCAAACATGCCCGCTGCAGCCCCGATGAAGTGATCCGCGCCATTGCCGATTCAGGCGGCGTGTTCGGGGTCTTTATGATGAGCTTTTGGCTCACCAACAAAGCCGTCCCGACCGTTGATGACTATATCCGCCAGTTAGAATATGTGGCCCGTGTCGGTGGGGTCGATTGTGTCGCCATCGCCAATGATTATCCGCTCAGAGGCCAAGAAAATCTGTTAGCCCTGAATAACGACAATGCCCAGGGCGTGAAGGAATATCAAGAATGGTGGTACAGCCTAAGGGCTAAAAAAGTGTTAGGGTTTGATGCGGAGCCAAGGCATGTGGTCATTCCCGAGCTAAACCATATCGAGCGTATGAGCCGTATCGACGATGCATTAGCTAAGGCCCGCTTTAAGTCGACCGATCGCGACCGCTTTATGGGCGGTAACTGGCAAAGAGTGCTCAATCAGGTACTCATCTAAGCGCGCTAACAACGTCATGGTTGAATTGCGAATAATCACACGAATAAATGGACCGTCATGCTGACCACCCTAGCCATCTCTAACTATCGCACCTTAAGGGAGATAGTCTTACCCCTTGGACGCCTGAACCTAGTGACTGGCGCTAACGGGAGTGGCAAATCTAATTTATACAAAGCATTACGTCTATTGGCGCAAACGGCGCAGGGTGGCGTAGTCAATGCTTTGGCGCAGGAAGGCGGCTTAGACTCCTGTTTTTGGGCAGGACCAGAAAATCTCACCAAGGGCATGTTAGCGGGCGACACGCCAATTGAAGCGACGGTCAGACAAGCGCCCAAACGCCTCAAACTCGGATTTGCGGGCGAAGATTTTAGTTACCTGATTGAACTTGGCCTCCCCAAACCGGACTCCACCACCCTATTTGGCTTAGATCCGCAAATTAAACGCGAGGCGATTTGGAATGGCCCCAAATATCGCCCCGCCAGCGTGTTGGTGGAGCGGCGCGGCCCTATGGTGAAGAGTCGTAGCCCTGAGGGACAAGGTTGGCTCACCTTGAGCGCCCATCTGCAAAGCGGTGACAGTATTTTTACCGAACTTGCCGATCCTGAGCGTAGCCCTGAAGTGTTAACGCTAAGGGATAGCATTCGCGCCTGGCGTTTTTACGATCATTTTCGAACCGATGCCGAAGCGGCAGCGCGTCGTCCGCAGCTCGGGACAGCCACGCCCGTATTGCACCATGACGGTCGAGATCTCCCCTCTGCCATACAAACTATTTTTGAGATTGGCGATAAAGCGGCATTCGATCATGCGGTGACCGATGCTTTCCCGGGGGCCAAGGTGCGTATCACGCCCCAAGCGGGCGGGATACTCCAACTCGAATTCCACCAGCAAGGCTTATTAAGGCCGCTGCATGCCAGTGAACTCTCCGACGGTACCCTGAGGTATTTACTGCTTATCGCGGCATTGCTCACCCCAAGACCACCCGAGCTAATGGTATTAAATGAGCCAGAAACCAGCCTGCACCCCGATTTATTGCCCGCTTTAGCTCGGCTTATCGCTAAGGCTTCCGAGGGTTGTCAGCTTTGGGTCGTGTCCCACGCTAACCGCTTGATTAATGCCTTGAGTCAGTTTGAGCATTGCAATACCTTGGCACTCGATAAAAATCTAGGGCAAACCCAAATTGTGGGGCAGGATTTACTCAATACGCCGAGCTGGCAATGGCAACTCAAATAGCCGTAGATATATAGAATCTCTGCATCATTCAGCATCGTAAAATACTGCCAGCCATAGGGTTTCCCCCTCTGAACTGGTCGACGCGACTCTGTGCTTTTGATGCGGCGCTAGGGTGAGATAATCCCCAGGTGTTAGGGTAACTATCAGAGCATCTTCAAATTCGAGCTGTGCCTCCCCTTTAAGCAACATCACCCATTCATATTGTGTTTGATCGTACCACTCCCCCGCTGGCGTCGAATGACCTTGCGAGATAATGCGCTCTATCTTCACCTTGCCGTTGCCAGCAAGGGTTTCGAACACTTCTTGTGATAAATCATCGGGGAGTGAGTGATAAAAATTTTGTAGCATCTTGAATCCTTATCATGGCTCGAGAGCAAGATAATCTATTGAGAAACCAAAGTATAAACCGTTATCATAGGCGCTCTTAGGGCTAAGAGCCTTATGAGATGACAAAAAGATCGTTGTATCATATGGATATGGAGAAGTTGACCTATGTCGTTGTTTCGCGCATTTAAAACTAAGTTATTTAATGCCAAGAAAAATAGCTGCGCCCATCAAGACATACCTTTTCAAACCTCTCCCAATCCCGCTCCATTCCCTTCCAGTACGTTCAAGCCCTATTTTAGTCTTGCCATTCAAGCGACTCCGGCGCAAGCCACTCATTCAGAAACCCATGAAGAGTTTACCCGCCACTACTTCGACAACCCGCAAACGATCGAGCTACTCGGTTGGGAGCGAGAGCATGAATCCTGTACCTTCCACGAGACCCAATTTGACCGCATAGAGAGACACGGCCCAGTGCAAGATTTTTATCTCGGTCAGGATAAGATCTGTAGCCTAGAGCCGGATGCTGATGCGGCGACAACTCAAGCACGATGGAAAGTGGCACTGGTAAACCCGCAAGAATTAGTGATCTGCCGTTTTCATGTCGATGCCGAGCACAGAGTCCAAGGCGATATGCAGGACTTCGGCAGTCTCACGGGCAAACTGCAACGGACATTCCATCAGATTGAGACAGAGCAAGGTCAGAATCTACTCAGAATTGTCACCCAATCCCCCAACCTCACTCAGGCCGTCGATTGTAATTACTTTGGTGAGCGCAACGGCATCACTCGCCAATTCAATGCCTTAGGTGTATTGCAGTTTGAAGGACATTTTATTGAGGAACAGCAGCTCGGGCGCCAGACTTGGTATGACAATGAGGGCAAAATCAATCAAGTCGAGGAGCGCCACTCCGAGGGGATGCTACTAACCCGCTACTATAGCAATGGTGAGATAAAAGAAACCGCCGAAAAGGATAGCGAAGATAATTATATCAACCAGTTAACTCGCTATTATGAATCAGGCGCTCTGTGGCTAATACGCCCCATGCAGGCGGGAAAAATCCATGGCACCGAGCATATCTACTATGAAGATGGCACGCTGCAGGCCGAATTAAGCTATGACATGGGGGAGTTGGTTAAAGAGCTTTGGTACCATACCAACGGCAATCTGAAACAAGAAGTGCATCTCGATGCCTCGGGTAAAAGCCTCGAAACCTATTACGAAGATGGCCAACTGGCCTGGCGAGAACACCTCAATCCACAGGGGTTAAATTGCGGTTTACGTCAGGAATGGCACCCCAATGGCGTGCTGGCAAGCCAACTCAATTTTGTTGATGGCCTTGCCCATGGTAACAGCGAGAAATGGTATCGGAACGGACAGCTTGAACAATGCATCCCCTTTGAAAATGGCCATGAGCAGGGTCTTGCCACTTGGTACCATGAAAATGGTCAACTCTCCCTTGAGATCTATCTTGAAAAGGGCTTAAGAGAAGGCCTTTTCCGCAGTTATTATGAAAGCGGCGTATTGTCAGCCGAAGGCCAATATCAGCGTAACCTCTCCATCGCGCCCTTTATCGAATACTATGAAAACCAGCAAATTCAAATGTATCTGCCCCACACTCAAGGTAATCGCGATGGCACTGCTCGCTGGTTTTATGAAGACGGTACCATCAAGACAATTGCTGAATATGTTGTCCGTGATGGCCAAGGTTACCTCAAGGAACGATCCTCCTATAACAAGCAAGGTGTTCTCGAATCCTTTGAGAGCCACTCCAACACCCGTTGCGGCTACCATCTTGAGGATAATCAACGGGAATATTATCAAACGGGTCACCCTGATACTCGCATCGAATACTATGAGGATGGGGCTATCCGTTGGCTGCTCACTCGCCTAGACGAGAACCTATTCAGCTCAAAAGCCTTTTCAAAACAAGGCGAATTGCTCGAGTCTGGCTTTGTAAAAGTGATAGAAAACGATTATCAGGATGTCGGCCACTGGCAACGTTTTACACCGCAAGGCCAGTTACAACGCGAAGCCTGGCTCAGCGACGATGGTAAGCTCAATGAAACCCGCCACTATTTTGATTTAGCCGAGCAGGAACCGACGATGGCAGCGGAAACCAAGCTCAATGACAATAAGCTTATTGTCGAGGCAACGGCTAGGGCCAATGATACTAAGGAGCCTCAAACGTCGGCGCCAATCCTTAGTTACCATTTAATATTCGACCCAGATAGCCAACTCTATGCCATGAAACGCTATCATCCGAATCGTCAAATCGCCGAAGAAGGCAACTTACTTTTTCAGGGGCAAGAACACTTTTGGGTGGGGATCCACAATAAGTACGATAAACAAGGCCGGCTCGAATTATCCGAAACCTATACTATGAATGGTGAACCGATAGAACAGTCCAACGGTTCAAACCATAGAGTCTTGAATTGATTGAATATCAGCAGGTCAATTCGGCGACGACCTGCTGATAACTCAATCGCAAAAGTGAGTAATTAGAGCGCAAACGTCGCTATGGTCTTTTGGATCCCAACGACATCGGTGCCTCGTTTGAGCTCTTTGACCAGAGGATCACTTTGGCCAGAGATCCAGATCCTAAGCTCGGCATCCATATCGAAATGGCCTGTGGTTTCCACTTCAAAATGGGTAATGGATTTATAGGGGACTGAATGATAGCTGGTTTTCTTGCCCGTTAGTCCTTGCTTATCGATTAAGATCAAGCGTTTGTTGGTAAATACAAACAGATCGCGGATCACTTTATAGGCCAGTTTTAATTCTTCTTGAATGCCCATAATTGGGCGCAGCTCTTCGGCCAGTTCCTGTAAATCGACCTCTGACGCATTCCCCAGTAACCCATCTAACAATCCCATGCTGACATCCTTTATTATTGAAACTTTTCAATAAAATATCTTGTAGTTAACCAAGTGGCAACAAAGAGAGCTGTGACAGCCTTAAAAACAAAAAGGGAGCATTGAATACTCAACGCTCCCTTGATAACCATTCAAGCCTAAATTAAACGGCTTTTTGACCACGAACCTGACGATTTTCACCAACGACCATCATCTCGCATTTTGGACAGTCGAACACCAACTTCAATACATCATTACCAATCTCAAGCACCATAGGATCGGCCTTAATGCCTGGCACTTCCTTAGGACACAGATTGAAGTTAAATCGCAGGCAATGCTTAGTGATCATTAACGGCACATCTTCGGTCACACCGTTTTTCTCGTAGGTGTCCTGAATTTCAATCACGCCATGGCGTTGATAAAACTCTTTGGCCTTTTCGTTTGCCACGTTACCTAAGTAACTTAAGTGCTTGAAGGGATACACGGCATCTTGGTTATATTTCCAAGGTTTGGGACGCTGGTAGCCTTCCACTCGGGCAAGTTCTAATGCCGCTACCGCATCACGGCGCAGGCCGTTGAGCGTTGATGCTGGCAGGAACCAAGGCTGAGCGGTTTCGATACGAATCTGGCGCGCCGTAAAATCGGTGCTGCCCAGTTTCGACAATTGAGTACGGATAGTCTGCAAGGTTTTTTCAGCGTCGGTGGCGGGCGTCTTTTCGACTTCCAATTCAACTGTTGCACTCAGGCCGTACACATCCGTCATCGTTAACGCCACACCCGTAGCGGTATCAGTTAAACGCATATCGACGCCAATAATACGTTTAGCTGACTCCTTGGAAAGTAAAGTCTCGAAGGCTTGGTTATGGTTACGATACAGCGTCATACCAACACGCAGATCGCGCGGCACCTGCAATACATGCAGCTTATGGCCTTCTGCGCGGTTTACCCGTAAACCTTGCAATTTATCATCGGACTGTTTTGCCATCGCATAGTTAGGCGGGAAATACGCTAAACCATCACCGTTATTAAATTCGTGGGTTGAACTGACTTGAATAAAGTCTTTGCCGATGGCGACCACTTTACCCACATCTTGGCCGATATATTTTGGCGAGCGGAAGTCTTTAATCCCTTGGCTGCGCTCATGGACAAAGTAGTCGGTACTACCACGGTTAAAGGTTTTTTCTGGATCTGGGGTAAAAGTATGCTCAGTACGGCCATGGGATGACGCCACAAATTCAGGGCGGCGCGCCATAATGGCATCGAGCTTTTGGCGATAATGGGCGGTTACGTTTTTAACGTAACTTAAGTCTTTCAAACGTCCCTCAATTTTAAAGGAGCGCACGCCGGCATCAATCAAGGCTTCGAGGTTATCGGTTTGGTTATTGTCTTTTAATGAGAGTAAATGCTCGTTTTGCGCCAACACATCCCCTTGACGGGTCTTAAGATTGCCCGGCAAACGACACATTTGCGAACATTCACCGCGGTTCGCACTGCGGTTACTGAAAGCATGACTTAAGTTACATAATCCACTGTAGGCCACACACAGGGCGCCGTGAATAAAGAACTCAATCTGCATATTGGTATGAGCCGCAACCTCACGGATTTGGCTTAAGCCTAACTCGCGTGCCAATACCACTTGTGAGAATCCCACTTGCTCCAAAAAGGCGACCTTCTCGGGATTACGGTTATCCATTTGGGTGCTGGCGTGCAGCGCAATCGGCGGCAGGTTAAGCTGTAAAACCCCCATGTCCTGCACAATCAGTGCATCGGCGCCAGCGTTATACACATCCCAAATGAGTTTTTCTGCGGTTTCGAGCTCATCATCCATCAAAATGGTATTTAGGGCCACAAACACCTGAGCATGGTACTTATGAGCAAAAGTACACAGGCGCGCGATATCCTCCACACTGTTACCTGCCGTCGCACGCGCCCCAAATGCAGGACCTCCGATATAAACCGCATCGGCACCATGGCGAATGGCTTCAATACCATAATCGGCATTTTTTGCGGGCGCCAATAACTCTAAGCGGTTATTAACGTGAGAAAGTGTCTCAGGTGTGTAAATCTCTGGCTGGCTCATACTTCACAGGCTCAAAATGAACAATAACGAAAAAGGTGACGAGTATAACAAAAACTCAAATCTAGCTCTATCTGCAAATCATTCTTCGCTGGATTAAAGCTGGGCGAGATAAGTAGGAGAGACAACAAACTTGCGCCCCAGAGCCGAGCAGAGTATCTTTGCCGCGCATTGTTTAATAGGCGCGATTATGACTGATTTTATATACCAACCACCGACAACTCCCTGGCTCGATGTGCTTTATCAAGATAAAGACATAATCGTGGTCAACAAGCCTTCGGGATTATTGTCCGTGCCCGGTCGCGATCCCGCCCATTACGACAGTGTGTATGCCCGAGTCAAAGCCGAGCATCCCCATTGCCAAATCGTCCATCGCCTCGATATGGCGACCTCGGGTGTCATGGTGGTTGCGCTCATTCGTAGCGCCGAGCGCGAGCTAAAACGCCAATTTCACGATAGAGAAACCAGCAAAACCTATCTCGCCAGAGTCGCGGGACACGTTAAAAATGCGACGGGTAGTGTGGATTATCCGCTGATCTGCGACTGGCCCAATCGCCCAAAACAGAAGGTTGACCACGCCATTGGCAAGCCATCATTGACTCATTTTGAAGTTTTAAGCCGCGCCAAACGCTCTACTCTGGTAAAGCTTAAGCCGATTACAGGGCGCTCACACCAACTCAGGGTACATATGATGGCGCTGGGGCATCCGATCCTCGGCGACGGTTTTTATGCCGATCCTTTAGCAAAATCCCTAGCACCGCGATTATTACTCCACGCCGCAGAGCTCACCATTAAACACCCGTACACAGGTGAGAGCATGACGTTCAGTGCCGATGCTCCCTTTTGTGAGCCAGAAGGTGAGCAATGATCACTAAACACAATAAAAACACCTAAAAGCAGTAGCCATTCACCATAAAAGAACGTAACTTTATGACAATTCATTATGTTATAGAGAGTTTATTTATGGAAACCGCATTTCAGCGCGATCAGCTTGATAACCATATCCTCGAAGCCTTAATGCAAGACGCACGCACCCCGTTTGCCGAGCTTGCCAAACGTTTCGGCGTGAGTGCGGGGACTATCCATGTGCGTGTCGAGAAAATGAAACAAGCGGGGATTATCACGGGTGCCCAGATCACCATCAATCCCAAGGCTCTCGGGTACGATGTCTGCTGTTTTATCGGAATTAATCTCAAAAGTGCCGGCGACTACCCCGCCGCCATCGCCAAGCTAAACGCATTAGAAGAAGTGGTAGAAGCCTACTACACCACAGGCAACTATAGCATTTTTGTCAAAGTCATGTGCCAATCCATTGATGGCCTGCAACACGTGCTAATTAACCGCATCCAATCCATCGACGAAATTCAATCAACTGAAACCCTAATCAGCCTGCAAAACCCGATTACGCGGGCGGTAAAGCCTTAATTAACTCGAGAAGATAAAGCCCAATAAACAGAACGGCATATCGCAAAAGTATGACTTAAGTCTTTTTTACTTCAAAAGTGTTAACCGTACGATATTTTTGTGTTACAACTTCATTGTTAGCCATAAAATGCGCAGCATAACTATAACAATTTAGCTACAAGTGTCTTTTCCCGCACTAAAAGCATTAATTGACAAGGAATGAAGTTGTGAAGACAAAACTATCTATCGCTATCTCCGCGGCACTATTATCAAGTGCAGCAGTCGCAGGCACACCAGCTCAGTACAATACAACCAACCAAACAACTGATAAATATGCAGGTTTAAGCGTTACCAAAAATGATAGCAACGAGCAAAAGCAAGCTGTAGCTTGGATGGTAAAACTAAAGTCA
Organism: Shewanella decolorationis; assembly: GCF_004354305.1. NCBI lineage: Bacteria > Pseudomonadati > Pseudomonadota > Gammaproteobacteria > Alteromonadales > Shewanellaceae > Shewanella > Shewanella decolorationis. The sequence continues at coordinate 687,267 of NZ_CP037898.1, read as the reverse complement.
CCTTCTCTTGCAGAACAAAGCCAATCAAAGGGATTTAATCGACAGTTGGTCATGAGCCAAATTGAAAGCTCTCAAACCAAAGTCAAAAATGCAATTAACAGCATGGATGCTGATTTAAAAATCGTTGCAACAACATCAAAATTAGTAAACTCGATTGTTGTGGAAGGTAATCATAAGCAAATTGCATCCCTACTTAACAACGCTGAAGTAGCTGCTATTCTGCCAATCTATGACTACAAATTAGATGTTGCCGCAAGCGCTGAATACATCAAAGCCAAAGCAGTGATTGATGCAGGTATCGCCTCAGGTAAAGGTCAACGAGTTGCCGTACTCGATACAGGTGTTGACTACACTCATAAAGCACTTGGTGGTTCAGGCCTAGTGGCTGACTATCAAGCTGCAGTTGCTGCCAAAAGCGAAATGCCAAACTGGCCACAAGGCAAAGTGATTGGAGGTTGGGACTTTGTAAATAATGATCCAAACCCAATTGATGTTACAACCAATCATGGTACGCATGTAAGCCATTCAGTTGTTGGAACAGCTCCAGATGTTGAGCTGCTAGTATATTCAGTATGTAACTCTGGCTGTTCTGGTATCGCTCAATTAAACGCGCTTGAAGCCTCTATGGATCCAAACGGTGATGGAGACATCAGCGATCGCGTCGACACTGTTAACATGTCGTTAGGCGGTGATTTTGGTGATGTTGAGGATGGCGCCGTTCAAGCCATGATCAATGAAATGGTCAAACTAGGTGTAAACCTTGTGATCTCAGCTGGTAACGATGGTCCAACACCTTTCGTTGTTGGCGGCCCAAGTACAACAAACAGTGCACTTTCTGTTGGTGCAATGACTCACCCAACAACCAAAGTTGGTAAAGTGGAAGCATCCATTGCGGGTAATACAGTCACAGCAATTGGTGCCGGATTTAACAAATCTAATGCCTATAGCTTTACAAATACCGTTGCACCAATTGTTTATCCTGCCGCCAATAAAAATGGCTGTGTGGCTTATACTGAAGATTTAACAGGCAAAACAGTGCTAATTGACCGCGGAACCTGTGGATTCGTAGTTAAAGTGCTGAATGCTCAGTTAAAAGGAGCGTCATTTGTTATTGTTGCCAACAACGCAGCCAATGCTGGTGCAATTGTTATGGGCGGAACTGATGACAATATCACCATCCCATCAGTGATGGTTTCTAAAGAGGATGGTGATGCAATTAAAGCTGCACTCGCATCTGGAGATATTCCATTTAGTATTACATCAACAGAAGTCACTACCGCAGGTGCCATTGCGACCTTTACGTCGAGAGGGCCATCAATCGGCGGAACGTTAAAGCCAGAAATTACCGCACCCGGCACTGATATCCTCACTGCACACCCAGGATTAGGTGAAGGGTTAACACCGATCAGCGGCACATCATTCTCTAGCCCAATTACCGCAGGTGCCGTCAGTATTATTCGTGAAGCATTACCGCATCGCAATGCGTTTGAGGTTAAAGCAACGATAATGAACGCGGCAAACCTTGACGTAACGCTGGAACCTAAAGAAATCAACCCAGATACAGAGCTTGCACCTATCAGCTATATCGGTTCAGGTTTAGTTGACGTAGAAAAAGCCGTTAATCTTCCTGTGGCTGCTTGGAACAAAGATACCAAGCAAGCAGCATTAGCATTTGGTTTATTGGCACTTAACAAAACTACATCAATCACAAAAACCGTTACAGTTAAAAACTTCTCTACGGCTGAAAAAACGTATACGTTAAAAGTCGAACAACGTTTCCAAAACGATATCGACTCTGGTGCCTTAAGCTTTGCGTTACCTGCTAGCATCACAATCCCAGCCGGACAAACCGTTGATTTTGATGTTACTGCGACAATTGATCCGACTAAGTTACCAGAATGGACTCTAACCTCATCATATGAGCTTGACGGAACAGCTGCAGATGCATCAGCAGCCCTGACGCTATCAGAATATGATGGTGCTATTGAGTTCATGGATGGTGAATCAAAAGCACTCCACTTGGTATACCACGTGTTACCTAAAGCAGCGGCGGCAATTTCAGTCGAAACTGAAGTCACTGAAGACGGCTTAGTTCGTACACTAACCAACGTTGGTGCAACCTCAATCACCGATCCATTTACAGCTCCATTGATCGCAACAAGCCCTGTCGACGAATCTAAACGCCATGACTTGTTAAATGCATCAAGTGAACTGTTGCTTAGTAGCTCATGTGATACTGGCATTGCCATCTATAACACCTTACAAATGCGCGATCCTATCGTTCATGCGTTAGTGGCCAGTTATGACGTAGACTATGACCTAAACAATGACGGTGTTTGGGACTATACAGCAGCAACCGCAAACCTAAACTGGTTTAATGATGCCTATCCAAGATCCATCTATGGTTTAGTGGCTAAATACGGCACCTCATCAGGGACTTTAGAACCTGTTTTCCACGTTACAGGTAATGATTTCCTAACCAGCAAAGTGTGTTTTGAAGACATTGGTTTAACTGAAGCAGACTTAGGTAAAACCATTAAAGTTCGCTACCGTGTCGAAGACAGTGATTGGGCTCCGACACCTTCTGGTGATGAAGATAGTGTTGTTGCATCGCTTGTTCTGGATGGATCAGGTACATCGGCAATGCTAGTTGATGCTGATGGCAAAGAAATCACGGAGCTCAAACCAGGTGAAAGTGCGATTTTAGAAGCGCAAGTTGGTGATAACGCTAAAGGCTTTATGTTCCTGTCGGACTCAGGCTCCATGTCTGTTGTGGCCAATACTACTGATGAAGGCAACTCAGCCCCAACCGTAGCAAACGTCACCCTATCAGTGAATAAAGGCACTGCCGGCGGCACTGTATTAGGACAGATTGAAGCCACAGATCCAGATATGCTGACCAGTCCGTTCTCTGAGTTTGTAACAACTAACTCTAACAGCAGTATGGTACTCGTTGAGAAAGATGGAACTGTTCGTCTAAGTGACGATGCTGTGATTAATCAACAAAGTAAAACCATGGAAGTTGAAGTTATTGCTCTAGATACGATGGGAAATGCCTCTGCACCAGCCAAAGTGACAGTGTTGATTAATAACACTAAACCAACTGTTGCCCCGACAAACATAGTTATTACTGAGAATACAGCAACTTCAATCAAGGCAAATGGCGTAGATGCCGATAATGACGTATTAACCTATAACTGGGTGCAAACAAGTGGTACGCCAGTATCGTTCACAAATGGTGGAAACCAAATTACCTTTACTACACCAAATGGACCTCAAGAGTTAACCTTCTCTGTAATTGCAACGGATGGAAAGCTTGAGAGTGACATTGGAACTGTAAAAGTGACAGTTTTAGATAACCCATCCGGCGGTGCACTGGGTTGGTTAAGTGCATTGTTATTACCTCTGGCGGCAATGCGTCGTCGTATGAAATAAGCAGTTCATCAATAATCAAAAGGGAGTCTATATGACTCCCTTTTTTATTGTGTAGATGTGTGGGATCTCGATGATATCAACGAAAACCGAATTACGAACGCAGCCCTATTCCCCGCGATATGAGGTAATACGCAACGCCCCAAAGCACTACACAAAAGCCCACCATAATGCTAATAGAAAGTGGAATGCTGATATCGGCAAAACCTAAGAAACCGTAACGGAAGACGTTGATCATATAGACCACAGGGTTCAGTGCCGACACACCTTGCCAAAAGGATGGCAGCAACGACAGAGAATAAAATACGCCACCAAGATAAGTTAATGGCGTGAGCACAAACGTCGGGATGATGCTGATATCGTCGAAACTCTTAGCAAATACCGCGTTAATTAATCCCCCTAAGGAGAACAGCACTGAGGTTAAAAATACCGTCATAACCACAAGGCCTGCATGGTGCAAGCTGATGTCGACAAAGAACATGGCGACTAGCGTGACGATTAACCCAACACATAAGCCGCGAGCGACACCGCCACCCACGTAGCCTGCGATCATCACATAGTGAGGTACGGGCGCGACCATTAACTCCTCGAGATTACGCTGAAATTTCGCGCTATAGAAAGAGCTTGCCACATTCGAATAGGAGTTAGTAATCACCGACATCATGATTAGACCTGGCGCTATAAACTCCATATAAGATACGCCACCCATATCACCAATGCGGCTACCGACTAAGTTACCAAAAATCAAAAAATACAAGGTCATAGTGATTGCTGGCGGAACTAAGGTCTGGATCCAGATACGGGTAAAACGATTGATTTCCTTAGTTAATATGCTTTTGAAGGCGATAAAATACAGCTGTTTCATGCCTTAGCTCCTTGGGTTTTCTTCACTAACTCGACGAAGAGTTCTTCTAAACGATTGGATTTGTTACGCATCGACAAAACCTCTACTTTAGCGGCGGTTAGTTGCGTAAACACATCATTGAGATTGTGATCCTTCGCCACATCCACCTCTAAGGTATGCGGATCGGTTAAACGGCACACCATACCATTGAGTGCGGGAGCGACATCGATGTCACGACGCAGGTCGAGGATAAAGGTTTCGAGATTCAGCTTACTCAGCAAGGCCTTCATGCTCGTGCACTCCACCAGCACACCCTTATCGATAATGCCGATATTGCGGCACAGCATTTCAGCTTCTTCAAGGTAGTGGGTGGTCAGAATGATAGTCACGCCCTGCTGGTTGATTTGCTTGAGGAATTCCCACATTGAGCGGCGCAGCTCAATATCGACCCCTGCCGTTGGCTCATCTAAGATCAGTAACTTAGGTTCGTGCATCAGGGCGCGCGCAATCATTAATCGCCGCTTCATCCCGCCTGACAGTGTACGAGATTGGCTGTTGCGCTTATCCCACAAATCCAGCTGGCTTAAGTATTTTTGGGCTCTCTCAAGAGCCACGGCCTTAGGCACACCATAATAACCTGCCTGATTCACGACGATTTGCAGTACCGTTTCAAACTGGTTGAAGTTAAATTCCTGTGGCACTAAACCGATGCACAACTTGGCTTCCTCAAGCTGCTTGTCGATATCAAAATCAAACACCTGCACAGAGCCTGAGGTTTTCTGCACCAAGGAGCTGATAATACCAATGGTAGTCGACTTACCCGCGCCGTTCGGGCCGAGTAGAGCAAAAAAGTCTCCCTGTTCAACGATAAGGCTAATCCCCTTTACCGCCTCAACGCCGCCTTTGTAGGTTTTTTTAAGCCCCTCGATTACGAGAGCATGGGCATGATTGGCCATAGTGCTACCTGATCCTGAAAGAATGAACAAAACAATAAGATGGTGTCGAAAACAGCAAATGCAATACGCCAAGCTGTATAAAAACGAAGTATGACTCTAGTTGATTGAATCGATAAAGATTAATTCATTAAATATAACTAATAGATCACCAAACGCGGTTAAGTGACCCCAAAAACATTTGCGTCGCCAGCTTACAGCACAAAACAAAACTCCCGCCTAGGCGGGAGTTTGAGTCATAACACATCGGGCTTATTCGAGCGGTACCACTTTGGCGATATAAGGCAAATTGCGGTATTGCTCAGCATAATCGATGCCGTAACCCACAATAAACTCGTCTGGAATGGTAAAACCGATAAAGTCGACTTTAACATCCACTTCGCGGCGCTCGGGTTTATCCAAAAGAGTGCACAGGGCTAAGCTCTTTGGCTCACGCAATAACAGCATTTCGCGCACTTTGTTTAAGGTGTTACCTGAGTCAATTAAGTCTTCCACAATCAGCACGTCGCGGCCTGCGATATCCGATTGCACATCCTTCAGCACTTTCACATCCCGTGAGCTGGTCATGGCATTGCCATAGCTCGAAACCGACATAAAATCGATTTCAACATGGCCTTTAATACGGCGGCACAGATCAGCCATAAATACGACTGAACCTTTTAACAATCCCACCATCAGCAAACGCTCGCTGTTGGCATAGTGGGCATTGATTTGCTCGGCCATTTGATCCAATTTTTGGCTGATCTCTTCGGCGGAGATCATCACTTCGGTGGTGTGTTTCATATCAGTCTCAATTGTCGATGTCATTGGGGGAGTGTTTGTCATAGCCCCAGCGACTCGTTAATGCATGGTCAACGCCCAAATGATCGAGGATTCGAGCGACCATGAAGTCTACCAGATCTTCTACGGATTTGGGATTATGATAAAAGCCCGGCGCCGCAGGCATAATAGTAACGCCTAAGCGCGATAGGGTTAGCATATGTTCTAAGTGTATGGCATTAAACGGAGTTTCACGCGGAACTAGGATCAGCTGACCGCGCTCTTTTAATACCACGTCCGCCGCCCGTTCGAGCAAATTATTGCTCATGCCGGTGGCAACAGCCGCCAGTGTCCCCGTCGAGCAAGGGCAAATCACCATTTGTTTAGGTGCGGCACTGCCCGAAGCTGGCGGCGAAAACCACTCATCTTTGCCTAATACCACTAACTCGCCAGATAAGGTTATCTGCTTCTTTGTTAGCACATCGAGCAATTGTGCCTTGGCTTTATCGCTATTAGCACTGAGCTGCAGGCCATGTTCAGTGGCCAGCACCACACGTGCGGCGCTCGAGATCATTAGAAATACTTGATAGCCAGAGACCAGCAAACATTCTAATAATTTCAAGCCATAGGGTGCGCCCGAGGCTCCCGTCCAAGCTAAGCTAATGGCTTTCTCTGATTTGGCATAGGCCATATTAGTCCGCCTGCTGAACAAACTGTGGGCTAACTTCGAGCGCTGCCAACAGTTTCTTATGTAAGCCGCCAAAGCCGCCGTTACTCATCACCACGATAGTGTCACCCGCTTTTGCCGAGGCAGAGACTTTAGCCACAACATCATCAATTTGATGCAGGACAGTCACAGGGATCACCGCCGCTTCCATCGCCTCTTTCATATTCCAATCGATAGTATCGGCTTGATATAAAAAGGCTTCGTCCGCTTGCAGCATGGAATGAGCCAGTGTGTCTTTGTGCACCCCATTCTTCATCGTGTTCGACCGCGGCTCTAATACGATAGTGATTTTGCTTTGACCGACCTTAGCACGCATGCCCTTAATAGTGGTCGCAATCGCCGTTGGATGGTGAGCAAAATCATCGTATACGCTCACACCGTGAACTGTACCCAACAGCTCTAGACGACGTTTCGGCGGTACAAAGCGGGTTAATGCCGCGATAGCGGCACTCGGTTTAACCCCAACATGGCGCGCGGCCGCGATGGCCATTAGCGCGTTTTCGATATTGTGCTGACCAATCAGCGCCCATTCGAGCACACCTTGGGATTCACCGTCGAAGAAGACCTCAAACTCATGGCAATCATCACTTAAAGCCTTTGCATGCCAGCCCTTAGTCACCTCAGCAGTGTGGAAAGTCTCTTGTTCGCTCCAGCAGCCCATATCAATGGTTTGCTTAACCGCGTGGGAATCGGCAGGCCAAATCACTTTGCCCTGCCCTGGCACGGTACGGATCAGATGATGGAACTGTTTTTGGATCGCCGCTAAATCGGCAAAAATATCGGCATGGTCAAATTCGAGGTTATTAATCACCAGCGTATGGGGATGATAATGCACAAATTTAGAACGCTTATCGAAGAAGGCGCTGTCGTACTCATCGGCTTCGACCACAAAAAACGCCGACTCCCCTAAACGGGCCGACACGCCAAAGTTTTGTGGCACGCCACCAATCAAGAAACCGGGTTGATAACCACAATCCTCTAAGATCCACGCCAGCATGCTTGAGGTAGAAGTTTTTCCATGGGTGCCAGATACGGCTAACACCCAACGCTCAGGCAGAATATGATCGGCTAAAAACTGTGGTCCAGAGGTGTAAGGGATCCCAAGGTTTAATACCGCTTCGACGCAAGGATTACCTCGGCTCATGGCATTACCAATCACCACAAGATCGGGATAACTGCCCGCTTCACCTAACTGGCTTGGGTCAAAACCTTGAATGAGTTCAATACCTTGCTCTTCAAGCTGCGTACTCATCGGTGGATAGACGTTGGCATCAGAGCCTGTCACTCTGTGCCCTTTTGCCCTAGCCAAGAGTGCTAGACCACCCATGAAGGTTCCACAAATTCCTAAAATATGTACGTGCATACCGCTCGCTCTGATGTTTTTGAATTCAAGGCTATTCTAATCCATAGCACCGCAGATTGGCAGGTTAGGATCTCGGAAAAGCCACTTGTTTGGCAAAGATCCTAATAGCGAAGAGAATTTTTACAATTGAGTGAAGTTTAGCTAACAGAATTGCGCCACTGAACTCACTTATCCGCGCAAGCTGGCATAGAGCTTTGGATATTGACTGCGATGGCGATTAAAAAGGAATTGACGCAGGGCTTCTCGCTCTTCGGCTTCGGCCTGAAACCTGACAATCGCCAATCCTTCTTCATGGCGGATAGGCTCGATTTTAACCCGCATGGTTTCACCCTCGGGCAACTGTAATTGCAATTCTTGGCTATCGACTAAGCGCTCAAACTGTTGTGGTGATTTAGCCCGGATCGCCATCCCGGAACTCGATAAAGACACCACTGACCATTGCTCGCCTTGATCTTGATCGAAGATCCATACATCTTCAGGCTGAGTCAAACGCCAACTCCGTTCAGCCCCTTTAGCATCTAGCACTTCAGGCACCCCGAGAGTGGGCTGTAATTGACCAAAATCATCAAGGCGCATCTCAAGGGGAAACCAGAGTTTATAAGGGCCGACCTCGGCCAGCAGGGTCAACTTGGCCTTACCCAAAAGCGAGGCTAGCGCCTGTGGCACATCAGTTTTGACCGTTAATACATGGTTAACCAAGGGCTCAGGATGAGCGTCCTCGGCATTATGGGCTATGCGATTAGGGGAAAATAGCTCTCTAAAACAAGCTAATTCCTCTATGGTTAAATGCGGCTCATCAACCATGTGCAACCTACTAAGATGAATCTCTTGTACAAAAAATTACCACCAAAGCATGATTCTGTACATTTTTTCAGCGATTAATTTGCAAAAAAAGAAAAGTAGGCTACCAAGGCTAAGTGATGGCTACTATTAGCCATTTGCACTATTTAATGAAGAGCGAACCACTCGTTGAGGGCTACAGGCTCGCGTATTGAGCCAAATCATTCATCCTTTTGCTGGCTTGCTGGGGGCGCGAAGAGTATTTTAAATCGCTCCAATAACGTCAGCCCTCGAGCCGTCGCCTCGCTGAACATATCGCGCCATTCGCTAAAGGTCACTTTGAGTGGATTAAAACTGTTGACGGGTTTAGTGATCCCGTAAATTACTGTTCCCTCTTCAGGTACAAAGGTACCAAAGAGTTTGTCCCAAATGATTAAAATACCAGCATAATTTTTATCGATATATTGCGGATTACGCCCATGGTGCACCCTGTGGTGGGAAGGCGTATTAAACAGCCATTCCAATGGGCCTAGTTTTTTCACCGCTTGGGTATGCACAAAAAACTGCAATCCCAAGTTCAGCAGCACCACAAAAACCACCCAATTAGGGTCGAAGCCTAATATCACTAACGGCAACCAAAACACCCACATACCAGCAAAGGGATACATCAAACTCTGGCGAAACGCGGTGCTAAAATTCATATTCTCCGAGCTATGGTGCACCACGTGGGCCGCCCACATCCACCGCACTCTATGGCTCGCACGATGGAACCAGTAATAGCAAAAATCTTGGGCAATCATCAGCAAAACAAAACTCACTGGCCCCATTTGAATATCGAATAATTTCCAACCAAATACCGCCAGATACAACTTAGCAATCAACAAACCTGCGAGGATATCCGCGCCTTGATGCATGGCGGCAAGACTAAAATTACACAGCACTTCCTTGGTGTAGTAACGGGCGCTCACTGGCAGTTTTTGTCTTCTGTCGCCGAAATACCATTCCAGCAAAATGCAGACAAAAAACAGTGGGGCAAGTACCAGTAACAGTACTTCGGGATGATTCGTTAACGCAGCGATATCCATATACCTTTATCCTATTGTTATTATTGTATTAAATCGTAAATCTGCCACAAACCTACCAGCGGGCGTAATGATCCTCGGTTAATCCCAATACATTGTTCAGTTGAAATTTACGTCCCTGATTGTCAATGATAAAACCGCTAAAAAGCCCAAGATATTGACGGAAGTTACTCTTCAGCAGGATAAAATTACGTTTCTCGCTGCGGCAATTTCGCGCCGTAAACTCTAAATCGACGCGGCCATCGTGACTGTGAATGCGCCAGAGATCAGTGCCATGCTGGCCATGGCGGTCAAACTCAAATTGGACAGGTCCGAGTAAATGCCGCTCGCCATTGATCCAAAACACATTCTCATTGGCACCGGTTTCATTAACGCCCGCAGCAAGATTTAATCCGATCACTCCTTCATCTATTTGGCCATTGATGGATGCCCAACGCCAGCTAGTATCGCGGCGCATAAAGCCCGCGGAAAAATCATAGCCTGCGAGGGCAAAATTTAATGGTTGCGGTTCATGGTCGATGGTGAGTTGTCCTTTGACCGATAACCCATTGTGCTTTTGGGTATAGGTCCAGCCGTTGTACCCCGTAGGACTACACATGGCCATAGGTAAACTTAAAGGCAAAGCATCTAAGGTTAAGTCGGCTTGAATGCTTTTAGTATCAATCACTAAATGCCAATTCCCCTCTTGGATTTTAAAGGTTATGCACTTACCTTTGCCGCCAATGGTTGCCGTGCCATTGGCTGGTGAAGGTGTCATCCGGTAACCAAACCCAAGGGGGTTTAACCAGTCCTGCTGAGTTAACCTGTTGTTTTTAATATCGTATAAATAACAAAATCCACTACCAAGGTAAGCGATATCCGCCAGAGCAATGCCAAGGATATAGCGCGGTGTAATAATGGAAATAAACTGGAACTGCTTATAGTCAAACCGTTTTGCCCAAGCCGATGCGGGCTTATCCATAGTATCGAAATAGGCAAAATCCGCTAAACCTAAGCGACTGACTATACCGTCGAAATGGCCGAAATGTGGCTGACCTTTGGCATTGATTAAACTGTCAGGGGCGATTTGGGTAATAATCCTAGACATAAACTCGCCTTTGCTTTTGCACTTGAGGGAGCATTTATGCTCTCTTATTTAATGTTGAATTTTTACTCTAACCTGTCGCCCATTGCATTAAAAGAGTGCAAGCTCAAATTGTTGTGATTTTGTTGCCAGCGATAACTCGGTTTAATTCCACCTGTGGATCATAAAAAAGCGCCCGAAGGCGCTTAATTGAGACAGACTGACCCGCTAAATGATAGTGAATGACTAAGTAAACCTGATTCCGTAAACCTAATTCCGCAAACCTAAGTCGTTAGAAACGATAACTCATGCCAAAGTTTACCCCTTGCAGCTCCAGTTCTTTCATTGGCACATATTGATATTCGAGGTTTAAGCCAAAGCCCGAGCGAAAACGATATTGCCAACCAACAGCGCCATAGAAGCCCACATCGTCCGAATCCATCTCTTGCTTATCCATCTCATAACTCACTTTGGTGTAAGCTGCGCCGAGTTTGGCATACAGACTATTACCGCGTGACAAGGCATACTCACCGTAAACAGTGGTTCTTACGCCTTGGTAACTTAGGTCTTTAATATCACTAATTGCACTCACAAGGGCACTCACTACTCCACCAGACCCCGCTAAATAGCCCGCTTCCAGCCCCCAATGCTCATTGAGCATATAGCGATAATATAAGTCGCTGGTAAAAGTATCACCCGCATCATATTTACCGCTCTTAGTTTCAAACTCTTGAGTACCATAACCTAAGCTACCACCTAACAGATGGGGAGAATCGCCGGCATGCGCCTTGCCGACAACAGACCCCGCCAACAGTGCGAACGACAATAACCAAGTATTAATTGTTAAGTATTTCATATTGTTTAAATTCAGTGTTTAAATGTCTCCACATCATAAGCTTTACACCTGTACAAAAACTGAACCCGAGTACCTTGTGGCAACAAAAGGGATTTCTGGTATGCTGTAGCCACTTTTTACTTGCATGAGATCCCCCATGAAAAAGTTATTATTGACGCTGACTTTCCCCCTGCTCTTCGTGGGCTGCGCGAGCCAAAATCCAACTCATATGGCATTTAGCCCTCAGGTTCCCGATATTAGCCAACAGACCACCAGACCCGTACAGATCTCATTAGATACAATTGATACCCGTAACGTTGAGTACGTGGCGCGTTTTATGGAAGAAGGCACTAAGACTCGCCTTGTCGGACCGAGTGAGCCACCTAAATTATTGCTCGATGAAGTGTTCCGTAACGGTTTTACCCAAGCGGGCTACCAGATTGACCCTAGCGCGACCAACTCTGTGCAAGTTCAGTTAGAAGAACTGCAAATGGATGTTACCAAAAAGACCTTCGGTTATGAGGCCAAACACAGCGTGCTGATTGCCGTACAAGCCCGTAATTCCAGTCAAGAATTGGTCAAACGCTATAAAGCCAAGGGCACCTTAAAAGGTCCGTTAACGCCAGACTTTGCCACTCTAGAGCTGGATATGAACAAGTTACTCGGCCAACTCACTGGGGAAATTTTGAATGACCCTGAGTTAAACCAGTTCTTACAACAATAAACAATAATAGTGCTAATCGGTAATTAATAAGGAAATCATAATGTTTCGTTGGATATCTGCACTCTTAGTTCTCTGTGCCAGCTATAGCAGCTGGGCGGCAATCGACATTCAACCCGATACCTTGTATCCCCAAGTCGAGTTTGAAACTAGCTTAGGTAAGATTGTGGTCGAACTCGATAGAACCCGCGCACCGATTACTGTCGATAACTTCCTGACCTATGTGGTCAAAGGCGAATACAACAATACGATTTTCCACCGTGTGATCAGTGACTTTGTCGTTCAAGGCGGCGGGCTAAACCCACAATTAGAAGAGCTTCCAGCGGGTAAGCCTATTGTTAACGAGTCTGGCAACGGCCTATCTAACAGCATGGGCACGATTGCGATGGCGCGCGACAACGATCCCCACTCGGCTACCCGCCAGTTCTATTTCAACGTGGCGGACAATACTAAGCTAGACCCATCAAAACGTCGTTGGGGTTATGCCGTATTTGGTGAAGTGATTGAGGGCAAACAAGTGCTGGAAGCTATGGCCGTAGTCGAAACGACTACCAATGCTAAACTGAATTGGCCCGATGTGCCTGTCACACCTATCATATTGAAAACAGCTAAATTACTACCAAAAAAATAATTGAAAAAAATTTGAGCAAAAGCCCTAATTCTCCGTCTATACTCCAAAAGCTAGAGAAAGGAGGCTAGGGTGACTATTGCAGAATTTATTGATAACAAAGCTCCCCAACTTGCTATGTATGGCAAAGCATTTTTGAGTGACGAGCTCGATTTCCATGAAGTCCAGCTCTATCTTTGGGACACACTCGAGGAATGGCAATTACTCATTCCAAGTAGTGAAGCGCAAACAGAAACCGAAACCGTGTTTTGGCATTTACTCCATAGCTTTAACAAGTGGCCAGACTGGATGATCCGCGGCAATCAGTACCTGTGTCAGCAGTTACATGCGTGCTGTGACTTCCTTAGTTTGGGAGGCCAAATGCCCTCGGGGTGCATTGGTATTCGACCTTGAGCAATACGCTCGCTAAAGACTCAGCTTGCTGGGTCTTTTTATTGCCTCCCCTTTCGGACAGAAACCCATCGAGCATCAAAAGGATACGCATTAATCCTTGAATCCCACCACATCTTCCCCGTAAGCTAGGCGGATTCGACTCCTCGGCTCATGCTTATGTTCGTAATCGGTTTAAATCGACGCATCTTAGAATTCTTCAGCGTTTACTACCATAAGCGCGTGCTGATACTGCTGTTACTCGGCTTTTCTGCCGGCCTGCCATTAATGCTGGTCTTTTCAACTTTGTCTTTTTGGCTACGGGAAGCGGGAGTCGACCGCACTTCTATCGGATATTTCAGTTGGATAGCCCTGGCCTATGCCTTCAAATGGGCCTGGTCACCCTTGGTGGACAGATTATCTCTGCCCATACTGACGCGCTTTTTAGGCCGGCGACGCAGTTGGATGCTGTTTGCTCAGCTGTTGTTGGTCGGTGCCATTTTGGGCATGTCCTTTAGCGACCCACTCCAAGATCTCGAACGCTTGGCCGTATTTGCCCTCATGGTCGCCTTTGCATCCGCTACCCAAGATATTGTGATTGACGCCTTTCGTATCGAATCAGCCCCCGAAAAAATGCAGGCCGCGCTTGCCGCCGCCTATCAGGTAGGCTATCGCAGCGCTATGATTGTGGCGACGGCTGGAGCCTTGAGCATCGCCGCTTGGGTGGAACCAGGCAATACCGAATATAACCTGCTCGCTTGGCAAACCTCTTATTTAGTGATGGCAGGGCTGATGTTTGTCGGGGTATTAACAACGCTTTTTAGCCGCGAGCCACAGGTCGATACTCGCGCCGCCGATGAAACCGAATTAGCGGTAAAACAACGCTTGAGCGAGCGTTACCCCAAGCCGCTTGCGGCGAGCCTCTCATGGATATATACCGCCAGCATACTGCCCTTTATCGACTTTTTTAAACGCTATGGTCGCAGCGCTATTTTGATTTTATTGCTGATTTCCTGCTATCGCATTTCGGACATTGTGATGGGGATTATGGCCAACGTGTTCTACGTGGACATGGGATTTAGCAAAGAAGAAATTGCTTATCTGAGTAAGATCTATGGTCTTATCATGACCTTAGTTGGCGCAGCCTTCGGCGGTATCCTTTTAGCCCGCTTCGGCACCATGAAGATTTTATTCCTTGGTGCCCTCTTGGTCGCCGTAACCAATCTACTGTTTGCCTGGCAGGCGATGATTGGTTACAACGTCCAATTTTTAACCTTTGCGATCTCGGTCGATAACTTTAGTGCTGGTATTGCCACCGCCGCCTTTATCGCTTATCTCTCGAGCCTCACCAGCAGCGGTTACAGTGCAACCCAATATGCGCTGCTCTCCTCGATTATGTTGCTTTTCCCTAAGTTTATTGCTGGCTTCTCGGGCGCCTATGTTGATGCCTATGGCTATGTGAACTTCTTTGTCGCCGCCAGTGTGATAGGTTTCCCCGTGTTGCTGCTTATTCATTTAGTGAATAAATACGTACCCCATGGCAGCAAGGACGACGCCGAATCCTAAGCAATAAAAAAGCCCTTCGCTGATAGCGAAGGGCCTTTGAATATCTATCAGCACAGACTCAAGGTGAATCAAATGCTGGCTAGGTTTTGCGATTAATCGCGGAAGTTATTGAACTGGAAAGGCTGACCCAGATCCGCTTGACGCACTAATGCCATCACAGCTTGTAAATCATCGCGGGCTTTCCCCGTTACACGCACTGTGTCGCCTTGGATCTGAGATTGCACCTTAATCTTGCTATCTTTGACCATCTTAACGATTTTCTTGGCGATATCCGTCTCAATGCCCTGCTTAAAGCGCACTTTCAGGGAGAAGGTTTTGCCGCTGTGAACCGACTTTTCGTCGACATCCATAGTCGAAGGCTCAACATTACGTTTGCTCAATTGGGTACGCAGAATATCGACCAACTGTTTGCACTGGAAATCATCTTCCGCGGTGAGAGTCACCACATGATCTTTATATTCGATGCTGGCATCTTTACCACGAAAATCGAATCGGCTGCTGAGTTCACGGCGGGAGTTTTCGACCGCGTTACGTAATTCAACCTCATCCACTTCAGACACAATATCAAATGAAGGCATAGTTGCCGCCCCTTAGGTGATTGTAAATGCCCATAGTTTACCGACTCCCTCCCCCAAGTTGAAGGTTAACTTTACCCAAGCAAGATAAAACTCGGGTTATGGATGACTTTGGCGGCACATTTTCCTATTATGGCGTCACACTAAGATAATCAAATTGTATTTGTGATAACTAAAAACACCCTATTCAAATTGGCTTTAGCCGTAGCCTTTGTCGTGATCAGTTATCTGGTGTTTTCCAGACCAACCTATTCGCAAAGTATCCCCAATATCGATAAGGTAGGCCATCTTGGGAGCTTCTTCTGCCTCTCTTATCTGACCTTTCTCGCCTTTCGCCCTAAATGGTATTGGCTCTCGCTGGTACTTGCCGCCTACGCGATTTTGATTGAGCTAGTGCAATCGCGTTTACCCTACCGCAGCGCCTCTGTGGGCGACGTGTTAGCAGACTTTGCCGGTATCGCTTTGTTTTACTTCTGTCTTTGGGCCTATCGAAAATACTTTAGCGCCGCCCAACTCAAGGAAGAATAATGTTAGGCCAAGGTGCATCATCGACTGTGGAGTCTCAAGTCACCGATATTGCAATTTTAGGTGCTGGCGCCGTAGGACAATTGATTTGCCATCAACTGCATTCGGCGGGGTTAGCCGTAGGCTTGATAGCGCGTGAGGCCTCTGCATCCACCACTGAGACGAATTGGCAAGACTTAGTGTTTTGCCCTCTGCCATCAACGGATGCAAGTGCCGACTCAGTCTCATACCGAGTACCTAAATGTAGTTTAGACAGCACAGGCTTACAGCAGGTTAAGCTGCTAATTGTGTGCGTCAAGGCTTATCAAGTCATTGATGCCATTAGCCCTTTACTCGACAAACTCTCGCCCCAGTGTCATATCCTGTTATTGCATAATGGCATGGGTCCACACTTGGCACTGGCGCCCAAATTACAGGGACGCGGCTTAAGCCTAGGCACTACCTCCCAAGGCGTGTTGCGCCAGTCCCGCTGGCAAGTCAAACAAACTGGCCAAGGCTTAACCCAGTTTGGCCACTTTACCGGTCCCGCATTACCGAAATCACTGCATGATGGCCTGCTAAACGCTATCCCCAACAGTGAATGGGTTGAGGCAATTATTCCGAGTCTTTGGCAAAAACTCGCAGTAAACGCTGCAATTAATCCCCTGACCGCCCTGCATCAATGCCCCAATGGCACATTGGCTCAGGCGCAATTTACCCAAACCATCGCCAGTATCTTAGATGAACTGGTTGAGGTGGCCGCCCACGATGGCATAGCGCTGGATAGACAAATGCTTGAGGAACGTGTGTATCGGGTAATTGAACTTACGGCCGCGAACTTCTCGTCGATGCACCAAGATGTAGCACACCATAGACCAACCGAGATTGAACAAATTAGTGGTTATATTTGTGACCGCGCCAGCGCGCACGGTTTAAGTGCAGCCACCAATGCCAAAATGTGCCAAGCGATTAAACAGCTGTCGCCGATAACACCACAAGCTTAATCAATACATTTATTTGATTTTAAATGGATTTAACCCCAATCAATCGAGCTAAATCAAACTCGCTGATATTCCAGCATCGTTAAATGCACTCGAATTGGCATTTTGATGCTAAATGCACCATGAAAGCGCCCCAAATCAGGGCGCAATCATCTGTTTTTGCACTCTTTTGCAGCAAAAATTCGGTCTATTTGAGTGCGCTACGTTGTTAACATAATGATAATAAAAACATTATTGTTATGGCCTGATTCCTGCTTTATTCATCCCACTTACGCCTGAAGTTCGTTGGAGAATAAAGTTGAAACTCATCACCGCTATTATTAAACCCTTCAAAATTGATGATGTACGTGAAGCGCTGACGCAACTAGGCATCCACGGTATGACAGTGACCGAAGTGCGCGGCTTTGGTCGCCAGAAGGGACATACAGAGCTGTATCGCGGCGCCGAATATGCGGTCGATTTTCTCCCCAAAATGAAGCTCGAAATCGCCATCCATTCCGAGCAAGAAGATGCGGTCATCGAAGCCATTGTTGCCGCCGCCCACACGGGTAAAGTCGGTGACGGCAAGGTATTCGTCACCCCACTCGAGCAAGTGATCCGCGTACGCACCTCGGAAGAAGGGAGTGATGCAATATGAGCCAACAGACAGCCGCACTTAACGCTAAGCTCGAGCGCTGCACGAATACGCCAAACGGCCAGCACGCTAAGTTCACTCAGCCAACCGCCCGTTATTCAAAATTGGGTTATCAGGCATTATTGGCTCTGCTCGCCAGCGGCTTTGCGGGCACAGCTTTGGCCGATGAGGCGCAGATCAGCGGCGCCAATACCGCATGGATTTTAAGCTCATCTGCCCTCGTCCTATTAATGACACTCCCAGGACTGGCGCTGTTTTACGGCGGTCTGGTGCGCAGTAAAAACGTGCTATCGATTTTAATGCAGTGTTTTTCTATCGCTGCTATCGCCTCTGTACTGTGGTTTGTTGTGGGTTACTCCATCGCCTTCGATACCGGTAACGGTTTTATCGGTGGGCTGGGCAAAGCCTTTTTAGCCAGCATTGGTCGCGACAGTGTCAGTGGGGATATTCCCGAACCTTTGTTTATGCTATTCCAAATGACCTTCGCCATTATCACGCCTGCGCTGATTATTGGCGGCTTTGCCGAGCGAATGAAGTTCTCCGCCGTACTGATGTTTTCAAGCGCTTGGCTGTTGTTAGTCTATGCCCCCATCACCCACTGGGTGTGGGGCGGCGGCTGGTTGGCCGAACTTGGGCTATATGACTTTGCTGGCGGCACAGTCGTACACATTACCGCTGGGGTGGCGGCACTGGTGGCGGCAAAAGTGTTAGGGCCGCGTAAGGGATTTTTAAACTCAGCCATTATGCCCCATAACTTGACCATGACAGTAACAGGCGCGGGCATGCTGTGGGTGGGCTGGTTTGGCTTTAATGGCGGCAGCGCCTTAGGCGCCAATGGCACTGCGGCAATGGCGATACTCGCAACCCATTTAGCCGCGTCGATGGGCGCCATTACTTGGGCGGGTATCGAGTGGTATAAATTCGGTAAGGCCAGTGCACTCGGTATCGTCACTGGCATGGTGGCAGGCCTTGGCACTATCACCCCAGCATCGGGTTATGTCGGCCCTGCTGGCGCGTTAGTGATCGGTTTTCTTGGCGGTGTGGTTTGCTTCTTTTCAACTGTCTACATTAAACAAAAGCTTAAGATTGACGACTCGCTAGATGTGTTCCCAGTACACGGTGTCGGCGGCATTCTCGGTACTTTGCTGGCGGGAGTATTTAGTTCGACTCAGCTTGGGATCTTCAGCGGTTATGGTTTTGCCAGTGTTAACCCCACTATGCTCGACCAACTCGGGGCGCAAGCGATTGGCGTTATCGCTACGTTCACCTATACCGCGATTGTAACTTGGTTATTGTTTATCGTTGTTGGCAAAATACTTGGCGGACTGCGCGTTAACATAGAGCAAGAAGTGAATGGCCTCGATCTTTCCGAACATGAAGAAACAGGCTACAGCCTCTAATACTCGCCTCGCAAAACTGACCGTCAGGGGCATGTCTGCCCTGACGGTTATGAACTAGTTATGCTCCTTAAGCCACAGTTCCAGTTCATTTAATTTCATCGGCTTAGCGTATAAATAGCCCTGCAAAAAATGCACATCACGACTGATTAAATAGTCCGCCTGCTCTTGGGTCTCCACGCCTTCGGCCACGGCCACATAATTCATCTTATGACAGAGTTCGATGATGGTATCGAGCACATGGGAGGTCACAGCATCTCGGCCTATGGTATCGATAAAGCATTTATCGATTTTAAGGTAATCCAAGGTAAAGGTTTGCAGCAGCGACAAGGTTGTTTGCCCAGTGCCAAAATCATCAATGGCTACAAGAATGCCCAGCTCACGCAGCGCCGTGATTCGCTCACACATATCCGCCGTTAATAATTGCCGCTCGGTGATTT
The DNA here is from genome assembly GCF_004354305.1 of Shewanella decolorationis. NCBI lineage: Bacteria > Pseudomonadati > Pseudomonadota > Gammaproteobacteria > Alteromonadales > Shewanellaceae > Shewanella > Shewanella decolorationis. Next base: position 667,594 of record NZ_CP037898.1, on the reverse strand, counting down.
CGATTAGCGGCTGCACGCCGATTTCGGCAAACGCATCCCTAAGGTAACGAAACTTAGCTTCAATATCACTTTGGATGAAATGTTCCGGCGCCACGTTAAAGCCAATCCTGAAATCCGAGGTTAACTGCAATTGGCTAAAATCAGCCAAGGCGCGCTCAAAAATATAATTGGTCAACGGGACGATTAGTTGGCTTTCTTCGGCGATGGGAATAAACAAATCGGGCCGCACTAAACCCATTTGCGGATGCTGCCAGCGCACCAATGCCTCGACGCCTTTGGCCTTACCGTCTTCACTGCTTACAACGGGTTGGTATACCAAGAAAAACTCTTGGTTCTCGATACCACTTTTTATGTCATCGGCCAGTGAAGATCGACCGTTTTTACGCAAAATATGTAAACCAAGCAACCAGGCGAAAATCAATAACACTGGTAATAGCAGGCCAAAGTAGATCCAGAAGAAGTGCCAAAAAAACGCTTGAGAAATTTCAAGCAACATCACTAATTCAGAATTATCCGCGTGGACAGCAACCACCTTGCCATCACTAAAATGTGGAACCGTGGGTAACGTTGCTCCCCCCAATCCCAACACCACATGCCGCACAGGACGAGGGAATACTTCTGGCTGAATAAAACTATCGATTAAATACTGCCCTTCTATCACAACAATCGCACCACCCGCTCCGTGACTGTTATTAAAAATAACAATAATGGCGGGAACGCCTAAACGCGCAGGAGTTTCAGGAACGATATGATAAGCGAAGGTTTTTAAGCTGGGTTCAGGTAAAAGTGAGTTAAGGGGTAAATCGATCACTCCATTAGTGGATGAGCAATAAAATCTTTTATCGTTAAAAAGTAACACTCCCCGATAATAGGGTTTAAACCTCATGTATTCATTAAGATGACCGCAATCACCCTCATTGAGTGTTAAAGCGTATTGACCAATATCCTTTGATTGACTCAATAAACTCTCTAACCGCTCTAGATTAAACTCCCCCACTTCCCGCGCTTTTTTTCCTACTAAGTAACCCGTAATTAGATAACTGGAAGCGATCGCTAAGATAATGGGTAAAAATAGCATAATAAATAAATGCTTACGGGAAAGATCATAACGGGAAATCAAGAGCCGTAAGAGTGACGAAAGACTGTTAATGCGATTAGGCATCCTAAATCCTTATCTTTAGAACAACATAGTGCTTAGGGCGTGTTGGCGTTTTAGGGTTATTTTTGCAGCAATTTGGCTAGTTTTAATGCAAGGCAACGTCCGTGCAGTGTAGTGTTCTACATAAACGGACGATAACGCAGCAGAAACGCCAGCCAAATGCTGCCCGAAGGGTTCGTCTGGCAAGCCCTTGCTCTTACTTTCTGTCAAAAGAGCCGCTCGTCATTTGAGTAGAATAACGACACATCATTCCTCGTTTCGCGAGCTCGTGCTTGCCAGAACGAACAAAATCTAATCTCGAAACGTCAACACGCCCTAGCCAACAGGCTATTAATTATGTGCGATAAATAGCTTAAAGGGTTACTCCCACATGACGAGTATTGCCGCAAACGCAATCAAGACTAACCCAAGTACTTCTTTGATTTTTACCCCTTCCTTTAACCAAAATACCGAAATCAACATCATAAAGAAGATTTCCACTTGCCCTAAGGTTTTAACATAGGGCACGGCCTGCAAAGACATGGCACTAAACCAACCAATAGAGCCAAAGCAGCTGGCGGTACTCGTTTGTAAGGTTAGCCTAGGTCGTCGCATCAGGGCGATTAAAGTTTCTTTATCTTTCAATACTAAATAACTGACTAGGAGTAAGGTTTGTAGACATATCACCAAAAGTAATACCCATGCGGCGCTATGGGGAAAACCGATATTTAACCTCAGGCTTGCTTCCCTCACCCATAGAGAGGTCAATGCAAAGGCGCTACCGCTAGCAATGCCGAGTAGCACTGTACTTAGGGACTGCTGCCTAAGCCCTTGTTTGGCGCTCAGTAAAAACACAGCTACGCCACCTATAATTACCCCTACCCAACCGAGTAACGATAAATGGGTGCCAAAAAAGAAGGTGCCTAATATTGCGGCAACGATGGCCTCACTCTTGGCCAGCCCGGCACCAATGGCAAAATTTTGTTGTTGAAACAACTTAACCATCAAGCCAGTCGCAAGGATTTGCATCATGGAGGCACCGACAATAAAGCCGATAAACTCCGCCGTAAAACGTGGTAATCCCACATTGTTCCAAAGATATAACAGCCCAAGATACAAGGCCGCAATCGGGCCAGACCAAATAAACCGCGCTAAGGTGACGCCCGCCACCTTAACCTCTTTACTCAGTTGGCTTTGAAAGGCATTGCGCCACGCCTGCATAAACGCGGCTAACAAGGTAAAGAAAATCCACATCCGAGCCATCCTGTTACTGCCAGACTGCACTCTGACATGGGTTATGCGTTAATTAGAGCCAACATCATAAACACAAGGTATTGATATCGCTATGGAGAAAATTTCACCCAATAAAAAACCCCGAACGATTCGGGGCTTTTTAGTTAAGAAGGTTCAGCCAAGCTTATTTGCTGGTATCAATCGGGTCGAAGGATTTCACCAAATCATCAATAGCCTTCATCTGCTTCAGATAGTTTTCTAACTGATGCAGTGGCAGCGCACATGGGCCATCACATTTAGCGTTATCTGGATCTGGGTGGGCCTCAATAAACAGACCCGCTAAGCCTAACGCCATGCCACTGCGGGCTAATTCAGTCGCTTGAGCACGACGGCCGCCCGCCGAATCGGCACGACCACCGGGACGTTGCAATGCGTGGGTGGCATCGAAAATCACCGGATAACCGGATTGCTTCATCTCATCCATACCCAGCATATCAACTACCAGGTTGTTGTAACCGAAGCATGAACCACGCTCACACAGGATAATCTCGTCGTTACCGGCTTCGTTAAACTTAGTGATGATATGGCGCATTTCGTGTGGTGCTAAAAACTGCGGCTTTTTCACGTTGATAATAGCGCCCGTTTTCGCCATGGCGACTACGAGGTCTGTTTGGCGCGCTAAGAAAGCAGGCAACTGAATAATATCAACCACTTCAGCGACAGGCGCACATTGGTAAGTCTCATGCACATCGGTGATTAATGGCAGATTGAAAGTCTTTTTGATTTCTTCAAAAATCTTTAAGCCTTCTTCCATGCCAGGACCACGGTAAGAGTTAACAGAAGAGCGGTTAGCCTTGTCGAACGACGCCTTGAAAACATAGGGAATTCCCAGTTTTTGCGTCACTTCGGCATAGGTTTCAGCAATCGACATAGCGAGATCGCGAGACTCAAGCACGTTCATGCCACCAAACAACACGAAAGGTTTATCGTTAGCGATCTCGATTGAACCTAGGTTTATGATTTTATTACTCATCGCAACTTCTCTCTAAAATGCTGGAACCTTACCAGCGCTGAACAGGAGCTAAGGCAACTATACCGCGACGGCTTGCAGTAACTGACCGCAGAGCCACGCCATATAAGTGCCTAGCGCATAACCAAATACGGCTAACAATACCCCTACAGGGGCTAAAGCGGGGTGGAACGCAGCTGCCACAACTGGCGCCGATGCAGCCCCACCTACGTTTGCCTGACTGCCCACGGCCATATAAAACAATGGAGCCTTAATTAATTTAGCAATCAATAACATAAAGCCTGCGTGCACTATCATCCAAATAATGCCCACTAAAAAATATAGCGGTGTATCAAGGACCTTGCTTACATCCATATGTAAACCAATGGTCGCCACCAAAATATACAAGAACGCCGACGCCACCTTAGAAGCCCCCGCCGCCTCTAAATGGCGCATAGGGCTAAAGGACATGGCTAAACCTATGGTGGTCACAATCACCACTAACCAGAAGAACTTAGAGGTTAAGCTGTAATCCTCAGTCCAAGGATAGTTGGCCTCAAAATAAGGACCGAGGAAATCGGCGGCAATATGGGCCACGCCCGTAATCCCAAAACCAACGGCCACAATCAGCATCAAATCACGCAGGCTTGGAATACGCGCATTTTCAGCGTGATACTGCTCAACCTTGTTCTTTAAAGTCTCAATTGCTGTGGTATCAGCACCCGTCTTGGCATCGATTTCCTTGGCCTTTGACGCCATAAACAACAATACCGCCATCCAGATATTGGCCACAATCACATCGACTGTCACCATCACGGAGAAGATATTGCCGCCCACTTCATATATTTCTTTCATCGCGGCTTGGTTAGCACCGCCGCCAATCCAGCTGCCAGCGAGGGTCGTCATGCCACGCCACACCGCATCAGGGCTATCAACACCAATTAATGAGGGCTCGATAAAGGACACCACGAGCAACGCAATCGGCCCGCCAATCACAATACCGACTGTCCCAGTTAAAAACATGATCACCGCCTTAGGCCCAAGTCCTAAGATGGCTTTTAAATCCACACTTAAAATCAATAACACCAAACAGGCGGGCAATAGGTAGCGCGAGGCCACATAGTAAAGCTGCGATGTGTGACCATCGATCACCCCAAAGGTGTTTAACAACGATGGCAAGAAGTAGCAGAGTAATAACGCAGGAATAAAACGGTAAAACTTTTGCCAAAATGGATGACTACTACTGCTGGTATAAAACACAAATCCCAGAATCGTTGCCAATATTCCCAACGCCACCGCGTCATTGGTGACTAATGCCGTGCTTGCCATGTGTATTCTCCCTGTTTGGTACAGTTGTTATTGTATTTATGCTAAAAACTGCCGTTTGCAGTTAGTGGGCAAACTTCCCATTCGCCCGATTTATTGTTGTTTTTTAGAAAAACAAGGAGAGCCTGTTAGACTCTCCTTTAAGATTTAGTGATAGATTTCAGCGTGTTCACTGAGCTCTTTGAGCTGCATTTTGACGATTTCGATAACAGGATCATGCGGGCTGTTATCAACAAAGTGTTGCAGATCGGCCGCCGCGACATTGATACACCCCAGCTGCTGGGCAATAAAGGCGCGCTCCCGATTTAAGTGCACATCATCTGGATGCCACTGTAGCAGCAAGTTGCAACATTCCATCGCCGCCTCAAATTGATGCGACACGATACACCCCGCCTTAAGCTCATGCAGCATACGCGAAATCAGCTTCTTCACCGACACCGCCTTTAAGTAGCTTGGCTTAAGCTCGGCCGAGTTACCCAGTTCACCGCGCACTAACACATGGAGCTGATGTTTCGTCAGCTCTTTGCCCGTCAGCGGATCGTGATAACGCACAACGCCAGCAACGTTACTGCGAAGCACGGTATTACCCGGTAAGAGTAAAGCTTCAAGCTCTAAATCGAGCTGCTTGGCCAGTAGTATCAAAACCGTCGCCAGTGTGGTGCTATTGCCCTGTTTAGTGATAAGACAAGTGCCTAAATCCGCCGCTTCGGTACTGAAGTAATTGTCGCGGACACAAAAACCCAAGTCCTGATAAAACCAATGCAGCAACGCATTTAAGCGTTGCTGTTGATCCACCAGGTAATGACTTAATACGGCTCCCGCCAATTCAAACCAAGCCCATTTCGCCGCTTCGAGGTTTGAAAATCCAAGGTGAGCACCTACATCCAATGCCGACTCGGGCAAAGAAATGCCATCTTGCAGATTGTATTTACCCATTAACCCAATAATACCGCTTGTTTAAAATGCGCCAATTTGGCCGCGTAAACTAACCAACCTAATGCACCTAAAAAGGCAAAAACTTTGAACAATTTGTTTCTGTTCGCTTTTATCGCAATCACGCCCAAGGCAATATACGCGAGCACGGCGCCAATCTTTTCGGTCAACCAAGGGTCCACAAAGGGATATTGCTTGATCATAAAGCACAGAGTTAAGCCCGACAGCAGTAAAAAAGTGTCGATAACATGGGGCGCGATTTTGAATACCTTCTTGCCCATCAGTGCTGACTGACGTAAGTGCAACACAAAACGAACGACAAAAAACAGCACACTCACGGCAATTAAGGTTAAATGCAGGTGCTTAACAGCAGGATAAAGACTGTAAAAAGTTTCCATTATGATACTTATGGCCAGTGACAAAGGCGCTAGTTTACCCTAATCATAACGCCAGACCAATGCCTAACACGCGAGATTCGCAGACGAAAACCCGTCCCTCAGTTTGTAGGAAACCACAATGAATTTAATGATAATTGACGATGAATCCGCCGAATTTGCCGATGCGGTAAAGCAAAAAATCGTCGAGTTTAATCAGCTGCACTGGCAAACACTAAAACGCCAAAACCTAGGATTAAAATTACAGGATGAGGACGGCAACTTACTCGCGGGCTTAAGCGGCAAAACCTTTGGTAATTGGCTATTGATTGACTACCTTTGGGTCGATGCCGCATTGCGCCAGCAAAATATCGGCTCACACTTATTACTCGAGGCCGAAAGCAAGGCCAAACAACGCGGCTGCCAATTTGCCCTGCTCGATACCTTAGATTTTCAAGCCAAACCTTTCTATGAGCGCCACGGATATCGCGTGCAATGGGTACAACAAGCCTATCCCGAAACCGGCAGTAAATTCTTTATGGTCAAAGTGTTATAGCTTGATAATGCGAAATAAATTAGCACCTGTTAAATAACTGTAGTATTTACACTATTGTCTATTGCATCCCTCTAAAATCACTTCCTATTAGGAATAAATATTTACAAAAAAACAAATGATTGAAATTATCAGTAGTTTATCTATAGTTAATCACTCATCTTTTTAGAAATCGAAGTAGTATTAATTTCCGCCCATACAAGTGAATGTTTTTAATTAATAAAAACATTCACTATCTTCAATACTCAAAAAACATATGCAGTAATAAAATTGAAGTAAGTTCAATATTGTTTGGCTATTTTATGCTTAACATTCATTTAAAGCCTAGTTTTTAATCAATTAAAATTAACAAACTAGCAATATGTTCTACTTTGACCTAGTCTTGATGGTGCGGAAGTATTTTATGGAGATAATATGTCTCATTTATTTGCAAATTATCTAAGACTATCAATAGTGTTAGCAATCACAACACTACACTCATGGTCTTATGCTGAAGATCTAAAATTTTCAGCATTCGAGCAAAAAATTTGGACTTTAGTTTCTGATAAAACAGTAACTGAGCAACAAGTCTATTCTGAATTGCAAGGTTTGAATTTAGAATTAAGAAATATGCAACCAAATGAACAAGCCCTTTTCCTTATGCATGAGTGCCGTATAGCGATACGAGCAACTCAACAACCTAATCCCCAAGTACTAAAAAAACTTCAAAATCTTAATCGATATGAAATATATAAATATGATTCAGCAGCTTTAATTAAATGTAAACAATACCAAGAATATTTAAACTCAGAATCCGACAAAATATTCCTCCTTGAATATGAAGCATTTTACAAATTGAATGAGTCTGATACTCCACTTCTGAAAATGTGGCTTGCATATGACTTTGCAAATCTTGCAATGGATGCAGGATATACTGATGAGGCGATAAATTCTATAGGTCTGTCAATTGAAATTGCAGAAGCGAATAATTTACAAGAATGGGTCAGTGAAAGTTTAGGCATTCTTGCATTACTGCAAAGCGACATAAAGCAGACTTCCCTAGCTCTTTTAACAATAAATAGAGCAATTGAACTTAGTAGGAATGCTGACAATATTAAAATATTGCAATTGAGACAGGGATTTATTCTTAAAGAGGCTAATCAATTCAATGATGCACTCGCCGTTTATAATAATATAATTAATAAAGAAAACGACTATTATGCAGATGCGTACATTACAGCTGCCTTAAATATCTCAGCAATCTATCAATCGATAGGAAAAAACAATGAAAACTTGAAACTAACTAAAAAAATATTAACTATAATAGATCCAGCAAAAGATCCATACAGTTGGCATCAAGCCAATATTTTAAGAGCGTTTGCATTATTAACAACTGGCCAATATGATGCCGCTAATAAATTATTCTACCAATCTCAATTATGGTTCGAAAGAAACCATTGGCTAGTTTATCTAGTGCCAAAAATAGAAGAGTGGGCAAAATTACTTGAGCAATCTAATCTATACAAGCCAGCTTATTACGCATTAACTGATGCAAGCAATTTAAAGCACAGACTAAATATACAAAAAAGGCAGCGAGATGCGTTGTTAAATAATGCTCGTTTGGAGTCAGAACAACATAAACGAGCTCTACTTGAGTTATCAGAGGAACACAAAAAAGCAAATATATTATTAGAAAAACAACAGAATGAATATAACCTAATAATAACTATAGTAATTATAACCATTACTATGGCGTTATTTATACTCACAGTCTATTTAAGGTTGCGAAATGCTCATCGACTTCTAGCAGTAAAAAGTCATCAATTAGATTACGAGAGCAAACATGATCCATTAACCAAAGTTTATAATCGTCGATACTTCGAACAGTTTATTAGAACTAAATATAATGATGATAATATTGACGCACTGTTTCTATTAATAGATATTGACCATTTCAAAAATGTAAATGATACATATGGACATCAAATAGGAGATCTGGTTTTAGAAATCGTTAGTAAGCGTATTAGTAATAGAGTTAAAAATAATGATAAAGTGATTCGTTGGGGCGGTGAAGAGTTTTTAGTATATATTGAGAACCCGGATAACAAAGTTAATTGTATTAAATTAATAGAAAGGTTGTTAAACGAAATATATAATACACCTATAGAGTTAAAAGATAATCAACTCTATGTCACTATATCGATTGGTTTTGGTGTTTATCAAATGATTAACCAAACTCAAATTGACCAAGTATTAAATCAAATTGATGAATATTTATACAAAGCCAAAACGCAAGGAAGAAACCAAGCAGTGGGTAATTTGGGTCGGTTAGAAATTAATGACGAATCGTTCATCACACTGAAAACATCAAACGCCACAAGTTAACCACTAGGGCGTGTTGACGTTCTAAAATTATCAAAACGGAATTTATATGATTAATAGATCAAATTCCAATCAATCCCATCCACTTACCCATAGTGCATCTGTCATTGCTGCCAAAATCACGCACTGTTGCGACATTTTGATAACCCAACTCTGTCAGTTTTGCCCTGAGCTTTACCGCCTGCTCAAATCCATGTTCGAGCAGAATATAGCCGTTGGGTTTTAAATAATCCCGAGCGGTTTTTGCGATGTAGTAAAGATCGGCAAAGCCCTCATCAGCGGCGGTGAGCGCACTTTGTGGCTCGAAACGCACATCACCTTGATGTAAATGCTCATCGGCCTCATCGATGTAAGGCGGATTTGAGACAATTAAATCAAAGTCATGGGCCTTGATAGCGCTAAACCAGTCACTTTGGAGGATCTCAACCTGCTCGAGCTTAAGGTTAGTCCGGTTCGCCTTGGCCAATGCCACCGCATCTTCCACTTTGTCGACGGCGGTGATTTGCCAAGTCGCTCGTTCAGAAGCCAGCGCCAGCGCAATCGCGCCAGTGCCAGTCCCTAAATCCAGCACCTTAGCATTGCTCTCAAGCGGCAAGTTTAAGGCGGTTTCGACCAGGATTTCGGTATCCGGACGAGGGATTAACGTGGTGTCATTCACGATAAAGGGCAGTGACCAAAACTCACGCTCTCCTACAATATGTGCCACGGGTACGCCCTGCTGGCGACGTTGCACCATTTGCTGAAAGCGTTTCCACTGCTCCACCGTCAAGGCTTTTTCGGGCCAAGTGTAGAGAAATGCACGGTTTTTATTGAGGCAATACAGCAGGAAAACCTCTGCATCCAGATGAGCGGATTCAGAGGTAGGCGCTAACTGAACATAGGCCCACTGCAGGGCCTCGGCGATACTCGATTGATCAGCCAAAATTACCCCTGCTCATCAGCCAGAGCGGCTAATAGGTCAGCCTGGTGCTCTTGCATCAGCGGTCCTAAAATCGCATCTAAGTCGCCTTCCATCACTTCGTTTAAGCGATATAAGGTTAAGTTGATACGGTGTTCACTCACGCGGCCCTGTGGGAAGTTATAGGTACGCACACGTTCGGAGCGGTCACCACTGGCTACCAGACTACGGCGAGTCGACTCTTCGGCGCTGCGGCGCTTTTCGTCTTCAACGGCTTGGATACGCGCCGCTAACACGCTCATCGCTTGCGCGCGGTTTTTATGCTGTGAACGTTGGTCCTGACATTCCACCACAATCCCGGTGGGAATGTGGGTAATACGAATGGCAGAATCGGTTTTGTTAACGTGCTGACCACCCGCGCCCGATGAACGGAAGGTATCGACCTTCAGATCGGCTGGGTTGATTGAAATCGCTTCCGCTTCAGGCACTTCGTGCATGACTACCACAGTGACGGCTGAGGTGTGTACACGGCCTTGAGATTCAGTTTCAGGCACACGTTGAACACGGTGACCGCCGGATTCAAATTTAAGTTTACCGTAGGCGCCTTCACCACTGACTTTAACGATGATTTCTTTAAAACCACCGTGTTCACCTTCGTTCGAGCTCATGATTTCGAGCTGCCAACGGTTGGCTTCGGCATAACGGCTATACATACGGAACAGATCACCCGCGAAGATTGCGGCTTCGTCGCCACCCGCACCGGCACGAATTTCGATAAAGGCGTTGGTGTCGTCGTTAGGATCTTTTGGTAATAACAGAATTTGCAGCTCGGCTTCGAGACGCTCAAGTTCAGCTTTAGCAGCCTTGATTTCTTCCTGCGCCATTTCGCGCATTTCAGCATCATCTTCTTCCAGCATTTCCTTGGCAGACTCGAGATCTGCCTGTGCTTGCTGGTAAGCTTTAAAGCCTGCAACCACTTCTTCTAACTGAGAATATTCTTTGGATAACGCGCGAAAACGATCCTGATCGGCGATAACGGATGCATCACCAAGCAAGGCTAAGACTTCTTCATTGCGCTCGAGCAAGCCTTCCAGCTTGCGGATAACGGATTCCTTCATTTAACTCGCTAACCTTAGTTTTTATCTAATCCGAGCGCTGTTCTTAACTGACCTAATGTATTCAAATCCCCCTGACGGCTGGCCACCGTGAGGGCTTGGGTGGGTGCGTGAATGAGTCTATTCGTCAGGCGATTGGCTAGTTCAATCAATACCTGCTCAGTGTCGCCCCCCTGCGCTAATTTATTCAGGGCACGTTCCACTAACTCATCCTTTATCGCCATGCTTTGGCTGCGATACTCGCGAATACTGTCGACCGACTCTAAAGAACGTACCCAATCCATAAAGAGGTAGGATTGTTCTTCAGTAATTAATTCAGCTTGCTCGGCGGCCTCCTTACGGGAAGCCTTATTCTGTTCAATAATGCTATGCAGGTCGTCCACTGTATACAGAAACGCATCGTCCAAATCGGCGACTTCCGGCTCAATATCCCGGGGAACTGCTATATCAACCAATAACATAGGTTGATGGCGACGCTGCTTTAGCGCTTTTTCTACCATGCCTTTACCAAGGATTGGTAGCGGGCTGGCGGTAGAGGATATCACGATATCGGCTTTAGGGAGAAAATCTGGTATCTGTGCCAACGTAATTGCCGTGGCATTAAACTCTTCACACATGCTTTGAGCACGTTCCAGAGTACGGTTTGCCACGACCATAGAAGCAACGCCGTTATCCTTAAGATGTTTAGCCACTAGCTCAATGGTTTCACCGGCGCCAATTAATAGCACCTTAGTGGTCGACAGCGAAGAGAAGATATGTTTTGCCATGCTCACAGCGGCAAAGGCCACCGAGACAGCCGCGGCACCGATTTCGGTTTCGGTACGCACTTTTTTCGCCACGGAGAAGGTATTTTGGAACAAGCGGTCGATGGTCAGCGCAACGGTACCCGCTTCTTTGGCTTTGACAAAGGCTTGTTTAACTTGACCAAGAATCTGCGGCTCACCGAGGATCAACGAGTCAAGACCTGAAGCGACGCGCATCAAATGCCTTACCGCCGCTTGACCGTGGTAATTGTAGAGGCACGGCGCAACATCTTGATGATCTAGGCCGTGATATTCTTCAAGCCATTCAATGATGTCGGCCTCATCGCCATTGTTACAATACAATTCGGTGCGATTGCAGGTCGAGACGATAACGGCTTCACCCGAGCGTGTACGACTGGCCAGACTCTTCATGGCATCATGAATTTTGTCCGGAGAGAAGGCAACTTTCTCACGCAGGTCTACCGTGGCTGTTTTATGGTTAATACCGATTGCTACAAGGCTCATCTGACTCTTTTCTAGATTCTTGGCGTCTCTCTTAATAAGGGCATTCTACTGAATTGGCCCAACTAAAAACAGAATACGCTTAACAAAACCGAATAAAGGTCTAACTTCTTACCTAAATTTTCTATCAATGATAGATAACTACGGATTATCACGGCTGAAGTTAGCCCGACTGACCGCCAATGGAAATTTTACGATTGGCATTGGTATTCTTTCCAAGCCCTCGTATCATAAGGACTTTGGTATATCAGTTATAGATGAATAATTTGAAGCGCTTCACAAAATCCATTTTCTCTTGTATCGCCTTGAGTGGCCTATTGTTTTTAGGCGGCTGTGAGACACTATCGCCAGCGACAGATCTCAGCCCTATCACAGTCGATAACGCCGCCCAAGCCAAGGCATGGGAGTTACAGGGGAAACTCGCTATCCGCACGCAGCAGGATAAGCTCAGTGCCAATCTGTATTGGCGCCACAGTGAGGAGCGGGACGAACTCACTCTCACCACTATGCTCGGCACCACAGTGTTGACCTTGGATGCTACGCCTAACTCGGCTCACCTGCATGTCGATGGCAAAGATTTTCGCGATAGTAACGCCCAAGCCTTGCTTGAGCGAGTCAGCGGCTGGTCCATCCCGATTAACGACTTACCCCTTTGGATCACCGGCCAAGTCGGCGCTTTAGATCGTGTGCTTGCCGTTGATAGCAATGGCAAAACAAAGCAAATTCAAAACTCGCAAACCTTACCGCCTTGGGACGTCACATTTTTAAGTTGGCAGTCCCAAAGTGGTGCCGAGGTGCCCTATCAGTTAAAGCTTGAACGCGGTGATTTACAGCTCAAGCTGCAACTCAATCAATGGCAAGCCTTAGGTAAACCCTCAATACTGCTCGGAGAAAAACCTTAGCATGTCGAATGAGATTTCTCGCAATTGGCCCGCGCCCGCCAAACTAAATCTGTTTTTGCATATCAACGGGCGCCGCGCCGACGGTTACCATGAGTTGCAAACGCTATTTCAATTTATCGATTGTTGCGATCTGCTCAACTTTAGGGTGATGCAGACGCCTGAGCTGAAATTGCACTCGGACATGTCGACCGTTGTCGCGGATAGCGATAACTTAATTCTGAGAGCCGCAAAATCATTACAACAGGTGACAGGTTATCCTGGCGGCGCCGAAATTTGGCTCGAAAAACGTTTACCCATGGGCGGCGGTTTAGGTGGCGGTTCCTCCGATGCGGCCACCACACTCGTGGCGTTAAATCAGTTGTGGAACACCCAATTATCTAACGATGAATTAGCGGCGATTGGTTTAAAACTCGGTGCCGATATCCCTGTTTTTATTCGCGGTTTCGCCGCTTTTGCCGAAGGTGTTGGCGAACGTTTACAAGCGGTTACCCCCAATGAATTTTGGTATTTAGTCATCGCGCCCGATGCCCATGTTTCCACCGCAGCAGTGTTCCAAGATCCTTTGCTCCCCCGCAATACACCCAAGCTTGGTATTGACACTTTGATGAGCCAACCTTGGACAAATGATTGCCAAGATCTGGTCGTTTACAAATACCCTCAAGTTGCCAAGGCCTTAAGCTGGCTGCTAGAATATGCGCCGTCGAGAATGACCGGAACGGGCGCATGCGTGTTTGGGGAGTTTTCTTCGCAGCAGCAAGCTCTCGCAGCCTTGGCGAAATTACCGTCTGATATGCAAGGATTTGTTGCAAAAGGGATGAATATTTCGCCGCTTATAGTGCGACTCAATCATCCATAAACTACTTTCTTCTAGAGCAACTTTTTACGATAGCCTACGGGTTCCGCTCCCGTCCCCGCATCGTCGTTGCTCTAGCCACTAAAATATAAAGCAAACGCCTGAGGTTCATACAGTGCCCGACATCAAGCTCTTTGCTGGGAACGCCACCCCCAGTCTCGCTAAGAAGATAGCCGATCGTCTATTTTGTAAACTCGGAGACGCAGTGGTTGGTCGTTTCAGCGATGGTGAAATCAGTGTCCAAATTAACGAAAATGTACGTGGTGCCGATGTGTTTATCATCCAATCCACCTGCGCACCAACTAACGATAACCTAATGGAACTTATCGTAATGGTTGACGCACTACGCCGTGCTTCTGCTGGTCGTATTACTGCCGTTATTCCTTACTTTGGTTATGCTCGTCAAGACCGTCGCGTACGTAGCGCACGTGTACCTATTACGGCAAAAGTCGTTGCTGACTTCCTCTCAAGCGTCGGTGTTGACCGCGTTCTGACCTGTGATTTACACGCAGAGCAAATTCAAGGCTTCTTCGACGTTCCTGTAGACAACGTATTCGGTAGCCCAGTGCTATTAGAAGACATGGTAGCGAAAAAGCTGGACAACCCTGTGGTTGTATCCCCTGACATCGGCGGTGTAGTTCGCGCTCGTGCAGTAGCGAAACTATTAGATGATTCTGATCTGGCCATTATCGACAAGCGTCGTCCACAGGCAAACGTAGCACAAGTGATGCACATCATTGGTGACGTTCAAGGCCGTGACTGCATTATCGTTGATGATATGATAGACACAGGCGGCACTCTGTGTAAAGCGGCTGAAGCCTTAAAAGAACACGGTGCAAACCGCGTATTTGCCTACGCGACTCACCCAGTATTCTCTGGCAAAGCGGCTGAGAATATCGAAAACTCAGTGATCGATGAAGTCATCGTGACCGATACCGTACCTTTAAGCCCTGAAATGCTTAAAGTGGCAAAAGTGACTCAATTGACTATGTCGGCTGTATTGGCAGAAGCCATTCGCCGCGTCAGCAACGAAGAGTCTATCTCTGCAATGTTCAGCCACTAATCTTACGGCACTTGCATAAAAAAACGCACCTCAAGGTGCGTTTTTTGTTTGCGCGCTTTAGCTTTGGTCTTAGCTTACATTTTAGGATTGAATCGACTTCTGCCTTATCCATCCACAAACCACACCTCAAAATGCTATTGAAGCGCCCCAACGGTGCGCCTCAAGCAAGGTCGTTTAGATCTTAAAATGGCTAACAGCACTCACTAAATACTCAGCACGGGTTCTTAATTCGTCCGATGCCGAAGCATTAGCATCTGCGGCATGGGAAGATTGCTCGGCAATATCACGGATAACGACCACGTTCTTATTCACTTCGGCAGCCACCATGCTTTGCTCTTCAATTGCCGCTGCAATTTGAGTACTCATATCCATAATGTTTCGAACGTCATTATTGATAAGTTTGAGTAACTCCCCTGCCGCAGCTGCCTGCTCGGCGCTCTCGGCGCCTTGCTTTTGGCTCGCATCCATCAATTGCACAATAGAGCGGGTTCTACTTTGCAGTGTTTGAATAATGTTGGAAATTTCCTGAGTCGATGTCTGAGTACGCATCGCTAGACTACGCACTTCATCGGCAACCACGGCAAATCCACGCCCTTGCTCACCAGCACGCGCCGCTTCAATCGCCGCATTGAGTGCAAGTAAATTGGTTTGCTCCGCAATACCTCGGATAACATCCAGCACACTACCAATGGTTTCGCTATCACGCTCGAGCTCATCCACCACAGAGGCGCTACTGTTGATTTGTTCAGACAGTTGCCTGATCTTCAGGATGGTTTGCTCAACCTCAGTTTGCCCCAACTGAGCATTATCATGGGTTTTACCCGCTTTAAGCGCGGCAAGCTCCGTCGTTTTAGCAATTTCATCAATGGTAGCGCCCATTTCGGTAATTGCTGTGGCTACCATATCGGTTTCATTAAGTTGCTGTGCTACACCTTCAGATGCAAGCATGGCATTCTCTGAGACACTCTTACTTGAGGTATTGATTGTGGCAACAGAATCGATGACTTGCTCAATAAGCTGCTGGAAGCTCCCCACCATACTATTGAAATGCTGCGCAATTTCACCTAATTCATCTTGAGTCGACGCATCACATCTAAGGGTTAAATCTTTACTGACTTCGATACGTGAAATAACCTGGGTTATGCGTTCTACAGGTGTGATGATGCTGCGAATAATCAGATAGGTAATTACACCTAGAATTAATGCAATGATAAAGAATACAAACATTCCGGTGTTCATACTGCTCTGTTCAGCATCATCGATAGCTTTTAAAGCAAGATTATGGAGTTCATCAGCACTAGCCTCGGTTAATCTATTGGCTGCAACAAGTTGAGCCATTGTACCCTCTTTTTCGTTAAGACCGAGTTGCTGCTCTTTACTCACGAGGCTTTTAAAATCCCGCTGATATTGCTCAATTAAGGCAGCAATTTTATTTTGTGTGTCAAGGTCTAAACTTGATGCCCTTAGGCTGCTATTGAACAAGGCAATGTTGGCATCGAAGGTCTCAACATAGGTCATTTCGCGGCGCAACATAAAATCTTTTTCATTGCGTCTAAGCTGCAACATGGCAACTTGCAAAGAAAGTTGATCGTACTCCTTCAGCATGGACTCGACATTGTGCACAGCAGTCCTCAAGGTACCATACAGCCCCGCTTTAGGTGTTAAACCAATTTCTTGTTGCAGTTGAACAACCTCATTAAAGGCCGCTTGATATTGATTTAAATTGCGGTCAAAACTTTCGAGGGAAGTAATAGGAACATCGTATTTTTTAAAGATTTTTTCGAGCGTGGGAATAGTTGAGTCGATTTGCGCATGAACTTGTTTATGTTTTTCAACATATTGAATATCTTTACGGCCAAAAAAATCCTTTTCATTTTTCCGCAATAACAATACATCTCGCTCGAGTTCGAGCACAGTTTGCGCAGCATCAGAGAGTTCCGACTCAACCGAATTGGAATGAAGCTGCAATCCAAACATAGCAAACAAAGCAGAGACTGATACAGCGGCACTGAGTAGTAATTTAGAGCGGATTAACATAAAAAGCCCCTAATAAATAACATCTATTAAAAGATAGTTGGGAGTCACGTCTTTTACAGAAAATATTGTCTTGACATAAAAAGTTCATTTTTCATTTATTGTTTTATCCGCTCTTAACTTTTTCCATCTTTCGATTCACATTAACAGCCAAGAAAAGTGTCTAACTATGAAAGTATAGTCTGTGATTTCACTTCTATAGGATTAAGATTCAGAATACCACTTGGTATAAAACCATTAAGTTCATAAACTTAGCCCTAAAATTTTCCGATAATTTTACTATAAAACTCGTACAAGTAATGCTAGATAGGGCAAATAAAAAATTTATTTCTATCAAATACAAACCTTTTGTGCTTTTGAAAGCGTCCTATTAGTAACCATTCACCTTGATGACAGGAAAATACAGTGACGGCAGGGAGACTCCCACTCAACAATGCAATGTCAGAACTTGATCTCATCACCTTGGCTAGCCAAGGGAATAGAGCCGCATTTAAGCAGCTGTATTTACACCATCATCCAAGGGTATATGCCCTGTCACTGCGGTTATCAGGCCAAGCCTCGCAGGCGGAAGAGATCACCCAAGAGTGCTTTATTCTGGTCTGGCAGAAATTGCCGCAGTTTAGGGGAGAGAGCCAGTTTTCCACTTGGTTACACAGTATCTGTGTGAATCAGGCGCTGAGCTTTATCCGTAAGCAAAAGTCGTTTTGGGCGCGTTTTATCCCGATGGAGAGTGACGATGAACATTCAAGCGCAGATGAGCATTATCAAGGGTTAGACAAATTGATCCTCAAACTGCCAGAGCGGGCGCGTATCGTGTTTGTGCTCTGCGCCATTGAGGGCTATCAACATGAAGAAATTGCACAATTACTTGGTATTGCCGTGGGAACCAGTAAGACCCAGTACCACAGAGCCAAGCAATTACTACAGGAGATGCTGTAATGTCCTTATCTAACGATCCCCGCGAGGCCAAACTCCAGCAATTGATTGATAATGCCCCCAAAGCATTAACTCCCGAACGGGATCTTTGGCAAGGCATCGAAAAGCGTATGGATAAGCCATTGGCGTCGCAAACAGCTGTTCGCCAAGCGCCGCGACTACAAGGTGCGCAATGGGCGATTGCCGCAGCGGTGGTGCTGGCAGTGTTCTTCGGGTTCAACACTCAAGCGCCGATAAAAACGTCGCTCCCTGAACAAATCGCTAGCCAATCGGCGGATGATGAGCAAGCGCTGCACACTCTGCTTAACCAAATTGCCCAGACGCACCAAGCCCAAGTGACGAGTCTCGAACAAACCCCAACGCTTGTCGCTTGGCAAACCAGTCGCTTTAGCGCGCCGCTAGAGCAAGGCTTAGCGGAATTACGCCGCGCAGGCAAACAGATTTATCAAGCATTGCAGGCTAATCCAACCGACAAACAACTTTGGCAACTCTGGCTTTGGGTGCAACAACGTGAACTCGATTTGCTTCAGCAAGGCCAAAAACTTCCGATTCAAAACTCAACACAAGGAAATAGCATATGAGCCATTTTACCCTCACGAAAACCAGTCTATTCGTATCAACGCTTTATCTTGGCCTTATGGGCAGTGTGTTCGCCGCTGAAAGTGTGGATAAGCAGTTACCTATGAGTAGCGATACTCTGCTGCAAATCAAAGTCCAACGGGGCGAAGTGCAAATTCAAAGCTGGGATAAAAATGAAGTCAGTGTTACGGGCACTCTCGATGAGCTGAGCGAAGGCTTTGTTTTCGAGCAGAAAGGTAACAACCTAACTATCGAAGATAAAATGCCACGCCACTATAACGGCAGTGACAACAACGGCTCAAAACTCACCATTAAGGTACCTAAATCCGTCAAGCTGAACGCCGATACAATTTCAGCCAATCTGCAAATCAGCCAGACTCAAGGTGAGCTCGAGCTGAATACCGTTAGCGGTAATATCACCGCCGAAGCACTGGACGGCACACCGACACTGCACACTGTGTCTGGTGATATCACCACTAAGGGATTAGCGGGCAAAGTGATGTTAGATACCGTCTCAGGTGAGATTAAAGACACCCAGAGCAAAGGCGAAATCAAATACCGTTTAGTGAGTGGCGATCTCAACAGCCAAACCTTAGCCGATAAAGTGAAAGTCGAGCAGGTTTCAGGGGAAATTAAAGCCGACTTTAACAGCGCCAAAGAAGTTAATGTCCGCACCGTGAGCGGCGATACTCAAGTCTCACTGGCGAAAAGTTTCGATAAAGCCAATCTTGAGAGCGTCAGCGGCGATATTATTGTGACATTTACTGATACGCCCGATGCTAATTTCGAGCTCAATGGCGGCCCTGGTGGCAAAATCAAAAATGGCTTGAGCCAAGATGCGCCACAAAGACAAAAATACGTGCCGAATGAATCCTTAAGCTTCCAAACGGGTGCTGGTAGCGCCAGTGTGAAGATGGATACCATTAGCGGTAATCTGATCCTGAAAAAACAATAGTCTTATCAGAAAACACGAATTAGCGATAAAAATAGCAATAAAAATGCCGCTCATCAGGAGCGGCATTTTTTTAGCCAAACGGTGTTAAATCGAGGCGATTTCTTCACTCGTCAGATAACGCCACTCGCCGAGGGCAAGTTCTGCGTCTAATTCAATTTTGCCAATGCTTTCACGGTGTAAGCCAACCACATGATTGCCTACTGCGGCAAACATCCGCTTCACTTGGTGATACTTGCCTTCGGTAATGGTTAAACGCACCCGCTGCGGCTCGATGATTTCAAGCACTGCGGGTTTTGTCAGGCCGTCCTCGTTTCTCAGCTCCACTCCCGCGGCAAAGACGCCAATCAGACTCTCATCCACAGGCTCGGCTAACGTCACTAAGTAACGCTTGCCACAGTCTTTTTTCGGCGAAGTGATCCGATGCGACCATTGACCATCGCTGGTGATCAGCACAAGGCCAGTTGTATCGGCATCTAAACGGCCAGCAATGTGCAAGGTTTCTGGCTTTTCAATATCTAGCAGGCTCAATACCGAAGGGTAGACTTCATCTATGGTCGAGCAAATCGTATCCACGGGTTTATTGAGCATCAGGTAACGCTCACCGAGGAGGGAGATAAGCTCACCTTCGAGGCATACTTGCATCCCCTCAAGCACTTTAAAACCAGCATCTTTAATCACCACGCCATCACAGGTGATGTCACCACGATGCAGGGCTTTTTTCGCTAAAGAACGGGTCAGCGAGGTACTTTCACAGATAAATTTGTCTAAACGCACGGGACGACTCAACTTCAATAAATGAAAACCGCCGTATTATGAGGCCCAACGAATGAAAGGGCAAAGCCTAGACAATGAAACTATCGAGCAGCGACCTTATCGATATATCTCAAACCTAAGTGCTTACTAACTTTTCAGTACATGCGTACGGTATGTTTGGCGGTTTTTAGGCCAATTTCAATCATGGTAATTTTTAGTTACAACTAGCGGATAATAAATCCGGCTGAAAAAGTGTAATCACCTTGTTTAGATTCCCACTAAAGCATTAACATACGTAGCGTTGCGCCTGAAGCAATCCCATTTTGCACCAAACAGCCCCAGAGATGGGCACAATAACAAACTCGAAGGAAACGACATGAGAAAAGTACTCATTGGGGGACTGTGTGCCTCACTCATCGCAGGCCTCACTGCCTGTAATGACAAACCCGCTGAAGTTAAAGCGCCAGAAACAGCTAAAACCGCTACTGCTGCCGCTGTCACTAAAGCATTGGGCTCTGGTATCGAATTTGAAAACTTTGATAAATCAGTGCGTCCACAGGACGATTTCTATGAATATGTTAACGGTGCTTGGCTGAAGAAAGCCGAGATCCCAGCAGATCGCACTAGCATTGGCGCCTTCTACGATCTGCGTGAAAAATCCCGTGATGACGTTAAAGCCATTATCGAAGAAGTGGCCGCCACGCCAAATCTGGCTGAAGGCACTGACGAGCAAAAAGTGGCTGATCTTTACCGTTCATTTATGGACACAGCGACGCTAAACAAACTGGGCGTAACGCCACTGAAAGGCGAGTTTGATGCCATCAACGCCTTAAAAGACAAAAACGAGCTGGTGAAATACTTCGCCCACAGCCAAATCATGGGTGCCGGTACACCTATCGCCTTCTACATCGATATCGATGCGAAAAACTCTAGCCGTTACGCCACTCACCTATGGCAATACGGTTTAAGCCTGCCGGAAAAAGATTACTACTTCAACGAAGCAGAGCGTTTCGTCAATATCCGTAAAGCTTACCTTGCCCATATTGAAAAAATGTTCACGCTGGCAGGTCTTGCGGATCCAAAAGCCAGCGCTGAAGCAATCCTCGCACTCGAAACTGCGATTGCCTCTAAACATTGGGATGTGGTTGAAACACGCGACAGCACTAAGACCTACAACCTGTACCAAGTTAAAGATCTGCCAAGCTTAGCGCCAGATATCGACTGGACAGGCTACTTAACGGCATTAGGTGCTGACAAGCAAACCGACATTATCGTAAACCAACCAAGCTATATCCAAGGCCTGAACGAAGTCCTCAAAACGACCGATCTGGCGACTTGGAAAACCTACATGCAATGGCAAGTGCTGACCCACGCGGCGAGCAACTTGAGCGAAGACTTCGACAACGAAAACTTTGCTTTCTTCTCTAAAACCCTTAACGGACAAGAAGAACAAGAGCCACGTTGGAAGCGTGGTGTTGCGGCAGTCAACGGTGTATTAGGTGAAGTGGTGGGTAAAGTGTACGTGAAGCGTCACTTCGCTCCAGAAGCTAAAGAGCGTATGCAAGCACTGGTTGAAAACCTGCGCGGTGCCTACGGCGACAGCATCAAAGATCTGACTTGGATGAGCGATACCACTAAGCAAGCTGCTGCCGAAAAATTAGCGAAATTCAACCCGAAAATTGGTTATCCAAACAAGTGGGAAGATTACAGCAAACTGACCATCAAAGCCGATGATTTGATTGGTAACGCGGTTCGCGCAAGCGAAGTTGAGCACGCTAAGTCACTGGCTAAGTTAGGCGCGCCAATCGATAAAGACGAGTGGCACATGACCCCACAAACGGTTAACGCCTACTACAACCCAACCATGAACGAAATCGTGTTCCCAGCTGCCATTCTGCAACCACCTTTCTTCAACATGGAAGCGGATGATGCCGTTAACTACGGTGGTATCGGTGCGGTTATCGGTCACGAAATGGGTCATGGTTTCGACGACCAAGGCGCTAAGTTCGACGGCGAAGGTAATATGCGCGACTGGTGGACAGAGAAAGATTTAGAAGAATTCTCTGCCCGTGGTAAGGCGCTGATCGCACAATACGATGGCTACTATGTGTTTGACGATCTGCACGTGAACGGCAGCCTGACCTTAGGTGAGAACATCGGTGACTTATCGGGCGTGACTATCGCTTACCGTGCGTACAAAAAGTCACTCAATGGCAAAGAAGCACCGGTTATCGACGGTCTGACTGGCGACCAACGTTTCTTCATCGGCTTCACGCAAATTTGGCGTGCAAAAGCCAAAGAAGAAGCCCTGCGTAACCGCGTAGCAACAGATCCACACTCACCAGCGGAATTCCGTGCTCTTGGCGCGCTGTCTAACATGCCTGAGTTTTACACCACCTATGATGTGAAACCTGGTGATGCTATGTATATCGCACCAGAGAAACGCGTGAAAATTTGGTAATCCCAAATTAATTCAAGATAGTAATCAACAAACCCTATGGCGCCGCTCACTATAGCGGCGCTATTTTTTTGGCGCGAAAAATGTGAACCTAAGCCAAACATGAACAAGTCTTCATCATTGATTCAGCTTTAATTAAGCCACTCCAGCCTATGGTATTCCCGTGATGTGTATCACTCCCATAAGGAAGTAGGCCGTTATGAATAAGTTATTTCGTACCTTTTTTATCTTTCTACTCTTATTATCGACCCGCACTGGCGTAGCCAATCCTTTAGATATCAATGACAGCAGAGCCGAACGTGGCAGCTATAGCGCAAGGCAAGCTCAAAGCCATGATCTTCAAGGGCTATATGCACTCAACACTCAAACCTTCGACACCCCACGTCAAGCGTCAACCTGTTTAGACAACTTATATGCCAATGCCCACGCGGCCCAAAATGAACTCGCAAGCCTGTTGCAGACAGTGACGGCCAGTTCACAGGCGCAGGTGATTTTGCCTGACGTAAAAAGCTATCAACGCGCCGCCGAGAAGGTCGCCACTAAATTTAATGGGGATGCCAGCCAAATCACCGACCTTGCCCGCGCTAGCATCGTCAGTAACAGCATCTCCGAGCTGATGCAAAGCTACTACGCCTTAAGCGAGCAAGCTCAGGTCGTGAAACAGAAAAACCGTTTTGCCGAGCCAAAAGCCTCAGGTTATCGCGACCTTAACTTACTGGTACGTTTGCCCGAAAGCGGCATGATTGCCGAGGTCCAATTACACCTTAAAGATATTGCCGACATTAAAAGTGGCCCAGAGCACAAGGTTTACGAGCAAGTTCAACAGATTGAGGCAAATGCGATAAAACAGCAACGTGCATTAAGTGAGTTTGAAACCGCACAGATCGCTAAGCTGCGCCAAGAGTCCCATAAGCTGTATCACAAGGCTTGGCTTAACTATAAACGCGTCGATCAAGGCCTGCTGCTCACTAACTCAGTAGCTTAATTACCCGTTTATTTAATCGCTTAACCGTTTAAACTGCACCACTTCCACTGTTGCGCTGGCTATTTGTGAAAACAGATGCCAGCGCTTTTTTATGGTGCCCCAGACTCAGCCCAAACATCATCCAGCTCATCATCGAGCTATGACCGCCATCCCTCTGAGCCCTTCCCTCGCATCCAGCCTTGTTTCCCTATATAATTCCGCGCCATAAGGCGACCCTTAAGGACATTCCATGCACGACATTATTGAGCAACTCCAAGAACGCAGCGAAACAGTACCTGTGCCACTCGAGTTACCCACATTCGAGCAATTAGTGGAAGTAGAGGAGCAAATACTCATCCCACTGCCACGGGAATTAAAAGAATACCTGCTCCATGCCAGTGATGTGATTTATGGCGCGATTGAACCTGTCACCGCAGCCGATCCTTACTCGCACACCTATTTGCCTGAAGTCACCTGCTATGCTTGGTCAATCGGCCTACCAAGGGACTTAATTGCCATCTGCCAATTAGGCGATGATTTTTACTGTATCGATCAGGATGGCCAAGTTCACTTCTGGCAAAACGGTGACTTTACCGATACTTATTGGGAATCCTTCTGGGAATGGGTCGAAGATATTTGGCTTAAAAACAAATACTGATTTTACCGAGATTTTATTTTTATCAACTTGAGAACCGCATTATGTCTAAAAATATTGGCTTGAACGCCATCGAAATGAGCTACTTACGCCAATCACTCAGCCTCAGTGCGGCTCAAGTAGGACAACTGACCAACCACAGCGAAGCCGATGTATTAGCTTGGGAAAATGCTGAAACACAGGCCCCTGAACTGGCACAGAAAAAGCTGTTAGATCTCGATGATATTATCGAGATGCAAGTACTCAATACCACTGATGGCATCGAAGCCTTATTTAAGAAAGAGCCTAAGCGGCACTTGGCCTTCGTGGTGTATCCAACTCAGGCCGTTTACACCCAATATAATCCGGAATTTTTAAGCTCGCTGCCGTTAACTGAGCTGTACAACACAGCGGCATGGCGCATTAAGAAAGAGTGTAAACTGGTGCTCGAAGTGGATGTTAGCTTAGTCAATCTTGATGTCGAAGCCTACAAGGCATTCCGTGAGCAAAATGGCTTAAGTGAGAGCCGTGAAAGCCGCGCGAAATGGGCGGCGACTCAGCTATAAACGCTAAACGACTTAAGCAAAAAGGGCAGAAGTGAATCTTCTGCCCTTTTGTTTTTAATGCCTAAATCAGATTAAGCTTGCGCCGCAGCAGCGACTGCATCCATTTTGGCGAGTGCCGATTAATTGAACTATAGGTATTTAGCAAATACTCTCTACCAGAGTAAAACATTTAGGTCATGTCGGCTCCGCCCGCATTGCTAAAGCATTAAGTGTCAGTTTGTATAAAATAACGACCAAAATACTCACTTAAAATAATGCCAGATACAAAAATCCTTACTTCGGTTAAGTTACTATTTTGTTACTAACAAAAACTATGTATTTTAAAGCAGAAATCTCTCAAGATAGTTAACAACTGGATGCAAAAATTAGGGAAGAAAATGCAAGAACAAACGATTCATGAAGCCAAATTTGAAGCTAACTTAGGCATGTATTGGTTACTCGCTGGGGCCGCCTACTTCACCTTAAGTATTGTTGGTATCCCCTTGTTACTACTGTGGTTCCCTATCGGACTATGGGGAACGCGCCGCTATATCAGTAATATGAGCGCACGCCTGACTAGCAAAAAACTGATTGTGTGCAGAGGCATTTTAACTCGCACAGAAAATACGGTTCCCTTAGATAAAATTACCGATATCGCCCTCATTCAGGGGCCGATTATGCGCCTAATGGGATTACATAAACTCACTGTTGAAACCGCTGGACAATCGGGCACTGGCGCTTTAATCACTCTGGTGGGCATAGTCGACGCGCCGGGTTTTAGGGCGCAGATTTTGGAGCAAAAAGAACGCTTAAGTGATGTGCACTCCCCCGCCGAGGCGAGTTCCCCCACAGAAGATAACGCCCTACTGACCCAACTTGTGGAAATGACGGCAAGCTTAAAACGCATCGAAGCCCTCCTCGCCGCCAAATACAATTCTTAACAGTTAACACCGCGACTTAAGTGCTTAGATAACTCAGTATCAACCAGACCATTTCCAACGGATAAGGAAACACCCTGCGTATTATGGCGACTTCTCAAGTAAAACTTCTCCCCATGAATTGGACTGCCCAACTTGCCCTCGGCATAAAGGCCATGGGACCCGGTGTATTAATGGCCGCCGCCGCGATTGGGGCCTCACATTTAGTGTCATCCACCCGCGCCGGTGCTGAATTTGGTTGGCAACTCGCCTGGGTGATTCTGGGAGTAAACTTGTTGAAATACCCCTTCTTTGCCGCAGGGGCACGTTACACCGCTGCAACGGGCGAAAGTTTACTGCATGGATATCTTAAGCAAGGCCGAGGTTATCTGTGGTTATTTACTGGACTAAATGTGATCGCCTCTATTGCGAGTACCGCTGGGGTCTGCATGTTAACCGCCGCAATGCTCACGCAGTTTATTCCATTACCCTTAGATATTTTGGCGTTACTGGTGCTGATAAGCTCACTGTTGTTATTGATTTTAGGGCACTATTCATTGTTGGACAGGCTGACCAAGATCATCATGTTCGCCCTGACGCTCACCACTTTAATTGCGGTCGCGCTGGCATTGGATCATATGAAACCGCTAGAAAGCCAGTTTGTCTCCCCCTCACCTTGGCAGTGGGCCCATGTGGGATTCTTGGTCGCCATGATGGGCTGGATGCCAGCACCAATTGAGGTCAGCGCATGGAATTCGCTGTGGTTATTGGAAAAACAAAAGACATCACCCGTTACCCCCGCCCAAGCCATCTTAGACTTCAACTTAGGCTATATCGTCACTGCCCTGCTGGCAGTGGTCTTTTTGGCCTTAGGCGCGCTGGTAATGCATGGTAGCGGAGAGCACTTTTCCGACTCTGGCGCCAAATTTGCGAATCAGTTAATCAACTTATATAGCCAAGTCATGGGTGGTGAGAGCCGCTATTTGATTGGCATTGTGGCGTTTTTATGTATTTTCAGCACCACTGTCACTGTAATCGATGGCTATAGCCGAACCTTGAACATGGGCTGGCAACTGCTGTCACACTCGGCAGTCAGCGAAGCCCAATCGGACAAACGCCTGACGGGCATCATGCTCAGCGTAAGCGCATTAGGGTTAATGCTCATCCTGTTTTTTAAGGGAGCGCTGCTGCCACTGTTGGAGTTTGTGATGATTCAAGCCTTTATGACCACAGTGGTTTTTGCATGGCTCAACTATCGCTTAATGACTAGCACCCAACTGCCAGAGGCTCATCGTTATAGCACAAAAATGAAAGGCCTCTCTTGGATAGGATTAAGCTATTTGCTTATTTTTGCAGTGCTTTTTATTTACTGGTATCTAGCGGTTAAGGTGTAGTTCAACTCATTTGAGCATGAGTCCTCAGTGAGGGCTCATGCTCTACCGTGCCACTTGCTCATCCACGCTAGACTTTCCTGCTTTTCTGTTACTTTGAGTATATAATGTCAGCTCTTAAACCAGACAGCGCAGCCGCGCCTAGAGATGACCATGATTAACAATGATATTTTGCGCCGTTTGCGCTTCGTGTTTGATTTCAACAATGCCAAAATGATCAAGATCTTTGCCAAAGTTGGAAGAGAAGTGCCAACCGAAGAGATGATTAGTCTGCTGCGCAAAGAAGAGGAAGAAGGCTATAAGGCCTGTAACGACACGACCCTATGCCAGTTTTTAGATGGTCTTATCATCGAAAAACGTGGTCTACGTGAAGGGGCTGAACTGCCAAAGCCAGTATCAAAACTAAACAACAACTTAATCTTCAAAAAGTTACGTGTTGCCCTCGAAATGCGTGAAGAAGATATCATGGCCACCTTAGCGCTCGCCGAAGTGCAAATGTCTAAGTCTGAGTTAAGCGCACTGTTTCGCAACCCAGATCATAAAAACTTCAAGGCCTGCGGCGACCAGATCCTGCGTAACTTTATCCGTGGTCTCTCACTGAAATATCGCGGCGTCTAATCCTGCTAGCATCAATGCAAATCTTGCTAAGATTAGCCTGAAAACTAAAAATCCGAATATCTGTAAATATTCGGATTTTTAGTTTTCATACATCAATTTCACGCAAGCACTATGTAAATATAACGCTAGTAAAGCTCGAAGGTTCCCCGTTTAACGGCAATGCCATTATCAACAAGTAGTTGTCCCTTACCCCAGACTTTATTAATAGCAAGCTTATGGTCTAACAAAACAAAGTCAGCATCTTTATCAAGACCAATCCCTCCTTTGCGCTTTAACTTCAAATTACGCGCGGCATTGGATGTCACTAGTGGAAGAATTTGCTCTAAGGTAAAACCACTTATGATCAATGCCTGCATCGCATTGAATAAGCTACTAACCTTACCCACCTCAACACCAATACATTCACCCGCAGAGTCAAATACGGGTAAGCTAGCATTACCGTCGGAGCTTAAGCTTATCCGACTAAGTTCAACCCCTTGCTCAAATGCAAATTTGACAGCCGACACCACTGACACTTCTCCATGATTTAAGAAATGTTGATTGGTCGATGTGGTAAAATCAATGACCCCACCTTTTTTAGCAAATTCAACACCTTGCTCTAACAGCGGTTGTGAGCGATTGATATGCGTTGGATAAAACTGAGTCAGAGGAATATCCGATTGCTGTGCAACCTGATGTAATAATTTGAGCCCCGATGCGCCATCGCCCACATGAACAAATACAATACCCGCTTTACCACTGAGCATGCCCCCTACTCGACTCTGCGCTGCCACCCGTGCGAGTTCTGCAACTGAAAGTTGCGAGCCTCGGTGATCAGCAATGGCGATCTCGCCAACCCCAATCACATTATCAATCATCATTAAATCTTGAGTGACGTCACCAGTAATGGTTTTAACCGGAAACTCATATGAGCCTGTGTAACAAAAAACGCTTAAGCCTTCATAGGTTAATGCTCGCGCCTTAATCACTAACTCATTTAAACTGCGGCTTACCGCGTCCGTCCCAAGCGCGGCTACTAAGGTGGTCACTCCGGCAAGTGTGGCATCCGTTAATTGCATTTCAGGCGTTCGAGTATGATAGCCCCCCTCACCACCGCCACCAGTAATATGCACTAAAGGATCAACCAAACCAGGAATAAGGATACAGCCATCGGCATCAACTTCTTTGACCCAAGCCGCATTGGATAATTTAATCCCTTTAGCAATTTGCAGTATGTTCGACCCACAAAATAGGACATCCTGTAGCCCCAGTAATTGTGGAGAGTAGACCAAGGCATTGCGAATTAAAGTTAACATCAGTGATATCCCATAAAAATTGCAAATAAAACCACCGCACTCGCCATAATCGTCAATAAGAGTTGAAAGCGCCAAATCAGCGCGAGCCATTGACCATAAGACAGCTTGGCGACACCTAAACAGCCCATGAGGGAGGCGGATGTAGGGATGACCAAATTGGTTAAACCATCCCCTAATTGAAAACATAACACCGCGATTTGTCGGCTAATTCCAGCAATATCAGCCAGCGGCGCCATAATAGGCATAGTCAGTGCTGCTTGTCCGGAACCAGATGCGACGAAAAAATTCATCACAGATTGAAACAGATACATCAGCAGTGCCGCAATAGCATCAGGTAAGGAGGCCAGCCATTGACCCGCATAATGCAGCACAGTATTCAAAATGGAAGGCTGCTGCGGATCATCTCCCCCCAGCAGTAACACCACCCCTTTGGCAAAACCGACTATCATGGCAGCCGGGAGTAATTCACTTGCCCCCCGTTGGAACGCCATTGAAATTTGGTTCAAACTGCGTTTGCGCCATAAAACGCTAATGAATCCAACCAGTAAGGCTAAGGTAAAAAATTGGCTGGCAATTTGGGGAATATAATATCCCTTGGCTACCACCCCCCAAATAACCCACAGGATGACGCCAAACAAGCAAAGTAACACTATGATATCAAAGGAAGAGCATTGAGTATTTAGGGAACTCTGCTCAAGTTGTTCGGTTTTATCA
The DNA here is from genome assembly GCF_004354305.1 of Shewanella decolorationis. NCBI lineage: Bacteria > Pseudomonadati > Pseudomonadota > Gammaproteobacteria > Alteromonadales > Shewanellaceae > Shewanella > Shewanella decolorationis. The sequence goes on along the minus strand of NZ_CP037898.1, from coordinate 637,778 downwards.
GGCAAAGGATTACGGTTTTTGTTGGCATAATGCAGGGTAAAGGCCAGTCCAACGGCAGTAAACAAACACCAAATGGCCATTCGCAGACCCGCGCCAGACATTAACGGCACATCAGCAATCCCCTGGGCGATAGCCACACTAAAGGGATTCATCCAAGAGGTGGCAAAACCAATTTGGGTCGACAGATAAGTCACCATCACAACCGTTGCCGCACTGTAACCCAGAGCGTTAAATAGGGGTAATAAGACAATGCAAAATGCAATCGCTTCTTCACTCATGCCATAAACAGCGCCGCTCAGTGAGAAAATAACAAAAAGCAACGGGATTAATAATATTTGACTACGTTGTAATTGGTTTATCACGGCCATGATACAGGCGGTTATAGCCCCAGTTTCCATTACCACCCCAAAGGCGCCGCCCACAATAAGAATAAAAGCAACAACCCCAACGGCGGAACCCATTCTGTCGCCCGATGTCATACCATCAAAGGCAAAGTTAACTAATCCCGTTTTATCGGTTGAGGAAAACAAACTCACATGGTGGGCAGTATCTTGAGCAATAAAAAATTGCTGTGGGTCAATTCGCTTAACGGTATTTCCCGCAGAGTCTATGACCTCCGTCATCGCGAACCACCCCGCGGGGACAAGGTAGCTGCTGATTGCTGCGAGTAACACAATAAAAAATAAGATAACAAAGGCGTCGGGCATTTGCCGCGCTAGGGGTGATTTCATTGAGGAATACCTTCATCAATAGGATGACAAAGGGCTGGCTTAATCGCGATTAAGCCAGCCCACAGACTGATTAAAACTTGAAGGTGTAACTCATATTCCAGCGACGGCCGAGCCAATCATGTACTGAACTGGCATAACCATTAGTGGGGGATGAAGCATAAGGCGGCTCCTCATCGGTTAAGTTACGCACTGACAACAACAAGCTATGGTGCTCACTTAGCTCATATCCCACGCTAGCGCTAAACGTCAGCCAGCTATCTACGGTTTCATTATCAAACTTAAAATCACCGTCACCTAATGAGCTGATATAGTGTCCTGCGATACTGACGCTCAAATCATTCAGCTGCCAGTCAGTACCGAGATCAATCACGCTTTCAGGGCGAGCAATTTCAGAGGCGCCACTTAAACGACCGAGTAAATCCTCCTTCGGTGTAGAAGGAGTCAATTGCCGCTCAAAGGAGAAGGTTTCGGTACCCGCGAGATAAAAGCTAAACTCGCCGGCCGCATCGGTTTCAAGACGATAGTCCACTTTATAATCTAAACCATCGGTCGATTGGTTACCGACGTTAAAGTAACCCGTCCGTAAGAAGCTAATATCTCCTTGGCTATCCACCACGCAGCCAAAGTTGTCTCCTAATGCTGCGATACTATCGACAATATTTGCAGGATTTTTAATACAGGCATCTAAGGTGGTGTTAGCATCAATATCGACAATATCATCGTGATCATAACGCCAATAATCGACAGTAAATTGCAAATTGTCAGTAGCATTCCAAGACATTCCTATATTCAATGCCTCAGATTTTTCAGCCTCTAACCCTTTGTTACCAATGGTTTCTTGATCAAATTCTAGCTCTCCAAACTCAGCCCCCGCGACACCGCATAGACTATTGTAGGGTTCGTCAGCGCCGCAATTAATATATTGACTGCTAAGGGAGGTTCCCGCCCCAAGCTGGGAAAGCGATGGCGCCCTGAAACCTGTGCTCCATGAAGCCCTCAGCACCAATTCATCTATTGGGCGATAACGCAGCGATACTTTAGGATTCACATCGCCACCAAAATCACTGTAATGGTCGTAACGTAAAGCTGCGATCAGGTCCAAACTCTCAGTGAGTGGAAAATTAAACTCGCCATAGGCAGCATATTGGGTGCGGTCTGCTGCGGCATCACTTGCCCCTAAGCCGATAATCTCGTTATTGACCGCATTAACCGACGGTTTATCGAATATGTCCTCTTTACGGAATTCACCGCCAAATACTGAACTTACAGTACCAGCAGGTAAATTAAATAACTCGCCACTAATATTAAAATCGACAGAAAGCACCTCGGACTCACCCCGACGAACTCCGGGATCTCTTAGCGCCGCTAGCTCAGCCTCTGTATTATCACGACCTAAATTGAAGGGATTAAATTTCCCCATCGCTACAGCATCGTCCAATAAATTCGCATTCATATAACCAGATATGTTTTTGATTTCATTAGTCGACTTGCCGTAGCTCAGCGCACTTTCCCAGCTCCACTCCGCCAGTTCACCACGCAGGCCCGCAAGTAAACGGTAGCTTTGTGTATCGTATTCCTGAACTCGACGCTCAGGAAAGCGTGTTCTCACCGTGATAAAATCACTGACGCTGCCATCTTTAAGATCAATATCCTTCACATATTGCGGAATAAACGCCGCGTCACCAGCCACATCAACGGTATAGCCCGCAGGTGCTTCATATGCTGAGCCCGTATTTTTTTGATACATGCCCTCAGCAAATAGCTCTAAACCATTATCCAATCGATAAATATGATTGAAAGTCGCTCCCGCATTTTCGTAATCAGGCTGAATAGCCCGCTGGATCACATAGTCATAATTACAACGGGTGCCTGCCTTTTGGGTGTCGTTACCACACCAGGTTTCGGCATAATCGCTACCATCAATTGTCATACGAGTATTCGATTCAAACGTGACGTTGACAGGTCTATCACTGTTAAAAATGGGGTTACGGGTTGCGTAATCTAATACGACAGTGGTATTGCTTTTCTCCGTTGCAAAACCGCCCGCGTAGGTCAGATTTTTACGGCTCGCATCATGATCCGAGGTATCGTCACCATATTGCGCGGTCAGCTCATGCCCAACAAAATCTTTACGTAAGATAAAGTTAATCACACCTGCAATCGCATCTGAGCCATAAATAGATGAGGCGCCGTCGGTTAATACATCAATGCGCTCAATCGCAGATAAGGGAATTGCGTTAACGTTAACAAAGGAGTCCGAGCCATTTGAAAATGAATCCACAGCAACCCGTCGACCATTGACGAGCACTAAGGTCGAGCTAGAGCCTAATCCACGCAAACTCACACCAGAGGCTCCCGCAGGAGCGCCATCTGCACCGCCTACACCGCCTGTTTCGGAGAAGGTTCCCGCACTCGAAGCCTGAGGTAAATCCTTGAGAAACTCACTGACCGATGCATAACCGCGTTTAGTGATCTCATCCTGACTAAAACTTTGTAAGGGATTTGCCCCTTCCATATCCACGCCCTTAAGGCGAGAACCTGTGACGGCAACCCGTTCAACCTCAGATTCTGTCGCGGGTTGATTTGGCGAACTTTTTTCTAATTCATTTGCAACTGCAACTGCGATAGGTGACAAGGCCAAGCCAAAAATTGTGCATAAAAGTACTGAACTTCTCATGGTAAGCTCCCGAAAATCATCTTATTAGAATTTTGAGACGTGGCTTTGCTGTGCGTGAGTCAATACGCATGGCATTAGTTAATGTTTTACAGAAAGCCTTTCGTCTATCAAATCATTGATAGGGGAGTTAGACAGCAGAACAAAACTCCACTAAACACAAGCGTGTTCAGTAGGTTATTCGTCCCACCATTCGGACAGATACCACGTACGATAGTGATATCGTTGGAAAAGAGTTGCTGCAGAGTTCATGTTATAAAAAACAGTCTCTTGTTATTGACCTGTTAAGAGGCTATCCGTAACATAAGCTCCGAGTCAATACATGGCGCACACTTTTTTATTGAGTGCCACCATGAACCATCCATCATCAAAATACTTACTTTTTAGATCCAAGAAGTTGCTAGCGTTTTGCTGTTTTTTTGGCGTCTTAGTTTCTCCTAACCTCAATGCGTTACCTATTTTACAACCCCAAAAACAAGCTCCTCAGCAGCTACAATTTGACCTGATGCTCGTTGGTGGAGGAATAAAGACCTGTAGTTCAATGTCACCTGAAAATTGCAAAATCAACACCGCATTTTCGCCAACCGCCAAACGTGACATTCGCTATGATTTCAGTCCATTATGGCTAGAGCGGGCTTTGGCTCACCCAAGCCTTGAGATGCTCACTCAAGCACAACAGACCAATCTACGTAATGCCAGCTTAGCCGCAGAAAAATACCCCGCGCTAATTCCCTTAAACGAATTAAAACAGAAGATTGGAAAATTCGATCCAGCGTTACTCAACTCATTGGATGATAAAACGTATTTTGCCCTACTCGATTTACTCGAAGGACAGCAGCAAGCGGATGGTTCAAGTAAACAAGAGCAAGTCATACTTGATGCCAGTCGTAGTTCACAGACTATTGAACTTTATCGAGTGTTTGTTCAACAAGCCTTAAAAAAGCGTCAACAAAGGCAACCGACTGCACAGCGGCCATTAATTGCTATCGTTACGGCATCGGCCAGAGATCCCTTTGAGAGTGCTCACTTTTATCTAAGTGTGTTTGAGCAAGCGGGCGCAGAGGTGATTTGGCTCCCCATTGACGCTGCTCTGCAAAAGGGAATTGCCACTGGTGAATGTAAAATGCTGCCATTGTTCCGTCAGCAACTCCAAGGAAACATTGATAAACAAAGGCTCTATCCTGCAAAGACTCAACGTCAACATGATTACTGCGATAATCCAAACACACTTTACAAGTTTCTTGAACAAATGGATGGATTGTTCCTCAACGGAGGCGATCAAAGTCTAACCCTAAAAGCCTGGCTAACGCCTGAGGGTCAACCAAGTGACGCCTTAACACTGGTTAAAAAGCGCTTTGCTCAGCAACAAATCGTTATCGGCGGCACCAGTGCAGGCACAGCAGTCATGACCCAACATAATATGATTACTGGTGGCACCAGCGAGGGGGCACTCACCTTTGGCACGTATGCCGCAAAGGCGCCAAGTGAACGTTGTGAACTCAATAATTGTGATGGTGCAATTCCAGCTACAGCAGTGACTTACCGACCTGAAGGGGGCCTAGGATTTTTCCCCTTTGGCATTCTCGATACCCACTTTACTGAACGGGATCGCCAGCTACGCTTGCTGATCTTGGCCGCAAATACTGGTACTGAGATGGCGTTTGGAATTGATGAAAACACAGCTTTACTGGTTGATACTAAATCACAAAAATTTACAGTTTCTGGGCAACATGGCGTATGGGTTATTGAACAAGTTAAGCAGAAAACCGCACACAGTTTTCACACTCAAATAAACGCTATATCCCATTATCTCACTAAGGGGTCAGTGCTCACTATGAACAAAGAGGGCAATAAAATTGCTGAATTAACAATAAGGAAAACTGCAGAAGCAGCCACCTCTAATTCACCCCAAGTAACTAAGCCAGTAGTGAATAATTTTACACAATGGGTGAAGAGTGCATGCTTAGATGAAGAACAAAACCAAGTCATGGTAAATAAAGCCAGATTAACGATTAAACCTATGCTAGATGATAGCTGCCAGATAGCCCAAGGCGCTGTGGGATATCAATCCATCAATTTAGTGCTCGAAATACAGTGATTCTATTACGCAGCCTAGGCTGCGTTTTTGTTTCAATAACGCCGTTAAACAGCCATTTACTCGGCAAAAGCATTTACAACAATTTAACAGAAGCCTGTTTTAAACAGTAAGAATTGCCTGTGCTGCAAAAAAAGCCACAAATAGCGCACGACACAGGCAACAAAGATCACATTTCGTGATAACCTTACGTGACCTATAGCACGTCTCAAGCACGTACCGAACCACTTAAACAATAACTCAAAGGTTACCCATGGACGATAATAAACGCCCCCTCTATCTTCCGTTTGCAGGACCTGCCATTCTTGAAGCTCCCTTAATTAACAAGGGCAGTGCATTTTCGGAAGAAGAGCGTATTTTCTTTAACCTCGAAGGCCTAGTACCCTACGCCATTGAAACCATTGAAGAACAGGCTTCGCGCGCCTACGATCAGTTCAGAAGTTTCAATAACGATCTCGATAAGCACATCTATCTGCGCAACATTCAAGACACCAACGAAACCCTGTTTTATCGTTTAGTGCAAAACCACATCAGCGAAATGATGCCAATTATCTACACCCCGACGGTAGGTTTGGCCTGTGAGCGCTTCTCGAAAAACTATCGCCGTAACCGTGGTCTGTTCATCTCCTACCCGAATAAGGACAGAATCGACGACATCCTCAATAACTCGACTCGCCAAAAAGTAAAAATCATCGTTGTGACCGACGGTGAGCGTATCTTAGGCTTAGGCGACCAAGGTATTGGCGGCATGGGGATCCCGATTGGTAAATTGTCACTGTACACTAGCTGTGGTGGGATCAGCCCCGCATATACACTACCCATTACCTTAGACGTAGGTACCGATAATCCACAATTGCTGGAAGATCCTATGTACATGGGTTGGCGCCATCCACGTATTGGCGGCGAAGAGTATGCCGAGTTTATCGAAGCCTTTATGCAAGCCGTGCATGTACGTTGGCCAGATACACTGATCCAATTCGAAGATTTTGCCCAAAAGAATGCGATGCCAATCCTTGAGCGTTATAAAGATCGCTATTGCTGCTTTAACGATGACATTCAAGGCACCGCCGCTGTGACTGTAGGTTCGTTACTCGCCGCCTGTAAAGCCGCGGGCACTGAGCTGAACAAACAACGAGTTGCCTTTTTAGGTGCGGGTAGCGCTGGCTGCGGTATTGCCGAAGCTATCGTTGCGCAAATGGTGTCTGAAGGGATTAGCGATGAGCAAGCCCGCAGCCAAGTCTGCATGGTTGACCGTTGGGGCCTGCTGCTCGACAACATGCCTAACCTGTTGCCATTCCAACAAAAATTGGCTCAAAAATGTGCCGATATCAGCAACTGGAATAACTTCAGCGATAATATTTCACTGCTCGATGTAGTCAATAACGCTAAGCCAACGGTTCTGATTGGCGTATCGGGCGCACCGGGTCTATTTACTGAAGAAATTGTGCGTGCAATGCATAGCCACTGCGAACGCCCAATTATCTTCCCACTTTCGAACCCTACCAGTCGTGTTGAAGCGACGCCAAAAGACATTCTGCACTGGACGTCTGGCCAAGCTTTAGTTGCAACGGGTAGCCCGTTCGAACCTGTGGTTGTTGATGGCGAGACCTATGAAATTGCGCAATGTAACAACAGCTTTATCTTCCCAGGTATTGGTTTAGGTGTACTCGCCTCGGGTGCTCGCCATGTCTCCGATGCGATGTTAATGGCATCGAGCCGTGCGCTCGCCGAATGCTCACCGTTAGCCATTAATGGCTCTGGGCCGCTCCTGCCAAAACTGGAAGATATTCACTCAGTGAGTAAGCATATTGCGTTCGCCGTCGGTAAAGTGGCGATTGAGCAAGGCTTATCCTTACCAGCGAGTGATGAACTGCTGATGCAATCAATCGAAGATAATTTCTGGAAGCCAGAGTACCGCCGTTATAAGCGTACTTCGTTCTAATTTCAGACATTATTCCAATAAAAAGCCCGTCAATCGACGGGCTTTTTATTGAGTCAAACTCACAGCTTAAGGCGCCATTACCTGTTTAAAGCTGTTGAGCATTGAACGGTCGGTACGCGCTTTCTTTAATTTCCGCACACACTCTTTCAGTGACTCATCGGCTAAGCGGCCGAAAATCCCGTTGTATTCCTTCTCGTTGATGGCCTCATCGGTATCGGCCTGCTCAGAAATCTCCTGGGCGACACGGCTAAGTTGCAGCCAAGCATTGGCAATATAGAAACCGTGGAACTCAGCCTGTGGCATCAAGTTACGGGCGCTGGCAGGCAATGCCTCCCAAGCCGCGGCAAATTTGCCTTCGCGATCGAGTAACAACTCGGCGCATAGACCTTTATAAGCCTCTAATAGGCTTTCTGGCATTTTTGCCATAGGTAACACTTTATTGGCAACATTGTGGGAAATCCGCTCGGCGGTTTCACGATACTCAACAGATACTTCAGCCATAATTTCTCTCTTAACTTAAACGGCTTAAAATTGGCCGCTAATATACAAACCATAAACCCCGTTGTGGGCTAAAGGTGTCAAAGTGATCCCTTTATAGGGCTCAGTAAAATACCAACCCGCCAGTGCGCCAATGGCAGCGCCTGCGAGGACATCTTCGAAATAGTGCTTATCGCTCTCGACTCGGGTATAGCCCACATAAGTCGCTGCAAGGTATGCTGGCAGACCATATTGCCAGCCATAACGCTGCTGAATAAAGGTCGCCGCCATAAAGCTGTCCGAAGTGTGTCCTGACGGAAAAGAATCATCACCACTGCCATCGGGTCTGTCCTTACTGACACCCAGTTTGAGCCCTTCGACTATGACCCTGCTCGAGACTGCTGCTTTAAGTAATTGCCATGAGCCTTCATTCCCATCTTCATAGAATAGGGTCGCGCCCAAAGCCGTCGCCGGCAGGAGTAAATGAACTACATCGCCCGAGGTTTCGATATCATCCGAGTTTGCCCAACTCGCTCCCGTGAACAGCAACAGTGCGGCACAGAGTAATTTTTTCAAAGGGTTTCCTTATTGGGAGAGATCCAAGGCGACGTTTATACCTTGATAGCGGAATGAATGCAAAAATTGCCAATAGACAATGTAAACTATAGGTGAAAAACTTATGCTAAGATAATGATTAGCTATCTGTTTCAGTGCGAACAGGAAATACCTCACTTGCAACATTGCCTACGATATTTAGCCATACTCATTTTGTTGCTTATTGTGCCACTAACGCTTGCAGCAGAAGAGAAAACTCAAGTTGATCAAATATTCGCATTATTTGATAGTGGCGAGGCGATACCGCGTGAAACTATCGAACAAAATCTAGCGTTATTAGAAAAATTAATATCAAGCGATGATTCTCTGCGTATAGAGAAACTTAATCAGCTCAAGTGCTGGAACCAGCCGTCCGACACCGAAGAAGAAATTGCTAAGGCTTTACATTCTGCAGAACAAGCACTCGCCAATATAACTGCAACAGCATCAGCTCATTACATCACAGATATCACTCTTTGCCATTCTTGGTTTCTACAATTAACTGGTGATATCAGTGGAGCCATGCAAGGCTATACCAAGAGCGTTAAAAGTGCGTACGAGAATGAGGACATCAAACTTATTGCCGATGCTCGCAGCCTGCGGGGTGCTCTGCACTCTTATATAGGTGACTTTTCTGAAGCATTAGATGACCTAGTGACAGCTCAAGGACTTTATGAGTCTTTAAATCTTACCGGATGGGCAAATGTCAATCTCAGCGATATAGCCACGAGCTTTAGGCGTTATGGCGACCCTGAGAGCGCTATAAAATACTATAGTAAACTCAAAGAATTATATGTAAAAAATGGAAATAAAGAGCAAGTTGCCAATGTCACTTCCGACATCGGGATTGCATTAGACGAAATGGGTGAGCATGAGCAAGCAATTGAAAACTTTCGCTCTAGCTATCAGTACTTTAAAGAACATAATCTCAACCTTATTGCCGCAATCAACGCAACCAATATTGCCTATAGCCTTATTCAGTTAAATCGCCTAAATGAAGCCGAAACCTATTTAAAGGAAGCCGCGCAGGAGATTACTGAAAATGAACCAGCCGCTTATAGTTTTTTAAAGCTATTTTTGGGGAAAATTCGTTTTCAGCAGGGGCGTTATCAAGAAGCACTGGATGAACTCTCGGCATCAGAAAATGCGTTTAGAGTGATGCACAATGACCGAGGTCTGATCCAGCTTTTACAACTAAAAAGCGATATTTATGCCTCCCTTGGCGATTTACCGCAAGCCTATAATACGCTTCAACAATTTGTTGTCATTACCAAAAAAGTGGATGATAACACTTCAGCGCATCAGACGACGGAATTAAAGGTAAAGTTTGATACTAGTTGGATCGAATCAGAAAATAAGCGATTGATTGATAATCAAAAATCGAAGGAACAAGAATTAGCACTACTTGAAAAAAACAAATCTCTACAACTTATCATCCTACTGCTCACAGGCTGTATCTTGGCGATAGTATCGCTGTTTGCCTATAAACAAGTACACCGCAATCGTCACCTACAAACCATCGCTCTAACAGATTATCTGACCCAATTGCCCAATCGCAGACATATCTATGCCCAAGCGGAACTGTACTTTCAACAGGCGCTAAAGCAACAAACCCCGTTATCAGTGATTATTTTCGATGCGGATCATTTTAAAAAGATTAACGATAATTTTGGCCATGAAATTGGTGACCAAGCTCTGTTAACCATAGCCGAAGCCTGCCAAGCTTTAACGGCGGATCGCAATTTGATTGGTCGTATCGGCGGGGAAGAATTTTTAATTTTACTGCCCAATACTGATGCAAACCGAGTTTGGCAACTCGCCCATGAATTACAAACCTTAATCACTCGTTATGGCGCTATTAATTTACCCGTAGAGTTAAAGCTAACCGTAAGTGCTGGAGTAGCGACTTTACATCCTGAATTAGGCAAACAAGATGATAGCTTTGCCCGCCTATTGAAACGCGCGGACAATGCCTTATACGAAGCCAAGAATGCCGGAAGAAACTGCGTTAAAGCTGCTGAGGCGATAGCTTAATTATCTTTATGCCAAAAGATTTGATGTTGAAGAGGTGGCGGTAATGCGCCAAACCATTTTTGATAGAGTCGAGTAAAATCCCCCGACTCTTTAAGCTTTTCTAGCTCAGCTTGCCAGCGTTGAACCATATCCGCAGACGTCCCCTTAGAGAAAGCAAGGTAGAGATTAACCTCAGACACGACATAAACGGGTCGAACATCTTCAAGTCTCGCCCCAACCTCCTCGAGTATATGTTTTACGGCCAAATCAGCCTGACACCAAAAGCGTACCCGTGAAAATAATAGTTGTTTAGCCGATTGCTGTGGAAAACTCGCTACTAATAAAGAGGTTACACCTTGCTGCTGTAATAACTGTGCGCCTACAGACTCACGATAAACACCGACAATTCCCGCCGCACTGACATCTGCCAACTGTTTAATACTGATGGGATCCTCAGCCTTGGCGTAGAGGGTGATTTTGCTGGTCGCAATAGGGCCAATAAAATCGAAATGGGCTTCCCGCTCATCGCTAATGGAGGTGGCAAACAACAATATATTTGGCGCCGAGTTAGCAATCGCGTAAGCCCGCGCCCAAGGTAAAATTTCAATTTTCTCTTGCTGACCAATTCGTGCCTGTAACTGATTAACCAGCTCCACACCAAAGCCTGTTGGTACGCCATCTTGCTCGAAGCTCATGGGTGGCCAAGCTTCTGTGACTAAACGAACAGGTTCGGTTACAGCAAAACTCGCGCCGGCATAAACCAATAGGCCCATACAAAACAATAGGCGATAGCAGTGTTTACTAAAGGTAGGCAACATGGGCAAGGCCGAAGGGGAAAGTTAATCTTAATCATAGATCTAATTTACACACAGAAGAAAGCAACAATTGCGGTTTGGCTTAAATCCCCTAAACACTAAACTCGTCCGCAGTGGCTTAAAACTGCTATCATAGAGCCATCCAATTAAGCCCAATGCCGTTTCCATGTCGACCACAGTAACCTCTCCCGCCAATATTCCCGACGCCGCAACACTTAGTCGTCTCGCCATGCAAATCAAGACTTGGGGAAAGGCGCTCGGATTTGCCCAAATAGGGATTTGCGACACCGACTTAACTGCGGAAGAAGTCAAATTACAGGCTTGGCTGGATAAAGGCTATCACGGGGAAATGGGCTACATGGCGACCCATGGCATGATGCGTGCTCGCCCCCACGAATTGCACCCAGGCACAGTTCGAGTGATTTCAGCACGGATGGATTATCTACCGCCTGAGGCGGGTTTTGCCACTAACTTAGCCTCGCCGAATATGGGCTATATCTCGCGTTACGCGGGCGGTAGGGATTACCACAAACTCATCCGTGCCCGCTTAAAAAAACTGGGGGATCAAATCAGTAGCGAGCTTGTCTCTCTCGGGTTCGATGCTGCCGACTTTAGACCCTTTGTCGATTCTGCCCCAGTGCTCGAACGTCCACTCGCCGAAAAAGCTGGCATAGGCTGGACAGGTAAGCACTCACTTATCCTTAATCACGATGCGGGCAGTTGGTTCTTCCTCGGGGAATTGCTGATCAACCTGCCTTTACCCGTAGACATTCCTATCCAAGAAGACTGCAACACCTGCGTGGCATGCATCACCTCCTGCCCAACAGGCGCTATCGTCGAACCTTATACCGTGGATGCACGGCGCTGTATTTCTTATCTAACCATCGAATTGCAGGGAGCTATTCCAGAGGAGTTTCGCCCTTTGATGGGAAATCGCATTTACGGTTGTGATGATTGTCAGTTGGTGTGCCCAGTCAATCGCGAGGCGCCGCTGACTCAGGAGAGTGACTTCCACATTCGGCCTAAACTCAAACAACCTGAACTACTTACCTTGTTTGCCTGGAGCGAAACCGAGTTTCTCAAACAGACCGAAGGCAGCGCCATTCGCCGTATTGGTCATCAGCGCTGGCTACGCAATATCGCCGTTGCCCTAGGCAATGCGCCAAGTTCGCCGCAAATCATCACCGCCCTCGAGCAACGTAAAGCCCAAGCGGATGTCGATGATATGGTGAAAGAACATATCGATTGGGCCCTAGCGCAGCAACACTCAAGAAGCTCACCAGCCAATAACCGTAAAACTGAGCGACTGGTTCGGGTCATTCAAAAAGGCCTACCAAGGGATGCCTAGCATCTTAGCTTAATGCCTTAATTCATACTGGCAACAATCACTTGTGTGGCATCAAAACAGGCAAAACAGGGCTCGCCTACTTTGAGCGTTTGAATATCGGCCAATGGCATCACCGAATAGATAATATCTTTACCGCCAATTTCTATCGCTAACTCAGCCTTATCGGCCAGTTCAGTCACACTCAGTAAGTGCCCACTAACGCAATTTTGCCCCGCGCTCTGGCAGGCCTCACGACTAGCCGTCACTGCGGGCGCCTTAAACAACAATAAAATCGATTGATTAAGCGCTAACTGCAGACGCTCAAAACTCGCATGGGTCACTGAGATTTGGATCTGCTGCCCTCCCGCCAACGTCACTTTCAGGCTGTCATTCAAGCCGAGCGGTTCAATGCTATGGATACGAGCGGTTAACTGGTTGCGGGCGCTAGTTTTAAGGGAGAAATGTGCCATCACATCTAACAAACTGTGCATATCGACTGAATCATCCAGCAGCGCCGACAGCGCCATTTCTTGCACCTGCGAGGTGATGGAATACACCTTAAGTAAACGCTCACCAAACTCGGTCAGTTTGGCGCCGCCACCGCCCTTACCGCCCTTTTCGCTACTGACGACAGGCTCGGGCATAGTGGAATTCATCTCGTTTATCGCATCCCATGCGGCCTTATAGCTGATCCCCGCCAACTTAGCGCCTTGGCTGATAGACCCAGTATTGGCCACTTGGCGCAGCAAAGCTATCCGCCGAGGATTGGCGAAGGGTTTGTCCCCCAATGACAGTGTCAGTAGTGCGTGTAAGTCCATGTTCCTGCGCGCCTAAACTTAAGTGAATGTTATTCTCCCTGATCAATCTTGAGATACCAATACGCACAGTCGGAAATATCCACCAAGGTATTGCTGTTTTGGCAGATAAATCGAGCAGAGATCACTAATTTACACATCGGGGCTTGAATGATCGATATATAGATTGGTATATAACGATCACTTTTTATCACGGAGGAACACCATGAGCTCGCTCAAACACTTTTTACGCTTTACCACAGCCTCAGTCGTTGGCTTAGCCCTCAGTTGCAGTGTCACCTTTGCCGCAGACAAAGAGCAAGTGACTGTTTTTGCTGCCGCATCCCTCACGAATGCGCTGAATGAGATTGGCCAGCTGTATGAGAAAGAACATCAAACGAAAGTGATTTTCTCCTATGCCTCCTCCTCAACACTCGCCAAACAAATCGCTAATGGTGCGCCTGCCGATCTGTTTATCTCCGCAAACCAAAAATGGATGGATTACCTTGTCGATGCCAAGGCGGTGAATGCCGATAGCCGTATTACCCTGTTAAAAAATACCTTAGTGTTGATTGCCGAAAAAAATAGCCCTGTGGACCAAGTCACCCTAAACAGTGATTGGGATATTAAGGCCGCGGTCAACGGCAGCCGTTTAGCGGTAGGTGACCCTGACCATGTCCCAGCCGGACAATACGCCAAGCAAGCACTTGAAAACCTGAATCTTTGGAAAACCGCCGAGCCACTCCTAGCGAGAGCAAACAATGTGCGCGCCGCTTTAGCATTGGTAGAACAGGGCGAAGCCCCGCTCGGTATCGTGTACTCGACCGATGCCAAAGTAGCGCAAAAGATTAAAATTGTGGCAACCTTCCCCGCCACTAGCTATAGCCCGATTGAATATCCCAGCGCCTTGACTAAGCAGGAATCCACCGCCAGCGCTAAAGACTTTAATCAATACCTTCAAAGCTCAAGTGCAAAAGCAGTATTTGAAAAATATGGCTTTGGAGTGAACTAGTGCTGAGTGATATTTTAGTAAGTGGTTCGCTGTTTGAGGGACCACTACTCAGCGAATACGAAACCGCCGCGCTGCTGCTGAGCCTCAAAGTCTCAGCGGTTGCCGTACTGGCCAGCTTACCCTTAGGCATTTTATGCGCTTGGTTGCTGGCACGCGTAGAGTTCCACGGTAAGGCTATCTTCGACAGTCTCTTGCATCTCCCGTTGGTGTTGCCGCCAGTGGTGGTGGGTTACCTACTGCTCATCAGCATGGGGCGCCAGGGTGTAATCGGACAATGGCTCTATAACTGGTTTGGCGTAAGTTTTAGCTTTAGCTGGCGCGGCGCGGCGCTCGCCGCCGCAGTGGTCTCCTTTCCTTTGATGGTCAGAGCCATACGTCAATCCTTCGAAACCGTCGATATTCGCCTCGAACAGGCGGCGCGCACCTTAGGAAGTAGTCGCTGGCGAGTATTTTTGACCATCACATTGCCGCTCACCTCGCCCGGAATAGTGTCGGGAATGATCATCGCCTTTGCCCGCAGCCTTGGGGAATTTGGCTCGACCATCACCTTCGTCTCCAATATTCCCGGCGAAACTCGCACCATTCCGCTGGCCATGTATTCCTTTATCGAAACACCGGGGGCGGAATATCAGGCGATGCGCCTATGTATCATCTCGATAGTGATAGCGCTGGCCTCCTTACTCGCCTCCCAATGGCTCACTAAAAAGGCCCTCAAAAGAACGGCAAGTGTATGTTAAACATCAATATTGAAAAACAGCTCGGCCAACTGCAACTTAAGGTGAACACTCAATTGCCGTTACAGGGCGTCACCGCCGTATTCGGCCGCTCGGGAGCGGGCAAAACCTCCTTAGTGAATTTACTTGGCGGCTTAACCACACCGGATAAAGGCGAGATTAGCCTTGGCGACACACTATTGTTTAAACATAAAACCGTTAATCTGCCCCCTGAAAAACGCCAGATTGGCTATGTCTTTCAAGAAGCGAGGTTATTCCCCCATTACAGTGTGAAAGGTAATCTCACTTATGGGATGCGCCATAAAGCACCTGAATTGTTCGACAAAGTGGTCTCGCTACTGGGCATAGAAAAACTCTTAAGCCGCTATCCCAACACGCTCTCTGGCGGTGAAAAACAACGGGTCGCTATTGGCCGAGCCCTGCTCACCTCGCCGCAGATGTTATTGATGGATGAGCCCTTAGCCTCCCTCGATTTACCTCGAAAACGCGAATTGCTGCCTTATCTACAAACCCTAGCGCAGGAATTGAAGCTGCCGATCGTCTATGTCAGCCACAGCTTGGATGAAATCCTGCAACTCGCCGACCATATGCTGGTGTTGCATCAAGGAAAAATGATCGCCCAAGGACCACTAACACAGGTATGGAATAGTGAACAAATGCGCCCCTGGGTGCCATTGCAGGAATTAAGTTCACTGCTGAGCGCCAGAATCGCCGACAGACATCCCGATTATCCAATGACTAGACTGTTGATGGATGATGGCAATCAGCTCTGGGTCAGCGGCCAACTGCCGCCCACCCATAAACAGTTAAAGGTGCGCATTCAAGCGAACCATGTTTCGGTTTGCACTGAGGAACCTAAAGGCTCGAGTATCCGTAACTTACTACAAGGAAAAATAAAAGAGCTCTACCCCAGCGATAATGGCGAGCAAATTCAACTTAAAATTGCCCTAGGTAAAGACGAATTGTGGGCCAACATCACCCCATGGGCTTGTGACGAGTTACAACTGACTCCGGGAAAAGACATTTATGCTCAAATTAAAGGCGTAACTATGACGCAAATGGATATTGCTGAGTCCCACTGAGTTGAAAAGGTAGTCTGAATTCGATGCAAGGACCCAACCAACCTACGGTCCTAAATTGGTGTCGACGTGTAATTCATCAATGTTGCGGTTGACAGAATGACACCTTAGAGGCATTTGTAATAAGTTTTTCGACATGTTGAACCAAAGAAAGCGCTTCTTCGTCTCGATAGAAGGACCTAATCTTTACTTTTACACCATCCGGCATTCTCATCGTAACAATTGCTGAATCGTAAGCAGTGTTAGCTTCTAGTTCGATTTTGTATATCTGCAAATTGGAAAGAGGGTAGCAGGTCAACCTGTTGCGAAACGGAGACCTCCGAAGGAGAATTACCTCGCTGGTTCTTGCATTTAGCGCCAAATCGACAGCATCACCAAATAACGCGAACCATAATACCATACCAGAAAAACTAAGCGGAACGACCAAAAAGCCCAAAGTCGCGAACATCGTTCCAAAGACCGGAGGACTCGCCCAGTCGACTAATCGCACGTGTTCCAAATAAAGGTGAATGAACGGAACACATAACAGGAACCAAGGAAGCAGGAAAAGGCGAATCCAGAATGGATACCTGCGTATGTATCGAATCCCATTTTCGTCCGATACGATAGTTTCTTCAGCTTTTGCTAAACAAATCTGATTTGCCATCCACTAGGACTCCAATTTTTTAGTAATCTTCTAACCGCAATGAAGCAACTGTTTTCATGAGCAAAAAGAGCTAACAGGCAATGGCATCCTCGCATAAGGCAAACCAGGCAATATCAACGAGTGCTGATTTAAAAACCTGAACATTCCCTGGGCATCAGTAAAAATCTCAAAACTTATCGTTATTTTTACTGATGCCCACAAGCTTATAATTGCGAATGATTCGGTCCACACAGAAAAATGCTCGCCGCACAAGGGTAACAGCCATGAGAACAGTGAGCATCCTCAACACTAATCTAACTTTTGCGAAGGCCAGCATACCAACCTACTTTTTAAAGCTGACCCCAAGCATAGCCGGAAGTTGACTAGAGCAATATTAAAGAATGGACGCAGTTAACCATCCTAACAATAATAAACAGTAGCGGTTCTAAATATCCCTTGAACGGAACAACATGTGTGGTGATGTGGGATTTTGGAAGGTCCCCTGCAACCCGATTATCTGTTTAGCCTTCATCTTGAAAATGCGCAAAAACTTCGGCACCAGTCATATTGTGTGTTTGGTTACTGAATGCATAATATTCAGGCTTTTCATCAATGAATATTTGGTGGGTAAACTTAAAATCGTTATCAGTTTTTAGCAAACCAATAGGAAGATGGTACTGATTAGCAGGCTTAAGGTAGTAAAACAAATGTGTCCCACATTTTGTACAAAAACCCCTTTCCGCCCAATCTGATGATGAATACCTTGTGACACTTTTTTCATCAGATATTTTTACAGAATCAGCGCAGTCGATTGATAGCATTGGACCACCAGCCCAATTGCGACACATATTACAGTGGCATGCCGCTATCTCGTTACTGGAATACTCAACCTCTAAAACGACTGAACCACACAAGCATTTACCATGACCCTTCATAGTTCCTCCCGTACTTTTTAGATGAGTAGTACACTTTATCAACTAACGCAGCTATGGGTGCACTATTTCTAGACTACACTCAGCGACAAAGGAGCACAAGAGGAGCACAAGAGGAGCACAAGGTCAGTATTTATTTGATTTTGAAGTCAAATCCAGAAGTTGTTATGGACTATAAAGAGGTAAGTTCACCAGCGGTTATTATTAATGAAAGTTTAGTGCATTGGGGCTCTATTCCCCAATCACACATGATCGAGTCGTGGCTAAACCGTGATATGAATCTAACAAAAATTGAAATGTTTGGTATTAATAAAACTGAGATCGGTTTAACGGACCATAACTGCAATAGCATTAAACTCCGCGTTAGTAATGTTCAGTTGTGGCTTATTGTCTTTCAATTGATAGGCGATAAGTTACTCAATCATTATGAGCATAAAGCCATGTACGCTGCGGTGTCTGGAGTCTTCTATCTGTGAGATATTTTTTAACTGGTCGTTGATAGTTTCTATGATAAAACGTCTCGACAGCATCGCTCTATCCCACAACTACGTCACTTTTGCTTTCACATTCTTACGCACGTTTGTCACCAGTGTGAGGCCTTTCTCTAGCAATTCACTAGGCAGCGTTTTACTGAATACTGAATTTTAGGTACAAAAAAACCGACTCTAGGTCGGTTTTAGTCCCTTTAATAGGGATGGTACCAGAGGACGGACTCGAACCGTCACGCTTTTAAGGGCGGCGGATTTTGAATCCGCTGTGTCTACCGATTTCACCACTCTGGCATCAAGATTTAGAGCTAACAAAAACAAGTAGCTGGCTCTAAGTGCTGGGAATTATACCTTTGCCTTTGACAATGGCAAGCCCTTTTGAAAGGCTGGGTGGCAAATTAGTTTTAACCGCTCAAAAATCAGTCTTATATAGGGTTACAGCCCTACATAGCTCGATAAGAATACATTTATCACGCCTGATTCTACTCAGCTCCGTGGGAAAGTAAAAATTGCGCGTATTCCCTGTCACTTTTTTGTATATGGTTAACTAACCAGGATTTTAAAAATGCCATAAGTTCATCGGCAACATCTTCACCTCTCGCTACCCGCTTCTGGAAATCCAGCACCTGACCAACAAGTTGAGCATGCTTTTCTTTATGTCCAGCTGTTTGAGGATAACCAAAGCGTGCAAACAGTTCTTCTTCATAGGAAAAATGGTTGGCAGTGTAATCCACTAGTCCTTGAACGATACGCTTAATCGCCTCGAGTCCATAGGCCTCACTTAGGGTTCGGTGCAATTCGTTGACTAAAGAAACTAAACGTTGATGTTGGCGGTTAATTTCAGGCATACCGATATCAAGTTCAGGTCCCCATTTTACAAATAGCTGGCTTTGGGCTTGATTAGAGGTAAATAGCTGTTTGTCTACGTGGAAACGATGTAACAGTGAACCGATCTCCTGTGACATATTATAAACTTTGAGACTGGACAAGTTAGTTTGATTTGTATGTTGAGCATTCTTCAACGCAAGTTCGGCCATCACACTGATATTTTTGTTGATTTCCTCCGCCACGGCATGCTGCTCTTCCGAGGCGGCAGCAATTTGGTGAGACATATCCGTAATGCTCTCGACATGAGTCACGATTTCACCTAGAGATTTATGTGCTTGCTCAACCATTAAGGCAGTCTCATCGGCGATGGTGACATTTTTTAACATGACTTCGACACTCTGTTGGGCGCCTTTTTGCAATGTCGTTATTTGCTGTTGAATTTCAGCAGTCGCCTCAGAGGTGCGTTTTGCTAAATTTCGCACTTCATCAGCCACAACCGCAAATCCTCGACCATGCTCACCCGCTCTGGCACTCTCAATCGCCGCATTGAGTGCCAGTAAATTGGTTTGTTCGGCCACTTGCGAGATAGTCTCAATAATGCTGCTAATGCTATTCGTATCGGCGGCAAGGTGTTCAATCACTGCTTTTGTTTGGTGAATTTGCGACGTCATATCGCTGATTTTATTGACTATAGTACCCATTACTTCATCACCATGTTTAGCTGAAGTCTGAGCAATATCAGCAGCTTGTGCGGTGTTAGCAGCATTATGTGAAACTTCTTGTACGGTTGAAACCATCTGGGTCATTGCCGTTGCCGCAAGCTCGGTTTGGCGCTCTTGCTCTAACACGCCTTGTTTTGCCTGCTCACTAATCGTCTTTATGTCGGTGGCGACCTTCTTCATCCATTCGCTGGTATCAACTAGAGATAAAATAGTACGACTTACATCTTCGCCCATGCGATTGATGCTGTGTACGACAGTGTGGAACACGCCCGCATCTTTCTCATCAAGCTGATAGCTCAAATCACCGTCACCTAAGTGATGAGCGGCACGCTCGAGGTGCCTTAAATTACGGATAAGTTTGTTAATGTTAAAAAATAAAATAAGGGCAAGTGCGATTAAACATAAGGTTGCAACCCAATGCGCGCTACTAAGCAAACAATAGAGGGGATATAAAAGTAAAACCATGGGAGCGAAAATAATACCGTATCCCATAGTGCCCCTCTTAACAGTGGTGCTAGCCATTTTTGGCTCCTTCAAAAATGCGGTAAAACATCAGTCAAAGGTTAGACAAATTTAGATAACTGTCAGAACTTAGTGTCATTTAATGAATTTTTTCTTTAACACTCTTAAGACTAGTCCCTAATGAGACAAGAAACAAAGTCCGAAAGATTGAGTTTGGCAAAATTTTGCCATTCGCCAAATTTGAAGCAGATCACACGGTTAACCTGTAGTTACAATATTGTTTGTAGGTGTCGATTTTTTATTGATCAGGATCAGTATTTGTTAACGCTAAGGGCGCTAGTGTAGAGGGGACTTCACAGGAAAGAGGATTTCAATCATGGCATTTTGGTTAGATTTAATGTTCGGTAACCCAATAGGTTTACTTTCAATGATCGTTATCTTTAGCACTATAGGGATAATTTCTTATATCACCTGGATGTTCATCGTGAAGTCCGCGCAACAATAGTAGTTTTTGCTTCCAAATTGTTATTCTGTTCATTGTAGAAATTGCACGTTGTTATGGGGGTTGTAATAACCCCCATTTTTTGTGCCTGTGATTTCTGCTTTAGCACACAACCTGCATTAAGCGGCATGTTTACGATTTTGTACTAAACCATTTAGAAACTGCGGACGTGCTTTGATTAAGTGTTGCATCTCTTCTTGACTCGGTTCACCCGCTGGCAAACGTAATACACCACGATTTAAATACATGCGTGCTTTCATGGAAATCTTATAGTCTGCTGTTGGGCCTTGGATCGCATAATGACGTTCATTACCTAAACATTCGAGGATGCAGGCATTGAGTAAGCTTTTAACTGCGGGTTCATTTTGCGGCAATGTCAGAATAGTGGCGCCCTGTAAAAAAAACTCCCGCAATAATGCGCGCTCGGCTCGGTCAAGCAAGTTAACCTTAGCCTCAATGGTTTCTATCATTCGCTTATCACTAAGATGACGAATCGACTCATCCAAACCCAAGTTCAATAATTGAGTTAAAAAATAAGCAATTGAAATGATTAGCCCTAAGCCAACAAAATGAGCATGCTCAGGGACAAACTTATCTAACGCTAATAGGCTAAGGATATTTGATGGAATCGCCAATAAAACGGCACAACTCACCATTAACCATAACATAACCCTAAACATCATCTTTTTAGGACTAAACAACTTCACAGAATCCAGTTTGAGTTTAATCATAATGTTATCCCTGCGACAAAAAATTGAACTGTTGCCGACACCAAGCAAGTTTAATGCCACTACATTGTTAGTGTGTAGAGGGATATTTCAGAGGGATAAAATGCACAATTTCTTGTGCTTGAGTCTATGCTTATAAGCATCCAACTCGCTATCAGATAAAGTTTATTTAAGATGCTGACATTCTTTAGCCAATTTATTAAAAGCCCGATAGGTCGGCATCTCACCTTGTCTATTGTGCTATTCAGCTCCTTAATCACGTTAATGACTTCCGCTTATCAACTTATTAGTGATTACCGAGGAGATGTCAGCCGGATTGATCGCGTTTTCTCCAATATCGAAAAAGCCAATCTAGATGTGTTAGCGGCAAGTATTTGGGTGATCGATGAAAGACTTATTAATACTCAGTTGAATGGTTTAATTCAACTACCTGATATCAATTACATTTCTATAAAAGATGATAGCGGGCAGTCTTGGAACTCTGGTAACGAAAAGCAAACCCACACCCTAAAAAAGATTTTCCCCCTGATTTATAAATCGCCAACCGATAACATCAATGTCGGAACCCTTGAGGTTCAAGTAGATATGGATGCGATTTACCAACGTCTTTTTGATAAAGCGATCCTCATTTTGCTTTCCAATGGCATAAAAACATTCTTAGTCGCTGGATTTATTCTGTTTCTAGTTTGGTACAACATCACTAAGCATCTGGATAAACTCAGTAATTACTGCAAACGTATCAACTTAGATACTGACTTTGAACCTCTCCAATTTGAACGTAAAGAGAAAATCGATGAGTTTAAACAAGTGGCCGATGCTATTAACAGTATGCAGGGCCAGCTTCGTAGCTCATTCGAGGCATTAAAAAACTCCAAAGCAGAATTGCAAACAGCGTTAGAAGATAGAGAACGCTTACTCAAACTTGAACGCAGTTATAAAGAAGAGCTTGCAAGGCAAGTTAAAGAAAGAACACAGGAATTAGAACAATCCTTAGCAGCGTTGAAACGGGCACAGCAGGTATTAGTCGAGCAGGAAAAGATGGCAGCTTTGGGTGGCTTAGTCTCGGGTGTCGCCCATGAAATTAACACTCCGATAGGTATTTGCTTGACGGCAGCTAGCGCTCAGTTGAGTCATATAGAAGAACTCATCGAACTTATTCACAGTGAGCAGGCTACGCTGGATGAAATTAATGCGATTTTGGATGAGTATCAACAAAGCTGTGAGTTAATCGTACGCAATATCACCAAAGCAAGCAGTCTTATCCAAAAATTCAAGACGATCGCCATTGATCGCAGCCATGAAGAGCATCAATGTATCAATTTACAAAGCCAGTTAAAGGAGATTTTAGAGTCTAGTTTGATTATGCATCCTAAGGTTCAAGCACAAACTCAATTGCTTGTCGATCCAACATTAAATATCCAAACTAATGTCAGTCTGCTGAACCAAATTGTCAGCAATATTTTATCAAACGCCTTTACCCATGCATTCCAAGATAGAGACAACAATCAGGTACAAATTAAGGCATCTATTGAGCAAGATTTTGTGAATATAAGCATTCAAAACAATGGCATTACTATACCACCTGAAGTTGCTGAACATATGTTTGAGCCATTTTTTACCACCAACAGAAGTAAAGGTGGCACCGGATTAGGGTTATCCGCCGCTTTTAATGCGGCCACTTTGCTAAAGGGAACGATGAGCTACAAAGCAGACTCCCTGCTTGGGGGAGCACAATTTGATATTCGCATCCCACTAGCACAATGCAGTGGCCCCAAGTTAAGTACACAGCAAGAAATGACCACTTGAGTTGCTATAAAAGGTTGAAATAAACGTAAGATCTCACACGCGTTTTAGTTTATTTATTCGTTTGCGAGTTGCGCCAGTCTTGCGAGCACACGACTTGCGGCCACAAATCCAAAAGTGCCCGTCACCATAGTCACAGCCCCAAAGCCAGACGCACAATCCATACGCATCGAGCCATCAGCGCCAGCCTTACTGCTACACACGGAACCATCGGTCTGAGGGTAAACTAATTGTTCGCTGGAAAACACTGCATCTACCGCAAAACGACGCTGCACATTTTTTGAGAAGTTATATTCGCGGCGCAAAATATTACGCACTTTGGCCAGCAAAGGATCTTGATAGGTTTTTGCCAGATCGGTGAGCTGAATTTGCGTAGGATCGGTTTGACCGCCCGCACCACCAACCGTCACTATCTTAATTTTTTGGCGTTTACACCAAGCAATCAAAGCAGCTTTTTGCTTAACCGCATCAATACAATCAACCACATAATCAATATTACCCCCAGCCTTTGCTCCGAGCAAATACTCACCGAGGTTATCGACAGTAATAAAGTCTTCCACTTCATTCACTTGGCAATCGGGATTAATTGCGCGGATCCGCTGCGCCATCACAGCCACTTTAGATTCGCCGATCGTCGCTGTCAGAGCATGAATTTGACGGTTCGTGTTGGTTACACAGATATCATCCAAATCAATCAGGGTAATTTGGCCAATACCACTGCGCGCCAAGGCCTCCGCCGCCCAAGTACCAACGCCACCGATGCCAATCACCACCACATGGGAGGCGGCAAATTTAGCGAGCGCCTTTTGCCCGTATAGGCGGCCAATGCCACCAAAGCGATTTTGATAGGCTTCAGTCATTAATACTTACCTTATATCTAGCTAAATACATCCGCATGGATGGAATCACTATCCTGCGCAGCATAATGCAATAAAAATTCGCCGTGGATTCTAAACGATTTAACCCCAAAATCGAAATCAAACTCGCTCTATGCCCAGCATTCAAGGTGTGCTGCCGCACTATTGTTTTGTCGATTTAAGCTGACACTAAGTCACAACAACTGTCACAACAAGTTAGCCGCTGCAACCGGGCTCACCGAACAGCCCCTGCAAAGTTGTATTTATTCATATAGGCAAAGCTATCTCGCCAAAGTCAGCCAAGAGAGTTAAAAAAGCACCACCTCGCCATCAATCCATTTAATTATAATAACGTAACCACCATCCATAGTTCATTATGCCAATACAAGCTCGCACGAATGAATAAAATCTCTTATTGAAAGCACAACAGATTTAATCAATTGAAAGGCACGACAGATATAGCCTAGATCTTAAGCACATAAACAAGTACCCCCATAATTTGGGTTATGTGCGGTACTCAAGCGGGCTAGAACAGAACGATAACGAAGACACAGCCAATAATGTAGATTATTTTGCCTTGCTAATGATTACTCAGCAAAGCACCCGTTAAATGTGGGCTAACGGGTATGACTAACAATCCCTTGCTCTTTCCCCTCATAAAGCCGCTTGCCCTTAACCGGGCCAAATAACGAGGCATTGCTTCCCGTTATGGCTGTCAATGCCTATAGCAGTCAGGCTTATCTAAACTAGACAAAAAACGTCTACATACACTAGGGCGTGTTGACGTTTCAGGGTTATTTTTGCAGCAGTTTAGCTAGCTTTTATGCAAGGCAATGTCCGTGCAGTGTCGTTATTCTACATAAACAGACGATAACGCAGCAGTAAAGCCTGCCAAATGCTGCCCGAAGGGTTCGTCTGGCAAGCCCTTGCTCTGACTTTCTGTCATAGGAGCCGCTCGTCATTTGAATAGAATAACAACACATCATTCCTCGTTCCGCGAGCACGTGCTTGCCAGAAAGAGCAAAATCTAATCTCGAAACGTCAACACGCCCTAATACTATGGTCTAGGGTAACCCTACTCGCTTCATTAGCAAGCTTATGCTAGCTAGGGTAAAACAAGATATAAATGACGCTCAAACAATTTTGATATTACATATTGATTTTTAAAAGATAACTAAATCAAACAACCATATAGATTTGATAAAAAATACCTCTTTACTCGAATTTATTATCGTACTGAGTACCAAATAGCATCAATCAGCCTATTTATGACAAACTTGCGACAACATTAGTATATGCTACAGTTACCCCCGCCGGCTCGCTTATGCCATGGCGCCTCACATACCTCTTTAGTGGTAAGTGAAAAAGACAGTTTTACCACTTTCACGCCGATTTACGATCAAGCTATAGGGAAAATTCCTAAAAAACCCCGAATACGGACAAGGAGAGCCAAAAACATGATCTGCAACACAGCCTGTGAGTCGTAAAACTGTAAGAATCGGCGGCAACTTTGTTACTGATTTCTGTAACAAATGTGTTAAACCACACAAAAACCATGAAAAATGGATAAGAACTTAGGTTCGAGGGAGCACAAAACATGAAAAAGACATTCATCTCTGCATCAGTTGCATCAGTACTGGCACTGGCTTCATTCGGCGCGCTAGCCGAAGGCCCAAGCTTCTACGGTCGTTTAGAGCTTGCACTTACTAATACTGAAACAGGTGCAACTCTACAATCTGGAACAAATGGTGTTGACACAGCAAACTATGCTGATGAAAACAATGCTGGTACCTATTTAGAAAACAACTTCTCTCTGTTAGGTGTTAAAGGTTCTGAAAAGATCGCTGACGGTTATGATGTTGTTTATCAAATGGAGTTCCAAGTTGAAAACACTTCAGGTTCTGGTGATGTTTTCAAAGCTCGTAACACTTTCTTAGGTTTAAAAACTAATGCAGGTACTGTATTAGTAGGTCGTAACGACACAGTATTCAAACAAGCTGAAGGCGCGGTAGACGTATTTGGTAACACTAACGCGGATATCGACCGTCTAGTTAGCGCTCAAACCCGTAGCGCAGACGGTGTTTGGTACTACTCTCCAAAAATCGCTAACTTAGTGACGTTAAACGCAACTTATCTGTTCGACGATAACGACACTACAGCAAAAACTAACGAAAGCTTATACGCTCTGAGCGCGACTCTGGGTGATAGCAAATTTAAAGATCAAAACTACTATGTCGCTGTAGCTTACAACAAAGGTATCGCTGGTGTTGATGCATACCGTGGTGTTGCTCAAGTTAAATTTGGTGACTTCAAAGTGGGCGGTTTATTCCAACAATCTGAAGATGTTGTGAATAGCGCTAAAGATGGTAATACCTACTTTGTAAACGTAGTTTACACCTTAAACGGTGTTAACCTGAAAGCTGAATACGGTTCAGATGAAGCAGGTTTCGGTAACTACTACAAAAACGTAAACAAAGGTGGCGCAACTGGTACTGATATCAGCGTGCAAAACTTCAACGTCGGTGCTGATTACCGCTTCTCTAAATCAACTATGGTATATGGCCAATACGCAATGTACCGTGGTGACCATGTCGTAGCGGGTAACAAAGTAGACTTACAAGACGACAACGTATTCTCTGTAGGTGTACGTTACGACTTCTAATATCCTTTCGGATATTAACTAATAAAAACCTACCGCTTGCGGTAGGTTTTTTTATGCCTTGTATTTGAGACAAGTGCTTCTTTAGCTCATAACAGAAGTCATAAAAAAGCCACTCAAGGGACACTTAAGTGGCTTTGATTAACTTGTTGCAACTAGATCTTACGCAAGCTCAAATTACCTTTAAATGCTAGGCAGAATCTCGGCACCTTCACCTAATTCCACACTATCAACACGCTGTAGCCCGCGCGGTAGTTTGGCGCCGCGGCGGCCACGTTCACCACGGTAATGCTCTAAATCGCTTGGTTTTAACGTCAATTTCCGCTTGCCAGCCCAAAGAGTCACAGACGTATCCGCTGGGACTAGCTGCAAATGGGTCATCAGCTCTTCACGATTCTTAGCACGCTCGCTTGGAATACCGATAATTTTATTGCCTTTACCCTTAGACAGCTGTGGCAATGCTTCCAATGAAAACAGCAACATACGGCCTTCATTGGTGATAGCAAGAATAGACATCTCCCGATTACGATCAATCGGTTTAGGCGGTAGAGATTTGGCATTCGTCGGTAGGCTTAACAGGGCTTTACCCGCCTTATTGCGTGAAACCATATCATTGAAAGTACAGATAAAACCATAACCCGCATCGGTGGCGAGTAGGAAACACTGTTCATCTTCACCTAAAATCACATGTTGCATGGTTTCGCCAGGCGCCATATTAAAGCGCGTGGTGATAGGCTCACCTTGGCTCCTCGCCGATGGCAGACTATGGCTATCGGTGGCAAATGCACGACCCGATGAGTCGATAAACACCGCCGCCTGATTACTGCGCCCCATCGCACTGCACAGATATTGATCGCCTGCTTTATAGGATAAAGACTCGGCATCGATATCATGGCCCTTAGCACAACGCACCCAGCCTTTTTCAGATAACACTACGGTCACAGGCTCGCTCGGTGTTAGCTCCTGCTCGGTTAAGGCCCGGGATTCATGGCGCTCAACAATCGGCGAGCGGCGCTCATCGCCATAGGTTTCACCATCTTGAATGAGTTCCTTCTTGATCAAGGTTTTTAAGCGGCGATCTGAGCCTAATAATTGCTCTAGTTTCTCGCGCTCAGCCTCAAGCTCATCCTGTTCAGCCTTGATTTTAAACTCTTCAAGCTTGGCTAAATGACGTAATTTTAACTCGAGGATAGCTTCGGCTTGCCTATCAGTCAGGTTAAAGCGCGCCATTAACTCGGCCTTCGGTTCATCGTGGAAGCGAATGATTTCAATCACTTCATCGATATTGAGGAAGGCGATCATCAAGGCTTCGAGGATATGTAACCGTGCCAGTACTTTATCGAGACGATACTCGAGGCGACGTCTTACGGTATCGACACGGAACTCGAGCCATTCAGTTAATAAGTCTTTAAGGCCCTTCACCCGTGGACGACCATCAAGGCCAAGCACGTTGAGGTTTACCCTAAAGCTTTTCTCAAGATCGGTAGTCGCAAACAAGTGTGCCATGAGCTGGTCACAATCGACGCGGTTTGAGCGCGGCACCACCACCAGTCGCACCGGGTTTTCATGGTCGGACTCATCACGTAAGTCCGCTACCATAGGTAGCTTTTTCGCCTGCATCTGCGCCGCGATCTGCTCTAAAATTTTGCCGCTACTGGCTTGGTGTGGCAGAGCAGTGATCACTATCTCACCCGCTTCTACACTATACACAGCGCGAGCTTTTAGGGAGCCACGGCCCGTTTCATAGACTTTGGCGATGTCGGCAGCTGGCGTGATGATTTCAGCCTCGGTCGGATAATCCGGCCCTGGCACATAGCTCATCAACTGCTCAAGTTCGAGTTTAGGATCATCCAGCAGCGCCACACAGGCATTGACTAACTCTCTGGCGTTATGGGGCGGAATATCCGTCGCCATGCCCACTGCAATACCCGTGATGCCATTGAGTAAAATATGCGGTAAACGTGCAGGCAGCACTTTAGGTTCTTTTAATGTGCCATCGAAGTTAGCGCCCCACTCGACCGTTCCTTGCCCTAGCTCAGACAATAAGACTTCAGAGAACTTAGACAGACGCGCCTCGGTATAACGCATCGCCGCGAAGGACTTAGGATCGTCCGGTGCCCCCCAGTTACCTTGACCATCTACCAATGGGTAGCGGTATGAAAATGGTTGCGCCATCAGTACCATAGCCTCATAACAGGCGCTATCGCCATGGGGATGGTACTTACCTAACACGTCACCGACAGTACGGGCTGATTTTTTATGCTTGGATTGAGCTGATAACCCAAGCTCACTCATGGCATAAATAATCCGCCGTTGTACTGGCTTAAGCCCATCACCAATATGGGGCAAGGCTCGGTCCATGATGACGTACATGGAATAATTCAGATAAGCTTCTTCGGTAAAGCGCCGCAGGGGCATTTGCTCTACACCGTCTAAGCTTAACTTGATCGCGTCACTCATTTTGTTCTAATTCCTGTGGTTCTTCAGTATTATCGCCATCCCTATAGAACAGCCGATACAGGTTACCTTTTAAATCATCTGAGATGTACATTGCCCCATCCTCACCAGATAACAAGGCATAGGGACGGGCAACGGGAAACTCGCCATCGAGAAAGCTGACGATGGTTTCACGGCTTACTACCTGATCATTCTCGAGTTTCAACATAACTATCTGATAACCGACTTTACTTGAACGGTTCCACGAACCATTTTCAGCAACAAACAATTGGTTATGGTACATCTCAGGGAATTGTTTGCCGCGATAAAACGCCAGCCCCGTAGGGGCAACATGGGCAGGCAACTCATAGACAGGGATGGCTATCTTCAAATTCTTCGGTTTTTCGTAAGCAGGCTCGACCACAGACGATGCATGCAAATAAGGAAATCCATAATGGCTACCGACTACATCGACACGGTTAATTTCATCAGGCGGAAGGTTATCGCCCATCCAATCGCGGCCTTGGTCGGCAAACCAGAGCTTGCCATCTTTCGGGGACCAATCAAATCCTGTTGCATCACGAATACCAAGTGCAATCTGCTCACTTGCTCCAGTATCGACATTGATTGCAATAATACTGCTATAGGGCGCGCTCGCCTCACACACATTGCAAGGTGCACCGATAGAAACATATAACCTACCATCGGGGCCAAAATTCATCGCACGGGCGCTTTTCTTATCAGACTCAGGCAGATCGCTATAGATCTCCTTAGGGCGACTCGGCCGACGCAAACGCTGCTCGATATCAATAAAACGTACGATACGGTTTTCGGTTGCAACAAAAAGATCGCCATTATGGAAGGCAATCGCATCGGGAGACTCCAGTCCTTTGGCAATGATATAGCGTTTATCAACGCGTCCATCTTGATTGCTATCAACCAGAGCATGCACTGTGCCACTCTTATTGGAACCGACAAATAAGGTGCCATTTGAGCCCATTGCAATCTGCTTAGCATCCCCTAGATCGGAAGCATAAAGAGATAAACCAAAGCCTTTAGAGACGGTAATCATGATCGACTGAGACCCCGCTATTGCAGCCTGACTCGTTAACAAAGCCAAGCTCGCCAGTAGGGTCCAATAGGCAGAGAACACCTTTAAACACTTATAATTATTTGTTTTTATATACAACATGGTAATTTTCTTTATGCCTAAGTTTTATTGTTATCGGCAATAGTGCACAACATTAAAGTACCGCCATGTCACCCTTATCCTCGAGCCAAGTTTTACGATCGGGAGAGCGTTTCTTAGCGAGCAACATATCCATTAAAGAGTCCGTTTCTTCAACATCATCAATAGTTAACTGTACTAAACGACGGGTGTTCGGATCCATGGTCGTTTCACGCAATTGCAGCGGGTTCATCTCACCCAAACCTTTAAAGCGTGTAACTTGAACCTTACCCTTTTTATTTTCAGCACTAATACGGTCGAGAATACCTTCTTTTTCAGCCTCATCTAAGGCGTAGTATACGTCTTTACCAATATCGATACGGAACAGCGGTGGCATAGCGATATAGACATGCCCCTGTTCGACCAGCACTCGGTAATGTTTCAAAAACAAAGCGCAGAGTAAAGTTGCAATATGTAGCCCGTCAGAGTCCGCGTCTGCGAGAATACAAATCTTGCCATATCTTAGTTCGGAGATATCGTTGCTATCAGGGTCGCAACCAATCGCCACCGAGATATCATGCACTTCCTGCGAAGCCAACACCTGCGAAGCATCTACCTCCCAAGTGTTTAGGATTTTACCACGCAGCGGCATAATGGCCTGAAACTCACGGTCGCGCGCCTGCTTGGCACTGCCGCCCGCAGAGTCCCCTTCCACGAGGAAAAGTTCGCCGCGCATCGGATCTTGGCCGCTACAGTCTGTCAATTTACCCGGTAATGCCGGGCCCGAGGTGACTTTTTTACGGGCCACTTTTTTCGCAGCTTTTAAGCGGCGCTGGGCGTTATTAATACACATTTCCGCCAGCGACTCGGCCAATTCAGTATTCGAGTTAAGCCACAACGAAAACGCATCACGCACAATCCCTGAGACAAAGGCTGAGCTTTGACGGCTCGAGAGTTTCTCTTTAGTTTGGCCTGCAAATTGCGGATCTTGCATCTTCACCGAGAGAATGAAAGCCGCGCGGTCCCAAATATCCTCAGGCGACAGTTTGATGCCGCGGGGGATAAGATTGCGAAACTCACAGAACTCGCGCATCGACTCCAGCAAACCTTGGCGGAAACCGTTCACGTGGGTTCCACCTAACGGCGTAGGGATCAAGTTAACATAACTTTCGTTAATCGCATCGCCACCTTCAGGCAGCCAAGTAATAGCCCAATCCGCGGCTTCAATTTGGCCTTTAAAGCTGCCGATAAAGGGCTCTTCTGGCAACATTAAATTATCGCCAACCGCAGTTTTAAGATAATCGGTTAGTCCACTCTCGTAGTACCACTCATGGACTTCATTAGTTTGCTTATTGGTAAACTTGATCCTAAGGCCTGGACACAACACGGCCTTGGCACGCAGTAAATAGATGAGTTTGGAGTTGGAGAAATTCGCCGAATCAAAATAGCTAGCGTCGGGCCAGAAATGTACTCGGGTACCAGTATTGCGACGACCGCAAGTACCAGTGACTTTTAACTCTTCAACCTTAAAGCCATTTTCAAAAGCGATATCATACACTTGTCCATCTCGACGCACCGTCACTTCGACGCGGCGAGACAGAGCGTTAACCACCGAAATCCCCACACCGTGCAAACCACCGGAGAACTGGTAATTCTTATTCGAAAATTTACCGCCAGCATGCAATTTAGTGAGGATCAGTTCGACCCCGGGAATGCCTTCTTCAGGGTGAATATCGACTGGCATTCCACGACCATCGTCGGTGACTTCAAGGGAATTATCGGTATGGAGCACAACTTCGATTTTAGTGGCGTGACCCGCTAAGGCCTCGTCCACACTGTTATCTATGACCTCTTGGCCTAAGTGGTTAGGTCGGGTGGTATCGGTATACATACCTGGACGGCGTTTAACTGGGTCGAGTCCGTTAAGAACTTCAATGGCGTCAGAGGTGTATTGATTCGTCATAGTGTACGCTATAAGTTGTTATATCCGGCCATGTTGCGGCTCTGGATGACTATTTGTCAAGGTAAGTGTAAAAATTGGCTTACAGTTTGCAGATATCGCTCATAACCTACAAAACTGTGATCACCACCGGATTCAATCCGTAATTGGCAATGATGATACTTATGCAGTGCTTCTCGATAATCGAGTACTTCATCGCCCGTTTGCAATAGTACCAAAAAACGATCGGGATTGCGGATAACAGCCGTATTAAATTCAGCCACTTCCAGCTTATGTTCTGGCAATACCTGATAATGCTCTTCGGTATAAGGGTTAAATTGCGGCCCCATAAATTCATCAAACAGTTCAAAGGGTTTTACCGCTGGATTCACCAATACAGCGCGGCCACCATATTGCTCTGCTAAATAGCTCGCAAAATATCCCCCTAAGGATGAGCCGATATAGCTCAGAGGCTCGCCCGCTTGTGAAGCTTCCTCAACATAACTTTGCAACAAGGCAATGGCGGCCTTAGGAGTGTTGGGTAATTGCGGTTGATGGAATACTAAGGAAGGGTGATGCTCGGCCATATATTGCGCCGTCATCACCGCTTTATCGGAGAAAGGTGAACTGTTGAATCCGTGAATATAGAGCAGCATAGTTCCTCAAGCTGCGGTCACTCGCGTTAATAACCGCTGGAATCTTTATCTGGGGAAAACAGATTTCCCGGCACGCGATACACATTAGTGCTGATGCTACCATCGGCCTTGAGCTCCAGCAAACGATAACCGGGTTGCAGTACATCAAGGGCAAAATAAGGCGATTGCGGTTTAAACTGGATACAAGTAGAGGGTGTTGCCATTAATTGCAGCATGCCGTGTGGGCCATCGTAATGGGTATCCAACTGTTGATGTACATGCCCCCAGAGCAAAGCTTTAATCTGTGGGTATTGGGCAACACGTCGGAGGAATTCAGTGCCATTATCCATACAATGTTGGTCTAACCAAGCACAATTAACCAAGATAGGGTTATGGTGCATCACAAGCAGTGTATGGTGTTCTGGGTGAGCAGCCACGGCCTGCTCAATCAGTTCAAATTGACTTTCGCCCATGTGCCCGCCTGGTTTTCCACGCACAGTGGAATCCAGCATTAAAATTTGCCATTTGCCAATTAAAATACGCTGCTGGCCAAAAACTCGCTCACCTTGCATGTGCAAAAACATGATCCGCGGATCATCATGATTCCCTGGCAGATAATGACAAGGCAAGTTCAACGGCGCCACAGCGGTAACAAAATGACGATAAGACTCAGGGGAATAATCTTGGCTTAAATCGCCCGTAGCTAACATCAAGTGTGCAGGATAATTTACCGCCCGAATCGTATTGAGCACTGCGGCCAAACTTTTGCTGGTATTAACACCAAGGAGCTGCGCTTCAGGATCGGCAAAAAGGTGCGGATCTGTGACCTGCACTATGCGCACACTTTCATCAGCTATAGAGTAAGAGACAGCCTCTTTCAGCACATTGAATACCCAATTTTTAAGACTGGCAAACCAACCGTTGTTGGCAACCAATCTTCAATAATTCTCCCAGGAATGCATTAACCTGGTACTTCTCATCACTATGATACATACGTAAATTGGGATAATCATACACTGGACGCAATTGGTAAATCTGTTGACCAGTTAACACTTCTGCTAATTTAGCATCGTGATAAATTCTCACTAACACCTTGGGAGTATTGATAAACTCAATAATGTTAACTGGTCGTGAGATCTCAACTAATTGAGTGTATTTGGTATTTTCTAAAATACGGATTACTAATACACCCGCTTCACCTTCGAGTTGCCAAGACTGACCCACTTCGATATCAAGCGGCAACCACTTTTGCATATAGCTATAGTTACGCCCGCATAGCGCTAAAAAGTCGCTTACGTTTGGTTGGTAGCGCGGTTTACGGTGCGATATTGAAGAAGCCAAACTTTTATCCAACGCTTGCTAGTTGCTGATAGTTTAATTGCAACCACTGTAATCCAATTACGGTCGACGCATTGTCAATTGCCCCACTGACGACACCATTATAGGCATCCTCACGGTCTAACACATGCAATCGAATATCTTCGTGTTCTTCAGCTAATCCATGCAGGCCTTGGGCTTTAGAGGAATCCACCTCTGCCCAATAGAAATAGAAACGCTCCGTACTTCCACCGGGGCTTGCCAGATAACTATTCACAAAGTGCATATTATTGGCGGTTAAACCTGTTTCTTCTAACAATTCGCGATGTGCGACATCCAGCGGCGTTTCGTCGGGCGCAATCATACCCGCGACTAACTCCATTAGCCAAGGAGATTTAGTGGTCGCTAATGCAGGAAAACGAATTTGTTCAATCAAAACAATCTTGTCACGAGCAACATCATAGGGTAGCACAACTACAGCATGGCCGCGCTCGAACACTTCACGGGTTACGGGTTGGCTCCAGCCACCCGCGAATAACTTATGTTTAAATGTAAACTGCTCGAGTGCAAAAAAACCTTTATACAGCGACTTTGTCTCGAGAATCTCAACATCTATTTGCGAAAAAACGGAAGGCTTCATATTTTATCCCTAGCTGTTAAATTTTCGCCTATTATCAAGGCAATTTGGCTCATTTTTAAAATAAAATCTGTTACACTTCGCAGTTGACTTGAACGTGTGGGAGTTTTTAGACTCTACGACATTAAGTTTTAGCTGTATCGGGAAGCGTCGGGAAGCGCAAACCGCCTTGGTAAAGGCATTACTTAGTCTAAACGAAGTTACATATTTCTCCTTTTGGGGATTTTGTCTAATAAGGACAGCAAATGAAATTTAAGATCCGTTCTCTATGCGCAGCATTAACTCTCGCAGCCTCCGCTCAAGCGGTTCAAGCAGATGATTTACTGCAAATATACCAACAAGCACTGACGAGCGACCCGCAGGTATTACAAGCGCAAGCTCAGCGTAATGCCTTGTTTGAAAAGATTGAACAAAACCGTGCACCACTGTTACCCACTATCAGCGCTAACGTGGGTTATGACAAAGCATGGAATGATCCTCGGGACAACACCAGTGGACTAACTGGTAGCCTAAAGCTGAACCAAGTGATCTATGATCACAGTGCTTGGGTTGGCTTAAGTCTTGCCGAAAAAGCGGCTTCTCAAGCGGATTCAAACTACGCTTCTGCACTGCAAAATTTGATCACTCGTGTGACTAAAGCCTACTTCGATGTATTAACGGCAAAAGATAACTACGAGTTCCAAGGTGCTGAGAAACGTGCGATTGAACGTCAACTCGAGCAGACTAAACAACGTTTTGCCGTAGGTTTAACTGCAATTACTGACGTTCATGAGGCACAAGCACAATATGACTTAGCCTCAGCCTCAGAAATTCTTGCTGAAAATACCCTAGCAAATAGCTATGAGGCACTGCGTGAAATCACAGGCATCGACCACAAAGCCCTAAACGTGCTCGACACCAACCGTTTTTCAGCGGTAACACCTGCGCCAACATCATCAAACGAGTGGTTAAAGATTGCTGAGACCAACAGCGTCGATTTGATGACTCAACGCATCGGTAAAGATATCGCCCAAGAGACCATTAGCCTCTACAAAGCGGGCCATATGCCATCTCTTAGCCTAAACGCTGGCTACAACAAAGGGTTAGAGCAAAAAACTGGCGACGTAAATGAGCCAGATTTTGACAATGTGAACGTTGGCGTGAACTTAAGCATTCCTATTTTCGAAGGCTTTAAAGTCACGTCACAGGTCAAAGAAGCACAATTCCAATATGTAGAAGCGAGTGAGAAGTTAGAGCAAACCTACCGTAGTGTAGTGAAAAACGTTCGTAACAACTACAACAACGTTGGCGCTTCAATTAGCTCTATCCGTGCCTATGAGCAGTCAGTAATTTCATCTGAAAGTGCGTTAAAAGCGACGCAAGCGGGCTTCGAAGTGGGTACTCGTACCATTGTTGACGTACTGAACCGTACACGAGATCTGTACGACTCAAAACGTAAATTGTCGGATGCTCGTTACAGCTACATCAACTCAATTGTTGCGCTGAAACAAGCTGCTGGTACCTTAAATGAAGACGATGTTATCGCTATCAACAACGGTCTAAAAGCCGAATAAGATTGCAATATCACCCAATAAAAAACCGCCATCAAGGCGGTTTTTTATTGTTCGCTTTAACGCTTAGAAACTAATTTCTACGCCGGCGAAATAGCCATCAAACTTAGTATCGGCACTGATGCCTGAAAAGTTGTTCACATCAAAGGCAAACTCACGATAGCCCACTCGTACACGGGTATCTACCGCCATACCATCGAACTCCCAACCTAAGCCGATTGCATAGTCGTGAACCTTAGACTCATTTACCCCAAGCATTAAATCCGCAAAGCCGAATAGACCAAGGCCAGGCATGCTCACATGTGTACTGGCATAACCCATCACAATGCCACTATCTACGTCTTTCTCTTCAGGATGACCAGGGTCTTGAACACGCAAAGAACCGTTCATCAGCTTATAAGCAGCACCTAGGTCAAATGACAGAATGTCGTTATCCAACAGCTCGTAGTACAACACAAAATCGGTGTTGCTCAAGTCGGTATAACTGGTCACATTACCTTTAAAATCATGACCGTTGAAGCTAAAATCAGCATTGGTCAGACTGCCCTTCTGATCTAAGCTATTTTCACGAATTTTAAGATTCGGGATAAACGGCAGCGGATGCTCAACCGCAATCCAGTAGCTACCTTGCGCCGATGAACTATAGTCAAACCCTTGCTGTGGCTGACCTTTATCAGAAAAAGTACCGCTGGTATCGGCGCGCCAGTAATCGCCACCAATTTTAAAACCAACCACTGTTGCCGCTTGGGCAGATGTAGCCATTAAGCATCCTAATACCGCACTGGCGAGGAATGTTTTCTTCATAATTAACCTTGAGATAGCAAGTTCGTTAAATCAATCACCGCGGCATTCGCACGGGACACATAGTTAGCCATAACCAATGAATGATTAGCGACTAGGCCGAAACCACTGCCATTAAGTACTACAGGGCTCCAAACCGTTTGTTGAGTCGCCTCCAGCTCACGAATGATCTGTTTCAGGCTGACCTCAGCATTTTTCTTTTTCAATACGTCAGCAAAGTCGACTTCAACTGCACGCATAAAATTCAGCAGTGCCCATGAAGCACCTCGGCTCTCATAGAACACATCATCGATTTTCCACCAGCTGGTTTTCACCTGATGGCTTGCTAAGTTAGGGGTCGATTGACGGGCTGCGTTATCGCCAGCTAAATCGGTATTAACGCGTTCTTGACCAACACTGGCTGATAAACGTTGAGACATGCTACCCAAACGTTTTTGCACTTCTTTGAGCCACTCGTTAAGGTTGTCAGCACGGGCGTAGAACTGTGCATCCTGATTGTTTGGATCCATCATACGCGCACGGTACAGTTTGAGTAACTTAACACCATCGCGGTATTCGCTTTCAGCACTTGGCACTAACCAGCTAGTGTGATCAATGTTCAGTTTCGCCTGCGCTTCACTTAAGTCTTTATCTGCAGTTGACTGCGACTGAGATCGACTAAATTCCTTACGCATAATCAGTGCTAAATCACGGGCTTGCTCTAAAGCGCCATACTCAAACGCAGGCATGTTATCCATAAAAATCGACGGTGGCATCACATCGTTTGATAACCATCCCCCCTGCTTATCCAGCAGTGTTTCAACGGTCAGGATCAGCGACGTAGTAGTCGCATAGCCTACAATATTTTTCTCGGCAGCCGTTAGTTGTTGTGGCGTCAGGGTATCAGGTTCGATACTCCACCACACACTTACAAAATAACCTATTAAAACAACAAATAAACCAATTCCGGTGACCTTCTTCCATGTTATTTGCATCAAGTGACTCCTTAATGATGGTGATGATGCTCATGTTCAGCAGCATTCTCGGCCTGTTTCGCAACAGGCAATGTAATCGTTAGATTCTCGCCATCGTTAAACTGCAATTGCAGTTTAACTTGCTGATCTAAGGCTAATGGGGCTTTGAGTCCGATGAGCATCACATGCTCTCCAGACGGCGAGAGGGTTAATTTTCCGTGGGAGGGAATATCGAAACCTTCAACATGGCGCATTTTGACCATGCCTTGTTCTTCGATCATAGTATGCAATTGTGCTTCCTTCGCGACCTCAGTTGTCACTCCGGTGAGGCGAACCGTTTTATCGCTATGGTTCTCCAGCGTAAAGTAAGCGGCGGTATTTGGTACTGTATCAGGCATTGCACGGACGTGGCCTTCGGTCATCACTACGCTGGCGAAAACAGAAAATGAGGCACAGGATAATGCGACACAATTAAACATCTGTTTGAATATCGGTTTCAATGTCTTAAACTCCATGTCTACCCAATGTCGTCGTAAAGGAAAACAACCCATGAGTCATATACAGGTAAGGGATGATCAGGGCGTTCGTGTTATCAGCTTTAATCGCCCAGATAAACGCAATGCACTTGATCTAAATATGTATAAACAACTGACAGAATACCTGATCGAAGGTGAAGCAGACAACGACATTCGTGCCTTTATGCTCCATGGTGAAGATAATTGTTTCACCTCGGGTAATGATATTGCTGACTTTTTGAAAAATAGTGACTTAGGCCCAAATCACCCTGCGGTGCGCTTCCTATTTTGCCTATTGGAACTCAAAAAACCGCTGGTTGCCGCCGTCTCTGGTGCCGCCGTTGGCATTGGCACAACGGTGCTGCTGCACTGTGATTTGGTCTATGCCGACAACACGGCTAAATTCCAACTGCCCTTTGTGAATTTGGCCCTAGTGCCCGAGGCTGGTGCAAGCTTACTTTTACCCGAATTGGTGGGTTATCAAAAAGCGGCGGAGTTCTTATTACTCGGCGAAAGTTTTGATGCCAGTACAGCGCACAGGCTGAATATCATTAACGATGTCATCGCCCAAGAAGAGTTGCTTGGTTACGCCCTAAATCAGGCCAAGAAACTGGCTAATCAGCCACCGCAAGCACTGCAAATTACCCGTCAGTTGATGCGACCACATAAAAACCGCGTGCAACACCAGATGCATCAAGAATTAGAACAATTTAGTGCAAGACTTAAAAGCGATGAAGCAAAAGCCAGATTTCAGGCTTTTCTTAAAAAGTGATACTCACTTAAACAGTGTTCACTATTAGCATGAGGGTCGATGTGCCCTCTTGTTGATAGCATCCCGCTAAAGGCTGTGTCCATAAACTTGCATCGGCTAACCCATTCACGTCCCCAAATCGAGGGAGTTGAAACTTGGGTTAAATCGGTCTTTTCCATTGGTCCACAAGTAAGGCCAGTACAAAGTAAACTAGCAGACTCACACCCGGCATAAATAGAATCGCGCCAGCCCACACTACACGAGTCCAAAAACAGGACCAACCAAATTGCCACGCCATACCAGAGGCAACACCACAGACTAAACGTTCTGAATTGTCCATTCGCATTTGCGCTCGTTTCATTTTGAACTCCAATTGATGAATAATTTACTTATCGCTGACACTGTGCCACTGAAACCAGCAGATAATTCCTGAAAACAACGCGAGGCTAATCACTGGTAGCAGTAGCAGAGTCATAAGAGGTGCTACAAACCACATAGGCAGCTCCTTACTTGTTTGCGCTGTATTCGCCTGAGGTGACAGACTCACCTTGGTTATCCGCGCTCAGTGTTAGCTGACTATTGAAGTCATAGATACTTTCAGCTAATTGTGTTTGCAGTGATAACACCAGTTCACGCTTAGTGTTAACCAACAACTCCTGCGCTTGGGTGCTCAGCGTTTGCTCAATAGCGCCCACTACATCAGATACGGGTGCAGCTTCGGCGTGTACCGCAACACTCGCCATTAAGGCACCGAATAACACACTTGCTTGAACTGATTTTTTAACGTTTGAAGTAAACATGATGTCGTCCCTTTCCGATTGATTAACTTGACATAGGGACTAATACAAAGGGCGTGCCAATTTATCAAAACAAATTTAAGATTATGATTTTAAAAGATTTATTAATTTATTTTAAGCAGGGGTGATATAGGCGAGATATTTGATAAAGGTAAAGTGGTGGAAAATACTACAGGCATTAGTCAATCTCACCACTTTTTAAATCGAATGATTATTGAGCAATCATTTCGCTCTGAATACTTTGATAAGCCTGCTTGACCACCTCAATACCGGCACCGTTTTTATGGGCGTTTTCGCTCAAATAACGACGCCACGCACGGGCACCCGGTAAGCCTTGGAATAAGCCAATCATATGACGAGTGATATGATTTAAGCGTCCGCCCGCCTGCAAGTGAGCCTCAATATAGGGCAACATAGTCTCAATCACGGCTTCACGGCTAATCACCGCCTTCTGGCTGCCGCAGAGGATTTGGTCAACCTGCGCTAGAATATAGGGATTTTGGTAAGCCTCACGTCCCACCATCACACCATCTAAGTGCTGCAAGTGGGTTTTAGCCTGTTCAAGGCTAGTGATACCACCGTTAATGCTGATATTGAGCGTCGGATAATCACGCTTAAGCTGATACACCCTGTCGTAGTCTAAGGGCGGGATCTCGCGGTTTTCCTTTGGACTTAAGCCCTGTAACCACGCCTTACGCGCATGGATAATAAACTCACCACAGCCTTTAGCCATAACAGTATCAATAAAGTGAGTCAAAAACTCATAGCTATCCTGCTCGTCAATGCCGATGCGCGTTTTTACCGTCACAGGAATATCAACCACTTGCTTCATGGCATCGACACATTCAGCCACCAGCTCAGGTTCCGCCATCAAACAGGCACCAAAGCGACCGTTTTGCACCCGATCGGAAGGACAGCCCACATTGAGGTTTACTTCATCATAACCGCGCTCGGCGGCAAGTTTGGCGCAGCGAGCAAGTTCAGCAGGATTCGAGCCACCCAACTGCAATGCAAGAGGATGTTCTTCTTGGTTATAGGCAAGATAATCACCACGGCCATGCAAAATCGCCCCCGTTGTCACCATCTCGGTATACTGCAAGGCATTGGCCGACATTAAGCGAGCAAAATAACGGTAATGACGATCCGTCCAATCCAACATAGGTGCAATGGAAAAGGTGCGGTCGAGCTGTAGACCATCATTAAGATTATTTTTCAACACGTGACTATCGACTCAAGTAATTAAAATTTGCCAGTAAGTTCAAGCTTTGAGGGATAAAGCGCCTTAATTTAAGCCGCTGATGAGCAATGCAGCGCCAGCGTAAAAATACAAAAACAGTAAACGAGTTAACGTTTACTGTTTTGTTGCCCCCTCAGAGCTGGCGGGATTATACCCTAAACCGCCCGCTTTGGGGAGATGAAGCGAGGAGAGAAGCCTAGCTTAGAATCACTACAACTCGCTCCAACGTCTGAGCAAGTTATGGTAAACCCCCGTCAGATTAAACAACTCTTGTTCTGGCGCGGCCTGCGCCGTCAACGCTTGAATCGATTGATCGAGTTGAAATAGCAAACGGCGCTGCCCCTCATCGCGCACCATACTCTGCAGCCACATAAACGCAGCGGTACGTACACCCGAGGTAACAGGAGTGACCTGATGCAAACTTGTCGAGGGATACAACACCAATGAGCCCGCCGCGAGCTTAATGCTTTGCTGGCCATAGGTATCTTGGATCACCAGCTCACCACCTTGATAAGTGTCTGGCTCACTTAAAAATAAGGTGGCTGATAGATCGGTGCGCACCATACCATCGCTGGTCGAGCGAATCGCGTTATCAATATGGTAGCCAAAGGTTTCGCCGCCTTGATAACGATTAAACAAGGGAGGATAAAACTGTAATGGCAGGGCCGCCGAGACAAATAAAGGGTGGGCCAACAAGCGTGCCATGATCAGCTCACCGATTTGCAGTGCGACAGGGTCATCTTTGTCTAACTGCTGATTACGTTTACGGGTGCTCGCCATTACGCCCGAAGTCTGATTGCCATCAATCCAAGTGCGGGCATCGAGCTCTTCCCTTAGCTGAATGACTTCTTCTTTAGAAAAAACATTCGGAATTTCAATAAGCATTTCAAAATCCTATTGGAATAGCATAAACATCAAAGGCAGCCCAAGGGCTGCCATTCAGATCTCGATTAATACTGCTTAGAAGTGCATATCGGCACTTAACATCACTAAGCGGCCAGGGGCCATATTAGCAAAGTGCGCGGTGTACGCTTTATCGTAATAACGCTCATCCGTTAGATTTTGTACGTTCAGGCGTAAGGTCAAGAATTCGCTCATTTTATAAGATGAAGTCAAATCAAAACGCCAGTAGGATGGAATCGATAACGTGTTAGCCGTATTACCATAAACCTTACCCATGTAGTATGCGCCCGTACCAACTGTAAAATCCTCAGTCACATCGTAAGTCGTGAATAAACTTAAGCTATTTTTAGCAGTATTAGGGAAGCGATTGCCATTTTGCGCTTGATTATAGCCATTGCTTTCCAACGTCGCGTCCAAGTAAGTGTAACCACCAAA
This sequence comes from Shewanella decolorationis, assembly GCF_004354305.1. NCBI lineage: Bacteria > Pseudomonadati > Pseudomonadota > Gammaproteobacteria > Alteromonadales > Shewanellaceae > Shewanella > Shewanella decolorationis. Next base: position 594,811 of record NZ_CP037898.1, on the reverse strand, counting down.
ACCGTGCCAATGCTCAGTAAAGTCACCGGAGAAACCGAGCTCGAAACCTTTCACCTTTTGCTCGCCAACGTTTTCCTGTGGCGAGTTACGATCACCAGAGGTCGCAACCCGAGCGTTGTTTTTCTCGATTTGGAATACAGAACCATTCAGAGATAAACGTCCGGCAAAGAAGTCCCACTTAGTGCCTAACTCATAGCTCTCCGTATCTTCTGGCTCTAAATCGGCGTTGGTACTGCCAAGGCGATCCGCGCCATCACCATTTGAGGTTCCCGGAGGGTTAGAAGAAGTGCCCCACGCGGCATAAATACTGCCGTTTTCAGCGGGCTTATAAAGTACCGATAATTGATAGTTAAAGAAGTCGGTATCGTTGCTGAATTGAGAGGTCGAATTCTCAGCACTGGTGCTGTAATCGTCCCAACGGATCCCGGCATTCACCATCCACGCTTCGGTTAACTCAATGGTGTTAAAGGCATAAAGCGAGCGAGTATCGGTTTCTGTAACAGTCGCATCGGTGCCGAGGGTGATAGTGCCAACCCAAGGATCATGCGGATTTGGATTATCCAGCAGCGTACAGTTGTAGTTATCAAGCATTGCCTGATTACAACCCGCGTTGCGGCCATTGCCCGTATCGACGGTGTAACTCAAATTGCTGGTACGTTCGTTACTGAGTTCAGTACCGACGGCAAAACGGTTAGTCATTCCCGCAAGTTTTGCTTCACCCGAGAGTTGCAATTGAGTCGCTAAGGTCTTTGTGACCGAATGGCGCGACTTAGTGTTTCGCCAAACATAACCATTAGCCACGTTACCCGTGGTGTCGTCTGGGTTAGTCACAATATAGTAATTGCTGTTACGGCTATAGATAGAAGTCGAAGTGAACTGCATATCGTTGTTAAAATCATGGCTGATCAACACCGACGCCGTATCGTCCATAGTGTCGCGAAAATCCCGCGATAACAAACCGTAGAAGTTATCAGGGTCGACATCCGCAGGTTGACCCGTTGCCTGATCGTAGGGAATACCATAATCAGGAATATCATGATTTTCAAAGTGATAATATTCGAGTGTCACTTTGGTTGGCGTCGTTAAACCAAAGGTCACCGAAGGCGCTACACCCCAACGATTACCCGTGACTTCATCACGGCCCGGAGTATCGGCATCATGGGCCATCATGTTAATACGGACCGCAGCCTCATCGGCAATCACATGGTTGACATCGACACTGGCGCGTTTAAGTGAATCCGTCCCGACAGCAACATCGGCATTAATAAAGTCATCGGACTGGGCTTTTTTGGTCACAATATTGATGCTACCGCCAACAGCGCCACGACCGTTATAGACAGAGCTTGGGCCTTTCAGGACTTCGATTTGTTCAATGTTAAAGGTTTCGCGGCTTTGTGAACCCACATTGCGCATACCATTGATAAAGGTTGAAGATTGTGCATCGTAACCACGGATAAAAGGCCTATCACCATAGGGGTTACCGCCTTCACCTGTACCTAAGGTGATACCAGGTGTTGCACGCAGCGCATCGGTAAAACTCTGAGCGCCCATATCCTTGATGAGATCTTGATTGATTACGGTAACGGTTTTAGCGGTATTAAGCAGATCTTCGGTAAATTTACCCGATTGCACTTTACGGCTGTTATAACCTAAATACTCACCGTTAACTTCAATATGTTCAACTTTCTTATCAACGGTTTGAGACTGAGATTCTGTCGCCATAGCAGGCGCGGCAGAAACCGCCATACCTATGGTTAACGAACCTAAAACATGGGCACCGAGTATGACTCGGCCATTGCGGCGTTTTGCAAATTTCATCAAAAGCATTCCTGTTGCGGAGTAAACTCTGTAACAGATGTCCCCCATCTGTTAATCGCCGCTAATATATGTAAATTTAATTTTGTGATCAATAATTATTATCATTTACATTATAATTTAATGTAAATCACATTTTATGACACTATGTGTTGCTAGGTGGTTGTAGAGGAGATATTTTCAAACCGATAATAGTTTACTGCATAAGCAATTGTAAAAATTACCATTTATGCTTTTTAGTCTTAAGGGAATGTAGAAATTTTAGTTTATTGAGTTTTGCGGTATGGTAATCCGTATCATCAATCTTTAGTTAGAAACCCACTCAATAGCTGGATAAAGTTAGCATCCAAAAACGTGAGCCTTGTTTATTGTTTGTCGAGTCTCACATATGCAAAGATTTTTACGATAAACAACAAGAAAATCGTGAAATTAACCTCACATTTCCATTTGTGTCATCTAAGCTGATAGAGTGTGATTAAGATTGCTGTGGTTGAGCCACTTTTCGACTACCCTTAATTACGTGGTGACCATAAGGCTTAAGTTCATAAGAGGACACACTAAAGCATGAACGTCAATTTTATTAATCCTTTTTTGCAGTCGCTGCTCAATGTCATTTCGACCATGGCCAGCTTAGAGCTCACGCCTGGTAAACCTCAGATCAAAACTGATAATCTAGCTAAAGGTGATGTGTCAGGTTTGATTGGTATGGTTGGGCCACAAACCAAAGGCTCACTTTCAATTACGTTTGAGCAAAAATTAGTACTGCAAATTATGCAAAATATGCTGGGTGAAAATCCCGGTAAAATAAATGAAGAAGTGACAGATTTGGTAGGCGAAATCACCAATATGGTTACAGGTGGCGCTAAAAATCTTTTAGGACAAAAGGGTTATGAGTTCGAAATGGCAACCCCTATGGTGGTATCTGGCCAAGGGCATACCATATCCCACAAAGCCAATGGCACTAAAATCATTATGCCTTTTACCAGCTCACATGGAACGGCCTATATCGAAGTGTGTTTTGAAAGTTAGCAATAAAATGTCTGAGTAAATTAGAATACCAATTCTGGTTTTATGATCTCTAAACTGCTTTGCATTATTGAGTTTTTCTATCGCATAACAGGCAAAAGATAAATTTTATAAAACTGACACAACGGAAACGGCGCCGGAGCGCCGTTTTTTATTTATTTTAGTCACTTATGCTAAGCACACCGCTACTCTTGGGGTAAGTTTAGTCACTAACTCATAGGCGATGGTGCCAATGTGCTCTGCCACTTCCTCAACGGGCAAGGCGGCGCCCCAAAGCAGGGCTTCATCGCCCACAAGATCTGTCGCATCAGCGCCTAAATCGACGGTTAGCATATCCATAGATACGCGACCAACGATCGGCACTCTGCGACCATTCACCCACACAGGCGTGCCTTCGGGCGCATTACGTGGATAACCATCACCATAGCCAATAGCCACAACACCAAGGCGAGTATCTTGTTTCGCCGTCCAATAACAACCATAGCCAACGGGTTGTCCCGCCTTGTGATCGCGCACGGCAATCAAACGCGAAACTAAGTTCATCGCCGGGATCAGACCATGATTGGCACCGCAATCCCCTGTTACAGGAGACACACCATAGAGTGCAATCCCTGGACGGATCCAGTCCCCTTGGCTCTTGGGCCAATAGAGTGCACCCGCAGAATTGGCTAAGGTTCTAAACCCAGGTAAATCCGCGGTTAACTGGTTAAAGGTTTGCATTTGCACTTGAGTGTAATGATTTTCAGGCTCATCGGCACAGGCAAAATGAGTCATCAAATGGATGGGCTTGGCGACATTGTCACAGGCGGTCAAACGTGCATACACCTGTGCAAATTGCTCAGGCGTCACGCCTAACCGATGCATACCAGAATCCACTTTCAACCATACAGTGACAGGTTTTGATAGCGTCGCCTGCTCTAACATTTCAATTTGCGACTCGTGGTGTACCACAGTATCGATATCGTGCTCCACCAGCAAAGGTAAATCTGTGCTGCGAAAGAAGCCTTCAAGTAATAACAGGCGCGCTTTTACGCCACCAGCGCGTAGTTCTAAGGCTTCTTCTAATCGGGCCAAGCCAAAGCCATCGGCATTATTTAAACAATTGGCGACATTTAATAATCCATGACCATAACCATTGGCTTTCACCACTGCCATCACTTGGCTGCGACTCGCCTGTTGACGCAAGACGGCGAGATTGTTCTGCAGTGCACTACTGCTAATTTCTGCTCGGGGAAAAGGTTTCAAAATTTGCCTTGTCTATTTGGAAAGTCAGGAAATAAAAAGAATACATAAGCAGTGCTTAGCTTCTAACACTAGAAATTAATCTTCTTCAAACTGCGGGCCTGCGTAGTTATCAAAACGGGAAAACTGGCCTTGGAAGGTCAACCGCACACGTCCAATGGGGCCGTTACGCTGTTTACCAATAATGATTTCTGCCGTGCCCTTATCGGGAGAATCGTTGTTATACACCTCATCACGGTAAATAAACATGATGAGGTCCGCATCCTGCTCAATAGAACCGGATTCACGTAAGTCCGAGTTTACAGGACGCTTATCAGCACGTTGTTCGAGCGAGCGGTTAAGCTGGGAAAGAGCAATCACGGGGATCTCCAACTCTTTCGCCAATGCCTTGAGAGAGCGTGAGATTTCGGCAATTTCGAGTGTACGGTTGTCCGATAATGCCGGCACTTGCATCAACTGCAAGTAGTCGACCATGATCATCGATAAGCCACCATGTTCACGGGCAATACGGCGGGCACGGCTGCGCACTTCGGTCGGGGTTAGGCCTGAGCCGTCGTCGATATACATCTTGCCCTGCTCGAGCATGATCCCCATGGTCGAGGATACCCGCGCCCAATCCTCATCATCGAGTTGTCCAGTACGGATTTTGGTTTGATCGACGCGCCCTAGAGAAGCCAACATACGCATCATGATCTGTTCAGAGGGCATCTCGAGACTGAAAATCAGCACTGGCTTGTCTTCATTCATTGCAGCCTGTTCACACAGGTTCATCGCGAAGGTAGTTTTACCCATAGAAGGACGCGCCGCGACGATAATCAAGTCGCCGGATTGGAAGCCAGCAGTCATTCGGTCGAGATCTGTAAACCCACTCGACACCCCAGTCACACCGTTGTGGGGGTTGTTGTAGAGCTGCTCAATCTTATCGACGGTTTTTTCGAGAATGGTTTTAATGCCTTCAGGACCTTCATTGGCATTGGTACGCTGCTCGGCAATTTTAAAGACTTTACTCTCGGCTAAATCGAGCAAGGCGCTGGAGTCACGCCCTTCGGGATTGTAACCCGCATCGGCAATCTCATGGGCGACACGGATCATCTCCCGTACCACGGCGCGCTCACGCACGATCTCAGCGTAGGAAACAATGTTACCCGCGCTCGGGGTGTTTTTGGCAATCTCGCCTAAATAGGCAAAGCCACCCGCTTCTTCGAGTTGGTTTTCCACTTCAAGCTGTTCAGAAACCGTAATTAAGTCGATGGGTTGACCACTTTCGACTAAACGGTGCATGGCCGCAAAAATCATGCGGTGGGAGCGGGAATAAAAATCCTCTTTCACCACAGTCTCGGCCACTTTATCCCAAGCGTCGGCGTCTAACATCAGGCCACCTAAGACCGATTGTTCAGCCTCTATCGAATGCGGCGGCAGCTTTAAGCTATCGACCTGCACATCTGTCGGCTTATTCTTAGGTTTAAACGCACCTTGTTGTGACATTAACACTCCCGATTTCCAACAACTTAACAAAATATGATATAAAACCCGCGTCAAGCAAACAGGTGGTTTACATTCGCCTGTTACCTCATTCCAACGGACACTCTAACTAAAAATAAGGAAAGAACATGCGTATTGCATTGGTTGCAGCCTTAGTACTGACCTCTGGCGTAGCAACAGCCGATGAAGGACAATGGCAACCCTATCAAATGCCTTCAATTGCGGACAAACTCAGCGCACGTGGAATCGATATTCCCGCTGATAAATTAGCCGATCTCACCAGTTATCCTATGAATGCCGTTGTCGGGCTGGGCTATTGTACCGCCAGTTTTGTCTCGCCCCAAGGGCTAGTTGTGACAAACCATCATTGTGCCTACAAGGCGATACAATATAACACTAAGAAAGAACATAACTATCTCGAACAGGGCTTTTTAGCCACCTCGATGGATAAAGAACCGTCGGCAGGTCCAAACGAGCGTTTATACATCACCGAAGCCGTGACCAATGTCACCAGCGATGTCACCAAAGACTTAAGTCAAGATCCGCTCAAACGCTACGAAGACATTGAAAACCACAGCAAAGCCTTGATCAAAAGCTGTGAGGCCGATGATAACTACCGCTGTAACGTTCGCAGCTTCCACAATGGATTGGAATATTACCTCATCAAGCAATTGATGATCCGCGATGTGCGCTTAGTATACGCGCCACCAGAAAGCGTTGGCGCTTATGGCGGTGATATCGATAACTACGAGTATCCACGCCACTCGGGCGATTTTGCCTTCCTGCGTGCCTATGTAGGTAAAGATGGTAAGCCAGCAGCCTACAGCGAAGATAACATTCCTTACACGCCAAAGAGTTACCTGAAAGTAAACGCCGATGGTGTGAAAGCGGGCGACGGCGTATTTGTGGCGGGTTACCCTGGCACCACCAGCCGTTACAATCTCACCAGCGAGCTTAAATTTGCTAGCGACTGGTTGTATCCCACTCAGGCAAAACGCTATCAATTACAGATTGATACTATCGAAGCCATGGGTCAGGAAGATGCCGACATCGCCATTAAATATGCGGGCAATATGGCGTCGATGGCGAACCGGATGAAGAAACTCAACGGTCTGCTGGCTGGCTTTAAAGCCACGGATATCGTCGGCATTAAGCAGCAACGCGAAGATGATTTTCTGGCTTGGTTAAAGAAAAACCCAACTCTTAATCAAAACCTTATCAGCGAATTGGAAGTTTTATTGGCCGAGCAGCAACTGCAAACCCAAACCAATTATTACTTCACCAACGCCCAATCGAGCACGCTGCTCACTGCGGCCAATAGCCTTTATCGCTTAGCCAAGGAAAAGCAAAAGAGCGATGCCGAGCGTGAAATCGGTTACCAAGAGCGTGACCTTGCCATGTTCAGCTCGCGCCTGAAGCGTATCGACTCCAGCTTTGACGTTAAAGTCGATAAAACCCTGTGGTTACAAGATTTAAATGCTTATTTATCACAGCCTAATCGCGTTGCTGCTTTAGACAATATGCTGAATCTGGACGATAAAAATGTCAGCCTAGAAGCAAAACTCGATGGCCTGTATTCGCTAACGACGCTAACCGACCAAGCGCAACGTCTGGCGTGGATGGACGCCGATGCGAAGGCTTTTGAAACCAGCAGCGATCCGTTTATCCGCCTCGCTGTCGCGTTATATGACACTAATATGGTGCAGGAAAAGGCTGAAAAAATCCTGGCGGGTAAACTGTCTACTGCGCGTCCTGCCTACATGGCTGCCGTTATCGACTACTACAAAGCCAACAACTGGCCAGTGTATCCGGATGCAAACGGCACTCTACGTATCAGCTACGGTATGGTCGATGGTTATCAATCCCGCGATGCGCTGTACAAACAGCCATTTACTCGCCTTGATGGTATTGTAGCCAAGCACACCGGCGTTGAGCCCTATAACGCACCGAAAAAACTGCTCGATGCAATCCATGAGCAGCGTTTTGGCAATCACTTAGTGAAATCTGTCTATCAAGATCCACGCGGCTGGATTTGCCGTCTGTTCTCTTGCTTAGACAAGCCAGAAGAATTTAACTCAGTGCCAGTTAACTTCTTATCGAGTGTGGATACCACGGGGGGTAACTCGGGTTCCCCTGTCTTTAACGGTAAAGGCGAACTCGTCGGTCTTAACTTCGACTCTACCTATGAAGCCATTACTAAAGATTGGTTCTTCAACCCCACCATCACCCGCGCCGTACACGTGGATATCCGTTATATCCTGTGGATGATGGATGAAGTAGACCATGCCGATAATTTAATTAAGGAACTCGATTTAGTGAGAAATTAATATAAAATTAATATTCAGCATTAATTGATAATAAAATTAGCTGATATTAATCCAATTAATTTAATCTACATAAATTAAGCATCTTTTAAAACCGTTCAAAGAATACTCTTTGGACGGTTTTTTATTTTATTCAATTTACTAATTTGTGATCTGTCGCGTGATGTATTAGCGAGTTAAGTTACCAATCTAGCTTAATTAGCATAATTTAAATCAAGAGTTTTTATGGACAATTTGTCCAATCACAAAAACAAAACAAGTGATAACACCCTCATAATGCAATAAATCACACCGCAAGCCTTTAAAATACAACAAATAGTGTTAGGCGATTAGCCACATCAAAATAAGTCATTGTATAAAAACAACAAAAAACATAAACACTAATAACAAACAAACATAGAAGTCTACTTTTATTTCTAAAAAATTATCAAAAATAGCCAATTAAACCATTAAAAACGCCTGTTTTATCAAAAACAATAAAACTTGATCATTCTCAAGTTTTTTCCAAAGCCAATTTCCTATTATCCAGCCGTTTAAAAAGTTACCAATACGCTTTTGCCATAGGCATAAGCTGCTAAATAAATACATTAAATAACACTGAAAATATAATTCAGGTTGAAAATGAGGAACGCGAAATCCTATGACAGCGACAACTTATCAACCGGGAGAAATCCAAGGGCTGATCAAGATAAATGCATCTAAATGCAAAGGATGTGATGCTTGCAAACAGTTCTGCCCAACCCATGCCATTAATGGCGCCTCGGGTGCTGCGCACTCTATTGATGAAGATAAATGCTTAAGCTGCGGCCAATGTTTAATTAACTGCCCGTTTAGTGCCATTGAAGAAACCCATAGCGCCCTTGAAACCGTCATTAAAAAACTCGCCGATAAAAATACTACAGTCGTTGGCATTATCGCCCCGGCGGTGCGGGTCGCAATTGGTGAAGAATTCGGTTTAGGCACAGGCGAACTCGTGACGGGTAAGCTCTATGGTGCGATGAATCAGGCAGGCTTTAAGATTTTCGACTGTAACTTTGCCGCCGATCTCACCATTATGGAAGAAGGCAGTGAGTTTATTCATCGCCTCCATGCCAATGTTAAAGGTGAAGAAAATGCAGGGGCGCTGCCGCAGTTCACCTCCTGCTGCCCAGGTTGGGTGCGTTACCTAGAAACCCGCTATCCAGCGCTATTACCTAACCTGTCGACAGCAAAATCTCCCCAACAAATGGCTGGAGCGGTCGCCAAAACCTATGGCGCTAAAGTGTATCAAATGCAGCCAGAGAATATTTTCACTGTCTCTGTGATGCCTTGTACCTCGAAAAAACTCGAAGCCTCACGCCCCGAATTTAACTCGGCTTGGCAATACCATCAGGAACATGGGGCTAACGCGCCTTCGTACCAAGATATTGATGCCGTGCTGACCACAAGGGAAATGGCTCAATTGCTCAAAATGCTCGATATCGACCTCGCTAATACACCCGAATATCAAGGCGATAGCTTGTTCTCTGAATACACTGGCGCGGGCACTATCTTTGGTACCACAGGTGGCGTGATGGAAGCGGCATTACGTACCGCCCACAAGGTGCTCACTGGTACTGAAATGGCCAAATTAGAATTTGAACCCGTACGCGGGCTAAAAGGCGTCAAATCGGCTTCCGTCAGCCTGTTTGATACTCAGCTCAACCAGAATGTCACCGTCAATGTCGCAGTAGTACACGACATGGGCAACAACATCGAACCCGTGCTACGCGACGTAATGGCTGGCACCTCGCCCTATCACTTTATCGAAGTGATGAACTGCGCTGGCGGTTGTGTCAACGGTGGAGGCCAACCTATTGAAGGTAAAGGCTCTTCTTGGCTTGGTAACATTTAACGGAAAACGGATATGAACAAGAAAAAACACCTATTTGCCGAGGACAGTTTCTTTCTGTCACGCCGTAAGTTTATGGCCGTCGGTGCAGCCTTTGTCGCCGCCTTAGCCATTCCTATTGGTTGGTTTACCAGCAAGCTTGAGCGCCGCAATGAGTACATTAAGGCCAGAAGCCAAGGGTTATATAAGGACGACAGCCTAGCGAAAAAGCGTGTCAGCCACGCCAACCCTGCGGTAGAGAAATACTACAAAGAATTCGGTGGCGAGCAATTAGGACATATGTCTCACGAGCTGCTGCACACCCACTTTGTCGACCGCACTAAATTAAGCTCTTGATTGGAGATGAAAAATGCATCAAGAACATGATATGAGACCCATTTTAAAACATCCGCTAAACGTCAGGATCTTCCACTACATCCTGCTACTGAGCTTTTTGCCGTTAGCCGCGACGGGTTTGTTATTGTTTTTTAAACCGCTTTCCCAAGAAGGTATGCAGCTAACCTATGATGTGCACATCATTGCGGGGATTGTTATGGCCCTCGATGCCGTGGCATTTACCATCATGGCATTCGACCGAGTGGTGCTATTTATCGCCCGCGTGTTCAGCTTCTCCGAGCGTGACGTGAAATGGTTTATGGTGTTAGGGGGTTACCCACAGAAATTCTTAATGGGTAAAAAAGTGCCTATCCCTCCGATGAACAAGTACAACTCTGGCCAGAAGCTCTTTGGTGCCTGCGTACTGATTGGCGGCACAGTGCTTATCCTCTCCGGCTTAGTGCTGTGGCTTATCCCCCACGCTGCGCCGCGGGATATAGTGTGGTTTTTAGGTCAAGCCCATTTAGTCTCAGGCCTAGTGTTAACCGCCTTCTTACCCGTGCATTTATTCCTCGCGGTGTACCGCTTCGATGACTTCAAAGCCATGATGATCCACGGCAATGTGCCCTACCATGATGCCGCCGAGTACACCCCGCTATGGGTCAAAAATGAAATTGCCCCCGTCGCCACAAACGGCGAACAACTGACCAGCAAATAGCAAGGTCTCCTGCGGCAGTTGCTCAAAAACTGCCGCATTTCTGCATTCACACTCAAGGGCATAGATAACCATGAGCACACACGAGCATCATTCCATTACCATTTCGGACTACAATCCCAACATCAGTTTTATCGACGATAAGGCGATTTGGCAGGCCATTGAAGACGCTAGCAATCCGAGTCGCGAGCAAGTCCTCGCCATTCTCGACAAAGCGCGCCAATGCGAAGGCTTAAGCATTCAAGAAACCGCTCTCCTACTGCAAAACCAAGATAAAGCGCTGGATGAAGCACTCTTTGCCGTCGCCCGTGAGATTAAAAACACCATTTACGGCAATCGTATTGTGATGTTTGCGCCGCTGTATGTGTCGAATCATTGCGCCAACAGTTGTAGCTACTGCGGCTTTAATGCCGATAATCATGAGCTAAAACGAAAGACCTTAAAACAGGATGAGATCCGCCAAGAAGTTGCGATCCTCGAAGAAATGGGCCACAAACGGATCTTGGCCGTTTATGGCGAGCATCCACGCAACAATGTGCAAGCCATTGTTGAAAGTATTCAAACCATGTACAGCGTTAAGCAGGGCAAGGGTGGCGAAATTCGCCGTATCAACGTCAACTGCGCGCCAATGAGTGTGGAAGACTTTAAACAACTTAAAACCGCGGCGATAGGCACTTATCAATGCTTCCAAGAAACCTATCATCAAGACACCTACAGCCAAGTCCATCTTAAAGGTAAAAAAACCGACTTTTTATACCGCCTATACGCCATGCACAGGGCAATGGAAGCGGGAATCGATGATGTCGGTATCGGCGCCCTCTTTGGCCTGTATGACCATAGATTTGAGCTGCTCGCCATGCTCACCCATGTTCAGCAACTCGAAAAAGACTGTGGCGTTGGCCCGCATACTATCTCCTTCCCGCGGATAGAACCCGCCCATGGCTCCGCTATCAGTGAAAAGCCGCCCTATGAGGTCGATGATGACTGCTTTAAGCGCATTGTAGCCATCACTCGCCTCGCCGTACCTTATACAGGCTTGATTATGAGTACACGGGAGAGCGCGGCCCTACGTAAAGAGTTGTTAGAACTCGGCGTATCACAAATCAGTGCAGGCTCACGCACTGCGCCGGGTGGCTATCAAGACAGCAAGCTAAATCAACACGATGCCGAGCAATTTAGCCTTGGCGATCATCGCGCCATGGATGAGATCATCTATGAATTAGTTACGGATTCGGATGCCATCCCCTCTTTCTGTACAGGCTGTTACCGTAAAGGGCGCACTGGCGATCACTTTATGGGATTAGCCAAACAGCAGTTTATTGGCAAGTTCTGCCAGCCGAATGCCTTGATCACCTTTAGGGAATATCTGAACGACTACGCCAGCGATAAAACCCGCGAGGCAGGTAACGCCCTGATAGAGCGAGAGCTCGCCAAAATGAGTCCATCACGGGAACGTAATGTGCGTGGCTGTTTGCAAAAAACCGATGCGGGTGAACGGGATATCTATCTTTAAATGGCACCTTATTTATTTTCTGAGCCCGGCGTGCAGTTGCATTTTGGCCTTAACACTAGCGCCTTACTGAATGCGATAGAGCGCGCTGATGTAATCGTGTTACACGCGGCGATTTACAGTAATTTTGCCGATAATGCCGTGGGGCAGTTGTTATTAAAGCGGCTACAAAACGCCCGCTTAAGGCAACTCACCCTGATTAAACTTGAGCCCACTCGTCTATGGCGGGATGAGTTTGCCACCATCTTAAGACCTGAGATGCCACTGCCGGAAGTGGAACGACTCTATGAAAACTCCCGCCACTGGTGCGCCGAGCTTAAAACGCAGTTTCCTGAGGTCGTCAATCTAGTCTCGACCCAAGCGCTGCCACTGCAACCTATATTGCTGATTGGCGATAGGCTCTTTGTCGGTCATTACGCCCATAGCCATACCACTTCGGCTCAGGGGCTTTGGGTAGAGTTTGATGCTATTGCTTTAGGCCTTGCGCCAAACAGCTTAATCGATTGGTTTTATTCCGGCGTCACCGCAGAGCAAGACTCTCCGGTGGCAATACCCCTTGGCCGTTACGTGGAAGAATGTCGCCGCGCCGTAGGCGATCTCTGGTATCAAAGTGTGATTGCGCTGGATAAGGAGCGTCACTGATGCATGCCTGTCATATCCCAATCATTCAGCAAACACCTTCCTGTACGCAACCAAGTTTGCTCAAACCTATAGCGCTCAGTTATGCGCAAATCCTTGAGCTGCTCCAAGGGCAGGACGATGAATGGCTGTTTAGCCGCGCGCAGCTCGCCACTGAGCTCGAATTTCAGCTACAGGTTTATTTACGCGGCATTGTTGAATTTTCGAATCATTGCCGTAACCACTGCCATTACTGTGGACTGCGTAGCGAGAATCGGCAGGTAAAGCGTTATCGGCTCTCGAACGAAGAAATCCTCAGCGCGGTGAATAACATAGCTGCACTCGGCCTCGGCACTGTGGTGCTGCAATCGGGGGATGATTTTAGCTACAGTTGCAAGCGCATCAGTAGCCTTATCAGTGAAATTAAGCAGCGCCATAACCTGGCAATCACCCTCTCCCTTGGCGATCGCAAACATCATGAATTGGAAAACTGGCGTGAGGCGGGTGCCGATCGTTATTTACTCAAGATGGAAACCTTCGACCGCGCCCTCTTTGCTCGCTGTCGCCCTAAAGCCCATTTCGATGAACGAATTGCAAGACTTACTCACCTTAAGTCACTCGGCTTTCAGACAGGTTCCGGCATCATCATCGATTTACCTGGGATGACTGACGCTATCTTAGCCCGCGATATTCAATGCTTGACTGAGCTGCAGCTCGATATGCTGGCCTGCGGCCCTTTTATCGCCCATGCACAAACTCCATTTGCCACATCGCCCAACGGCAGCGCCCTTAAGAGTCATAGGGTGAGTGCGATTTTGCGACTGATGAATCCTGGGGCGAATATCCCTGCGACCAGCTCCCTCGATGCCCTCGAAAAAGGCGCACGGGAACAGGCACTAAAGCGAGGTTGCAATGTGATTATGCCCTCCTTCACCCCAACACAAGTGAGTGCCGATTACAGCATTTATCCGGGAAAAAACCAGCAACAACATCCGGCAGCAGAGCGACTTAACCAAGTCTGCCAGCAAATTCAAAGCCATGGGCTACTGCCATCCTTTAGCCGTGGTGATTCAAAAAGGAACCAATATGTGTCAAGGCATTAATCCACAAGAGCATTCCCAAAACCAATCGGCATCACGGGGCATGCGTTACCATATCGCCTTAGTCGGTCGACGCAATGCGGGTAAGTCTTCTCTGCTCAATATGATCGCGGGGCAACAGATCTCCATTGTGTCCGATATTAAGGGCACCACGACGGATGCCGTAGCCAAGGCCTATGAGTTGCAGCCCCTGGGGCCTGTGACCTTTTATGACACTGCCGGTATCGATGATGACGGAGAATTAGGTGCAATGCGGGTGAAGGCAACTCGTAAAGTATTGTTCCGCTCCGATATGGCACTCTTGGTGGTGGACGAACAAGGGCTTTATCCATCGGATATCGCCTTAGTAAACGAAATACAGCAGATGCGAATGCCAATATTGGTGGTCTTCAATAAGGCTGATATCTACATGCCTAAAACTGAAGATATTGCCTTCTGCCAACAGCAATCATTACCTTATATTGTGGTCTCGGCTACCACAGGTCTTGCGGCCAAAACACTTAAGCAGCAGATTATCGATTTAGCACCCGCGGAATATAAGCAAGAGCCACTGCTAGCGGGCGACCTCTATCAAGCGGGGGACATTATCCTCTGCGTCGTACCAATCGATATGGCAGCACCGAAAGGACGCTTAATCCTGCCGCAGGTACAGATCCTTAGGGAAGCATTGGATCGCAGCGCGATCGCAATGGTGGTGAAAGAAACAGAACTAGAAAAGGCATTATCCGTCGTCACCCCCAAACTGGTGATCTCAGATGCTCAGGCGATTAAACAAGTCGCTGCCCTAGTACCAGCATCGATTCCACTCACGACTTTCTCAACTCTGTTTGCGCGCTTTAAAGGGGATTTGCCCACCCTTGCCGCAGGCGCTGAGGCGTTAGATAAATTGCAAGATGGCGATAAAGTGCTCATCGCCGAAGCCTGCAGCCACAATGTCCAAGAGGATGATATCGGCCGAGTCAAACTTCCCCGCTGGATAAATAGCTATACGGGTAAACAACTCGAATTTATCGTGACGTCCGGCCACGACTTTCCCGATGATTTAGAGCAATACGCCCTCGTCATCCACTGCGGTGCCTGTATGTTTAATCGTAATGAAATGCTTCGCCGCATCCACGAATGCCAACGGCGCAATGTGCCTATCACTAACTACGGGGTCACGATTTCACAGCTACAGGGCGTACTACCACGGGTGCTTACGCCTTTTAACAACAGTCTTCAGCAATAACATATTGAGCCTTAGTGCCAGGCTTAGCTGCGATGAAGTAGCTAAGCCTGTTTATCCTTGATGCTGACAAACAACCACTTACACAACAATACGAACTAAATCGCGCCCATAAAAAAACACCGCCGAAGCGGTGTTTTTCATTTAAAGCAGTTGGTAATTAAGCTTCTGCAACAACAGATACTTTAACAACAGCTTTAACTTCAGTGTGTAACTGAACTTCAACTTCGAAGTCGCCAGTAGTACGCAGAGCGCCTAATGGTAAACGAACTTCTGATTTAGCCAGTTCAACGCCAGCAGCAGTTACTGCATCAGCGATGTCACGAGTGCCAACTGAACCAAACAGTTTGCCTTCATCACCAGCTTTAGAAGCGATAACAACAGCTTCCAGAGCAGCGATTTTTTCAGCGCGTTGGTTAGCAGCAGCCAGATCAGCAGCTAATTTAGCTTCTAATTCAGCGCGACGAGCTTCAAATACTTTAACGTTGCTTTCGTTAGCAACAACAGCTTTACCTTGTGGCAGCAGGTAGTTACGAGCGTAACCAGCTTTAACTGCAACTTGGTCACCCAGGTTACCCAGGTTAGCGATTTTATCAAGCAGAATAACGTTCATTATCAAATCCTCTATATTCGATTAGGAATACTGCAATTACTGATGTAAATCAGTGTATGGCAGTAGAGAAAGATAACGAGCACGCTTGATTGCGCGAGCTAGTTGACGCTGATATTTAGCACTAGTACCAGTGATACGGCTTGGAACGATCTTGCCGCTTTCAGTGATGTAGTTCTTTAAAGTAACGATATCTTTGTAATCAATTTCTGCAACACCTTCAGCGGTGAAACGGCAGAACTTGCGACGACGGAAATAACGTGCCATTTGACAGTCTCCTAAGTTTTCAATTCGACATTTTCGGCATGGATGACTAAGCGATTTTGGCCATTGCGCCCCTGTTGAAGCGTCATAAAACCTTGAACTTGTACTTCCACACCTGCTTTCAGATTGTCTGCCACGCTCTCAAAGCGTGGGCCACTCAATATCACTTGTATTTGTACGTAGACGTTGCGGAGCATATCTGCTTCATAACGCTGCGATTTGTGTTCTAGCATTATCACACTGTGTGCGATGCCTGCCGGGCTTTTAAAGCGTCTGGAACGGGTTATGGTTCCTGACAACACCAAGTTATTGGTGGTCACAGATAAACTTACTCAGCGATTTCTTCAGCGTTAGCTTCATCATATGAGCGGTCGCCAGCTGGGCCACGACGTGAATCGCGCTCATCTTTAGCTTTCGCCATTGGAGATGCTTCGGTGATGGCACCTTTAGTACGCATTACCATGTTACGCAGAACTGCGTCGTTGAAACGGAAAGCAGTTTCTAGCTCTTCAATCGTCTCTGCTGGTGCTTCAACGTTCATCAGAACGTAGTGAGCTTTGTGCAGGTCTTGGATTGGGTAAGCCAGTTGACGACGGCCCCAATCTTCTAAACGGTGGATTTTGCCGTTAGCTTCGGTGATTGCACCGGTGTAACGCTCAATCATACCTGGTACTTGTTCACTTTGATCTGGGTGAACCATAAATACGATTTCGTAATGACGCATTTATTGCTCCTTACGGTTATGTAGCCTCGTTATTGGCTCAGTCAGACCAAGTGGAGGCAAGGAACGAAAATAGTGACTGATTCGAGCGCGAGATAGTACAGAAAGCAGACGCGAAACTCAAGCAATAACTTTGCCTCAACCCGCAATACGGGTATGATGACGCCTCACCCCTATTCGGATATCAGACACCAGCCATTCAAGAACCCTGACTAATGTTACGAGCAATGCTAAAAGTTATCGCCCCTGTGAGTTCGTTTTGCCTATCTTTTCCGGCACTTGCGCTTGTGCCTCCCGATTATCAGGAACCGCCAAGCGATTTTACTGCAGAAGTCGAAGCTGGCTTACAGTTGAACACGGGCAATACCGAATCAAGCAGTTTTAATGGTCGCACCCAACTGATTTACGATACCAAGCAAACAAAACAAGAAGCCACGCTAAAAGCGTATTTCGCCTCAGAGAAAAACCAAACCACCTCAGAGAAGTACGAACTCCAACTCCAGAGCAACTATAAACTCACCAAGGGCTATATCTTTGGCCGTGGCGATTTTACTTGGGATCAGTTCGGTAGTTATACCCAAATCTCAACCCTTTCTTCGGGTTATGGTTTTAATGCCATTAACAGCTATAAAACCAAACTCAGCCTCGAAGTCGGCCCAGGTTATCGATACAACCTACCTGCGGAATCAGTCTCAGAGCCCGATCCCGCCGCCGAAAAGGATGTGATTTTACGTACTGCGGCTAAGTTTTCGCAAAAATTGCAGGAATACACCAGCATCAATGCCGATCTCACCGCCGAGGTGGGCGAGAATAACAATACCCTCACCCTCGATATGAACTACAAGAACTTAGTGTTTCAGGACTGGGCATTTAAAATCGGCATGAACATCAAGTACACCGAAGTCGTCCCAGAAGGCAGTAAGCAGACTGACACAGTCACCACCTTTAACTTGCTCTATACCTTTAGATAATCAAGATACCCAATGGTTTGGCTGAAACCTAAATTCCCCCATTCAGCCAAATCCCATTTCAATCGGATTTAGTGACCCATACACAAAAACGATAAATTAGTCATTAAATTCCAACATTTTGCAACACGGAATACACACCAACACCTGATATACTCTCCCTGCAATCATACAAGGAGTAGTTAATGGCAAATCCGCTACGCACTTTCGCCTCTTTATATAGCACGACTCTATTAACTGTGTTGGCAGGCGGTTTACTCACCACCTATTTAGGCCTGCGCCTATCGGTAATACAGGTTCCACAGCTATGGATAGGCGGCATGATGTCGGCCTATTACGTCGGCCTAGTGGCTGGTTCTAAGATTGGCCACCGTTTGATTGCCCAAGTTGGGCATATTCGCGCCTTTGTCGCCAGTGCCGGGATAGTGGCCGCCTCCGCCCTCGGCCATGCCTTAGTGGATGAGCTAGTGGTTTGGATCCTCTTAAGGCTTATCGTCGGTATGGGCATGATGTGCCAATACATGGTGCTCGAAAGCTGGCTAAATGAGCAGGCCGAAAGCAGCCAACGCGGCACAGTGTTTGCCAGCTACATGATAGTCTCGTACTTCGGTTTAATATTGGGCCAAGGTGCGATAAGCCTCTATCCTGAGCTCGGCCTAGAGCCACTGTTACTGATCGCCATCTGCTTTGCCCTGTGTATTGTCCCCATTTCCTTGACTCGCCGGATTCACCCGGCGCCACTGGTGCCCGCGCCCTTAAAAATCGCCCACTATTGGCGCAAAGCCCCGCAAGCTCTGACTACCATAGCGATAGGCAGCATGATTGTCGGCTCCTTTTACGGCTTAGCCCCCGCCTATGCGAGTAACTTAGGTTTACCGCCCGAGAAAGTCGCCACTTATATGACGGCCACCATTCTCGCGGGTCTGCTGGCACAATGGCCAATGGGGAAGCTATCCGACATTATGTCCCGCAGTCGACTTATCCGCATTAACTGCGTACTGCTTGGGATCTTAGCCTTAGCTATCGCCCTCACGCCTTACCATCCCACACTCTCACTGGTGATGACGTTTCTGTTCGGTATTCTTGGCTTTACCTTCTACCCCTTGGCGACGGCACTGGCCAACTCCCGGGTCGAGCAGAGTGAAAGGGTCGGTCTGTCGGCCACCATATTACTGACCTTCGGCCTTGGCGCCAGTATCGGCCCGCTTATCGCCTCAACCTTAATGCAATGGCTCGGCAATAGCATGCTCTATGGCTTTATGTCGGCCTGTACCTTAATTCTATTTTTACGCCTGCGTTATGTTCACTCACAACAAAAGGCCGAAACCAATGTAACTCAAGACTATATCATGGCAACTGGTGACTTAGTTTCATCCCCATTAGCAGCTGCACTCGACCCAAGGGTTGATGTCGAATCAGTGCAAGAGCAAATGACCGCCTCGCCCACCAACGATGAAGAAGATTTAGGTGCCGATGCCCTAGAGGATAATGACAGTGATAGCGAACAACAGCTGACATTCGAGTTTGAATTTAACCCAGAGCAATCCTTTATTGAGGCAGAAAGTAACGACCTAGAGAACTCGAATCTCGATGCAGCGAAAAAGGCTTAAAAGCTAATTACTTGCAATAAAAAAGACGGGCTTGCCCGTCTTTTTACTGAATATATCAATTAGCTACGACGTTGACGCACTGCTTCGAATAGGCAGATGCCCGTTGCGACAGACACGTTTAAGCTAGAAACGCTCCCCGCCATCGGAATCGAGACCAAGGTATCGCAACATTCACGACTTAGACGGCGTAAGCCTTTGCCTTCGGCGCCCATCGCAATCGCCAGCGGTCCTTTAAGATCGGCTTGATATAGCTCACAATCCGCTTCGCCCGCCGTGCCAACAATCCACACGCCCTTTTCCTGCAAATGACGCATGGTGCGCGCAAGGTTAGTCACTTGGAATAAGGGCACTGTTTCGGCTGCACCACAGGCTACTTTACTCACCACAGCCGTTAAACCTACTGAGTTGTCCTTAGGTACAATAATGCCCTGCACACCCGCGGCATCGGCGTTACGTAGGCAAGCACCTAGGTTATGCGGATCGGTAACACCATCTAAAATCAATAAAAATGGTAAGTCAGTCTGAGCTAACAGCTCATCTAAGTCATGCTCTCCAAGGATTTTAGCCGCTTTAACACGGGCAACAATGCCTTGATGCTGAGCACTCTCGGCTTTATCGTCCAATACTTTGCGTGAGGTCACTTGGATGCTAGTACCAAAAGCTTTAGCTTGGCGGATCAGCGGCGTTAAGCGCTCATCTTCACGGCCCTGCAACAGCCAAAGTTCAATAATGCGCTCTGGGCTGTGTTTTAACAGAGCTTCAACTGCGTGGATCCCAAAAATAATATCTTGTTTCTTCATTTACTTCTTTCTCGTGCTCCGCTTCGCGGCCTTTGGCTTTTTCGCCGAATTTTTTACGCTTTTCTTAGGCTTAGCGCCTGCTTTAGACTTAGACTTACTCGCCCCAGCTTTATCCGAACCAGCTTTCGATTTCGCACCTGTCGATTTAGCTGCCTTAGCCATTTTTGCGCCTTCACGGTTTACCCGCTCACGCGCTGTCATCGGTTTTTCTCGACTCGGCGCAGACTTACGGCGACCGCCTTTTCCGCTGTCGCCAAGCATGACTAAGTCAATCTGTCTATCATCCAAGTTTACCGCAGCCACTTTTACCGTGACGGGATCACCCACTTGATAGACTTGACCTGTGTGCTCGCCAATCAAACGCTGACGCATAGGATCGAACTGATAATAATCGCTGCCTAGGCTAGAAATATGCACTAAGCCATCGATAAATAAGTCATTTAAGCGAACGAATAAACCAAAGTTAGTGACAGAGGCAATAACCGCCTCAAAGGTGTCACCCACATGGTCCTGCATAAATTCACATTTCAACCAGTCGCTTACATCACGTGTGGCTTCATCGGCACGGCGCTCGGTATTCGAACATTCTTCGCCTAAGAGATCTAACTCATCGAGTTGATAATGGTAGCCACCATCGGATGTCCACTTCTCATTGGCTTCGCCTTTTTCCTTCGCCAATAAATAGCGGATCACGCGGTGCAGCACTAAGTCAGGATAACGACGAATTGGCGAGGTGAAGTGCGCATATTCTTCGAGTGCTAAACCAAAGTGGCCTTCGTTATCAGGTGTATAGATAGCTTGGCGCATTGAGCGCAGCAACATCACTTGAATAAGCTCGGCGTCGGGGCGATCGGCGATTTGCAGCATTACATTCTGATAATCCGCAGGCGTTGGCTCGAGTCCGCCGCCCATGCTTAAACCACGTTCGGCCAGAAACTCTTTAAAGTTTGCTAGCTTCTGCTCAGAGGGCGACTCATGCACGCGATAGAGAATTTCACCCTTGTGCTTTTTCACAAACTTAGCGGCCGATACGTTGGCCAAAATCATACATTCTTCAATGATTTTATGAGCTTGATTACGCGCTCTTGGCACAATCTTATCGATCTTGCGCTGGTCGTTAAAAATAAACTGTGTTTCTAAGGTCTCAAAGGCAATCGCCCCACGCTCGGCGCGCTGTTGATCAAGCGCTAAATAGAGCGACTGCAAACATTGCAGGTGCGGGAATAGCGCTTCATGCTCAGGCGCAATCGGTCCGCCTTCGAGCATGGCGGCCACTTGGGTGTAAGTGAAACGCGCATGTGAATGCATCACCGCGGGATAAAACTTATAACCCGACAACTTACCGCGTGCCGAAATCGTCATCTCAGCGACCATACACAGGCGATCGACGTGGGGATTAAGCGAGCACAGGCCGTTAGAGATTTTCTCCGGCAGCATAGGGATCACTTGCGATGGGAAGTATACAGAGTTACCACGGGCACGGGCTTCGGTATCTAAGGCCGAATCGGTACGCACATAGTAGCTCACATCCGCAATCGCCACCCACAGACGCCATCCACCACTGGGCTTAACTTCGGCGTATACCGCATCGTCAAAGTCGCGGGCATCTTCACCATCGATAGTCACTAAGGGCAGATCTCGCAGATCGACGCGGCCAACTTTATCGGCTTCAGTCACTTCATCGGGGATGCGGCGCAGTTTTTTCTCAATCACCGCCGACCAAGTGTGGGGTAAATCGTAATTACGTAGGGCAATTTCGATTTCCATTCCCGGCGCCATTTGCTTGCCGAGCACTTCAGTGATTTTACCCGCCGCTTTCACGAATCGACCCGGACGGCGGGTCAGTTCAACCACGACCACATCGCCTTGACGGGCGCCATTACGATCTTCGGTAGCGATTAAGATTTCTTGGGTAATGCGCTTATCATCGGCAATCACAAATGCCATGCCGCTATCGACGTGGAATCGCCCCACAATGGCGGCACTGCGCGGCTGGATTAGACGGACAATACGGGCCTCGCGGCGGCCTTTACGGTCCATACCGGCTTTTTGGGCCAGTACTTTATCGCCATGGAAATACATCAGCATGTCGCGATTTGAGATAAATAAATCGTCGCCACCTTCGTCAGGTTTAAAGAAGCCATAGCCTTCTCTGTGCCCAAGGACAGTGCCGGAAATCAGATCCATTTTTTCAGGTAAGCCGTAGCTTTGACCGCGAGTAAATACCAGTTCACCGTCACGCTCCATCGCCCGTAAACGGCGACGCAGGGCTTCTAACTGTTCTTCATCGTGGATCTGCAGTGCAACAGCGATGCTGTCACGGGTAATAGGTGATTTTTGAGAACGTAAGTACTCGATAATATACTCACGACTTGGGATAGGGTTTTCGTACTTATCCTGTTCACGCTCGAAATGAGGGTCTTTGATCATTCAATATCCAATATTTCTGTCTCAATCAGTAGAGACAACTCAACGGGTTCGCAAGTGCTCTTGCTGGGCCCGCGCCACTGCACTGGCGGGCATTTTAGCGGCTAACACCTGCAGTAATGACAAGGCTTTTTTCTTGGTCGCCTCATCGGTAAATACATTGTTGTATAACCAGTTATAGGCCATTTCATAGTCCCTTGGACTACCATAACCTTCACCGTATAAACGAACCAGCATCATCCGCGCGGCTAAACTGCCGCTCGCCGCCGCTGGCAATAAATAATTGACCGCACGGTCTTTATTACGAATAACAAACTTACCATTTTGATAATATTCGGCAAGTTTCACCATGGCCTCAGGGCTGCCCTGCTCGGCCGCCTCTTGCAATAATCCCATCCCTTTGACTGCATTGGCTTTTACGCAGGTACCATGGTTGAGCATTTCCCCCCACAAAAACTGATACAGGGGCTGCTTTAAGACTTCAGCGCGCGCTTCGATATCTTGCACTAACTGACAGTCATCTTGCTTAACTCTTGCCAGATATTTTTCGCCACGGATCATTTCAAGTAATTGATCTTGAGAATAAATATCCACTGCCTGTGTTTCAGCAAAGCACATTGAAGATACTAAGGGCAGCAGCGCAACTAAGGCAGTACGTAGCATAACGACTCTCAATGACAATAGGGTGAATACTTGCATCGGCAGTATAACCTATTTCTTGAGCTCAAGCCGAATTTCTAACCACAGAAAACAAACAGGAAGGAACAACAAAGGAAGAAAAGGCCGTGAAACACGGCCTCTACGATTTTAGTTAAATGGGCTAACTAAAATCATCGTTTCATTACGGTCTGGACCGGTAGAAATGATGTCGATCGGCGTTTCTAACAACTCTTCAATACGCTTGATGTAGTTGATAGCTGCTTGCGGTAACTGCTCTAAAGAGGTCGCACCGAAAGTTGACTCGCTCCAGCCTGGCATAGTTTCATAAACAGGTGTGACCTGCTCATAACCTTCAGCCGCTAATGGCGTAACCTTAGAAATAGTGCCATCTGGATGTTGGTAGCCCACACAGATCTTCACTTCTTTCAGGCCATCGAGTACGTCTAACTTAGTTAAGCAGAAGCCGCTTACACTGTTGATTTGTACTGCACGGCGCATTGCCACTGCATCTAACCAACCTGGACGACGCTTACGACCGGTAGTCGCACCAAATTCATGACCTTTAGTCCCTAAATGATCACCCACTTCACATAAGAGTTCAGTTGGGAAAGGACCAGCACCCACGCGAGTGGTGTATGCCTTCATGATACCTAAGACATAGTCTAAATGACGTGGACCAAAGCCGCTGCCTGTCGCCACACCACCTGCGGTAGTGTTTGACGAAGTCACAAACGGATAAGTACCGTGGTCTATGTCTAACAGCGTACCTTGTGCACCTTCGAACAGAATTGGCTCACCCGCTTTACGCGCGTTATCCAACAGTTCAGTTACGTCAACACACATGCTCTTCAGGTAGTCAGCTAAAGCTAACGCATCGCTCAGTGTTTGCTCGTAATCTACGGCGTCAACTTTGTAGTACTCTGTCAGCATAAAGTTATGATATGCCATAACTTCTTTCAGCTTTTCAGCAAATAGTTCAGCATTGAACAGATCGCCCACACGCAGACCGCGACGGGAAATCTTGTCTTCATACGCAGGACCAATACCACGACCCGTAGTACCAATAGCTTTGTTACCGCGCGCTTTTTCGCGAGCGATGTCTAAGGCACAGTGGAATGGTAGGATCAGCGGACATGCTTCAGAGATCAGCAGACGTTCCTCAACCGGAATGCCGCGCTCTTTAAGCATGTTGATCTCTTTCATCAGGGCGTCAGGTGCAAGCACTACACCGTTACCGATAATGCATTTCACATTGTCACGTAGGATACCTGATGGGATCAGATGAAGTACGGTTTTATCGCCATTGATCACGAGAGTGTGACCCGCGTTGTGACCGCCTTGGTAGCGAACTACATATTTTGCCTGTTCTGTTAGAAGGTCGACAATCTTACCTTTTCCTTCGTCACCCCATTGGGTGCCGAGAACAACTACGTTTTTGCCCATTGTTTGCTGCAAGGTTGTGGTTAAAAATGGATTCTAACAGATTTTAAACCGCAAGTGGTAAGGCATTTATGAAAAAATAATCAAAATGACCAGCCCCGCGGTGACTAAAGAACCGCCAATCCGGCGTAAAACTTGCTGATTTTGATGGGAAAGCTCGTTCAAATATCGGCGCCATTTATTGGGGAATAACAAAGGCCCCACACCCTCTAAAATCAACACTAATGCCACGGCCAGCATAAATAACTGTAAGCTCATCTTCCCCTCTCTTCGAACTGTCAGCAAAAAACACTTTCATTAACACGAGCATAGCCAATTTTAGGTAATAAAAAACCCAGCATAAGCTGGGTTTTTTGAGATTCCAAAACGTATTAACGCTTAGAGAATTGTGGCTTACGACGTGCTTTACGTAGACCCACTTTCTTACGCTCAACTTTACGAGCGTCACGGGTTACGAAACCAGCAGAACGTAATGATGGACGCAGAGCTTCATCTAATTGCATCAGGGCACGAGTGATACCGTGACGGATTGCACCTGCTTGGCCAGTGATACCACCGCCCTTAACAGTTACATAGATGTCCAGCTTGTCAGTCATTTCAACTAGTTCTAATGGTTGACGAACAACCATACGAGCAGTTTCACGACCAAAGTATTGGTCCAAAGGACGTTGATTTACAACGATGTTGCCACTACCAGCTTTAGCGAATACGCGTGCTGTAGAGGTTTTGCGACGGCCAGTGCCGTAGTACTGAGTTGCAGCCATTTGCTTAATCCCGTTTAGATATCAAGAACTTGAGGTTGTTGTGCAGCGTGGTTATGTTCTGCGCCAGCGTAAACTTTCAGTTTACGGAACATGGCACGGCCCAGAGGACCTTTTGGTAACATACCCTTAACTGCTTTCTCGATGATCATTTCTGGCTTGTGAGCTTGCAGCTTTTCAAAGCTGATTTGCTTGATGCCACCAGGGAAGCCTGAGTGCGAGTAGTACGTCTTGCCTTGCGCTTTGTTACCAGTAACAGTAACTTTCTCAGCGTTGATAACGATGATGTAATCACCAGTGTCAACGTGAGGAGTGTATTCTGGCTTGTGCTTACCGCGTAAACGCAGAGCGATTTCGGTAGCGATACGACCTAAAGTTTTGCCGTCAGCATCAACGACGAACCAGTCACGAGTTACAGTTTCTGGTGTAGCAGTAAAAGTCTTCATTATTACAAAAACCCAAAGTTAATTTCTGTCTCACATGTTGCCTACAATGGTAAACAACACAAAATTGCCTTTCAGTACCCCTTCGAGTACTTAACTCGGCGTACAACTTCCACCTAGTTTGGTGGAGTAACGTGGGCAGGTGGCGGATTATAGACAAACGTGAGCTAAAAATCACCTGATATTTTGACAAAAATCATAAAAAATCGATCTGTGAGGCTGATTTTCACTGGGATGGATGAGCCACAGGAGGTTTGCATAAAAAACGCGCTAACCTCCAATGATTGGCACTCACTAACCTAAGGTAAATGCTCTGATTTTAAGTAATCGTGGGATTGCATTTCGATTAAGCGAGAGCGACAGCGTCTAAATTCAAAACTCAATAAGCCATCGGCATAAATCTCTTCCAGCGGCACCTGCGCGGAAACGATCAACTTAACATTACGCTCGTAAAACTCATCCACCATGGCCAAGAAACGTCTGGCGATATCATCACCCGTTAAAAATGCGCCCATTTGCTCTATGCCACTCACCAACACGGTATGATAAATCCGCGCCAGCTCCATATAATCGCGCTGACTACGAGGGCCATCGCATAAGGCTCTGAAATCCGCGAGCAACACGCCTTGCGCCTGTTGACGTATGCTGATTGCACGTCCTTCAATCTCAATCGCATCGGTTAACACTTCGGCCTCGGGGGCTAACTGGCGGAAATAACGCAGCAGGTTAGTGTCGGCCTCTTCATCAAGTGGATGGTGATAAATCTCAGCCTGCTCGAGAGTGCGCAGACGATAGTCGATGCCCGAATCCACATTGAGCACTTCACAATGTTGATTGATCAAGGCGATCGCAGGAAGGAATCGTGCCCGTTGCAATCCGTTTTTATACAAATCATCGGGAATGATGTTTGAGGTCGCCACTAAGACCACGCCTTCTTTAAAGAGAGCTTGGAATAAGGTGCCAAGTAGCATGGCATCTGTGATATCAGAGACAAAAAATTCATCAAAACAAATGACTCGGTATTTCGCGGCCATTTGTTTGGCAATCACTAGTAAAGGATCGCGGGTGCCTTTAAGCGCATCCAGATCCAAATGCAGTTGATGCATAAAACGGTGAAAGTGTGCCCTTAATTTTTGATTACCTGGCAGCGCATCAAAAAAGGTGTCCATTAAATAGGTTTTGCCACGACCAACACCGCCCCACAGATACAACCCCTTAGGCGCGACAGGCGCAGACTTAAGGCCAAAGGAGGTCAATAACTTGCCTAATAGTGAGCTTGGCGCTTCGGCAGCGGTTAAATCTTCGTAGACGCGTTGCAGTGCCTTTACGGCCATTTCCTGCGCGGGATCATGGGAAAAACCATCACGAGTAAGATCTTTTTGGTAATGCTGCCAAGGGCTTAACTGGGGCACGTTATAATTCTCTTTTATCCTTTGGAAAAACTGCGTCGATATTACCACGGCCAATCTGGTGCGGCATATATTTATCCCCTAACAAGCGAAAGGACGCTGGATTCCATATTTCGGCACTCGGCGACAAAAAAGCAAGATTGAGCGTTAAAGGATAAAAACTTATTTATAAAGCGCTATGCTGTTAACTTATTTCACGCGACGATTGAAACATTTTAATACTTGAAAAAGGCCTTAAAAGCCCACAGGTTTCACTTAAGTTACACTCAATAAAATGCTGATAAAATAGCCGTTAAGAAATTAACCTTTGTTAATATTGATGAACTTTTTCAATGAGGTGCGTGTCCGAATGGTTACCTAGGCAAATAGCCGGTAACGATACAGATTCGATCTGGTGCGGACACAACTCACGACGCATTACATCCAGATCCTTGATCCCTTATTTGGAGTTATGAATAGATGAAAACGAAACTATCTGTACTTTCAGCCGCAATGTTAGCCGCAACTCTAACAATGATGCCCGCTGTCTCACAGGCCGCTATTCCGCAATCTGTTGAGGGTCAATCCATTCCAAGTCTTGCGCCTATGCTAGAGCGCACGACCCCCGCCGTGGTTTCTGTCGCGGTTTCTGGCACGCACGTTTCTAAACAACGTGTCCCCGATGTGTTCCGTTATTTCTTCGGCCCCAATGCACCGCAGGAACAAGTGCAAGAGCGTCCTTTTAGAGGCTTAGGCTCAGGCGTGATTATCGACGCAGATAAAGGCTATATCGTCACCAACAACCATGTGATCGACGGTGCCGATGATATCCAAGTCGGCCTGCACGATGGCCGTGAAGTTAAAGCCAAACTGATTGGTACCGATTCAGAGTCTGACATTGCCTTATTACAAATCGAAGCGAAAAACCTAGTTGCAATCAAAACCTCCGACTCAGATGAACTGCGGGTTGGTGACTTTGCCGTCGCCATTGGTAATCCCTTTGGTTTAGGCCAAACCGTCACCTCAGGGATCGTCAGCGCCCTAGGCCGTAGTGGTTTAGGCATTGAAATGCTTGAAAACTTTATCCAAACCGATGCGGCGATTAACAGCGGTAACTCGGGTGGCGCGCTGGTTAACCTAAAAGGTGAGCTGATTGGTATTAACACCGCGATCGTAGCGCCAGGCGGTGGTAACGTGGGTATCGGTTTTGCGATCCCCGCCAACATGGTGAAAAACCTCGTGGCACAAATTGCCGAGCACGGTGAAGTTCGCCGTGGCGTACTGGGGATTTCAGGCCGTGATTTAGATAGCCAACTTGCCCAAGGCTTTGGCTTAGATACCCAGCACGGTGGTTTTGTGAATGAAGTGACCGCAGGCAGCGCCGCTGAAAAAGCCGGCATCAAGGCAGGCGATATTATCGTTAGCGTCGATGGCCGTGCGATTAAGTCGTTCCAAGAGCTGCGTGCAAAAGTCGCGACTATGGGCGCGGGTGCCAAGGTTGAACTGGGAATTATCCGCGATGGCGATAAGAAAACCGTGAATGTCACCTTAGGTGAAGCAAGCCAAACCACTGAAAAAGCTGCGGGCGCTGTGCACCCCATGCTACAAGGTGCCTCGTTAGAAAACGCTTCTAAAGGGGTGGAAATCACCGAAATAGCCCAAGGCTCGCCTGCGGCAATGAGCGGCTTACAAAAAGGCGATGTGATTGTCGGCATTAACCGTTCGGCGGTAAAAGATCTGAAATCACTCAAGGAGCAACTCAAAGATCAAGAAGGCGCTGTCGCCCTGAAGATCCTCCGTGGTAAGAGCTTGTTGTACTTAGTGCTGCGTTAATCGGTACGCCGCTCTGATCTTTATCCCATTATCAGATGCGGATCAGCATAGGGAACGCGGGTTCCCTATGCTTTAACTTGTTAAACATGTTAATCTAACTCACCTTTTTCAATACTTAGCCTGCCATGACAATAAAAGAAACTCTGTTATATCTCGGTAAAGCCGTACTCTTCGGCCTTATCATGGCGGCCATGTTTTTGTTAGTTACACACTACTTCGACAATAAAAATCTCGGCAGCTCGTTACTGCAAAACCGTGGTAACAACACGGTCGAACTCTCCTTTGCTAAGGCCGTCCGCCGTGCCGCCCCTGCCGTGGTCAATATTTATAGCTTAAGTATCGATCAGAGTCGTCCGCTGAACTCTGGTTCCCTCCAAGGCCTAGGCTCTGGGGTGATAATGAGTAAAGAAGGCTATATTCTCACGAATTATCATGTGATTAAAAAAGCCGATGAAATTGTGGTGGCTCTGCAGGATGGCCGCAAATTCACCTCGGAAGTGGTCGGTTTTGATCCCGAAACCGATCTTTCCGTGCTTAAGATCGAAGGCGATAATCTTCCCACAGTGCCAGTCAATCTCGACAGCCCACCGCAGGTTGGCGATGTGGTATTAGCCATTGGTAACCCCTATAACCTCGGCCAAACCATTACCCAAGGGATTATCAGCGCTACGGGTCGTAACGGCTTAAGTTCTGGTTATTTAGACTTTTTACAAACAGATGCTGCAATTAACGCCGGTAACTCAGGCGGCGCCTTAATCGACACTAACGGTAGCCTGATTGGTATCAACACTGCCGCCTTCCAAGTGGGCGGCGAAGGTGGCGGACACGGGATTAACTTCGCGATCCCGATTAAATTGGCCCACAGCATTATGGGTAAACTGATTAAAAATGGTCGAGTGATCCGTGGTGCCTTAGGGATCTCTGGCGAGCCGATTAATCCCGTTGTTGCGCAAATCCTCAACCTGCCCGATTTACGCGGCGTATTAGTCACTGGTGTCGATCCTAATGGCCCCGCAGCACGGGCGCAGCTACAACCAAGGGATGTGATCATCAAATACGATGGCGAAGATGTGCCTGGGGTCGAAATGCTGATGGATAGAATTGCCGAAACTACTCCCGGCAAGAAAGTCATGATGACGGTTATTCGCCAAGGCAAAGAGCAAGTACTGCCTGTGATTATCGATGAAAAAGTCGTCGTCGATAATTAAGCTCAATAGCTGACCTTGTTAACCTCAGAATGAGGCATGTATAAAACCTCATTCTGAGTCATCATCCAAATCACCTATTACCTCCCCCTTAAATGGCAGAGCTATTTATCTCGCACTGTGATTTTCACTGACTTTTGCCTCATTCCGTATTTCGGCTTGTTAGCTCAATCGAAAATTCCCACTCTGTTGCTATACAATTTCTTATCTATTTGCCTATGTTTGGTCCTGCCATAAATCGACTAACAATGTATGGGTATACAGTCGTATTTAGATTTAGGTGTTTGGTATGATTTTCAGACAAAATCAGTGCGCACTAATTCGATTCATAACAAATAAAATGCTATAAAAATCAAATGACTATAGAGGATGAGTTTTAGTTAATAGGTTTGGAAAACGCGCATGCGCGTTTTTCCAGATGGTGTATTTGGCAGAAAGCTGATAAGTTCTTTGCATACAGATAGTTAACCGTGCGCGTTTTCACTGGTCCACCGAGGTAAACGCGCATGCGCACGAATAAAATGTTATACATAGGTGAGCAATGTGGCTCTATATTTTATAGGGATCGCCCTTATCTTCGGATTGGGTTATGCGATTTTTGATCATCAGAGATTGAAGAGAATCTCAGTTGAGCGAGGCGATCCAAATATATGCGAATACGCAAGATCGTTTGATTACCGTCAGGTGGATACCAAGATCATGCGGGAAGTTTGGAATGAGGTTCAGCTTTGCCTGGGTAACTTTGAGGGAAAGCCCTTTCCTATCAAAGCGGATGATCTCTTTGAAGATACATACAAAATGGATTCGGATGATTTGGATGAGGTCTATTGGGCTGTAGCCGACAGGCTTGGTATTGATACAGAGAGTCCAGAAAGCAATCCATATTTCGATCAAGTTACGTCGGTTAAAAACCTAGTTATGTTCCTTCAAAATCAACCAAAAGTGGCAAATGTATAACAAGTCGTTCAAGCCGACCGGGCTACGCCCGTCGGCTTAACTCCAGCGTTATGCGCCAAAGAGAGTTCATGAACAATTTTGAAATAAAAGAAGATGACAATGGAATAGGAAAGGTCCTTATCTTAAAGGGAGCTTGGTCTGATGAGGTGGGGGCTTACATGCGAGATAATGGAATCTCAGCATTGAGACTTACCGGTTCCTTTGGGTTCAAAGGCCATGATCTATCCTTTCTTCCTGAGCTGTTTTTCCTCCGAAGCCTAGAACTCTATTGCTGGGAAGCAAAGGGCATAAAGGTCATTGAGTCGCTCTCTCAATTAGAAGTACTTGGTCTGCAATGTAAATCAACTCAAAAAATTGATTTATCAGCTTTTTCGAAGCTGAGGGTAGCTCTAATAACTTGGTCTAAAGGTTTTGGTTCACTGCTTGAACTAGCATCCATCGAAAAGCTTAATATTCAAAATTACCCATATAGCAACCTGGAGCCAGTTACCTCAATGGTTGCTCTCAAGCAGCTTTACCTTACCTCCCGGAAACTGGAGTCTTTAAAGGGTATTGAGCAGCTTGGTAGTCTTGAGCTATTAGATCTTTGTAATTGCCCATTTCTTTCATCAATGGCTGGCACAGAGCAGCTTCCAAAATTGAAAACCATTGAAGTTGAAGGGTGCAATCGTGTCAGCGCATAACAAGCGCATGTTGGCGGACTGGTTTTCCGCTGCGCTCCAAACCAGCCGCAAATGCGGGCGTTATAAAGCATCAAAGGGTTGTGCATGAATAGAATGCTGAGCATATTAGGAATAGTAGCTTTTTGCGCTGTTTTTCTAGCTTGGACGTTTTACCCCGAAATACCTTCTAGCGTTTTAGGCTGGGGCGCACTTATCATCATTGGTATTCCGGCATATCTATTTCTAGAGTGGTTAGGTGAAACCGTCTTAGGCTCACAGGTCTTTAAAAACAGGTCTAGTTTTACTCGTATTCTTCTAGGTGTTCCTGTGGCTTTAATATTAATAGTGGTTGCTTTGTTTGTCATAGGTTTAGTGCAACACGCAATTAATGCAGTTGGTAGTTAAATGCTTTATAACAAGTTGCTTAATTTCGTTTCGGCCGCAAACAGCGTGGCCTCCACTGGACTGCCTACGCTACGTTGCGGTAGCCAATTAGCAAAGCGTTAACCCATAGAAATTTTAATCCGAAACTCAAAAATTAGAGTTGGGAATCTAACATGTTTTTGTCCCTTTCCTTTTTACCCAAACAAATTACGCGCAATAAAAAACCAGCACTTGGCTGGTTTTTTATTGGGAGCTAATCCTACGCAAATGTTATTGCACACGCTCTACATGCGCGCCCAATCCTTGGAATTTCTGCTCAATATGCTCGTAGCCGCGATCTAAGTGATAGATGCGATCGACGATGGTTTTACCATCGGCGACTAAACCTGCGATCACTAGACTTGCCGAAGCACGTAAATCGGTCGCCATCACCTGCGCACCACTCAAAGACTCAATGCCTTGAATAATGCAGGTATTGCCTTCAAGCTCCATGGTCGCGCCCATACGGATAAGTTCTGGCACGTGCATAAAGCGGTTTTCGAAGATGGTTTCGGTAATGGTCGCCGTGCCCTGGGCTAATACGTTGAGCACGCAGAACTGCGCCTGCATATCGGTTGGAAAACCTGGGTATGGTGCCGTCTTGATATTTACCGCTTTTGGACGCTTACCTTCCATATCGAGCTCAATCCAATCTTCACCTGTAGTGATCTTGGCGCCCGCATCTTCAAGTTTCGCGATAACAGACTCTAACGAAGCAGGGTCTGCCTTTAAGCAACGGATACGACCACGGGTCACTGCTGCGGCAACAAGGAAGGAACCGGTTTCGATACGGTCTGGCATCACTCGGTACTCACAGCCCTGTAGACGCTCAACACCTTGAATACGCAGTGTGGCACTGCCGACACCAGTGATCTTCGCGCCCATGGCAATCAAACAGTTCGCCAAGTCGATCACTTCTGGTTCACGGGCCGCGTTTTCAATCACGGTTTCGCCATCGGCAAGTGCCGCGGCCATCAATAGGTTTTCGGTCGCGCCTACGCTCACCATGTCCATAAAAATATGGGCACCCTTTAAGCGACCATCGACACGGGCCTTGATATAACCTTCTTTCACTTCAATCTTGGCGCCCATCATTTCGAGGCCATGTAAGTGAAGATTTACTGGACGAGCACCAATGGCGCAGCCACCGGGTAATGATACGTCTGCGGTGCCATAGCGGGCTAATAACGGCCCAAGGATCAGAATCGAGGCACGCATGGTCTTAACGAGGTCGTAAGGAGCACAAAACTCATTAAGGTTTTTGGTTGAAATACGGATCTTACCTTCGCCCAACTCATCCACATCGGCACCTAGGCAGCGCAGCAACTTGCAGCTGGTGCTCACATCGCGCAAATTGGGGACATTCGACACAATAAAATCAGTCTCGGCTAACACGCCTGCCATTAGAATCGGCAGCGCAGCGTTTTTAGCGCCGGAAATAATCACATCACCAGCAAGCGGAGGGCTTGCTTGAATCGCTAATTTATCCACTTTTCCTCACTACTAGCTGTTGAAAATTTTCTCGCGTTTCCATTGGGTCGGCGTGAAAGTTTTAATCGTTAATGCATGTAACTCACCGCTGGCGATATAGCTCATCAGGGGTGCATAAATGGCTTGTTGTTGTTTTACGCGGCTCATACCGTCAAAACATTCACCCACTGCAATCACTTTGTAGTGGCTGCCATCGGAGCTGGCGTGCACTTCATCGAGTGCTAACGCGTCACGTAAAATCTGTTCTATTAAGCTGCATTCCATGAAATTCGTTACCTTTTCAATTCGCTTCTTCGGTGAAGAAGGACTGTAAATCATATAAGTCGATTAATTTTTTTAGCTGATCCGATGCTGAGCACAACTGCAGTGGCGTACCGTGCTGACGCACTAACGCCAGCAAAAATGCCACGCCAGCACTGTCACTGTACTCCAGCTCAGTGAGCGACAACATTTGGGTATCTTGGCTTAACAAGCTTTGCCTTTGCGGCCAAAGTGCGACCACTTGCTCCTGTGATAAACGCCCTTTGAGGTGGCAAATTTTACCCTGTTGCACAAATTCAACCACGGCGCTTATTTCCCTGCTTTAGGCTTTTTAGTCACTTTGTCTTTGGTGCGCTCTTCCAACATCTTAATCACTGAATCAATCCCCTGCTGGCGGATAAGATTCGAGATCTCAGATTGCTTAGAGGACAGCAAACTCACGCCTTCGGCAACTAAGTCAAACGCCTTCCAAGAGTCATCCTTGAGGCGACGCACTTTAAACAACAGCTTAATCGGCGGACGACCCGCTTCGATAATCTGCACGTTGACATCGACAATCTTCTCATTGCTGAAATCACTACCGGGAGAAAACTCCACTTTTTGGTTAGTGTATTCGGTAAACGCTTGGGCGTAGGTTGAGATCAAGTAACCTTCGAAGGCATCGACAAAACGATTGCGCTGATCTTCAGTCGACTCTTTTAAATACTGGCCTAACACTTTGTAAGAGGCGTATTTATAGTCGATATAAGGCATCAACTCTTCGCGCACGATCACTTTTAAATGATCCGCATCGGCGTCGATCAAGGCTTTATCTTGATGAAAGCGGTCGAAGGTTTTGTTGGCAACGGATTTCACCATGGCGTACGGGTCCATAGTGTTAATCGGTGCATCATCCGCCAGCGCGGTCGTTGCGGTAAATATCCATACTAACGGCAGTAAAAAGCGCGATAAGCGTTTAAACATAGCGGTAACCCCTATTTATCCTTTGAACCCATACTATATAAGAACTGACCAATCAGATCTTCTAACACTAATGCGGAGCGAGTATCGTCAATTTTGTCGCCATCCTTAAGCATACTCACGTCATCATCGACAAAGCCCGGTGTTAATCCAAGGAACTGCTCACCGAGTAAACCTGAAGTTAAAATAGCTAAGCTACTGGTTTCAGGGAATTTATCGAAACGCTTGTCCATCACAATCGTCACCACAGCCACCAGTTTGACTGGGTCTAAATCTATCTTACTCACGCGGCCAACCACTACGCCGCCGACCTTGACCGGAGAGCGTACCTTTAAGCCACCGATATTGGTGAAGTTGGCAGTGAGGGTATAGCTGCTGTCGCTGGTCTGCACTTCGATATTGGCGACTTTAAACACCAACACCAAAAAGGCCGCTAAGCCCGTTAAGAGAAACATACCCACTAATAATTCAATTTTTCGTGTCAACATGCTCAGTTACCACTCTGTTAATCCGTCTATCTGTATCCTTGGCGCTGCAATCCGTTAGCGGCCAAACATCAGGGCTGTTAGTAAAAAGTCCAATGCCAGTACGGCGAGGCTCGATTGCACCACGGTTGAAGTGGTTGCACGGCTGATCCCTTCCGGATTCGGCACCACTTGATAGCCGCGGTATAAGGCAATCCAAGTCACCACCACGGCAAAAACGCCGCTCTTAATCAGGCAGTTCACTATGTCTTGGCGCCATTCGACCGAGGCTTGCAGAATCGACCAGAAGGCCCCGCCATCGATGCCTTTCCATTCCACGCCCACTAAATGGCCGCCATAAATGCCTACTGCTGTAAACATTAGCGCCAATAACGGCATGCTTATCACCCCCGCCCAAAAGCGTGGCGCAATGATTTGCCTGAGCGGGTCAATCGCCATCATCTCTAAGCTAGATAACTGCTCGGTACTCTTCATCAGACCGATTTCGGCGGTCAGCGCCGAGCCTGCGCGACCAGCAAATAATAATGCAGTAACCACAGGACCGAGTTCACGCAATAAGCTTAAGGCCACCATGGGGCCTAAGCTCTCCTCAGTACCGAAACCGACTAAGATGTTGTAGCCCTGCAGCGCCAACACCATGCCGATAAACAGGCCCGAGACCACAATAATGACCATAGATTGTACGCCGACCACATAGATTTGGCGCACTAATAATGGAAAACCTTTACGCACCCGAGGCCAGCGAAAAATCGCGCCCCAGAGCATCAGGCCCGCACGGCCAAAACCGAGCACTAACTCGATAGCGCTGCGGCCGAGGTCGGCAATACTGTCAAATAACTTCACTTGCCAACTCCTTTTGCCAACAATTCTTGCTGATAATCCTTTGCCGGATAGTGGAACGGCACAGGGCCGTCGGGCGCCCCTTGAATAAACTGTTTGAGCTGCGGATTATCCGCATGCTTTAACTCCTCAGGCGTGCCATGGGCGATAACTTTTTTATCTGCAACCACATACACATAATCTGCAATCCCGAGCACTTCATCCACATCGTGGGACACCACAATCGAGGTCAGATTCAACGCATCTGAGAGTTCGCGAATAAGCTTCACCAGCACGCCCATGGAAATCGGGTCTTGTCCGGCAAAAGGCTCATCGTACATTACCATTTCAGGCTCAAGGGCAATCGCCCGAGCAAGGGCAGCGCGGCGCTGCATCCCACCGGATAATTCGCTTGGCATCAACTGCGCGGCGCCACGCAGGCCAACGGCTTCGAGCTTCATCAATACGATTGAGCGAATAATCTCTTCGGGTAAGCCCGAATGCTCACGCAGCGCAAAGGCGACGTTATCAAAGACGTTGATATCGGTGAATAAAGCGCCACTTTGGAACAACATGCTCATGCGCTTACGCAGTTCGAATAATTGGCTACGACTCGCGGCATGCACATCCTGTCCATCGAACAACACTTGGCCGCTATCTGGCATCAATTGGCCACCGATAAGCTTAAGCAAGGTGGTTTTACCTATACCACTGGGGCCCATAATAGCGGTCACTTTGCCCCGGGGGATAGACAGGCTAATATCTTCATATATGACACGCTGGCCACGGCTGAAGCCCAAATGACGGATCTCAACCAACGGCGTTTGTTCTTGAGTCATGCTTGATTCCGATATTTGAAAAGAGGTGGCCTACGCTTCCTGCCCAGACCAATCGAAGAGCCGCAAATTGTACGTAATTGCGCTTTAACCTACAACAGAATCGACACTATCGTCCTGCGATACTTTCAATTTGCCTCATTTCCAGCGAGAATGCGCCCTAAGTTTTCGCTCTGTGAAGATAAAGTGTTACTTAATGTTTTCATCCTTGTTGATAAATCAGCAAGATTGTTTAGCTAAGGCTAATAAGCTAAGCGAAATCACATTGAACTAGGCAAGATAACTTAGTTCAAAAGACGTATTGAATGTCAAACTGGTTATCATGGCGACCATAACCATAAAAGTGGCAGCGCTAAAACAACCAAGACGATGATTTTGCTCAAGACATTCAATCGCTAAACAGGTTATTCTGCCCTATTGCCTCAAACCTGATTGGCAAGGGCAAACAATAAGACGCTACTCCGGTAAGAAGCCGTTAATTTTATCATCTTTATCGCGTACCAAATTGTGCTATTCCAATCCCAGACGGGGCGACAAAGACAATGCAAGAAGAGAGATAGACATGGTAGACCAATCACAATTGCGCCAGTGGGGCTGTAAAGTTATCGATATAGAAAAATCGGCCCTCGACAATCTATATCAATATGTCGATTCCGTTGAATTCGCCCAAGCCTGCGAGTTAATTCTCAACTGCACCGGCAAAGTGATAGTGATGGGGATGGGAAAATCCGGCCACATTGGCAATAAAATCTCAGCCACCCTCGCCAGCACAGGTACACCTGCATTTTTTGTGCATCCTGGCGAAGCCAGTCATGGTGATCTAGGTGTGCTCTCGGATAATGATATTATTCTTGCCATTTCAAACTCGGGTGAGTCGAGCGAAATCCTCGCGCTGATGCCGGTTATCCAGCGTAAAGCCATCCCAGTGATCGCCATGACGGGCAAACCTGAGTCCACCATGGCACGTTTGGCCAAAATTCATTTATGCATTGAAGTACCAGAAGAAGCCTGTCCGCTCGGACTTGCGCCAACTTCCAGCACCACGGCAACCTTAGTGATGGGAGATGCGATGGCCATTGCATTGCTGCAAGCTAAAGGCTTTACTCGAGACGATTTCGCTATGTCCCATCCGGGCGGCGCCTTAGGCCGTAAGCTACTGCTAAAAGTCAGCAACGTGATGCACAGCGGCGATGATTTACCTTTGGTTAAACACGATATCTGCATCACCGATGCCCTGTACGAGATCTCCAAGAAAGGCCTTGGCATGACTGCTGTTATCGATGAGCAGAACAAACTTGTGGGTATCTTTACCGACGGCGACCTACGCCGCGTTATCGACGCCCAAGTCAACCTGCGCACCACGCCAATTGCCGATGTGATGACGCGAAACTGTGTCACAATTACTGAAAACGTCCTAGCGGCGCAGGCGCTGCAAGTGATGGATTCCAAAAATATCAACGGCCTGATAGTGATAGATAAAGACAATCATCCTGTCGGTGCGCTCAATATGCTCGATATGGTTAAAGCGGGAGTCATTTAATGCCACAGCAAGGATTTTACGGCCCCATCAGCGACGATGTTTGGCAAAGAGCGCAAAAAATTAAACTGCTAATCTGCGACGTGGACGGAGTGTTTTCCGACGGCCGCATTTATTTGAGCAACTCAGGGGAAGAGCTCAAAGCCTTCCACACCCGCGATGGCTATGGCGTTCGTTCATTATTGACCAGTGGGTTTAATCTGGCGGTCATCACTGGCCGTCAGTCTAAAATTGTTGAAAACCGCATGACGGCTCTGGGTGTGACCCATATTTATCAGGGCGTGGATAATAAATTCGTCCCCTATGAAGAGCTACTGTCGCTCTACAATGTCACCCCAGAAGAAGTCGCCTATATCGGTGATGATATTGTCGACCTACCAGTAATGAATGTGGTCGGCCTTGCCGTCTGTGTTGCCGATGGTCATCCCTATGTCCGTCAACACGCCCATTTTGTGACTCACTTAAATGGTGGACATGGCGCACTCAGGGAACTCACGGATCTGCTGTTGCTGAGCCAAAATAAGTTCACTTCCGCCCATGGGATGAGCATATGAGTCGTGTGACCCTCGCCATTATCGCCTTTTTTGGTACTGCGCTGGTGCTATATTGGCAAGTGCAGCAAAAACGTGGTGGCGATACGGATGACAGCTTGAACGTCAGTGATAGACCCGATTACATTATCGAAGATCTGCGTAGCATTGAGTTTAATGAGCAAGGGCAAGTTAACAGTCGCGTCACGGCAAAGCACATGGAGCACTATGAGCTGAAAAACCAGACCGACTTTACTCAGCCTGTCTATCTTGTCTATCCCGACCAAGGTAAAGCAAAATGGCAGATCCGAGCCGACCAAGGTCGACTCAACAAAGATACCGGCAAGGTTGTATTAGAAAAGAATGTTATTATCGATGCCATCAGCCCTGGTGAACCCATACAGACATTGTCCACCAGTTTTTTAGAACTCGATCTCAACACTATGATAATGACCTCTGACCGCATCATTTACGTCACAGGGAAAGATTTTAATATTCAAGGGCAAGGCCTTTATGCCGACCTTAACGCGCAGGAAGTGCAATTGACCAGTCAGGTAGTAGGAACCTATGAAGCAAAATAACATATTACTTGTCGGCCTAATGCTAATCACTAGCATGAGCGCCTTCGCCAAGGTCGGTGACTTACAGCAAGAAGTAAAAATCAAAGCCGTCAGCCAAACTGCGGACATTAAAAATAACCAGATCATTTTCTTCGGTCCGGTAGAAGTAACCCAGGGCTCGATAAAAATTAATGCAAATCAACTACGTGCGTTTTCTGCCGAAGGCGAAAACAGCAAGATTTTAGTCGCAACGGGGAATCCTGCGACCTACAGCCAAATTCTGGATGATGGACGCCCTGCTTCAGCAAGTGCCAAAGAAATTCGCTATGAAATGGCGACTCGTACCTTAACCTTAACGGGTTCAGCGACCCTTGACCAAGCGGGTAGCCAAGTCACGGGTAACCTCATCCGTTACGATATTATTCAGCAAAAACTGATCGCGGAGAGCACGGGTAGCGGTGATGATCGCGTGATTACCATTATTAAACCTGACAACTATCAGGAAGAACTCAAGAATCAGCCCGCAGACAAACCTGTGAAAAAACAGGATCCTAAATGACCCAAATCACCTTAAAAGCACAGAATCTCGCCAAGAGTTATAAGAGTCGTCAGGTTGTGAAAGATGTCAGCCTGACGGTCAAAACGGGTCAAGTCGTCGGCTTACTCGGCCCAAACGGCGCGGGTAAAACCACCACCTTTTACATGGTCGTGGGCTTAGTCAAAAGCGATAAAGGCCATATCTTTATCGATAACGATGATTTAACTGCCGATCCCATGCATCTGCGCGCTCGCAAAGGCATTGGTTACCTACCACAGGAAGCCAGTATCTTCCGTAAGCTGACCGTGCACGACAATATCATGGCGGTACTGCAAACCCGTAAAGAGCTCAATCGCGACCAACGCGAAGAAGAGCTGGAACATCTGCTCGAAGAGTTCCATATCACCCATATTCGCGATAGCCAAGGCATGTCGTTATCGGGCGGCGAACGTCGCCGCGTCGAAATTGCCCGCGCCTTAGCGGCCAATCCTAAGTTTATTCTGCTCGATGAACCCTTCGCCGGTGTCGACCCGATTTCGGTTATCGATATCAAGAAAATCATCGAACAACTCAAGAGCCGAGGCCTTGGGGTACTGATCACAGACCACAATGTGCGTGAGACCTTAGACGTCTGTGAACATGCTTACATTGTCAGTCACGGAAACCTGATAGCCGAAGGAACTCCCGCAGAGATCTTAGACAATCAGCAAGTTAGGGCTGTGTACTTAGGTGAACAATTCAGGCTATAGTTACTTAAACAGAGCCAATTAGCCTTGAATTTTGGCTTATCAGCGCCATCAATATGATAACAAGCGGCCTAAATTCAAAATAATAACGTAGGGATCAGCGGTAACATGAAAGCGTCACTCCAGCTCAAACTGGGTCAACAGTTAACCATGACGCCACAACTCCAACAGGCCATTCGTCTGTTGCAACTGTCGTCATTGGAACTGCAGCAAGAGATCCAGCAAGCCTTAGACTCTAATCCTCTTCTCGAGCTGGAAGAGGAGCAATTCGACGCGCCTAGCGAACGTAATCAAGATATCGCCGATACCGACTTTAGCGAAACGACGGCTCAGCCACAGGAACAAGACAATTCCACCGTGGACATTGCCGAGTCGCTGACCAAAGAATCCTTGCCCGAAGAACTGCCCATGGACACCACTTGGGATGAAGTCTTTACCGCATCGCCAAACTCAGGTTCAGGCGCCAGCCGTGAAGATGACATGCCCTTCCAAGGGGAAACCAGTGAAGGCCTTTACGAACATTTAGAATGGCAGAAAAACCTCACGCCCTTCTCTGAAACCGATTTAGCCATCGCTACCGCGATTATTGATGCCATCGACGATCAAGGTTATCTCACTCAAAGTACTGAAGATATCCTCGAAGCCATGGGCAATCCCGAAATAGAACTGGATGAAGTCGAAGCCGTACTCAAGCGTATTCAACACTTCGATCCCGTCGGTGTCGCCGCAAGGGATTTAAGCGAATGTCTGCTTATCCAACTCTCCCACTTTTCACCGGATACTCCACACCTCGAAAACGCCCGCATGCTGATCAAAGATCATTTAGATCTGATCGCTGCCCGCGATTTTAGGTTGTTGATGCGTAAGACCAAACTCAAAGAAGACGAGTTAAGGGACAGCATAGCGCTGATCCAAACCTTAAACCCTCGTCCCGGTTTGCTCATCACCCCTGTTGATGAAGAATATGTCATCCCCGATGTGTCGGTATCGAAGAAAAACGGTCGCTGGGTGGTCGAGTTAAATCCAGATTGCATGCCAAAAATCAATGTTAATCAGCAATATGCAGCCATGGCGCGCAGCACCAAAAGCCAAGCCGATAGCCAATTTATCCGCGGGCATCTGCAAGAAGCCAAGTGGTTTATTAAAAGCCTTGAAAGCCGTAACGAAACACTGCTCAAGGTGGCAAACTGCATAGTGCAATACCAACAGGGTTTCTTCGAATACGGTGAAGAAGCCATGAAACCTATGGTCCTAAACGATATCGCTGAAGCGGTAGAGATGCATGAGTCCACCATTTCACGGGTGACCACACAAAAATACATGCATACCCCAAAGGGACTTTTTGAACTAAAATATTTCTTCTCAAGCCACGTCGGGACTGATGATGGCGGTGAGTGCTCATCCACGGCAATCAGAGCCTTCATTAAGAAACTGGTTGCAGCGGAAAACCAGAAAAAACCATTAAGCGACAGCAAGATGGCACAACTTCTGGCAGAACAGGGAATTAACGTTGCGCGCAGAACCATTGCGAAGTACAGAGAAGCGATGCTTATTCCCCCTTCCAATCAGCGTAAAAGTTTATAGCCTAAAGTGGAAATCGGAGGACGTTTATATGCAAATAAACCTGAGTGGACACCATATCGAGATTACTGAATCGTTACGGGCTTATGTTGAGGAAAAGTTTTCAAAACTTGAACGTCATTTCGAACAGATCAATAATGTGCACGTTGTGCTCAATGTTGAGAAAATGCAACAAATTGCCGAAGCGAGAATCAACCTCACCGGTGGTGAAGTCTTCGCGACTTCAGAGCATGCAGATATGTATGCTGCCATAGACGTCCTGATCGACAAGCTTGATCGTCAGGTTATTAAACACAAAGAGAAGTTAACAAAACACTAGCAATGGAACTTCGTACCATACTGCGGCCGGAATGCACGACCTGCGCCACTCCGGGCAGTAAGAAAAAGGTACTGGAACTTATCAGCGACTTAGCCGCTGCCCAGTACCCCACCCTCTCATCTCAAGAGATCTTCGAAAGCCTTGTGGCGCGCGAAAAGATGGGGAGCACAGGTATAGGTAACGGCATCGCCATTCCACATGGTCGATTAACCGATATAACACAACCCATAGCCATATTGGTGAAATGTGAGGAGCCGATAGCCTTTGATGCTATCGATAAACAACCTGTCGACATTTTATTTGCGCTGCTAGTGCCTGCTGACCAATGTCAACAGCACTTAAGCACTTTGTCCTGCATGGCTGAAAAGCTCAGTGACAAACAAATATTGAAGCAATTGCGCAAGACGCATGATGAAACGGAACTCTATCAGGTAATCACTGGATGAAACTGGTCATAGTGTCAGGGCGCTCAGGCTCGGGCAAATCGGTCGCACTAAGAGTGCTTGAAGATCTCGGCTACTATTGTGTCGACAATCTTCCTTTGCCGCTGATTGGCAGCTTACTCGAACAGCTCAAGGGCAGTAACGATCTCGTCGCCATCAGCGTCGACGTGCGTAACCTGCCGGAGCAAGACAAGGTACTCGTCAAACAGCTTGCCAGCCTGCCTGCGGGCACTGAACTTACTAGCTTCTTCTTAAACTCCAGCGATAAAGTGCTACTCAAACGCTAC
This sequence comes from Shewanella decolorationis, assembly GCF_004354305.1. Lineage (NCBI taxonomy): Bacteria > Pseudomonadati > Pseudomonadota > Gammaproteobacteria > Alteromonadales > Shewanellaceae > Shewanella > Shewanella decolorationis. The sequence goes on along the minus strand of NZ_CP037898.1, from coordinate 551,004 downwards.
AGCGAGACTCGACGCTTACATCCCTTATCTAAGAGCCGTGTTTCTCTGCAAGAAGCCATTAAGCTTGAAGGCAAATTGCTCGAGCCCCTGTCTCAGCAGATGGATCACTACATAGATACCTCGAATCTGAATATCTATGAACTCAGCGACCAAGTACGGCAAATCCTGCTTGGCAGTGTCGATAAGGAACTGGTGATTAACTTTGAGTCCTTCGGTTTTAAGCATGGTATGCCAACCGAAGCCGACTTTATGTTTGATGTGCGCTTTTTACCTAATCCCCATTGGGAACTCGAACTGCGTCCACTAACCGGCCTAGATGAACCCGTGGCGGAATTTTTAAATCGCCAGCCACTGGTCAATAAGTTCATCTGGCAAATCGAGAATTTACTCGAGACTTGGTTGCCCCACTTAGAGCGTAATAACCGCAGCTATCTGACCATCGCCATCGGCTGTACTGGCGGTCAACACAGATCGGTTTATGTGGCCGAGCAACTGGCTAAACGCTTTAGCAACGGTAAACACAAAGTGAATGCCCGCCACCGAGAGTTAAGCCATGCCAAAGCTTGAGCGCCAAGTCACCATCTGCAATAAGCTTGGTTTACATGCCCGCGCCGCGACAAAACTCGTGGTGTTGGCCTCAGAGTTTGATGCCAGCATTACGCTGATCCAAGGTGAAAAACAGGCCTCTGCCGCCAGTGTGTTAGGGCTCCTTATGCTAGAAACTGGCATGGGTAAAACCATTACCCTGATTGCCGAAGGCCCGGATGCGGAGCCTGCACTCAATGCCATTTGCGCGCTTATCGACGCTAAGTTCGACGAAGCCTGCTAATAGCCTCGACATCTCATCTCGATGATCCCTGCCGTTATTCAGTACCCTGTTTGGTTTTGATTTCAGCACCTTATACAAGTTAAACACATTTGTGACTCGACGCCCTCCCGTGCGCTCAATTACAATATACTGCTGCGCTTTGGCTTAAGTCCTCAATAGCTAAACGCCCGCCTATCCACCGTCGCCACCTTGGAGGAAACATGCCTGTAGAAGCCTCAGACAGCTTACAAGTCGAACAACGTCTCGACCAACTGAGCCATGCCCTCAATAGCGGTATGTTTGTGCATGTCAGGCAAATGCTGCAAAACATGGCGGCGTCGGATATCGCATTGATTTTAGAGTCCTCGCCCCCTAAGGCGCGGCAAGTGCTATGGCAACTTGTCGATCAAGATCAGCTCGGGGATATTCTCGATGAGCTCAGTGAAGAGCTAAAAGATCCGCTGATCAGTGCCATGAGCCCTGAGCGGGTCGCCAAGGCCACCGCCAGCATGGACACGGACGATCTCGCTTATATCCTGCGAAGCCTACCTGATGCAGTGTATAAACAAGTATTGCAGTCCATGAGTCTGCAAAACCGCCAGCGGGTTGAGCAAGCGCTCTCCTACCCCGATGAAACTGCGGGCAGCTTAATGAACACAGATACTGTGACCTTAAGGCCCGATGTGAATATCGATGTGGTACTGCGTTATTTGCGCCAACGGGGCAATCTGCCCGACACCACGGACACCTTATACGTGGTGGATAAGCACGATCGCGTGCTCGGTGGGGTCAAACTTACGGATCTGCTCACCTGCGATCCCAATACTCATATCAGCAGCATTATCGATACCGATATCGAGAGCATTCCCGTGGGCATGTCCGACAGTGAAGTAGCGCAGCTGTTCGAGCGCCATGACTGGGTGTCCGCGCCCGTGGTCGATAGCGAGGGCAAATTACTCGGGCGTATCACCATCGATGACGTGGTGGATGTTATCCGTGAGGACGCCGAGCACTCCATGATGGGGATGGCGGGGATGGACGATGATGAAGACACCTTCGCCCCTGTAGTGAAGAGTACTTTCCGCCGCTCACTCTGGCTGACGATTAACCTGTTTGCCGCCCTGCTGGCAGCCTCTGTCAGCAATATGTTTGAAGGCACAATCGAACAATTTGCTACGATTGCGATTTTAATGACGATTGTCCCGAGCATGGGCGGGGTCGCGGGCAATCAAACCTTAGCTCTTGTTATCCGCGGGATTGCCTTGGGTCATATTGGCCAGAGCAATGCTCGCTGGCTGATAGGCAAAGAACTCGCCATTGGCTTTTTAAATGGCCTGATGTGGTCGATTTTGGTGTTTATCGCGGTATTAGTTTGGAAAGACGATATGGCGCTTGCCAGCCTGATTGGCGGCGCAATGCTCATCAATATGACAGTTGCAGGGCTAGCCGGCGCCAGTATTCCGCTGATCTTAAAGCGCTTAAAAGTGGATCCTGCGTTAGCGGGCGGCATGGTGCTCACCACAGTCACCGATGTGATTGGTCTGTTTGCCTTCCTAGGATTAGCGACCCTGTATTTAATGCACTAGGGCGTATTGACGTTTCAGGGTTATTTTTGCAGCAATTTAGCTGGCTTTTATGCAAGGCAACGTCCGTGCAGTGTAGTTATTCTACATAAACGGACGATAACGCAGCAGAAACGCCAGCCAAATGCTGCCCGAAGGGTTCGTCTGGCAAGCTCTTGCTCTGACTTTCTGTCATAAGAACCGCTCGTCATTTGAGTAGAATAACGACACATCATTCCTCGTTTCGCGAGCATGTACTTGCCAGAACGAACAAATCTAATCTCGAAACGTCAACACGCCCTAGCACTCAACCTGCTAAAACGAACAACAAAAATGGCGCCATAGGGCGCCATTTTAATGAGTCAATTAGCACTATTTTTTAGGCGGCTGAAAACCATAACCCGTTAAAATCGCTTGTCCCTCAGGGGATAAAATAAACTCGGCCAGAGGTGCAGCTGCACTATTGGCATCCTTTAACACCAATAGGCCATAGTCGGCACCGACCGCTAACTCTGGCGGTAAATCGACAATCTTAAGACTTGGCACTTCTTTTTGTGCCAGCACCGCATTGGTGCAATAGGTTAAGAATACGTCTGCCTGCTTATTTTCCATCACCCAAGCATAGGGATTACGATCCTTGGGCGGTTTAGCACTATCAGGCCCACCCGTTAGCTGCAAGGCTTTGGTTTCTAATGTGGTTTTTGCATTGGCTTTTAAGGCCTCGGCTTTCGCAAACACTGCCCAAGCATAATCCCCCGCGGGATCGGCTTTTGGTGTTGACGTTCCGAGCTTTGTTTGCGGCGCGAGCAGTGTATCTAATAAATTCGCGCTAGTGAGTGGTACATCCGCTTGAGCAATGGCACAGAGCTGGTTACGGGCAAACATTTGCACCTCTCGACCCGCTCCCGCATCGACTAACGCCTGCGGGTGTTTCATATTCGCCGAAGCGAAGATATCAACCTGCTCACCCTCTTGGATCCGCTTGAGTAATAGGCCCGAAGGCGCATATTGCGCCGCGACTCTGGCATCGGATTTCGCTTGGTAAGCGGCAATAATATCGTTCATCGCCGCCTTTAAACTGCCTGCGGCCCTTAGTTCAATTGGTGCAGCCGCCTCAGTGCTCATTGGTACGCCTTGTGCTATTCCCGCCATCAATGTCGACCCTAAACTGATTGCTAACACTAAACCTTGTTTTGCCATGCTGTACTCTCCATTCACACAGAAATGTCCTAGTGTATACAAGACGGCAAAACCTTTAGCGGATCAAGTATTAACGCAGTCCGATAAATGCAAATCGGGGCGATTGTGGCCAAGATCACTTAAGTCTTTTAGATGAATGGACAAATTGTCCCCTAAATGTAAATTGTTCCCTAAATGTAAATTGTTCCCTAAATGTAAATTGTTCCCTAATGCAAAGAATCACCAAATGCAGAATGTAAAAAGTCGCCCGTAGGCGACTCTATATTCTCTGACGCATCATTAACCGGTAGGAGTTAACACAATTTCCACTCGGCGGTTTTGCGCGCGACCTGCGGCATTTGCATTCGATGCGATAGGACTCGCCTCACCCATGCCCTTAGATTTAACCCGAGCAGAAGCGACACCTTTACTCATCAAATAGTTACTCACTTCACTGGCACGCACTTGTGATAAACGTAGGTTGTAAGCATCTGAGCCGCTGCTGTCGGTATAACCTAATACATTCAGTTGGGTCTTGCTGTATTCCTTGGCCACCAGCGCCACTGAGTTCAATACGCGCTTAGCGCCATCGCTCAGCTCAGTTTGGTCGACACCAAAGGTCACTTCGTTTGGCATATTGAGAATAATATTGTCACCGTTGCGGGTTACACTCACGCCTGTTGAAGCTAGTTGTTGACGCAGTTTGGTTTCTTGCACATCCATGTAATAGCCAATCCCACCACCTACGGCGGCGCCAGAGGCTGCACCAATTAAAGCACCTTTACCGCGGTCACTCTTACTTGATGACGCAACCCCAACAGCCGCTCCGGCAACCGCACCAATTAAGGCGCCAGTCGTCGCTTTCGCCGTTTGTTGTTCGTTGGTATAGGGATTGACAGTCGTACAGCCCGAAGCAATCAGGGCACTGGTAACCACGACAATCGCCAGCTTTGACGCCGGCAGAGATTTAATCAGAGAAGGCTTCATCATTTATGACCTCATAACATGATTGATGATGGTATTTGCCCGCCAAAAGGCAGAGGGCGTGGCAAGTCGCCAAAAGACACCATAAAAACCGCAGTATATAAACATTCTCTGTTGAGACAATCTTTAATCGCTTTATCGCTCAGTTTATGACTGATTCAATCGAAAGCAACACTAAACAGAAACATCTCAAGCTCATCTGCATAACATTTAGAGTAAAAGCACTGAAATAGTGCAAGCTGCACCGTTTCTGACATGGCTTTGAAAAAACACCGTTTGAAACATTTAAATAAGATTATGATTTTAAATGAAAATGTAAATTTCAAAAAATTGGCACAGTTCTTACATACTAATAAATAGGTAGAAGAGCAAAGGCGCTCAAGCGCAATTCACTCCACACCTTAAGTAAGCTGTTCAACATCAATGGACGTTAATCTGAATGCCCCTAATGAGGCATATTAATCGAAGCACAATCCCAAACGGATTGAGGAGGAAGAGATGAAACATCTGATGAAACTCATTAGTCATTGTCACCATGAATGGTTGTCCCTGCGCCACCTAGGACATAGCCAGTGGGATATAGAGCAGCGCCACTAATCAACAAGGAAAACACCAAAAGAACTAGCAAATAGACTGAACATTGAGTAAGAGGGACAGCCCATGGGAATCGCCAATCATAGTCTTAAACCTGACGTTATTTTTGAAGTGAAAGTTAAAGGCAGATTACTCTCTGACGTTGCTCGCCAGTATGGACTTTCTGCTAAGTCGGTTTACCAATGGGTAAGGGAAAGTGAGCAGCAGCCACAGCAGCGTGAATGCGCGTTAATGAGTGAAATCGCTCAGCTCCAAAAACGCATTAAGCAGCTTAATAATGAATTACGCACTATAGGTTGAGCTAACAACTTCTAGTGCAGTTATCGACAAGGCCGGACTCCAATTCATACAGGCTTGAGGTCTGCAAGCGGTATGATAGATGTGCTAAAAATAAAAATAACAGCGCCCTTTTATGTCCGGCCTTGTCATCCAATTAATTGAATTAGCGTAAAAGTTTAGACAGAGTCGGATGGGTATCTATTATCGCTCCCCAACGACCTAAGATATAAATCGTACACATAACAATAATAACTGTGCTGTTTACTATCCGACTCTGTCAACTCTCTCCCCGTAGGCGAAATCAAGGGAGAAAACGATAGGTTTTGGCAAGGCTTAAGAGGGAGTTGTCTCCCCCAAAGATCAAATATGTGAATTGTGCTCCCCCAAGTCACGAACATATTACCCTCTTGGGTCTTGTCCTTTTATTCATGGATCAATGAGGATCCAGCGCTAAGATAGCGCGCCACGGATGGCTTAAAACACTTAAGGTTTCGGCAAGGCTCAAGGGAGTTATCTCCCCCAAAGATTTAATATGTTGATGATGTTCTGTGCTCCATCAACATATTTATCCCTTTGGTCTTGTCCTTTTATTCAGAGGTTCAATGCAAGGAGGGGGAAGGATCCCCATGCCAAGGATGGTAATACCAGATACTAAAATCTGTGTATTAATAAGTTGAACAATAAAACAGGCGCTTAAAAAGCGCCTGTTTTATTAAATAGATAAACTAATAGCCTTCATTAGCTTCTTGAAGTCGCAGCTTACGTTCCTGGGCCTCATCGTATGCGGCTTGGATTTCATCTAATACAGCATTCACATCGGAATCGACTAATACTTCGGTGAATTTGCCCGTTAATTGCGTATCAGGCTTTAATTGACCCGCCTCAAACAACGCCCACATTTCTTTGGCATATTGGGTCTTAAGTAGCTCAGGGGCATACTGGCCATAGTATTGCGTCATGTTATTTACATCACGCTCAAGCATCCATTTCGCATGATTGTTAGCTGCGGCATCAACGGCTTGGGGCAAATCGATAATCACCGGGCCATTCGCATCTACTAGGACGTTAAACTCGGATAAGTCTCCATGGACTAAACCAGCGCAAAGCATGCGTTTAACATAGGTCATCACTAACCCATGGTCGTGGATGGCTTGCTCAGCACTGAAACTCACATCGTTGAGGCGAGGCGCGACATGACCTTCGCTGTCAGTCACTAATTCCATTAGCAATACGCCATCGAAACAACCAAAGGGCGTTGGCACTCTGACACCTGCATGGGCTAAACGAAACAGCGCATCGACCTCGGCACTCTGCCAAGCTTCTTCCATCTGTTCACGGCCGAATTTGGAGCCTTTCTCCATCGCCCTAGCACGACGGCTATTACGGACTTTACGTCCCTCTTGGTAAACTACAGCTTGCTTAAAACTGCGTTTTTCCGCTTCCTTATATACCTTGGCGCAGCGAATATCCTCACCACAGCGTACCACGTACACTGTAGCCTCTTTACCGCTCATTAATTGACTGATGACTTCGTCAACCAGTCCTTCATCAACCAGTGGTTGGATTCGTTTAGGAGTTTTCATACCGACCTTATACCTTAGTTAGGCGTAAGATGGAATGCGCCGGGCAAATCTTCATATAAAAGCAGCCTTATAAAGAGGATAGATAAAAATATACCGTTAAAGATACCTGACTTCAGTAAAAACTAAAGCACCACAACTAGGAACACAATAGCAAAACTTAGCAGGATTTAAAGTCAGTAAAGCTGCTGAAAAATATCCCCAATTGCCAGTACCTTACCTTAATGAGCGTTTCAAATAACTTATTAGGCAAGAGACTGAAATCCAATATAATTTATACGAAGAGTGCAATCACGCTGCCAACGGTTGCAGCGGCTTTCAACAATTGTCCCGCCTTAAAGTAACCTTGGCTACTATCCTGGTGTGAACTTTTGGATTCACAAAAAGTGTCATGGGCGTTTGGCTCAGCCAAACCTAGTGCACCATGGGCAAAAGATTGCAGGGCACCGACCTTAGTTGAGGCATTGGTATCGCTCGACTCTGGGGAGTCTGTCGCCATTTTCAGTTCTGCTTTCACCTCTTTAGACGACAAAAAAGTGGCCGCAGAGTGTGGCACAGGTGTTTTTGTCGCTAAGAGCGATCTATCTGATGGAGGGAGCGAAGCCAACATATGGATTTCCGACACAGGAGATTTATGAGTAAAACTAACATTAACTCAATGCGTTAGCATCATGATATCAAGCAAGTTGTGACTCAGATAGAAAAGCCAGCCCGCGTATTGTGCAAGATAACCGTATTGCTGGCGAAATATAGCACTAGCTCTCCTATGCCCTAAGCTTTATGCTGAGGCCACTTTGACGACAGTTTTAGAAAATCACATGCGTTATCTTAATTTTGCTTTGGCACTTACCGCGCTCTCTCTTACCCAATGTACTAGCCTCTCACTCGAAGAATGTCGTGATAACGACTGGTATGCCACGGGTTTAGCCGACGGTAATAGAGGCGTAACGGCAACTCAACTCAATCAATATCAGCAGGACTGCCGGGAGTTTAACCTAAGAGTCGATGCGGCACAGTGGCAGCAGGGATATCAGCAAGGGCTCATCAGCTACTGTTTGCCCGAAAATGGCTACCGTGTAGGCTTAGCGGGTGAAAGTTACTATGGCGTTTGTAGCAACAATCAGTTTGTTGAGCGTTATAACCAAGGACATGAGCAATATCTGGTGAATAAGCGTCTGGCTGAAATTGCCGATCGCTTAAATGCCATCGATAGCGAGATTAGTAGCATCAACAACAAGCTAAACAATCTCACCGATAAAGCAGAGCTACTGAAGCAAAAGAACATCTTATTGAACGAGAAAAACCATCTCCTCGACGAAAGACTACGCCTTCGCCGAGGTGATATCCGCTTTGAGTTTCGCTTCTAAGCGTTCGTGTCAGAATGGCTTAAGGGATAAGCCATCACTTAGAGATGGCTTCTTTGGTATTGATAATACTGATTTTGTTGGCGACTTTAATCTTGTTAACCTTGGGCACACGCAGGAAGAAGCCATAGTAGAGCATACTGGCGGATGTCCAAGCAATCGCCAAACTCCATAGATCATGGCTCAAGAAGTGAGCGCCGCGAAGCTCCTGCGCAAAACCAAATACCGCGCCCAAGGTTATACCAAAGATAAGCCCTGCGTAGGCATATTTTGGGCGATACTCTTTCAACCAATAATAACTAGCAATCCAAGCAAAGCCGCCGCTAGAATGCCCGCCAGGGAAACACTGACCAAACTCGGCGCCCTCCGGCAAACGAGCAAATAGGGATGAGTGCATCATACGACCACCAAACTCAATCACATCCCATGGACAGGTCATATGAGTCAAGCTTTTGCCAATTCGAACTAACACAACACTCGCTAGTACACTGCAAAACAGATAAATAAAGCCTTTACGATATGGACGCAGTTTATCGAGACGAAAACTTAAGCCAATACCGCTTACAACAACCACCGCGAGCAAAATAACCAGATTACGTCCAGTGACATGCAGCAGATCCTCTGTCAACCAATGGCCACGCAAAGGCCAAGAATCGACACCACCCTGCCAGTGAAATAAAAAGTTAGCGAAACGCATGTCGGCATGGGTTAGTTCGAGCCAAAAAATAATCACCGCAAACACTAACCAAGGTACCAGCAAATGTCCCTTTGCAAAGCTTAAAAATGTCGTCCTAACATTGCTTTTCATATTGTGATGCACTTAGTTGTCCACTACTCAGCTATACCCGCCCTTAGAATACAGGCTAATTCTTATCAAAAACTTAAGAAATCCATGGGAATATACAACATATATTTTACATTTCAAAACGATTCAGGCTGTGATTAACACCCCACATAGAGATAAAAAGACTATAGTCAATAAATAGTATCGAGCTTTATGGATGAACCGCTATGCCCTACCACTTCGCACTCCAACAGGATCAAAAAGAGCGGTTGTACGCCGACTTAGGTATTGATGCAAACAAGATAATGGTGCCGCCAAACATGCTTGAAAATTGGCAACAAACCTTAGATTTAATATCGGAGATCGTTGATACCCCAGCCGTACTCATTATGCGGGTTCATCCTACGGAAATTGAAGTTTTTGCCTCAAGCCATAGCCAAGGAAACCCCTACAAACCTCAAGATAGAGAACATTTGGGGCATGGGCTTTACTGCGAAACCGTGATGAAAGAGTGCCGGGAGCTCCATATTCCTAACGCATTAAAGGATGCAAATTGGGATAAAAATCCCGATATAAAACTGGGGATGATAGCCTACTGCGGTCTGCCACTGCATTGGCCCGATAACACGACTTTCGGCACTATTTGTATGCTAGACAATAAAGAACGCAACTACAGCCAACAGTTCCGCAGTCTGCTGGCAAGGTTTCAGAATGCTATCGAAACTAATCTAATTACTTTATACCAACAGGCAAAATTACAGCTACATAACCAGCAACTCGAAGTAAAAGTGCAACAACGAACCTACGAATTAGCTGAATTGAGTGCCAAATTAATTCGCGAAATCGAAACCCGCACCAACACTGAAAGCTCACTTGAGTATCATAAGAGCTACGATCCGCTGACGGGATTACCTAACAGACCCAATTTGATTAATACTCTGGCGAACATGCTAGAAGACATTAATCGCAAGCAAAAAATATCTGTCTTTTATGTTGGCTTACGGAATTTTAAATCCATCAACGACAGCTACGGCTATTTAATTGGTGACAAAATTCTCGCAACCTTAGGTCAGCGCTTACAACATAGCACCTCAAATGACACCTTTATTGCCCGTATTGCTGGAGCAGAATTTGTTTTAGTGCAAGCCAATAATTCCTCTCATACAGAGACGCATAAGTTTATCGAGCAAATCATTAATTGCTGCCACTCCCCATTTGGGATTGCAAATCTTATCATAAGCTTACATTGCTCAATTGGTATTGCCCAAGCACCTAACGATGGAATTGATGCCGCCCAACTTCTACAAAAAGCGGGAGCGGCCATGACAATCAGCAAAGCTGAAGGACTCAGTTACAGTTTTTTTGATCAACAAACACAAAGCATACTTAATGAGCGCTACCAAATTGAATCCTACTTAGTCGATGCGCTTAAAAAGCATGAACTCAGCCTCCACTACCAACCGATTATCGAACTCAACACACGCCAAGTTATAGGTGCAGAAGCCCTATTACGCTGGTATAACCCAGTGCTAGGTCAAGTGGCACCAGATCAATTTATTGCATTAGCCGAACGTAATGGCCAAATCATTGAAATTGGCAACTATGTTCTGCACTCAGCCCTAAAGCAAACTGCTTATTGGTGCCAGATATTGCAACGAGACTTTAAAATCGCCATTAATATCTCTCCAGTGCAAATGCGTAATCCTCGCTTTGGTGAACATATCGCCGAGCTTTTGACCCTATATCAATTACCCGCAACCGCTCTTGAGCTAGAGATTACAGAGGGAATGCTGCTACAGGATGAGCACATAGCCCATCATGCGATTTCGCAACTACAGGAACTGGGGGTTCATATTTCACTCGATGACTTCGGTACCGGTTACTCTTCACTGAGTTATCTGCAAAAGTATTCCTTCGATACTTTGAAAATCGATCGCTGTTTTATCAGCAAACTCGAACATAGCGAGCAAGCACGAGAGCTCACTAAAGCTATGATTGCGATAGGGAAAAAACTTAAACTAAAAGTCATTGCAGAAGGCGTTGAAAATACCTTTCAGGACACATTTATTTGCAATGAGGACTGTAATTACGGACAAGGCTATCTCTATGGCAAACCCGTTACGCCAGAACAGTTTGAACATGACTTTATTCGACGTCAGTCAACGCCATTTTATAAAACTGAGCCAAATTAATAGCCGTTATACGCACGAGTACAGTAATAATACCAATCACATTAAACATCCAATTAATTCAAAGCATTAGCCTTGCATAAAGCCCGTTAACTCCCGCTGAATGAACAAATATTTAATACGATTGGTATAAAAAGCCCCCGTAACCTGAGTTACGGGGGCTTTGCTCTGAGGGGTTAGCTCATATTCAAGAATATTTACTTGTAAGTTGCTTCGCGTTTTTTCGCTTCTTCATCCCACTTAGGTAACACGTCTTTCTTGAATGCTTCTTTCTCTGCATTCATCTTGTCCATGTCCATACCCAGTGCAGCTTGAGCCTTAGCTTTGGTAGAGATATCAGGAATAGCAACCGCGTCAGTCACGCCTTTCTTCGCCAGTAATTGGGCTAATTTCACACGGGCATCGGCCGCTTTATCAACCGCAGTACCTAGGATACGCAGTGCTTCTTCAGGCGCGTGAGCCGCAACACCATGGGAAGCAATCGCGAAGTCCCAACGCCATTGAGCGTGGCGGATGTCAGTCAGAATTGGCTTCATTTCGGCTTCAGTTGCACCCACTTCCCACGCTTTAGCCGCTTCGAAGTGTGCTTTCACTAATTGACCTTCAGCGCGAGCTTTTAACTCTTTCACTTTGGCATAACGCTCTTTAGTGATGCCTTGTAAGAACTCTTTGCTTTGGCTATGGCAAGTTGCACAGGTTTCTTCAAAGCGATCGAATGGATTACCCACTTTATGATCTGTGTACTTACGGCCTTTGTCGTTAGTCACTTTAGGCATGTGGCAGTCAACACAGCTCACATCGTTCTTACCGTGTACACCCAGTTTCCAAGTTTCATAACCAGGGTGTTGCGCCTTCAGCATTGGCGTTTTAGACAGCGCATGAGTCCAGTCAGAGAACTCGATAGCATCGTAGTAAGCTTCCATTTGTTCAACAGTAGTACCTGAATCCCAAGGGAATTTTACGAAGTTCTTTCTATCTTCTTTCTTCTCGAAATAGTATTCAACGTGGCACTGACCGCAAACCATAGATTGCTTGTCTTTCTTCGAAGCTTTGTCGAATGGTGTGCCGATAGTTTCCATTGCGCGCTCAGCGAATGGACGTGAAATGCGTAGTTTTGGGGTGCCTTTTTCGTGGCAGTCGCTACAACCGATAGTGTTGACGACTTCTGGACCACCTTTAGCCCACTTACCTTTGAAGTAACCGTCTTCACCTTGTTCTTCGATCAGGCGTGGTACGTCAGGGCTCTTACAGCTCCAACAGGCCATTGGCATTGGGCCGTCTTCAGCACTAGTTGGTGCGCCAGTACGCAGCGTGTCGCGTACGTCAGTCACGGCATACATATGGCCGCGAGGTGCGTTGTAGTCTTTAGCAAAACCATAACCAGCCCACAGGATCACTAAGCTTGGATCACCCGCTAATGCGTCAGTGATCTCTTCGCTTTTTGCGGTGTCATGCCAGCTATTATATTGATTAGCAAACTTATCTTTATAAACTTCATTGCGAGGCTCGGTCTTATCGCTCGCCATCGCACCCGCCGCCATGAAGCTGGCGGCAACCAATGCACTCAGTGCAAAGGACTTACCTGTCATCTTCTTCATCATCTCATCTCCGTGTTGCATTATTTTAGTGAGTCACGACATCTCCAAGGTCAAAGTTAGTAGCTAAATACCGCCAAAAATATACCTCTTAGGGGGTATCTGGAACGAAGTTTGCGCTAGATCAAAATGTAATAGTGTTGTTGTTCACATTTTTATGCTTTTGTTAATGTAATACATTATTTTCTAATGTAAAAAACACGGCTAAAGTACCATTAACTCAGTGGTTGTAATCTAGGTAGTGGACATATGAAACGAGGCAGTCTTACCTCAAAAATTCTCGGCTTAATGTTAGTTTTGATTTTGCTTTCAAGCAGCTTAGCTATCTTCGCAATCATCAATTTGTCTTACAGTTTAGGCGATGCAAAGGCCATCAACGCCTCGGGTTCCCTGCGGATGCAAAGTTACCGGCTGATGTTTTATGCCAATTCGGGCAGTGACGCCGCCCAAGAGAAGATTGCCGAGTTTGAAAACACCTTGCACTCCGAAGCCTTGCAACCTTCCACGGGTTGGCTTAGCCCGAAAAAGATCGCCGATCAGTATCAACTCGTCATCGATAAATGGCTGGTGATGAAGTACTACATTGAGCAGGAAAACTCCCGCGATTACGCCGCCTCGCTTAAAGACTTTGTCGATACCATTGATTTGTTGGTGTTAGAAATGGAGCACCATGCCGCCTTTAAGCTGCGCCTGCTTGCCGCGAGTCAGATTTTTGGGCTTGGGTTGATGCTCGCCATCGCCTTTTTAGCGGTACGTTTTACCAAGCGAAAAGTCGTTGTCCCCTTACAGCAGTTAATGGAATCGGCCAACACCATTTCGAAGGGTAACTTTGAGATAGAAATGCCCGAGACCGAATATATTGAGCTCACCGCCCTGACCCATGCGCTGCAAAAAACCGCCCGCGAGTTAGCAACCCTGTATGGCAACTTAGAATCCCAAGTGGCCGAAAAGACCCTAGCACTCACCAGAGCAAACAATGAGCTCGCGTTTTTATACGATAACCTATTGACACTAAATGCGAATAAACTCGACTACAAGGCACTTAGAGCGGCGTTAAATCAATTAAAAGATTATGAGTCTATCGACTATTTAAGGCTGATTATTCAGTACCCAGAGCAAGAGTTAGAAGTGGTTGAAGCCGATGGTGGTTGGCCGGAAGATACTCAAAACAGCACCCGCTTTCCGCTGCAATTTGAGCAGGCCGACTTAGGTTACTTAGAGCTTATCTCAGCGCAGGATACGAATACGCCGCTGTTTAAAAACTTCGCCATCATGCTCACTCGCTCCATCGTTATCCATAATGCCACCGAGCAACGCCAACAACTGGCCTTGATGGAAGAGCGCGGAGTGATTGCTAGGGAATTGCATGACTCCCTCGGCCAAGTGCTGTCCTTCCTCAAAATTCAAATTAGTTTACTGCGCAAAAACTTAGATCATAGTTGCCGCAGCCCTGCGATCGAGGGGCAACTGACGGAGATCAACGAAGGCGTCAGTACAGCCTATGTACAGCTCAGGGAGTTATTATCCACCTTCAGATTAACCATCAAAGAACCGAACCTGAAGAACGCGATGGAGGCTATGCTAGAGCAACTTAGGGCCAATACCGAGATCAAAATTCATCTCGATTATAAACTCTCACCCCAGTGGCTCGAGGCAAAGCAACATATCCATATTCTGCAAATTACCCGCGAGGCCACACTCAACGCGATAAAACATGCCAATGCCAGCCAAATCAATATTCGCTGTTATAAAGACGATAATGGCATGGTCAATATCAGTGTGAGCGATAACGGTGTTGGCATTGGCCACATTAAAGAGCGGGATCAACACTTCGGCATAGGCATTATGCATGAGCGTGCCAGTAAGTTAGGCGGCACTGTTGTATTTAGCAGCAATGATGCGCAGACTAGTAGCGCTAAAATGACCCAACAGCAAGAGCAAACACCTTCCGATGCGCTCTTAGCATCGACTCACAAATCCAATTTGTCACAGGGAACCAAAGTTACTTTAATCTTCCCTTCCCAACAGGAGCCTACACATGGGTAAGCCTTATTCAATCCTAGTGGTCGATGACCACCCCCTCCTACGAAAAGGGATCTGCCAGCTGATCGCCTCCGATCCGGACTTTAGTCTCTTTGGCGAAGTCGGCGGTGGCTTAGACGCCTTAAGCGCCGTCGCCACCGATGAACCCGATATTGTACTGCTCGATCTGAATATGAAGGGGATGACTGGGCTAGATACCCTCAACGCCATGCGCCAAGAGGGTGTAACCTCAAGAATTGTGATCCTCACCGTTTCGGATGCCAAACAAGATGTTATTCGACTACTGCGCGCCGGTGCCGATGGATATTTGCTGAAAGATACCGAGCCGGATTTGCTGCTCGATAAGCTTAAAAATGCCATGTTAGGCCATAGAGTGATCAGTAAAGAAGTTGAAGAATATCTGTACGAGCTTAAAAATGCCGCCGATGAGCAGGAATGGATTTCAAGCCTCACGCCAAGGGAGCTACAGATACTGCAACAACTTGCAGAAGGGTTAAGCAACCGGATGATTTCAGAGCACTTACATATCAGTGAAGGCACGGTAAAAGTGCATGTTAAAAACCTGCTGCGTAAGGCCAATGCCAAGTCGAGAACCGAAATGGCGGTAAGGTATCTGAACAACTGATACAGAAACCTCCTGATACCAAGCGAAGATAAAAATAAAGGCAATCAATCGATTGCCTTTATTAACTACCGAAATTGAAAGCAGAGCTACCGCCCCGTTTGCACAAATTGATACCAACTTAACAGGGCTTCCTCTAAATCCTCTAAGCCACAATAGGCTTCCGATTCCGCATCGTAGAGGGACATCGATTCCTCGAGTTCAAACTCTTGCTCAAATCCTAAAGCATTGGCATAAATGCGCGCCTGTTCTTCATCCAGATCCAGGGTGAGATCGCCGCCGATTAACCGCCAAGAATCACGCTTACCTGCTTGAATTTCTTTGATAATATCGAGCACCTGTTGAATTTTGGCTAACTCTGGCCCCAACTCCTCAGTAAACCATTGGCCCAGCACTTCATGGTCCATACTAAAGCTGGCTAAATAAGTGCCCGTCAAACTGTTACGCCGAAATTCATATTCCATTTTATCTTCTCAATGCATTACAACTATGGCTAATTTTAATCTATTTCATCGTAACTTGCTTGGCCAGCAATTTAGCCCCACCAAGGGCTGCGATTGTCAGCACAATCGTCGCCTAGACTTCATTTTTACAACGAAATCAGTTAGCTTGAAGCCATGATTTAGCAAGAGATGGAATGCGTAATGCACGATGGATTTATCTACAGCTTAGTGCTTAGCGGCGCGCGCGCGGGGTCAACCTTAACCCCAGAAGAACTTGAAACCTGGGATCCTAAAGATGGACTGATCTGGATACACCTTCGTTATCGCCACAAAAAAGCCCGCCACTGGGTGCTAAACAGCGGATTGAATAAAGTCGAAACCGATGCACTGCTCGCCCAGGATACTCGCCCGCGGGCCGTACTGGCTGGCGAAGGCGTCTTGCTGGCCCTGCGCGGGGTAAACTTAAACCCCAATTCAGCGCCAGAAGACATGGTCGCAGTGCGTATTTACGCGGATAAACAACGAATTATCTCAACCTGCGATCGCGAGCTGCTCTCAGTCAAAGATGTTGCCGAACTCATTATGGAAGGCGCAGGCCCCACCACCACGGGAGACTTTATCGTCGCCGTATGTGAAAGGCTCACCACCCGCAAAGTGGATTTTATCGACACACTCGAAGAACAACTGTCTGACTTAGAAGAACAAGTTGTTTCAGGTAATGTGAAAGATTTACGCACAGATATCGCCGAGCTACGCAGGCAAACCGTGGCGCTGCGCCGCTATTTAGGGCCACAAAAAGAAGCATTCGCTAAGATGCTGTCCGATCAGTTTGTGCTATTTAACGAGCCAGAAAGACTCAAGATGCGCGAAACCACGGACAAACTTATTCGCACTATTGAAGACTTAGACGCCCTGCGTGATAGGGCCAATGTGACCCAAGAAGAGTTACTCAGCCAGCAATCGGAGCAGCTAAACAAGCGCTTGTATTTCTTATCCTTAGTCTCGGCCATTTTCTTGCCGCTGGGCTTTTTAACCGGCTTGCTTGGGGTGAATATTGGTGGCATTCCCGGTGCGGATAATACCTGGGCCTTTGCGACCTTCTGCGGCATTCTTATCTCGCTGGTCGCCCTGCAAATGGCGCTCTTCTATCGCTTTAAGTGGTTGTAGACTGTAATAAAAAACGCCAATCTCATGATTGGCGTTTTGTTTTACCTATTGCCGTTACTGTGGCAACTCAAACAGATTCGTCATAACTTTATAAAGCTCAGTACCTTGATGCACTGACGCCGAGGCAAAATGGAGTATGGGCACGCAATCCTGCGGCAAACTGAGCGCCGTGAGCTCCCGCTCACTGCCATATAAGTCAAGGCGCAGCAGATTAACTAAGGTCTCACCCGCCGCCAGTGGCTCTCCCACGGGCGCCACATATTCCACTAATCCTGCCATGGGCGCATGATACTTTTTGTAATCCTTAAGATAACAGCCAAAACGCGGCATCTTTGCGGGCGCGACTCGCTCGGCGATCACCCCTCGATGACTCAAATAGGCCAAAATGCCTTTGGCATCGACTAAAGCATCCTCAAGGCAAATGCGTTCTTGGCTCGCCAGTTCCAAGGTAAAAGCAGAAACGGCAATCTCGAGATCCCTACCCTGCGCTTTCGCCACTTCACTCAATTGCCACCAAGGGCAAAATGCCGCTTCATCCATAGCCCCGCCAAAACTATTGGGGATCACTAAGGTATAAGGAATCGAGAAAAACTGCGCCGCTGCAAGGTCATATTCTGGGCAATACAAATGTTTACAGGATTTAGGCCCGGTATGCAGATCCAATACTATATCCGCCTCGTGTGCCATGGCCTGCAGATTAACCGCTAATCTGTGACCCGTCGTCACGCCCCACTCGTTGCGTAAACGCTGCTGACACGCCTCGACTAAGGTGCTGCGGTAAGCTTGGATAAGTGCGCTATCGCTAAGCTCGGCATGCTCACGGTACCAAGCGGGCAAATCAATCGAGTGATTTAAGTACTCGCGGTTCCAGTTTGCCCCTGTGATAGGGTCAAAACGCCCCAGTGTAAACTCGCCACTCTTTTGATTAATTCCCAGCGGATTCGCTAAGGGCACTAAGGTAATTTCCCCTAAGATATCGCAGTGTTCGAGCTGCTTCATCAATTGATAAATCACCGCATTACCTTGCACCTCTGCGCCGTGGACGTTGGCCTGAATATACACTTTAGGGCCAGCGACATGACCACTTGGCTTAAAGTGGTAAATCGGCAGGGTGAGTGCTTGCCCTGCGGCAAGCTCCCCAATGGTTAAAGACGATGCAATCGGTTGCATATTACACGCCTTCGAACAGATTTTCGTGCAACGCTTTAACCACTTGCGCCGCTTCAGATTCGGCTACCAATACGCACAAGTTATGTGGGCTGGCACCTTGGCAGATCATGCGCACATTATGGGGCTCAAGCACTTCAAACACCCGGCGGCAAATGCCCGCAGTCGTAGCGATGCGATTACCGATAATCGCCACCAGTGCTAAACCATCTTCAACACGCACACGGCAATGCTGTGATAATTCCTGCAACAGCGCTTCGCTCAACAGCCCTTGGCCGCTAGAATCAGAGCCGGTTTTATCTAGGGTGAGCGATACGTTAACTTCGGAAGTGGTGATCAAGTCCACACTGATCTTATGTCTTGCCAGTGTGGCAAAGGTTTCCGCCAAGAAGCCCTGTGCATGCAGCATTTGCAGGCTGTGTAAATTGAGTAGCGTTTGGTCGCGGCGCAGCGCAACCGCGCGAAACACGGGCGCATCTTCAACCTGATGACGGATCCACGTGCCGCCCTTTTCAGGCTCCTTACTTGAGCCGACAAACACTTGAATTTGTTGGCGCACCGCAGGAAGAATCGTCGCAGGATGCAGCACTTTAGCACCAAAAGTCGCCATTTCGGCGGCTTCGTTAAAACTGATTTCGGCTATAGGATGGGCGTTTGGCGCAAGGCGCGGATCGGTCGTGTAAATCCCGGCCACATCGGTCCAAATCTCAACCGCAGAGGCTTTTAAGGCTTCGGCTAACAGTGCCGCAGAATAGTCACTACCGCCACGGCCAAGCGTAGTGGTTTGTCCGGCTTCATCTGAACCAATAAAACCTTGAGTCACAATCACTTGTTCAGATAACAACGGCAGTAAATGCTCACGTGAGAGAGAGGCAATTTGCTCAACCTGTGGCTCGGCGCGGCCAAAATGGCTGTCGGTTCGCAGCACACGGCGCACATCAAAGGCACTCGAGTTAGCGCCTTTTTCCCGCAATACCGCCGCAAATAATGCCGACGAACACTGCTCGCCAAGGGACAATAACTCATCCATGGTGGCCTTGCTGCGCTGGGATGCTAGCGCTTCGCTCAATACCGCCATACGGCTTAATAGCTTATCCAATGCCGCGGCTACATCGTTGGGACGACCCAGTTTATCTAAAATTGCGTATTGAATTTGCGCGATTTGCTTTAAGCGCTGTAAACGACCATCGTCGTTCATCGACTCTTGGGTGAGCTCAACCAAAAGGTTAGTCACGCCACTGGAGGCACTAACCACCACTAAACGGCAATCGGGATTGCCCAGTACGATATCGGCGCAGCGATTCATTGCACCGTAATCGGCGACAGAGGTACCACCAAATTTTGCGACAACAAGAGACATTATCGTACCTCCGCAGAAGCAGAAGACACGGCACAAACAAGGATAAGATATTGATTAACTAACATGATTACGCTCCGAACTAACTTCGTTCGAAGAGCCTGGTGCTCAATGATACGCACCCCAATAGAAGGGAAACAGCAATCGTCACCAGAAGCTCTCCACCAATTACAGGTGACAATCGTTAGGATTCAGCCTAAGCGACCGACATAAACATGCAGCAACCACATCTATGCCTCGGCGTTAATCTCCCTCATCAATCATCGCTGGAGTTTGTGCTCCTCTGACTGACTACCTAGTTAACGCTCCTCTTCTGTTCCTTTCCGCCGGAAAGGGACGAAAAAAGTAGCAATAAACCCCTAATGAAGTCAATGCTAATTTCACACACTATATACAAATTCAATAAACGCTTTTAAAAACAATGGGAATTTAAGATGAGTAGTTAAAGCAGACAAGTCAGAAGCTGTAGCACTGAGATGGCGTAAATAACAAAATAACCAACTTAGCCTTACCCTGAGGCAAAGCTTAGTTGGAGAGTCGAAACCGCGCTGACGAGATTAAGTCGTTAAATCGGGCAGTTCGTAAACTAAGCGAACATAGTCGTTAAATCTGCCTAAACACACCTCGGTATGTCCGGTTAAGGTGCAAGGCACTAAACTCACCTCGCCCTTTTCAACCATGTAGATGGCATATTGATTAAACTTTTTCCCTAGCTGCAGCGCCATATTTCTATCCACAAACACCGCCCAGCTCTTTTCCATATGGGATAAATCTGGCGATGCGCCCACCATTGCACGATAGGGGCTACCGATTAATTCAATATCACGGAGGAGTTGGCGGTCGAGTAAACGGTTTTGGCTGGGACTAAGGAGGGTTGAAGCGGGATTATGGGCGGTTATTACGGCAAAGGAGAAATCACAGGATAATGCTTGAGTAAGCAAAAACAACGGCGATTGATAATGCTGCCACAAATCTTGAGTCATGTTGTCCATTGGTAGTCTAGTCGAAAAATGAACCCGCGCTAGTGTAGCAGAGCGCCTCAAAAATCCAAAGAGGCGTGAACTGGCTCACAAGAATTAGAAATACATTAGTTATACTAATCAATGACTAAAGTAAATATCATGGTAAATCAGGCCCTCAACGAGAAATTTGTTAACATTTCATTTGTTAACAAATGCCTAAAACGAGTACAATGTCGCCATTGGCTAGTTAAGCAGATAACATTAAGTTTGCTTAATCTTGACAAGGGTTTGTTAGATTCATCTGCGAAATCACCTTAAGCTAGCCAGACATCTTTTAAAATGTGTTCTACATTTGAGTTAGCATTTAAACATTTTAAAAAAAACAATAGTTAAGGAACTATTTATAACTATTGCTTATCGAAGTTGATACTAGTTACGTTTTAACGTATTACACTTTAAACGTGCACTTTATATACATCCTGACGTGTCGCCGTAAAGATCTTTCCTTTGAAGCACAGAGCAGTTAGAGGAAGTATCAACATTTTATGAATATAAGGATCCGATGTAAGTGGTTCTTATGGTTAGAATAAAATTGGTTAAAATTTAGGTAATTAATATGCAAAATCCGCACATTCTGATCGTTGAAGATGAAGCCGTTACCCGTAACACGCTGAGAAGTATTTTCGAGGCAGAAGGGTATGTGGTCACTGAGGCCAATGATGGCGCAGAAATGCATAAGGCTATGCAGGAAAACAAAATTAACCTAGTGGTTATGGACATTAACCTACCAGGTAAAAACGGTCTGTTGTTGGCACGTGAATTACGTGAAATCAACAACATCGGTCTGATCTTCCTGACAGGCCGTGACAACGAAGTCGACAAAATCCTTGGACTTGAAATTGGCGCGGACGATTATATTACCAAGCCGTTCAACCCACGTGAATTGACGATTCGTGCTCGCAACCTTCTGACTCGTGTGAATAGCGCTGGTAACGAAGTCGAAGAAAAGAGCTCTGTCGAGTACTACCGTTTCAACGATTGGAGCCTAGAGATCAATAGCCGTTCTCTGGTGAGCCCACAGGGTGAATCTTACAAACTGCCACGTAGCGAATTCCGCGCTATGCTGCACTTTGTTGAAAACCCAGGCAAAATCTTAACTCGTGCCGATCTACTGATGAAGATGACTGGCCGAGAGTTAAAGCCACACGACCGTACTGTTGACGTGACTATCCGTCGTATCCGTAAGCACTTCGAAAGCTTGCCAGATACGCCAGAAATCATCGCGACTATCCACGGTGAAGGCTACCGTTTCTGCGGTAACTTAGAAGACTAATCTTCTAAATCCGTTTGAATAATAAAAAACCAGATCCTCGGATCTGGTTTTTTTATCTCTGCAATATGGCAAACCCTCTGCCCCGCTTTATCACCCCCGCAAAACTTGAATCGCCAAGCTTAAATAGCCATCGCAGACTTTAAGCGCACCGATTGGAATGGAGCACTTACTCACGACCAAGCGCTATCCACAGCGTTAACTCAGGTGCTCGCTAAGGTGGTAGCTAAGGTATTAGCCAAATACCGCGTAAAAAAAGAGTGAGGTGTTAGCCTCACTCTTGGATAACTGCATGCGCTAGTTTAACTGCATACGCTTGGTTAAACAGCGTTCTACTGTGAGTTATTTGCCGTTTTTAAGCTGTCTATCGAGGAAATCCGCCAGCGAGCGATATAAGTGATTACGCACTTTTTCACCGCGCATCGAATGCTTAGAGCCGGGATAATCAATCATCTGGAACAGTTTGCCTTCGTCCTGCAACGCCTTATACACGCGAGTACTGTTTTCAAACAACACGTTATCGTCGGCCATGCCGTGGTACATCAATAGCCCCGACTGGTAGTTTTTCACATAGGGGAACACGCTACTGGCTTCGTAACCCTGTTCATTATTCGCGGGATGGGCGAGATAACGTTCGGTGTAGTGAGTGTCGTACAAGCGCCAATCAGTGACGGGTGCGCCCGAAATCGCCGCCTTAAAGTAATCCGGCGCCTTAAATAGGCTCATCAAGGCCATATAACCGCCGTAACTGTGACCATAAATCGCCACATTATTGCTATCAACAAAGGGCAAGCTGCGCAGATAATCGACGCCAACCTTTTGGTCGTTCACTTCCGCTTCGCCCAAGTGACGGTAAATCACTTGCTCAAACTTAGTGCCTCTGTGGGCACTGCCGCGGTTATCCAGTTGAAATACCACATAACCTTGCTGCACTAAGTATTGGGTAAAGTAATCCTGCTCACTCCAACTATTAGTCACCAATTGCGCATGTGGGCCGCCATATACGCGCACCACTACGGGGTACTTTTTGCTCGCATCGAAGGGCACGGGTTTAAAGAGGCGCGTTTGCAGGACTTGTCCGTCTTCCGCTTTTAGCTCTTTAAACTCAGGTAGTTGCCACAAGCCTGCATAGTCATACAGAGGATGACCCGCTTTGACTTGGTTTTGCTCGACCCACGCCAAGTGTTGGCCCTTATCGCCGTGCAAACTGATCTGTGGTGGCTGAGATAAGCTATTGAAATAATCCAGATACACGCTTTGGCTATCGGCAAATACCGGATTGTGCATCCCCGCCTCGCTGCTCACGCGCTCAACCTTGCCACCCGCTAACGGTACACGGTAGAGGTGTTTTTCGATTGGGGTATCTTTACGGCCAGTGAAATACACCCAACCTGCGGTTTCATCGATATATTCCAGCTCATCGACCGCCCAATTGCCCTTGGTCAGTTGCGTCTTCAGCTTACCTTTTAGGTCAAACAAATACAGATGATTAAAGCCGTCACGCTCCGAGGCCCAAATAAAGGCCGATTGTTGCTTTAAGAAGTGCAGGTCATTGTTAAGATTCACCCAAGCATCGCTACGCTCTTTAACTAAGGTTTTCGGCTTGGTCAGCGCATCGAGCGCCACCAGTTGCAGGTCTAATTTTTGTTGATCGCGGCTCTGCCACTGGAAGGATAAATGCTTGCTATCGGGCAACCAATCGACGCGAGGCAGGTAAATATCCTTATTTTTATCCTCACTTAAGGTGACCCAATTGATGGTTTTGTTGCTTAACGTCACCACGCCCAGTTGGATCTCGACATTGTTTTTACCCGCCGCCGGATAACGCTGCTCGGTAAGCTTAATGCCATCGGCGTAGATTTCATTGCGGGTGACTAACTCAACGCCAGACTCATCGATACGGGTAAAGGCGATGGCCGACTCATCGGGAGCCCACCAGTAACCCGTCATGCGAGCCATTTCTTCCTGGGCGACAAATTCTGCCATGGCATTTTTAATCGCGCCGCCACCATCTGTGGTCATGGCCTCAAGCTTTTTAGTCGCCAGATCTAACACATATAGATTTTGATCACGCACGAAAGATACAAAATTGCCCTTGGGCGATAGGCGAGCATCGGTGGCAAAGCCTTCGCCTATCGGCAGTTGGCTAACGCTGTTATCCGCTAAGGAAAAGTAATACAGATTACCCGAGGCAGGGATCAACAGCGCCTTGCTATCGTCGGCCCAGAAATATTCCATAATGCCTTCGCCATAAATACGTTGACGCTCGCGGCGGGCCTTTTCTTCATCGGACAGTTCATTGCTCGCCAGCTTATCGGCATTTAGCAATAGGCTAGATTCGCCCGTTTTCACGTCCATCTGCCAGAGATCGTAAAAGTTCTGGTTGTCTTTACGCCCCGCAAGGTAAGTCACCCTCTGGCCATCGGGGGATAACTTTAATCCACGGGGACTCGTGCCCGCCAAGGCAGGCGACGCATTCATGCGCTCGATAGTCAGCGGGGTTGTGCCACCCTCAAGCGCATAGGCGGGGGTCAATATCGCGCTAGAAACCATGGCCAGTTGACTCGCTATCAGTAGGGATGAGGCGCCCAATGTCACCGAGCGCAGGGAAGAAGCTAACCCATTTTTAGTCATTATTATTCCTTGGAAGCATATTCGCCTTTAGGTGGCGATTAAAAAACTGCCGCCATTGTGCCAGAGGCCAAGCCTAAATAAAAAGCGCAGGCAATATACAGATACAAATTAGCAAGCAAACTTCTTAAGTTAGCTCAATTTTCAAGATAACCAACATCGCCTTGCGATAACAGATAACGGTAACAACCTAAATTGCGTAAAACCCACAGCAACATCGCTGAAATTGTCGACTAACTGAGTTATTATTCGCGGCAAATAATGAAATTGACCTCAATGTTGAACCCCTAAAGGACCTAACATGCAGACTCTTGCCCAGCACTTAACCTCAAAGGCAGTGAACGAATCCCTCTCGCAACTGATTTTGACCTTAGCCGACACCTCCAAAGCCATCAGCCATGCCGTACGCCACGGTGCCTTAGCCGGTGTGTTAGGCGCGACCGAACAGGAAAACGTGCAAGGTGAAACCCAGAAAAAACTGGATATCATCACCAACGATATGCTCAAAGATGCATTAAAAGCCGACGGAACAGTGCGCGGCTTAGCCTCTGAGGAAGAAGATCATGTGGTTGAAGTCAGCGCCAATGGTCAATATCTGGTGTGTTTCGACCCTCTAGATGGTTCATCGAATATCGATATCAACTCGCTGGTCGGCACAATTTTCTCTGTTTTACCTGCACCACAGGGTGAGTTAACCGAAGCGAGCTTCCTGCAATCGGGTCGCAATCAGTTAGCCGCAGGTTATGTGCTCTACGGCCCATCAACCATGCTCGCCCTCACCACAGGCCAAGGCGTGCAACTCTTTACCCTGCACCCAGAAACTAACGAATTTTTACTGACCAACGCGGCCATGAGCATCAGCCCTGACACCCAAGAATTCGCCATCAACATGTCGAACCAACGTTTTTGGGAAGCGCCAATGCAGACCTATATCGCCGATTTACTGCTAGGCAAAATTGGCCCACGCGAAAAATCCTTCAACATGCGCTGGATTGCCGCCATGGTGGGTGACGTGCACCGCGTACTTTCTCGCGGCGGTA
The DNA here is from genome assembly GCF_004354305.1 of Shewanella decolorationis. NCBI lineage: Bacteria > Pseudomonadati > Pseudomonadota > Gammaproteobacteria > Alteromonadales > Shewanellaceae > Shewanella > Shewanella decolorationis. Next base: position 525,324 of record NZ_CP037898.1, on the reverse strand, counting down.
TCTTTACTTACCCAACCGACAATAAAGATCCGAAAAAGCCATACAAGCTGCGTTTAATGTACGAAGCCAACCCAATGGCCCTTTTAGTCGAGCAAGCTGGCGGTAAAGCCTCTACGGGTTATGAAACCATTCTGGATATTCAACCAACGCAAATTCACCAACGCGTTGCGGTTATCCTAGGTAGCGCCAATGAAGTTGACGCTTGCCTAAGCTACCATGGTTTGGATTACAGCGAAGAACCTGATTTAGACTAAGCCGAATCGCTTAAGCTTTGATTTTTTTATGATAAAAGCCACTAACCACAGTGGCTTTTTTATTGTCGCAGAATGCGACATTTGAGTTTAGATGCGGCTTTACCGCCGGAGTCATTGCGGCCTAACGGCCGAGGTGAATCAAGATCGTGGGGCTTCACCCTCAATCAATTGTGATGATTTGTTTGGTGTATCACTAACAAAGTTATCGCTGTGAATCGCGATTAGAAATTGCGGCCTTACGGCCGAGATGAATCAAAGTCGTGGGTCTTCAACCCACACCCGACCAAGGAGGACTGCTCGTCCTATCCTCCTTGGATGCTCCAAGACGCCCCTAACGGAGTTGAAAACCCCTTGGGCATTAAGCGTTCTTATGCTATCGCGTCAGACGCTCGTCCCTGATTCGACTGACGCTATCTCGGCATCCATCCCTCGCTCACGCAACGAACGCAAATGCCCTGCGGCAACTCCGAGGGGAGGTGAACTCCTGTCGATGCTGTATGGACTGTAAATTCAGAAAGAATTACGCCTGTCCGAACTTTCCTACTTATCAACTAAACTGCCAGCATCTGTCTTGTAAATCTTCCCAGACGTTAGACCTTTTTTATAATAATCATTCATAATTTTTAAAAAGTCCCTTGCATCAGACTCTGCATTTTCAGAAGAAAACTTAATTTTTCCATTTTCGATTTCAAAAGGGTCTTTTTTCATCTGTTCTGTGCGAACACGGTTAACCTCTTCGATATGAATATCCTGATGATTATTCTTTTCAGTGATACTAATCAACTGTTTTCTAATTGATGGCTTATGGGTAATAAGATTGTCAAGAATACCCATACCATGCTCATCAATGACATTAGATGACTGAATTGTCTTCAATGTCTTTTTAGATACCTCAAGAAACTCCTCATCCATACCAAGGATACTTTCAAACGATTTTTTATGAAAAACATAAAATCTATCTTTTATGCATACACAATCAATTTTATCATCAAAATTAATTAAGTTTCCATCAAAAGCCTTCAACTCTTTATGATTAATATCAAAAAGTGCCGAAACCCTATCTCTAATACTTTGATCGCTTGTAATTAATTTTCCATCAGCAATCTTTCTGAATGAGTAAAAAATCTCACTATTATTTATATTTTCCACACGTAAACAATATGCCCATAATTTAGGCCCAGCAGTCGAACTAGTGCTACTTTTTAGATCTGTAAGACTTTTAACTATTGAATACTTAGTATCATCTTCAATTTTATTGGTTACCACATCCGAAAATGATAAAGCATTATTTAACGCATAAGAGTAAATTTTATCCCCAGAGTCATCATCAATAACCCTATACTCACTAATTTCAACTTCATCCTTTGCAGAATGTTTCTCAATCTGAGTAGCAAGCAACCCCCTGAAGTGTCCAATCAATTCATCAGTCAAAGATGCTTTTACTAAGTTGAAGTTGTATTTATCCATCACTGGATCATTGGGTTTCACCCCTGCTTTTAGTTCACGCATTACAAAGAACAATGACAATTTGAGTGATTTACCCTTGTCATTTAGCAATTCAGTGTACTCAAGTAACTCTTCAGGCTTTAATACATCTAACGTTGCGATCCCACTATCCATTTGCTACCTCAACATAAAATAAGTTCTTATCTAAATCCAACATATTCAAACAAACATTTATATTCAAATCACTAGAAGAAGTTATGATCATCCCTTTTCTTGCAACTCCATTATTTTCATAAGAAACTTGGTAAATACTATATTTAAAAAAGCCCAGCACCGGATTAACAATTAACATATTAGAATTAACATAAATACGATAAGTAATAATCAAAAACGTAGATAAAATAACTACATTATCAGTTTTAGACATATCAGAGAATGAAAGTAAAGCAAGATATGTAAACAAATACAAAATCACATCACTATTTTTATTTTCAATTTCTATAATCCTACCTGTGAACCCATCCTTAAAAACTCGCCTTTTCATATTATTAATAGTTAAGAACAACCCTAAAACACCAACCAAACTCACCAGCAACAAAACCGATGAAAATATTTGAGGCAACAAAAAAGACCCGCATAGTTCCGGATGTGAAATATTTATATTACCTCTATAAAACTGCAAAAAAACAAGCAATAAAAATAGAGGTAAGAATGAAACAACAAACAATGAAAACTTAGCTCCAATGTTTAGTTTTGTTGAATTCATAATCTTCCCCATTATAAATATCCATTTTCGCATTATACAGCATTCAATGATTTTAAAAAGAGAATAAACCACCTGATATTATTAGAAATTTATAACCTCTAAAGAAAATCTCACTCCACTCGTCACAGGCAATACAGGTAAGATTTTTTGAGTCGAAACCTACCAATGAAAGATAGAACTGGGGTAACTCTTTTGAGATGAACAGCCGATACATTAGCAACAGAAGTTCACCTTCCCCTGCGAAGTTGCTGAAGGGCGTTCAAGAAAATCGCGTGACGCAGACAGGACGTCTGCGTAGCTTTCGGGGGGAAGGGACGCCCCATCGGAAGCGTTAGTGATTTTCGAATAAGCACGAAGCCACTAACCAATGCATTTAACTTCGCTAGGGGCGGCAAGGGAGATCCAAGAGGGAATTGCTGTTGATCCCCTCTTGGTCGGGTGTGGGGTGAAGCCCCACGACTTTGATTTACCTCGGCCGAAAGGCCGCAATCATTCACATACCCACAGCGATAACTTTGCCAATTCAAACGCTAAACAAACCAGCATTATTATCCGGTGTGGGGTGAAGCCCCACGACTTTGACTTACCTCGGCCGTAAGGCCGCAAAACTGACTAACAACTAATTTGCAACACAAAGATTTTGCTGAATCTTCCAACGACGTTCCATGAGTGGAATCGAAAACCCATAACATACCACCACAATCAAAGGTTGAAGCTGAAAACTCAACTCAGGCCATAACATAAAGGCTGCCACGCAAGCCACAGTGCGCACAATCGCATGCACAATCGCCACCTTTTGCGCCGCTAACACGCCGAAAACCAACCACATTAATCCTGTTTGTACTGCAAGGGCGAAGGGCAAGGCTAAATAGTTTTCCATAAAAAATGGAATACTGATGCTAAAAGTTAAAAAACTCATCCCCATGGCAGCCAAAAACACAGTCTCAAACCAATTACGATCAGCGCTTTTCTTGAAGGAGATATTCTCACCTGTGAGACGCGAGACTCCCATAGCAAGGTAGACAATAGAACCCGTGCCGATAAATGTTGCCATCACCATTTGCGATGCTGGCAAAATAAAACTCAAGATAAACAATAGCGTCCATACAATCATGCCTGATACAGGCATAGCTAAAGCACGTTTTTGGCGATATTCGATAAGTTGTTGATCCAGTGATTGATGTTGCATGATTAAGCCTCCTTGTTGGTATGGCTTAAGTATCCCTGCATCCGCTAAATCACGGCAGTGTGAGTTGTCAGCAATTACGGATGACAAATGTCATTCAAAAAACAGGAGAGGGGAAAGATGGGCAGGCATAACTCTTTAGGACTAACAGCTAACACCAAGGCAAAAGAAGTTCACCATCCCCTACGAAGTTGCCGCAGGGCATTTACGTTCGTTGCGTGAGCGAGGTATCAAAAAAACAGCACAAGTATAACTTTTCACTCAATGGTTACACCAAAACTGGCATTGTTGCACCGGTGACCTTCTAAAACAGGATGTTTTAGTAGAGCTTACAGGGACGTATTTACAGCGAGTCACTGGTGTAACAGTGCGAAAGCCTGCGGCAGGCAATGAGTTAATGCTTTAGCCAGAAGCCGCAAGGGATAAAATGGGATAGTTAACCCCACTAACCTAACTCACCTTGGCTGTAAGACTACAAAAACCAAATCAGCTAAGCCCGCAACTTGGGCTTAGCTGCATATACCTCACGCCTTTGCGATTGGCCGATAGCGCAGCGTTAACCCAGTATGTTATTGTTTTGGCTTCATTGATTTGATTTTTACGCTTTAACCACTAAGGGTTTACTCCATATGGAACAAATATTTGAAAAGCTCATGTATGCATCACGCTGGATTATGGCGCCCATCTACTTGGGGCTCAGCCTAGTGCTATTGGGCTTAGGCATTAAATTCTTCCAAGAAATCTTCCATATTCTGCCGATCATTTTTGAAATGAGTGAAGTGGATTTAGTGCTGGTCAGCCTGTCCTTAATTGATATCACCCTTGTTGGTGGTTTGATTGTGATGGTGATGTTTTCTGGCTATGAGAATTTTGTCTCGCAGCTCGATGTGGGCGAAGACAGTGAGAAGCTCAGCTGGTTGGGTAAATTAGATTCAGGCTCACTCAAAAACAAAGTGGCTGCCTCGATTGTGGCGATTTCGTCTATCCACCTGCTAAAAATCTTTATGGATGTGAAGAATATCGATAACGACAAAATCATGTGGTACTTGCTGATCCATATTACCTTTGTGTTATCTGCCTTTGCTATGGGCTACTTGGATAAGCTGACACGCAAATAATCAATAAAAAAGCCACTGTAATCAGTGGCTTTTTTATTCTGTTGCTTAAGACTCGCTATCAACCAACTCGACTTGATGGGCCTTTTCGGTTTGATCGACAATGGTCAATACCGCGGTATCACCAACTACGTTGCAGGAGGTCAGCACCATGTCGATGATGCGGTCCAGTGCGGCCACAATTGCAAAGGCTTCAATCGGCAGACCCATTTGATGGATTAACACCCCAATCATCACCATGCCGCCACCAGGCACACCACCCGCGCCAACAGATAACAAAAAGATACTAAACAGTAGCGATGGCAGTTGCTCGCTGGTGATTGGCATTCCGAAGGCATTGGCAACAAAGAAAATCGCAATCGTGATATAAATCGCCACGCCGCCCATATTCATGGTCGCTCCGAGCGGCACACCAAAACCTGCCACGGCACGATTCACCCCAAGCTTTTCCGTTAGGGTGCGCATGGTTACAGGAATGGTGGCATTAGAGCTGGCGGTAGACAGGGAAAACAGTACTTGCTCTTGGGTTTTCTCGCGAAAGCGCTTGGCCGAAATCGGTGTGAACATACCGACCGCAAGCGGATAGACAACAAAAATCCACAGTAATAACAGCGCCAGAATGATCACGACATATTCGAGCACACTGATAAATACCGCCGCATATAAGGTGGCGCCTAACTTAAACATCAGCGCAAACACCCCATAAGGCGCAAGGCTCATCACCACAGAAATCAGTTTCATCATGATTTTATTGGCGGTTTGAAAACCTTGTACCGCGCCAGCCACATGCTCGCCGAGGGATTTAATCACCCCGCCCAGCATCAGTGCCATAAAGATCACTTGCAGCATATTGCCCGACATAAAAGCCGCCACCGGGTTACGCGGCACTATATCAATTAGCAGCGCCATTAAGCTTGGGAGTTCAGTCGCGGTAATAGCAACCCCATCGGTGCTACTCATATCGACGCCTTTACCAGGGTCTAGCAGTAATACGACTAATAGGGCGGTAGAGATAGCGACCAGGGTATTAACGATGTAAAAGCCGAAGGTTTTGCCGCCAAGGCGGCCAAAGCTTTTTAAGTCCTGCAGCTCACATACGCCGCAAACGATACTGACAAATACCAGAGGCACGACCAACATCATGATCATATTGACGAACATGGTGCCGACGCCGCCAGCCAGTTCGACTAAATTGCCAGAAAAGAAGCCAATATCGTTTAGAAAATATTGCACTAAGGTGCCAAGAATAAGTCCCGCAAACAGACCGATAAAGATCCGTGTCGAAAGTGATTTAATCATGCTTGTGGTTTCCCCAAATAGCTCATCTTTTATTCTTCATCTTCCTTGATGAGCAAAATCGCCATTCCCTTTTCGCTTCAGGCGGGGATAGTGAAACATGCTGGCAGTAAATTCAATGAATAAATTTACTTATTTCATTTTCAATTAAGCCAAACCCATCACAAAAATTTTGTATTTAACTGATTTTTATCATAAATAAAATTATCGATTAATAATCACGCTATTAATACATAAGTTAAAAAATCAAAAATTAAACAGTATTTAAACCAAATAAACACAATTAATCGATTGATACCGAATAAGACTAGATTTAAAAACTGAATAAGTACTTTAAATGGTATTAAAAACTACAGATATCGAACTTAACAGAGAGATTGTGAAGGATAACGACTAACAATATGCCAGTAGCACTAGCTCGAGCCGATGCGCCAGCAGGTGCTGCTGTTTAATGCTAATACGTTGCTGAGTTAACCAAAGGCTTAATGGCCGCCAATTTTTTAAATCGGCTGACTGTAAATATTTAGCCTGAGGCGCTTGCTTGGCAAAGTCATCCGCGGAATTAATTTGTGGGATAGCGAGTAACTCGTTGGGCGCGAAAAGTGCTAACTGCGGCACGATACAATGGGTCATGCCCGTTAAGGTATGGGCAATTTGCAACCCTGCGGGGTCAAGATCGGTAAAGGCAATAATCGGCATTTTACCTACCATCGCCTGTAAAAACTGTCGCACACCAATGGGGGAATGGTGGCCGCTACCACGGTAAATCACCATAACGCGGCTAAGTTCGGCAGGTAGGCGCGCTTGAGTGATGGCATCGAATATATCTAGGTTTTCAACCACTAAGATGGCGTTAACATTAAACACATGGCAAAGCTGTTGCGCTTCATCTAAGGGAATACGTAACGAAGAACGCGCAGACATCCCCACGGGAGATGACTCAAACCCGAGATACTTCAACAAAACATACTCGGCTTCGGGGCGAATACTCGCCAGCTTTTCATTCTGGCTTTGGGCGGACATGGCAATACGGTCTAGATTAAAATCCAGCGCCTGTAAATCGACACCCTCTTTTGCCAACACGCCCTGGCGCAGCAACTCAAAATCCCGCGGCGCAAAACACAAATATTTTTCTGCACCATCCAGCTCGCCCACTTCTAACTCGCGGTAAATCGTTCGCCAATTCGGGGTGAGTTTCACCCTTGGAGAGCGGTTAAGATAAACGCCCTCCAAGAGTTGCAACTGCTGCCGACCTAGGCGAGCCATAATTCCACATCACGGATAATAAAGTTACCGCTGTAGATCGGATGGGGTTCGCCTAAGGGTTCTAACTCGAAATAGGCTTTATGCTCATCGGGTAAGCCGTCGTAGCCGCCAATCACTTGATAAATCCAGCTTTCAGCATCCCATGGCAGGGCTTTTTCGGCTAAGTAGTCGAGCGCCGACTGACGTAAGCCAGACTCAATCACATCAACAAAATAGGCATCTACGGCTTGCTTGAGTGGATTATCAGGAATATCAAAGTCTTCACTCTGAGTAAGCGACACGCTCACATCCTGCTCACGCACTGTTTCTATCACGCCCTGACGGCTAATCGCCTTGATATGGGCGACGATGTTCATCAGCTCAAACTCTTGGCTGGCGTTATGCACATCCACAGACGCTGGGGCCAACAGCACTTCGGCGCGATTGAAAAGGCTTGGGATTTCCTTGTGCGACACATGGTCTGCAGGGCGATAATCAGGATGCAAATCTGTGTACAGTAACCAGCCCTTAAGCAAGCGAGTACGACCACGAATTTGCCTAAAGCGGCCGAGAAGTTCCAGCAACCTACCCTGCACCACACTGAGTTCCTGGGCGCAGTCGCTCATGGTCTCCTGCAAGGTCGTGACCAGCAACTTACGCAACTCACGGATATCACCGGCGATTTCACCTAATTCGCTAAACTGGAACATCTCCAAACCATTGAGCAATTCAGACACTTGGCTCTGGGCGAGTTCGTTTTCACGGATCTTAGCGTTAATGGTGCCGACATAACCGAACTCGTTGTTGATCCGCCCCCACAACACGCGGATGGAGTAGCGCAAACTGTCGGCAAAGCTATACACATGCTCACTTAAATCAGACAGATACGCCTCGGCGGCGCTGTAGTCTGAGCTGTGGCGCGCCTCTTTATAGTGGTCGGCCAAGGTCTTAATGGTGGCGAGCGCCGAGCCGACGTTGGAGTCGATTTGGCGATTGCGCTCATCACTTAAGCCCTCTTCGAGCAAGGCACGCACCGAGCGTTTAAGGCGCAGCTCTTGGTCTGGCTCTGGGCGCCATAAAATCCCCGCCTGCTTGAGTTTTTCAACCACGGCGGGATCATGGCTCTCTTCCTTGAGCGAACCGGCCAGATAGGCATCCATAATGATGTCAGCATGGCGACCTAACTGTTTGAGCAGCTTCACCCCAGCCTGATGTAAGTTACTGCTCATCACGGCCTCCTTGGTTGATGCTATGCGTTATTGTCCAAGGCATCATAGTAAATCCCGCTGCGTCGCCGTTTCCGCCTGCGCTTCAAGGCTTAGGCCTTCGGTCTCGTCGATAAAGCGGATCACTTCGTACAGGTAATCCAGCTTGCCGGTGGCGATATAAATTTGTTTTTCAACGTTAGGGCGCACCAGATAACCAAGCTCCACTAAGCGTTTGAACACTAACTTAATTTGCGCATCACTATTGGTACTGGTTGAGCCGAATAAGCGGTATTGGCTGAGTTTGGCCAACTGCTCACGAAACGCGGGCGTATCTTCAATTCGGCTTTGCAGCTCTGTTAATCGCACTGGCGCGCCTTCGCTTAAGGGAGCATCTTGGCCGCTGGCTTCCTGCACTAATACCAGCCACTCCACCATGGGGATAAGTGCCTGACAAATATCCTTAAACTGCGATGAAATCACCTTGCGCTCGCTCTCGCCTAACTGCAAATAACCGCAGAAAAACACATCCCCCTCGGCGGCCGAAGCCACGGTGCGATTGATTTGATTAAGATAAGCCTCGACCCGCTCGCGGGTACTGTGATTTTTTAATGCGCGCCAGCCATCTTCATTGGTGGTGCGGCAAATAAACTCACCTTTTAGCAAGAGTTCGATAATGGCGCCCGTGCCGACTAATACGGTTTGGTTTGACTCATTCATGGCACTCATTAGATGGCCTCCTTGCTCAGGCGTTTACTCAACAAATCGGCAATCGGATTGGCTTTGGGCTTCACCACCTGCAACTTCTTGGTTTGTTTATTAATAATGTAACGGTTCTCGAACAGGTTCAGCACTTCTGACTCTGGGTTCGGGAAGGCGCCTAACACGCTGATATTGTTGTTACCACAGGCATCGAAAATCTTCTTCACGTTGGTATGGTGCAGCGTACCCAGCTCGTCGATCGGCCAGTGAATGGTCACATCGGCACGGCCACGTAGCAAGCGCGTGAATGCCAACAGGAACTTACATAAAATCAGGTAAGCCATACCGTGGCTCGAGGATTCGTTCAGCTGTCTGTCGGTGCGGATAATCAGGTCGCTATTGCCCTCTTTGAGGCGCAACTCGATTTCCAGCAACTTAGCAATACCGCCGGTTAAGGCCGCGCGGCCAATAATGTCTAAGGCGCGGCGCATACTGTTGGTGTATTCCTCATCGGGCAGACCATTAAAGCCGTCGGCCTTCCATTGTTTGAAGGCTTTAACGAATTGCTCAAGCTCAGGCCAAAACTCTAATTCACTGATCTTAGATCGAATACGGACCGCAGATTCGGACACACCATCGAGGAATAACTCTTCGCCCACTTCGCGGGTAATACGCGCACTCTGGGAGGCGATTCGACGATCGATATCGGCAAGTACATCGTAGAAGGCGGTTAAATCGACCCCGAAGATCCGCCCCTGCTCACGCAGCGCCATAATCGATTGCGGCACCATCACATTGAGTAGCTGCTCAAGCTGCGGCACAAGCTTGCGGTAATCCAGCAGGCGAATACCTTTGTCGTTGATAAAGCTCGATTCTTCGCGGGCACGCTCCCAAGTCTCGGCTAAACCTGAGCCTGACTTGCTAGCAATCACAGAGTCGAAATGCTCCACATATTGCTTAACCGAGCCCATCAAATAATCGCGTTTTAGCAGTAAATCTTCGCCCTGACGCAAACGCTCACCAAGGCTACCCTGGGCTTCTTCATTGTTGGCGGGCAATTTCAGCTCGGCCAACTTACGCATCACGGCGCGCAGTTTAGTTAAGTTTTCAGAGGCTTCAATCTGCGCCGCATCCGAGGCCTTACGCTCGGTCTCGAGTTGTTGGCGGCGGGTCTTCACTTCTTGAGTCTTGGCTTTAAGCTGCTGATCGATTTCCGAGGCGGCGCGTTTCACGTCGCTTAACTGGGTTTGCAGCTTGGGCTTACGGATAAGCCAAGTGTGTTGATACCAATCGTCGAAGCGCAATACTTCGCTGCGACGCTGCTCGGCGCGGCTGATTTTGGTTTCAAGCTCACGGATTTGTTGCTTGAGTTTAAGGATATTGTCCTCATCCACACCACGGGATTTAAGCTCGTTTTTGTACCAGGTTTCACAGGCTTTTTGCTCGGCCTTAGCGCTCTCACGGCGGGCGTCGATAGTGGCCTTGATTTGCCCGAGTTGATTGTCGAGCGCGCCAATGACTTCCTGCCAGTAGGCTTGTTTTTCCATCCGCGCTTCGAGCGCCTGCTCCTTTTGCTCTTCGAGCCAGAGCTGATGCTGATGCTTAAGCAGCTTTAGCTCGCCATCGAGTTGAGTTAAGCGCTGCTGGGCAAAGGCTTTACGTTCGGCCAGCGCCTTATTGATCTTGTCCTGCTCACTGCGTTTTTCATCGAACAGACGACGTAAATCATCGCGACTATTCTTGTAAGCCGTGCGGGCAAAGGTCAGTTCACGGCTGAGTTTATCCAGCTCACCGTTAATCGCCACCAGCTGAGATTCGGCCTCGGCCTGTAATTCCTGCGCGCTTTGCAGCGCTTCTTCGGCCTTGCTTAAACGAATACGCAGTTCCTGCTCGGAGGCGGCATATTCAGGCACATCGATGGCTTTAAGATCTAAATGCACCCCAAACACAGTGTCGCTCTCGCCCGTGACCGTTGGGTGTAAATCGGTGCGGTGCAACAACTCGGGGGCAATCACTTTACCCAGACTCTGCTCCCAACCTTGGGCTTCCTTACGCAGGAATTCGAGCAAGGTATGGGACTGCGGGAACAGCATATGGTGCAGTTCATCGAGCGCGGTTTGGCGCTCGTTAACCCGCAGGCTGGCGATACGCAGCGCTTCGTTAGCTTGGTCGCGTTTGGCGCGCAGCTTACGCTCATCGCTAGTTAAGCGTTCCACCTTAGCGTTACAGCTTTCTTGCTCTTCGTCGGCGCGGTGAATCCGCTCGTCGAAAATCGCAAGGCTTAACTTTTCTTCCTCGGTGTAGGTCACACCATCGACACGTAATTTAAGCTCGGCGGCATTGAGTTTGAATTGATATTCCTGCTCGCTAAAGCTTGCCTTGCCCGCATCCATTTGGCTGCGCCATTGGGCTTCGAGGGCATCGAGATCGGCTCTTGCCACTTCACGCTGTTTGTCGCGCGCTTCGCGTTGCTTGTCTTGGTCCGCGTGTAAGCCTTCGAGCTCGCGGTTTAACTGCTCGCCAATTTTGCTGCGGCGGGCATTGTAAGCCGCTTCAATATCTTGGTGTTTTTCGGTTTGTAACTTATGGCGCTCGCTTAAGTTTTCCATGTCCGCGCGCCAGTTTGGCAGCATGTCCAAGTCAGCCTTAGCTTGCTCAATATTGGCATCTAAAAAGGCGCCGTGCTGATCTTCAATGGCATCTAACTCATACTCGCACTTAGCCACATCGCCCTTGGCGGCGGATAGGTCGAGGTTTAACTCATCACGCACTTCTTTCCATTCGTCATCCAACATTCGAAGCTTTAAATTCAGCTCCTTAGACAAGGTTTGTTGGATCTCTAACCGATCGGCCTCTAAGGTTTCGTCATTGCGATAGCCACGGGACAGGCTCGAGAGACGCATCTCGGCGCTGAGCAGTTGGTTAAATTCCTGCTCGAGCTTTTCAAACTCGGGACGAATGACTTCAAAGCCTTGGATTAACTGGCTCTCGCGGATCCACGCCTCGACGCGTTGCGGATTGAGGCGTGAGCTAGGTGGATTTACCCCGTCTTCTTCCAAAATGGCGGCGATCATCGATTTGACCGTTTCCATTTTGCCTTCTTTGGAGTGCACCGCCTTGGCGAGTTTTTCGATATGGCGCAGTGAATGCTCACCTTCACACAGGGCAAATTGGCGCGCATAGGCTCGCAGTTCGCTACGGTTGCTGCCCGTGCTTAACAAAGTGCGATCGTTTTGAATAATCGCGCGATATTCGCGGGTGTTGAGCAAGTTGGTGGTGGCTACGCCCTGGCGTTTTAAATCCCGGCCGAGTTCTGCCATGGTGTGGCAGAGAATAGTGTCACCATTTTGCGATTTAATATAATCGCTTAACTCAAAACCTTTGGCGATAAAGCGGTAGTTCACCCCTTTACCATCACCCGCCGATGCCAGCACGGCTTGATAGAGCAAGCCATCGGCCTTTTGGTATTCGTAAATGATGTAGCTTGAATCGTGTGGCAAGTACCAACGCTCGAAACTATCGCGGGTTGAAGGCACCACGCGGCTAGGATATTCGCCATAAAATACCGGCACTAAACGTTGCAGAGTGGTTTTACCCGAGGCGTTAGTACCACAAATATTGGTATGGCCATTGAGGGCGAGTTCCACAACGCCCGGAAGGTGCGTATCAATCAGCACAATACGAATCAAGCTTGGCATTTCATTCCTTATCCAAACGGGAGCACCTTATGCACAAAGCGAACGATAAGGTCATCCAAAAGCGGCCTAAGACTTCATAAATCAGCGTTAAAAGTCTTGGCCTTAAAAGTTAGCCCCTAAAATAAGGCAATCGTCGAGCCTTGGCAATTAAGCACCTAGGGCTGAATGCGTTAGCTCACATCAAACGGCCAAGGATACGCCAATTCGCGCGAACAAGGGCGGTTTTATGTGGGGGCAAGGCGATCGGCAATCCGGCCGTAGATTAATATCATCTCGGCGAGCGAGCCGACCTGCATGCCTTTCATTAAGTTCGCACGGTGAATTTCGACCGTACGCATAGCGATGCACAGCGTATCGGCAATCTCCTGATTCTTATAGCCTTTGGCGATAAGGGTAAGGATTTCCCGCTCCCGCGGTGTGAGAGTCTGATAAGTCTGAAGATATTGATTATCTTGATAATGCGCCTTGGCATGCTCTAGCGCTTTAACGACTGCGTCGGCCAACTTGGCACCATCGGCGGGCTTTTGGAAAAAATCCACCGCCCCGAGTTTTAGCGCCTCCACCGCCATGGGCACATCGCCATGGCCAGTCAAATAAATCACCGCCAACGGACTATTGTGCTGCACTAATTGCGCATGTAATTGCGGCCCACTTAAGCCCGGCATACGCACATCGACTAAGGCGCAGCCAGGCTGGCTTAAGTCGATGGCGGCAAAAAACGCCTCGGCGCTATCAAAGTCGCGGATATTCAGGCCATAGCTTTCGAGCATAAACCGCAGCGAGCGGCGCACCGACTCATCATCATCGATTAAATACACGGGCAATGCGTGGCTCATGCTGGTGCTCCATCAAACTTACGGGGTAAGGATACCTGCGCTTGGCAGCCGCCACTTAAAGCGGTTTCTAGGCTAAAGCGGCCGCCATGACTCTCGGCGATATCACGGCAAATCACCAGCCCTAGCCCTAAGCCCTCAGACTTAGTCGAATAAAAGGCCTGCATCAGCAGATTGGCATCCTCAGTTAAACCTGTGCCATTGTCTGTGACCGTGAGCAGTAGCTTGTGTTCTTGGTAACGCAGGTCGATATCAATCGTGGGCTGATAGGGTTTCGACGCATCGACCTCGCTCTGCTGGCGTTGCACACAGGCATCGGCGGCGTTTTTCAAAAGGTTGAGCAATAGTTGCTGCATGCCCACTTCATCTAAAGGCAATTGATAGGCTTCGCCGCTCACATTGGTCGAAAGCTGGATATGGTGCTGCTCCAGTTCATAGGCGAGCAGCGGCGCAGTATCGTTCACTAACTGATGTAAATACAGAAGCTGCTTAGACACAGGCCGCTTTTTCAATAAATTACGTAAACGGCTGATAATACTGTCGGCGCGGCTGACTTCTTGCTGGATTAAAGTCAGCACGGATTGTAATTCTTCAGGACTCGTCCCTCGTTGTAAACGTACCTCGGCGCCATGGCAATAATGGCCAATCGCCGCCAAAGGTTGATTGAGTTCATGGGAGAGGCTCGCCCCTAACTCCCCCGCAATCGCAATCCGCTGGGCATGCTCCAACAGGGCGCGGTTTTCACTGAGTTGTCTCTGGGTGTTTATCAACTCACGGCCGCGGCGACTAAAACGATATTCGAGCCAGAAATGGTACACATTGAGCAATACCAATATGGTTAACACAAACCATGCCCAATGTTGATGCAGTTTTACCCATTGCCACGCCCGCTGCCACCAAGGCGTTTGCAGGGGATGCATATCGAGATCTTTAAGCAGTTGATCTATCGCCAATTGACTCACAGCCGTGGTCCAACCCGCAGATTCGGCGGCTTTAGCAGCGGGACTGTCTTCGGGTAGGGCAAACAGGGCTTGAGTCACCTGTTTTGCGAGCGATTGAGTCGCACGGTTGGTTTTAGCCATAGACCAGTTGGGGTATAACCGACTCGAGACTTGGCAATGAAACCCCGCTGGCGCCTGATTATCGAGCACCCGATAATCTTGCAGCTTGATCAAACCTTCGGCCTGCATTTGCTCAAGCTGACATACGGGCACAATTGCCGCATCTAAACTTGGGGATTTATCGCTTAGCTTATCTGCCGCACCGAGCTGATAAATAAGGTTATCGAGTGGAAAGCCTAAGGGAATAATCTCCCCCACAAAATCAGGTAAATCTATGCCCTTAAGCTGTGCCTCATAAACTAAAGTAAGATAACCACCAAAGGCATTTTTGGAGACAATTCCAAGGCGCTTGCCCTTAAGATCCTGTAAGGTCTGATAGGGTGAATCGGCTCTGACCACCAGCGCAGACCCCACTTGCATCGCGGCGCCATTATTGATTGGGCTTCGTAGGGTGGCGAGCCAAGACAGGGAAAATTGCCGCGCCAACATCACCGACTGCCCAGGGTTAGTGATAACAAAGTCCAACGCTTCGGTTTCAACGCCTTTGGCTAATTCTTCAATGCTTAAGGGATGCAATCTAAAGTAACTATTAGGTATTTGCGACTCAAGCCAGCCCATCAAAGGCTGCCAACGATTGACTGTGCTCTTATAGCCCCGAATGGCCAATACGCCTACATCGACCACTTGATAACCCGCCTCGGAAGACAAAATCGCAAGACTGTCGCTAACCAAAGCGTTATTTGCATCGAGGGCGGATAAGGTAAGGGATGTTGATGATTCTGTGGTGGACTCTTGCCCCCCAAGCACGTTAACTGCGGCAGGATTCACGCCCGTGCTTGACATGGCAGTAGGGCTACACACTAATAATATCAAAAAGATGATAAGCGTATTACTAGGCCATCGCGCAGCACAAAAGCCAACACTCATCGCTGTTTGGAGTATGCAAAATAACGTCCTGTACAATACTTCGTCCCCATAACTTACAAAAAACAATCACAGCAGAATGCGCTATTGTAGCGAATATTTGTTGCGCTAGATCAAACCCTCTGCCGCTATGTGGAAAACCACTATAGTTATCCCCCCTTCACTTTACCAGAATGCCCTTAAACCCAGCCCTTAGTCTCAGCCGCTGATATCTACGGGCATGAAGTGAGCTTTCTGTAAGAGTGAAGGAAATCCCTATGGACAAGAGTAAACGTCAGTTTCTCGGCAAAATGGCCAGTGTGAGTGTCGGCGCCGCGCTCATTCCCGTCGTGCAAGTGCAAGCCCAACCGGCTCAAACTGCAGCTACGGGTAAACGCTACGGCATGGTGATTGATTTGCGTCGCTGCGTCGGCTGTCAGGCCTGTACCGTGGCGTGCACCTTCGAAAACCTGCCGCCTTTGGGGCAATTTCGTACCACAGTGCAGCAATATGAAGTGTCGCAACAGGATGCTGCTACGCCGCCCGCATTTTTGATGTTACCAAGACTATGTAATCACTGCGAAAACCCGCCTTGCATCCCGATTTGCCCCACGGGTGCCACCTTCCAACGCCCAGATGGCATTGTGGTCGTCAACAACGAATGGTGCGTCGGTTGTGGCTATTGTGTGCAGGCTTGCCCCTACGATGCGCGCTTTATCAACCATGAGACCAACACCGCCGATAAATGCACCTTTTGCGCCCACAGGCTCGAAGCTGGACTCTTACCCGCCTGTATCGAAACCTGTGTCGGCGAAGCAAGGGTGATTGGCGATCTAAACGATCCTCACAGCCACATAAGCCAGTTACTCAAAGCAAATCAAGCGGATATAAAGGTGCTCAAGCCCGATGCCAATACCGCACCTAGAGTGTTTTACATCGGCATGAACAGCGCCTTTGAAGATCGCATTAACGGCCAAGCCCCCGTTCGCACCCTACTGACAGACACTGGCGAGGAGATCCACCATGGTCATTAAAGAAATCTTTACTCCAGATATCGCCATCACTTGGCTGCCATGGGCGGTGCAATACTTCTTTTTAATGGGTTTGGCCTACGCCAGTGTTTGGGTGGCGACCATTCATTTATTTAGTGCGAAACAAACCGATGCCAGACTGCTCAAGCTCTGCGCCTGTTTGATGCTTACCGCTGGTATAGTCGCGCCGATTGCGCTGCTTGCAGACCTACATCAACCGCTACGGGCATGGCATTTCTATGCCCAAATCAGGCCGCATTCGTGGATGTGGTACGGCGCTTTTTTACTGCCGCTATTTTCGGGCACGAGTCTAGTGTTTGCTTGGTTGTTACTGCGCCAATACTTGCCAACCAAAGCCTCGACACATGGGGAATCGTCCCAAGATTGGGTGAGGCGTATTGCCCAACTTATCCGCTTAGGAGACTGGGATAGCGATAAATGGATCAAGCCAATCGCACTGATTGCTAGCCTAAGCGCCTGCAGTATTGCGCTTTATACCGGAATGGAGACCATGGCGATTAAAGCACGACCGCTCTGGCATACCTATTGGTTGCCGCCATTGATGGCAACCAGTGCCCTGCTTGCCGCCTGCGGCACACTCGCCCTGCTTAATCGCATTTTGCACGGTTATCAAGCCAGCACCCAAGACAGGTTACTGCAATGGGTCAGGGCAAGCTTTGGCCTCTTCGCCCTGTGTCTTATCGGCTGGGCCTTATTCGATAACGGCTCGGCGCACGAAGCCGCGTTGTTATTAGACACCAGCCCAAGCTGGCAACTGGCCGCCATTTGGGTCTTAGTCACCCTCGCTTTGCTGGCATTGGTATTAGCAGTGCGCCGCCTCCCCTCGGTATTGATGTTAGTCGTCAGTTTAACGGCGGTACATCTGGCATGGGGATTTCGCTGGATTGTACTTATCCAAGCGCAAACCGACCCTAAATACGGTGCGGGCACTTACTTCTATCAACTGCCATGGGGGCCAGAGGGCCTATTAGGCATCGCTGGCACCTTCGGCCTGTGGCTCGCGCTAATGGTGTTAGTGTCTGAATTTATTCGCCATCAACCACGCTCAGCCCAACAGACCTTGTGAGCCTCATCGCTTTAATTAAGAGCATTTGCATTAAGAAAAGTTACCGCATTAAGGAGTCCGTAATGGATAAGAGTAAACGTCGTTTTATCAAAGGCGCTGCTGTGACGGGTGGCGTGGGATTATTTGCCGCAGGTTACAGCCATACCTTAGCGCAAATGGGCAAAGGTGTGGTAAATGGCAGTTCGGGCAAGACTACCCAAGATCCTATCCATGGCAATTCGCTAGCCCCTGAATATAAAATAGATTTAACCTCAGGCCAGCTGATTGGCAACGATGAGCAGCGCATCGCCAATACCATGTGTCTCGGTTGCTGGACCAAATGCGGCGTGCGCGCCCGTATCGATAATAAGACAGATAAAATCCTCCGCATCAGCGGCAATCCCTATCATCCACTCTCGGCGCGAGAACATATTGACTTCGATACGCCGATCAAAACCGCCTTAGTCGGCTTAAGTGCCTATCAGGAGCAAGGCTTACAAGGGCGCTCTACCGCCTGCGCCCGTGGCAATGCCATGTTGGAACAACTAGATAGCCCCTATCGCGTCACTCAATGCCTTAAACGGGTCGGGCCGCGCGGCAGTGGGCAATGGCAAAGCATCAGTTTCGAGCAACTGCTGACTGAGGTCGTCGATGGCGGTGACTTATTTGGTGAGGGACATGTCGAAGGCTTAAGGGCAATTCGCGATATCAGTACGCCACTCGATGCCAATAATCCTGAATATGGCCCCAAGGCCAACCAGCTCTTAGTGTCAAACGCCTCGGATGAAGGCCGAGATGTCATTATTAAACGCTTTACCTTCAATAGCTTCGGCACACGAAATTTTGCCAACCACGGCGCCTATTGCGGCTTTACCTATCGCGCAGGTGCGGGTGCCCTGCTCGACGATTTAAAAAAGTACGCTCACCTTAAACCCGATTGGGACAATAGCGAGTTTTTGCTGTTTATCGGTACCTCGCCGCAGCAGTCGGGCAACCCTTTTAAACGCCAAGCGCGGCAATTGGCCAACGCTCGGGTCGATGGGCGAGAATTCAGCTATGTGGTGGTGTCGCCCATGCTGCCTAACACCTCGAGCCAGCCCTGCGCGGGTAACAATACTTGGCTGCCCATTCGCCCCGCAACCGACTCAGCCCTAGCCATGGGCATGCTGCGCTGGATTATCGATAACCAGCGCTACGCCAGTGCGTTTTTAACCGCGCCCAATGCCGAGGCGGCGAAAGCAGCAGGCTACCGAGGCTTCAGTAATGCCAGCTTCTTAATCATCAGCACGCCAAATCACCCCAGATACGGCCAATATTTGTATGCCAGCGATCTCGGCCTGCCCTTCGAAGGCAAAGCCTATGGCGAGCAGGATTCTCCACTGGTTGTCGATGCCGCTACTGGGCAGATCCTACCAGCGGGACAATGCGCCAAGGCACAACTTGAGGTTGAGCAAAGCGTGAATACGCCAAAGGGCGAGCTGAGCGTGAAATCCAGTTTTCAACTGCTCAGTGAAGCCGCGTGCAGCGTCGAGATGGCCGACTACGCCAAGGAGTGTGATATCAGCGAGGCGCAAATCGCGGCCCTCGCCCACAAGTTTACTAGCCATGGCACTAAGGCGGCGGTGATTTCCCACGGCGGCACCATGAGCGCTAATGGTTTTTACAGCGCATGGGCGATCATGATGCTTAACGCCATGATAGGTAACCTAAATCTTAAGGGTGGCGCGATAGCCAAAGGCGGCACCTTCCCCGCCTTTGGATCTGGCCCAAGGTACAATTTGCAGGAGTTTGACGGCATGGTCGAACCTAAGGGCGTATTCCTTTCCCGCTCTAAGTTCCCCTACGAAAAAACCTCTGAGTATCGTCGTAAAGTCGAGGCGGGAGAGTCGCCCTATCCGTCAAAGGAGCCTTGGTTCCCCATCTCATCGCCTCTACTCGGAGAGCACTTGACTGCGGCGGTGCATGGTTATCCCTATCGACTCAAGGCGTGGATCAACCATATGGGTAACCCGATTTATGGTCAGGCGGGACTCGGCGAAGCCATTGGTGAACAATTAAAAGATCCTAAAGTATTACCGCTATTTATCAGCATCGACAGCTTTATCAATGAGACCTCGGCTCTGTCGGACTACATAGTCCCCGACACCTTAACCTATGAATCTTGGGGCTGGAGCGCCGCATGGCATGGCACGCTCACCAAAGAGGCTACCGGGCGCTGGCCGATTGTCGAGCCGAGGGTAGCCAAAACCGCCGACGGCGATGTGATTTGTATGGAATCCTTCCTTAGCCAAGTGGCGATAAAACTCAATCTGCCCGGCTTTGGTAACAATGCGGTCAAGGCCGCCGATGGTAGTCTGCATCCTCTTAGCCGCGCGGCTGACTTTTCGCTCTATGGCGCGGCAAACGTGGCCTACCTAGGTAAACCCGTTGCCGATATCAATGCCGAGGATATCTACTTCAGTGGGGTTGGGCGCATTCAAGCGGAACTGAATGCCAGACTCAAACCCGAAGAAGTCAAAAAAGTCAGTTACTTATTTGCCCGTGGCGGCCGCTTTGAGAATATCAGCGCTGGTCGCGACGAAGCGGGTAACCCCAGCAAGGTTTGGCCAAAACCCTTAATGCTGTGGAACCCTGAGGTGGGCAGTCGGCGCAACAGCTTAAGCGGTGAGTATATGAGTGGCTGTCCACTGCGTTATCACCCAGCGCTCGCCGATGGCACGCCCTTGGAGCAAGCATTCGATAAGTCACAGTGGCCGCTGCTGATCAGCAGTTATAAGTCGCATACCATGAGTTCGATGAGCATAGGTTCGGACCGTTTACGCCAAGTGCACCCCAATAATCCGGTGCGCATCAATGAGCAAACTGCCGTACGTTTTGGCATTAAAACCGGAGACACGGTTAAGATCAGCACGCCTAATGGCAGTGTGGTGGCTTTAGTTGAATGTGTGGCGGGCGTACATCCCGACTGTATTGCCATCGAGCACGGCTATGGCCATAAGGAGTTAGGCGCGCGGGACATAGTTATCGATGATAAAAAGATCGCCGCCAATCCGCTGATCCGCGTCGGAGTCAATATGAACGACTTAAATCTGTTCGACCCAAGCCGCCATGGGCGCTATCCGCTGGTGGACTGGGCCAGCGGCGCATCGGCGCGGCAAGGACTGCCCGCCAAAATCGAAAAAATAGGTTAACTCACACCCCGTAACTCAGGGACCAAGGAGTAAGGTAACAAGGAGGTTACCTTAGTATCCCACTTCATTTGCTTACTTTTTGCAGGATAAGTGATCTTACTGAACGGTTTTTTAGTATTGAGCTTGCTCAACAAATGATGCACAAATCCAGCAGCAACTTAAATCACAGCTATATTTAACACTATAATGTGACACATATTCTTGCGCCTTAAAAAACATCGCCGTTTCTGAGTTTGCCAAACTCATTAGGAGTACTTTAGTGTTTAATTCTTCATTACGTAAAAGCCTCGAGCTAAGTGAAACTAAACGCAGGGAAGCGCAAGCCACAATTGACTCGATAAAAGACTGTATTGCCACCATCGAATTCTCGCCAGAAGGGCTTATAATCGATGCTAACCCAATATTTTTAAAAGAAATTGGTTATTCTTTGCAAGAGATTGTTGGCAAACACCATAGATTATTCTGTTCCCCCGAATTAGCCAATTCACCCAGCTACCAACAGTTTTGGACAAGCCTAAAATCAGGCCAACCCAAAGAAGGTAATTTTCAACGGTTCCGGAAAGATGGCGAAGAAGTCTGGTTAAGGGCAACTTATTTTCCGATCAAGATGGACGGCAAAGTCATCAAAATTATGAAAATTGCCTCAGACATTACCCAAGATAAACACAAACTCGATGATCAAGCAGCGATTTTTACAGCCTTAGATCGCGCTCAAGCCGTCATTGAATTTAAACCCGATGGCACTATTTTGCAGGCTAATCCAAAGTTCTTAAAAACCATGGGTTATCAAGCATCACAAATTGTCGGCAAGCACCATCGGATGTTTTGTTTCGATACCTTTTATCAGCAAAATCCGCGCTTTTGGGACGAACTCAAACAAGGTAGATATCAAAAAGGCCTATTCGAGCGTAAAAATGCCTATGGGGATTCTGTATGGCTAGAGGCCGTATATAACCCTGTGGTGAATGAAAATGGCAAAGTGATAAAAGTCATTAAATTTGCAAGTAATATCACCAAAAGGATCGAACAAAATAAAGCGGTGCGTGAAGCTGCGGATATTGCATTAGAAACCTCGCAACTCACGGTAGAGCAAGCTATTGAAGGCGTGAAGTTACTCGATGCAACCGTAAATACTTCAAATGCAATCGCCGAGCAAACGGTAAAGACCACAAAATCCATCAATCAACTTAATGAGCAATCCCAAAGTATTCAAGCAATTGTAGCGACGATTAGCGCTATTGCAGACCAAACCAATCTATTAGCGCTCAATGCTGCAATTGAAGCTGCCCGCGCAGGAGAACAAGGTCGAGGTTTTGCCGTGGTGGCCGATGAGGTACGTCAGCTTGCCGCAAGAACCAGTAAATCCACCAGTGAAATTGCAGCGGTCGTCGACAAAAACAGCCAACTTACTGCGAGTGCCACCAGCATGATGAACGAGGTAGAGCGAATTGCCGAGCAAGGTAAACAACAACTCGTTGAAGTGACCGCTGTGATGGGGGATATTCGTACTGGCGCAGAAAATGTGGCAAATACCGTGTCCCAACTGTCGATTGATGAGCAGCATAGTTAGCATTAAAACGCCTTGGTTTGGGATCAAGTTCAAGCCTTATCCCAAACCACTCTTTATCCCAAATTATCTCGCCCTAGAGACCTGAGCGATAAAGCGGGCCTCAGACTCAATTAAAACTCGGTTTTGCGCCCTTCGTAAGCGGCACACATCTGCTGCATTTGCGCCTCTTCGTAGGGGCGCAGGCCGCTCATGACCAAGGTTTTAATTCCGGTACCGACTAAGGTATCGCCGCTATGCAGTTCAAAGTGCAGCGTCACATCACCGCGCTTGCCATCAATCTTAAGCTCCTGTTGTACAAGCGATAACTTCACTTCCACAAAGTCGAGACTGGTTAAATCGAATGACATGCTCTCGTAGATCACTAAGGGACGCTCGGGGTTAATCATCACCTGATGCTGCTTCATCAAAGGCATCAAAATATCGATAAAATTATGCCCAGAAAATGCCACATAGTTGCGAATAAAGGATTCGGTTTGTGCGTCGCAGCGGCTAATGTCGCCTTGACGGCTCACCTGTAAATAAGTTTTTTCGCGGTTATCACAAATAGCAAAACTGTCGCTGACTTGCTCCGGAAATTGTAACTCCACGCCATCACCAACCATGCCAGCAAAGGTAAACTTCATATTCTGGCTTAAACCGTATTGGGTTAAGACGAGGGCAAACAGCAAGTCACCGGGCACACAAAAACGCTTTGCACCGACATCGTGAATAGGATTGAAATCTTGGGCGATTTTCTTGGCGAAGTCACTGGCTTGTTGTGCAGAAACAGAAATAGATTGATTTTGCTTTGAAAAATACGGCGATAGAAACATATTAACTCGATCTTTAATGGCTCAATATTGGGCTAATAACATAATTGTCACGAGTCTACCTCAGTTTTGGCATTTCACTCACCCGATGACTTATACCAATCGTATTAAATATCTGTTCATTCAGCGGGAGTTAAACGGGCTTTAGACAAGGCGAAGGCTTGAAGGCATAGTGGCGCTCTGTCGAAAGCCTTAAACGCAGTATTAAGCAACTAGATACAAGCTAGAATCATGGCACTCAGCCGCACCATGACCATTATTTAGGACTAGACTCGCTTAAATTCGCGCTTTAATTGAAAACTCTCGTCGGTCACCAGTTGTTCTAACACTTCAACCCGCTCGCGTAGTTTATCAAGCTCAATGCGTAACAGTTGGTTTTCGGCCTGAAGCTTATTACTGACGGAATTGCCGCGCTCGCGGATCTTCATAATCGCGACTGTATATCCGCCCACAATGGCAAAAATAGGGATAAGTAATGCAAGCGTTGCTGTGTTCATAATGCGTCCTTTTGCAATCGTTCTATTGGGTTCCAGTATGTGCAACATAACCTAAATGCACCAGTGACAAAAGTCATGATATCCACCCACATTTATTCCTTGTCGAAGCTATCCACCACAATCGCCCCCATAGAAGCGGGCATACTAATCACGATAATCCGTTTGATTGAAGTCATAGTGTCGTCAATTAAGGGCAATTTATCGATACACAGAAGCACTAAACTGACGACACAAGCACTTATCAAATAGGCAACGATAATCCGAAAAATAAACACCGGTAGGCGGTGACGAATATCCTGTTGGAACACACTCTGATAAGTAAACACCCCAAGGAACAGCAACGACAAACCCAATAACATCAGTAAATTCAGCAGTGGCAAGGTTTCTCCGAGTTGCCATGCCTCTTCAGAAAATCCAATGGGCACCGCGAGCGCAAAGGCTCCAACACATACTTGGATCGCATCTTCGGTATTAAAACGATAGGTCTCAAATTGAAAAGCCATAGATTAATCTCCCTGTCTTGCCTATGGCTTGAATAAGCCTGTTATCGAGTTATCCCTGTTAACTTAGCTACAGGCGGCGCTCTTCAAGGGATTTGAGTCTTTCCTTCGCTTGAGCGGCATAATCATTTGAAAAACGTTCAGCCAATACGAGACTTTGCTGGTACAGGATTTGTGCACGCTTCGGGTCGGCCTCGCCGCCCTCTCCAGCATCGAGTAAACTGGCCAATTGAAAATAAGCCAGACCCAGCACATCCTGTTGAATACCTTGTTTTTCACCTTGAGAGGCAACCTTATCAAGCCAATAACGAGCTCTTAGGGGGTTGCGCTGCGCCGGTTTCAATAAGATATCGGCATATTCTGCGGCAGCATACAAATCCCGCTTGGCGGCAATCTCCCAAAACTCTTGGCTTTGTTCAAAATCCTCGAGCAAATAATAGTAATCACTGGCAGCGCTAAGGGCCAAAGCGGGATCAGCCTGCACACTCAAACGATAATTGGCTAATGCCGCCGTTGCATTATAGTAGGGCGACCAAGGCAATACTTGATAGAGAGCCATCATCCCCATGGCCTCGGGGACACCTTGATTAACTAATACATTTAATTGTTCCCACGCCTTAACTTCCGCGCTTTTTGCTTCGGCTGTATTCAATTTACCACGCAGGATAACCTCAAGTGGTTGACGAATAAGCTCCAGTTTAGCTTCCATATTTCCAAGCCTTGCAGCGCGTTGTAGCCAATAGCGGCTCTGCTCCACCTCGCCCGCATAGGCTGCCTGTGATTGCATCCACTGAATTGCAATCAAGTCATCGCCCTCGGCCGCCTCTCGGTAGAATTTACGCGCTTTTTCTTCATCCTTCGCCAGTGCATAACCTGCCCAATAGATTTGTGCTAACAATCGCTTATCTTCGGCCTTGGTGCTCGCACTTAAGGTATTGAGCCTAGATTCAGGTTTACCATAGGCATAGAGTCGCGCATCCCCGCGTGGATAACGATATTCAGTGCCGTCGGGGTAATGCACCGAGATATGGTCAGGCTGACGCCACACATTCACTTGATAGTCGGGCAAAATTTCGGGATTAAACTCCACCCTCAATACAGCATCTTTATCGAAACGCACCATTTGCGTTGCCGTGCTCGACCATAAACTGCTGGTCGACTGTAAATTACTCTTAAGTTGCACCTCAAAGGCGCTATCTGTTTTGGGGCTGTAGATGACCACAGGGTAATAAACGGGATTAAGGCTAAGCGGTAACGCCGAAACCAGATTAGTATCTTCTTCGCTGCCAGCAAGCACAGGCTCGATGGTCAGTTCTTGGCTCAAATAAAATCCATCGTGGGGCGAGGCTTTGGCCGCCGGTTTACTGGGTGTTAATGGCGGTGACGTCTGTAAATATTCATCTTTTAATGACTTAACCTTTTGCCATATTGGATGACTAGGCACCAAGGTAAGGTCGAGGACTAAATCCTCCAATTGCCAATCGCAATCTCCGCCCCCTTGCAGGGCTAACACAAGGGAGAATGGTTTAACGACAGCGCCACTTTCAAGTGATTGGCGTAATACCGAACTTTTATTCAGCGTGGCGCGATAGGGATTGGCAATATCGCCATTCGGGAAACGTATTTCTTTACGGGTACATACAGAGGAAGTGTAGTAACCCACAAGTTCTAGTTGGGTATAAGCGGGTAAAGTCCCACTAATCTCGAAACGCTGCGCATTTTTAGGTGGTGTGGTTTGGTCAACAGGTTGTTCAGGCTGCCAAAGGTTATCCCAAAATCCAGCCCAAACGGGTGCAGAGAAAAACGAGCTTACGCAGAGGCTAAGCCAAACCAGTTTTGAAATCGAACTCATAATGCCAGCTCTCCATTGCTGATGAGATTGAGTCGCTCTTGATTAAATATCTCTACATCGGTTTTCACCAATGGAACCACCCCTCGAGTTTATTCATACCATATGCGCTAACTTAACACAGCGCAGTTAATGTTTTCGCGATATCACTAAACCGTGGACGGCAGGATAATTCCGGCTGCATGCAGAGTGCTTTTAACTGTCGCAGTTGAGCGCGCAGCGCTTCATCATCATTGGCACCAGCAAAGGGCAATAAGTCATCAATCAAACAGCCTAGGGCCCGCACCTCTATGGCCTGCATGGCATTACGCTCCGATGTAGATAATTTTGCTAAGTTTGAAGCGGCGCCAAAGTCACCGAATAATAGTGACATTTGCTGATTAATCATCATATTGTGCGCATAAACATCCCCATGACTGATATGTTGGGCGTGCATATGCGCTAGGGTGTCAGCCAATTGCAAAGCTATTTTAGTAATATCTTTCAGGCTGAACTTGGTCCCCGCCTTAAAGGTGTCGCGGGTACAGGTTTCAAGGGAAGGCGGTAAACCTAAGTTATAAAATCCTTGGGGAATTAGCGACATCACTAGCCCTAGCTGATCCTGTTGGCTGATATGAGCTAATACCTTGATAAGATTGGGATGCTCGCCCGTGGTTAAACAACAATCCAATTCATCGGCAGGGTAACCGTCACTGGTCACCTCCCCTTTAAATAGCTTCACTGCAATATGTTCGCTCCCCGTGGCAGCCACCATTGCGGAATTTAACCAACGCCCTTGGTAAATAATACCGGAGGCACCCTCACCTAATTTGTCTCCGAGTTCGATGTCCGCTAGCGTCACATTGGGCACACTGGCCACATCGGCATGGGGATCGACCAGCGTATGACTAAAGGGATTGCCCGCAAACGCCAGCCAAGTAAGTTTGGGTAGCTTAAACAACCAACTCGGCAGCGCGGCTAAGGCATTTGCCGATAAACGCACTAACTCTAAGTTATGGCATTGGGCCATTGACGCTGGCAGCGAGGTTAACCGATTGCCCGCTAAGGCTAATTTTTGCAAACGCTGCAACTGCCCCATACACTCCGGCAAGGCGGTGATTTGGTTATCCGTTAAGATCAACCAGCGAGTGTGCAAGGGCAATGACGCCTCAGGTACCGAATGAATTTGATTCGCCTTAAAGCCTATCATCTCCAGTTTCGGACACTGGCCTAACACCTCTGGCAGCACTTCAAAGCGGTTATTCGAAGCAAACAAAATCTTCAAATGGGCTAAGCGAGGTAAATCGTCGGGCAGTGAACTGAGCTGGTTATTGGATAAGTCGAGGATCTCGAGCGTATCGGCTAAATCGAAGATCTCCCGCGGAAACTCGGTTAAGTTTTCAACCAATTGTAAACGAGTAATCCCTTTTAATTGTCCCGCTTTTAACTGCGCTAACGTCTGCACTCTGTAACCCACTACGATGAAAAATCGCCGCTATGTTAGCCTATTTAGGCGTAAATCTAAATGTGACCTAGGCGGTCAAATTTCCAGCAAAGCTATTCAGAAATACGAAAACAGATTAGCATGTGCCAAATCATGGAACATCAAGTCATCAAAGATTACAGGATAATCATGCGGAAAACCTTTCGCCAACCCAGTGCATTAGCTGCGCTCGTGGTCGCCATCTTGACAGCTCAGCTAAGCGGCTGCGCAACCACTTCGGCGCAAACTTCACCAACGGAATACGCTGCAGCCTTGCCTGAAGCCGAAGGCAATAGTGAAGATACAGCACAACCTCAGCATGTTGAAACGGACATTATCGACGAGCGCTACACCGATGTGTGGGAGAAAATCCAACACGCGCGCACTATTGATGTACATGACGATGCCGAAGTACGCAAACAACGTAACTTTTTCGATGATAAGCAAAAGTTTATGACTCAGGTGACCCTGCGCGCCGAGCCTTTTTTATACTATATTGTCAGCCAACTTGAGGCTCGCAATATGCCGCTTGAACTGGCACTCCTGCCAATTGTAGAGAGTGGTTATAACCCGCTTGCCCAGGCAAATGGCCCCGCCGGACTCTGGCAAATGATCCCTGCGACGGGACGTAATTTTGGCCTGACCATCAACTCAGCCTACGATGGCCGTAAAGATGCACTGGCCTCGACCGATGCCGTACTCGACTACCTACAACACTTGCACGACACCTTAGGTAACGACTGGATCAACGCGGTTGCAGGCTATAACAGTGGCGAGTTAGTGATCAAAGCCGCTATCGATAGAAACAAAGCTAAGGGCAAACCCACGGATTTCTGGTCGCTGAATATTCCAGCTCGCCAAGTACAAACCGTGCCTAAGTGGCTGGCATTTATCCAAATTATCCGCGCCCCAAGCCATTACAATCTCAAAGTAATGCCGATTGCCAATCGCCCATTTCTAGAGCGTTTACCCGCACCCAATGGCGTTGAAATAAGCCAAATCGCCAATGCAGCAGGGCTTACTAAAGCGGAGTTTAAAACCTATAACCCAGGTTATCGCCAAAGCGTGATCCCCAGTAAAGGCAAATACCAAATCGCCCTGCCGATTGAAAACATTGGTCAGTATCAAGAGAATCAGCATAAGCTGTACGCGCAAAAACGTTACGACAGCCAGAGCTATATTGTGAAATCCGGCGATAGCCTAGGCACAATTGCCGCGAAATTTGACATTTCAGTCAAAGAGTTAAAGCAGGTAAACAACCTCAGCTCCGATAGAATTAAAATCGGCCAAGAGTTAACCCTGTTAACGCCAATGAACAGCGAAGATAACGCCTCGACCGAAACGCCAAAACAGAGCAAAGCTCAAACAACGTCTCAATCGGCAAAGACTAAAGCCAGCAGTAAAACCGCAGATAAGCCAGCGGCGAAAGCCAGCACTTACAAGGTGAAGTCCGGTGACTCGTTAGATAAAATCGCGCGTAAAAACAAAGTGAAACTCGCGGATTTAATGAAGTGGAATCAACTCAATGCCAAGAGCATTATTAAGCCTGGCCAAGAGCTAAAACTGTCGGAATAACGCCGCATAATACGAAAAAGCACTACCAAGGTAGTGCTTTTTTATTGCCCAAGCTATTGACTGCTTATTGCCCAGTCTAAGCGATTAGAGCTTAACGAGGTTATAGCCAAAGCTGGTTGAAGCGTCCTTATTCAGCACCATAGTGACATTATCTTCGTTATTAAAATCCATCATCTCTGAAGCATAAACCACGGTTTTAGTGCCATTTTCTACCGCGATCACCTTGATGGAATACTCACCTTTGGGCACCACTAACGACTGCGGCGCCGTTGGATTAACCGCACTGATCTTATAGCTTGCAGTTTCAATAGTGTCGTTCGCCTTTAAGAAGTACAACGTCAGGTTACTTTTGTCGGCAAAACTCACGATATCAAACTTAAAGCTGTATGGGCTTGGTGTTTGAGTTTGTTTCATCTCCATCGCCTTAACTTGGCTACCTTGATCAGTAGTTTGCTCGTAGATAAAGATGGTTTTGATATCGTCCTGATTAAGGGTGATCAACACATTGTCGAGCAATTTGGCTTGGCTCGTATGGTCAAATACGCTCACGCCAAAATCATTAAACTCCGCGCCTTGATAAGCAGTCACGTCAAAGGGAGCCACATTGCTAAATAGAGCTTCTTGCTTGTTGCTCACGACTTTAACATCGACATTGTGCGTTGCTAAACCATTGAATACTCTAAAATCAACGCTGCTTTCTAGGGCGACATGGTTTCGCACATTGGTGGTCGAATCGACGCTGTCTAAACTGATTTTAGCCGCTGATGCGCCAAAGCTTTCCCGTAAAATCAACTTATAGGGTACTTTGGTCTTAAAGTTAATGCTTGCCGTGGTGTAGCTCACATTAGTCGTTCCCGCAGGGGCGAGGTAAACCTTGTAATCCCCAGTATCCAAAATCTGCGGCGTTGAGACTTCACCATAGGAAACACTGCCTAGCATCACAGCATCGGCAAAGCCTTTATCCGCCTTGGCAATATACGCATCGTACGCTGGCGCATTGGTTGCAGTGTGAGCAATCAATAACTGCATTTTACTCTTGTCCGCTTCGGCGTTTTGCTTATCTAACTCAGTGCGGGAGTAATTGATATTCAGCAGCGAGGGTGAGGCAAAATCACCATACAAGACAAAGAAATGGTCGGTCGCGGTTTTTAAATCGATATTCTCTTTGTAGATCGAAATATCCTTATTCGACGCATCTTTCCCCATCACCTCGACGGCACTGACACCAGTTGTTGAAGTGAACCTTGGCATCGCATCGGCGTAACTCACACTCTCATAGGTTTTATCGCCAATCTTCAGTGCAGTAGCCGTACTCCCTACAGAAGCATTGTAAAATTGTACATAGGTATCGGTCTTCGAGGTGTCTTCATCCTTGTTGTTATCAGAGCCACCACAAGCGGTCACGCCCAAACAGGCGAAAGTCAAAACCGCGAATCCTTTTAGTTTGTTATTAAGCATCGTATCCCTCATTAGCAGACAAAAAATTCAGTTCAATCTGCGCAGTTATACAATGACAACAATGGCAATTTCCACCGAAAAACAAACAAAAAACCCCTCAAAACCAAACATTTAACAAACATTTCAGCAATAAAGCAAATTCTGATACAAATCACATTTTTTAGGCACTTAATTGATACAAATGCAGTTAAGGATACTTTTATTTACAGCTCAAAATACTGCCGTTGAAAAATGTAGGGGCTTCTCCTCACTTTTTGATCGTGCTTACAAATGGTGTCAACCTTGTTCGACCTATGCGATTAGGTTACTCTCGCATCGCCAATTAAGTCTTGGGGATGGATAGGGTTTGCAAGGGATTCTTAACTACTACAAACAGTGTTTTCAACACGATAGTGCTGAAATTAACCTCTGGGCTAGCCATAAGCTGGCGGAGCAAGATCAACTCTTACTTCAACATGAAGATGAATTTAGTAGTGGCTTTCTACCGCGCCTACCAGTGCCATTTACTCCCGCGAGTACATTACTAGCACGTAGTGCTTTATACCTGCGTGAAAAAGTGCTCTTGCACTGTTGTCTGTTTTTCTGCGGCAGTATCGAGCTTAATGGCGAAAAACGTAAAGTCGTCACCCCACTCCTTTATCGCGAATGCCAATTGCAGGCCGATGGCGATAACATTTACCTCGAATCCAATAACAGCTTTTCTGGCGGCGGGCCATTTACCATTAATGAAGCCCTGTTAGAAAAATTAGTCGTTGAAGGACACAGTCTAAGCCAAGAGTTACGCGACAATCCTACGGATGTCAGTGGTTGGATAGCTTGGCTACGAGCAGGCCAAGCCGAGGTTGATACCAGCCATTTATTGCATTTCCCCAAACTTATCGATGAGACGGAATTTATTCAGCTTAGTCGTAAACGCGGACAGTTTTTGGTCAGCCGTAGCCAAATCATTTTGGCGGAACGTTCCCTCGTCAGCCGCGGCATTTTGCATGAGTTAGACAAGCTTATCACAGCCCCCTCACTCTCAGCGCCGCTACACGCGCTGTTTGGGCAGGCACCCACGCAAGATTCTGTTAGTCACAATGTTGATACCCAAGAGGATTACCTTCCTGGGTTATTAAGCCGCGCGCAAATTCAAGTCTTAAAGGTGGCGGCTAATCATACTTTGGGGCAAATCTCAGGCCCTCCGGGAACAGGCAAGAGTTACACCATAGCCACAGTGGCGGCGGAGCAGGTATTAAGGGGCAAATCTGTCCTCATCGTCGCTCACACAGATGTTGCCGTTGATGTGATTGCCGATAAGTTGCAGCAACAGTTCCAACTTGGTAGCAGCCTTATCCGAGCAGGCTCGCCGCAGTTTATTAAAATCCTTAAAAACCAAATCGATGAGATCCTCCACGGCCAACACCCCGCGGTTGACCAAGAGGTGACGGATATTGTGCTACGCCTTGCAAAACAACAGCTAGCTAATGTCACCCGTGAGCAGGCCAATATGGAAACGGATTTTATACGCCACTGCCAGCACGCAATACGTCGCGGCCAAAAACTCGCGACACTAGAGCAAAAGCAATCCCGCTGGCGACTTCGGTTTTATCAATGGTTTAACCGCTCGGGTATCAAACAATTTGCCCAGCAATGGACTGTGCTCGATAAATTAACAGCCCTCATCGAGCAAAAAGAAAACTTAAGCCTCAAATACCTTCAACTGGCAACGTCCTATCGTTTGAATCAATTACTCAAACATAAACGCAGTACTTTGGTGAGTTTTGCCGGAGCGCTACGGGCAAGGCAGTCTGCCAAACAGCTCGACGGTTTCTACAAGACGGATTTTGATGCCTTAAAACAAACCTTTCCCATTTGGTTATCTAGCCTTGCCAGCTTACATAAAGTGCTGCCCATGGAGCAGCAAATGTTTGATTTAGTGATTATTGATGAAGCCACCCAAGCCAATATTGCCGCCTGTTTACCGGCCTTGCAGCGGGCAAAAGCGGCACTGGTGGTGGGCGACAGCAAACAACTGCGCCATTTCTCGTTTTTATCCCGCGCAAAACAAACCCAAATCCAAACGCAACTCGGACTTGCTGCGGATTGCCGCGGCCTAATGAGCTACCGTGATGCCAGTATGCTCGACTTAGTATCACAATCCCTTGCGAGCCAATCCCAAGTGGTATTTTTAAATGAGCATTTTCGGAGTAAACCTGAGCTGATCCAATTTAGTAATCAGCAGTTTTATCAAGGCATGCTGAAGATTATGCAGCACAGACCCTGCACAAGTTCAGGGCACTTACACCGAGTCCAGGTTACTGGCAGCCGTGATAATAAAGGAATTAACGCCATAGAAGCGGAGGCATTAATTGAAAAGTTAGCTCAACTGATTGATGAACAAGAAAATGCATTAGTGCCCGCCAGCATTGGTGTACTCTCTTGTTTTCGCAATCAGACGGCGTATTTATCCCAGCAAATTCTCGCACGCTTTAGCGCACAACAACTCGAGCGTCACCAATTACGGGTTGCAACACCCTTTGGATTTCAAGGTGAGGAACGCGATATTATGCTGCTGTCGTTTAGCATTACGGCCAACGACCGCCGCGCCGCCGTGTATTTAAATCGCGAAGATATGTTCAATGTCGCCATCACCCGCGCTAAACAAATGCAGTGGCTATTTTTATCGGTACAAGCGCACGAGCTTCCGAAAAATAATTTACTGGCAACTTACTTAGCATCGGCGGGCCAATTTCAAGCGGCACACAATTATGTCGATTCCCTCGATAGCTTCGGCCAGTCGGTTGCACAGGCAATTGAAGCAAAAGGCATAACAGTCTGGCGCGCCTACCATATGGCGGGGCTAGAACTGGATATTCTGTGCCGCTATGGTAACCAATATTTAGCAATAGATTTAATCGGTTACCCAGGGCCATGGGCGGACTTTTTCGATATTGAACTGTATAAACTGTTACAGCGCGCGGGGATTAAACTTATCCCCGTCAGCTACGGGCTATGGTGCCAACAGCAAGAATTGTGCATCCAATATATTTGCCAGCAATTGGGTACTCCCCAGCTAGGCTATACAAACAAACCTTGAATGCATAAGCAGTTTCCAATTCTGTTTTACACTACACGCCCAGGTAACAAGCTTTCCTTATAAAGCACTCAAGTGAATTACCCCCTATAAAATGAATATCATAAGGGGTAGGTCTTCAGATAAATGGCGGTTTAATGGCTCACGGAGCCGTGACGGGTGCTGGTATGGTTTCGATGGTTAAACGCTTATCATCTTTGAGGTATTTCTGCGCCAACTGGCTTAACTCGGTGGGGGTGATCTGCTGTACCAGCGCCAATCGTTGGTTAAAGCCCGCAAAACGCTCCGGCTGGCTTTGGGCGGTTGAGACCAAATCTAACCAAAAGTTATTACTTTGCGGCGCCATCTGCATCCACTCTAACACCGGCTGGCGGGCGCGATTGAGTAAATCCTCACTGATCCCCGAAGGCGTTTTGACTTGCTTAACTGCGATGGCGTAATACTTAGCCACTTCAGGCAACATAGCCTTAGTTGTCACGCTAAATAAGCCAAGATAACCATAACCCGTTGGGTTTAAGTCACTGTATGAAAATGCTGAGGGTGAATAACTCGCACCGGCTTTTTCGCGCACATTTTCAGTGAGTAGGATGTTTAGTACCTGCTCGAGCAAACCTAAACCCACCAGCTCACGGGGATTGCTCATATCCGTCGTCGGCCATACCTGCGCGAGCGCCGCCATATCGACTTGACCATAATGGGTCAGGCTCATTTGTGCTGGCACTTTGGGAAACACAGGTACGATAGTCTGCCCCTTAGGGATCGGCTGTCGCGCAATGGCCCCTAAGGTTTGTGCAACCTCGGCAATCGCTTTGTCCTCATCAAAATCACCAACAATCGCCAGCTCAATCGCCCCCTGCTGAACAGCAGAATGGAAGCTAGGCGCGAGTTCAGCAAACTGACGCTTGAGGATTTCATCAGGATTACCGTAGCCATAACGTTTGTCGCCATTATGAGCAATACGGGCAAACTGATTCGAAAACTCCAGTTGCGGATTGCTATGAATGCTCTGCTGCTCAGCAATCACTTGCTCACGGAATAACTGCTCGGCTTGCTTATCCATCCCTGGGTCAACAAGATAAGCCGTTAGCACGCCTAATTGGGTGCGTAGTTCGGCAGCATTGGTGCTGATCTCGCCGCCAAAACTCTGTTCACGCAAACTCAAGCCCACCGAGATATCTTGCCCAGCAAAAATATCCTGCAAACTGTCCCAATCGTGCAGCCCTAAACCGCCCTGCACAAAGGCGCTATTAAACAGGTAAGACAAACCATCTAGCTCAGGGAATGGCACCTCGCCAAAACCGATATTGAGACTTACCAGTGTCATCCCCTGATTAAAGGGGGTAGGTTTTACATTGAGACGCACACCGTTAGCAAACTCTAGCTTACGGATCCCAGTTGCGGCATCGCGCTGATCGGCAACAATCTGCCCCGGCTCACCAAATTGACTATAGGCAAACTCGGCAATGCTCTTGGTTTCGGGCACTGTCACGACTTGCTTTTGGCTCGCGTCGTAGGCGGCTAAGAGTTGTTTTTCAATATTTTCAATGGGTTTATTGTTGGTGAGATACAGATAAGGCGTACCTTCCCAAGCCTGTTTAAACGACTGCTGCAGTTTTTGCGGCGTGATGCTTGGCATCAGCTTTTCAAACAGCGCCAATTGCCATGCGGGTTCCACAGGCACACGTCGGCTCGCCACGGCATTCACTAGACTTTCGGCAATATTGACGCTGTGGATGGTATTACTGCCAGCGGCACTGAGCTGATAGCCCTTGTGCATCCGCTTAAGTTGTTGGTCAATTTCCTGTTGGCTAAAACCAAATTCCAGCGCCTGACGCAGGGTTTGCTCTAATAGTCCAAGTCCTTGCTGCCAGTTGTTTTCCTGCGTCCCCAAGGTCATTTGCGTGCCATAGGCAATATCGTATTGTGGGCCGATTTGTAAGCTTACGCCGTATAAGCCTTGGCTGTGTAGCAACTGTGATTCTAGGCGGCGATACAAAATACCATGGGCAACCTCTAATAAAATCTCCTGCTCACGCAGAGCAATCGTATCTGCTTTAGGGGTTTGCGGTTTTAACAGCCCGAGGGAAACTGAGGTTTGCAGGCTTGGGTCAAAAAATGCCGCCGCCTCAACAGCGGTTTTAGCCTGTACCGTGCCTATGGATTGTGCCTTCACCCCAGCAGCCTGAGGCGCGGCTTGCCAGTCGGTAAATTGCTGTTTGATCTTGTGCTCGATACGACCGACATCAATATCCCCCACCACTATTAAGGTGGTGCGGGATGGCGTATAAAAACGCTGATAGAGAGACAATAACTTGTCACGATTAGCATTTTGAATGCTCGTCGCCTCTCCCACGGGAAAGCGCTGCGACAGCAAGGTTTGCGGCATTAAAAAGGCTAACTGATGGCGATAGTTTTCTAAATCGGCGCTACTGCGCTCACGCAGTTCAGACAAGACCACAGCCTTTTCACGCTCGATAAGGGCGGGATCCAGCAACAGATTACTGGCGATTTCACGCATTAAAAACAAAGCGGTATCGACTTTATCTTGGCTATTGCTCGGTAAATTAAACTGATAAACCGTCTGCTGGAATTCAGTCACCGCATTGGTATCGGCCCCAAAACTTAAGCCTAAGCGTTGTAAGGTCGGGATCATCTCCCCCGCCGCGAGTCCGGTAGAGCCATTAAATGCCATATGCTCTAAAAAATGCACCAGACCCTGCTCGGAATCCGTTTCCATCACAGATCCCACATCCACCCGCATACGGACGATAACCGCCTGTTCAGGAGTTTTGTTGTTCACCAATAGGTAGTGCAGCCCATTAGCTAGGGTGCCTGTGTGTACTCGCGGACTTAAGGGTAAATCGGCCGACTCAGGCCACAGTGGCGCTTCAACCGCCCTTAAGGGGAAGGCCACGCTGATAAATAGCAGCCATAGCCACAGGTGTTTAAACTGGATTCGCTTGAAATTATTCATAAAAATTCATTTTCTCCCTGAAATTTGCTTGATACACCAGAGAAAATGCTTACCTCAATACTGATAAATTGACTTTTTACTATAGCCGCTAAAAAGCTTTAAGTCACAAAATCAATACCTTACACCGTACCAAAAGCAATTATCACTTTGATATTTAGTAAAATATCTTTAGAAATAATTTCACCCAAATCTCGATCCAAATACCTAGTCCAACGGCAAACACTCCACGCCCCGTAACGACTGACACACATGATAGCGAGCTTGGTTCACTAGGATATAGCCCAGCTTTTCCTGTAAAGAAAATATCGATGGTTCAATCACTTTACTGGCGTCAATCACTAAGGAATGGATCGCCAAAAAGCGGTGTTGCCCATAGGTGCGATGGCTTATCTGCGATCGAGTAAAATCCACACAGGCATAACGATTAAGCACTTGCATCCCATAAAACTGCCGATTGATATTCCCCTGTGCATCACAAATTTCGGCGGGAGTAAATTGAACCGCTTGACCTATAACATCTCGAAATTGCTCAACAAATGCTGCGCTCACCAGCTCAGGTCCAAGGGTGGGTAAAATGTCGTATTGCGTTATCTCATCATCAAGAAAATCTACTTCATAGTAAAAGGTGCCAACGCCATTCGAGGGTTGAGTCAAGGCATCAGCATAGGACTGTACATTTCGCTCGCCATACACAAAATATACATCTCGATGGTAAAAACTCTGCAACTTATAAAATCGTTCCATCTTTACATCCTGTAAATCCAGCTAAATCAAGTATGTTGCCCTTAAAAAGTGAGGCAAAAACAAAGCCCCGTAAACGGGGCTGTGTTTTTGAATCTCAAATTGATTCTAAAGTAAATTAAAACGGGATATCGTCGTCCCAACCATCATCCAAATCTGGGGTGAAGTTTTGTTGCGGTTGTGGCGCTGGACGTTGTGCTGGTGCCGCTGGCGCTTGATACGCTGGTGCAGCAGGCTTAGGCGCATAACCACCTTGCT
Organism: Shewanella decolorationis; assembly: GCF_004354305.1. Taxonomy (NCBI): domain Bacteria; kingdom Pseudomonadati; phylum Pseudomonadota; class Gammaproteobacteria; order Alteromonadales; family Shewanellaceae; genus Shewanella; species Shewanella decolorationis. The sequence goes on along the minus strand of NZ_CP037898.1, from coordinate 487,557 downwards.
GTGGCTGAGCATGTTGCTGCGCATGGGATTGCTGCTGGCCATAGCTTTGCTGAGCAGGCTGCTGATTGTATCCAGATTGTGGCTGCGGTGCAGGTGCTTGGTAACTTTGCTGTGCGGGCGCGTATTGGTTTTGCGCTGGCGCAGTTTGAGCAGGAGCTGCTTGGTAACCCGTGTTTTGTTGCATGCCGCCCATAGGTGCACCTTGGCCTTGACCTTGACTTTGGCCTTGATTGCGGCCGCCTAACATTTGCATGCTACCGCTTTGGTCGATAACCACTTCAGTGCTGTAACGATCTTGACCGCTTTGGTCTTTCCACTTACGGGTTTGTAATTTACCTTCGAGGTAAACCTGTGAACCTTTACGCAGGTACTCACCCGTAATTTCAGCCAACTTGCCAAACAGAACCACACGGTGCCATTCAGTACGCTCTTGCTGTTGACCTTGTTGGTCTTTCCACGATTCGCTGGTCGCTACTGTGATGTTAGCGACTGCGTTACCGTTTGGCATGTAACGTACTTCTGGATCTTGTCCCAAATTGCCAACCAAAATTACCTTGTTAACACCACGACTGGCCATTGAAATCTCCTGCGATTCTTTAAATAATCTATTAATTCAGTATGTTGTTTATAATTGTTGCCGCAAGGGAAAATCCGCTTCCCTAAAACTCGCTGCAATAACACATATTATTGAGCAGAGCCTAACACAGCTCGGGCTTCTCTTAAATCGAAATGCTCGTCAACTTTGAGATAAGCAACTTTCTCGTCTAACACCACAATCGCTTCGACCACACCCATCAATTGTGACAGCTGCGACGCCATATCCCGCGCTTGGGCCTTATCTTTTACGGCAGCCTCTAAGGTATAACTCTTAAGCAGCACAGGATTTTTCATCCCTAGGGTCAATAATAACCAAACGCCCATCAATACCAGCGCGACGATAAACACGCCCACAGCGCCGACTAATTGGAACGCACCGCCACCGAGCATACCGCCACAGAAGGCGCCTAAGAATTGGCTGGTCGAATAGACGCCCATGGCCGAGCCTTTTTCACCAACTGGGCAGAATTTCGCAATCAAGCTCGGCAGCGACGCCTCAAGGTAGTTAAAGCCAGTAAAAAACAGCAGCACGGCCACGCTCAACACCCATAGGTTGTTGGCAAAAATCGCCATGGCCGCCAGGGCAAACATCATGATCACTAAGGCAATTTGGAACATCGCCTTAGTATTCTTACGCTTCACCCCGATGATGATTAACGGCACCATCAAGAAGAAGGCGCCCACAAACGCGGGGAAATACAGCATCCAATGTTTTTCTTTTACCAGACCCGCATCGACTAAATCGAGCGGCAAGGCAACAAACACTGCGGTTAACACTAAGTGCAGAATAAAAATGCCCGCATCGAGCCTAAACAGCTGCGGATCAGTCAACATACGCTTGAGCTTGGCGGGCGCCGCTAAGGTATCGCCCTTAGGTGCATGGGAAATCGGATTCGGCACTAATAGCTGCACAATCAACATGCCAAGTACTGCAAGGCCTGCGGTTAGCAGGAATAAACCCGATAAGCCTAAATGTTGCGCCACAATCGGGCCGACGAGTAACGACAGGGCAAAGGAGCCGCCGATACACATGCCGATAATGGCCATCACCTTAGTGCGCTGTTCATCTCGGGTTAAATCCGCCGCTAAGGCCAACACGGCGGCAGCAATCGCCCCCATACCTTGCACGGCGCGGCCAAATACCACGCCATAAATGGTATCAGCATTGGCGGCAATTAAGCTGCCTATGGCGAACAATACCAATCCAGCGAGAATGACAGGTTTACGACCATACTTGTCGGATAAAATCCCCATAGGGATCTGCAAAACGGCCTGAGTCAAGCCATAGGCACCAATGGCAATCCCCACCCAAAGGGGAGAAAAACCTTCTAAATGCTGACCATAGAGTGCAAAGACGGGCATGATCATAAACAAGCCCATCATACGTAAACCAAATACGCTGGCTAAAGAAAACGCGACTTTTTTCTCGGTTCCTGAAAGTCCGTTGTTACCCATGATTTTGCCCTGGATTGAAGTCTTTTAGGGGGCGCATGTTAACACACCCAAAAGCGTTTGCTCAAAAGGAAAAACCGCCCACGCCGAGAGTGTAAAACAGTGAATTTTGCCCCGCGCCAATGCGGATGTGCGCACCTTAGCGTACGCTTAGGCCTTTATTTTTAAGACTTATCTAAAAGCCCATTGGCTACAAATAGTTAACCCGGTGCTTACAGAAATTGGGTAAGTTCAAAGTCGTTATACGGATTAATCTTAGTTAATCCGCTAACTGCATCACCTTTTATCAGCAATGCCAGCCCCACAACCGCGCCCAATCGGCATGTCAGCAAGATCACAGAATCGACTAAACTCAGCCGCCGAACTGTGCGATACTTAGGCTCATTTTTTTAAGCATAAGACTTGAGCGATAGATGGATAAGATTGAAATACGCGGCGCACGGACCCACAATCTCAAAAATATCAACCTGACTATCCCAAGGGATAAGTTAATCGTTATCACAGGGTTATCGGGTTCAGGCAAATCTTCCCTAGCATTTGATACTTTATATGCCGAAGGCCAACGACGTTACGTTGAGTCTCTTTCTGCCTATGCCCGCCAATTCTTAAGCTTGATGGAAAAGCCCGATGTAGACCATATCGAAGGCTTAAGCCCGGCGATTTCCATCGAACAAAAATCGACGTCCCATAACCCGCGCTCCACCGTCGGGACTATCACCGAAATTTACGACTATCTGCGTCTGTTGTTTGCCCGTGTGGGCGAACCACGCTGCCCAACTCACGGCCAACCGCTTGCGGCGCAAACCGTGAGTCAGATGGTCGATAAAGTGTTAGAAATGCCCGAAGACAGTCGCTTGATGCTGCTGGCACCCGTGGTCAACGGTCGTAAAGGTGAGCACGTAAAATTGCTCGAAGGCTTATCCGCGCAGGGCTATATCCGCGCCCGAATCGATGGCGAAGTCTGTGACTTAACCGATCCCCCCGCACTCGACTTACACGTTAAGCACACCATCGAAGTGGTGGTCGATCGCTTTAAGGTCCGCAGCGATATTCAGCAACGTCTCGCCGAATCCTTTGAAACCGCGCTCGAACTCTCCGGCGGGATTGCCGTGGTCGCCAGCATGGATGAAGGCGCTACTGAAGAATTAATCTTCTCGGCAAATTTTGCCTGTCCGCACTGCGGTTATTCGATGGCCGAACTTGAGCCACGGATTTTCTCCTTTAACAATCCGGCGGGCGCTTGCCCAACCTGTGATGGTTTAGGGGTGCAACAATTTTTCGACCCCGACAGAGTGATCACTAATCCTGAGTTATCACTTGCGGGCGGCGCGATTCGTGGCTGGGATAGACGTAACTTCTATTACTTCCAGATGCTGAGTTCGCTCGCCGACCACTATAAGTTCGATGTCGAAGTCCCCTTCGAACAGCTGTCGGATAAGGTGAGAAAAATCGTCCTCTACGGCTCAGGCAAAGACAGCATCGCCTTCAAATATATCAACGACCGTGGTGATGTGGTGGTGCGCAATCACCCCTTCGAAGGCATCTTAAATAATATGGACCGGCGCTACCGCGAGACCGAAAGTAACGCTGTGCGCGAAGAATTAGCCAAGTTTATCAACACTCAGGCCTGTCAAAGCTGTGGCGGCTCACGCCTGCGTGAAGAAGCCCGTAACGTGTTTATTGGCGATCTAAACCTGCCGAAACTCACCGTTTGGTCGATAGGTGAAGCCCTCGAATACTTCGACAAACTCGAATTCAGCGGCCAAAAGGCACAGATCGCCGAGAAGGTATTGAAGGAAGTACGCGATCGCTTAGGCTTCCTCGTTAATGTCGGCCTCAACTATTTAAGTCTGTCGCGTTCGGCCGAAACCCTCTCAGGCGGTGAAGCGCAGCGTATTCGCCTCGCCAGCCAAATCGGCGCAGGACTGGTCGGTGTGATGTATGTGCTCGATGAGCCATCTATCGGCTTGCACCAACGGGATAACGAACGCTTGCTGCAGACCTTAATCCACCTACGGGATTTAGGTAACACAGTGATCGTGGTGGAGCACGATGAAGATGCGATTCGCATAGCGGATCATATTATCGATATCGGCCCCGGCGCAGGTGTACACGGCGGCGAAGTGATTTGTGATGGTCCTATCGAGAAAATTGTCGCCTGCGACGAGTCCGTGACTGGCCAATATATTTCGGGCAAACGCAATATCCATATCAGCACACCACGTACGCCTTACGATCCAAAACAAGTGATTGAGCTTTACGGCGCCCGTGGCAATAACCTGCGCAATGTGGATTTAACTATCCCTGTGGGATTATTCACCTGCGTGACTGGAGTATCGGGCTCAGGCAAATCGACCCTGATTAACGACACCTTCTTTAGAATTGCCCATAAGCAACTCAACGGTGCCACTGTCGACGAGCCCGCGCCCTACGATCGCATCGTCGGCATGGAGCAATGCGACAAAGTGGTCGATATCGACCAAAGCCCGATTGGCCGCACACCGCGCTCTAACCCCGCCACTTATACTGGCATCTTTACGCCTATTCGAGAGATTTTTGCCGCAACGCAGGAATCCCGTACCCGTGGTTATCAGGTGGGCCGTTTCTCCTTTAACGTGAAAGGCGGTCGCTGTGAAGCCTGTCAGGGCGATGGCTTAATTAAGGTCGAAATGCATTTCCTGCCCGATGTGTATGTACCCTGCGACGCCTGTAAGGGTAAACGCTATAACCGCGAAACCTTAGAGGTGCGCTACAAGGGTAAGAACATCCACGAAGTGCTGCAAATGACAGTGGAAGATGCGCGGGAGTTTTTCGATGCTGTGCCAGCGATTGCCCGCAAATTGCAAACCCTGATGGATGTAGGTTTGTCCTACGTGCGTTTAGGCCAGAGCGCGACCACGCTGTCGGGCGGTGAAGCCCAGCGGGTGAAACTCGCGAAGGAACTCTCTAAGCGCGATACGGGTAAGACCTTGTATATTCTGGATGAACCGACAACGGGCTTGCACTTTGCCGATATCCAATTGCTGCTCGATGTACTGCATCGCCTCAAATCCCACGGTAATACTATCGTGGTGATTGAGCATAACTTGGATGTGATTAAAACCGCAGACTGGATTATCGACTTAGGCCCAGAAGGCGGCGGTGGTGGCGGTACTATCCTAGCAACTGGTACGCCAGAAGACGTGGCGCAGCATCCGACATCCCATACCGCGCGCTTCTTAAAGCCGCTGCTGGAACGGGATGCTAAGCTAGCCAAGCAGTCATAGCGATAAGATTAACAGCGCCTTGGGCATCACCAAGGCGCTGTGATTACACCCTATTGCTGTATAGAACCATTCCAGTCAGGCCATTCGCCGTTATCAATCAAGGAGAACATGTTGCCAACGCATCGCCCGAGTTTGACGAGCTTAAGTCGCGCTAATGTATTGCTGATTGCCTGCTTGGGGTTAACGCTTGTGGCGCTGGTTATCGCCGCTGTCGATCCGCTTATCGGTCAACCCACACGTTTACAAGTGACAGTGTTAGATAGCTCAGCCAATAGTAGCCTGCTCGCCTTGCCCGATGGCCGGATCACCACCTTAGATCAAGGCGGCCTCACCAAAAACGCTCAAGTCACTATTTGCTCACGAACCCATTTGGTCTCTGGCTTGGAGTACTTTAATTTGAGCCGTCATCAGGAGGCGACACTCTCCCCCGAGATCCGCGTCTTAGACTGATTCAGCATTACGGCCCATGCAGCCAAGCTAAATCCCTGTTAGGCTTAGGATTGATAATCCTATTGCCAATTTTAAGGATAGCCATGGGCAATTTGGCGCACCCATTCATAGCAATCACTCGCCCCCAGTCTCACCGCATAGGCTTGAGCTTATTGCGCTTGTTTATCCTTAGTTTGTGTTTAAGCCTTGCCGCCTGTTCCAATCAACCCGCCGAATACACTTGTTCACCTGAGGCAATTCGATTGAATTGGGCCGAACCAGAAGCTCTTAAGCAAACAGTAGCAACACTCAGCGCAGCAGAATTCATGGGGCGTAAAACCCAAACCGAAGGCGCCGCCAAGACACGCGACTATCTGCACAGCCAGTATCAACAACTTGGGCTTACTCCTTGGGGAGAAACTTTCGAGGTTCCCTTCGAATATGCCACGCTTTTTAGCCAAGAGACGGGAAGCAATATGGTGGCGTTAATCCCCGCACGCCAATCCACTCATCGATGGCGCATTGTGGTGGCTCACTACGATCATCTCGGCATGAGTGGCAGCAAGATTTACCACGGCGCCGATGATAACGCCTCAGGTGTTGCCGCCCTGTTGGCTCTCGCCGCCCACTGGCAAGCGCAGCTAAGCGCCGCCCCCGATTCGCTGCCCAACATTAACTTAATGTTTGTCGCCACCGATGCCGAAGAGCCGGGACTGTTTGGCAGTACTGCCCTCGTCGAGCAACTCAAGCAGCGAATGCCCGAGGCGCAATTTGAACTGATGCTCAATCTCGATATGATTGGCCACCCGAGCCGCCCCTACGCCATTTACCTCGAGGGTAGCCGCAACTTCTATCAATTTCCGCAATTTAGGCCGAGGCTAAACGCGAATAATCGCCTCTGCATTAAGTTGAGTCATCCCAAACCCGTGGGACGAAGCATCCAGAGCACTGATTGGCTCAGGGCCTCGGATCATTATCCATTCCATAAAGCTAAGATCCCTTGGCTCTATTTTGGCGTCCCGACTCATCTGCAATATCACACCCCGGAAGATACCCCCGACACTTTGGACTATGTGTTTCTCGCGGCGGTGACGGAATCCGCCTTCGAAATCCTACGACTCAATGGCGACTTTTTGAAAAATTAATCGAAGTGGCGCGTTTCTTGCTCAGTTTTGGCAAAAAAATCCACGCAAAACCCTGTATTTATCCGAGAGTCACTTGGTAAAGCGGCTAAAATGCTGCTATAATCTGGCGTTTTCGGTGCGGGAAATCGACACGGGGTTGATTTTCTGTCTGTGAAACTTAAGCGCCAATCCGGGCGCATCCACAAGGCTACAACCCAATGTCATCCAGTGAAAGAACTTTCCGTGAACTCGGCTTGTCCGAGAATTTGTTGCGTGCTCTTGACGAGCTCGGTTACGAAAACCCAACGCCAATCCAATCAGCCAGTATCGACCCATTAATGGCTGGCAAAGATATTTTAGGTCAGGCACAAACAGGTACAGGTAAAACTGGCGCCTTCGCCCTGCCCCTACTCAACAAAGTGACCAGCCAAGCTGTTCCACAAATCTTAGTATTAGCGCCAACCCGCGAATTAGCGGTGCAAGTAGCAGAAGCATTCAGCAGCTACGCGAAATTTATGAAAGGTTTCCATGTACTGCCAATCTATGGCGGTCAGAGCATGCATCAGCAATTAAACGCCCTGAAGCGTGGTCCACAGGTTATCGTGGGTACCCCGGGCCGTGTTATGGACCATATGCGCCGTGGCACCTTAAAGCTGGAAACCCTGCAAGCGCTGGTACTCGACGAAGCCGACGAAATGTTAAAAATGGGCTTTATCGACGATATCGAATGGATTCTGGAACACACCCCAGAGCAGCGCCAACTGGCACTGTTCTCGGCCACTATGCCAGAACAAATCAAGCGTGTTGCTAACAAGCACTTAAAAGATGCGACTAACATCAGCATCGCTGCGAGCCACACTACAGTTGACTCTATCGAGCAACGTTTCGTGCAAGTGTCTCAGCACAACAAGTTAGAAGCCCTAGTACGCGTATTAGAAGTTGAAAATACTGAAGGTATCATCATCTTCGTTCGTACCCGTAACTCATGCGTTGAATTAGCAGAAAAACTCGAAGCCCGTGGCTACGCTTCATCACCACTACACGGTGATATGAACCAGCAAGCCCGTGAGCGTGCGGTTGAACAGCTGAAAAGCGGCAAGCTAGACATTCTGATCGCAACCGACGTTGCGGCTCGCGGTCTAGACGTTGAGCGTATCGGCCACGTAGTTAACTACGATATCCCTTACGATACTGAAGCTTACGTACACCGTATCGGTCGTACTGGCCGTGCTGGCCGTACAGGTATGGCGATTCTGTTCGTCACCAGCCGTGAAATGCGTATGCTGCGCACCATCGAGCGCGCAACTAACAGCCGTATTTCGCCAATGAAAGTGCCAAGCCCAGAGACGGTTGCAGAACGTCGTCTGTCTCGCTTAGGTGAGCAGTTAGCGCAAACCATGACTCAAGATCTGGACTTTATGCGCGAAGCGGTTGCCCAGTTATGTCAACAACTGGAAGTGGATACCGATCTGCTGGCTGCAGCCCTGCTGCACCAAGTACAACAAGAGCGTCCACTGCAATTACCAGCGATTCAAGAACGTACTCGCGATGAGCGCAGTGAACGTGGTGCTGAACGTGGCGAGCGCGGTGAACGTCGTAGCCGTGAATCACGCCCAATGCCAGCAAGCCTTGGTAGTGCTGAAGCGTTAAAAGACAATCCAGATCTGAAGATGTGCCGTTATGTTATCGACGTAGGTCGTGACAATGGCGTGGGTGTGGGCAACATCGTTGGCGCTATTGCAAACGAAGCGAATATCGACAGCCGTTACATCGGTGCTATCCAGTTATACGATGCAGTAACTACCGTTGACCTGCCAGACGGCATGCCAAAAGAAGTGCTGCAGCACCTGAAGAAAGTGCGCGTATGTGGCAAGCCACTGAACATCCGTGAAGCTGGCGATCAAGTCTTCGTAGACTCTGGCCGTGGCGCACGTAGCGACCGCCGTCCACGTGGTGATCGTCCAATGGGCGAGCGTAAACCACGTTCAGCCTCTGGTGACAAGCCGTTTGCAGACCGCAAACCACGCTCAGACAAGCCAGCAGGCGAGCGTAGACCACGTAAACCACGCGAAGAGTAATCGCCAAACCTAAGCCGTTAGGTTAAGCAGATTTAAACAAACGCATTAAAAAAGGAGCCTAGGCTCCTTTTTTGTTGTCTTAAAATCGCTCCCACTCAAACTTCACTGGTCAGTTGATATTTTAAGCAGGTATAGTCAGTCAATGGATGCCTAACTTAAGGACATTAAATGGATTTTTTAGCGCTGATCATTTACCAATTTATCTCATCACTGCCCGAGCTAGCTAAGTCATGCTGCCAAGATAAAACCTTATTAATCATGGTACTTGTCGGTTGTACTCTGTTTGCAGGCTTTATTGGAATGTTAGTCGCCATGGCAAATTAACTTGCACTTAAGCCAATAGGTCTATTAGTGTCGGCTTAGTCTTTAGCAACGCAATTAGTGTATTTCGATGAAAAAAGCCCTTACCGCTGGCCTGCTATCCGCCTTTATCGCCCCCGGCAGCGGCCACTTTTACCTTAAACATAAACGTTCGGCGCTGGTGTTTTTCGGCTTAGCTGTCATCAGCCTGATGCTGCTACTCATGCAAATCTATCAAGTGGCACAAGTCATCGCCTTAGAGATCCAAAATGGCACCCTCCCCCTAGATGTCGGGGTGATATCCGCCGAAATTACCCAACAAACCCAAACCACCATGGCCAATGCCAATGAACTGCTCTATGGCTTTTTGCTCTGCTGGTTAGTGGCATTAGTCGACAGTATTCGGCTTGGGCTTAAACAAGATAAGCAAGACTCCTTAACAGCGAACACATCGAGTAAGAATTGAAATAAAGTGCTCTAAAACCTTATCAATCTTGCATTGTGTGCACTTAGTCCCTTGGGATTGCCAATGCCCAAGCTTCAATAAAACTCTGATAATTGCCAATAAGTAAATCCGCCGCTTGGGCATAATCGGGCACCTCTTCTGGGCAATAGAGGGCGCAGCGACTACCGGCATTCTGCGCGGTTTGCAAATCGAATAGATAATCCCCCACATACAAGATATCCGCCGGACTCAACTGCCATTGCTCGCAAATCAAGTGGATACCCTGCGGATGTGGCTTTGGCTCGGCATCGTAGCGGGTCAACACTAAAGGGATATCGATACCGAGTTTTTCGATGGTGATTTTGGCCGCCTCGGGCATATTGCGGGTCAAAATCGCCAGCGGCAGTTGCCGCATCTTTAAAAACGCAATCAACGCCTGCGCACCTTCAATCCAGCTCGCCTGACGCGAACTTTCCAGCTCATAGTCATGGACAATTTCCAGCGCCTGCATCTTAGCCATAGTGGTCTCGAGGCTATGTATATGCTCGAGAATATCGGTCCCCGAACCAATACCTAATGCCGCCCTTAAACCTTTAAAATCGGGGTTCGAATGGGCAAGCGTGCCGTCGAGGTCGAAAATCACCCCGCGGATCTGTTCTAATTCAATATCTGTCAGGCGTGTTATCACTCGGGTACCTATTCAGTGGTCTGTGAAGCGGGTTGCAAACGTCGTCCGCGGCGCTGGCGATACATGGGCAGCAACTGCACTACCATCACTGACACAATAATCACACCTATGCCGAATAGCGATAGCGCATCTAATTTATCGGCCTTAAATACATCTGGCCACCAACCTATACTGACCACTAACGCCGTGGCGCTAAAGCTAAATACCGGCGTTAACGCCAGCATGGCGCTCACCTGCGCCGTCGGCCAGTACTTCATCGATTGTCCGAAGCAGCCGTAGGCAATCAAGGTATTGGCGGCGCAAAATAGCGCCACTTGCCAGTCAAAGCTATCCATTTGTGCAAACTGGCTAAAGTCGCTAAAGGGCGCCATCGCAAAGATCCCTAAGGCATAGATGACTAAGAGTACGTTGGCGGGGGATAAACGGTTCAACAGTGACTTTTGAAGTAATGCATAGGTGGTCCATGACAATGCTGAAAACTGCACTATCATCACCCCAAGCCAGATCTCATGGTTATCGGTGGCGGAAAAATCTAAATAGGGATGGAAAAACATCAACATCCCTAAAGCTAAGCTAGCAAAACAACTGAGCTGCACCGCATTCAAGCGTTCTTTAAAAAACAACACGCCACCAAAGGCGAGGAAAAATGGCGAGGTTTGAAAATTAAGCTGCGCGGCCCCCGGTGCCAGATAGTCAAGGGAATACACGAATGAAACATAGTTAAGCATTAAAAACAGTCCGGCGAGGATAAGCCTGAGCCAAACCTTGGCATCGAGCGCCGCAAACTGCTTTAAACTGCCCGCGCTCCACTGCACCAAAATACTGACGATGAGCGCCACTAAAAAACGGAACCAAGTCAAAGTCACAGGATCGATAAAACTCCCCGACAGCTTAAGCGCTATGGGCAACATACCCCAAAACAGCACAGCGACAGAAATAAACAACAATCCCAATTGAGCATGGTTAGTTGCCAAGGATCCAGAGTGGCTTTGATTCACGGAAAAGTCCCAGTAGTACCGCAGAAAGGAACGCCATTCTGGCACCGCGGCGCGCTAAGATCTAGCCTAAAAAGCGATTAACTTATCCGCCGGATTGGATAGTTAAGCTGACACTAAATCAATCTTGCCCAGCGATAAATGCAGAGCATTTCAAGCTAAGTTTTATCAAGCCTTTAGCAGCACAAAAAGGTATATTGAGCGCAATTTCTCTTTTAGCTCAAATTGGATTTACAGAGTCGATTTATGCCTTTTGCGCTCAGTTTTTGCGGCATCAACCACTCTGTATAAGCCTTTTAAATACCTTAGTTAGGATTAAACATGTCACAGACAGACGCTAAAACACAGCTTGAGTCCATTCACGCAGCAGCACAAGAACTCGCACAGCGCCGTGCCAAAGGTGAAGTGGGCGCGCTGTTACAAGAAGCGCTAAGACCCAAGGATTTTCCCCAGGCCTTTGCTATCCAGCAAACCATTGCGCAGCAGTTTAGCGCCCAAGGCAACCCGATTGCGGGGTGGAAGTGCCTACTTCCAACCACCGAAAAAACCGTGGTAGCACCTATCTATCAACAAGATGTGTATCTGCAAGCCTCCGAGTGTCCGATTTATCCTTCGAGCAAAGGGCTTGCCCGTGTCGAACCCGAGCTCGCCTTTGAAATTGGCAACGATTTACCACCACGAGCCACGCCTTATTCGGAAGCCGAAATCGACGCCGCCCTCGGTAAAACGCACCTCGCCTTGGAACTAATCAAAAGTCGTTATCAAAACCCAGGCGAAGCCAATCACTTCGACGCCCTCGCCGATGGCTTAGTGAATCAAGGCCTATGGTTAGGGCCTGAACTGCTTGCTCCTGCCGAGATAGAAACAGGCCATTTCGCCCTAAGCGTTGAAATCGCCGCAAGCGGACAGCAAGCAAGTGAGACGCTGCAAAAAGCCGCGGTTCATCCAAATGGTTTCCCTAAAGCTGGGCTTTATTGGTTGGTCAACTTCTTATCTGCCCAAGGGATTGGCTTAACCCGAGGGCAATATGTGATCACAGGCTCCTATGCGGGGGTATTAGATTTGCCACTCAATCAGCACTGCCAATTCCACTACGGCGACTTAGGCCAGTTTGGCTTGCAGTTTGTGGCTAAATAAGTACAGCCTAAAGAGTGCCAAGCTAGCCAGCAAAGTAAGAAGGTAGGCAAATGCTTACCTTCTACAATCCCCTTAACGACCAACAGAGCGAAAACAAGCTTGTATCAAGAGTGAAACATTTGTACTATCCGATAGAACTAAATATAAGGATATACAATATGTTAGACGGAAAAATATTGCCTTTAGCAAGTCTATTTGCCTTAGCCTTAAATACTTCGTTACCCTTAAATGCCTCGGAAAATACCTTTTCCCAAGCCTACAGTGACTACCAAACCGCACTCAAACAGGGTGATGACGCCCAAATAGAAGCCAGTGCCAAAAGGGCCTTTGAATTGGGCGAAGCTCAATATGCCAAGGACAGTGTCGACTTAGCGAACCTCGCCATGAACTGGGCTGGTGCTATAGAGAAGCAAGTAGCTCCTTACCCGTTTGAAGAAAAGAATTTGCCAAAAACAGCTAAGGCGAATGAGTTATATCAACTCGCATTAAGCAATTATAAAAAGCATTACGGCGAGCATGCAGCAGAGCTAATCGACCCGCTACTCGGCGCAGCGGAAACCTCACCTAAACCGACTGTGGCGAAAGAGCTTTTTGAAAATGCTATTGAAATTGCTGAAGAAACAGCAAATAAAAAGCTGTTGGCAGACGTAAAAATGGCAGCCTTTGCTCGCCTCAGCAAAACAGAATTGTACACTGCTAAGGTAAGAGACTATGCCTTCGAGGCCTATGAAACTTACAAAGAGATCCTGCCCGAAAATGCCCTCGACAGAGTTAAAGCCACCTATGTAGTCGGCACCGTTGAATATGCCGAAAAGCATGACGACAAGGCTATTCCATTACTGTTAGAGGTGGTTAAGCAATTTGAAGCCCTTAACTATACTCACCCTTATGCGTTAAGCGCCCATGCTTATCTAGTCGAACTTTATGAGCGCCAAGGAAAGCGTGACGAGTCCACCGCCCACTGTATCGCCATCGGCAAAATGCGCCCTTGGGCGGACATGCAGGAGCAACAACCGCTGTTTCGCACGGAACCCAAATACCCTAAGTCCTACCTCATGCAACGTAAAAGCGGCTATGTGACCCTTAACTTCACTGTTGATGAGATGGGATTTGTAAAAAATCCTGAAGTGCTCGAATCCAAAGGCGGTGTGCTATTTGAAAAATCCACACTGAAAATGATCGAAGAATGGCGCTATGCCCCTAAGTTTGAACACGGCAAGCCCGTGCCAGCACAAACGACTGTGCGTATAGACTATTTCACCGATAAGTCTTAATCGCTTACTTCACCTCATATCCCAGCCCATCGCCTAATCCCGATGGGCTGTTTTTATCTTCTGAAGCAGAAACTGTTAGCTCGCGCTTTATCCGGCTTAAACAAGTCTCACAAATACAAGCCGTCGCTGGTTGCGATAATAGTTGCGCTAGCTTATCAGCACTCAGCCCCGCTGCATCGCCTGTCGATAAGCCCACAGCCAAATCACCAGATAGCAATTGAGTCAAATTCGGAAACGCCTGCTTAGTGCACCAACAGTCACTGATATCTGCACCAAGAGTCATAGCACACTGATTCGCCCCTTGGCATAAAGGGCACAGCTGCGCGGTATCGAACTGAGGTTCGGGTAAGGGCTGAGGCACGGTCATCCTTATGGCATCGGAGATATAACGCAGAAATAATAATTGTTTTTTCATTAACGTTGGAATAATCATTCCATCATCAAGGCACTCATATCGATTAAGCGTGCCAATAAACACCTAGGTTCTTATTGCCCTTTAATTAGCTGTATTCATCAAGTGGTGTCTAACTAAAATCATATTTAGTGCATTCATTTAGCTTAGTAAGCCGCATTCCTGCGTTATGAAAAATGTATTCATAGATTCATACATGGTGAGTGCGAATTCATTGATATGAAAGCAAGATACATAATCGCTAATTAGGTATTTAAAAGTAAAAAACGTTAAAGGTAACGTACGAAAATGGCCTTCGTGCTTAGTTCGCAATAAATGGAAGCGTTTGTAGTTTTCTAATCAAAAACATCATTTCTACCAGCGTGAACAAACAGAGCACCATATACAATTGAGCTGTCAGTCAACTTGTATGGTTTGTAAACTATTACAGAATAACCAGAGACATGATTTAGTTGAATAGCTATGGCATCGCTTATTTCTTCACTAGAAGGTAGGCGCACACGGACATCATAAATAATAGCAGTGGCAACATAAGTTCCTTTCACTGCCTCTTCTTTTAAGTGATTTCGAAGTAGATCTATAACCTCTGAAGACTTTGGAAACTCTTTGTCCATGTCTGCACCTAATGCTGAAATTTCACCGTTACTTTTTAAAGCTTCTGCATAAGGCAAAAACTCACCATGCTGTTCGAGCATTTGCTGTGCAAACAAAATAGCAGAATCATATAACGTCTGGGATTGCTCTTTTCCTTGCATTATTTCTTCTCCAAAAACGTTAGAAGATAAAGTGACTAACAGAAGTGCTGTAATGAGAATTCTCATGTTAATTCCGTGAAGGAGTGTGCAATTACTTCTAGTTGTCCAATACCGTTAAAATTAAACTTAAAATGTTGATATATATCGCCTTCTAATATTTCTCCTTGCTCAGAATAAGTTTTTAACCATCCAGAATTCTCAATTACATAGCAAGAATCATCCTTTTCACCCTCATAGAAAAAATCTGCGAACTCCCATTTGAAAGCAATTGGAACTGCAAAGGACACTATTACCTTTTTACTTCTCCAATCCTTAAACCGTACCAGTAGCTCTCCATTGAAGAGATGAATTTCAGGTAACTCTGCATCAGCAGTACTAAAGCTAGTATTTAATCGTTTTGGTCTATTCATACTGAAAGAACATGAGATTTCCACTCAGAAAACTCATCTGAATCCTACTGAAAGTAAGGTTTGAAGAGAAAGTCTGATTTTATTATTAAATGAAGTCAGTAAGTTAACATTTGTTAAATTCAATCCTAATCAGCTAATAAAACATTTTCGGTCACTAATATATAAGACCCGTTAAAACTTTTAGACCTCTTGTAGACTACACTAGGCCTTCCCTTTAAATGGTGGAATACAGTAAGGTGTAACAAGTGTTTGTTTCCTTTGACAAAAAACCAGCGTAAATCAGCTCCTTAGAAAACGTAGAGAGGGTTCGACTCCCTCGATACGTTTCATGTATTCAAGATCGGTTTTGAAATCACAGACCACACTGATGCCCGAAAGGCGAGTCATGGTGATTAGCGAGACGACCGTCCGCCCCAAGGCCGCTTTTTGGCATCCATGCCATCGCGGCATTTGTGAATCCTTCCACATCAGACGGGGCGGCCCTGCATCCACGGATGGACTCGCTGCGAGTCGGTGAGCGAATGCCATGACAAGCCTATACGTTAATACCTGCAAATACTAAGACCCCTTCAACGTAAAACCCAAATGAGTCGGTACAATTGACCAATAAAAAAGCCAGCAAAGCTAAATGCTTGCTGGCTTTTCTGCCTATCTAATCCAGTGACTCGCTTTATTTCACCGCGAGCACTGAATAAGAGCGACTCAACTAGGACTTTTTCGGAAACACCGGATAAGAGCCAGTGCCAAGCACTTTGCCATCGACTTCGACACCGTAGTAGTCGTTGTCATTATGGTATTTCTCCTGCGCTTGTTTCACATCGCCCTTATTGCGGGGGTCCTGTGGCCGTTCATGGGAGTTAATGTAAGCGGCAACGTCCCATGCCTGTTGGTTAGTGAGCTGAATACTCTTAGCGAAAGGCATGTTTTCATAAATGAAAAATGCAGCAGTATTGACCCTGTGCATCCCCGCGCCCCAGTTGTAACTCATTGGGCCCCAAAGTGGTGGCAGAGAGTAAACACCGGCAATCGCTTGGCCTTGACCATCGGCGCCATGGCACGCTTGGCAATGGGCGGTATACACGGCTTTACCGCGCTCGGGTGAGAACGCCAGTTCTGGTTTTGGGATCTCAGGATAACCACGGCCGGGCAGATTCGCGCGTTGCTCCACTGTCATCGCTTTGGCTAGTGTGTCTGGCAGCGGGAAATCCTCACGTTTGGCGCCTTTTACCAATTCGGCATCGCTAAGTTCTGGTACAGGGCCATCAAGGTTAGCCGCATCCATCAAACCACTCATCCCTAACCAGTAGGCATAAGCCGATAGTGCAACCAGTTCGGGGCTGCCCGCAGCGGGGGCTTTACCATTCATCGAATAGTTAAAGCAGCCTTGTATCCGCTCTTGAAAGGTATTTACTTTATCGTCTTTTTTACGATACGCGGGATAGGCAAAATAGGCGCCCCACACCGGTGACGCATTCGCCTTACGGCCCGCATCCATATGGCAGTTGGCGCAGTTAAGCTCGTTACCCACATACTTATCTCTTAACTGCTGGGTATTCACAAATAATTGATAACCCATGCGTACTTTATCGCCGAAGGCACCTTCGGGAATCGCACTTAAAGGTCTAGGCGTAAGATAGGTTTGATCAGGGTTTTTAGGCACTGAAGGCAATGGCGCTTGTTTGTCGGGTAACTCTTGCGCCGCTTGCACTTGAGTTGTCAGCACGCCCATTGCGGCCAATAGTAAGATGGCAGAAGATTTCATGGCCGGCTCCTTATTTCAAATTCGCAAAGTAGTTCGCTAAGGCATCCACCTCGGCGGCAGTCAGCTTGTTAGCCACATTGGCCATCATGCCGTCCACATCTCCCTTACGCGTGCCAGCTTGCCACGCCAAGAGTTGC
The DNA here is from genome assembly GCF_004354305.1 of Shewanella decolorationis. Taxonomy (NCBI): domain Bacteria; kingdom Pseudomonadati; phylum Pseudomonadota; class Gammaproteobacteria; order Alteromonadales; family Shewanellaceae; genus Shewanella; species Shewanella decolorationis. Next base: position 470,296 of record NZ_CP037898.1, on the reverse strand, counting down.
GTCTTGATATAACTGGCCTGCTGACCCGCTAAACGTGGGAACAGGCCACCGCCTAAACCAGAGGGACCATGGCAAGTCACGCAGGCTGGTAAGCCACGTGACCAATCGCCTTGGTAAGCTAAGCGCGCAGTATCATCGCTAAAGGTCACCTGCTCACCACGGATCACAGGCTTAACCTCGGTTTTAGGGGATTTGGCGGAGAAGTAACTCGCCACTTGCTCAATGCCATCACCTTGCAGTGTCATCGCCATTGGCATCATGGTCGCGTTTTGGCGCACACCCGCCTGAAAATGTTGTAATTGGGTGGTGATATATTCTTTCGAGAGTCCAGCCAAACGAGGGCCAAGTGGCTCAATGCCCTCACCTTCGACGCCGTGGCAGGTCACGCAGATTTGTCCCACTGGCGGGAGAGCGCTGGTATTCGCCATAACGACAGAGGTCAAGACACAGCCATAGATAAGTGTGATGCCCTTGGCTAATGTTCTAATTTTAATATTCATTTTCTATCCTTGAACAAACCTTCAGTCATTCTTAACTGGTTTAAAACCGTGTTAACGTCAAACCTAAGGTTGCTAAAAAGAGATAATTGAGTGATGCGTTCACACGTTTAGCCCACACTAAACGCATTGAAACACCATACTCCTTGCACGGAAGCGGAACAAGCATTAAAAAAATCTAATATTAACGCTTTAGTAACCAAATCGGGTCGCTTCAAAGCTATTCAATAACTTATGTAGCAAATAACAGAGGAATAAAGTCGCCACTATCGCCACAAAAATGCTGCTCACCCGATACAGTGCACTAAAAATTAAGTCGTTACCTGGGGTTAAGTATTGGCCAAATAAAATCCCTAGGGTCGTCATAGCACCAAATCCCACACCTGAGCCGCTCGCCTCTTTTACATGGGCCTGCGCAAATAACATTAAGCCAAGCCATAGCATCGGCACGATAAGGATCAATAAACCCGACCAATCGTAGAGGAGGAGTTGTACCATCACTCCAAACGACACCCCAAGCAAGGTGCCAACAGCACGTTTACGGGCATAATCCAACGCCCCGTTCCAATGCATGGGGAATAAAAGTAGCAAGGTGGTTGCCTGCGCCGACATAGAGTCACGCAGATCGAAAATCTGAAACACTAAGAAAGAAAACGTCGTAATGCTGGCACCGAGCAAGGCCTCATGGCGCATCCGATGTGGTGCCTTAGGGCCGGGTTGATAGGCAGCGCGAGGTTCAACATCCGGCCAAAGTGCCGTCATCAGATAGGCGATAATGACAGATAGCCCTGTCGCCCAAAAGTTACTAAAAATCAGATCATTAAGATCTGTGCCCGGATAGCTGGCAAAGTGCAGCATAATGCTTAAACTCAACACGCCATTGGCACCAAACAGAAACAGGCTACCGCGGGACATCGCCGCAAAACGATATAAAAACAGTAAAAAAACAATCGGCGTCATCAATCCGGGATGGCTACCGAAGAAGCCTCCGAGCAGGCCGACTTCAAGCCCCGCTATGGCAGATGATGCCAATAATTGCCTTACCGCATGGCCACTTATCACAGGGACCAAACCCAGTAATAGCATTGGGGTTACCGTAAAAAATACCCCATTACTCCACCCAAAGAGCTTACAGAGGGTAAAACCAATGGTGCCGCCAGTGGCAATGCGCAAACACTGGCGTAAGTCATTAGCGGTTAACGGATTGTGGCGTAACAACATGCAAATTGCCTTGAGATTAATAGATGTAATGGAGCAGGCTAATGACCTTAATCTGCACCTTGGCTAGCAGGCTAAACAGCGTATTGTCGGGCAGCAATTGCACTGTGGCACGCGCACCTGCTGGCAGGTTATTCATCGCATTGTCGTCTAATACTAAATGCAGTCTTAAGCGCTGCGCATCACGCACCCAACGGTCCGATTCCTGCGGCGCAGCTAAACGGCCATTGGCATCAAACTGCCCCGCACTCACACCGGCGTCGACACTGCTCACTTGGGCGCGATATAAACGGCCAGGCTCGCCATCGAAGGCGATTAATGCAGGGTAAGATGCGTTAACACCCCGTAAAGTCTTTTCACGAAAGTCAGCAATAATATCTAATTTATCAGAGACTAAGGCGAGCAACGGCTGGCCCACGGCAGCAAAGCTACCCACTTCGAGTTGCAGGTTAGTCACCACCCCATCTTGGTCGGCACGGATTTGGGTGTAAGACAGATTCAGCTCAGCTTGCTCTAAGGCATTCATCGCTTGGCGAACTCTTAGGTTATCTTCACCATAGAGACCACGGCTCACTTTAAGCTTTTCAAGGCGAGCATTAGCGGCTAACAGGTTCGCCTCGGCGGCGGCCGCATCACTATCTGCCTGATCCCGTTGCTGCTGCGACACACCATGGGTGGCATACAGTGCATCTAAACGTTTGGCTTCGCGACGTTTTAGTTTAGCCGTAGTGGTACTGGCATTCACTTCCGCCTTGGCGGCTAACAACGAAGCATCTAACTCGGCATTGTCCTGACGCACTTGCTCTAGGGCCAATTTGGCCTGAGACACGGCTAACTCAAAGGGGGCGGGGTCGACTTGAAACAGTAAATCGCCCTTGGCGACTACTTGGTTATTCTTCACATTAATAGTTTGAATCTTACCGCTGATCTGCGGAGTCACCTTAGTCACCACACGGGTTGCCATGGCCTGTGGGGTTAAGGGCATCATAGCGTCGGCAAACATAAAATAGCCAAACACAGCCACAAAACCGAGCATGGCGATTTTGACGAGGCGGGCAAATTGTTGATCCGGTGTCATCTTATTTCTCACTCAAGAATATCTGTGCTCTTAGCCAACTTGGCCAAGGCGTTTTCACTAATTAGGCTAATGATGCGTTCAAACTCGCCAAGCTCAGTGGCACTAATGCCCGCTAATAATTCACCGCGCACATGGATAATCCGCGCTTCTACTTGCTTTAATACGTCTTTACCAGCGGGCGTTAACGATACGATTCGAGCGCGCTTATCTTTAGTGCAGCAGTGGCGCTCGACTAAACCTTGCTCCTCAAGCTGCCCTAAGGTACGCATCAAAGAAGCCAATTCAATTTCCAGCGCATCCGCCAACACCTTCTGGCTCACGTTGTCGCCCAAACGCAATAACTTCCACAATGCCGTCCAACGAGGATGGGTTAACCCAAGTGGCGCTAACTCCACATCCGCCACGGTGCGCCATAGTCGGTGCAAGCGGCCCAAATGTTCCGCCAGGGATAACTCCTTTAATCGCTCTAATTCTTTTTGCATCATGCTTACTCATTTACTTAGCCTGCTAAGCATTATACATAGTTAGCAGGCTAAGTAAATAGTTTTAAGGAATATGAAATTCTGTGTCCGAGTCCACGAATTAGCATAAAAGGCAAGGAACAATCTGAAAAAGCACGCTTTATCTCAGATATGAATCTGTTAGCTATCTATAATTTTCGTTAAGTAAAAAGACGGATTTATATCGACTGGGAGGTTATTTTGATCAATCTAAAAATTAGCACTCGAATTGTGATTGGGCTGTGCATACTCTTGCTAGCAGTCATGACGTTTATCATGCCACTCGTGCTATCAGAATTTAGTAGCCAAGCAGAAAAATCCGAGCAAAGAGAACTACATAAACTCTATCAAACCGCTGTTGCTGAAATTGCATCATCGGGGAAATTAGCCGAAGCGATGGCGACGATTGTCTCACTCACACCTGAGGTACAAAGTGCGTTTGCCGAACGAGATCGAAATGAGCTAGCCAGTCGCACCTTACCTATATTCACAAAACTCAAGCAAGAATTTGCAGTACAACAATTTCAGTTTCATACGCCACCTGCCACCTCATTTTTACGGCTACATAGACCCGAAAAATTTGGTGATGACCTCACCGCTATCCGCAAAACTATCGTTGAAACCAACCAGCAAAAACGCGCTCTTTATGGATTAGAGTATGGTGTGGAAGGTTTAGGTATTCGCGGTCTAGTACCCATGTTTAATCATGGAGAACATACAGGCTCAGTAGAATTTGGCATGTCTTTTGGTCAACCCTTTTTTGATAATTTTAAACAAGCCTATCAAGCTGAAATCGCCTTACTCTTGCCTGATGGCAATGGATTTAAAGTCTTTGGCGGTACATTTACCCCTGAAACTGCAACTATCGATGAGTTAACGGCTGTCATGCAAGATAAGGGGGAAGTCATTCGCGCCACGACCTTAAATGGTCAATCCTTTGCGTTATACCGCCATGCAATTAGAGACTATTCAGGCCGCATATTTGGTGTATTAGACATTGCAATTGATCGCAGTCATTTCGAAGAAACAATGTCGAATATTCGACTCAAGTTAAATCTGATTGGCCTATCTGCTTTATTAATCGGTACAGCTATTGCTTGGTTTATCGCTAAAGGCATTACTCGCCCAATCGCAGAGACAACCCATGCGATGAACGATATAGCCAAAGGTGAAGGCGACCTTACTCGCCGTATTGAAGTAAAAGGCAAAGACGAAATAGCAGAACTCTCAATCGCGTTTAATCACTTTGTCGAAAAAATTCATCATACAGTTTCCCAAGTTGCAGACTCAACCAGCCTATTAGCAACTGCCGCTGAAGAAATGTCCGCCATCACCCATGAAACCCAACAAATGGCAAGCAGGCAGCACCAAGAGACAGAACAGGTCGCCACCGCAATGAATGAAATGGCGGCAACAGTGCAAGAAGTCGCCCACAATGCCACCGACGCCGCCGATGCGGCAAATCACGCCAATCAATCAACTGAACATGGTAAGCTACTGGTTGAAAAGGTTATTTCAACAATTAGCCAGCTTGCGGGTGAAATTTCCCATGCCGCTAATGCCATTAACGAACTCGAGCGCAATACCACACAAATTGATTCGGTATTAGTCGTTATCCGCAATATTGCCGATCAGACCAACTTACTCGCCCTCAATGCGGCGATTGAGGCCGCCCGCGCGGGTGAACAAGGCCGCGGTTTTGCGGTAGTGGCAGATGAGGTACGCACACTCGCTAGCCGTACTCAAGCTTCCACTACCGAAATTCAGCAAATGATTGAAGCTCTGCAACAAAAAGCAAAATCCACAGTTAACGTGATGAAAACCAGTACAGCGACAACTCAAAATTGTGTCTCTCAAGTACATGAGGCAGGAGAATCTCTTGATGCAATTACAGCGGCGGTTTCTACCATCAGCCAAATGAACATTCAAATCGCCAGTGCCGCCAATGAGCAGTGCGCCGTCTCTGCGGAGATTAATAAAAACATCAATAATATTAATGATATTGCAACCAATGCGACCGATAGTACATTGCAAACCGCGCGGGCAGGTGATGAACTTGCTCAACTTGCTGCACGGTTAACCGCCCTACTGGCGCATTTTAAAATTTGATGCTTAAACAAGACGAAACCAAACGCCGCTAAAAAGCGGCGTTTTTTATGGGGGGTTACTGAGTTATACCGCCTTTGGGCGAACCCCTAAGGTATGGCAAATCGCATAGGTCAGTTCGGCGCGGTTAAGGGTGTAGAAGTGGAAATCTTTAACACCTTCACGGGATAACACTTTGACCATATCAATCGCCACGTTTGCGCCCACCAACTGACGGGTTCCTGCATCATTCTCTAAGCCATCGAACTGCTTATGCAACCAGCTCGGCAGGCTCACATTGGTCATGCCCGCAAAACGTTTTAACTGAGTGAAGTTAGTCACGGGTAAAATACCGGGGACGATTTCGACATCAATTCCCGCCGCAACGCAGCGGTCGCGAAAGCGTAGGTAAGACTCAACATCGAAGAAAAACTGGGTAATAGCTCGGCTCGCACCCGCATCGATTTTACGCTTAAGGTTAATCAAATCGGCCTGAGCGTTAGCCGCATCTGGGTGCACTTCTGGGTAAGCGGCGACCGAAATATCAAAGTCAGCCACTGAGCGCAGCAGGCGCACTAAATCCACCGCAAAGCGAGTTGGTTTTGGGCTGCCCGCAGGCAAGTCGCCACGCAGCGCCACTATGTCACGAATACCCGATTTCCAGTAATGCTTCGCCAGATCTAACAGCTCTTCATCACTGGCATCCACTAAGGTTAAGTGCGGCGCGGCAACCAGATTGGTTTCTTTTTGAATACGTTCAATTACGCCATGGGTACGGTCGCGCACACCCGAGTTTGCACCATAGGTCACTGAAACAAACTTAGGATTCAGCGGCTCTAAACGGCGGATAGAGTTCCACAGGATCTGTTCCATTTCGGGGGTTGATGGCGGAAAAAACTCAAAAGAAACATTAATATCGCCATTAAGTTCGGACAAACTTTGGTTTAGCGAATGTGAATGTTGTGCGTGATGAAAAGCCATGTGTATTTCCTCAACCGCCCAAGTGCGACGCTCCATCGCGCTGGTACGACTTATAAATGCAGTAATTTAATCCATATGGACGTTTGGACGTCTATATGTCCATATACTAGAGAAACTGGCGGTTAAGTCAAGCCAAAAAATCCCCCTTTTTGGCATTTTCTTATCCCTTGTTTGCCACTTAGATCCTAGACCTAATTTTAGCCAACAAAAAAGGACTCGAATGAGTCCTTTAAGTCTATGAATATAAGCCGAATCAACTTGAAGATACGGGGTTTATTCCTATTCTTGCAGCAGATCGCGACAGATCTGTGTTAGATCCGATTGCACCGCCGCCGCTGTTACCTCACGGCCAGCACCCGGCCCACGGATAATCAAAGGATTACCTTGATAGAAGGCAGAGCGGATCACAAACACATTGTCCCCGGGCGTAAGGTTGGCGTAGGGATGATTCGCATCAATCCACTGTAATCCCACCTCGGCTTTTAGGGTCGCACCGCTATTGTCCAAGGAGGCGACATATCTCAGTACCTTGTTTTGCTCCGCCGCTGCGCCGTATTGTTGCAGCAATTCATCATCCAGCTCACCGATACGGGCAAGGAATTGCTCCAGCGGAATATCCGCTAAATGGGCAGGCACTAAGGAGCGCAGCTCAATATCCTCAAGCTCGATTTCCAGACCGATTTCACGGGCTAAAATCAGCAGCTTACGCTGCATATCGCGGCCAGAAAGATCGTCGCGTGGATCGGGTTCGGTAATCCCTAAACCACGCGCTTCAATCACTAATTCCGAGAAAGGTTTGCTGGTATCGTATTTCTCAAACAACCAGCAAAGAGTGCCAGAGAAAATCCCACCAACGGCTTCAACGCTATCGCCACTGTTACGCAAATCGTTTAAGGCGTGCTGAATAGGTAAGCCCGCGCCACAGCTAGCGTTATAACGCCAGAATAGACGGCGATAACCGAGTTGTTCCTTCAGCTCGCGGTAGAAAGGCAACGGGCCAGAACCCGCAAGTTTGTTCGCGCTGACCATATGGATGCCGCGCTCAAAAAACTCTGGGTATTGTAGGGTTAAACTGGCGCTGGCACTGATATCTAATGCAATCAGTTCGTCACAGTTAAGTTGTTCTAATTGTTCGAATAAGTGCTCGTACTGCCAAGGTGTTGCCTCGGCATCGAATTCCTGCTGCCAGCTTTCCAAATCCACACCAGAGGACTTAATCAAAGCTTTACTGGAAGTAACCAGACCGACTAACTCGACTTGCGCTTCAAGCTCTTGATTTAACGAGGGAGAAACTGACTTAAACAGCTTCACCCACGCCTCACCAATATTGCCCACACCCAGTAGTAATACGCCAATGCGTTTACGCGGGCCAGCACAGCGGCGATGCACTTTTTGCGTCAGCAGATTAACCTGCGACTGTGGCACTAAGGTCACCAGACTTAAGTCACCACTGAACAAGGGCTTAGCGTCGCGGCTCAGTAAACGGGCAAAGCTACGGCGATAATGCTCGGCATCGGCACTCACAAGTGCCACTAAACCAAGCTCGGTATTAATTTGCAGATCTTTAATGCCAAAGGCTTCTGCCTGCGCATCCAATAACTTTTGTACTTGTTTTTGGTTTTCAGCGGTATAGGCAAGTTCGAGTCGTTGATGCGCCGATACCCAATGGGCCAGTGGCGTTAACCCTGCCTCGACTAATTGCTCAAGCAGACTGGCCACATCGCCCGCGATCTTAAAGCCAAATAACACCACGGCATTCAGGTTAGTCACCACGGGCGCACTCGCCGAGGAGCTGTGGGGCGCAATCAGGGTAAAGTCGGTATGGGAGGCGTAGCTTGAACGCACGGCTAGGCTCACCTCAGTGTTAAACAGCGGCTGTAAGGTGCGTGAATGGAGTACTGGCGAGCCTAAACGCGCCAAGCGGTCGGCTTCGGCGAGGGACATGCTCTTGAGTAATTTCGCATCGTTGATCTTATTCGGATCGGCGTTAAATACCCCTTCAACGTCGGTCCAAATGGTCACGCGCTCAATGTCGGCAAGGCTGGCAATTAAGCTGGCGCTAAAGTCAGAGCCATTGCGACCCAATAGCAAGGTATCGCCACGCTCGTTGGCGCAAATAAAACCGGTGATCACTAGACGCTCGTTAGGATGCGCGGCCAGTAATGCTTGTACTTTGGCGCGGGATTCTTGCACACGAATTTGCGGTACGGCGGCCTCGTCGGCCACGAGAATCGAACAGGCATCCACATGGCTTGCAGCCACACCCGATTCGCGCAGCAGCGCTGCCATTAAGCGCGCCGACCAACGCTCACCAAAGCTCACTACATGGCTAATTTGGTAATCGTTACGAGAATCTAAAGATAATAGACTGATTAACTGGGCTTTATCCGTGGTTAAACGCTCACGCAGGTCCCGCGCTTGCTCGTTAGATAACAGCTGCTCAATCAAGCCCTGCTGATAGCTGATAAGGACTTGTAATTCTTCTTGCCATAATTGGTTGCTATCGCGCAGGGACAATAATTTATATAAAAAGTTAGTGGTTTTACCCGCGGCAGACACCACCACCAGATCATCACTGTGGCCATGGGTTAACAGAATATGGGCGACTCGGCGGTAACAATCGGCATCGGCTAAGCTGGAACCACCAAATTTATGTAAGTGACAACGTGCCATCTATTATTCCTCTACTGACAAGCCGCTACGGCGGCCAATCCTGCTTGAATATCTGCAACTAAGTCGTCGGCATCTTCAATACCAACCGACAAACGTAATAGGGTGTCTTTAATACCAGCTTCAAAACGCGCTTGCGGCTCCATCGCCCTGTGGGTCATGGTCGCGGGTACGGCCACGAGACTCTCTACGCCGCCTAAACTCTCGGCCACGCTGAATAAACTTAAGGCATCTAAAAAGGCGACCACTTCGGCCTCGCCGCCCTTAAGCTCAAAACTCAGCATAGCGCCAAAACCTTTTTGTTGCTTGGCGGCAATGGCATGACCGGGGTGGTCCGTAAGGCCGGGATAATACACTTTGCTCACCACAGGACTACTCGTCAGCACATCCACAATACGCTGGGCATTGCTTTGGTGCTCACGAATACGCACGGCTAAGGTACGCAGACCGCGCAGGGTTTGATAACTGTCGAAGGCTGAACCCGTTAAGCCCAAGGTGTTTGACCACCAATGTAAGGTCTCGCCGAGTTGAGGATCTTTGGCGATCACCGCGCCGCCCACCACATCGCTGTGACCATTGATGTACTTAGTGGTGGAGTGGATAACGATATCGGCACCCAGTAATAGCGGTTGCTGTAAAATTGGTGAGAGGAAAGTGTTGTCCACTACCACTAACGCGCCCACACCGTGGCTCGCCTTGGCGATAGCTTCGATATCGACGACTCGCAGCAGAGGGTTAGATGGGGTTTCAATCCACACCATCTTAGGTTGCTGGGCGATGGCTTGCTCAAGCGCTTGGGCGTCGGTTTGATCGACCACCAGCAGTTTAAATTGGCCCTTTTTAGCCAAGTTAGTAAATAAACGGTACGAACCGCCGTAGCAATCGTGGGGCACCACCAGCAAATCATCGGGGCCGAGTAAAGTGGTCACTAAGGTAATGGCTGCCATGCCTGTGCAAGTCACCACACCGGTTGCGCCCTTTTCCAGCTTAGCTAGGGCATCACCTAGGATGCTGCGGGTAGGATTGCCGGAACGGCTGTAATCAAATTCACGAGGATTTTTATGACCATCGAAGGCGTAATTCGTCGACAGGTAAATTGGCGGCACCACAGCGCCATACTGAGTATCGCTTTCGATACCCTGACGCACTGCTAATGTGGCTAATTGACGTTCGGTCACTAATTTACCTGCGGTCATCGGGAACTCCTAAGTTCGCAAAGAGATGTCTGGACGTCTAAATGTACCTAAGCCCAGTGGTATCGTCAATAGGCGTTAAGACGTTTAGACGTCTAAACATAAAGAAATCTGTTTGCAATCGCTCAGAAATAGTAGCAATAATTTGACTGTAATCTGTAAGGGTTTAAAATCTGCCCCGAATTTAGCGTTATAACAGGTGAGTCAATGACTGAATGGAATGGGGAATACATCAGCCCCTATGCTGAACATGGCAAGAAGAATGAACAAGTAAAGAAAATTACTGTGTCTATTCCGCTCAAAGTGCTAAAAGTCCTCACGGATGAACGTACCCGTCGTCAGGTGAACAACCTGCGCCACGCCACCAATAGCGAACTGTTGTGCGAAGCATTTTTGCATGCCTACACCGGCCAGCCTCTGCCTGATGATGCCGATCTGTCAAAAGAGTGCCCAGATAGCATCCCCGCCGAAGCCAAGCGGTTGATGGACGAAATGGGGATCGAGTGGGAAGATATGGAATAACGCTCAGGCGTCCATAATTCTGCCGTACCTAATCATTAGGGATCGTTAATACTCATCTTGCCTGATGGGTTAGAGTAACGATCCCTATTTTATTTTGATGGAATCCTATGTTCTCCTTGATAGATCCACAAACGCTCGCTATTGCGTCTGTGATTGTGTTTTTAGGTGCCCTCACCCAAAGTCTGATTGGCTTTGGCCTTGCTGTGGTGGCGAGTCCGCTGCTGTATATTGTCGACCCCGAATTAGTGCCCGCCCCGGTGATTGTGATGGGCTTTTCCATCGCCCTACTCACCCTACTGCGTGAACGCGGCCATTTAGAATTCAATGGCTTGCAATACGCGCTTATCGGTCGAGTACCCGGAGGTTTTATCGGTGCCAGCCTGTTGCTGTTTGCGCCGCAGCCGATTCTTGGTTTAGCGATTGCAGCCATTGTGGCAGTCGCCGTGGTGCTGAGCCTGTATAAATTTAGCTTGCCAGTGAATAAAGCGACGCTATTTGGCGCGGGCGTGGTATCGGGGATCTTCGGTAATATTGCCGCCATTGGTGGTCCGCCGATGGCGATTCTGTTGGCGGGTAAGGATGCCTCAAAGTTTCGCGCCGCACTATCAGCCTTCTTTATCTTCAGCTCGACCATAGCGCTGGTCATTCTTGGGGTGACGGGCCTGCTCGAAGTTAAGCATTTATGGTTATCCCTGATGCTGTTGCCCTCAGTGTTTTTAGGCTATTTAGTGGCGGGCAAACTGGTGGGGAATGTGGATAAGCATAAGACCAAGATGGCAACCTTAGCCCTCTGTGCTATCAGCGCCTTAGTGCTTACGGTGAAATCTGTGATTGAGCTATTGCCGCAATAATTACCGCAATAATCCTCTTCCAATCGCAGCCAATTGCCGCCATAAAAAAGCACCGTTACCGGTGCTTTTTGCTTGCAGGGATGCGTGTTGTAACCCATTTGAGTATCACTTAATCGTATTAAAGTAATACTCATATTTGTGCGCTAGTTTGAATGCCATGGGTTAGAGCATTCGCTAACATCACTTAGCTCAGGTAGCTTTGTCCCGCATACACGATAAAGTGTCTCAGTGCTAACACGCCGGTTAAGCTGGCGCAGGCCACCATAATCATCGCGCCCTTGCTGTGGCGAGTTGCGGCAGGCAACAGCATAAACAGCAGTGGCACACCAAAGCCAATCCCGACCACGCCAATCCAGAATACGCTTGCCCACACGCCAGAGGTGAGTGATGCCAGCGCCGCAGCCGCCGCACCGCCCTTAAAGTACAAGGCGCAGAACAACATAAACAGGAACATGATTTCGATTGCCATCACTGGCAGCTCTAAGCCATGCATTTTGGCTAAGGTCTTGTCGTGACTATCGGTTTTGAACATCACCAGCGCCAGCACCGCATTGGCCGCAGCGCCCGCCGATAAACCAGATACCAAGAACAGCGCTGGTAATACCGCAGTGTTCAGCATCGGATAGGCATTCATCGCCGAAATTAAGAAGCCAGTGTAAGCGCCTACGCCAATCGCGAGGACAAACAATAGCACTTCAATCAGCTTTCTAAAGGGCATCAGCAGCTTAGCGATAGGCACTAAGAAACCTAAGCCCCACTTTGGCAGTTCATCACGCAGTACTAAAATTGCGTAGGCAAATGCCAAGGGGGAGTAAGCCAGCAGCGCTAATACCCCAATCGCCATAACGGACTGGAAGTTATAGTTAATTAAAATCAGCCAGAAGTGGAAAGGCTTAGTTAAATCAAACACTAAACACGCCAAGCCTAAGCTGATTGCTACAGGGCCAATAATCGCCGCAGCCTTGAGGATATTGCTTTCAACTTGCGTTTTTTCTTGATTGAACCAACGCAAGCCAATGCCAATCAGCAAACTTCCGGCGGATAAACCCGCCATAAACAGATACACGGCGATGACCCAGTGCCAAGTGACGGGATCATATTGCGCCATATCGCCCCAAGTATTGTTCATAATCAAATCCCCCCTCTTTTGGTAGGAACGCGATATACCCTAGGATGAGTGCCTAAATGGGTCTTATCTTGGTAAGTGATCTTAGTGTTAAGCAGTTTTGCCACATCACTTTGTGGATCGTTAGCATCGCCAAACACCAATGCATCGGTCGGACATACAGTCACACAGGCTGGTTGTTCTCCACGGGCTAAACGGGTGTCCTTACAGAAGTTACACTTGTCAGCCACTTTGGTTTCGGGATTCATAAAACGCACTTTGTAGGGGCACGCCGCCACGCAGTACATACAACCCACACACTTGTCGCCGTGGATAGAGACAATGCCGTCCTCGCCCACGTAGGCCGCGCCCGTTGGACACACCTTCACACAGGGCGCATCTTCACACTGCTGACACGACACTCTGTGGTACTTAAAGTGCAGATGTGGCATTTCGCCATAGGGCCCTTCGACTCTCACCTGCAAACGGGTCACCCCTTCTGGTACGCCGTTTTCACTGCGGCAAGCCACGTTACAGGCTTGGCAGCCGATGCACTTGTTCTCATCGTGCACCATCACATATCTTTTAGTCATTTGAGCCTCCAATTAGCGTTTTGCCAGCGTGACGCCAGTGGTGTGTACTGTCATGCCACACACAGGTGCGGTAACGTGGGGCAATAAGTTTCCGCAGTGGATACCTTTGCCTGTCGCTCTGACCAACTCTTTGTTTTTAGAGCCAAAGCCCATATAAGCAAACACGGTATCGGGGCGAATGCCTGGGGTGACTAACGCATGACCTTCCTCTGTACCTACGCTGCTGGTTAAGCGGATAGGATCGCCATTGCTGATGCCTAATTTACTCGCGGTATCTGGGTGAACCCATACGGCGTTATCCGACATCAAATTCGCCAGCATGGGCACATTGTGGGTCGCGCCATTGGTATGTACCGCAACCTTACCTTGGATAAAGTAGAGTTCATTAGGCTTTTTAAGCTGCACTTCGCGGAACTTAATCACCCCGCGTCCTGGCGCCATGGCTTCAACCTTGGCTGAGGTCAATTCAATCTTGCCGCTTGGGGTTTTAAAGCTGAGTAAACTGCCGTAGGTGCCGTCTTCATCCACGGGTTTGGCATTGGCGTAAGCCTTAGTAAATTCGGCCACCATTTTAGGTTCGCGCAGCATTATCGGCTTACCGAAGCTGACAAAACCTTCGTCTTTGATCCGGCGTAGCAGATCTGTGTCGCGGTTTACCTGCAACAGTTGCAGGGTTTCCATGTTGTCCCAAGGGTAGAATTCACTCAGGCCCAGTTTGTGGCCAATATCCTTAAAGATTTGCCATGAAGGACGAGTATCCCCTAAGGTTTCAACTACCCGTTGGCGCACATAGTAGGCAGGGTTTTTACCTGACTTGTCGGCGATTTCCTCATCGCGTTCAAGGTAAGTTGACTCAGGTAAAATCACGTCGGCATAGGCGGCGGTTTCGCTGATATACACATCGCACACGGCAACAAAGTCGAGCTTTTTCAAAGCTTCAACCACGCGCGCTCTATCGGTCATGGTTTGCATAGGGTTAGTGCGGGACATCACCCAGCCATGTAACTGATAAGGCACAGCGCTTAAGGTCGCATCGAGGATGGTTTGATAAATCCCGCCCGATGACCACATCATGGCGTACTGCTCTTCCACTTGGTCGATACGTTTTGCCGCTGGTTTTGGCATATCTTTCACGCCGGGTTTACCCAGCACAGGCGACACATCTTCACCCGCGAGCTTGTTATAATCGCTAGGCTTTTGACCTAGGTAGATACCGCCCTTACGCTCAATATTGCCAATCAATATGTTGGCAGCGTAAAGCGCGCGGCGCATTTCAAACTCTTCGGTGGTAAAGGTGGCTCTGTGACCAAAATCCACTACAGCATGGGGCGCTTTAGCGGCATATTCACGGGCAATACGGCGAATGTCTTTGGCGGGCACATCGGAAACGGTTTCGGCCCACTCTGGGGTATAGGCTTTTACTTCGGCGGCGAAGGCATCAAAACCTTCCACATAACGCTCGATAAAGGCCTTGTCGTAAAGGTTTTCTTCAATCAATACATGACATAAGGCTAAAGCGACGGCCACATCGGTGCCGGGGCGGATCGCGTACCATTCATCGGCTTTATCGGCAACCACTGAGAATCTTGGCTCAAATACCACCAGCTTGGCGCCTTTATCCATTTGCGCCGCCATCATGCCACGGGTTTCGGACATGTTGATGCCTTCGTACAGGTTATGGCCGAAGTTAATGATGTATTTGGAGTTGCTTAAGTCGCGCTTTACCTTAGTGCCAAACATGGCCTTAGCGGCAATTTCATAACCACCTGGGCAAGTTGAGGCATGGGTAAAGGTATTTGGGCTACCAAACGCCGTGGCGAGGTGGAATAGGTGTTTTTCTTGCGAACCGGATTTTGAGGAAAACGCTACCGCCTCTGGGCCGTGAGCTTGCTTGATTTTATTGAGATTATCGGCAATTAGTTGATAGGCTTCATCCCAACTGATTTCAGCCCACTTACCCTCGCCGCGCTCGCCAACCCGTTTGAGTGGTTTCACAATCCGCTGTGGATCGTAAAGTAAACTATGGCCAGCACCACCGCGGGCACAGACTTTACCGCCAAAGGATTTAGCCGCCTTATTGCCGCTGATAAAGACGTTTTTACCTTCAATCACCCGCGCTGAAATCGGGCAGCGGGTCGAACACATCTCACAGATACTGGCAATTTCTTTGCCCATTCCCTTCAGCTGCTTACTTTCTAATGCCGCTAAGCTGCCTGGCAACAGGCTAGCCAAGGCGCACGTTGCACCGCTGGCCCCTGCGCCCTTTAAAAAGGTTCGCCTATTAAGCTCAATCATGGTTACCTCCATCACACTCATCCACCCTTATGCGCCAATTGGCACACGCAAACTTAGGCTTTTTGTCACCACTGCGGTTAAAGGGCTAAATCTGCTCACAGGTTTTTAGTTATTAATGCCAATGCCTTAAAAAACGTTGGCATTTTGCTGTTCCAGGGTAATTGTTATCTCGAAAGAGGTATGCGGCTATTGTGGTAAACCACATAGGCAAGTTTGGTGTGATCTGCGGCAACTAAAAGTTAAAAATACTCTAAAAATTTGTGAATAGGATCAATTGAATTGGCGAGTCATTTAGGGCTTAACCCGCCTAAATTTTGAGATAAAAAACACCCTAAAAAAATCTAAAAAATTACCAAAACAAGCTCGGTAAAATGGCAGCTTAATCGACAAGCGTGATCTCTAAGCCATTGAGTAAACGAACGGCTTCGTCGCGGCTAAACTTAGCACCTTTAATTTTATTATTAAAAATATCGATATCGTAATCGGTCGCCTCGGAGAAATCTGCCTCCATCAACTCGGTGCGGCCGAATAAGCTATGGCGAAAATCGCTGTAACTAAAGTTGGCGCGATTAAACTTACCTTCACGGAAATCCACATCCTGTGCCTTACAGCCCTCGAGCACCATTTCATCGAGCGTAAGCCCCATAAAAGAGCAGTCGTTTAAGATGCAGGTTCTAAAACTAAAAGGCGCCGCAAAGGATAATCTCGGCCAAGCAGCGCGAGTCCAATCTATGCCCACCAGCTTACATTCTTCAAAACTCACACCGTTAAATTGGCTTAAGGGCACCTTGAGCAGGCTCAAATTACAGCCCACAAAACGGCAATCGATAAACTTACAGTTACGGAATGTGCTATCGCTAAATTGGCAATCGTGGAACTCGCACTCTTCAAACTCCAGATCCTGCCACTGGGTTTGGCATTCGGCTAAGGCGATAAATTGCTTCGAGAAAAAATACCGCCCTTCGGAGGCGGCACGCGCCATCATCGGCGTTTTGGGTTCAGTCATCTACTACCTCGATATGTTTTATTTATGCCTTATGTTAGGGTCTGATGGGCAAACTGTGTTTTTCAATTCACAAAAAATAGGTGTTAACACAAAAAGCCACGCGGTATGGGGGCTCAGGCACTCGCTTTATTCAGGCCATCAATATTACCCCGATTTACAGCGCTAACTGCATGCCTATATTGGGATTAATGTCATTCTAAGGCTTAGCGAGTCACACTATAAACTCAAACTTCGCGATTCCTCTGCTCGGGCTTCATGGGAAGTATTTTCAGCTGCCACATTGATCCCCTCCCCAATTTACACCGACACGCCGCACAGATGTGCATAAATAGCCGTGGAAAATTTTGCGAATAAAGGTAAAATGGCGCCACTTTTCGCGGCTGTCTAACAAGGTTCTCTCGGATTAATGGTTAGCCTTTTCGAGCAAAATGGCACGGGGTTCCCCCGCTTGAACAGACCAGACTCCTTCTGGCGCCAACCTTGCTCTGCGTGCTATTTTTCCCCCTTATCCCGACCTTCTCTCTTCTGCCTATCGCCCGAAAATATCCTATTCGCTTTACGTTTTAACCTCGCCAATCTCTTGTGCGCACTTAGCAATAAGCTATTGGTCAATAATAAAAAGGTGGCAAAGCATTTACGGCTTAAGCACACCGCAACGAATAAAAAACTCGTCCCTACACTCTCTATCCAAAGGAATACTCGTCATGAGTCTTGCTGATTCCGTATTAGCCGTAAACAACGATTTACCCATCCGCACCGACAGCCCAGTCCATAGCGGCAAGGTACGTAGCGTTTACTGGCTAACCGACGCCGACAGCCGCCGTTTAATTCAAACCAAGGGCTACAATGTGCCCGAAGATACACCGCTTGCCATTATGGTGATTAGCGACCGTATTTCAGCCTTCGACTGCATCTTCCACGGTGAAGGCGGATTAAAAGGCATTCCTGGTAAAGGCGCGGCATTAAATGCCATTTCTAATCATTGGTTTAAGCTATTTGCCGAAAACGGTTTAGCCGACAGCCATATTTTAGATATTCCGCATCCCTTCGTTTGGATAGTCCAAAAAGCCCGCCCGATTAAAGTCGAAGCCATTTGCCGCCAATACATCACTGGCTCAATGTGGCGCGCCTACTCTAAGGGCGAGCGCGTATTCTGCGGTATCACACTGCCAGAAGGCTTAGAGAAAGATCAAAAGCTGCCAGATTTACTGATCACCCCTTCGACCAAAGGTATTTTAACTGGTATCCCAGGTGTGCCCGCGCAGGACGATGTGAACATCAGCCGCAGCGATATCGAAGCCAACTATCAAGCCTTTGGTTTTGAAAAGGTAGAAGATATCGACCTGTACGAGAAGCTGTTAAAAGACGGCTTTAAGGTGATCGCTAAAGCCCTAGCCGACCTTGACCAAGTGTTTGTGGACACCAAGTTCGAGTTTGGTTATGTGACCGATAAAAACGGTAACTCAAAACTGATCTATATGGATGAAGTGGGCACCCCAGATTCATCCCGTATTTGGGACGGCGCCGCCTACCGCGATGGTAAAATCCTTGAAAACTCTAAGGAAGGTTTCCGCCAGTTCCTGTTAAATCATTTCCCTGATCCGGATATTCTGCTTAACAAAGACAGAATGCCAGAGCGCGAAGCCCTCGCCCGTGATAATGCCCTGCCATTAGAGGCCATGATGAATGTGTCACGTACTTACACCGGCATCGCCGAGAAGGTGACTGGCGCGGCAATCCCGCTACCAGCCAATCCAAAGGCAGATATTATTAAGATCCTACGTGAAGAGTATGATCTGATTGTTTAATCAGATTTCGATGAGGTAGGGAGTTTTTCCTCAACCTCAGAATGTAGAAAAGGCGCTTAGGCGCCTTTTTGTTTGCTTCGAAAACTGTGTTTGAATTGAGTAGTTATTTTCTTAAGAATAAGTCTTAGGAGGCAAGACTAACAATTGTCCAAACTTCGTTTGGATCAAAGTCGTGGGGCTTCACCCCACACCCGACCAAGGAGGACTGCTCGTCCTATCCTCCTTGGATGCTCCAAGACGCCCCTAACGGAGTTGAAAGCCCCTTGGGCATTAAGCGTCCTTATGCTATCGCGTCAGACGCTCGTCCCTGATTCGACTGACGCTATCTCGGCATCCATGCCTCGCTCACGCAACGAACGCAAATGCCCTGCGGCAACTCCGAGGGGAGGTGAACTCCTGTGCTCTCGGCGTTGCCGCTAAATACCGAAAGAGTTGTGCCTGTCCCATCTTTCCTGTGGGGACGCTGCAAGAACTGACCGATTACTGCGAGCATTTAGAGAAGCGACGATGGCACTTTGCTAAATGCTGTCGGTACCTTAACGCTGGCTGATTTCAAGCCTGTTTCATTGCTCGTTCCTTCAAGACCTCCAACGAGGCAATGGGTTGGGCTTGTTTTACTAAAAATATTGTTTTTTCAGCCAAATTAGGTCAATTTAGTCAGTCATCATCCTTTGTAACCCTACTTCGCTAGCCTTTTAACGGCTAAGTGACTTTTCGTCACCTTGAATGCCAACAGAAAGTGCATTCTGTTCTTATTTTATCTTGGGTGGCCTGATTAACTATCCGCTATTTGCATAATAAAGTATCAACAATCAACATCGGGCTTGTTCAACACTTGGGATAAGGTCGCGGCTACGCGCGGCCTATCCTTATTTGTTATGCCTATCCCTTGGTCAGATGCCACCCATCTTCATGTGGGCATCTATATAGCTCCAAATGCAAGCCACGCTCATTAGCTATGATTTTCGCTCTTTTCATTGCGCCTTCCCTGCTAAAATACAGCTGCTTGCTGTTTCCATCCCCGTCAGTGCAATATCCGCATATTTTACTTGGAGTATGGCGTGATGCAGGGGTTAAATGCCACTCCCCACAAAAATCACATTGCACTGCCACTTGCTGCCCATAAGAATCAGCCATACACCTGACTGCATCGTTAGCACACGCCTCGCTACTATATGATTTCCTTGCTCGGCCAGTTTTAGGGCTTATGCAGTTTCCACGATTCTTGCGCCAAAGCTTTAGCTTCTCATACCGCTTTTTTTGGCTTGGGTTTTTTGAAAAGTAAGCTGCATGAGCATCCAAGATTGAGTACGCATCCTTATACGGATCAACAAAATCAATATAGCACCCACTCTCGATCAATCTTATAGCTTCAGGAATGAAAATCTGCAGTTCCAAGCCTGCGTCCACTACATCAAATACATCTTCTGGCCGCAGTAGGCTTGGTCGCTTTTTCGATAGCTCGACTGCTCTTTCCCTCTCGATCTCAGCAGGGCCCTTGAATGAAACACTGAAGCTAAAATCTGTATGATCCTCGTCGTCCCACATACTCATCCCCATGATTTTCTATAGCATAACTTCAACTTGTGGGGCCACGAAGTGGTCCCACACTAATTTTTTGTTAACTGGCTTTATATGCGTTTGTTTCGCTATGGTTTAAGAGCATATTTTCGAACATTGAAATCAAATCTTTAATTTTATCGAATAATTCAAAAAACTCTTCTTTTGTAATTAATAGATCTGGATTGTTGTCTGTGCGTTCACCATGGGCAATACTGTTTCTAAATTTTAATAATCGACTATCTATATGAAATCGCTCATTCAGAAAATTGGTGCAGTCGATGCCAAGTTTACTTGTTAGATCAATTAAAACTTCACTATTCAAATTGCTTTTTGTATCAATGTGTTTTGTTATATTTAGATTAAACTTCTTATCTTTTATGCCATCAATTATGAAATTAGTTGTTATTAAGTAAGATTTAAACTGTTTATGTGGAAAGTCATTTTCAAATTGATCGTAAATACCAAGACTAATCAAGTTTTTATTAAGATCTTGATATTTTAACCCTGAGTTGTTCAAGTACACAAAAAACAACTCAGTACTCTTTTTGATAAATCCTTCCCAATGAGAATAGAGCAGTAATATTCCTGCTCTTATCAGGGTATGTTCGTGAGCACCACGAGCATTAGACACTAAACCTTTCGTGTTTATAAGCTCTTTCATACGCCAAGACTTATCATTTTGAATAGCATCTTGGAGTTGGCTTTTAGTTCTTATTTTCATTTTAAAAATAAATTTTTTGCTAATGGTATTAATTTAGGCCAACGATAGTTTGCCTTAGAACCTGAGCCGCTATATTGATCAAATATTGGATTAGCACATAAGGTTGTTGATATTGCTTTAATCAAATCTGGTAACGCTTGACGGTCTCGTTGATCTTTTAAATACAGGTATACACCGGTAGACAACACTTCATAAACAGAAAGTTGGAAACCACCTCTATAGCTACCATTACTGTATTTTCTAAAAGCGTTATCACTTAGGGTGGCATAGATAATATCAAATGCATCTTTGAATAATTGTTCTTCAAATGCCCAATCAATCGATGCTAATGCCATATCCTTGAGTGAATTTGTTAAAAATTCAGAAACATCAGGTATGCGAAGTAACTGCCCCTCATTAGCAGAGCCTAACGATAATAAACGTAAAACCAACTCCATGTCATAACGTTCTTCATTCAATCGCTCTGTAATGCTAATTGAATCAACAAAACTACTATAGGCTGACATATTCATTAGAGTTTGATATAAGCCTTCATTGAGCATAACTAAGAGACAATTTCTTACTTCTTGATCTGATAGATTTGAACCGCCGGTATTTAATCTCTGAAATAATTCAAACTTAGTGTTAGCATCACTTTCTTTTTTTATAATCTTTATTTCTAGTTTTTCTCGTTTAAATGCTCTTTTAATATTTTCATCTAATTCATTAGGACCATCCCAAGAAACATTTTCTAAACTCGGAAGATATTCAGTTTTAGATAATACAAGTGGATCTACAAGTTGCTCAGTTTCATTCTTTAAAACATGCATGAAAGATAAAATTGTTGATACCCTTTGTAATCCATCAACTAAATCCCATACTCCATCTTCACGTTGAGCAACGAAAATCGATGGTAAAGGTATACCCAGCAGGATTGATTCAATTAGCCTTACTTTTTGTGTATCTGTCCAGCGATAGAATCGTTGAAAAGCAGGGTTAATTTTGATTTCACCATCTCTGTAAAGATTTGCTAACTCGCCAATTGACATTGGATAAGAGTCAGTAAAAATTTCTTTTCTTTTATCTTCTATCTCTTTGATTAAACTCATTATACTTCCAAATTTTTGTTGCATTTATGACATTTTATCAGAAACTGGAGGCGGTGTAGCCAGTTAACGACTTAGTATTTATGCGCTGCGCTGTTTGCAGGGCATAAATCGCTTGTTGGACTTGGCCGCTGCCACATCAATGTCAATTGGTATAAATGATGCTATAGGAATTTGCTTTTTTACGGTAGCTGTTTTTATGCAGTTTGATGGGTAATCAATTGATATCTTTTTATCTTTTTCATTCTGTCACGCTCACTTTCGAGTGATTATTGACCTTGGTTTGAGAAAAAATGACACGAAAGATGGGACATGCATAACTCTTTTGGGATTAACTGCCAACACAGGAGTGACAGAAATTCACCATCCCCTGCGAAGTTGCTGAAGGGCGTTGAAGAAAATCGCGTGACGCAGACAGGACGTCTGCGTAGCTTTCGGGGGGAAGGGACGCCCCATCGGAAGCGTTAGCGATTTTCGAATAAGCACGAAGCCAGTCTATAATGCATGTAACTTCGCTAGGGGCGTCTTGGAGAATCCAAGGAGGATAGGACGAGCAGTCCTTCTTGGTCGGGTGTGGGGTGAAGCCCCACGACTTTCGAAAGATGGGACATGCATAACTCTTTCGGGATTAACCGCTGACACCGCCCCCACAGAAGTACACCTCCCCTCGGAGTTGCCGCAGGGCGAATAGACAAATTGCGTGAGTCTTGCCATGGATGGCAAGCTAGCTTTCGCAGGTGCAGGGACGCATCCTTCGGAAGCGATAGCAAATTTGGCTATGAGCACAAGGGGCTTTCAACTCCGTTGGGGGCGGCAAGGGAGATCCAAGAGGGAATTGCTGTTGATCCCCTCTTGGTCGGGTGTGGGGTGAAGCCCCACGACTTTGACTTTGGTTTTGATTTTATAAAGAAACCATCAACAGTCTAAATAAGCTAAAGAAAACTGATGGAAGTAAAGAAAGTTGTCACACCTTCAACCCGAAAGATAGGACAGGCATAACTCTTTAGGGATTAACAGCAAACACCGAGATCACAGAAGTCAACCATCCCCTGCGAAGTTGCTGAAGGGCGTTGAAGACTCTTTATTAAAAGGATAGCGCGTGACGCAGACAGGACGTCTGCGTAGCTTTCGGGGGGAAGGGACGCCCCATCGGAAGCGTTAGCGATTTTCGAATAAGCACGAAGCCACTAACCAATGCATGTAACTTCGCTAGGGACGCCGGGGGATTTCCAAAAGGGGAACAGGCGTTTTTCCCCTTTTGGTCGGGTGTGGGGTGAAGCCCCACGACTTTGATTCACCTCGGCCGTTAGGCCGCAATAACTATACATCTACATAAACAAGTGTGAGATGAAGCCCCACGACTTTGATTTTATAAAGAAACCATCAACAGTCTAAATAAGCTAAAGAAGACGGATGGAAATAAAGAAAGTTGCCACACCCTCAACCCAAGGTTAAATCTTCACACAGACAAACAGCGCATTACCCGAGCTAAAATCCCATGGGACGATTTTTTCATAATCGAGCTCAAAGATATGCACTTCAAAATATGGCGCGAGTAACGCTTGCAGCTCCGCAAAACTGGTGGCGACCATAGTATGTTGGTCTTGCCATAACTCAGACTGATGCGCAGATGTATCGGCATCGGCGTCTACATCAGCCTGTTGAGTAAAAGGCTGCAAACTCTTTGCAATACTCAGGTTTAATGACTGGTTTTCGCCTTGACCACTGTAATGCCAGCCAGATTCAGAGGCAAAATGGTGCCCCTCAAACTCAGCAAAATGCTTAATCGATAAGCGGTTATCGATGCGGTGCTTATCAACTGAGTTAAAACAAAATATCCCGCCGTCATTCAGGGCGCGGTGCACACTGGCGATACAACTCTTAAGGCGCTCTATGCCCGCACTGTAATGGATGGAATATAAAAAACAGGTAATTAAATCGACTGGCTGCTCAAGATAAAAGGCGGTCATATCTTGCAGATTAAACTGGGCCTCAGGGCAACGACGCATGGCCATATCAAGCATCGGCTGATTAATATCCAGGCCACTGCACTGATAACCAAGGTCGATAAAATGCCGTACATGTGGGCCAGTGCCACAGGCTAAATCAAGGTGTTGTTTACCATTATTCCCTAAGAACTGATGCAATCGATGGATGCTCGCACTCTGTTGTTGATAGTTAATATCGGAGCACATTAAATCGTAATAACCGGATAGATCGGTATAAAGCGCGTTAGAAGACATAGCGGCAAACAGGAGCCATAGGCAATTAAGGGGCGCGCATGATATATCAGTTGGCTAAGAACCGATACACGCAATGTAACGCCTCAGCGTTAGCGCAAGACACTTGCATCAATTTAATCCAATAAATCAATGCTACAGCGCAGAATAACAATCCAATGTCTCAAAGCTGGTTAAATGCTCGAGTTGGGGTTTGGCGAAATAGTAGCCTTGAAAATAGGCTATACCACGCTCGCTTAGGTAGTCTAACTCCTCTTTACACTCGACCCCTTCGGCCAACACCTGAGTGTTAAGCGTGCTACAAATCCCTAGTACCTCGTCAATCACCAACTGCTTTTGAGTATCTAAATGGATATCTCTAATCAACTCCATATCGAGTTTTAATACTTGAGGGCGCAAAAATTCCAACCAACTCAAATCAGCAAAGCCACTGCCAAAGTCGTCGATGGCGGTGATAAATCCCCGTTTGGCATAACTTTCAAAAATACGACTTAATTTGGCTCTATCGACAATCTGTTCACCCTCTGTGACTTCAAACATGATGTTATGAATATTAAAACCAAAGAGGTCGGCCGCTTCAATCGAGGCGCGGATACAGGTTTCTGGGTTATAAACGGCATTAGGTAAGAAATTGATACTTAAAACTTTATCAAGGCCAAGCTTAGCAGCGGTTTCAATAGCTTTTACTCGGCAAGCTTGATCAAAATAGTACTTATTGCCTTCATTTATGCGCTCAAACACCCAAGCGGCGCCTTCGCCATTTGGGCCGCGCACTAGGGCTTCATAACCATAAATTTGCTGATTTGGCCAATCGATGATTGGCTGAAATGCCATACGAATTTCAAATCCGAGTGATTTACCACTTAAGCAGTCCATGCAGGTTTGTTGCTTGATTCTAGGGGGAAAATCCATCATAGGCCTCCATAACCTTATCCTCTCTTAGTGTGGGGATAAATAGCTATTTTTGCCAGTATTTAGTGCCTTTACTCTGTTAAAACATGCAATATTGTATAGTGTTGACTCAGAATTTAGCCGATTCCCCCCCCTAACAACAATGGATGAGCCAAAGAGTCTCCATCCATTGCATCTCGTTATGACTTATTTGAGTTTATAAACCACTTCGACTCTGTCTTCGATTGTGACTTGGCCATATTGATAGCTTTCGGCGGCGCCCATGGCATCGGCCTTGGCATTCATACGTAACATCACGGGTTGCACAGGACGTTGATCGTAATAACGAATTTGCCATACCTTACCTAAGTTCTCCCCAAATCCTTTGGCTAAGCTTTCAGCTTTTTGCTTAGCATCGACAATCGCCGCTTGGCGCGCCTTGGCCACATACTCGGCCTCTTTGCTCGACTTAAGGGCGATATTATTGACCCTGTTAATCCCCTCCTCTAAGGCGGAGTCCAAAATGGTATTTAAGCGGGCTAAATCGCGAATGGTGACTGTGATTTGGCGACTCGCGGTATAACCACTCAGCTCTGGCGCCTTATCTTGGGCATACACATATTGCGGCTGCAGATTTAAGTTAGCGCTTTGGATTTGCTCCTTGGTAATGCCCGCGGCGGTTAAACGGGCGATAAATTTCGCCACTGCGGCATCCGAATTATCCTTAGCGGCCTTAGCCTCTTTCTCGGTAACGGCCACTTCGACATTAAGCTCGGCCATATCCGGCTCAACCTGAATTTGGCTCACCCCCATGGTTTCAATATGGGGAAAATCTACGTCGGCGGCTATCGCTTTCGCAGCAAACACACCAGAAAAAAGACCACCAGCCACTAATACAGCTAAAAGAGAATGCTTCATTGTTAACTCCAACTAAATCATTTAAGGCGAGACTGCCGTGGTTCTGACGCGGCGGCTATCGGCTAAAAGTGCGACTCGCTGTACCAATATGTAACAGCACCAATATGTAACAGCCCGATTTGTCGTCCGTTACGATAGCCACGCATCATGCAAACTACCCCTATAAACGCAGGCAAAAATAAAAAGGGTTAATTTTTTTGAAAATTTTTTAAATCGGCTTCGAGCGGCAGTGCACTGAGCCATTCAAACCTTAAAGCCATTCGCCCAAGATGAAATGCGGCGGGATAACAGAGCAGCGGACTCTACCGCGCCACGACTGGTAGAAACGCCCTCTTGGCTGTACACTTTTCACCCAAAGACACTGTACCTTTTAATCACTTCAGGTATAATCCGCGCTCTTTTTACGGCGCTCTTTTATCAGCATCAGCGAGACACCATGACAGTTGAAACTTTTAATCCTAAGCAAACAACCACGCTTGAGACCCCAGCCAAGACATTAGAAGCAGCGAGTGCTGACTTAGCTAATGCCGAAAGTGCTACCGGGAATCGCATCGGTTTCGTGTCTTTGGGTTGCCCAAAAAACCTAGTGGACTCAGAGCGCATTCTGACCCAATTACGCATCGACGGCTATGAAGTCACCAACAGCTACGACAATGCCGATCTGGTTATCGTCAACACCTGTGGTTTTATCGATGCGGCGGTTGAAGAATCCTTAGATGCGGTGCGCGAAGCCCTAGAAGAAAACGGCAAAGTGATCGTGACAGGCTGTTTAGGCGCCAAGGAAAACCAAATCCGTGAAGTGCACCCAGACGTGCTCGAAATCACGGGTCCACACAGTTACGAAGCCGTGTTAAAGCATGTACACAAGTACGTGCCAAAACCAGCGCACAACCCATTTACCTCGTTAATCCCGCAAACTGGGGTTAAGTTAACGCCTAAGCATTATGCTTATTTAAAAATTTCAGAAGGTTGTGATAACCGTTGTACCTTCTGCATCATCCCAGCACTGCGTGGCGATTTAGACAGCCGCCCTGCGGGTAGTGTATTAGATGAAGCCAAGCGTTTGATTGAATCGGGCGTGCAAGAGATTTTAGTCGTCAGCCAAGACACCTCTGCCTACGGCAAAGACAAGGGCGGCCGCACCGATTTCTGGAACGGTATGCCAGTTAAGCAAGACATCACTAGCCTTGCCCGCCAATTGGGTAAGATGGGCGCTTGGGTACGTTTACATTACATCTACCCATACCCATGGGTTGACGATCTGATCCCCTTGATGGCCGAAGGCTTAATCCTGCCATACCTAGACATTCCAATGCAGCACGCCAGCCCTCGCATCCTGAAAATGATGAAGCGTCCAGGCCGTGTTGACCGCCAGTTAGAAGCCATCCAACGCTGGCGCGAAATCTGCCCAGACTTGGTGATCCGCTCAACCTTTATCGTGGGCTTCCCTGGCGAAACCGAAGAAGACTTCGAAATGCTGCTCGACTTCCTGCGTGAAGCGCGCCTCGACCGCGTCGGCTGCTTCAAGTACTCAGAAGTGGAAGGCGCAGTCGCCAACACCATAGCTGAACTGATCAGCGAAGACGTGAAGGAAGACAGATACCACAGATTTATGGAAGTCCAAGCCGAGATCAGCGCCGAGCGTTTAGCCCGTTTCGTTGGCCGCACTATGGATATTCTGATCGATGACGTAGACGAAGAAGGTGCCATTGGCCGCAGCTTCGCCGATGCCCCAGAAATCGACGGCATGGTATTTATCAACGGTGAAACCGAACTCGAACCCGGCATGTTAGTCCGCGCTGTGATCACTCACTCGGACGAGCACGATCTGTGGGCCGAGTTAGTCGACGCCGATGCTGAAGATGATATCGAGGCCTAAGCACTCGACTTAAGCGTGCTACTTAAGCGCTTGCCCTCGGCATTCGATTAGCCGGATTAAAAACATAAATAGCGAGCCCTTGATATTAATACTAATAGTCAAGGGCTCGCTTTTTTATGGGCAATCGTTACTGGCCTAGTGATAGGTATTGAAGGATATAGGCTGTAAATGGCAGAGCTGATAAGAGGAATAAGCTCAGGAGTGGCACGTTAAGAGGTTTACAGCACAAGAATCAAAGAGAAATCGAGCAGAGATAAGGGAAAAACAAATCAGCGCGAGCAAAGTTAAGGCTTCAGCACTAGGCACCTGCGAGGCAAGCCCCATAAAGTCGAAAGGGGTATCGCCCCTGTGCTGATACCCCTTTCGGTTTGCTGCTTTACGGTTGTAAGACCCTTTGCCCTTTTTCGGCTTTTCGGTTCGCATTCTAAACAGTGAGCTCGTCACCACTGCTTTGAGTGCGTTGTCGGTAATAGTGCCGCGACCATTTTCATGCTCGAGCACGCTAGTCTCTTTAAGCTTTGCCATAGGAACTCCTCAGTTAATATTTACAGGCCAAATGCACCTCACCCGACCTGCGGCGACACTATAGCGCAATATGACAGGATGTACAGAGTTTGTGCAGTAGTGCAAAGAATCTCTCTTTTTATTATCAAAAAGTATGATAGATTAATTCAATAAAAATAATACATTAGAACAACAAAGTCTTTTCTTAAAGACTACTTTGGGTCGCCATTAATCGACACGATTACCCTTGGTAATCACAGCAGAAGGAGATCATTTTGCAGTTTGCAGTTATTTATCGGCCTTTGCTTTGCTTAGTAGTCCTGTTACTCAGCCTCTCCCCTAGTCTAGCGCAGGCTTTTTCAAGCTCTGAGTGCATCATTACCATGGGGTATCGCACCAGTGAGCGCCTTCCCTTTATTGAGCACGAACCCAATAACCAAGGGTTTTACCGCGATATCTATCAGGCCGCAGCAGAGAAAATTGGTTGCAAATTGCGGGTAATCCGAGCCCCAAAACTGCGGATTTTACGGGATCTCAAACTGGGTAATGTCGATTTTTATCCAGGTCTGCATTTTACTGAAGAGCGCGCCCAATTTGCCTATTTTATCCCTAATGGTCTGTCGGAGCGCTACATAGGGATAAGTCGAGCTGGTGCCGCCAATATCAATTCACTGGAGCAACTATCCCAAAGTGGAATGACACTATTAATCGCCCCCGGTAGCTATGATTTTAACGGCTTAGCCGAGACTATGTCGGTGCGCAAACCACCCGAACTGGATGTGCCTAAGGCGTTAGATTACCTGCTTGCCAGCCAAGGGGATTTTTTTATCTACGATCAGGCCACCATCAGCTACTACCTTAAACAGCGGGACATGAGCCAATTTAAGCTGCACCCCAATTGCTGCCAGCAGCCTCAGGCCATGTATCTGGGATTTTCGAAAAAAAGCCGCCATTTTCGCGGGCAACATAACCCTAACTACCGTGCAGATTTACCCGTCAGCCCAGATAACAGCCCCAACAGACTCGCCGAAGATTCAAAGGCCTATGAGTTTGCAAGAGCATTGGCTTTAATGGATGCCGAGGGTGAAACCCAGCGGATCTACTTTAATCACTTCGGTTAATCCAAAAGCGTGTTAAACCGCGCCGCTTGTTACCCTCACCTTGCTGCTAGCTTATCTTCATCTTGGCGCTAGTTAGCACTTAAGGCCGCTATTTCAGTTTTATCTTTATAAGCTCTGCGACAATATGCCGCACCTGTCACACTTCGATGATCTTTATAATGCAGCGCAATTTATCCGAGTGAATGGAAGACAATAAGATGGCTGCAAACACTTCAACTATCCCCCACGGCTTTAAATGCTCTGCAATCGCCAGCGCGCTGACCTTAGCATTAGGCGCTTCGGTTACCTCACAGGCCATGGCCGACGAGACAAATCAGACTCAAATCGAACGTATTCAAGTCCATGGCGAGCAGAATATTGGCCGTAACGCCTTAGGCTCGGCCGATGCTTTACTGAAAGATCAAGGCGTCGATTTCTCCGAAGCGGGCGGCGTTTCTGCCTTGCCCGTACTCAATGGCATGATGGGCGATCGCATTAAAGTGTTAGTCGATGGCGCAGATATCACCGCCTCCTGTGCTAACCAAATGAACCCACCACTATCCTACGTTTCCGCTAACCAAATCAGCTCTGTAGAAGTGGTCGCGGGCGTGTCCCCCGTCAGTGCGGGCGGTGATAATATCGCCGGGGTGATTAAGGTTAATAGCCTCAATCCAAAGTTTAACAACAGCGACAACCTCAGCTTCGAAAGCGGCGAAATCTCATCGGGATACCGCAGCACCAGCGATGCCTTCTTACTCGGCGCTAAAGCTGGGATTGCCAGTAAGGACTTAAGTTTTAGCTATCAAGGCGCCTATGAAGATGCCAATAGCTACCACGATGGTCACGGCGATAAAGTGCTCGATACTTTATATCGCGCCCAAAACCACGCCTTAACGGCGGCATGGCGCGATGACACACAACAACTGGCGATTAAGCTAACGCACCAAGCGATCCCGTTCCAAGGTTTCCCTAACCAATACATGGATATGACGGATAACAAGAGTTATGGCGCCCTAGTCCGCTATCTGCGGGATTTAGACAACGATGGTGAATTTAGCGCCCAGTTAAACTGGCACAGTGTGAAGCATGAAATGGGCTTCTTTACCCCAGAAAAAACCGGCAAGATGCCAATGAATACAGAGGGTAGCGATTACAGCTACCAACTGCATTGGCGCCTACCCATGGGCGATAACAGCACGTTACTTGTCGGTCAGGAATATTATAACTATCAACTCGATGATACTTGGCCAGCGGTGCCCGGCACTATGATGGCCCCCAATGACTATATCAATATCAACGACGGTGAACGTCGCCGCGCCGCAGTTTATGGCGAATGGCAGCAAAACCTCACGCCACTCTGGTGGTTGTCTGCAGGGGTGCGTTATGAATATGTCACCACTGATACGGGCGAAGTGCAGGCCTACAGCAATATGCCCATGATGGGCATGCCGAATGTGGATGCCGAGGCAGCAAAAGCCTTTAATGCTATGGATAGAAGCCGAGACGATAACCTTATCGACGCCACGCTGCTAGCACGCTATCAATTGTCGGCCAAACAACAATTGGAATTTGGCTTAGCCCGTAAAAACCGCGCGCCAAACCTGTATGAGCGTTACAGCTGGGGTCGTGGCGTAATGGCAACCACTATGATCGGCTGGTATGGTGACGGCAACGGTTATGTGGGTAATCCCGATCTAAAGCCCGAAACAGCCCATACCCTGAGCGCGGCCTACAAGTTTAATGGCGATGAATGGCAATTCTCGACCACGGCTTGGTATAGCGCAGTGACCGACTATATTGATGCTGAGGTGATTGGCAGCTTTAACCGTACTGGCCTTGCCAGCGGTAAACGCAATATCCTTAAATTCACCAACGAAGATGCCAATTTATATGGCGCTAAGTTGAGTGCGAACTACCTATTAGCCAATACCGACAGCGGTAAATGGCAGATGCAAGGTAAGCTCGATATCACCCGTGGTGAGCGCGATGAGGGTAACGAGCCGCTTTATCAAATCAAACCGCTACAAACCGAGTTAGCCCTTAGCCATCAACTGGGTGATTGGGAAAATCGCCTGTCGTGGCAATGGGTAGCGACTAAGGATAAGGTCGATGATCGCCGTTTAGAAAATGAGACCGACAGCTATTCGCTGTTAAATCTAAGCAGCAGTATCAAATGGCAAGAGCTGAGTTTAACCTTTGCGATCAACAACCTGTTTGATACTTACTACGAACTGCCACTGGGTGGTGTCAACCTTGCCGAGTTTAAAGCCGATAGCACGGGTGGCTTTAGCCAAGTCGCAGGCTCGGGTCGCTCATTTGAATTAGGCGCCAGCTACAAATTCTAATGAGCACCGCCGCTAACAAGTGGCAAGGCTATTTAGGATGGGGCAATTAAATCAAAAAGGGCAAATGCAGCTGCATTTGCCCTTTTGTTTAAAGCTCACTTGGTGAGAGCTGAGTCATTAAATGAACCCGACTAAGTTAACTCAATCAGTTACCCGCAACCTTCATCTCGGACAATAAAATCCCGCCAGTACGAATAGAAGATCGTAAATCAAAGTCCTTACTGACCGCCTGAATCCCACGGAACATATCCTTCAAATTGCCAGCAATGGTAATTTCTTCGACGGGAAACTGCACTTCGCCATTTTCGACGTAAAAACCAGCGGCGCCGCGGGAATAATCCCCCGTCACCATATTCACGCCTTGACCCATCACTTCTGTGACAATCAAGCCAGTGCCCATGCCTTTGACTAACTCATCGAAGCTTTGCCCCGTGTGCGCCAGCGTCCAGTTGTAGATGCCGCCCGCATGGCCTGTGTTAGTTAAGCCTAATTTGCGCGCCGAATAGCTGGTCAGCAGATAGCTTTCTAACATGCCACGGTCGATGATGCGTCTATCTTGCGTCGCTACACCTTCGCTATCGTAGTTGGCACTGGCAAGCGCGCCCAGCAGATGCGGCTGTTCTTCAATGTTGAACCAATCGGGGAAGATTTGGGTGTGAATCGCATCCAACAGGAAGCTGGATTTACGGTACAGGCTGCCACCGCTGATCGCGCCGACTAAATGGCCGATAAGCCCTGTGGCGATTTCAGGCGAAAGCAGAATAGGTAAACGCGAAGTCGCAATCTTACGCGCACCTAAACGGCTCACTGTCTTTTGTGCGGTTTTCAAACCTACGGATTCGGGAGATAGCATCTCACTGAATTTACGGGCGATAGTGTAATCGTAATCCCGCTGCATGCTGCCGTCGCTGTCTTCACCGATCACGCTGCAACTTAAGCTGTAGCGCGAGCTGCAATAACCGTTTAAGAAGCCGTGGCTATTGCCGTAAACCTTGACCGAAGTGTGGGCGTTTGCGCTGGCACCATCGGAGTTATTGATGCGCGAGTCGGCATCGAGCGCCGCGGTTTCGGCGCGAATCGCCAATTGGGCTAATTCGTCGGGGGAAATATCTTCAGGATAATAGAGCTTAAGATCGCGGATCTCGGTCGCCATTAAGGCTTTGTCGGCTAAACCACTAAAGGGGTCAGCAGAAGTATAACGGGCGATATCGTCCGCCGCTTTCACCGCCAGAGCAATGGCTTCAGGGCTGAGATCGGAAGTCGATGAACTGCCCTTGCAACCATCGCGATAAACCGTAATCCCTAGGGCGCCATCTTTATTAAATTCAACTGTTTCCACTTCTTTTAAGCGGGTTGAAACCGATAATCCCTGTTGTTTACTGATCGCCACTTCGGCGGCATTTGTCCCTAATTTATTGGCATATTCGAGGGCCACGGCAACCGCATCTTTCAGCGCGGTCAATTCACTATCGATTCTGTTCAAAGACACAAAGCTACTCTTTCGTTGTCGGCAATGGCGTTAGCATAACAAACACCCATGCCATTCTCATTATTTATTGCGCGCTTATTTCGTCAATCTCAGCCATGGCGCACGCGCTTTCGTTAGGCGATTTTTGGCGGGAGATGTTATTATTAGGCCGTTATTTAACTGAGGTTTTATCTATATGAAGATTGTTGGTGATTCAGAGCATTTTAAACAACCCTATGACAGTGACGAAGAGTATGTCAGCAAAACCGAGGACAAGCGTGACTGCGAAGCTGCTCAAAAAGTCGGTATGGAATTGGTGTCGCTCAGCAAGACCCAGCTAGATAAAATCGAGCTGGACGAGCACTTATACGACAGCATCCAGCAAGCTCATAAGATTAAGCCGAAGACCGAAGCCTATCGCCGCCATATGCAATATATCGGTAAGTTGATGCGTAACGTCGATGTGGAGCCGATTAAAGCCGCGCTCGCTGTCGTACTGAACAAAAACAACAACGAAACCGCTAAGCTGCAAATGTTCGAGAAAATGCGCGAGCGTTTACTGAGCCAGGGCGATAGCGAAATTCAAACCCTAGTGGAACATTACCCACAGTTGGACAGACAGAAGCTGCGTACCTTAGTGCGCCAAGCCACAAAAGAGTTGGCAAAAGGCCCTGAGTCCAAATCATCAAAAGAGCTGTTTAAATACCTACGCAGCGAAATCCAAGACTAACAATTCAGCCCAACAAGGATGTTTGCTTATGCTTCCTAGCAAAACATTATCAGTATTTTCGTGGACACTACTGGGCGTTGCGGCGCTAAGTGGTTGCAATGGTGCAGCAGATGGTACTGACGCAGATGGCAGTACCGACAGCTATAGTCTCAGCCTAAGCTATAAAACCTTAGTCAATGGCCAATGTGCAGATAACACCAGTCAGCTAAGTTTTCCCACTGAAAGCAGTTTTTGCGCGGTTGCGACCTTAAAACAGGGCTCATCTAAGCTTAGTGGACAACTGATCAGTTTCACTGCCACCTTAGGCACTATTACACCCGCGACTAAATTGACTAATGCCGATGGGATGGCTGAAGTCGTGATAGCCAATGGCAGTTTAACCGAAGGCGCAGGTACTGTGACCGCAAGTTACACTCCCACAGGTGCCGATGCTTTAACGGCTAATCGTAATTATGAATTTATAGGAACCGGTGGCTCAGGCACCGCAACCCCTCCTAAGCTCAGCGCTAGCATTGTGAATGGTGCGGCGCTTGTTACCCGTTTTAAAGTGGATGAAGCTGTGCAACTGCAAGCCATTTTCCTCGATGCCGAGAGTAAAGGTATTGCCAATGCCAAGGTCACTTTTAGCGCGGGTTCAGCTACATTAAATCCCGCCAGTGCGCTCACCAATAGCCAAGGTATTGCTCAGGTCAGTTATACTCCGAGCGCCACCGAATTAGGCGCCAATGCCTTAACGGTAACTGTGGATTATCAAGGGCAATCGCTACAAAGCAGCAGCTTATATGAAGTACTCAGCAAAGATGCCGTTAACGAATCCGGCACCTTAAAATTAGGCTCCTTTAATGGCAGCAGTTTTACCGAAGGAAAACTGGCGAGTACGTTAACGGCACAGGCCGATGGCAGCTATAAAATCAGTGCTGGCGGCAGCTTTGGTGTGACCGCAAGCTTAGTGTTAGAGGCCAGCGATGGTACTATCACTCGCGTACAGGCCCCGTCATCCATCAGTTTTAGCTCGGACTGCACCAACAGTAATAATGCAACCTTAGATACGCCTGTCACGACCCTATCGGGCAATGCCAGCTCGACCTTCCAAGACACTAGTTGCAGTGGTAATAGTGAGCGTAACGATCAAATCATTGCCACCACAGTGGTCGGTAATCAAACGCTAACGGCGAACTTTCCCTTTACGCTACAGCGCCAAACCTTAGCGAGCCTTAGTTTTGAAGCGGCCGAGCCCAACCAAATTCGCATTAAAGGCGCAGGTGGAACTGGGTCGAGCGAATCATCCCTCGTCAGCTTTAAAGTCACCAGCGCCAATGGCCAGCCAGCAGCCCAGCAAAAGGTTAGTTTTAGTTTAGATACCGTCGTTGGCGGTTTAAGTTTTGCCAATGGCAGTGCTAGCGCTGAGAGCCTAACCAACTCCCAAGGTATCGCCAGTGTGCGTGTGCTTTCGGGCACTGTGCCGACTCCCATTCGCGTGGTCGCCACCGCAGTGGATGCCGATACCAAGGAAGTGATCACTAGCCAATCCGAGCAATTAACCGTTAATACTGGCCTGCCACAACAGCTTGGCTTTGGTCTTTCGACGACAATATTTAACCCCGAAGCGGGCGATTATAACGGTGAAACCGCGACTATTACCGCCAGACTATCCGATAGTTTTGGAAACCCAGCGCCCGACGATACCACGGTGAACTTCACCACCGAAGGCGGCCAAATCACCCCAAGCTGCCTGACACAAAATGGCGCCTGTAGCGTGACTTGGACATCCAGCGATTATCGCCCTCAAGATCACCGTATTACCATCTTGGCCTACGCCTTGGGTCACGAAACCTTCTTCGACACTAACGGCAACAATCAGTTTGATAGTGCCGATGGTGGCGCTATCACTAATGCCTGCTTATTCAATGGCGCCGCAACTCACTGCAGCGGTAATGGTATGGATATTGAAACCTTTCACAGTAGCGGTTTTAGCGACTTACCGACGGCGTTCCGTGATGATAATGAAAACTTCAGCTACGACAGTGGCGAGCGCTATTTCGATAACCTCGCCCGTGATACTTATCCTGCAGCAGATGGTAAGTTTAACGGCCCGCAATGCCAAGGCAGCCTCTGTGGTACAGGTCAAGCCAACAAAACCTATGTTCGCAAGGGATTGGTAATGAGCATGTCGGGCTCGCAGGCTTATATCAGTGTGCAGCAAGACGGTGTGTTACTCGCAAGCGTTAATGATATTAAACCCGTTGCCGCAGGTAGCGAGTCTAAGTTTGTGGTGTTTGTGCATGACAGTGCCAAGCAAATTATGCCTGCTAAGACTCAAATCGAGCTCTGCGTAGATTGTAACGGAACGCCAGATATCATTGAGGTAGCCAACACTCTCACCGCGAAGAATGGCTTAGGCACACCACTCAGTTTTACCGCCTCTGCGGGGAGTCAAATCAGTGTAGTGACCACTACGCCCAAGCAAGTTAAAACCTCCCTCAGCTTTACCGTGCCAACACTGTAAAAACCAAAAGACCCGCCAAGGCGGGTCTTTTACTTTCTAGCTCAAATTATTGGTTAATTCTGTAACTCTACCGCCTTGCGTAAACGCAGGCTTCGCAGCGCCAAGTACAAGACCCCAACAGCCGCCCAAATTAAGCCAAGCTCTAAGGACTGAGGCTCAAGGTTAATCCACAGTACGCCAATAGTCGCCGCGCCGCACAAGGGTAAGACGAAATACTGCAAATGCTCTTTCAAGGATTGGTTACGTTTCTCTTTGATATAAAACTGCACTATTACCGACAGGTTCACAAAGGTAAAAGCCACCAGTGCCCCGAAGTTAACGAGCGCCAGTGCCATTTCGAGATCGAAGGACACCGCCGAAAGCGCCAGTAATCCCACCAGAATCACGTTAAATGCTGGCGTGCGCCATTTAGGATGCACATAGCCAAAGCCTTTATTGGGCAGCATATTGTCGCGACCCATCACGTAGAGAATACGTGCCACGCCC
Source organism: Shewanella decolorationis (assembly GCF_004354305.1). Taxonomy (NCBI): domain Bacteria; kingdom Pseudomonadati; phylum Pseudomonadota; class Gammaproteobacteria; order Alteromonadales; family Shewanellaceae; genus Shewanella; species Shewanella decolorationis. Next base: position 433,458 of record NZ_CP037898.1, on the reverse strand, counting down.
GCATGGGCTGCCATGCCCGAGGCCAACACCGCGATGGTGGTTGCCACCAGCACCACTGACTGGAATAAATTACCGCCCACATACAGGGCAATCTCAGGCAGCACAGCATCTAACTGTTGGAAGCGAGAAATATCCGGGAAAAACAGCTGCAAGAAATAGGACACGCTGACAAAAATCACGCCGCCAATCAAAGCAGTTAGCACGATAGCGCGGGGGATCACCCGCTTAGCGTCCTTGGTTTCTTCACTCAAAGAGCTTAAGCCATCGAAGCCTAAGAAGGAGAAACACAGAATGGTCGCGCCAGTAAACAGCGGCGCAAGGGTTATCTCTTCGGAATAGAATGGACGCACGCTGGCAATCACACCTTCACCTTCGCCAAGGGACAGGCTATGGGCCATCAAGCCAATAAACACCAAGATAATGGCTATCTGGGCGAATACGATAACGCCGTTAAAATTCGCGACTAAATCTATGCCCCTGAGGTTTAATACCGTCATCATAGCGACTAAACCAAAGATAAAAATCCACGGCTCGACGTTAGGGAACATGGCCGTAAGGTAAATCTTTGCCAGCAGCATATTGATCATCGGCATAAACATATAATCGAGCAGCGATGACCAGCCCACCATAAAGCCGACATTCGGGCTAAAGGTTTTCTGCGCATAGGTATAAGCCGAGCCCGCATAGGGATATTTACGCACTAAATGACCGTAGCTAAAGGCGGTAAACAGGATCCCCGCTAACGCGAGCAGGTAAGAGGTGGCCACATGGCCTGAGGTAATTTCGGAGACAATGCCAAAGGTGTCAAACACGGCCATAGGCGTGAGATAGGCTAATCCCATCACCACCACTTGCCACAGACTAAGGCTTTGCTTTAAGCCTGGATTTTGTTGGCTCATATCCAACCTCCCTTTGCAGTAGGTGGAATGGCAAACGCAACAGCTTGATTTACGGCAACTACCGAAAATCCGGTAAACAACAGCCCCATTGAATTGTCCTCAGTAAAGTAGGTTCAAACGAACCTCATATCATTTCCGGATGTTTACCGGCCTCATTTGGTTTAAAACTCATACGCTCAAAAAGAAAATAACCGGGATACTGAATACCCCGGTTATTTTTGCGGCGCGAATTTTCCCCCAAAACAGAGGAGAAGACAACCCAATAAGGACATTAAGTTGCCTATCTGTGTCGTCTGCACGGTAAAACCGCTAAATACAGATAAACAAACCAGACCATTAAGGCTATGTTTAAAGCAAGGGAAAGCTTATTTTAGATGCAGAGACTATGTAGTAGATGCAGAGACTATGCGGCAATAGGAAAGATGAACAGAGCTACTCCCATTCCCGCGCCCGACGTTTAATCCCTAAAATCGCAAGGCCAAAAAACAGCACAAACAGGCCCCAAAGCTGTAACCATTTTGGCAACACACTCGCCCAGCTGGCGCCCATTTGATTCAGCTCCAGCATTCCCATAATGGCGGGCACCGCAGGGATAATCTGCGAGCCCAGCACCAAAGGCTCGGGGATTAAAGCAATCGGCCAGACAAAGCCGGAGACGAACAGAATCGGCATAGAAATCAGCAGCAATACTTGGGTCGGTAAATCGCGGCGGGTAAACAAGGTGCTCATAGCAACCCCAGCCGCAGCCGTCGCCAGTAAAAACGGCAACAACCAGAGCGCCACTAGCCCAAAACTCGCTTGAATGCTCACCTTATACCAGTGGTAGCAATACCCCACATAAAAGCTGGTAAACACCATATAAATCAACATAAAGGCAAGAATTCGACCACAGACCAATTGCAACGGCGACACCTGTTGCCAATAGCTGCGGCTGCGCCACTGCCCCGCGCCTAAGATCCCAGTCCCAATCAACAGGGTTTGATGCAGGATAAGTAAGAACAGCCCTGGCACCACGTAGGGCGTATAACCCAGACTAGGGTTAAAGGCAGGCACGCTGTTTAAGTGCAGCGAATTCAGGTTTTGCTCAGCTTCTTTCGGATTTTTCCCCTGCGCGAGCATCCCAATCAATTGCACTTGTTTGCCCGCATCCATCCCCGCGCTGACAAGCCCCTCGGCCACCGCCGAATAAATCAAGAAGTAACTGGCATCGCCGCCGTAGCTTAAGGTCACGCCCTTGCCCAGCAGCAAGTCGCGGCGAAATCCTTCGGGGATCACCAATAAGCCATGGGCCTTACCGGTTTCAATAAAACGCTTCGCCTCGGTAATGGAACCCACTTGGCCTATCACCTGAATTTTTGCGCTGGCATCTGCATGACGAATAAGTTGACGGCTTAGGGAGGAATGATCTAAATCCACCACGATAAGCTGTTGTTCTGTTGGGACTTGGTGCAAGTAAGGCAAGGGATAGAGCACCGAATAAAACAGTACTCCGCCGAATAGGGTCACGGCAATAGCCTTGTCACTCACGATCGCCTTTAATTCTGTCAGCACTAACTGCCATAAATTCATGTTATTGCCCCTTCGCAGCCAGTGGCGCCGCATCGTATTCCGCCGCTTCCGCCGGTGCTTTTACCGTCATCGGCAGTAATTTAATCGCCAAGAGATAAATCAGCGGCAATAAACCGATGAATCCCCAATAACTACTGAGTTGCTGCGCCACAGTTGACCAAGTCGCGCCATAACTCACCACGCTTACATGGGACTCAATATAATGGCTCGATGGCATGATGAGTCGCCACCACTGAGCGAGTTGCGGCATTTCATGGGTGGGGAAAGTGATCCCCATAAAAGCAAAGGCTGGCGCAAACAGCGCAGTACAAAAACTGATGACCCGCGCGCTATCGCGCATCAGCACAAAGATAAACAGCACTAGGCTCCACACCGCCAGTAGCATAATCAACTGGGCAAACAGCAGCAGCGCTAAACTGCCCGCAAAAGGCAGAGCCAGATACAGATACAACCAAGCAAGGATAAACCCGCCTTGCAGCATCAATATCGGAGTAAACAACAGAATTTTAGCCAACACCTTAGGCCAAAAATGCTCGGTCAATCGATTGGAGATCCCCTCCTCTGACTGTGCGGCATTAAGGTGCAACTCGCGATTTAAGCTGTTGGCCATCACCAACATAGATAATAGCTGCCACAGCGCGACCAATACCGGCGGCACTAAAAAACCTATGTAGTTGTTATTACGGTTAAACAGCGCGGTGGTTTGGCTCTTTACTGGGCTTAAATTCACCGCGACTTGGGATTTCGGCGTGCCCGTCATCAGCTGTTTTATGCCAGCGACCTGTAACAGCCCATCGCCTAGACTCAACTGAATTTGGCTCGACAGCAGCTTACCCACCAGCAAAAACTGGCTGTTGTAACGCACATCGATTGTTGGTTTATGGCCGGTGAGTAAATCCTTTTTCATATCATAGGGAAAGACCACCACGGCATAGACCTGCGCCTGCTGCATGGCCGCGATGGCCGATGGGAGATCGGTAAAACTGCGCGGCTCAGTCACAGGGTTGGCTTTGAGTTGACGGGTCAACATTCGGCTCAGCTGGCTGTGGTCTTGGTCGACAATCGCCACGGGTAATTGCCGTGGTAGCCCAGCACTAAATAACCACCAGAGACACAAGATGCCCAGCAGCGGGATATAACTGATAAGGGCCAGTTGCCAAGGATCGCGCCATAGCGCCCTAAGCTCGCGCCGCACTAATGCAATGATGCCTGAAGATGCAGGATGCGCCGCATTCTGAGCCTTATTCAACGGCTTAGACTCGCGCAAATGCGTTTGCTCGCTCGGTGACTTGGCCACAATGGTTACTCAGCACTGAGCAGCACAGACATACCGACACGCAGATCGGGGATCGGCGCAGTTGGGCGCAGCTCTACCTCGAAGGTGCGCATATCAAAATCGTGGCCACTTTCGGTTGAACGCCAAGTCGCAAAGTCGCCCATCACACTGATATGAGAGACTGTGAACTCCACGGTTTTATCTAGCGCAGGAATGGTTAATGGCAGTTTGTCGCCCTTTTTAAAACGCTTAAGCTGATCTTCACGCACTTGGAATACCGCCCAAGCGTCCTGCATGTCGATAAGGCTTACCACTGGGAAGCCGCTCGGTGCCAACTCTCCCGCTTGCAACAATACTTCGCTGATTTCCCCAGACTTAGGTGCGCGCATTTGGCTGTCGGCCATAATGGCGCTGACTTCTTTCACCGCCCCTTCAGCCATGCGAGCGTTACCCGCCGCCGCGGCTTTGGTTTCGACCCGCGCGCCTTCTTCAGCCATTTGATACATAGCTAACGCCGCTTGCTCTGTGTACTTGGCCGCTTGCCACTGGGTAAAGGCCTCATCGCGTTTTTGTCTTGCGGCAACCCCTTCGTTGAAGAGATTTTCCACTCGGGTATAGGTGGTTTTCGCCAGCGTTGCCGCCGCTTGCGCCTTGAGCCATTGTTCCTTAGCCGCCATCACCTCTTGGGTGCGGGCGCCGTTATTCGCCTCCTGTTGCAACGCCTTAGCCGCATCTCGGCCGCCTTCGGCCTGCATCAACTTGGCATCTAACTCTGGGCTATGAATGGCAAACAACAAATCACCTTCGCTGACGCTATCGCCACGGCGCACAAGCACTTGCTCTACCCGCCCTGGTACTTTGGAGGATACGTTATATTCACGGGCTTCAATTTGCCCCTGCAACAAGCTCGGCTGCGGGCTGTAAGCCAGTTTGAGCCCATAGGCTAAGATAAGGCCTAATGCGACCAACGCCGTTAGGGCAAGGATTCTGTTAGCGCGCATTGATAGTCTCCTGCGATTGAGCGCCTGTGGCACTGCGACCGATAAATTCATCTAATTGACCACTGATGGCCATTAATCTGGCATAGGCTTGCACATAACGATAACTGGCACCGAGCTGCTGGGTTTTAACGGCGCTCAGTTTTAATTCGGCATCGACCCTGTCGATTGAAGTCGAAAGCCCTTGATTAAAGGCGATTTCCCTTAAACGCAGGTTTTCACTGGCCAGTTCGAGCGAGGTATTCAGCGCCTTAACTTCTTCCTCGGCCTGTAATAACTGACGGTAACTTTGGTCGAGCAACAAACTTAAGTCTTGGCGGGTCTGCGCCTTAGTGTAACGGGCTTGCAGCAAGGCACTCTTAGCCGCTTCCACTTTACCGCTGCGGCCATCGCGGCTCAGCAAGGGCACTTTTACGCCGACACCGACCATCCAGTCCGGCTCCACCTTAGAAAACAAGCTGTCATCTTCGTATAAGGTGTAATTACCAAAGAGGAACACCGTTGGGTGGTATTTCCCTTTCTCTAAGGAAACCAAGCCATTCGCCTGCGCCTCTTTAGCCTCAAGCAGTTTAAGTGCGGGATGCTGGCTCAAGGTCACTTGGGTCAAATCCCCCAATGAAGGCGCCTGTGGCAGCACAAACAGTGGCGAGTTAGTGCTGACATCACTCAGCTGCAACATGCGCGATAGGGCGATCACGGCCATTTCATGTTGACGGCGGGCGCTGCCTAAATTGACCTTAGCGTTATCTAAGGCAACTTGAGCATTAAGGCGCTCGACCTTAGCGATTTGTCCTTCGCGTTCCAGCGCTAGCGCATGGTCAACGTGCTTAGTTAAGGAAGCCACCAGCTCGGTTTGGGTGCTGACGAGGGATTGAGTCACATCGACGGCATAATAACGGTCAACTAACTGAGTGAATAAGTCGCGGGTCGCTAACTGTAATTCCTGTTGCTTCTCGGCCACCATGGCGGCGTGAATGCCTTGAGCCGCGGTGATCTGGCCGCCGGTATAAATCGGCCACATCGCCTGTAAGCTGGCGCGAAAAATATCTTGCTCGGTAAAGGGCGTGACAAATAATGAACCCGGAATACTCGCCAGTATGCCACCTAATTCAGGAGGTAATGGCAATGAACCCGAGGCTAGGGGATTGAGATCCCTTAAATCTAATTCGATTGGTTTTTCGAGGTGGGTATAACTGCCATTCAGGCTGAGGGACGGCAGATTTAAACTCTCTCCCGCCTCTTGCTCGCCCTTGGCACGATTCACCTCTTGGGATTGGGCCTGAAGTTTATCGCTCACCTTAAGCACTTGCTGCCAAGCCTCAGTAAAGCTACTGGGCTGGGCACTAGCCGCTAACGGCAATAGCGAGGGCAAAGGCAATAAACACAGCCATGCCAAACGTGATAGTTTCATTAACACCTCTAGAGTAGTTACTCTAATTTCCTTTGCGAATGATAACATCCATCATGGAAGGCGGCTAGAACCCACAACCGGAAGTGTAAGATGGGTTCTAAAATAAGCACTTAGCTAGTTAACGTAGGAGCTTCTAGCTCTCGCTTTATGCAGTACCGCCTACAGTCAGCTTATCGAGCTTAAGGGTCGGTTGACCGACACCCACAGGCACGCTTTGACCATCTTTACCACACACACCAACGCCCTTATCTAGCGCCATGTCGTTACCCACCATGGAAATCTGGCTCATGGCTTCTGGGCCATTACCAATCAGGGTAGCGCCCTTAATTGCTTGAGTCACTTCACCATTTTCAATCAAATAGGCTTCAGAGGCCGAGAACACAAACTTGCCCGAGGTGATATCCACCTGACCGCCACCAAAGTTAGGCGCATAAATGCCCTTCTTCACTGACTTGATGATCTCGCTCGGGTCTGACTCGCCAGCCGTCATATAAGTGTTGGTCATGCGAGGCATAGGCAGATGCGCATAGGATTCACGGCGACCATTACCCGTCGGTGCCACGCCCATCAGGCGCGCATTTAATTTATCCTGCATATAGCCTTTAAGAATACCGTCTTCGATTAACACGGTTCTCTGGGTTTGTACGCCTTCATCGTCGATGCTCAGTGAGCCACGGCGATTCGCGAGCGTGCCATCGTCCACCACGGTCACGAGTTTCGAAGCCACTTGCTCGCCGACCATGCCACTAAAGGCGCTGCTGCCCTTGCGGTTAAAGTCACCTTCCAGACCATGGCCTACAGCTTCGTGCAATAACACGCCTGGCCAACCATTACCGAGCACCACGGGCATTTCTCCGGCGGGCGCATCGATGGCATTGAGATTAACTTGCGCCTGACGCACCGCTTCGCGGGCGAAGGCAAAGCACATAGGTAAACCGGTTTCATCCGTCACCATAAACACGCTGTAATCGTGACGACCACCGCCACCAGCGCTGCCACGTTCACGCTTGCCATTTTCTTCTAAAATCACGCTGCAATTAAAGCGCACTAAGGGACGAATATCGGCGGCCAAGGTGCCATCGCTAGCAGCGACCAAGATTTCTTCGTGCACACCAGCAAGGCTAATCACCACTTGGATAATGCGGCTGTCGAGGCTGCGAATATAGGCATCGGCCTCTTTCAGCAGGTTGATTTTTTTCACTTCTTCCATGGCGGCGATAGGGTCGAGACTATCGTACAGCGCTAAGGCTTGTTGACGTTTGAAAGCCTGCACCTTGGCCTGCTCACCGGCCCCCGCAATACCGCGCGCCGCCTCGGCCGCAGCGCTTAATGCCGCTGGCGTAATATCATCGGCATAGGCAAAACCGGTTTTCTCGCCGCTGATGGCACGCACACCTACACCACGCTCGATATGGAAGCTACCATCTTTAATAATGCCATCTTCGAGCACCCAAGATTCGTGGCGACTGCCTTGGAAATAGAGATCGGAAAAATCGACTTTATGTTGATGTATGGTGTTTAAATAACTTTGTAACCCATCTAGGGCTAAGCCACCCTTTAATAAACTTTGCTCTACTTGTGCTAAAAAAGGCATCGCGGTTCTCTCTGAAAGCTTGGCTAAAATTGGCAACTCACTCATTTTTAAAATAACTTAAATTCGCTGTGAGTCTATTTCATCTAAATCTGTTGAAGGCTTAATCTGTTCAAGGCTTGATCTGTTCAAGGCTTAAGGTTCGGTGCAATAAAGCGATTATGTTGCGCCACGGGCATTTTACTGCGAATGCTGTGCACCTCGGCCACATCGATATTGGCATGCACCCAACCTGTACCGGTTTTCTGCTCGGCAATCACATTGCCCCAAGGGCCTATCACCATGCTCTGCCCCCAGGTCTCGCGGCAGCCTTCGTTATGGGCACCCCATTGGGCGGCAGCCAAAATAAAGCATTGGGTTTCAATGGCTCTGGCCTGTAATAACACCTGCCAATGTGCTTCTCCCGTGACCTTAGTAAAGGCCGAAGGCACGGTAATGATCTCGGCTCCCGCGAGGCGCAGCGCCCTGAATAAGTCCGGAAAGCGTAAATCATAACAGATGGTCAAGCCAATTTTGCCAAAAGGGGTGTCGATGACGCTGATATGATTGCCGGGGCAAAAGGTTTCACTCTCGCGGTATTGCTTAGTGCCGTCGGCGACATCCACATCAAACAGATGCAGTTTATCGTATTGCCCTAAGGTATCACCTTTATCATCAAACAGATAACAACGGCTGTAGACACGTCCATCCTCCGCCAGCGCAGGGATGGTTCCCGCCACCATATACACGCAGTAACGGGCGGCTAAGGCACTTAAGGCAGATTTTAACGGGCTAAGATGACTGTCGCCCGCATAGGCGAGTTGCTGACTCTCATGGCCACCAAACAGCAGGCTGCATTCTGGTAACACCACTAAATGCGGGGCATCTTTGTCCCATTGCAGGCGCTCACGGGTTAATTCCTCAAGCTGCGATTCGATAAACAACAGATTCGCGCTGACGTCGCGACTGCTCTGACATTGCAACAGGCTGATGCGCATGACTATCTCCTTGAATTGTGTTTATCGACAATGCCACCTTGGGGCTCACAGGCTTAGGCTGTGCGGGTTCGACTTGGGATGGATCTAAAGGCTCTACCTTGGGGAGCGTCGGCGCTTGAGGCAACACTTCTTCCTCGACCGCTTTTACTGGTTCCTCTTTAGGTTTATCAGCATCTGGCGCAGGCTGCTCATTGTTTTTTTCAGGCTCGACGGATGGAGTAGCGTCTGTCTTAGTCGGAGCGCTATTCTTGACGGGCACCGCATCATTCTTAGGGTCTGCGCCCTCGGTTGGCGCAGGCAATTCGCCCCCCACCATAGGCAGAATCGACTCGGGGATCTCAATCTCTTTGCTCTTACGTTCGAGCTCTTCCACCACAGGATCGGACATAGTGCCAGTCACTCGGAAGCGAATTTCCGAAATCACCTCAATCACAGGTTCGAGCACTTTGGTCAGCGCAAACGCGCCAAGCCCCAGCGTCCACGCACTGGTACTGAGCAGCACCACGGTCGGCACACTCGACGCCAGCTGTGGCACAAAACGGATATCGTAGTTTAAGCTTTCGCTGGTGAGGTCCGTATAGCCGCGCACCTTCATATTGCCCGCAATCGCATCCATTTCGGTATCCGTGGTTTTAACCACGCCATTATCGATTTGCAGATTGCCGCTAAAGGAGTTGAAGTACATGCCCTGGCCGAACACGTCACTGAAATCTAAGGATAACTTACGCACTAAGGAGTCGAGGCTGAACAGGGAAAAAATCCGCGCGCCCTTATCGCTCACCTGAGATAAATGCCCCTTACCCAGCTCAAACTTCACCTTGCCGTTTAAGGTATTGAGGGAGAAAGCATAGGGCGCACCTTGCCACTTAAGCTCGGCATTCACCTTCAAAGGCGCCTCATTCACACCTGGGTCGATGCCCAATTGCTGACTCAAATAATTAAACTGACTGGCGTTTAAACTCACCGTTAATTCTGTTTGGTTTTGACCATTCTGCTGCTGCCAAATACCGTTGCCCTGTAAGGACACCTCTGGCGTCGTTAACGATAGGGTCTGAATACGATAGCCCAAAGGTTGCGGGCTCGCCTGCAAGACCAGCTTCCCGAAGGCTTTGTCGAAAAAGCGAAAATCATCCACATTCACGGCAACCGGCGGTAAATTAGTGAGCACCTGATCCGCAGCGAAATCCGCTTCCCCTTCGGGTTTCACTTCGGGGGATAAATAAAACTTACTGGCGTTAACTTTTAATCCTTGGGTCATCCAGTTGGGATAAAAATCGACCCAGCCTTCAAACTCGCTGGCCTTAGCATCGAAGCGCCAGCCATGTTCGTTCGGCTTAGCACTCAATCTAAGCTCTGTCAGTCCTTGGCCTAATAAATCAAACTTGCCGATATTGGCATCGATCCCAACCACCGAGGGGAACAAGGCCGAGTGGCTCGCCTCTTCCACTAAAATGCCAGTGCGGATGGGCTTATTGTCTGTGCCGACAAAGGCATTAATTACAGGTAACCAATTGGCGAGCTTGCCGCTGGTCACATCAATCTTGATATGCCCAAGCTCGGTATTAGGCACCTCGGCCGCATCGAAGAGTCGGCCCAATAACAAGTCAAAATAGCTAAATTGGGTGCCCTTTTCGGCCTCGAAGCCACCAATAAACTCGGCCTGTTTATCGAGTTTTACCCTTAGCGTTGCCGTTTGCTGATCGCCAGAAAACTCCGCCATTAAGGGTCTAGGTTCATCTTCGGGTTTGGCAAAGGCGCCCGGCAATTTCAAGGTGGCGCCAACCAGATCTGAGCCCAGATTGGCTTGAATTTGGTAGCCTTGATCGTCGAACACCATATTCAAGTTGCCGCCCCAAGCGACTTTACCTTGGTAAAAATCACTCAAGGGATTTTGCAACTCTTGTGGTAAACGGCTGAGATCCCAGCGACTCTTCATATCCACATTGAGCGCAAAATCTTTACCCTCAGGTTTAGTGGCAAAACTAAACTCGAAGGGCTGCTCAAATAGGCGGGATTTAATGCCTTTGCCTTCAACAATCTCATTCGCGAACTGTACTGTGCCCGTCACGGCCTTGAGCAGTAAGCCTGGTTGGGCAATAAAGACGGGCGTATTATCAAACGCAATTTGACCACGGATATCCTCGGCCTCGCCCTCGTACAAGGGGATGCTGATATCTAAATTTCCGGTCACTGCGCCCTGCACTTGCACAACGCTTAAGGTCTTGCCCACAGTATCGGCGAGCGGCGATGCCTGCAGCACCTGAGTGGCGGCGCTACCATTAGTCGCGAGATCGGCCTGAATTTTTAACAGCGAATGCTCGCCTAATTCGGGGATAAATACATGGGCGCCATCGGCCACCACATTCATCAATTTGCCTTGGTTAACCCAGATATCCATACGGGCATTTTCAAATAAGGCGTTGAGGGAAAGCTCAGTCACCGCGGGCCAATCGGGTTGAAATTGGTACTCGGCGTTATCTAAGGTAAAGGCCGCTTGGAATACTCCGCTATTATCCTCAAAGGGAAAATGCGCTAGGGCGCCCTGCCATAACACTTGGGCATTTTGGCTCTGACCCGCCTTGATAGCGCCATCCAAATACTCCACCAGCGCCTCGCCCATGGCTTTAACGGGAAAGTATCTATCCGCATTAGTGGCATTTTTAACGGCCACATTGGCGGCGAGTGACATGCTGGCTTCGGCGCTAAAATCCAGTTTTAGGGCGGCAGACACGCCAATATCGTCGTTTTCGAGCAGAACCTCAGGCACAGATAAGGTCGCCCTTTGAGTATCGAAGGCACCGGTTAACTCAGCGCCATGCAGCACTAGAGGGGCTGAAAATTGATCGCCAAAATCGAGGGTATAGGTCTGTTCAGGCAGCGAAAACACTAAGCTGTCATTCTGCCACTGCAACTTAATGTCTAATGGGTTGGTGTTAGGTATGCCTTCAACTTTCTGCCAATGCAATTGCTGGATATGTGTACTGGCGAGCAAGGGTTGCTTGGCGCTTTGATAGAGGCGAATCGGCCCAACACTGCCTTCGGGCGCGAGATGGAACCATTGCTCAAGTACAGCTAAATCGACACCCGGAAATAATGGCAAGAGTGGAAATAAGGTCGGTAAATCCAAGCGGCTCACATAGGCATAAAAGGCATCATCTTGCTGTTTAGCCGCGAGCTTAAGATCGGGCCAATGCTCGCCGTTAGTGACAAAGTCCAGATCGGTACTACTGATTTCCCAGCCGGTGTCCTTGGGGGCCCAACTAATACTGCCAGACTGGATTTCAAACTTTTGTGGTGCATCTTCCATCGACCACTGCAACCAACTGGGTTCAAACTGCACCAGTCCAGCGCTTAAACTGCGGTGGGCAAAATCAAACCATGCCTTAAGATTGACCACTCCTTCTAAGGGTAACTTTTGGCTGGGATCATAGGGATTGGGTTGACGCGATGCCCATTCCCCTAAATCTAAGGACTGAGCCGCGAGATAGATTTGCCCCTTCAGGGTATCCGGCGCAGTTGCGTCTCCCTGAATATCAAGCTGCAAGTTAAGGGACTCTTTTACCGAAACATTATTATCGAGGTAAATTTCCCCCGCGCCGCGGTGGCGCTCACCACTATTGCGCCAGTTAAGGTGGCGAATATGGATGGGTCGATATTCATGCTGCAAACTCAACAGTTGCACCGAGGCATCCGTCAGCGAGAAGCGCTCGAGCTGCTTTAACAGTAACTTATATAGCCAATCAGTTTGCGCCGTTTGATTGGCCGTGCCAGAAGCCCTATTACCCGATAATTTATCGATATCGAGGGCAATATGAACACCATCAAAATTCACATCTTCGATGCGTGGGCTGGTCGTTAGCAGTGATTGCCAAAAATCCAATTTAATTTGGACGTTCTTAACCAGCACGGTAACGGGGAGTTTTTCCTGCGGTGGGATCACCAGATTATCGACCGTCACCGCTGGGCCAAAGGCCTGCCACTGGGCGGATAACTCACCAACCTGCACATCAATTTGATATTCGCTTTTTACATACTCAACTAACTGCTGACGCACACCGTCTACTTGAGGCAATAAGCCGCGGATCAAGCTTACCGTCAGGGCAAACAAGACTAAGATCAGCGCCAGTAATTGCCAGCAAAAACGGCTGAGTTTTTTCGCAGTAAAAAGCGTTGCCACTACATCATCACCACGTCGTATTTGTGCTGGGAATACATGGGCTCATTTTGCAGGCGAATGCGTTTACCTATGTAGACCTCAAGCTCGGCGACCAGATGACTTTCATCGCCACTTAAGCTGTTATATACAGCGGGCGAGCAGTAAAGCAAAAATTCATCGGCATCATAGGCTCGATTCAAGCGAATGATTTCACGGAAGATTTCATAAGAAACCGTTTCAACCGTTTTCATGCTGCCCGTGCCCTGACAGGCAGGACATTCGCCGCACAGCACGTGCTCCAAGCTCTCACGGGTGCGCTTACGGGTCATTTCGACTAAGCCTAGACCCGAGAAGCCACTGACATTCGTCTTGACTCTGTCTTTCGCGAGCGCGCTATTTAAGCTATTGAGTACCCGTGTTTTATGCTCGTCGCTCAGCATATCGATAAAGTCGATAATGATGATGCCGCCGAGATTACGTAGCCTCAACTGCCGCGCAATCGCTTGGGTGGCTTCGAGGTTAGTGTTGAAGATGGTTTCTTCAAGATTACGGTGGCCAACAAAAGCGCCGGTGTTGATATCGACCGTGGTCATGGCCTCGGTCTGATCGATGATCAGATAGCCACCCGATTTGAGCTCGACCTTGCGACCTAGGGCGCGCTGGATTTCATTCTCCACATCGTAGAGATCGAAAATTGGTGCAGGCCCAGAATAGTGCTCAATCTTGTCGGCGATTTCCGGCATAAACTCTTGGGCGAAGGCTTGCAGCTCGGCAAAGGTGCGGCGCGAATCGACTTGAATTCTATCTAATTCGGTTCCCACAAAGTCGCGCACAATGCGTACTGGTAGAGCGAGATCTTGATACAAGAGTGCCACACCACGGCGCTGACGACGCTCCGAGACCTTAGACCATACCCGGCGCAGAAAAGCCGCATCCTGGGCAAGTTCATCCTCACCCACGCCTTCGGCGGCGGTGCGGATAATAAAGCCGCCGTCTTCATCGACAAAAGGCAGAGTGATTTTCTTAAGGCGACTGCGCTCTTCCTCCTGCTCAATCCGTTGAGAGACCCCAACATGGCTTGAGCCAGGCATAAACACCAAATAACGGGAAGGCAGGGTGATATCTGTAGTCAGGCGCGCACCTTTAGTGCCGAGCGGATCTTTTACCACCTGCACCATAATATCTTGCCCTTGGCGAACCAACTCGGCGATATCACGTACCACAAAATGGCCTTTTTCCACATCGGCCACGCACTCGGTGTGCGGCACTATGTCGGAGGCATGTAAAAACGCGGCTTTATCTAAGCCAATATCAACAAAGGCGGCTTGCATGCCGGGCAACACACGGCTGATTTTGCCTTTGTAAATATTGCCCACTAGACCGCGCTTCATGCGCCTCTCGATATGGACTTCTTGTAGCACCCCATGCTCAACCAGAGCAACACGAGCCTCAGATGGGGTTACGTTAATCAGTAATTCTGAACCCATCTTGCGCTGAACTTTATTCGGATTTAAGCGACCGGTATTCACGACTCACCCCATTAGGGAAATTAAATTAATCTCAGTATGTTATAAGCCTGAAAACCAATATCACAGATGTTTGTCTTGCGGATACTCAACTAAGGCCGAGGATGACTTCCGTTAGCGAGTAGCCCTGTCTGTCGATTAGCGTATTCCCGCCTCGGATAACAGCTCACGGGTTTCCACCAAAGGTAGGCCTACAACGCAGGAGTAACTGCCCTCAATAGATTCGACAAAACAACCGCCCAAACCTTGGATCCCATAGCTACCCGCCTTATCCATCGGCTCTTTTGAGGAAACGTAGGCATCGATATCCGCGTCCAACAGCTCGCAAAAACGCACTAAAGTTTCAACTAAACGCACAGAGGTATGGTCAGCCTTTGCTAAGGCCACAGCTGTCATCACAGTGTGCGCCTTACCTGAAAGTGCGCGTAGCACACGTTTGGCATCGGCTTCATCAACAGGCTTACCTAATATTTCGTTTTCAAGCACCACGATAGTATCAGAACCTAATACAGCAGGCTGTGACATACCTGAGCATAATGCAAGCCCTGCTTGGGCTTTTTCGGCCGCGAGGCGCTGAACATAGTCGCGTGGTAACTCACCTTTCTTAGGGGTTTCATCGATATCCGGCGCCACTTGGGTAAAACTAAAATCGGCGCGGCCTAAACCTATATGAGTCAATAACTCTTTACGGCGTGGCGAAGTTGAGGCTAAGACTAAATTCACGACTAACGAACCTTATAATGACGTCGAACGCGACGTAAAATCCAAAAAATCCACGGCCAAAATGCTAGGCCCGATAACGCGGGTAAGAACAAATCCGTATGGAATTTAGCACCGTCCATCACAAACTCGACCCAATAGATAATCAGGTGATAGATAGCAATCAGTAACATCACCACCAGTGACTGTTGCCACTTAGGGAAGTTGCGTAACCGCTGGCAGTGCAAAATCGCGATATAAATCACTAGCGACATCGAAAGTGAGCGCACACCTAGGGTAGCGCCGAGCAGAATATCTAAAGCCAACCCCATCAACCACGCCGTCAGAATGTTATATCTGTGGGGCAACGCAATCGACCAATAGATCAGAATCATCAATAACCAATCGGGACGCCAAGCCTCAACAATAGTTGGCAGCGGCATAATTTGACTTAACAGCCCGACAAATAGGGTTAACCAAACCGCGATGCGTCCATTTGCAGCTTGTAAACTCATTAGTGCACCTCGGCTGGCGGTTGAGTGGTGGCAGCGTTCGAAGCACCATTGGCATTGCTTGGCGCCGCAGCGGCGTTCGGCGCTGTCGTATTAGGTACAGTGCTATTAGGTGCTGCGTTACTAGGCACGGTCGCATTAGCAGCAGCGCCTTGAGGATTCGCATTGCAATTACCCGCATCGGGTTTAGCCTCTTCTACCGGATGATCCGCAGCTGGCACAGGGATTTGATTCGGCAAAGTCACGCCAGAATCAGGGGATGGCCAAATCAACAGCAGATAACGAATCCTATCGAGCGCCGCTAATGGCTGAGCCGTGACACGCGCATAACTCTGACCGTCTTCGGTTAAGACTTCCATGACCCGCGCCACTGGATAACCTTCGGGGAAGCGATTACCAAGGCCTGATGTGACTAATAAGTCTCCAACGCGAATATCGGTACTCTTGGCCACATGGCGCAGTTCAATCTCATCGAGCTCACCGGTACCGTTAGCCACTAAACGCACATCGTTACGGGTAATTCGCACGGGTAAACCGTGGGAAACATCCGAGAGCAAGAGCACGCGGCTGGTCATCTCACTGACCTGTACAACCTGGCCGACGACGCCCTGGGCATCAACTACGGGTTGACCGACAAACACTCCACTTCGCGAGCCGTGATTGAGTACCACATAATGATGGGAAGGATCGCTGGCCACCTCCATCACTTCGGCCACCATCTTGCGGGAGTCCTGATAGGCAGGCGATCCCAACAGAGCGCGTAAACGCTCGTTTTCTTGACGAAGATGCTCGAAGCGCTGCAGACGCTCACTCATTAATAATTGTTGCCTTAACAGCTCTTTATTTTGCAACGCCAACATATTGCGGGTAGCAAAACTCTCCGATGACCAATCGAGGATCGCACTGGGCACACTCGCAAGGTATTGGATGGGGCTTAAGGCAGTTGAAAGGGATTCACGGGCAGGCTCGAGACGGTGATTTGCGGCAAGCAAAATCACCGACAGGATAATTGCCAGCGTTAAACGGAACTGGTTCGAAATACCACGAACAAAAATAGGCTTCATAGGAAAGCTAAGGCGGTGATTAACCGCCCCATACCGAAGTTAGATTAGGTTTCTTCGGAGAACAGATCGCCGCCGTGCATATCAATCATTTCGAGGGCTTTACCACCACCACGCGCTACGCAGGTCAGAGGATCGTCCGCCACCATGACTGGAATTCCAGTTTCTTGCATCAATAAACGGTCTAAATCACGCAGTAAGGCACCACCACCGGTTAATACCATGCCGCGCTCAGAGATATCAGACGCTAATTCCGGTGGCGATTGCTCTAATGCCACCATAACGGCACTCACAATGCCAGACAATGGCTCTTGCAGTGCTTCTAAAATTTCGTTGCTGTTCAGCGTGAAGCTACGAGGTACACCTTCGGCCAAGTTACGACCACGAACTTCAATCTCTAATACTTCATCGCCAGGGTAAGCAGTACCGATAGTGTGCTTGATGCGCTCAGCCGTTGCTTCACCAATCAAGCTGCCGTAGTTACGACGTACATAGTTGATGATGGCATCATCAAACTTGTCACCACCAATACGTACAGAAGAGGAATACACCACACCGTTCAAGGAGATAATCGCGACTTCAGTGGTACCACCACCGATATCCACAACCATAGAACCGGTAGCTTCAGAGACAGGTAAACCCGCACCAATTGCTGCGGCCATTGGCTCTTCAATCAAATAGACTTCACGGGCACCTGCGCCCATGGCTGACTCACGAATCGCGCGGCGTTCAACTTGCGTTGCGCCAACCGGTACACAGACTAAAACGCGTGGGCTAGGACGAAAAAAGCTGTTGTTATGCACTTGTTTAATAAAGTGCTGCAACATTTTCTCTGTCACATAAAAGTCGGCAATCACCCCGTCTTTCATCGGACGGATTGCTTGGATATTGCCTGGGGTACGGCCTAACATTTGTTTGGCTTCTGTACCGACAGCGGCAACAGATTTCTGACCAGAACTACTACGCTCACCACGTATAGCAACAACAGAAGGCTCATTGAGGACTATGCCTTCGTCACGAACATAAATTAAGGTGTTAGCTGTACCCAAATCGATCGATAGATCATTAGAAAAAATGCCACGCAGCTTCTTGAACATGTAACTAGCCTGTATTCTGTGGAGTCAGAAGAAAAGAAAAATCAGCTAACTTTATCAATGCCACCCTGATTCCACAAGACCGTTGAGGTTAACAATCGCTAATGGAGTGATTTTTTTTCAAATGTGCCGCTCAAAAACACTATTTAATCGAAAAAAGCGCTTTATTGGTGAAAAATCCAACAGTTAAAAACCATATCAAATACAAGCTGGCAACATTAGCAAAACCTGTTTCTTGCATTTTTACCCTGTATCACACTTTGCAACGTCGCCCTAAAACCATCACGCCATGATCAATCACCAAAGCAGAAACCCAATTCAGCAAAAACGAACTGAAAACCGCTTTAATTGACCTCTCGCCAGTAGATGATTCTGTCATGACCACGGTAACGACCAAAAAATGCACTCGCACGGGGATCGGATAAGCTGGTTGGGGAGACCCCATTCCAGTTCCAATACCATTCTAACCAGGTTGGTACATCTAAAGGCGCGGTGACTTGGCCGCGATATAAGTTGCCGCTGGAGGTCACTGCTCGCCACAGCAAATCAAATTGCCCCGCTTGAAAAGCCGATGAAGCGCCCGAGCGATTAATGCTTTGTCCTGTGGTCAAATCGGGGTCAAAGTTATAGCCAAGGGCTGCATTATCCACCTGCGACCCCAGGCCATAGGTGGCAATGGTACAACTATCATCGCCATTTAATACCCAATTAGCCCCATTCCAATATTCGGCTCGGGTCGGCATCTTGAGGATTTCAGTCTCGGGGCCATAGGTATTGTCCATCACCACCCGGCCATGGCGTAGGATCTGCGTGGTGATTTTCTTGGCATTACAGTTAGTGCAATTCCCCGTGGTTGCTGCATCCATATCGGGCGAGGCCACATAACTGTAAAGTCCATTTGGCCGAGGATCGTTATCCATCAACTGCACACCAATATCGAGCAGCTCGAAGGGACCGTCTTGATACTGATTCGTCGCCACATTCGGGGTTACACGGCTCAAGTTAGCGCGGTAAGCGCCATCGACCGTCGCCACACCTTGAACCCAACTCGCCGCGTTGACGGGCAAGGCACTTAAGCGACTCTGTAAGTCGATACCATTGTTATTGTTCTCTCCCACCAATTTGGCGGTCGCAAGGGAGAATGGTGGGAAATAGTTCTGCGTCACCGCGCCGCCGATATTTAAGGCTTTGAGGCTCATCGACATCGGGAAGGGTTGATCCATATAGCTAAAACTGCCGCAGGCGGGTAAGACGGAAATATCGCCCACTAAAAATCTATCGGGCACAAAGCGGCCAATATTGGCTGAATAGCCAATCGGAATATTTAAGCTGCTGGCTGACCCGAGATAGTTAGGGCTCGCCTGCGCCGCGATTTGAAATACTCCCACTTCGCTAATCGTTTGATTTGTTATGGTATTAAGATTATTAGTTTGCGCGCTATGGTTATAGGTAGTCACACCTAAAACCCCATCATGACCGCCGCTGGCAATACTAGGCGCCACGACTTTGCTGGCAAGCTTTATGGTTTGGTCACTAAAGTTAGGCGTAGATACGTTGCCCGAACAAAAGTCCGTATCACCGTCCTTTTCCCAAGCCATAGCTTGGACCGTCATACCGAAATTCTGCCCCGCTTTACGGTAGGCATTACAGCTCATATCCGCACTCGGGCAACTGGCGCTGGCGTCCACGGGTTTGACGCATAATCCCGCAGGCACACTGACAAACTGATCTGAGCCAGTCATCAAAAGACCCGCATCTTCACCCGTGCCATCAAACCTAGCATCAAGTTGTACTCGTCCGGCATCGGGATAATTTATCTCGAGGGATGCAACGCCATTAGTAAACTGTAACGGAATTTGGGTACGTGAAACCTCAGTTTTGCCGATAGCAGTCGTTGTCGAGCCAGATACATTCCCTTTAATACTAAGAGGTTGCTGCCAAGTGCTTGGGATGGAAGAGGGGGAAATATAGCTACTCCAAAAACCAATATTCTTAGTCGTATTTTCAAATACTGGTACGCATTCCAAACTCGAATTTGACTTTCTTACTGCAGAAATATTGATGGAAGTAGGCTTGTTTGCCAATTTATCAGGGACGTCGAAAATAAATCCACTATCAGCAAAAGCTAAAGTGCATGAAGCCGTATTTAAAGGACCAGTCCCCTTACGGCAAAGAGTATCGCTTCCAGCAATGGTAGATGGAATAGAACTACTGACGCCAATCGTCACTGGCGGAGCTGTCACATTATAACGTAGGCTTGCGGTTGCTATGCCATTAACAAAACTAAGACTCGAAGTATTTACTCCACCAACATACCAAGCGCCATTGGTATTGGGATTTAACGACAACTGCGCAACAACAGGATCGGTAAATAACTGACTACAATCAGCATTTGCACAGGCACGTACTGCCATTGTTTCAGCTTTACAGGTCAACGGCGAGTTCGAATAATCAAATTCAAAATGATGCACTTGTTGACCAACAGGCCGTGATTTTATGGCGCACACTTTGAAGTTATCGATTTCATGGTTGTTATTTGCTCCCCCAGTAGAACCCGTGAATGACAAATAAAAATCTTCTGGTACCGCACCCTGGCCAGCTTTTGCCCTTGCATCAAAAGCCGAAACAAGTGCTTGATAGCCTCTTCCATCACGAACATCCCGTTCAACGGAGACCCACGCTTGCCCATTGATCGTTGAATCAATTTTGATTCGATACTTATGGTTAGGTTGTGCCGTTTGGGTACTTCGCACATCAATAGCAGGGTTTAAATTTGCAGCTGTTCCAGCTAAATAACTGTAATTTGATGCGGCGGAACCACGTAGGGCAATGGATTGTGCCCTAAATCCAGGCCCCCCCACTTTACCTTCGTTACCGCTCGAAAAGTTACCATATTCATCTAAACCAACACCTAGCCAACCACCAGCAAAACCCGATGTACCATCATTACGCTGAGCATACCCTAGGGCACCACCAAAACTACCCGGTTGAGGAGTCACTGATGCATCAGAGAGAATAACCGCAATACCATCCCCCCCGGTACCTGACGATGGAGACCAAGCAAAATAGTCAAACTCAACAGTGACTAGGTTATCCTCAGCAGGAAATAGCCGCTGGAAGGTACTTGATGTCGCTTGGTTACCCAATGCAGGGGTAATTCTAAGCCTGTTACCCACAATACTTGGTGGCGTTGAACTCCCTAATACTTTTATTGCCCAGTCATTTCCAAGGCTAGAACGGGAAAAATCGTCAGTAAAACATTCTTCAACAGGGGCGACTTTTTCGAGCGCGATAAACCCATAATCTTCCGAAACATGCGTCCGGTCAGTATCTTGATAAGTATCTTCGTCATTGACGACACTGACCAGTGTCGATGTCAGTGTACAACGCCTTAACCAACCACCATCACTACCATTACGAGATGACCTACCCGCCACAAAGGTTGGAGCATTGTCAAACCCTGTTAACGCCGTGGTGTAAGCACATTGCTGTGTTAATGAAGTGCCTGATTGATGGGTGATGGTGTTAGCGAATTGATAGCGAACATTTTCTCCACCGAGCGCCATAGTGCCAACACCCGGTTCGATGGCAAGATAAGCAATTGTCTCATCGTTAAGTGAATTCACACCACTAGGCTGACAACGCCGATTACTACCTGAACCAGAATACACTTCAGAAGTATCTAAATTTAATTGCATGCCGCCGTTATAGGGCCGAGAGATACTGGTTAACCAACAATTATTATTGCGGGTTTGCAACTGATTGAGTCTTACCGTTAATCCACTAGCAAGTGGTTGATTAACCCAAGCCGACGAAGACATATTCAAAGCGCTATGGGTAGTCACTGTTCCAGCAGTTAAACGTTTACCGTTAGAGAGAGTGTAGCTACCCGGTGTTACCGCAATCCAATGCACTTCTGGCATGGGCGAAGATGGAATGTAACGATTGTTTTGGCTCGAAGGCTCTGCTTGGTACCAAGTAAAACCTGTATTGCTCACATTCGACAAGAAAACCGAAGCAGGTCCATCAGCATTAATGGATGAACTCGAAATGGTAGGCATCAAGAATACGAGGGGAGTCACTCCAGCAGGAAAGGCCTCATCAAAAACCACTGAAGTAGATGTCGCCTTACCAAAACTCAATTGTAAGTTTGAACCACCAATAATTTTTGAATCATCATTAACCGTTAACTTACGGGAAGTTATACGACCAAAAATGGTATTAGTGCCATTAATAGTGACTTCTGCATCGCTGTAGATATAAGCATTTATATCAATATTAGATGTATTTAGAGCGATATTACTGTACCCCAAAAACAGTAATTCACCGGCGCCAGATGCATTAAACTTTAGGGCGCCTGAAATGTTAACGGCATTTTTAACAAAAAATCGTACATCGCCCGCGATATTAATATTGGGTGAACCACCAGTAACGGTAAAATTCTCAACCCAATAATCTCCCGCGGATAAATTAAGCACAGTCGACTTATCGAGAATCAGATTTTTAATTTTATAAGTAGAGTGATTAGCAGAAAACGCTAGCTGACAGCCATTTTTATCTAAAATAATTGAACCAAATTCCGTTGTATTATCAGCCCCAAAGGTGGTACTGGGTTGGCATTGACCATAACCAATTCCAACAGAACCATTACCCGTTTGAAACTGATTAGCGGGAGAATTCAAATTAAGGCCTGCAATATCAGAACCCGTAATATCACAATATCGAACCCCTCCGGCACCATCATCACAGACATTATTCTGCATACTATTACCCGCCTTATTGCTGCTGCAATAAGCGAGATTTTGCCCGCCCGTTCCATCAATAAAACCGCGATAGATAGTTAAGTTTGAAGCAGGGCTAGCGCATCCACTGGCCGTTCCATGGTGTCCTTGAACCACCGCAGGAAAATACTTGTTATAGTCAACACTCTCAAACGCTTGAGTCGCATAACTGCATAACAGCAAACTAATAAACATCCCTAGCAATCTAACCACGGGCTTCTACCTCTACTTGACGGCTAACACGGGTATCACCACTCTCACACACCGCTTTACTATTGATCCGATATTGAGTGACAGCGCCAACTGCATAGGATGTGCAGCTTAAACTGACGCTACAGGCATGAAAGCCCACTACATCGGGTGGCGTCCAACTGCTTGAAACACTTGTACAAGTCGCCGTAGCGTTGGCAGGCGCATTCAATGGGAATAATTGCGCTAATGCGGCATCGGCACCGCTGTTTGCTGCGGCTAATGCACGGGTCCCCCACACCTCTTGGGTTAATCCGCTATCTGCATCTTCAACAATATTAATTAAGGCTGCGGCCAATAAAAACATCACTGTAATGACAAAAATACCGATGACTAAGGCGCTGCCACCTTGGCGATGGGCCGCACACTGACAATATGTTGAGCGCGAGAGGCTAAATAAGTTAGGGGACATTAATCACCTGCACTTGATGTCGATATTGAAATGTCTCGCCGTTGACATTAAATCGCGGTTGTAAATGCACCATCGCATTATTAACGAGGCTCGACGGCGTTAAAATCAGCGGTAAATCAGCGTTATTGCTCAGCACATTAGCCACGCTCTGTGCCATTAGCACGCCCGAACTCATATCCGCAGGTGTTGGCTGGCTGGCATTCACCCCATAGCCAGTATAACGCGTTAAGGTTAACTCATTGGTCGATGAGGCTTTCTCAAAGCAATAACTCACAGGTGCTGAAGCAAAATAGATCCGCTGCCGCGGAGAGGCTTCGGCAAACCTCGTATTGGCCGTAAAGGTTAAGGTCACTTGGTTTGCGGCGCTGCTAACGGTGTTAATCTTTGCGCGTTTTTGTCTCGCGCTGTTATATACATCGCTCTCGGTTAAAGGATAAATCCACACATATTGGTTCGCTGCAATCTTACTGGTCAGATTATCTAAAATCACAGTGCCCGTTAGCGCTGCTGTGCTCGGCGCAATCGGCATTGCTAAATAGGTGGTACTCGTCTCAATAGGGACAAATTCAACGCACTGATAGGTTAAGCCATTACCATTGAGCCGCACACTATTAGGCACTGCGCTACGCAGCTCGCGGGTCATACGCTCAATGGCAAAGCGGCTTTGGCTTAGCACTTGATCGACCGAACTCGACTCCACAAAAATCCGCGTGCCGAAAATAATAAAGCTACTCACCCCGACCACCAGAATGCCTAAGATCAGGATCACAGTGACCATTTCAACTAAGGTAAACCCCTGCGCGTATAGACGCTTATTCTTCATTGATAAAGAGCGCATTAGTAATTGCTCCTGACCAAATTGTAAGTGATCACTTCGTTATCTGGCGTGGTGACATTAATGGTCACTAACTTGGTATTAGGCGCAGGCCCAAAGGCGACTGTGACACTTAATTGATAGTTGGGGTACGCCTGCGCATAAGTTTGGCTGGAATTGAGCATAGTAGCGTTCTGGGTTAAGCCGTTATAGTCATCCACATCGTTAAAATCGTTGCGCCCCTCTCCCGCTTCGGGCCCTAAGACGGCCGAGCAACTACTGCCTAATGGACTCCCGCAAGCAGGCACACCACCATTAGCATTGGTATTTTGGTCGTAACGTTTGCCCCAAATCTCATTCATCACCGAGTGGGCAAGCTCGGCACTTTTTACTCGGTGTAAAGTTTTGGCAGCGCGATCCGCCTGTGGAAATAACATGCTACTAAGCATGACGATAGCGATGGCAATGACTAACATGCCGACCACTAATTCAATTAAGGTAAATCCCTGTTGTGGTGTGGGTTTTAAGAGTGGCGTTATTATTCTGCTCTTCAGCAATCGAGGATTAATTCGCATAAATATAGCCCTCGCTGGAGATATTAATCGCCACAGTGTCATTGGCAATCACATTGATACATGGCCCATTACAAGCAAGCGACGCTCGACCATTGATATCAAAATCAAGATAAAAGCTCTTGGCATTGTTGCTGATAAGCACTAACTGCGCACCACCTTGAAAAGCTTGGCTGGATAAAGGGTTAGGAGATAAAGGCGTGCCCGTACAACCTGTGCTATCGCGACTGGCAAACTGACTCACTTGATAGCCCGTCGCTGAAACGACAACGCGGTAACATCTATCGGTATTATTTAAGGATTTTTGCTGAACCTGGCGCAGCTCGGCCATAAACTCATTACGCAGGCTAAAGGCACTGTAGGATGACTGGCTAAATAAGCGCGGCAATACCGTCACCGACAAAATCCCAATCAGGATAATAGTGGTCACAAGTTCGACTAAGGTAAACCCAAACTGTCTGCCGCTGGGAAATCTTCGCATTGTCCGCTTTGCCGTGATGCTAGGTTCTAGGTTCTAGGTTCTAGGTTCTAGGTTCTAGGTTCTAGGTTCTAGGTTCTAGGTTCAGTTTCTGCCAACTTGATTCGTAAGGCAAATATTTCGCCTAAACAAAAGAAATAATGAGCAAATTCATTTTATTACAGCCAACACTTCGATAGATAGCTGACCTAAAAAAAAGGCCTGCTAGGCAGGCCTTTTTCCGTAACTCAAATTAACAACCATTATCTGTAAGCGTAATCGTTGGTAAAGCACCAGCACTCGCTGCTGCTTGATATACAATCTTGCAGCTTGCAGCAGGTGAAGCGACATCGGCAGGTGCACCGCGTTGCCATATAGTTGCAGTTTTGGCAGTAGTATCCACATTAATAATCCAATCATTTGAACCAGTAGCGGTTGGTGAAGTACCCGCATCAAATTTAACGTCCATACCCGCTTCTAAAGCCGCTTTAGTCGCATCCATATAGCCATAAACGATAGCAACATCATCAGTTGTAGCTGATGTACCAGCAATGTCTAATGTATAAGTTGCTTCTTTCTCTTTTCCAGCTAACGCCGCTTTTGAATAAACTAAGCTATTTGCACCTTGAATTGCACCTTTTAGACCTTGAATTGCAGATGCACGAGCATCTGACTGCAGATTAATAAACTTAGGTGCTGCTGTGACAGCAAGAATACCTAAGATAATGATCACTACGACTAATTCGATTAAGGTAAAACCTTGTTGTCTTTTCATATAAAACTACCCTTTTTTGAGAACCAATTAACTTAAGTAACTTAAAAATAAACTACTTAAAAGATAAACCAAATAAAACATTAAATTAAGGCGTAAATGGTGTTTGAGTGAAACTTAATACTTTGCCTGTACCCGGATTATAAACCACGCCTTTAGCGCCAGTGGTTGATAAATCTGGTGCCGGAGTTGGCACACCTGTATTTTGGTTTAACACCAGTGAGGCCACTTGATGATAAACACATAAATCCAAACCACTCACGGCTGTACCCGCAATTGAATTAGTACTGCCACCCGCACCATCAATTACACGTACTGTATAACGTTGATTTCGCGCATCTTGCGAATAGAGCACATTACGTGGCGCACTTTGTAATACCGTATTGAATACCTGCTGACAGCTCGCATCCGTCATCGCCGTTGCATCGGTACCAGAGGTACCCGTTGGATAACCAAAACGTGGGTCGAGTGAAACAGAAGTACCATCTAAGATCACACTGCTATTTTGGCGACCATCGACTTCCCATTGTGAACGCACAAAACTTACGGCTGTGGATAAACCACCGGCCACACCGTCCACACTAGCATCTTCAGCATCATCGGTGACGTTTAAAAAACGTGGGATAGCTGTTGCCGCAAGCAACCCCAAAATTACGATCACTATGACCAGTTCAATCAATGAAAAACCATTTTGCTTAGTCTTCATTAGTCTCTCCCTATCTTGATGAAAGTCCATTCTAACAGCTAAATCAGTTTAAAAAAGCCCGTTACTTAACAATATTTTAGGGAGACGTCAAAAAAATGACCCTGCCAGAATTTAGTTGATAGCCGATACTATCGCCATTTTGTGACCGAAAACGGCAGCTATTATCCTTGTGAAAATAGCTACCAATTAAGGAGTTATCTGCCACCTCCTGCCCCATTAGTTGCCACCATAAGGCTTGGCAACCTTGGTCACTAAGTTCGGTCGGTTGCGGCCATCCCTGAGCGCTCATGATCACCAGCGTTTGCTGCTCATTATGAGTATTTTGCTCATTAAACACTTCCCAATCTAGTCGCATTTGTTGTGGTTTGCCAAGGGATAACCACTGGGAGCGCACCATAGCCAACACATTTAAGAAGCGCGTATGTTCGAGCTCCACACTACGGGCAGCAAGTTGTGGCATAGTGGCAAAATATTTAACGCCAATCACCGCGAGAATAACCAAGATCAAGGTCAAGCTAACGAGCCGACCATACACACGTAATAGATCGCTTTCGGCCTTCTGCTGGCTCTGCATCTATTTGATCCTAAATGAGTTAAATTCTCGACTCGGCATTACTTCCCGCCTTTAACCACGTTGAGCATGTCCCACATGGGCAGGTAAATACCCAGCGCTAAAATCAATACAATCACAGCTACGATCCCGATCAAAATCGGCTCTAACTTAGCCGTAAGATTTTTAAGATCGTAGTCGACCTCACCTTCGTAAAAATCGGCGGCATCGTTTAATAGTTGGTCAATTTGGCCGGTTTCTTCACCAACGGCGACCATTTGCAACACCAGTGGCGTAAACAATTTGCTCTGGTTAGACACCCTCAGCATAGATTCGCCTGACTCTATGCCACGGCGCATCCCGACAATTTTGTCGTGCATATAGGCATTATCCACCGCATCGGCCACTAGACTGAGTGCCTGCGTCATCGGCACTCCAGCGCTCAACATCATCGAAAAACTGCGACAATAACGGGAGAGAGTCGAGCGTTCAATAATCGAACCCACGGCGGGAATGTGTAACTTCCACTGGTCCCACTGTTTCTCACCTTTTTCCGTATGGTGCCAGTAGCGGATGCCAATAATGGTCCCGAGCAGTATTACCAGCATCAGGGGCCAATAGTTGACAAACAAGTTTGATGTGCCGATCAACACCTTAGTCGCCCAAGGCAGGTCGGCACCAAAGCGAGCAAACATCTCGGCAAATTTGGGGATCACCATGATGTTTAAAATCACCATGGCTAGTGCAATGGCAATCAATACAAATATGGGATAACGCATCGCAGCCTTAATCCGGCGGCGGGTTTCCTGCTCACGCTCGATATAACCCGAGAGCTGAATAAAAGCATCTTCTAACTTACCGGTGTTTTCGCCCACATGAACCATAGAAACAAACAGAGAATCAAATACATCTGGATGTTGATTCATGGCAGATGACAACGGGCGACCTGCCGTTAACTGCTCTGAAATATCATTCAGCGCATCCTTCATACGTTGGGAATGCGCGGTTTCAGATAAACCAGCAATGGCCCGCAAAATCGGGATCCCCGAACGCGTAAGGGAATACATTTGCCGGGTAAAAATTTGTAATTCATCTAAACCGACTTTACTGCCAAAGAGCTGTGTCAGTGAAAATGACTTAGTCACCTTTGCCGCTTTAACCTCCAAGGGAATAATGCCGCGCGCTAACAGCATATCAGCAGCAGCACTTTCGGAGGCAGCATCGAGCTGACCCGTTACGGCCTGACCTTGTCCACTGCGTCCACGGTATTGATAAACCGGCATAATTACGCCTCAACGCCTTGCTGACTGATAATATCCTGCGAGAGTGGCACCTGCGACTCACTCACATCTTCAACTAGCTTAGCCACCTCTTCAATGGTCGTCATGCCCTCGCTCAAATATTGCAGTGCCGACTCGGCCAGCGGAGTAAAATTCGGGCTTTGCATGGCTGCACGGGCAAAATCCTGTGGATTACCGGTACGCATCGCATCGATCATCTTTTCATCCAACTCTAGGATCTCAAAAATACCGATACGGCCGCGATAACCACTGCCGTTACAGCTTTGGCAGCCCGTGCCAACGCGGAACTTGGCCGATGAAAAATCCTGACGACTCACACTATTCAGCCAGGCTTTTTCCTGCGCCGTAGGCTGATATTCCACTCCACAGTTATGGCACACGCGGCGCACTAAACGCTGGGCGATAATCACCCTTAACGCACTCGCCACTAAGTAACTAGCAGCGCCCATATCGAGCAAACGTAGCGCGCTGGTCACCGCATCGTTAGTGTGCAACGTGGATAACACAAAGTGACCCGTAAGTGCGCCCCTAAGACCAATCTCCACGGTTTCTTGGTCACGCATCTCACCGACCATGATAATGTCCGGGTCTTGACGCAAAGTAGTGCGCAGCACGTTCGAAAAATCGAGCCCAATCTTATGGTTAACTTGAACTTGGTTGATCCTTGGCAATTGATATTCGACCGGATCTTCTACCGTGATGATTTTGCGATCCGCAGTATTGAGCTCACTTAAGATGCCATACAAGGTGGTGGTTTTACCGCTACCCGTAGGCCCAGTTACAAGCAACATGCCGTGGGGGCGTTTAATCTGCTTACGGATACGCGCCAAAATATGTGGCGGCATCCCAGTCTCGTTTAAGGTCAACAAGCCTGCGGATTGATCGAGTAGACGCATCACCACAGATTCGCCGTGGTAAATCGGCATGGTCGACATACGCACGTCAATCTTGTGGCCCTTGATTTCCATATGAAAACGCCCGTCCTGCGGCAGACGTTTTTCAGAAATATCTAGTCCAGCCATAAGCTTAAGTCGCAATACTAAGGCCGCGGCAATATTGACCTCGTTAAGAATGGTCTCGTGTAATTGGCCATCGATACGTTGACGGATCCGCAGGGCTTTTTCGCCGGGTTCAATATGAATATCCGAAGCGCGCATTTGCACCGCATCTTCAAAAATCGACTGCAGCAGCTTAACGACTGTGGTTTCATTATCACTATCGCTTGAGGTCAGGCTCGCCAGATCAAACATTTGATCTGCGGCATATTCCTCTTCGAGCTTACCGGCAATTTGCGCGATTTGGTCGGTACGACGATACAGGTTATCAAAGGCTTGCAGTAACTGTTGCTCGGGCGCGACCGCAACACTGAGCTTTTTAGGCGCAATTAAGTTTTCTAAATGGTCGAGCGCCTGTAAATCTGCAGGGTCGCTCATAGCCACTAATACCGTATCGCCCCGATCTTCCACCGCAAGGGCACGAAAACGCCGTGCTTGCACCTCGGGGATAAGGCTTACCACTTCAGCGGGGATTGGGCGTTTGCTGATATCCAGCAGTGGCAGATTTAACTGCTGCGACAAAAATTGCAGCAGTTGGGTTTCGGTAATGGAGCGCAGCTCAATAAGGGTTCGGCCGAGCTTATGCCCAGTCTTGCGCTGCTCACCCAAGGCTTGTTGTAGCTGCTCTTCGGTAATAATCGATTCTTGAACTAACAGATCGCCCAAACGCATCTTTAATCTGGGTTTCATTGGCTATCTCCTAGTTGTTGTAAACGTTGTTCAATAAAAGCCGTGGCTTGGCTCGACAGGCCTGAATAACTTAAGGCGGTGCGATAGGCCTGACTGGCGGGGCCAAATTGTTGCTGTGAATCGAGGGCATAGGCTAATCCCATCCACCATTTCCCCTGCTGCGGCTCCTGCTGCAATAACTTGCGGTAAGCCTGTTCAACTAACGAATATTGCCCTTGTTTTTGAGCCAAGTCCGTTT
This sequence comes from Shewanella decolorationis, assembly GCF_004354305.1. Lineage (NCBI taxonomy): Bacteria > Pseudomonadati > Pseudomonadota > Gammaproteobacteria > Alteromonadales > Shewanellaceae > Shewanella > Shewanella decolorationis. The sequence continues at coordinate 403,092 of NZ_CP037898.1, read as the reverse complement.
GCGCTAACCACTTTTGTCGAGCTAAAGGATGACTATCGGGAATTTGATCAAGGCTAGCAAGAGCCAGATCTGTCTCGCCCATAGCATGTTGCACCCTTGCCAATAGTAAAGCAAATTCAAACTCTTGCGGATAAAGCAATCGTCCCTGCGCTAACACTTCGGCCGCTTGCGCCAGCTCGCCTTGACCATAGTGCAGCGCCGCCAGTTGTTTGCGCGACTCATGTAAGCTCGGGTCAAGCTTGAGCGCTTTAGCATAGTAATCCATCGCCTTGACCAACTGCCCCTGCTTTTCGGCGTCCGTAGCCAACACTAACTGCTTTTGCGCGAGTTGGCTTGGGGATAACTTCACTTCTCGAATCGCCATTTGCCCCGCGGACTGAGCTTGAGCCGAAGCAGGGCTCGAAGACTTAACCGAAGCTTGGCTTGAAGCTTGAGCCGCAGCAGGCACGACTGGTTCACTCGCCTTGGCCTCAGTTTGAGTTATTTTTACTGCGCTCTGACTTGCGTTAACTTCTGCTTCATTTGCTTTTGCAGTAACCGGTTGTGGCTCAGGTTTGGGCTGCCCCGACTCTTGGGTTAATTCCATCTTGCTAGGCATTTCGCTTGAAGTGTTTGCCGCAATCGACGCTGTTGCCTGCTCACTCCTTAGCTCCACGGACGCCGCGTTTACAATGGGAGGTTGAGCAATACTTGGGGCTGAATCTGCTGATGCAGACATCTCCTTTGCTGAAGCATCTGTTGACGACGGACTAGCTTGAGTTGACGTAGTCGCTTCTTTTTCCAAAGGACGTTCATCTGTCTGCAAACTGACTTTATCCAGCTGAATTTGCGCACTCGCTACAGGATTTGCATTGTTATCTGCGACGCTCTTTACGCCATAGGTCGCCTGAAAGGCATATACCGATAATCCGCCCACCAGCAGCGACACTAAACTGATAACTAACCATTTACGCGATGAATTGGGGCGCCCTAAATACTGCGCCTGATGCGCAGCGACATTGCTAAGGGAATGCCCCTGCTGACGCTTATCGAGATCCTGCAGCATCTTGTTGATCACACTCATGCGGAGCCTCCCCACAACTGTTGTAGGTTAACGCCAGATGCCAGCCACGCCCCAATCGCCGCTGCACATGCTATCAGTACGAACGCCATATAGGCCGGCCACCTTTGCGAGCTGCGACTGGCATCTTCGGTATCCTGTATCGCGCCCTTGATGTGGGACATATGTACTTGCGTTGCGCCTTCGCCAAAACTAAGCATTAGGGCCTTATGGGCTAAAATGTTGATTAATCTTGGAATACCACGTGATGCCTCGGCAATTTTACGGGTGAGTTTAGGGCTGAATAATGCTTGCCCCGCATAGCCAGCCACCGCTAAGCGGTAACGAATGTACGCATCGGTTTCATCCCAAGTTAACGGCCGCAGACTGTAGCTAAAGGTGATGCGCTGCCGCAGTTGCCTAAAGGCTTGGCGCTTTAATCGCTCATCCAACTCGGGCTGACCAAATAGCACCACTTGCAACAGCTTACGGCTCTCGGTTTCAAGATTGGTAAACAGTCGCAGTGCTTCGAGGCTCTCATCGGGCAAGGCCTGCGCTTCGTCCAGCACTAATACAATGGCGTGACCATGGGCGCTCAGGGCGAGTAATTGTTGCTGGATAAGTCCGGTGAGTTGCTGCTGATCGATTTCGCTGGTGTACTTTAATCCAAGTTCATTGGCCACCGCCCAGCGCAGCTCGGCGGGGGTGAGATAGGGATTAGGAAGATATGCACAATGGAAGCCCTGCGGCAGCTCATTAATCAACTTACGGCAGATTAAGGTTTTGCCCGTGCCCACTTCGCCGGTGACTTTGATAAAACCTTCCCCGGTTTGTAGGGCGGTCTGCAATACTTGCAGCGCCTCTACGTGCGGGGATAACCCGAAAAAAAATCCGGTATTAGGGGTTAACGAAAATGGCGTTTGGCTGAGTCCAAAGTGCTTCAAATACATGAAAGCTTACTTATTTTCTGGATACCAACGGTCGAGTAAGGTCTTAGAACGCTCTAACTCGTTTTTCCAAGTATCATTGCCTACTACGGTCGGCTTTAACATGATAATCAACTCGGTTTTCTTCTTCTGCTTGCTGCGGTTTTTAAATAATTCGCCGACGAGTGGAATATCACCGAGCAGCGGCACCTGAGAGACCACTTCGGTATTTTCGCTCTTCATCAAACCACCGATCACCACCACATCGCCAGAAGCAGCGCGGATAACGGTATCGGATTCGCGGATCTCGCTCTGTGCTAGCGGCAGTTCTAAGGATTCGCTGCTGACCTTAATGTCCTTGGTTTGTTCTTTAACATCGATAACCGATGGGTGAACATGCAGTAACACATTACCGTCTTTGTCGATTTGTGGAGTCACATCCAATGCGATGCCCGAGAAGAACGGCGTTAACTCTACCTGAGGGGTGGTCACAGGCGTGGTGCCCGCCACTGTGGTCGATGACACGTCAGTGACAAAGTACTCGTCGGTACCGACTTTAATCACCGCTTTTTGGTTGTTCGACGCTGTCACCCTTGGGCTGGATAACACGTCCACATCGCCTTGGGTGTCGAGCAGGCTAATCATGGTATTGAAATCTGAGCCTTTAATGCTTAAGGACGTCACGCCACCGAGGGAAGCGGTGATTTTATCGCTTAAACCTGCGCCCGCAGAGGTGCCAAAATTGATATTGGTATTTCCCACATGCCCCAGCACATTTTCCCACTGAATACCTTGCTGATAACCATCTGACAAAGTGACTTCGAGGATTTTTGCTTCGAGGATAACTTGGCGTTGCAAATGGCTCTCGGCGGAATTTAAAAAGGCACGAACTTGGCGCAGCTCATTAGGATAGGCACGAATTGTCACTAATCCCGCCTGTGGCGTCACCACCACCTGACGACCACCGCCAGTGTCACCAATAATGGCGCTCAAGGTTTCTTTCAACTCGCCCCAAAAATCGGTCTTAGTGCGCGAGCGAATAAAGGTGCCGTTAGTGCTATCGCTGCTGTTATTGTTACCGTAATTACCGTTGTTCGAGTTGTTATTATTGCTGTTATTGCCAGCGTTGCCGTTGTTCGAATTATTGTTATTGGAGTTATTGTTATTCGAGTTGTTATTGTCAGAAATCCGCCCCGAACTCACAGAGGTCAGCGATAGACCATCACGCTCCATGTATAAGTAATTTAATGGGAAAGTCTCTGTTCGCATGCCCGCTGGGAATACGCGCAGGATACGCCCTTCACGGCTTACCTCATAACCATAAATATCTTCCACCACTTGAATGGCTTCGCTCAGGGTCACGCCTTTGAGAGACAATGAAATCGTGCCCTGCACATCGGGATGCACAGCCACGCTAAAGGGGGTGCCCTGCACAAGACTGGGGAAAAACACCCTCGCATCCACATCATGGGCAGACACATCGATACGACGCTCTGTCTCCATTGGCGGGGTTAACCCACCCATCATGGTATTGGCGTTTAGTTCACGCTGCACCGCATCGGGCATTGCAGCCGGTGGTGGAGGCGTTGGCTGACTCGCGGTTTGCATCGAGGTGGCCAGCGCTTCTTTTGAGGCAACGGGCTGCGGTCTATCCGTGGTTTGGCAGGCCATAAGGCAAAGCGAGAGTAGAGGCGTGATATATTTAATGGCTGTCATCTGAGTGTTATTCCCTATCTCTCTATTATTGCTTGAAATAATGCTAATTTCCGTCCGTCAGACAAGGAGACTGACGAGGGGGTGATACGCACCACTTTAACCCCTTGGATGCTATCTCCCACGGACACAATCTTATTGTTGATCACGGCATAGGCCGTGTTGCCCGAGCTGACAATGCTGTTGAGCACTAGGGCTTGATTTGGGTTCTGAGTCACGGCGCCAGCGGCCGAGTAGCCTTTGCCAGGTAAGGTCGGGTCCCTTAAGGCTTCGGCCGAGGCTTGGGCCGACAACCCCAATAATGCGATCAAAATATAAGGCTTATTTAGCGACACTGATAAAGTCCTTATTGATACTCAAGGTATAAAGCTCAATATCGATTTTCCCCTTAGGATAATCGGCCACTTTATAGTCGAGTCGTTTCCAGTAAAGTTTGTCGGGCATAGCCTCTACCGCTTCAACAAAGCGCAGCACAGAAAAATAATCCCCCTCCAAGCTCATGCGTATTCCATGGCTGTAGAGATTTAGCTTTTTCTCTTCACCCACGGCAAGGAGTGGCACGGGCGTAACCGAGGTAAACTTAAGTAATTTAATACCTTGAACCTGCCCAAGCAGATTGCCTAATAGCTCAGGCATATAATCGGCGGGCACCATATCCACCATCTGCTCGCCTAGCTGAGCATCAATCTGTTGATTTTGTTGCTGTAGCAAGGTTAAACGCTGGCGATAGTCCTGATTAGGATCCATAGCCAATCGCTGCTGATATAACTCAAGCTGCTGCACCGAAACCTGATTTTCTTGCTCTATGGCATTTAACTGCTGCGCTGTCGAATGCTGTTGTTTCCACAGCGACTCGATAGGCATATAGGCAGACATAGCGACCAGCACTAACACGGCGAGAGCGATAAGCCCGCGCTCACGCTGACTAAGAGCATCAAACTTTTGCGCTAACTGTTCAAATTGGGCTTTCATCGCGCTTGCTCCTCTGGGGTCTCACTCGTCAACGTGAAAGCCAGTGGTTTATCCTCACCGCGATCCATGGTCATAGACGAAAAAGCCTGACCTTTTAAGGTGTTGGTTGTTTTTAACTTGCCCACCCATTGCGGAATGCTCTGCGGATGTTCGGCAAAGCCTTCAAACATAAAGTGCTGCTCGTTAATCACAATATGATTCAGCCAAACACTCGCATCAGCCACCATAGCTAAATCCTTCAGCACGGGCGCAAAGCCTCGGCTGGTGAGCGAGGAGCGCAGTGCCAACTCATTCATTAATAATTGTTTTAACTCGATCTGCTGTGACTCTAGCTCGACCCGCGCGACTAACTCAGGATCGGGTTTACGGGCGGCGATTTGTGCTTCAAGCTCCGCTTTTTGCTGATCGAATTGCTGTTTTTGCGCAGAGGCTTGGCTTAACGCCCGCTGAGACTCGGCTAATTGCCAATAGCTAAAGGCCGCGAGAATCGCGCAAACCAGCACTAAGCTCAATGCATAACCCATTAATTTAGAAAAGGTTAAGCTCTGCTTTGGAGGTAATAATGCCGCAGAATATAGATTGACTCTCGATTTGATCACTCGGCACCTCGTGAAAGTTCACTAAAGGCTAATCCCGCCATGCTCGCGCCTACGGCACGCTTATTAACTACATTAACGGCTTGGTTAAAGTTGGCTGATACTAACTTAGCCAAGGCATCGACGGCGCCGTCGGCGAATAATTCAATTGAGGCAACCGGAGGCTGGCGCAATTGGCTCTCAAAATAATCCATAGACCGCTGAATTTCTAGGCTTAAGTTATCTGCCAACCCGTAATTAAGCTCGTCCACTTCCGCTTTATCCAGCCCACTAAAACCACGCACTCGGCGTTGCATATAAAGCTGACCCTGCTTGACCACAGTCAGCAATAACTCTTGCCCTGAGTGATGGCTTACCACCAATCTCGCCTGATTATCCTCATCAAACAAATTGGTCATCGCTAATTCTTCGATGCTAATGCCGAGCACGCTTAAACCATGCTCACTGATAGCCTGCACCATAGCACGTAATTTATCTTTATCGACGACAACCACACTGAGCTTATTGCTCGGTAGGGGCGATTCAAAATAATCCAAGTGAATTTGCGGCACAGGAATAGTGACCATGTCTTTGATAGACCAGAGTAAAGCTTGGGATAATTCATCACTGTCGACATTGGGTTTGTCGGCTACGAGCAACTGGTAGCGGCCACTGCCGAGGACGATTTGTAAGGATGCGTGGGGAAATGCGCGGGCAAGTTCTGCAAAGGTCTGTTGCCATTGGTCTTGTTGCAGTTCGAAGGAAATCCATTGCTCCGCATGACTTCCTGTCGCAGGTGCATAGACCCACAACCTATCGGCACAGACATAGACACCGAGCATCGCGCCAGCCTGTTTGGCTCGCCAAAAGGCCAACCGAGCAAAAAGTCCTTTATCCATAAAAATGCCTGTCTTCCGATAAAGTTAAAGCTTGAGTCATAAGCCCATCAATAGAGCAATATCCAAAATGCGAGGAATAAAATCCAACCGAGTTTGGAATGAAAACCGCATATTAAGCGTCATAATTTTGGCACAGGCTAGTTTAGCCGCTAATCTGTGAATTTTATAGAGAAATCCGACAATTCGGCCCTATTCTTCCACAGTGATCACATACAATGAGGGAAAATTTACCCGCTATTGCACCTCAATTGGGTCACTAAAATACATGCCCTGAGCCATCCCGACACCGAGGATTTGCAAGGTTTGCCACTCTTCAAATACTTCAACGCCCTCTGCACAGACTTGCACTTCAGTACGATATAAACCGCCAATAAGACTGCGGATAAATAATTGATTTTCAGGTCGTAAATGAATATGACGCACAATTGATCTATGCAGTTTTATCATGTCGAAATGGCATTCACGAATATAGTAAGTGCCCACCACCTGCTGACCCACATGGTCGACGCACAGACGCGCACCCATCTTACGGATCATATCCAGCTTAGGCTTAAGCTTATCTTGGTGCTGGATAACGATATCCTCAGACACCTCAAAAATCAGTTGTGGCGTCAGGTGGCGATATTCAAGCAAGGTGGTTTTAAGCCATTGGGTAAAGGCACGACTCATTAAGGTATCGAGGCTCAAATTCACACTATAGACTTGATCTTTATGTTGTTCCTTAGCCAATAACCCCAGCACTCGCTCAATCATTTGCCGCTCAATCTGAGGCATCAAACCGCATTTGTTTGCCATAGGAATAAAGAGCGTCGCTCGCACTAACGCCCCTTGGTTATCCCGAGCCCGAGTAAAGATTTCCTTGTGATGTTCAACGCCGTCGGAATCCATCACAGGTTGGCTAAAGGGATAAAAACGTCGCTGGACTAAGGCATTTTCGAGGAAGCTGCGCCAACGCACCGAGCCTTTGGCAAACTCCTCATCAATCGCCCCCTTATCGTACATAAACCAATTACTGTTACCTTGTAACTGCGCGGCGCGTAATGCCATATCGGCTTCATCGAGCAGCTGATTAACATTATCTCCCGCGGTAAAGTAAGCGCAGCCCAAGTGATAAAAGTTATCTTGATTCTCTACATCATCGGGCAAAGGTTGACTCAAACAGACTTTGAGTAATTTACTGGCAAGCTGATCGGCCTCAATTAAAGACACATGGGGTACGACAATCGCAAATTGGTTATGGGAGCGACGTGCAAAGATACTGTTGGGTAAGGTCTGCAAAATGGAGTTAATGCTGTTAACTGTTGCATGGAGCAACTCTTTAACGGCACTCTCTCCTTTTGTCTGTTGCAGTAAGTCGAGGTCGTCCATCTCCAACAGATAAATCACGCCGTGGGCCACCATACCTTGATCATGGCTCATGGCATCGAGACGGTTATTTAAAAATAGCCGATTACCGATACGAGTTTGCGCGTCTAAAAAAGTATTGGAGCGAATAAACTTATCGAAACGACCACGTTCCTTATGGGCATCCTGCAGTTCCTCAAGCAGTTTGGTTAAGGCTCTATTGATCAGCCTTGGCTTACCATTACCAGGAGAGGCGAGTGCTTGCTCATGCTTGCCTTGCAAAATAAGCCGGCTGCGTTCAGCTAGTTCTTCGATACCATCCAACTGCTGCGAAAACCATACATGGCCAAAACGCACCAAAGCAATAACAGCCAACAGCCCCACACCTAAAATAAGCAGCTCATACCAACTGACACTGTAATGCTCGAAGGGTTGTGGCAGCGTGAGGGTCATATTCAGCCCCGATTTGGGATCGAGTAAATGGTTATACACCATGGCATTTTGCGTATTCACATTGCCCTGATAGGCAAAAAGCACTTCGCTCTTCATGGTCAAACGGAATTCGACGGCATTGTACGCCAGCAGCATCGGCGGCAACCAAGACTCTAATTCCCAATCGGGTTGAGTTTGATAATGTTCAATCAAAAGGGATTCAAGTTCAGACACTTTTTGCTGTTGAAATTTATAGGTCAACTGCACAAAGCTCATCATGGCGCTGAGTAAAAAGACAAAGGCGATAGCAGCCAAAGACATTAACCAAAAACTGGTCAATTTAGTTGTTAACATTCGAGTGAATTTCATCGAGCCGCTATCCTGCAGGATTATTATAATTATTGGAGCACTATTAACACGAGTTAAACAAATGCTACTCAAGATTATTCAGTAGCATAAGCCAAAAGGCAACCAAGGATTTTGCTTCAAAGACGCTGAAAATAGCGTAAATTGCAGAAATTTCATCCGAGGATAAAACAAAAAAGAGGCTAATTAGCCTCTTTTAGATTAGTTGAGCTAGCGCTTAATCCGCATAGTGTGGCAGCGTGGTGATTGCCGCAACCCCCGAATCAATCGCGGCTTGCGCGACCGCACGGGCAACACGAGGTAACAAGCGTGGATCCATTGGTTTTGGCAGCACATATTCAGGACCAAAACTTAATGAACTCACCTTTGGATAGGCCTTCAATACGCTCGCGGGGACTTCTTCTTTTGCTAATGCAGCAATCGCGTGAACCGCGGCCACTTTCATCTCGTCGTTAATGCAAGATGCACGTACATCCAAGGCACCACGGAAAATGAATGGGAAACACAGTACGTTGTTCACTTGGTTTGGATAATCGCTGCGGCCAGTACCCATGATTAAATCGCTGCGCGTCGCGTGGGCAAGCTCAGGTTTGATTTCAGGATCTGGGTTTGAACAGGCAAAAATCACCGGCTTATCCGCCATAATGGCCACTTCTTCAGCGCCAATCACGTTCGGGCCAGATAAACCTAAGAATACGTCGGCACCTTTAATCACATCTTGCAAGGTGCACTTGTCGGTATCGTTTGCAAACAAGGCTTTATATTCATTCAGATCGGTACGACCCGCATGGATAACGCCTTTGGTATCTAACATATAGATGTTGGCGCGATTTGCACCACACTTAACCAACATGGTCATACAGGCAATAGCCGCTGCGCCTGCCCCCATACACACAAAGGTCGCATCGCTGATCAGTTTACCTTGGATCTCTAAGGCGTTGATCATGCCAGCGGCAGTCACAATGGCGGTGCCATGCTGGTCATCGTGGAACACGGGCACATTACAACGCTCAATCAATTCGCGCTCGATAACAAAACATTCAGGCGCTTTGATGTCTTCAAGGTTAATCCCACCAAAGGTGCCAGCGATAGCCGCAACTGTGTTAATAAACTCTTCAGGGGTGTTGTGGGTCACTTCGATATCGGTCGAGTCGATATTTGCAAAGTGCTTAAATAACAAAGCCTTACCTTCCATCACAGGTTTTGATGCCAATGGGCCTAAGTTACCTAACCCCAGAATCGCTGTGCCGTTAGTGATAACAGCGACAGTGTTACCTTTATTGGTATAACGATAGGCATTGTCAGGATTAGCAGCAATTTCACGTACCGGCTCAGCCACTCCAGGGCTATAGGCTAGCGCGAGGTCATGGCTCGTTTCAGCAGGTTTAGTGAGGCAGACTGCGGTTTTACCGGGAACGGGGAATTCATGATAATCGAGTGCTTGTTGACGAATATCTGACATTTTAACATCCTGAAATGCGACATTTATAAGTATGGAAGTAAGGCCGACCAACCCAAGATCACCTCATTTACGGGCGATTTAAACAGTGTGGCAGGTCGGGGTAAGATACGCCAATTAGCTCAAATTTTAAATAAGATATTGAGAATTTTCGCCTTTGCGACAGAATCATCGCCCTAAGCCAAGTTTTATAAACTTATCTCTGCCGATAAAGGATGATTACCCGTTTAATTTTGTAGGAAATAAACGAACATAACCCACTAAAACAATGATAAATAGCCCACAAAAAACAAAAAATGTTGGCTAAATTACAATAGAGATAAGTAACTCAGTTATCTTATAGTTAATTGCTATAAATAAGTCGATTTTTACGGTTTTAAGCACCTATTGAATGACTTTGATGCTTTTTTAAGTGAAGTCGTACCAGAAAGGCAGGAAAGTAGCGATTTTGTGCCAGAAGACCAGAAAGCAAAAAGGCGCCATAGGCGCCTTTTTTAGAAACATTGCGAATGCAATTATTTCTTGCCAAGCATACCGAAACGCTTGTTGAATTTGTCGATACGACCGCCTGTATCAACAACTTTTTGTGTACCTGTGTAGAATGGGTGACATGCACCACAAACGTCTAAGTGCAGGTCTTTACCTACAGTAGAGTTTACTTTAATTACGTTGCCACAAGTACAGTTTGCAGTGATTTCTGCGTATTCTGGGTGGATACCTGGTTTCATTGGGATTACCTCAAATGTAAGGCCATGTCGCTCTTCCAACCCGAAGTCGGACACCACATGCAGTTAATAACGATATGTTAGGGCGCAGAATACTACAGTATCGTCCACGCAGACACAAGTAGATTATCTGAGCATTTTTACGATAATCTACTCGTTCGCTGACGCTTACCTTCCCGCTTCCCGATCTTCAAAACTTGTCTTAGCCGCCTGCGCATCGGGATAACGCGAAAGTATCTCGGCCGATGGGCAATAAAGCGTGGCATCTTTCTTCAACGCGTTAATCCGATTCTTCGAAAAGGCCTTAGGATTGGCATCGTGAATCGCCAACATGGCACCATAGACACTCACTTTCCATTCAGGGGCATAACGATTGGCAATGCGCCATAACGTTTCGTTGTGATAATCCAACATACACTCACCCGAGTTTGTTGCATTGGCATTTGTCGAGCTAGCAATCTTAGTCACTTCGGCTGTCTTAGCTTCAGACACATCAATCCCATTTATACTCTTATCAGCTTTTACCATATCTGCGTTTGCAGATGAGACTTGGGCAGCCGATGGTTCGGTCGATGACTTAGCTAAAGAAGGTTCTGTAGACGCACTCGAAGCTGAGGATGCTTTCGCGTCAGGCTTATCCTCTGGGAAGGTAAATCCAGAAGCGCGGGGCGCAGCAGCATCGTTTACTGTCACAGCAGCTACAACAACGGAAGCAACGGGCACAACAGGCGCAACATCGGCTTCTGCGGTAACTAAATTCACCTCTTGCACAACCTTAGTTGATTTAACTATGGTTTTATCACTTTTAGCAGCGCTTGCCGCCAACTGAGTAGTTTCGGCTTTGGCTGCTTTGCTTGATTTAACAACCGCCGCTTTTGCTTGCGATACTGATGACTCCGCAGAGGAAGCATTATCAAACAGTGGCAGGTTTTTCACTTCATACCAACGGTCGACACGATATTCACGTACCAACAGCCGTGCCTTAGGATCGGTCACATCCTCCACCCCCGTTAGCAAAACCAAGAAACGGTTAAGCTGCTCGGCCATAAGTTTTTCTTCACCGCCTGACTGATGCACCGCAAATTCGAGCCGGGTCATATCCTGATTATCGGCGATCACATTGACGCGCATTTTAGGGTAAGCACCCAATTCAAACATGCGGCTGTTGATGCTCACATGGGAAACTTGCGCCTGCACACAAACGCTGCACATTAAGGCGAATAGTCCTAATGATTTCGCTATTTTAGTCATTTACTTACTCTCAACTATCCTTGGATAAACTGTCATTAGGACTAGCCCTCGCTAGCCGTGCTGAGTACACTAAACCTCATTTCCCTTAAGACTCGACCTGCATATGTCACTGTTTGTTGAAGTTGCGTTACCTGTGCCTATGCGGCAAAACTTTACCTATCGAGTCGATACCGATGAACACGCTAATCAAAGCCCCCAACAGCCTCAGATTGGTATAAGAGTAAAAGTCCCCTTTGGACGCCAGCAACTGATTGGCCTTGTCACCGCCATCACCGACAGTTGTGAACTAGCCCCTGCGCAACTCAAATCTGTCATAGAGTTTATTGATGACGCGCCCTTATTGCCAGAATCGCTTTATAAATTAACCCTCTGGGCAGCAAGATATTACTTTTGCAGCCAAGGGCAAATGCTGACACAGGCGCTCCCCGTGGCGCTGCGTAAAGGGCTTGATGCCGCGCCGCAAAAAATTCAGTACTGGCAAATCACAGAGCTGGGCAGCAATATTGCGCCTGAGACATTAAAACGCGCCCCGGCGCAAAAACGCTTACTCGAACGCTTACAGCAAACCAGCCTGACGCAGGAAGACGTCATCAGTTTAGAACTGAATAAAACGGCGCTTAAAACCTTAGAGGATAAGGGCTGGATTGCCAGACATGAGAAACTCGCCGAGCTCAATCTCGATTGGCGCAGCCAACTCGAACTCGATGAAACACCCCACAGGCTAAATAAAGAACAAGCTATTGCCGTAACAGTATTAACCCAACAGCAAGGATACCACTGCACTCTGCTCGAGGGCATTACCGGTTCGGGTAAAACCGAGGTCTATTTAGCCGTACTCGAACATATCCTTAAGCAGGGTAAGCAAGCGCTGATCCTGGTACCTGAGATTGGCTTAACACCGCAAACCATCAACCGTTTTAAGCGCCGCTTTAAAGTCAATGTGGCCGTGCTGCATTCAGGCCTGACCGATAACCAGCGCCTCGAAGCTTGGCGACAGGCTCGCTGCGGCCAAGCTGCCATCATCATTGGCACCCGCTCTGCCCTGTTTACGCCCATGGCTTTTCCCGGCGTGATTATCCTCGACGAAGAGCACGACAGCAGCTTTAAACAGCAAGAAGGCGTTGGCTACCACGCCCGCGATCTTGCCGTGATGCGTGGACATTTAGAATCGATCCCAGTGATTTTAGGTTCGGCGACGCCCTCGTTAGAAACCCTACAAAATGCCCTCAGCGGTCGTTACCATCACCTGCAACTTGGGGAGCGTGCGGGTAATGCGAAAAAAGTGCGCCAAGGGATTATCGATATCAAAAACCTGCCCCTCAAGGCGGGGATGTCGGCGCCACTCATCAACGAAATCCGCAGCCATTTAGAGGCTGGGAATCAGGTATTACTGTTTTTGAACCGCCGTGGCTTTGCACCTGCACTGCTGTGCCACGAGTGTGGGCACTTACACGAGTGTGACCGCTGCGATGCGTTTTTTACTGTGCATCAATCCCTTGGCGAGATCCGCTGCCACCACTGTGGCAACCAATATGCCATTCCAAGGCAGTGCCACAATTGCGGCAGCACTATGTTGATGGGCCAAGGTATAGGTACAGAACAACTCGCCGAGGCATTGCAGCAGGAGTTCCCCAAGTATCCCGTGGTTCGAATCGATCGTGATACCACCCGTCTTAAAGGCTCGCTCGAAAGCCACTTAAGCGCAATTCATAAGGGCGAGTACAAGATCTTGGTCGGCACCCAAATGCTTGCCAAAGGACACCACTTTCCAGATGTGACCCTTGTGGGATTACTGGATGTCGATGGGGCGCTCTTTAGCGCCGACTTTAGGGCGCCTGAGCGCTTCGGCCAGCTCTATACTCAAGTCGCTGGCCGTGCTGGTCGCGCCAACAAACCCGGCACTGTGTTGCTACAGACCCATCAAAGTGATAACCCGATACTGAGGGATTTACTCCACCGGGGTTATGGCGAGTTTGCCCGCAGCCAATTAAAGGAGCGGCAAATGGCGCTGCTGCCTCCCGCTTGGCACATGGTGCTGGTGCGCGCAGAAGCCCACTCCGCCGTGGATGCCGATAACTTTCTTAGTGCGTTTGCAGCGCTGCTGCCCCAAGATAAAGAGTTTGAAATCATAGGCCCAATGCCATCGCCTCTCGACAGAAAAGCTGGCAAGTTTCGCCGCCAATTGATGTTTCAAGCCAAGCACAGACATAGATTACAGCAGGAGTTTGAGCGTATTTATCCCCTCGTCGAACAGCTACCAGAGGCCAAACGTTGTCGCTGGAGCCTAGATAGGGATCCGCAGGATCTGTTGTGATTCAATAATTTGATAAAAAATCATCGGGAAGATAGCAATTAGTCACCACAAACGGCTAAAATACGCGGTTATTCCCTGTATTCATTCTTAAAGTTAGTAGCTAATTAATCCATGAAATCACATATCCAATCATTACTTGAACAAACTATCGAATCCTTTAAACAACAAGGTATTTTGCCTGCGGATTTTGAGGCTCGAATTCAAGTAGATCGAACCAAGGATAAGAGCCATGGCGATCTGGCAACCAACTTAGCCATGATGCTAACCAAAGCGGCGGGTAAAAATCCCCGCGAATTGGCGCAGCTGATCATCGACAACCTACCCGCCTCAGCCTATGTGGCGAAAGTTGAAATCGCAGGCCCTGGTTTTATCAACTTCTTCATTGATGACAGCGCCTTAGCGAACCAATTACAGGCCGCCATTAGCGATGAGCATTTAGGGATTAAGCTACCAACGCCACAAACTATCGTCGTGGACTACTCTTCACCTAACCTCGCCAAAGAGATGCACGTCGGCCACCTGCGCTCGACCATCATTGGTGACAGCGTGGTGCGTACCCTCGAGTTTTTAGGCCATAAAGTTATCCGCCAAAACCACGTAGGCGACTGGGGCACCCAATTTGGTATGCTGCTGGCCTACATGGAAGAATTGCGCGCGCAAAATGGCGAACAAGCCCAATTAGAATTATCGGATCTCGAAACCTTCTACCGCGCCGCCAAACTGCGTTTTGACGAATCGGCAGAGTTCGCGACCCGTGCCCGTCAGCTTGTGGTTGAACTGCAATCAGGTGACGAATACTGCAACAAACTGTGGCGTGAATTTAACGACATTTCCTTAAGTCACTGCCACGAAGTGTACGAGCGCTTAGGGGTGAGCTTAACCCGCGCCGATGTGCACGGTGAAAGCGCCTATAACGCTGACTTAGAGCAAGTAGTCAAAGATTTAGATGCCCAAGGTTTACTGACCCAAAGCAACGGCGCCAAAGTGGTCTTCCAAGAAGAATTCCGTAATAAAGAAGGCGAAGCGCTGCCTGTTATCATTCAAAAGGCCGATGGTGGTTACCTCTATGCCACTACCGACTTAGCGGCTATGCGTTACCGTTCGAGCGTGCTAAAAGCCGACCGCGTACTTTACTTTGTCGATTTACGCCAAGCGCTGCACTTCCAACAAGTGTTTAGCCTTGCCAAGCTGGCCAAGTTTGTCCGTAACGATATGTCACTGGAGCACTTAGGCTTCGGAACCATGAATGGCGAAGATGGTCGTCCGTTCAAGACCCGTACCGGTGGCGTGGTGAAACTGGTGGATCTGCTGGATGAAGCCAATACTCGCGCACTTGAGCTGGTTCGCAGCAAAAACCCAGATATGGATGAAGCGACCTTAGCTGAAATCGCCCGCGTAGTGGGGATCAGCGCAGTCAAATATGCCGACCTGTCGAAAAACCGTACCAGCGATTACATCTTCAGCTTCGAGCAAATGCTGAGCTTTGAAGGCAATACCGCGCCTTACCTGCTATACGCCTACACCCGCGTTGCTGGTATCTTCAAGCGTGCAACCGATATTGACTTAAGCCAAGCCAAGATCGTACTCGAACACGAAAAAGAGAAAGATTTAGGTAACAAACTGGCGCAGTTTGGTGAAATCCTCAGCCGCGTGGTCGACAAGGGCCAACCACATGTACTTTGTGGTTACCTCTATGAATTAGCGGGGGCTTTCTCTAGCTTCTACGAGGCCTGCCCAGTGCTTGCCGCCGATAACGACGAGCAAAAGCATAGCCGTTTACTGCTGTCACAACTGACGGCCAACACGCTGCAAAAAGGCCTTAATCTACTAGGTATCGAAACCCTAGAACGGATGTAAGCCATGAGCAATCGTGACTATGCCAACAGAAGACCGCAAGCGGGCGCGAAACAGCGCCCCATGCGCGCAACACGAGCGAGGCCTGCGGCTAAAAAGGCTGCGCCTCGCCGTAAACTCCCGATCCCGTTGATCCTGTTCGCCTTTATTGCCGTCGGCAGTTTTGGCTATTTTCTGTTTAGCATTAAAGATACCGCCAAGCAGGAAGCGCCTGTAGAGGTGAAAACCGAGAAGCCGACTAAGGCAAAAGAACCGGCAACGATTCTGACGCCTAAGGTGAAAGAGGCCGAGCGTCAAGCCGTGGAAGTCACTGCGCCGGTACAGGAACAACCCGTTGTTGAAGCGCCGAAGAAAGATCCGAACGCCTTGCCACCCAAGCCAAAGGAAGAATGGACCTATCTTGACGAGCTTGAGAATAAGCACGTCGAAGTAGATATTCCAGACGTTGTAGCAACCCGAGCACCACAGCAATATCAATTGCAGTGCGCCTCGTTCCGCCAAGAGTCACAGGCGAATCAGATGAAAGCTGTGATTGCGTTCCAAGGCTTAGAGGCGCAGGTCAGGCAAATTGAGGGCACATCAGGCACTTGGTATAAAGTTATCCTCGGGCCTTATGAGCGCAAACGTGATGCCGAGCGTAAGCGTCACACCTTACAAAATGCAGGGATCAATGGCTGTCAGCTGTTAGCCATTCCAAAGTAATTCCGCTCGCAAAATCAGTCTAAGCATCGCGGCGCGTGCCCCATCACGCGCCGCGATTTTTTTATCTTCTCGCCAACGGAAGTCCTACCCAAACAACCCTCTTTCGCCCCGTTTCAAACATTGAGCTAATACCAATCGTATTAAATATCTGTTCATTCAGCGGGAGCCTCACAGGTATCTCACTCCCGTGTTACATTGACTTAAAAGGGAATAACCATTTCTTCGTCAATGTGCCTTGGATTGAGATACCTGTGAGGCTCTGAACTGATTAGATATTTAATGTGATTGGTATAATTCACAATTTCATTTTATGAAATTTATAACCATCTATTTTTAAACAGTAAATTTGTTTATTAAGAAAGATTAATATGGCGTTTAATTGACCTAGATCAAACTTAGGCGTATCTCTTAATTAACAGCAAAACCTGTTGTCTACTCTTCAAAAACCAACCTCAGGGTGAAGTATTATGAATGCATTAATCGAGATTGAAGCCTCTGAATTTAGCCAACTGTTCAAAAGCGGTGACGCCTTAAGTATCCGAATGTATATGGAGCATGTACACATGCCTCTAGATGTGCAGGATAAGATTTACAACGAGATTTCGGCCTTAGCGGTGCTCGAACAAGACACAATAGCGCGCCTTATCGAAACCCATTCCCACTCTGAAATCTCTGAACGCTTGGCCTATTAATCACGGCTGAAGACGACGCGATAAGCCAATGGACGGCTGCATTGAGTTCCCTATACGCCGCGCCAGTTAACTAATATTTTTAACCTGCTTTCTTATCATAAATCCCATGCTAAACCACAAAAAATAAGGCCAAATATCACTATTTGGCCTTAGGTTTATGGGGCTTAAACCGATGAATATTTAAGCCGCAACATGGTTTATGCGCATTAAGCTTTCTCTTTTAAGCCTATGCTATTCATCCAGTAATCGAAATCGACCATATTACCGGGCAGCACCACACGGCTGGACTTCTGGCTTAAGCCATCGAGCTGCTTGAAGTACTGCTCACCAAGCTGCATACGCAGTGCATTATGGCCGCCTGGCGCGGCAATCACCGCCGCTAAACGCTCAATCGATTCTGCAGTGGCTCGCGACAGGGTTAAAATCTCCTCCGCTTTACCTTCGGCCTCGTTGATACGGCGCTGCATTTCACCTTCAGAGCGGTTTACGGTTTCAGCTTTAATACCTTCGGAGCGATTGATCTTACTCTGCTTATCACCCTCACTCTTTGCCAGTAATGCACGGCGCTCACGCTCGGCATTCACTTGCATTTCCATGGCATTTTTCACTGTCTCGGGCGGCGTGATGTTCTTAATCTCATAGCGGTGTACGCGAATACCCCACATGGCGCCCGCTTGGTCGAGCACTTCCACTACCTTAGCCGAAATCACATCCCTCTCTTCGAAGGTGCGGTCGAGATCTAAGGTGCCAATCACTGAGCGCGTGGTGGTCTGCGCCAGTTGAATTGCTGCATAACGATAGTCTGTGATGCCATAGCTTGCCTTCACAGGATCGGTAACAGAGATATAAATCACTCCGTCGACCTCCACATTCACTTCGTCACTTGAGAAACACTCCTGTGGTGGTACGTCGATCGTTTCCTCTTTTAAGTCATGGATATAAGCAACTTTATCGACAAAAGGAATTAAAGTGTGGAAACCCGCATCTAGCGTCGAGTGGTACTTACCCAAACGCTCAACAATGTAAGCGGATTTAGTCGGAACTAAGCGGATGGATTGGAACAGCTTAATCACAAATATGGCGAAAATCAGTCCCCAAATGACCATTACCGCGACATCAGTATTCAATGGGATTTCCATTAGCGTGCTCCTTTGCTAGTTGCATTATGGCCACCCACAGTTTGGGTGACTTGTTCCATACCTTCGAAGAATCCTTCGAGTTTTGCCATTTCCGCGGGGACAACCGACACTTGCGAATCGTTAAGGATCTTACCGACCTGAGCAATAAACTGCTCTTTTAACAGCATATTCATCGCATCGTTACCGCCATTAACCGCTAATGCTTGGGAAATCATCGCCATGCCTTCGGACTTGGCCTTAGCGATAATGGCAATTTCTTGCCCCGTACCTTTAGCTTCGTTGATACGTTTCTGTTTTTGGCCTTCAGAAATGTTAATCGCCTCTTGGCGTTCACCCTCTGACATATTGATCATTGCGGCCTTTTCGGCATTGGCTAAGGTGATTTCGGCGCGCTTACGACGCTCGGCTTCCATTTGTTTTTCAAGGGTATGGATCACATGGCGCGATGGGGTGATATTACGGATCTCATAACGTAAGACTTTGATCCCCCAAGGCTCTGACGCCTTATCAATCTCGCGCACTATGGATTCATTTAAGCGGTCACGCTCGGAAAAGGTCTCACTGAGTGTCAGCTTACCGATTTCAGAACGCATAGTGGTTTGTGCCAGATTCACGGCAGCTTTACGATAGTTTTCAATACCATAGCTCGCTAGTTTTCCATCCATAACCTTGAGATAAACTAAACCGTCCACTTCAAGCTGAGTGTTGTCCTTTGAGATACAGCTTTGTGGCGGCACGTCGAGCACTTGCTCACGTGTATCGTGTTTGTATGCGACGCGATCGAAAAAAGGGATTAAGAAATGGAATCCCGGTTGTAGCACAGTGCGAAATTTCCCTAAACGCTCAATGACATGCACCTCACGCATCGGCACTATCAGCATCAGCTTATAGAGAATAAACAAGACAAATAAAATGACTAAGGTAAACACAAACATAGACTCATCCTTTAGTTTTGAGACGTTGCCTGATCAACAGGCTCAACCACTAGGGCAATGTTTTCACGGCAAATAATCCTGACCACAGAGCCCGCAGCAATGATACTACCATCCCCCAATGCGGGCCATTCGCTCCCTTGGAACTCGACTCTTCCCGTCGTTTGTCCTGGACCTATGGTTTGTTTCACACGGGCGATTTGATTGTAGATATCAAGTTCTTCATCGGTGTTATCCACATGGGAGTCTCCACCAACCAATTTTTGAGTGACTTGCCGAAAGGCGAGTAATAAGACGATGGCGGAAATAAACCACAGTGTCAGGCTCTGCACCACACCTTCCACTAGGCCAATCCCTAAGGCGCCAGCCACCACTAAGCAGGCAGCGCCGAGTAGCACGACAATACCACCAGGTATCACCAGTTCGGCTAGCATCAAGATAATCCCGATAATAGACCAGACTAAAATCAGATTCGAAAACTCCATATTCCCCCCTGAAATGAGAGCATCCTGTGCAGCACTATAGCAGCAGAGTGACAGATATGCGACATAATATGTCATAAATTTATACGCCGATTTAAAAAGCACGGCAAGACAATTCACCGAGGATAATCAGGGAGTGAATTTACTCGGCACCAAAAGCTGACTTAAGTTGTTCTAAAATTAAGCACAATCAATTCAAAAAGTTAGCTTAAAATATCATCATCGATGTGTTGAACTACAAAATAAACACTAAAAATCAATAAATTAAACATCATAAAACCCACAATTTGATTATGTGATTTTCACAACAACATTCGATAAAAAACTTTGAATAATTGTAAATTTTTGCATATATTGCCCGCACTTTTTACCTAGCCCTCTGTTAGCGCCGATACAAGCTGCAAAATGTTAGCCGCTTAAGGGTTTAGCCTTCAGAGCAGGAACTGAGTACAACCTTATTAACCTCTACCCCTACAATAGGAAATAACAATGAAAAAGACATGCCTATGTCTAGCATTAATGCTTACACCTCAAGCATTTGCTGGTGACTTAGTACAGTGGTGGGATTTCAGTGCAACCGCCCTTTATGGCGAAGACTACGACTTGGCTCCTTCGGACAAGCAAACAACAGTCACACTCGAAACCGCTGGTGCATGGAAATACGGTGATTGGTTTGCCTTCCAAGATTTTATCTATTTCAAAGGCGACCACACGGGCATGGATAGCACCACCTACGGAGAGATTTCACCTCGCTTTAGCGCAAGCAAAATCCTCGGCGAAAAGATTGCCTTCGGCCCAATTACCGATCTTTCATTAGCCCTCACCTACGAAGAAGGTGAAGGCCCTGTTCATAGCTTGCTCTATGGCTTAGGGGTCGATGTTGCCGTACCTTACTTTACCTACCTTAACTTTAACACCTATCGCCGCGATGCGATGAGCTCAGGTAATATCAGTGATGGTTGGCAATTTACACCAGTCTTCAGAATCGATATTCCAGTTGGGTCAGCCAACATAGTTCTTGATGGCTTTATCGATTGGGTATTTGCAACGGACAATAGTGGTTATGAAGAGAACTTCCACTTTAACCCTCAGCTTAAATACGATTTAGGTAAGAGCCTATTTGGTGACCATAAGGCAAATAAATTGCTTGTCGGTATCGAGTACGATCTGTGGACCAATAAATACGGTGTAAAAGGGGTCGACCAAGACACTTACTCTGTAATTGCTCAGTACCACTTCTAATCTAAGTGATACTGTCCGCCTTAGCGGATATAGCCAATAAAAAAGGTGCCTAGGGCACCTTTTTTATTATTCAAATCACTCACTTTGCAGGGGAGTGTTTAGCTAAATTAAGCCAGTAGCTTCTTAGCAGCAGCCACGACGATAGAAACCGCACTGACTTCAGTTTGCTTCATTGTCGCTTCATCAGGAATTTCTTGCTGTGTGCGGTTTACGATAACGCCAGCCACACACGCCGCACGCCAACCTTGAGTCGCACACATAGTGAATAAGGTCGCTGATTCCATTTCATAGTTCAGCACGCCCATATCCTGCCACTCTTTCATTGAGCCAGCGAAACGACGGGTCACACGGCCAGTCACAGTGTCATAACGCTCTTGACCTGGATAGAAGGTATCTGAAGATGCGGTAACACCGATATGAGGTTCTACGCCCGCATCGCGGCACGCAGCAACCATCGCTGTGGTACATTCGAAGTTAGCAACCGCAGGGAACTCCATAGGAGCAAAATGTAAGCTCGCGCCATCTAAACGCACTGACGCTTGAGTCACAATCACATCACCTACATTCACATGGGGTTGAATCGCACCTGTGGTACCAACACGCAGGAAGGTATTCACGCCTAATTGCGCTAATTCTTCAACCGCGATAGAAGTCGATGGACCACCGATACCGGTAGAGCAAATCACCACAGGCTTACCGTCAGCATACGCTAAGTAGCTGGTGTACTCGCGGTGACTTGCGAGGAATGTGGCATTGTCCATTAATTCAGCAATACGTTTTACGCGCTCTGGGTCGCCAGGCACAATCGCCAAAGTTGCGCCATCGAGCATCGCTTTGGTCAAACCTAAATGAAATACATCAGCCATCGTGAAAACCCCTTTCATTTTTGATAGTAAAATTCTTATATAATCGACTTTAACCTAGTATCGAAGCGGTGAAGGTTAACTTGATCACAGAATTATCGGCAAGAAGAATTGTTCATTCGTAATGTAATTACCAAATCTATTACAGCCTGATCACAAAGATAGCAAAACTGTGATGCTTCTGTCGGCTTGTATCAATTTCGTGGATGTAAGTGTGAGCCAGATCAGACACACTCGCCACACCCTGCAATATAAAAGATATAGGTTATTGATTTATAGCTAGTTTGCTGAAATCACCCTTTAGTATTAATCTGTAGAAGGACAAATATTGATCCATATCACGTTTCATCATCGTGCCTAGGGTTAGGGTTAAGACGAAACCAAAGCATGATAAAAGACGACAAGGAGAACGCCAATGTTTCCAGAATATCGAGATCTGATTAGCACGTTAAAGACTCAAGATGCTCATTTCCAACGTAAATTCAACGAGCACAATCAATTAGATGAGGAAATAAAACAACTGGAAAAACGCGTCGGTAGTGATTTCAATCCCACGGTGAAAGAACTCAAAAGCAAAAAACTGCATTTAAAAGAAGAGATCTATCAAATTCTCAAATCCCACAGCTAAGCTTTTCATCGCGGAAAAACGAAGGGCGCCTGAGCGCCCTTTTTGTTGCCTTGCGGTCAAGATTACAGGTAGTAATCCTTCAGGGGTGGGAAACCGTTAAAGCACACCGCAGAATAAGTGGTGGTATAAGCACCGGCGGTTAACCAGTACATACGGTCTCCAATCGCTAGGTCATTGGGTAAACCATAGCTGTAGTGCTCATACATAATGTCGGCGCTGTCGCAGGTTGGGCCAGCGATAACACATTTATCCAATTCACCTTGTTTGTGAGTGAAGATTGGGAATTTGATCGCCTCATCCATGGTTTCGATTAAACCAGAGAACTTACCCACATCGGTAAATACCCAACGCTCTAATGCGGTGTAGGATTTCTTACTGATCAACACCACCTCAGACACCAGCACCCCTGCGTTAGAGATCAACGAGCGACCTGGCTCGAGAATGATCTGTGGCAAATCGTCCCCAAAATCTTCCTTCAGGAAGTGGGTGATTTGCTCGGCATACACACCGAGTTGATTGGTTTTGTCGATATAGTTAGCAGGAAAGCCACCACCCATGTTGATCATCTTCAGGACGATATTGTGCTCATCGCGCAGACGATCGAAGATGCTCTTCACTTTACCAATCGCCGAATCCCAAGCGCCGATATCACGCTGCTGTGAACCCACGTGGAATGAAATACCAAAGGGCTCTAAACCTAATTCCTTCGCCAGAACTAACAGCTCATAAGCCATCTCATTTTGGCAACCAAACTTACGGGACAGTGGCCAATCGGCGGTGTCTGTGCCTTCAGTCAGGATACGCACATAGATGCGTGAACCTGGCGCTTCTTCGGCGATCATACGTAAGTCGGCTTCTGAATCCGATGCATACATACGCACGCCACGCTCATAAAACGCACGCACATCTTGACGCTTTTTGATGGTGTTGCCATAGCTCACACGGTCAGGTGTTACACCCACGTTAGTGACCATATCTAGCTCATAAATCGAGGCAATATCAAAGTTTGACCCTTTGTCTTTGAGTAACGTCAGGATCTCAGCCGCAGGGTTTGCCTTAACTGCATAATAAACATCGGCATAAGGAAAACTATTAACCATGTCATCGTATTGTTTCGCAATGATACTGGTATCAATCACCACGAACGGGGTCGCTTTATCTTTAGCAAACTCTTCAATACGTTTGAAGGTTTCAGCATCATAATAGTCAGCAACATCAATAGATTGAAATTGGCTCATTGGGCCAGAGTCTCCTTTGGGTCAAATTATAAAAAATTGGCTTATCGGTCTTAAAAACGTGCGCAGTAAACGCTATTTTTTTATTTAACGCAACGAATTTTTATGCTTAATAACTAACTTTTTATTCTTTGAAATTTTAAGGAAATACCGAAGATCAAAAATGATCATAAAAACAGATAATTATGCATAAGAGCACAACAGAGAATGTTGACGTTTTTGAGTTAGAAAAAATGAATTTTTTGCGACGTCAATCCAAGCTTATACAGCTAAGGATTAACCGAGCGGAAAAAAGAAGTAAAACCTGACGCCCGATTGAAGAGTTCAACCCAATCTTAGCGAATCCAAAGTCATACAGCTAAAGGACGAATAACAGAGTTGAGGAGTAAGCCTCCTCAACTTTAACGGCATAAATATTATTGCTGCGACTCGTTTAGTTTCGCTAAGGCTTGGCCTAGAGCTTCACTCGAATCAAAGTAGGCAATATCTTGAATACTAAAGTTATTGAGCAAAATCATTGTTGCCATATCTTTAGTATCGGGTAACAGGCGGCTGATCTCACCTTCCCGGTCCAAGCCAATGGCAAAGGGCAATTCCTGCATTTGCGGCACAGCGACAAACTTAGCAATCAATGATGGCATACCACTGATATCCGCCACATAGACTAAATGCGTCGGAAACTTATCTCCCGCCAATGGTGTAAGCGTTTCTTTAATAATATCGCCGCCTTTCATACTGCGGCTAAAGAGCACCACTTTGGTTTCGTTGGTCACACTGACCACTTGCTCATTTTGATCCTGTAAAGTAATAGGATTGATCGCATCACCAGCAACATAACTCGCCGCTAAGGCCATCATGGGAGTGAAAAGGAAGGACAGGCACAACAACAGCTTTCTCATAAACACTTACTCCATTTTTAATACGGGCAATAGCATACCCGAGTCTCGCAACCCACTCATTTAATCCGCCCCATTACATGATACGCTTCACAATGCATGACAAATACGCCTTTCAACACAATTGTACGTTATACTAGGGCAGTAAAATTAATTGCAAGGATATCATAATGATAACACCAGGACTTGATCAAGAATTGCAGCAACTGCAGGGCGTTTACCAACTTATTACCGAATTTTTAGTTAATTATAGTTTCCAGTTAATCGGCGCGGCGCTGGTCTTTTTATTCGGTCTGTGGGTCGCTAGCAAAGTCTCGCGCTTAGTGGCTAAGCAGTGCGAAAAGCACCAAATCGACATCACCCTAAGTAACTTTGTCAGCAATCTGATCCGCATCCTGATCATTGTCATGGTGGCCATTATCGCCCTAGGCAAGATAGGCATTAGCGTCACCCCTATGGTGGCCGCGATTGGTGCAGCCTCCCTCGGCGCGGGTTTAGCCTTACAGGGCATGCTGTCGAACTATGCCGCTGGGGTAACTATTATTGTGACTCGGCCTTTTGTAGTCGGAAATACCATCGAAATCAAAGGTGAAAGTGGTGTCGTCACACGGATTAATTTAGGGATGACGATTTTAACCAATGAGGAAGGCGAGCAAATTAGCATTCCCAACAAGCATATTGTCGGCGAAATCTTACATAACTCCTTCAGTAATAAGCTGGTCGAAACCCAATTTAACCTGAGTTATAACAACAATCCAGAAGCGGCAATAAGCCTAATCACTGAGCTGCTGAGCCAAAACCCCAATGTCAGTCAGGACACTACGCCAAATATTGGTATTAATGGTTTTAATGCCATCGGTATTGAGGTTGGTGTGCGTTACTGGGTGCCAACTCAAAACTACTTCCAGCATAAGTATAAGATTAACCTAGCAATTTATAACGCCCTCAAACAGGCGGGAATTGAAATGGCTTGCCCAGTGCGAGAAATTCATTTGCAAGAAAAGTAAGCGCATCCGCCGAGGCGAATGGCTTATACCATTCGCCCCATCTAACACAGTTAACTTGCATTTTTTTCGGGATACGCGTTTACTGTGCAGCCCAAATATCGATAGTGACGGAATACTATGTTGTTGATACTTATCATTATAGCTTTTATCGTACTCTTTGTTTTTTTCGCAAAGTACCAAAAAAAGAAGATTCAAGCCGAAGCACTTGCCGCAGGAGAACCCTCAGCGTTACTCAATCATGGATTGACATTAATCAATCAAGGCGAAGTCAATTCAGGCCTAGACTATATTCAGCAGGCCGTCGATAAAGGTTTCGCCGTGGCAGCCATTGCCATGGCCGAACTGTATTCGGGCCGTTTCCCACAGGTTCCGGCCGATATCAAAGCGTCTAATGATTGGTATCGAAAGGCCGCCGAGATCGATCCACAATATTTACCCATGCTCACCCTGACTAGCTTGGTCGCCTCTGAGGCGCAAACACCCGAGCAGTTAGGCGAACAGGTAGAACAGCTCAAAGCCAGTGCAGAAGCGGGGCAAGTCGAGTTTCAATATGAGCTAGCCTATTTGTATCTCAGACAACCCTTTCTCGATCCCGATGCTAGCCAAGCCATTTATTGGTTCGAAAAGGCGGCTGCCCAAGGAAACCAAGATGCCTATTACCACTTAGGTACACTCTACTGGCACGATGAACGTGTTACGCCCGACTATAGCAAAGCGCGGGAATACTTTGAGAAAGCCGTCGCCGCCGGTGATGAACTTGCAAAAGATAACTTAGGCCATATGCTGGCATCAGGCCAAGGCGGCCCTAAGGACCTCGTCCGCGCCGAAGCTTTACTCAGCGAATATGCCGCAGAAAATGATTTTCGTCAGTTTTACCTAGGCAAACGTTTCCTTTATGGTGAAGATTTTGCCGTCGACTACGGTAAGGCCCGCCATTGGTTAGAAAAATCCTGCGCCGCTGACAATGTCTTTGCTAAGTTAGCGCTGGCACACCTTAAACTACTCGACCCACAAACGGATAATGACTACCAGCAGGCAAGAACAGAATTTGAAACGCTGGCGTCCCAGTGGCAAGAAGAAGCCCTATTCGGCCTAGGTAAAATCTACGAGGAAGGCTTAGGCGTCTCGCGCCAACCGATTAAAGCCTTAATGTATTACCAACTGGCGGCCATGAGCCATATCAGTGATTATCAAGACGCATATGAGAAGCTCAGTAAGCGCTTGGGCACCCTAGAGATCCGCGAAGCCCAAAGCCTTTGTAATAACTTTCTGCATCAACACCCAATCCCCAATGAGCAGCAGGCTTATTACCATCTTAACCAAGCAGAAATCTACCGCAAGGGTGAGCATCCGAGCCGCGAAGCGCTGCAAACCGCAGAGACTTGGTACCGTAAAGCTGCCGACTTGGGCAGCCAAGATGGTATGCAAGCCCTCGTTGATATCAACCGCCATGAGTCGATTGATAAACCAGTACAAACATATATTTGGTCGAGTATATTACTGCGCAACTTTGGTAAATACGGGATGAATAGCGATCAACTCTTGTATCAACAACAGGCCCTATCCCGCTTAACGGAGTCCGAGCTGTTGTATGCCCAAGATGAAATCGAGAGGATTGAAACTCAGCTAGCACCTTACTTACAGAGTAATGAATAAGGATTAAGTTGCTGAATACTGGGGTTTAGCTGTTTGGCCAAACCCTATGATTAAAAACCACGGCTTAAGCCGTGGTTTTGCTCAAATGCCGCAGCAATGTTGCCAGCGTAGGCGCAACGGTTTGATGGGATGGATAACACAAGCCAATACGGCGAAACATCCTAGGCCCATCGAATTTAATCTGTTTAAGCCGAGGCTCGTCTTCGATTAATCCATCGGGGAGAAAACTCACCCCAAATCCCGCCAGAACCAGCGACATCACTAAAGACTTAGATTCCGCCTTCGCCACCAAATTGAGCGACAAATTGCTGCAGGCGAGTAAGCCGATGGTTTGCTGATGCGCCTCGCAGGGTGGGCACTCAATAAAGTCATACTGGCTTAACTCTTCGGGGCGAATACTGCTGAGCTGCGCAAGCCTATGCTCACTCGGCACACACAGCACATAGTCCTCCTCCCATAACGGAAAAAACACTTCATCCTCATGGCGTAAACTGTCTAAGGTTAACCTGCAATCCGCAGGGCTTTGATAATCCACCAGCTCTAAATCTAAATGGCTAATCGCCTGATTGATTTGAGTTAATAACCCTGCAAGACGACGCTGACTCAGATCGGGCATCACGGCTAAGCGCAGCTTTTGTCGACTCGCTTTTGCCATAAATAGAGCGGGTAATTTACTGGCCTCCTCCACCAACTTAACTGCCAGTGGATAAAGATAGTGGGCACTATCCAAAGCTTTTACGCCCTTTTTACTGCGCTCGAATAAGGCGCCGCCAAGCTCTTCCTCTAACTGTTTAAGCCCAGCAGAGAGCGAGGGCTGGCTGACATAACAACGTGTTGCCGCCGCGGTAATATTGTTTTCTTCATAAATTGCGATAAAAAACCTTAATAGGCGTAAATCAACCATTTGCCGTCACCTTATCTTCTCAGCATGCTGTCATAGGTAAAGCCTATCATATTCAGTGGAAATAAGTATTTTTCAGTCCAAAAACCGCCACTTATACTAACGTCCAAGTTAGAAATTCATCAATCAACCCCATTTAACGCTTACAAAGATAGGAATGACAAATGACAAATACTACTCAGCCCCTCGTTGTGATCACTGGCGCCTCATCGGGCATAGGAGCCGCCATCGCCGAACAATTTAGCGCCGCAGGACACCCACTCTTACTGTTAGCGCGCCGAGTCGAGGCAATGCAAGCTCTTGCTTTACCAAACAGTTTATCCATCAGCGTTGATGTAACCGATGCAGACGCTATCAAGGCCGCCATTAACCAAGCGGAAGCACAGTTTGGCCCAGTCGGTTGCCTTATCAACAACGCTGGCGTCATGCTGCTTGGGCAAATTGATACTCAAGATCCCAACGAATGGAGCCGCATGCTCAATATCAATGTGATGGGTGTACTCAATGGTATCCATGCAGTGTTAGCCGGAATGAAGGCGCGCAAAACCGGCACCATTATCAATATCAGCTCAGTGGCGGGACGTAAGACCTTCCCCAACCATGCGGCTTATTGCGCGACAAAATTTGCCGTGCATGCCTTAACCGAAAACATCCGCGAAGAAGTCGCAATGGACGATGTACGCCTAATCACCATTGCGCCAGGAGCGGTCGAGACAGAACTCTTAAGCCACACCACGGATGATGCTATCAAAGCGGGCTATCAAGATTGGAAAGTACAAATGGGCGGCGTGATTGCCCCCGAAAACGTTGCCGCAGCAGCATTATTTGCTTGGCAACAACCGCAAAATGTCTGTGTGCGTGAGATAGTGTTAGCGCCAACACGCCAGCAACCTTAAGCAACGTGCTTGGCACGACCTCGCTATAGTCATGGGTAAAACGCAGTGTGCGAGTGCCACTGCGTTTAAAAATATAAAAATCGACCGAGTGTGCTCAACGCCTAGCGGCAAAAACCTCCCCCTCCACACAGCAAAAATGGAGCTAAATCATTCCGAACGACTACTTTAGCGATCGCAAATTTTACAAAGTGTTAACTCGATCACTCTCATTTTTCCGCCCTATCCGACTTAAAACCCTAGCTGCGACACAACAGGCTAATTTAGCAATAAAAACAAATCATTGTTTTTGAAATTGTAAATTCCTACCCAAATCATTCCACCACCAATCAATTAGATTTTTATCAATGAAATTTTTATCAATTAGATTTTTTTAATGGAAGTGATATACCTCAAATAAACATCCCATCACCTTTGATAAATTTATTCACAAGGTGGAAGCAATAGCCACATTCCACCAACAAAGTCATGTGAATGACAATTAAGAAAGGATGAGATGATGAAAACTTCAACTAAGATCGCAATCGCCGTCGCGCTGATTAGTAGCTTAGGCCTTCAAGCCTATGCCGCCGAAGGGGGTAATCCTAAAAAAGGAAAGCACCTCTATAAAAAAGAATGTAAAGCCTGCCATAGCCAAGGTGGTGAAGGTGGCGAGCTAACCCCAATGAGCAAAACCATGAGCCAATGGGATCGCTTTTTCGACAAAGATAAACACAAACTCAAACCTGAGGTATTCAATGGCCTCACTGAGCAAGATCTCAAAGATATACAGCAATTTCTGTATGACCATGCTGCCGACTCGGAGCAACCGCAAACCTGCGGTTAATTGCTGCTGAGCCTAAATCAAAGGGATAACCGCAGGCCTGCAACTGCAAGTTAACCCATTGAAATAAAATCCAAGCCCAATAAGAGAAAAATGGGGAGCACACCTCAGGGCCTCCTGTTGGGTAAATTTGGCACAGAGCCTTGAGCCAGTGCCAGCGGAACACTCAGGGAGAAACCCTATGCGTACACGTACACTCATTTCGATATTGGTTGCTAATGCGCTGTTTATGTCCGGCCAAACCTTTGCCGCAGCCAACGAAACGCCAGCCGACACCCAAAAAATGGCAGAGCTGAAACAACAGCTTGCCGATATCACCGAACAGCTCGATGAACTCAATAGTCGTGTCGATAAAACCGAACGCCACACCTCGTTAGATCGCCTTGAAATCACCGGCGACTTTAGAACCAAGGCTCACTCACTGCATTACCGCGATGTCGTTTGGAACCCCGCCATTAAGGTTAACTTTAATGACTTTGGCGCCAAGGCCATGTCCGGCGCCTTTGGGATGCCAAACGATCCTAATTCACCTCTCGGACAGATGATGCAAGCCAACCCAGACCTTGCGGCCGCCTTTCAAAATGGCATGTTACAGGGCGTGATGCCCTATGTACTCGCGCAGCAACATATCCAAGATATTGATAACGATATCTTTTACACCACTCGCCTGCGGTTAAATCTTAAGGCCAAGGTATGGGATAACGTCAGCTTTGCCGGTCGTCTGAGCATGTACAAAAACTGGGGCGACTCCACAGGCGTACAAGTGTTCGACTCTTGGCGCTCATTTACTATGGATGGCACCAGCAGCGGTAACACCAGCGGTGACTGGCTGCGAGTAGAGCGCGCCTATTTCGACTGGAAAAAAATCAACGGCTCCGAGTTTTACCTCTCGATTGGCCGCCGCCCATCCACCTATGGCCCACCAAGCCACTACCGTGAAAACGAACTGCGTGGCGGCACACCTTCGGGCCATTTAGTTAACTTTAACTTCGACGGTGCAACCTTAGGCTACAACCTAGGGGAAATCACTGGAGTTGAGGGGCAAGTGGTTCGCTTCTGTTATGGCCAAGGCTTTGAATCCCAATGGGGTAATGGCGAAATGTTTGGTGATATCGTCACCAAGGATACTCACCTCGGCGGCTTTAATATCGATGCCATCAACGACGGTACTAACTTCCTGCAATTTACCCTTTTTGGTGCCAAAGACGTGAACGACGGCTTTAAAGGCACTATGGCCTTCCCGACCCAACTGGCGGGAATTTTCGCCCCCACCATGTACCAGGATATGCAAAAGTTTGACAACTTTAACTTTGTCACCCGAGTGCAACCTAGCGGCGTCATTGGTGATATGTACCTTGGCGGCATTGGCTTTGCGCGGGAAGAAGCTAACGATATTAAATGGTTTGCATCACTGGGTTGGACACGCGCAGAGCCAAATGGCAATGCTGGCATGTTCGGCGGCATGTTATCCGATGCGGTGTTTGAAGCTGAGCTCAATAGCACAGGGACCGAAATCATCATGGTGCCAAAAACCAGCGATGATACCGATACCAAAGATGGTTATGGCATCTATGTAGGTATCCAAATCCCAGCGCCCTACGGCAAGTTTGGCTTGGAATATAACTACGGTTCTAAATATTGGACGCCCTTCACCCAAGCCCAAGATGACCCAATCGGTAGCAAGTTAGCCACCCGTGGCCATGTCGGCGAAGCCTATTACATCTTTGATATCAATCCCAAAATGTTTATCAAACTGGCTGGACTCTACTACGACTACGAATACACAGGTAGCGGCACACCTGTGGGCGCACCACAAAAAATCGATGAGGTGCTAGCGGGCTCAGCCTACTCGATGCTACCGGTAGTCGATAAGGCCTTCGATGTTAACGCCTCGCTGACCATTAACTTCTAACCTAGACGCCATTCAGCCCTCGGTATCGCCGAGGGCAGGAGTACAGAATGAAAAAACTCATTGTTATTGCCTTAGCGGGTATGGCGTTGCAAGCGCAGGCTGCCAATCCCCATAAAGACGTTCTTAAAGGCCCCTTCGCCACAGGTTCTGAGGTCACGACTCAGTGCTTAACCTGCCACGAAGAACAAGCCACGGACATGATGAAAACCTCCCACTGGACATGGGAATTAGAACAAAAGCTCCCCGATAGAACCGTATTACGCGGTAAGAAAAACAGTATCAATAACTTCTGTGTGTCGATTTCCAGCAACGAGCCTCGCTGCACTAGCTGCCACGCTGGTTATGGTTGGAAGGACAGCAATTTTGATTTTAAAGATAAAACCAAAGTGGACTGCTTAGTCTGCCACGACACTACAGGCACCTATGTAAAAGACCCTGCTGGTGCAGGTGAACCCATGGCAAAACTCGATCTGGCGAAGATCGCGCAAAACGTGGGTGAACCCGTGCGGGATAACTGCGGTAGCTGCCACTTCTATGGTGGCGGTGGTGATGCGGTCAAACATGGGGATCTAGACTCCTCCATGGCCTATCCCGATAAAGCCACTGATGTACACATGGACAGCGACGGCAATAACTTCCAATGCCAAAACTGCCATACCACTGAAAAACATCAAATATCAGGTAATGCGATGGGCGTATCCCCTGGCGGTATTGACCATATAGGTTGTGAGAACTGCCACGAGAGTGCGCCGCATAGCAACAAAAAGCTCAATACCCATACCGCAACCGTGGCCTGCCAAACCTGCCATATTCCCTTCTTCGCTAAGAATGAACCCACCAAGATGCACTGGGATTGGTCAACCGCAGGGGATGATAAGCCTGAAACCGTAGATCAATATGGTAAACACACCTATCAAAAGAAAAAGGGTGACTTTGTGTGGGAGAAAATGGTCAAGCCCCAGTACGCTTGGTACAACGGCACGGCTAACGCTTATATGGCGGGGGACAAAATGGACCCGAATGTCGTCACTAAGCTGACCTACCCTATGGGCGATATTAACGATGCTAAAGCCAAGATTTATCCCTTTAAGGTGCATACCGGTAAGCAGATTTACGACAAGAAACTCAACATCTTTATCACCCCAAAAACCTATGGCAAGGGCGGATATTGGAGCGAGTTTGATTGGAATTTAGCGGCGAAACTGGGTATGGAAGCCAATCCAACCATGTTGGAAAAAGGTATTAAATACAGTGGTGAATATGACTTTGCTGCCACTGAAATGTGGTGGCGGATCAACCACATGGTGTCACCTAAAGAGCAAGCGCTTAACTGTAATGATTGCCATAACAAAGGCACTCGCCTCGATTGGCAAGCCTTGGGCTATCAAGGCGACCCAATGAAAAACAAGCAAGGCCCTAAGCATAAGCAACCATAAGCTGTTCCACTCGCTATCGCCTAACCAAACTTAAGGCATAGCGAGTATCGCTCCCCTGCAAACCTTTGAGAGCTTAGCACCCGCTGGCTAAGCTCTCTTTTTTATCGTGGTATATCCGCCGACAAAGACAAATCGCCGCAGTTAAAAAATAACACTGTCCCAGTTTGTCTCAACCAATTGGCACGAAAAGGAGTTTGGCTCTGTTTATAAGTCAAATTAACTGATTTTTATGGCATTTATTTTGCCTAATCAGGCAATGTTCAATTGTGGCAACCTCTATGACCGCGGGCAAAACCCCAACACAGCACCCCACTCAACCGCTCAACCGTTTACTCGGTGAAACCAGCGGTGCATTCGCCGACCTAGGCACTTTTTTACCTTTGGTCTTGGGCTTAATTGCCCTAAACCAATTTTCGCCCCAAGGGATATTTTTAGGCTTTGGCCTATTCGCAATATTAAGCGCCTTATTTTATCACCGCCCTATTCCCGTCCAACCCATGAAGGTCATCGCTGCCCTCGTCATCGCCCAAGGCTTAACGCCCGGGATGCTGCAAGCAAGCGCCATGCTGATGGGTATCATACTGTTAATTTTGGCCTTTAGTGGCGCCATTACTTGGCTTGCCAAGCAATTATCCCAAGCCGTGAGTGTTGGTATCCAGCTTGCTATTGGACTGCAATTAATGTGGATGGGCACTAAGATGATGAGCGACTTTGGGCTGCTCGGACTCGGCGCGTTTGCCTTGCTATTTGTGAGTAAATTCTTACCTTTACGTTACCTTGCTATGCCACTCGTTATTGCTGCGGGCATGTTGTGGCAAGCCAACAGCCAAACCGAAATAACTAGCAGCCTGACTATTCCCGCCTTGAGCGCCTCCCTACATTTGGCTTGGCCTAGTCTTAATGAGTGGAGCTCGGCGGCGATTTTACTGGTGTTGCCGCAGCTCGCCCTCACCTTAACCAATGCAGTGATAGCTACCTCGGCCATGGCGCAGGAAAAATTCCCCGAAGACGCCGCCAAACTCACGCCTAAAAACTTGGCCATTAGCTCTGGGCTTGCCAATTTGTTACTCGCGCCTTTTGGGGCGGCGGCCATGTGCCATGGGGCGGGTGGCCTTGCGGTGCAATACCATTTTGGCGCGCGCACTCACCTCGCGCCATTAATCTTCGGTGGTACTTGTGTGGTGATTGCCCTGTTTTGGGATAGCCAAATTGCGTGGTTGCTCGGGCTTATTCCTGTGGCAATTCTCGGCAGTTTGCTATCCATCGGCGGTTTGCAACTGGCGTGGTCAAAACGCCTTATTGATGGTAAGCCCTTCTGTATCTTTGTGATCCTCGCAACCGCAGTCACTTGCTTGGCTGTCAACGCCGCCGCTGGGCTGGCTGTTGGTATTCTTCTCGAGCAAGGGCGCCGCACTTGGGCCATGCTCGCCATGCGTTAAGCACCAATATCTCCAAGAAAGTAAAAAACACAGCACCTCCCTGTGCTGTGTTTTTATCTCTTAAAATGTTCTTGCAGGATTGGTGGGCGTATCCTTTTGTGCCAGCGTCCATTTCGCTATCGCATCCTTACGCATAAAACCTACTTTTGCGTGTTCCTTAGCATATTGAATAAACTTGTCTAAGGCATTGGCAAGACCTGGCGCCCCCCCGATACGGTCGTGCACACTGATTGACATCATCCGCCGCTGGGATGCGCCTTCCTGATAAAGCATATCGAATTCGTCTTTAAGCTCCTGCAAGAAGGCGGCAGCCGTCATCGCAGTATTGCCACCAAAGCGACCTATATCATTGTTACGTAAGGTATAAGGCACCACGACAAAGGGCTTACCCTGCACAGGGATAATTGAAGGTTCATCCCTTGATAGATCATCAATATGATAGATAAAGCCTAAATCCTGCAGGATATTTAAGGTTTGGGTGCTGTGGCGCATCCAAAACGCATTAAACCCTATGGGACGCTGGCCGGTAATCTTTTCTAAGGTATTGATACTCTGGATGTAAGAATCACGCTCCTGCGCTGGCGACATACTGTATTGCGGTGTCCACGTCTGCCCATGGCCTGAAATCTCATGGCCTTCATCCGCCACTTGTTTGGCAAGTTGTGGATGTAATTCGGCGGCGCGGCCCACCATGTGGGATGTCACCTGAATATTGTGCTTACGCCATAAACGTAGCAAACGCGGTATCCCCTCATTCATCCCGTAGTCGTACCAACTGGGGGTAATAGTATCAGGATAACCCTGCTCCATTGGTGGAAACGGACCTTCGGCGTTTTTATCCTGCGCGCCAGCCTCAAACTGCATGGAGATAGAAATCACTAGTTGTTCGCCATTAGGCCAAAAACGCTTATTCATACTGCCTCCAACAGAAGTTTGTGTTTGATCATCGAGTGCCACTAAACCTGGTAACCCCATGGAAAAGGCTGATTGACTTAGCCCTACACCCGCCACCAAAGCACCGCCCGCCTGTAGACTGGTCTTTAAAAATTGTCGACGTGGGTTCATGACTTGGCTCCTGTGGTCACAGCTTTAGCGGCAAACTGGCTAAATAGCGTCTGATAATCCTCAAGGTGCCAGTTGTCTGTGATAAAACCATCACGCACTCGGTACATATCTACGGCGCGAAAATCAATTTTTTGCCCTTGTCCACGCTGTTCACCAAAGACACCGGTAAAATGGCCATTAAAGCGGAGACGCACAACCGCACGGTCACCGACCACCAGCAGATGCTCGACGGTTACCGAGAGATCGGGCACCGCCGCCCTGAAGTGCTTAGAAGCGTCGAGCGGACCAGTAATCCCCTGTGCACGACCTTCTGGCAAGGTGCGATCGATAAAACTGGTCGCTAATGCCCAGTGGGCAAATGTTGGGTCGCCTGTATCCCAAAAACTAGCGTATAGCAAAGCGGCGTGGGCAATAGATTCAGCCTGTGGTGAACCATCGCTGATCAGCTCCATTGCCGTTACCTTAGGAGTAAGAGCGGTTTTGACATCAACACTGGCTTGGGTTGAACCCCCTTGAGCGGCAAATGCCGTCATGCTTAGACTCGCAAGCGCAAAGCCTATAATGGCTAAGCCGAGTAATCCTGAGCTCCATAAACCGACTTTTATCCAAGGCGCAACGGCGCAATAAGTACGATGTTGCATTATGCCACCTCATCATCACTAGAGCGGATCACAGCTCGCAGCGCCGTTTGATAACTTGGATAATCCGTATATCCAGCCGCACTGCCACCAAATAATGGCCCCTTATCGAAGGGTGATAGGGGTAATTGATTGGCTAAACGATAGGGCAGATCGGGGTTAGCGATAAAGGCGCGACCAAAGGCCACTAAATCGGCATAACCTTTTTCGATAACCTCATTGCCACGCTCGACATCGTAGCGACCCGCCACAATAATGCTGCCTTTAAATACTTTGCGTAGCTCGATTCTGAAAGCCTCAGGCACCTGTGGCGCATCGTCCCAATCGGCTTCCGACAAGTGCAAATATGCTACGCCCAACGCCGATAAATGCTTAGCGGCTAACAGGATAGTATCGACTATCTCAGGGCAAGCCATGTCTTTAAAAGTCACATAGGGTGCGAGGCGAACGCCTACTTTATCGGCGCCAATCTGGGCACTTACCGCTTCAACCACTTCCAATAAAAAGCGAATACGTTTTTCGGGCGTGCCGCCATAGGCATCGGTTCTGTGATTAGAGTTAGTTCGAAGGAATTGGTCGATGAGATAACCATTACCACCGTGGATTTCGATACCATCGAAACCTGCGGCAACGGCATTTGCCCCTGCCTTGGCAAAGTCGGCCACTACGCGGTCGATATCTGTTTGGGTCATTTCCCTCGGCTCGGGGCAGTCCACCATTTGCCCCTCGGGATGCTGTTCATCAACAATCCACACCTTAGTGCCAACAGGGGTTATCGCCGAAGGTGCAATAGGCGCCCCGCCCTGCTGAAAAATGGGATGGGACACTCGGCCCACATGCCAGATTTGATTAAAGATTTTACCACCCGCTTGATGAACCGCCGCGGTGACTTTTTTCCAGCCGTCAATTTGTGCCTCGGTATAAACGCCGGGGGTAAAAGAGTAGCCTTGGCTGTCGTCCGAAATTTGGGTCGCTTCGGTGATGATCAGACCTGCCGAAGCACGCTGGGCGTAATATTGCGCCATTAAGTCGTTGGGAATATTCCCAGGCTGTGTGGTACGCGCCCGAGTCATCGGCGCCATCACGATACGATTTTGCAGTGTCAGCGCCGCTGACTCATAGGCTGTAAATAAACTCATATGCACTCCGAACCATAAATGAAGTTTGAATATCTGAGTGCAATAGTGCATTAATTAATCTATATTGATAATCGGCCAAATATTTAAATCATTTTCAAAAATAATTTGATATGTACCATATAAATGATCTGCAACTCGCTCTTCGTATCGCTGCGCTCGAAAGCCTGTCCGCCGCCAGTAAAGAGGTCGGCATGACGCCCGCCGCCGCTAGCGCCGCCCTACAACGGCTTGAAAAAAAGCTAGGTTGTCAGCTGTTTGCTCGCTCCACTCGGCGATTGCAACTCACGGAAGAAGGGCGAATATTTCTCGATGCCGCCAAGCCTGCCCTAGTTTTACTCGAAACTGCTTCTGCCAATTTGGCCGAACATAGGGGCGAACTCAAAGGTGAAATACGTATCGCTCTCCCCTCTGATATTGGCCGCACGCGGATCCGCGGTTGGTTAGATGAACTAATGGATAGTGCGCCAGACCTGTCGATCCAACTCTATTTTGGCGATCATATGGCGGATCTTATCGATCAAAATATCCATTTAGCCCTACGCTATGGCCAGCTTGAAGATTCCAATCTAAAACGACGCCAACTGTCGATGACGCCAAGAGTGCTCGTTGCCTCCCCCGCTTATCTTGCTCAACATGGAGAACCACAAACACTGAACGAACTGAGTCAACACCAAGTGTTGATCTTAAATCGTGGAGGTGAGCCATGGCAGAAATGGAAATTCAGCCACAATGATGAAGCCGTAGAGATTGAAGTGAGAGGAAAACGCTTTTGTAATGATGGTGCCGTTGTGCGCGATTGGGCACTGGCGGGGCGAGGTATCGCCTATAAAAGTTGGCTCGATGTGGCACAGGATGTCACCGAAGGCAGGCTAAAGCTTATCCTAGCCGATAAACTCGCACCTCCGGTGCCACTGCAATTGGTCTATCTGCAAACCGACTATCCAAGCCATAAAATACGCCGCACCATTGAGTTTTTAGTGCAAAAACTGCAGCAATTTAGCCAAGAATATCCAGCGCCTTAGAGCTTAGCTTAGAGGCAACTTGGCTGATTTAAACCACAGCGACTCAATCGTTCAGGTTATTAAAGGGAAAACTAGCCTTTAGGTAGCACCACAGTTACCACGCACCCCTGCTGCCAAGGCAATCTAGCGAGTGTCGATTGCTGACAATTTTCAATTTGAATACTGCCATGGTGGCGGCTAACGACATCCTTGCAAATGGCTAAGCCTAAGCCAAGCCCTGCATCCTTGGTGGAGGCAAATGAGGCCATCAACTCGCTAGCTTGCCCTTGTAACCCTTCGCCATTATCTATAACTAATACCTTGATTTCACTAGAGTGATAATAGATCTCAATCCTTAGCTGCCGTGCTCGATTATCCTTACAGGCCTCCAGCGCATCGAGACTGTTTTTCACTAGGTTGACCCACATTTGGCTTAAGCCAACACTGTCACCCATTAATTCATAGGGATGGCCTTCAACTTCGACAGTGATTTGTACCTCGGCGCGGTCTAACTCGCGCCGCAGCAGTGCGAGGGCTTCTTTGACGACTAACGTCACATTCAGCGGCTCAGCCTTGGCCTGACGGCGCTTAAGCAAACCGCGAATTCGGTGTACAACTGCCCCCGCCCGTATCGATTGCGCGTTGATTTTACCCAAAATATCATAGAGTTCAGGATTATCCTGCCCCAGTCTTTCTAGCTGTATCATGGCGCCTTCACTGTATTGAGTAATAGCGGCTATGGGTTGATTTAATTCATGTGCCAGCCCGGCGCCAATCTCCCCGAGAATCGCCGCACTCTGCAACCGCTCTAGCTGCAAGGCTTTATCCTTTAACTGCCGCTCGGTGCTGACCAAAAACTCGCTCTTTTGGCGAAATTTATACTCGAGCCACAGGTGATAAATGGTCGACACGATAAAAATCAGTAGTAATACCCCGCCCCACTCTTTGTTTTTCTCCATCCATTTATAGACGGTTTGATACAGGGGCGGCGCCGCACCTTGTAGTTGCAACTCTTTAAATAATTCAATCACCTTTAGCTGACTCACCGGCGCGGTCCAACCTAAGGTATCAGCGGTAATCGCCGCCACATGGTCGGCGGGCAAGTCAAACAAAGCACGGGTGATTTGCATGGTAATACGCGGCGATACTGTATCCGCCGCCGCGAATGACCAGTTGGGGTAGAGCTGAGTGCTGACCTCACAATCATAACCAGGCGGATTGGTTGGATGAATTACCCGAAAATCGGCCTGATTAATAAGCCCGGTTTCAATCATTTCCTCTAGAGTACAAAAAGGCGCAATGGCGGCGTCGGCATTACCGTCGCGCACTTGATAAATCAGCGGTTCTAAAGGGAATCCGAGAAATTGTACTCGACCAAAGAATTGCTCCGGCAAATAACCCATTTTATGCAGCAATCCCATCGCCGCTTGATAGCCACCAAGCGCCTGTGGATCGCTGGCGACCACATTCTTACCCCGTAAATCCTGCAAGCTGCGTATAGGGCTGTCGGCGCGCACAATAATGGTGGCGCCGATGGTAAAAGTACTGCCCTGATGTTTGCGGCTTTTCATGGTCGCCAGCCACGAGAGGGGGAAATTATTACTCAAGTGCAGATACTGGCCAGGGTTAGTGACAATAAATTGCAAGTCGTTGCTAAGCAACTGGCTACGCATACCATTAAAGTCGACGGGTACGACTTCAAAACGGCTATTAGGAACGTTTTCGCTAAGGTAATCCATCATAGGCTGCCAGCGCTGTTTCGCCTGTAACACGCCATGATTCGCCAGCACCCCGACTTTAAATTCATTGAGGGGAAGTTCTTCATCGGCATAGGACAAATTGAGCCCCATCAGACTCAAGAAGCAAGTCACCACCAGCGCCCTACACCAAGTTCCCATTGCTATCGCCTTGTCTTATATGCCTTTGTTTTAGGAATACTTTATACGCTAGGCAAAAATTAAGCTGTGAATGGCGCCAAACTCTGATATTTACCCAATGGGATTTGGCTAATTTAGTGATACACCTCCCAAGACCTAGGCTTAAAATTGAGCCTGCACCCCAGCAGACTTAAGCTTAAGAGAGCCACAAACCACCGCAAGGGAAACCATGTCTACAAAGCTGCCACTGTATTTAGTCGATGATGATGAAGCGATTCTCGATTCCTTAGGCTTTATGCTCAGACAATTTGGCTATCAAGTACAAACCTTTAGCAGTGGACAAGACTTTTTAGCCCAATGCCTGTTAACACAGGCTGGCTGTGTGATTTTAGATAGCCGAATGCCGGAGATCACTGGCCAAGAAGTACAACAAAAACTGCTTGAAACCCAAAGTCCGCTAGGAGTGATCTTTCTCACGGGACACGGGGATTTGCCCATGGCATTAAGCGCTTTCCGCAAGGGCGCCTGCGACTTTTTTCAAAAACCCGCATCGGGCAAGGCCTTAGCTCAAGCCATTGAAAAAGCACACAAACTAAGCCAAACAAGTTTTGAGCAACAGCATCTACAGCAAAAATTTGCCCAACTGACCGAGCGCGAACAACAAGTATTAGCTCATGTGGTTCAAGGCATGACCAACAAGCAGATCTCCGAAGCCATGTACTTATCCCTAAGAACCATCGAAGTACATCGGGCTAAGATTATGAAAAAGCTCGAAGTGAACAATATGGCTGAATTAGTACAGCACTTAGCCCACCTAAATACACTCTTACCAGAGTAATCCAATAAACCTCGAAAGATGGAAACGATCGAGAGCCAGTTAACCGATTCAAGACATAGACACTTAGCTTATCTGCTACCTGCTGTCGATTAACCAACTGCAATCAACTGAGCACCTGCGACAAGCTGTCGCAGTTTGTCACTTTGGCTTTGTGTCAAACACCATTCACTGCCACACTCAGCTCAGGTTCTCTCCTTTATGTCCCGTAGGCATTAAAGATCCACTGCTTTGAACCTTCCCCCGAGTTCGGCCAGTGTTCTCGGGGCTTTTTTATCTCTAAAAACCCCGCCTCGCCTTCCTAAATCCAAACAACAAATGTAGCAAATGTGTTAGTTAAATTAATTGTCTATCAATAGCTTAATGAACATCTACAAAAATTACGCTAAAATACAGCCATCTTAGCAACAGGTAAGCAGTATGAGCCGTCTACACACATCTAAGGGATTTACCCTAATCGAACTGGTGGTCGTTATCATCATCTTAGGGATTCTTGCCGTGGTCGCGGCCCCTCGATTTATGAATCTCAGCCAGGATGCCCACGATGCGCGGGCAAAAGCCGCCTTCGCCGCTTTTACCTCTGGCGTAAAACTGTATCACAGTTGTTGGCTTGCGGGTGGACACTCGGGTTATACCCAAAATCTCGCCTGCTATGGTGATGGCACAGTCGACTCCACCACTACTGGCTTTCCCCTCGGAAAAGACACAGCCCAAAGCAGCAACCAAGGCACGCAATTACAAGGCGCTTACTGCGGCGAACTGTGGCAATCCTTACTCGATAATCCGGACACAGTCCTCGCCACTCACTTCGATTGGCAAACAATCCCCAATGTCGATATCGTCTATTGGTACAGCGGCGGCGCGATAACCGACCCTAACACTTATTGTTACTTTAACTATGTGTCGGATGATCGCCGCCTTGGCAGCGAAAATTGGGAGCTAAAATACTATCCCCTCGATGGCCGCACCGTTGTCGGCCGCTCTACCTTATCGCAGTAATATCCGTTACCAGCCACAGGGCATAAAATCCCCAACGCCCTGTGGCTTTTTCCGCTTTCACTTGAAATCTAACCATCCATCCCCATATCTATTCCATCATCCACCGCAGGATTTTCATTGCGGGCAAGAGAAGAGGATTCATTGTGACCACTATCGTATCAGTACGCCGTAATAACCAAGTTGTCATCGCCGGCGATGGCCAAGTCTCCCTAGGCAATACCGTCATGAAAGGTAACGCCAAAAAAGTGCGTCGCTTGTATCACAACAAAGTATTGGCAGGTTTTGCAGGCGGCACCGCCGACGCCTTTACCCTATTTGAACGTTTCGAGTCCAAACTCGAAATGCACCAAGGTCACCTATTACGCTCGGCCGTTGAACTGGCCAAAGATTGGCGTACCGACCGTATGCTGCGCAAACTCGAGGCCATGCTGGTAGTCGCCGATGCCGAAGCCTCACTTATCATCACAGGTAATGGCGATGTAGTGCAGCCAGAGCATGATTTAGTCGCCATTGGCTCGGGCGGTAACTATGCCCAAGCGGCGGCGCTGGCACTGCTGCAAAATACCGAATTATCGGCGCTGGAAATTGCAGAAAAATCGCTGACGATTGCTGGCGACATCTGTGTATTTACCAATCAATTCAAAACGATAGAAGAACTTAATTACTAACAGGGCGTGAGGAATATTATGTCTGAAATGACCCCCCGTGAGATTGTCCACGAGCTGGATGCCCATATTATCGGCCAGAAAAAGGCCAAACGTTCCGTCGCCGTCGCCCTACGTAACCGCTGGCGTCGTATGCAATTGGATGCCGATTTCCGTCAAGAAGTTACCCCAAAAAACATTCTGATGATTGGCCCAACTGGCGTGGGTAAAACCGAAATCGCCCGCCGTTTGGCAAAGCTCGCCAACGCACCATTTATCAAGGTTGAAGCCACTAAGTTCACCGAAGTCGGTTACGTGGGTAAAGAAGTCGAGCAAATCATCCGTGATTTAACCGACATCGCCATCAAGCTGACCCGCGAACAACAAATGGGCAAATGCCGCCAACGCGCCGAAGAACACGCTGAAGAGCGCATTCTCGATGCGCTGCTGCCCAAGCCTAAAAATGACTG
Organism: Shewanella decolorationis; assembly: GCF_004354305.1. Lineage (NCBI taxonomy): Bacteria > Pseudomonadati > Pseudomonadota > Gammaproteobacteria > Alteromonadales > Shewanellaceae > Shewanella > Shewanella decolorationis. The sequence goes on along the minus strand of NZ_CP037898.1, from coordinate 359,677 downwards.
GGACAACACCGACACAGATACCAGCTCCAATACCCGTCAAATCTTCCGTAAAAAGCTGCGCGAAGGCCAATTAGACGACAAAGAAATCGATATCGACGTGGCCCAGCCGCAAATTGGTATTGAAATCATGTCGCCACCCGGCATGGAAGAAATGACCAACCAACTGCAAAGTCTGTTTAAAAACATGGGCCAAGCACCGGCCAAACGCCGCAAAATGAAGATCAAAGAAGCCTTTAAGCTGTTGATCGAAGAAGAAGCGGCCAAACTGGTTAATCAGGAAGATTTAAAAGAGCAAGCCATTGAATTGGTTGAGCAGCACGGTATCGTGTTCCTCGACGAAATCGACAAAATCTGTAAGCGTGGCGAAACCTCTGGCCCTGACGTATCCCGCGAAGGCGTTCAGCGCGATTTACTGCCGTTAGTCGAAGGCTGCACTGTGAGTACTAAACACGGCATGGTAAAAACCGACCATATTCTGTTTATCGCCTCGGGTGCATTCCAAATGGCAAAACCTTCGGATTTAATCCCAGAGCTGCAAGGCCGTTTACCGATCCGCGTTGAGCTAGATGCACTGTCAGCCGATGATTTTAAACGCATTTTAACCGAGCCACACGCCTCACTGACCGAGCAATATATCGCCTTAATGGCCACCGAAGGTGTGACCATTGAGTTTGCCGAGTCTGGCATTGAGAGCATTGCCAAGGCGGCATGGCAGGTGAACGAGCGCACCGAAAACATTGGTGCCCGTCGTCTGCATACCGTGATGGAAAAGCTGATGGAAGATATCTCCTTTGAAGCTTCCGACAAGTCTGGCAGCTCATTTGTGATTGATGCCGACTATGTGAGTGCTCACTTAGATAATCTGGTTCAAGACGAAGACTTAAGCCGCTTTATCCTGTAACAAGATCTATTAGCGCAAGCACGCAATGTTCGGTATCCCAAGATCCCGAACATTGGTGCAAAATTGTGACAGTGGCTAAGGCTTACACTTTGTAACCTTAGCCACAAATTGTTATGTTACAGCTTGTCCATTCTCAGCATTTTCTTGGCACTACCTATGACCACTAGCACACCCAATGTCACCGATCTTAAGCTCAAGCGTAAATCGCGCATTTTAGAAATCAGCTTCGATAACGGCGAGCAGTATCAACTCAGCTGTGAGATGTTACGCGTCTATTCTCCCTCCGCCGAGGTGCATGGTCACGGTAATCCTAAGCTGGTCACCCATAAGAAAAATGTGAATATCACCCGCATCGAACCCGTAGGTAACTACGCTGTAAAAATCGTCTTCGACGATGGCCACGATACGGGGCTCTTCTCCTGGCAAGTGCTTTACGATCTCGCCACTCACCAAGTGGAATTATGGGAAAAATACCTAGCACGCCTGCGAGCCGAAAAGGCTTCCCGCGAACCGCTGATCGCGATGAATATAAAGTACAACTAATCGAATTAAAGTCGTGGGGCTTCACCCCACACCCGACCAAAAGGGGAAAAGCGCCTGTTCCCCTTTTGGATATCCCTCGGCGTCCCCGACGGAGTTGAAAGCCCCTTGGGCTCATTGCCAAATTTGCTATCGCTTCCGAAGGATGCGCTTTACATCCATGTAAAGCGCCCAGTTCGGCAGTCCCTACCTCTCGCTCATAAGCGCGAAAATCACTGATTTTCATTCGCCCCTGCACCTGCGAAAGCTAGCCGTTCATCCATGACCGGACTCACGCAATTTATTCCAACGCCCCGCGGCAACTTCGCAGGGGAAGGTGAACTTCTGTAACTTACGTGTTGGCTGCAAATACCAAGAGAGTCATCGGTATTGCAAAATTTAACAATGGGTGTCTCGATTCATTCCATGGGTAGTTTGTGAATCTGTTACTTCTCTTGCTGACCTGAATATCTAAGGAAAGATAATGTCGGAAAAAGTCCCTTGCACAGCCTGCAAAACCTTAATCATGCCCAGCACTGCCGAGCGCAACGCGGGCTTATGTATGCCCTGCAAAAACGGCAATCGCGAAAATATCGAACAGGCAAAAGCCTATTACCAAAAGGAGCGGGAATTAGATAAAACCTGCCCTTTTAGAGCCCTGTGGCGAGATATAGTGGTGCAGGTGCACGACGACAAACAGGGCTTTCACACGTTAAGTGAAGCAGCGCAGCACTATTACGCCGTCAATTGCCTCTCTGGCGAAGTCTACAACGGCGGCTTTATCCAGTATTTCGATAACTCATCGGGCGAGCATTATGCTGTCGCCGAGCGCGGCCTTAAGCAAATTGGCGCTTTGCACTCATTAGCTCTATTACAACAGGCTAAACAAGCGGTATTTGGCGACGATCCCGTCCCCACAGATAGAGACCAACGCCTCGCCTCAACCGATAATCCAGTAGCCGAAGCCCGACTCGACCAACTCGATGATGAGTTTTATAAAGACTTGGATAATCTTGATATCAAGCTAGAGAGCTATGCGATACAAACTGGATTGGTTAACGCAATCGAATAATTGCGGGTTTATTGTGAGAACTTTTCGCAAGTAATTAAGCGATACGTTAACTGAAACTAACAGTAAAATTTTTTAGTTTAAAGTCGTGGGGCTTCATCCCCTGATTTTAATCAAGAGTCGACCAAGGAGGCTGCTCGTCCCTGATTCGACTGGCGCAATCTCGGCATCTAATAGGCAGGATGACTGAATGTCGTGAAGTGCATGGTCAATGATGTTCCATACATCATACTGACATTTTCCATTTCCCTATGGATCAGATGCACATGAACGACCATGCCTCGCTCACGCAACGAACGCAAATGCCCTACGGCAACTCCGAGGGTATGTGTATTCTGTAACTTCTGTGTAAGCTTTAATCTAAAAGAGTTTTGCATGTCCTATCTTTCCATATCTTTCAATGAAGCGTCATTGTCAGCCAATGAAACGGCATGAAACCCTTGCCTTCGTAGCACTATTTTAGGTCAGCGAAGGCGCACTACCCATTTCAATGCCAAGCGGCACCAAAGTAACTCCTAGCGACCACTGCAGGCAGCGTTTAAGAACTTAGGTGCTTAATCGCTTAAGCCACACCAACGCTTATTGACAAATTGCTATGATAACGATACACATATTGGGCATTTTTCGAGCAGCTTCAGGTAACACAGTCTCTATCCACTCATCATTAAAGGGAATTATATGAAATCACACAATTTAATTTTGATGCTAGCCACTGTTTTTTGGGGTACATGCTTTACCATCCAAACAGTGGCCAACGATAAGTTACCGCCCTGCAAAGAAGGGTACTGCCAAAAAATTATTCAAGATAAAAGTAATGATAAAGCAACACTGCAGGTATGGACTGAAGACGGCAAAGTGATTTATTCATATAGCTTTGACTTGGATAAAACAGCAAAGTTAGAACATATCACTCGCAACAACGAATCGGTAGATATCAGTCAAGCTTCCTTCTCCCCAAAACTGTTGCCGATTGATTGTGCTAAAGAGAGCTGCTCAACGACAATTGTGACAACCTACGCCACTGAGACAACGTTGGAGAGCGTCCTCACCTTATTTGTTTACCACAAAGGTGAGCTACTCTCGGTTAGTGCAACGCCGATGAAAGCCCTGATACCTGTTGAATTGACCAAGAATCAAGGTTAAATTTTGCCGCCAACCCTCGCCGAATGAAGGGCGAGGGTTGCGCTTAAACCGCCTTTGCGCTGATCCCGCTCCCCATTTCACCGTAACCCTTAATTGCAATAGTCATCCACCAGAGTCCACCTAATCCAATTACGGCAGCAATTACAGCACTTCCATACGGTCAGGCTGATTTTAGGCGATCAGCTTAATACGCTGCATACTTGGTATCAGCAAGTCGTCATTACAGCTGAGTGTCAATATTGCTTTATTGTTTTTTGAAAATAAAAAGACGCATATATTATTCCATTGTACAAAGTCGATTACGCCCACTTCTCTTTGCTTGATATAATGCTTTATCGGCACGTGATACTACGCTGATATCAGTGTCAGAATCCTTCAACACAGCCAAGCCAAAACTCGCTGTAACCGCAATGGATAAATCATCAAGCTTCAGCGGCTTTTCATTAAGCGCTTTAATTAATTCTTCAGTCCGTTGTATTGCACTTTGATAGCAATAACCTTCAAATATGAGCAAAAACTCTTCACCACCAAATCGATACACTTGGTCGGTTGAGTGGATTGAATTTTTTAAGAAATGGGCAAAACAAACTAAAACCTGATCGCCAACGTCATGACCATACTCGTCATTGATTTTCTTAAAATAATCAATATCTGCTAATACAAAGTAGACATCACTGTCAGAGCCTCTAAACCTGTTTGCCATTCTCTGATATGTCACAAACGACTCATAGAATGCTCTTCGATTGTTAATCTTAGTAAGTGGATCCTGAAATGCCATGTTTTTCATATCTGCGGCAAAATTTTGTAGACACTCTTTTCTGTAATAAAAACGTCGCTTTAGGGTATGTTCATGAATAGAGATAATCACACCTGTTAAATTTGTAGCAAGATATCCCATGCCAACAATAAATAAAGAATAGGCGTCAATATCTTTCGATACATAAATAATTAAAAAACCGGTCAAGGAATATAAAGAACATAAAAAAATCGACATTAACACATTAAATAATGTTGAAAAATAAATTGCAATTACAATGATAATATCAAATAAAGCATGGAGAAAATAATCGTCTTTATAAATTAATACCATGCCTTGTAAATTCGCAAAAATAAATGCTGTCAGTATAAAAGTCACCGCCCTAAAGGAGGCGACATTTTTTAAATGACGCAACATAAAAATAGCCGCTATACAGCAAATGACTAATCCGCCACGCCAAACTAAGGCTATCGCAGGCCAGTACTGCTGCTTGATAACCATATGGTCAAAACAGAGCAGGATAGATAACACTAATGCAATGACGGCAAGTAGCAGTCTGGCAATGTGCTTGTCTTGATTTATTTTTACGCCAATAAAACGACTTTCTAACTCAGAGTCCTTAAATTGGCGGGTTCTCGTAAGTAATGTCTGTTTTTCTCATTCGATAATGCCTTCATAGCGTAATAAATTCTCTTTTTAAAATTTTTGGCCTCTAAAGGACTATTGTCATTACAACTGATAATAAAGAGACGGTGATTTGGATCTAATACTTCAATCGATACTTTTAGCCATTTTGGCAGAACGCAACGCAACCAAATTAAATATTAATATTTTCAATGAATTAAGATCATAAACCTTCTTCATACACTAGAGGATTCAACTCACTACATATGTAACATGTGAGCGCTATTTTTTTATTGTGAGCTATACAACGTAAATTCGTCAAAAATAAAGTGAGAAAGTTCGGACATACTTTTACGCCAGAACAATGACTTAATAGCCTCAGAGGCTAAAGGATATACCATTCCCTCGAGGTCGCCGCAGGACATTAGCGTTAGTAGCGTGAGCAAGTCGTGGTCTTATCTTGTATCTGCTCCAAAGGGTAATGGAGAATATCAGCATGATATATGGCAGATCATTGACCATGCACTTCACGACATTCAGTCATCCTGACTATTAGATGCCAGATAATATTAGTCAAATCAGAGACAAACCTCTGACGCGATAGCATTATCACGCTTAATGCTCAAGGAGCTTTCAACTCCGTGAGGGGCGTCTTGGCTGCGAGTGAAAACATTAGCAAGGAGGATACGCTTAATCGAAGTAAGTTGAAAATCAGGAGGGTGAAGCTCCACAATTTTGACTTTGCGATTAAATAATGTCAGCTAAATTAGGGCGTGTTGACGTTTCGAGATTGGATTTTGTTCGTTCTGGCAAGCACATGCTCGTGAAACGAGGAATGATGTGTCGTTATTCTACTCAAATGACGAGCGGCTCTTATGACAGAAAGTAAGCGCAAGGGCTTGCCAGACGAGCCCTTCGGGCAGCATTTGGCTGCAAAAATAACCCTGAAACGTCAACACGCCCTAGGCACTCAAAGAAGTTAATCAATCCCAAATCACAGTGATTGTAGCGCGGCGCGAATTATGATCATGCGTCGCTATAAACTTGATCATCCGATTCTATCGCTTATTGGCCTCATTTGCCTATCACGTTTAAACACTGATAAGAGGCCATGTAAACCTCATTTAAACGCCCTTTATACATCCCTTTCCCATACCACAATTTCACTCTCTCGCACGGTTTTTCGACTTGCATTTCGAAAGAAAAGCAGTGGGCATTTCTGTGATTTACTTTTCTCAGACAATTTACTGACTCATGCGAGCATAAATTTGCGCGATTTTGAATCTGTTTTATTGTTTGTAAAAACCCCAACATACTTATAAGAAGGAGATTTTATGCATGCAGTTCATGCAGATTCGTTTCAAAGTATAGAGAACAAAGTTGTATTACTTATGGATTGCCTAGAGGGTAAGCGGGTCGAGCTGGGCCAGTCGAGTCATATAGCATGGTATGAACACTTAAACTCTATTCTGACGGATGTGCAAAACTTAAAACATCAGCTCAACAACTAACCTGAAAGCCCCGTAAGGGGCTTTTATTTATCCAGACTTAAACCTCTACCCCATCAACTAAAACCGCACCATCAAACTCTGGTAGGGCCATCATGTGAGCATAGGCTGCCTGGCGAGGTGTCATGCCGTCAAAATCAGGGTTATCCAAGTTAATACTAAATACCTTAGTGTTGCGGCCATCCTTCACTATATCAACTGGCGGCTTGCCAGCATCAAACGCGGCTTGTGACATAAACACGCTAACAATAGCGCTACAGCCTCGGCCGCCGTGGGTATCCTTTAACAGCTTGTACGATTGGTTAATTGCCTCACCTTCACCACCAGGCGCGGAAGTAATATCTAACCGCTCCGATAACGATGAGTTATTACTCACGCTGAGTTCAGAAATAACCAGCATCGGGTTAGCGAGTTGTAAGCCGGATGCCAAAGTAATTGTTGATAATGTAAATGCCATAATGACCTCTATTGCTCTGTTGATATAAGTGTAAGTGTTTGAGTATTAACGTTTGCTGTTGCATGGAATCTGCTAAAGCTAACAACTAGGATGCGATAACTAAAATCGCTGGTTGAAACAGTGTTATCCGTATAGGTAGACGATCCACTACAACGCTCAATGGTTTCCCAGTGGGCTGGCGGTTCGGCTTCATAAAAGCTGTCAGTAACACCAGAAAAAACACCACTGCTAACAGTTGCCCAGCTACCTGATCCAATCTTGCGTTGTAACTGCCAAGATAACTGCGGTTGAGTTGGATTACCTGAAGGGGCGCTACTCTGGCTAGACATACCGCTCAAGTTAAACGAAACCACAATGACTTTAGGCTTACCATTGGTACCAAAAGGCCCAATCTCCACCGGATAACTATTAGCCGTATAAGGAGTTTTGCTGCTATTAGTCACGCCAGTTTTCAGCACGCCAGCACTGAGCGAACCGCCAAAGTAAGCATCGCCATTTGCAGCAAGATAAGTGATCGCATTGGATTTACGCAGATTAGCCCAATCAGGCGCACCGTTAAGCAGCAGTTTAGGCCCATACCATTCAACAAGGCCATCAGGGCCAAATGCTGTTGCAGATTGCACCTTCATAAATGCGCTACCAATCAGCCTGACTTCACCGCCCTCGATAATGGGGGATGAGATCTTTTCACCCGCTTTAATATGGCGGCCTAGGATCGCATCTGAAGCAATTGAGTTAGCAGTAAGCCCACCGAACACAGCTAAGCGAGCCACCAAGCTATCAAATAATGCGCTGGTCGCCACCAATTTATTGATTAACGCAGCATCAGCCAATAGTTCGTTGGCGGTAACGGCATTAGCGGCAATTTTTCCAGCACTAACAGCATTTGCAGCAATCTTGTCAGCAGTAACTGCATTAGCAGCAATATTTTGAGCAACTACCTGCCCAGCACCGACTTCAGTTACCGAAATATCTTTAACAAATAATTTCTTGGTTGAAGTATTAGACCAGTTTAGAAGCCGAATACCTGCCTCTTTAGCGGCCGCATCCAGCTTAATAAATGGGTTTGATGAAGGGCCAGTGTGTGCAGGACAATCATTAACATCACGGTTAGCCCCAATCAGATAAACTATATACTCAACATATTCAGTAGAAGGGGCACCATAACTAAAATAAATGTTATTTCCGGTAGATTGCAGCAACCTATTTGGATAATACCCATAAAGCAACATATTACCTTGACCATTATGCGCGGCTAATGCACCACCATCATTCCCCATGTTCCACGCTTGAGCACCAAGATAAAAAAGCCCCTCAGTAGAGTTTGCTTTAATTTTCATTGATATACGATATATTTTATCGTGATTAATCTTCCATGACTTGCACCAGACTGAGTGCATAGAATTTGATGTAATTACTATTGCTTTTTCAGTGCTATCGTAAGAAATAATAGCATTGTTACCGCCAGTCCCATCTTCTAGAACGCCACCCCAACCGATTAAATTTCCGCTAGTCGAAACAGGGTTAACATATTCTCTAGCAAGGATCGCTAACTTATCGGCTTGAATCGCACCAGCCGCAATGCTGTTTGCGGCTAATCCACCAAAGATACCCAACTGGGCCTGTAGTTGATTAAATAAGCCCACATTGGCGATCAGCTTTTGAATTAGCGCAGTATCAGCAGTGATTTTGTCAGCAGTAACAACACCAGATTGCAAATGATTTGTAGCAATAGCCAAGGCGGCAATTTTCTCGGCGGTAATCGCATTAGCGCCAACCTTATCAACCGTTACCGCACCCGCTTGCAAATGGTTTGTGGCAATCGCCAAGGCGGCAATTTTTTCGGCAGTTATCGCATTAGCGCCAACCTTGTCAGCAGTGATAGCACCAGATTGCAAATGGTTTGTGGCAATGGCTAAGGCGGCAATTTTCTCGGCGGTAATCGCATTTGCACTAACCTTATCAACTGTAACCGCGCCAGCCTGCAAATGGTTTGTGGCAATGGCTAACGCGGCGATAGTTTCGGCGGTAAGCCCTCCAAAATTACCTAACCTCGATTTTAATGCCGTAAATTGGCCTGAATAGGCTAATAAATTGCCAAAGCTAGCATTACCAAGCTTTGCATACAAAATCCGCTCACTGTTAACAGTTGTCGATGGTGCGGGGGCGTAGGTATTTGAGCCAGCATGCAGAAGCTCTTGATTGTAGTAAACTTCAGGCAATACGCTTAAATCACTAGCAAAATGATAAATAGCGCCGCCGCCTCGAAGCATAAAGCAATATGCTTGGTTTTGGCCGAAACGAAACAAATCACCAAGTAACTCTGTATATTCCCATCGATGACTAAGCAATTGGTCGAAATATCCCGCACCACCCCAACCACCAAAATTACCCAACCAATCGATAGTTAACTGGCCTTTATGAGTAGATGAGTACCAATCGTTTGGCGCTTGTTCATTGTAACCACGCCATATTTTTATGCGGCGATTAACATCTTGAGAACCACCCCAAAAAACCACTGGATAGTATTTGTTGCTATCACCACCGATAACAATATCTTTTCGATACGGTAAACCAGATATGTTAAAGAGGTTATCTAAAGCGGCAGCCTCAGCCGCATTAATTCGGTTATTTAATTCAGCATTTGCAGCCGTTAGTGCTGAATTGGCTTTAGCCGTTGCATCAGTTGCAGCCGTACTAATCGCATCTGTTTTTGCTGCATTAGCCTTGTTTATGGCATCCAAGGCAGCATTAGCCTCTGCCTGTGCCTTGGCATTATTTGCTTTGGTAGTAGCATCGGCAGCAGCGGCAGCAATCGCCGCGCTTTGGGCATTATTAGCCTTGGTAGTGGCATCATCACTTGCCACTACAAGATTAGATAATGGGGTAAAGGTAATATTATTTAAATAGAAACCAGAACCATAAAAAGCAGCCTTAAAAAACAAGGTTAAATTTCTACTTGCTACGGTTTCCTTAAGAACTGTGCCATTAATTGAATAGTAGACCTTAAGTCCATCATATTTAACATTAAGCACATCACCCACAGCAGGCGAGCGGCTTAAAACAACACCTTTAGCTGAGCCACTTTCATAAATAGCGTAGTTAGCTAGATCTGCGTAAATAGCAAAACTAATATCGTTATAGCCTATTATGGCGCTAGGAACAGTTGTTAAACCAACCATGACCCTACGAGTAGAACCTGACAATGATTCTACCGTGACTGTTATAGATGCTCCGCCATTGTGGCTTAACTTAGAATAAACACTCCCATCCCATGATGGGGATGGACTATTATGCCCACACGTTGCCCCTAGAACCGAACTGTAACTACCATTAGTTGTTAAACCTAAAATATCATTCGCACTAATAGCATCAGCCTTAGCGGTATTCGCCTTATTTATCGCATCCAAGGCAGCATTAGCCTCGGCCTGTGCTTTGGCATTATTTGCCTTAGTCGTGGCATCGGCAGCAGCGGCAGCAATCGCAGCTGCTTTAGCTGCATCCGCTTTAGTAGTTGCATCAGTAGCAGCAGAACTGATCGCCTGAGTCTTAGCATTGTTAGCTTTGGTAGTAGCATCAGTTGAAGCAGTGCTAATCGCATCAGCCTTAGCGGCATTAGCCTTATTCAACGCATCTAGGGCAGCACTAGCAGTTGCATTTGATTGAGCCTGAGCAGCCTGATTTAATGCGTAATTTTCTAAATCTACAGGCGCTGGCGCCCACGCTGTTGGTTTGTTACCTTCTTCAAGCTTATACCAACTGCAATGAACTGTTCCCGTTCTAGTTCCGCCGTTTGGATAAAGGTAAGAGTTAATTGAATAGCTCCCAGTTGAAGGAGCAACAAATGTTACATCTTTAACTGACTCACTTAATGTTGAAATTGATAATGCCTTTGAAAACGACCAATCAGGCTTATAGATATAAATAACAAGATAATGCCCTTCATCAAGCGCTTTTTGGCTAACATAACCAGCAGCAGAAAAGACATATTCACGACCAGATACTAGATTTATAACCCTGTTAGCGAAACCATAAGATGTTGAATCAGCATTAATTAGTGAGTTTTCAACTAAGTTTGTCCCTCCTATTTTTAATGCGCCGATTTTATTTGTGGCATCGGTTGAAGCTGTACTAATCGCATCATCTTTAGCCGTATTCGCCTTATTGAGCGCATCGAGCGCAGCATTAGCCTCAGCCTGTGCTCTAGCATTATTTGCCTTGCTAGTAGCATCGGCAGCAGCGGCAGCAATCGCCGCCGCTTTGGCGGCATCGGCCTTAGCCTGGGCATCAGCAATCGCTCTGGCCTCTTCATCACTCACAATGCCATCGGCATAAGCTTTGGCTGTAGTTTCGGCTAAGTTTGCCTTAGCCAAGGCGTAAGACTCTGCGGCCGCTTTGGCGTTGTTAGCCTTGGTAGTGGCATCGGTAGCAGCGGCAGCAATTGCCGCACTTTGGGCGCTACTGGCTTTTGACTGGGCACCGCTAGGCGTTTCACCGCCCAAAGCTGGCGCGTTAATGCCTTGGTTAAGCAATGACAACGCTGTGATCAAGTTATTAGCTAATGCAGGGTTATTAAGCGCATCTTGCGCGGCCAACATGTCTTTGTCAGGAGCGTTCGGCAACTTACCAGCTAATAAATTATCAAGCTTGGCTTCTTCCTCAGGCGTAAAGATTGGGCCTATATCTGGCTTAATCTTAGACCAGGTATAATCCTGCCAGTTACCGCTTGGGGTAGCAGTTGGTTTATCGGTAGCAAGGCCCATATAGGCTTTACCATCACCCAAGGCTTCTACGGTAGTAAAGCCCGTACCTTGGTTATCATCAGCCCATGCAAACCAGGTATAGCTTTTAAACGTGTTACCAATCAGGTCAATGATCGATGAGTTATCCGCCGAGGTTGTGGCTTGCACAGGGCCATACCAGCTGCTTGCACCGTAGTTATTAATGGTACGTGCCCACACTTGATAACGGGTATTAGGGTGTCTATCTGGCCATACAGCGTCTTTACCTGTGCCGATAAGCGCCGCATCAGCGATATTGTTGGTGATGCTACCTAAGATCTCAAACTGTGTAGTTTGCGCAATCGCAGCGGCGGTTGTGGGGCGGAGTGTTAGCGTTAATGGCCCCGCAATCACTTCAATTCCGGTCACTGGTGCAGGCAGAGTAGCCCCAATAGTGATGGTGGCAGGAGCATTAGAGCGGTTGGCGAAAAGGTTTAGCGCCCATACTGATACGGTATAAAAACCTGCATCAAATTTTGGCAGCAATAAGCGGGTGGCGTCTGCGTTGGTTTGATAAACCACTTCACCTAAGCCGTTGCTCACCTCAATAACATAGCGATAGCTACTGTTATTAGCAGGGGCGCTCCATGTCAGTTCACCTTGCCATTGGGGGTCATCTTGATATTCAACGTACTGCAAACCAACTGGCGTTGGTACCGTAGCAGGATTGGGTAAAATCACGTTAGGGGTTAAGTCTCGCTCGGTATAACTACCCATGGCGTAGTCGAATAACTCGGGTGAGGTTTCAACCAAAATCAAACTAACAGGTTTACCGTAATCAAACTGCCAATCAACGATTTGAAAGGTGCCATCAATCCCCAAGCGTGGCAGGCTTAAGCCCACCACTTTACCCACGCTCACAGCTACCCCAATCATTTTAACGGGCATAGAGATTTGCATGCCTGCACGCTTCTGCTCTAAGTACAGTTTACCTAGGCGTTGTGCTGTCCAAACTGATTGGGTAAAGGGCAGATCTAAATCGTGATCAATATATTCGCCATCGTCTTGGGCACGATAATAGCTAGACTCATACGGCGGGAAGTCCGTTGGCTGATAGAAGTTCTCAGGGTCAACAAAGGTACCGCGCACTGCGTTGCACAGTTCTGCACGGGGCGTATATGGCCTAACATCAATATCACCTGCGGCATCATCCTCGGTTAACACCAGAACTTCTGGCCCTTGGTACACGCCTGCATATAACCGATACTGGCCGCTAACATACACATGCATGCCAGCGCCCGCCGTTAGCATTTTCTCCATAATGGATGAAGGCGACACATCGGTGTTATAGGTACCATTACAGGTATAGCGCTTCTCAAATTTACCCGTTTTATATTCAACCAGTTGATCACTATCGTTGGCCGCCGCTGCAAAATAACTTAAATCAATTTCGTGTGCTGCGGCTCCAACGCCTGACTCAAAGCGGTTATAGTCCAAGCAGCATAATGCCCAGTTATCAGACCATTCCCACGTTGCAGGGTCACTCCAGTTATGGGTGGTTTTACGGGGGTCATAGACTTGTTTGCCGCGCACCAACGCTTTGATGTTCGGTACACCGTTGGGGAATACCTTGGTATCAAACTTGAGGCGAGCATAGAGGTACGTGACACCAAAGCCAACGTGGGCCGATGTCCACTGGCGGCATTCAGCGGTTAAATCAGGATCAGAGGTGGTTTGATTGCCAAGGTGAATTTTGATCCGTGCAACACTGGCATACTTTGCCGTTAGCGCACCATTGGCCCAGGCTACGTCATCGCCAAAATAGATTTTTTCAATACCATCACATCGATGGCCCGCTAAGGGGATCACTAAATGAAGGTAGGCATTATCCGTCCCCGTTTCCTCCGCAAACACCAGAGGGCCAGATACCATAGCTCGCCCGTAAATCCCGCGCCTAGGCTCAACAGGGCTACGCAGCATCTGCTGCTGTGAGAAGGCTTCGTTAGCAAAACTACCACCATCAAACTTAGGCGTGGCTGCATAGGTCAGTGCCGCAGCGCCAATCCCAATCGCAATCGCCGCAGCGGTAGAGACTACCCCAGCAGCAGCGACACCCGCCGCAATCCCAACGATTACTGGTGGCATGGCAACCTCCAACCAAACTCTACCAGCGTCAGCGGTAACACTACTGCACCTTGCTCACCCATCGCCCACACATTCGCGCCCCAAACAATCCCCAGCGCTGGCGCATCGTCTTGCATCAATAACGCAATATCGCCACGCGCTAGGGCTAATACATCCACACGCTCACCAAATGCAGCATCAGCAATCTCCAGTATCGAGTGAAAGCCCGCGCGGCGTAGTGCCCGCGTTGCGCCTAACTTGCTGTGATAGTGACCGCGAAGTTCTGCTGCTGGGTCAAAACCACACATTTTTTGCACCCAGTTAGCAACGAACAAGCAGCAGTCACATTGGCCCCATTCAAAAGGGCGGCGACGGTAATATGGTAAAAACTCAATGAAGTTATTAGTCATTTCATCACCTTTGATTCTGCGCGGTACCACGTCCACCACCGCCGCCAGAACCGCCCACAGCTTTACCAGGCACGCCCCAAAAAATTTCTTTCTCAGCCATTTGGCTAACAAACTCAAAAAACTTATCACCAGGGTGGCGGGCTTGTTGGTCAGCATCGGTATAGCGGCTATTGCGTGGGTTCTTCCAATCCACACCACGGCTATTAAGATCAAGCTGGATAGTTGAAGGGTTGCCTAAGCGAATGTTCATCACATCCATGCGGCCACTAAACAAGGTGTCGCGAGCCACGATTTGACAAAAGTTATCGAGGGCGGCCAAGTACAAACTCCCTTGGCGATTTTGGTAATGCTCGGTTAAGGCGATCGACGCTAGCTCTTGTGGGATACCCGACAAGGTTAATCGTAGGCGGTAGGGTTGCACTTGGCCTGATTGTCTAACCATGCCAACTTTGCCAAGCACACCAGTGCCCTTGTAAACTAAACCTTGATACAGGGCATCACCGACACCCGAGTGCAAACGCAACATGCCAGAGGCAAAATCGAGTTCGGTCATTAAAATGGCGCTGATATTAGGGCGACGTAACCACTGTTGCATTTCAGCCGTCATAAACTGATTCATAGACTGACGTCCTCGATAAGTGAAAGGGTTAAACTGGAGAGGATCAGCCGCTTAGTAGAACGACGACCACCTTGGTCATCGTCCTTTAGCATCATCACGGCTTTTGCTTTACGGGTTATAAGTGCGGTGCCGTCATTGGGGATATGCCGCATGGGCGCTTCAAACAAAAGCTGACAATGACCTAATGCATTTGCAGTCGCATCAGCGGTCATAATGTGGAGTTGGTTATTGAGTTGAAAGTAATCACCCGTGCGTAAAAACAGGGTGTTAGGTTGGCAACCGCGCACCGTTAGCTGATACCCAAACTGACCAGCACCATGCACAACTGGTGCGCCTAACGCACTACCACGCGGGCTAGCAAACGCATGATCCCACAATAGAATACGCCCAGCCGCACCACGTAATTGTGCTAACAGGCCAAACAAAGTAGCCCCTTTCGCACGGGTAAGCGTATCAAAACGCAACTGTGCTTCCCACGCGGCACCAGGCAGTTCCAGCGTTTGGCGTGAGCTGTTAAACGGATTACTAAATACCTCCGTTTGCGCTTTTAAGCGCCACACACATTCAGTGGGATAAATATCGTCAGGAAAAATTAACATAGGTCAATCAACAATGGGCCGCTAAATCAGGGTATGGCCCAGTGTGACTGACTACGTTGTTTAGCTGGATTGGAAAGGTTTCGGGATAGCGTTATCCCCGAGCGCGAAACACCTCGCCGCGGTTATTAAGGTCATCCACCACAGCAGCCTTCGTCATTTGGACAAGCTGTGGCAGCACATCCTCAAGTGTCTGGGCGTCACTATCGTTTTTGACCACAATGGTGTTGCTTTGCTGGATCACAACATTGCTACCACCTGAGCCACCATTCGCGGTTGCCTGCATCGCATTCATCAAGGTTTGTTGCTGCTTGCGGGTGTAAATGGTTTCGCCACCATCGAGCAAGTACGTACCTTCACGGGGGATAGTGCCACCACCATGGAACTTACCGATAATGCTCGGCAGCAAGGCCAGTGCCGCCACCATGGCCGCCATACCAATCATGGCACCACTTCCCATAGTTGCAATCGAGGTGGTTGCCGCTGCGGGGGCCATTGAGGCTGTCACCGAGGCCCCTGTGCTGGCAGCGGTAGTGGTGGCCACAGCGGCATTTTTTACCATAAGGCTATTATCGAATGCGGCAGCTAGGGCTTTTTGTGCCATCCACTCTACTAGCATTTGCACCGCAGCTTTACCCACGCCTTTGAGCACTTGCTGTGTGGCTTGGCCAAAATCCTTAGCTTCAAACAGTGCATCTGCGGTGGCACTACCAATCCCTTGGCTCATGCGTTCAACACTGTTCTGCCACATTTCGTTCCAATCAAAGGCCACACTTTGGTTAATGCCTGTCATCGCCTCAGCATGTCGCCGCTGTTCGGCTTCAATCAAGGCGTTAATCTGAGCACGCTTGGCCACCTCTGATTCAGGGGTGTTGTTCAACTCGGTATTGAGCACATCCAAGTTATTGGCATGCGTCTGTTGCTCAGCATATTTAGGATCGAGTTGGTTCTGTAACTGGCTATAGGGCGTGCTGGCTTCATACTGGTTTTTCAGTTGTGCCAATAAGCGAGTGCGTTCAGCAATCGGTACGTTAGCCGCTTCAAAATAGCCCTTTAACAACACCTCATGTTTGGCGTATTCCTTGGCTGCTTGGGTGACAGGATCAATCGTCCCCAGCAGGGTTTTAAGTTGATCTTCGCGCTGTTTCTCGGCTTCTTTATTTTTCTTAGTTTGTTCTTCGGCTGCCTTAGCTGCATCGAGATCGGCGGCCACCTTTTTCAGCTTTTCAGCCATCAGAGGATCAAGCCCTTTAAGCGCACCGACTTCCAACTCATAGCGCAGCTTGGCCGCTTCTGAGGTTTTACCGTAAAGCGTCAATTGCTTTTGCAAATTGATCAACATCTCAGCGGCGGTTTTAGTGAGATTGGGGTCGGCGATAGGGCTATTTAAATTCGATTCTTTTTTGCCGCCAGCGGCAATGTGGTCATTAAGCTTTTGCCTAATAACTAAGAGATCATTAACTCGTTTAACGGCAGCTTCCAACTCGGCTTCAAGTATAACTATCTCTTTACCTCTGGCCTCCCGACCAGATGAGAAACGTTGTTGTGCCTTGAGGTATTCTAATTTTGCGGAAAGAACATCTGCTTCATGTGAAGCAGATGCGAACTCGTCATCTAAATTTATCAACTTAGCTTTTGCGGCAGCAACAGACAGTTTCTGATAGTTATCAGCCAAATTTGCAATATCAGTATTCAAGTCCTGCGTACTTGATTTCGCACTGTCAGCCGTCATGGCCCAATAGCCAAGTGCAAAAGCCGCCATAACAACGACACCAGCTGGCCCCCCAGCTAACGCCATCGTTGCGTTGTATGTTCTGGCGGCTAAGGTCGCATTGTCAGTGGCAACTTTCACTGCTTGACGGGCTGCGGTCAGCCTTGCCTCCGCAACAACGGCTTGACCTGCTGAGATAGACGAAGCTCTCAGTGCTAAGGCGCGAGCTTCCTCAGCCTTGGCCGCTGCCAAAGTCGTAGCGCGAGTTTTTGCACTTTCTACCTCATTCTTAATCAAACTATAAGTATGGATGCCTAGTGCCGCCGTTCCACGACCTAATGCAGTAACTGCGGCATATCCAACTACATCTAATAAGGTGCCAAAGTTTTCACTTAAGCTAACGATACCGCTCGCAAGGGTAGCGGTAACACCATAGGTTTCGTTGCTTTTACCAATCCAGTCGCTATAGACGTTATTCAGAGCCGTCAGCGCATCTCGCACCGCTGTAGGCATATCTTCTACGGCTTTAAGGTTTTGTTGGTGCGATTGCAACAATGCATTGGTCAGGTCGGTAATCGACAACTTACCAGAGGTGCCCAATAAGCGGATCTCCGCGCCTGTTTTACCTGTAGCTGCGGTAAGGTTGTTGAGGATACTCGGCATTACCCCAAAGATAGATTGCCAGGCATCGGCCTCAACCTTGCCTTTCTGAATCGACTGGGACAGGGCATCCTGTGCCTGCTGTGCTTTATCCGCGCTGGCGGCGTTAGTCACTAGCAAGGCGCTGTAGCTGTCCACAATATCAATGGACTGGTTTAGGTTATAACCAAGGTCGCGCAAAATCGGCGACATACGAGTAAAGTTTTCACGGGTTTCNGTCAGGCTGCGATAGGTTTGGTTGGCGCTGGCCACCATGCGCGATTGAGCATATTCATACTCTGCCGCACTGGTGGTGGCCATCTTCATCCGTGACGCCATTTGCCCCCACTCATCGGCGCGATCAATAAGATCCATGGCGGTCAAGCCACCTGCAAGCGCAAGGACTGATTGATACAAACCACCAAAGCTTTGGCTTGCTTCATCCGCCGAGGTGGCCGTTTTATCCAATCCTACCGCAGCCGTTTTACCCGCTGTGCCCGTGGCCTGTAACTCACCCGTTAAGCCGATGAGTTCTTTTTTCGCACTACCCACCACGGTCACCAGCTGGCGGCCGTCGGCGGTTAATGTCAGTGCAAGTTTTAAATCATTCATCTCATGTCACCTTAACAATGTGAGTAACTATTCCAATTCAATAAAAAATGGGTGATGGGCTCACAATCATCACCCACGGGTCAGCAACGTTCACTGACAAAAGACAGAAGACCAATTCCTACCCCACTCGCACAAACATCTGGTCTTCTGTCGGAGACTAGATCCCCATCTCGCTTAGCATGGCTTCTTCTGTTGTTGCGAGTTCTACGCGATCAATCTCGCTGTAGATTTGATTGATATGGTTGCCATAAGTGGAAATACCATTACCACCTTTTAACGTATGTATGCTGGCGAGTTTTTGAATGCCTAAGCGGATACTGTCAGGTAACTGCTCGGGAAAAGATGCGAGTACTTCGTCTCGCTTTAGATCC
This sequence comes from Shewanella decolorationis, assembly GCF_004354305.1. NCBI lineage: Bacteria > Pseudomonadati > Pseudomonadota > Gammaproteobacteria > Alteromonadales > Shewanellaceae > Shewanella > Shewanella decolorationis. The sequence continues at coordinate 340,896 of NZ_CP037898.1, read as the reverse complement.
CACATTTGGTTTCGTGCTTCTCTAACCTTGCGCTCAAACTGGCCGCTTTCAACACTTCCCCAAAAGCTCAATTTAGCCTCACAGTTAGTGATTAACTGAGCACAGTCATTATAAGTTGCTTCAGCTTGAGCATACTGTTGCTTAGCCGCATTAAAATCTTCATCTGTTACGGCATTGCTCATTTGGCGTTGAGCTTGCTCCATACTGTATTTATTGGAGTTCAAGCGCTGGCGTAATTCCGGTAAACGAGTACTTCGCAACTCAACCATGAGTGCTGTTTTTTGTTCAAACTCGGCTTGGGCTTGTTTAAATGCGTTAATCGCTTCAATTAATGTCATAGCTACCTCGGTGTCATTGTTCAGGGTTTGAATTTGGTTTACATTGTGTTCAAGTGATTCAGGGGGAGACTCGGCTCAAAGCCCTGTAGTTGCTGTCAGCACAGCCGACGTCTGGGCTAGATCCCTTATTTCCCCTTGAGTTCTGCGGCCTTATTGCGCTGATGACGATAAAGCGCCGTAAACTCTTTTGTGATCTGTTCGATGCGTCGTTCCGTCATACTGTGTTTTTTTGCAAGCTCCGACTGGTTTCGCCCATTAAACTCTTGGTAGATGCGTAAGTTACGAAGAAACATCTCTAATGATTTACCATTGGGGAGGTAGAGATCTCGCCCTCCCAAATAAAATGCAATAGAGGCTATGATTTTCTCGGTCAGTTTGTTAGCAACGACTTTCTCTTCTGCTAAACAGGCATCAATAACATCACTCAGTGCCACTAAGTTTTTAGGCCATTTACCCTTAAAGATGTTCGACTGATCTGTAGTCATACTATCGAGTTGTTCGTTAATGCTGCTCATCATTTGCCCTGCCTTAGAGATAGTTAGCAACTAACAGCGTCAGTTGACCATGGAGGGTATTGCTATCACCGCCATTGAAGGTGGCTTTTAATGCTTCTAATCCGGCGCGTTCTTGGCTGCTACGAACGACTAATAACATTGGTTTAATCGCTAGCGGTCTGCCGCCATCGGCTTTAAAAGCTTTCATCACTTCTATTCCGGCCCATACATTCGCGGCAGTTAATTCCGCTTTAGAGCAATAAGCCATTTGCCAAAAACCGTAGCCTGCATTCGCTCGACAATCGACACCAAAACGAAACACCCTTGACCGAAAGACATGCTCATCATCAGGTTTAGTCATTGCGGTAAACTGCATCTCACTGCGAGTTTGATAAATAAAGGGTTTGAGGGCACGACTGGTATCGAGTAAATACCATGCAGGCCCAGCAGAAGCGCCGCCATCGTTGTAGTTACTGACAGCAACCGCCTCCCCAGTACCATCAGTATTGGGATATACAGGATGGTCAGTGGCAAAAAACGGTTTACCGTCATAGCAAAGGTTGGATGTGCCACTATCTAACAGGGGTAAGAGTAACTCATCAGGAAAGACCTCAGAGCTACGCCCCATCTCTTCAAACAGTGGCGAGTAGATCCCCGTGTCATCATCTTTGATATCGTCGCGATCAACACCAATCGTGGACTCAAATGGCTTATTGGTGATGCAGTAACCGTAGGCTTTTAAGTTTTGTATAACGCGCTCACCAATCCACTCACGGAATGTAGGCCACTGGCCTAACCAGCCGTAGGTGTTGGACTTAGAGGAGGAAGGGACTATGGTGGCAATTTGCTTATATTGGCTAGCCGCGAGTGATTTACCTTTTTCAAAGTCCTGGCTAAATGTCGTCTTTAACTTGTTTAGAATATCAGCAGAGATAATCATGGTGTTCCTTGAGTGAGTAACTTAGGAACCCATTACACCTTACCCCAAAACATTTCAGGGTAAGAAAGGTTTCGGGAAAGCAATTGCCTTTATGATGGCTGGAAAAACAGAATAACTAGGGGGATTAAGCTGATTTTTATCACTTTCCATGTAACCTTTAAAAGCGAAATGTCGAACACTACTGGTTAAACGGCCCACTCCTCATTGTAAGTATCATCAACCACCACAGATTTGCAGGTGTGACAGTGCCAAACACCCTTCTGATAGCCCTTATTAATACACCGAATGAGTTTATTACTGGCATCAAAACACTGTTGGCAAAAAGGCCCATCTCTTTGACCATCTGTAATCTTCCAATAAAATGGCTCTTCCCAGATAAGGTTATCTTTTAATTCGAGTTGCGCTTGAAGGCTTCTAATTTCAGCGTCTTTAGCGGCTAATAACTCGGTAATGTTGACGATTTCAATCTTTGCATCCGCTAAGTTACCAAGCAGATCGGCCAATTTAAGCCTAAACTCCGCTTGATCGAGTTGTTTCGCACCATCTTTGATGAGTTTCGCGACATCTGTTGCCGTTTTGATGCTGGTTAAAGCCGCACTTACCATTGCTATATCGACCATCGGAATTTATCCACCCTAGATTGAAGGTTTAAAAGATAACTGCCATCGTAGCAACAGTGGTGACAACATCAAGAGCAATAGCGTTTAAATCCCGTTTAAATCTTTCTTAAATCGTTTAACTAAAAAAAAGTGCGCCATGCTAAGCAGTCGAAGCTAACACTGCTTAAAATGGCGCTCAGGGCGTTTTTACTGTTGGGCGGTTTGGAGGGCGCGAACTTGGGTTAAACCAACGGATAATAACATCTGAATGCAGTTCAGTTGTCTGACGATGTGCTTAGGTGAGATAGCGTGTAAATCCTTGGCTTCATCAATAAGTGACGACAATAGCTCAAGCAGTTCAATGCCTGTTTCAATATCATCCGTACCGCCACAGCCCATGAAAAGTAGGTTTTGATGTTGGTTAATCGCCTCGAGTAACGGTTGATTCATCGGTTAGCACTCCTTAATCAATTCTGCTGTAACAACGGGTTCCCCTAGCTCTTGGGCTAAGTTCATGGCTCGGGACACGAGGTTATTAACGATCTGCGGGTACACCATACTAAAGCCTGTTTCTTTAGTGGTGAGTCGATTTTTAATTGCAGCAAAGCAATCTTCAGTCATGATCTTGCTTATTTGCCCGCCAGCCCGTTCAAACTTGTGAGTAATGTAGGCGCCAATTTCACCGTCTAAATTAGGCACATGCTCAACCATACAACGGCGTATGAACTCCCTTAGCTGATAGTTCTTGCGCTCGTTCAGCTTAATGGCGAGCTCAGTTTGACCAATCAGCACAATACCCAGCAGTTTGGAAAACCCATCTTCCAACTCCCAAAAGCGTTTCAAATACTTTAAAACAGGGATACTGAGATCATGGGCTTCTTCAATGATCAGCACATAACGCTGACCGCCTTTGGCACCAGCTCTAAGCAAACGTTCGACTTGGCGAGCCTTATCTTCTAATGAACGTTTAGGTTTTTCTTCACTGATATCGCCAATAATGGCATCACACAATCCAGCGGCGCTAACGGCTGTTTTATCAATGATTTTTGCTTGAATAATATCCACATCGCCATCATGTTGAAGATCCTGAAACAACTGCCTACGTAGCACGCTTTTACCCGCCCCTGATTCCCCGACTAAGGCTAAGATCCCTTGGTGCCTTGCAGCATCACGCATAGCTGCGAGAAGGTAGCGGCTATCTTCACTTAAAAACACATCCTTAGCTTCACGAATGTCATTGATGAATGGGTTTTTAAACAGTTTAAAGTGCTTTAAGCTGGCATGTGTTAGCATTACTGTCTCCAGATTGAACTCGTTTTCGTGTTGTTTTGTTTGGAGTATCGTCTGGTCAGGGTTGGCAGACTCTGACCAGACACCCTCTATTGCAATGTCTTTATGTTGTAAAAAGTGGTGAACCTCATCCATAAATTGTGCTTGTTTCCTTTGGGGCAATACGCCGTGCTGCAAGGCTTTATGCACTATGGGGTATTGAAATGACATCTTCACCGCAAGATCACTTATGGTATATCCCGCCTCATAAAGCCGCTGTTTGAGCACAAGCATCATCGCCTCCTAAGTTATTAATGAACTGCTCAACTTGCTTACGGGTAAAACCTGTAGGGTATGCTTGTTTGAGTGCCTCCTTATAAGGCTGTAACGCCGCGCCTTTTAGACCTAACGATTCCGCTAATAGCTTCCACGTTTTAATGTCAGACAATGGCGGTTCATTAATCGTTGGGATATCGACAAGCAAAGGCTGGCCTTTACGCTGCATAAAACTAGGTGGTGTTTGTTGCTTGATATCGGCCATGGCATCAATCGCACCATTAAAGGCCACCCGACGAACTCGACCTTTGCGGCTCTTTTTAATCTCAAGAGGATCACTCGTTCCCCAAGCAGTATTATCCATCTCTTTTTTGCGGCGTTGCGGTAGACTGTCACTAATAGCGCGGTAATTCTCCCCATAAATGGGCGCGTTGATATTAAAGCCCGCATCATCTTTTTCCATGGGTTCAACGATGTAGCTATGGACTTCACCATGCTCATCTACACGCTCAACATCAATTGCTGGGCAGCGATATAGATTCACACTCACATAGACTTTTTCACCAGCATAAACGCCTAAGTGTTCTAGGGAATAGGTCATTGAGTTATGCGCCTTGCTGGGGACAAAGGTGATGCTCAGATCATTAGCTTTAACAGTGCGCTCAACTCTATCTGTCTGCACAAAGCTACGCATAACCTCGGCATCGGGCGCTAGCCGTAATTGCTCAGGACGAATCGTCTGATACAGGCCATAGCGAGTTTGCCCATATCTGGTGTGCTTCGATTCACTTTGAAACCCAATAGACCAGAGCGTCGCCATCGCATTGAGTTCTTCAATACTATTAACAGCTTGGAAAGCTAGGCGTGCCTCAAATTTCTTTTCGATCACGTTATGCATACTCTCCACCTGACCTTTAGCCCAAGGTTTGCCTGGTGTATGTATGATGTGATTAACACTGAGCTTATCCAATAAGCGCCTTGTCATCGCGGCCATGTTGGCCGAGCCCGCATCCCAAATGAGGATAAAAGGTACTCCGTGCATGAGTTCACTACTTGAACGCTTGCTGAAAGCTTCAATTAAAAATTGAGTAATGGCTTCCACGCTTTCACCAGGCGACAAGATATAGCTTAAGTGAAATGCGCCGCTGTAATGATCGGTGACAAGGTAGCGCAGCACACGGTCATTCTTCACTCGCTCTAAGTTCGCGGGTTTGTTTTTATAGAATTCTGACTCTTCCATGACCTGTAAACCCTCTTGGTTTTTGAGGTAATACAGCACACAGATTGAGACGTCGAATTGCCATACATGATTAGGATGCAGGCTGCGCATACTGCGCGTAATAGGGTTAGCATTAAGCTGTTTGGGATGAACATTGAACTCGTCCATCTTCCTCAGCATTGTCGAGGCTGAACACTTATTGGCTAGGTGTCCATTGGCATAGGCGATATCAATCGCATCCTCAACCGACATCAGCGATTTACTGTTTTGGCGCTGAGATTGCCGGATTAAATTTGATACCCAAGTCGCTTCTTCCAAGGTCACCCGAGATTGGCCGCGATCTGAGCGTTTTTTACGAGCAGAAGACCAGCCGACTTGCGATAACTTTTCGTAAATAGAGCTGCGTGTTAACCCGAGGAAATTACATGCACGGTCAACAATTACGCCTTGTTGACCATGCCCAGCAGAAGCAAGCTCCTGGGCAATGCCGTCCAAGTATTTTATGTGCTCAATAGGCAGTGACGACATCATAATGCTGATCCTTGTTGATAGATCATCAGCTCGTTATTGAGGGCTGTGATAATAGTTTGATCAAGACCGACTCGAGCGCTGCCTTCCATCATCCGCGAGATAATGTCATGCATACTGCCTTGGTATTCATCATCAAGATCACATGGATGGTCAATGGCTTGAATTGCGGCAACCGCATCTTCAAAGGCGGCTAACCCTTTGAATATCTCGTATTTCGCGTTAATAATAGCTTGGCTTAATACTTTGTTGCGCTCGGCTTCCAATTGCTTAATTTGGGCAGGAGTTCCTTTGCCTTTAGCTATCTCTAAGGCTTTTTCAAGTTCATGGATTTGTTTGCCTTTCTTCTCTAAAAGCTGATCAGAAGCTTTAGCCGATAGTTCAAGGTGCTCAAGCTTTTCAGTGAGTTTGTTGGACTCGGCACGGTGTTTGGCGGCCATTTCTTCAATGATATCGAGCGCTTCCTCTTTACTACCGACTGTCAGTTGATCGCCGTCTACAATAGCTTTTAGCTCGTTATCAGGTAATTGACGCAAGCGGCGTAAGTCGCGAATCCCCATACCAGCGGCTTGCATTGCTTCAAGGGCTTCTTTACCGAACACCTCTAAGTTCTTCAAACGTTCGTCAACATTGGATTTCGACTCTCCAATCAGCTTGCAGAACTCTTCCCAAGTCCCTTGCAAAATTTCTCCTGTCGGCAATTTTAAACCTTTAAGATTTTTGTAATCCTTTGTTTCCTTTACATTTTTTAAAATTTGGAGACTGCCGACGCTGGCGAATTGCTTAACGGCGTTAGCCATTTGAATGCGACCAACGAGGATTGATGCGCTAGCTGCTCCAGCGAGTTTGTCCCCAGAAACTAGCCCTTCAATATTCGCTTCCATTTTCTGCGTGATTTCTGCTTGGGCTTCTCCAAGACGTTGCATTTCCAACCCATGCATAATTTCGGATGGGCTTGGGGGTGATGAGGGATTACTCATAGTTCTTCTCCTGCAACAGATTGATATTTTTCTTTGATTTGATGGATCATTTGTAGCCTTTGGTTTTGGTACTGATGCGCCAAGGCCAAGAGTTTTTCAGACATGCACCAGCGCTCACTTCGTCCATTAGCATCAACGGACTTTAACCAGCCCAAACGCTCCCAAGTGCATAGCAAGCGGTAAGTGGTTGTTCTGGCATAGCCGGATTGGTATTGCAGTTCATCAAGCGTTTTACCTTTAAGGGATGCGCTCGCGACAAGCTGAAACACCCTAACGGCTTTAATGGTGACATCCTTACTCTGTTTAATTTCAATCGCATTCATTGCCATGGCTCCATCAACGTCCATCAGATCATTCTGTTGTCCGCCGAGTGCTTTACGGCGGAAATTAAATGCCAGCCTTAATAATGTCGGTGAGACCCGCCAGCACACGGAGCGATCATCAAGCGCCACCTGTTCTAGCCAGTTCATCGTGGTAAAGCTCGCCAGTGCGCGATGTACCGTTGTTCGAGGTTGTCCAGACTGTTTTTGCAATTGCTTAAGTGTGCAGCCCTGGTCCCCTTGTTCAGCGACTAGCTGAAAAATGGCCTCAGCCTTGACTAACGTGTTGGTGTTTCTGACTTTAGGAGGTTGATAACTCATACAGCTTTCCTCTTCATCATCAAGTAGCGACTTAACCCTGATCGACTAGGAGTTCTATCAGCCCCAAACTTAGCCGCTACCTCAGCTAATATGTCTGTTTGCCTCATGTATGGCAGAGAAAGAATAAAGGCTTCAACTTCTGGATCTTGACTGATTTTTGTAGGCTGGCCTCTCCTATAGGTATTGGCGCACTGTTTCAGCTCTGGTAAGGGCGATTTATCAAAATTCAAAGATAGCTTAGCTTCAGTTAGCACTGTCATCGCTTCATGCTTTTCTAAGCCTTGCAGTAACTTAGCGATAGCCATAATCAGATATTCGTTATTCATCAAACCCTCCATCCAGCTCTAATTGGGGTTGGCTGTGTTGCTCCACGTTCTGGTGATGCCAAGCAACACCTTCTAACAACTGCGTGAGTGATGAAAGGGTTTCGGCTTGATTGGCGCAGCCTTCATAAAACGCGAGGATCAAGCTGACACTTTGCGTAAATGAGGCTTGCAATTGATTAATATCCACCGCCTTTACTTTGCGGCCAGTGGGGATATCTATCAGCAGCTTATGGGCTGAATGGCCTAAATAACGTGTAACAAAATCGGCACCACAGGTCTGTTCTAACGGACGGATCATTAACGCAGGTAGGCGGCCTGACTCCATCCATTTATAGATCACCCACTTATTCGCGAGTCCCATACCATCGGCCACACGATCAACACTAAAGTTATGCTTTTGTCTGGCGACTTCGAGACATAGCTCAATTGCGTGAGGGATAGAGACGGCATTACGTTTAAGCAAACTGGTTCTAGCCATTGGAATCTCCTTTAAACAGGCATTAAACAGCGTTTCCAAAAACATCTGAGGATTGCTCCTTTTCAGTATTGCTTGGGCTGTTATGCTCATATTCGACCTCATGCCACTTTGGAGATTGCAGCTATGCCGGATTCATTGATCAGTTCTGCACGTAGCGCTTGCCCCTTAGGGCCATCCCATGTGCCCATAAGGCAATGGATAGCATTTTGTGGCTTGATTCCGTTGTTACGGCACCATTTAGTTAAAGAAGAACCCTGGCCAATAAAGCCAGCTCTCACTTGGTTGTATAAGTCACGGCTAGGGATATGATTATTGACGTTCATAGTGAAACTCCTCAATATGTATATACAATTAACAAAAAGAATACTCATTACTCAAATGTAGTATTCATATGTAGTATCGGATTGTCAATATGAATATTGAATTAAAGCTTGTAGATGTTTTATCGAGAATTGCTAAACTAAGTGATGTTTACACGGACGCTGATGTCGCAGAAGTTCTTGGAGTTAGCCCCCAAACTTTGTCTACTTGGAAAAGAAGAGGGACAATCCCTTATGAAAGGATTTGTAGCTTTGCCACTGCAAAAGATGTTTCTTTAGATTATTTATTGCTTGGCGTGAGTGGTCGTAGTTATTTAGGTGGCCTCGACCCTATGTTGTTGGAAGGTATAGGAATGGAGTTTGAAAAAACTGCTCCTGAATTGTTAACTATCCATAACGTAGGATTGATATACAACAGAGTTATTAGGCTACTGGAGCCTAACGATAACTGGACAAGGGCTGTTAGAGAGGAAGTAGCTTACTTCGCTCAAATATCTCATGCACAATCAAGGGTAGAAATAGGCAAATTACCTCCTATTTATGAAGAAGAAAGCAGAGTATTTAAGAAGGTAGGTATCGATGCTAATGAAGTCTTTGGGGTATCAAAAAATGATGATACGACATCTGTCAAACAGCATGTTTCAGGAAACAAAAATGAGGTTGCTGGTCGCGATATAGTGAAAAAAGCGAAGTAATCTCATGGCAGATGATTATGGAGTTGGTTAATGAAACAGCAACCAAACTATCAGGTTACTCAACAGATTGAGGGGCACTATCACCAAATTGCTGGCCGTGACATAGTTAACCATTGGACTATCGAACCGAATCAACCAAAGCTGTTGTCCTTATGTACTATTGAAGAATTAAGAGCTCAAAGAGACTTCAGTAAAGAAATCATCAAGGATGCTGAAGCAAAGATTTGGGGAAGTCTGCCTTCCAAAATTCTGATGATTACCTTGCCCATGTTTTTTCTGTGTAGGTATCTAGGCAATGGGGGCCAATGGTTGTTTTTAGCCTTCATTCTTGGAGTTGTTTTCCCTGGTTTTGCTCAGCTAAAGCTCATTAATAGAGAGCGGCCAGTGATAGAGGTTGAAAGACAACGCTTGAATAACATTTACTACATCCTTCGCAGCTATAAAATTGACGAGAGATAGCCTTTTTTTTGGTTAAATCATCCCAAAACGAGCCAATTTAATTTTGGCCTTCTTTATCTAATCTCGGTATTTATCGTGAAATAGGCTCTGAATTATCGTGGGTTAGATCACTACCGTGCCTGGCGTGCCCACGGTATTAACCCCCATGGCCGCGGACTTGGCGAATGCGACAGGGTTTTCACTCCCCGCGGTACTGATGACGCAAGTGATCGGTTTTTCGACGGTAATATTTCCCTATCAGGTGGCACCACTGATTTTGGCGATGCAACTGTCTCAGGAACCCCTCACCCATCTGCTGAAAGTCACCTTACCCTTAGCGCTGATAACTTTATTGCTGCTGATGCCGTTGGACTACCTTTGGTGGCTCTTACTGGGATGGATAAGCTAAGTTTTACAGCACAGGGAGTAGCCCTAGATGATGTGGAACATCCCCTTTAGTTGCGGTGAAGAATTGCCGCAACCAAAAGCCAAGCAAAAACGAACACATGCATTAGATTGGCCGTTACCAAGGTAGTCTCAAGATTATTGCTACTGTGGCACTTTCAATGGTAGCAATATGTCTGCAACTTTTTATTTGCCGTCGAACTCAACACGCTTTCGACAAGTCATCAAAATACGCTATACTGTTTTTATATACAGCACTTAAATTTTATTGTTCTTCCTATGCGTATACAAACACAGTATCCACTTTTTAGCTCCTCCGTTGCGGCGGGATTTCCTTCTCCAGCCCACGATTATGTTGAGCAATCACTCGATCTCAATGAATTATGCATTAAACATCCCACTGCGACATTTTTTGTAAAAGTACAAGGGGATTCTATGGTGGATGCGGGCATTTCCAGCGGCGACATATTAGTGGTGGATAGGTCATTGCAAGCGGCACATGGCGATATTGTGGTCGCCGCGGTTGATGGTGAATTCACCGTTAAACAATTGCAATTACGTCCGGTTGTGCAATTAATACCCCGTAATCCGGCATTTAGAGCCATTACCATCCACCATGATTCCGAACTCAACCTATTTGGTGTGGTGACTTGTGTGGTGAAAAAACTCAAATGACTGCTTCACTATTTGCCCTTGTTGATTGTAATAACTTCTACGCTTCCTGCGAACGCTTATTTCGGCCCGATCTTCAAGGTAAACCGATTGTTGTGCTCTCCAATAATGATGGTTGTGTCGTTGCGCGCTCATTGGAGGCAAAGCAATTAGGCATAAAAATGGCCGTCCCCGTGTATCAGGTGATGGACCTGATCCGCTCCCATAACATAGCGGTATTTTCGTCCAACTATGCACTTTATGCCGATATTTCAAATCGAGTGATGAGCACTCTCGAACAAATGGTGCCAAGAGTAGAAGTCTACTCAATTGACGAGGCTTTTTTAGACCTCTCTCGACTCGATAAGTGTCAAGATATCGCGGAGTTGGCTACAGAGATCCGCCAACGGATCCAACAATGGATTGGGATCAGTGTCTGTGTCGGCATCGGCCCCAGTAAAACCTTAGCCAAGCTCGCCAATTATGCCGCTAAAAAATACCCAATGACTCAAGGCGTTGTCGATTTACGCACGACAGAACGTCAACGGCGTTTAATGGCCTTGACGCCAATTGATGAAGTGTGGGGAATTGGCCGTAAAATTGCTCAACGTTTAAAACTGATGGGGATACATACCTCCCTCCAGCTCGCCGATACTCCGCCTAAACTGATCCGAGACAGCTTTTCCGTAATAGTCGAGCGAACAGTACACGAGCTTAACGGTATTGCCTGTAATGATATTCAGCAGGTCGTCGCAACAAAACAGCAAATCGTGAGTTCGCGATCCTTTGGCGAACGCATTACCCAGTTCACCGCAATGCAACAGGCCATCAATGATTATACCTGTCGAGCCTGCGAAAAACTGCGTGCAGAGGGCCAACTTGCACGCACTCTATCCGTATTTATTCGCACCAGTTATTTCACTGAGCATCAGCCCAAATGCAGTCAGGTGCTTACGGGTAACTTAGCTTATCCCAGTGACGATACCCGCGATTTCATTGCATTAGCACAGCGGCTGTTATCTAGGCTTTGGCGTGATGGCTATGCCTATGCCAAGGCTGGTGTGATGCTGGGGGACTTTTATGCACCAGGTGTGTTTCAGCTAGGATTATTTGATGAAGTCAAACCACAACCTAAAAGTAAAGAATTGATGAAACTACTGGATAGCGTTAATCACAGCGGTAAAGCCAAGATCCAATTTGCAGGGCAAGGACTCAATGCCGATTGGTGCATGAAGCGTGGCCAACTCTCTCCTCGCTATACCACACAATGGACACACATCCCGACAGTAAAATAAGCCATAGTATGCAAACAAGCCATTTGCTTACCTGTTAAGATTTGTTAAATCTCTGAAGCCTCAACAATAATGCACTTATTTTCAACAGTTAATAAGATACTCCCAATTTACCGCTTTTATCCCAACTTGATGTAGCTCACAGAATCTAAAACTCAATCAAACTAAAGACCTAGTACAAAAATTGACATTGTAAAGATAATGTTTCGTTACATTAAGATACAACCACCCACAAAACGCACGCTATGCCGTCATTATTTATTTCTTATCTCACTTAATTAGTTCGCCAAAGATTACAAATACAACATTTACGCATCAACAACACAACAATTAAGCTATTGATATTAAAGTTGTTAATGATAATTTTTCGGCTATGGAGGGCAGTTGCAAATAAATATAAGCCTTGATGAAACCCTTCCTGATCGTCATGGCATTGTTAAGGGAATGAAAATATGACTACGCAAACAACCGTCGCTCGTGCGGTTCGTTTTAGTTTACTTGCTTTAGTCTCCGCCTCGGTGACACCGCAAGTATTTGCCGCCGATGAAGCGGCTGTGATCGATAATAAAGTTGAGCGTATCGAAGTAACAGGTTCACGCATTAAACGCACCGATCTTGAAAATGCCTCCCCAATCGTGGTGGTCAGCGCTGCCGACATCGAAAAAGGCGGCTTTAACTCAGTTCAAGACGTGTTAGGTAATCTGTCGCAAAACTCTGGTGGCTCAATGACCCAGCAGGAAGTCCACGGCTTTACCCCAGCGGCGTCTGCCGTCAACCTGCGTGGTGTGGGCGCTGGACGTGTGCTGACCCTGATCAACGGCAAGCGCGTGCCTAAATATCCTTTTGGTGCCGGTGGTACCGATAGCTTTGTCGATACGGCAAACATTCCGTTAGGCGCGATTGAACGTATTGAGATCTTAACCACAGGCGCTTCGGCTATTTACGGCTCAGATGCGATGGGCGGTGTTATTAACATCATTTTGAAGAAAGACGTTGAACAAAGTACCTTCAAATACCGTCGCTCTGACACCTTCGATGGTGGTCTGCAAAACAACCAATTCTCTTTTATGACTGGCGTGAGCAGTGATAAAGCGAACTTGACCTTCTTCGCTGAGTATGAAGACCGTCAAGCGTTAAAAGCCTCGGATCGCCCAGAATGGGGCACAGATATTATTCCTGGTAACTACTATGCTGGTTACAGTTCCTATGGCGCTAACCTAGTAGACAGCAATGGCAAATTACTAAAAACCTTAAGTGCTGCCGACTGTGAAGCACGAGGCTATGTGATGATGGCCAATGGAAAGTGTGGGTTCGATCGCTCAGCGCAGCGCGACTTTTCGCCTGAGCAAAAGCGCTACTCAACAATGATCAACCTCACCAAAGACTTAAACGATAATCATCAGCTGTATTCGCGCCTCGATTATACCCATGCATCCACCTACACTGAGATTGAATCGGCAACAGTTGGCGAAGATTTTATGTTCAACGTGTCGGGCAATAACGTCACTATCATTGATGAGCTCAATGGGTTATCCCAAGTCTTCGATAAAACTACCGCCTTCGGCGGAGATTTCGCCGGTGCTGCCGATGGAGACTATTACTACACTCGTCGTATGTCTGAGTTAGGTCCGCGCACCTCTGATTTTGAGACGAACAATTTCTCCTTCTTATTAGGCAGCAAAGGTTACCTCACAGATACTATCGAATACGACACCTCATGGTCGATTGCACGTCAAACGGTAGACTCTACCACCGCAGGTTCGCCAACCTACCAAAGTATGTGGAACTACCTCACCGCGGGTACTAACGGTAATTCCCTACTGGATGTGATCTCCGCAGACGATGCTGCACTGCTGGACTTCCAAGGCGGTAAAAAGGGGCAATCCACCCTATCGAGCTTCAACGCAGGGATCAGTGGCGATGCCTTTGAATTACCGGCAGGAACAGTAGCTTATGCCGTGGGCGTCGAATACGGTAAAGAATGGTTCTATGACAAATCCGATACATTTACCACTAACGGCGGTGTCATGGGTAAAGGTGGTAGCAGCGCCCAAGGTGAACGTGAGCAATATGCAGGTTATGCCGAGGTTGCTGTACCGGTAATCGAAAACCTCACCGTCACACTTGCAGGCCGTTACGACTACTACGACGATTTATCCGATGTGGGTGGCCAATTTAGCCCACAGGTCGCGGTAGAGTATCGCCCGATTGATAGTTTGTTATTACGCGGTCTGTATGCGGAAACCTTCCGTGCACCGGATATGCAGCGCTTATTTGGTGAGCCTACCGCGGCTTATAGTACAGTAATTGATACCCCGACCTGTGATGCCGCGGGTGGATCTGGCCCTGCCTGTGAGAAGATTGACTCACTGCCCATCACTATCGGCGCCAATCCTGATCTTGAGGCAGAAACAGGTAAAAACTATAACCTCGGCATGGTGTGGGATTACAACGATTTCAACCTCACCTTGGACTACTGGATTGTTGAAATCGACAATCTAGTTAATAGCCCAAGCGCCCAGTATATCTTGGATCACGCTGACGCCTTCGCCGATAAGATTTTCCGTGATGCCGACGGTAAATTAACCCAGGTTAATACCCAAGCGATTAACATGTCATCCCAAGAAACCTCGGGTATCGACTTCTCTATTGGTTATCGTTATGAGCTTGCAAATTACGGTGATTTAACTGCCCGTCTCGAAGGCACCTATTTGCTGAAGTGGGAAGAGCAATTAACCCCTGATTCTGAGCCATTAGATCTGATTGACGGTGACGGCTCGGCCCCCAAAATCCGTGGTAACTTAAATATCGGTTGGAACTATGATGACTTCGCCACCAACCTGCTGTTCAAGTACACTGATAGCATGAATGGCCAGCGTAAAGAGGCATTTATTAACAATGGGTTAGCGGACAAGTATGCCGTCACTATCGACAGTCATATCGAAGTGAACTGGGCCGCCAGCTATATGTTAACCGATGCGATTAAGTTATCCGGCGGTATAAATAATATCTTCGATGCGGGTCCAGAGATTGATGAAACCCAAAACTCTTGGCCGCATTATCCACGTTCTTACTACAACGTTGTAGGGCGTGAATATTATTTAGCGGTAGAGATGAACTTCTAATCAACCTCATGTTTTAATTAGTCTTGCTTCCTAAAACACAAAGCCGAGCAGTTGCTCGGCTTTTATCTATAGGCTTCACACTCAGCTAGGCATAGGTATCAATCGATTCGCCTTGACTCGCCTCACGGGCGCGCTCCTTGGCTGACTCATTCAGCTCTTCCACCTTGGCTGGCGCAGGCTGAGCTTGTAACGCAGCGGTTAGAGATGAACGGTTGACGGCATAGCTATGCGCTAACATTGAGCTGCTTGTACTGATATTCATCGCGATCCCCTTCTCGACTTAGGCTCAATACCCAAGCTCAAAACTTAGCCTAGAAGCCAATACTTAACTGACGCTTAAGCTTTCGTCGCTGTTTGCCCGGATATTTCTAGGGGCATTCTGAATAGTTACCGCCTACACAACCATATATCCCCCTTGTGGCATCCAGCGCACAATGCCACAATGCGAGCAAAATCAATGCGTGCCAACGGCGCCCCTCGATAGGAGCATCATCTTGACCCTTTTTGGTATTAAAAATTGCGATACAGTGCGTAAAGCACGTAAATGGATTGAAACCCATCAACTTTCGGTCAACTTCCATGACTTTAGGGAAGATGGATTAGCAGAAAAGGATCTTCAGCATTGGTGTCAAATTGCCGGATGGGAAACCGTCTTTAATAAACGCAGTACCAGTTTTCGCGCCTTGAGTGATGCCGATAAAGCGGATATCGACCAAACCAAAGCCATTCAACTGATGCTCACTCATCCGACGCTGATCAAGCGTCCTGTGCTCACCGTGGGTGAACAAGTGCTGGTAGGCTTTAACGAAGCCGAATATAAGAAGGTGTTTTCCCTATGACGCACGCTTCGAAAACTGGGCCGGTTACCGAACTGACTAAAGAGTTAATCGCCCGTCCCTCGGTCACACCGCTGGATGAAGGCTG
This sequence comes from Shewanella decolorationis, assembly GCF_004354305.1. Classification (NCBI taxonomy): domain Bacteria; kingdom Pseudomonadati; phylum Pseudomonadota; class Gammaproteobacteria; order Alteromonadales; family Shewanellaceae; genus Shewanella; species Shewanella decolorationis. The sequence continues at coordinate 324,958 of NZ_CP037898.1, read as the reverse complement.
CCAAACCCTGATGGCCGAACGTCTTGCTGCCATTGGCTTTAATATTGAGCCCATGGTCTTTGAAGACACCACCAATATGTGGGCGCGTCGCGGTAATGCAGGCCCCGTATTTTGTTTTGCCGGCCATACCGATGTAGTGCCCGCGGGCGATTTAAGCCGCTGGCATACCCCGCCTTTTGAACCAACCATTATTGACGGTTATCTTTATGGTCGCGGCGCCGCCGACATGAAAGGCTCGCTGGCGGCGATGATCGTTGCGACCGAACGTTTTGTGGCTAAGCACCCTAATCATCCCGGCTCGATTGCGTTTTTGATCACCAGCGATGAAGAAGGCCCCTTTATCAATGGCACCACACGGGTTATCGACACCCTAGAAGCCCGCAATGAAAAAATCACTTGGGCGCTAGTGGGCGAACCCTCATCGACCCTAAAACTCGGTGATGTAGTCAAAAATGGTCGCCGTGGTAGTCTCACCGCCAACTTAACCGTTAAGGGCATTCAGGGCCATGTGGCCTATCCGCACCTTGCGGATAACCCAATCCACAAAGCCGCACCGTTTTTAGCCGAGTTAAGCCAAACCCATTGGGATAATGGCAACGAATTCTTCCCGCCCACCAGCATGCAAATCGCCAATATTAATGGCGGCACGGGCGCATCGAACGTGATCCCAGGCACCCTAGAGGTCATGTTTAACTTCCGTTATTCGACCGAAGTGACCGCCGAGATATTAATCGAGCGTGTGGAAGCCTTATTGACCTCCCACGAACTGGATTATGACCTCAGCTGGACCTTCAACGGCCTGCCATTTTTAACTGGCGAAGGCCCATTGTTAGACGCGACCCGCCATGCGATTCGTCAGGTCACTGGTTATGATACGGATCCGCAAACCACCGGCGGCACCTCTGACGGACGCTTTATTGCACCAACGGGCGCCAAAGTGTTGGAACTCGGCCCAGTGAACGCCACTATCCATAAAGTGAATGAATGCGTAAAGGTCGATGATCTCGAGCAGTTAGCCCTATGCTACGAAGTGATTTTGGAACAGTTACTGTGTTAAACGCCACGCCACGCTTAAGGAATACTGCCCAGCTGTATGGAATAGTAACACAAGAGTCAGCGCAGAGACTGCAACTGGTCGAACTACTGAGTCCCCATCACCCGAGCGAAACTCGCTTTAGGTTGGAGGCTCAAACCGCCCTCGCCTTTAAGGCGATGGCGGACAGCGCCGCCAAAGATGGGATAGCTCTCGCGATTTGCTCGGCCTATCGTCCTTTTGACCGGCAACTCGCCATTTGGAACGCCAAGGCCAGCGGTAAGCGTGCAGTGCTCGATATCAACGAACAGCCCGTGGATATCAGTCCACTCAGCGATGATGAATTAGTTGATTTGATTTTACTCTGGTCGGCATTGCCCGGTGCGTCACGCCACCATTGGGGTACGGATATCGATGTATTTGATGCCAAGCAAATCGAGGTGAAATCCCTGCGTTTAGTGGAAGCCGAATACACTGACAGCGGCCCCTGCGCACGCTTGCACCAGTGGCTACTCCAGCACGCTAAAAACTTTGGGTTTTATTTTCCTTTTCAACGCGGTAAAAGCGCCGTCAGCGCCGAGCCATGGCATATCAGCTATTTCCCCGTGTCTCAAACCCTGTTACCCCAATTTGAGGTGCAGGCCTTAGCGCAGGTTATCCAGCACAGCGATATGTTGCTTAAAGAAGCGGTGCTCGCCCGCTTACCAACCTTAGTCGCGGAATATGTACATCGAATTGCAAAGCCTTAAGGTTTCGCAATTCAACAACTTGATGGCACCTTACACTCAGTTCTTGTCTTAAAAAAGTAGGTTTTATGGATTTTTCTTTATACAGAAAACAACTCAACATCGCTGGTAGCCAACTCAGTTACCTCGATATAGGTTCAGGCCCGGCGCTATTATTTGGCCACAGTTACCTCTGGGATAGCGCCATGTGGGCGCCACAAATTGTTAGCTTAAGTCAACAGTATCGCTGCATCGTGCCCGATCTCTGGGGACACGGCCAATCGGATGCCGTCCCAGCAAGCTGCAACAGTCTGTTAGACATCAGTGAGCATATGTTAGCCCTGATGGACGCCCTTGATATCGAGCAATTTACGGTGATCGGCTTATCCGTGGGCGCGATGTGGGGCGCAGAGCTCGTGCTTAGTGCGCCCGCCCGTGTCAATGCGCTGGTGATGCTAGACAGTTTTATCGGTTTTGAGCCTGAGATCACCCGCGCCAAATATTTTGGCATGTTGGATATGATCGAAGCCGCAGGCAGCATACCTGCGCCGCTTATCAGCGCCATTTCACCACTATTTTTCGCCGATAATGCCAAAGCGAATAATCCCGAATTAGTTCAGCGTTTTGAAGCCTACTTGGCAGCCCAAACGCCAGAGACTATCCCGAGCATTGTTAAGCTTGGGCGGATAATTTTTGGCCGCCGCGATACTATGGAGTTTGCCGAACAATTTACCTTACCTTGCTTAATCATGGTGGGTGTAGAAGACAAGGCGCGCAGTGTTTTAGAAAGTTACTTGATGAGTGATGCCATCGATGGCAGTCAATTAGTGCACATTCCTAACGCTGGGCATATTTCCAGCCTAGAACAAGCAGAATTTGTCACTGAGCAACTATCTCTATTCCTCAGCCAAAACATCTAGTCTCATCGAGATATCGAGAGCATGGCCCCATGCTCTCACATAAAATCATTCAAATTGACTAGCGCTTGTTGACGATTTCGAATGTCGTCAAATTGTCCATCGACCACAAAAGACGAGGGATAAAACTGATAAGCCGCAAATAGCATACGGTCACAGTCAACGATAAATGTACTTGCTAGATTGTCTCTTTATGCTGGTTTTTAACACCTCAGCTTCCGAAGTTATGATGAACTAGTAATGCGAAGTTTGCCTTGCATAAACAACAAGCAACATGGCAATTAAAAAATCCAGATACCCATCCCCTTCAATGTTTTTATCATTAAATGGGATTTAACATCACATTTTGTTAAATTCATCTCAAAAATGTTAAATCAGCGTGAAACCCCCAAATATTCAACTACCTTTATAACTGTATTCCCTCAAAAAGGTTTTTTAACATGAGAAAAAGTACAGTTGCACTGGGCGTGTTAAGCGCACTCTATATTCCTTCCCTATACGCTAATGTTGAAATAAACGGCTTTGCCTCCATTGTTGCAGGTTCAAGCTTATCCGATGATAAAAGTTACTACGGTTATGATAAAGAAATCGACTTTAATAACGATTCAAAAGTAGCTCTGCAATTTGCAGCCGATTTAGGCGGTGGTTTACGGGCAACAGCACAAGTTCTCTCCCGTGGCAGTGACGATTATAGTGCGGAGTTTGAATGGGCTTATATTTCCTATGACATTAGCGATAAATTAATGCTGATGGCAGGAAGACAGCGCTTTAATCTTTACAAATATTCCGATTATATCGATGTTGGCTATGCCTATCATTGGATAACGCCACCTAGGGGAGTTTACTCATTGCCCTTTAATTCTGGAGAAGGTGTAGGTTTAGTTTATTCAGATATATGGGGTAATACCGAGGTGGGTTTAACCTACAAGTATATTACGACATCCGTATCAGACTACGCGCCTGTCGGTTCATCAACGCCCCCAGCGCCCTTTTCAGCCAAGGGCCATATCATGAACTTTAACTTTATCACTTCAGGTTTTGAGTATGGGTTAAATGTTGGTGTCGTAACTGATTTTTCATATGAATTACCCGCACTGCTTGGCTTAGGTGACGCCATATCCCAAACGGGGTTATTCGATCAGCAAGTTGTAGATGATTTACTCGCGATAGATGATAGCGCGCTACTGATTGGCGCAAACGTAAAATATGATGCTGGAAAATGGTTCGTACTGGCGGAATACACCCGAATTGACGTCGATCCAAGTAGCTTTAACATCCAAGATTCAGCGTTTGTCTCCGCGGGTATTCGTTACCATGATTTTACCTTCCATTTAACCTATGGCATTGATAAAGGCGACCCACAATATGATGCCTATGATGCTATGCTGCCAGTCTATAATGCGCTACCACCAGCCAATCAAGCTGCACTCGCGCCATTAGTGATGGGAACGAAAGCCGCATTAGAAGCACAACAAGAAGACAGCTCCTATTACATCATTGGCACCCGTTGGGATTTTCATCCCTCTGCGGCACTCAAACTCGAATATACCAATTACAGCAATGATAAGCCGTCCTCCGATGAGCAACTGTTGAGTATGGCTATTGATCTTGTTTTTTAAGGAGTGATTTATGAATTTACCTAAAACAACAAAAAAACTGCTAAAGCCAGTAGGTTTGAGTCTGCTCCTCTTGCTCAGCCCTTGGGTCCAAGCCGAAATTGCTGTAGTGGTACATCCATCCAACGCCTCAGAAATTACTGCGGCAGATATTTCAAGAATTTACTCAGGCAAGCTCAAGACCTTTGCTAATGGCGGTACGATAGTTGCGCTCGATCAGGCCGAAGGCTCGCCAGTCAGAGAAGCCTTTGTCAAACAGATCCTGAATAAGACGGAGAGTCAGCTAAAAGCGTATTGGTCAAAATTGGTATTCTCGGGTCAAGGTCAACCCCCCAAAGTGGTGGATTCAAGTGCAGAAATATTGAATCTGGTTGCAGCAAACCCCAATATGATTGGGTTTGTTGATGCCGCTGAGGTCACGCCTAATGTCAAAGTCGTGGGTAAATTTTAACTCTTGACTAACCTTCAACTATTGATGCCTTCTTTCGCTAGAAGGCATCAATATCACCATTCTGTGGAAAACCCGCCAATAGTTGTTTACCCCTATCTTTTGCCATTCAACATGGCACCGAATAGCCATAACCAATTAATTTTATTTAATAAACAGTAACTTTTACTCGTGGTATTTTGCAGATGAGTTTTTTAACATCGCCAACAAACCTGAGTTTAAACTTAATTGGATAGACCAGAGGCCACGATTTTACTGGTATACTCAAGCGCAAAAAAAGGTGCGGCTTGCATCATTTAGGGCAAAAGACATTTTAATATGTCCAATAAAACAATAGGTTAAAATGAAATTACTCAAACCCTTATTCGATAATAACCGCCGCTGGGCCGGACGCATCAGTCAAGAACACCCTGATTTTTTTGAACAACTGGCAAAACAGCAAAACCCTGAATATCTCTGGATTGGTTGTTCCGACAGTCGAGTCCCTTCTAACCAAATCATCGATTTAATGCCAGGCGAAGTCTTTGTTCACCGCAATATTGCTAACATGGTGATCCACACCGATCTTAACTGTCTATCAGTACTGCAATACGCTATCGATGTGCTTAAAGTGAAACATATTATGGTGGTGGGACACTACGGCTGCGGTGGTGTACGTGCCGCAATGGGTAATCAGCGATTGGGTTTGATTGATAACTGGCTCGGCCATCTTCGGGATGTATATCGCATTCATCATGATGAATTAATGCAAATGGATGAAGCTAAACGCTTTGACCGCTTATGTGAACTCAATGTGATTGAACAGGTTTCCAACGTCACCAGCAGCACTATCGTGCAAGAAGCCTGGGCTCGCGGCCAAGAATTGGCTGTCCATGGTTGGATTTACGGTATCGACAATGGCCTATTAACGGATCTTGACGTCACGGTTGATCGCGCGCAAGTCGTATAAATGCTCATACCGCGATCGCGATAGCGGTTAACACCGAGATTGCATGACAAGGTTACAACACAAAAACCTGCCACTGTGCAGGTTTTTGGTTTTACGCCTTAAAGATAAAGACCAGCTATGCATTTACGAGGAATGGCCAAAATCTATCCCAAGGTGGCCATTTAACTTCATCGCGTTAGACAACATTTATCATTTCATTCACCTAATCTTGCTAAGTGAGCAAAAACTAAGCTCGAAATCTCAACATGACCTTATTTTCATCAAGAAAACATCGCAAGGGATCTTTTGCCCAGTTATAATCCGCCAGTTAATTGCAGCGCGACCATGCGCCACAAATTCTAAGGAGATACCTTCCATGCCCGGTTTTGAATTATTTGGTCCAGAAGAAAAGCAAGAAGTCGCCGATGTGATGGAGCACGGCTTTACCTTCCGTTATAACTTCGACCATATGCGTAATGATCGCTGGAAGACTCGCGATATGGAGCAACTGCTCTGCGAGAAAATGAATGTTAAGCATGCGCATCTGTTATCAAGCGGTACTGCCGCGCTGCAAACGGCGATGATGGCCGCAGGCATTGGCGCTGGCGATGAAGTTATCGTGCCACCATTTACCTTTGTTGCGTCTGTAGAAGCCATCTTCATGGCGGGTGCAGTACCGATTTTTGCCGAAATCGACGAGACCCTGTGTCTATCACCTGAAGGCATTGAAGCGGTAATCACTCCACGCACAAAAGCGATTAACTTAGTGCATATGTGTGGCTCTATGGCCAAGATGGACGAAATCAAAGCCATTTGTAAAAAGCACAACCTCGTATTACTTGAAGATGCCTGCCAAGCCATTGGTGGCAGCTATAAAGGTCAAGCCCTAGGCACTATCGGTGATGTCGGTTGTTACTCTTTCGACTCTGTTAAAACCATCACCTGTGGTGAAGGCGGTGCGGTGATCACCAATAACACCGAAATTTACGATAACGCCCATCAGTTTTCCGATCATGGCCATGACCATATTGGTAAAGACCGTGGCGCCGAGTCACACCCGATTATGGGTCTGAACTTCCGTATTTCTGAAATGAATGCGGCCTTAGGTTTAGCCCAGTTACGTAAACTCGATACCATTATCGATATTCAACGTAAAAACAAAAAAGCCATTAAAGATGCTATGGCGAGTATTCCTGAAGTCAGCTTCCGCGAAATCCCCGATCCAGAGGGTGATTCCGCTGGCTTCTTAAGCTTTATGCTACCAACAGAAGCACGTACCCAAGAGATCAGCAAAAAACTGGCTGAGAATGGCGTTGACGGTTGCTTCTACTGGTACGTGAACAACTGGCATTATCTGAAAAACTGGAAACACATTCAGGAGCTTAAGGCCCCTGCTGCGTTACCAATCACATTAATCGCCGACCGACCTGACTATACTCAAATTTCTGTGCCAAAATCTGATGCCATTATGAGCCGCACTATTTCTATGCTCATTAAATTGTCTTGGACCGATGCTCAGATTGCCGAGCGTATTGAAAACATTAAGAAAGCATTTGCCCAATAATAAAAGGGAGTTTTTGCAATGAGTTTTAAAAATTTTAAAGTAGTTGAAAAGATGATCTTCGGTCGTGGCTCTTTCGCCCAGTTAGATGACGTCTTAGCTGCACAGCGTAAAGCCGACGATGACTTCGTGGTATTTTTAGTCGATGACGTTCACCAAGGCAAACCACTCGAAGCACGCATCCCTGTGAAAGCCCAAGACTTACTGATTTGGGTTAACGTAGATGATGAGCCAAGCACAGTGCAAATCGATGCCCTGACAGAACAAGTTCAAGCTTTCAATAGCAAACTGCCAGTGAGCGTCGTCGGTTTAGGTGGCGGTTCAACCATGGACATAGCCAAAGCAGTTTCGTTAATGCTGACCAACCCAGGCGGCTCAGCCATGTACCAAGGTTGGGATTTAATCAAAAACCCAGCGGTTCACCACATCGGTATTCCAACGATTTCAGGTACCGGTGCAGAAGCATCACGCACCGCAGTATTATGTGGTCCAGTGCGTAAACTGGGTTTGAACTCAGATTACACAGTGTTCGACCAAATCATCATGGACTCTGAGTTAATCGATGGCGTTGAAACTGACCAATGGTTCTACACCGGTATGGATTGCTATATCCACTGCGTTGAATCCTTAGAAGGTACCTTCTTAAACGAATTCTCTAAAGCCTATGCTGAAAAAGCCATGGAGCTTTGCCGCCAAGTGTACTTAGAAGATCACCCCGAAAAAGACGACAAACTGATGATGGCGTCATTTATGGGCGGTATGAGCATCGCTTACAGCCAAGTGGGTGCATGCCACGCGGTATCTTATGGTCTGTCTTACATTCTCGGTTACCACCATGGTATCGGTAACTGTATCGCCTTCGACGTGTTAGAAGAATTCTACCCAGAAGGTGTGGCTGAGTTCCGTCAGATGATGAAGAAGCACAACATCACCCTGCCGAAGAACATCTGTAAAGATCTGCCAGATGAAACCATCGCGAAAATGGTTGCCGTGACTAAGAGCATGGGTCCATTATGGGCAAACGTGTACGGCCCAACATGGGAAGAGAAAGTCACTGACGAAATGTTGACTGCCCTGTTCCGTCGCATTTAAGCTCTCAAGCAGATGACAAGGGCTCATTGTGAGCCCTTTTGTCTATCTACACTGCATATCTTTGATAAAGTAGGATAATTTAATGAATGTGACTCTGTTAATCCCGGCGCGTTATGGTTCAAGCCGCTTCCCGGGCAAGCCCTTAGCCCCGATTAACGGCAAGCCGATGATCCAACACGTGTACGAACGCGCGTCGTTAGCCAAAGGCCTCACCAATATTTATGTTGCAACCGATGATGAGCGCATTAAAAGCGCTGTAGAAGGCTTCGGTGGCAAAGTGGTTATGACTAGCCCAGATGCCGCATCGGGCACAGACCGTATCAATGATGCGATTAACCAATTAGGTTTGAAGGATGACGATCTGGTCATCAATCTTCAAGGCGACCAACCGCTTATCGACCCGACTTCCATCGAACAAGTTATTAGCCTCTTCGAACGTCACCCAGGCGAGTTTGAAATGGCGACCCTCGGCTATGAAATTGTCAACAAAGCCGAACTTGACGATCCTATGCATGTGAAGATGGTCTTCGATAACGACTATTACGCGCTGTATTTCTCCCGTGCACGTATTCCCTTCGGCCGTGATACTAAAGATTATCCAGTTTACAAACACTTAGGTGTTTATGCTTACACCCGCAGATTCGTACAAGCCTTCGCCGCCCTGCCATTAGGCCGCCTTGAAGATCTGGAAAAGTTAGAACAACTGCGCGCCCTAGAACATGGCCATAAAATTAAGGTCGCTATCAGTGCCTTCGACTCAATTGAAGTTGACACACCAGAAGATATTCGTAAGTGTGAGCAGCGTTTAGCCGTTGATTAATCAGGGCGTTGCTCAATAAGGAGTTGTTATGTCGAGCTTAGAAGTGTGGATCATTATTATTTTGGTGGTCGGGGTGATTGCCAGCAATCTTGCCGCACTGAAATACAGTGCAAAATTCAAACTGCCACAGTTTGGTCAGCACGATAAAGAGAAACAACTAAAATCCGACATAACTCAACCTCCAAACGAAGCCGATGGTAACGAAACGCAAACTACAGATAAGTCTTCGAATCAGTCCAAATAAACCAAGCTTAGCATTCATCTTGATCTCCCCTCACAAAAAGGCGCATAGGCGCCTTTTTGCATTTCTTACCATCCTATTAAATCGTAGTTCAGATTTTGTAAACTCAAGTGATTCATCCCTAAACTTGCGGTTAGCACAAAGCTACAATTAACATTCGCGCATAAAAAAACCAGCCGAAGCTGGTTTTTAATATCAACGAGTTAAGCTGTGTTTACGCTATGAAGATAAAGCCAAAGAACGCAATCACGGCGGCTATAAGCGCATAGGGTAACTGTGTCACCGCATGGCTTACTAGGTTACACCCCGAGCCTTGGGCTGCTAATACAGTGGAATCTGAGTAGAAGCACGCTTGGCTACCAAATGATGACGCCGATAAAAGCGCACCAATCACTAATGGAATATCTGCACCAACCGATTGCGCCAGTGGCATCACAATTGGGATTGTCACCGCAAAAATACCCCAGCTCGATCCCGTGGCAAAAGCTAAGATCGCCATTGATAAAAACACAATAGCAGGCAACATTTTAGGCGTCATAAATGGGCTTAATGACTCAATCACATACTGTGGCAGCAGCAGCGCATCACATACATCTTTAAATACGAATGCAGCGATTACGGTACCTATCGCGGGCAACATGCTCTTAAAACCATCGATCATCTGATCCATCATTTCTGACAGTGGCATTAAACGCTGCACCGCATAGTAAGGCAGAGTGACGACCAGTGTAGCTAATAGTCCTTTCCACACGTCGATTTCAAAATAAACGGTAAAAGCAACCAAGAGCAGGATAGGCACCAAGAAATTGTGCAGCTTGCCCTGATTATCGGCATGCTTAAACTCTTCTTCAATCGCAGCAATCGCGTATTCGTCAGAGGTTTGTACTTGGTCTAAATCGACCTGTGCTTCTGCTGGTTCACCTTTTGCTGCGCGCAGCTCGGCTTTTTTCATCGGACCAATGGCTGGCACAACACCTAACACCACCAGTAACACCATGGCCACGGCTAACCAAGCGTAAAGCATGTAGGGAATCGCCTGCATATATACGCTAATGCCCTGACCTTCTGCCGCCACACCGTTATCGACCAGCAAGCCACCAAAGAATACTGCCCAGGTGGATAACGGCACTAATACGCACACAGGTGCTGCGGTGGAGTCAACCACATAGGCCAGCATCTCACGTGACACTTTAAACTTATCGGTCACACGCTTCATGGTTTCACCCACGGTTAACGCATTCAGATAGTCATCGATAAAAATCACAATCCCGAGAATAAAGGTCATAAACAGGGAGGATTTAGGGCCTTTGGCAAATTTCAGTGCATTGCGACCAAACGCCAGTGCACCACCAGTCCGCACTAACAGGGCAATTAACGCACCAAAACAACCACAGACTAAAATCAACCAACCGATGGTTTCATCGGCCATGACTTTTAATGAAGTACTGGCGAAATTATTTAAAACTTGCGACGGATCGAGTAACAAAAAGCCAGTTACCGCACCAATGATCAAAGAAAGGATGGGGCGGCGTAACCAAACGGCCAACACCAATACCACCAAAGGTGGAATAAGACTTAACGCTGTCGGTTCAGACATGCACTTAGGTCCTCTAAATAAGTCGCCTAAAAGGCAAAAGTTTTTAGAACAGCGCCTGAAATCACCTCGATAACGGACGCCAATATTGCTGCTTCATGATGACTAACTCCGCTGATAAAACCTGCTAAAAGCTTGTTATCTTAGGTGCCTTGCCGAAAACATCGCGCAGAAAATAAAGCGCATCGAATAGCGAGTCAACTATAAATTTATGCTAACAAAAAATAATTTTTGATACCGAAACAAGAAGTGACGCATCCATCTGATTTTAAAAAACTTTAAGTTAGAATAAAGAAATCTTTATTTGACCTTAAATGCTTAATAAGCATTCAGTTAATCTGCCTAAATATCAAAAAATCGCTGAACACTCGATAAAACCGCATTAACTGAGATCACCGCCAGTAAATCAGCGGTTAAGCAAAAACTGATTAACAATTTTATTAACATTTAACCTCTGAGTGGATTTTCAAGTTTCTAAAAAGTGAGCCGAAGCTTAAGCGAGCCGCTTGATAGTCGCAAAGGCTATCCCCACTGAAAGTGGTAGTTCAATAGTTTTTAAAAGTTACAGTTTTTAGCATATATAACTTGTTTTAATTTATTTAAAGCTTAGTTAAAGCATATTTAACTGGCGAGTTTGATGAAAAAAACTTGTTATTTGTGCTCAAGCCCCCTTCCTTAAGCCAGATAATTTCGTTATGGTGCACAAACTTAAGCCTAAATTAACTGCATGTTTCGAGGTGTAAATGCGCCCTATCATCAAGTCCAACAAGTTGGATACTGTTTGCTACGACATCCGCGGCCCAGTGCACAAGGAAGCCAGACGTTTAGAGGACGAGGGACACCGCATCCTCAAACTCAACATTGGTAACCCCGCCCCCTTCGGTTTTGAAGCGCCGGAAGAAATTGTGCGCGATGTGATCCTCAATCTCCCCAGCGCCCAAGGCTACTGTGAGTCAAAAGGATTATTCTCTGCCCGCAAGGCAATTGTGCAGCATTATCAAGCACAGGGCATTCATGGCGTCGATATTGAAGACATCTATATCGGTAATGGTGTGTCTGAGCTGATTATGATGGCCATGCAGGGCTTATTGAACACCGATGATGAAGTGTTGATCCCCTCACCCGATTATCCACTGTGGACCGCAGCGGCAAATTTAGCTGGCGGTAAAGCGGTACATTACCGCTGCGATGAAGACGCAGATTGGTTTCCGGATCTTAATGATATTAAGAGCAAAATTTCGTCCCGCACCCGTGGTATTGTGTTGATTAATCCAAACAACCCAACGGGCGCGGTTTACAGTAAAGAATTACTGTTGCAAGTTATCGAGCTCTGCCGCGAGCACAACCTGATTTTATTTGCTGATGAAATCTACGATAAGATTTTATATGACGACGCCAAACATATTCCGGCCGCGAGCCTATCTGACGATATCTTAACAGTAACCTTTAATGGTCTATCAAAAGCCTACCGCGCAGCGGGCTTTCGTGTCGGTTGGATGATGTTGTCTGGCAATTTAAAAGCAGCCAAGAGCTATATCGAAGGGTTAGAGATGCTCTCCTCGATGCGCCTATGTGCCAACGTACCGAATCAACATGCGATTCAAACCGCACTCGGCGGTTACCAAAGTATTAATGAGCTGATTTTACCTAGCGGCCGTTTAACCGTGCAGCGCGATACCTGCTATGAGTTATTGAACCAAATCCCCGGTGTGAGTGTGAAAAAGCCTAAGGGCGCACTGTATGCCTTCCCTAAATTAGATATGAAGAAGTTCAATCTCAGGGATGATGAGCGCTTGGTACTCGATTTACTCAGGGATAAAAGAATCCTTCTGGTGCACGGCAGTGCCTTTAATTGGCCAGAGCCGGATCACTTAAGAGTCGTGTTTTTACCCTATAAGGAAGACTTAACTAAAGCATTGACTGAGTTTGGTCATTTCCTCGAGAGCTACAAGCAATAGTGCTGTGGCCTTATATCCAAATCGGCTATAACGTTAATCTCGACTAAAGCGATCCTCAGGATCGCTTTATTTTTTAGCGAGCGCAAAAACTCTTCAATCATGCCACTCACTTATCCCCTTGTCTGTGTTAGGCTAAAGCTTCATTGCCGTACTTTTTCTCGCACATTTTTCATCGAGTTAAATCACGCCTAATCCCGCATTCATTTAAAGGAGCATTATGAGTCATTTATTTGCCCACCTCGCCCGAATGAAACTTATCCAGCGCTGGCCCTTAATGTACAACGTACGCACCGAAAACGTTCAAGAGCATTCACTGCAAGTTGCCATGGTAGCCCATGCCCTCGTTATTATCAGTAATAAGAAATTTGGCACCTCGCTCGATGCCCATCAGGCGACGAGTTTAGCGATTTTCCACGATGCTAGTGAGATCTTAACCGGCGATTTACCTACACCGGTAAAGTACTTTAATAAAGAAATCGAAGCCGAGTATAAGAAGATAGAGGCCATTGCCGAGCAGCGCATGCTCGATATGGTACCCGATGAATTTAAAGAGGATTATCGCAGCTTATTTATTAGCGATTACGCCGATCCGATTTACAAAGCCATAGTCAAATCCGCCGATACCCTGTGCGCTTACCTTAAGTGTCTAGAGGAAAATCGCGCCGGCAATACCGAATTTAATACCGCGCGCAAACGCCTCGAAGCCATGTTGGCGGCTAATCCTAATCCGGCGGTGAAATATTTTATGGATTGCTTTGTGCCAAGTTTCACCTTGAATTTAGACGAAATTAACAAGATGTTGTGATGTACCACTCTCGCTAGGAATGCATATGAGCTCAAGTGTTTGGCAAGAACGCCGCCATGGCGAAGATAAACAAAGACGAAATGATCATCGAAGCCCTTTCCAAAGGGACAGGGCAAGGATCCTCCACTCCGCCGCCTTTCGCCGCCTACAGGCCAAAACCCAAGTGCTTGGGGTGGGCATGAATGATTTCTATCGCACGCGCTTAACCCATTCACTCGAAGTGTCACAAATCGGCACAGGCATCGCGGCGCAGCTGAGTCGTAAGTATCCCGAGCATAAGCCCTTATTAGGATCAATGAGCCTACTCGAATCACTCTGTCTTGCTCATGATATTGGTCATCCGCCCTTTGGCCACGGCGGTGAAGTCGCGCTCAACTATATGATGCGCCACCACGGCGGCTTTGAAGGCAATGGCCAGACCTTTCGCATCCTCTCGAAACTCGAGCCCTACACAGAGGCCTTTGGGATGAATCTGTGCCGCCGCACTATGCTCGGCATTTTGAAATATCCCGCGCCGCAATCGCTGCTGTTTGTGCCAGGAACACATCCTGAAATCACCAATCACAGACAGCTTAAACCGTCACAATGGCCACCTGTTAAGGGCGTATTCGACGATGATAACGACATTTTCGATTGGGTACTGGAACCGTTATCCGTTGCCGATAGAGCGCGCTTTACCTCAGTCCAACCAAGTGTTCAGCCAAACTATCCGCATCTACGCACTCAGTTTAAATCCTTCGATTGCTCGATTATGGAACTGGCGGACGACATCGCCTACGCGGTGCACGATCTTGAAGATGCCATCGTCATGGGTATAGTCACAGCCTCGCAATGGCAACAGGATGTAGCGCCAACACTTAAGCACAGTGGCGATCCTTGGATCCGCCAAGAGCTTGCCGATATTGGCACTAAACTCTTCTCCCATGAACATCATCTGCGAAAGGATGCCATCGGCACCTTAGTGAATGGTTTTGTCACCGCCATTATCATCAACGACGATCCGGCCTTCGAGGAACCGTTGCTGCGGTTTAATGCCAGCCTCGAACCCGAATTTGCCCATGCGCTCAATGTGCTAAAACAGTTAGTGTTTAAATACGTTATCCGTAAACCCGAGATCCAAATGCTGGAATACAAGGGCCAACAGATTGTAATGGGGCTCTTTGAGGCGTTTGCCTCGGATCCTGAGCGCTTATTGCCACTCAATACCCAAGAACGTTGGCGCACCAGCGAGCAGCAAGGCCAAAACAGCCACAGGGTGTTGGCGGATTATATTTCTGGCATGACGGACGAGTTTGCCGGACGACTTTACCAGCAGTTATTTAGCCCCAAAGCTGGTTCCAACGTGGAGCTCAGCAAAGAAATGTAGCGCTGTTCAGGCAATAAAAAACCACCTTGCGGTGGTTTTTTATTATCTGTGAGATCAACACTTAAGCGGTTTAGAGCCCGCCAATCGCATCTTTACACAGTTGAGTGATTCTAGCCCAATCGCCCTGCTCCATCGCATCGGTTGGGGCAATCCAGCTGCCGCCGATACAATCCACATTCTTCAGCGCTAAGTAATCTTTATAGCTGCTTGGCGTAATACCACCCGTTGGGCAGAAACGGATATCCGCTAATGGGCCTGAGAATGCTTTTAGCGCGTCCACACCGCCCGAGGCTTCCGCTGGGAAGAATTTAAAGTGAGTGTAACCGAGCGCCATACCCGTCATCACTTCGGAGATGCTAGCAACGCCAGGGATCAAAGGCACAGGGCCTTGCATACCGGCTTTAAGCAGTTCGACCGTTGCACCTGGGGTGATAATAAATTGCGCACCAGCGGCAATTGCTTGTTCGAGCTGGGCTTCATTTAAAATGGTGCCTGCACCGACAAGCGCTTCAGGCACTTCTTGGGCGATCTTAGTGATAGCTTCAAGGGCGCATGGAGTACGTAATGTCACTTCCAACACGCTGATCCCGCCAGCGACTAAGGCTTTAGCCAACGGCACCGCATGTTCAATCTTGTTAATGACCATAACAGGAACAATAGGGCTGCGTTTAAAAATATCTTGTGGTTGTAATGACCAGTTATTCTCAAGCATTGCGGTATTCTTCCTTTGTATTAATAAAGTTCGTCAATGGCGCTGGTACTGCGCGCACCGGTTTCTGGACTGCTTAAATTTGAACGCAGTGCCCCAAATAGCTCACGTCCCATACCATAGCGTGACTGGCGTAAGTCAATTTCAGCAGCGGTTCTTGTGGCAAGTTCGGCATCTGAAACTAATAAGCTGAGCTCACCCGTCAGCGCGTCGACACGAATAAGATCGCCATCTTGCACTTTAGCAATCAGCCCGCCATCGATAGCCTCTGGCGTTAAGTGAATCGCCGCAGGCACTTTGCCCGATGCACCCGACATACGACCGTCGGTCATCAGTGCCACTTTAAAGCCTTTATCCTGCAAAGAACCTAATAGCGGCGTTAACTTGTGCAGCTCTGGCATACCGTTGGCTTTCGGTCCTTGGCCTTTTACTACCACCACACAATCTCGGTCTAACGCGCCGGATTTAAATAGCGCATCGAGTTTGTTTTGATCGTCAATCACCACGGCAGGCGCTTCAACTACACGGTGTTTTTCTTGTACGGCTGAGACTTTAATCACAGCGCGACCCAAGTTGCCCTTAAGCAGTTTTAAGCCACCGTTGTTTTGGAAAGGCGTAGCCACAGAGGTTAATACTTCGGTATCTAGGCTGACGGTTGGACCATCGACCCAGCGCAGCTCGCCATCGAGTAATTTGGGCTCTTGGGTGTAACGACGTAGACCAAAACCTGCAACTGTGTTGACATCCTCGTGCAGTAAGCCAGCATCGAGTAATTCCTTGATAAGGAAAGCCATACCGCCTGCGGCGTGGAAGTGGTTAATGTCCGCATGACCGTTTGGATAAACACGGGCCAGCAAAGGAACCGCGTCAGATAGTTCAGAAAAATCATCCCAGTTCACGATAATGCCGGCCGCACGCGCCGCCGCCACAATGTGCATGGTCAAGTTAGTTGAGCCACCGGTTGCCAGCAGCGCCACTATGCCGTTTACCACGGATTTCTCGTTAACCACTTCACCGATTGGGCTGTATTGAGTGCCCAGCTCGGTTAAACGACACACCTGCTTGGCCGCCATTTTATTCAGCGCTTCGCGCAGTGGATCGTCAGGATTCACGAAGGATGAACCCGGTAATTGCAGCCCCATGACTTCGAGCATCAGCTGGTTTGAGTTAGCCGTACCGTAGAAGGTACAAGTGCCAGCGCTGTGGTAGGACTGCGCTTCGGCCTCAAGCAGCTGCGCTCTATCGACTTTGCCTTGGGCAAATTGCTGGCGGATGCGGGCTTTTTCCTTGTTAGGAATACCCGACTTCATTGGGCCAGCAGGCACAAACAGCATAGGTAAATGGCCAAAACTTAAGGCACCAATCAATAGCCCCGGCACGATTTTGTCGCAAATACCCAGTAGTAAGGCGCCATCGAACATGTTGTGGGATAAGCCCACCGCCGTCGCCATGGCAATCACTTCACGACTCAGTAAGCTCAATTCCATCCCGGGTTGACCTTGAGTCACACCGTCACACATCGCAGGTACACCACCGGCGACCTGTGCAACGCTGCCCACTTCCTGACAGGCTTTTTTCAGCAGTTCAGGATAGGTTTCATAGGGTTGGTGCGCAGACAACATATCGTTGAATGCGGTAATAATCCCGATGTTGGCTTTGGTCAGTTGACGCAATGCATTTTTGTCATCTGGACTACAAGCAGCAAAACCGTGGGCTAAGTTACCGCAGCTTAACGAGCTACGGTGTACGCCATGGTTACGAGCATCATTTAACGCGGCTAAATACGCTTCACGAGATGCTTTGCTACGGGCAATAATTCTGTCGGTAACAGATTGAACGACTGAGTGCATGAGAGTGACTCCTTAAGCGCTCCAGAACACGTCAACGGGCGTTTTACGCTGCGCTAACACGGCTCTGATGGGCATAGCATTAACATCATCATTTTCTAAGGCTTGACGATATACGGATAATTTCTGTTCCCCGACCAAATGCAGATAAATCTGTCTGCTATTGAGGATCGCATTCTTAGATAATGTGATCCGGCCGTGGGGCGCCGTGGTGGGATTGGTTGCCACACACAGGGCTTGAGTGCTCAAGGCATCATTTAGTTCGGCGCTGCAAGGGAACCATGAGCAAGTGTGACCATCATTGCCCATACCGAGCACCACCACATCGAAGGGACGCGGGAAATTAGACAGCGACTCGGCGGTCATATCGGCGCCCGCTTCAGCGGTGGAAAACATATTCTTCAATCCACGGAACTTGGCATTGGCCGCACGGTTTTGCAGTAAATGTTCACGCACTAAACGCTCGTTCGATGCACTGTCTTCCACATCTACCCAGCGCTCATCGGCGAGCGTGACATAAACATCACTCCAATCGATGGATTTCATGCTGAGGAGTTCAAACAGTTTCAGTGGTGTTGAGCCGCCGGAGACGACTAAGCTTGCCTTACCACGGGCATCCACGGCCTCTTGCAACTGGCTGGCGATCTTATTCGCCAACTGTTGCTCAAGTGCTGCGGGTGTATCAAAGGATTTAAATACGGTTTCTTTAATCATCGAAGCCCCCTATTCATCCCACGAACGGCCGTCTTTGGTGATCAGCGCGACCGACGCTACAGGTCCCCAAGTGCCCGCAGGATAAGGTTTCGGTTTCTCGTTGCTTTGTTCCCATGATTGGATGATGCCATCCACCCAAGTCCAAGCTTGTTCCACTTCGTCGCGACGAACGAACAGCGCTTGGTTACCGAGCATGGCTTCGAGCAACAGACGCTCGTAAGCATCGGCGATACGCTCGTTTTTAAAGGTATCCGAGAAACTCAAGTCGAGTTTGGTGGTTTGTAAACGTTGTTTCTGCTCTAGCCCCGGCACCTTGTTCATCATCTGGATCTCAACCCCTTCGTGTGGTTGCAGACGGATAGTTAACTTGTTAGGTGGCAAGTTACGGTAGCTTGAGCGATACAAGTTGTGTGGTGGGTTTTTAAAATACACCACAATTTCAGAGCTCTTGAACGGCATGCGTTTACCGCTACGCAGATAAAATGGCACGCCTGCCCAGCGCCAGTTGTCGATATCAACACGCAGCGCCACAAAGGTTTCGGTGTGGGACTGAAGGTTGGCGCCCTCTTCCTCTAAATAGCCTGGCACTGGACTGCCCTTGAGGAAGCCCGCACTGTACTGACCACGGACAGTGTTTTCATACACATTGTCGGCATTGATTGGGCGCAGCGACTTAAGAACCTTCACTTTTTCATCGCGAATACTGTCGGCATCTAAGTTAACAGGAGGATCCATCGCAACCAGTGTCAACACTTGCAGTAAGTGGTTTTGGATCATATCGCGCATCTGACCAGCTTTATCGAAGTAACCCCAACGGCCTTCGATACCCACTTCTTCAGCAACGGTGATCTGCACATGATCAATGGTCCGGTTATCCCACTTAGACGCGAATAACGAGTTAGCGAAACGCAGCGCAATCAGGTTTTGTACCGTCTCTTTACCTAAGTAGTGGTCGATACGATAAACTTGGTTTTCTTTGAAGTAGGCAGAAACTTGATCGTTAATCACGCGGGAAGATGCGAGATCGGAGCCAATGGGCTTTTCGAGTACCACGCGAGAATCGCTATGGATAAGATTTTGTTCGTGTAAACAGCGGCAGATATCGCCAAAAATCGCAGGGGGGGTGGCAAAGTAACTGACCATGACGCGCTCTTCTGGTTTGAGCAATTCATGGAAGGCGCTGTAGCCTGCTGATTCAGTAAAATTCGTGCCGACATAATGGCAGCGGGACAAGAAGCGTTGGAGTGTTTCTTCGCAGAGGGGTTCTTTAACGAAGGTTTTTAGCGCAAGGATGACGAGTTCTCTAAATTCATCCTGACTGAACTCATCTTTAGCAACCCCAATCACTTTGGTGTTTTTATCCAGAAGTTCAGCTTTATCTAGCTGGTATAAAGAAGGTAACAACTTGCGTCGTGCCAAGTCGCCTTTAGTACCAAAGAGTACGAAGTCACAAGCTTTGGCGCCTGATGTTGTTTTGCCCATTGCGTTACGCTCTCCTTTGTATGTCGTGTCCCTTCATGCTAATGAAGAAGTCCACACTTTTGTTGTAATATAACAACAGAATTTGTTAAATGCATCTATTTTTATCAATATTAACAATCTTGCTAACTAGGCACCTAGGGCATAAATCTGATATGCTTTTTGTGCTTAAATTACTGATGATAGTAAATTCTTATTTCAAAAATGTACTTAAAACTTACTTAAGCAATGTCGATTAGTGAGATCCTGAAACAGATCAACAGCACTAAACAAAAATAAATAAAATTACATTCTCAATTTAGCGGACGTACGCGTATGAATACCCTAGAAAAGGTTCAAAAAAGCCTCACCCATTTTAGTAAGTCAGAACGCAAGGTTGCAGAGGTGATCTTAGCCTCTCCGCAAACGGCTATTCACTCCAGCATCGCCACTTTAGCTAAGATGGCAGATGTCAGTGAACCTACTGTGAACCGTTTCTGTCGCCGCTTAGATACTAAAGGCTTTCCTGATTTTAAGTTACATCTGGCACAAAGTCTCGCTAACGGTACACCTTATGTGAGCCGCCACGTCGAAGAAGATGACTCTCCTGAGTCTTACACGACAAAAATTTTCGAATCTTCAATGGCTTCCTTAGATACCGCGCGTCAAAGCTTAGACGTCACTGCCATCAATAAAGCAGTGGATATTCTGACCCAAGCCAAAACTATCTCCTTCTTTGGTTTAGGCGCGTCGGCCTCTGTTGCCCATGACGCCCAGAATAAATTTTTCCGTTTTAATGTGCCTGTCATCTGTTTTGACGATGTTCTGATGCAACGCATGAGCTGCATTAACAGCAATGAAGGCGACGTTGTGGTGCTGATTTCCCATACTGGTCGCACTAAGTCATTGATTGAAATAGCGCGTTTAGCGAGAGAAAACGGTGCGGCAGTGATTGGTATTACGGCTCGTAACTCACCGTTATCCATGGAATGTACACTGCCCGTGACGATGGAAGTGCCAGAAGATACCGATATGTATTTGCCCATGGCCTCGCGTTTAGCGCAATTGGTGACTATAGATGTATTGGCGACTGGTTTTACCCTACGCCGCGGCCCGCGTTTCCGTGACAATTTAAAACGTGTGAAAGAAGTGTTGAAAGAGTCTCGTATCAATAAAGATCCGATACTGTAATTCACTTCCTATCTTAAAAAAGGCTAGTGCAAATCGTCCGTCTAGCCTTTTTTAAAGCAAATTTCAGCGATACCTCACAAATTTGAAACATAACTTTAGATCAATTTGATTGTAACTTTACTACATAATTTGGAATTGCATGCTAATATAGTCCCAAGATTTTTTTAACTTTAACGGAGTATCTTATGTTCCGCAGAACCAAAATCGTCACCACTCTGGGCCCCGCCACTGACCGTGACGATAACTTACGCCGTATTATCGCGGCAGGTGCAAACGTTGTTCGTCTAAACTTCTCCCACGGCTCCCCCGAAGATCATCTCAAACGCGCGACTCAAGCTCGCGAAATTGCAAAAGAATTAGGTGTCCATGTTGCTATTTTAGGTGACTTACAAGGTCCTAAGATCCGTGTATCTACCTTTAAAGACAACAAGAAAGTCCAACTGAAATTAGGCCAAGCTTATATTCTGGACGCTGAACTCCCCAAAGGCGAAGGCGACGAGAATCAAGTCGGTATCGACTACAAGCAATTGCCAGACGATGTGAATGTTGGCGATATCCTGATGCTCGACGACGGCCGTGTGCAACTACGTGTTGAACGCGTTGAAGGTCGTAAAGTGCACACGACTGTTACCGTTGCTGGCCCTCTATCAAACAATAAAGGGATCAACAAACAAGGTGGTGGCCTATCGGCTGCGGCACTGACTGAAAAAGACAAGGCAGACATTCTGACTGCGGCCATGATCCAAGTGGATTACTTAGCCGTGTCTTTCCCACGTAGCGGCGCCGATCTGGAATACGCGCGTTCTTTAGCGCAACAAGCTGGCAGCAATGCACTGATCGTAGCAAAAGTAGAACGTGCCGAAGCCGTTGTTAGCGAAGAAGCGATGGATGATGTGATTTTAGCCTCTGACGTCGTTATGGTTGCCCGTGGTGATTTGGGGGTTGAGATTGGTGATGCGGCACTGGTTGCAGTGCAGAAAAAGCTTATCGCTCGCTCTCGTCAACTGAATAAAATCGTGATCACTGCGACTCAAATGATGGAGTCAATGATTTCGAGCCCAATGCCAACGCGTGCGGAAGTTATGGACGTAGCCAACGCCGTACTCGATGGTACTGACGCTGTGATGCTGTCTGCCGAAACTGCAGCAGGTGACTTCCCAGAAGAAACCGTGAAGGCAATGGCGAACGTGTGTATCGGTGCCGAATCTCACCCAAGCGTGAAAGTGTCTAAGCACAGATTAGATGCACGTTTCACTTCAGTTGAAGAAACGATTGCACTATCGACTATGTATGCTGCTAACCACTTAGAAGGCGTTAAAGCGATTATTGCCTTAACGGAGTCTGGCGCAACACCTAAACTAATGTCACGTATCAGTTCATCTTTACCTATCCTAGGTTTATCACGCCATGAGACAACTCTGGCGAAGATGGCACTGTACCGTGGTGTGTTACCGATTTACTTCGATTCAACCATTTATCCTGCCGATGAGTTAGCGCAAAAAGCGCTGGAATCATTAACAACTGCGGGTTACCTACAAAGCGGCGACTTGGTATTAATGACCAAGGGCGATGCGATGGAAACTATCGGCGGCACTAACACTTGTAAAGTGTTGATCGTGGCTTAATCTTTGTTGATTGGCATTAGCTAGACGTAAAGGCTAAGAGTCATCAAGCTTAAAAACAAAAACCACCTCAATTGAGGTGGTTTTTTTATCTCTTGTCACGGCTAGAAACGATCGCAGTAGTACTAGCCAAGCAGATTATAAGGCTTCAAAATCATTCACATTGATGGCCGCTAAGCGCAGCTTATCGGCATGTAACAGCTTTTGATGCTCATCTTCAGTAACAGTGCCCTGCTCCAACGCTTTAGCAAATAACACCAAGTTAGGCACTTTGGCTGGTAACTCACCGGCGCGTTGTGCTTTCTTGAGCTTCTTGTAAATCTCTTTACAGGCATATTGCGCCACAAAGGCCTGTTCAACCTCCGCAATACCACCCACGTCGCCTTCAAACTCAGGGCATAGGAAAGTAATGCGTTCACGGGCAGGACTTGGTTTTAGCATGCCAGAGACCAATTCGGTGGCCATTTTATCGCTCGGAGCGTTGAAATGGTTGCCGATTGGGAAAATCAGCGCACGTAGCAGCCATGCAAATGGACGGTTCGGGAAGTTACGGATCACTTCTTCAAGCGCTTTAGCCGCTAAATGTAGGCGATTTGCCATTACATAGCGCACCGCGGGTAAATCGTCCTGTTGACGGCCATTGTCTTCAAACAGTTTTAAGGTGGCAGAGCCTAAGTACAGCTGGCTTAACACATCACCCATGCGTGCCGACAACATTTCCTTACGCTTCAAATCGCCGCCCATGATCAGCATCGAAATATCCGTCATTAAGGCTAATGCCGATGAAAGGCGCGTCATATCTTTATAGTACTGCTTAGTTTCGCCGCTCACTGGCGCACTACCGAAACGGCTGGCAGTTAAAGCATTGAATAAGGCACTGAATGCGTTGCGAGTGGCATAACCCATATGGCCCATTAACAGCGAGTCGAAACGCTCAAGCGCATCGTGCTCGTTTTCCATCGCCGCGGCTTCCATTTCGGCCAACACATAAGGATGGCAGCGGGTCGCACCTTGACCAAAGATCATCAAGGAACGAGTCAAAATGTTCGCCCCTTCAACGGTGATCGAAATAGGATTCGACATATAAGGGTGACCTAAGTAGTTTTTAGGCCCTAATTGGATGCCCTTACCCGACTGAATATCCATCGCATCGTTCATCACCGCGCGGCCCAGTTCAGTCATGTGGAATTTGGCAATCGCCGTCACGACTGAAGGTTTAACTTTAAGATCGATACCCGTCGTAGTTAAACGGCGCGCCGCTTCCAATTGATAGGTATTAGCGATAATGCGCGCCAGCGCTTCCTGCACACCTTCAAAATTACCAATCGCCATCCCAAATTGGTGACGCACATAGCTGTAAGCCGTGGTGGTTTTGGTCGCCATATGGCCAGAAGCGGTAGCCAATGCAGGCAGAGAAATACCGCGACCCGCCGATAAACATTCAACCAGCATGCGCCAGCCTCTGCCCGCAAACTCAGGACCACCGATGAGCCAATCCAGCGGAATAAAGACTTCTTCGCCCTTAGTGGTTCCGTTCATAAACGCCATGTTCAGCGGATTATGACGACGGCCAATCACCACACCAGGGTGATCCGTTGGGATCAAGGCGCAGGTAATGCCTAAATTCTTTTTATCGCCAAGCAGACCATCAGGGTCACGCATCTGGAAGGCTAAACCTAATACGGTTGCGACAGGAGCAAGCGTGATGTAACGCTTGTCCCAGGTTAATTTAAGGCCTAAAACTTCTTCGCCGTTAAACTCACCACGGCAAACAATACCCACATCGGGGATAGCGCCCGCATCACTGCCCGCTTCTGGGCCCGTTA
This sequence comes from Shewanella decolorationis, assembly GCF_004354305.1. Lineage (NCBI taxonomy): Bacteria > Pseudomonadati > Pseudomonadota > Gammaproteobacteria > Alteromonadales > Shewanellaceae > Shewanella > Shewanella decolorationis. The sequence continues at coordinate 300,487 of NZ_CP037898.1, read as the reverse complement.
ATGCAAAGCATGGGATCTCATCACCCTTAGCTAATGCAGGTAACCAGCGCTCCTTTTGCTCTTTAGTGCCATAGTGAGTCAAAAGCTCACCAGGGCCTAATGAGTTTGGCACCATCACAGTAACCGCAGCACTCACACTGCGGCTGGCTAATTTACTCACAATCGTTGAGTTGGCGTAGGCAGAAAACGCACGACCACCAAACTTTTTCGGGATGATCAGCGCAAAGAAGCCTTCTTTCTTAAAGTAGTCCCACAGCTCTGGTGGCAAATCCTTACGGTTATGCACGATGTCGAAATCATCGATCATCTTCAGGGCGGTCATCACCTGATTATCGATAAAGTCTTTCTCTTCAGCCGTAAGAGTGGGTTTACCGTAGCTGTGCAGGGTATTCCAGTTAGGATTACCGCGGAATAGCTCGCCTTCCCACCACACATCGCCCGCTTCCATCGCTTCGCGCTCGGTATCGGATAATGGCGGTAATACTTTTTTAAAGAAGTGAAAAACTGGCTGGGTGATAAATTGCATCCGAAGGCTTTTTACTGCAAATAGCGCAATAATCGCAATCACGGCAATAATTATAATCGTCAACATAATCAAGACCTTTTATTAAGAAGCCACGGGGACTGATACGCCCGCAGCCATGTAGGGGATCACTTTACGGATCACGGCTTCGATGTCGTTATGCTCACCAAATTCGGCCGCGGCAATATCATTGAGCGCATCGGCTGACGCCATAGTGAAAACAATCGTGCCTAGGGTAAAGTGTAAGCGCCAAAACATTTCAGCAGGAGGAATATGCGGCGCACTGGCCGAAACAGCTTTCACAAAGGTGTCTAAATGCTGCCCATAATGGGTGGTGATAAACCAACGCAGGTGCCCTTGGCTTTCAATGTAACCGCGACCCAGCAATTGCAGGAAAATTGTCGTGCCTTCGGTGCGCAGCTCGTTCAAATCCAATAATGGATCGACTAATGCAGAAAGAATTTCCTCTAACGAAGCCTGTGTTGGCGCAGTATGTAAACGCTTTATGGCCGTCGATGCGGCGGGCATAAATACGTCTAAATAACGGGCTAACACGGCGCGGATTAACTCTTTTTTAGAGCCAAAGTGATAATTCACCGAGGCTAAGTTAACCTCCGCCTTGCTGGTGATAAGTCGCAATGACGTCTCAGAAAACCCCCTTTCGGCAAAAAGCTTCTCTGCGGCATCAAGTATTCTCGTTTTTGTATCGGATCGACTTGCCATTCCGTGACCTTGAATTAATTTAAAACACTCGTTTAAATTAAACATTGGTATGGGAGTTGTCAAACGAAAAATGGCCAAATACGCTGCGCCTTGCTGACATGGATTAACAGTCAACTCACATCCGTTGCAAAAAACATGAAAAGTCATCAAGTCCTGTGCAAAAAACACTGTGCTTAGGTAGAATGCTTAACACAAAAACAACAAAGGACTGCAATACATGGCTATTCTGTTGAATCGTCCCACCACGCTCGCACTCACCATAGCGCTTACCTTAGGCTTAACCGCCTGTAATGATGCCCAAAGTCAGGCCGAAACTACTGCAGCGGCACCTGCTGCAACTAATGCCGCGCCCGATAAAGCTCAGGCCATCGCCTTTATTCAAGATGCTGAAGCGAAGATGGCACAGCTTTCCATCGAAGCGAATCGCGCCGAATGGATTTACAGTAACTTCATCACCGAAGATACCGCAGCGCTCTCGGCCGCAGTGGGTGAAAAAGTCAGTGCCGCGTCGGTCAAATTCGCCACCGAAGCCGCCAAATACGCCAATGTGGAACTCGATCCGGCCAATGCGCGCAAACTGAATATTCTGCGCAGCGCACTCGTGTTACCTGCACCGCTTGATCCCGCAAAAAATGCTGAGCTCGCGCAAATCAGCTCCGAGCTCAATGGACTCTACGGTAAAGGCAAATACTGTTTCGCCGATGGCAAGTGTATGACCCAGCCAGAGCTGTCGAGCCTAATGGCGGAATCGCGAGACCCAGCCAAGCTGCTTGAGGCGTGGAAAGGCTGGCGTGAAATTGCAAAACCGATGCGCCCGCTATTTCAACGTGAAGTCGAACTCGCCAACGAAGGTGCAAAAGACTTAGGTTACGCTAACCTCTCGGAGTTATGGCGCAGCCAATACGATATGAAACCCGATGAATTTTCACAGGAACTAGACCGTTTATGGGGACAAGTTAAACCTCTCTATGAATCCCTACATTGTTATGTTCGCGGCGAGCTGAATAACGAATACGGTGACGCCATCGCGCCAAAAACAGGCCCGATCCCCGCACACTTACTGGGAAATATGTGGGCGCAGCAATGGGGTAATGTGTACGATCTCGTCGCCCCAGACGATGCCGATCCTGGCTACGATGTGACAGAATTGCTCGCGCAGAAAGGCTATGATGAGCAGAAGATGGTGAAACAAGCCGAAAGCTTTTTCACCTCTTTGGGCTTTGCGCCGCTGCCAGACAGTTTCTGGAGCCGCTCTTTATTCTTGCAACCTAAGGATCGTGATGTCGTTTGTCATGCCTCGGCGTGGGATTTGGACAACCTCGATGATATTCGCATCAAGATGTGTATCCAAAAAACCGCTGAAGACTTTACCGTTATTCACCACGAGCTTGGACACAACTTCTATCAACGTGCCTATAAACAGCAGCCTTTCCTGTTTAAAAACAGTGCCAATGATGGTTTCCATGAAGCCATTGGTGACACCATCGCGCTTTCAATAACCCCAAGCTACCTTAAACAGATTGGTTTGCTCGAAGACGTGCCCGATGCTTCCAAGGATATTGGCCTATTGCTGAAACAAGCTCTGGATAAAATCGCCTTCCTGCCCTTTGGCTTAATGATTGACCAGTGGCGTTGGAAAGTCTTTAGCGGTGAAATTACTCCAGCACAATATAACCAAGCCTGGTGGGCGTTAAGGGAGAAATACCAAGGCGTTAAGGCTCCGACTGACCGCACTGAAGCCGATTTTGACCCAGGTGCCAAGTACCATGTGCCAGGTAACGTGCCTTATACTCGCTACTTCCTCGCGCATATTCTGCAATTCCAGTTCCATAAGGCGCTGTGTGAAACGGCTGGAGACAAGGGCGCAGTGCATCGATGCAGTATTTACGGCAATCAAGCGGCAGGAGAAAAACTCAATAAAATGTTAGCGCTTGGTGCAAGCCAACCTTGGCCCGTTGCATTAAAAGAAGTCACAGGAACGGAAATGATGGATGCGAGCGCCGTACTCGATTATTTTGCGCCACTTAAAATCTGGCTTGATGAGCAGAACAAAGCTGCGAATCGTCAATGTGGCTGGTAATTAAGCCTCAAGTGCAAGTCATATCTGCGCCTTAAACTAAACCGATAAAAATGCCCAACGATGTTGGGCATTTTCTTTTTAAGCTTCGGCATTAATAACGAACGCGAGTAACTATCAGAAAAATCAATGCGCTCACAAACCTATTAACGCCAACCCATTCCCTTACGATTTGCCTCTTTATTCTCAATCTTAAGCTGTTCGGATTTAGTTAGCATCACATACAAGGCGCCCGTACCGCCCTGCTCGGTTTTCGCTGAATGATAGGCCAGTACCATATCAAGTTGAGATAACCAATGGCAGACGGCAGATTTTAGCAGTCCGGCCACGGGTTTACTGTTATGGCCCTTGCCATGGATAAGCATGACACAGCGTTCGCCATGGGCCTGCGCCGCTAGCAAATAATTGAGCAACGCCTCACGGGCCTGACTCAAACGGTAGGCATGTACATCTAGCTCCATCTTAATGCTGTATTGCCCAAGCCTTAGGCGCTTAAATACCGCCCCCTGCACCCCTTCGCGCTTAAAACTAGCAATATCATCGGGCGCGATAATCGGGATTAAGCTTAAATCCAAAGGCATACAGGCCAAATAGGCTTCACGTTGCAGCGCTTCACGGCGCTGAATTTGCTCATCGGTTAGTGCCTTAGGTTGCAAATTCACCGCCTTCACATCACCCTTTAGTGGCACTACTCCCGCCATTTCTTCAAAAAACAGTGCCGATTCATCATCCAGCATGGCAAGCTCCTCCACCCTTAACGCTCAGTGTGCACTTTTAGAACAGAAACACACTTTGTAAACATTCAACCCTTTAGTTCAGCGGGCACCTCCATTATAGTGGCGCCATGAATGCTTGATTAGAATAATGTAATGAGATTTTTGCTGCTAGCCCTGATATGCCTATTGTCGCTTCCAAGCTTTGCTACTCCCACAAAAGTCAAAACTGCCACGACAATCGATCAGCTGATCAATGCCAATTATCCGCTGTTCACTAAGGCATTTACCGAACTGTCTCCCGAAGTCACCGCAGAAATCTATGCGAAAGATGCAAGCTATCTCTCTGAAAGTCAAAGTAAAGAAATCTATTATGGCCGCGAGAGCATTGTTGCTATTTACCAGCGTTTTTTCGATAAAATCCGCGATAAGAAGGCCCGAATCGATATCGATTTTCGGGTACTTAATCGTAAGCTGTCGGGCAAAAGTGCGTTCGACACTGGCTATTATCTAGTACGTTTTTACCCCGCAGAAGAGACTGGCGAACCTGTGAGTGAATTTGCAGGCAAGTTTGTAATTGGCACCCAAAAAGACTCTCAGCAGCGCTGGAACGTTACACTGGATATGAACAACCGTGCCGAACCAAGCTTCTATTTGAATGCCAAACCTGTGCCCAATCTTTACTATGGCCGTCAGTTCCCGCCGTTGCCTGACAGTCAAAAGAAAAAGCAATAATAGTTTACATTTTAAAGTATTATAAATATGACACTCGATAAAAACTGCCCTTGCGGCAGCCAAAAATCCTACCAAGACTGCTGCCAAGCACTGCATCTAGGTCTCGATTCCGGCGCACAACTGGCGAGTAGTGCTGAGCAATTAATGCGCTCTCGCTACTGCGCCTTTATGTTGAAAAATTTTGATTATATTATCAAAACGCACCATGCAGATTACCTCGATGGCTTAACCCTTGAACAGCTCCAACAAGGTCCCCATCCCCAATGGTTAGGGCTTGATGTGTTATCCGCCGATGAAACCATTCACCCCGATGGCAGCAAGCGCGGTACTGTAACCTTTAAGGCGTGGTATAAAATGAGTGGCGCGATTGATGCCATTTACGAGCGCTCGGAGTTTATCTTCGAGCAAGGTTGTTGGTTTTACACTAAAGGCCATCAAATGCATGCCAAACTACCGGGACGCAATGATCCCTGCGTCTGCCACAGCGGTAAAAAGTTTAAGCAGTGCTGCATGAAGGATTAACCAAGTACCAACAGATAAAACAAAAGGCAATCGATTGATTGCCTTTTGTTTTTAAATCGCCAACACCGCTAATCTGAATGGTTAATGCGTCACAAGACTAGGTTCTTTCGCGGCCAATAAGAATTGTGCAAACTCTGGCTCTCGCAGTGCGGGACTGTATAAATATCCCTGCGCCTGATGACAAAAACTCTTGGCCAAAAATGCTTCCTGCTCAGCGGTTTCAACCCCTTCTGCAGTCAAGGAAATATTGAGCGCGCTTGCCATTGCAATAATGGCCGAGACGATTTCTTGGCTTTCGCGGCTAATGGTGAGATCGGAGATAAAGGAGCGATCAATTTTTAACTTACTGATCGGGAACTGTTTAAGATAACGCATCGAACTGTAGCCCGTGCCAAAGTCATCGATGGCCAGCCCCACACCCAGTTCGGCCAATTCTTGACATAAGAGCGTGGCATGGCGAATGTCGCCCATTAATTCCGTCTCGGTGATTTCAAGGATCAGGGTTTTGGGCTTTAAACGATAACGCGTCAGCAGTTGCCAGACTTGCTCATATAGGTTCCCGCTAAAAAACTGCCGTGCAGAAACGTTAACATGCATGCTCAAATCGGCATTATGGTGCTGCCAAATATTGAGTTGTCGACACGCTGCCTCAAGCACCCAACTGCCAATGGCGTTGATCATCCCAGATTGCTCGGCAATATCGATAAAGGCGCCGGGATACAGCACACCTTTTTTCGGATGATGCCAACGGATCAAAGCTTCAGCACCGATATAAGTCCGCTGCTCCAGATCCCGTAAGGGCTGATAATAAAGTTCAAATTGGCGACCGCGAATGGCGCTATGCAAATCACGCTCTATTTGTGCATCTTCCTTAAAGGCACTGAGCAAAGTGCTATTAAACACTTGAATGGCCGTGCCCTTTTTCTTCTTCGCATATTGCACCGCGATATCGGCGCAGGTTAGCGGCGCGAACAGATTCGCCACTGAGGCGATATCGACAACCGCCAGTGCGGGTTTAGGTTCAATTTGTTCGCGACCAATTAAAATCGGCATGGCTAAATGTTGGTATAGACGGGTACTAAAATAATCGAGATCGTAAACCGCATTATCATCGGTGAGTAACACGGCGAACTCATCACTACCGACACGGGCGATTTCTGTCGCTTTATTGATTTCAGAGAAATGTTTTAAGCGCCGACCAATTTCGATCAGCAAGCTGTCGCCATTTTCGTGACCATAGGTATCGTTAAATCGTTTAAAGGCGACTAAATCGACGAGCAGCAACAACCCCTTGGTGGTTTTCTCTAAAACCCGATTAAAGTGACTGCGATTATTCAGCCCAGTGAGACTACAACGCCAAGCTAAACGCTCAAGCTCCGCCTTATAGTTGTGTTCATCCGTACTTTCTTCACCTGACACTAAGGCATAATGATTGCCGCGATCGGTGATAAACTGACTGACCACATACTTAAGCCAATATCGACTTCCATCAGCACGATTGAATTGCACTTCGCCTTTGGCCTGCTCGCCTCTGAAAATCTGCGCGAGCGTTTGTTCTGCTAATTCATTGTGCTGCTTAAAAAAAGCTAAATCTCGTAAATTAGAACCTATGCTCTTGTCACGCATAATACCCGTGATGTCCTCATGGGCTTGGTTTACATACTCTACTTTTTCAGTATGTAGATTGATGAGCATGCTCATCTGGCGTGACTGCTCAGTTGCACAGCGAAATAAGCTTAGGCGCTCTTCTTTATCATAGGTATGTTTGGTAGCTAGCGTTAAGGCCAGCTGATCGGCCATTTGGCAAGCAAGATGAATTTCGCTGTCATGCCAATGGTGAGTGACTTGCGCGCGTTCAATGCAGAGCACGCCTTCAAGGTGACCATTAATCCGGATCCCAACATCTAGGCTAGATAAAATTTGCCTAGGGATAAAGTAGCTATCGACTAACTCAGTCAAGCGCGGGTCAATTAAGGTGTTGCCCGCATCAATATGACGATGATTTTTGAGTTCGGTTAAATAGCGTGGGATAAGCTTTAATGAATGCGGACGATGAGTATCTTGCAGCGCCATGGCCCCAAATTGGGCGACGAGGGACTGGCTCGATTGGTCGGCGGAAAAAATCCAAACCGACACCAGCGAAACAGCTAAATTCTGGCAGAGTAACTCAGTGGCTAATTCTGCCGTTTTAGTAAAGTCCCCCTGCTGCTTAGCCGAAGAATGGACTAAAGATTCTAATAAATGCTGATGCTGACGTCGCTTCACTCTGATCCCTACAAAACTTCGTGTTGGGTAAAACGGTACTGCTGCGACTAACACGCCAAAAATAGGCAAGTTAATGGAGCCGATTTATCATTATTTTTGCTGACGCAGATTACACATCTACATGTAAAACAGCAACATCGGCCACACTTTATTACAAATTAACTCTGATTTGTATCACAGAGATCGTGCTATAGCCCATTTTCTAATTGGAAAATCATCTTCTCAACACTGACATCAAAAACCAGTGTTAACGTTGCACCCGCATTATTTGGCACAATATTCCCTTGAGTTTGGCTAAAACGTGCTTGAGCCCGTTCCAGCATATTGGTCGCATCAACCTCAGCTTGCGCCCCGGTAAAGGTCAACTCGAGAGCAGTATCTTGTTCATCAATTACCGCTCCTATATCCACAAAACTGCCACAATCGGTGCAAGTATCGTTCACGGTTGCCGCTTGTCCTGCAATGATACCTTTCATCTGTTTTTCCTCTTTAATGGCTATATAGCTTTATTTAAGGGTGATACATAACCTGCATCAATAACACTTTATTATAGGTAACTGTGGTAATAGAGACTCAGCTTTAGCTCACGCTTATTATTGTGTATCGACACTAGTGGCGGTAATTTAGACAAGAAAATATGTATAAAAACAGACTTAAGCACTCGCAAGGAGTGGCACAAGATTACGTTGAATGGCCAGTTGATCGGCAAAATGCATTACATCCACTTTAGGGGATGGCAACTGCCCACGTTGGCGCAGACGTGTGGTGAGATCGCAGTTGCTCAAGGCTTCAGCCATGGCAATAGGCTCGCCACCACGGATCACTAACGCTTCAGGGCGCAATGCCTGTTGCAACTGAAACGCCCTCGCCCCTTGCTCTGCAAAAACGGCACTGTTGTCGATAACATTCTTATCCGTCGATAAATCTGCCAAAAGTGCTTGCTTCGGCGGTAACTCAAACTGACGTTGAAATTTTTCTGCATTATCGAGCTCTTTTTGCCATTGAAACTGCGCCATGTCCCTCGCATCTGCAGACAATAGCGATAACAACAGGGCGAACTCTCCTCGCCTGTTGTGTTCTATTGCCGCATTTAAGCGGGAGCCAATTTGGGCTTCGTTGATTAAAGGAACATCGATTTGCATAAAAAAACATCATTAAAACAACTCGTTGTTAGTTAATCGACCAGTTGAACCAGAACTTTAGGAAAATTTTCATATTTAGACTTTACATGCCAAACGTTTCTGACTACTATGGCGGCCGCAATTGAGGAGGGGTTCCCGAGTGGCCAAAGGGATCAGACTGTAAATCTGACGGCTCCGCCTTCGAAGGTTCGAATCCTTCTCCCTCCACCATTTGCACTAACAATTAACGATGCTATAAAAGATACTCGTGGAGGGGTTCCCGAGTGGCCAAAGGGATCAGACTGTAAATCTGACGGCTCCGCCTTCGAAGGTTCGAATCCTTCTCCCTCCACCACTTTTATCTTGTATGGTTCGAAAATCGTTGGTCTGCTGTAAACTTGCTTTACCCTTAAATCCGGCCAAGATTTAAGATAACTTTTAAATCAGACTCGATGAGTCGGACTTAAAAGTTGAAGAAAATATGTGGAGGGGTTCCCGAGTGGCCAAAGGGATCAGACTGTAAATCTGACGGCTCCGCCTTCGAAGGTTCGAATCCTTCTCCCTCCACCACTTCTTTCTTATCTCACGCTTTATCTCTCATTATTCCCCAAGTTTGCTTACTAGCACTCCCGCTTATTCAAACTTATTCTATCGCTTAACCCTATTACCTTTAATCCATGGATTTTGCTGATAAAAAACGCCCCATTCGGAGCGTTAAAACTATTTCTGAGCATTAAAGACCAATGCTGCTGAGCTAAGTGGCCATTAATCAATATTTAGGTATTTGTGGGTCTGAATCGATAAACGCCAATTACGGGCAATACACACCTTCATCGCTAATTCTGTCGCCCTTGGTTTTTGGCTGATGGGTTGCAGACAAATCGTTTTCGCTGACACATCAATCCCTTTGAGTAACTCATCGAGTTCATCGATATGATTTTCGGTTGCTATCGGGTGCTTTATCTCGTTGGCGCGGCTCAAGGCCTGCGCTAACACCTTATAACCACCCTTCATATTGATCTTTGGCGAGACAGTCACCCAGGTATCAGCATCGCACTTCACCTCAAAGGTGCCACTGGTCTCGATTTGAGTGGCAAAGCCAGCAGCATGGAGCGTGTGGGTTAATTCATGCAGATCGTACATGCAAGGCTCGCCACCAGTGATCACCACATGGCGCGCCGTATATCCCTTAGCGTTGAACGCCTCGATAAGACTCTGCGCTGTATGATTAGCCCAGCGTCCTACGGAACCATCGACGGTGATCACTTGTTCGGGTAACACCTTGTTTTCCTCAAGCAGGTCCCAAGTCTGTTTGGTATCACACCAAGCACATCCCACAGGGCAACCCTGTAAACGTACAAAAATGGCTGGCACTCCGGTAAAGACACCTTCACCTTGAATGGTTTCAAAGACTTCGTTGACTGGGTAATTCATGCTAGCGTTCCGTTTTTCTGGGGCGGCATTTATAGAGGATTTTAGCTGCAGCTGCAAGTTTTTACCGCCTCAGACAGAGTGATGCCAAGAGCGATATGCCCGTCGCCACACGCCAGCAAAGAGTTTGCAAGCCCTAGCGCCTGAGTTACACTTACGCCCTATTTTATGTGTCAATTTAAGTGGATCCTATGTCAGCAGCGTCAGTTTCAAAGGTGGTAGTGGTTTTCAGTGGCGGACAAGACTCAACGACTTGTCTTATTCAAGCCTTAACTCAGTTTGATGAAGTCCACGGGATCACCTTCGATTATGGTCAACGTCACCGTGAAGAAATTGAAGTTGCCAAATCCCTCGCCAAGCGCTTAAAGATCACTAGCCATAAAGTGATGGATGTAAGCTTACTCAATGAGTTAGCCATTTCAGCCCTCACCCGCGATGCGATCCCCGTGTCCCACGAATTAATGGAAAATGGCTTACCCAATACCTTTGTGCCGGGCCGCAATATCCTGTTTTTAACTTTGGCGGGGATCTACGCCTATCAATTAGGGGCCGAGGCGATAATTACCGGCGTGTGTGAAACCGATTTTTCGGGTTATCCCGATTGTCGCCACGACTTTGTCCGCGCAATGGAATCGGCACTGGTGCAAGGCATGGATAAAAAGCTTGAGATCATCACGCCGTTAATGTGGCTCAACAAGGCCCAAACTTGGGCGCTGGCCGATAAATACCAGCAACTCGATTTAGTTCGCCACCATACCCTGACCTGTTATAACGGCATTGTCGGCGATGGTTGTGGTGACTGCCCAGCCTGCCATCTTCGCAAACGGGGCTTAGAGGATTACCTGCAAAATAAAGCAGAGGTGATGGCCTCGCTCGACAAGGCAACTGAAACGGGTAAACCGCAGGCGTGAGACTGTTGACGTTAAAAAAACTCGGCCCCTATTGGCTGGCGCTTATCGTCAGCCTGCTCTGCGCGCTCTTATATATTGCGGGGCTTTTTACCCCGAGCATAGATAACCTGCTGGCCTATCGCCGCAGCGCCATCAGTGACGGTCAGTGGTGGCGCCTGCTCACAGGCAATCTGCTGCATACCAATCATTGGCACCTGCTGATGAACCTCGCGGGATTATGGGTAGTGTTGTTTTTGCATCACTTTCATTACCGGCTCAAGGGCTTAACCTTGCTGTTTATCCTGCTTTGTCTGTTTGAAGGCATTGGTCTGTATCTGGGTTATCCGCAGCTATTAGGTTATGTGGGGCTAAGCGGCATGTTACACGGCCTATTCACCTTTGGTGCAGTGCAAGATATTCGCCGTCATCTGCGCTCGGGTTATTTGCTGCTGCTCGGCGTGATAGTTAAAGTCGGCCATGAACAGTTTTATGGTGCCAGTGATGATGTGACCGCCATGATTGGTGCACGCGTCGCCACCGAGGCGCATTTAGTCGGCCTGATCTGTGGCTTAATCTGCGCACTTATGGTGTTTGTGTACCAACGAAGAACTAGGGCGTGTTGACGTTTCAGGGTTATTTTTGCAGCAGTTTGGCTGGCTTTTATGCAAGGCAAAGTCCGTGCTGTGTAGTTATTCTACATAAACGGACGATAACGCGGCAGAAATGCCAGCCAAATGCTGCCCGAAGGGTTCGTCTGGCAAGCCCTTGCTCTGACTTTCTGTCATAAGAGCCACTCGTCATTTGAGTAGAATAACTACACATCATTCCTCGTTTTGCGAGCATGTGCTTGCCAGAACGAACAAAATCTAATCTCGAAACGTCAACACGCCCTAGATTAGCCAAGGAAACGCAGCGCTAATATCTTCGACTTTAGTGGATCCATACAATAAAAAGCCGCCTCATATTGTTATGTTGGCGGCTTTTTATTAGGTAGTGAAGCTTGGTATCTGCTTGATTAATATCGCAGTCCTGCATCTAACTCAGCTAAGACACAGATTGGGTTAAACCGTTATTAGCAACTCCCGTAAACGTTTCACCTCATCACGCAGGGCCGCCGCCTGTTCAAATTCCAAGTTACGCGCATGCTCATGCATTTGCTTCTCGAGCTTGTCGATATCATGGCTTAACTGCGCCGCATCGGCTTGATAACGTTTCGCTTTAGGTTCAGCCACTTTCCCCAGTGACGATTGGCTATAACCCTTTTCAGTGTCTCTACCATCGTCCACATCCATCACATCGGTAATGCGCTTGACCACGCCCTTTGGCACTATGCCATGCTCAAGGTTGTAGGCGTGTTGTTTCTCGCGGCGACGCTCGGTTTCACCCATCGCCTTGGCCATCGACTGGGTGATCCTATCCGCATAGAGGATAACCTTGCCATTGACGTTACGCGCGGCGCGGCCAATGGTCTGAATCAGCGAGCGCTCCGAACGTAAAAAGCCTTCCTTATCCGCATCGAGAATACAGACCAAGGAAACCTCGGGCATATCTAAACCTTCACGCAACAAGTTGATGCCGACCAGCACATCAAACTTACCGAGGCGCAGATCGCGGATGATCTCCACCCGCTCTACGGTATCGATGTCCGAGTGCAAATAACGCACTTTTACGCCGTGTTCGTCGAGGTATTCGGTCAAATCCTCCGACATGCGTTTGGTTAAGGTGGTGACAAGCACCCGCTCGTTGACGGCAACGCGCTTGGCCACCTCGGAGAGTAAATCGTCCACTTGAATGCTGACCGGACGCACTTCCAACTCGGGATCGAGCAAGCCAGTTGGCCGCACCACTTGCTCAACAATCTCGCCGCCACTCTTATCCAGCTCATAAGGGTTTGGTGTTGCCGACACATAAATGGTCTGCGGCATCAATTGCTCAAACTCTTCAAACTTCAATGGCCGGTTATCGAGCGCCGAAGGTAAACGGAAGCCATATTCCACAAGCGTGGTTTTACGGGAACGGTCACCCTTATACATGGCACCAATTTGCGGCACAGTGACGTGGGACTCGTCGATAATCAACAAACCATCGGCGGGTAAATAATCGAGCAAGGTCGGCGGTCCTTCACCCGGTGCACGACCCGACAAGTAGCGAGAGTAGTTTTCAATACCGGAACAATAGCCCAGCTCGACCATCATCTCGATATCATATTGCACCCGCTCATGGATCCGCTGCGCTTCAATCAACTTATTGTTGTCGAGCAAATATTGCTTACGCTCGCGCAGCTCTTCCTTAATTAATTCGGTCGCTTCGAGGATTTTTTCCCGCGGCGTCACATAGTGGGTTTTCGGATATACAGTAGTGCGCGCAATGCGTTTAACAATTTGCCCCGTTAACGGGTCAAACTCGCTTAAACGTTCAATTTCATCGTCAAATAGCTCTACCCGAATACCGTAGCGATCCGAGTCAGCAGGAAAAATATCGATGACTTCACCACGGACTCGGAAGGTACCACGCTGCAACTCGAGATCGTTGCGGGTATATTGCAGCTCACTCAGGCGCTTAAGAATATCCCGCTGCCCCATGGTATCGCCTTGGCGTAGGTGCAACAGCATCTTCATGTAGGAATCGGGATCGCCGAGGCCGTAAATTGCCGATACAGAGGCGATTAACACAACATCCTTGCGCTCCAGCAGTGCTTTCGTGGCCGAGAGGCGCATTTGCTCGATATGGGCGTTCACCGACGCATCCTTTTCAATAAAGGTGTTCGATGCGGGTACGTAGGCTTCTGGCTGGTAATAGTCGTAATAGGAGACAAAGTATTCCACCGCATTATTGGGGAAAAACTCTTTCATCTCGCCATAAAGCTGCGCCGCCAGCGTCTTATTTGGCGCCATAATAATCGTCGGGCGCCCAAGCTGGGCGATCACATTGGCGATGGTGAATGTCTTACCCGAGCCTGTTACCCCCAAAAGGGTTTGGCAAGCTAGGCCAGATTCGAGACCATCGACTAACTTGGCGATGGCCGTTGGCTGATCCCCTGCGGGGGCGAATTGGGATTCAAGCTGAAAAACAGATTCTGACACGCGAACATATCCTTGTGGTTAGTCGACTCATTCTAATCAAGTCGCCTATTAAGCTCCAGCAGTTATCCCTTTTCAATTACAAGCACTCGCTTGCAATACCCAAGAAGCGTGACATTTTAATGGATAAAAAATGAAATTTTTTGACTACGGTGTTTTCGCACGCAAATTGGCGATAAAACGCCCTAAAATTCAGGAGAAATGCCAAATTAATACACAAGAGTTGACTTTCACTTGCTTACAAAATTGCAACCTAACCCGAGTCTAAAAAAGATAAGACTTGCAATTATTATCTATTTGAAAAATAAAGCTTAAAAAAACTATCGCCAAAATAGTGCAATTTAAGTCCATCGCCCGCACAGCAAGGCTTTGCTGACGGTTTCAAGCCGCAACTCACAGGGTTATCCACAGAATTTGTTGATAAGTCGAAATAAGTGAGAAACCATGCGGGATTGAGGAGTATTTCACCCTAATGTTAGTGGAAGAAGGGCTTTGGTAATTTAATTACATTTGATAAATGTTACTACTTGTTACAGCCTCGATCATTCCAAAAATCTGATACATGCCCGAGCATTATGCTTCAACTCAAGCATCGTAGAATAAAATGACAGCGTTTACCCATTCACGCCATATTAATGTCGACAACTCCTTTATATCGGGTTCGTTTTGCTGATTTATCACTAACTCAGATAGCTGCGTTAAATTAAGTTCTCAGCCTGTGCGGCGGCAAAAATCACTTCGTCCGCCGATGCGACGACAAAGAGAATTTTGGCTAAATCTTGGATTTTTTGAAAATCAGGATCATCTAAATGCATAGACAATTCACGATACTGATACAGGATATCTAAGATCAAAGATTGCTGAAGTAAGGCTTCCGCTTGTACTAATCGACTTAATGCCATAGTTATCACCTCTCAGGATGTTTTAGATGCCACCTATCATTAAAAATGGCGCAACCTATCACGGTAAGGATACTTGACCTGTTTGAGTTAAATGGCTTAGTCACAATGCAAAGAACAAGTTCAATGCTGCATAGCTAGGGCGTGTTGACGTTTCGAGATTCGATGTTGTTCGTTCTGACGAGCACATGCTCGCGAAACGAGGAATGATGTGTCGTTATTCGACTCAAATGACGAGCGGCTCTTATGACAGAAAGTCAGAGCAAGGGCTTGCCAGACGAACCCTTCGGGCAATATTTAGCTGGTTTATCTCGCGCAGAGCATACTTTTAAAGTATCCAAATTATCTACCCAACCCAATAACTGCTGTCAATTTAACCAATTAAGCACTATGGTGACTAAAATCTGCGGATAAATAGCCAAATGTGTTTAGCGGTATGCACACGCTATCTTACGAAAACATAAGTTATTTCTTCATCAAAATGCTGATTTCTACACCGCAATGCACATTAGATGAGCACTTAACAGCATAATTACACTTTTTTTAGTAACTCGAGTTGACTCCACCCAAAGAGCGTTTTACTATGCGCTCCGTTCTCAACGAGTCATCGAGACGAAATAAACGATTCCCCTGTAGTTCAGTCGGTAGAACGGCGGACTGTTAATCCGTATGTCACTGGTTCAAGTCCAGTCAGGGGAGCCAAGTTTCAATCTCGATAAAAGTGAGGATGCAGTTAGGTAACTAACGATTCCCCTGTAGTTCAGTCGGTAGAACGGCGGACTGTTAATCCGTATGTCACTGGTTCAAGTCCAGTCAGGGGAGCCACTTAATTATCAAACTGTTGCGTTAAAGCGCTTCCCCTGTAGTTCAGTCGGTAGAACGGCGGACTGTTAATCCGTATGTCACTGGTTCAAGTCCAGTCAGGGGAGCCACTTTAATGATGTCATCAAAAGTCGATAGCAATATCGCACCCTCTACTCCCCTGTAGTTCAGTCGGTAGAACGGCGGACTGTTAATCCGTATGTCACTGGTTCAAGTCCAGTCAGGGGAGCCAATTTAATGATGTAATCAAAAGTCGATAGCAATATCGCACCCTCTACTCCCCTGTAGTTCAGTCGGTAGAACGGCGGACTGTTAATCCGTATGTCACTGGTTCAAGTCCAGTCAGGGGAGCCACTTTATTTCTTGTTAACCTCCCTACTCCAAGCTCAAATAACTCGTCCTGTTGCCGCGTGTTTTCATTTCTGTTTTACGCTAAATACGGTTACACTGTGAGCAGTTTGTTAACTAAAATTCCGAGTATCATCACGCAGATAGGAATATTGCACATCATCCCATGCAATAGCTTATCGCCCATACTTTGACAAATTGAGAGCGAATTTTATGGCGATGTCTAAATCATATCCCATTTTTTTACTGCTGATTTTTTTAGGACTATTTGGCTGGATTTATCACAACGAAAATAACCAGCTCCAGATGCAGCAACAGCAAGAGCTCAATGATTTCCGACAATACATGGGTAATTTTGCCCAATGGCAAGGCAATGGTGCCGAACTGTACCAAAGCATTACAGCACACTATCCATTGCAATTTTTTCAATATATCGACGATACCGACGGCCAACTCAATTACACTCAGGGTGAATTAAATACCCAAAGTGCACATCCATTAGCGAGCTTATTTGCTTTAGATCTTTCTCATACGCAAAAGCTGGCTACGGGTCGATTACAGGTGAAACTAAGTGCTGACCAAGCTATCGAAAACGCTATCAGCAATACCCAACAATTAGGCATAGTACTGTTACTCACCTATATGGTTTTAATGGCCATATTTATACTACTTATCAATAAGTTAAAATCTTCTATCCGTTATGCAGCTGACTATATTTCCCATATCCCTGAAATGAGTTTCTCTGCTATTGAGTCTTCTAAGCTCAATGGTGAAATGGCGCCAGTGAGATTAGCCTTAGAAGACTGCCGTACGCAGTTAAAATCGCAAATGGATAATCTCACCCAAGAGAACCAAAAACTCCATAAGGTAGCTTACCAAGATCCGATTACAGGTTTCGGTAGCCGTCCTCGTTTTACTACAAAATTAGAAAGTATCAGTAATCGCGCCATTCCGCAGTTGGGCTTACTCGCCATGGTCAAAGCCACTGAACTTGCTCATGTTAATCAGTTACAGGGGCGTTCTGCTGGTGATGACTATTTGTCAAATGTGGCTAATTGTATTCGCAAAGCGTGTTCAAAATACGCCGATGCCGAATGCTACCGCGTATCCAGTGCCGATTTTGCGGTATTTTTGCCTGACTTAGTGTTAAAAGATGGCCCTAAGTTTTTAGAGCAACTCAAAGTATTTCTCGATGAATACCAGCAAATGACCAAGGCTGAATCGGTTGCACACATTGGTTTAGTGCCTTATCAACAGGGTACAGATCCAGTCAACCTGCTCACCCTTGCCGATACCGCGGTGAGCATAGCGCAAACACTCGGGCCTAATAGTTTCCATATTCAAGAAAAACTCAATGGCGATGAACAATTTGGTGACGATCGTTGGAAAATGGCGATCAATGACTTAATTACCCGCCAAGCGCTGAAATTTTTTCAGCAGCCAATTCAACCTTGTCGTAACGATGTCGAAGTTTACCGTGAGCTACTCGCGCGGTTTTACAATAGTGAAGGCAAGTTTTTACCCACGACGACGGTTATCGCGATGGCTGAACGCCATGGCATGAGCACCGAATTAGATAAATTGGTGGTGATAAGTACATTAAAAATGCTTAAGGAAAACCCCACAATTAGCGGTAACTTCGGTATCAATATTAGCGCCTTTTCAGCCCATCAAGAGCTGTTTATTGGCTGGTTAAAAGATATTCTTGGCAAGCACAGATATATCGCCTCTCGCCTTGTTTTTGAACTAAACGAATCCGGTATGCAGGCTAATTTAGGGGCAAGCTATAAGTTTGTCCGTGAAGTACACAGTGTCGGTTCGCGGGTTTCAATTGAGCGCTTTGGGATGAGCTTTACCTCCTTCAAATTCTTCAGCGAAGTGCGCCCAGACTACATTAAGCTCGATGGCAGCTACACCTCATCAATCGATGAAGACAGTAATAATAAGTTCTTTGTGCGGATGATGGTGGATGTAGCAAGACGTATCGGCATCCGTGTGATCGCCACCAGTGTCGAGCGTCAGGAGGAAAAATTGACCCTCGAAAAACTCCTCGTCGATGGTCTGCAGGGCTATTACATCGCTCAGCCTCAAGCGATTACTTTAACTGATCAAATTTAAGCCAACCAAAGATTAACGGAGCACTCAAATTTACAGTAAAGATAGTTAACCCTGCATTCTATATGTTGTTTATGCAAACGGAAAAGTCGATAATACGGCCAAGATCCGTTTAGACAAGTATTGAGATGAGTGAATATCTCCTGTTGTTGATCAGCACTGTACTGGTCAACAATTTCGTTTTAGTGAAATTCTTAGGTTTATGTCCATTTATGGGGGTCTCCAGCAAATTGGAGTCCGCTATCGGCATGTCTATGGCCACCACCTTTGTGCTGACCTTGGCCTCCATTCTTAGTTACCTCGTCAATCAATATCTGTTATTGCCCTTTGACCTTAGCTACTTGCGTACCATGAGCTTTATTTTGGTCATTGCCGTGGTTGTGCAATTTACTGAGATGGTGGTGCAAAAAACCAGTGCGGCTTTACACCGCGCCCTCGGTATCTATCTGCCTCTGATCACCACTAACTGTGCCGTACTGGGTGTAGCCCTGTTAAACGTGAACGAGAAACACGATTTTATTCAGTCAGCTATCTATGGTTTTGGTGCTGCGGTGGGTTTTTCCTTAGTGTTAATTCTGTTTTCCGCGATGCGCGAACGTTTAGCGGCCGCCGATGTGCCAATGCCGTTTAAGGGCGGCGCCATCGCCATGATCACCGCAGGCTTAATGTCTTTAGCCTTTATGGGATTCACAGGATTGGTTAAATAGATGTCCACCATGTTAATTGCCGTTATCTTATTAACCCTATTGGCATTGTTCTTTGGGGTATTACTCGGATTTGCCGCCTTAAAATTTAAGGTTGAAGGCAATCCCATTGTCGATGAACTCGAAGCGATTTTGCCACAAACCCAATGTGGTCAATGTGGTTATCCCGGTTGCCGCCCCTACGCCGAAGCGATGGCCAATGGCGATAAAGTCAACAAGTGCCCGCCCGGCGGCACTGCGACCATGGAAAAGCTCGCCAGCTTAATGGGTGTCGAGCCCGAGCCGCTCAACGCCGAGGCTCAGTCCCAAGTCAAAAAAGTCGCCTACATTCGCGAAGATGAATGTATTGGCTGCACTAAGTGTATTCAGGCCTGTCCAGTCGATGCCATTATTGGTGCGGGTAAACTCATGCACACCGTGCTCACCGCCGACTGTACTGGCTGCGATCTCTGTGTCGAACCCTGCCCCGTTGACTGTATCGATATGATCCCTGTGGGCCAAAATCTGAAAAACTGGAACTGGCGCTTAAACGCCATTCCCGTGACTCTTATCCAAGAGACCCCGCACGAAGAAAAGAGAGGATAAGCGGTGCTGACTTTATTAGATCAATTAGATAAAGGAACCCTTTGGCGCTCACCCGGTGGCATTCATCCGCCTGAAGTCAAATTCCTCTCCAACACCACGCCAATTAGCCAACTGCCATTAGCGCAGGAATACTTAGTGCCTGTGCCACAGGTAGGTGAGAACTGCACTCTTGCAGTCAAAGTGGGTGACAAAGTATTAAAAGGCGAGCCATTAACACAAGGCACCTCGATTTGGCATTTGCCCGTGCATGCGCCAACCTCTGGTACTGTGGTTGCCATTGAACCAAGAGCCAGTAACCACGCCTCGGCCTTGCCGGTCAATACCTGCGTGATTGCCGCCGATGGTGAAGACCGCTGGTGCGAGTTAACGCCAGGCTCAATTGAGCTCAGCAATCAGGAGATAATTGCCAAAATCCATGGCGCAGGGATAGCTGGCATGGGTGGCGCCGCCTTCCCAAGCCATATTAAGCTTAATCCCGTTAGTGAAATTGAATTAGTGATAATCAACGGCGTGGAGTGTGAGCCTTATATCAGCGCCGACGATCGCTTAATGCGCGAATACAGCCAAGACATTCTGGCGGGTATTGGGATTATCCATCGTCTCCTCGCGCCCAAGCGTATTGTGATTGCGATTGAAGACAACAAGCCCGAAGCCATCAAAGCCATGCAACAGGCGGTGAGTCATTCCACGCTCCCTACAGGCAGCACTCGAGTAACAGTTATCCCAACCAAGTATCCCTCTGGCGGTGAAAAGCAGCTGATCCAAATCATCACCGGTCGTGAAGTGCCATCTGGTTCCATCCCCGCTAAGCTTGGCATTGTCGTGCATAACGTCGGTACCGCGTTTGCGATTCACCAAGCCGTGACTCAAGGTAAACCACTGATTGAACGTGTGGTGACAGTTACCGGGCAAAATGTCGGTAAGCCCGGCAACTATTGGTTACCCATAGGCACGCCCGTTGAACATGTGCTCAAACACACTGAATTTCACGCCGAAGCCGATCAAAAAGTGATTATTGGCGGTCCTATGATGGGCCATGCATTACCAATCATCCAAGTGCCGATTTTAAAGGGCACAAACTGTATTTTGGTGCCCAGCAGTCAAGAGATTGGAACCACGCCAGAGGAAAAGGCATGTATCCGCTGCGGCGAATGTGCCAATGCCTGCCCTGCACTCTTGCTACCACAACAACTGTTTTGGCATGCAAAAGCCGAAGAATATGACAAAGCAGCCAGCTACAACCTTAAAGACTGTATCGAATGCGGTTGCTGTAGCTATGTGTGCCCCAGTGATATTCCACTGGTGGAATACTACCGCATCGCTAAATCGGCACTAAAACAAGCCGCCGATGAAAAGCATCAAGCCGAGCGCGCAAAACTGCGCTTCGAGGCCCGTATTCGACGCCTCGAGGAAGAAAAACTCGCCCGCGAAGCCAAGGCTAAAGAAGCCGCTGCGCGTCGCCAAGCGACCATGACCACAACGGATAAGGATGCCGTTGCACAGGCCATGGCGCGGATTGCGGCCAAAAAAGCGGCGGCAGAAACCACTGCCGATAGCGCTCCGGTCGAGGTCGTTGCGGCTGATGCAAGCAGCACTGAGGCGCCTAAGGGTAAGGCGGCCGTTGCCGCCGCGATTGCTCGTGCAAAAGCCAAGAAAGCCGCCGCTGCGGCTCAAGGGGCCGATGAAGCAGAATCATCTCAACAAGCCGTCTCTTCTGTGCAAACAGCTTCTTCTGAGCCAAACGAGCCAACTGAGCAATCCGAGTCTTTATCACAAAAAGATAAAGTCGCCGCTGCCATCGCTCGCGCCAAAGCGAAAAAAGCCGCATTAAAAGCCGACTCAGATGCCAATGGCGACACTGACATCGCGACAGACAACACAGATAAGCCAGCAACAGAAACGACGGCTAACGCGGAAGTGGATGACAAAAAAGCCAAGGTTGCTGCTGCCGTTGCCCGTGCTAAAGCCAAAAAAGCCGCCGCGCAGCAGGCTGAATCGAGTGAGGTTACCGAGGTTCTGCCCGAGCATACAGCAGACGCTAAACCAGAATCGACCAATGATTCAGACGATGAATCAGGCAATAAATCAAGCTTAGATGCTGAACCAAGCGCATCACTCAGTCCCGAGGATGAGAAAAAGGCCAAAGTCGCTGCTGCGGTTGCTCGTGCGAAAGCCAAAAAAGCCGCCGCGCAGCAAGCCGAATCGAGTGAGGTTGCCGAGGTTCTGCCCGAGCATACAGCAGACGCTAAACCAGAATCGACCAATGATTCAGACGATAAATCAGGCAATAAATCAAGCTTAGATGCTGAACCAAGCGCATCACTCAGTCCTGAAGATGAGAAAAAAGCCAAAGTCGCGGCCGCCGTTGCCCGTGCAAAAGCCAAAAAGGCCGCCGCACAGCAGGTAGAATCGACTGCGGTTGCCGAAGTTCAGCCCGAGCGAGTAGCAGACGCCAAGCCAGAATCGACCAATGAGTCAGGCGATGAATCAGGCAATGAATTAAGCTCAGCCACTGAACCAAGCGCATCACTCAGTCCTGAGGATGAGAAAAAGGCCAAGGTCGCTGCGGCGGTTGCTCGTGCTAAAGCCAAAAAAGCGGCCAGAGAAGCGAATGCTAACAGCGATGCAAATGAATAGCACTGCGGGTTTTAACCTCAGTGCTTTAAAAATGATTAGCTTAAAAATCAGTGACTCAAGATTAGATAAAAGGGATCACAATGGCGTTTAAAATAGCCTCATCACCCCATGTTACCCGTAATTTGCATACTTCAACGGTTATGCAAAGGGTTATTTTATGCTTGTTACCCGGCCTTGTGGTGCAATGCGCCTTTTTCGGCTGGGGTACGCTTATTCAAGTGTTACTGGCAATTATCGTAGCCTTAAGCTGTGAAGCCGCGGTGATGAAACTGCGTAACCGCAGCATCAAAGCGAGTTTAAGCGATAACAGTGCCATGCTGACGGCAATCTTAATCGGGGTTGCGATCCCGCCGCTAGCACCTTGGTGGATGATCGTTATGGGTACAGTGTTTGCGATTGTAATCGTCAAACACCTCTACGGTGGCCTAGGCCATAACCTGTTCAATCCCGCGATGGCCGCCTATGTGTTGCTGCTGGTTTCCTTCCCTGTGCAGATGACCAGTTGGATTGCACCAAGTACGGTTGCGCTTAATACCCCAAGTGTGATTGATAGCTTGCAATTGATCTTCAATGTCGGCGCCCATGGTGGCATGGAGCAATTCCGTTTAGGGATTGATGGGATCAGTATGGCAACACCGCTCGATACCCTCAAAACCGATCTGTCTCTAGGGCTAACTACCACTGAGAGTTTGGCCAAAAGCATATTCGATGGCGGCACTGGCGTGGGTTGGTTTTGGGTCAATTTAGCTTATCTTGCTGGCGGTTTAGTGTTACTTAAATTAAAAGCCATCCGCTGGCATATCAGCACAGGCGTGTTGGTGGGATTATTTGTGGCATCCAGCATCGGCTTTTTACTGTCACCCGATATGCAGGCAAGCCCGCTGTTCCATTTATTCTCGGGCGCGACCATGCTCGCCGCCTTCTTTATCGCGACCGATCCCGTCACCGCGGCGACCAGTCCACGTGGCCGTTTAATTTTCGGCGCATTAATTGGTGTCTTGGTATATATCATCCGTACCCAAGGTGGCTATCCCGATGCCTTTGCCTTTGCCGTGCTACTCGCAAACCTGTGCGCGCCATTTATTGATTACTATGTGCGTCCGCGCACCTATGGCCACTCTGCGGGCTAGGCCTGTGGCATAAAAGAATCAAGCGAGCTTGAACAAGGATTCTTGAGGAATAAAAGTGAATAATCCAATGATTAAAAATGGTCTGCTACTTGCTCTATTTGCCCTGCTCTGCACCGGCTTAGTGGCTGTGGTTAATCAACAGACCTTTGATGAAATAAAGCTGCAACAGCAGAAAGAACTAATGGGCATCTTACATCAACTGATCCCCGATGATCTCCATGACAATGAGCTGACAGCGCAGTGCACATTACTGCAAAATAAAGAGGCGCTCGGCACTGACGATGCCTTGCCTGCATATATTGCCACCGCTGCGGGTAAGCCCGTCGCTATCGCTCTCGAAGCCATTGCCCCCGATGGTTACAACGGTAATATTAAACTGATCGTAGGTATCAACACTCAAGGTGAAGTGTTAGGCGTACGCACACTTTCCCACCAAGAAACTCCGGGCCTCGGGGATAAAATCGAGTTACGTAAATCCGACTGGGTCACTAAGTTTGTCGGAAAAGTGCTGACATCTGAAGATGACAAGCAATGGCACGTACAAAAAGACGGTGGTGATTTCGACCAGTTCACTGGTGCGACAATCACACCACGCGCCTATGTGAAAGCCGTTAAACGCGCTGTATGGTACTTTACTCAGCATCAAGCAGAGATTTTCAGCCAACCACTGAATTGTGAGGCCAACCATGACTAATTATCGCGAAATTGCCTGGCAAGGACTGTGGAAAAACAACCCAGGTTTAGTGCAACTGTTGGGGCTTTGCCCACTGCTGGCCGTAACCGCGACCCTCACCAACGCCCTTGGCCTAGGTATCGCGACAATGCTGGTGCTGATTGGCTCAAACGTTTTGGTTTCGTTAGTGCGCGACTATGTGCCCAAGGAAATCCGTATCCCCGTGTTTGTGATGATCATTGCGGCGCTGGTGACGGCGGTGCAACTGTTAGTCAATGCCTATGCCTATGGGTTGTATATGTCCTTAGGGATCTTCTTACCGCTGATTGTGACCAACTGCATTATCATTGGCCGCGCCGAAGCGTTTGCCTCCCGTAATAATGCCTTTAGCGCCGCCTTCGATGGACTGATGATGGGGCTTGGCTTTACCTTAGTCTTAGCGGTCCTTGGCGCAACGCGCGAAATTCTCGGCCAAGGCACCCTGTTTGATGGCGCAGACCAACTGCTCGGCCCATGGGCAAAAGCCTTAACGATGCAGGTATGGCAAGTCGATACCCCCTTCCTGCTGGCGATGTTACCGCCCGGCGCCTTTATTGTAATGGGCCTACTTATTGCCCTGAAAAACGTTATCGATAAAAAGCTTAAAGAGCGTCAACCCGAAGCAGCAGTGCAGCCAAGCGTAACACGGGCACGGATCACCAAAGTGAGTTAAGCCCTTATTGAGATAACAGCTTAAGTAGTGGGTTTAGCGTTAAACCCACTACTTCCAAGGATCACTATGAATCAACAAAAACGCATCCAAATCCTCACCCGCCTGCGTGAAAACAATCCCAAACCCGAAACAGAGCTGAATTTCTCCAGTCCCTTTGAATTACTGGTGGCGGTGACCTTGTCGGCACAGGCGACCGATGTGAGCGTGAATAAGGCGACCGACAAACTGTTTCCAGTGGCCAATACTGCCCACAGTATTTATGCCTTAGGCGTGGAGGGATTAAAGGAATATATCAAGACGATTGGCCTGTATAACAACAAGGCCATCAATGTGATTAAAGCCTGTGAGATCTTGATTGAAAAATACAATGGCGAAGTCCCAGAGGACAGAGAAGCGCTAGAATCGCTTCCTGGCGTCGGTCGTAAAACCGCTAACGTGGTACTCAATACCGCCTTTGGCTGGCCGACCATCGCCGTCGACACCCATATCTTTCGCATGGCAAACCGCACTAAATTCGCCCCCGGTAAAAACGTGGTCGAAGTCGAGGAGCGCATGTTAAAGGTCGTTCCCGCCGAATTTAAGGTCGATGTGCACCACTGGTTTATTCTGCATGGCCGCTATACCTGTCTGGCCCGCAAACCGCGCTGTGGTAGCTGTATTATTGAGGACCTTTGCGAGTTTAAGGAAAAGGTCTATCCCGAAGAATAAGGGCTCCACAATGCGGTCGTTAAGCACTCTAACTAACGGAATGAGTAAATAACAAGGGCTTTTAGGCTAGAGAATACTTTCAGGCTAGTTAAATTTTGCTGAAAGCCCTTTGTTATTAGCGTTGTCTTTAACACTGTTATTAGCCCTATTGATATTAGCCCTGTAGTGCAGATTAATTGGTCTGCTGAGCGGCTTTTTGCTGTAATAGGGCTAATAATTCTTCATATTTTGGCCCTTGGCCAAACTGGGGTAGCGCTACCGCAAAAACCACTAGTGCAAAGGCAATATAAATCGCGTACGGGTGACTCCAAAATCCTGCGAGCAACGTAAGTGTGCCAAAGATAAGCAACATAATCACCCCAACACGCACCCGCTGCGCCATCTGCACTTTTTGTTTCGCGGCAGCGATAAGCGTAAGTTCTGCTTGAGTAAATTCCATATCCAATCCTTTGCAGTAAACCTATCCGATAAAAATAACCCTCAGGTACAGTTTGCACCTGAGGGCGGTTTTACTGCAAACAATTTGATGTGGGTATTACTGAACTAACACTGCCTCGGGGACAGGCCATTGGCTGACTAACCATTCACCCTGCCAATTTTGAATTGACACCCACAGGCTATCCGTTGCCGCCAACTTAGCGCCGGTTATCGCATGCACATGCTGGCCATGTTTACTCCCATGTAAAACCCCATTTTCACCTTTTTGCAATGCTTCTAATGGCAACGCCTCTGGGCCGATATTGGCATACCCTTGACGAATATGGGCGACATCACCCTGTTCAAAGATCAACATAAAATCTTTTACGTAATCATCATGGTGTTTGTAAGGCGCCTTTAAATCTAAGGGCATAGGCGCGATTTTAAATTCACCAAGCTGCTGGCTCGGCCAAGCGGGTGGAAAGCTTGGGCTAAGCGACTGATAGAGAAACACAAAGGGTAAAATCAAAATCAAGCCACTGAGCTTGTATTTATGCTTTAACCAAAATACCGATGATGCCATTAGCGAGCCTCCCCTATCATATCTGCAGCTAAGTCTTTAGTTTCGGCCTGTTTAAAGGCGCGAACATGGCGCAATCCCCACATCATAAAACCAGTGATCGACATCCCAGAAAGTACCAGCCCAAAGCAGAACCAAATCAATTTAGTCCAAATGCCACCTAAGGTGCCGTAATGCAGCGGATCGGCAATATGCATTAAGGTTTGCATGCCTGTCATGGTTTCTGGCGAGGTAGCACTGGCAATTTCGCCAGTCCATGGATTAATGCTGAGATTATAGGAATATTGATCGTAAAAAATATGATCGCCACTGCCGCTTAAATGGTACATATCCCGTTGATGTTCAGGCAGCATCACATAGCTTGGTTGAAAATCGGGGAAACGCTGCTTGGCTAAACTTAAGGCCTCAGTAAAAGAGACATTGGCGCTTGGCACTTTTAGATCGCCAGCTTCTACTAGCGGCACTTGCTCGGCGGCAATCATTGGCGCATGGGGCTCGATATCAATATCTGCATGCCAGAAGATGGCTTGGACTAAATACCACAGCCCTGTAAGACTCATAATCGCGATAAACCAAATCGACCAGACGCCGGATAATTTATGCAGATCCGACAAGAGTGTTTTCTTCCCTTGGGTTAGCCGCAATTTAGGGGCAAAAAAGCTGCGCCAAAAACGCTTATAAACGATGAGTCCCGTTACCAATGAGGCGAGCATCAAGAGTGCCATAGAGCACACTAAGTAATAACCCACGCTATAACCGCCCTGCCAAGGAAACAACAACCAACCATGTAAGGAACGCATAAAACCGATAAAAGTTATACCTTCATTTATTTGTTGGATCTCACCCGTATATTGATTCACATAAGCAATGGCATAGGGTTTATCGGCATCGGTAAAGGTAATGGCATTGACTAAGTAAGGCTCAAAGGTCATAGCACCCATCACTTGCGCATTTGGATAGGCCTTTTCGACCACCAGCATCAACTCGTCGACGGGTTTTGCGGGTAATTCGTTAGGATTTGTTGCACGAGCAGCTGGATTGGTAAGCCAAGTCAACTCATGGCTAAGCACAGCAACAGTGCCCGTTAAACAGATAAAACTGAATAAAATCCAGATGGGTAATGACACCCAACCGTGCAACATAAACCAGAAGCGATTACTTATTTTCGCCATGGGGAATTGTTTCCTACCTTTCTTAGAATTACACAAGTGTAAAGTTAATGCGAATTATTATCAATACAGCATATTGATAATACTTTCGTTTTATAAGATTTATCACAAATCAGCAAACTTACCTGAAGGCTTACGCCGAGATAGCGTCGGTAAGACATAACCTCTGGTTTAGTCACACTCAATCAAAGGGGATTGAAAAATGTAACAGTTACTCGCTCCGCTAATCTTGTTAACATTTAGTTTGACTGCTCAAGCCAGTCACATCAGTGTCGATAGCAACTCGCAGGCCACTTTTTATGGGGGTGGTCTTAGTAAGTTTAATACCGCCTTAAACCATATTTTAGCGATAGGTAATGAGGACAGCCTTATCGTGCCAGGCCATAGAAAATCAAGGAATAAAGCCTTGCTGCGTCGCTTTCAGCAAAACACCAATGACAGGGTTAAACAAATCGAGTCGCTAATTGACTCAGGCAAGAGTGTGGAAGAAATAACCCAACATCCGCAGATCATAGAAATAATTGCGCACTTTAATCAGGAGGGGAAATCCCCTTTTCTGCCGTCCAGAAGTTTCTCGAAATAACCACTGCTGTTATTGAAAAAGAGCGAGAAACATCGTCAAAATGGCGGATAACTTGCTATTTAGCATAATTAAACTCAACTTAAGGCCGCTCAAAGACTTTAAAAGACTCAAATCCATAGCGTCGTGACAATGTTAAATGCAGTGATGTCTCGATAAAAATGTGCGGATGCTTATTTGAACAATTAAACCTAATTAAAAACAGTCTAACATACTGTTATTATGAAATTTTATTAACATTTACCACCCTCTTTTCAACGGAATAATTCTTTAGTCAAAACAGAAGTTCCAGTACAATACCCGCCTTTATGTTAAAGAGTCTTTGCGAGTATGTCCTATTCACTGCCCATAGCCGATGCGCCTCAATCCCATACGCATATGCGCCGTCAATTGGCTGAACCGCAACCCAAGATTTGCCTTTGCACACTCGCTGAGCAACTTAAGCTTGATCAAGTGACCATTATTGGCAATGCCTCTGGCGAGTGGCAACCTGCAGCCGAAGGCCTCACCTTTATCTTTAATGGCACACAATGGTCGCAGCAGAATGCTCCTCAAGGTCAAGTTGTCAATATTGCCAATGGCGGCTTTGCCGAGTCGCAGTATGCCTTTGAAGTGCAAGGTCATCCGCAAGCTGTGCAACTGGCAAAAGCATTGACCCAAGTCGCCACCGAACTCACCGCATCCCTTGGTTGTTGGCCCTCTTCAGGCTTAACGACAGTTGTACTCATGCTGCAATTGGCGAAACACGTGCAAGTTCAGCGTATGTCGCTGTTGCCGAGCTTACGGCGAAGTATTGAACTGCCGGATACACACCATTTACCCTGCATGGTGCATAACTGGCTAGGAGAAAGAAGAATCGCTAAAACGCTGCTGCGTGACCGACTAGATTGGCCGGAGTTTACCTTGATGCCTTGGGAGCCAATGTCCAAGGACTGTGAAACAGATGAAGTCAGTGAAACCAATAGCAGTGAAAATAAACAGGCTTTATTTGACAACCCCTTCGAACAGTTGGAATTACTCAGACAATCCAACCTCGCCTCAAGCCTAAGCGAAAAAGATAAGCACAGGCTACGTCAGCACTTAGCCAAGCTTGCACACACGCCTTATCATATTTGGCAACAATGTGCCGATCACAGCAAGCTTAAAGCGAGCGAGCCATTATTCTTTAATCATCTTCCCGAAAGCCAAACGAGCCCTTGGTATCTAATGGACTATCATGCCTCGCAATATCTCGATGCGATCCGTCACCAACTGGCCTGCTGCCAGCAGCAACTCGCAGACTAGCGCCTCAGATTTATCCCGTTTTTCCTAAGGCCATGCCTAATGGCTCAAAGTAGGCAATCAAAGCATTAAAGATACGTTGTCTATGCTGCTCATCGGGATAAGCCCCTTCCTTCGCCAGTGCAGAATAGCGTGTGCCAGAGACTAAATAGGAATTTTGGATCCCTTGATAGGATTCGATGCAAGCTTCGAACGCGCGAGCCATCATTTCGGTGGGTTTGGCAAAATACTGCGCGCCGTAACGCTTATCTAAAGCTATGGCGCGGCGGACATAATCGCTTGGCTCCAAATTGTCCTCAGAGAGCAATGTCACTCGAAAAATTTCGGCTAAACGCTGATTTAGCGGATGCTCAATGAGCGGCAGATCGGCAAGCCAAAGATCGCTGGCACATTTAAATCGCCCCGTAGTTCGTGAAAACGCTTTGGGCGCCACATAATGGTCAAACGCATGCCAAAACTCATGAGCCAGCGCCCCAGCACCCGCATTTTTCGCTAACGCCAGTTCTCGCAATCCCGGTGCATAATGGGCCTGCACACCCTTTTGCCCGCCATGACCAAAGGCAAGGCTTAAGGTTTGCCTCAATCCTAAGGTCAACGGCGGTAAATTGAGGATAAAGGCAAGATCTGCCAATGAATCAAACACTAAATTCGCGGCAATTAAGGACTCTTCACGTGTGACCCAACGCCCTACACGCACATGACTAAAGCCAAAGGTTTGCTTGACATCCAGAAAGGTCATTTGCTCCCCAAAGCGATAATCGGGGCCATGGCGGGTATATTGTTGATGGATTAACACTATCCGTTAACATCATGGGTAAACATTGTATGGGAGTGATTCTATGTGAAAGATGAACCGATTTATAGCTTAAGGAACAACAATCTTACCGCTGTGAAACCGTTGCTAATTTGCTTAAGAATACTTCGATACTAAAGGGTTTTTGCATAAAGATGACCTCCGGAAACTGCGCCAAATTAGGGATCTCGTGGCGATCATTCGCAGATAACAGAAAGTACTGACATGCCCATGAATGCTCAGCCTGCGCGATAACCATTTGCTTAATTAATGCTAACCCGTCCGAATCCTTTAAACGATAATCGACAATCACAATAGCGGGTCGCAGGCTCTGAAATAATCTTAAGGCCTCTTCAGCCCTATCAGCACTGTGAATATGCGTAAAATGCGACTCGAGCACACTGCGGCAAATCTCAAGGTTAAATAAATTATCATCCACTAAAAGTAACGGCTGCTTGACATAATGGTTGGTTGGCTCTGGCACCTGACAATCTAACTGGCAGGGAAAACGCAGCAGAACAATCGTTCCCCGCCCTTTCTGGCTGCGTAAACGTAATTTCCCACCAATTTGCTCTAAGAGACGCTTACAGGTATATAACCCAAGCCCCATTCCAGAGATACCCTGACTTGATACCGATTGATGAATAAAGGGATCGTCCAACGCCCGCTTTGCCTGCCGAGACATGCCCTCACCAAAATCACGGATTAATATCCTTAACTTGGCTGATGTCGAGTCATGTATTGATGAAGAGTGTACATCGATATAACAATGCACTTGATCGCCAGTACTGTATTTAAAAGCGTTATTAATAATATTGGTAACGAGTTGGAATAGCTTAGTGCCATCAAGCGCCAGCCAATCGGGTAGAGAATCACTGACCGTTACGGTCAGTTTTTTCCCCGAAGTGCGATTAAAAGCTCGGTAATATTCCTGGATCCGTCCGACATATTCCCTAAGGTTTACGGGGTGTTGGTCTAACTTTAACTTCCCAACCTCGGCTTTACTGTAATTCAAGGTATTTTCAGCCACCGAGTAAAGTAAATTAGCAGACCAAATCATCTTATCCGTGATTGCACTGAGCGCTTGCTCATGATGATTTACTGCATCAGTTTGGACTGGCGTGGAATGACGTGCTGCGAGTGTTTTCTTTAACATCTTGCTATAGCCAAGTAACGCATTGATTGGCGTACGGATCTCGTGATTAATACTGGCAAGTAGCGCTAACTTAGAGCGATTTTCCCACTCAATACGCTGTACTACTTGCCGATGTTTCGCTTTAACAAACCACAGTATGGAAAATGCACTTCCAAGCAGTGCAATAGAAAGAATAATCACTAAGATCTCAATAACTTCGGCGCGAGGAACTTGGTAGTAAACCTGTAGATTAAATTGAGTCTGATATTCGCTGAGCACCACAAATTGCTCATCTGAGTAAGCAAATAGCCGCCAAAAACCCACTGCTGGAGGCCTATCACAGGCTGAACTTCGCACTATAGAATGCTCAAATTGATAGGTGACGCAAACGTTCTGTTCTTGATCGATGCGGCTCAAAATTCTTTTTTGTGAGATGGCATAGATAAGATACGGCATATTAGGCTCGTCAATCTTAATGGCGACTAGGAGATAATCCCTTAATTGTGCCTGTAGTTCACCTTGCTCGGTACGAAACAGTTGCAGCCGATTAAGCTCAGCGGACTGAGCAGGATCGGATAGATACGCAAGTTGAAGCGCCGGCGTTAAGGTAAAAGCCAGTGCCGATTTTATCCTCAATAGATCCTTAGCAAAGATTTCAAACTCTTGGGGTGACACCGCCTCAGAGGCATGAAAAAACGATCGCAGCGCATCCAACATTATTCGATGCTGTAAAAACATATCCTGGGATGAGGCAAATACCGCTTGAGCCTTTTTTTGATAAACCGTTTTAAATTCATTTATCGAATGCGCCAACGTCAAACCAATAAGCAACAGAGTGACCAGTAATCCTGAGAACAGATGAATACTCGGAGTCAATCTACTGCCCATGACATAGTTCTCGAACCACGGCCAACAACAGGCTTACCTGCGCGTTCAACTCTGAAACGGTTGTTAAACTCGTCAATGCAAAAGTCTCGTGCAGGTCTAGATAACTACTCATCCCCCAAAACGCATGCTTAATCTCAGATGTGGTTTCACCTGCTTGTAACTGCAACAGTTGATAGTGAAGACTTTCAAGCTCGGTGAGTAAAGCTTGTCTAAGTACTTGTTGCTGAATGGGGGGATACTGGTTCATGAAGCCCAACACCGCTCGCCGAACTGTGCACTCAAGTTCATCATTGTCCATGCACTAACTCGCTCTGATATTGGCCTATCCAATCAATCAGATAGCGACCTTCAATAGGAGGACTGTATAAATAGCCTTGCGCCACATCACAGCCCAATGCTGACAAAATACCCGCAATCGCCGCCGTTTCAACACCTTCTGCGACCACTTTGACATGCATCTTCTGCGCGAGCGCAATCGTCGACTCCACAATCAAGTAATGTTGATGATTGATATCCATATCAGAAACAAAGCTTTTATCGATTTTGATTTCTTTAAATGGAATAGCATCAAGGCGATCGTAGGTGGAATAACTTTTACCAAAATCATCGAGGGAAATATCAATATTGTTAATAATCAGCCGTGCGATTGAATTGAGCACCCTGTCCTGATTAATGATCTCTTGGGATTCGGTTAACTCTAAAATCAACTTAACACCATCA
Organism: Shewanella decolorationis; assembly: GCF_004354305.1. Lineage (NCBI taxonomy): Bacteria > Pseudomonadati > Pseudomonadota > Gammaproteobacteria > Alteromonadales > Shewanellaceae > Shewanella > Shewanella decolorationis. The sequence goes on along the minus strand of NZ_CP037898.1, from coordinate 267,511 downwards.
TGGTTCCGGCTCGATTCGATAATATATTCAATCAACTCATCACAGGTAAGATCGTCAGCAGTGATATTAATCGATAGCGAAAACTGGGCTAATAGGGGCTGACGTACCCAACACTGCAGGGCTTGAGAAATCACCATACGAGTGAAAACGCTATTCAGCCCCTGCTGATTGATAAAGGGTAAAAACGCATCGGGGTATATATACCCGTGATGACGGTCGCACAGTCGTGATAACACCTCAAATCCCATGATTTCTTGGGTAGTTAAATTAATTTTAGGCTGATAACAGAGGATCAACTGCTCATCTTTAAGTAGTTGTTGAACATTGATATTGGTATGTCGATGGCGTCGATTGGCCTGAATATCTAGCGCCGTATTTGCTTCGGCTTCCGTTGCCAGTAATGGGGTTAAAATATCGCTCGCATTAACAGGTTTGGCAAACACGCCAACCAAGTTGAGTCTCAGGGTATGAATAATGCAATCAACCAATTCCAGTGTGCGTTTATCGGAGGAACTGATCACCGCAATAGGCACTGTTAGCCAACGAGGCGTTGTCGCCAACATATTAATGACCGCAATACCATCGCCCTGCTCCATTTTTAAATCGATAATCACTAAGTCGAGTGACACATCCAGCGCCATCAGCAACTCTATCCCTTGGTTGCCATTACTCGCCTCATAAATATGGATCTCGTCCTCCGCTAAATACCGATGAATATCCGCTTTGAGCGTCTCACGGATAAATTTTTGATCATCGATGATGAGTATATTCATATGCTGGTCCCTAACTGCATAAAGAAAATGGGATCGATTGTCTGTGACTTAGCCGAAGGGATAACCGACAATTTCAGCAAATTTCGATTCGCCATCACTTCGGTTCGACTAGCAAAAAAAGAGTAGTTTTTTATGGGCTTATGATAGTTGTCTAAGGTTCGGATCTTAAAAAGCGGTAATTTAAACTGAGTGAGTTTACGCTTTAAAGTTTCATCGCAGATGCTAAAACTCAGGTATTTAATTGAGCGGCTTAAAGCCATCTTATGGAGGTAAACAGACATCATGTAATTCTCAATATGTGGCGTCACCCCAAAGGATGAAAACACCATCAAGGTATCGGGAATCGATTGGGAGTGATGACCTATGACTTCAAATAAATCCACCTCATCATTCATAAATTCGAGGGCAACCTTAGCCTGAGTGCGGCAAAACAAACTATGCCCCACGATCTGCTCACCAAAACTAAAGGCGACCACCAGCGATAATCCACAAAAGAAAGGTTGAGATAATTGACGATTCGCCAAAGAAAGCCGTGGATTACTCTCATAAACCAAACTTAACTGCAGCAAGGTCATAAAGTTATCATCCTGACTATCGATAAACTCGACACGATAGGGTTTATTTCGGTAATAAGGATGCTCGCTGCGTTCAATACTGGACTCAAATAAATTGATCAGCGCTAAGCCTTCATGAATAAAGGTTTTATCTTCTCGATAAATATCAAATAATTCCGCTCCGAAAATCTCAACTATCTCAGCTTGTTTAGCCAAGGAGGGAATATTTACCCCGCGTTCCCAGCGGCTGATAGTGATGGCATCTAAGCTATCGAACAGGCAACTCTTTTGCCGTAGCAGGCAACATAAATCCTCTTGAGATAATTGGTTTTCAGTGCGGGTGTGTTTTAAGAAATTGGAGAATGTCTGTGCACTGGTTTTGCTTGGATAGGAGATAGGCGTACAAATCATAGCGTGTTCCATTTGTCTTTTTTATTTTCTCAAGAAGCTCCATATAGGTCTCATGGTTCACATCATCTATTGGCTCTGGATGTCTCAAGGTATAAATAATCCAAATGCGTTGCTGTGCTTCTACAAAGTAAAGACCCGTGATTTTGTCTTCTCGCATCACTTGTCCCTCCATTTGCTCCGAGTCGTAACCATGCTTTAGCCATAGAATTTGCAGTATAAATGCCAACTTTTGCCTAAAACCATGGCACAGTAACATTGGGTAACCAAAAAAAGTGTCTAGTGATACGTACGGTAATTTCGAGCAAATAACAACCAATAAAGCATGCAAAAAAGCCGAGCTATTCTCGGCTTTTAATGGACGCTAACTGAGCTGAAACTATTGGTTATCCGCTCTAATGGAGAGAATAAATAGCAGTGATAGTGACGCCGAGATCAAAATATAACTACAGATCACCAGCGTGGTACCCGAAGGTAACAGCCAAATCAATAGACTGACTAAGACACTTAAGAACAGACTCTCAATGGCATAATACAGAGCGGTTGCCAGCCCCGCAGAATGGGAAAACGCCGCTAAGGCACCATTAGCAGTGACGGCGCAGGTTAAGGCGATATGTACTCCGATGAAGTACATGGGCAGCATAAAGCCAAGTAAACTCAGTCCATTTAGCCATTCCAGCCCATACAATAGGCCGCCGCTCAGCATCATGCCGATCAAGCCTCTCAGCACAGTGCCCTGTGTACCCCAACGTTTGACGAGACGCTTAACAAAGCGGGTGGTGATTATCATGACTATCGCAACCGAGCCAAACCACAAGCTAAAGGCCACCTTATCGAGTCCCAATTTGTCCATCAGTATGCTCGGTGAAGCCGAAAAATAGACGAAGAAGGTGCCCATGGCCGTGGCGTAAGCCAAGGTATAGCCTAAAAACGCCTTAGCGCGAATGATGTTAAAACATCTCGACCACTCGAAGGGATGGGTCTGTGCTGGGCGGGTTTCAGGCCATTTCAGTAAGGCATGCAAACCAACTAGGGCAGCAAATATCGCTAAGGTGTAGAAGATCCCTCGCCAGTGCCAAAGTCCATCGATAAGCGAGCCAATAAAAGGCGCTACCGCAGGCACAGCCGCGAGCACTGAGCCCATAATGGCGTAGATAACGACACCTTCTTCCCTATCGGCAAACACATCTCGCACGGTCGCAAATGCCGCCACCAGCACGGCAGAGGCGCTCAAGGCCTGCACAATCCTAAGGAGCAAAAACACATTGAAGCTGTCGGTCAATGCCATCGCCAAACTGGAACCTGCGTAAACTAAGGCTCCGGTAATCACCACTCGCCTGCGTCCAATTGCGTCGGATAGCGGTCCAAATAACAACTGGCCTAAGCCTAAAATCGCCATATACAGGGTTAAAGTCAGCTGCATTTGATCTTGGCTTACACTAAAGCTCTGGCGAATATCATTAATGGCAGGCAGATACAGATCCATGCCAAGGGAGGCGAGTAAATCGAAGGGAATGAGTAATAGAAGTGAGTACGCAAAGGTATAATCCCATTTGCGGTCTTGCGGGTTTTGATTAAATTTTGTCATGTTAAAATCCAATTATTGCTATGAATGTTTACAGCGATAATTGGATAAAAGGCACCGCCCTCTTCATCTTTAACCTCCGTTTTTAACCTGTAAAATGATTTACTACTGTTCTGGCTGCGGGCTTATTACACCGCCTGTTACCGCACGAGTCACCATGCCTCTTGCAGCACAAGATGGCGGATCATGACACAAATCCCCCCTCGATTGCTATGACTTATTCCCCAATCAGCACCCAATCGCCACTGCGCTTACAAATGATTGGGTATGCTTAAATTTGCATAAATAAAACTATAACCCCAGGGATTTTTCTAACCATTATGCAAAATCGCGAATACCCATTCAAAACAGGTGAAATTATTACTGTTTTGAGCCGTAAATATTTATCGCGCTCGCTTAGGCGAGCCAAAAACGGAAATAGGCGGGTAATTGGCCGGTCCAGCGCTTAAAGGAACGCCTAAAATTACTGGCGTCACTGAAGGATAAGGAATGCGCAATGCTATTAGCATCCTGCTCTGGCTCGGCAAGAAAATACAGCGCCTTAATCAAACGGGATTCATCGACTAATTGCCCGTAACTCAGCCCCATCTCCCCAAGACGCCGTTTTAACGTGGCAGAGCTTATCTCCAGCAACTGTGCCATTTCCGGCAGGCTCAATGTTTTCTGCATCAATTTAAGGCGGATCCCAGCCGCTAATCCGTGGCGAAACCCATGCGCGAGCAGAGCTTGACGGGCATTTTTGGCCATCGTCAATTGCGGCCTTAACACAGTACTCGCAAGCGGCTCGTTAAAATGGCGATCCAATGTGCTCGCATGAGGGTGCTCCCAAGGTTGCAACGCAGCGGGCTTATTCAGCTGCTCGGTATGTTTGGAGCCAGTAAAATCGATCGCATGGGTCTCTAAGTGGCTTGCAAACAACAGAGGTTGGCACAACAGGGATTTTGCCATCGAAATTCGGCAAAGGGGCGCATCAAAGCTTAACTCAGTGCCGAAATACTTATAGTAATGGGCTAAGTTCGCTGGTGCGGGGTAAGGAAAACTGATACTGCCGCGCCATGCTTGGCCAAGCAATTGTTTGCAGCATGCAGTGAGGGACGACAAGCTTAATTCAATGAAAAACTGTTTGTGCCGCTGCATGCCTAGGTCGAGGCTTAATAGAAAGTGCCATTCCTGCTCCCCCTGCCAGCGCCAAGTTTGCAACCAAGGTTGTGTGAGCCAATGATATTTATGCCAAAAATGCCCGAGCGACTTCAGATCTCGCGCACAAAATATCCCCGCCGTGAGCGCGCCGCTTTGGGATGGCAGCCACAGCTGACCCAATAAGAAACTTAAATCTCCACTTGGCCACAGGGATAAGGCATTGTCCAGCAGCCGAGATAACTGCTTTGGACTAATAAGGTGATCGGGTTTACGAATGTCCGCGGTAAAAATCCCTGTGCCCCGTAACAACTTATCGCTATCGAGCCCACGCTGTTTAAAAAGCCCAACGATGCTCGCCACCAGCAATTGGCTATCGATACATTTATCCTGCCAAGTGGCGAGCGCGCGCATCAGTTAAGCTCACTCAAGGTCGACGGATTTTGCGTGTTACACGCTTGAGCCGCTGTGGCGGCCGGGCTACGACTCTCTTTTTGCTGTGACATTTTTTGATTCAAAAATTGAAGCAACGCTGAGGCCTCTTCCTTTGCATGCGCTTTATGCGTTTGCAATGGCAGCACTTTAGGTGAAGGCAATGCCCAAACCACGGAGGCGCTACAACCGAACGCGCTAATACCTTGCTGTATCTGCTCCGCCATCACACTCACTAAGGGCGGAATCGCACCGCGCAACAGAATGATAAAGCGATCGCCTGCGTAGCGGCAGACTAAATCCTGATTCCTAAGGGTTGAGCTGAGCCACAATGCCAACTGCGACAAGAGCCTATCACCCTCTTCCACCCCTTGATTTTGGTTATATTGATGAAAATTATCGATATCAAGCATAATCAGACCAAACGCTTGATTTTGCGATAATTGTTTTATTAAGTGATGTTCAAAGGCTTTAGCATCATTGAGCAAGGTTAAGCCATCGGTTAACTGATGTTCGCGGTGAAATTGCTCCCGAGTTTGCAACTGGCGATTGACGACGGTTTGCTCATCGCGCCATAGCCATAGGCCACAGGTCAGCACCAGCAGTCCTACTGGCGTCGGCATCTTTTCAAACCAGTTATACACTGGGATAGTTTTGACGATAAAAATCTCATCTAACAAATCTAAATAGCAGCCCAAGCAGTAACTTGATAGGCCAGCAATCAACAGATTTGTCACTCTACCAGAAGGGCGAACAGACACTATCACCATCAACCAACACATACCGAGGATAAATAAGGCGCCCTCGGTGGTGACATCGAACCAATCCACCGCCGCCACAGTCTTGGCCGTGGTGCTTTGCCAAAGAAACAGCGGCACGATAAAGATGATAAGCAGACTTAAGCCATAGACGCTGGCGAGCCGTAATGATTTTGCAGGAGTTCCCAAAATACACACCTTGTTCTGTGAAGCCCAAATGGGGCAAATACAACGTTAATGCTTTATGGGATGGCAAGTTAGCGGGCTTTTATGACAATGCCGTGACGCCATTTAGTAGCGCTAAGCTGACAAACATAAACAAATAAAGCTTAATGCATTGAATTTAATATAATAAAAACCTTAACCACATAATATTCGTGCCGACTACAGCGGCAAATTAGCTCAGGCACTTTTGAGTGGTACAGATAAAAACCCCATATTGAGCTGATTGATGCTGAATTCCATGCCTGCGCGGACTTAACGAGACCTTTGCTGCAAATCATTGCTTTAAGACCAAAAGCAATATAATACTTTATAAATTAAGATATTATCTTCAATAACAATCTTCATATCTGCATCATTCCTGAACGACTTTGACTAATCCATGCCAATTTTTTGCGGTGATGTTTCAGCGTCATTTTGGCTCACTCACGGTCGAAAACCGCCATTTTCGTCCGTTAACAACCGTCAAACACAGCAGCTCAATTATCCCGTCACAAATCTGACATTTTACTCCCCTAACTTGGCCGCCATCACAAATAGGCCTTCACCCAAGGCTTGCAATAACACTCAACAGAAACAACTTAAACGGAACTCAAGATGCAATCTCGTACCCCACCATTACAACAAGAGTTACAACAAGGCTCCCGAGCGCCGCGAAAGCAGCATGCCATCCCTAAAACCCAATTGGCTGCACGTCTGTCAGCAATAAGTTTGGCTATGATGGTCGCAGGCTTTAGCACCAGCGCCCTTGCCGTTGGCAAGCTTGAAGGGCAAATTCGCGATAATGTCAGTCAGCAACCTCTTGCTGGCGCAACCGTCACCTTAAAAGAGCTCAACCTGAGCCAACAGGCTGGCCGCGATGGCCGTTTCTTCTTTGTCGGCGTGCAGGATGGCGATTACACCTTAGTGGTCAACTACCTCGGTGCTATGCCGCTGGAACATAGCGTTAGCATTCGCGATAAACAAACCACGCTGCAAGATATCAACTTAAGCAGCCAAGATGATGTGGAGCATATCCGTGTCGTCGGCCAACAAGGCGCATTAAGTAAATCCATGAACCGCCAACGCGGCGCCGACAATGTGCTGAGCGTGGTCAGTGCCGATGTGCTGGGGAATTTCCCCGACAGCAATATCAGTGAATCGCTGCAGCGGGTGCCAGGGCTATCTATCGAGCGGGATCAGGGCGAAGGTCGTTTTGTGCGCGTGCGCGGTATGGCGCCGGACTATAACTCAGTGTCGATGAACGGTACCCGCTTACCCTCACCCGAAAGCGATCGCCGTGCGGTTGCCCTGGATGTGGTGCCATCGGATCTCTTGCAATCGGTAGAAGTGAGCAAAACCTTAACGCCGGATATGGATGCCGATGCACTGGGCGGCGCGATTGAGGTTAAAAGCCTGTCGGCCTTCGATCGCGATGATACTTATCTCAACCTCAACGCTGAGGCGAGCCAAGATACCTTAACCGACAATACCAATCCCAAACTCGCCGCAAGCTACAGCGATATCTTTGCCGACAAGCTAGGGGTAGCCATAGGCGCCAGTTGGTATAACCGCGACTTTGGCTCAGACAACGTCGAAACCGGCGGTAAATGGGAATTTGCCGGGGATAACGGCTTTGAAGATGCGGCGCTTGAATCCATCGACGCGCGGGATTATGAAATCAATCGGGAACGTTTAGGCATAGGCGTGAACTTCGATTATCGACCAAGCGATGATACCGATCTGTATCTGCGCACCCTTTACAGTGAGTTTGATGATACCGAAACCCGTAACAGCGCCAAAACTAAGTGGAAATCGCCGCAGCAAGCCAATGCCCTCAGCCAAGGCAAAACCACCCGCTCGCTAAAATCACGCACCGAGAACCAAAATATCACTTCCTTTGTGCTGGGCGGTCAAACCCGCTTCGAACGTTGGACCTTTGACTATCAAGCGAGCCACAGCACCGCCAGCGCCGAAAAACCACGGGATATCGCCGGCGCCGACTTTGTCGCCAAGATTGATAACACGGGCTTTCGCCATACTCAGCAGCCACAAATCATCGCCCCCGAAGATTACTTTCAAAACGCTAACTTTGAGTTAGATGAGATTGAAATCGCCGCCTCCAAGGCCGAAGACACCATTAACAGTGGTCAACTGGATCTCACCCGCCAGCTAACCCTCGCGGATTACAGTGTCGAGCTAAAAACCGGCGTCAAGCTGAGCCGCCGCGATAAATCCAATCGCGAAGATATCTGGATCTACAGCGACTTAGGCGATCAAGGCGTGAGCGATGACGATTTGCTATTGAGTCAATATGCGGGCAATGAGCTTGACTACGGTCTCGGCCGCTTTGGCAGCGGGATCGATGCTACGCCACTGTGGCAGCTTATCGATAGCCTCGATGCCGACAGCAATCGCGATGATATCGAGTCCACCATTAACGACTTTGATATCAGCGAAGATATCAACGCCGCCTACCTAATGGGCCATATCGATATCGATAAACTGCGTATCTTAACGGGGCTGCGTTTCGAGCAAAATCAATGGGATTCTAGCGGCTACGGCTACGATGGCGCCAAGGGCGAGTTTATCGACATCAAGCACTCCCGCGATGAGGATCATTGGCTGCCCGCACTGCATCTCACTTACCGCTATAGCGACAATACCGTGCTACGCGCCGCTTGGACCAACACCTTAGTCCGCCCAACGTTCGGCCAATTAGCGCCGGGATATTTGCTCGAAGAGGATGATGGCGATATCGATTTAACCTTCGGAAATCCAGAGCTTAAGTCGCTCGAATCGATGAACTTTGACTTAAGCCTCGAGCACTACTTCGGCAATATCGGCTTAATTTCGGCGGGACTGTTTTATAAAGATATCGACAACTTTATCTATCAGGCGGATTTAGCTGGCCGTGGTGATTATATCGATGCCCATAGCGCCGTGACCTTTGTCAATGGCGACAGCGCCGATATCTACGGCGTGGAACTCAGCTATGTGCAAGAGTTTAACTTTTTGCCCGAGCCCTTTAATGCGCTGGTGCTCAACTCTAACCTCACTTATACGGATTCCAGCGCCAAGATCAGTTGGCTGGAGGATGGCCAATTACTGAGCCGCGATATTCCCATGCCGAGCCAATCGGATCTCACCGCAAACCTGTCCCTTGGCTATGAAAACAGTTACGCCAGTGTCTGGTTATCGGCGGCCTATAAATCCGAATATTTACAGGAAGTCACTGAGCTGAGTGATGAGCGCTACGATCTCTATCAAGACAATCATTTGCAGTGGGATTTTGTCGCTAAGGCCCATCTAACCAGCAATTTAACCTTGTATTTCAAAGGGGTGAATCTGACCGACGAGCCCTACTACAGCTACACGGGTGACAGCAGCTACAACGCCCAATACGAAGCCTATGGCCGCACTTTCCAGTTAGGCGTGCAGTACACCAACTATTAATCACCTATTAAAAAGAACAAAGATATGACAACAACATTTACTAAAATTAGTGCCATAGCCATTAGCTTAGCAGGCCTTATCAGTGCGCCCTTGAGTGCCTTAGCTCAACCGATCACAGCCCCGGCCCACAAGGGCAGCCAAGCCCAAGCCTTGCTGTTTACCAAGGATAACAACGCAGTAATCCCTGCCGTTGATTGGCTTTGGGTCAGTGAAAAAACTGGTTTGATGCTACAAAGCATGCCAAACGCGGATAAAACGTCACTGCCCGCCGCCAAAACCTTAGTCAAAGGCGAATTTGAACTGTTGGCCTTTAGCGATCCCTATGCCTTAACGCTCGATCGCCGCGCCGATCGCATCCGCCCTATCATGATCAAACAGATAGAAGGCAAAGTCGCGACCAATGTATTGCCACTACTGCCGATGGCGTCATTTGAAATCAATTGGATCTGTATTCAGCCAAGGCCGCAGGATGGCAATATCTACGCTTGGTTTGGCGGCGAAGACGGTTATAGCGAGCAATGGCTGTTAGGTGATGCCGGGCACTTTATGCCCAAAAAGCTGCGCAGTCAGGCAATCCCCGTCAACAGCACTAGCTGCGCCATCGATGGCGACAAACTGTTAGTGAGTGAGCCCGAAGCCGGTGTTTGGCAATTTGATGCCAGCCCCTTTGCCGACAATAGCGCGAAGTTGGTTCTCGCCACCCTCAATAATGATATCGCGGGCATGCAAGTCATCGATGGCAAGTTATTATTAAGCGATAAAAAAGGTACCCTGACCTTAGATCAACAGCCGATTGCAAACTACAACTTAGGGAAGGTACAGGGGTTCAGTGGTTATCTAAACGGAACTGGCACCAACAGGGCAATCCAGTTTGCCCTCTATGATGATAAAACCGACCAGTATTTATTTACCCAAGCAGCGTTGCCTGCAGCCCTGAGTAAAGCGAGTAGCAATCCCAGCGATAACATCATCGAAATTCCTGCTTGGGTTGAAAGCGCCCCATCCGATAGACCCGGCGATACCATGGACGATCCAGCGATTTGGGTGCATCCAACTGAACCGGAAAAAAGCCTAGTGCTTGGCACCAACAAACGTTGGGGGCTATTGAGTTTTAATATGCGTGGCGAGCAGGTTCAAGCCCTGCCATCGGGGCGCATCAATAACGTCGATCTGCGCCAGCAAGTGTTGCTGGGCGGTAAAAAACGCGATATCGCCGTGGCCACCTTAAGGGATAACGACAGTCTCGCCTTCTATGAAATCGACGCTCAAGGCAAGTTAAGCGAGTATCCCAATCAAGCCACCAATATGGTGGATATTTATGGCATGTGTCTGTACCAAGATGCCGATACCCTGTATGTGTTCGCCAATGAAAAGTCCGGTCGCATCGCCCAATACCGCGTCGATTGGCAGGTAAATGGCCCAAGTATCAAACTGGTGCGTGATATCCATACCCCAAGCCAAGTCGAAGGCTGTGTAGTCGATGAGGCTCAGCACGCGCTGTTTATCGGTGAAGAGGACCAAGGCATTTGGCGTTTTAATGCCAAGGCCAATGGCGGCACCCAAGGTGAACTGATCATTAAAGCCGAGGGCGACTTAGTCCCCGATGTTGAAGGTATTTCACTCTATCAAGCCGCCAATATTCACGGTAAAAAGCAGGATCTGCTGGTGGTGTCGAGCCAAGGCGACAACAGTTACTTGCTGTATCAGGCGCAGCCGCCCTACGCCCAACTAGGCAAGTTCCGTATTGGAGTCAACCTTAACGGCATGGAAAATGGCCGCGAAACCAGTATCGATGGCAGTAGCGAAACCGATGGATTGGCCGTGACTCACTTAAGCGTTGGCACGGGAGCTTGGCAACAGGGAATGCTGGTGATACAGGATGGACACAATCATTTACCCGATAATAATCAATCTTTTAAATGGCTGCCTTGGCGCAGTATTATCGAGAAATTATCGCTTAACTGAGTATTGAGCCAGTTGAACGCTGCATGATCTGGCGAGAGGAATGATAACCGAGTCCGAGAGGCTCGGTTTATTTTTGCCTTGAACCTTTTTGCTTGAAACTCGCATCTTGAGTCTGAAATCGCTATACTCCGCGCCCAAATCATTTGGCCAATAACTAGCTCGATATTGCAATACTGTTTGCGGTTGTCAGCTTTTTAAGCCGTTATTAACGACTTTTTCCTAGGACATACCCTTGATCTCTACCGCAAATATCACCATGCAATTCGGCCCAGAGCCATTATTTGAAAATATCTCGGCAAAATTTGGCAACGGCAACCGTTATGGTTTGATTGGCGCAAACGGCTGCGGCAAATCGACTTTTATGAAGATCTTAAGCGGCGCCCTCGCCCCAACCTCGGGCAACGTGTCGATCACGCCGGGCTTAAAGGTCGGCACCCTAAGCCAAGATCAATTCGCCTTCGAGCAATACACGGTTATCGATGCAGTGATCATGGGCGATACCCAGCTGTGGAAAATCAAGCAAGAGCGTGACGCGATTTATGCCAAACCCGATATGACCGAGGAAGATGGCATGCGTGTGGGCGATCTCGAGAGTGAATTTGCCGAGATGGACGGCTACAGCGCCGAGAGCCGCGCGGGCGAAATTCTGATTGAAGCCGGTATCGAAGAGTCCTTCCACTATGGCCCAATGTCACAGGTCGCCCCCGGTTGGAAACTGCGCGTACTGTTAGCCCAAGCCCTGTTCGCTAACCCCGATATTCTGCTGCTCGACGAGCCCACCAACAACTTGGATATTCACACCATCAGTTGGCTCGAAACTGAGCTGAATAAGCGCAAATGCACCATGATCATTATTTCCCACGACAGGCACTTCTTAAATGCTGTCTGTACTCATATGGCGGATATCGATTACGGTGAGCTGCGGATTTACCCTGGTAACTACGAATACTTCCTTGAGCAATCGGCGCTGCAGCGCGAACAATTGCTGTCGAGCAACGCCAAGAAGAGCGCCGAGATTGAAGAGCTGCAGGACTTCGTTAACCGATTCGGTGCTAACGCCTCTAAGGCAAAACTGGCTAGCTCACGCGCCAAGCGCATGGACAAAATTAAACTGGATGAAGTCAAATCCTCCAGCCGTATCGCGCCATCGATTCGCTTCGCGCCGGGTAAGAAAATGCACCGTCAGGCGCTTATCCTTGAAAACTTGGCCCACGGTTTTGACGGTGAGTTGCTATTCGAAGGCGGCGATTTAATCCTCGAAGCCGGTGCAAAGCTTGCGATTATCGGTGAGAACGGTGTCGGTAAAACCACCTTATTACGCTGTTTAGTCAATGAGTTAATCCATAATCAAGGCACGATTAAGTGGTCCGAAAACGCTTCCATTGGTTACTGCCCACAGGACAGCACCAGCGATTTTGATAATGATTTGACTATTATTGAATGGATGGACCAATGGCGTCAGCCAAAACACAACGACTTGATGGTACGTGCCATGTTAGGTCGTTTGCTGTTTACCGAAGATGATGCCAACAAAAAAGCCAAAAACTGCTCAGGTGGTGAGAAAAACCGTTTAATTTTCGGCAAGTTAATGATGCAAGATATCAACGTTATCATTATGGACGAGCCGACTAACCATATGGATATGGAAGCGATTGAATCCTTAAATAATGCCCTCAAAGATTTTGAAGGCACATTGATTTTCGTCAGTCACGACCGCGAATTTGTGTCCTCGTTAGCGACCCGCATTATCGATATTCGCGATAGAAAATTGGTCAACTTCCAAGGGACATTTGATGAGTATCTGGCAAACCTGGCCAGTGCCTAATAAACATCGGCTTTTGCAAAAGCACTTTTGGTAAACGTCCTTTTGCTAAAGGGAGTTCAAAAGACCCAAAGAAAAGACGCTTCACTCGACTCGAGCTTAGCGTCTTTTTTATACCACCCTTTTGTATCACCCTTTCATATACGCAGTGACTGACTGCGTTACTCGGTTTTCGCTTCCACCAAAGCCGCTAATTGTTGTAATGATTCCTGCCAGCCTAAATAACACATCTCCTCAGGGATAACGGCTGGAATCCCCTCCTGAATGATCTGCAAATTGGTACCGCAGGAAACCTCGGTTAATTCGATAGTCACCTGCATCACACCCGGCAGATTCTCATCATCAAACTGGTCAGTATGTCTAATCAATTTGTTGGGGATAAGCTCGGTATAAACCACCTTAAAGGAGTGGCTGTATCCCGTCGCAAATTGGGTAAAGCTCATGCTGTAGCCCGCCCCAACGGCCAATTCAAACTCATAAATCGTCCCCACAAAGCCGTAAGGCGGTAACCAACGCTCTAACGCCGCTTTATCGGTAAAGGCCTTATAGACTAACGCCGCGGGCGCGCGCAGCACTCTATGTAACTTCACAGTACCTGTGTTATCCGACATATCCCTATCCTTCAAAATGACGTTGAAATTACTATCTGTATTTAGCACCAGCACATAGCAAGATTATAGTTGAACGGCTAATTTCTATTGTAAAAATGCCCATCTATCGTTGCCTCCATCCCAGCCAATCTCTATTCAATTGATTGATCCCACCTGGATAAGAACCGAGTATTTCGTCAACATTCTTAGTTCCACAACGCTGCACACTAAGGTGCTCAAATAACTTTCTTAACAACTGTTTGCCATTTTTATGGTGAAACAAGAAGCGAACAAAGCTATGAGAATGTTGATAGAGCGCATCTTGCTTCTGTCCTTGCCAATCTTGTTCTGAAGCAAGTAGCTCAACAAGTCCCATCGATAAATGAGCCTCATCATCCACAAAAACCATATTCGACTTGTTCCGAGTATTATTGTTAATAATTGATTCATAGCGAGTATTTAACTCAACGGTTTCTAAGAATTCTGAAGATTCAAAGTACTCAGCAAGTCCTTCATTTAACCAGTGAGGCGTATCACCAAATTGTCCAGCATTCATCACATGAACACTCTCATGGATCGCCGTTCTAAATGCTTGGGAATCTTCACGATGCCATACGGCAGCCAGATTATGTTGACCGGAATAAAATCCTTGGCTTGCCCCTACTTGAGAAGCATATCGAGCCTTTAATTTGTTATAAGCAGACAGGTTTCCAGCCAGCATTAAGTTGACTTTGATTGGATGAAGCTGACGCTTGGGTAAGTATTTTCGGTAAATACTATCAATGTCTTTAATCGTTGCGCTGAGGCGATCTCGAAAAAATGGCGGAGGGGTCGTAGCCAATGAATCTATCTTCAATTCAAAACTATATTGCGGCTCGGTATAATGTGTCAGCTGACTATCCTTCATTGCATGGCTACTATCGGAGAAATGTGTAAGCCCTTTTTCATCAACCCAAGTATATATTCCTCTACTTTTTTGCTGAGCCTCTTCCGCTTGTTTTATAACTAAGGTATCACATCCACCATACTCCATTTGATGTGACTCATTTTCCACAATCTGAGGTATTGTTTGACTCATAGTGGAATGTAACTCTTTTGATGTCGAACACCAGTTCCATTGATTAGCTAAACAGTAATGGTGAATGGGCTCCATAATGTTAGTCACTAGTTGGCTGGCCTCAATGCGACTCCATCGGCCTTGGTAGTGAAAGTAATCGACTAACAAAGCGATAATGGCCATTGAAAATAACGTTACAAAAATACGCTTTGTGCGGCTTTCCATTGCCACCACTCCCTTCAATTTGATTTAGTTAAACCTAACGAGTTAATTCATGAACTTTGTCTTCACTACGCCAAAAAGTGAATGTAAAGATACCTTGAAACAATAAGTTATTTGATCGGCCAACAAGCTACAACATTTTAAAATACGCAACACTATGATACTCACTAACGCGAAACAAATAATCCACGATAATAGACTTGTTTTGCCCGCATTTTTTCTCCCTTGGTTTACACTCATAAGGTACCCAACAAAATACAACTAAATGAATTGGGTGAATTTATCCTTAAGGGGTATTGCATACGCAGCAGCGGTGCAGCAGTTTATTCTGGAAACTCTTATCATGGTGATGGTTTTATGAGTCTTGAAGAATCCTTAGAACAATTAAAACGTCAGTACTTACATGCTTTACCAGATAAAAAGAAACAAATCATTACGTTATGGATCTCACTCCGTAAAAACTGGCAAGGCCATATGCTGTCGGCAGTGTACCGTGAAGTGCATAATTTGAAGGGCTCCTGTGAAACCTTTGATTTAACTGAAACCAAAGATATTGTTGATAAGCTTGAGCTTCAATTAAAAAATCTTCTCGACACCCCTGCTCCCACGCTAAATGTGATCAAAGGCCTGGATACGCTTTTCCACCAGTTACTGCAAAATAATCTACAGTATCAACCTGCTGCGCCCGTAGTCGAAGCCAATATGCAGCAAAGTCCCTATAAACCCTCAAAAGCACGGCATGAATACTGTATCGCCATTATTGAAGACGATAGTAATGTCGGGGCCATGATCACTAAACAACTGCATGAATTTGGTTTTAATGTGCAGCATTTTTTGAACTTTACCGATTTTCTCAAGGTGCAATACTCAACGCCATTTGACTTAATATTGTTAGATCTCATTTTGCCCGATTATACCGAAGAAGCTTTATTTGAAGCCGCAACTGAGTTTGAGAAACATAATACTCGCGTATTTGTACTGTCCTCCCGCGGTGATTTTGATATGCGCTTATTAGCGATCCGCGCCAATATCAGTGAATATTTTGTCAAGCCAGCTGAAACTACGTTATTAGTACGCAAAATTCATCAATGGTTAAAAATGTCCGAAAAACCGCCACTAAAAGTACTTTTAGTGGATGATCAACAATCTATGGTGGACTATTTTTCTAGCCTATTACGAAGCCATGGTCTGATGGTACGGGGGATGACTAAACCTGAACAAGTTTTACCGACACTTGAGCAATTTGAGCCAGATTTATTTATTTTCGATCTCTATATGCCAGAGGTAAATGGATTAGAACTCGCGAAAATGATCCGCCAGCTAGATAAATATACTTCGAGCCCAATTTTAGTATTGAGCTCGGATGACACGATGCAAAACAAGGTCAGTATTATTCAAGCAGGTTCTGATGATTTAATTTCTAAACAAACAGCACCGAGTTTGTTTGTGACCCAGGTAATTTCCCGTGCCCAGCGAGGCCATGATATTCGAAGCTCCGCGAGCCGTGATAGTTTAACGGGCTTACTCAACCACACCCAAATTCTCGTTGCGGCTCGCCGTAGTGTTAATCTCGCCAAACGCGTTAATCAATCTGTGTGTATTGCCATGCTGGATTTGGATCACTTCAAACAAGTCAACGATACCTACGGCCATTCCGGCGGCGATAAAGTGCTCTTAGCCTTTGCACATTTGTTGCAACAATCCCTACGTCCGACGGATTTTATGGGGCGATATGGAGGTGAAGAATTTATGCTGGTGTTACCGGATATGCCCGCCCCACTTGCCATTGCTAAACTCAATGCGATCCGCGAAAGTTTCAGCCATATTGTTTTTGTTGAAGAAGGCGCAGAGTTTAAGGTGACGTTAAGCGGTGGCTTGGCATTTTCAACAGAGTGTGAAGAGTTTCAGGACTGTTTATTACTGGCTGATAAAAATCTATATGAAGCTAAACGAACTGGCAGAAACCGCCTTGTTACTACCTTAATAAAAAATAGCGAGTCGACCTAAGCAAGGCATCTTTGTTTTAGTCACGACTGAGTGAGGCAAGGTAATTCAATAGCTTGTCTGCAAGTTGTGGCAGTTCAACCACCTGGTGAACCACGCCACGTTTAATAGCCTCTTTTGGCATGCCAAACACAACACAGCTTTGTTCTCCCTGAGCAAAGGTTTTGCCACCATGTTTTGCGATTGCTTCCATCCCATCGGCACCATCCTTTCCCATCCCTGTTAAAATAACGGCTGTGGCATTGGCCCCTGCATATTGGGCTACCGAATTAAATAGCACATCCACTGACGGCCTATGGCCACTGATTTTTTCACCTTGGCTAAGCTTTGCTTTAAAACTGCCTCCAACCTTAATGATTTCGAGATGCATATCCCCTGGCGCCACATAGGCATAGCAGGGCAACAACCTCTCCCCATCTTCCGCTTGCTTAACCTTCAGGCGAGTGAGCTTATTTAGTCGCTCTGCAAAGGTGCGCGTAAAGCCCGCAGGCATATGTTGGGTGATTACAATCGGTGGCATCACCGCAGGTAATTGCTGTAAAAGATATAAAATCGCCTCAGTGCCCCCCGTTGAAGCCCCAATCGCGACCAACTGGGTATTGACAGTACGCTGGCTTAGAGCGGGTTTAATACTCGATTTAGGTGCATTAGTGACAGGTATTTGCGGCGCTTTAAGCAATTTGGCTCTGGCTGCCGATCTGATCTTTTCGAGGATCAAATCCTGATATTCATTAATTCCCTGCGGCGAATCTAATTTCGGTTTAGGTATAAAATCTACTGCGCCTAAAGCCAATGCATTGAAGGTTGCATCTGCGCCTTCTTCGGTGAGCGCTGAAATCATCACCACCGCAGTTGGCCTTGCCTTCATTAATCGATCAAGAAAAGTCAGCCCATCTACTTTTGGCATTTCAATGTCTAAGGTGATCACGTCTGGGCGAAATTGATTCACCATGTCCTTGGCCATGTAAGCATCCGCAGCCATACCGACCAAAGACATCTCGGGATCAGACTCAATCATCTTTCCCAATAAACTGCGAATTAACGCAGAATCGTCGACCACTAAGACCTTTATCGTCATCTTTTAATCACCAAAGAGTTCAACATCTCCTCCCCGAGGAAGATTTTTAATCCGTAAGCGATATTCACTTTCCCTGTCCATGATAGTGCTATTATGCATCGTCTTAATTTTCCTTACTTTAACGAGTCCAGAATCAGGAAAAAAGTAGACTTTCCGCGGATAAATATCGAGCAAGTCCGCCGCGATAACCGGAATTTGCTCCATCCGCAAATATTCAAGAACAAATTCGGCATTACGTTCACCAATATTCTGAACGGTTAACCCTGATAACATGTTGCCACCGCCGAAAACTTTGGCTTCAAGAAAGTGTCGTCGAGCACCTAACTTTAGTAACTCATTGATAAGTAACTCCATTGCATAAACACCATAACGGGCTGAATCAGTTAAAATACCAGTACCATGGCCATTGTCATTGGGTAATAAAAAATGATTCATGCCACCAATTTTCCGTTCAAGATCATAAAGACAAACGGAAATACATGACCCCAAAACGGTAACAATCAAGGTGTCTTCACGCGTAGCATAGTACTCACCAGGTAGAATTTTCACCGCTTCACAGTCAAACAAGTGATCAAAATACCGATTAGGGCCCGCAGCTGGATATTCAATATTCGGTTTTTGCACTCACACTTCCCTTTACGGCTTTATAAGTCGTTTGTCCCACTGGTGTTATAATTTGCGGAAACATATTAAAATTTTCAGAATGTCCCGCGATATATAATCCATCCTCAGCAAGCGAAAGCATCATATGTTTTAAAATGCTTTCTTGCGTTGCTTTATCAAAATAAATCATTACATTTCGACAAAAAATAATATCGATCGGCGTCTTTATTGACCAAAAGTTGTCAACTAAATTGATGCGCGTAAACTGCAACATTTGCCTTAATTCGGGTACAACGCGAACATTACCGAGTTGAGCCCCTTTACCTCGCTGGAAAAACATCTTTTTCCGCTCGTCACTTACTGTCTCTATTCTTTCTATGGGGTAGATCCCCAACTGCGCTTTTTTTAATACAGCACTGTCAATATCAGAAGCAATAATCTCAATTGGCGTATTAAATCGACCAAAATGCTCTGCAACCACCATTGCAATTGAATAGGGTTCTTCACCTGTACTACTCGCCGCACACCAAATTCGTTTAGTTTGCGGATGGGCCTGCAAATGGCGTTTTAACACCTCAAAATGGTGCGGTTCACGAAAAAACGCCGTTTGATTGGTGGTAAGCGCATTTATAAACTCTTGATGCTCACTTTCATTGGCTTGCAAGTAGTCAAAATAATCCGAGAAACCCGGTAATTTGAGAGCCCTGATCCGCCGAACTAATCGGCTATACACCATGGCATCTTTACTCTCGGCTAACTTTATCCCTGCAAATTGATAAAGCAGCGATTTCACGGTATTGAAATGAGCCGAAGTAAAAATGTATTCCTTGCCTAAGGGTCTAAGTTCACTCAATCAAAAATCTTCCCATTCATCTTGATCAGCCTTACTTATCCTTGGCGCCATTGCCTTTGGTTTTGTGGAGACCCGCGCTAAAGCTGAAGATTTACCCGTGAGTTTTTTTAACTCACTGGCACGGGGTGCAGCATCGCTTTCTTCGTCAACTTTAAAATTCGATACACTATCAGCCAGTTGCTGCGCTTGAGATTGCATACTTTCTGCAGCCGCAGCGGCTTCCTCCACAAGAGCAGCATTCTGTTGCGTCATTTCATCCATTTGTACGACGGCTTTACCTATCTCATCAATGCCGATTGCCTGTTCATTCGATGCAGAGGCAATTTCTGCCATAATGTCGTTAACACGTTTAATGGCAATGACAATTTCCTTCATGGTGTCGCCTGATTTACCAACCAGACTATTACCGCTCTCAATTTTGCTAACAGAGTCAGAAATCAAGGCTTTGATATCCTTAGCGGCATTTGCAGAGCGTTGAGCCAAGCTTCGTACTTCAGATGCGACGACAGCAAAACCCCGCCCCTGTTCACCCGCCCTTGCCGCTTCTACCGCGGCGTTAAGTGCTAAGATATTGGTTTGGAAGGCGATACCATCAATAACACCGATAATATCGGCAATCTTACGTGCCGATTCGTTAATCGATGCCATGGTTTGCACCACTTGCTGGATCAGTTCACCACCGTCTTCGGCAACATCAGCCGCCTTAGAAGCTAAAGCATTTGCTTGGCTTGCATTATCCGCATTTAATTTAACGGTGCCGGTTAACTCTTCCATGCTGGCTGACGTCTCTTCCAAACTAGAGGCTTGTTCCTCTGTTCGACTGGACAGATCGGCATTACCCTGAGCGATTTCTGAAGATGCGGTGTTAATGGTATCTGCGGCTTTTTGAATATCTCTTATCATGAAGGACAGTTTTTCAGCCGTTTGATTTGAATAATTTTTCAAATCATTGAAGGTCCCTTCATACTCGTTATAGATGCGGGTCGTCAGATCCCCATCTGCCATCGCCATAAGCACACGCGCGACATCCTGAAGCCCACGATCCGAGGTTTCAATCAAGGAATTAAGGCTATTTGCAAGCATTAAGAAAAAGCCCTGTTTACCTTGACTATCAACGCGTTTTGAAAAATCACCTGCAGCGGCAGCGGCCACAATTCGGGCAATTTCTTGCTCAACTTGGACTTCTTCTGTTCGGTCTAGCCATTCCACCACAGAACCTAAGCGTTCACCCGACTTAGAAATAATCGGACTGGCAGTTAAACGAAAATGACAACTGGCGACTTGAATTTGTGATTCATACTTGCGGTCGAGTTTATCGAGTAAGTTCGCCTGATGGGCGGGATTACGGTGAAAAATATCCATTGAACTGCCGACGATTTTATCCACCGAAAAATGAGGTAACACCTGGCGAATCTCACTCTCGGAGCGACGTAGCATCGCCTCTACCGAACGGTTCATATAAATGATCGTGCGACTCGCATCGGCGATCATCACATTGGTACTGGTATTGTTCAGCGCCTCTAATATTCGTTGCGTTGCACGCTCAGCTTCAATGCTTTCGGTACGATCGATCCACTCAACACCCGTACCTAAATGTTTATTATCACGGGAAATAATAGGTGTCAGTATCAATTTAAAGGTGCGCTTACCAATGCTAATCTGCGCCGTATGGGGCTGCGATAGTCTTTCAAGCATATTGCGCTGGTGGGCAGGATTAACATGAAAAATATCAATATTACTCCCGACGATCTTCGCAACCGAGAATTGTGGTAACTGCTTACGGATATCGGCCTCCGCCTCTGACAACATACTCAGCACGGCTTTATTTGCGTAAATGATATTGCGGTCGCTATCGGCAATCATAAAATTATTACCGCTATTATCGAGTAATTGGAAATAGCGTTGGCGCTCTTCATCTCTACGTTGGCGCTCTTCGGTATTACCAAAAATATCAAGGATACCCATAATGTTTACTCCTGATCTGAAAGACTGTTTGTATCAATTAGCCCCAACTCATCACTGCTGATAAGCGCCTGAATATTGACTAAAATAATCATTTTTTCTTCAACGGTGGCGAGTCCTTTGAGATATCGACTATCAAAGGCAGCACCAAATTCCGGTGCAGGTAAAATGGCTTCACTCGACAGCTTAATCACATCAGAGACTGCATCGACCACAATGCCTACGATTCGGTCGCAGACATTCAGCATGATGACAATAGTAAATTCATCATAAGTGACTGTGCCGACATTAAATTTCATCCTTAGATCCACAATAGGGACTATATCGCCACGCAGATTAAGTACCCCTTTGATAAAACTGGGTGCGTTAGCTATTTTTGTCACGGGTTCATAGCCCCTGATTTCCTTTACTGACATGATGTCCAAGGCATAATGCTCTTCGCCCAAAACAAAACTTAAAAACTCTACTTCATCATGGGCACTTAACTCGGATTTAGCGGAGAGTGATGCGCGGCTTTCCATGAGATAGTCCTCAGTTAATTCTTAATTTGTTGTGAAAGTGATTCGACATCGAGTATCAAAGCAACGCTGCCGTCTCCCATGATGGTCGCACCTGAGACGCCGGGGATACGACGATAATGTTTTTCTAGGCTTTTTATGACGACTTGTTGTTGACCTACCAAAGCATCGACGCATAGTCCAAAACGCTTATTATTACTTTCGAGTAGCACCACTATGCCCTCTTCGGGTCGCTTCGCCTTTGCTTCAATTTCCATTAATTGATAGAGGTTCAATAAGGGTAAATATTCCTCGCGTACCCTTATTAATCTCTCTTGTGACAAAAACTTAAGCTGCTCAGGTTGTGGCTGTATTGACTCAATAATATGCACTAGAGGCAAAATATAAATTTGATTACCAACACTCACACTCATGCCATCCACAATGGCTAAGGTTAGTGGTAATTGGATTTCAAACGTCGCTCCCTGCCCAGCAACGGAATCAATATCGATTCGGCCACCTAATGCTTCTATATTTTTACGTACCACATCCATACCGACGCCACGCCCAGACACATCGGTAATTTCCTTAGCAGTCGAAAAGCCTGCCGTGAAAATTAATTGCCATATCTGCTTGTCGCTGATGTTGTCAGCGACGGGCATATTATTCTCACGGGCTTTTTGTAAGATTTTTTCGCGGTCTAAGCCCGCCCCATCGTCATGCACGGCTATAACAATGCTTCCCCCCCGTTGGCTTGCTCTGAGTGATAACTCTGCCACCTCTGGTTTTCCTAACGACTGCCTGACCTCTGGTTTTTCAATTCCATGGTCTAGGCTATTACGCACAAGATGGGTGAGCGGGTCGACTAGCTTTTCAATCATGCCTTTATCAATTTCAGTGTTACCACCTTCAATCACAAGATTGACATTTTTGCCAAGCTGCTCCGATAAATCCCGTACTAGACGGTGGAACCTATTGAATACAAAAGAAACCGGTAGCATACGGACAGACATCACTGCCTCTTGCATCTCTCGGGTATTTCGCTCCAGTTCCATCAGTGCGGCTTTGAGTCTCTCGCCTAACTCGCCAGTTAACTCGTTACCAATCAGAGTTAGCATAGATTGCGTAATGACTAATTCACCCGCTAGATTGACTAATGTATCGATTTTCGATGTTTCGACTCTTAGGGTCGCATCCTGAGTGCTAGCGGGTGATTTTTTTACAACCGTTTGGGGTTGAGTTGACTTGCTCGCAGTCGCGGGTTCTTGCATTAATGGCTGGATAGGATTGACTGGCACTGAGGCTTCCGCTTTTACCTTCTCAGTATTCTTTCCAGTAAATTGTGGAAGTTTTGATGCCGATACATGATTCGTCTGCGCGGTAGTGGAGTCAGCCGCAGGCGGGGTTTTGCCGGTTTGCACTTGGACTAACGCATCAAGCTCACAGTCAATGCTGTCAGGCGTTAAAGATTCAAAAAAACCAAAACCTAAGTCGTTGTCATCCGCTGCTGTGGAAATGGGTTCGGGACTGACATTGGTTTGCGAAAGCGAGTCAATACCAATTTCTTTAGCGGTATAAGCCTCATCGAAAAAGCCAAAATCTTGATTTTCAACCGCAAGACTGAGCTCAACATCTTCTTCAAAAAAACCAAAACCCATATCCTCCTCTGGGGCTTGGTTCGAGCGCGCTTCTTCGAGTTGATTTGAATTTGTGGTGATGGCTTGAATCACAGGCGTTTGCAAGTCTTTAGGGCTTACTGCCGAAAAAGACTCTCCATTCAATGCAGCTACAAGCTGATTTTTGGCAAATTCGACCTGTTGCCAGTCAATTGGCGCTTCCTGACGGTAAAGACTAAGAATATGAGACAAGGTGTCAACCGTCTTCAAAAGCAAGTCAATGACCCCTGAAGATAACTCAAAAGTCCCTTTTCGGATTTTATCGAGCAAATTTTCCATCACATGAGTCACACTCGTCAAAGCTGTGAACCCAAAAATACCACTCCCCCCTTTAATGGAGTGCGCCGCGCGAAAGATGGTATTTAATTCCTCAGGATCTGGGGACTGAATGTCTAAGGCAATGAGCAACTGCTCCATGTTTTCAAGATGCTCATGGCTTTCTTCAAAAAACACTTGGTGGAACTCAGCCATATTAATGGACATAGTGCCCCCATTACCTTAACCCAGCACTTTGGCTGTGATGGCTAGTAACTTTTGCGGGTCAAAGGGTTTAACCATCCACCCCGTAGCGCCAACCGCCTTACCCTGTGCTTTCATATCATCCCCCGCCTCAGTAGTTAGCATTATGATGGGCGTTCTCATAAAAGCAGGCATTCCCCGTAAGGATTTAATCAAAGTTAATCCATCCATACGCGGCATATTTTGGTCGGTCAAAATAAAGTCAAAGCGCTGGCTAGCGCATAAATCGAGAGCTTCTCGACCATCTTTCGCTAAAGTGACCTGATAACTCGCCGATTTCAACGTCGCTTCTACCATTTGTCTAATGGCGGCCGAATCATCAACAATTAATATTTTTTTACTCATGCGCTATTCCATTACTACTCTAGTGATATTACCCGGTGAAATTAACTCATACTGTTTACATAAGGTTTTCACCAATGATAGCCCTCGACCCGAAAGCTCGGGATAACCAGATATACTTCTGTTGAAGCCAGTAAAACCTTTACCACTATCCGCAACAGTAATAACTAGCTCGCTCATATGATTCCAAGTGATACTCACCTTTACCCAATCATCCGCACTAAGGCGCTCTGAATAGTTATCTCTTATACTATGGTACAATTCAAAGCCTTCAGGATCATTCTTTAGTCTAGAGTCTAATTTTAGCACTCCATGATCTATTGCATTACTAAATAGTTCAGCAACTACAGTGAACACTCTTTGGCAAAAATTAGTGGCAAAACCAAACACACTTAGGAATTGGTTTAGGGTACTGAGATAATCAGCATTCAATAACATCGCGCCTGATATTTTAATATCCCAACTAAACTCACCATTCAGGTTTGAAGTTAACTCTTTAAAATCCCGAGTTTGATGCCATTGATACAAACGTTCAAAATCAAGAGTGCAAACAGTAATATCATCGGCTATGTGTTTGCCTTGAAAATACTGTTCAAAACTATCGGTTAGATAGTGTGTTAAATCACCTAATTTTTCGTCAAACAAAGACTGTAGTCGACCAATGCCAAATGGCTGCTCTTCTAATGTATGCTGTTCAATAAGCCCATCACTAAATAAACATGCATATCCATGATTTGGTAAATCAATAGAGAAAATATCCGCAACAAAAGTATTCGGGGGGAGAATACCTAATGCCATATTAGTCGAGTTGAATGCCTTATCATTACTTAATTCATGTTCTAAATGGAGGTAAACGGGGGGCATCCCCCCGTTCCAGACATATAATTTATTCCTAAAAAAATCCGCCTCAAGAATGATGCAAGCAACAAACCTATCTTCTGGATTCTCGTGATACACTTTTTCATTGAGTTCATAAATCAAGGTAACTAATGAAAATCCCTTTGAAACCATTGCTCTAAAGGTACTCGCCACGCGCATAATTGGCATGGCAGCGCTGAGACCATGCCCGGTAGAATCCGCAAGCATTAAAAATAAATTCCCATTAGGGGAAACACCGTTTAATAGAATGTCGCCGCTAAAATTAGCACTTGCCTGACAAAAAGTTTTTATAAAATCGAAATGATTATTATCGATATTGACCAAATGCTCAAAAATATGGCGAGCCATTTGCTCTTCCCTAGCCTTTTCATAGAGCATTTTCTCAAGTTCACTACTTTGTTGTTTAACTTTTTGTTGTAGTTGAACTCGAGTTAACAAACATTCAGCCTTATACCAAAAAAGCTCAACATTAATGGGTTTAACAACAAAATCTAGTACACCCATTTCAAAACAGCCTAAAAATGCTTGCGGATCTTTTTTATCATTAATAACTATTACTGGAATTTCTTTATTCAAAGACTTTAGATGTTCAAGTAGCGTAATCGCTGTTCCATCAGGTTGGAAATAATTCACTAGAATTAAGTCAATTTTATTCAGCGATATTTCAAAAAAAGCATCTTCAAGGTTGTCACTGACAATCACGCTATAACCTTTGCTATGAATAAAATCACTAATGGATTGGCTAACAACAGCATCATTGTCAACTACCAATACAAAATGATTTATCGCTAAATGCCCTGACATAGATATACTACTCAATTATATAAATTTTTTGCATGTTGGCGACTTTTAAAATTTCTTCAGCCTGGCCATGCGCGCCTTTTATCGCTGTGGTTAATCCCCGCTCTTGTGCTTTGCGGTGAAGTAACACCATCATGCCAAGTGCGGAACTATCAAGGTATAGCACTCGGCTAAAGTCGAGAATGATGTGATTAATATCCTTAAGACTTAAAACATGCTGATAGTCACTCGTAAACGCTTTGTGATAATAAAAATCAAAACGTTCTGGTAAAACTATAATCTGAATATTTGACATAACTTGCTATCCATTTAAAAGAGTTCTATTTCACCACTCGTTATTTCATTCCTTGAAACAGGATTATGTTTTTCATTACGGCGCTGGCCTATTTTTTCAGTCACAGCTTCACCTGCAACGCCAAATTCTTCGTGTGACATTGTGGTGACTTGCTTGAGAGCATCTTTTAAATGATGCAATGACTGATTGGTATAGGTGAGACTTTGGGAAGTGATATCGCTAAACTGCAAACCTCTTATTGTATCTGAGATAGCAGTTTCAAGTTCATGTGCTGACGAATCTATCCGTGCAATGACCTTTGAGTCCTTTTCTGCTTTAATGATGATTTGTTTGAGCGCTGTATCAATATCTTTTTTAGCATCAATAATATAACTCATATCTTGCGCTGCGACTTTACTCACATGCTGAGTTAATTGCTCAATTTGCGATTGAATGGATCGTAGTTGTTTTTGTATACCATCACTAAAACCCGCGCTCCGATTAGAAAGCGCGCGCACTTCATCAGCAACAACTGCAAATCCTCTGCCCGCCTCCCCCGCACGAGCAGCCTCTATTGCGGCATTCAATGCCAATAAATTTGTCTGTGAAGAGATTTGGTCAATGTCCTGTAGTGCCTTCATTGCTTGAGGCATTGACTCATAGATAAGATTTACTTTTTCAAGTAGCTCCATCGTTGAAGCTGACATTTCAATAGTGGATTGGATAAAGCGCTCAAGTGTTTGCGAGGTGTTATTAGCGAACTGTTTCATTTGTTCAGAGTGAAAGATTTCTGCATCATCAGTACTTTTGACAAGATCGGAAATAAAGCCTGTTTGCTCCGTCATTAAACGACCCAGTCCATCAAACGAATCTCCGAGCAAAGTTACAGCATCATTTTGAACGGTAAGAACATTATTGATATTGGCTTCACATTCATCAACAGTAGCAATGGCCTCTTGGTAGAGCTGCATATGAGTATGCCAATCGAGGTTTATTGCTTTATCTTGCGAAGTTTGAGTAGAGACTGACGCCTTTTGAGTTTGCCTATTTCGGTAAACTTGCCACAAAAGCATGATTGCAACGGATAGGATCGGACTCACAACCCAGAAGGTTATCAAACCAATCGCGTATCCAACTGCAATTGCTAATAAAGCAATGACACCATCCCTAAATTCCATACTTTCCTCGCGAGAATTGTTCTGTGATTAAAAAGTAGTTTGATATTCAGGGGTTTTCAAATAGATAAAGAAATTTTTATCTTTGTTAGACCATAGTTCTAAAAAGCATTGATTTAATGCGCACAAAGCTAAGTTTGGCATAAAAGTATGATAGCCAGCCCAGTTAACTTGATGATTTACTAATAAACTGACTTCTGATTACTCAAATCTAAACTGGGCAGTCACATAAGCCTAGGTTACACTGGCGATGTCTTCGACTGGGATGGGATCATTTATGAGTCAACGTACATTACACTCCTTATTTAAACCCACATCCGTAGCCATTATTGGCGCCTCCAATAGTGAGAAACGCGCCGGTAATGTGCTGATGAAAAACCTGCTCTCCAGCGGATTTTCTGGCCCCATCATGCCCGTGACGCCAAAATACCGTGCCGTGATGGGGGTACTTGCCTATCCCAATATCGAAGCCTTACCGATAAAGCCCGATTTAGCGGTGATTTGTACCCGCGCCACTCGTGTACCCGCCATCGTCGAAACTCTGGCCCAATTCGGCTGTAAAGTGGCGATTATCATGGCATCCGGCATGGCGCAGGAGGTCAATGAAGAAGGTGTCAGCCTGCTCGACTTAGCCATGCAACACGCTAAACGCTATGGTATGCGTATCCTTGGTCCCAACAGTTTAGGTATTTTATTGCCGCCGTTAGGACTCAATGCCAGCTTGGCCCATGCCAGCGCCCTACCCGGCAAAATTGCTTTTGTATCGCAGTCGGCGGCAATTTGTACCACAGTGCTGGATTGGGCAAACAACAAAGGTATTGGCTTTTCATCCTTTATCTCCCTTGGCGATGCCACCGATATTAACTTCGATGAGTTACTCGATTTCCTCGGCCGCGATAGCCGTACTAGCGCCATCATGTTGTATATCGATTCGGTCAATGAAAAACGCCATTTCCTCTCCGCCGCTCGCGCTGCCTCCCGTAATAAGCCCATATTAGTGATTAAATCCGGTCGCAGCGCCGAAGGAGTGCGTGCCGCCAAGTTGCATACGGGTGGCATTGGCGGTAACGATGCCGTGTACGAAGCCGCCTTTAGGCGCGCAGGTATGCTGCGGGTGAATGATTTGATTGAACTTTTTGCCGCGGTAGAAAGCCTCGCCCACTCTAATCCATTGCAAGGCGAGCGATTAGGGATTATCAGTAATGGTGGCGGCCCTGCGGTATTGGCCGTCGATGAACTTATTCTGCGCGGCGGTAAACTGGCGGAGTTATCCCAAGAGACCATCGCCAAACTCGATGCCGTGCTGCCCAATACTTGGTCGAAGCAAAACCCCGTCGATATTATCGGCGATGCCAACGCCAGCCGTTACGCCAGCGCACTCAATATCCTGATGGATAGTGAAGAATTAGACGCCATTTTGGTGCTGCACTCGCCCTCCGCCCTTGGCGAAAGTGTAGAAATTGCCGATGCATTAATTAAAGTGATCCACGCGCATCCGAAGAAAAACCGCTTAAATATCCTCACCAACTGGAGCGGTGAAGACTCGGCCTACCAGGCCCGCAAGCGCTTTACCAAGGGTGGCATCTCCACCTATCGCACCCCCGAAGGTGCGGTCGGTGCCTTTATGCATATGGTAGAATATCGCCGTAACCAAAAACTGCTGCAGGAAGTGCCGCAGTCTATCCCCGACAATATTCCAACCGATAGCCAAACGGCGCGAAAACTGCTGCAAGCGGCGCAGGCAAAGGGTAAAGCGGTACTCGAAACCCACGAAGCCAGCCCGATTTTACGCGCTTATGGCCTCAATACTATCGACACTTGGTTTGTCAAAGATGCCGATGAGGCCGTCGCCATTGCGAATGAGGCGGGTTATCCCCTCGCGCTCAAAGTGCAATCACCAAATATTTTGCATAAATCCGATGTCCACGGCGTTATGCTTAACCTCACCTCGGCAGAAGATATTCGCCATGCAGCCAATGCGATTACTCAGCGGGTGCATCAGGCCAATCCCGACGCGATTATCGAGGGCATGATAGTGCAGAAGATGGCATTGACCGCTGGCGCGCAGGAAATTCGGGTCGCCGTAATCAGCGATCCCGTCTTTGGCCCAGCCATCTGTTTAGGTGAAGGCGGTTCTGAGTGGGATCCCACAAGGGACGCGGCCGTGGCTTTACCCCCACTCAATATGGCGCTGGCCCGCTACATGGTGATCCAAGCTTTAAAGACCCATAAGTTAAAGGACAGGCATTTACCGCTGGGGCTGGATATGAACGCCCTGTGCGTAATGCTGACGCAAATTTCCCACATCATCATCGACTGCCCAGAGATAGCGTCGTTAGATCTTAACCCTGTGCTAGCGGCGGGGGAAAACATCACCCTGCTTGATGTGAATATCCGACTGCACGATGCCAATACCGATAACACCTCGCGTCTTGCCATCATGCCCTATCCCAAGGAATTAGAGGAATTTGCCGAGCTTAAAAATGGTCTTAAGGTCATGCTGCGCCCCATCCTGCCCGAGGATGAGCCCAAGCATTTGGCCTTTGATAATTCCCT
This sequence comes from Shewanella decolorationis, assembly GCF_004354305.1. Classification (NCBI taxonomy): domain Bacteria; kingdom Pseudomonadati; phylum Pseudomonadota; class Gammaproteobacteria; order Alteromonadales; family Shewanellaceae; genus Shewanella; species Shewanella decolorationis. The sequence goes on along the minus strand of NZ_CP037898.1, from coordinate 237,332 downwards.
CTCCGATGAAGATAGATACAAACGCTACTTTGGCGTGCGCTCTAAGATGACCCACGAGGAAATGGCGGTACTGACCCAAATCGACTACGCCCGCGAAATGGCGTTTATCGCCACTGCTAAAGGGCCGGACGGTGATGACATTACCTTAGGTGCAGTGCGGGCCTCCATCGATCCCGACAATACCGAAGCCGAATTTGCCATGGCGGTGCGGGGCGATCACCAAGGTATTGGGCTGGGTAAATTACTGCTCGAAAAATTGATTAAATACTATCAAGCGAATGACACCCCTGTGCTAACTGGCTTTACCATGTTTGAAAACCGCAATATGGCCAGCCTTGCCAAGAGCTTAGGTTTTAAAGTGACCTTCGATATGGAAGAACATTTGATCAAAATGCATATGGATTTGAAAAGTGATGCCCCATCCTATTCCTGATGGGCTTAATATATTAGGTTAACCTAGAGCGTGTTGACGTTTCGAGATTAGGTGTTGTTCGTTCTGGCAAGCACGTGCTCGCGAAACGAGGAATGATGTGTCGTTATTCTACTCAAATGACGAGCGGCTATGATAGCAAGGGCTTGCCAGACGAACTCTTCGGGCAGCATTTGGCTGGCGTTTCTGCTGCGTTATCGTCCGTTTATGTAGAATAACGACACTGCACGGACTCAGCCTTGTATACAAGCCAGCCAAATTGCTGCAAAAAAACCAGAAACGTCAATATGACTTAGCATAAGTGCCACCATTGTGGCACTTATTCGTTGGGCGACTAAAGCTAAAATTAAAAAATTTTCAATAAATTAGCCAATAAAAATAGGATTTAATGATCATTCAGGAGTTTTCAACAATTCGGCATTTATGCAGAGTTAGGTCAGTACTGCATTGTTATTCGACATATCGGGGCAAACAAGGTGAAAACACCAAGCCAATACCGTCAGTGTCATCAGGCTAATCTTAGCGTCCTTATCGGATACAGAACTATTGATCCTGCCAAATCATCACTTGGGCTGGCTCACCATTACTACGGGTGGCGCGGTACATACCTTCGGTATTAAATGGCGTGGCAATATTGCCCCTGTGGTCGACTGCAATCACACCACCAGAGCCGCCAGCGGTGATAAGGCGTTGATTAACCACTTCATCTGCCGCTTGAATAATAGATTTTTGCTGATACTTCACTTTAGCGCAGATATCGCCCGCCACTTGATAGCGAATAAAAAACTCACCATGGCCAGTAGCCGATACAGCGCAAACGCCGTTTTCGGCATAGGTGCCAGCACCAATCACGGGCGAGTCCCCAATCCTACCAAAGCGTTTAGCCGTCATCCCACCAGTAGAAGTGCCCGCCGCTAAGTTACCGTTTTTATCTAAGGCGACAGCGCCGACGGTACCGAATTTATAATCGAGATCTTTCATCTCAATACCCGCAATTTGATCTGATTTTTCAGCCGCCTGCAGTTTTTGTCTGGCATCGAGTAATTGCTGATAACGAGCATCGCTATCGAAATGGCTGTTAGGTACCAGCGTAAAACCTTGGGTTAAGGCAAACTCCTCGGCCCCTGCGCCTGAGAGCATCACATGCTCGGACTTATTCATCACGGCTAGGGCCAAATCGATAGGATTAGCGATATGGCGCACGCCCGCTACGGCACCCGCATTCATGGTTTTACCATCCATAATCGAGGCATCTAACTCATGGCCGCCATCATAGGTGTAAACCGAACCGACACCGGCGTTAAACAGCGGACTATTTTCTAATACATTGATGGCGGTTTGCACCGCCACTAAGCTATCGCCGCCCTGCTCGAGTACTTTTGAACCTTTATCGACGGCTTCTTTGAGTTTGTCTTTATAGGCTTGGCGCAGCTCAGGTGTGAGATTAGCCTTGGAGATCGTGCCCGCGCCACCGTGGATCGCAATGGCAAAAGGTTTTTCATTCGCTTGGGTATTTTGTGACATAAAAAGTGCACTCGAGAGAATTAAACTAAAGGTGGCTAATTTTATTTTCATTATTTACATCCCCTTAAACAGTAACGTCCTTTGTAACCATTTCAATGACTAATTTCAATCATCTCCTTGCCTGTTAGACCTATTCTGGCGACAATGAACTCACATCACAGGGATTATAAAGTGCAGCGATTCTTGCAAATAACGTCATTATCTTTTCGTCTTCATTTGCTTCTTGGCCTGAGTTTAGTCACATCGGGGACTATGGCCGCCGATAACTTTTTAACGCTTTCTGTCAACGGGGTCGACGAAGCCCTAAAGCGTAACATTCTCGCCCACTTAGGCGCGATGCCAGACTCCGAAGTGCAGCGCCGAGCCTTCTTATTTAACGTCGAAGACAATGTCACCACCGCCCTCGAGTCCATGGGCTATTACCATGGCGAAGTGGAAGAACAGTTAGTCGAAAAGGACAAAGGCCCGTGGGAGCTCAAACTCACGGTCAAAGCGGGTGAGCCAGTTAAAGTTCAATGGGTCGACATTAATTTTTCCGGCGAGATGCTCGACGACCGCGCCTTCGATAAGTGGCTGGCGGAGGTGAATATCAAGCCAGGAGATACGCTCAACCATGGGGTGTATTCCGATGTGAAATCCCAACTGGTGACGCTTGCCCTGGCAAGAGGTTATTTCGATGGCGAATTCACCGAGTCGCAAATCAAAATCAACCGCGATTTAAACACGGCGCAAATTAGCCTGCATTTTAACTCCGGCGCACGTTACCACTTTGGTCAAGTGAGTTTTGATGGACATACTTTAGAGCCGGATATCCTCACTAAGCTTATTCCCTTTAAGGAAGATGCGGCCTATTCGACCCGCCGTGTCAGTGCTCTTAACCGCCAATTATTGGATACGGGTTATTTTGCCAATATAAAAGTGATCCCTCAGATCGATCAGGCAAAGGATAATCAACTGCCAGTAAAGGTAGAACTCACCAATAAAGCCAGCCACTCGATTGAATTAGGTCTCGGTGGCGATATAGGCCAAAGCGCCGATAAAACCTTCGACCCTAGGGTGCGGGTCACTTGGCGCACACCACAAGTCAATAAATACGGTCATTCTCAAGAGACCAGTTTGGAGTGGTCTCCTGATAGGCCCAAGTTTTTAACCACTTATACGATTCCACTGACGCATCCCTTAGACGATCAACTCAAAATTCGTTTAGGCTTGTTGCGAGATAAATACGGGGTTACCCAGATTTACGAGCCAGAAAACCGCGATTTTCGCAACACAGGGCAATTGGAGTCGACCAAGTATTTGCTCGGGCTACTCAGGCAACAACGCTTAGATAATCAATGGCTCATGAGTTATTCCCTCGATGCGATCCGCGAGGAATATACCCAATCTGACATCGATTACAGCCCTAGTTTTTATCTGGCGGGAATTAACTTTTCTAAAACCACCCGTGGTGATAACTCACTCGATCCTAAGTCCGGCTTTAGGCAAATGTATAGCTTAGATTATGCCGATCCTTATTTGGGCTCAGAAACCCGCCTTGCCCGTTTACAGGCCAAGTTTAAGTGGATTGACACCTTTTTTGATAACCACAGAATCGTGGCGCGTATGGATCTCGCCGCCAACCTAGCCAATGAAAATGAGCTGGCCTTTATTCCACCGTCACTGCGCTATTTTGCCGGTGGCGACCAAACCATACGTGGTTATGGCTATCAAGAACTTGGGCCTTATCTCGATTACCTCGATGCCGATGGCAAAGTCAATCGTGAGGTTATCGGTGGGCGCTATCTCATGGTCGGCAGTTTGGAATATCAATATTACGTCACCCCAACTTGGCGTGTTGCCACCTTTGTCGATGCGGGTAACGCCTTTGATAACAACCAGTTTGAACCTGTGGTCTCAGTGGGCGGCGGTATCCATTGGATCTCCCCTATTGGCCCAATTAAGTTAGATTTAGGGGTTGGTTTGAAAGAGACAGACACCATTGACCGCTCATGGCGCATTCACTTAACCATGGGGACAGAGCTATGAGTCAGCCCCCTATCCATGAACCTAATGCACCTGCTCAACAAGAAAATCAAACACCTGAGCAGCAATCATCTTTAGAGCAAAATCCAACATGCGTGCAGCCCAAAACGCTTAAGCAGCGCATTTGGCAAATGTTTAAACTCTGCACGCGGATTATTGTTTACGTCCCCTTAAGTCTTTTGGTGCTAACCGCATTACTGCTAGGGACTGAAATTGGCTCGCGGATAAGTGTGGGTTTAGCCGATAAATTTGTGCCCGATCTGGCGCTCACCTACACTTCTGGCTCCTTAAATAAAGATCTCACCTTAGCCCACGCCAGTTGGTCAATGGATGGGATTAAGGTCGAGCTCAAGGATTTACATTTGGCATGGCAACCCACATGTCTGCTACAAAAACAGCTGTGCGTGAATGCTCTAACGGCGAGCCAAATCGATGTCAATATCGATACCGAGGCCTTAAGCGCTGGCGGTGCTGAAACCGACATGGCCCCCGAAAATGATGAGCCGAGTGAACTGGTTCTGCCCTTTGGCATCAAACTCGACAGCGCTGAACTGAATAACATCAATATTTCGGTCGATAAGATGCGCTTTTCGGCAAATCATATTCAGACCGCCGCTACTTGGTTTGCCGAAGGACTGACAGTCGAGCAGCTTAGCAGTGAAGGCTTAGCAGTGTTAATTCCAACCGACGACAGCTCTGTGCCAGACACACCAGCCACAACTCCTCAAGGCGCAGGCACTCAAACAACAGGTACTCAAGTCACTGACACTCAAATCACAGGCACACAATTTACGGACACTAAGGCAGCCAAGACAACTACAGCGGCAGAAACCACGAGCGCAGCGACTACGCCTCCTCAGCCTGAGACAGAAAAATCAGCAACCGCAGTAGTGGCAACAAGCGCTAAAGCTTCAACTGACAAACCCATTGCAGATAAACAAACGGATGAAAACGCCGATAAGCAAGCATCTACAGAGGAATGGGCTCTTGCCCATTTACCACAGGTTTTTATGCCTTTTCCGGTGGATGTCAAGCACCTCAGTTTAGACAACAGCCGTTTACAGATTGGTCCGCGCGAAGATCTATTTAGCCATATTGAGCTTCAAGGTCAATTTGCCAAGTATCAGTTAACCCTAGAAAAACTGCTGCTTGCCCATAGTTATGGCGAAGTTTCTGTGGTGGGCCAACTCGCCCTCGAACAGGACTATCCGCTCGCGCTTGAGGTTCAGGCTAATGTGACTCAGGTTGCCGAGTTGCCTGAATTGACCCATCAACAATTAAACCTAACGCTTAGCCAAAGCGTCGGACAGCTTGGGATCCATGCCCTTGCCAAGGGGGATGTCGATTTTAGTCTCAATGGACAATTGACCCTGAAAGATCCTACGCTGCCCTACAAGGTCAAACTGGAGAAAGCCCGCGCACAATGGCCACTGCAACATGCCGAGTATCTCGTCAGCGACCTTAACCTCGACAGCCAAGGCTCCCTCACGCAGCAAGCGGCGACGCTCAATGGAAATGTCACCACACCTTTCCATAAAGTCTTAGCCATCAGCAGTGAACTCCATCATCAGGATGCGAAGCTCGATATTAAGCAGTTTACTGCAAAGGGCGAGCTAGGTTCGGTCGATGTCACCGGTGAGCTAGATTACGCTAAGGCGATCACTTGGAAAGCCAAGGTATTGCTCGATAACCTGAAATTACAGGAAATCACCCTGCCGGAAACCGCACAGACGCCTGAAACGACAGCTAAAAAGGACTCTAAAGCGCCGAGCACAAATACCGATAAGTCAGCGCCTGCAACTACAAATGATCCAGCTCCAACAACAGCTGCTGCAACTACAGCAACAAGTGCAACGAGCAGCCTGCCAAACAGTTTAATCTCGGGACAATTACAGACAACTGGGCGTTTGCTAGATAAACAGTGGCAAGTAGCTCTAACGGACACTCAACTGTCAGGCACAATGCAGGGTTATCCGTTTGATATCACAGCCGATGTCAGCATAAACGATAAACTGTATATCAGCGCCAAAGGGGTCAATGCCAAGGTACTGGGTTCTACCTTAACCTTAGCGGGCGAAACCAACAAAACCTGGAACATTGAGGGCAAGCTGCAAGTCCCCGATTTCGGTTTATGGCTACCCCAAGCCAGCGGCCAATTGCAGGCAGATATCAATGTCACTGGGGATGAAAAACATCCACAACTTGAGCTAACCGCGCAACTGGTCGATCTGGTGCATCAAAATATTAAGCTCAGGGAGTCAACACTCAAGGCTTACTATAAACCTTTGGATGCACACGAGTTTGCCCTTTCACTCAAGTCCAAGGCGCTACAACTCGGCTCACAGAGTCTAGATACTGTCATCTTGGGCAGTAAGGGTGATATTCAAAACCAAAAACTCACGCTGAGTGCCACAGGGGATTTAGGACTCGAGCTTGGCGTGAGCAGCCAATACGATATGAAAAAATCCCAGTTAAAAGCTCAAGTGAATAAAATCAACTTGGCAACCCCTGTTGGTCGCTGGGAAATAGATAAGGACATTTTTATTGCATGGGACCAAAACAAATCCAAAGGTAATATTAGTCCTTTCTGTCTAGTGAACCCCAACAGTCAGGTTTGCCTCGATAATCAAGTCACAATTGGCAAAACTGGCGATGCCCAGATCAGCTATGCAGGTAATTTAGGTAAGTTGTTAGTGCCTGTATTACCAGACAATATGCAATGGGACGGCAGTTCTTCACTCTTAGCAAACTTTGCTTGGGCGGCGGGACGTAAACCCACCGCTAATGTCGACTTTAATTTTACGCCCGGTAGCATCAAGCTTAAACGCGCTAAAAACCGTGAAGTCACCATCAAGTATCAACAGCTCGCGTTAAAGGCAAATTTGGATGCTAAACGCCTTACATCAACGATTAACTTTGAATCAGAAGCAGTTGCTAGTTGGCAGAGTGAATTTACCGTTAACGTGACCCCAGACAGGGCTTTGTCGGGTTATGCCAATATCAAACAAATTAACCTACAACCCTTAGGCGAGTTTTTCCCACAGCTCAATACCCTCGAAGGTTTACTGACCAGCAAATTAAACTTTGCAGGCACCTTAGATGCGCCAGAAGTATCGGGTAATGTGTCCCTCACCCAAGGTGCCCTCGCCTTAACCGCAAACCCAACCTTGGTCAATAAAATCGATATGTCGATGGATCTTGGTGGTCAACAGGCGTCCCTCAAAGGCCGTTGGATGATGGGTACGGGATTAGGTCGAGTGACGGGTGATATGCGCTGGCCTCAAGGCCAATTTAGTGGCGAGCTTGCGATAAAGGGCGACAAATTAGCCGTGATCCAACCGCCCTTGGCACTGCTCGATGTCTCACCCGATCTCACCATCGCCTTTAGTAGTCAACAGCTCGAAGTCAAAGGGGTTGTCGATGTGCCTTCGGGTAATATCAAGATAGTCCAACTCGCCGAAGGTGGTGTTGCCCTGTCGGAAGATGTGGTCTTCGATGACTCGATTGCCGCGGCGCAACCTAAAGCCAGTCCCTATGCGATTGTGGCGGATCTGAATATTAATGTCGGTAACGACTTAAAAGTGGATGGTATGGGCCTTAAAGGTAAGCTGCAAGGGACCTTAAAACTTCAACAACAGGCATTCCGTCCCCCCTTGCTGTTTGGCGATATTAAAGTCAAACAAGGCAGCTATAAGTTTATGGGACAAACCCTGAAGATCCGCACCGGTGAAGTCCAGTTTGTCGGCCCAACCTCAGTCCCTAACTTAAATATTGAAGCTATTCGTGAAATTAAGAGTGAGGATCTAGTTGCCGGTGTCCGTGTCACTGGCACACCTGCTCGCCCCGTTGTGACGCTGTTCTCAAACCCTGCGAAGGAGCAAGCGGAGATCCTGTCTTACATTATCAAAGGCAGCGGTTTTAACAGCAGTAATAACGAGCAGAATAACTCATTAATGATGGGCGCAGCACTCGGATTAAGTTCACAGGTAGGCGGCGGTGGCGCTATCAATAATATTGGCAACACCGCTGCTGGGATTATTGAAGAATTCGGTTTCTCCAACGTACAGCTCGACACTAACGATGAAGGTCGCGTGGCGATCAGCGGCTTTATTGGTGATAACTTAATGGTGAAATACGGCGTTAGCGTATTCAACCCTGGTTATGAGATGACAGTGAGATATTATCTGTTATCCCAGCTCTATTTGGAGACGGTATCAGGCACCTTAGGCCAATCCCTAGATATTTATTACAACTTTAATATCAAATAATTAAATTAAAAACGACATAGCCGCGTTGTTATGCTTCGCGGCTGTTTCAAAGTTCGGACTCAGCACCTAACTAGTGCATGTTAACGTATTTGAGGCGAGTTAATAGAGACAAAAAAAGCGCCATTAAGGCGCTTTTTGCTTCAATCACGACAATTAAGCGTAAACGAAATCAACGTGTTCGATGATTGGTTTGAACACATGGCGTTGCATCGCTTGTGCACGAACATTCACTTCTTTGCCATCTAAAACGATAGTCAGTACAGAAGTGTAGAAATCATCGTTAGTTTGAATGTTAATGATGTCTTTGTGATCAAAAACAATTGAAACTGGCTCTTTGCCTGCGCCGTAAATAACAGCAGGAACTTGACCTGCATGACGTAGGCGGCGGCTCGAACCTTTCCCTATTTCAGTGCGGGTTTGTGCTGGGATAGTGTAAGACATGTGTTTCTCACTTAAATTTAGAGTAAAAATGCCACCATTTTCGACCAATGGTGACTCATATAAAGCGCGCGCATACTAACACAGTTACTCGGCAGGTACAAGGACAGCACCACTCTTAACCATAAACGGTACTGAACGGCTATCGTTATAAATCACAAAGAGTATTTATTGAATTGGAAAACTTGTTTGCGGCCTGTTACATAGGCGAAACGCCTTTGATCTGAATCAAATAACACGCGATCTTGATCACACTTAAGCCATTCGATGCCTGTTAAGCTCTGCCAAATTTTGTCATCTCAGCCTTGTAAAACATGCGTCACGAGCTGTATTTATTGCAACAAGACAATCGACTCTCCTGCCAATTAGCCCGTGAACTCGTCTCACTGATCGAAACGGTCCCCTATCAACAAACCACCATCGAGTTGAAATTGTTGGAACTGCTTGCTTGTACCCAACAAAAAAATCGAAGTTTGCTGATGTTAATGCAGCTTTGTGAGTCCTCGGCCGTTGAAGAGCAACGGATCAGACAATTTAAGTTTTCTCATTGCCTCAATCAACATGTTAACGACTGGCAACAGCGCAGGGAAATGAACAAGCTAGGGCAGCAATTTTTACCGCTGTTAAGACATTATTTGCAGGAGACTCAAGCACTCGAGCTGCAGTTTTATCAGCAGCTCTCACTGCAAAACGAGCAGACTACCAGTGGCGGACTGGGCCACAGTCAACGTGCACAAAACCCGACTTAGGATAGTAACCCACTCCACCTAATTTAAGCGATAACGCCGCATCGCGAAGGGTCTTTAAGTTCACGCCTGGAATAGCAATATCCATTGCCATCCCTTGCATATGGTAACTTTTCTTAGCAACACCACCGCTCTTGCTAGCCAACATCGCATTGGTTTTGGGCGAGCGATAGCCTGAAATCACATGGATCTCATTATCAGTATTTAACGTACTCTTGAGTGAAAATAGTAGATCGAATAAACGTTTATCCATAGGCGCTGCAACATTTTGGCGATGGTCACGCAGTAACTGGCTAAAATCATTCAATACTTCACTCTGATAATGGCCGTCAATCCAATAACTTCCATTATTATGTTCACCCGTATGACGATTATAGAGACTCAGCTCGCGAACCCCTTTAGTAGAGCGACTGGCTAAAGCTTTAGACGGAATCAAAGAACACAATGCCACACCACTGAGGCCTAACAACAACTGCCTACGGGCAGGACAAAGTAACGTCACATGAACACCTTTTGTACTCTTTTTGAACACTAAAAACGCAAATTATACTGAATTGCCGCTCAGATCAAGCGTTGGCAAACACACTCTGTTTCAGATATCTAAATCCCTAAAAAGTTCAGCCCGTTAGAGTATGTGGAAAATTGATGCCGTTACAGCGAGATTAAAGTCTGCTTCTAATTGATAAATGTCATTCCGATACTGTACTTTGCCATGCTCATCAAGCCATGACGTCCAGTAAACAGTGTACACAGGCAAGGTCTCAGACAAAGCGAACCATTGAGATTGAGTCGTATTGGACATTAATTTGTCCCAAAGGCGCGTATCTTTCACTAAATGAGTCTGAAACCAGCGTGCCAACTCCTCGACCTTTTCAACCCGAATGCAACCCGATGATAAGGCCCTATTGGTCTTTTTAAAGAGACTTGGCTCAGAAGTTCCGTGTAAATACACACTAAAACTATTGTCGAAATGAAATTTATATCGGCCTAAAGCATTTTTCTCCCCTGGACGTTGCACTAAACGATAGGGAAAATTTGCAGCAGCTAAGGCTTGCCATTCCTGCGGCGAATGCTCTACTCGCGTACCGTCATAATCGTACACATCAAACCCGCGGTCCTGCAGGTAATGACCATCGTGACGAATATGAGGCAAAATATCGCGATTGATGATAGAACGAGGTACTCGCCACTGTGGGTTTAACACGACACTTGCAATTTGACTGTTTAACAGGGGTGTTGGTCGCGATGCTTTGCCCACTATCACTCTAGAATCGAGTGTCACCTTCCCTTCTTCGACCAATTGCAACTCAAATGCCGGAATGTTTATCAACAGATAGTTTGAGGGTAAAGTTCGCGTAAAAATCTGCTGTCTAAGGGTATTTTTGGCCAGTAGCTGGGCTCGAACAAAGGGAGATTGATTAAGCCAATACAGGGTCTGCTTACCAATTACACCATCATCCAGTAAACCATGTTGACGTTGAAACGCTTTAATTGCGCTAACCAGTTCATCATCATAACGGTTAAGATTGTTATCACTTTCAGCAAGCTCTGGTCGGGCAATTGATTCTGCATGAGTTGTTGCCTGTGGCGAAATCGTTTCCGACTCAGTGGTTAACTCAGAACTCGTTTTCAGTTTATCAGCCAAAAAGCCTAAATCGAAAAGGCGCCGCTTAATCGGCTCGATAAGCGGACTCTCCTGTCCCGGACTTAGCTTATCTTCGAGGATGAGCGTGTCCCAAGAAGTGGTTTCCGCTTGTTGCATCAACTGTTTAAGCTTGAGTATCACAGCCAGGTAATATTGATCTTTTGGAATACTTGCTGCGGACACACAAGGCGTATTGCATTCAGCTTGAGTATCGAGATACAGCCAATAATGATCGAGTTGCTGCTGCATTTGACTCAGTTTATCTCGCTCCTCACTGTTGAGTGTTTTATGCCGCCACTCAACCAGTTGGTGATAATTAGCACTAAAAATAGGGCTAACATTGGCAAGGCTCAGCAATAACGTTTGCCCTAATATTTGCTCAAGGGCAGAGTCTTGCTCGGATAATTGGTAGACACTCGGTGCGGAAGGCTCAAGTGCTGGAGCGTTTGTACTCGCTAGCACAAGACCCATGAGCAACATCTGTAGGAACCCTCGCCGAATAGAAATCAAGCAGTAATTTTGGATATTAGGATTAGACGTTAATCGACTGACAATCACCATAAACATCCCCTTTTACAGCATCGACTTAGCAATAATATACCGCGAATACTGACACCAGTACTCATTTCAATATAGCTGAAGCCGTTAACGAAATGCAGATGCGCAGAGGGATAAAACAAAAATGCCACTGACAGACATCAGTGGCATTTCATCAAGTTAGCTAAATAACGCTAGATTGAAGTTCGTACTAGCAGAAAGACACTAAGTCTTCCGGTACAAACTGCTCGGGCAGCTTTTGTAAACTTCGTAGCATCAGCGGATTAGCCAGTACCAGCGCCATTTCCTGACGGTTAAATAACGCCAAAGCACTCTGCTGGCACTGCGCTTCATGCACTTTTACGTGCACAATGGCTTCAACCGGTTCTATGGGTGTACCCGCCGCACGCAGTGGCTGCTTATCAACCATAGCCAAGTGCAGTTCCATTAACGCTGGATCTTTTAACACTTGGGCTAATGTCCAAGGTTGCTCAATATGCGCCTGATAGGCGGCACGCGCCTCTTGAGCACGGATGCAGATAGGCGCAGGATTACGCTCCTCAGGCGTGGCCAAAATACCAATGCGTTTGAAGAACTCACCAATCTTAATTGAACCCGTCCACGCCGAAATCGGCACGGCTAACCACAGACCAATCAAGGCTGGGCTCATCCACGCGAGCAATGTTAAGGAGTCCAAAATGGCCGCATAACCTAACATCACGCCCGCCAGCATATGCCAGCGATGGCGATAGATCAGGGTTAACCAAGGCATGCTACCATCGTCACGGCGCTGTGGAGACCAACCACTGTCACGTCCCATCAGAATCGACATCACCGCACCGCAGTGGATGAACATCATGATAGGAGCGATTAGTGCCGAGAGGATCACCTCAAATATCACGCTCAAAATCGCCTTGATGCGACCACCGACACTGCGGGCAAAGTTGCCATCTTTTAGCAGCAATAATACGCCGAAAATTTTAGGTCCAAACAACACGCCCATGGTGATATAGAACAATCTCAATGCTCTGTCCGAGTCCATGATAGGCCATGTCGGGAACAGGGAGAATTGGTCGGTAAAATACTCAGGACGAATAAAGTGTGCCTGCAAGGCAAGCATCAAACCAGTTAAAATCAATAACAACCAGAATGGCGATGACAAATACGCCATAATGCCCGTCATTAAGTGTAAACGGCTAACCCAGTGCAACCCTTTAGTTGGCAGGATGCGGGAATGCTGCAAGTTACCTTGACACCAACGGCGATCGCGCACGGCTAAATCGACAATCGATGGCGGACATTCTTCATAAGAGCCCGGTAAGTCGTAAGCAATCACAACACTCCAACCCGCACGGCGAATAAGCGCCGCTTCGACAAAGTCATGGCTTAGAATATGGCCACCAAATGGCGGTTTACCCTTAAGGTTTGGCAGACCCGCCGCGCCCATAAAGGCTTCGGTACGAATAATGGCGTTATGGCCCCAGAAGTTACCTTCTTTTTGTACCCACCAACCAAGTCCCGTACCAATCACAGGACCATAAATACGCGCAGCAAACTGCTGCAAACGCGCCATTAAGGTGGTGCCATTGATGAGCGAAGGAATGGTTTGGATAAGTCCGGCATCAGGATCGGCCTGCATACGTTGTGCTAAGCCTGTGATGGTCGATGATTCCATCAAACTGTCGGCGTCGAGCACCAGTAAGTGATCGTAACGAGAACCCCAACGGCGACAGAAATCCGCCACGTTACCCGCTTTACGCGCCACGTTCTTACGACGGCGGCGGTAATACACGCGAGAATGTTTATGGGTTTCTTGGCGTAACACTAAAAACGCCTGTTCTTCTAACAGGGCGATTTCAGGATCTGTTGTATCACTTAAGATAAACCAATCGAACGCATGGCCATGCCCAGTTTGCGACAAGGCTTCTGCCATCACAGATACCGCAGAGAACACCCTATCAGGCGACTCATTATAGGTGGGCATCAAAATCGCGGTGCGGGTATGTAGCTCAGTCTGCTCAAGCTCGTTTGGCTTGGGCTTTTTCAGCAGCATGAAGAAGCCCGCGATACCACTACAAAACGCCAAGGCAATCCAGCAGAAGTTAATCGCAAACAGCACCAACATCAGATATTCGAGTGGAGTGATCCCTCCGATACTGAATACTGCAGCCATTTCATAGATAGCAAAAGCGGACAGCGCCAAGGCGCCGCCCACAACCAAAAATCGACGGGATACTTTTGAGCGCACGCCGTTAGCAACTGTGCTACGGCGTGGGAATCCTTCAGGCATTTGGCTTAAATTTTGGGGTTCCATCGCGCCAGGCCTTTCATTAGGCATGGCGCTTCCACCCACGAGCACTTCAGTCTCAAGAACCGAATTCTCGGATAAAGTCATATTAAGTTGCTCCGTCATGGACCTTAAAGCGTCCAGCGATAGAGCCAGGTTTCAACCTGACGCGGTGTAGAAAACTTGAGTTCAGCACGTAATTCGATAAGTTCCTTATCTTCTGGCTCTAACTCAAACGCGAGGCGATAACCATTGTTTGCCGCATTACGGGCAATAACCACATTTGAAATCACGCCCCCTGAAGATTCAACCTTCGCAAGCGGTAATTCATCGGGCATGGCACCGTTAAGTTGATAATCCACAACAAACAAACGTCTTGGGGTCGCTTTAGCGATGTCAGCACGACCACTCGCTGTACGACTCACCACGACGGAATTGGTTTTCGCTACTGGCTCCTCGCCCCAGCTCATACGGTATGCAAAATGATATTCGCTGCCCGCAGGGATCGGCTGACGCGGCTTCCAGAAGCTCACGATATTATCATGAATTTCTGATTCTGTTGGAATTTCTGTCAGAACCACCGCGCCTTGTCCCCAATTGCCTACAGGCTCAATCCACAAACTAGGACGACGCTCATAGTGGGCTTCGAGATCTTGATAAGAGGCATAATTGCGTTCACGTTGAATTAACCCAAAGCCCTGAGGCGAGTTGTCAGAAAACGCACTTACCTGTAATTGGCGTGGATTTGCCAACGGACGCCAGAGGTGCTCACCGCGGCCGTTGAACATTAACAAACCGTCTGAATCGTGGACTTCGGGTCTAAAGTCGTCGGTATCGTGGCGACCATTGAGTGAATGCAAGAACATGCTCGTGCTTGGGGCCAGTCCAACTTTATTTAACTCAACGCGAGGGAATAAGGTCGCTTCAACGTCGATTTGGGTATTGTCACCAGGACGCACAGAGAAACGATACGCCCCCGCCACACTTGGGCTATCCAGCAGTGCGTGTACCACAATCAGATTGCTATCGTAGGAGGGACGCTCAACCCAAAACGCGCGGAAAACTGGAAACTCTTCCCCTTCTGGGTCTGCGGTTTTCAAGGCTAAACCACGGGCAGATAAACCATAGGAGTTACCCTTACCAAGCGCGCGGAAATAACTCGCCCCTTGAAACACCATCAGCTCATCATATACACCATTAGTGTTTAGCTGATTGTGGATACGAAATCCTGAGTAGCCAATGTCATCATTTGGCAACGCCTGCGAAATAACCTCGCCTGCAGTGAAATATCTCGGCTCGTAGGCTAAGTGAGTTGCTTGGTTAGCTTCAACGATGGCAATTTCAATTAAATCTTGAAAATAAAAGCCACGGTGAAACATTTGCATTTGGAATGGTAAACCTTGATCGCGCCAAATAGACGAAATCGGGTTAAAACGAATGTCACGGTATTCATCGTAGGTTAACTTGGCAAGACCTGCAGGCAGCGGATCTTTGAGCGCCACATAGGGCTTTGAAGCCAGCTTACGCGCTAGTTTCATTACCGAATCGCCATCAAAGGTGCCCGTTTTAGTAAATCTCACTTGATTTTTGTTCGCCGGCTGAGCCGTCGCCTTAGGTGGACTCACCACGGGTGTGGCGGGTTTGTTTTCAGCAGGCTTTGTTTCTTCAGCAAATGCAGGGCTTGATAGCGCAAATGCTACGCTAAGTGCCAGTGAGCAAATAATTGAAGAAGAAGGTTTAAACGATTGGCAACGCAACAAGCTAACCATAGGATAGGTAACCTAAAAATAAACTAAGAAATCAACGTTTTTTGTTTGCACAGTGAAATTTTTTTACCGCTGTTTGATGGTAAAAAAACACATGCTGTTACATATCGCGAAAGATATCAGAAGGAGTAAAAAACTCATAAATAAAGATGCAGTTAACTCCTTTTGCACGATACTATTTAGCAATATACTTATATCAATAAAGAATATCAAATTCGAATTAACATACCAATTTGATCTTTAAAAGTAACGCTTGTAAGTAAAGTGCTATCTAGTTCGCATTACAGAAACAAAATCAGCGTTTTTGCAAACTTAATACTGACAATAATCTTAGGTGATACGTGCCAATACGCGAGCATGTTGCAACAAAATTTATTGCACCAAGCTCACAGTCAATCGCGCTATTGGGGTAAAAATAGAGTAACAACTAAACCACCGTTTTCACGGGGAGTTAGCGTTAATTGCCCTTGATGTAAATCGATAATGTGGTGGCAGATGGATAGACCTAATCCAGCGCCAATGCCCTCGTTTTCATTTACACGGTAAAAACGTTCAGTGGCGCTAGCAATTTGCGCCATGGTCATGCCTTGACCACGGTCAGCAATCGTGATTTGAATTCCTGCAATGATTTGCTGGGCACTGATGCAAATTTCAGTTTCTGCCGGACTGTATTTACAGGCATTTTCAATGATATTTTTTAGCACTATCAGTAAGTAAAAGCGATCACAGTTGAGGGTTAATGCGACATCAACATCGATATTCCATTCATAGTCAGTGATCAGTGGCATTAATTGGTTCAGCGCATCCTCCACCATAGGTAGTAGCGGATAAGACTGTACATTCAATTCGGCAATCGAGTCGACCCGCGCGAGCAGCAAAAGCTGCTCAACTGTGTGACTCATATGCTTCACTCCGGCATCGATGGCGGCAAGGTGGATGCGCTCCGCATCCCCTTCCCCCACTAATCCCTCTAACCCCTGTTGATGTAACTTAATTACAGATAAAGGCGTTTTTAACTCGTGGGCCGCATCGGCACTAAAGCGTCGTTCCCTCGCAATAAAACGCGCAATGCTGCTAATGTACTGATTTAACGCGCGACGCACAGGCACAAGTTCCTTAGGAAGTGACATGGTCAGTGGCGTGAGATCGTTAGGCGAGCGCGTCATTAACTCGCGTTCAAAAGACTTCAATGGTCTAAACAGTATGTAAAATAACAAACTGACAATAAGCAGTGTTAATGGCACCACAATCAGTGGCACCACGACTGCATTATGCATAATTTGCGAAACCAACTCTTGGCGCACTTCATCCTGCTGGGCGGTGACTATCCACACTTTGTGTTTGACCGAAAAAAAGCTAAACACATGCCACAATTCGCCTTCGAATACTTTTTTACTGTAACCCTGGACAAATTTGGTAATGGGTTGACGACCAATATTGTCCGAAAACACTAACGCTTGCCCTGCCTCGCTCCAGAGCTGGAAAGCAAGTTTATGCTCATAGGCCAACTTTAGCGCATCCGCTTTTTCTGCAAAGCTACTAACTTGGCTATCGGGTACATGGAGGATCTGCGGCAACAACTGCGGGCGCTTAAAATCAGCCTCATCGTGGTAGAGCAGCTCTAACATTTTTGCGGTTTGCAACATTTGCGCATCGAACAACTCTTCGATTTGATGCTTAGAATCTCGGGTGCTAAACCAGCTTGAAATGCCCACAGAAACCGAGATCCCCGAGAGCATCAGCAAGGTTAATAACAATCGTAATGAGTACACATCCAGCACCTTGAGTCGATTCACCCCATAGTCCCCGTCATTTATGGTGGAAGTAAACATGCCTAAAAGGCTGTTACTAAATACCGATAAACGCCGAGTTTGTCACTTAATTCCTTGTACTCGTCACAAGAGGGATTAAGCCATATGGACGCTTTTGGGTGATTTTTTGCAGTAAATTAATCGTAGAGCCTTAACACGCCCTAGTTAACTTCAGTAAGGGTATAGCCAATCCCACGTACTGTTTTAATTAAATCGTTGGCGAGTTTCTTGCGTAAATGATGGATATGAACCTCAATCGAGTTACTGCCAACCTCATCCCAGCCGTAGGTTAACTGCTCTAACTGATTGCGGGTTAATACACGGCCTGCTGATTGTGCTAATTCAAGCAGTAACTGAAATTCTCGGCGAGAAAGTGGCACATTTTGGTCACGGAAAGTCACTTCGCGAGTATTAAGATCAATACTTAATGCTCCGATATTCAAGCTGTTATTATCAAGACCATATTGACGGCGGACAATTGCTCGGATCCGTGCGGCTAACTCGCGCACATCGAAGGGTTTACCTAAATAATCATCTGCGCCGATATCGAGACATTCAAGTTTAGTGTCAAAGTCAGTATTGGCCGTGAGCACAATCGTCGGGATCGAGACGCCTTGAGCTCGCCAAGCTTTGAGTAGATCTTTACCATTGCCGTCGGGCAACCCTAGGTCTAAAACTATCGCACTAAAGGTTTCATTTTTAATCCCAACTAACGCCTGTTGATAGCTGCTCAAGTGATCAACCTGCATCCCCATTTTGGCAAGGCTCAAGCAGATCCCTTGGGCCAGTAACTCGTTGTCTTCCACTAACATAATACGCATTGATAATGCCCTATCGGAAAATACTAAATTGCACCGACTGCTCGGCTAAAAAAGCTTCAGCCTGCTCGCCCTGTAACATGGCCATAGTCGCTAACATGCCTGCGGTAACGCAGTTTGGCCCAAGTATGGTCACCGACCGCGGCGCTCCGCTCACTGGATAGCCTGTACGCGGATCGACAATATGCCCATAACGTTGACCCTCGACCTCAATAAACCGCCTTGTATCACCACTGGTCGCTAAGGCCCCCTGAGTGATTGCGAGCACTTTGGCGGCATGGTCGAGCTGATTTGGATCTTCAATCCCAACCTGCCAAGGCACAGCATTGGCCACCGGACAAGCAATATCACCGCCAAAATTAACCAATACCGAAATACCAGCATAGGACTCAGCAAGTTCATAGGCGACCCTATCAACCGCATATTCTTTGGCGATACCACCAAAATCGAGTTGCATACCTTGAGGCATCTGCAATTCTTGGGAATTAAATTCAATTCGCGCAAAGCCGACTAAGGCTCGCGCAGCCTCAATATCCGCTTTGGCGGGCATCTTGGCGTCCTGCGTAAAACGCCATACTTGCATTAAAGGGCAAGCCGAAATATCAAATAGCCCATCACTTAGCTCAAAGCATTGTTTCGCAAAAGCTAACAGTTGCCAGGTTTCTTCATCGATTGATTGGCGTTTACCCGCGGCATGATTCAAACGCCATAAATAATTGCCTTCAATAAAACGGCTGTACTTTTGCTCAATTCTAAGCGCCTCACGGGCCGCCATATCGAGCATATCATAGGCGATATCTTCATCATGGCTGGCAATTAATAGCTCGCACGGACTCGCCATGGCCCTAAACTCGCCTAAATAGCCCCAATCACGACGCAGGAGTCGATATTGCTGATTAGGGGAAACTGCTGGCATTTTTATATCCTTATTGAAGGCGACTAACATGTTCAACCTAATGGCTCTGTAGAGTGCAAATATGGGGAGCTAAGCTCCCCATAACTATAGGTTTATTCAATCTCTTAGTAGCATAGTTTATCTTTAAAATGAATAACTAAACTGTGCAGTTATCGCCTTTTGAGTTGGGAAAAGATCATAGTTTTGCAACTGACCAGGGAGCTCGGTGCCATTATTTTTCGGATCTTGTTGATAGTATTCCAAGCGGTATGTCATCTCATGGCCGCCAGACAGACGGTGGCCAAACTTAACGCCAATGGTATAGGCACTCATATCACCAATGCGGTAATCGGCACTAGCAAACTCGGGTAGCGGCGTATCAGCAAGCAGGAATGGCTGATAGAAATTCACCGCCGACTGCTGGTAATAACGTAAGTGCAATTGCCCGTAGAAACTGCCACTGAAGTAATAGCGATAGTGTGTTTCTAACGTATGCGAAGTTAAATCCCAATCATCGGTATTGTAGCGATAGGAAAAATCAACAACGCCGGAATCTAACGCCCCTTTGGTCATCACATAAAAACTGTGTTTTAAGCGAGAATCTGGACGATTTTCATAAACAATATCTTGGCTTGTACCATTATTGTCTACAACGCTCAACACCTTGTAAGGATCGGTCAAATAACCACTAACACTCGATAAACCATAATTCGCCTGGAGTAACCAACGTTGGTTCAATATTTGGGTAATACCTAACATCAAATCGACAGTTTGTTTATCATCACTACCATTTTGACGCGTGGCATCAAATGCAGTGCGGTAAGCTTCATCGCTGGTAAAATTATCGCGAATAGCCATTGAAGATAAGGCTACGGGCCGGCCACCAACGGGATCCACTACATCAAAGCTGTAAGCTGTGCCTAAAAACAGTGTGGTATTGTCTTTGTTAAAGCCCCGCTCTACTCCCGCATTAATGCCCATAGACATGTAGTCAAATTCCTTCGAGCCATACACACCACCACTCACTTTCCAATCGGGATTAAGTTTCTGCGACCAATTGGCACTCCCCTGCACTCGGGTATCGTGGAAGGTATCATCGAGCGGCGTATCACCTGAAGCCACTTTATATTGTCCATTACCTGAAGGACGGGTAAAGGTTTGGCTATCACTTTGCGCTACCGCACCGGATGCCGACGCGCCCGTTAAGCTGTCAACCACCAGCTTAAGGTCAAGTACACTATCATCGCCAAAGTTTTTCTGCGCCGTACCAATGGCTTCTATCGCTTGCACTCTGTCCTGTTCACCGTAATACATGAGCGCTGCATCGACTTTCCAGTCATCGACGTTTTTAGCTAGCTCGGTTGCATGACCATTTGATGCGAACAAACCGCAGCTTGCAAAGGCTAAAGCACTTGCGATTTTCTTTGTCTGTGGATTAGAAGCGGTTCTTTGGGAGGGTATTGAGTCTAACTTATTGTTATTATTTATCATGACTGACGACACCTTTATGTCACTGAAGCTTATTTAGACGAAAAACCGATGGTATTAGCGATTATTAAATTAAGGTTTAGTTACAACCACATCCACCACCAGCAAAGGCTCGTCCACCGCTACTGCCTTCTTTACTAAAGTAAATATGATCATCTAATGCTTGATCGAGCTTTTCACTGTCCAGCGCCATATCGCTACGGGCTAGCTGGCCTTTTTCCCAAGGCTGAACGCCTAAATTAGTACAACCGGTTAATCCCACCACTATCAACGAAACCGCAATCAAGGTGATTTTGCGCATACATTATTCCTTCAAAAGACTCACAAGTTCTTGTTCATAATCGGCAGCATTGTCTTGATAAAAACCCACATGGTTTTTGACGAGCTGACCTTGGCGATTAAACACAAAGCTGCTGGGCATGCCTAATAAATCGAAGCTACGTGCCACATCCCCCTCAGGATTAAATCGCACACTAAATTGGGCTGGCATTTGTTTTAAAAACTCCTCGGCAAGGGCTTTGTCGGTATCAAGATTGATCGCCACCACCGCTAAGCCTTGATCGCGATACTTTTGTTGCATCGCATTCATCCAAGGAAATGACTTGCGACAGGGACCACACCAAGAAGCCCAAAAATCCACGTAGACGACTTTGCCTTTAAATTCACTGAGGGAAACGCTTTGGTTTTGTGAATCAAAAACTTGATGATCAAGCGAAGGTGCGGCAAACACGCCTGTACTCAATAAGCTAAGGAACAAAAATAGTTTTCTCATATGCTATCCATCTGCCACAGTTGGCTTGAATTTATTAATTCAATCTTAAGGTTTTCTTAAACTTTCAAAGAATAAATTAAGCTCGCGCTATGTTTATCCTCCCCCATATCCATTGATTACAAAGTGAACCAAAGCGATAAAAAAACCAAAAATGGGACATTTTGTCCCATTAGCAAAACCGAAATTAGATCTGAATCATGTTAATTAAATGTCAAAATCAGTTTCATCACATCTCTTAGAAATTCTTGATACACATCAATAATTTTCAGCCGCTTACCGCCTAAACTTCAACTGTCAATTATGTAAACCCTTAACAATTTACATTCCAACAACAAAAGGTTGACCCATGGACACACATGCAGCCCTCTATGAACAGGGAAAGGCGCGTTTAGATGAACTGCGCCAACTCGCTCCCCGTCAACAGCAGACTCTGATAGAAAAATTACAACAACACGGTATTACCCGCCGTGACTTTATGAAATGGAGTGCCATGGTGACAGGTATGCTCGCCCTACCGCTCCCCTTTAGTAACTTAGTAGCTGAAGCCGCCGAACTCGCCGATCGTGTCCCCTTAATTTGGTTGCACATGGCCGAATGTACAGGCTGTTCTGAATCCTTAGTTCGTGCTGATACTCCCAATTTAGATTCATTGATCTTCGATCATATCTCGTTGGAATATCATGAAACTCTGATGGCCGCAGCGGGTTGGCAAGCAGAGGAAAACCTCGAGCATGCTCTTGAAGCATACAAAGGCCGTTATCTACTGGCCGTTGAAGGTGCAGTACCCACCGCCAATAACGGCAGTTTCTTAACCGTGGGCTGTAAGGGTCATACGGGTTTAGAAATCATCAAGCATGCTGCCGATGGCGCAGCGGCGATTATTTCTGTAGGGACTTGTGCCTCCTTCGGTGGTGTGCAAGCTGCCTATCCCAATCCTACTGGAGCGAAAGGCGTACACGAAGTGGTCAGCAAACCTGTAATCAACTTAGGTGGCTGTCCACCAAGTGAGAAAAACATTGTTGGCACTCTGATGTACTTCATTATGTTCGGCAAATTACCTGCGCTGGACATGTTCAACCGTCCTAAATGGGCCTACGGCGCACGGGTACACGATAACTGTGAACGTCGTGGTCGCTTTGATGCCGGTGAGTTCGTTGAAGAGTTTGGCGATCACGGTGCAAAAGAAGGCTACTGCCTCTATAAAGTGGGCTGTAAAGGACCCTATACCTATAACAACTGCCCAACCGAACGCTTTAACCATCATACCAGCTGGCCCGTGTTAGCAGGCCACGGTTGTATGGGCTGCTCAGAACCTAACTTCTGGGATGATATGGCCGATTTTGAAAAACCGCTTGGTCGTCAACTTCTCCATGGATTGGATGCGACCGCAGACACCGTCGGTGCGGTGATTTTAGGCGCGACAGTCGTTGGCATTGGAGCCCACGCCGTTGCCAGTATTTTTGCCAAGCCGCTGGAGGAATAACCCATGAGCAAGCGCGTTGTTATCGACCCTATCACTCGTATCGAGGGTCACTTACGTATCGAAGTTGAAGTTGATGAGAATAATGTCATCAATAAGGCATGGTCATCCTCTACCCTGTGGCGCGGTATTGAAGTGATTTTGAAAGGCCGTACGCCAATGGACGTGGGCCTAATTGTGCAACGTATCTGTGGTGTATGTACTTATTCGCACTATCGCTGCGGTACTGAAGCGGTGGAAAATGCCTTAGGCATACAAATTCCATTAAACGCTAAGTATCTACGCTCTTTAATGCAAACCTCGCTCTATATGCATGACCATATAGTACATTTCTACCATCTACACGGTTTAGACTGGGTTGACGTAGTCTCCGCCTTAAGTGCTGATCCCGCTAAAGCGGCGCAAGTTGCCCTGAAATATACCGATAAACCCATTGCTGCGGGTGAAGGTGAATTAAGAGCCGTGCAAGAGCGTGTTAAAGGCTTTGTTGAAACCGGCAAACTTGGCCCATTCGCCAATGCTTACTGGGGCAATGGCACCTATAAATTTACCCCAGAGCAAAACCTGATTGCCGTATCGCATTATCTGAAAGCGCTTGAAGTACAAAGGGTTGCTGCTGAAATGCTCGCCATTTTTGGCGGTAAACAACCCCATCCGCAATCATTAGTTGTCGGTGGTGTGACTTCTGTTCGCGATATGTTAAGTCCTGCACGTCTGCAAGAATGGAAACAAAAACACGCGATAGTGACCGACTTTATCCTGCGAGCCTACCAAGCGGATATCGTGATGGCAGCAGAAGCCTTCGGCACTGAGGCCAGCGTTCTTGGCGGCGTGAATGTTAAAAACTTCATGGCAACCAACGATTTTGTTCTGGCTAATGGTGAGTACCTGTTCGACCAAGGCGTGATCATGAAAGGCGACTTGGCAGGCGTAAGCGACATTAACCCAGATTTAATTGCCGAAGACGTCAGCCATGCCTGGTACAGTGCAGATGCACCGCAGCATCCCTACGATGGTACAACCATTCCTAACTACACTGGTTTTGTAGAGCGGGATACGGTTTACGGCAAACTGCCAACCTTAGACGGTGATGGTAAATATTCATGGGTAAAATCGCCACGTTACCAAGGCGAACCCGTGGAAGTGGGCCCATTATCCAGCCTGTTAGTCAGTTATGCCCGCGGTAATAAAGTGGTTGTGGATGCAGTGAATGCGTTATTGGCCCGCACAGGTCTGCCAGTTGAAGCACTGTTCACCACCCTAGGTCGTACCGCTGCGCGTATGTTACAAACAGTCATTGTGGCACAGGAAGGTCTCAGAACTTTCGATGCGCTGTTAACGAATATTCAATCAGATGAAACCACCTACGTGAAACCCCATATTGATCCGAATAAGGAATATGTGGGCCACGCGATGATTGAAGCGCCACGCGGTATGTTGAGCCACTGGATCCGGATTAAAAATGGCGTCGTTGAAAACTATCAAGCCGTAGTGCCAACGACTTGGAACGCAGGTCCAGTCGATGCGAACGGTAAGATTGGCCCCTATGAGGCCTCTTTGATTGGCTTAAAACTGGAAGATCCCACTAAACCCCTTGAGGTGATACGTATTATTCACTCATTTGACCCTTGCATGGCGTGTTCAGTACACGTAATGGATTTCAAAGGTCAAGCATTGAGCGAGTTCCGTGTCAGCCCCAATGGTCAATAACAACGAGGGAGGGAACACAGTATGAACCATTCTGAAACCCGCATTCGGACACTGGTTTTTAGTCCCGCGATACGGATTTTCCACTGGTTACGGGCGCTGACCATTTTAGTGCTAGTAATCACCGGATTCTATATTGCTTGGCCGTTTCTTGTGGCACCCGAAAGCACGGATGTATTGGTACAAGGTTGGATCCGTTTTGCCCACTTGATCTGCGGTTTTGTTCTTACCGCAGTCACCTTGGCTCGCTTCTACCTGTATTTTTTCAGTCGTAGTGATATCGAGCGACGCTCATTTCGCGATGTGATGAGCGTAAAAAGCTGGATTACCCAACTGAAATCTTACATTTGGATGGGACATCTGCATAAAGCAGGTGTTTACGGACCACTGCAATTTGTGACTTATGTAGCAATCTCCTTTGTTGCGCTTGTGATATGTATAACGGGTCTCGTATTGTATGCCAACGTCTACCACGAAGGTTTGGGTGGTATGCTTTGGAGCAGTGCAGCTTGGATCACAGCACAAATGGGTGGACTGGCACAGGTGAGAATTTGGCACCACTACCTCACTTGGGCATTCGTTATCTTTGTGGTAATCCACGTCTATATGGCGGTTTGGTCAGGAATACGTTTCAAACATAACTCAGTTGACTCAATCGTCTCTGGTTATGACTATCCAAAACCAGACTCACACCACTAGGAGTCCAATGAAGATATTGCTACTAGGTATTGGCAATGTCCTGTACGCCGATGAAGGCATCGGCGTACATTTTGTCAATTACATCACTGAAAATTATCAGTTTACACACGAGTCCCACCAGCTAGAGATGCTCGATGGCGGCACCTTGGCTCAGGGACTCATTCCGATTATTTGCCAATACGATTATTTGATCGTCGTCGATACCGTGAATGCAAACGGGGTTGAAGCTGGCGAAGTGTATTTCTTTGATTTTGATAAAGCCCCGCAGGAAATCGACTGGCAAGGCAGCGCCCATGAAGTCGAAATGCTGCAAACCCTCAATATGATGGAAATGGTGGGCGACAGACCCAAAACCTTTGTATTAGGCGTGACGCCAACCGTGCTAGAACCTATGACACTAGGGCTAACACCTAAGGTTGCTGATGCAGTACCTTTGATGGAACAAACCTTGTTATCCCACTTAGCCTCCCTTGGGTTCACCGCGACACGCATTGCCGAGCATAGTATCGACTCGCTGATCCCAAATTCCTATAAACGTGGCGTCACAATTGGTGAAAGTATATAGAAGATGAAAAACATCAGATTTGATTTTACCTGCTCACGTCAGGTGCCTTTGTATGCGCACTTATGTAATCAATACCTAAATTATGATGAACTGAATATCAGTATCGGTTGCGAAAGCCAAAATGACTTTGGCCCACAAACCTACTTTATTGAAGCGCAAGGCGAACAAACACAGCTTGAGAAATTGGCCGATGCGATTGCTGCAGACTTTTTGATCTCTGTTTGGCTCGTCGATTCAGGCATTAAAGTGATCGATGAGCCGCAAGGCCAACGAACATTATTGGAGATTTTGCCTGCAGAAGCGAAGCCAGCGGATAAATCCGTCGCAGCTTTTTGCCAGCAGTGCTATCCCCTCTTTGGTGATAATCAGGCGGCGCAGTTTGGCGAGATCGATTTAACTTGCCCTTGTTGCCACGGTGAGCAGCGCTTAACCAGCGCGCAAAAAGCGCTTACGCTATCGGATATCAAGGCCATGGCAACGCAGCTTATCAGCCAAGGCTCACTGGAGTTAACCTGCGAAGGCGTGCAATTCAGTCTCACCCCCTTTACCGATTCATCAACAAGACCACAGTTGCTCATTTGTAACCCCAACACACTCAATGCCCATTTTTGCCTGAAAGATCATCAAGTCCTGGCATTATCAAGTATCGAAAAACCACTGATTTGCGCAAGACCTACCCAAGAGCACGATAAGCTGACCGCTCCGCTATACGATATCTGCTTTGGTTACAGTCGTGTGGTACTGGTACTTGCCGAAGTATTGCGGCAAAAAGGTATCGATTGGATTTACCTACAAGGACAACACCACAGACCCCAATTAGCTTGGGTCGATGGTGCTTGGGCTCAACTTTTTAGTCAAGACACTCGTCACGCAGAATTACCTATTATTAAGCAATTCAATGCGCCAGAGCCATTAAGGGAAGAAGTACGTTTTTTAGGGTTCAAGGCTCAATGGCAAGCTAATAAGAAAACCCGTTCACACCAAGGGTTACTGAGCGTTCAATCCCTATCTAGGGTGGAAAATACCTCTGAATATCAAGGCAATGAAGATGACCACGTTATTGCCGATTCAGCCTTGTTCGCTGCGCTTCTCAATGGCAAATTGACCACTCATAAGCAGGCCAAAAATGCGGCGGTAATTTACTTAAGCCATGCTCATCCAAGCCAAATTGTCACCTGTGATAATAAGGGGGAAACCTCGCTGTTTTTCGCCCTGCCCGAGCTGCCCGATAATGGTTATGAGATTTTCCATCGACTCGATAGTAGCCCGCAAAAGGCCGTCGCGCAGAAGTTTAAGAGCCTGTTTCCTGATGACTACTTAAAACTGCTCAGTCTAAAACTTCACGGCAGACGCGATAATCTCCAAAGCCTATGGGCAATTGCAGCAATTTTGATTGGTTTGAATCCGCAGGAAGAAACCCAAACACAAGACTATTTGAGTGATGCACTCATGGCCGCAGCCATGCGTTACCAAGGCGCAAATGCGCCACGTATCGATTATCCCCTAACTAGAGGTGAGGCACATCGAAGCCTAAATTGGTGTAAAACCCTTGGTACACTGCTCAGTTTTCGCGTTGCGGGACACAGCGATCCGGCGCAATTGGCTTTTGCAATGCAAGACTCTCTTGCCGACTACCTCGCGAATTGGTTAGAACACATTGATTTAAATATCGGCGTGCATAACATTGCCTTAGCGGGTAATGAGTTAGCGAATGAAACCCTCTGTAAACGTATCAGTTTGCGTTTAGGTAAAAACTTCCCGCTATTGATCAATCGCAGCCTCGAACTAGAGGGCGATAATCTTGCAGTTGGTGCGCTTTATGTGAAACAACGACAATTGAATAGCCTTTAGTAAAACCTGCAAGCATCAGAGTGTTATAGTCAAATAGCACTAACGCATGGAGGATAAAGTGTTTTATCTTCCATGCAGATGCAACCAGATAAGCGAAGAAGACCGAGATTGATAAAAGCCGCCTCATCCGCTAACCAAAGCGCTTCACTAGAACGCCGCCAACTGCATATCACGGGCATAGTGCAAGGCGTGGGCTTTCGCCCTTTTGTATACCGCTGGGCAACTGAGCTTAAGTTAACCGGCACTGTGCTGAATAATGCCAATGGCGTGATGATTGAGCTGCAAGGCCCCGCCGCACAGTTGGATTGCTTTGTGCGCGAGCTAACCACCAATCCGCCGCCACTGGCGCGTATCGATCAGATTAGCCATAGTCTGTTAGCGGTAAAGCTTGAAGAGACTAGCTTCGGTATTATTCAAAGTGATAGCCAACGTGATGACCAAAGTAATGACTCTGGTGAGCATAACTTAGCAGCGCTGGTTGCCGTATCGGCCGACAAGAGTACTTGTCAGGACTGCTTAGGCGATATGCACAATCCGCTGGATCGCCACTATGGCTATGCCTTTACCAATTGCACCAACTGCGGCCCAAGATACACTATTATCAATGCCTTACCCTACGATCGCCATCATACGGCCATGGCAGATTTCGCCATGTGTCCCGACTGCGCTAAAGCCTATCAAGAACCACTAAATCGCAGATACCACGCCCAGCCTGTGAGTTGCCCTAAGTGTGGCCCTCAATTAAGTTTAAAATCGCCGCAGGGCGAGTTACTCGCACCTCACTCCTTGTCTGCTTCGCAAGATAACAGCCTTGCGGTATTGTCGGCTGCGGCCGAAAAGCTTGCCCAAGGGCAAATTCTGGCGATTAAGGGCCTTGGCGGCTTCCATTTAGTCTGTGATGCAAGAAACACTCAGGCGGTCAGTCAATTAAGGCAACGTAAACAACGCAAGGCTAAGCCCCTAGCGGTGATGATGCCAACTATCGAAATGGCAAAGCACTATGTAACGGGCACACAGGCGGAGTGGCAAACCTTAAGCTCGCAGGAGCGGCCCATCGTACTGATGCAAGCACAGCATAAGCACGATCTAAGCCCTGAGATTGCGCCTAACATCCCCAAACTTGGTATCTTTTTACCCTACACTCCCCTGCATCATTTGCTGCTCGGGCTATTTAATGCGCCCTTAGTTGCGACCAGTGCGAATCTGTCGGGCGAGCCGATTATCACCCATTGCGATGAGCTTATCAGTCAACTAGGCCATGTGGTCGATGCCATCGTCGATCACAATCGGCCCATCCTCAATGGCTGTGATGACAGCGTAGTGCAACTTATCCAACCGCCAAACGGCTGTGCGCCACAGGTGCAAGTGCTGCGTTTAGCACGGGGATATGCGCCTTTAAGCTTTCCGTTACCCAAGCCGCTGAGTCACCCCATACTTGCCGTGGGCGCCCAACAAAAAAATGCCATTGCCTTAGGTTTTGGCTCGAATGTGTTTTTAAGCCCACATATTGGCGATCTCTTTAGTGTCAGCGCCGAGCAGTACTTCGAGCGCACTTTGGCGACCTTTGCCCGCCTGTATCATTTCAGCCCCGAGCTGATTGTCCACGATAAGCACCCAGACTATGCCCCATCGCGCTGGGCAGAGGCGCAGCAACAGCAACGCCTTGATACGCTGCGTGAAGACTCTCGTTCAATCCAAACCTTTAGTGTGCAGCATCACCACGCCCATGTGCTGAGCGTAATGGCCATCAATCAATATCAGGATGCAGTGTTAGGCTTTAGTTTCGATGGCACAGGGCTAGGTGATGATGGTAGCCTCTGGGGCGGCGAAGTCTTACTCACCACCCTTAGCGGTGCCGAGCGGCTTGCCCATTTCGAGGCCATTCCCTTGCTCGGCGGAGAACAGGCAATTAAGCAGCCAGTGCGATTGCTGCTCGCTTTGCTATTTGAACAAATGAGTTTAGCGGCGGTACAAGCCTTAGATTTGCCCATCCTAAAAAGCCTGACGCCACTAACCTTAAGCAATCTGCATCGGATCTGGCAAAACGGCCATGGGATTAACAGTTCCTCGGTGGGGCGCTTGTTCGATGCCCTCGCCTGCGCCTTAGGCTTTATCGACACCACCCAATTTGAAGGTCAAGCGGGCATGTTAATTGAGGCGGCGGCAAGACGGGCCGATACGCAGCAATTGCCCACGCTGATGCTCGATTTGCCCTTGGACACGACGCATCAATCCAGTGACAGCTCGGCACGCGAACCGCATATCTGGCGCAGTAGCCAACTCTTTAAACAGATAATCACGCTGATTACCGAAGCCCGGCTCACGAATCATCGGCAAGAGCAGATCGCCCGCGCCTTTTTGCATAGTGTGGGGGATGCCATTTGTGGCTATGCCGCGCGCTTTCCAGCCCTGCCCGTGGTGCTGTGCGGCGGAGTGTTTCAAAATCAATATTTGCTCGAATATTGCCTCTGTAAACTGCACGAACAAGGCAATACCGTGCTGCCCAACAAACATATTCCCGTCAACGATGGCGGTATCGCCCTCGGGCAGCTTTGGTATGGTATTCATCAAAACGTGAACAATAACCAGTGATGGTTTAAGACTCAAGCTGACACATAAAGGCTTTCATTGCGGGTGTTATGCTGTGCTTACGGGTCATAAAGACCGTTTGCCCTGAACTGACACCGTCCAAAAGCTGATATGGGATCCCAAAGAGTTGCGCCACCGATTCGGCAATACCACGGCTAACGATAGCACTGCCTAAACCATGTTTTACCGCGCCGATTAAGTGAAACAAGGAGTCGGTTTCCAGCACCAGATTAAAATCGATCCCCGCCTGCGCCATTGCATTATCTATGTATTTTCTAAACTGCATATTTTGACTCAGCAGCACTAAGGGACGCGTGCCAATGTCATCTAAAGACAAGGACTGGCTTGCACTGTCATCAACCGAATCACAGGACAACAGTGCCATTTGATTGGCCCGCTGCGGATAAAACACAAAGCTGCGCCGATTAGCCTCGGTGAGCTGCTCATCAAATCCAAGGCCGATATCGGTTTTGTGCAGGCTCAGGTTTTCAATCAATTGCCCATTGGTCATCACAGATAACTTGATGCTGATATTGGGATAAGCCTGATTAAACAATTTAATCAACGGCATGATATCGATGCTCGATTGCGGCACTATGCCAATCCGTAACGAGCCACTGAGCTGGCCGCGAAACAGGCTCAACTCCTGCTTTAACGCTGCCTGCTCCTGCAACATTCTCTCGGCGTATTGCAGCATGATCTGTCCCGCATCGGTGAGCGCCACAAACTGGCTACCCCGTACCACAAGCTCTGTGCCTACGCTTTTTTCAAGGGCGCAGATCCCCGCCGAGAGTGTCGGTTGCGTCACATGGCAGGCGTTCGCCGCTTTGGCAAAATGCTGTAATTGCGCGAGTTGTTGGAA
Source organism: Shewanella decolorationis (assembly GCF_004354305.1). Taxonomy (NCBI): domain Bacteria; kingdom Pseudomonadati; phylum Pseudomonadota; class Gammaproteobacteria; order Alteromonadales; family Shewanellaceae; genus Shewanella; species Shewanella decolorationis. The sequence goes on along the minus strand of NZ_CP037898.1, from coordinate 206,129 downwards.
GTAATGCAGGTGGCGAATATTCATAGTGATTTAGAAATAGTGCTTTAGACAAATCTGAAAAACCAAACTCTATCGGTATCCATAGTTTAATAGAAATCCTCTATCAATCCATAAAATAGTTTGATTGGCCTAGCGCGTAAACCCTCCCTAGAATGTGATCAACATCCAATTTCAGGTTGAAATGCGTGCTAACTCACCCACTCGATTCGGCGAATGACCCAAGACTCTGCCCTGAATCTCAATACAACCCAAACACGGCACAACATGCTAGTGCCCGCTACTCGCATCTGGTTGAAGAGGTCGCTGCCGCCATCAACCTCAATGGCATCAGCTATGCGGTCATGATGATAACGCCCGATCACTTTGAGGACTTTGTGATTGGGTTCTTATTCGCCGAAGGCATTATCAGCCATGACAAAGATGTGCATGAGATTGATATCACTCCCGTCCAAGACGGCGTAATGCTCGATGTCACCTTGGCCAATCGCTGTTTAATCGCCCTTAAACAACGTAAAAGACGGCTCGTCGGCGCGACGGGCTGCGGGATCTGCGGTGTGGAAGCCCTAGGTCATGCCCTTCCAGATTTACCGCCATTACTTGCCTGCGCCCCCTTAGTGCTTGAGCATGTCGACCGCCTCAAACAACAAATACATGAACGTCAACTTAAGGCGCAGCGCAGCGGCGCTATCCATGCGGCTTTTGCTTTGGATGAGGCTGGCAATATCCTTGAGTGCCGTGAAGATATCGGTCGGCACAATGCGTTAGATAAGCTGATTGGCGCGCTACTGCGGCAAAAGTGCAGCGCCAAGGCTTTGCTGATGACCAGTCGCTGCAGCAGCGAGTTGATCCAAAAGGCGGTGCGTTATGGTGCCAATCATTTGATAAGTCTCGCGTCACCCAGCCAGCTCGCGGTGAAACTTGCGCTGAAATATCAGCTTAACCTTGTCCATATTCCTAAGTTTGATCCGCCAATCCACTACTCCATATTTAATGAAAGCCTTGCATGCCAATGCAATAGCGGAGAATTTTATGCCTGTTCATATTGAAAAACCGACCAAAGCTGGCGGCTTCCCCTCACTGCAATCGACCTTAAAGCATGTGCTGCGCAGCCAAAAGACCCAGCAAAATATCAAAAACCTACTGCGAGTAAACCAAACCGATGGCTTTGACTGCCCAGGTTGTGCCTGGGGCGATAACAAAGCAGGCACCTTTCAGTTTTGCGAAAATGGCGCCAAAGCCGTGGCATGGGAGTCGACGGGTAAGATTGTCGACCGTGACTTTTTCGCCCAGTATTCGGTGCGTCAGTTAGCCAAGCAGACCGACTATTGGCTCGAATATCAGGGCCGCTTGGCCGAACCCATGCGTTATAACACCAAGACCGATCACTATGAGCCCATCAGCTGGGATGATGCCTTTCAGCTGATTGCTGATACGCTCAATGGCCTTAGCGATCCCAATCAAGTGGAGTTTTACACCTCGGGCCGCGCCAGTAACGAGGCTTCCTATCTCTATCAGTTGTTTGGCCGACTATACGGCACCAATAACTTTCCCGATTGTTCGAATATGTGCCACGAGGCCAGCGGCGTTGCACTGAAGCAAGCCATTGGTGTCGGTAAAGGTACTGTCGTTTTAAGCGATTTCGATGCAGCCGAGGCGATTTTTGTCTTCGGGCAAAACCCCGGCACCAACCATCCACGGATGATGAATGCCCTACGTAAAGCGGCCAAACAGGGTTGTAAAATTGTCACCTTCAATAACTTAAAGGAAGTGGCGCTGGAGCGATTCGCCAGCCCGCAAAGCCCAACGGAGTTATTAACCCCTGCCGCGACTACCATTAGTCATCAATACCTCACGCCGCTGCTGGGCGGCGATATGGCAGCCATTCGCGGCATGGCAAAGCATATTCTTGAGTCGAACTCAAAGTGTATCGACCGGGAGTTTATCGCCACCCATACCGCCTTTTTCGCAGACTATGAGCAGAGTGTTCGTCACACCGACTGGCAACAGATAGAAGCCCAATCGGGCTTGTCTAAGGCCGATATTATTCAAGCCGCAACAGTCTTTAGCCAAAGCAAAACGGTGATCAGCTGCTGGGCCATGGGCATCACTCAGCATAAACATTCGGTTGATACCATTCGCGAAATCATCAACCTGCATCTACTCTGCGGCCAAATAGGTAAAGCTGGCGCAGGGCTCTGCCCAGTGCGCGGTCACAGCAATGTGCAGGGGAACCGCACTATGGGAATTAACGAAAAACCCAAAGCCGAGTTTATTGACCGTTTAGAGCAGTATTTGGGCTGCCAATTACCCCGCTGTGCGGGTCATAACGTGGTTGAAGCCTTAAAGGCCTTAGATAGTGAGCAAAGCAAAGTGCTAATTTGCCTTGGCGGAAACCTGGCCGCAGCGGCGCCCGACAGCGCCTTTACCTATAACGCCATGGGAAAAACGCAGTTGAATGTGCAAATCAGCACTAAGCTCAACCGCAGCCACTTGCAGGTCGGCAAAGATGCACTGATTTTACCTTGTCTTGGCCGCACAGAACTCGATAAGCAAAAACACGGCATTCAAAAAATCACCGTCGAAGATACCTTTAGCATGGTGCACGCCTCTACCGGGATGAACGAGCCCGTCTCGCCATTGTGCCTGTCAGAAATCGATATTGTGGCGCGCATGGCGCATGCCACCTTGGCGGTGAAACCACCATCAATGAGTACACCTAATGCTAGGTCAATTGACTGGTTAGCCCTAAGGGATGACTACAACCTGATCCGCGATTTGATTGAGCAAACCATTGCAGGGTTTGAAGACTACAATCAAAAAATTAACGTCCCTGCGGGATTCCATTTAACCAATAATGCAGCGCGGCTCGACTGGCATACCCAAAGCCACAAGGCAGAATTTAGCGCCTGTGTTTTACCCGACTCCATCCTCGCCGATTGTTCGAGTCAGGCCCTCACCAGTACGCTGCCAGTGTTGCTGCTGCAGAGTCTTCGCTCACACGATCAATACAACACCACCATCTATGGCATGGATGACAGATACCGTGGCATTAAGGGCAAGCGCAATGTGCTATTTATGAACAGTGAAGATGCCAAGGCGCAGGGCTTTAGCGACGGCCAGTTAGTCGATATCCAATCGCTCACTAACGATGGCAAATTGCGCAAAGTGTATGACTTCATGGTGATTTATTATGAAATCCCTAAGGGCAATATCGCCGCCTATTACCCCGAGACCAATCCCTTAGTCGCCATCGACAGTGTGGGCGTGGGTTCCTACACCCCGACCTCAAAATCAATCCCTGTAGTTATAACACCAGCAAGCCAAGCAAAAATAGCTATCGCAATGCTTTAACTATTGTGAGCTTACCCACCACGATAAGGCCAAAGAATATTTCTTTGGCCTTTTGTTTATTCTAGGGCGTGTTGACCGTTTCGAGATTAGATTTTGTTCGTTCTGACAAGCACGTGCTCGCGAAACGAGGAATGATGTGTCGTTATTCTACTCAAATGACGAGCGGCTCTTATGACAGAAAGTAAGAGCAAGGGCTTGCCAGACGAACCCTTCGGGCAGCATTTGGCTGGCGTTTCTGCCGCGTTATCGTCCGTTTATGTAGAATAACTACACTGCACGGACTTTGCCTTGCATAAAAGCCTGCCAAACTGCCGCAAAAATACCCCTGAAACGTCAACTCGCCCTAATAAACCTGACGAACATCAAAGATTCCTTTAAGGATTTGTATCACACTTAACATTAGCGTAATCAAATTAACCCTATTCGATAGCATGACCAAATTGTCAGGTAAACGATAAAAAACCGTACCTTGGACAAGGAGAAATACAAGATGTGTAAAGACTGCGGTTGCTCTCTACCCCGCCATTCCCACGATCACAGCCATCTGCATCACCAGGAATTGCACACTAATCCTCAACTCAATGATAAAAAAACCTTGTCGGTGATCCATAAAATTCTCGATAAAAATGATGTTGAAGCCGCCCATAACCGCGCCCATTTTGAGGCGCACAATATCACCGCCTTCAATTTAATGAGTAGTCCTGGCAGCGGTAAAACCACACTACTGGAGCACTTAAAAGAATATACCGCTCTCAACTATGCCGTGATTGAAGGGGACTTAGAAACCTCCCGCGATGCCGATCGTTTGATTGCTAAGGGCATTCAGGCTCACCAAATTCAAACGGGTAGTGCCTGTCACCTTGATGCCTTTATGGTGCATGGCGCTTTACATCATTTACCGCTTGAAGGCTTAGATATTTGCTTTGTCGAAAACGTCGGCAACTTAGTCTGCCCCGCCAGCTATGATGTGGGTACACATAAAAATATCGTATTGCTCTCCGTTCCCGAAGGCGATGATAAGATTGAGAAATATCCCGTCATGTTCCGCCGCGCCGATCTAGTACTGATCACCAAATGCGATCTATTACCTTATTTTGATTTCGATGTTGAAGAAGCCAAAGCACAGCTGAAAAAGCTCAATCCTGACACGCAGATTTTGGAAGTCTCAATAAAACAGGGCGAATCCATGCAAGCTGTCGCTGCCTGGTTAAAGACGAATCTTCGTCAAACCACAGTGGGAGAGCAGCAATAATGTGCCTTTCTATCCCCTCACAAGTCGTTGCCGTTGACCACGAAGGCCAATCGGTCACCGTTGACACCTTAGGGGTCAGGCGCGATGTCAGCAGCCATTTAATGACGGAACCCTTAGCGATTGGCGATTATGTACTCATCCATATCGGTTTTGTTATGAACAAGATTGATCCCGAAGATGCCATGCAAAGCCTTGAACTCTATAAAGAGATAGTCTCAAAGCTTGAAAACGAAACCATGCAGTAAGCAATAGCCGCAGTTTAACGCAATAACAACGATATAGTATCGCTGCGACAAGGACTGAACATGCTTGAATTAAAACAACTTTACCAAGGCTTTCGCGATTCTCAAACGATAGCCTCACTTGCGGATGATATTGCTAAAATCGCCCGCTCGCTCAAGCAACAAATTAATATTATGGAAGTCTGTGGTGGCCATACCCACACTATCATGAAATATGGCTTATTGGATTTACTGCCAGACAATATCGAGTTTATCCACGGTCCCGGTTGCCCTGTGTGTATCATGCCTAAGGAGCGGATCGACCAAGCCGCAGTGCTTGCCCAGCAGGAAGATGTGATTTTAGTAACCCTCGGGGATATGATCCGCGTTCCAGGCTCCCAAGGCTCATTAGCCAGTTTTAGGGCCAAGGGCTGTGATATCCGCCCTATCTATGACCCTTTAGACACACTCAAAATTGCCCGTGATAATCCGCATAAAACCGTGGTATTTTTCGCGATCGGCTTTGAAACCTCCACCCCAATGACTGCGGTATTGCTGCAACTGGCCGAACAGGAAAAGCTGGCGAATTTGTTTTTTCATATCAACCATGTCCTAGTCCCGCCCGCAATTGATGCTGTGATGCACGATCCTAATGCTAGAGTGAATGCTTTTATTGGCCCTGCACACGTCAGCGTGATCAGTGGCGCCAAAATCTATCGCGCCGCGGTTGAGCAATATGGTACACCAGTAGTCGTTTCCGGTTTTGAGCCGGTGGATGTTATGGAGTCTATCCTGCGCATCGTACGCCAAAAGGCCGCAGGGAAGGCTGAACTCGATATCCAATATAGTCGCGCCGTATCCGAGGAAGGCAATCTCGCCGCTCAAGCCAAGGTGAATCAGTTCTTCCAAATTCGGCCACAATTTCGTTGGCGTGGTCTGGGTCCGATTCCTAACTCTGCACTCCAATTAAAGGATGAATATGCCCACAGAGATGCAGAATTGCGCTTTAAAGACAGATTACCCGTCAAAGAAATTGACGATCACAAGGCGTGCCAGTGCGGCGATATTCTCCGTGGACTCGCCAAACCAAAAGACTGTAAAGTCTTTGGCCGCGGCTGCAATCCCGAAACCCCTTTAGGCAGCTGCATGGTCAGCTCAGAAGGTGCTTGTAATGCTTATTACCGCTATCAAGGCATAGATAGCAAGGAGCCACAACATGGCTGATTTCCCGACCAAAGATAAAGCAATTCAACTCAGCCACGGTGGTGGCGGCAAAGAGATGAACAAACTCATCCGCGATCTTTTTTTTGCTGAGTTCGATAACCCCATTCTTCGTAGCGAAGAAGACGCAGCAAAACTTGACCTACAGGGCGCCACCGCTTTTACCACAGATTCCTTTACTGTTTCGCCGCTGTTTTTTGCTGGTGGTGACATAGGTAAGCTAGCAATTGCTGGCACTGTCAATGACTTAGCTATGATGGGTGCCGAGCCACAGTATTTAAGTTGCAGCGTAATCATCGAAGAAGGATTCTCGCTCAATCACTTGACCACTATCGTGCGCAGCATGGCGAAGGAACTTAAACAAAGCGGCGCAAGAATCGTTTGTGGCGATACTAAAGTCGTGCCTAAGGGCTGCGCCGATGGCTTGTTTATCAATACCTCAGGCGTTGGGCGCATTTTACGCCCGAATATCTCGGCAGCAAATGTTGCACCCGGTGATGCGATTATCGTCTCCCGTGATGTCGGCTGCCATGGCGCCGCAATTCTGATGGCGCGTGAAGGCCTGACCCTCGAATCGGCTTTACAAAGCGATTGTGCCACCCTTTGGCCCGTGGTTGAGCAGCTTATTGCGGCGAATATTCCGATTCATGCTATGCGCGATGCAACTCGAGGTGGACTCTCGGCCGTACTAAATGAATGGGCGGCGGCAGCCAATGTGGGGATCACAGTAAACGAAGCCAGTATCCCAGTCTGCGATGAGGTCAAGGGCTTGTGCGAGCTCTACGGGTTTGAACCCATGGATTTAGCTAATGAAGGTACTTTTATCCTCGCCGTACCAAATGATATTGCCCTTGGTGCACTAGAAATTATGCAACGCTTTGGTCACTGTGAACGAGCGGCAATAATTGGCACAGTCAGCGACGAATTGCCAGGAAAAGTGGTCTTAAGAACGCCTTGGAATACCAAACGCTACTTAGACTTACCTCAAGGCGAACTGCTACCAAGGATTTGTTAATGCACGAATATTCCATTGTCAGCGCCTTAATCGAGCAATGTGAGCAACATGCGAGAGCAAATCAAGCGACAAAAATTACTCGCGTCGATATTAAACTCGGGGTGATGAGTGGTGTCGAACCCACCTTGCTCGAGACCGCCTTTGAAACCTTTAAGCTCGATGGTATCTGCCGTGAAGCAACCCTTTGCATGACATTACAGCCCTTAGTGATCAAATGCTTAGACTGCCACCAAGAATCTGTGCTTGCAGAGCGTTCTATCGTTTGTCCGGCATGCAATAGTTACCGAACTCAGGTATTGGACGGCGAAGATATGTTGCTGATGCAGCTTGAAATGGAGCAAGAGGATGAGCGCTGAGTGTTTGTGAGTTTCTAACTCAAGCCATCGCTCGTCATAAAATGGGCTTTAAGTATTCTACTTAAAGCCCATTTTATTGGTCTGCTAGCAGCGATTCATCATTCTCGATAAGTCGCTATTGATAAATCGAAGCTTGCCCTTCGGGACGGGTCTTAAGCAGTCTTAAGAACCACATATACTGCTCAGGGTAAGCGAGGATCACTTGCTCCACTGCTTTATTCAGTGCCAGTGCTTCGCTTTCTTTACCGACCATATCTTCGGCGGCAATGGCGGGCATTACGGTTAAATCAAACTGACGTGTTACTTGGTTATAACCAATTTTGACCGGTAGCACCTGCGCATTACCTGCTTGGGCTAATCGACCAACCACGGGTAATGTCGCTTTAACTGTGCCTAAAAACGGGGTAAACACGCTTTGATCTGGACCTAAATCCTCATCTGGCAGGTAGAAAAAGCTATTGTTCTGCTTAAGCTCGGCCAATAAAGCGCGAATGCCCGCTTCTCGCATATAAACATGGCCACCGCAGCTGCTACGTACCCGATTGTTAAACCAGTTAAATAATGCGTTTTTATGGGCCTTAGCCATAGTCACCATCGGCAAGTCGAGGTTTAATCTCAGTCCCGCATAATCTATGGGCCACACATGAGGCATGATAAATATTACAGGCTTCCCTTCTGCCTGCGCCGCTTGTACGTGCTCAAAGCCCATAAGATTCACACGGCGGCGTAAATGCGCCTTGGAGCGAACTAACAGCTCACCTTGAGATAACAGCACTAACACAAAGTTTTCTACGTTATCGTGAATTAGAGCTTCAATTTCGGCGGCAGATTTTTCAGGGAAGCAAGCCTTTAAGTTCGCTCTGGCGATGCCTATAGGCTTTTTCGCAATCGGTGCCACCAGTTTGGCCAAAGTTCTGGCGATAGGATCACGCAGCCACGCGGGCATAATCCCAAAAATGACTAATAGGCCGATCGCCAACCAAGTGAGCCAATATTTAGGGTGTAATAGGGCCATTTGGAAGCGACGGTCGAAATATTTTGGCTGTCTTGACAAAGAAATCACCTCAGACAGTAACAGACTGAATTACTAAAGGAAGAAAATAGGAAAGCCACTCACGAAGGAGTGGCTTTCCTATCAAACTTTAAGAAATTACTTGCCCGCGTTAGCTGCTTCTACGCGAGTTTTCAGTTTCTGGCCGGGACGGAAGGTCACGACACGGCGAGCGGAAATCGGGATATCCTCGCCAGTTTTTGGGTTCCTTCCCGGTCTTTGATTCTTATCCCTAAGGTCAAAGTTGCCAAAGCCAGATAACTTGACCTGCTCACCACTTTCAAGTGCGCCTCGAATTTCTTCAAAGAACGACTCAACCATCTCTTTGGCGACACGTTTGTTAATGCCTAGTGTTTCAAAAAGATGTTCTGCCATTTCGGCTTTGGTAAGTGCCATACTTTAATCCCTCAACGATGCGTTGAACTCGGTCTTCAGGGCAGAAACAACTGATTCTACTGTCTCAGCGATCTCTTTTTCCTCAAGTGTACGAGTAGTGTCTTGTAATGTAAGTGCTATCGCCAAGCTCTTCTTGCCGGGCTCAACACCTTTACCTAAGTATACATCGAACAAGTTTATGCCAACCAACTGATTTTCGCCAACTTTTCTTATCAATTTCATTACATCGCCTGCAGATACACTCTCATCTACGACTACTGCGATGTCACGACGATTAGCCGGGAACTTAGATACAGCTTGGGCTAGCGGTAAACTGGTATGCAATAAAGCATCCAATTCCAACTCAAAAACGATGGTTTTACCATTGAGTCCAAAAGGCTTCTCCAAACTAGGATGGATAGCACCTATATGACCGATCACTCGATCATTTCTCAATATTTCAGCACATTGCCCTGGATGAAGAGCAGAATGCGTCGCTACTCTAAAGCTAAATTCTGATGCGGAAACTGTCAAGCCGATAATTGCTTCTAAATCACCTTTAAGGTCGAAAAAATCAACAGTTTTCGATTCCATAGCCCAATGTTCGTCATTTTGAAGCCCTGTAATGACGCAACCGAGCATTGCTTGCTGTCTTACACCTGATTCTGCATTAATATCAGGAACAAAGCGCAGGCCAGTTTCAAAAAGTCTCACACGACCCTGTTGACGGCTTTGGTTGTAGCCAACCGCAGTCAATAATCCTGTGAACATCGACAAACGCATGGCCGACATTTCGCTGGAAATGGGGTTCGGTAACACCATGGCTTGCTCACCAGGATGAACCAGATTTTGCAGCTTAGGATCGACGAAACTGTAAGTCACGGCTTCTTGGAAACCACGGGCCACTAACAGCGAACGTACGCGCTTGAGGCTTAAATCGGTTTCTTTATGATCAGACATCCGCAGTGACGCCACGGGCGCAACGTTTGGAATGTTGTTGTAACCGTAAATACGGGCCACTTCTTCGATTAAGTCTTCTTCAATCGCCATATCGAAGCGGTAAGTGGCGGTCGTGACCTGCCAGCTACCCTCGCCGGCTACCACGCCGAAACCTAAACGTTCGAGGATTTCAACCACGTCGCTATCGGGAACATGGTGACCCAGAATTTTATCTAACTTGCTGCGACGCAATAGAATTTGCGCAGGCTTTGGTAAGTCAGCTTTAGATTTGGCTTCAACCACAGGGCCCGCTTCACCGCCGCAAATATCCAGCACTAAGCGAGTCGCACGGTCCATAACCTTGTGCTGCATCTCAGGGTCAACACCACGTTCAAAACGGTGTGAAGAATCGGTATGCAGACCTAAACGGCGTGACTTACCCATAATCGCTAACGGTGCGAAGAAGGCACATTCCAGCAGAATGTCCTGCGTGATGTCACTCACACCTGAATATTCGCCACCAAATACGCCAGCAAGTGCTAATGGGCGGGCATCGTCGGCAATCACTAGGGTGTCGCTTGGAATGGTCACTTCGCTGCCATCGAGCAGAGTGATTTTCTCTTCGCCATTGCCTAAACGCACTTGGATGTCGCCAGTCAGCTTGGCAAGGTCGAAGGCGTGCATAGGTTGGCCGAATTCAACTAACACGAAGTTAGTGATATCGACGATAGGATCGATAGAACGGATACCGCTGCGGCGCAGTTTTTCCTGCATCCATAATGGCGTAGCCGCTTTCACGTTCACATTCTTCACCACACGGCCTAAGTAGCGAGGGCACGCTGCGCTTTCCTTCACATTGATTGCCACTTTGGCATCAATCGTTGGCGTGACGGCTTGCCATTGTGGCTCAGTCACAGCCGCACGGTTTAACACGCCGACTTCACGGGCCAGACCCACCATGCCTAAACAGTCGGCACGGTTAGCGGTTAAATCCACTTCAATCACAGCATCATCAAGCTGCAGATACTCACGTAAATCCGTGCCTAATGGCGCATCTAATGGCAGTTCGATAATGCCATCGCTGTCGATGTCGATGCCCAGCTCGCTGTATGAACACAGCATGCCTTCTGAAGGCATACCACGCAGCTTAGCCTTTTTAATTTTAAAATCGCCTGGCAATACAGCCCCGACCATGGCAACGGCAACACGCAGGCCTTGGCGGCAGTTAGGTGCGCCACAGACGATATCGATAAGTTCACCACTGCCGACACTGACTTTAGTCACACGCAGTTTGTCTGCATCTGGGTGTTGGCCACATTCGACTACTTCACCAATCACAACGCCGCTGAACTCGGCAGCCACGGCATCTACGCCATCGACTTCAAGACCAGCCATAGTGATCTGGTGGGATAATGCTTCACGGCTAACGGCAGGATTGACCCACTCACGAAGCCAAGATTCGCTAAATTTCATGCTATACAGCTCCGTTATTTAAATTGCTTCAGGAAACGCAGGTCGTTTTCGAAAAACGCACGTAGATCGTTTACGCCGTAACGCAGCATAGTTAAACGCTCAACGCCCATACCAAAAGCAAAACCAGAGTATTTTTCTGGATCGATGCCCACGCTACGCAGCACATTTGGGTGCACCATACCGCAGCCTAACACTTCTAACCATTTGCCGTTTTTACCCATTACGTCCACTTCGGCTGAAGGCTCAGTGAACGGGAAGTAAGAAGGACGGAAACGCACCTGCAAATCTTCCTCAAAGAAGTTACGCAGGAAGTCATGCAACACGCCTTTTAATTCGGCGAAGTTAACGTTTTCATCCACCAGCAAACCTTCCACTTGGTGGAACATTGGCGTGTGAGTTTGGTCGTAGTCGTTACGATATACACGACCCGGTGAAATAATCCGAAGCGGCGGCTTTTCCGTTTCCATAGTACGAATTTGCACGCCCGATGTTTGGGTACGCAGCATCAGCTTAGGATTAAAATAGAACGTATCGTGGTCGGCACGCGCTGGGTGGTGCTCAGAGATATTCAAGGCGTCGAAGTTATGGAAATCATCTTCGATTTCAGGGCCTTGTTTTACCGAAAACCCTAATTCCCCAAAAAAGGTTTCGATACGTTCAATGGTGCGCGTCACTGGGTGTAAACCACCGATTTCGATAGTGCGGCCAGGTAGTGTCACATCAATCTTTTCGGCAATTAACTTGGCTTCCAGTTCGGCACTTTTCAGGCCGTCGATGCGCTCAGTTAATTTCTGTTGAATGGCCTGCTTCGCATCATTGACCGCCTGACCAAAAGCGGGTTTTTCTTCAGGACTTAAGCTGCCCATCATTTTCATCATGTCGGTGATCTTACCCTTCTTACCCAGGTAATCGACACGGATATCATCCAGTGCTTTTAGATCACTGGCCTGGTCAATAATGACTAAGGCTTGTTCTACGATCTCAGTTAACTGCTGCATTTTCTCTTCCACTGCATAGTCGCGCTTGATAAACAAGTGCTATGGGCGCCAAACTTTCAGGCTATTTGGGTGCTCAGGTTATCGGGCGTTAATGCCAGACGCTTTGCTAGCTATAACGAAATAAAAGGAGAGAAATTTTACGCGAGCGAGCGGCATATTACTAGGGTTTATTCGGGGTTTTTATCATGCAAATTCATGTGTTACCCCAACAAATGCCGCGAGTTTGAGAACAACAAATCACGATTGCTGATTTTTACAGCAAACGATTCCTTACCTGCTACCACTAGCTACACATGTAGCTAAACTGTAAACTTATGTTTGTACCTTGCCAAAATTGCAGCAAATAAACCCAAAATGGCTGCAATTGGACAACAATAATACAAGCAACTGCTTACAAGACAGAAAATCATAAAGTCTATGGCAAACCGACCGATATCCATTTGGTCACAGCCCAATTTATCGAGGCGCTAATGAAAGAAGTAAAATTTCGCTGGATAGATCAATATCTTATCCATATGACCTTAAAAACCAAATTTGCAATTCTCGCCCTAGTTCCCATGTTTATGATTGTGGGATTAGCGGTATTTTTAAATACTCAGTTTAGGGATACCCTGCTCGAAAGCCATTTGTATGGGCTGCTAGACACTTCCCAGAAAATCAATCAACTCGCCGCCCAGGTTTCTAGCAAGCTACCCGAGCAAGAAAGACAAAATTTACCTCATCTGCTAAGCCAAGGCTTACAGAATGTTCAGATTGTTACAGTTTCTGAGGCTGATAGCCGCGCACAAACCCTTGCACGCAGTGGGGGCGGTATTGATACCAGCAGTTCACCTAATCGGGCGGTTAGCTCGGTTAATGATCAAAATATGCTGACCATCATTCCCGTCGACGATCGTCAACTGAACGCCCTTTTAGCCGATGACAATATCTTAGTCTACAGCCTAATGGCGGTGCTGTTATTCGTGCTCTTCCTGTTTAGCTACTACATCTCCACCTTTGTGGGCGGTGCGCTCTACACCACAGTGATGGCACTTAAACGCGCAGCCTCGGGAGATTTGACTGGCCGATTAAACTTCTTCGAAGTGAAAGATGAATTCAGCATCTTAGCCATTAGCATCGACACTCTAGTCGAGCGTCAACACAACTTGGTGAAGCAAATTGCTGAATCCACCAGTAAAATCCGCGAAGTGGTTTCATCTTTTAGAAGCACGGCACAGCAAGGACAAGCCCTTGCGGTCAATCAACGTCAGCACCTCGATTCCTTAGCCACGGCGATGGAAGAAATGACCGCTGCGGTTAAAGAAGTGGCACGCAACGCCGAGCAATCCTCCGCCGAAACCCAAGAGGCGAATCAGCAGGTGAATGCGGGCTCTAAGGATATTGAAACCACAGTAAGCGCAATTGATGTACTGTCGGATGAGATTTCTGCCGCCTCAGATGCGGTCAATATCCTCAACGAAAACGCCAGTAAAATCGATGAAGTGGTGTCGACCATTAATGCCATTTCGCAACAAACTAACCTACTCGCCCTCAACGCCGCGATTGAAGCGGCGCGTGCTGGCGAACAGGGCCGAGGTTTTGCGGTGGTCGCCGATGAGGTGAGAACCCTTGCCGGTCGCACACAGGCGGCAACGGTTGAAATCAAGTCGATGATCGAGTCATTGCAACAAGGTAGCCGCAACCTGACGCAAGTCATGTCGCGCACCGTTAACCAAGCGAGTGAGGGCAAACAACATGTGCTGCAAACGGGTAAAGATCTCGAATCCATTGCTCACCACAGCAGCCGCGTGTTCGAAATGAGTGTGTTGATTGCCACATCTGCGGAAGAACAATCGGCCGTGGCTAACGAAATCGCCACCAATCTGATGGAAATTCGCAATCAATCCCACGATGTCGAGCAATCGGCGAACCAATCTGTGTCGGGTTGTGATGAATTACAAGCCACCGCAGGCCAACTTGATCAACTGATGGTTGGATTAAAAGTCTAATTCTTAAAAAGTCTGAGTTTAGCTAGGAAGGGATAGTTTTATTCCTTCTTAGCTTTACATTGCGCGCGTTTAATGTCGTCATAATGCTCAAATTGAGTATTAATCCTTGGACCAAGATAAATCACGACCTCTCTTGCCCCAGCGCCCAAAGCAAGTTCACGCAGTACCCTATCCTCAATATCGGTGAGGCCACCTTCGGTCTTTTCTAACTGGTGTACAATCACCCGCGGCGCCGCGCGAAATCCAGATTTATGAAGATGCGAAATGCCATATTGGAGCAGTTTTTCAGCGAGTTCAAAGCTTGCTACAAACATTCGAGGGTGTGAAAACGGATTAACAATGCGAATTCCCTCACCGTCCAATGTTTTAGCCCCATGGCCGATAGCTTTGATCATTGTCTTGTTGTGGTCAGTAACAAGTGCGAGTATAGGTTCATACTCGATACTGGCCTTATCGCCAAAAGCGTTTATCGTAATTTTAGCTTCACTTAACTCAATTAATAAGTCTTTAGAAATTAACCCTTTTAGCCAAGTAAACACATCTATTCTCCCGAAAAGGATATTTCCAGATAAAGCTTGCCTGCCCCAACGATTATTTTTCTATCAAGGTATTTGCCTTAAAAAGGCTAACGCTTGATCTAAATCTCGGGTACGGGACATCGGCGGCAGGGAGTTTAAAAAGGCCTGTCCGTAGGCGCGATTCACAATTCGATTATCACAGAGAATGAGTACACCACAGTCCTTTTCGTCACGAATCAAACGTCCAACCCCTTGTTTGAGCGCAATAATCGCTTGAGGTAATGACACTTGAGTAAAAGGATCGCCCCCCTGACGGCTGATATTGTCGGCGCGGGCACGGTAAAGTGGCTCATCGGGTGACACGAAAGGCAACTTATCGATAATCACGCAGCTTAATAACTTACCGCGTACGTCCACACCTTCCCAAAAACTGCTGGTGCCGAGTAATACCGCATTCCCCAGTTGGCGAAACTTGGTCAGCAGACTCTGCTTGCCCGCCTGCCCTTGCACCAATAGTGGATATTGAGTGCGACTTCGCAAAGCCAGCGCGGTTTGCTCGAGCATTTTATGGCTGGTAAACAGAATAAAGGTTCGCCCCTGCGCCGCCTCAATCGCTTTGACACACACATCGACTAACTGTTTAAGTGCCTGCTGCTGATTCGCCACATTCCCCAGTTGCCTCGGCACACAAAATAGCGCCTGACGCGGATAATCGAAGGGACTGTCTAAAATATGTGCTTTGGCATCACTGATCCCAAGCTCCTGCGCAAAATGGTCTAGGCTACGGTTCACTTGCAGGGTCGCCGAAGTAAATATCCAGCTAGTATTGGCCACAAATAGCTGCTGACACTCGCGGGCAATATTGATGGGCGACATACGTAGCATGACAAAGCGGCTACCAAACTCAACGCTGTACGCCGCCTGCGGGTTATCACAATTAAAAAATTGATTGAGTTTATGGTTAAGCTCAGTCAGCTTTACCGCAATATCATCCAATAATTCACTGCGCCCCACGTGCACAAGTAACAGCTTTTGCAATGCGGTTAATTCTGCCAATAAATCCCAAGAGGCTAAGGCGATGAATTTATTGCCAAGTTGCAGCCGCCAATCCGACTCGCCGCTCGAAAATAATGCATTATGCCACTCACTTAACTTGCTTAAACAGCGCTGGCAGAATTGAGCAATCTGCCCTGTATCGCTGAGCTCAGTTTGATAAATCTGCAATAACTTTTGCAAATAGTCATCAATAGTGCGACTCGAGGATTGCTGGCCAAAGTAACTGACGCAGATATCAGGCAGCAAATGCGCCTCATCAAAGATCACGACATCGGGATCGGGTAATAGCTCGGCAAAGCCCGTATCCTTTAACACGCTGTCGGCAAAGAATAAGTGATGATTCACCACGATGATTTTGGCGTCCATGGCGCGGCCGCGGGCCTTACGGGTAAAACAAGCATCATAAAATTCGCAGCGCTGCCCAAGACAGGTCTCTTTGGTACTGACCACTAAGGGAAGCGCGGGAGAGTTTTCGGCAACTGAGGTTAAACCACCAATATCACCATCCTTACTCATGCCAGCCCATTGGTTGATTTTCAGTAAATCATCCAATAAGCGCGCCTCAATATGGCTGGCCACCTGCATCTGCCTATCGAGTCGATGCTGACATAAATAATTATTGCGACCTTTCAATAGCGCAAGCTTGGGTGCTATCCCAAGCATAGAGGTCAATGCGGGTAAATCCTTTAGAAACAATTGCTCTTGCAGGTTTTTACTGCCCGTGCTCACGATCACTTGCTTGCCACTTAAGATGGCAGGAATTAAATATGCGAAGGTTTTACCGACCCCTGTGCCCGCTTCGATCAGTGCATTGCCCTTGCTGGCAATCGCTTCACTGATGATTTGCGCCATTTCAACCTGACTCTGACGCGCACTAAACCCTTGAATATGCTTGGCGAGTACCCCATCTCTGGCAAAAGCGCGCAGCACTTCACTCGCCAATCGGCTCATCGGACGTTGAGCGTCGCTCGACTGCTGATTGGATTGCTGAAGTTTGGCTTGCCGCATAGCTGGGCGTCGGGTGTGATTCAAGGGCGAGCAAGGTCCTTTCATAGGGTTAAAAAATACGGTTCAGAGATGGCTAAATCTGGGTAAATTAGTCAGCAAGCGTTAAAGAGCCTGATTCCGTCAGGCCGCAGTGTAATTAAGCCCGCCTAATAATACCAATAGTTTCAGTCCTGCGCCGAATTCAACATGAGCATAATTTTATGCGAGAATATTGCGGAGTTGGTGGCCAGTCGTTAATGCACTTTAAAAGGTTGGCGCTCATCAGCCACAGAGCACGGTTTATAACGCGACAGGATGATTCGATGAAATACCCTTCTGGTTTTTTACTATTGTTGGCTTTTAGCCACGTTACTTGGGCAGGTTGCGATGAAGTAACGTCGCAATGCCTCGTCATAAATGGGGGTAAAGAGCATTCTGAATCCTGTGAAATCGCGATTTGCGCCAATATGAACGAGTATATAGTGGATGTTGCGCTAGAAAATGGTGGTACGATTTTTATGAGACAGGATAACCAATCGCAGCTGATTCGTGTTAATGGCAACCCAGGTATCTTCATTAGGCCGTCCCCCGAGAAAACCGGTCAAACCTGTTATGCTATGGCAGATAAAAACCTAACTTACTGCTTGCCAGATGCAGTGCTGTAATGAATATTGATAACCAGCGACGTCTGAAATAACAGACAGCAGGAATGATTGCGAGCCACTTCTCATATAGGTCAGCGTGAAGCAGAGATTAACCATGCAAACGACATTATCACTGTCACAATATGCGAAAAAGCGAAATGGTGTACCACTGGGTGCCAGTCACTCGATGAGGAATATGCTATCACGCGCCCTTGGCGCTAAGTCATTCGCTATTTTTTGGCATTACTGGAATCCGATTTGGGGTTATTATTTATCTCGTAATGTCATGCGCCCTCTCAGTCAGTTTCTACCCATGTGGCTCGCCGTCTTGCTCACCTTTTTAGTCAGTGGTGCGCTGCATGATCTCGCCGTTGCTCTGGTTAAATGGCAAGCCATGTTCTTTTTTACACCTTGGTTTGGCATCATGGGAGTTATCGTAATTGCCTCAAATAAATATGATCTGTCCTACGGTGCATTGTCTTGGATTATGCGGGCCTTGATTAATTTACTGTTTATTTTCTCATCGTTTGCGTTAACCGAATTAATGCTGAGTCTGTTGAGGCCTTAAGCCTAATTCTGTCGGTTTAATTAACTCGCCATAATGATGTAAATGATGCTCGCACAAAAGGATATGTCATGCGATTAACATTAACCTTGGAAACCCTATTATCCCAACTCGATTCTTTTTCGTGGCACTTGGATGTGTATAAAACCTTAGAGCAAGCATTGAACCCCACAATGACGATGTTAATCATTGACGATGAACTTGAAGAGGAGCGCGACCTACACGATGAGCCTCTCTACCCGCAAACTCAAGGTTATCAATACTTTTTAAGTATTGCGGATTTGCAAAGCATCAAGGCTAATTTAGTGCAACAGCTGCCTAATGCCAGCTTACATGACATAATTCATGCAGTCAGTTATTACTATCAAAACGATGCTTATATGAATTTAGAGAGCTAACCGCTTTAATTAAGTTTTATAAGATAAATTAAAACAATTGTTAAAGGTTAAAATAGAATCAGCTATGGATAAAAAAGCAAAAAGGATTTTATTCTCCACCTATTGGAAGAATGGTTGGATTGACGTAAAAAATAGAAGTCTCTCCGAATCCGATTTTAGCTACGCCAAATCGAAAGGATTAATGTTTGATCCTTTAACTATCTCCCATGATGAATGCATCCTTGCCATCGCATCGCTAGTTAAAGGCTTATCGCCAGCACAAGTAACAAAAGGATTTTTAAGTAGTCTAACCTCTAGGCGATTGGATTGGCGCTCATCCCTTGCATCCTATGCGATCGCCAAAAAAATCCCATCACATCAATATACACCTGTTATTTCAGGCACGTCCTACACGAATGACAAACCAACGGCACACTCCTATACCTGTGGCATTTGCCGAGATAGTCAATATGGCATCCGAGGAAGCGAATCCTATATCGAGATGGATATTAACGTATTCAATTTCGAGCGTATAAAATGGGGCGGCGTGCGCCATGGGGATATTTTGTATACCTATTTTGATTTAAGCCAATTTATTAATGCCGATATTCCAGAGCCAACGTCGGATGATATTGCCTGTTTTAGAGCGATATTAACGACTATCGAAACGTCTGACCCGAGCGATTATCCCAGCACACTAGAGAAAAGATTAGCGAGTGTAATTAAATCGAGTAAAGCTGAGCGACAAATTTTAATCGAAATATTAGCCAGTCTGGGAATATTAAAACCTCGTTGTTTCGATAGACAACGCCAAGGCAAAAATGACTGGGTATTTGCCGAATATTGGCGTGGTGAAGACAAATATTGCCAACAAACAGTTGATCGCCTGTTTGGAAAATATTTAGCACAATAAAAAGGATGTCACGCGCTAATCCAGCATTAGCGCTTTGACTGACACTTAGTCTCAATCAACAGTCTAGATTGAACGCTGTTAGACAAGATTTACCATACTTACCGCCAGCCGAATTTGTCTAAACGCAGCGTCGGCTTTGACCCATCCCCTAGGAAACCTCAAGTATTCGTCCTTCTTGCGATAAGCATATTATCGTCCTGTGACCATCAAGATGAAACATTTTCACAAAGCGCATAAATATTCTTATTTAGTTAAAATTAGCTGTTGCAAACGGCACAGAAAGCGGTTAGCTTAAAAAAACGTTCTATGGATAAGTATCCATCAACACCGAATTTAACAGAATACAGAGTATAGAGAGTCATATGAGCCCGTTACTGAACGCTATCCACCATCATCACCACCATATGCGGTAGCCTTCGGACGCTCACTGCCGGAGGACTGTATCCTTCTGGCGGACTGATTCAAAGATGATCACTAACCCCTGGAAGGAATTCCGGGGGTTTTTGCTTTTAGGCTTTTTAACTAACGATTTAACAGCTAATTAGTAATTAATTTCAATATGTTAACCGCCACATTTACTGGCGGTGCCGATAAACCAGTTAAAGCGTGAAACGAAAGAATATCATTTTGAATTTGTTAACTTTGAGCGAGATAAAATTATGACTGAATCAAACCGTTTACGTATCGCCATTCAAAAATCGGGTCGCCTATCGACCGATTCTCAGCAATTACTCAAGAGCTGCGGCGTTAAATTTTCCATTAATGAACAACGTCTTATCGCACACGCAGACAACATGCCTATCGATTTACTCAGAGTGCGTGACGATGATATTCCAGGGCTGGTGATGGATGGCGTGGTCGATTTAGGCATTATTGGTGAGAATGTGCTTGAAGAAGAGCAAATTGAGCGCCAAACCTTAAATAAACCCGCCGAGTTTGTGAAGTTACGCCAACTGGATTTTGGGGCCTGCCGCCTGTCGTTAGCCGTACCAAGCGAATTTAGCTATGCCGATGCCTCATCTTTGGAAGGCTTGAGAATTGCCACCTCCTACCCCAATCTGCTGCGCCGTTTTATGCAACAAAAAGGCATAAGTTATCGCGACTGTATGTTAAAAGGCTCGGTTGAAGTCGCGCCGCGTGCAGGGCTTGCCGATGGCATTTGTGACTTAGTCTCCACCGGCGCCACCCTTGAGGCCAACGGTTTATACGAGACCGAAGTCATCTACCGCTCCATGGCCTGTATTATTCAATCGACCCAAACCCAAACGCCGAGCAAACAAGCGCTAATTGACAGAATTTTATCCCGCGTAAACGGCGTGATCCGCGCCCGTGAAAGTAAATATATTTTGCTGCACGCCCCCACAGAAACCTTAGATCAAATTGTTGCCCTGCTGCCCGGCGCCGAAAACCCCACGGTGCTGCCATTAAACGACGATACTAATCGAGTGGCCATCCACGCCGTCAGTACCGAAGATTTATTCT
Organism: Shewanella decolorationis; assembly: GCF_004354305.1. NCBI lineage: Bacteria > Pseudomonadati > Pseudomonadota > Gammaproteobacteria > Alteromonadales > Shewanellaceae > Shewanella > Shewanella decolorationis. Next base: position 185,347 of record NZ_CP037898.1, on the reverse strand, counting down.
GGGACACCATGGAAGAGCTCACCGCGCTCGGCGCCAGCTCTATCCTAGTCATGCCAATTGAAAAAATGATGGGGTGATCTATGGATATTTTGACTTGGGCAGCCTTATCCGCCGATGAACAACAAGCCGCGCTCCAACGCTCACCTTTAATCGGTGACAGCGGCTTAGAACAAAGTGTTCGGGCGATTGTTGATGCCGTGGCTAGCCGTGGCGATGCGGCGCTAAAAGAGTTTAATCAAAAGTTTGATGGCGCCAAGCTTGTAAATATCAGTAGCGCCAATATCGACAGCCTGCGCTTAAGTGAAAGCGAGATTAGCGCCGCCAGCGCACGAGTCTCGGCAGAACTTAAAGCCGCCATTGCCCAAGCGATGGCCAATATTGATGTGTTCCACAGCGCGCAGCAATTTCGCCCCATAGACATTGAAACCCAAGCGGGTGTTCGCTGCGAGCTTCGTAGCGAACCGATTGAAAAAGTTGGTTTATATATTCCCGGCGGCAGCGCGCCCCTCATTTCGACCGTTATGATGCTGGCCCTGCCCGCCAAAATTGCCGGTTGCGAAAAACGCGTATTGGTGAGTCCACCACCGATTAACGATGCGATTGTGTATGCGGCAAACGCCTGTGGGATCACCGAAATTTACCAAGTGGGCGGCGCGCAAGCTATTGCCGCTCTGGCCTTTGGCACTGAATCCATTCCCAGCGTCGATAAGATTTTTGGCCCAGGTAATCGTTATGTCACCGAAGCCAAACGCTTAGTCTCCCAAGATAGCCGCTGCACTGTGTCTATCGATATGCCAGCGGGACCCTCCGAGGTATTGGTGATTGCCGATAGCGATGCCAATGCGCAGTTTATTGCCGCGGATTTACTCTCGCAAGCGGAGCACGGTCCAGATTCGCAGGTCATTTTAGTCACGGACTCGGAGCCATTAGCACAAGCTGTCAATCAAGCACTCGAATCGCAACTGGCCGCCCTGCCGCGCCAAGAGATTGCCGCGACCGCCCTAAAAGGCAGCCGCACCATTTTGGTCAAAGATATGCAAGAAGCGGCGCTCGTGTCGAATCGCTATGGGCCCGAACACTTAATTATTCAAACCCGCTTCCCACGGGACGTGCTAAAGCATATTCGCGCCGCAGGCTCAGTGTTTTTAGGCGCCTATACACCTGAATCGGTTGGTGATTATGCCAGCGGGACTAACCATGTGTTGCCGACTTACGGTTACAGCCGCGCGGTATCGAGCCTCTCCTTGGCAGACTTTAGCCGCCGCTTTACGGTGCAAGAGAGCAGTGCTAAGGGCCTGCTCGGACTCGGGCAAGCGGTGATGACCCTTGCCAGCAATGAGTTACTCGATGCCCATAAAAATGCGGTCGCGATACGCTTAGCCAGTCTTAAGGACTGATGGAAATTAGTAACGCAATCAACAGTACGCTTAATTAACGCCATAGCAAGACTTAGGATGAATAGGATGAGCCAAGTGCCAACTAGCCAAGCACCAACGAGCACAGCAACAACGAGCAATGTGCCTGTGACAAAGATTCCGAGCGCCAATTGCGCCAGCAATACTCTCGATAACAATACTCTGGATACCACAAACATCGAGCCAACAAACCTTGCAGCACGTCTTGCGCGGCCCGAACTGCTCGAGTTAACGCCTTACCAAAGTGCTCGCAGGCTGGGTGGTCGTGGGGATATTTGGATCAACGCTAACGAATCGCCCTTCAATAATGTGGCAGTCGGCGAGCTCGATTTAACTAAGTTAAATCGTTACCCCGAGTGCCAACCACCCGCATTAATCAGTGCCTACAGCCAATATAGTGCTGTAGCGAAGAACAAAATTGTCGCCAGTCGCGGCGCAGATGAGGCCATCGAGCTGCTTATTCGTGCCTTTTGTATCCCAGGCATCGATTCAATTGCGACCTTTGGGCCCACTTACGGCATGTATGCCATTAGCGCACAAACCTTTAATGTAGGCGTTAATGCGTTAGGCTTAACGGCTGAGTACGGTCTCCCTGCCGACTTTGCAACGGCCGCACGCGGCGCTAAGTTAGTGTTTATCTGCAATCCCAATAACCCAACCGGCACTGTGATTGACAAGGCGCGCATAGAGCAAGCCATCCAAGCCCTGCCCGATGCCATTGTTGTCGTCGATGAGGCTTATATCGAGTTTTGCCCAGAATATAGCGTCGCCGATTTACTCGAGTCTTACCCAAACCTTGTGGTGCTGCGCACCCTTTCAAAGGCCTTTGCCTTAGCGGGCGCACGCTGCGGCTTTTTGCTCGCCAATGAAGAAATTATCAAAATCATCATGCGGGTCATTGCGCCCTATCCAGTGCCACTGCCCGTGAGTGAAGTGGCCGTGCAAGCGCTATCACCTGCTGGGATTGCGCGGATGAAGACCCAAGTGAATGAGCTCAATGCGCAGGGCGAGCGACTCGCGGCGGCGCTGAATTTGTACTGCGAGCAATGGGGCGGTGCCGTACTAACACCCAATGGCAACTATGTGCTCGCCGAATTTGACGATGTAGCCAAAGTGGCGAAGCTACTTATCGACAATGGCATTGTCGCGCGGGCCTATAAGGACCCTAGATTGGCTAAAGCCATTCGTTTTAGCTTCAGCTCTCAGGCTGACACTGACCGCTTAGTGTCGCTATTTGAATCGCAAAAGCTGTGAGCGTTTAGCGCAAGTCTTGTCGCAGCATTGGCCTAATAAACTGATTTTATAAAGATAACAAACTGAATTGAAAGGTAGCAGTATGAACCCAGTATTTACCCCAAATGTCGCCCAGAAAATACTCTTTATCGACCGCGATGGCACCTTGATTGAAGAGCCCATCACCGACAAACAGGTCGATAGCCTCGCCAAATTGGTATTCGAGCCCCAAGTGATCCCCGCCTTACTGCGCCTCCAAAAAGCCGGTTTTCGTTTAGTAATGGTCAGCAATCAAGACGGACTCGGTACCCCTTCCTTCCCGCAGGAAGATTTCGATGCGCCGCACAATATGATGATGCAAATCCTCTCCAGCCAAGGGGTAAAGTTTGAAGATGTACTCATCTGCCCACACTTTAACGATGAAAACTGCAGCTGCCGCAAACCAAAACTAGGGCTGGTGAAAGACTTTTTGACCCAAGGTACCATCGATTTCACCCAGTCCGCCGTGATTGGTGACAGACACACAGATGTGGAACTGGGCAATGCCATGGGGATAAAAAGCTTCCAATATCAACGTGGCAGCCTAGGCTGGGACGCGATTGCCGATGCCTTACTCAACAAGGGCCGCACCGCAACTGTGGTACGCACCACCAAGGAAACCGATATTCGCGTGACTGTCGATCTCGACAATCCCAGCAAAGGCGCCATCAACACTGGCATTGGTTTCTTCGACCATATGCTGGATCAAATCGCCACCCACGGGAATTTCAAAATGGAGGTGAATGTCGATGGCGATCTTGAGATAGACGATCACCACAGCGTTGAAGACACAGCATTGGCAATTGGAGATGCGCTGCGCCAAGCGCTGGGCGATAAACGCGGTATCGCCCGTTTTGGTTTTAGCTTGCCGATGGATGAAGCCAAGGGCGAATGCTTACTGGATCTTTCCGGCAGGCCTTTTATTAAATTCTCCGCCCAATTTGAACGGGAAAAAGTCGGTGAAATGGCGACTGAAATGGTACCGCACTTTTTTCGCTCCTTTGCCGATGGCCTACGTTGCACCCTGCATGTGGCCGCCGAGGGAGACAACGATCACCACAAGGTCGAAGCACTATTTAAAGTGCTGGGCCGTGCGCTGCGTCAGGCAGTCAAAGTTGAAGGTGATGTGTTGCCATCGAGTAAAGGCGTGCTCTAACACCGCACTCAACCTGAGTTAGGTGTGTAATGACCTAATGCAGATTGATTAGCGAATAATACAAAGTCTGATGATTTTAACGAGGGGCAGTTTCAGGAATGTGGCGATAAACCACTTCCCCGCTGACCCATCAATAGGAAAACCCAATGTCAGCAAACATAGATGAATTTGATGTTGTCATCATAGACACAGGTTGCGCCAACTTAAGTTCGGTCCGGTTCGCCTTTGAGCGCCTCGGCGCTAAGGTGTTAGTCACCGATGACAAAGCCAGCATTAAAGCCGCCAAACGAGTGGTACTGCCTGGTGTCGGCAGCGCTGGCGCCGCGATGGCTTCGTTAACGGAAAAAGCCTTAGTCGAATTAATCCAAGCGTTAACTCAACCCGTGCTTGGCGTCTGTTTAGGGATGCAAATGCTCACCCGGCTCTCTAAAGAACGCGGCGGCCAAGCGCTAGATTGCCAATGCCTAGGCATTATTCCAACCGAGATTGACGAGCTAGACCGTCAAGCACTTAAGGCCGAAGGTTTACCTCTGCCGCACATGGGCTGGAACCAACTGACCTTTAGCAATCCGTCTCAGGTTCACCCGCTGTTTGCTGGTGTTCCAGCTGGCAGTTACGTGTATTTTGTGCACAGCTACCGCGCACCATTAAGCGACTACACCTTGGCACAATGCCGTTATGGTGAGGACTTTAGCGCCGCCATCGGTAAAAACAACTTTATGGGCGTGCAATTTCACCCCGAGAAGAGCGCCGCCGTGGGTGCACAAATCCTAGGTAACTTTTTAAAAATGCAGTAAATGCACCAAAAAGAATTTAAGGACAACAGATGATCATTCCAGCAATTGATTTAATTGATGGCCAGGTAGTTAGGCTCTACCAAGGGGATTATGGGCAGCAGACCACCTTCGATTTAAGTCCGCTGGCCCAGTTGCAATCCTACCAAGACCAAGGGGCAAGCTGGCTGCATATTGTAGATTTAACTGGCGCGAAAGATCCTACAAAACGCCAAACGGCTTTGATTGCTAAGCTGACTGCTGGGCTTAACGCCAATATTCAAGTGGGTGGCGGGATCCGCACTGAAGAACAAGTTGCCGAGTTATTATCCCTTGGGGTTAAACGCGTAGTGATAGGCTCGCTCGCCGTCAAAGAGCCCGAGCTAGTCAAAGGCTGGTTTAACAAGTTTGGCAGCGAGGCAATTTGCCTCGCACTGGATGTGAATATCAATCAGAGCGGCGAGAAAATCGTCGCGGTTTCTGGCTGGCAAAGCGGTGGCGGTAAGAGTCTAGAATCTATCGTCGAAGACTTTAGCCAAGTTGGGCTTAAACATGCGCTGGTGACTGACATCAGCCGCGATGGCACCCTCACAGGCGCCAATACCGCACTCTACCGCGAGCTATCCAGCCACTATCCCAATATCGCGTGGCAAGCCTCGGGCGGCATTGCTTCCCTTGAGGATGTTGCCGCCGTCAGAGACAGTGGCGCCGCGGGCATCATTATCGGTAAAGCTTTACTTATCAATCAGTTTAATGTGGCGGAGGCAATCCAATGCTGGCCAAACGAATAGTCCCCTGTTTGGATGTGAAAGATGGCTGCGTGGTCAAAGGTGTACAGTTTCGCAACCATGAAATTGTGGGCGACATCGTACCACTCGCAGCGCGTTACGCCGCAGAAGGCGCCGATGAGCTGGTGTTTTACGATATCACTGCCAGTGCCCACGACCGTGTGGTCGATAAGTCTTGGGTGAGCCGAGTAGCGGAGCAAATCGATATCCCCTTCTGCGTCGCCGGCGGCATTAAAACCATCGGCCAAGCCCGCGAGTTACTGGCCTTTGGCGCGGATAAGATTTCGGTCAACTCACCCGCCCTTAGCGATCCAAGTTTAATCTCGCGTCTGCAGGATGAATTTGGCCGTCAATGTATCGTTATCGGCATAGACTCTTTTTATGATGCGGCAAGCGACAGTTATAAAGTGAAGCAATTTACCGGCGATGAAGCCGCCACCAAAGAAACCGCTTGGTATACCCAGGATTGGGTCGAAGAAGTACAAAAACGCGGCTGCGGCGAAATCGTGCTCAACGTGATGAACCAAGATGGCGTGCGCGGTGGCTATGATATCAAACAGTTAAGCCTAGTACGCCAGTTGTGCGATGTGCCCTTAATCGCCTCGGGCGGCGCTGGCACTATGGCGCATTTTCGCGATGTGTTTACCGAGGCTCAGGTGGATGCGGCGCTGGCAGCCAGCGTGTTCCATAAGGCCATTATCAATATCGGCGAGTTAAAACAGTATTTAGCGGCCGAAGGCATCGCCATTCGCCAGTAACTCAACATCAGTAGCGATTGATACAAATAATAAGGTATGCAGATATGACAACTGGAACCACTTCAAGCTGTTGCCAAGGCCCAGCAAGCGCAGAACTGGTCAATAGCCTCGACTGGGAAAAACAGCAGGGGCTTATCCCTGCGGTTATCCAAAATCACCTATCGGGTAAGGTATTAATGCTCGGATTTATGGATAAAGCCGCGCTACAGCACACGCTGGCGACCGGTGATGTGACGTTTTTTAGCCGCTCTAAGCAACGTTTATGGACCAAGGGCGAAACCTCAGGCCATACCCTAAAATTGGTCGCCATCGATAAAGACTGTGATAACGACAGCCTGCTGGTACAGGTGTTACCCAATGGCCCAACCTGCCATAAAGGCACCGAAAGCTGCTGGCTCGATGGCAATGCCCACCCGTTTTTAAATAATCTGGCCGAGCTTATCGCCTCGCGTAAGGGGCAAAACCCTGAGTCGAGCTACACCGCTTCCCTTTTTGCCCGTGGCACTAAGCGCATCGCCCAAAAAGTCGGTGAAGAAGGGCTCGAAACCGCCTTGGCCGCTGCGACTCACGATAAAGAAGAGCTGATTAACGAGGCATCGGATCTGGTGTATCACTTATTAGTCTTACTTGAAGATCAATCACTAAGCTTAAGTGATATCAACGCCAATTTGCTCGCCCGCCATCAAAAGGCGCAGCAAAAGTAGTCCGCTTTCAAACATCACGGTATCTCTCTGCCGCATTCCTTTTGGTCTACGGCAGAGTACTCTCCATTTTGCATTCAGTGACGGCCAATTAACTTGCTGTTGCTAACCCCGGTTTTACTTAATCCCTGCTGTTGCCAACCCCTTCTAGTGCTAACCAAAGCCTCGCCTCCACAGTCCGTCTTGTAACCCTTAACCTGACCTAAAAACCACACGACGTCACGCAAATTGTACACCTGGCCCCTGACAAAAAATCAGCAAAATACTGTTGTAATGGTTGACAAGTACACCTTAACTGCCTATCGTAGCCAGCGTCCTCGAACCAACACCGAGGCATTGTCGCAACTTATTAACATTTAAGATAAATTTAAAAAACAGAGCAAATTGTCTTTGTTATGTGATGTGACCAAGCCATTAGATGTGGTCAAGTCACTCGATGTCATTAAGTGCCGAATTAACCCCAAGCAAAGGCGAGTTTTATGCGCATTACCACAGCTTATTATCCCTATCTGTAGCCGCAATGGCATAGATAGGCATACTCGCCTGACCTTCCATTGTGGCCATATCCCCAACGATCCGCAGATTGCGCCACGATCCCAATACAGGTACGCCCTCGTACCCTTTAGATCCCAGTATCACGCGCCATTCTGCACAGCTCCTCAATAAAGCACTCATCTGAGACAGTTGAGCCATTAATAAAGACGTTTGAGCGTAAAGTTATGACACAGAATAAATTTTTCGGCAGTTTGCTACTAATTGCAGGCACCACCATTGGCGCGGGTATGCTCGCACTTCCTATCGCCTCTGCAGGACTCGGTTTTGGTGTATCGAGCCTGATTATGTTGCTCCTCTGGGCGCTGATGGCCTACACCGCTCTGCTGATGGTTGAAATCCATCAATTTGCCCCGAGCGATGCGAGCCTGAACCAATTAGCCCGCACGCTTTTGGGCGCCAAGGGCCAAGTGATTGCCAGTGTTGCGTTAATGTTTTTACTTTACGCCCTGTGCGCCGCCTATATCGCAGGTGGCGGCGAGCAAGTTAATCAAAAGCTCAATGCTTGGTTAGGGTTAGATCTGCCACCGCAGGCGGGCGCCGTGTTATTTACCCTGTTAATCGGCACCATTGTCGGCTTAGGCACCCATTGTGTCGATTTGATTAATCGCGTGCTCTTTAGTTTAAAAATCATTGCGTTAATTCTAATGCTGGCCCTATTACTGCCGCAGGTCGAAGGCACACATTTACTCGAGTTGCCACTAGAGCAAGGGCTTATCGTGTCCGCCATTCCAGTGATTTTTACCTCCTTTGGTTTCCATGGTTCGATTCCATCCGTGGTGCGCTACTTAGGCGTTGAGGTAAAAAGCCTGCGTAAAATCATGCTGCTCGGCTCGGCATTACCGCTACTGATTTACCTGCTGTGGCAATTGGGCAGCCAAGGCGTGCTCAGCCAAAGCCAACTGATGACCAATCAGAGTCTTTCACGCTTTATCAATCAGTTAGCCAGCGTTCTGCACAGCCAATACTTAAGTTCTGCCATCAGTGTGTTTGCCGATCTGGCGCTGGCAACCTCCTTTTTAGGGGTGAGCCTAGGTCTGTTTGACTTTATGGCGGCAAACTTAAGGCAGCAGGATAATGCAGCGGGTCGCAGTATCACCGCCGCTATTACCTTCGTGCCTCCTCTGTGTTTTGCCCTCTTTTACCCGCAGGGATTTATTACCGCCCTCGGATATGCGGCGATCGCCCTCGTGATCCTCGCGATTTTTTTACCCGTAACCATGGTGTGGGTACAAAGACAAACGCGCGATAAGGCAAACCTGCCTCAGGGTTACCGCGTCGCGGGGGGGAAGATCGGTTTACTGTTAGCTATGCTCTGTGGAGTTGCCGTGATTGGCGCTCAGCTTTTGGGATAAGCTGCGCGGATACACAATCGCGATAACGCTATTTTACTTTAAGCCGTATAAGTGCCTGTAAAATCAAGATGAATAATGACAGGCACTCAATCTAGCTTCGCGCAAATTTGCCAAGTTCTTTATTAGTCAGCCAGCGGCTTGAGTGTTAAACTGCCGCTAATCCCGCTTGCCGCTGAGCATCGGCAGCCCAAATCGCCTCGCGCTCCCACGGGGAACCGTGCCCAGGCGCTGATGATAAGGATGATATTCGAACCCCATGGTTAACACGCCGACATCGCCAAATCAGGAGACTGCCGAGCACGCGCATCAGGCGATGCCTCAAGAGGCGACTGCGGCCGCAGCGCCATATTCGGCGACGCACCGTCGCGGTTCTACACTCAAAAAGCGCTTAAAACAAAGCTTGATAGCCACCACTGTGGCTGGCCTGTTAGCTGGCGCGGCGCTAACCATTTGGATAGTCAACAGCCAAACCGAAGCCCTGATCCTTCGCGTCGCAAATTATGCATTAAGCGGCATGGACGGTGAGCTTAGCGATATTCGTTTAGGCCCCATGGGTTTAGAACATTGGCAAATTCGCTCTGCGAGCCTGCGTGTACATGACTCGCATTTAGTGATCAATAATCTTGATATTCAGCTTGAACTCAACTGGCCCAAAAGCCTTGAAGAACTGAAGCAACTTGTCCAAGTCGAGAGTTTGACTCAAAAAATCAAGCGAATTAGCACGGGCGAGATAGACGTTGAACTAGGTGCATCGCTGCTGGAGCGAAGCCCCACCATCGCCGATGAACAAACACCGGCGTTGGCGTTAAATATCAAATCGTTGCCCTTAATTGATATAGGTAAAACCACACTCAGATTAGCGCCGCAGTCAGAGCTTCCCGCCTATCAGCTGGTGATGGATAAACTCAGCCTGAATCATCAAGGTGAATTAACCACGGCATTTAGAAGCCCCGTGGGTGAGCCGTTAGCCGAGCTTGCCGCCACGCTTGGCAACGAACAATGGCGCTTGAAGAGCAAACTGAATATCGCGCAGCTACTGGAAAACCTGCATCAAATTGGCCTGCGCCAAACCCAAGGGAGCATCCTCAACCAATTAACCCTGTGGGATCAACAGTGGCAGCAACTTGGGATAGGATTAAGTGGACAACTCAGTTCTGAGAGTGCAATGACACTCGCCAGCGGCGAAATTACAAGCCGCCACCGCATTCAGCAACCCAGCATCAGCTTACGCCATTTTGCCGACTTAACGCTCGCGCCGCAGCCGGCTTTAGGGTTTGAGCTTAGTGGATCACTTGCCTCACTCAATCTCACCCTTGAGCCCTTTAGCCTTGCGCTTACGCCGAATGCGGCACAGCACACCCAGCTATTAGCGGCACTTAATCAGTCTCTGCAATTGAGCAATGTGGACTATCAAGCGCTCCTTACCCTGCTCTCGGGGCTGAAAAGCACCGAGGCGCCCGTGGGCCTTGGCTTTTCGATGACGGCGCCGCTGCACTATGCACTGACATCTCAAGCGAACACCCATAAACCCATACCGATGCCCGCATTAGAGGTAACCACCCTAGGCAGTAAGCTTGAAACGCGCATTCAGTTGCAAGAGACCCAGTTAACGCCCACGCCAGATGCTTGGAATGTCGCGAGCCGCTGGCAACTGGCGCTTACGCAAACGACCCCGCTGTCGCTGCGGGAGCTTTGGCACGCAGCACCGCAGGATTTCAGTTGGGGCGCGGGAATGCTGCAAACGGCGGGACATGTCAGCGTGGCTCAGTCACCTCAAGGGCTGAATTGGCAAATCAGCACTGCGCCAGTGACGAGTGACTCAAGTGACTCAAGCGACACTCTGCAATTTGCGCTGGAAGATGTGCAGCTACAGCAAACGGCGCAAGCCGCCGAGCATCAAACTAAACAAACACAGTTAAGCCTTGGCAGTATTCAACTCAACGCTAAGGCTCCCATGGCCGCGAGTGCAACCCCGTTGGCGACTCAGGATACGACTCAATCGACCGAGTTTACCTTCAAGCTGCCGCCGCTCTCACTTGCCTTGTCGCAGCTGCGCGTGAGCCAAACGGTAGAGAATCTTGCGGGCACCGCCGCGACCGCAATACAGAGCAGTCGCAACGATATTAGCCTCAAGGCGTTCACCCTTGAGACATCAAAGCCGATGCTCCTCGATTACTCGTCATTGCAATCCATTGCAAATACTATTCAATCGAGTCATTTGACTAATCAAGTTAACTGGCAAGCGCAGCAACTCTTGATTGAAAAGCAGCTCAGCGCCAAAGGCCGAACACGTAAGCAGACTGTGCTTAAACTGGATAATTTGGCACTTGCGCAGACATTAAACTGGCAAAACCAGCGTCTTCACGGCCATGAACAGTGGCAAGTCGGCACGGTTAAGCTGCAAAGCGACCATCAATTACAGTTCGCCGCGCCTCACAAGCCACTGCTGTTAACGGGACAGTGGGTTGTCGATACCAGCATGACAGAAGCGCTATCTTTGCTGAATCAAACCCAGCCCTTGCCCGCTGAGTTAAATGTGACAGGCCATAACCAATTACAGGCACAATTTAAGCTGACACATGAGCCAGAGCAGACTCAATTTGCCATGCAAATTACCCAGTCGATGACAGAGCTGGAAGGTTTTTATCAAGACACGACCTTTGAGGGCGGGAAATTACAGGCCCAATGCGAGTTCACTTGGGGGCAATCCTATAAGGCGCCGCAAGCACCAGGCTATTTCAGCAGTTTAAGCCGACTGAACTGCCCGCAGACCGTGATGACCTTTAACTTGTTCGATCCCGGCTTTCCCTTGACCGATATCGAAGTGGAGGCCGATATTGTCCTCGCCAAGGATGCCGAAAAGCTTCCCGACAATTGGCTACAACAACTCACGGGCTTGAGTGATACCGACGTGTCGATGACTGCTAAGGGCAAAGTATTGAGCGGCCAGTTCTTACTGCCTGATTTTAATTTAAAATTACAGGACAAATCCCACGCCTATCTATTATTGCAGGGCATGAGCCTTGAGGAAGTGCTGCGCATTCAGCCGCAAATTGGTATCTATGCCGATGGTATTTTCGATGGTGTATTACCCGTGGATTTGGTCGATGGCAAAGTCTCGATCAGCGGTGGCCAGTTGGCGGCCCGTGCGCCCGGTGGCCTTATTGCGATTTCGGGCAATCCGGCGGTCGATCAAATGCGTCAATCACAACCTTATCTCGACTTTGTATTTTCGGCACTAGAACATTTAGAATACAGCCAGTTATCCAGTAGTTTCGATATGGATCAAACCGGTGATGCCAAGCTCTTAGTGGAAGTCAAAGGCCGCAGCCAAGGGATTGAACGCCCCATCCACTTGAATTACTCTCATGAAGAGAACATGCTGCAATTATTCAGGAGTCTTCAGATTGGTAACGATCTGCAGGACAGAATCGAAAAATCCGTGAAGTAACAAGGAAACCTCAGTGAAGATCATTCAATTACAGCAAGTGAGTTTAGGTGCATTGCTGCTACTGGCAGCATTGCAAGGCTGTGCGCCAACGGTAAAGATTGAGCCGCCTGACAAACCGATTGTGATTAATCTCAATGTGAAAATTGAACACGAGATAAAAATCAAAGTGGATAAGGAGCTAGATCAGCTTCTATCAGATGATAAGTTGTTCTAATCACTAAAAATTGAGGAATATACAATGAAATCAATGCCACTCAAAACCCTGCTACAAAAGCCAACATTACTGCTGTTGCTCGGCCTGAGTTTATTCAGCTTAAATGCCTTTGCAATGTCACTACAGGAAGCCAAATCCCAAGGTTACTTAGGTGAGCAGCTCAATGGCTATTTGGGCCTAGTGCAAAATAATAGCGAGGCCAAAGCCGTGATGGACGATGTGAACAACAAACGCCGCGCCCATTACGAAACCATCGCGAAAAAGAACAATATCTCCGCCGCCGATGTCGCTAAACTTGCCGGCGAAAAAGCCATCGCCGCCACAGATAAAGGCAACTATGTGCAAAACGCCCAAGGAAAATGGGTTAAAAAGTAATCCGCTTTCTAAGGCTCTAGCGCGTAAAAACAAAACGGATAGATATAAACAAAACGCCTGCATTTGCAGGCGTTTTTATCAAAGTTCATGATTAGTACTTTACAAAAAAGCCAAAATACATTGCATTCTCCCTCTATCCCTTGTGCCAGTATAATATCTATGTGGATCCAAACTAAATCGGGTCTGAATAACACTACGACGGAAAATTGAGACTGAAATGAATTAAGGCCAATATATTGAAGCTGTGATAATGCTAAGTCGCTACCGCACACTACAAAATGATAACGCTAAGGGAAGCAATTTTAGGATTAACATTGATAATGAATCATGACTGACTCACTCGCCACTGAAGCAACAACATGTAGAAATAAAGAAAAAACACTCAAAGAATCTATCCAAGTACTGATAGTACTTTAACCAAGCACTTTAATAGGACAGAAATTCATCATATTTGAGCAATACTACCGCTATTGATATCACTATCAATAAATGACGACCCAATGCAATCAGCTCACATCAAATAAAAAGACTATGAGAACAAAACTATGCTGCAACAACATGGCGCTGTACACGTAGTGGGTGTAAGCGGTTATGCATCACTTTAATAGTTTCAAACTGCACCATAGTTTTTGCGCCGGATAAAACACACTCTGGCGATAATAACATCACTAAAGCCGATTGCAGGGTATTTTCAACGACTAGCACTAACGCACGTTGCTTTTGGCATTTAAGCTCGAATACTTTACCCACATCGCTATATACGCACACATCGCTAGTATCAAAAAACCATGATTTTGGCATTTGGGGCGTTAACATGAAATGGGCCGCAGTAGCGTTAAGCGCTATTTGCACTATCGCAGCATCGGTAAGTGATAAGGTTTTGGGCAACTTATCGAGTAAGCTCATATAGAATTTGGCGTGCGCAATATTAAATTCCATGCTTGATAAGGCATCAGGAATTAATGATTTTGCTTTATAAGCCGTCAGAAATTCTATCTCGGAACCTAACGAAACGCCTAAGACACCATACGAATCGTTATATTTCCAGTGCCAATCCTTTTGTGGCAATAATAACATAACGTTTACCTACTATTTGAACACTGGCACATCATAGTAGATATTTTATTCAATATCAAAATAAAAATAATAAAATACAATTTAGTTAACAATTACTTATTGGATCTATTTCAAGATCCATACTGCGATCTAACGATCATTTTAGATCGCAGTCTTTTAAAAGAGATCTTAGCTTAGATCAATAGATCATTATTTTAAGCGGTAAGCTTCAACAATCTCTTTAATTAATTTCGGACCTTGATAAATAAAACCTGAGTAAATCTGCACCATAGTTGCACCCGCATCAAATTTAGCTAACGCATCTTCGGCACTGTTAATACCGCCCACACCAATGATCGGGATCTGTCCATTTAAATAAATCGATAATTGTTTGATCACTTTTGTCGAGAGCTCAGTTAATGGCTTACCACTTAACCCCCCACTTTCATTGGCATTGGCAAGGCCACTTACACCGTCGCGAGTTAACGTTGTGTTAGTCGCAATCGCACCATCAAACTTGTTTTTAATCAAGGATTGCGCAATATTCTCGATTTCTTCCGTGGTTAAATCTGGCGCAATTTTAAGGGCAATTGGCACATACTTTTTATGCTTTTCGGCCAACTCAAGTTGCTTTGTTTTTAATGCGCTTAATAATTCATCTAATAGATCGCCATATTGCAGCGATCGTAATCCAGGGGTATTCGGTGATGAAATGTTCACTGCAATATAGGCTGCATAAGGATAAACTTTGTCCATGCAGATCAAATAATCATCTTTGCCCTGCTCTACTGGCGTGTCTTTATTTTTACCAATATTGACCCCGACCATAATATCGGTTTTCTTAGCGATCAAATTTTTGACCAGATTATCGACACCTTTGTTATTAAAACCCATGCGATTAATGATCGCTTTTGCGGGTTTTAATCTAAACAAACGGGGTAAATCATTACCGGGTTGTGGTCTTGGAGTCACTGTTCCGACTTCCACATGACCAAATCCCATCGCATGAAAGGCATCGATAGATTCACCATCTTTATCCATACCCGCGGCTAATCCCACTGGGTTTGGAAAAGTCAGTCCCATAAAGCTGACGGGCGCTGGTGCGATATTCTGAGCATAAAATGCATTGAGTGGGCTATTGCCGGTCATTCTCAAGCTGCCTATGGCCAAATTATGCGCTCGCTCAGGATCCATCTGAAACATGACTTTCTGTGCGATTTTATAAAACATGTACTTTCCTCGACCTAAAAAAAGCCCCGGCGATCGCCAGGGCTTCTGATTGTTATAAAAGTTTACTTTTGGCCTTCACAATGAAGGATCAGAAGGTTCAGTTCACGAAGGGCGACAGAGAACTTAGCAAACTCATGACTTTGCGATGTTTTGAAGTCAGCTAGCATATGGAACCATCTTTCCAGCAGGGCTTGATTAGTATCAATCCACTGGGAAATAACGCTCTGAGCGTCACAGGTTGCAGTGCACGTTCTTAAGACCACTGACGTCAACGCACGTTGTTGCCAATCTAACTCTTCCCTAAAGGCTGCACGAGCAAGCGCTTGCCAATGGTTGGCCACGGGTTGTGCACTGATCTGTTCAAGGAACCAGTGTAGCTCAACACGAGCACCGAGTTTGAAATAAGTCTCAGCAACAAGTGCCACAGTCTTCTCTTCTGCCTGCGCAATTTGCGCGATATCGAGTGTAGAGAAAAGAGTGCTCATATTTGCAACGGTAGTCGCAACATCCTGAGGAACATTCTCTTTCACAAGAGCGTTGATCTCAGCTTGGATACCTGCAGCTTCATCTTCTGCTAAGTAGGCATGAACATTGGCTTTCAGTTGTTCAAACACAGGTTTGAAGAAGGCAACAGTTTGCTCAATGCTCCAGCTACGATTGCGATGACGTAGGAACCAGCGGCATGCACGACGCATATTGCGGCGTAACTGGTGCAACATTTCGCCCTGGACCACAGCAGGTACAATACCGTTTAAGTCAGTGATCGATTTAGTTAGTTCAGCTAAACCAAATACTTCGCGAGCCATAGTGTAGCAAATCGCAGCGTCGGCAACTGAGGCTCCAGTCTCATCTTGCATACGTTGAACGAAGTTCAGCCCCATGTCATTAACCAATTCGTTGGCCAATGACGTCGCGATAATTTCACCACGTAGTGGATGCGTTACCATTCTGTGGCTGTACAGTTCCTGAAGTTTTTTCGGGAAGTAGGCAATGAGCAACTGACTCAATAGCGTGTCTTCGGTAATTTCAGGTGTTAACAGTTGTTCTTTCAGTACCATCTTAGCGTAAGCCACTAGCACTGATAGCTCAGGACGTGTTAATGCACGACCATTGGCTAGACGTTCGGCCAGCTCTTCTTCCGATGGTAAGAATTCCAAGGCGCGGTCTAGCTTGCCTTCTTTTTCCAGATATTGGATAAAGCGAATTTGCTCTTTTAACTGCTCGGCACCACGAACTTGAGTCACCGAAATAGTACGGGTTTGATCTTTACAATCCTGAAGTACGATTTGGCCAACTTCTTCGGTCATCTCTTCCAATAAACGGTTACGTTGCTTGAGTGTCAGTTCACCCTCAGCGACTAACGCGTTTAATAGGATCTTGATGTTAACTTCGTTGTCTGAACAGTCCACACCACCCACGTTATCCACGAAGTCAGTGTTGATACGGCCGCCGTTAGCCGCGTATTCGATACGACCTAACTGAGTACAACCTAAGTTACCACCCTCACCCACGATCTTGGCGCGTAGTTCACGACCATTGACGCGCAGTGCATCGTTCGCGCGGTCGCCCACTTCAGCATTCGTTTCGCGTGATGACTTAACATAAGTACCGATACCACCGTTCCAAATCAGATCCACTGGCATTTTCAGCAGCTCTTTCATCAGTTCAGTTGGTGTCATCGAGGCCTTTTCCGTTTCCAGCATTTGCTTCATTTCAGCAGACAATGGAATTGACTTAGATGAACGCAGGAAGATACCGCCACCTTTAGAGATCAGCTTGCTATTGTAGTCTTCCCAGCTTGAACGTGGCAGCGCGAACAAACGGGCACGCTCTTCATAACTGGCCGCAGCATCAGGATTAGGATCGATAAAGATATGCATATGGTTGAATGCAGCCACAAGTTTTGTGTGCTTAGACAACAACATACCGTTACCGAATACGTCACCCGCCATGTCACCAATACCTAAACAGGTAAAGTCGGTAGTTTGACAATCGATACCCACTTCGCGGAAGTGACGCTTAACAGATTCCCAACCACCTCTGGCCGTGATACCCATTTTCTTATGGTCGTAACCGTTACTACCGCCCGAGGCGAAGGCATCACCTAACCAGAAGCCATATTCGAGAGAAATCGCGTTAGCGATATCCGAGAAGGTTGCGGTGCCTTTATCCGCCGCGACCACTAAATACGGATCGTCTTCATCGTGACGGACTACATCCACTGGGTGAACGATTTCGCCGTTAACGATGTTATCTGTGATATCGAGCAGCGCACGGATAAAGATGCGGTAACATTCTTGACCTTCGGTGAAGAAGGCTTCACGACCACCTTCAGTTGGCAGTTGTTTACAAACGAAACCACCTTTCGCACCCACAGGTACGATTACGGTGTTCTTCACTTGTTGTGCTTTTACTAAGCCAAGCACTTCAGTACGGAAGTCTTCACGACGATCAGACCAACGCAGACCACCACGAGCCACTTTACCGCCGCGTAAATGCACACCTTCAACCCGTGGCGAATAAACGAAGATTTCGAATTTCGGCAGCGGACGCGGCATTTCAGGGATCATTGAAGGCATGAACTTGAAGGAGATATAGCTCTTCGGTTCACCCTTAGCATCTAATTGATAGAAGTTTGTCCGCAGCGTAGCGTTAATCAGATCGAGGTAACGACGGATAATACGGTCATCATCTAAGCTCGATACTTCGTCTAAACGTAGGTTGATCTGCTCCATAAACTTACCCAATGTACGGGTCTTGAGTTTTGGATTGAACTTACGGATAAACATTTTTACTAACAAATCAGCGATTTGTGGATAACGGCCGAAGGTTTCTTCGATGTAGGCTTGGCTGAATGTCGCATCGATTTGACGCATGTATTTAGCGTAAGCACGCAGTACAGAGACTTCACGGCCCGTTAAGCCTGACGCCAGAATGATACGGTTAAAGCCGTCATCTTCTAATTTCTTTTGCCACACTTGAGAAAGTGCAGTTTGGAATCTGTCTTGGCTGTCAGCGATGTTGTCGGTATTGGCGACTTTAACTGTCATTAAGAAGTCTAAGATCCAGAAGGTAGAACCGTCTGAGGTCGTCACTTCATAAGGGCGCTCGTTAATCACGCGCAGACCAAAGTTTTCGAGCATTGGCAGTACGTCAGAAAGATGGATTGGTTCATCTTTATGGAACAGTTTTAAACGCACTTTATTGTCGTTCAGTGCAGTTTCCTGCGGTTGATAGAACAACATGCCTAACTTGTGTTCGTCATCCAGCGCTTCAAGTTGTTGCATATCCACAACAGCCGAGCTTGGTAATACGTCTTCTTTATAGCTTTGTTCGAAGGCGTTAGCGTAACGCTTCATCAGATGAGTACCGGCTTCTTCACCTAAGGCAGTGTTTAGCGCAGTATTTAACTTATCTTCCCACGAGCGTGCCGCTTCAATTAAATTGTTTTCAATGGCAGCCACATCTACATCCATATTATTGTTATCAACTTTGACAATGTAGTGAGTACGGGCCAGGGTTGACTCGGAGAAATACGTCGTAAACTCTACATCTTCTTTGCTGTTGAAATGCTGAGCCAGAATACGCTGGGTATCTTGGCGAAGTTTAGTGTTATAACGATCTTTTGAAACGTACACTAAACAGGATAAGAAACGACCGAAACCATCTTTGCGAACAAAGAGTTTCAGTTTATCCCTGTCTTGCATCTCGAGCACACCGTGCGCCGTGTGTGCTAAATCATCCACATTGGCTTGGATTAGCTCATCGCGCGGCAGGTTTTCGAGGATATTCAGCAGGGCTTTATAGTCGTGAGAACGTGGTGTTAAACCTGAACGGTCTAATACGCGCTGGACTTTTTCGTTCAGCAGCGGGATCTCACGTGGGCTGCGGTTATACACGTTTGAAGCGTACAAGCCGATGAATCTGTCTTCACCGACCACATTGCCTTTCTTGTCGAAGCGTTTGATACCGATATAGTCGACATAGGCTGGACGGTGCACGCGGCTCTTAGCGCTACTCTTGGTGAGGATCAGTAAACTGTGGTCTAAGGCTTCTTTACGGGCGCTGTCAGAGAAGCTTGATAATAACAAACCTTGCTCAGGTTGTGTCTTATGCTGCTTATTCATTAAACCTAAGCTAGAGGCCATATTCGGCACTAGCTCGACGTCGCCTTCAACGCGTTTTAAATCGTATTGACGGTAACCCAGTAAGGTAAAGTGATGATTATTAAGATAAGTTAGGAAGTTAATCGCCTCTTCTAACTCTTGCTTCTCACCGGGGAAAGGACGCTTAGGCAGATCTTTAATGGTTTCACTCAGCTTAGCTGACATGGCTTCCCAGTCGTTTACTGATGCGGCAACATCAGCAAGTACTGATTGGATTTCACGCTCTAGGGCTTTGATATCCGCGCTGCTGTTTTGACGATCGATTTCAATCAGGAAAACCGCCACCTGCTCAGTGCTATCAGGGCTTTGCTTCAAGTAGGTTACTTTAGTCACTTCTTGCGCTGAACGCTCAATTGCCAGCGGAGTGTGTAACATCATATGAGCCGTAATACCCATGCGATTCAAGGCCATACCAACTGAGTCTACCAAGAATGGCATGTCAGGCTGGATGACTTCAATGATGGAATGGGTTGATTGCCAGCCGTGTTTAGACTGACTTGGGTTGAAGACTCTGAGGTGAGTTTCCCCCTTAGGAGTTTTGTTTAGTGCATTCCATAAACTTAGAACCGCACCGTACAGATCGCTGTCGTTACGCGCATTAAGGTCGTCTTTCGACATGTGGGCATAAAGGCAGGTCGCGAACTGTTCAACTTGCTTGGCTTGTGAATTAGGGACTTTAGCGTGAATTAAACTGACTACATTTTCAAGTAGTACTGAAGGCATTGCATCTTTCAAGGCCATGTTGCTGTTTCCTTAAGCGTCTATGGCAGCGCTTTTTTTCATTATTTGGATGCTTCGGCTTAACGATCTTAGAAAATTAGTGTGATCCAGATCGTCGCGCGAAGTTTATTACTAAATCCTCTGTATTTCGAGGAAAATTTTAGTGGTACATCCTCTGTAAATCCAGTATTGGCGTAAAGATGGCACAACAGTTGAGCAAAAAATCAAAAAAACAGCGTTTATATTCAAACACAATGGGGAGTCTAAACTCCCCATGCGTATTACCTACTTAGGTTGGCGCCAGAATACAGCCGCTAATGCGGGTAGGATAATTATGGCGCCCAACATATTTACCACAAACATGAAGGTAAGCAGGATCCCCATGTCCATTTGGAACTTAAGCGCCGAGAAAAACCAAGTGCTCACCCCAATCGCTAATGTCAGGCCTGTGAATATCACCGCACTGCCCCGCTCGACTAACGCTTCATAGTAGGCTTGCTGTACTGGCATCCCATTCGACAACTTGGACGACATGGTCGACAGAATATAAATACCATAGTCAACCCCAATCCCCACACCCAGCGCAATTACGGGTAAGGTACTGACGGCTAAGCCAATATTGAGCTGTGTCATCAGCGCCTGCGCCAACGTAGAGACCACGTAGAGTGGAATAATTACCGCCACAGTCGCCTTAAATGATTTAAAGCTGATAAGACAAAGCACAAATACCGCGCCATACACATAAATCATCATAGGTAATTGCGCTTCAGCCACGGCTTCATTGGTCGCCGCCATCACCCCAACAGGGCCTGATGCCAGCTTAAATTGCAGCTTATCATTGTCCATTTTGGCCGCGACCGCTTTCACCTTGGCAACCACTGTCTCAATAGTTTCTGCCTTGTGATCCTGCATAAATAGATACACAGGCATCACAGAGCAATCACCATTTAACAAGCCCGATGTCGTTGGGATCTGGCCAATCGCTTGCACTAAACTGGCGGTAGTACGGGGCAGCACTTCCCATCTTGGGTTACCTTCGTTAAAGCCCGCATTCACTTTTTTGGCTACAGAAGCCAAGCTGACGGTTGATTCAACCCCTGGGGTATTACGCACTAACCATTCAAACTCGTCGATTTGGCTTAATACATCGTGGTAAGTACAGGCCTCAGGGCTAGCTTCCACAATCACTGTCATCACATCGGTGGTGATTGAGAAATGATCTGTGATGAAGAAAGTATCCAAGTTATAGCGAGAATCCTGGTGCAGAGCTGGCGCACCGCCCTGTAGATCGCCAATTTTCATCTGATTAGCCTGTTGCAAACCCGCAAAATACAAGGCAATGGTTGCCACAATCACCACTACCGCGTATTTAGGCGTGGCAAATTTAGCAAGATAACGCCAAACCGCCTCGGCACGCACTTCATCTGCCGTCGGCTCGCACTTTGACGACACGTTAAGCTCAGTGAAGGAAATCACTAAGGGCAACAGGATCAGGTTAGTGAAAATAATCACGCCCACCCCGAGGGAAGCCGAAATCGCCAGCTCACGAATGATTCCGATATCAATGGATAAAAGCGTGATAAAACCGACCGTATCAGAGAGCAGCGCTACCCCACCAGGCACCAATAAGCTACGAAATGCAGAAGCTGAAGCCGCCTTGGTGGTTTGTCCATCAATGACTCGGCGTCTGACCGCGTTGATCATCTGCACCCCGTGACTCACCCCGATGGCAAAGACGAGGAATGGCACCAGAATTGACATAGGATCTAAACCAAAACCAATCACCGTAAGTAAACCGAGCTGCCAGATCACCGCCGTTAAGCTACAGACTAACGGTAAGAGTGTCAGGATGAGTGACTTGGAAAACAGATAAACCATTACGGCCGTGATCAAAATGGCAATCACGAAGAACAGTAATACGCCTTTGGCGCCATCGGCCACATCACCCGCCATCTTGGCAAAACCGATAATATGGATTTTCACCTTATCGGTTTCATACTTGCCCCGAAGTTCCTTCTCCAGCTGAGCGGCAAAGGCGATAGTATCTAAGGGCTTACCCGTTTGTGGATCAAAGTCCATCAACTGGGCCGACACCATGGCGGCACTATAATCGTTGGCGATCAAGCGCCCCACAATGCCTGCTTTTTCAATGTTATCGCGTACCGTATTCAAGCCCGCTTCGGTGGTCGTAAAATCGGCGGGGATCACAGGGCCGCCCGCGAAACCATCTTCCACCACTTCAGTAAAACGGGTCGAAGGTGAAAATAAGGATTTCACCTGTGATCGGTCAACACCGGGAATAAAAAACAGCTGATCGTGAACGTTTTTAAGGGTGTCGAAAAAGTTAGGGTTAAAAATATTACCGCTGGTGTCTTCCACCGCCACCATAATGCTATTCGCGCCCCCAAAATCTTTTTGATGTTTGAGGTAAGTTTGCATATAGCTATGATTAAGCGGAATATTTTTAATGAATGCCGCATCCATTTTTAATTGACTAGCTTGGTATCCCAAAAAAACCGTCAGCAAAATAAAAATGCTCACCACCCAAGCACGGTTGCGGAATAAAAATGACTCAAATCCGTTGACCAGTTTTTCTAACATCTTATCGGCCCTGTTATTGTTGTTTTATCATTTATGGCTTTAGAGTGAGTAGCCCTTGGCTACCCGATAACCACACATTCCCTTGGTTATCTTTGGCAATCGAAACTAAGTTTTCCCCCTGGCGACGCGTGACAATTCTCGCACTATCATCCTGATTTAGCAGAATAACGACGCCAGCATTCCCCACAAGATACAAGCTAGTATCTGAGTTCACCAAGGCGCCATTGATGGATGACTGCACGGGTATTTCAATCTCGTCCCATTGGCCAAGGCTCAAATCTGCCTTAAATACGTGTCCCCTCAATCCCATCACGTAGACAGCATCCTGCAATTGAATGGCATTGAACATAGAGCCGTCGTAATCAAACCCAGTACGGGTAAAGGTTTGGCCCCTGTCGGCCGATACAGCCACAAGCCCCAACTCTCCCACCAGTAACAAACGACCATCATTAAGCACGATCATCCGATTAAAATGTGGCAGTAACGAAGCGCGCTCGGTCAGATAAGCGGCTTGGTCGCTATTCTTTAACTCAGCCAAATAGGACACGTCTTCTTCGGCCAGCAACTCTTCGTGGAATTCTTCTGCCCAAGTCTTGCCACCATCATGGGTTCGATAAAACAATCCATAAGCCCCAATGGCCATGCCGTCCTGCTCATTGAGAAACAGCACATCGAGGAAGGGTTTTTCAATTTCAGTTGACTGCATTTGTAACGACCATGTCTGGCCGCCATCTTGAGTGTGCAAAATAGTAGCATCGTGCCCGACAGCCCAGCCGAGTTTTTCATTTAAAAAGAACACTTTTGTCAGCTGCGCCGAGGTTGGTGTCGGCACTTGTTGCCAAGTGTCTTTCAGCACGAGCACATGGCCACGCTCACCCACGGCAACTAAACGCTGTCCCGCATGGGCAATATCTAACACGAGCGAAGATGCCGCTAAGGGCTGAATTTGCGAGAAAGTCTCAGACACGGCTGAAAATGAAGGGGAAGAAAAGAAACAACCAACACTGACTGCAGCGGCGCATTGAAGGATGCGAAACGACATACAAACTTCCTTAAACTAATGAGGGGCGCTTAGCGCCCCTTATACCGTGGCTGATTAACGAATACCTTCACGACGCAGTGCATCAGGCGTGAAGTTCGCTTCACTCAGTTTGGCATCGAAGTTATACATTCCACTTTGGTTGTCTAACCCCATGGCCAAATAACGACGGGACTGCAGATCGTGGAACACTTCTAAGGTATCCCACTGTGTTGGGACTTCGTAGTAGTTCAAGCCGTGGGCAACCGCCACGCGGTAGAGTTCATCACGGTTGTCATACAGATCAGCAATCGACACTTGCCATGAATCTTCGTCAAGATACATCACACGGGTTTTGTAGATGTGGCGCATACCGTCTTTCAGTGTCGCCTTTACTTCCCATACGCGGTGTTTTTCCCAGCGGATATACTCAGGATTAATATGACCGGGTTTTAAAATCTGATCATATTTCAACTTGTCTGAGTGCAATTTGTAGTCGTTGTAAGGAATATAGATTTCTTTCTTGCCCACAAGCTCCCAGTTATAGCGCACGGGAGAGCCGTTAAACATGTCGAAATCATCTGTTGTGCGCAGACCATCGGATACGGTACCCGGTGTATCAAACGCAACGTTGGGTGCCTTACGCACGCGGCGTTGACCCGTGTTATAAGTCCATGCTTGGCGCGGCAGCGCCTCTTGGTCCATGGTTTCTTTCACTAACAGTGCCGTACCTGCTAAACGAGCGGGCTGAGTCACCACTTGCTTAAAGTAGAACAGCGTGTTGCTGGCCTTTAATTGATCAAGGGTGATTTCAGGGCGGGAATATTCGAAGCGAATTTCCTCAGCGGTTTCCACTAAGGTGTAGCTGCCATCGGCCGTTGGTGCCGCTTGGCTACGTGAAGTTTCCACATCCACACCACGGAAGCGCAGAATATGGTTCCAAATCGCTTCTAAACCATTGGCAGGGATCGGGAATGGAATACCAATCGATGCGCCCGAAATACCGTTACCCTGTGCAACCAGTTCAGCGCGAGTGGCGTTGGCTTTGGTCGCATCATAGACAAATTGCGGTACTGACGCGCTGCGGCGCGTTTTATACACATTCATCTTGTAAGTATCTGGGTAAAGCTCGAACAATTTCATTTGACCAGGAGTCAAAAAATCCTTGTATTGGGCTTTGTTAGCATTGGTAATGGTAAATTCAATTTTATCCTCTGGGAAAGGATCAGGGTGATGCATACCCTTAGTATAACCAGCGACAGGCTTAGTAATACCGCCATCCCAAGCCGGAATAGAGCCATCAGCATTGCCAGCCTTTTCTGCGCCTAATGGCGTCAATTCGTTACCCAGCTTGGCTGCTTCTGCTTCGGAGACTTTTGCCATCGCTGCTGGTGCTACAAGCGCCATTACGACAGCGCTTGCCAATATCGACAGTTTCTTCATTGTTATAGTCCTTTAGATCGAATACTTGATATTGAAAGAAATATAATCACGATCTGACATCGCGTTGGTTGTTCCCACTCCGCCAAAGAAGTTGTTGTAGGATAAGTCCGCACCCCAACGGTTTTGGTATTCAAAATTCAGACCTAAGGCCACTGACTTACGTCCTTCGGTAAAGAGGAACATTGGATCTGGCGTAATACCGTCAACATCGTGTGAGAAAATCAACCGTGGTGACATGTTCACGCCCGCAAACAAGTTGTTAAACTCTGCTTTCGCCACCAGACGGTATCCCCACGCGAAATCTGTTGGGAATGGGTTAGTTTCTGGACCATTGTGCAGGGCTTGGATGATGCCAGGCATATCGGGATTACCGCCAGAACGTGCGGTACCTGGGCCATTAAGACGTAGTTCATCAAAACCTGGCATATCGTGGATCCATACCCCGCCGACTTCAGCCAACATCGTCAAGTTATCTAATCCCAAGGTAGGACCGAATAAATGCGTGAAGGTGACTTGCGCTTGAGTGGTATCGAGGCGGATAAAACCGTCAACGGTTTCGCCAGGCTGTACACCATCAATCTGTGAAATGCCATCGAAATCGGGGCGAATACCCGCATTGGCTAACTGTTGTGGCATACCCGCAAATAGCAGTTCAACGTCATCGATTTGCAGCGGTTCGTCTTGACGGTGAGCAATTTCAGCCCCGACTGAGGTATCGCCCAATGAAGTGTTAAAACTGAAACCATAAAGCTTGATGTCTTCAGGATAAACAATTTGCGCCTTAGAGAAGCTCTTTAAGCTGAGCAGCAATTCGCGGTTAATATCACCCGCGTTTTGACCGAGAACTGCAAGGTCTGACAACAGTGCGCCAGTGCTAAAATCGGCGGCGGTACCGCTGATCAGCGGACGGCGGCTGTGGTAGTTCATAAAGTAGAAACCAAACTCGGTATCGCCCAATTCAGGCGCATAATAACCTAGCTTGATACCATACTGGCCACCGTTGCTTGGGGCTTGCTCATCTTGCACTAACGTCACTTTCGTTGGATAAGCCAGTGCCATCGCCACCAATTGCTGTGTAGGAATCGTTTGACCACTGGCGATCATGCCAGCGAGCTTCTGATATTCCTGCATCACAAAGTCTAAATTGATGTCTGGGTTGGCGTTAAAACCTAACTGTGCGTTTTGATTGTAACCACCAAAGCCGGCAAAATCGTTAGTGGCAAAAATTGAACCGGGTGTTGGCACCCAAATAGGTTCCCAATCATATTGATAGAAAGCTTCTACCGATAAGTTTTCGGTGATCCCCAATGAAGCCCACACCATGCCCTGAGGTCTAAAAGCTTCTTTGAGTTCTGCGCCAGGCGCATTCAGGATGTTCAAATCAACAGGGTTAATCTCACCAATACCATGGGCGATCAGCGTACTTTCACCCCAAGAAACCACTTGGTTACCTAAACGGATAGAAAGAGGATTTGCACCGTCGTTTAAATCAAAGTTCGCATAGACAAAGGCATCCAACAAACGGATATCCTTACATTGCACCTCTGAAGCACGATTATCTTCACAAGGATCGAACTCTTTTCCAGTCAACGGGTCATTGTAGTCAAAGTTGCCATCGTTTAGCTTACGATCGTAAAAATACATACCACGAACGAATAAACCATAATTCTCATACTTTAAGGATAACTCGTGCAATCCTTTAACGATTTCGGATGTAGTATCACCTTGAGAATAAAGTAAATTACTCAAATCGTTGTTGCTAGAGTAAGAACCAGGTTGTGCCCAAATCTCAGCAGAAGTGTACTTGGTATTGCCAAATGCGGAGTAATTTGACCAATCAAACTGCGGCTGGTTTACCTTACCAATTTGTCCGTCCCAATCGCGCTCCCCGACACGCCAACTGGCACCCGCGGTCCAAGTGGAGTCAAAAGTACCTTGAACGTCTCCCCAATCGAACGCAACCGCATTAACATTCGACACCATCAATAAACTCAATGCCGACGCCACCCCCAAAGCAAGCGCCGACTTGTTAAAACTTTTTTTAACAATTTTCATTTTAGCTCTCCGTACCCTGCTGGATTCTTTGTTCTTGGAATTACAACCAACATCTTGTTAGCTCACAGGTAACATCATTGTTACAGCAATTAATCCCTATGAGCAAGGCACAGTTAGAGAAAATTTTCCGAAGAATTAAGCACGTAGACACATTTATGTCATCTTGAGTAAAGATCGGATTTAAATTAGCAAAGTAGTAGATAGGAATGCAGGCGGGGAATAAAATAAAAAACCATATATTTCATTAACATAATCACAAAGAAAATATCATATTTTCATGTTTGTAATTAGTCGACCGTTTAAAGTAATTGCTCTAACCAAAAATCAACAATTTGTTACTATAACTGCTCAAGGGACACAAACTGTCCTTTGTCATCGAGCACAAGTTTAAACTGACCATGGATACCATTTTCGGTCAAAAAACGCCTAAAATGTCGACCATTAATCCAGAGTATTCGCCCATGACGCTCACGCACTTCGACTTTATCAGCAAGACCTTGATAATAAGGCAAAAAATCTTGATAACTTAGCGTTAACTTAAAATACAATTCCATATTGATACTCAAAATAATCTGCGCCTGCTGAACCAAGCAGGCTTTATGGCGAAAATGCGTGACGTTATTCGACTCGCCAAAAAGTGAATAAACTATAAGGACTTACAGTAACTCATAATCTAACTGCTACAGCGCTGTATCACTGCAAAACCTTAGACTCCCCAGTATAACGCGGCTTTCCTTAGGTTTAACTTAACGAGCAAAAGAGTATGACTAAGGTATGCCACTTACCGTGCATTCATCCAAAAGAGCGCAATTTTCCCAGGGTTTAAAAAGGAGTAAAGGTGCTTATTCCAAGGGACTAACACATAGAGTACGCATTGGTAGCCCCTTACTTCTAAGGCATTTTGCCTAGAACTCAACGTTCAAAACCTCTATGTGTTTAGCATCTAAATCAAAGACTCTCACTTTAAGATGCACGACATCAAGCCACAAAATATCCAGCAGTTTGCAAATTTTCGCGGAAAACATCTTAACGGATAAGGGCAGCAAAACGCTGCCCTAGCCCAACTCTTATTGCGCCAAGGCTTTAGATACTTTCTCGAATAAGTCCTTTGAAAGCTCTGGTAACGCCAGTAATCGTGTTAAACAAGCCTTGCTCTTGGCTTGACGCTCCTCATCAAACTTACTGAATTGGATGAGTGGCGTCACCATACGCGCTGCAACCTGCGGGTTGAGTTTATTTAAGCTGATAAGGCATTCAGTTAAAAACTCGTAACCTTTACCATCGGCGCGGTGGAACTGATAAATATTCCCGGCAGCAAAGCTGCCAATCAGTGAACGCACGCGGTTAGGATTGCTCATGCTAAAGCTCGCGTGTTGCTGTAATTGACGCAAGCTATCAATCACCCCTTCCTCGTCATGGGTCGCCTGCAGCATAAACCATTTGTCCATGACCAGCGGCGTATCGCGCCAGCGTGCTTCAAACATTGCCATCAAATGTGCACGGCAAGGTAACGAGCCAACATTTGCCGCACTTAATGCACCGAGTGAGTCGGTCATATTGGCAGCCTTTTCAAACTGCTCAACCACAAAGCTTTCGGCATCACTACTAACTCGGCTCAACCAGTTAAGGCATTGATTCTTTAACGCGCGCGCTTTAGTGCAATCACGGTTTACCAATGAGCGATACAGCGCCGTTAACTCATCTTCACAATAGGCGGCAAGCTCTATGAGCACAAATTCACGGGCTAAGGCTAAGGCATCTAAATCGACCGTGTCGGTTTGCTCAATCAAGGCTGAGGCCGATGGTATGGCTAACATTTCCGCCATCAGCGCCTGATCTAACTGCTCATCGAGTAAGGCGCCTTTGAAACTATCTTTCACTCGCTCATCTAAGATCATGGTGTGATGTTGCTGTAAATGCGCCACATTTTGCCAAATCGCTTGGCTCACGAGCGCCACCGATGCCTCCCAACGCGCGACTTCACTCGAGGCAAAGCGCATCAAATGCACCAGTTGGTCGATTTCAAAGGGATAATGCAATTTAACTGGTGCAGAAAAATCCTGTAGTAAGGAGGCAACGGGTTTATGGCTTAATCCTTCAAAGCTAAACACTTGCTCTGCTTGAGTAAAATCAAGCACTTGATTTACCAGTGATTGCCCTTTCTCATCTAACAGCTCTAGGCTAAAGGGAATATGCAAGGGTGAAGCACAGCCAGCTAAGGTTTGCTTGAGTGTTAACTGATAAGTCCCTGTGTCAGCATTAAAGCTGTCGCTTGCGGTAACAATTGGCGTGCCCGCTTGGCTATACCAGAGACGGAATTGAGTTAGATCGATTCCACTGGCATCTTCCATCGCCGCAACAAAATCATCGCAGGTCACGGCTTGTCCATCGTGACGCTTGAAGTATAACTTCATCCCCGCTTGGAAATGGGCTTCACCCAACAGGGTGTGCATCATCCGAATAACTTCGGCGCCCTTGTTATACACAGTGACGGTATAAAAGTTATTCATCTCAATCACAGACTCGGGGCGGATAGGATGCGCCATTGGGCCTGAGTCTTCAGCAAACTGCTGGTTTTTGATGACTTTAATTGCGTGAATTCGGTTCACTGCACGTGAGCCTAGATCCGAACTAAATTCCTGATCGCGGAACACTGTTAGGCCTTCCTTGAGGCTTAATTGGAACCAGTCACGGCAAGTCACGCGGTTACCCGTCCAGTTGTGGAAGTACTCATGGCCGACCACAGATTCAATGCCGTGGTAATCCTCGTCAGTTGCGGTCAAGGTATCGGCCAACACATACTTGGTATTGAAGATGTTTAAGCCTTTGTTTTCCATCGCCCCCATATTGAAAAAGTCGACCGCGACTATCATGTAGATATCTAAGTCGTATTCTAAATCAAAACGAGATTCATCCCAAGCCATCGACTTTTTCAGGGACGCCATCGCATGGTGCGCTTTGTGTAAATTACCTTTATCGACAAACACCTGCAGTACAACTTTACGATGACTGCGAGTGATAAACTCATCCTGCAGCAGATCGAAATCGCCAGCGACTAAGGCAAACAGATAAGCGGGTTTTGGGAAGGGATCTTGCCAGCGCACATAATGGCGCCCCCCATCGAGTTCCCCTTTTTCAATCAAGTTACCGTTGCTCAGCAGAAAAGGAAACGCCAGCTTATCGGCCTCGATTCGCACTGTGTATTTAGCTAATACATCGGGGCGGTCGAGAAAATAAGTGATATGTCTAAAGCCTTCGGCTTCGCACTGAGTACAGTAGGCGCCATCGGACATATAAAGCCCTTCGAGGCTTGAGTTGGCCTCGGGATCCAGTTGAGTGATGATGGTCAACTCAAATTCATTCAGGCTTGTCTCGATTAACAACTGCCCTTCACTCTCGCGATACGTCGCCGCTTGTCCATCAATGGCCACACTCAATAAGGTCAAACTTTCACCATCGAGCACTAAGGGGTTGGTATGGGAAGATGTGCGTTTAACTTTGCTAATGGCTTTAACCAGGGTGTTTTTACCATCGAGATTAAAATCTAAATCAATAGTTTCAATTGTGAACTGGGGAGCTTGATAATCTTTAAGGTATTTTGCTTGAGCTTGTGTCATGTCGTTCCCTTTAACACTGTTCTAAATAAGAAAAACGCGCCATAAGCGCGTTTTAAGATAAGGTAAACAGGCGTGATAACCGCCTATTTAGTGCCAGCGTTAGCCAGCTTTTTTGCATCCGCCATATCTAAAGTGATATAGGCCGTTTCGTCTAAGAAGGCATCTGGTGCTTCAACGTCATCTTTGTCTTTAATGTCTTCCATCGATTTAACCGCGGCTAAACCATGGGCAACACGACGCTCGTTGGTTCTATCGAGGACTTTCTTCTCATCGGCTTCACGTGAGGCAATACGCTCACTTTCAACTAAGGAGACAGTTTTCTCTTTATGATGCTTTTTAAAGTCGGCAATATCTTGATTGATATAGTTAAACTCAACATCGTTCTGAATACGGGCAAGGTGTTTTTTCTCTAAACTCGCCACTAACTCAGGAGTGATATCGTTGAGAGTACCGTATTGCGCCATCGGCACTTTGTCCCAAGGTAGAGCATTCTTCTCTTCCGCTTCACCGTATTCACCCGGCTCTAAGGCACTTGGGTAAGCAATGTTCGGAGTTACGCCCTTGAGCTGAGTGCTGCCACCGTTGATACGGTAGAACTTTTGGATCGTGTACTGTACGTGACCAATCGGCTTCTCGTACATATCGTAGATACGACCTAGGCTCTTATGCTGCTGCACAGTGCCTTTACCAAAGCTTGACTCACCGACAATCAGCGCACGGTCGTAATCTTGCAAGGCAGCGGCAAAAATCTCAGAGGCTGATGCACTGTAGCGGTCAACCATAATGGTTAACGGGCCTGCGTAGGTCGTCTTGCCATCGTTATCACGGTGGGCAGACACTCGACCATCGGCATCACGCACTTGCACAACAGGGCCCATATCGATAAAGAGTCCCGTCAGTAACACGGCTTCGGTTAACGCACCGCCGCCGTTACCACGTAAGTCGATAACGACACCTTCAACCTTGGCTTCGTTTAACTTCACCAATTCTTTTTCGACGTCCTGGGATAAGTTCATATAGAAACCAGGAATTTGAATCACACCCACTTTACGGTTGGCGTATTCACCGTCTTTCGGCTCGATGATCTTTGAGGTCGCGGCACGGTCTTCTAAACGGATTTTGTCGCGCACTAAGGTCAGATTAAACGGCTTAGCGTTAGAACCGCCCTTCTTAGGTAAAATCTGTAATACGACTTTACTGCCCTTAGGGCCTTTAATCAGATCGACGACATCGTCTAATCGCCAGCCGATCACATCAACAATCTCACCGCCTTCTTGGCCGACACCGACGATCTTATCTTCTGGTGATAGTTTTTCACTGCTGGCCGCAGGACCACCTGCAATCAAACTCTTGATGACAGTGTAATCGTCCTCGAGCTGTAACTGCGCACCAATCCCTTCGAGGCTTAAGTTCATTTCCATTTGGAAACGCTCAGCATTACGGGGCGATAAATAGCTAGTGTGTGGCTCGATACTGCGAGAAAACGCATTCATCACCGCTTGGAACACATCTTCGCTATTGGTCTGAGTCAGACGCTTGATGGCGTTGTTATAGCGCTTTTGCAGAATATCAACGATTTCAGGCCATTTCTTGCCAGTAAGTTTCAGATTCAGCGCATCGTATTTAACACGTTGACGCCATAATTCGTTGATCTCGGCTTGATCTTTTGGCCAAGCAACATCTTCCCTATCGTATTCGTAGGCATCACCCGGCACGGTGAAATCCATCTCTTTGTCGAGTAGGGAGAGTGCGTACACAAAACCTTCGTAGCGACGTTTCTGAACCAAATCAAACATCTTATAAGCAGGCTCGAGTTCACCCGAGCTCAGCATGTCGTCAAACTGATTGATATAAGGTTTAAAGCTGTCGACATCGGCTTGCGTCAGCACATTACGACGGTAGTCGAGTTGCTGCAGGTAGCGGTCAAAAATCTGAGCAGAAAACGCATCATCTAATGCAAATCTATGATAGTGGGAACGAGTGTATAAATCCGTCACTCGCTTACTGGCCACTTTATGCTGCGCTTCCTGCTTGAGAGTGGGTAACTCGCTGATTTGAATAGTAGGGGAAACAGCCCAAGCCGAGAATCCGACAAAAACAGTGGCAATAGATGTAGCCAAAGTGAGTTTTCGCATCAACAAGTTACTCCGTTTGATTAAATGGTTACAGCAGGATATGTTCCGCTTTCACTTTCACAGTTAAGCCGCTATCGAGCTGAACGTGTATATCCTCTTTGTTAATGTCGGTGATCACGCCGGCTACTGGCGTCATACCTAACTTAACATTGACACGTTGCTTCTTCGCCAAGTCAGTCAATTGCGCTTGCACCAAGTTAAGTGTTGGAGCCGACTCGATCTTAGGAGCAGCTTTGACAGGACGTTCTGTTTTACGCGCTGGCACAGCGACTTTTTTAGGGGCTTTTTTCGCAGGCGCTTTGCCAGCAGGTGCCGCTTTCGGTGCTTGAGCAGCACGCTTAGCTTTGGCTTTTTCTTGGCTTTCTTTCAACATGGCTTGAGCATGATCAATATGCTCTTGCTCTAACTCACCACAAGGCTGACCATCAAGATCGACACGCTGTGCACCGGCTTTTACCGATTTCAGGTAGCGCCAGCTGCTGGTGTAACGTCTTAAGGCAACTCGCAGTTGAGTTTTACTGACTTTAGAATCATCAGCCAACCTTTCAGCCAAATCTTGAAACAATCCGATTTTTAATGGCTTAGTTTCACCTTCAGCAATAAAGCACAAAGGAAATGTTTCATACAAATACGCCAAAATTGCGTTGGTGTCGGTCAACTTATCTGTTGATTCCATCATTACTTCCACAGTTTAAAAGGGACATCGAATCCGAGGTGATAAAAATCAGCTTGTTACGAGTCGTTTATCTTGGTTAAGCCCACTTACGAGCCAAAGTACAAATTAGCATTCTCGCCGAGTTAACTAAAGTTAAAAAATATAAGTTAACAATTTTTTACGGCAGAACCTATAAGGCTTATTTTGGCTGTGCTCAACATAAGCCTTATCAGTGCATGCGCTATTATAAGGCGCACGCCACCGATTGCGACTATGAATTATGCGTTATTGTACGCAAATTAAGCAAATAGGCAGTTTTCGAAGCTTTTTACCAATAATTCCAAGCCCTTTTGGTCCTCTTCATCGAAGCGGTCAAAAATAGGACTATCGATATCCAGCACGGCCACAACCTTACCGTCGGCCCGGACTGGGATAACAATTTCAGAATTACTGGCCGAATCGCAGGCAATGTGACCATCGAATTGATGCACATCGGCGACGCGTTGTGTCTGATTGGTCTGCGCGGCGGTACCGCACACGCCCTTCCCCATTGGAATACGGGTACAGGCAACTTTACCTTGGAAAGGACCCAGTACCAGCTGTTCAACACGCATTACGTAAAAACCGACCCAGTTCAGTTCGGTCAAATTATCGTTTAGCAAGGCAGAAAAGTTAGCCATGGCAGCCACTAAATCATCCTCACCCTCGAGTAAGGCCAATGCTTGACTATTCAGTGACTCATAAAATTGCGGTTTCATAAACTTCCTAACGTGTTATTCGACAGCATCGTCCTTTTTAGACGTTTTTTTCGCTGCAGTTTGTTTTGATGGCGTACTATTAACTTGAACGACGCCTTTAAGCAAGTTTGTCAGCTCATCTTTATTGTTAGCAAAATAGAATGCCAGCTGTTCGCTCACGGTTTCATCAATCCCAAGCTGCGCTTTTTGAATAAATGGAATGAGGTTGTCAGCGATATCGAGCATCTTATCGTAGGCATCAGCCTCCTTTTTCGATGTGAATGTCATCTTTTCCACCCCTTCTCTTACCACGACAAACTGTGTAATAACTGCCATGACTGTCCTCGCACTGTTTTTATATACAGTAACCAGAATGACATAAAGTGAACTAGTGATGCAAGTGTTCTGATTATTCTGATATTATGTGAGAGTTTTGCATTATTGAGATGGGTCAAGCAATGTGCTGTCTCACCCTATAATTTGGTTTTATTGCGGACTATTTGCTCTCTTTATAGCTTTGGGGCTAAATTAATATCTTTATATGCATGAAAATACAGCAGAAAACTCTGTAACCCTTTGTCGTTCCTGCGACTTAGCCATTCGAAAGCGCGCCTTACCTACGGGGGTTAGGGCGTTATGTCCGCGCTGCAATACTGCGCTTTATGACACACCATACTGCTCTGTAAACGGCATGTTGGCACTGTGTATTACCGCACTGGTGTTTTACTTCCCCGCCAATTTTTTCCCGGTACTCGAAATCCACTTTTTGGGCAGCATTCGCACCACCACAGTATTTCAGGG
Organism: Shewanella decolorationis; assembly: GCF_004354305.1. Lineage (NCBI taxonomy): Bacteria > Pseudomonadati > Pseudomonadota > Gammaproteobacteria > Alteromonadales > Shewanellaceae > Shewanella > Shewanella decolorationis. The sequence continues at coordinate 150,303 of NZ_CP037898.1, read as the reverse complement.
CGCCTTTGCGGTGTTCGACCAAGGTTATTGGGTCGTGGGGTTAGCCGTGCTCGCGGCAGCCGTGATTGGACCGGGTTTGTTGATCCTATCGATCCTCAGCCAGATTTTGATCGTTAAATGGGGACTTGGCAGCCCCTTTTGGCGCCATAGCCTCAAACAGTTATTAAAGCTGCAAGGGCTGCTATCTCAGCTCACCATGCTTGAGATTTATGTGATTAGCTTTCTAGTTTCTTCATTTCAATTATCTGATTTTTCGGACATTTACTTCGGGATGGGCACTTTTTGCTTCACCATGCTTTTTTTAGTCACCCTGTTCTTACAGCGGGAATACGATATTGAGCATATGTGGAGTCTACTGATGCAGGGGCACCGCTAAGATGAAGCAACAGGGGAAAGATTTAGGCCTGTGTCTGTGCCGAGTGTGCAGACAGCTCAATAGCAGTGAAAACACTCATTGCAGCCGCTGTGAAGCCGAGTTACAGGTTCGCGATTACAGTAGCTTACAAAAAAGTTGGGCACTGCTAATAACCGCGGCGATTTTATTGATTCCGGCCAATCTCTACCCGATTACCGTTTTGACTAATCAGGGAAAGGTTCGTCACGACACCATTTTCTCAGGCATTATCCATTTAGTGCATTCGGATATGCTACCCATCGCGATTATTGTGTTTATTGCCAGTATTCTAGTCCCTTGGGTGAAGATTATTGGTTTGGCAACTTACCTGTGTGCCATCAGCTTCAATCTGCCGATTTCAAAGAAGAAACTTATGGTGGGATTTCATATCATCGAGTGGATCGGCCGTTGGTCGATGCTTGATTTATTTGTGATCTCCTTAACTGTTGCCCTCGTAAATATGGGGCAACTACTCGATGCAAAGCCTGCACCTGCGGCCACGGCGTTTGCATTGGTGATTTTACTGACGCAACTTGCCGCAAAAGTTTTAGACACTCGTTTACTCTGGGATCGATTGGAACCTCAAGATGACACAAATTGAATCGCCAAAAGTTGTGAAGAAAAAACTCTTTTCGCCGATTTGGCTGCTCCCAATTGTGGCGCTCGCACTCGGCGCATGGCTGGGCATTAAGAGCATCAAAGAATCGGGCATTGAAATTCAGATCCACTTCCCCAGTGCCACGGGGATCGACGTGGGTAAAACCTTAGTCAAATACCAAGGTCTTACCGTGGGTAAGGTTAAAGACATTGGTATCGATGAGGATCTTAAGGGCGTAAACGTCAAAGTCATGATGGACTATCGCGCTAAGCCTTTCTTAAATAAAGAGACCCTCTTTTGGTTAGTCACCCCAAAAGCCAGCATCACGGGTGTTGAAGGCTTAGATGCGCTGTTTTCGGGCAACTATATCGCGATTCAGCCCGGTAAAGGCAATGCCGCCACTTTCTTCGAGGCTGAGCGTCAACCACCACCGATGCAAATCGGTACTGAAGGGGTAATGATTGAACTGACGGCCGATAAACTCGGCTCGTTGGACGTAGGCTCGCCAGTGTTCTTTCGTCAGATCCCTGTCGGCAGCGTGGTCAGCTACCGTTTAGATGGCAACGCCAGAGTGATTATCAGCGCCTTTATCCAAGAGCAATATGCGCGTTTAGTGAAGAAAAACTCGCACTTTTGGAACGTATCCGGCGTGAAAGTCGACGCCAGTTTAGCGGGTATTAAAGTCAACACAGAAAGCCTTGCTTCGATTCTGGCGGGTGGAGTGAGCTTTAGCTCCGATGATAAAGCGCCTGTGGCACAAAATGGTGACAGTTTTGCCCTCTATGATTCCGAAACCAGCGCCCATGGCGGGATTGAAGTCAGCCTGACCATGAGCGATGGCAATGCGATTGATAAGGGCACTCGCATTGTGTATCGCGGCATCACCATTGGCACCCTGCAGAGCAAACAACTCACCGCAACAGGCGTGACTGCAGTGGCAAAATTTGAGCCTGAATACGCTAACCTGTTAACCAGTGACGGGCTGTTTTGGCTTGAAGGCGCCGATATTTCGCTCTCTGGGATCAAAAACCCCGAACGCTTACTCACGGGCAGCGTGATTAATTTTTTACCCGGCACCAATGCCAATACGGCGCTGCCGAGTAGTTTTGCCCTGCAAGAGTCGGCGCCCGATCTATTAAAGGCCAAGAAGCGTCAGCTCACTATCACCTCAGCAGAAAATATGGGCCTCACCGCAGGTGCTGAAGTGCGTTACAAGCAGCTGCCTATCGGTGAGGTGCTGGCGGTTAAATTAACTAAAGATCTGTCAGCCGTTGAATATCAACTCGAGCTGCAACCTGAGTTTGCCAGCTTAGTTCGCAGTGATAGCTATTTTATCCCCGAGTCGGCGCTGAGCATCGATGCCTCACTCGATGGCGTGTCGGTGAAAACCCGTGATATGGCTACCCTCACCAAAGGGGCTGTAAGTCTTATCCCAGGAACGAGCGACACACCACTTGCGGCGAATACTCGCCTGTCACTCTTTAGCTCAATAGATGAAGCAAAACAGTTTTTTGCTCGGCAGCAACGTCTGTACTTTACCCTCACCAGCGTCGATGGCGCCGATGTAAGCCAAGGCTCACCGATTTATTATAAAAAAATGCAAATCGGTAGCGTGGAATCGGTCAACTGGCAGAGTAAAACCGAAGACTTTGCGATTAAGATCGCTATCGATAAGCAGTTCCAACCCTTAGTGCAAAAACCTAAAGTGTTTTGGCGCAACAGTGCCGTGGATGTCAATGCCAGTCTTGCGGGTATTGATGTCGCCGTCGCGCCACTCCAAGGTGCGTTAAAGGGCAGCATCAGCTTAGGTTTGTTGGACAGATCAACGACTGAACCTAATACGGCACTTAAACTATACGAAAGCAAACAGCTCGCCTTAGCCCAGGCTCAAGCCATCAAACTCACCTTACCCGCCTCGGCGAAATTGGCAGCCAAAGCTGCCATTCGTTACCAAGGTCATCAGGTCGGTGAAGTGACGCAAGTTAAGCTCAATGCCGACTTAACTACCCTCACGGCAACGGCTTATCTCTATGGTGAATATGCCGAGCACTTCAGCCGCAGTGATACTGAATACCATATGGTTGACGCGCAAATCTCCTTAGCGGGGATTAAAGCGCCAGAAACCTTAATTACTGGGCCTTATATTGGCGTGTTACCGGGCAAGAACAACCCAAAAGCCAACCACTTCCAAGTCAAATTGGTTGAGAGCAGCTATGCCAACGTTTCCGAAGATGCGCTTAAGTTTACCTTAGAAGATAGCAACCTTGGCTCGATGAAAGTCGGCACGCCTATCTTCTTCCGTGGCATAAAAATCGGCCAAATCGATGGTTATAGCCTGTCGTCTCAAGGCAACAGCGTGCTAATGCAAGCACATATTGAGCCGCAGTACAGTCACTTAGTGAATCAGAGCAGTCAGTTCTGGGACGCTTCAGGCATCAAAGTCGATGTGGGGATTTTCTCTGGTGCGCAAATTGAAGCTGGCTCGCTCGAAACCCTATTGGCGGGCGGCATTAATGTCGCCACCAAGGAAACGACACAAGCAGGTAATCGCTTAAGCCAAGGTGCTGTGATTAAGTTGCAACATAAGGCCCAGAGCGAATGGCAGGAATGGGCTCCAGCCCAATAAAATCAAGCCTTATCTGTAGTTTGGCCAGCTTGATAATAAGCCTAGCGAATTCTATGTCACTTAAAAATCCGGCGCATTAGATAAACTCTAATGCGCCGGATTTTTATCTGCTAAAGTAACGGTCTACTATTGCTGTCAATCAGCTCTTCTCAATTGCATCCTTAGCCATAGAACCAATAACAAACCGCAATCGCGGCGCAGATCCCTGCAAAGTCGGCCGTTAAACCACAGGCGAGCGCATGACGCCCGTGACGGATCCCAACGGAGCCAAAATAAACGGCCAGCACATAGAAAGTCGTTTCAGTACTCCCTTGGAAAATCGCCGCCAAGCGCCCCGCAAAGGAGTCAACACCATGGTGCGCCATGGTTTCGAGCATCATGGCCCGCGCGCCCGAACCGCTAAAAGGTTTCATTAATGCGGTTGGCATCGCATCGACAAAGCGAGTATCAAATCCGAAAAGACTCACCCCACTGGCAATCAATTGCAGCAAATAATCCAACGCGCCCGATGCCCTCAGTAAACCAATCGCCAGCAGCATGGCTAACAGATACGGAATAAGTTGAATCGATTGGTTAAACCCCGCCTTGGCACCTTCAATAAACTCATCATAAATTGCTACTTTTCTCACGCCCGCCACCAGCACAAAACTGAAGACTAACAGTAGCAATACCCCGTTGCCCAAGGCGGTCGATACTGTGCCAATCGCGTCTGCCGTTAAGGTCATTAAATAGAAACCACTAGCAACTAATGCCGACAGCAGTATTGCGCCATATCCGAGTACTACGGCATTGAGCAGTGACAGTCGCTGAACAAAGGCAACAATCAGAAGCCCCGCTAAGGTTGAGGCTGATGTGGCGAGCAGAATGGGTAAAAAAATGTCCGCAGGTGCGGCTGCGCCCTGCTGAGCACGGTACAAGAACACAGTAACAGGGACTAAGGTCACCGAGGAGGTATTGAGCACTAAAAATAGAATTTGCGCATTGGTCGCGACGGTTTTGACCGGATTAAGACTCTGCAAATCCTGCATTGCCTTTAATCCCAATGGCGTTGCAGCATTATCTAGCCCAAATACGTTGGCCGTTAAGTTCATCGTCATACTGCCAAATGCGGGGTGTCCCTTGGGCACTTCGGGCATTAAGCGGCGCAGCAGCGGCTCAAACACAAAAGCAATTGCCCCAACAACCCCTGCCTTTTCACCAATTCGCATTAATCCCATCCACAGGGATAAAACGCCCACTAAGCCTAAGGCGATTTCAGCGGCGAGTTTAGCGCTGGCAAACAGGGCCTCTACCGCGTTGGCAAGCACCACGATATGGCCATTAAACAGCTGTACCGCCATCGCCAGCAGCGACGTGAGGAAAAACACTAACCACACCCGATTTAGCACTCAGCCCCTTCCTTATTTTTATTCATGCTTTGTCTTTATGTTGCTTTAATGACTGGTTTTGGATGGCAAAAGCCAAGGGAGAAAATCCCAGCCCGATAAGGGATTATGATATACTTGCCGCAGTTGATACACAGCCTAATCCCGTTATGGTTCAATTAAATCAAAATTTTATCAATACTATTGCCCAAGAACTGCCCGCCCATCTCTCAATGGATGACTTTATTGCGGCCTGTTCGAGACCACTACGTCGCTCGATTCGCGTCAACACCTTAAAGATCAGCAGTGAAGACTTTAAGCGCTTAATGCAGCCCAAAGGATGGACCTTTGCACCCATTCCCTGGTGTGAGGATGGCTTCTGGATAAGCTACGATGAAGAAGAGCAGCTCGGTAACGCCCTAGAGCATATTCAGGGACTGTTCTATATCCAAGAAGCCAGCTCCATGTTGCCCCCCACAGCGCTATTTACCCCGAATGCGGATTGGCAATGTGTATTAGATTTAGCCTCAGCGCCCGGCTCTAAGACCACTCAAATGGCGGCATTGATGAATAATCAAGGCTTATTAGTCGCCAATGAATATTCCGCCAGCCGCGTCAAAGTGCTCCATGCCAATGTGCTACGCATGGGTGCCAGTCACTGTGCCCTGACCCACTTTGATGGACGGGTATTTGGCGAGTATCTGTATGAAAGTTTTGATGCGGTATTAATTGATGCTCCCTGCGGCGGTGAAGGCACAGTTCGTAAAGATGCGGACGCGTTAAAATCTTGGTCCCTTGATGAAGTAATCGAAATTAGCGAAACCCAAAAGGCGTTAATCGAATCCGCCTTTTTGGCCTTAAAACCGGGTGGCAGTTTGGTGTATTCCACTTGCACCCTTAATCGGCACGAAAACCAAGGCGTGTGCGAATATTTACAGCAAACCTATGGCGATGCGGTGCAATTTGAATCCTTAAGCCAATTGTTTGATGGCGCTGAAAAAGCCACTACGCCAGAAGGCTTTTTGCACGTTTGGCCGCAAATTTACGACAGTGAAGGCTTTTTTGTCGCTAAGTTGACTAAAACCCGCTCCGTGCCCCGCCTGCAACCCGAGCCTAAATTACAAAAGAATTTCCCCTTTACGGAGGCGAATGCCAAACAAGCCAAAGCCATTCAAGCCTATTTTGCCGATGATCTAGGTATCGAACTGCCCGATGATCTCATTATGGTGCGCGACGATGAGTTTTGGCTCTTCCCCCATGAATTTAGAGACTTTATTGGCAAAATGCGCTTTCAGCGGATAGGTGTGAAGCTTGCCGACCACAGTAAGCATGGCTTTAAAGTCCGCCATGAAGCCATTATCGCACTTGCGGGTAAAGCGCTTAAAGCCGGGGCAAAAAATGGCGCGAAAGTCGTCGAAGTGAGCGATGAGCAGGCGAAAGAGTATTTGATGGGACGAGATATTCCCCTCGATACCGCTAGCAAAGCTCAGGGCGAAGTGATTGTCTGTTATGGCGGCGCGCCTTTAGGCATAGCTAAACATTTAGGCAATAAACTAAAAAACAACCTGCCCAGAGACTTAGTGAAAGATAAAGTGTTATTGCTACCACCGCAGACATAATGGTTATAAATCGGCATTTTTTTAGCGAGAAATAACCTAAAAAAGGGGACGGAGAAAGTGTCACTCACACTAAACTCAACTACACTGAGTCTATTGTAAAGCGCACTGCATGTCGCTTTCATCTGTAGCGCACGGCTCTTCAACGAGCCATTCCCCTAGGCCCAAACAGTTTGAATCGTTTTGGGCCTTTTTTTATGGGCTTACGCCTAATCAAATTAAGCTTTTAGGTGTTAGCTTTATGGAGCGAGCTTTACCGACGACCATTTTACTCACAAGGGGTAAGTATAAGTTTAGACTTTGCGGACTTAAGCAAGAATTGCAAACATTAACGGCCGATTAAACGGGCTGCATCCTTAAACAAGTTAAAGAAGTTCTCACTGGTATACTCGGCAAGATCTTCGTAACGCTCTCCGCGCAGCTCTGCCACAAACTCAGCCACATCACGCACATAGGCGGGTTGATTCTCCTGTCCACGGTGTGGAATAGGCGCAAGATAAGGCGAATCGGTTTCCACCAATAAACGCTCTTTCGGCACTTTGCGGATCACGGTTCTTAACTCACCGGCATTTTTAAAGGTCACAATGCCTGAAACGGAAATATAAAAACCTAAGTCAATCGCCGCCTTGGCCATTTCCCAGTTTTCCGTAAAGCAATGTAACACGCCACCGACTTTGTCCGCCTGCCCCGCTTTAAGCATATTGATAGTGTCTTCACGGGCATCACGGGTGTGCACAATCAGCGGCTTATTGACTTCAACCGCCAAGGCAATTTGTTGCTCAAAACACTGTTGTTGCAGGGCTTTGGTTTCATCGGCATAAAAATAATCTAAGCCAGTTTCACCAATGGCCACCACTTTCGGTTCCATCGCAAAACAGCGAATTTGCTCAACATCGAGGCCGTCTTTCACATCCAGCGGATGCACTCCCGAAGACAAAAACACTTGCTCGAAAGCAGCAACCTTGTCACGCATCGACTCGAATCCCTGCTGGCGCACATTGACACAGAGCATATAGTCGACACCGCGCGCCTTAGCGTTGGCGAGGATGAGTTCTAAGGTTTGTTGATCGGGCGCCGCTTTCAGGCGATCGAGATGGCAATGTGAATCGATAAGCACAGCAATTTCCACACAGAGAAACAAAAAAGGAGCACAAGGATACTCAGCGATGGGATCGAGGTCAAATTCCGCTAAGGCTTCACTCAGTACTAAATAACCTGAGCTCGGGATAAGTAGAGCCGCTGAATAGGCATCTTTTCGGGCCTCTCTGCGTTGCTCTGTCTAACCATAGCTCGCTATGGCGTACGACAGAGCGCCTTGATATGCGCAAAAATCTGCTCATTCAGTCAGAAAAAGGATTATTCTTTTTTAAAAAAATTAGTTATGACATTGATTTAGGTTGTTAAATTTAGATTTTTTCGACACTCGTTACCCCGAGTTCAGGTTAAATACTCAGTGTATGCCCTAGCTGACCACGATAACAGTTACATAGTGCAGGTTAAGTCGCCCGAAGCGAGCTCTCGGGATAACAGTTTTTCGATATGGTGTTTATGGCTGTCGGGATCTGAAACGATTTTAATCCCAATCCCCACGGGGCGGCCGCCCGATGCACCCAGCGGATTAATCCACACAACCACGCCACGAAACTCGTTTGAGGTGGTCGCGCCGGGTAAACGATAGGCAATGGTTAAGGTCTCACCGAGGTAATGGGTTTCCCCGGTGGCGACAAACAGCCCTGCCGGTTTAATAAACGGCATATAGGCGCGGTAAAGTTGATGTAAGGTATCAAAATTGACGACAAGATCGACCATGGCGTGTTACTTATTTGTTATTTCTCTATATTCTAAGACATAACTTTGACACAAGCCTAAATAATTGACACTCGGCATTGCACTTAAGCTATGACACATTCCCATGATTTTCGCCGCCAAGTTCCCTATTTGCGCTTGCACAAACGCATCTTGGTCGCCGTATTTCAGTAAAATTTGTCTCAGGAGTAAGTATAAAACCTTAAGAGCATCAATGATTTGTTGTTCACTTATCGTTAACAAACTAGCACACAGATGGCCTGACGACAAACTTTGCGCCCAATCTTTGCGAAAACCTAACAAAGTTTGATAGCGACTCGGTTGTGTTCCATCTGTTTGCAAACTTTCGGCCAACTTTAATGGGCCGCCGACCACACTCAAACACCAAGTCACATCCTCTTGGATCTGACAGTGCTGAATTAACCAGTTTTTGATCAACATCTTAGACGGCGCCACAAAGGGAAGCCGCTGGCAACGGCTGCTGATCGTTGCCATTAAACGCGCAGGCGTATCGGAATGTAATAGCAGTAAGGTGTCTTTGCCCGGCTCTTCAAGCGTCTTGAGTAACGCATTGGCGGAGGCTGAGTTTAAGCGCTCGCTGTGGTGAATGATGGCGACACGCCGACCACTCTGCTGGGCGGTTGCACTCAGGCGGTTACACAGCTCACGGATTTGGTCGACTTTAATTTGATGGCCATCGGCCTCAATTTGGTAAAAATCAGGGTGATTACCCGCATCAAATAACTGGCAGGACTTACAAAAACCGCATCCACCCGCAGGAGTAGGTTGCGAACACATGGCGGCGCGCGCCATAAACACACTCAAAAGTTCACCGCCATAGGCGGAATCGATACCCACTAGTTGCGCATGGGGGACTTTTTGGGTTTGTAACTGGGTCAAAAACGCCTGTCTTGGCGTATCAAGCCAAGGCAGGGTTAATACATCAAATCCGCTTTGCGTTACCATGCCATCGCCTGTAACACGGCCAGAATATCTTTATGCACTTCAGCCATGGTTTGGCTGGCATCGATAACGACAATCCGCTCATCTTCGCTAGCAAGCTTGAGATAAGTTGCGCGCGCCCGTTCAAAAAAGTCGATGGCTTGTTGCTCGATCCTATCTAGCTCACCCCGCTTTGCTGCGCGCAGCAGCCCAAGCTTAGGATCAAGGTCAAGATAGAGGGTTAAATCGGGTTTAAAGCCTTTGAGCGTCGCGTTACTCACGGCTTCCACTAAGGGCATTAAGCCGCGTCCACCGCCTTGGTACGCTAAGGATGAAAGATTATGTCTATCACCTAACACCCACTTACCTTCTGCCAGCGCGGGTTTGATCACATTGGCGACGAGCTGAGCTCTGGCGGCGTAGATCAATAAACATTCGGACTCATCACAAAGAGGATCGCTTGGGTCGGCAATTTTCACTAAGTCACGAATGCGCTCGGCCAGCGGCGTACCGCCTGGCTCGCGGGTGCACACGGGTGCGAGGCCGGTATGTTTTTCAATAAAATCGCGAATAAGGGCAATCGCACTCGATTTGCCTGCGCCTTCCAGTCCTTCAACAACAATGAATTTGGCGGATGCTTGGGTCATTTTTTCTTTCTCTGATAAATATCGACGGCGCGGTTATGCTCTTCCAATGTGGTCGAAAACACATGGGTGCCATCGTTGCGCGACACAAAATACAAATAACTGACCTTGGCAGGTTTAGACACCGCCTGCAATGAGGCCTTACTCGGCGCAGCAATCGGTGTTGGCGGTAAACCGAAAATCCGGTAAGTGTTAAAAGGGGTCTCTTCGACGAGATCTTTACGGGTGATATTGCCTTTAAATCTGTCTCCCATGCCGTAAATCACCGTTGGATCGGTTTGCAGTTTCATCCCCAGATTGAGTCGATTGATAAAGACACCGGCGATTTGATCGCGCTCGAAGGCTTGGCCAGTTTCTTTCTCAACAATCGATGCCAAGATCAGCATCTGGTAGGGCGATTTAAGTGGTAAACCGGGCACACGCTCCGCCCATGCTTTGGCCAGCTCCTGCTCCATCATCTTATAACTTTGGGTCAGTAGCGTCTTAGCATCGCTATCGGCGGTGTAATGGTAAGTATCGGGGAAGAATTTACCTTCGGGCAGCGCCGAATCGTCGCCCTGCTCCATCAATACCACACTAAAGACTTCAGGAGACAACTGTAAGTGCGGCGCACTCGCGAGTTGTTGCTCCCACTCGGCAATGGTTTTGCCTTCGACTAAGGTCAGGCTGAAGGTTTTCACCTTACCATTCACTAAGTCATTGAGTAAGTCGGCAATCGACTGCGAAGGAGACATCTCATAAAGACCAGTACGGATTTTCGCCAGTTCTGGGCGCAATCTCAGTAACCATTTGAGTTTCCATTTGTCTTGGATAACACCATCGGTTTCTAACTGCTGCGCTAATTGGTGCACACTGGTACCACGGGCAATGGTTAATTCTTTGGCTTCGGTTAACACTAAGGGGGTTTGGCTGTAATCAATAATCGTTCGATAGCCCCAATAACCAACCAAACAAGCTAAGGTCAGCAAGGTCAACAAAGTAGAACTTGCGATCAGAATGATTTTCTTCATAGTGAGAGTGAAAGTGTTTGTCTAAGATCTGCTGTCAAAGGAGAAGGAGTAAAAGTGTGCGAGTCAATCGCCAGCACATCCACTACGCCTAAGACGCTGTTAGTGATAAATGCCGAGTCAAACTCCACTAAACGCTCGGCGCCAAACGGCAAACAATCGATATTCATCTTCTGTGCAAGTAAGGCTAACATAACTTGCTCGCGCATCACACCCGCGACGCCGCAACGTTCCAACGATGGGGTAGTCACTTGATTGCCTTTGACAAAAAAGATATTGGCCATCGAAGACTCTATCACCTGTCCAGTGCAATCCAACACCAACCAATCATCAAAACCTTGTGGTAAGGGCTGGGATTTGATCAACACTTGTTCGAGGCGATTAAGGTGCTTTATTCCCGCCAATAAAGGTTGATGGCCTAATTGGATCGCTGACGTCGCAAGGCGAATGCCCTGTTGCTGCCACAAAGCATATTGGGCAGGAATTGGATGAACAGAGACGACTTCAGTGACTTGAACCTGCTCTGGCGGTGCATAACCACGGCCACCCACGCCCCGCGTGAGCATCAATTTAATACAGTGCTGTGGGTATCGCTTAGCGAGAGTATCGAGTTGTTGGCTTAGGGCTTGACTCATTTGCCAGTCAAACCCTAGCCGCGCAGCGCCTGCCATAAGACGGGCTTGGTGCTGCTCAAAAAACAAAATGCCATGCGCATCGGTTCGCATCGTGGCAAATAGGCCATCACCATAGGCAAGCCCTCTGTCCATGGGAGCAATGCTTGCCTGTGATACCCCATTAACCCAAATCAAGGGTATTAGTCCTGACTGATACGGCTGGCGACCGCATCTTGCTGATCTTTATATTTCGCGTTTTTACGCTTGTTATAAGGACGCGCCACTGGGCCGCTTAAACGTTCAAAGTTTAACGCGCCAATGGTCATCCGTGGACGCAGCGCTAAAGGCAACTTACCACTGTTATAAAACTCAAGCACAATTTTGCCCTGCCAACCCGGATCAATCCGGTGCGCAGTGACGTGCACCATCAGGCCTAAACGCGCCAGTGAAGAGCGGCCATCGAGCCAACCGACAATATCAGCAGGCAGCGTCACGCTCTCATAGGTTACGGCGAGCGCCAATTCACCGGGATGCAGGAAGAAGGCTTCGCCGTCAGGGATTTCGATGATTTCACTCATCACCCGATCAAGCGCCGCCTGCACTTCCGTACTCGGACCACTCAGGTCGATAAAAGGCGCGGTATGATCTTTAAAGACGCGAAATTGCCCCCCTAATCGCACATCGACACTCACACCAGAAATCGCATCGTTGCTTGGGCGAGGTTCAATCACAATCGAGCCGTTATCAAGGGCCTGTTCAATTTCGATATCGGTTAAGCGCATCTTGCCTTTTACTCCCTGAGTTTTAGTCGTTATTTTGCCAGTAGATGTTGAATACGAGTCTTTAAAATATCGGTCGCGATACGGTTTTTACCGCCGCGAGGCACGATAATATCAGCGTATTGTTTTGAAGGTTCAATAAATTGCAGGAACATAGGACGCACTGTCTTCTTGTACTGTGAAATCACCGATTCCATCGTACGGCCACGCTCGGCCACGTCGCGGGTTAAACGGCGTAGGAAACAAATGTCCAGCGGCGTATCCATAAATACACTCGCATCCATCAATTCACGCAATTTAGGGTCTGTTAACAGCAGGATGCCTTCTAAAATGATCACTTTTTTCGGTGTCATTTTCACGGTTTCAGCCATACGCGTATGTTCGGTATAGCTATAGCAAGGAATATCAACAGCTTCGCCAGACTTTAGCAACTGCAAGTGCGTGCATAGCAGCTGATGGTCTAACGCCTTGGGATGGTCGTAGTTGGTTAACACACGTTCATCCATGGATAAATGACTCTGATCGCGGTAGTACGCGTCTTCGTTAATTACCCCAATCTGATCTGTGCCTAAATCGCGGCGAAGTTCGTCAAAAATCGTCTTGGCAATTAAACTCTTGCCCGATGCTGACGCGCCAGCAATTGCAATAATGACACACTGCTGAGAATTCATACCCTTAAACCTTACTCGTCATCTGATACGCTAATAGAAACTGTTTTTTGACTCTGTTTGAGAGCCAATTCGGCGCCCACTTTACGGGCAATTTCCCGATAAAGTGCCGCCACTTCACTGTCAGGCTCGGCCACAACCGTCGGCGCCCCCACATCCATGGCTTCACGGATATTGATGTGCAGCGGTAAAGCGCCTAACAATGGAACTTGATAACGCTCGGCCATTTTACTGCCACCGTGCGTACCAAATGGGTGTTCTTTATGACCACACTCGGGGCATAAATGGAAACTCATATTCTCAACAATCCCAAGGACGGGAATGTTCACCTTCTGGAACATGGTGATGCCTTTCTTGGCATCGGCCAGCGCGATGTCCTGAGGGGTGGTCACAATCACAGCGCCACTTACTGGCACTTTTTGTGACAAGGTCAATTGAATGTCACCAGTCCCCGGCGGCATGTCGACCACTAAATAATCCAATTCAGGCCACTGGGTCTCATTGAGCAGCTGCGCAAGTGCGCCCGCCGCCATAGGACCACGCCACACAGCCGCTTCATCACCACTTAACATAAACCCTATCGATTGAGCAGCAATGCCATGGGCACTGGCCGCGGTCATATGTTTACCATCGAGAGAAACGGGTCTGAAGTTAGGGATCCCGAGCATTAATGGGACGGAAGGACCATAAATATCGGCATCTAAAATACCTACCTGGGCACCTTCTGCTGCCAGTGCTAAGGCAAGGTTAACCGCTGTGGTCGATTTACCCACACCGCCTTTGCCTGATGCGACCGCAATCACTTGCTTCACATTGGCAATCGGTGCGATAGAGGCAATCGCCGAATACACTTTTGGTTGGAAATCGATTTCGCACTCAACTTCGTCGATGGCATCCAGCACCGCGAGCTTGTTGGTGAGAGCCATGACAGTATCACGGTATTGGGTCATGCAAGGGTATGGATAGACTAAGCCAAGCTGCAAACGCTTACCTTCAATCGCCAATTTATTCACGCATCCTGCGCTCACTAACCCCTTCGCTAAATACGGGTCGATATATGCATCGAGAATGGCCAGAACGGGCCCGAGAAGATCGTCACTTAAACGATAATCAGTTTGAGTTGAAGACAAAAGAATTACCCCCACCAATAAATTTGCCCAAGTGTACCAGATAATGACAAAAACATTAGCGCAGTTTTAACCCAATCGACTCAGGTTTTGATGAAAATCATCCTGTAATCGGTTAGTATCTCTACCATTATTTTTGGCCCACCACGATATTTGAGACAAGATGGCAACTTCACAACGTAAAATTCTCGTGACCAGCGCACTTCCCTACGCGAACGGACCGATTCATTTAGGTCACATGCTGGAATACATCCAGACGGATATCTGGTCGCGTTATCAAAAGCTTCGTGGACATGAGTGCCACTATATTTGTGCCGATGACGCCCACGGCACACCGATTATGCTCAAGGCGCAGCAATTAGGCATGGCGCCTGAAGAAATGATCGCTCAAGTCAACAAAGAGCATCAGCAGGATTTCGCCGATTTTAATATCGCCTTCGATAATTATCACAGCACCCACAGTGACGAAAACCGCGTGCTGGCGAGCGATATTTACTTAAAACTGCGCGCTAATGGCTATATCAAGGGCAAGAGCATTTCGCAGTTATTTGACCCTGAAAAGTCGATGTTCCTGCCAGACCGCTTCGTAAAAGGCACCTGCCCTAAGTGTAAATCACCGGATCAATACGGCGACAACTGTGATGCTTGCGGCGCAACTTACAGCCCAACTGAGCTGATTAACCCTAAGTCAGCCGTCTCTGGTGCGACGCCTGTGATGAAGGACACTGAGCACTTTTTCTTCGACTTACCCGCCTTCGAAGACATGCTTAAAGAGTGGACTCGCTCGGGTGCACTGCAAACCGAAATGGCCAACAAACTCGACGAATGGTTCGAACAGGGTCTGCAGCAATGGGACATCACCCGCGATGCGCCTTACTTTGGCTTTGAGATCCCAGATGCACCGGGCAAATACTTCTACGTTTGGTTAGATGCGCCTATCGGCTACATGGGCTCGTTCAAAAACCTCTGTGACAAACGTCCAGAGCTGAGTTTTGACGAATTTTGGGCGAAGGATTCTAAGGCCGAAGTTTACCATTTTATCGGTAAAGATATCGTTTACTTCCACAGCCTGTTCTGGCCAGCCATGCTCTATGGCTCGGGCTACCGTCAACCTAACAGCGTCTACGCCCACGGTTATGTAACAGTAAACGGCGCTAAGATGTCTAAATCTAAGGGCACCTTTATTAAGGCGCGTACCTATTTAGACCACTTAGATCCTGAATACTTACGCTACTACTACGCCGCCAAACTGAGCAGCCGTATCGACGATCTCGATCTGAATTTAGAAGACTTCGTACAACGCGTAAACTCAGACTTAGTGGGTAAGTTGGTGAATCTCGCGTCTCGTACCGCTGGCTTTATCACTAAGCGTTTCGATGGCAAGTTGGCCAGGATTGCCGACACTACGCTAACGGATGCGTTTTTAGCTAAGCAAGAACAAATCGCCGAGTTCTATGAAACCCGCGAATACGGTAAAGCGATGCGCGAAATCATGGCATTGGCCGATATCGCCAACAGTTTTGTCGCTGACGCAGCGCCTTGGCAGTTAGTGAAGCAAGACGACCAACAGGAAGCGGCGCATCAAGTGTGCTCGAATGCCCTGAACCTGTTCCGTATTCTGGTCACTTATTTAAAACCTGTGTTACCACGTTTAGCGTTGGATGTTGAAGCCTTCTTCCAACAGACCTTAACTTGGGATAGCTTGGGCCAAGATATGGCGGGACACGAAATTGCACCGTTCAAAGCCATGATGCAACGTGTTGAATTAGACAAGGTTAACGCTATGGTTGCCGACTCTAAAGAAAACCTGCAAGCCACGAGCGAGCCTGAAGCACCTAAGGGCCCATTGGCGAGCGATCCGATTAGCGACACCATCAACTTTGAAGATTTCGCTAAAATCGATCTGCGTATTGCGCGTATCGTCAAAGCCGAGCATGTGGCCGAAGCCGACAAACTGTTAAAACTGCAATTGGATATTGGCGGCGAAACTCGTCAGGTATTTGCAGGCATTAAATCGGCCTACTCGCCTGAGGATCTCGAAGGTAAGCTGACCGTGATGGTTGCGAACTTGGCTCCTCGCAAGATGCGCTTTGGCATGTCAGAAGGCATGGTATTGGCTGCTGGCCCTGGTGGCAGTGATTTGTGGATTTTAGAACCCCACGAAGGCGCACAACCTGGCATGCGTGTGAAGTAAGCTAGGCTAAACACGAGTCAAGCTACAGCTAAATCGACATAAGGCCGCATTTAATGCGGCCTTATTTGTTGGTAAAAACATCCGGTTACGCTTTTCTGGAAACATAAGTTGATGTGCTCTCGACAAGCGACTCACAGTGCGACACTATCGCGACTGTGGCTAAGTGACTGTAGTTAAGTGACTTTAGCTAAATTTATCTAAATGACTGTGTCAAAAGCCACTCTACCTAGCCAGCAATAAGTTAACGGTAATAGCTAAGCGAGAATAGACCGCAATCACTAAGTAGTCATTGCTGAGTTGTAATCGCTGTTGTAATCACTTTTGTAATCGTTAAGCCGCACGGTTTCCAACGGCAACGCACTATGGAATTTTCGAGGAGAAGTTATGGGCAATATCATTGAGCAGTTGTTGTTTTCTGCTTCAATAACCGGTCCCATCTGTTTAATGTTAGCCTTAGGCGTCATGCTTAAACGCACCCAAGTGATTGATGAGCACTTTATTGATATCGCCTCGAAGCTGGTTTTTAATGTCACCCTGCCCGCGCTGTTGTTTCTCAGCATCATTAGCTCGCATCACGATCTTGCCGACAGTGCGCCGTTAATCGGTTATGGCTTATTAGCCAACTTACTGTTTTTTATTCTCTCGACCTACGTGACGAAACGATTTTTCCCCGAGCCGAAGGATCAAGGCGTCATCATTCAAGGGGGATTTAGAGCCAATACCGCCATTATCGGCTTAGCATATGTCTCTAATGCCTACGGCGAATCAGGCGTTGCCTTAGCGGCCGTTTATGTGGCGTCCATGACGCTGCTCTACAATATTCAAGCCGTAATTTGTTTAAGCCCACGGGGAGAGGAATCGAGCCGCCGCGCCTTTGCAGTGATCATTAAAACCATCACTAAAAACCCGCTGATCATTGCCATTATGCTCGGCATGCTGTTTTATCTGCTGGCGATCCCCGTTCCTAAAATGGTCCTCGATGCCGGACAATACTTTGCCAATATGACGCTGCCCTTAGCACTGCTGTGCACTGGCGGCTCACTGGATATTGGCTCGCTCAGACATGAAAAATATTCCACTTGGTTCTCGACCGCGTTAAAACTGATCTTTGCTCCACTATTCATCACCCTAGGAGCCTTGATGCTTGGCTATCGCGGTGTGGAACTGGCCTTAGTGTTTTTGATGAGCGCCGCGCCCACGGCCGCCGCAAGCTATGTGATGGCGCGGGCCATGGGGGGAAATGCCACCTTAGCGGCCAATATTATCGCCCTCACCACAGTTTGCTCACTGCTCACCTGCACCTTAGGCATTTTTATCCTGTCGACCCTAGGGCTGATTTAAACTGAGGCTTATTTAAACTGAGGCTGATTTAAAATTAGGGGTAATTTACATAAAACAAAGGCGAGCATGGCTCGCCTTTCATTTACTCTATGTCGATAAGGCAACGCCATTAGACTGGGTTAGCGATATCCACAAAATGGTGCACTAAATTAAATTCACGGGCGAGATGACGTCCCAGCGCCTCAATACCAAAACGCTCGGTGGCATGGTGACCCGCAGCATAATAGTGGATACCCTGCTCCACCGCACTGTGGAATGTCCGCTCGGACACTTCGCCACTGATAAACGCATCGACCCCAAGGCTTGCGGCAATATCAATATAATCCTGAGCGCCACCGGTACACCAAGCTAAGTGCTGGATTTCATCCGAACTTTCACCAATATGCAGTGGCGTTCTACCGAGCATCTCACCTAAGGTCGCGGCAAATTCACTGGCACTCACGGGTAAATCCAGTTTGCCACGCCATACGAGCCCCTGCGCAACATCCTCAACCGCTTCAGCATCGAGGATCCCAAGTTTGCGGCCGAGCTTAGCATTGTTACCCAGCATAGGATGAGCATCTAAGGGCAAGTGATAGCCAAACAGGTTGATATCATGGGCGAGTAAGGCTTTGATCCGGCGCTGCTTCATGCCGGTGATCACCTCTGGTTCACTCTTCCAGAAAAAGCCATGGTGAACCAAAATCGCATCGGCTTTGAGACGAATCGCTTCATCGATTAACGCTTGGCACGCCGTCACACCTGTCACTATGGTGCGGATATCTGCTTTACCTTCAACCTGCAAACCATTGGGGGCGTAATCTTTAAAGGCCGATATCCGCAAAAAATCGGCTAAATATTGGGTTAGTTCTGTCCTTGTCATTCCATCACCGTTTAACGTTCTTTATTAATTTTTGGCTGTTAGGCTTAATTTCCTAGCGTTAGTTGCATGGCTTAGTTACATGGCTAAATCAACACGAACCCCACCTTGCAGGTACACCACACGTACCCTATCCCCCGCATTGAACACCATGCCAGGATCATAATCTTGGATCACCATGACTTGCGTGCCGTCTTCCTGAGTGATCATCAGCTCCACGAGCTTGAGCGATTGCACCGTTGTGCCACTGCCATAACGATTGCCAACCCCTGCACCAATTAAGGCGCCTAATACTGTCGCGATATCTTGGCCTGAGCCACCACCAAATTGATGACCAATCACCCCGCCCGCTAAGGCGCCACCAAAGGTTTTCCAACCTTGATTTCTGTCTTCAATCAATTGGGTTTCGGTGATATTGCGTACCGAGTTGATATCGCCATAGAGAACTTTTTCGACCGGCACTGCTTGATTACGATCGTAGCCTGCTTGCACGGGAGAAATCACTAAAGCACAAATAAACATAAAGCTCGCTAGTGTAGGTTTCCACATATCCGAATTTCCGCTAACTTAATATAAGGGTCTATTACTGAATCATACGCAATTGTGAACTCACTGTCTTTTCTGAATCACGAATTTGAAGCTTTTCCTTCGCCCGAACTCGCCCTAACCGATCCAAACGGTTTATTGGCGATAGGCGGCGATCTTCGCCCTGAACGTTTATTGACCGCCTATTATCATGGCATTTTCCCTTGGTTTAACGCCGACGATCCCATTTTGTGGTGGTCACCGGATCCCCGCGCCATTTTTATTCCTAGCCAAGTGAATATCAGCACCAGTTTACGTAAATATTTAAAAAAACAGCCTTGGCGTTTCACCATCAACCATGCCTTTACCGATGTCATGGCAGGTTGTGCTCAACCTCGGCGTAAACAAGCAGGCACTTGGATAACCCATGAAATTCAAATGGCCTACCGTGAGCTACACCATAATGGCCATGCCCACTCAATCGAAGTTTGGCACGGCGAACGATTAATCGGTGGGCTTTATGGTCTCGCCATCGGCCAAGTCTTTTGTGGGGAATCTATGTTCCATCGCGAAACCAACGCATCCAAGGCGGCCATGGCGGTGTTGCAACAGCATCTTATCAAAATGAATTTTAAATTGATTGACGCTCAGGTGATGAATCCCCACCTTGAGAGCTTAGGGGCCAAACCGGTGAAGCGCGCTGATTTTATTCAACTCTTAACTCAGTTTAGGGATAAGCCAGTCAATCCTGCGGCTTGGATACCGAGTGAGGTCACACTTGAACTCTAACGCGAGTAACACGCCCATCGCCATTGGGATCAGCCAAATCTTTCCCTGCAGCTATCTGGATGGACAGCAAGAACAGCTGTTGGTGATCCAAGAGGAAACACTCGACCCGATTTTATTTGATCGCCTATTAGCCATAGGTTTTCGCCGCAGTGGCAGCGCCATCTATAAACCTCGCTGTCCTCGTTGCAGTGCCTGCCAGCCGATTCGATTACCTATTAATGAGTTTATGCCTTCTAAACGGCAAAAACGCACCTTAGCCCATAACCGTGATTTAACTTGGCGTATTACCTCTGAACATACCGAGGCCCAATATGCCCTGTATGAAAAATATATCCGTGAGCGCCACTTCGATGGCCCCATGTTCCCCCCGAGTAAGTCGCAATATGAGCAGTTTTTATTTTGCCATTGGCTACCGCCAACCTTTATCGAAGTCTATGATAGTAATCGACTTTTAGCGGTTGCAGTGACAGATACACTCCCCAATAGTTTGTCGGCTATTTATAGTTATTTTGACCCCGACGAAGAACGCCGCTCCCTTGGCTCACTGCTGATTTTACTCCAGTGCCGCTTAGCAAAATTACAGGACAAAGAATTTCTGTATCTTGGATATCAAATTGATGCCAATCGAAAAATGTCCTACAAGCGTTTATACCGTCCTTACCAGATTTTAACCCCCCAAGGCTGGGAGTATTCCCAAGTTTGCTAGGCACTTCCCCTTTACAGCCAAGTGAATTTGCGGCATGATACGCCGGTTTTTTATATTCGAAGGCTAATGGGATAACTAATTAATGGCGAAAGAAGACAACATTGAAATGCAAGGCACTATCCTTGAAACCTTGCCAAACACAATGTTCCGCGTAGAGCTTGAAAATGGTCATGTGGTGATAGCCCACATTTCTGGCAAAATGCGCAAAAACTACATCCGCATCCTGACTGGTGACAAAGTAACAGTCCAGTTGACTCCTTATGATCTGACAAAAGGTCGTATTGTCTTCCGCGCACGCTAATATTCTCCTTTAGTTTAAGAACCCGGCGAGGCCGGGTTTTTTTGTTGGCGAAAGATAAGAAAAATGGCTGCAATTGCAGCCATTTTTATTTTTCGAGCTCTTACACTTTGCTGGTACTCTTCTCATGCCGTTCACAGCGGATGACGATTTCGCCATCCTTCGCATCGACATGGGCGATACCGCCATGCTCAAGCTCACCGAAGAGGATTTCATCCGCCAACGGACGTTTGATAAGCTCTGTCACCACACGGGCCATTGGCCGCGCGCCCATACTCTTATCATAGCCTTTCTCGGCGAGTAAGGTTCTAGCTTCATCGCTGACTTCAAGCACGACATGTTTCGCATCCAATTGCGCCTGCAATTCCACCAAGAATTTATCGACCACTTTGGCGATGATAGTCATGTCTAAATGGTTGAACCATATTATGGAATCTAAACGGTTACGGAACTCTGGTGAAAAGACTCGGTTGATTTCCGACAGGGCATCTTGAGTATGATCCTGCTGAGTAAAGCCGATAGACTTACGGATCGTTTCCTGAACCCCAGCGTTTGTTGTCATCACTAAGGTGACATGTCTAAAGTCAGCCTTGCGACCGTTGTTATCGGTCAAGGTGCCGTGATCCATGACTTGCAGCAATAGGTTATAGACATCGGGGTGAGCCTTCTCAATTTCATCAAGCAGCACCACGCAATGAGGATTCTTAATCACAGCATCGGTCAGTAAGCCACCTTGGTCGTACCCCACATAACCTGGAGGCGCACCAATTAAGCGAGAAACCGTATGGCTTTCCATGTACTCAGACATATCAAAGCGCACCAGCTTCATGCCAAGGCAACTGGCTAACTGATTGGTAACTTCTGTCTTACCCACCCCGGTTGGGCCTGCAAATAAGAAGCTGCCCACAGGCTTTTTATCGGTCCCTAACCCACTGCGTGATAAGCGAATCGCCGAGCTTAAGGACTCAATCGCCTTGTCTTGACCAAAGACCACCATCTTGAGATTGCGCTCAAGATTACGCAGTAAGTCTTTGTCGGTGGCAGAGACAGACTTTTCTGGGATCCGAGCAATCTTCGCCACTATGGTTTCAATCTCGGCCTGACCTATGGTTTTCTTACGCTTGCTCTGTGGCAACATGGCCATGCGCGCACCCGCCTCATCGATCACATCGATGGCTTTATCGGGTAAATGCCGGTCGTTGATGTGTTTTGCCGACAGCTCAGCCGCGCTGTTAATCGCCGCTTGGGTATAACGCACGCCATGGTACTCTTCGTACTTGGCCTTGAGCCCCATCAGAATTTTCGTGGTTTCGGCCACTGAAGGCTCATTGATATCAACCTTTTGGAAACGACGCGCCAATGCGCGGTCCTTCTCAAAAATGCTTTGATATTCTTGGAAGGTGGTTGAGCCCATGCAACGCAAGTTGCCGCTCGATAATAACGGCTTAAGCAGGTTCGACGCATCCATCACCCCACCCGATGCGGCGCCCGCACCAATGATGGTGTGAATTTCATCGATAAATAAAATGGCGTGCTTATCGGCGCTAAGCTCCTTAAGCAGACTCTTGAAACGTTTTTCAAAATCGCCACGATACTTAGTGCCAGCAAGCAAGGAGCCTAAATCGAGGGAATAAACCGTTGCCTGTGACATCACCTCTGGCACTTGATTATTAACGATTCGATAAGCCAAGCCTTCAGCAATCGCGGTTTTACCCACACCGGCCTCACCCACTAATAGCGGATTATTTTTACGGCGACGGCATAGGGTTTGAATTGCCCGTTCAATTTCTTGATCGCGGCCGATGAGTGGGTCGATAATCCCTTGTTTTGCAAGCTGGTTTAGATTGCTTGCAAACTGCGACAACATGCTGCGCTCTTCACCCGCTTCGGTTTGATCTTCGATGCGTTCGTGATCTTGATGGGCGTCGCTGTCCTCATTTTTTGAAAAACCATGGGAAATATAATTCACCACATCTAAACGGCTGATGTCGCTGCGACGCAGCAGATACACGGCTTGGGATTCCTGCTCACTAAAAATGGCCACCAGCACATTGGCACCTGTGACTTCATTGCGGCCCGAGGACTGCACATGGAAAACGGCGCGTTGCAGCACCCGCTGAAACCCGAGCGTCGGCTGGGTTTCTTTATCATCGTCCATATCCGCAATGATTGGGGTGGTTTGTTGGATAAAGCTTGCTACTTCATCTCTGAGTTTATCTAAATTCGCTCCACAGGCGATTAGCGCTTCTTGAGCCGCAGGGTTGTCTATCAGAGCTAATAACAGATGTTCAACCGTCATATACTCGTGACGAGCCTCTCTGGCTTGCTGAAATGCCAGATTTAAGGTGACTTCCAGATCTTTGTTCAGCATAAGCACCCCCAAAATTAACAACTGACAACAGAGTAAGCGCTGTTAAGCCTTCTCTAACGAACACAGTAACGGATGTTGGTTTTGTCTTGCAAATTGATTTACTTGTATCACCTTAGTTTCTGCAATGCCGTAGGGAAAAATCCCGCAGACACCCTTTCCCTGGTGATGAATAGTCAACATGATATCTGTGGCTTCCTGCTCATTCTTGCGAAAGAAGATTTGCAGCACTTCGATCACAAAATCCATTGGAGTGTAATCGTCATTATTGAGGATCACCTTATACATCGAAGGTGGCATTAACTCAGATTCCACACGCTCTTCAACGTGTTCTATGTTTCCTGTCTTACCCATTTTTTAATACTAGCCTCTCGTGTTGTCCTCTTCCAATTGCTATCTTCAAATTAATCAGTTGTTACCTCTTTGTTAATTTTAGCTTGACTTCCGCTTTTACTCCTTACATTCTGTAGCTCAGACGGTGAAACAATCCCGTCTATACAGGTTTTACTATCTTACTGGTAAGTAGACAACAGAAGGAAGTGGAAGTATGGCAAGCGGAACTGTTAAATGGTTCAACAACGCCAAAGGATTCGGGTTTATTTGCCCTGATCAAGGTGGCGAGGACGTTTTTGCACACTATTCTACCATTGAAATGGAAGGCTATAGAACTCTAAAAGCAGGCCAACCAGTTCAATTTGAAGTAGAACAGGGTCCAAAAGGAATGCACGCTTCAGCCATTTCACCAACAAAATAACGTTTGGTGAGGCCAATGATCTAAAAGGCAGGGATTTTATCCCTGCCTTTTTATTAGGCGATTGACAACTTTCTTGAAGATTGAGTCTGATAAAAAAGGCCTGCGATGCAGGCCTTTTCAGTATTAATGCTAAGTTAACGATAAATCGTTAAGCAATTAATAGCTTGTTCAGTGTCTCGCTTGGACGCATGGCTTTTTCGGCTTTTGCAGCGTCTAAACGGTAGTAACCGCCTAAATCCACAGGCGCACCTTGCGCGTTATTTAGCTCAGCAACAATCACTTGCTCATTTGCGCTTAACGCGTGCGCTAATGGAATAAAGTGAGCTTGTAACTGCTCGTCTTTGGTTTGAGCGGCTAACGCTTGTGCCCAGTACATCGCCAGATAGAAATGGCTACCACGGTTATCCAGCTCACCAACGCGTCTTGATGGCGACTTGTTGCTATCTAAAAACTGACCGATGGCTTGATCTAAGGTATCTGCCAGTACTTGTGCCTTAGGATTACCCACAGTTTGGCTTAAATGCTCTAAAGAAGCCGCTAAAGCCAAGAACTCACCTAATGAGTCCCAACGTAAGTGACCTTCTTTTTCAACCTGTTGTACGTGTTTAGGCGCACTACCGCCCGCACCCGTTTCGAACAGGCCGCCACCATTCATTAATGGCACGATAGACAGCATCTTAGCACTGGTACCCAGTTCGAGAATTGGGAACAAGTCAGTCAGGTAGTCACGCAGTACGTTACCGGTAACAGAAATTGTATCTTTACCTTCTTTAATGCGCACTAATGAGAAACGAGTCGCTTCTTCTGGTGACATGATGCTGATGTCTAAACCGTTAGTATCATGCTCAGGCAGATATTGCTTCACTTTAGCAATCAGCTGCGCATCGTGGGCACGATTGGCATCTAACCAGAATACCGCAGGAGTATTGCTTAAGCGTGCACGGCGTACGGCCAATTTCACCCAATCGCGAATAGGTGCGTCTTTAACTTGGCACATTCTCCAAATATCGCCCGCTTCAACGTTGTGGCTCATTAACACTTTGCCACTGGCATCAATCACGTTAACCACGCCATCCGCTGGGATTTCGAAGGTTTTATCGTGGCTACCGTATTCTTCGGCTTTTTGCGCCATCAGACCCACGTTTGGCACGCTACCCATAGTGCTTGGATCGAAGGCACCGTGTTCTTTACAGAACGCGATGGTTTCTTGATACACCCCCGCGTAGCAACGGTCTGGGATCAGCGCTTTAGTATCGTGCAACTTGCCATCAGGGCCCCACATTTGGCCAGATGAACGAATGGCCGCAGGCATAGAAGCATCGATAATGATGTCGCTTGGTACGTGTAAGTTGGTGATGCCTTTGTCAGAATCCACCATCGCCAGCGCTGGGCGCTCAGCATAAACGGCGGCGATATCCGCTTCAATTTGTGCACGGACATCGGCAGGTAAACTAGCGATTTTGGCATATACATCGCCAAAGCCGTTGTTCACATCAACGCCTAACTCAGCAAATAATGACGCATGTTTATCAAACACAGGTTTGAAGAACACTTTTACTGCGTGACCGAACATGATGGGATCGGACACTTTCATCATGGTGGCTTTAAGGTGCAGTGATAACAACACGTTTTCGGCCTTGGCATTGGCGATTTCACGCTCAAAGAAGCTCACTAAGGCTTTTTTGCTCATCACTGACGCGTCGATGATCTCACCAGCTAGCAGTTTCAGGCCAGATTTCAATACCACTTCTTGACCGTCTTTTTGCGACAGTACGATGTTAACAGTGTCTGCGTTAGCCAGCGTCACTGACTGCTCGCTACCGTAGAAGTCACCTTCGCTCATGTGAGCAACGTGTGATTGAGACTCTTTGGTCCACTTACCCATTGAGTGTGGGTTTTTCTTAGCGAAGTTTTTCACTGACAGCGGCGCGCGGCGATCAGAGTTACCTTCACGCAGTACTGGGTTTACCGCACTGCCTTTGATCTTGTCGTAACGGGCTTTGATAGACTTTTCTTCGTCAGTCTTTGGCTCGTCAGGATAATTTGGAATGTCGTAGCCTTTCTGTTGCAGCTCTAAAATACAAGCTTTTAACTGCGGGATTGAGGCACTGATGTTTGGCAGTTTGATGATGTTAGCTTCAGGTTGGTTCGCTAATTCACCCAGCTCAGCTAAGTGATCGCCAATCTTTTGCGCGTCAGTCAGTTTTTCAGGGAAATTAGCAATCACACGGCCCGATAAAGAAATATCACGGGTTTCAACCGCAACACCCGCCGCATCGGTAAAGGTTTTGATGATAGGTAACAGAGAAAGCGTTGCTAGCGCTGGTGCTTCATCGGTTTCGGTATAAATAATTGTTGGTGAGTTATCTTTCATGTTACATCCTACATTATTGTAAAATTTAATATTTTTATAATAATTTTATATCATGACGAACAAACATTGGCACGGCGGAATTCTCTATCGAGGCAATCGTGAACGCCTCTGCTACCTCAAAACCCGCGGCAACATCCTCTTTGCGTTCGCCAACGTGGGTAAATCGACTCATTAATACCTAACAAACATTTAGGCGTAGATCACATTTTCAGGCCGACATCATAGAGCATTCGCAGTAATATTCAAATTCCACTAACGGCGAATGCCAAGTACACTGTGTACAGATTATTGATACACGTCCTCAAACTTTTAAGTTCGGTCGTCAGCTTACAGCGACTATTAGCCACAGCATGAACAAAAACAGCACGCCAGCAACCGCATCCAGCCCACGCGCCAGCGGGAAACGTACATCTATAGGGCGCACCAATCCGGCGGATAACCGCAATAGCGCCAAGAAACCCCATACCTTCGCCAAGAATGACAAGCCAAGTTTACAGCAAGGGGCAAACGCCAAGCGAAACAATGCTGAGCGCAGCGGCGCCAAGCCTCGCCCGCAACAGCGCTCAACGGCTGCACGCACAAAACCCCAAGGCGAGCCGATGATCGTCTTATTTAATAAGCCGTTCGATGTCCTATGCCAATTTACCGATGAGCAAGGCCGTAAAACCTTAAAGGATTACATCCCTATTCCGGGTGTGTACGCCGCAGGGCGATTAGATCGTGATAGTGAAGGCCTGTTACTCCTCACCAACGATGGTCAACTTCAGGCCAAACTCACTGAGCCGAAAAAGAAAACCTTTAAAACCTATTGGGTGCAAGTCGAGGGAGAACCCACGGAAGCAGATTTAGCAAAACTGCGCCAAGGGGTTGAATTAAAAGATGGTATGACACTCCCCGCTAAGGTCTGCATCATGGCGACGCCGAATGTGTGGCCGCGTAATCCGCCGATCCGTGAGCGAAAAAACATACCTACCACTTGGCTGGAAATTCAAATCCATGAAGGGCGTAATCGCCAAGTTCGGCGGATGACGGCCCATATTGGTTTTCCGACCTTAAGACTCATTCGTTATAAAATAGGTCAATGGAGTCTAGATGATTTAGCCACAGGTGAGCATAAATGCATCCAAGTGACCCAAAAGGCTGAATGATTTAACAACACTGCAAATGCAATAAACAAGATGTCATTGTGCTCAACCAACAGATAAAAGGTGATTAGCGTGGCAGAAAAACTCAGATACAAACCCAATGTGACTGTGGCCTGTATTATCCACGCACCTACCGAAGATAAGTATCTGTTAGTGGAAGAGTGGATTGATGGCGAGCAGCGCTTTAACCAGCCCGCCGGACATTTAGAGGCTAATGAGAGTCTGATCCAAGCCTGTAAACGTGAAGTGCTTGAAGAAACCGGCCTTACTCTTGATCCCCAAGGTTTAGTGGGGATTTATCAGTTTAGTGCCAGTGAAGCACTCGCTTTTGTGCGCTTTACCTTTTTCGTACAAGTCGATGCACTGCTCCCCCCTCAGCCACAGGATGCGGATATTGATGCCGCCCATTGGCTGAGCTTTGAGCAAATCGAGGCCAAAACGCAACAGCTTCGCAGCCCATTAGTGCTCGATTGCCTTAAGGATTACCGCCATCAGCAGCAACAGGGGCAAACCTATTCCCTCGAATTACTCAATAGTCAGCGTCTGACGGGATGTCAAAGATAGCCCCAAGCGACAAGGCGTGATAGAATACGCCCCCGCGTAAATTCGCGATTCAACACGGCATTTAAGCGCTGTTTTAGCAAACACTCGCTCGATGAATCGCCCGCTTGTCTGCCATCAAACACAGTCTAAGCAATACGCAGATTTTAACGTGAGAGTGGCCAACCAAGGTGAGTCATTCTCACGGCTAACCAATACATATACTCAATGGTTTTTAGGATCTATGACATCAATCGAACCCACTCATACAGGAAAAAAAGTCATTGTCGGCATGTCCGGCGGTGTTGATTCATCTGTTTCAGCCTATTTGCTTATGCAGCAAGGCTATCAGGTTGAAGGCCTTTTCATGAAGAACTGGGAAGAAGATGACAACGACGAGTATTGTGCGGCCGCCGAAGATTTAAAGGATGCTCAAGCCGTGTGCGACAAGCTTGGGATCAAACTGCACACGGTCAACTTTGCCGCCGAATATTGGGACAATGTGTTCGAGTATTTCCTCGCCGAATACAAGGCGGGTCGTACCCCTAACCCCGATATCATGTGCAACAAAGAAATCAAATTTAAAGCCTTTTTAGACTTTGCCGACGATATCCTCGATGCCGACTATATCGCCATGGGTCACTATGTGCGCCGCCGCGATAATGCCGATGGCACCACGCAAATGCTACGCGGTGTCGATAACAACAAGGATCAGAGCTACTTCCTGTATACCTTAAGCCATGAACAAGTGGCGCGTAGCCTATTCCCCGTTGGTGAACTCGAAAAGCACGAAGTGCGTGAAATTGCTAAAAAAATGGGCTTAATTACCCATGATAAGAAGGACAGCACCGGCATTTGCTTTATCGGTGAACGTAAATTCACTGAATTCTTAGGTAATTACTTACCAGCACAACCTGGCAATATCGAAACCGCTGAAGGCGAAGTCATTGGCAAGCACCAAGGCTTGATGTACCACACCTTAGGCCAACGTAAAGGTCTAGGCATTGGCGGCATGAAAAACAGCAATGACGATCCTTGGTACGTAGTGGATAAAGATCTCAAACGTAACGTGCTTGTTGTTGGCCAAGGCGGGCATCACCCGCGTTTGATGTCCAACGGCATGCTCGTCAATCAATTGCATTGGGTCGACCGCAAAGGTCCGGCGGATGGCAGCCAGATTGTGGTGAAAACCCGTTACCGCCAACAGGATATCCCCTGCACCCTCACCTATCTTGATGACAATACCCTCAAGGTGGTGTTTGACCAGCCTGTTGCCGCCGTGACCCCTGGCCAATCAGCGGTATTCTACGATGGCGAAGTGTGCCTAGGTGGCGGGATTATCGATCAACTGATCCGAGGATAAGCCGTGAACGAGCAGCTCCATAATCGCACTATGGCCTTTGCAGGAATACTGCAGGCCATTGCGCAAGTTCAGTATTTAGCCCGTCATGGTGAGAGTGACACGGATGAGCTGGCGGCCAGTTTAAACACTATTTTAGTGACCGACCCTGAAAGCGCCGCCGATGTCTATCAAGATAAGGCCGCCCTGCGCAAAGGTTATCAGTTGGTGTTAAACCAACTGGGCGACAGCAGTCAAAAGGATGTGGAAATCACTCGCTATCTGGTCGGCATTTTGGCGCTTGAACGTAAATTAACCCGTTCGAACAGCGGGTTAGCCATGCTTGCCGAGCGCATCAATCAAGTGAATCGCCAGCTACATCATTTTGCGATCACCGACGAGCAAGTCATTGCCAATCTGGCAAGCATTTATAGCGACATTATCAGTAATCTTGGACCTAAGATTCAGATCTCAGGCAACCCACTGTGCCTGCAACGTCCACTGGTACAACACAAAATTCGCGCCCTGCTGCTCGCAGCCATGCGCAGCGCCGTGTTATGGCGACAACTGGGCGGTAAACGTCGACACTTAGTCTTCGCCCGCAAAGCCATCATAGACACAGCCAAGAAAAGTCTTACCCTATAATAAAATAAGTTTTCATCAAGGAGCTTCACATGGATCTTTCCGCACTAACTGCTATCTCTCCGGTAGACGGCCGTTACGGTAGTAAAACAGCGTCATTGCGAGGGATTTTCAGCGAGTTCGGTCTTACTAAGTACCGTGTTCAAGTTGAAATCAACTGGTTAAAATTACTCGCCGATTGTCCAGAAATCACCGAAGTGCCACCACTGAGCGAGTCTGCTATCGCAGTGTTAGATGCAATTAAAGACAATTTCAGCGAGCAAGATGCGCTACGCGTGAAAGCCATTGAAAGCACCACCAACCACGACGTAAAAGCGGTTGAATACTTCATCAAAGAAAAAATCGCAGACCACGCCGAACTCGCCGCTGTGGGTGAATTTGTTCACTTCGCCTGTACCTCAGAAGACATCAACAACCTAAGCCATGGCTTAATGTTGACCGAAGCCCGTGAGCAAGTGGTTCTGCCATACTGCAATGAACTGCTCAGCTCCATCAAAAAACTGGCCGTTGAATACCGCTCAGTGCCATTGATGTCACGCACCCACGGTCAACCCGCTTCGCCTTCGACTTTAGGTAAAGAAATGGCCAACGTTGCTGTGCGTTTAGAGCGTCAAATCAAGCAGATCGCAGCTGTTGAAGTCATGGGTAAAATTAACGGCGCCGTGGGTAACTACAACGCCCACTTATCTGCTTACCCAGAAGTCAACTGGCATGCACTGTCTGAGCGTTTTGTCACCAGCTTAGGCCTGCACTGGAACGCTTACACCACGCAAATCGAGCCACACGATTACATCGCCGAACTGTTCGATGCTATCGCGCGTTTCAACACTATTCTGATTGACTTCGACCGCGACGTTTGGGGTTACATTGCCCTTGGCCACTTCAAGCAACGTACCGTTGCTGGTGAAATTGGTTCATCCACCATGCCACACAAAGTCAACCCAATCGACTTTGAAAACTCAGAGGGTAACCTCGGGATTGCTAACGCTCTGATGCAACACTTAGCGTCTAAGCTGCCAGTATCAAGATGGCAACGTGATCTGACCGACTCAACCGTACTGCGTAACTTAGGTGTAGGTATTGCCCACTCGCTGATCGCCTACCAAGCCACCTTAAAAGGCATCAGCAAGTTACAAGTGAACGAAGATCATTTACGTGCCGAACTTGACCAAAACTGGGAAGTCTTAGCCGAGCCAGTACAAACCGTTATGCGTCGCTATGGTATTGAAAAACCCTACGAGAAGTTAAAAGAACTGACTCGAGGCAAGCGTATCGATGCCCAGCAATTAGCAGTATTCATCGACGGTTTAGCCCTGCCTGAAGAAGTGAAAGCAGAGCTGAAGAAGATGACGCCAGCCAACTACATTGGCCGTGCTGAAGCCTTCGTCGACGAGCTTAACTAATATTTTTAGCTCAGCGGAGTTCGCTCACAAAGTAGCAAGAGCAAACATTCGCGAGCTGATATTGTTTATCAGCCACAAATAAGGATTAAGGCGGTTACATTCGATGTAGTCGCCTTTTTTGACACTATGTATACACTCAATCTCGATATCGCCCAGTTCCTCAAGGAACACTGGCAACAAAAACCTGTAGTCATCAAGGAAGCCTTCCCTGACTTTGAAGATCCGATCAGCGCCGATGAGCTTGCAGGCCTTGCCTGTGAAGAAGAAATCACCTCGCGCATCGTGGTCACTCAAAAAGACAACTGGGAAGTGATCCAAGGTCCGTTCGAGGATTACGACAGTTACGGCGAGACCCACTGGCAATTACTGGTGCAAGCCGTCAACCATTGGTATCCGGACTCTCAGCCATTAGTGGAAGCGTTTCGTTTTCTGCCCGACTGGCGATTCGATGATTTGATGGTGTCATTTGCCACCCCAAGCGGCGGTGTCGGCCCACACGTTGATAACTACGATGTGTTTATCATCCAAGGTGAAGGTGAACGTCGTTGGACTGTGGGTGCTAATACGCCGCAGCAACGCCGTGGCGGTAATCCCAACTCGCCACTGGTGGAAGACTTTGAGCCTATTATCGACGTGGTATTAGAAAAAGGCGATGTGCTTTATATTCCGCCGGGCTACCCACACTGCGGTGAGACCTTAACTTTGGCCTTAAGCTATTCAATTGGTTACCGCGCGCCGAGCCAACAGGAGCTCGCCAGCGAAGTTGCCGATTACTTGCTCGACAATAACTTAGGTCAGCAGCGTTTTACCTCGGCGACTGAGCCTGCAAATCCTGGCGTGATCAGTCAAGATCATCAGCTCGGGATCATGTCGCTGTTAAGCCAGCTCGCCCAAGATCCAACAAGCTACCAAGTGGTGCTGGGTAAACTGTTGAGTCAAAACCGTTTTGAACTGGATATCTGCGAGGGTGAAGAAGCCTATAACGCCGAAGATCTGCAGGATGCCTTCGAACAAGGCGCAGGCGTTAATCGTATAGGTGGCTTAAAAGTGCTGCGCTTAGAAAACGACACGCAATCACGCTTATTCATCAACGGCGAAATTTATGAGCTGCCCAATACGCCAGAAGCCATATTAACCCAGTTAAGCGACCATGTTAGCTTTGATTGCGACAGCGCCATGGCACTGTGTGAGCATGCCGAAGTGCAAGCGCTGCTGCTCCAGCTTATCAATCAAGGCTTGTATTATTTAAGTGATGATGAAGCTTAAGCCTTAGCGCACTATTGCGTTAGGTCGACAGATTAGCGTCACCCAAAACAATAAAGGCACTCAACTGAGTGCCTATAGTTTTTGCGCTAACACAAGGTTAAGCGTTGGTATTCCAAAGCTTTTCGTCATTGTGCATCCGATACAAGCTCTCAGCACGTGAAACTAATAATTGCGCAAATTTTGCCTGCGTCGCATCGCGTTGAACCGCGCCTGAGCGGATCAGGTTTTCGGCCTGCATCTGCCACATCATAGAGAAGTGACGAATCGCATCACGCGCCGTTTTCGCCACTTTAACATCGACGAAATCCGACGGTAAATCGCCAGACATGACCCAATAGGTTTTAGCCGAAGGACGCTTAGATTCCATTTTCCAAATCGCTAAATAAGGCGCCAGATAACGGCTTTCGTCGGCTAACACTTTACTTGGAATAATCCCTTTTTCTGCTAAAAAACGGTTCGCTTTTTGGAATTGAGTTCTGACCCACTCTTGGCGCAGTTTCTCCATTTCTTCTGGAGAGATTGTTGGTTGAGCCTGATCGACAGCTTGTTCAGTCATACTTCCGTCCTATCTTATTGTTATTACGCGGCTCTCATTCTTGGGACAGCACGCGAATCATTCTAATGTCTGAGATTATCCCAGTAAAAACTGGTTTCACACTAAAACCCTTACGTTTACGTAAAGTGGAAAGCTAGATTGCCACAAATAATCTATTTATTCGGTCATTATGCATGGTTGAGAGTATCGCTAAATGCTATGGTTCTGCAATAAATATAACGAGCTGTCGATGGGAAGTCATTCCATCGACGTTTTATTGTGTATAGCGGAGAACTTCACGTGGCTGTATTTAATCATGTATCCTTTGATGAGCATGAACAGGTCGTATTCTGTCATGATAAAGAGAGTGGCTTAAAAGCCATCGTTGCCATCCATAACACCAATTTAGGTCCTGCTGTGGGTGGCTGCCGGATGTGGAACTACCAATCCGACGATGAAGCCCTGACAGACGTATTACGCCTCTCCCGCGGTATGACGTACAAAAATGCCCTCGCAGGTTTAACCATGGGCGGTGGTAAGTCAGTGATTATTGCCGATCCTAAGCGCCCTGACCGTGAGGCCCTCTTCCGTGCTTTTGGCCGTTTTATCAATAGCCTGGGTGGACGTTACTATTCTGCAGAAGACGTAGGTACCACAACAGCGGATATCATGATCGCTCATCAAGAAACCCCATACATGGCCGGCCTTGAAGGCAAGAGCGGCGATCCATCGCCATTTACAGCATTAGGAACCTATTTAGGGATCAAAGCTGCCGTTAAACACAAACTCGGTTTAGACAGCTTAAAAGGCCTTAAAATTGCCGTTCAAGGTGTAGGCCACGTGGGTTACTACCTGTGTAAACACCTACATGAAGAAGGTGCTGAGCTTATCGTCACCGACATTCACCAAGCTTCACTCGACAAAGTGGCTACCGAATTTGGTGCAATTGTCGTTGCCCCACAGGATATCTATGCCCAAGACGTTGATGTCTATGCACCATGTGCATTAGGCGCCACTTTGAACGATGTTACCCTGACACAACTCAAAGCTAAGATTGTTGCAGGTTGCGCCAACAACCAATTAGCCGAAGTCCGCCATGGCGAGCAGTTAAAAGAAATGGGCATTCTGTATGCGCCAGACTATGTAATTAACGCTGGCGGCATCATCAACGTGTCATTTGAAAAAGACTATGACGCAGCAAAATCAGAAGCTAAGGTCAGAGAAATCTACAACACTTTGCTGAAGATTTTCACTAAAGCCGATGCTGAAAACCGCACCACTGCGGCGGTTGCTGACGAAATGGCCCGTGCCATTTATCAAGCGGCAAAAGCTTAACACTGCTTTCGGCGGACAACAGCCAGTTGTCCGCCTTTTTCTTTATTGTCCTTTCCACAAAGCTCCTAAAAAATAATTTCCCTCAATACCAATCAGATATCGAAACGCCACGTAAAATTCACTTTTCTGTAGTGGAAAAGCCTATGTGCCTCTGCTTGAATTAATTGGAAGTCACTCACAGAAAGGCACCACTATGGTCAGTTTCAAGTATGAACTGGGAAGAGACTCTATTGAATTGCAGGCCAGTGATTGGTCTGGTTTAGAGCGTGTCTATATCAACGGCGAAATAGTGTCACGCAAACTTAATTTTGGACACCAAAGCGAGCATCAAGTAAAACTTAAAGACGGTGGATTATGCCTATTCAAGTTATTTATTGATCCTCTTACAAACGAATTAACCTGCAGAATTTACAAGCGTAATCAACTCGTTACTAGCTTAAAACAAGGCAAGAAAAACCTTCTTCAACGTCAACGTTTGTTGCAACAAGGGTTGCTGCTTGGTTCAAGCTTGGTACTACTTTTTATGCTATTACCACTCTAAACCATACTGAAAAAACGACTGAACTATTTAATAAATTTATTGATTTTATTCAATAACTTGATGAAATGAGTGCGTTCTTCGTCACTCAGATTAGCCAAAAACTTTTCGTTGACGCGCTCAGCCTCACGGATCAAATCCTGCTCCAGCGCCTTGGCCTCATCGGTGAGGAAAATCTGGAAAGCTCGGCGGTTATCGAGCTCTTGGTGACGGGTGATCAATCCCTGAACCTGCAACTGATCGAGCAGACGGGTCATGGTATAGTTGGCCACATCGCAACGCTTAGACAGCTCGGTCTGAGTGATCCCCTCCTCCTGCCAAAGCGCAAACAACACTGGCCACAACTTTATGTCGAGCTGATAGCGTTTCAGCTGTATATCGAGCTCATTTTGCAGCTCAATATTCAAGTGGGAAACAAGATAGCCTAAGCTTTCATAGCGGTTCAAACAGCACCTCCGAAAACACCATTTAGACCCATCAACACAGACCACAAGCAAAAGGATATTCGCCGAAGTCAGTTTTAATACTACCACTTAACCTGTAATAAACTAGTCAGCATATCCAAGTAATTGCAATCAAAATCTTTATGCATCCGAAGCTTGGTCGTCGGATAAATTGAATTCATTCACAAAATTATAGTAACAAGCGCGGCTTAATTTTCCCCATAGGCCACGCTCTAGCGGCAGATAAATCCCAAAGTCGGTGAGTTTTAGTCGCTTGAGATCCGCAATCCAATGTTCAGTGCCGATACTGCTTTTGAGCATCAAACTAGGTGCTGTGTCATTTTTCACGTAATCGACAATCACTAATGGCGCATCCTCCACCTCAACTCGAACCTTTTCGACTGGCGTGATCAGAAAATGCTCGCCATCGATGCCATGTAAAATACTGGCAAATAACTTGGCAAACTTAGTCGGTAATGGGCTGTTCTGATATAACCAGTCACCGGAAAGCTGGATACGAAATAGCGCAACTTCACTACACAGTGCCGTTGGTTGTGTGACAACATCATCCGGCGTTGTCTTGCTGGTGAATTCCTGTAGTGTGTCGATAACATTGTCCGTGTGTTTTTCCATAGCGTCCCCTCAATAAAAAAACCAGCCTGACGACTGGTTTAGTGTGGCATTGCCTTAAGCCTTAACAAGCTCCAATAAAGCCTCTAATGGATGTTTTGGCTTGTAACCGGCGAAACGTTTCACTTGGCTGCGACATGAATAGCCCGAGACTAACACCTGCGACGCGTCTATCTTGCTTAATGTGTCTTTCCACGACATATCAAACAAGGTCTTAGAACGCTCAAGATTCTCAGCCTCATGGCCGTAGGTACCCGCCATGCCGCAACAACCCAGATTCACCGCCGTCAATTTAGCACCAAAGTGAGTGAAGATTTTGCTCCACTCATTGGCAGTATTCGGCTTGGCCGTAGACTCGGTGCAATGGCTAAACCAAGTAAATTGTTTATCTTGCATGGCTTTAGCTGGAATATCCTGCAGAATGCCAAGGAGCCATTCATTAGCCAGTTTCACCTCAAACGCACCGCGATTCGCCCCTAAGATTTCTTTATATTCATCGCGATAACAGAGCACTAAAGCGGGATCGATGCCCACCATAGGCATGCCTAACTTATGCACTTGGTTTAAGAAATCTGCACTCGACTGCGCCGTTTTAGCAAATTTATCCAAGAAGCCCTTGATATGAGTGGGTTTACCATTGGGTTTAAAGGGTAATAAAACGGGCTTTAATCCTAATGTTTCAATCAGTTGGATAAAACGATACACCAAGCCTGCGTCATAGAAACTGTTAAAGGGATCTTGCACCACTAACACAAATTTTGCGCGCTCATCAGCGGGAATGGCCTGTAATGCCGCCAGATCATAACCACGGCTCGCATGACCATCGAGCCGTTGTTTTAATGTCGGTACCGACAGCGCTGGCGCATCCACATAGCCGATAGCTTTTTTGATCACCCATTGGCTGAGCGGATTCTGCGAGGCAAAATTGGTCAACCTTGGCGCCGCCGCCATAATAGGCAAACTGTCCTCGATACCCGCCACCAGATAATCTTTAGCCGGACGCAGGTAACGTTGATAGTAAATATTAAAGAACTGCGCCCTAAATTTAGGCACATCCACTTTCACAGGACATTGGCTCGAGCAAGCTTTACAGGCCAAACATCCCTTCAGCGACTCCATCACTTCGTGGGAATAATCGTAATCGCGCTTCGCATTGATGGTATTTTGCATGCGCTGCAAAATGCCTAAGGGTTTGGCTCTGGCCAACGCATTGACATCGACGCCTTCGGATTCAAGTAAACGCAGCCACTCACGCATTAAGCCCGCGCGACCTTTGGGCGACTGAACTCTGTCCCCAGTCACTTTAAATGACGGACACATTGGTGAGAAACTGCTGTAGTTAAAGCACAGGCCATTACCGTTACAGTTCATCACATCGGGATAGGCATCGCGCACTTCGACCGGAATTTGCCGGTCAAACTTGCCGCGCTTGGTACTGTCCAC
This sequence comes from Shewanella decolorationis, assembly GCF_004354305.1. Classification (NCBI taxonomy): domain Bacteria; kingdom Pseudomonadati; phylum Pseudomonadota; class Gammaproteobacteria; order Alteromonadales; family Shewanellaceae; genus Shewanella; species Shewanella decolorationis. Next base: position 112,651 of record NZ_CP037898.1, on the reverse strand, counting down.
ATCAAAACACAGGCCACCGGCTTGCTTGGGCGCCACTAACTTACCTGGGTTGAGTCGATTATCAGGGTCAAATAGGCCTTTAATGTCTTGCAGTACACCATAAAGCTCGTCACCAAATACCGATGGACCATATTCGCCGCGCACGCCCTTACCGTGCTCGCCCCACATCAGGCCGCCATATTTGAGTGTCAGCGCCGCGACTTGATCAGAAATCACCCTCAGCAGCTTTTCATCTTCGACATCGCACATATCCAGCGCGGGCCGCACGTGTAACACACCCGCATCCACATGACCAAACATGCCGTATTGCAAATTGTGACTATCGAGTAGCGCACGGAACTCCATAATATAATCGGCGAGCATTTCGGGCGGCACCGCGGTATCTTCGGCAAACGCAATGGGTTTGCGACGTCCCTTGGTAGCACCGAGTAGACCCACGGCTTTTTTACGCATGCCGTAGATTTTCTCAATGCTGGCCTTATCTTGAGTGACTTGATAACCGACCACACCACACTCACCACGGCTGATTTGTTCGGTCAGCACGGCTTCGAGTGCCGCAAGCTTTTCGCTCACCTCAGCGGCGTCGCCCGCAAACTCCACCATATTGAGGCCATCGATCACTTTGCCCGGCACTTCTTGAATAAGGTCTGATACCGAATGCCAAACAATGTCCTCACGGGCAAGGTTAAGCACTTTTGAGTCCACGGTTTCGACCACAGTGGCCCGCGCCGCCACTAAGGAAGGCGCATGGCGCAGTGCAGACTGGAAGGAATCATACTTAATGTTCACCATCGCCCGCTCACTCGGCAGTGGTGTAATATTGAGTTTCGCCTCGGTGATCACCGCCAGCGTGCCTTCTGAACCCGTTAAAATACGCGACAGGTCGAACTGGGTTAAGCCGTTGTTCCAGACATTCTTTAAGTCATATCCGGTTAAGAAACGATTGAGCTTAGGGAATTGTTGTTCGATCAGCGCACGCTTCTCGCGGCACACTTCGGCAATCGCCGAAATCAGTTTTTGCCCGAGCGGATTATCGCTCACGTTATCGGGGTTACATAACAGACCCGCGTCAAGGGGACGCGTGTCAAACACACTGCCATCAATCAATATGCTCCGTAGCGCCAGCACGTGATCAGAGGTTTTACCGTAAACTAAGGATCCCGCGCCCGAGGCATCGGTATTAATCATACCGCCGATAGTGGCACGGTTTGAGGTTGACAGATCGGGACTGAAGAAATAACCGTGGGGACGCAGCGCATCGTTTAGCGCATCTTTGACTACACCCGCCTCGACGCGTACCCAACCCTGCTCAGGATTCACTTCCAATACGCGATTCATGTAGCGAGACACATCGAGGATCAAGCCGTGGGTCAGCGATTGGCCATTGGTGCCCGTACCGCCGCCTCTGGCACTAAAAGTCACACCGACAAATTCTGCTTTTGCCGCCAGCGACAAGGCAATTTGAATATCTTTTTGATGCTTAGGATAAAGCACAGCCTGGGGCAAAAATTGATAGACGGAGTTATCCGTAGCTTGCACGAGGCGCGCACTGTAGCGTTTATCGATATCACCGGCGTAGGCGCTTTGTTCTAAAGCATCAAGATAAGCCAGATACACAGGTTCTAAGGTTTGTTGGTGTGATAACAGAGGTAACATGAGCGGCTTCAGTCAATTATTGTTATGCGGCCCATTATAAACAAAAAAAAGCCGCTAAAAAGCGGCTTTTTTAACACCTTTATAAAATTACAACCGAGATCAAGCGTGCGCTTCGGCTAAATATAACCAAGTATCAATCACTGTATCAGGGTTTAACGATACGGTATCGATGCCTTGTTCAACTAACCAGGCGGCAAAATCGGCGTGATCTGAAGGTCCTTGACCACAGATACCGATGTAAGCGCCCTTCGACTTAGCCGCTTTAATGGCCATAGACAGCAGGATCTTAACGGCTTCGTTACGCTCATCGAACAGGTGGCTGATGATGCCTGAGTCACGGTCAAGGCCGAGTGATAGCTGAGTTAAGTCGTTTGAGCCGATAGAGAAACCATCGAAGTGCTCAAGGAATTGGTCCGCTAACAGCGCGTTTGACGGTACTTCACACATCATGATGACGCGTAGACCATCTTTACCACGCTCTAAGCCCTGCTCTTTCAGCAGTTCAATCACTTGCTCGGCTTCTTTCACGGTACGGACGAATGGGATCATCACTTCAACGTTTTTCAGACCCATTTCGTTACGCACGCGCTTAATCGCTTCACATTCTAACGCGAAACAATCGCGGAATGATTCAGAGATATAACGGCTTGCACCACGGAAGCCGAGCATTGGGTTTTCTTCCTCTGGCTCGTAACGGTCACCACCGACTAAGTTCGCGTATTCGTTAGACTTGAAGTCTGACATACGCACGATAACTTTCTTCGGATAGAAGGCAGAACCGATTGAGGCGATACCTTCGACTAAACGGGCAATATAGAACTCAACTGGAGAGTCGTAACCTGCGATCATCTCGTTGATTTCTTCCTGCAGCGCAGCGTCTTGTTGGTTGAATTCAAGCAGCGCTTTCGGGTGAATACCGATCATGCGGTTGATGATGAATTCTAAACGCGCTAGACCCACACCTTCGTTTGGTAAACGAGCGAAGTCAAAGGCGCGATCTGGGTTACCCACGTTCATCATGATTTTCATCGGTAATGCAGGCAGAGCGTCAACGCGGTTAGACACCACTTCGAACTCTTGCTTACCTTCGTAGATGTAACCAGTGTCTCCTTCGGCGCAAGAAACAGTCACTAACTGACCATTCTTGATACGGTCGGTCACGTCACCACAACCTACTACCGCAGGTACGCCTAATTCACGGGCAATAATCGCCGCGTGACAGGTACGGCCGCCACGGTTAGTCACGATGGCGCTAGCGCGCTTCATGATAGGTTCCCAATCTGGGTCAGTCATGTCGGTTACTAACACATCGCCAGGTTGGATTTGATCCATGTCCGCGATAGAGGTTAATACCTTAGCCACACCTGAACCCACTTTATGACCGATAGCACGACCTTCAGAGATCACCGCGCCACGGCTCTTTAAGTGGTAACGTTCAATTAATTGTACGTCTTCACGGCTACGAACCGTTTCTGGACGCGCTTGAACGATATAGAGTTTGCCATCGTTACCGTCTTTTGCCCACTCGATGTCCATTGGACGACCGTAGTGTTTTTCGATAACCATAGCTTGTTTAGCCAATTCCATCACTTCGGCGTCGTTGATGGAGAATTGACGACGTTTTTCAGCAGCTACGTCTTCAATTTTCACTTGTTTGCCGTGAGAAGCATCATCGGAATACACCATCTGGATGAGCTTGCTACCGATATTACGGCGAACAACGGCTTTATGGCCTTGAGTAAGGATGGGTTTGTGAACATAGAATTCGTCAGGGTTTACCGCACCTTGAACAACCATTTCACCCAGACCGAAAGATGAAGTGATAAACACTACATCGTTGTTGCCTGATTCAGTGTCCATGGTGAACATCACGCCTGATGCAGCTTTGTCTGAACGAACCATGCGTTGTACGCCGGCAGACAGGGCAACACCGTGGTGCTCATAACCTTGGTGAACACGGTATGAAATTGCACGGTCGTTAAAGAGTGACGCGAACACGTGCTTAATCGCCACGAGTACTGAGTCAAATCCTTTCACGTTTAAGAAGGTTTCTTGCTGACCAGCAAAAGATGCATCTGGCATGTCCTCTGCGGTAGCAGAAGAACGCACTGCGAATGATGCATCGCTCGTTTCAGCGGCAAGTTTGTCGTAAGCTTCACGAATCGCTTGCTCGAGAGCTGGTTGGAACGGGGTATCGATAACCCATTGTCTGATCTGTGCACCTACTTGTGCCAGCGCATTGACATCATCTACATCCAATGTTGCTAGGATGTCATAAATCTTCTGGTTTACTCCACTTTGTTCAAGGAACTCATTGAACGCATAAGAAGTAGTCGCAAATCCGCCAGGTACTTGAACACCGGCATTAGCTAGATTGCTGATCATCTCGCCAAGAGAAGCATTTTTACCGCCAACTAAGTTGACGTCACCCATGCCTAATTCCTGATACCAGAGTACGTATTGCTGCACAGTTCTATCTCCGCAAGTTTATTTCAGTGGCCCCTTCACACGAGGGCAGCGACATTTTACACTCCCGCTGAAGCAGCGTAAATCTATAATTTTATTTGTAATTTTATTACTACAAGAGGTCAGTATGGCACCAAAGGTATTTTACATCTCCGACGGGACGGCGATCACAGCTGAGGTTTTTGGGCATGCAGTTCTCTCGCAATTTCCATTAGAATTTGAGTCACTTACAATTCCATTTGTTGAAACATTAGCAAAAGCTGAAAACGTTAAACGGCAAATTAATGATTGTTTTATTACAACAGGCGAACGGCCATTAGTGTTCCATTCGATCGTAAAACCTGAAATTCGAGACATTATTTATTCGAGTGAAGGCATAGATTACGATTTTTTAAACACCTTCGTTGCACCACTTGAACAACATTTAGGCGTTAGCGCCTCTCCGGTGTTACATCGCACCCACGGAAAAGCCAATCATGGCTATGAAGCCCGAATCGATGCTATCAATTTTGCGATGGATAATGATGATGGCCAAACCATGAAACATATGGATCAGGCCGATTTGATCCTGCTTGGCGTGTCTCGCTGCGGTAAAACCCCGTCTAGCCTCTATTTATCGATGCAGTTTGGTATTAAAGCGGCCAACTATCCGTTCACCGAAGATGATATGGATAACCTAAAACTACCCGAAGCGTTAAAGCGCAATAAGAAGAAGTTGTTCGGCTTAACCATCGATCCGGTGCGCTTACATGAAATCCGCCAAAGCCGCATGGAAAACAGCCGCTACTCGTCCTTAAAGCAGTGTCGTTTAGAGGTAAAAGAAGTCGAGATGATGTTTAAACGTGAACGGATTCCTTATATCGACACCACCAATCACTCGGTCGAAGAAATCGCCACTAAGATTTTGGACGTGACAGGCTTAGAACGTCATATGTTCTAATCTTGATGATTTCGAACGAGGCAATCGAGTCCCTCGATTTAGGCTAAATAGGTCTAACTTAAATCAAATTCATTGCACAGTTGCCGACAATTAACACAATTGGCACTGTGCAATGCTGTTCGATTCGTTATAATCCGAGGCAATCTGGCGAAAAGCGCCGCACGCAAGCTCGGTATTTTGAATGACCATTAAAACAGACGAATTACGTACTTCCTTATTAGCTAAAGTCATCTCACCTGCACAACTGGCATCTGAGTACCCGTTAACCCAAGATGCAGCCGATTACCTCGTTCAGCAACGTCGTGAAGTTGAAGCCATCATTATGGGCGAAGACCAACGCCTGCTGGTAATTATTGGTCCTTGTTCTATCCACGATACGCAAGCCGCCCTCGACTACGCTCGCCGTTTAGCCGTATTGCACCAAGAGTTAAAAGACGATCTCTGCATTTTAATGCGTGTGTATTTTGAAAAGCCACGCACTATCGTTGGTTGGAAGGGGTTAATCTCCGATCCTGATTTGGACGGCAGCTTCGAGCCAAATAAAGGATTACGTATTGCCCGCGAATTATTGCAGCAAATTACAGAGTTGAAATTACCCATTGCCACCGAATTTTTGGATATGGTGAACGGTCAATATATTGCCGACTTAATCACTTGGGGCGCTATAGGTGCCCGCACTACCGAAAGCCAAGTCCACCGTGAAATGGCTTCGGCGCTCTCCTGCCCCGTGGGCTTTAAAAACGGTACCGATGGCAATATTAATATCGCCGTCGATGCGGTGCGCGCAGCAAAAGTGCCACATATCTTCTATTCACCGGATAAAGATGGCGCCATGTCTGTCTATCGCACCCATGGTAATCCTTTCGGACATATCATTTTACGTGGCGGTAAAAAGCCAAATTACTTTGAGCAAGACATTGAAGAAGCTAGATTAAAACTTGAGTCTGTCGATGTAACACCGCGAATGGTGGTTGATTTTAGCCATGGCAATAGCGAAAAGAATCACTTGAAGCAGTTAGTCGTTGCCGACAATATCATGGCGCAAATGCGCGCGGGCAGCACGGCGATTGCCGGGGTGATGGCCGAAAGTTTCTTACAGGAAGGCAATCAAAAGGTGGTTGAAGGTCAACCTTTATGCTACGGCCAAAGCATCACAGATGCTTGCCTACATTGGGATGACTCGGAGAAATTACTGCGCGATCTGGCCAAAGCCTCCCGCGATAGACGTGAACTTCTCGGCAAATAAGTCGATGACCCACGGCAAAAGGCTTCCAGTGGAAGCCTTTTTTCTTTTCGTTTTACCTTAATACCTAAGGATATAGGCGTTTTCTACCATTCAAATTGAAAACTCACTATAATTGCGCCTCTTTAAAAATGCATAACCTCAGGTTGCCGTATGCCACATTCACTTGACTCTAGCCGCCCTGCCTTTTCTGACGCCATCGAACAGCGGATCAATCAATCCGAAGCGCGGGTGATCAAGGCGGTATTCCCGTCTATCACCAATCACCACAACACCTTATTCGGTGGCGAAGCGTTAGCGTGGATGGATGAAACCGCCTTTATTGCCGCGACTCGCTTTTGCCGTAAAACCTTAGTGACCGTCAGCTCCGATAGAATCGACTTTAAAAAACCTATTCCAGCCGGCACCTTAGCCGAACTCATCGCCCGCGTGATCCATGTAGGTAATACCTCATTAAAGGTGGAAGTGAATATTTTCGTCGAAGACATGTATCAAGATCATCGCGAGCATGCGATCCGCGGCGTATTCACCTTTGTTGCGGTTGACGAACAACGTCACCCGACTCAGGTGTGGACCGCTGAATAAGATTTAGTCAGCCAAGATAACGCACTGTAGCCCTTAAACCCCTTGGTTTTGGGGCTTATTTTTATGTGAATATTCCGCCCACTTTTGATAGACAAAAGTATAACAACCAGAAACATATAAAAATTTTGTCAATCTTACTGCATAAACCAATAGGATCCTCGATTACTTTTCTGTTACATTGGGTTTAATCTTCACGTGCCACGAACATAACCAACAAAGCCATGAAGCTAGAAAACTTAAATATAATTATTGCCGATGACCATCCATTGTTTCGAAATGCACTACGTCAAGCCCTCAGTAGCGCCTTTGAGCACACCCAATGGTATGAGGCCGACAGTGCCGATGCGTTGCAGTCAGTATTAGATTCACAAACTGTGAGTTACGATTTGGTTTTGCTGGATCTGCAAATGCCAGGCTCCCATGGCTATTCGACGCTTATCCACCTGCGCTCCCACTATCCGGAACTGCCAGTGGTGGTCATTTCAGCCCATGAGGATATCAATACCATTAGCCGCGCAATCCATTATGGTGGCAGTGGTTTTATACCTAAATCGGCATCGATGGAAACCTTGAAAGAAGCCTTAACCGCCGTGTTGTTTGGCGATATATGGCTGCCAAAAGATGCAGAAATTATCCCGATTGAAGACGATAGCACTGATAAGATGGCGAGTAAGCTGTCGGATCTAACACCACAGCAATACAAAGTATTGCAAATGTTTGCCGAAGGTTTGCTTAACAAACAAATCGCCTATGACTTAGGTGTTTCAGAGGCAACCATCAAAGCCCATGCCACCGCGATTTTTAGAAAACTGGGCGTACGCAATCGTACTCAAGCTGTAATTGCCTTAGGTCAGCTTGAAATGGATAAAGTGGATTTAACCTAATTCGAGTATGACCGTTGTCAATTTCGCATAAAAAATGCCGCATTTATTGCGGCATTTTTTATTTAATATATTCAGAATCAACGCATTGGCAGATTTTTATCGGCAAACATTTCATCAATCAATTGCTGATCACGTAATGCCACCGCCTTTTCAACCACATCACGGGTTAAATGCGGCGCAAAGTGTTGAATAAAATCATACATATAACTACGTAAGAAACTACCCTTTCTAAAACCAATCTTAGTCGTACTGTGGGCAAATAAATGACCCGCATCGATGGCGACTAAATCTTTATCAATATTTGGGTCAATCGCCATTGAAGCTATCACCCCAACCCCTAAGCCCAAACGCACGTAGGTTTTCAGCACATCGGCGCTGGTTGCACTAAAGACCACCCGCGGCTCGAGGTTGGCGCGGTTAAATGCTTTTTCAATCTCCGATGCGCGGTCAAAACCAAACACATAGGTAACCAATGGGAAACGAGCTAAATCTTCAATACTGATATGGCTACGTGTTGCTAACGGATGGTCTTTAGGCACCACAACCGAGCGATTCCAATGGTAGCAAGGCAACATGATCAAATCGGAATACAAATGCATTGCTTCCGTCGCAATCGCAAAATCAGCATCACCGCGAGCCGCTTGCTCACTGATCTGCGACGGCGTGCCTTGGTGCATATGTAAGTTGACTTTAGGATAGCGGTCGATAAATTGGCGAATAATATGGGGTAACGCATAACGCGCCTGTGTATCCGTGGTGGCGATATTCAACTCGCCTTGATCGGGCTTAGTATATTCTTCGGAAACTTTTTTTATGCTTTCGACTTTGCCTAAGATATCGTTGGCGATATTAATCACCTGCTGCCCGGCGGGTGTCACATGGGTCAAATGCTTACCACTGCGTCCAAAAATCTGGATACCCAACTCATCTTCCAACATGCGAACTTGCTTACTGATCCCAGGTTGTGAGGTATATAAATTTTCCGCGGTGGCCGATACGTTAAGGTTATGCTTGACGACCTCAGCAATATACCTGAGCTGTTGCAGTTTCATCTTATTTCCTTGTCTCAAACAGGCTGAAAGTGATTGGCGAAAATGGCACAACTCAGTCTCAGCTATAATCAATCGTTATAGTATATAGTAAAAATTAAAGCAAATAGGAATATAGAGCACAAGTCTTAAGTTTCATACGACAGAAATGATAACCTAGGCTAAGATATCTATGCTAGTTTATTGATTTATTGTAGCATTACCCTAATTAGATAAATAATGGAACAGCTATGACATTCACCTTGGTTCTGATCCTCATCGGTGCACTTTTACTGCTTGTTATCGGAATTAACGTTATTCAGCAACAAAAAGAACGTGCAGAGGCTGAACGTCGCGTAGAGTTTGCTCGTCAAAGGGCCATTCTGGATGAAACCGAAACCGTACTATCCAATACAGGAATGATACCTTGCAGCACACATATTATGTTAGTGCTATACCGCCGCGTCCAAGATGCTCTAGAAATAGCTACAACACTGAGTACCAGCCAACAGCAAGCTGATTATCAACGCCGACTCGCCGATCTCAAAAATCAAATTGACACATTGCAAGCTAATCCGCCCCAAGTGCCTCCTATTGAGAATTTTAGGTTGCCTGATAATGACAAACAAATTTTAGTGCTGGTTCAAACGTTAAAAAAATTAAAAGCCATTTTGCGCGCTGAGCATAATAAGGGCAGAGTCGACCCTGCCATATTTGGTCAAGAAGAGAATCGTATCGATAGTTTACAACTTAGAATTAACGTTGACTCAATGCTGTCTCGTGCCCGTGCAGCGAGCTTTATGAAGCAATACGGATCTTCAAAACAAATGGTCACTAAAGCATTAGCGACATTACATGCCATTAAAGCACAAACTCCTAATGATCCTTTTATTGCCCGCAAGGTTGATGAGGCAAAAACATTATTAGATGAAATTATGGGCGCACAAAAGCTCTCAGCCCCGAGTGCACCTAAACCCAAGAATGAAGAAGACGATATTGATATGTTATTTCAACCTAAGAAGAAATGGTGATCAATCGTTAAACCAAATGACATTTATAAACCTAAAAGCCAAATCAATGATTTGGCTTTTTTGTGTCTAAAACTTGTCTGTATAGCGCATTTCACTTAATTACCATTACTGTTAGTTTGGGGCTTTATTCAATTGGGCTGGTGTTTATTAAAAGCGAAGTCGTGCAGTGTCGTTATTCTGATTAAACGGACGAGAGCAAAACATAAACCTAGTCAAACACTGTCACAAAGTCAGTTTGGTAAGCCCTTGTTGCTTTCCATATGCATCGCTTGTTATGTGAGTAGAATACCAAGTAACATTACGCGTTTCGTGAGCATAAGCATGCCTAAACGAACAAATATATCACAACACCTAATCCCTCGTTTTGCAAGACTCCAGATAACAAAATGGGCTCACTTTACAGCGAGCCCATTTGCAAACAGCCAAGTTACAGCGCTTATTTCTTAGCCTTCTTCGCCGCCGATTCAGTTACCCATTTACCATTCACATAATGGGCCGACCAACCCGTGGCTTTACCGTCAACTTCGGTCGCCACATATTGCTCTTTGGTCTTACGGCTAAACTTGACCGCGGCTTTATTCCCCTCATCATCGGCGATGGGAGCATCGGCAAGATACTGATACTTTGGCCACAACAGCTCGCGATATTTCACTAACTCTTCAACGAGTGGCGCACGGGTTTCCCGAGATTTAGGGAAAGTACTGGCCGCTAAGAAAATCCCCGCCGCACCGTCACGCAGCACAAAATGCGCATCAGACTTGCTGCATTTCAGCTCTGGCAGATAAATAGGATCTTCTTTTGGTGGCGCCGCTTCGCCATTTTTCAGTAACTTACGAGTATTCTTACATTCCTCGTTAGTACAGCCGAAATACTTACCAAAACGACCGTTTTTCAATTCCATATCGTGGCCACAGCGGTCACATTCGATTAGTGGACCTTCGTAACCTTTGATCTTAAATTGTCCTTCTTCGACCTCGTAACCCTCACAGATGGGGTTATTACCGCAAACATGCAGTTTGCGCTTTTCGTCGATTAGGTAGCTGTCCATCGCCGTACCACAAATACCGCAGCGATGTTTGGCACGTAGCGCATCAGTTTCGGCGTCTTCACTGTCGCTAATCGCTTCAATGCCAGGCGTTAGGTTCATGGTGGTTTTGCAGCGCTCTTTTGGTGGCAACTCGTAACCCGAACAACCAAGGAATACACCAGTTGTACCGGTTCGGATCCCCATTTGGCGACCGCAAGTCGGACATTTAATATTGGTCATCACCATTTGATTAAGGCGCATACCGCCTTCTTCTGGTGACAATTCCGCCTTCTCGAGTTGTTTAGTGAAGTCGGCATAGAAACCATCGAGGACTTTTTTCCAATCCAGCTCTCCGCTGGCAACATCGTCGAGGGTCTGTTCCATGCTAGCGGTAAAGTCGTAGCTCATCAGCTCGGCAAAACTTCCGACTAAACGCTCACTGACAATCTCGCCCATTTTCTCAGCGTAGAAACGGCGGTTTTCAACTTTGACATAACCCCGTTCTTGAATCGTCGAAATAATAGTGGCGTAGGTTGAAGGACGACCAATACCACGCTTCTCTAATTCTTTTACCAATGAGGCTTCGCTGTATCTGGCAGGCGGCTTGGTAAAGTGTTGCTTAGGTTCTAATTCGACTAGAGACAGTACATCCCCTTCGTTCACCGAAGGCAAGGTATTGTCTTCTTCATTTTTCTTTTTCAATGCGGTTTGCACACGGGTCCAACCGTCAAAGCGCAGGATACGCCCTGTTGCTTTCAGCTCGTAGTCCCCCGCCTTCACCGTGAGTTTAGTCGCATCGTATTGGGCAGGTGTCATCTGACAGGAGACAAACTGACGCCAAATTAACTCGTAAAGGCGCTGTGCATCACGCTCCATATCGGTTAATGCCGCCGCTTCTACGTGCACGTTTGAAGGACGAATCGCTTCGTGCGCCTCTTGTGCGCCCTCCTTAGAGCCGTAGCGAATAGGTTCGGCAGGTAAATACTTGGCGCCGTATTCCTTGCCGATCATCTCACGCACGCTGTCTAAGGCTTCTTGGCTTAAGTTTGTCGAATCGGTACGCATATAAGTGATGTGACCCGCTTCGTACAAGCGCTGCGCCATCATCATGGTTTTCTTCACCCCAAAGCCTAAACGAGTACTGGCCGCTTGTTGCAGAGTCGAGGTAATAAAAGGAGCCGAAGGTTTACTCTGGGTCGCTTTATCTTCACGAGCGATCACTTTAAAGCTGGCTGAAGATAAAGCTTGGACGGCGGCTAACGCTTGCTGCTCGTTTGTTGGCTCAAAGGCTGAGTCTAAGTACTTAACCACTTCCATGCGCAGCGCTTCGCTCGCAGGCGTATTAAGCTGTGCATGCACATCCCAAAACTCTTCGGGTACGAAGGCTTTGATTTCACTTTCACGTTCCACCACGAGGCGCACTGCCACGGATTGAACTCGTCCGGCTGATAAACCTCGGGCAACCTTTTTCCACAACAGAGGCGACACCATAAAGCCGACGACACGGTCTAAAAATCGCCGCGCCTGCTGGGCATTGACCATATTGGTATCAAGAGCAGAAGGTTTACTAAAGGCTTCTTGAATCGCAGATTTGGTGATCTCGTTAAACACAACACGTTGATACCGTGAAGGATCGCCACCAATCACCTCTTGCAAATGCCAGGCGATGGCTTCCCCTTCACGGTCTAAGTCCGTTGCGAGATAGATTTGGTCAGCAGAATCGGCTAAGGCTTGCAGCTCTTTAACGACTTTCTCTTTACCCGGTAGGATCTGATATTTAGCCGCCCAGCCCTTTTCAGGGTTAACGCCCATACGCGATACCAGCGCTTGATGTTCTTTCACCTTTTTGTATCGCGCCTTTTCTTCTGGCGACATCTTCTTCACTTCTGCGGCAGATTTAACCTTTTCTGAGCCATCAGATACAGAAGATGTAGGCAGATCACGAATATGACCTACGCTCGATTTAACGATGAATTCTTTGCCAAGATATTTATTAATAGTCTTAGCTTTGGCCGGTGATTCGACAATAACTAGCGATTTACCCATAGTTTGATTTGCGCCAAAAAATCTCAAGAAGGTGGAAATTGGCTCCATATATAGAGGGTTGCATGGAGAGTTTCAAGCTAATCCCTCTTTTATATGTACCAGCGAGTCACTTTTTAATCAAAGTTGAAAAAATGTAAAAAAATAATATTGCGTAATTAAAAACTAATATTTCATTATTTGCCAGCAAGCAAGAAATAGTTATGCATTTATCGCGAAAAAGTCGCTTTGAGCACAAAACCGTGCGCTTGTGCCCACAAAAACCTTCAGTATACTGGGTCGCTTCAGGGACCATTTGAATAAATAATAACCTTCCCTATCACAAGGATAAGCAATGAAGCACTTTGAAGCGAATTTCGACGGACTCGTTGGGCCAACCCACAATTATGCCGGTTTGTCTTTTGGCAATGTGGCCTCACTCAACAACGCCGCTTTAGTCTCAAATCCTAAAGCCGCCGCTAAACAAGGTTTGCAAAAAGCCAAAGCACTCGCTGATTTAGGGATGATCCAAGGCATGTTAGCGCCGCAAGAGCGCCCCGATCTTAATACGCTACGCCGAATTGGTTTTTCAGGCAGCGATACCCAAGTTTTACAACAAGCCGCTAAAACTGCCCCTGCACTACTCAATGCCTGTTGCAGTGCATCAAGCATGTGGACGGCCAATGCGGCAACCGTGTCTCCCAGTGCCGACACACGAGATGGTAAGCTGCATTTTACCCCCGCGAACCTCGTTGATAAGTTACATCGCAGCATCGAACCCGTCACAACGGGGCGCATCTTAACAGCAACTTTCAATGATCCCCACTATTTTCATCACCATAATCATTTACCTGAGCATAATAGCTTCGGTGATGAGGGCGCGGCGAACCACACTCGCCTGTGCCAAGAATATGGTCATGCAGGGGTAGAGCTGTTTGTTTACGGTCAAGAGGCCACCAATCCTAATGCGCCAAGACCACAAAAATATCCCGCAAGACAAACCCTCGAAGCGTCGATGGCGATAGCAAGATTGCATCAACTTGAGGAAGATAATTGTGTTTTTATTCAGCAAAATCCTGACGTGATTGACCAAGGGGTATTCCACAATGATGTAATTGCCGTGGGTAACCAAAATGTGCTGTTTTACCATGAGCAAGCATTCTTGAATACACAGGCAAAATTGGATGAAATAAGACGAAAACTCGACACCGAATTATTCTTTATCGAGGTTCCAACCGCCAAAGTGGCAATTAACGATGCGGTAAAGAGTTATCTATTTAATACCCAGATAATCACCCTTCCCTCGGGCGAAATGGCCATCATAGCCCCTACGGACTGCCAAGAGAATCCGGCCGTTTATGCGTATTTAAATGAGCTACTAACGTTAAATACCCCTATCAAACAAGTGCTGTATTTCGATGTGAAACAAAGTATGCAAAATGGTGGAGGACCGGCCTGCTTGCGTTTACGGGTTGCCATGAATGAGCGCGAAGTTGCCGCAGTAAATCAACACACTTTACTTAACGATGCTTTATTTGCACGTTTAAACGCTTGGGTGGATAAACACTATCGCGACCGTTTATCAACTCAGGATTTAGCCGATCCACAACTCGTTATCGAATCACGCACCGCGCTAGATGAGCTCACTCAAATTATGAAACTCGGGAGCGTATATCCATTCCAGCGATAATGTTTCAGTAAAAAGTAACGTTTAGCGACAGAGAGACCCTGGAATAATGAAGCCCCAATGTTGGGGCTTTATTATTTATGTGATTAGAATTTATCAGGAAAATAATTCAACCGGCGGATCATTAGGAGTTAACTGCAACTGGGTTTCAAACGACATGCCTAATTTATTCAGCAGCGACTTAGAGGCCTGATTATGCGGGCTCACTATCGCGACAATCCGTTCAATCCCTAAGGTTTTACCGAACTCCAGTGAGGCTTTAGCGGCTTCAAACGCATAACCTTTGCCCCAATACTGCGGCAAAAAGGCATAACCTAAGTCCACATCCGCCAGCGTCGGCCGTTTGATCAGGCCGCAAATGCCAATCGGAAAGCCATTTTCGGCCAGCACCACGGCAAACAAGCCAAAACCATGTTCGCGATAGCTAATCGCTGGCCCATTGGCGATATAGTCCTTGGCATCCTGCAAACTACGCACGCCCTTATCGCCGATATTGTCGATAAATCCTTGGGTGTTGAGTAATACCAAAATAAATGACGCATCATCGGGCGTTAACTGCCGCAGCAGCAATCTTGGGGTTTGGGCAACTTGCATACTGAGTAGTTGCATACTGAGCCTCCCATTCAGAGGGGATAAACCAGGTTATAGGTAGCGGGCGTACTGGCTGCCATCCTTTTGCGGCTTTTTCGGTGCAGCTACCGCAGGTGTGCCCACGTATAAAAAGCCAACGATTTGATCCTCTGGCGCTAAGCCTAATGCCGCATTCACATTGGCGTCGAAGGCAAAATCCCCGGTGCGCCACACCGCGCCTAACCCGAGCGCGAATGCCGCTTGCTGCATCGCCATAGTGGCGCAGCCCGCTGCGATTTGCTGCTCAAGCACAGGTACTTTAGGGTGCTGTTGGGTTTTCGCCACAACAGTAATCACCATAGGCGCGCGCATCGGCATCCCTTTGGCTTTATTGATGAAATCTTCATCGGCGCCGCTGGCTTTGGCCGCGTTGACATAGATATCCGCTAAGGTGTCTAACCCTTGGCCTGTGGCAATAATAAATTCCCACGGTGCTAAGGCGCCATGATCTGGCACTCGAATCGCCGCATCTAAAATGATTTTAAGCTCGCCCTCGTTTGGCGCTGGCGCGGTTAATCTTGGGGTGGATTGGCGGGTGAGTAAAAGTTCGATAGCGTCCAAGTGATTATCCCTGTTCTTAAAAATGGGTGCGTATAAATTGGCACAAGCATAGCAAATTGCGGCTAAAGAGGTACAAAAAATCCCACGCAAAAGTGGGATTGAAAATGTTGCAAGCAAAGTCACTTGGCTTACTTTATGCCATATCGCTTAGCGATAAAGTAATCGAGACTGGTATAACGCCCACCTCCTAGGCTGAAGAGTGCCAGCAACATAATAAAATAGGTCGCCGCAAACTCAATGCCATTATTCAGCACCACCAAGTTACCCGAGCTGGTCAACCAATCGTAATTGCCGTATTCCTGCAATAGGGATTTGGCTTTATCCAGCTTGTCACCCGCCTCGAGTACCCGCTCATTGGCGAGCCATGAACGGCCATCGGCAATCGCCAGCCAACCATTGGGCCAATGCACAGTAAACGCCGCCACCAGCATGGTTATCATCAAAGGGATAGATATCAGCCGCGTTGCTAAGCCAACGAGTAATAAACACGCACCCAAAAACTCAGTGCCTGCCGCCAGCGCCGCCATTAACGTCGGCATAGGTAAACCCAGTCCCCAGTCGGGATTAGCAAACCAAGCTACAGTGTCTTCAAAATGCGCGAGCTTGTTATAGCCAGCCTGCATTAGCACAGGCGCGAGATAAAGCCGAAGGGCTAAGGGGGCAAGCCCCTCACTATAACGGCTCGCATTGAGGAATTTTTGATAAAGGTTAACAAGCAACATGGGCAATCTCTGAATTAGATGGAGTTGCCCAATAGACCTTGGCGGCGGGATTAATCTTTCGCGGCTTTTGCCACTTTTTCAATTCCCTCTTGATTTAATTCACGCAGATCTTGAATAAGTTTGTTCAGCTTATTATAAAAATGCTTGGACTGCTTCGCTGACAGACAGGCATTGATAGTGAGTAACAAGCCGCCGAATGCTTCGGTATTTTGCCTTAAAATGGTGCGATATTTTTCCGACTTAAGCTCATCAGGGCGCGTCATCAGCAGGGTCAATCGCTCGGTCAGCAACGGAATATCGCTGCGCTGTCCAAGGGCTACTTCAAATTGACGTAACCATTCGTGGCGGTAATCGAGCCACATATCTAAGGTCGACAGTCGCTGTTGATTATATTGATGAATAAGCGTTTTTTGCTCATCCGTTACGCTACCCAGCCAGTCATCAAATTGCTCGATAAGATTTTCATCGGCCTCCTGCTGTAACTGCTCGGGGGTTTTACCGGCAAACTCCTTAATCAATTCCTGCTCGTCTTTTCGCGACTGGGTAAGAATTTGCTTCACCTGTTCATCGGTTAACGATGAGATAATCGGCAACATTTCCGGCAGTGCAAACTCAAATAACCGAAACCAATGCCGTTTGGCGAGCGTGACATGCTCGGCCCACAATGCGGGAGTTAAGGTATTGGTTTGGATCTGCTGCTCAACTTCGGTTAACTGCGCCACATAATGGCCGAGTTCTTCGGATTGGTGCCAAAGCACAAACTTGTCGATAAGCCCATCGACGACCTTCTGTTGTTTTTTATCAAGGCTGACATAGTCATCCAACTCCCAACCTATGGCCCAGTCGAGAAAATGATAACTAAATTTGGTCGAGCAGGCCGTTAAGCCAAATAGCAACACCACTAACAACACAGCTTTTTTCATCAATTTGCATCCGTTCAGCCTTGGTCATCCTATGACACTGAGGTTAATAGAAAGTTTATTTTTTTAACACAACAACCATAACCAAACAGAGGCAGTGAGAAACAAAAGGCTTAAGACGTGTGGCTGATAAGTGGCCAGAAATGATCGAACCAGTCGAAGTATTCCTGCTGCCGCTCACCACGGGTGTGCGCCGCCATCAATAATGCCCAATACACAGCAAACACCCAATACATCTCGATGGCTGCAGGTATCGCCTTGATGGCATCCGAGGTTAAGCCGGGGTGTTCAGCCAGATACTGCCGCACTAATAGATACCGCTGCGCAGGCGTTAATTGGTGAGTTGCGAGCACAACGGCCAGTTCACACAGAGGATGAGAGGCGGTCGCATACTCAAAGTCAATGCAATACAACTGGTTATCTTTTAGCAGCAGATTATGGGGATTTAAGTCGCGATGGCAAAACTGCGGCGCGACTAAACAATCGGCTAAGGTCGCCGTCCAATCAAGGATCTGTGTTTGTATGCTGAGTAATTGCGCCAATCGGCTCTGCCATGCCTCGCCCATATCCGCTGCGGAAAAGGCTAACAACAGCCCGTGATATTCCTGCCATTGCTCAGTGATACTGATGTGGTACGGCCCAGTCGCTTGCACGCGTAGCTGTTGCAGCAATTGCAGTAACAGGCTGTGGGCGCGATTCGGCGTTAAGCAGTCTAACAAAGCGAGTCGTTCCGACTGATACCAAGCCTGCGGGTCTGCTGCGAGCTTGATATCGGCATGAGATTGCAACCAAGCCTCAATGTGCGTTTCACCCAAGCAAAAGGTCGCCGCACTGCATTGAGACTCTAGATCTTTCCAGCTTAATTCGTTCCAGTTTAAGTTTTGCAAGCTTAAATTTTGCTGGCTCAGTTCTTGATAACCTGATGCCATAGTTGGCTCGCGTTGCACCTTGAGCTGCTCAAGTGTATCAATACCTCTTGCGGCAATACGCTTTTCGGTAACCAACGCCTCCCTCCCCCCAATATCCTCCATCAGCGGCGCGAATGGAGATGCTATAGGAAGGCTTGGCAGAGATTGCGCGAAGATAAACTGGCTTAGGTAATAACGCTGATCGCCACTCACCCACAGCAACTCGGGGGCAAGCTTTGCCTTGGCAAGATGGCGCCAATAGAACAACTCTTGTTCCCGCGAACAAAAGCTATCGGCGGCATTGGCGTTTTCTCGCAAGACATAATGCGCTGTCGGCGTTTCGATATGGTAGTTGTGGTTACTTAATCCATCCGCTAAGGGCTGAATTTGCGTGATATCAGTAAGCCCTGCCTGTGCTAATACCGCAAGCAACGCATCCTTGTCCTGCCCAATGTGCGGCGGCATTAGTGGCTTACCACAACAATCATGTTGAATAGCTTATGAAACATTCGCAGCCCTTGTGTGTTAGCCATCATCTGTTGATATCTGCCACCGTTAGCCGAGTAGCTTTGCAGCGCTCGACTCTAGATGGGGATTGCGGCTATCGGCAAGGGCGGCGCGCCACAGGAAATAGCCTACAACCGCCAGGCCAACATAGAGCACAAATAATAATGAAGTCAGCATCAGTCCCTTACTGAGATAAAGGTAAATCGACACCAGATCGATAACCACCCAATACAGCCAATTCTCCAACACTTTTTTAGCGACTAAATAGGTCGTCATCACCGCAAAACAAGTAGTGGCCGCATCGAGATAGGGAAAGGAAGCCTGGGTAAAAGTTGCCATCCCATGGCCAACGCCTAAGGAAACAATCCCCGTCGCAACAATCAACTTTAAATGGGTTTTCAGCGGCCAAGTAGTCACTTTCACCCCTTGATGTTTATCGCCACCTTGGGTCCAGAGCCAGTAACCATAGAGTGCCATGGCCATGTAATAGATATTCAGCACCGACTCCATCAGCAGTGCCACTTTCCAAAACAAGACAGTGTAAATGGCCGTGCTGGTAAATGCCGCCGCCCAGCACCAAACGCTCGCCTTCATGGCCAGTAGCAAATAGGCCATGGCCAATACCACGGCTAAGGCTTCCCATGCGGTCATCACATGGACTTCCCCTAGGGCAGCATTAACACTATTGACCAGCGTTAACCATAATTCTGTCATTGCCTTACTCTCACTCTATATCGCTTGCTTGAACCACTTCGCTTTAGCGTTCAAGTTAACTTAGGGCGTTACTCGCTGTGGGCTAAATTCAGCTCACCACCAATAAACTTACATACAAACACAGCTTTGCCCCATTTTTCATGGGCGGCTTGCATCTCGGTCGCCAGCATTGCCATCACATCTTGATAGTCGCCACACACTTGCGTCGCCATAGCATTGGTAACACGTTGAATCGTTGGATAATTATCCAAGCGATGGATAAACCATTTGATCGGGTCGAGATAATTTTCATTAAAGGGATACATGCTAATTTCGGCGGTGAGTTTCATCTTCACTCCTTGGGTCAAATGCTAATAATGCAATCGTCAGGCGGTGACGTAATGAGCGAACACAGCCTGACATCTGATGTCTCATTCTTCTGGGATTACATAAACTTAACGTTTAGTGTGACCCCAATTTGGCGTGGGTCGCCGTAGCGGATATATTGCTTTTCCGCCCAGCCGTTATCCGGCTCATTACCAAAATAGAAACCACGCACACCATATTCTTCATCGAACAGGTTGCGACCCCATAAATACGCCGACCAAGCACTCGCCTCGTAGCCTACACGCGCATTCACAATGGTGTATGGCTCAGAGCGCGAGTCGTTGCTGTCTGAGTAGTAAAACTCACTCTTACCACTCATATTGACGTTGGCAAACCAACCCGAGTTTGCACGATAGGTACCGCCTAGGCTGTAGGTTAAGTGTGGTGAATGGGCCAAATCGCGGCCCGTTAAATCCACAGCGCTACCGTATTTATCTTGATACTGGTAATCGCCGTACGCCGTCTCTAACCAACCTAGGCTTGAGTAAAACTGGAGATTATCGGTGGCATACCAAGTGGCGTCCAACTCGGCACCGTAGTTGTGTGAGCTACCCGCATTTTCAGTGTAGAGGATAAAGCGTTGTGGCTTGTTCGGATCTTGCTGGGATGCGGCCACTTGCTGGTCCTGTCTGTCCATATAGAACAGCGCTAGATTCGTATCGATAAGCCCTTCAAACCAATGGGATTTAAGGCCGATTTCGTAGTTATATAGGGTTTCGGTATCAAACTCTTTTTTATCATTGAGTTCGACTGGCAAGGTCATGTTAAAACCGCCCGCCTTGTAACCGCGCGCCACACGGGCGTACACATTATGGGACTCATTCAGCACTTTGCTCAGCGCAATATGGCCGCCCCACATGGTTTCGCTCGGGTCAAAATTGTCATTGTTGGTATCTGAGTAGTGGCTATTGCGACGCTCGGCACGCAGTCCCACAGACAAAGCATAATCGGCGCCTAAATCCGTATCCAACTGACCAAATACGGCGTAATTGGTTGCTTCATATTCGGAATCTAATACCTCATCGGGCCAAGTATTATATTCAGAATACAGTTGGTTATCTTCTTTAAGGTTCATCGCATAAACCCCAAGTAACCAGTCGGTTGAACCGGCAAAAATACGGCCTTGATCGGTCGAGCTTAAGCGGAACTCTTGGGATAAGGTTTTACGCTGACCGGTTTTGTCCCAGAAGTAATCGTACTGACAAGGGGCAAGATTGCCCTCATCCTCACATTGCTTGGCGGCCCAATACTCAGGGTTCGCCCAATCGCCATCGTAACTGTAATGATGATCGGTATTGGCAAATGAAGTCAGCGAGGTTAACTCAAACGATTCTGCGCCCGAGTAGGTTGCTTTAAATCCTGCGCCCGTGGTGCGCTGGCTATCGACACCCGGCTGATCCGAAATAGTATGTTTAGGATCGTTGGTTAAGCTCCAGGCATCGTAGCCGTTATCAAAATCGGCATGCAGCAGGGTTAAATCGAGTTGCAGATTATCGGTGGCATACCAGCGTAATTTAGCGCGGCCAGTAAATTCATCACGACCATTGGTATCTTCTTTATTTAAATAGAGATTGTCGCGATAACCGTTTTGCTGATGCTGCTGCAGCGACACGCGGTATAACAATTTGCCCGAATCGGTTAACGGCCCTGAGCTAAAACCGCTGAAGGTTTGCAAATCGTCATTGCCTAAAGAAACCTCGGCGCCATGTTCAAACACATCGGTCGGGTCGTTGCTCTTAAGGTAAATCAAGCCCGCTAACGCATTGGCGCCATAGCGGGTACCCTGCGGGCCGCGTAACACTTCGACCTGTTGCAGATCGTACATGCTCGACACCATGCCGATACCGGATAAATCAATATCATCAATGATATAACCCACAGACGAGTTAGGTGCACCCTGATATTGCTCCTGCTCCCCCACGCCACGGATCTGGAAATACTTAGGACGCGAGCTGCCACCCGACCAGTTAAAGTTGGCGATGGAGTTCATCACATCTTCAAAGTGCTGGGCACTTTCATCTTGAATTTGCTGGGCATCGATAACGGTAATGCTTGATGGCATTTTCTCTAAGCTGGCACTGCGAAAATCCGCCGTCACCACCATGATTTCCATATCATTGCTGGGATCAGGTTTATCGATAGCATCGGTTTGCGCCCATGCGGCCGTGCTTAACGCAGCCGAAATGGCCAGCGCTAAGGGGGCACGAGTTAAGGCTACGGTGAAGATTGAAGAATTTTTGTTAGACTTTTTGTTAGACATAGGACCTCAAATACATGTTTGAGATCCGGCAACGAATAAGCGATTCAGAAGTGTGCTGTTGATTGGCCCATTCCTACGCCGGTATTAGCCGGATCAGGTTCTAAGGGTTCGTCTGATGACATCTCAGTCTGCCACTTTGTTGGCAAACACCCCTTGGCGGCGCTAAGTATACATGACGAAAATCATAAAGTAGACACTCTTGTCACTGCACATCAGTAAATGACGCTTAGCTCACGCCATTCATGCCTTTGTTGAAACCTCTGGCGGCTCACAATCAGTCGATACAAACGCCCTTCTCTCCTTTGGCTGATTTGACCCAATATGCTTTCTAATGCTATAGAAGGCGACGATTTTAAGTATGGTAGAAGGGTCAACTCAATGCAGCTAAAACCGTTAGCCAAGGGACGTTATAGCCAGCGATGGGAACAAGACTATCCTCTTATTGAAGCAGTGATTCTTAGCTGTATCAGCGAAGTCAAAATGCTCAAAAAAGGCGCTCACCTGATGACGCAAGGTGAAGCCATAAACTCGCTGGTGTTAGTCAAGCAAGGCCGCGTATCGTTGGGGCACACCGCCAGAAATGGCCGTTGTTTCCAATTAGGGACTATCGATTGTGATTCACAGCTCTTTGGTGAGATGGAGTTTTTTACCCAATACCAGTGCCAGCTGGACATCATCGCCAACGAGCCCTTGGAAATTTCGCTAATTAGCACTGAAAAGTTGCAACATTCCCTCGGCCAACACCCGCAACTGGCGCTGTTTTTTGCCAGTGCCATAGCGATTGATTACCAAGATACCGTCGATATTTTTACCCGCAGACTGCTTTATCCCATCAGCTATAACGTGGCATTCGATATCTACCATGAGTATTTAAACGATTTACCCGTCGATGGTTTTAGTAAGCGTTATTTAGAGGCGGAGCGTTTTGGTACCACTGACAGGGTCTACCGACGGGCATTACAACATTTGGAAGAGCGCGGTTTAATCGAGCGTAAAAAAGAAGGCATTCGGATAAAAAACCTGAGTGCACTTAAAGCTTTTGTCGAAGCAGGCATTTAACCCACTTCGACAACACCCATACTCGGCAGATAACAACCAAGTATGGGCCTTTAGCTTAACTTGCCGAAAGTGATTGTGCAGACATCGCAGGTTTCATCCGGCTCGATGCAATCAGCAGCATAAAGATTGCGGCGTAAAGCACGGGGATCACATACATCACGGTTTGCAAGCCGATAATACGTTCGAAGAACGAACTGATCGCCGGACTAAACATGGCCCCCGTACTGCCACTGATCAAAATGTAGGAGACATTCTTGCTGCTGGCTTGCTTCACAAACGACACGCCATAGGCAATAAACGCATTGTAAAGTGCCGCACAGACAAAGCCGTAACCGTAGGTTAAATAAGCAATCCAATTCAACTTGTCGGTAGTCACAATCACAAAGGTGATCACCATGGCTAAACCAATAATACCGACTAAGAAATGATGAATTTTTACCCGGGTCACGATCAGGGTTGAAATTAAGGCACCAATCAACGCGGCCGACCAGTATTGGGTAATGATATTGCCCGCCTCTTCAAATGGGATATCAAATTTTTGTTTTACAAATAACGGTGCCCACGTGAGGAAGGTATACAGCGCCAGCATGCCTAAAAATAAGCCGATACCGCCGCTGATAATGCCGAAATTCCACTCTGATTGTTGTTTCTCCTCCGTATTCGATGATTGCTCGCACAGAGAAAAATTGGTGAATAAGCTAATAATCACCGTGCCTAAGGCAACCAAACCCACGGCTAAGTAACTGTAACTCCATGATAAGGCATTGGTTAAGGCGTAGGTTGTGATCAGCGGAAACACCACCCCAGCAACATTAAAGGTCGCATCCTGCACCACTAACATAGTGCTCTGCATTTTGGCTTGCCATACTGACACCACAATGGTGCCTGCGATACACAGCCCAATCCCGCCGCAGAACCCAATTAAGGTCATGGCCTGCATCACTAGCTGTAGCGAACTGGTAAGGTGTAATGCCAGCGCAGAAAGCGCAACTAGACTATAACTGAGTAAGGTGATCCGCTTGATGCCCAACTTTTCAATGAAGAAAAAGGCGGCAATGGTCCCCGCCAATGCACCACCATTAAGTAAGGAGAAGATTGAGGCCACATCATTCACATCGGCTGCAAACTTCTCCGCTATGGGTTCTATCAACATCCCAAATTGCGTCGCAAAACCCGCCATAATAAAGTTCGCGAGAAAACTAATGGCGGTTAAGGTGATTTTATTATTCATTTTTGTCATTCCATCGTGAAATGCGAAAGGTGCAAGGTTAGCGTGTGACCTAATTCAGCGCAGTCGCGAGCGCGAGTTCGATCATATTATTGAAGGATAACTGGCGTTCTTCGGCGGTGGTTTCCTCACCCGTTAGGCAGTGATCGGATACCGTGAGAATGGCCAATGATTCAATGCCCTGTTGATGCGCTAAGCCATAAAGACCCGCGACTTCCATATCGATACCCAACACCCCAAAACGCTCCAGTGCCGGGATCATATCTTCGTCGGGATCATAATAAAGATCGCCACTAAATACGTTGCCAACTTTAACGCTAATGCCTTTTTCATTGGCTTGGGTATAGGCTTTGTGCAGTAAGGAAAAGGTGGCCGAGGTAGCCATATGATAGCCACTGCTACGCTTGGCATTCGTGGGTGAGTCGGTACCCGCTGCTTGCGCTAAAATCACATCACGCATTTGCACGTGTTTTTGGGTTGCGCCTAAACTGCCGATACGAATGATGCGTTTAACACCAAAAAAATTAATCAACTCATGGCCATAGAGCACCATTGAGGATATCCCCATACCGTGACCCATCACAGAAATACGCTGCCCTTGGTAATAACCTGTGTAACCTAGCATATTACGAACGTTGGTGACTTCTACAGCATCGGTAAGGTAGGTTTCGGCAATATATTTTGCCCGCAGCGGATCGCCAGGCATAATTACAGTTTCAGCAAAATCAGTAGGTTGTGCGTTAATGTGCGCGGTCATAGGTCTATCCTCATCTAATAATATGCTGATAGTAGTGCTCAACCCTGAAATAGTTTTAGGACTAAAGTCCGCTTTTCTGTCGCGGCTAGGTCTTTTCCGTCGAACTGAGTCAGTTATCGCAATTTTGCTTCTCGGCGTAGCAACCGTCACGGGACAAACTCATCTCGCACAAACGAGCAGAAGGAAGATGGGTTGGTGAGGATGAGGATAGATAAAATCAAAAGACTTACGTCTCAAAAACGTAAGTCTTTATCAATGTGGCGTAAATCTTTATCAATGCGCGTTAACTTAGCTTTGAAGTGCCAAATGCTCTAACGCGATAGTGACAACTCAACCCTATGATTCAAGCTTAGTTTGAATAGGTCTCGCGCACATAAACATCGAATTTCGCCACTTGTGCATTTGGGGCCACGGCCGATACTTGCAGCTGTTGTTTGCCGTGTAATTTCACCGATTTCCAACTGGTGGCTTCATCTTCGATGGTAAAGCCGCTGGCATCATACCAAGTGAACTTATATTGCACTCGCATATCGCTTGAGGACTTGCTGACGATCAGCGCCGAACCTTGGATAAGATCGCCAACACGGCGCGCCTCAACCCCTTCGACACTGATATCACGGGCAAAACTCTTACTATCGACACGGGTTTCTCCCAGTGAGTTCACCGAAATACCCGCCGTATTAGTGCAAGCGCCGAGTGTCAGTGCTGCTGCCAAGATTAATCCACTGTAAATTGCTTTCATTTTGTTTTCCCTCACTCACAAAAACCTAGGTGCCGAACAACGGATGGGCAATGACACTACGCGACGCCAGCTGAACTTATGCTTAACATAGTCATCGGCAAAACGTGCTCATCCTGCCCCGCCCTCGCGATTAATCGATTAAAAAGTGCGCCCTTGCGGTAGCGATAAGCTGCTTACGATTGGTTTGCCAACAATTGATATTCACATTGGCGACCCGTCGCCCCTGACGGGTGATACGACATTCGGCGAAGCTGTCTTTATGTAGGCCTGCTCGCAGGTAATCAATCGAGAAATCGACTACCTTTGGCACTTTTGCCGTTTGCATAAACACCATTAATTGCACTATGGCTGACATTTCCATAAAACCAGCAATCACTCCGCCATGAATCGCGGGCAGGATGGGATTACCGATATTGTCGTCCTTAGCGGGGAGTTTGAAAATCAGCTCGTCGCCAAAGCGCTCGACCTTCATGCCAATAAACTTAGCATAAGGTACATGTTCGAGTAGATGACCAAAGTCGTTCAACTCGGTAGCGCGTTTTACAATCCCCTGCACATCGAGAGTTTTCGGCTCGGTCGGCTTATTTGAGTTCATCTGTCTCTCCTAAGGGCGGCACGGCTTCTCCCATCAAGGCTTGTCTAAAGGCATCGCCCACCATTTCGGGGCTAATACGCATAAAGGAGCCCACCGCATGGGCAATGGGGTCATCGATGCTGTCCTGATAGGCGATGGCGCGGGTAAAGGCGATATTAGATGACAACTTATAGCATTCCGCAAAGCCATAAACTGGCTTATGGGGCTGCGCGGGTTTCATATAATCGACCCGCAAGTCGAGGGTGGGCGAAATCTCTAAGGATTGATATTTTTGAAAAATCGCACTCACTACCGCGCTGCCACAGGCTGTGTCCATCAGGGTGGTGATCACCCCGCCATGGATCACACCCGTATCGGGATAACCAATTAACTCAGTGCTATAGGGCAACTCAATCAGTACATGGTGCTCACTGGCTTCGAGCACGGTTAACCCTAAGCGACGGCACTGGGCGAGCTGATCGACAAACCGCTGCGCCATTTGAGTCAGCGGAAAAAACTCGGGATTGACCTTCATTGACCTTGGCTCAGCATGGGTCCCAGTGGCTCTCCGCCAACGAGATGAATATGGATATGGTACACTTCCTGTCCGCCATGTTTATTACAGTTCATGATCAAACGATAACCGTCTTTGGCAATCCCCGCCTCTGCTGCCAGTTTGGCCGCCACAGTCATCATCCGGCCGAGTGCGGGTTCATCCGAGGCTTTCATATCGTTTGCGGTTGGGATCAAATGATTCGGCACAATCAAAATATGGGTTGGCGCCTTTGGCGAGATGTCTCTAAAAGCGGTCACCAGCTCGTCTTGATACAGAATATCAGCGGGAATTTCGCGGCGGATAATTTTGCTGAAAATGGTTTCTTCGGCCATGGGGAGTCCTCCTTGGGTTAATTGGGATAGTATACTAGCAATTCAACGCTTTGTGTCTCCAGATATTTTGCGTTTCATTTGCCTGTTGTGCGCATTTTTGGCAGCATGACGCCCATTAAAACGAAGCGGTTTTACAGGATAAATTATGATCCACTATCACATCATTCCCGTCGATCCCAAGGCGCACTTGTTCGCAGTCACCATGACGGTACAAACGCCTCACCCTAAGCAAGTTTTTAGTCTGCCAGCGTGGCTTCCCGGCAGTTATATGGTGCGAGATTTTGCTAAGAATATTATCGACCTTAAAGCCACAGGCGCTAACGGTGAGCCACTTACGCTCACTCAGCTGGATAAACAAACCTGGTCGGTTGAACATCAAAGCACGCAACTCACCTTAACCTATCAAGTTTATGCTTGGGACTTGTCGGTACGCACCGCACACCTGGATATGACCCACGGTTTCTTTAACGGTAGCAGTGTATTTTTAGCCGCCCACGGCTTTGAGGTAGGCTTACACACAGTAACAATGGCGGCGCCGACTGAGCCGAGTCTCAACGAGTGGCGCCTTGCCACCAGCATGACACGCCAAAGCGGTGATGAATTTGCCTTTGGTGAGTTTTGCGCGCAAAGCTATGACGATCTTATCGATCATCCGGTTGAGATGGGTCTATTCACCCACGCCAGTTTTGAAGCTTGCGGCGTCAGACACGATATCGTACTAAACGGTCGCCACCGCGCCCATATGCCGAGACTCTGCCAAGATTTAAAGGCAATTTGCGAGTATCAAATCAAGCTGTTTGGTACGCCCGCGCCCTTTGAGCGTTATCTGTTTATGACCACAGTGCTCGACAGTGGTTTTGGTGGTTTAGAGCATAGGGCATCGACGGCACTCATGTGCTCGCGCAAGGATTTACCGCTGTCGATGGATGCGCCGATTAATAACGACTATCGCACCTATTTATCGCTCTGCAGCCATGAATATTTCCACAGCTGGAACGTCAAGCGCATCAAGCCAGAATGCTTCCTACCCTATCAACTCGAGGCGGAAACCTATACGCCACAGCTGTGGGCCTATGAGGGCATCACCTCCTATTATGATGATTTCCTAACCTATCGCGCAAGCTTAGTTGATGAACAAAGCTACTTAGATATGCTGAGCGAAACCTTTACAAGGGTGTATCGCAGTCAAGGCCGCTTTAAACAAAGCATTAAGGACTCCAGCTTTAACGCTTGGACTAAGTTCTATAAGCAGGATGAGAACGCCCAAAACGCCATTATCAGTTATTACACTAAGGGCGCCCTGTTTGCCCTGTATCTGGATTTAACCCTAAGGATCGAAACCCAGGGTAAATACAATCTCGACAATGTGATGACCATTTTGTGGCAGGAATATGCCCTACAAAATCGCGGCACCACAGATGAATGTCATCAAATGATTGTTGAACGTTTATTGGGCCGAGATTGCCAAGATCTCTTCGCCTATTTAGACAATACCGACGATATTCCACTGGCACCATTACTTGCCGAGTTTGGGGTTGAATTGACTCTTCGCTCCAGCCAAGGCGCGCAGGATGTCGGCGGAGGCTCAGCCAAAGGGTATGAGATTGCCTTTGGCGCTAAGACGCAAGCCGCACCAATGGGCCTTAAAGTGACCACTGTCGCCCAAGGCAGTCCGGCGCACCTTGCGGGTTTAAGCGCCGGAGATATCTTAATTGCGGCGGATAATCTGCAGGTGACAGGCCAATTTGAAGCGCAGCTTCAGCAATACCCACTCGGACAACGCTTAAGTCTATATTGGTTTAGACGCGATGAATTGATGACGGGAGAACTGATTATTGCTGAGGCGCCAAAAGATACAGTTGCCTTAAGCATCACAGATAAAGACAAACTGCAGGCTTGGTTAGGTCGTTGATCTTTAATGTATTAGTCTTTAACCCATAAAGCACAAAAAGGGGCAATCGTATCCACGATTGCCCCTTTCTATTTGTTTCTTTGTTTGTGCAATTGAATATTAGCTTAGCGACCCATCAACAATGGATTACACAACCACATCGTGTAAATAGGTTTGTGCCCAAGCTATGGCTTGACCACGGCTCGACACACCAATCTTACGGAATACACGGTATAAGTGAGTTTTAATGGTGCTCTCACTCACAAACAATTGGTTGGCGATATCGAGGTTAGTACTGCCCGACAGCAGGGCTTGTAACACTTCGCGCTCACGGATGGTCAATGGCTCGGTATCTTCGAATAGTCCAAAGTCATCATTCACCCCGTTCACCAATTGGATAGGGATCACCCTGTGTCCGCGCAGGATGTTGGAAAGGCCAAGGCTGATTTCAGTCAATCCTGCATCCAGATAAAACACCCCTGCCGTTGTCGAGGCTTGCATCAGGAAGCGGGCATCAACTTGTTTCGGGAACTGGATATAAACGACTCGCACACTCGGATGTTCGCGGGCAAGCAAGCGTTGAAATTGATAGGCTTTTTGAAGATCGACGGTGGAAAGGTCAATCACCACCATAGAGGCTTGGTTATCTTTGATTTGATCGCACATCTCATCCGGGCTGACTTGCGACAGCTTAACGAGAAACTCCTGCGGCCAGCGTCCGGCCAGCAATTCCATCAGAACTTGCGATCTTGACACTACAATCCAATGTAATATTTTGAACATCCTGCTCACTCCCTGTCTGGTTAACGATTATTCATTTTGAGAGGAGAAACATCTCTCAATACCACTTCAACATCCGTTCAATAGACTTCCAAGTCTACCGTGCACACGATATTAGCATTAGATAAAACAGATTCAAAAGACTTACGATAAAAATATTTACCGTACGCAAATCAAAAACTTCTGCAACTTTAGCACTGAGCATTGTCAATCAGAAGGCTGAATTTAAACTGAAAATAATGCGCTATTTTGAATAGAAAGGCGTAAGATCAAATCAACACAAATCATAAGGAAATACTATGTCCAACCCACAGCCAAACTCTATTGAAATGCAGTCCTATCGCGTGTGGGACAGACCTACGCGTCTGTTTCACTGGATTAATGTCATCCTCGTACTCGCCCTGCTTATCGTTGGCGGCATGATGATGTTTCGCAGCGACTTAGGCATTACCGAACTCTCCGGCAAAATTGGGCTTAAAACCCTGCACGTCATCATTGGCTATGGCTTTGCAATTAATTTACTGATCCGCCTGGTTTGGGGTTTTATGGGCAATAAATACGCTCGCTTTAGTCATATGTTCCCCAATGCCAATAGCAAAGCCGAGTTACAAAGCTATAAAGCGGAACTTGCCGCGGGTAAAAATCCCCAGTATCTAGGCCACAATCCTAAGGGGAAATTCGCCGTACTCGCCATCATGCTCTTGCTAGTCACCATAATGATCACAGGCCTGATCCGCGCAGGTACTGATATTTACTATCCGCCGCTCGGCAGCACAGTACAAAGCTACTTAGCTGCAGTGGATGTTGAGCCAAGTAGTTTAAAACCCTACGATGCCACAGGCGTAGATACCGATAAAGCCAATGCTATCAAGCCCATGAAGGGACTGGCAGGTGAAGTACACGTTTACGCCGTGTATTTATTAATGCTCCTTATCGTGCTGCATGTGTTTGCAGTGGTCTATACCGAAATCAAACGTCAACCCGGGATCATTTCGGCCATGTTTTCCGGCAAAAAACTGATCCAAGGACAACCCAAGGACGAGTGAGATAAATCATGCATATAAAAACGCCAGCAATTGCTGGCGTTTTGATAAAAGTAACTCAGAAATAATGTTTATTTCTTCAGAATGGTCGCTGGAGTACGGCCATCATCGTGGCAGCTTTCACAGGTAGGTTTTTGACCTACGTTCATATCGTGAACGGCATGACAGTCAGCACACACTAAGTTGCCGTCATGTGGCTTGTGTACTGCGTCCATCTCAGAAAGCTTACCGTGGCAGCTTTGGCATTGTTCGAATTCGTAGGCACCATCAGCCGAAGGCGTACCATCTTTATGGCAGCTTTCACAACCACCAGATTCTGCGTGGAAGTCTGATAATTTTTGATCCGCAGCAAATGCAGTTGGTGACAGCGCCAGCGCTGCAAGACTTGCCCCGAAAAGCGCACTTAATAGTTTTTTGCTCACAATTGTATCCTCCAATGGCGATTGACAGTGGAAATTCTTGTCAGGGGTGACTTCCATCTTGCAACCTAATATAAATAGCACGACTCGATTTAACTTAGCTAAGGATTGAGTAATAAGCAACCCAATCTAACGCAAAGCAACTTTATCAATATACTCAAGGGTAAAATGTGCGCTGCATCATGTAACCACATGCTTATATAAGAGTTTTACATCGACTTAACCTATCGCTCACAACTAAAAACAGCCCTAACCTAATCCGCTAAAAAAGAAAAGCCCCAATAAAAAAGGAGACCCTTGGTCTCCTTTTGATTCGCTTTTAGACTCAATTAACGAGTTTGCAAAGCTGCAATACGCTTCTCTAACGGTGGATGGCTCATCATTAACTCAGCCATTGAACGCTTGCCGTTAATACCGAAAGCTGACATTTGTGCTGGCATTGCCGAGCTTTCAGGGCCTTGGCGTAAACGCTCGAGCGCCGCAATCATCTTATGTTTGCCCGCTAAACGCGCCGCACCTTCGTCTGCACGGTATTCACGAATACGTGAGAAGTAAGCCACGATGATCGAGGCCAAAATACCAAACAACATGTCGAGGACAAATACCACTGCCATATAGGCGAACATACCTAAACCTTCGCCCTCTTCATCGTTGCTCGAGACGAAGTTGTTGATAATGCCCGCAACAACACGTGCTGCGAAGATAACAAAGGTGTTCACCACGCCTTGAATTAAGGTCAAGGTTACCATGTCACCGTTAGCAACGTGGCTCACTTCGTGGGCAAGTACGCCTTCAACTTCGTCTTGGCTCATGCCATACAAGAGGCCGGTACTCACGGCAACTAATGAGTTGTCTTTACTTGGACCAGTAGCAAAGGCGTTCATCTCTGGCGATTGATAAATCGCCACTTCTGGCATTTTAATCCCAGCTTGTTGCGCTTGACGGGCAACAGTGTCTAATAACCAACGTTCAGTGCTGTCACGGGGAGTAGTGATCACTTCACAACCCATAGTCTTTTTCGCCATCCATTTTGAAATGGCCAAGCTGATGAAGGCTCCGCCGAATCCAAAAATTGCAGCGAACACAAGCAGTCCACCCATAGTAGACGTGTTAACGCCCAGAATAGACATCACAATTGAGGCTACCAGCAGTACAGCTAGGTTAGTCGCAATCAATAAAAATATACGCTTCATATCAGCTCCTTTACGGCAAACTTATGCCATTTATTTTTGCTCAAAGACATAATATGTCCAAAAAATCGAAATTCAAGGGGTAAAGATAAGAGTTTTTTTACTCGCTAATTTTCTCTCAGTTTAGACATTGCCTTTCATGGAGCGAGAGTCTAGGGACAGTGCATTAATCCAAACTTAAATCTAGGCGCTGTCAGCGTTACAGCCAAATTCATGTGTGTTTATCTATGTTTATCGCGATTAAACTTTGTTAACATGCCAGCACATTCCGAGATTTCAGGATAAAAAAATGACGATCAATGCCCTACTGCTTAGCAGCTCCCGTGTCGCAGATACACCTTACCTTTCCCATGCGATTCCCTTTATCAAGCCGCTCACTGCTAATGCCCAAAAATGGATTTTTATCCCTTATGCTGGTGTTAGCATGAGTTATGACACTTATTTGGCCTCAGTCGTGGCTGGCTTAAGTGAACTTAAACTCGATATTAGCGGCATTCACCAGCATCCTGATCCGCAGCAAGCGATTAAAGATGCCGATGGGATTTTGATTGGCGGCGGCAATACCTTCCATTTATTGCACGAGCTCTATAAGTACGATTTAGTGCATCTTATCCGTGAAGAAGTGCAAAATGGTAAACCCTATATTGGTTGGAGCGCGGGCTCTAACGTTTCAGGATTAAGCATTCGCACCACTAACGATATGCCGATTATCGAGCCACCTTCATTTAGCGCCCTGAATATCGTGCCGTTTCAGTTAAATCCACATTATTCGAACTATCGCGCTCCGGGACATAACGGCGAAACCCGCGCCCAGCGTTTACTCGAATTCACCCGCGTCGACCCCATCACGCCGGTTGTGGGTATTGTCGAAGGCAGCGCACTCTGGCGTCAGGGAGAAACACTATCCTTGCTTGGTGACAATCCCGCTTATCTCTTCTGCGGTGAACAGCAAGAAATCCCAATCCCGGTTGGCAGCGATTTATCCCATTTGCTGAAATAAGATCTATGCGGCGGCATTGCCTAAGCTAATCTGCTATCATCGGCCACCGAGTATGAGTTTATCTTCATGTTGGCTGGCCGAAAAAACGCCACAAAATGTCAAGTTAAAACGGCGACAATGTCTCGCGCGTTGAAGAGCTAACTCCATAAAACTCCAAGTAATAACACCTTCAAGAGAGTGTGTAACAATACTTATCCTGTGGGAGAAAAGACTTGCGCCACTTAAGTATCTGCACTAATTTCGTTGTCGAACACTTTGATAAACAAGATTAAATTATTATTCATCCCTGAGTACTTTCCGTACAAATGCATTCTAAGTTGCTTATAAATCGGGAGTTTTGGGCTGTTCATTAAGTGCGAGTCTCTTGCCTTAGCCCATTTAAGTGAGGAGTTTCTATTTTGCTGCAGCATGTAAAATTCAATGATTTCGTCCCTGTTACGCCACAAAAAATGACTCAACCGAGATCGAAATTCGTTCTTGGCTCTATGCTTGCTTGTATGCTCGGCATAAGTAGCCTTTACCCAGCCTATGGCGCTGATAGCTCCCAAGAGAAAAATGCCAAAACGTTTACCCATGAAACCGTGGTTGAACTAGCACAAAAACTGGCACAAAAACCGTTTAAAGAAGCAAGGAAAGCCCCAAAAGAGCTAATCGATCTTGATTACGCCACCTACGGCAAAATCAATTATCAAGAAAACGCCGCAATTTGGGGTGGAACGCCGACTAAGTTTTCGGTGCAACTATTTGCCCCAGGCTTCTTATATAAAAACCTTGTCGATATTGATGTGGTTGAAAATAGTCAGGCCATTCCTATCGAACTAACTGAATCCTCCTTTAGTGTGCCAAACGGTACTATAGAAAAATTACTGACTCAGGTTGGCCAATATGCAGGTGTACGCCTGCACTACCCGATCAATGATGATGAGGTAAAAGACGAGTTCATCATGTTCCAAGGTGCTAGCTATTTTCGAGCGCTGTCCAAAGGACAAACCTATGGTTTATCTAACCGTGGATTAGCGATCGATGTCGCTCAACCTAAAGGTGAGGAGTATCCATTATTTAAGCGTTTTTGGGTAGAACGCCCCTCTAAGTATCAAACGGCGATTGTGGTCCACGCACTGCTGGATAGTCAGAGTGTGACAGGGGCCTATCGCTTTGGCATTTATCCTGGCGCACCGACGCGAGTAGACGTGGATGTCACACTCTTTCCCCGCCGTGATATTACCCATGTAGGGCTTGCGCCACTGACCTCAATGTTTCTCTACGGTGGTTTAGATACGCCGGATAAGCCAGATTATCGCCCTGCTGTGCATAACTCTGAAGGGTTACAAATTGATCGGGGTAATGGTGAACGTTTATGGCGCCCGCTTAATAACCCTAATAAATTACAGATCAGCGCCTTCGGTGACGAAGATATTAAGGGTTTTGGTTTAATCCAACGCCATCGTAATTTCGACTACTACCAAGATCTGACCGCGAACTATCAACAACGTCCTTCCGCTTGGATTGAGCCGCTTAACGATTGGGGTAAAGGTCAGTTAGTACTACTTGAAATCCCATCGAGCGCCGAAACCAATGACAATATAGTCACTTACTGGGAACCTCAGGGAGGATTAAAGCAAAGCGTACCTTATCATTATTCCTATCGCATCACAGCGTCTAACGATAGTCCCAGTGCAGCGACTAAGGCGCGTGTTATCCGCAGTTCCAAGGGACAAAAGCAATCCAAAGGTAAAGAGTTGCTTATCGATTACAGCAATATCAAACCACAAGATATTGAAAAAATTGCTATTGATGCCAGTATTAGCAAAGGCAAAATTCTGTCTTCTCGCATAGTGGCGCACCCAGATATTAACGGTGCCCGCGTATTCGTCACCTTTGAACCTGAAAGCACCAATGTAGCAGAACTGCGTATTCAACTGCGAAAAGATGAAAAACCAGTCGCCGCGACTTGGCTATATCGCTGGAACAGTGACGATTGGCCTTAGGCCGATAAACTAAGACTCGATTTGTGCTTTGCTTAATACTAAAAAACGCCGGAAATCCGGCGTTTTTTATGGGTAAATAAATATTTCTACACCCAGGTTAATAGCCTTAAGGTTAACTGGTTTAATATTTTGATGACTTATCACCGTATTTGTAGAATAAGTAGGATTATTTTTATCTAACAAAAATAGGGATTTTCAGTTCCAGTTTTTGAACCTTATTTAGCGACTATTAACATTTACTCACCAATCCTACAGCGTTATATTAGTTCCTCAAAACAACTGAACACTTGCGAAAATCACGTTTTAACAAGATATCTACCTACTTTCTCTATTATTAAGTGTTTAGTTATTTCGCATCATCAATATGTTAGAGAAGAAATGAAGTTACCGACATTAAATGCTGCGTATTTTCGTAGGCCAACGACAATATTGTTAAGTATAAGCACATTACTTGTCTTATATTATTTATTACCAATGATTGGGCGAGTACTTTGGCTTGCATTAGTATTACTCTGCTATACGCTGATTTAAAATGTAAGAAAAATGCTAATATTGTGATAAAGGTTAACATTCATCTTGATATTCTCCATTTATCTCGCTCGATAATGCTTAGTTTAATCAACCTATCAACTCTAGATAACTCATCATCTAGACGGATATTTAAGTGATGCCGTTTTCAAACCTAAAACTAGCCTTTGCGCTTTCTTTGCTGTTTGTCCCGAATGCCTTCGCTACTACCGTCGATTTTAGTAACTATGGTCCTTTACGCACCTACGCACAATCACCGACTCAAGCGGGCAGTTTAACGCCGATGTTAAGATCTGGGTTTTCATTACCTGAAGGTCAAAAAGAACTGCACTTATCCGCAAGTGCGGCCAGTGTTTGGGCTGAAACCGATGACTATTTTGCAGATTATTACCACAACATCCTAGAAGGCGGACTCTCTTGGCAAATTACGGATAAATGGTTGATTGACACCAGTTATCACTGGCGTTTTAGTGGCGATAATCACTTAGACTCGGTGACCATTTGGTTTCATGATGCATTTGGTTTTAGTCAAAATGGTCGTGAAAATACCGCAAAACACCAAAATCAAATATTTTCCAAAGATGGTATTAATCAACCCAATATTGCGGATAAAACGCTTAATAATGCAATTATACTTTATGTTGGTTATCAATTAGTTGAGAACCAACATCAGGGTTTATCCTTAGGTGGTAGCTTATACTATAACTATGTCGACTCAGGCCCTTTTGAAAATGAAGCCTTTGAACAAGCGTTGCAGTTAAATTACAGCTTTCGTTACGAAAAACATCATTTTCATTCAACCGCTGCGGTCAGTTTTAAACAGGGAACTGAAGTGCTCTCGGGGATACGCTACGATAATCATGCCTATTCAGTCAATCTCGGCTATGAATATATTGCTGGACGTCATGGTTGGTTAATGGAACTGCATCATTATCAGGGATTATTAGAAACTGAAAATGATTTTTCTAAATCTTCAAATGAAATCTTACTCGGATACCGTTACTACTTAGACACAAGTGCAATTGAGTTTTCTATTATTGAAAACTATTTCAATATGGATAACAGTACCGATATTGCCTTTAGTCTTGGCTATCGCGTTAAATTATAAATAAAAACTATACTCGCTAACAGAGGCGATATAGCCTCTGTATTTAAATCAAACTTATTATTTGAATAAGCTTATTTCAGCAATAAGAGCTTGATATCGATAAAATGGGCAGCATGTTCTGCATCAGCCTGTTTAAGATGCGGAATACAGCCAAGGAAAGGCGATGTCATCATCTCTTTAAGCGATGCTAAGTTTTCATCAAACACGCTCATATTGGGATCGACGCAATTTGCCACCCAACCCGCCACGGTTAAGCCATCGGCGATTATCGCCTCTTGGGTTAATAACGCATGATTTAGGCAACCGAGTTTCATCCCCACGATCAAGATCACTGGCAAATTAAGCTGCTGCACTAATTCCGATAAATAACGCCCGCCCCCTAAGGGCAAACGCCAGCCGCCCGCACCTTCTATCAAGCAAAAATCAGCCTGCGCAAAGGCTTGTCTATCTAACGTTGCCAAAATCGCCTCGGGAGATAAGTTAACCCCCAACTGTTTTGCGGCAATATGCGGTGCGATGGCGGGTTCAAAGCTTATCGGATTGACCTGCTCGTAGCTGAGCTTTAAAGATGAGGCCGACATCAGTTTTAACGCATCACTGTTACGTAAGCCCTGCTCTGTAGTTTCACATCCCGAGGCCACAGGTTTTACCCCAAGGCTTAAGTGCGCAGCGCCTGTGCGAGCAGCTTCACGATTGAATGCGGTTAACAGCGCCGTCGACACTAAGGTTTTACCGCTGTCGGTATCTGTACCTGTTACAAAAAACATGCGTTTTCCTTGTTAATCTGTTGGCCAATCATGCGCCAAACCGTTGCTAGAGGCTTATACCGAGCAACCTTGGCGACGCACACGAAATTGGGCGATCTGATAGGTTAAAGGCAGACCCTGAGCCTCACGAAGCCGCTCCGCACGCTGCAGTAATGACAGCCAATCGCGGCGGCCACGCAACTTGCTCGAGTGAGTATCAGCATCTGAAGAGTTTTCGGTCTGTACGTATGATTGCACCGATGCGCCCACGCCCTTAATGGAATAGAGCAAGGTTTTAAGATCGTGAAAATAGACGGTCATTGGCACAAGTTGAACATCAAAGAGTTGCCAATCAGAGGTATCAAAGGCGGCTTTTAAGCTTTCAAGGGATTGAAAACCGTTCACCCTCAAACCAAGATGGGATAACTGCGCCAAGCTGCCTTCTGCCACGATACTCAGGTGCGCTTCTCCTCCAGCTTTTAAGACTCTAGCCATTTCGCTGGTCGCAGCCGAAAAATCCTGGCACCACTGCAGAGCCAAATTAGAGTAAATACTATCGATACTCCCATCGGCAAAGGGGAGTTGCTCGGCATTACCACACACGCATTGGTGGCGAGGGAAAGTCGCTTGAAGTTGTTGCAGCATCCCGAGGGCGATATCAAGGGCATAAACCTTGATATTGTCACCCACTGCACGGTCAGCAAAATCGGTCCCCGGCCCCGCGCCAATATCAAGAATTGCGCCTGTAGCAGCAAATCCCTGCAACAAACTCGCACCGCTTAAACGCTGTAAACAGTTATGTTCTTGATAGCGCTTGGCCGCAGCAGAAAACCGATCGGCAATATGCTCGACCTGACTGGCAGACTGATGGGAATTAACACTCACGCCAAGCGGCATAGACATCACAGATTATTCTCACTTTTACATCAAACTTTTACTTAGAAGCTTTTACGTTCAAGCTCTTACTTTCAGACTCTTATCTTCCAGCTCTTCACTCTCAAGAACTCAATACCGAGCATTGAAGTGCCCTGC
Source organism: Shewanella decolorationis (assembly GCF_004354305.1). Taxonomy (NCBI): domain Bacteria; kingdom Pseudomonadati; phylum Pseudomonadota; class Gammaproteobacteria; order Alteromonadales; family Shewanellaceae; genus Shewanella; species Shewanella decolorationis. Next base: position 73,521 of record NZ_CP037898.1, on the reverse strand, counting down.
CATTCACCTAATATTGTGAATCAAGTACTGGCTTACCGTTCAGGCCGCTCAGAAACCCTCGGCAGTGCGCATTCCTTCAGCACAGTGGCAATACTACTGACGCAGCGTCGTATTGCCGCCTCGCTATGGGATGCACTTAAGGTAATGCGCAATCTTGCCGAGCCGACCGGCACTGTGGGTGGACGAATAGCGCCGACCCAAATGCCTAATGCCTTTAGCTTTTCCGCCACCAGCAAGGTTTGCGTCGCATCACCAATAATCAAAGGTTGAATTGCCGTGTCACTTCCTAGGAGTGGAATGTCCGCATCTTGGCACAACTGCTTGAACAATAAGATATTGCGCTGCAATTTTTGCTTAAGCTCAGGATGGGTCTCAGCGTATTCAACAGCGGCCAAGGCAAGAGCCGCATTAGCGGGCGACAGCGCCGTAGAATAAATATATTCCCGTGCATTGCTGACCAGAAATTCAATCAACTGCCGACTCCCGAGGATCGCGGCGCCCTGACAACCTAACGCCTTACCAAAGGTCACGATCTGGATATCGATAAGGTTTGAAGCTGGAGCCGATTCAACTTGAGCACTCACAGCATCCACCACGCCAAAGCCATGGGCATCATCGACAATCAACCAAGCATTATGTGCCCGGCAAAGGCTGGATAAGGCCATAATCGGCGCGATATCGCCATCCATGCTGAACACACTCTCAGTGATAAGGGCAGATACAGCGTTCTTTTCTAATAAACGCTCGGCACTTTCGATGGAATTATGTAAAAAGCGCTTAAAATCCGCGCCGCTGTCGCGTAATCCATCGATAATCGATGCATGGACCAGTTTATCGGCCAGTACCACATCCTGCTTATCGAACAAGGTCTTACACAAGGTAGTATTGGCGCTGAACCCTGAGCTAAAGAGTAGTGCCGCCTCAAATCCCGTTATCTTGCACAGCTTAGTTTCTAGCGCCAAATGCGCCTCGCTGTAGCCCGTCACCAGTGGTGATGCGCCGCTACCCACGCCATATTGCTTAGCGCCAAGGTGCAGCGCCTCGACCAATGCGGGAGCACGGGATAGGCCTAAGTAATCATTACTGCTGAAGTTAAGATAGTGCTGCTCCGCTAAGCCAAACTGAGGGCCATCCTTACTGAGTGCTGCCGCGCTCGACAGCGCCTGACGCTGCCTAAGCAAACCTTGCTCGGCTAACGCTTGCTGACGGGCGAGGATTTTTGAACCCAGTTTTGAGGTGAGTGATGAACTCATTTTTTCTTACTCAACTTGTCTTGCTCAATTTTTCTTGCTGTGCATTTTACTTTGCAGGCTTACTCGGCGTCTTGACTGGTTTTTCGCTTAGTCTCTGGCATAACGACGGCTCAAATGCTCGCTGAATCTCACCGCCGGCACCACTCTTTGGGGCCTGCGCTTCACCACTTAACGAAGCGCAAGTCCAAAAAACGAGTTTTACTGAGGAGATAAGCCTTAGTTACAGCGCCGCCGCATCATAAAACTGTGCCGAGGCTTTATCTTGGTGAGCCGCGGCTTTGGCTAATACCGCTTGTTCATCATCGATAGTCGCGACAGCGCCCTGCTCAGGGCGTAAACCCAGACGGCGGAACAGGCCCATATCATCACTTTCTTCAGGGTTTGGTGTTGTCAACAGCTTGCAGCCGTAGAAAATCGAGTTCGCGCCCGCAAAGAAACACATAGCCTGCAACTCGTCAGTCATGTTTTCACGGCCCGCCGATAAACGCACACGGGACTTAGGCATTAAAATACGCGCCACGGCGATGGTACGGACAAACTCCAGCGGATCTAAATCATCGAGTTTTTCGAAGGGGGTGCCCGCCACTTTGACCAACATGTTAATGGGCACAGAATCGGGATGCTGAGGCAAATTCGCCAGTTGTTGCAATAGACCCGCTCGGTCGGTGGCCTTTTCGCCCATGCCAACAATACCGCCAGAGCAAACTTTCATGCCCGATGCGCGCACGTGGTTTAAGGTATCTAAACGGTTTTGATAGGTGCGGGTGGTGATCACATCGCCGTAGTATTCAGGCGAGGTATCTAAATTGTGGTTGTAGTAGTCAAGGCCCGCATCGGCCAGCTCATTGGCTTGCTCGGCACTTAACATACCTAAGGTCATACAGGTTTCCATACCGAGGGCTTTCACCTCTTGCACCATTTGCTTAAGGTATGGCATGTCTTTATCTTTCGGGTTACGCCAAGCGGCGCCCATACAGAAACGCGAAGCGCCCGCGGCTTTAGCACTGCGTGCTTCGGTCAATACGGTTTCCATCGCCAATAGGCGCTCTTTTTCAAGGCCAGTGTCGTAACGCGCACTCTGCGGACAATATTTACAATCCTCAGGACAAGCACCGGTTTTGATCGACAGTAATCGGCTGATCTGCACTTCGTTAGGATCGTACACTTCACGGTGGATACTGTGTGCTTTAAATAATAAGTCATTCATCGGCAGCGCAAATAAGGCTTCGATTTCTTCCCGCTTCCAATCATGACGAACTTGCAACTGCGACATTGAACACCCTTTTATTTTTGTATTTTACCTTGGCTAGGATAACCTCAGCCCTTAAACTGTCAACGCCAACCAGTGATACAGGTTTACCACTGATTAATTTTCAATCAACACTGTGAGCTTTTATGCGCAATTTACTCGATTTTGATTTTGATAGCGCCCATATTTGGCATCCTTATACCTCCATGACCCGCGCACTTCCTGTTTTTGGGGTACACAGTGCCCAAGGCTGCGAGCTGGAATTGGTCGATGGCCGTAAGCTTATCGATGGCACCAGCTCCTGGTGGGCCTGTGTACATGGCTACGGACACCTGGCGATATTAACGGCGATGGAGCGGCAGCTGCACCAACTCAGCCATGTGATGTTTGGCGGCATTACCCATGAGCCCGCCATTACACTCTGCAAAAAACTGCTGGCGATGACCTGCGAGCCCCTCACTAAAGTCTTTCTCTGCGACTCAGGCTCAATTGCCGTCGAAGTCGCCATCAAAATGGCGCTGCAATATTGGCAAGGGCAAGATTTGCCTATAGCGCAAAAAGCCCAAAAACAGCGCATTCTTACGGTGAAGAAGGGTTACCATGGCGATACTTTTGCCGCCATGAGTGTCTGCGATCCCGAAGGTGGCATGCATACCATGTTTGGTGAGGCCGTCACGAAACAGTGTTTTGTCGACGCGCCACAAACGCCTTTTGGTGAGCCATTACGCCAAGATGATTTAGCGCCAATGCAGCGCATTTTACGCGAGCAACATCAAGACATTGCCGCCGTAATTATCGAGCCGATTATGCAGGGCGCTGGGGGAATGCGATTCTACAGCGGCGAGTATTTACGTGGCCTGCGCGCCCTGTGTGATGAATATAATGTGCTGCTTATTCTCGATGAAATCGCCACGGGTTTTGGCCGAACTGGTAAGTTATTTGCCTATGAACATGCCGACATCACGCCCGACATTCTCTGCCTGGGCAAAGCGTTAACGGGCGGTTATATCAGTCTTGCCGCCACCTTGTGCACGGATAACGTCGCCCAAGGCATTAGCCAATCGCCCGCAGGTGTCTTTATGCATGGCCCGACATTTATGGGCAATCCCCTCGCCTGCGCCGCCGCCTGCGCCAGCTTAGATTTAATCAATCAGCAGGAGTGGCCAGCACAGGTTGCCGCCATCGAGCAGCAAATGCAGCGCGAGCTTGCCGATGCCATCGATATTCCCAGCGTGAAAGAGGTGCGCGTGCTCGGCGCGGTTGGCGTGCTCGAAATGCACCAAGCGGTCAATACCGCCGAGCTGCAGCAGCAATTTGTCGACTTAGGCGTATGGGTTAGACCCTTTGCCAACCTGATTTATATTATGCCGCCCTATGTGATAAGTTCGGCTCAGCTGACCAAACTCACCCAAGCGATGAAGCAAGTGGCGGCCACCATCACACTGCCCAAGCATAACCTAGATGAGTTATCCGCAAGCCAAGACATCACCATCAGCCACGGCTAGCGAATCTCGGCATCGTAGTGGTGAAAGCCACTGCGATGCCTTGATTGTGAACATCAATAGACTCTTTCCCGCCCATCACCGCCTCACATCATTTAATTAAATTCTTAATTAAGATCTTTTTATTTAAGACATTTTTTAATATGTTAACTGGAAATTTTGTCAAAGATGGCAATGCTTATATCGCTTAAACAAACAAAATATTCCCATTAGCATAGATAAATACCTGAACTGAGGAACAGCCTAGGGTGCGCGATAAAATAAGGAGATTATATGTTCAAACTCGCTGATATCTCTGTGAGTCGAAAACTGATTCTGCAAGTCATTACAGCTCTCATCGGGGCGTTAATTCTACTAACGCTTTCAGTCACTACCTTAAAGCATAATTTAGTCACAGAGCGCGAAGCCCGGCTAAACGCAGTGCTTAGTCTCGCCCTCAGTCGAATTCAATCTTTAGAGCAAACCTTACCTACTGAACAAGCCCAACAAGCTGCGAAAGACATGCTCAACAATATGCGCTTCGATGGCGACAATTACCTGTTTGTGATTGATGAATCTCGCCATGTTGTAGTGCATCCAATCAAACAAGAACTCGTTGGCCAACAAATGGGTAATAACGGCAACGAGCAATACTGGTTTGATATGGTCAAACTCGGTCGTGATGGTCAGCAGGGAATGCTCCAATATCCATGGGTAACCAACTCAGGTAAGAAAGCGCAAAAAATGTCCTTAGTCGTGGGATTTAAACCTTGGGGCTGGATTATCGGCTCTGGTATGTTGCTGCAGGACATCGAAAATACGATTTGGCATGAATATTTGCTGATGGGAAGCACCACATTGGGATTGATTATAATCATGGCCTTGCTGGGATATGTTATCAGTCATTCCATCACCCGCCCCTTAGATCAAGTCAATAAGGCAATGAAGACTATTTCCAAAGGGGATCTCACGACTCGTATAAGTGTGGAGGGTAAAGACGAGCTTGGGAGTTTGGCCCACAATATTAACCAAAGTATGGCAGCTATCCGCGCAGCGCTAACAGAGGCCAGTGCGGGAGCAGATAATGTCGCCCAAGCGGCTTCACGCATCGCATCAACCGCCGAAGAAACCAATCAAGCGGTAAACAATCAGCGGGACCAACTCGCCCAATTAGCGACGGCAATGAATGAGATGAGTGCCACCATTGCCGATGTGGCCAATAATGCCGAAAGTACCGCTAAAGATACCAAAGAAGCCACATGGGAGGCCGGACTTGGCGATAAGGACGTGCACGCCAGTGTCGATGGTATTCATGCGCTTGCCAAAGAAGTGGAACAAGCCACGCAGCAAGTGAACAAGTTAAAAGAAGAAGTGATGCAGATCAGTGAGGTGACGGCGGTGATCAGTGCCATTTCGGATCAAACCAATTTATTGGCGTTAAACGCCGCCATTGAAGCAGCTCGTGCTGGTGAGCAAGGTCGAGGGTTTGCTGTAGTGGCCGACGAAGTGCGGCAATTAGCCAGCAGAACGAGGCAATCCACAGAAGAAATCCAAAATACGATTTCGCTACTCCAACAACGCGCAGTCAGTGCCGCTAATGCGATGGATACCAGCCGTAATCTTGCCGAAAAAAGCGTTGGCCAGTCCGCAAAAGCGGGAAATGACTTATCGCTTATCGTGGCCCATATTAAACATGTAAGCGATATGGCAACCCAAATCGCAACCGCGGCCGAAGAGCAAAGTGCAGTGGCAGAAGAAATGAACCGTAACGTCTGCGGGATTAATAGTTCGGCGCTTGAAGTGTCTGAATCAGCTACTTATCTTGCTCAAGAAAGCGAAAGCCTCGCAGAGTTATCGCTGAATCTCAATACCAAACTGGCGGCGTTTAAGCTCTAAGTTCGATGCAATTCATTAACAGGCCAACATCCTTATGCTGGCCTGTTATTTAACGACTCGCCTTGACTAGGCTCGAAATCAATGCCCGCAGCGCCGCGGGTTTAATCATTTTCGCCATATAGTGATAACCACGGCGCTGCACATCTTCCACCAGCTCTTTGCGAGTATTCGCCGTGATTAAAATGCCCGGTAACTCTTTTCCATAGAGCGCACGGATCCCATCCATCGCATCGACACCATTTTGGCCATCGTCCAAGTGGAAATCCGCTAAAACAATATCCGGCGCCACCCCTTTTAGGCCTAACTTTATGCGTGCATCGGCTAAATCCTTTGCACAAATCACCTCACACTGCCAGCGGCTGAGTAGACTCTCAAGCCCCGCCAGAATGGCCTCTTCGTTGTCAATACACAGCACTTTAATGCCAGACAAAGGTTGTAATAGCGATGGTAAGGCCTTCACCTGTGGCTGACGCACGGTTTCCCCTAAAGGCACACTAATAGAGAACACCGAACCACGTCCAAGCTGTGAAGACACTTGAATACTGTGGTTTAGTACTCGGCTGATCCTATCGGCAATCGCCAGACCTAAGCCAAGACCACTCACACTTTTACTACGCGGATTATTTAAGCGTTTAAACTCTTTGAAGATTTCACGGGTTTCGTGTTCATCAATACCACAACCCGTATCGACCACTTGGATCTCTAACTCACTACCGCGATGGCGACAACCAAACAGCACCCGCCCGCCTCGGGCATAACGGTAAGCATTGGTTAAGAAGTTTTGCAGTACGCGCCGGAGTAACGAAGGGTCAGAGTTAACCGTCGCGCTACAGGGGATCATCTTAAAACGAATTTGATTATCCGCCGCCATCGCCTCAAATTCGACCGATAACCCATTGAGCAGCTCGGATATCGCAAAGTCGCGGCGATTGACCTCCACCATGCCGGAATCGAGCTTCGAAATATCCAATAAGTCGGTGAGCAACTCGCCAGCGGTTTTAAGCGAGCTATTCACATGGGATAAGGTTGTGCGCGCCTCGCGGTCCAAATTAGGGTATTGGGACAAAGAAGCAGTAAACAATCTCGCCGCATTTAAGGGTTGCATTAAATCGTGCCCTACCGCCGCTAAGAAGCGACTCTTAGAAGCGTTCGCCATTTCTTCCTGCGCTTTGGCCTCAAGTAACTCACTGTTTAGCATGGCTAATTCGTAGGTACGCTCTTTAACACGTGTCTCAAGGGTTTCATTAGCTTCGAGTAGAGCGCGTTCCTGCTCGCGGTATTGGGTAATGTCGGTAAAGGTCATCACAAAGCCGCCATCAGGCATTGGATTGCCTTGAATTTTTATCACTTTGCCGTCTTTGCGTTGCCGCTCTGAAGTATGCGGCGTGCCATTACGCATATGCTGCACGCGTTTTTCAACCTGCGACTCAATATCACCCTCGCCACAATATCCCCGCGCCGCATTAAAGCGGATGACTTCACTGATGGGCATTCCTTGCTGCAAAAAACCTTCAGGATATTGATATAATTCGACATATTTGTAGTTCCATGCCACCAAGTTGAGATCACTGTCGATAACACTCATCCCTTCGTAGGCATGTTCGATAGCACCACGCAGCATATCTTGGCTGAGCATAATTTTGGACGAAGCTTCATCCACTAGACTAAAGACTTCATCCAAGGCCAAGTCGCGCCCCTGTAAAACCGAGTCCATTACCAAGGAGGCACTCGAAGCGCCAAGCACCCCGGCGAGTAAGCGTTCGGTGTGGGCGATAAGCTCAGGAGTCGCGGCCTTATGCCAACTGTCACTTTTAACGGCTTCAGTAGAGAATCGACTAAAGCTTTCATAGGCGCGAGTTGGACTAACAAAGCGACTGGCTAAGATCAATAAATCCTGCTGGGAGATAGGGCCATTTTTTTTATTAGCATTATTTTTAAGCTTACCGGGGCTAACAAAGGCGCTGGCTTGAATACGCTCGGCTACCCCCGCCCTAAACCAAATCGAGCCCAACACATAACAGGCAATATTGGCAAACAAGGCCGTAAGCGCATCGCGCACATTAGGCGTAATAGCATCTAATAGGTCGATATTGCCCGACACTAAACTTGTCGCGCTTTGGCTATTTGTCATGCCACTGAGCATGATGTAAAACCACAAGCTAAAACCGACAGTTAAGCCTAAAAATACCCCAGCACGATTACCGTGTTTCCAGTAAAGTCCGCCAACAAGCGCTGGCGCTAATTGGGCAAAGGCGCCAAAGGATAACATCCCAAGGTGTGATAGCGAATCGCTGTCAGCCAGTGCCAGATAACTACCGTAACCCAACCCAAGGATGATGACGATGGCTAGGCGGCGCGCATTTAACAGCATCTGCGAAAATTGACTGAAGTTTTTCTCACGGATATTGCCCGTGCGTAGCATAACAGGCACCAACCACTCGTTACTCACCATCACGCTTATCGTCACTACCGCCACAATCACCATCCCCGTCGCGGCAGATAACGTACCTAACAGCGCAATCACGGCGAGCAGAGGATGATCCAACGCAAGAGGTAAATTGATCACATAAGTATCGGCAGCAACGCTATCGCCGAGGATCAATTTACCCGCTAAGGCCAATGGCCCAACGAATAAGCCAAACAAAGCTAAATACAGCGGGAATAACCAGCGTCCCTTGGACAACACAGATTCATCGGCACACTCCACCACCATCACATGGAATTGCCGTGGCATACATAAAAACGCCGCCATGCCGACGAGTAGCTCAGGCATTAAGGCTTCGATTCGAGGATTTGGGTAATTAATTAAGGCTTTTTCGCTCGCCTGCTGCCAGATATCACCAAAACCGTCGAACACCCCAAAGCTAATCACAATCCCAACCAGCAAAAACGCCGCGAGTTTGACTAAAGACTCGAAAGCAATCGCTAACATCATGCCGGGATTATGCTCGGTGGCGTCGAGCTTACGCGTTCCAAATAGAATGGCAAAAATCGCCAGCAATGCTGTGATAAGTAGCGGAATAGTAATGCCGTTTAAAGGATCGTCTGCGGGCTGAAACAGGTTAAGGCTAAACACCATCGCCTTAAGTTGCAGGGCAATGTAGGGCATGATGCCAAATAAAGCGATGAGGGTAACAATGGCCGCTAAGGTTTGTGACTTACCGTAACGGGCGGCGATAAAGTCGGCGACCGAGGTAATATTTTGCGCCTTGGACACGAGGACCATCTTGCGCAGCATACCAAACCCTAATGTGAAGATAATGATAGGACCGATAAAAATCGGGATGAAGGACCAAAAATCCTTAGCCGACTGTCCAACCGTACCTAAAAAACTCCAGGAAGAGCAATAAACCGCCAGACTTAAGCCATAAATGCCGACCTGCAGCTTCTTGGTCACGCCGCTAAACCAACGCTCCGCGCCCCAGGCTAAAAGGAATAAAAGTGAGACATAACAAATAGCAATAACGGCGACGACTAAGGTTAGATTCATATTTTTGCTCTTTTTTCCATTATTGTGCGATAAATAATGGCTGAAATCTAGCCAGATTTTCGAGTGCAACAGCCTAAATATAAAGGAGATTTTAAAACTAGACCAAGGTCTAATGGAGTTGACGCCCCCTTGCATACCATACTCAGACCACGCAATTTTTAGAAAGGGAAGCCCTATGAGCTCGCAGTCTCTCTACAAAGTCTCCGGCAATATCGCTGCCAATGCACTTGTAAATAACGATCAATATAAAAAAATGTACCAAGAGTCGATTGTCAATCCAGAGGGTTTCTGGAGAGAGCACGGCAAACGGATCGATTGGATAAAGCCATACACTAAAATCAAAAAAACCACTTTTGACGATCATAATTTATCGATTAACTGGTTCTACGACGGCACCCTAAACGCCTCAGCCAACTGCTTAGATCGCCATCTAGCAGAGCACAGCGACCGCGTTGCCATCATTTGGGAAGGCGATAACGCCAGCGAACAACGTAAAATCACCTACGGTGAGCTGCACACACAAGTGTGTAAGTTTGCCAACGCCCTACGCAGCCAAGGCGTGCGTCGTGGGGATATTGTGACCATTTATATGCCAATGGTGCCAGAAGCGGCAGTGGCTATGCAGGCCTGTGCCCGCATCGGTGCCGTGCATTCGGTGGTCTTTGGTGGCTTTTCACCCGACTCCATCGCTTCACGGGTCATCGACGGTAAATCTAAGGTCGTCATCACCGCCGATGAAGGTATGCGTGGTGGCCGCGCGATCCCACTCAAACGCAACATCGACGATGCGCTGAAACATCCCGATGTCACCAGCGTTGAGAAGGTGATTGTGCTTAAACGTACTGGCGGCAAGGTTGACTGGGTCGAAGGCCGCGATGTGTGGTGGCACTCTCTGGTTGAAACCGCATCCGAGCACTGCGCCATCGAAGAAATGGGCGCTGAAGATCCGCTCTTCTTACTTTATACCTCAGGTTCAACCGGCAATCCCAAGGGCGTATTGCACACCACCGGCGGTTATATGGTGTATGCCTCTATGACCCACGAGTATGTGTTCGATTACAAACCTGGTGAGATTTACTGGTGTACCGCCGATGTGGGTTGGATCACGGGTCATTCCTACATGGTGTATGGCCCACTCGCGAACGGTGCGACCGTGCTTATCCACGAAGGGATCCCTAATTACCCAAGCCCAGCGCGTTTAGGCGAAATGATTGACCGTCACAAGGTGAATATTCTCTATACGGCACCGACACTTATCCGTGCACTGATGGCCGAAGGTAAACAGCATTTTGACAAGTATGATGGCAGCTCGCTGCGCATCATGGGCTCTGTGGGTGAACCCATCAACCCAGAAGCTTGGCGTTGGTACCACGAGGTCATCGGCCATGAGCATTGCCCAATTGTCGATACTTGGTGGCAAACCGAAACCGGCGGCATTTTGATTACGCCATTACCAGGTGCAACCGATACCAAACCTGGCTCGGCGACTCGCCCTTTCTTTGGGGTACAACCGGCGCTCGTGGATAACATGGGTAACATTTTAGAAGGCGCAACCGAAGGTAACTTAGTGCTGCTCGACTCATGGCCAGGCCAAATGCGTACCGTATATGGCGACCATGAACGCTTCGTGCTGACCTACTTCAAAACCTTCCGTGGCATGTACTTTACCGGTGACGGCGCGCGCCGCGATGAAGACGGTTACTACTGGATCACCGGCCGTGTGGACGATGTGATTAACGTCTCCGGCCACAGATTAGGTACCGCAGAAGTAGAAAGTGCACTGGTGTCACACGAACTGGTCGCTGAAGCCGCTGTTGTGGGCTATCCCCATGATATTAAAGGCCAAGGTATTTACGCCTATGTGACGTTAACCCGCGGCACAGAAGAGAGTGAAGAACTTCGCCAAGAGCTGCGCCAATGGGTTCGCAAAGAAATTGGTGCCCTGGCCACACCGGATCTTATCCAGTGGGCAACAGGATTACCTAAGACACGTTCTGGCAAAATCATGCGCCGCTTCCTGCGTAAGATTGCCGCGAACGAAGTGACCAACTTAGGTGATGCATCAACACTGGCCGATCCAGCCGTGATTGAGACCTTGATTGAAACTCGCTTGAATCGTAACGAGTAATCGTTATCCCGCGCTTAATCGTGACTTATCATGGTTAAGCGCAGCTTTAGCTCCTGTACGTTTGAACCTTGCTCCGTCGAGTACAGGTTCCTTTAAATGAAGCAAACCCTGTTGAGAAAGTGCCTGATTGCCCCTTTCTCTTAGTTGCCCCTCCAACCAAGGGGCATTTTTTTGGTTCTGTGTTAAGCTTGGCGCCAAACTCAATCGACCAAGAATATCTAACAGCGTGTCAGTTAATTCCAGCCCAAGCGTTACCCTCAGGGATTACCAGCAACAAGCCGTCGATGCCGCCATCGCGCATTTTAAAAAAAGCACCGATTCCGCCGTGTTAGTCCTGCCAACAGGAGCCGGGAAAAGTATCGTTATTGCCGAGCTTGCCCGTATCGCCAGAGGACGAGTGCTGGTTTTAACCCATGTGAAGGAACTGGTTGCCCAAAACGCGCAAAAGATCGGATTACTGACGACTGAGGCCAGCATTTACTCCGCTGGGTTAAATCAAAAATCGACTGACGGCAAAACCGTCGTGGCCAGTATCCAATCCGCCGCGCGCGCCTTAAATCAATTCGATGAACCCTTCTCGCTAGTGATTATCGATGAGTGCCACAGAGTCAGCCTCGAAAAAACCAGCCAATATCAGCAGATCTTAAGTCATTTACAGCAGCGTAATCCCAAGCTGAGGTTATTAGGCCTAACGGCCACTCCCTATCGGCTCGGTACGGGCTGGATTTACAAACACCATTACCATGGCAAAGTTGGCTCGCCTGAACTTGGGATCTTCGAGCAGTGTATTTTCGAGCTCCCCATCCGTCCGCTGATTAAACAAGGTTATTTAACCGCGCCCACCTTGTTTGATGGTTTAAGCGCTCAATATGACTTCAGCCAAATCAAGCCCAATGACAATGGCGAATATCCCGAGGCCCAAGTCAATGCGCTGCTAAATCACGCTGGACGAGCAACTACGGCGATTGTGAGGCAACTGATTGAACTGAGTCACCACCGCCAGGGGATCATTATTTTTGCGGCGACGGTGCGCCATGCTGAAGAAATTGTCAGCCAGCTGAACAAGAAACACAGCGAGCAAACGGCAATCGTCACGGCGCAAACGCCAGATAATGAACGTGATGAGCTTATCGAGCGCTTTAAAGCGAGGGAACTTAAGTTCCTCGTCAACGTGGCGGTATTGACCACGGGATTCGATGCGCCCCATGTGGATTTGATTGCCATTTTACGCCCCACCGCATCCGTGAGTTTGTTTCAGCAAATGATTGGCCGTGGTCTTAGGATATGTGAAGGTAAAAAAGATTGTTTAGTGATTGATTACGCAGCCAATGGCTATGATTTGTATTTTCCAGAAGTCGGCCAAGCTAAGCCCAATAGCAAATCGGTTCCAGTACAAGTGCACTGCCCTGTCTGCCAGTTTGCCAATATCTTTTGGGGATTAACCGATAATGATGGCGATATTATCGAACACTTTGGCCGTCGCTGTCAGGGCATAGTCGAGCGTCATGGGCAAAAGCAGCAATGTGACTTTCGATTTAGATCTAAATCCTGTCCCGATTGCGGACAAGAGAACGACATAGCAGCGCGTATTTGCCAGCATTGCCAGTCGACCTTAATCGACCCAGACAAACGCCTTAAGCAAGTATTGAACAAGCAGCACCATCATCTGTTCCGCTGCCAGCATATGACGTTAATGGATGATGCGGGCGATCTTAAGGTGCAATATCTGGACATTGAAGGAAACGAGTTTAATCGACGCTTTAAACTGCAAACGCCCGCCCAATGGCGTGCCTTGTATGCGTTGTTTATTTTCCCCCATAGCCGCACGCCGGGTCTTAAACCTAAGCAATACAAAAACGTGTCTGAGCTGATTGCCGATAGCGCCGCCTTTCGAATGCCGGATCTGTTACTGCTGAAAAAGCACAAAAAAGGCTGGGATCTGCTCGAAAGCTATTTCGACTACCAAGGGCGCTATCAAACTGAAAATAAACACATCTGACATTATCAATTCGGTTAGCGCTATGGTATAAAACGCTTAAAGTAATCCTAAGGAGCTATTATGTACGTTGTTATTTTTGGCCGTCCTGGCTGTCCTTATTGCGTGCGAGCAGTACAATTGTCAGAGCAACTCGTTGAAAAACGTGATGACTTTAAATTTAGATACGTGGATATCCACGCCGAAGGGATTTCTAAAGCGGATCTCGAGAAGACTGTCGGCAAACCAGTCGAAACTGTGCCACAGATTTTCGTTGATGAAAAACACGTAGGTGGTTGCACCGATTTCGAACAATATGTTCGCGATAACAATCTGTTAGGTTAATCCTAATATGATGTCAAAGGAGACCTGAGGTCTCCTTTTTTATCTAAATTATTTTTTAGAGCACGTATTTGGCCGAGAAGATGATCCGGCTTAAATCACCATCATCACCATTCTCTTTGCTGTTCTGGGCGTACATATATTCCACACCAAAGGTCAATGGTTTACTAGGGGAATATAACAGGTTGATATAGCCAGAATAGGCATCCTTATTCACCCCTGTGCCCGTTAAAGCCACATCATTATCCGCCTGCATGCCAGAAAGTGTCACACTGGTGCGCCACTGTTCGTTCCACCAATGACGGTAAGACACAAAGCCGCCGAAGGTACGAATGGATTCAATATCGCCGTTAGCATCTAACACACCGGCATTAATGTAGTTAAGCGCCATATAACGCCCTAAACCGTCACCATAGGTTGCGGTAAAGCGCAGATCATCTTTCCCAATAGGGATAATCCCCGCCACACTGGCACCGTAGCCAAAGCTTGAACTATCGATTTGGGTCGCACCGATTTTGGTTTCTAAATTGAGTTGACGAGCAATACCTGCAAACGAGAATGAGGCGCCGCCGTCCGTCTTGAGATTGTATCGCGCCACCACATCAGGCACGACACCATTACCACTGGTGATGCGTGCGCCACCTTGATTCGGAGTTACCGTTGTTTCAGGGTTTTCTATCGCAAATTGGAAGTTGCCATGGGTATAACGCAGTAACGATTGACGAGCAAAGGGCGTACCATCTGCAGCACCCACAAAGTCGAGGTTTTCGGGCAAGGCCGCAGGGTTTTGGAAAGTGGTCCAGGTTTGACCTACGGTCCAATTATCATAGGATACATAGGCATGGCGGATACGTGGTGAATAGCTGTTAGACACCCGCTCATTGCCATCTGTGTGGGTCATAAAATCCAGTTCAATAAAGCCCGACAAGCTATGGCCATCAAGGTCCGTTGCCGCCTTAAAATTGAATCGCGTTTCACGGGCTTGGAAATCCACCACTTGGTTACCATTGCCTTCTTTACCGTAAATGGTACCCGGTACATAAAACTGACGGGATAAATCCCCCGAATCGGGTGCCCCATTGCCATAATCGCTGAACATTACGTCCGCCTTGATATAGCCACCAAATTCAACGTCAGTATTTTTTAAAGAAGCCGCATTGGCAGAGCCCATAAATGCCAATAAGGTTGCAGAGTAAAGCAAGCTAAGTTTTGCTTGTTTCATTTTATGTTTCCCCAGTTGTTATTATTTGTCCGCAGCCAATATGGACAATTTAACAAGCGAGCAACATTGGCAATAAGTCTATGAGACAAAAGTAGAAAATGCTGAATATAACGCGAAAATACTTTAGGATTGCAAGCTAAAAAGGAGTTTACTAGGGAATTTTAGAGTGGTGGGTCGTGAAGGATTCGAACCTTCGACCAATTGGTTAAAAGCCAACTGCTCTACCGACTGAGCTAACGACCCATCCAAGGACTCTGAATTTTACACTTCCAGAAAAGTGGTGGGTCGTGAAGGATTCGAACCTTCGACCAATTGGTTAAAAGCCAACTGCTCTACCGACTGAGCTAACGACCCATCTAAGGACTCTGAATTTTACACTCTCAGAAAAGTGGTGGGTCGTGAAGGATTCGAACCTTCGACCAATTGGTTAAAAGCCAACTGCTCTACCGACTGAGCTAACGACCCATCTATTGGACTCTGAATTTTACACTTCCAGAAAAGTGGTGGGTCGTGAAGGATTCGAACCTTCGACCAATTGGTTAAAAGCCAACTGCTCTACCGACTGAGCTAACGACCCATCTATTGGACTCTGAATTTTACACTCTCAGAAAAGTGGTGAATCGTTAAGGATTTAAACCATTCGACTGATTGGTTAAAAGCCAACTGCCCTAGCTTTATAAAATAAGCGACTGAGCTAACGACCCATCTATCTGACTCTGAATTTTACACTTTCAGAAAAGTGGTGGGTCGTGAAGGATTCGAACCTTCGACCAATTGGTTAAAAGCCAACTGCTCTACCGACTGAGCTAACGACCCATCTTATTTACAACACTTCAAATACCGCTAACTTATTCTATTTACTAGAGTAAGTGGTGGGTCGTGAAGGATTCGAACCTTCGACCAATTGGTTAAAAGCCAACTGCTCTACCGACTGAGCTAACGACCCATTTACTGGTATTTTGCGCCCCGAACGACCTCGCCGTTCCGAGGGCGCCTATAATACCTTTTTCATTTTCCCATGCAAGCGTAAATTCCCAATTTTTTGTCGTTTGCATGAAAAACAGACTAAGAGTATGTTTTTTAGTTAATTATGCTTTAATTGCAGCCAATTGTTGTTGGGCAATGCGTGCTGCAGCACTGTTGGCGTAGTCTTTTACCACTTGTTGGTAGTATTGAGTCGCGCCGGCCTTATCACCGGTTTTCTCTGCGATCATGCCAAGCTTCACTAAACTGTCACCACGTTTGTTGGAGTCACTAAAACGGGTCACGACGGTATTGAAGGCTTGTTTAGCTTCAGCAAATTCACTCTTGTTAAACAGTAACTGTCCTAACCAATAGTTGGCATTGGCAGCATAGACTGAATCTGGATACTGTTTAATGAAGGCGCGAAACGCTGGGATAGCATCATCATACTTGCGCTCTTTCAGCACTAAGTTCACCGCACTTTCATAGCTGGCCGTTTCACTTAAGCTACTGGCGGCGGCATTGGCACTTGCTGCCACAGCAGCGGGCGTTGCAGGAGTAGAAGCAGCTGGCGCGGCAGCGGCTTTGGAGGATAAATTGGCAATTTCATCGTAAAGCTGACGCTGACGTTGTTGCATCTGCTCTATTTGATAATTCTGTTGTTCAGTCAAACCACGTAAGTCGAGAACTTCTTGCTGCAAAGTATCCAGACGGCGCTGCATATCAATTTCGCTTTGTTGTCTCGATTTTACAATGCGCTCTAAACGAGCAAGTCTGTCATCACCTGAACCACCAGCAATATCTTCAACAGGAGCAGGAGCTGCAACTGCAGCTCCTGCGCCGAAGAACATTGCCGTAATTAAGACGGCACGTTTCATCTCGTTACTCTCCGTAATTCAATCTTAGTAAACTAAAACTGCACGACGGTTTTTAGCAAAACCTTCATCGGTACGAGTGAAGTCAAGTGGCTTCTCTTCGCCATAGCTTACGATGCTCATTTGGCTAGGTTGTACACCCATGCCTTGTAAGTATTTAGCAACAGCTTTAGCACGACGCTCACCCAGTGCGATGTTGTATTCTGGCGTGCCACGCTCATCGGCATGACCTTCAATCAATACGCGTACGCTTGGGTGTTCAACTAAATAGGTACCGTGGGCTTCGAGTACGGCGGCATATTCAGTTTGAACTTCACTGCGGTCGAAGTCGAAGTAAATGATGTGTTCTTTTCTCAACTGCTCAAGTTGCTGACGTTGTTGCTCTTCAGGTGTTAACATTCCACCAATACCGCCAGTTTGAACGCCGCCACCATTCAGTTCGCTACCCGAACCGTTTGTAGAGCCCATTGCATCAGTTTCTGATTCAGAAGTTGAGCTACACGCACTAATAGCCATAATTGGAAGTGCTACCAACATAGCTTTTAACAACTTGTTCAGATCCATTATCTGTTCCTTATAAAATTAAATGTGAATAAATCGAGCTAATACATTAGAGAAACGGAGACCAAGAAGGTGATTTCACCTCGCCCTGACCTACCGGTAATCTCGCTTTAAAGCGTCCGTCCGTAGAAACAGCTGCTAAAACTTGCTTGCCTTGATACGTAGTGCCATAAATCACCATAGTACCATTAGGGGCCACACTTGGAGATTCGTCCAAACGTGTCGATGTCAGCACCTGCATAAAGCGCGTACTTAAATCCATACGTGCAATATTAAATTTACCGTTTGTGCGATTCACAAAAATCATGCTGCGACCATCAGGGGTAATTGAACCACCTAAATTCCATTCACCTTCAAAGGTTTCACGGGTCACTTTGCCTGAATTTAAATCTACACGATATAACTGTGGTCTACCACCGCGCTCGGAGGTAAACAACAATGACTTACCATCGGGATACCAAGAAGGCTCAGTATCGATGGAATAGTGGTTGGTAATACGTTTAATCGCTTTAGTGGCGATATCGATAACATAAATCTCAGGTTGACCATCCTTAGAGAGGGTCACTGCCAATGATTTACCATCGGGAGAGAAAGAAGGGGCACCATTAATGCCAGGGAAGCTACTTACCTTAGTACGAACTTGGGTGTAAAGATCCTGAACAAAAATCTCAGCCTTTTTGTTTTCAAAGCTTACATAGGCTAAACGACGACCATCAGGTGACCAAGCGGGCGACATTAAAGGCTCTGGAGAGCGCAGTAACATTTGCTCGTTATAACCGTCATAGTCGGCGATCATCAGCGAATAAGCCGCTTTCTGGCTGTGATTCACCACCACGTAGGAAATACGGGTCAAGAAGGCGCCACGGATACCCGTGAGCTTCTCATAGACGATATCGCTGATACGGTGGCCATATTGACGGAACTGCGCCGCAGAAATCACCGTTTGGCGACTGTCCATCAAAAATTCTGTCGCACTGGTAGGCCCTTTTAGCGCTTGGTTTTGCGCTTTAACCAAATCGATAAGGTCAAAACTCACCAAAAACTGATCTGTGCCATAGGGTTTTACCGACCCCACAACAACGGCTTCGGCACCTACATTGGCCCAAGCACTTGCATCAAACTGAGCTAAAGCACCGATACCACGTTGTGGTAACCCTAATTCATCTAATGGTTTAAAGGTACCGCTACGAATCAAGTCAGACATCACCACATCGGCGATCGCCTGAGGTGGTGCACCCGCACCTTGCCATTGGAATGGCATCACTGCGATTGGACGCGCCGCATCCACACCCTCAGTGATCACAATATCCAGCGCCGCTTTTGCCGGCATAGTGCAAAGCAGAACCGCCAATGCTAACCATTTTGCCAAAATTTTCATGGGACTCCTTTAATTAAACGTTGGTTCAACGATTAAGTTAATTTCTTTCATCAAGTTATAAACCGCAGGATCCGGAGACACTGGTAACTTGCCCGCTTTTAAGATCGCCGCTTTAGTTGCGCGGCACACATTAGGATCACCACCCTGCGCCTGGCTGCTGATCACAAAACCATCATTGGCTAAACGCACAGAAACGGTACAGGTTTTACCACGCATCGACTCGTCAACCACTAGGTTACGTTGAATTGTCGATTTAATCATCGCGGTGTATTTACCCACTTCCGTTTGCATTTGCTTATTCATGGTCTGCGATAATGCAGCCTGCTCGGCGGCTAACGCATCGGCCATTTCCTGCTCTTGCTGGGCACGTGCTTTGGCTTCTGCATCCGCTTTTGCCTTAGCTTCGGCTTTTGCTTTCGCTTCTGCATCGGCCTTAGCTTTTGCCTCCGCTTTGGCTTTAGCTTCTGCCTCAGCTTTCGCCTTGGCTTCGGCTTCCTTCTGCTTACGGTCGGCCTCGGCTTTTGCGGCTGCGGCCTCTTCTACTTTGCGTTTTTCCGCCGCTTTTTGTGCTGCATCTTCAGCAAGTTTACGCTCCTGCTCCTTCTGCTTGCGTTCGGCTTCAGCTTTCTGCGCTTTTTCCTTTTCCTGTTGCTGTTTTAACTGGGCGGCTTTCGCAGCATCATTGGCCTTTTGGGTCTCAATCTCCTGCTGCTTACGTTCTTCCGCTAGTTTCTTCAGCTGTGCTTGTTCACGCTCACGGGCTTGCTTTGCTTCCTGTGCTTTGCGTTCAAGTTCGGCTTGGCGCTCACGTTCGCGGCGCTCAGCATCGCGCTTTTCCTGCTTAAGCTTTTCAACTTGATTAGCCACTTTTTGCTGATCAACCATAACAGCTTTTACTGCAGGGGCGCTAACTTGTTGCACAGGTTCAGGTTTATGGGTGAAATCTATGCCAATGGCCAGAATAATTATCACGCCAATATGAATACCTGCTGAAATCGACAGAGGTAATGCAACATTTGAATTATCCGCCACCTATTTCTCCTTGGGTGAATCCGTCATCAAACCGACTGAGGGAACACCTGCCTGCTGCAGGGTCACCATCAATTGGATCACGTTATCGTAAGGAATATTTCTATCGGCTTTCACCACCACTGGGCGCTCAGGCTCAGTCACCATGATCGCCGCGACAGCGGTGGCTAGTTCATCCAATTCCATCTCTTCGTTATTGGAACCGCCCTGATTGAGGAAATAAGCACCGTCGGCATCGATAGACGCTACCACTGGTGGCTTACTGTCTGCTGGCAGAACTTCCGCCGCACCTTGAGGCAGCTCCACTTTCACCCCTTGGGTCACAATCGGCGCTGTTACCATGAAAATAATCAGCAGCACGAGCATGACGTCGATATAAGGCACCACGTTGATTTCGGCAACGGGGCGACGACGTTTACGCTGATAACCGACTTGCATTATACGCCTTCCTTCTCACTGTACGCTTGGCGATGCAGGATGCTAGAAAACTCTTCCATAAAGTTAGCGTAACCGATTTCCAGCTTTTCAACTTGGGTGGCAAAACGGTTATAAGCGATAACAGCAGGGATTGCCGCAAACAGACCCATTGCGGTTGCGATCAGTGCTTCTGCAATACCTGGCGCCACCATGGCAAGCGTCGCGTTTTCCATTGAGCCGATAGCGATAAATGAATTCATAATACCCCATACCGTACCAAACAAACCGATATAAGGGCTAGTCGAACCAATGGTTGCCAATAAAGGTAAGTTGGCCTCTAACTTTTCTAATTCACGGGATAAGGTGACGCGCATGGCACGTGAAGTCCCATCCATCACCGCATCGGGCACTTTGCTATTTAATTTATTTAGGCGTGAATATTCTTTAAAACCCGTCACAAATAATGACTCTAAGCCAGTATTATCTGGACGAGCCGATAATTCTTTATACAGACGATTTAAATCAACGCCTGACCAAAATTTATCTTCAAATTTTGCCGATTTACTTTTTGCAGATGTCAATAAGCTACGGCGTTGTAAAATCACCGTCCAAGACATTACAGACAAGCAAAGTAAAGTGAACATCACAAATTTCACTAATAAACTGGCTTGTAAAAATAACCCGACAATCGACATATCAGCTTGCACTGTCAAACTCCTGCACAATATTTAAGGGGATAGCTCGGGGCCGCATTCGTGATAAGGCAACACAGGCTACTAGCACTGTACCTTCACAATAACAGTCTCCCTGATGATCAACTAAACGTTGATGAAATACCAACGAGGCCTTTTTCAACTCTATGACCTTAGTTTCTACAATAAGGTTCTGTTCAAAACGCGCGGCTTTTTTAAAATCCAATTCCGCCCGCTTAACCACAAACGCCGTATCATCGGCTAACAGTGCAGTCTGGCTTACGCCTAAGGCTCTTAACCACTCGGTTCGCGCCCGCTCAAAAAAATTGAGATAGTTCGAATGATAGACAACGCCGCCTGCGTCGGTGTCTTCGTAATAGACTGAAATGGGCCAATTAAACGTCATTTGAAATCAGCAAATTTTGGTTGAAAAATTGACGCTTACTATACCTAGGGAAACAAGACTTGTGAATGACCCGACGAAGATATAGATAGGGATAGCGCGGGTTTCAGCGCAATTGAGGAATTTGTAAATAACAATGGGGTCAAACGACCCCATTTCATTAACATAGTTCGCTATTTTGCGAGAGTTTGCGGCAATGTCAGCCCGAAGCTTTGCCACAGGAAGCTGTAAATGTCGGCAAACTCGTCGATCTTCATCGCCGTCGGTTTGCCCGCACCGTGCCCTGCATTGGACTCAATGCGCATAATGACGGGTTTATCGCCCTGCTGCTTCTCTTGCATCATGGCAGCAAACTTAAAGCTGTGTAGCGGAACTACGCGATCGTCATGGTCAGCCGTCATCACCATAGTCGCAGGATAGGCCTGCGCTTTAACGTTATGGTAAGGCGAGTAAGCCAATAACGCAGGGAATTGCTCAGCGTTGTCGGCACTACCGTATTCGCTGGTCCAAGCCCAACCAATGGTGAACTTGTGGAAACGCAGCATATCCAGCACCCCCACGGCCGGTAACACGGCGGCAAACAGTTCTGGACGTTGGGTGACAGCAGCGCCCATCAACAAACCACCGTTACTGCGACCATAAGCACCTAACTTAGTACTGTTAGTGTATTTTTCGTTGATCAGGTATTCGGCCGCCGCAAAATAGTCATCAAACACATTTTGCTTTTTATCGAACATCCCAGCTTGGTGCCAGCTTTCACCGTAATCGGCGCCGCCACGTAAGCTTGGTACGGCGTAAATGCCACCCATATCTAACCAAGCGATGTTGGCAGGACTAAAACGCGGTGTCATTGAAATCGCAAAACCACCATAGGCATAGAGTAGCGTTGGGTTTTGACCATTCTTCACCAGCCCCTTCTTGTAGGACACCATCATAGGGACGCGAGTACCGTCCTTACTGGTGTAGAACACTTGCTCAGACACGTAGTCATCGGGATTGAATGAAACCTGCGGCTTAGCGACCACTGTCGACTCTGCGGTTTTAAAATCGAACTTATAGGTAGTTTCGGGTTGAATATAGCTGTTAAAGACATAGTAGAAATAGTCTTTACTCGCCTTGCCGAAAGGTCCGGCGACATTACCTTTACCAGGTAAAGTGACATCCTGACGCTTTTGTCCGCCCATGCTGAAAATCGATAACTGTCCCAATACATCGTGCAAATAACTCACGACTAAATGGTCATTAATAATGGCCACTTTATTAATAGGATCTTTCGATTCTGGAATAATGGTTTGCCACTGGGATTTATCACTATTACGGGTATCGATGGCAATCACTTTACCGTTTGGCGCATCTAAATCGGTCTTGAAATAAAATACGGCGCCATCATTACCTAAAAACTCATATTCCGCTTCGAGGTTAAGGATTAATTCCACCACCTGCGCTTTAGGTTCAAACAGTGATTTATAGAAGAAACGATTACGTTTGTCTGTGCCTTGGGAAATTGACAACAGTAAATATTCGCCCTGCTCAGACACATCGATGCCGAAGCCCCAATCTTTATTTTGTGGGCGTTCGTAAATCAATAAATCTTGGCGCTGATCTGTGCCTAATTTGTGGTAATACACTTTTTGATTAAAATTCACATCGGCCAGTAAATCACCACCCGCTGGCGCATCGTAACGGGCATAGAAAACACCTTGGTTTTCCTTATCCCACACTGCGCTGGAGAATTTAATCCAGTTGAGCTCATCTTTAAGCTTTTTACCCGTGGCAATATCGATAAACTGCCACTGCTGCCAGTCAGAGCCCGACTTAGACACACCATAGGCTAAAATCTTGCCGTCATTACTGACAGAAACACCGGAAAGCGCCACAGTCCCATCGGCTGAAAAACCATTTGGATCGAGTACAGGTTTCTCAACTCCATCTTTGCCTTTTACATAGAGCACCGATTGCGCTTGTAAACCATCGTTACGGTAATAAAACTGGTTATCGCCATTCTCGAAAGGAGCTGAGATTTTCTCGTAGTTCCACAGCTCTGTGATACGGTCAACCACGGCTTGTTTATTGAGGATCTTCGCCAAGTATGCTTGACCAAAGGCCTGTTGTTCTTTTACCCAACTTTCGGTTTCTGGCGTGTTTTCTTCAAGGTGACGGTAAGGATCCGCCACTGCCACACCGTGAATTGTCTCGACTAAGCTGTCTTTTCGAGTTTCTGGGTAAACCAATTTGTTGGCGCTGACCTGCTGTGCAGCCTCTTCTGGCGTATTGCCACTCTGGCAGGCGGCCAACGCCATGCCCAATGTGGCCACTAATAAACCTTGCTGGGCAAGGCGAAATCTTAATGCCATCTTTTATCGTCCTTTTGGTGATGTCCGGCTTAACGCTCTTTTGCAGCAAGTACTATACAAGCAAAATTTTTCATGGCAATGCCGCAGCAAAAGATGAGCTTTTCTAGCGAAGAGGCAAGATTTAACAAAGTGGTAGCAATGATGAGTTTATTGAAGTGTATTTTTATGCATTAATTCTGACTGACAAGTTGTTAATCAAGCTAAATAGTGACTTAAGTGAGCCAGATCACTTAATTAATCATTAGTTTTGCTAATGCGTCTGGGCAATTTTTCTCGTTTGCTTGAGCCCTTGGGACGCACTAGAATGTGCTTGTTTTCAGGAGATATCCGCTAGCGGATATGGAAAACAAAGAACTTTTAAGCTGGTGTCTTTTTAAGATGTCAGTTCATCCCTGGTTCTTATGCTTGACTTCCTTCCTTCAATTTGTTGATTGCAAATGCATTTTTTGCGGCCCGCTTAGATTAAGCGGGCTTTTTTTTTATTTCGATTCAAACATACCGTGAAAATCTAGCGATTTTCAGTCGTCTTTTGTTACATAAAAATCTAATCCTCTTCCCTAAAAACGCAGCAATGACCTCATGCCTTAGCGTCACTCTTAGCATTGCAGCACTTAAATGACTCAGATTGGAATAGCATTCATGCGTTTACGAGATGCACACTTCAGAAATGACAATGCCAAGTCCGAAGACTTGGCATTGCTGTTTGTAACGTACTAGAACTAGGCGTAACACTATCTTATAAGCGATAAGTTACGGCCATTAACTTTTAAACACGATAACTCACATCAGTGGCTTACTGATCCGGATAACGACGCGGCGGTTGAGTGCTCGCTCCTCAATATCATCATTCGACGCCACATGACGGCGCTCACCATGGCCGACGGTCACAATTCTATCCTGAGGAATACCGCTGGCGACAAAGAAATCTTTTACCGATTCTGCGCGCTTATCCGAGACTTTTTGGTTAACGGAGCGGCCACCGTAACTGTCGGTATAGGCATCGACTAACACCAGTTCTACATCAGGATCGTAAGATAGATATTCCTGAATACGCGAAAGCTGCTGCTGTGAGAAACGGGTTAAATTGGTCCCACCTTCTTCGTAATTCAGTACGGTAAAGGCAATATCTTCGAAGCTGTAGGGCAATAAGTGCGATAGGCATGACTTAAACTCAGCATATTTACGGCCAAAGTTCGCCGCCGACAGCCCTACGGCAATTTTATTCGATTCGTTATACCAATCGGCATAATAAAAAGTGGGTTCCATACCACGGCTCAACTCAGTCAACATTGACCAAGCGGCGCGCTTAGGCACTTCACCATTAAAATACTTTTGGTAACGTAGTGAAGTGATTTCTTTCGATACCACACCAGGACGCCACTGGGGGGCGCGACTCATCAAGGTCGCCTGTGTAACTTGGTCCGGTTTCACCCACATGTCCAAGGTAAAGTTAAGGTTTAACTGTTTACCCGCTTCGCTGGTGAAAATCGCCTTACCGTAAGATGGAATATCATGCTCAAGACGGCATACGATGGGGCTGTTTTGACTGACTCGCCATTGGGATTCGCCCAAAGAGGCCACATAGTGGCGCAACTCTGCCATTGCAGTTGCTGGAACGCATAAAATTGATACTAATATCAGTTTTCGCCACATAGCCCTTACTCGTGTTTATTCGGTTACGAAGTTTTATCGGCAAACTTTTTAGTTCCTTTAGCTCATAAAACCACCAATCAAACATGACACATCCTAGTACATTTAGCATAATAGCGCCCTGTGATTTTTCTTGGGTACTTTAATGAGTGATATTAGCGACGCAAACAAATTGAAACACCGATTTCGAGGCTACTTTCCTGTAGTGATAGATGTCGAAACCGCGGGCTTCAACTCTCAAACCGATGCGTTGCTGGAAATAGCCGTCACGCTGTTAAAAATGGATGATGAAGGCTTGCTCGGGATTGATAAAACCCTGCATTTCAATATTGAGCCCTTTGAAGGCGCCAACTTAGAACCCGAGGCACTGGCCTTTAATGGTATCGATCCCACCAATCCATTACGCGGCGCTGTAAGCGAAAAAGAAGCCTTCTTGGAGATTTTTAAAGCCGTTAAAAAGGCGCAGAAGGCCTCGGATTGTCACCGCAGTATTATCGTGGCGCACAATGCTGCCTTCGACCATGGTTTTGTGAGCAAAGCGATTGAGCGCTGTGACTTAAAACGCTCCCCCTTCCACCCTTTTGCTACCTTTGATACTGCGACACTCGCAGGTTTAGCGATTGGCCATACCGTGTTGGCCAAAGCCTGTATTATGGCGGGTATCCCCTTCGATAATAAGGAAGCTCATTCAGCACTCTACGATACCGAGCGCACCGCTGAACTCTTTTGTTATATCGTCAACCGCTGGAAATCTTTAGGTGGCTGGCCACTCTTAGCCAGCAACGAACCTGATGATTCGGATAGCGAAGCATAGTTTTACCAACAATTGCCTTGTCCCGTCCTGAAATAAGTTGACACTTATTTCCACCTAAAACAAGAAAGCTGCCATTTGGCAGCTTTCTTTTTACCTAACTAAAGGTTTGCAAATTACAGAGAGCTTGCGTTTTCTGCTAAGTAAGCCGCAACACCTTCAGTGCTTGCGTTCATACCTTTGTCGCCTTTTTCCCAACCCGCTGGGCATACATCACCGTGCTCTTCGTGGAATTGCAGAGCGTCGATCATACGCAGCATTTCGTCAACGTTACGGCCTAATGGCAGATCGTTAACCACTTGGTGACGTACCATACCTTCTTTGTCGATCAGGAATGAACCACGGAAAGCCACGCCAGCTTCTGGGTGCTCAACATCGTATGCTTTACAGATGTCGTGTTTAACGTCAGCAACTAAAGTGTATTTCACTTGGCCAATACCACCTTTTTCAACTGGGGTGTTGCGCCATGCGTTGTGAGTGAATTGAGAATCGATAGACACACCGATCACTTCAACACCACGCTTAGTGAACTCTTCCATGCGGTGATCGAAAGCGATCAACTCTGATGGACAAACGAAAGTGAAGTCAAGTGGATAGAAAAATACAACCGCTGGCTTACCTTTGATGGCCGCAGTTAAGTTAAAGCTATCTACGATTTCGCCAGAACCTAATACAGCTGCAGCAGTAAAATCAGGAGCCGGACGGCCTACTAATACGCTCATTTTATATCTCCATCTATGAGTTGAACTAACTATTAAAGTAAAACATCCCCTAAACACGCTTGCACCGATTTGCGCAAGTGTCTTTGAGGGAGCTTACCAATCAAATCTTTAGGCATTATAAGTCGTGCGTTTTGCCTTACAACCTATTTAAGACCAATATCACATTTTTCAAGGGCATTTTGACACTACTGCTTAAGGATAGAGCAATCTAGACGAGTGGTAGGCGTTCGAGCACACATTCGTCTAACAGTAAAAACCCACCCAATTCACATTTTCAGATATTTTTCAGATTAAGCCGCCGTAAACTGGACAGACACGGCCTTTGCAGTCAAAAATAGTCCCTTTGGTTTACAGAATTAAGATATTGTCTATGAATGCAGTCGTTATTGCAGTGTGTTTAATGTTAGCCCTCAGTTTAGCGAGGGTGAATGTGGTGATTGCACTCACTATCAGTGCCCTCGTTGCTGGTTTAGTGGGGGGAATGGATCTGCATCAAACGATTGATGCCTTCAATACGGGATTAGGTGGCGGCGCACAAATTGCCCTCAGCTATGCCTTACTCGGGGCGTTTGCCGTAGCACTATCCCATTCGGGCTTAACGACCTTGATCTCCAACTCCATCATTAAAAGCCTTGGCAAAGATCCCAATGCCACCAACACCAACTGGGTCCGCTGGTTATTGTTGTTATCTTTGCTCGTGATGTCGATGGCATCGCAAAATATCCTGCCGATCCATATTGCCTTTATTCCGATATTGGTACCGCCGCTACTGCATGTGATGACCAAGCTGAATATCGACCGCCGTCTGGTAGCCTGCGTGCTGACCTTCGGTCTTGTCACTACTTATATGATTTTACCCGTGGGCTTTGGTGGGATTTTCTTGAATGATATTTTACTCTCTAACCTTACGGGCAATGGATTGGTTGCTGTACGCGATCAAATTCCCCCCGCTATGCTGATCCCCGCCGCAGGCATGGTGGTCGGCCTGCTGATCGCAGTATTTTTCAGTTACCGCAAACCTAGGGTTTACGATGAAGCTAAAGTACTCACAGCAGAGCCAGAAGAGAGCCTCAATAAACGCAATATCGCTATCGCCGCATTTGCGATTCTGGCGACTCTGTTTGTGCAGCTAGAGACAGATTCAATGATCTTCGGCGCCTTAGTCGGCTTTATGATCTTCAGTTTTTCAGGCGCGCTTAAGCACGTTGCCGACCAAGATATTTTCACCCAAGGCGTGCGCATGATGGCCAATATCGGCTTTATCATGATCTCCGCAGCAGGTTTTGCTGCGGTAGTCAAAGCAACCGGCGAAGTCGGCACGCTTGTCTCGTCATTAAGTTCATTAATTGGCGACAATAAAGCCCTTGCTGCCTTTTTGATGTTACTGGTCGGTCTTTTGATCACTATGGGCATTGGCTCGTCTTTCTCGACCATTCCTATTATCGCGACCATTTATGTGCCCTTGGCGCTAAGCTTTGGTTTTTCTGTGCCCGCAACTATCGCGTTAGTCGGCACCGCTGCGGCATTGGGTGATGCGGGCTCACCAGCGTCTGACTCTACACTGGGTCCAACCTCGGGTTTAAATGCCGATGGTCAGCACGACCATATTCGCGACAGCGTTATTCCAACCTTTATCCATTACAATATCCCCTTACTGGGCTTTGGTTGGATTGCCGCCATGGTACTCTAGGGCAGATAGCAATACAAAAGCGTGGCAATGCCACGCTTTGTTTAATGTAAGATGCCTAGCTGTATTTTCCAGCCTTAACGCTGAGTATCCTCACAACCTTCTCTTTTGTGCTTTTTATCCGCATAAAGCGCCTTATCAGCAGCCTGCAGTGTCGCATCAAAGGATGGATAATCCATCGAATCTGCCACTCCACATGATACTGTTAGCATGTTTAAAAAATGTCGCTGTGCCACATTTTCTCTTAGTTTTTTGGCAAGTTCTAAAGCTTTCTCATAGGGACAACTCGCTAAAATCACCACAAACTCATCACCACCGGTACGGATAATAATGTCGTTTTCCCGAAAAACGGCTCGCATCGCTTCGACAATTTGCATTATCGCCAAATCACCTAATTGATGCCCATGGGTGTCGTTAATCGTTTTTATTTTATCGCCATCAATACAAATCACAGCATATTGAGACGCAGTTGCAGCCTTAAAAATAAGTGTTTCATAGATTTTTTTATTGTAGGTCTTCGTAAATGGATCCAACAGCATAGCTTCAGAAAATTGCTGACGCTCAGTACGTAACTGCTTGAGACGCATAAATTTAAGTTGGAAAATAATTGTTAAGCCCGACAGCAATAACCAAAGAGGCAAATATTGCATAAAAAACCTTAACGTACTGGTTTTATATGTTAAAACACTCTGATTATCTAAGTGATGACTCATAGCATAAAACAGAAAGTTGGGCGTGATCCGTGTCCAAAAACTATCTCCGCTAATAACAATCTCTGTACCATAAGCAGTGTACTGAGTTTCAAACACTTTTCTTTGCATAAAATCCGTTGCCATAAATGATGTATCAGCAATCACATCCCCCCAAAGATGCTCAGGCGCATGTGAGGATGAAATGGGCGCCGCCATAGAAAGAATAATCTTTCCCGTTACTTCATCACGATAAGGGACAGACAGCACAATATCATCAACTAAGGAGTCAGCAGAGGCATCCTTACTGCAATAATGCAGCCGTTGGCAAAACTCATTGGTGAAAGAATTTTCGTGTATTAAGCGACTTTTCACCTCATCAGGAATCGTGGAGGCAAAATATAGCGCATTACTTTTGTATAGACCGATATATATAAACTCACTTCTGACAGGATTTTTATTATTTGAATATAAATAGTCAAAATAGCGCAGGATCAACTCTTCTTCTGGTGATAAGGCTCCGCCTGAAGGCAATAATAAGCGGGAGGAATCAAGCTTAAATGGTGTCAGTAGCGCACTATTAAAATCAATAATATCGTGTAAAGACAAGCTCTTACCAAGCAACTCTAAATAACTTGGCGCCACGTGTTTCGCCCGTACAAATTTGGTAAATGCCCTGTGTTCTTTCTCTATTCGCAGGGGTAAAAGGATCAGCAGTAACACAACAAATATCAAGGTAGCTAATAAACAAGATTGGCGAACAAGTGACCAACTTAGTTTTGAAACCATCATAATCTCCGATCATGAACTGAGTTAAATTGATTTATTGCAAACCTACTGCGCCGCGCAAAACGCATTATGTCAAAATTAATCTTATCGTTAACTGTAGAACGAGTCGGCAAAAATGGAATCATAAAAAACAAAAAGGGAGCCTAAGCCCCCTTGTCAAATCGAGATAGCATTTAAGCCATCAGAACATTATTTAGTCCCAAAAATCTTATCGCCCGCATCACCTAAACCAGGCAGGATATAGCCCTTCTCGTTTAAGCATCTGTCGATTGCGGCAGTATACAGCTCAACATCCGGGTGAGCCGCTTCAAGGGCTTTGAGCCCTTCGGGCGCGGCAACTAACACTAAGGCTTTAATTGAGGTACAACCGCGTTTTTTCAGCAGGTCGATAGTCGCAATCATTGAGCCACCAGTTGCCAGCATAGGGTCAACAATCAGTGCAATACGCTCGTTCATGTCGCTGGCCAGCTTTTCAAAATATGGCACAGGCTCTAAGGTTTCTTCGTCGCGGTAAATACCTACAACCGAAATACGCGCACTTGGAATATGCTCAAGCACGCCGTCCATCATGCCTAAACCCGCACGCAGGATCGGCACAACAGTCACTTTTTTGCCCTTGATCTGATCCACATCAACTGGACCATTCCAGCCTTCAATCGTAACAGTTTCGGTTTCGAAATCTGCGGTAGCTTCATAGGTTAACAAGCTGCCCACTTCGGCGGCTAGCTCACGGAAACGTTTAGTGCTAATGTCACCTTCACGCATCAGGCCGATTTTGTGACGCACTAACGGGTGTTTAACCTCGACAACTTTCATTTTTCTCTCCTACTATTGTTCGCGAATTATCTTAGGCAAATTTTTCAGATTCTAGATGATTTGTTTATTGGGTAAAACATAAAGTTTTGCCATTCGAGCTAATCGTGAGCAATATCCCAAGAATTATTGCCAATCGCTTAAGATACGCCCATTCGTATACTATTTTATGACCAATCGCAGAATAGAAAATGTGAAATATCCCCCTGTGAAGCTAAAAATACTCCCCACAAGCTGATAAATCCAAATCATGACTTTCGACCCCTAGCACAAGCTGATAGAATACCGCCGCATAAAAATCCAATAACGATGTACCCGAGAGGATCCTCCGTGAGCACTCCTACCCCACTGAGCTATAAAGACGCTGGCGTTGATATTGATGCTGGTAATGCACTGGTAAATAACATTAAAGCGGCTGTTAAACGTACCCGTCGTCCAGAGGTAATGGGCAACTTAGGTGGTTTTGGCGCACTGTGTGAATTACCCACTAAATACAAGCAACCTGTTTTAGTGTCAGGCACCGATGGTGTTGGTACTAAATTGCGTTTAGCTATCGATTACAAAAAACACGACACAGTCGGTATCGACTTAGTGGCCATGTGTGTGAACGACTTGATCGTTCAAGGCGCTGAGCCATTGTTTTTCCTCGATTACTACGCAACAGGCAAGCTCGATGTAGAAACAGCAACCTCGGTTGTTAACGGCATCGGCGAAGGTTGTTTCCAATCTGGTTGTGCGTTAATCGGCGGCGAAACCGCTGAAATGCCAGGCATGTATGAAGGCGAAGATTACGACCTAGCAGGTTTCTGTGTGGGCGTGGTTGAAAAGGCCGACATCATTGACGGGAGTAAAGTGGCTGCGGGTGATGCGCTGATCGCCTTAGCCTCAAGCGGTCCTCATTCAAATGGCTATTCATTAGTTCGTAAAGTATTAGAAGTCAGCCAAGCGGACCCTCAACAGGATCTCAATGGCAAGCCATTGATCCAACATCTGTTAGAACCAACCAAAATTTACGTTAAATCATTGCTCAAGCTGATTGAAGCATCGGACGTGCACGCAATGGCGCACATCACTGGCGGCGGTTTCTGGGAAAACATCCCCCGCGTACTGCCTGAAAACTGCAAAGCCGTTATCCAAGGTGATTCATGGCAATGGCCTGCTGTTTTCAATTGGTTAATGGAAAACGGTAACATTGCAGAATATGAAATGTACCGCACCTTTAACTGTGGTGTCGGCATGATCGTTGCGCTGCCAGCCGATAAAGTCGATGCCGCACTGGCACTGCTCGCCGCCGAAGGCGAACAAGCTTGGCTAATCGGTGCTATCGCTGCTCGCGAAGGCAATGAAGAGCAAGTGGAGATCCTGTAATGCCCCAAAGCTGTCGTGTAGTTGTATTAATTTCCGGAAATGGCAGTAACCTGCAAGCCGTTATCGACGGTTGTGACGATAATCTGCAGGCCGAAGTTGTCGGAGTGATCAGTAATAAACCCGATGCCTACGGTTTAATTCGCGCCCATCATAGTGAAATTGATACCAGCTGCGTGATTGCTCATTCAGGTGAATCTCGCTCTGATTACGATGCACGGTTAATGGCAACGATTGAAAAGTACCAACCCGATTTGATCGTGTTGGCTGGATTTATGCGTATTCTGACCAACGATTTTGTGAATCGTTACTTAGGACGCATGATCAATATTCACCCTTCATTGCTGCCTAAATATACCGGATTAAACACCCACCAGCGCGCCATCGATGCCAAAGACACTGAACATGGCGCCAGTGTGCATTTTGTCACGCCAGAGCTGGATGCAGGCCCGGTGATTTTACAGGCAAAAGTCCCTGTTTATGAGGATGATACTGCTGAGATGCTCGCCGCTCGTGTCCATGAGCAAGAGCATGCGATTTATCCTTTAGTGGTGAAATGGTTCAGCCATCAGCGCCTCAAAATGCAGGACGGCCAAGCCTATCTCGATGGCACCTTAATCGGACCTAACGGCTACGCCCCCGATTAAACACTGCCTCGCGAAAAAAGAGACCCTAAGGGTCTCTTTTTTTTCGTCTTGTCATACAAAATCATTGTTTTCTCGCCTAATGTGGCATTAGATAAGCTAACGAAAAGTGATTTTGTTCGGCATACAAGAGACTATTAGATGAAAAATATTATCTGCGATATCGATGGTGTACTCCTGCACGACAATAAGCTGATCCCCGGCAGTGATAAATTTATCCACCGCGTTCTCGACCAAGGCAATCCCCTCGTTATTCTGACCAATTACCCAGTACAAACGGGTAAAGATCTGCAAAACCGCCTCAGCGCCGCCGGGATAGACGTACCAGAAGAATGTTTTTACACCTCGGCCATGGCCACCGCCGACTTTTTAAAGCATCAAGAAGGCAGTAAAGCCTTTGTGATTGGCGAAGGCGCCCTCACCCATGAGCTCTACAAGGCTGGTTTTACCATTACCGACATTAACCCTGACTTCGTGATTGTCGGTGAAACCCGCTCCTATAACTGGGATATGATCCATAAGGCCGCCGGATTTGTCGCCCGTGGCGCCCGTTTTATCGCCACCAACCCCGACACTCACGGCCCCGCTTACAGTCCAGCCTGCGGCGCCCTGTGTTCACCGATAGAGCGGATTACAGGCAAAAAACCCTTCTACGTAGGCAAACCGAGTTCGTGGATTATCCGCTCCGCGCTCAACCATATCGACGGCCATTCCGAAAATACCGTGATCATTGGCGACAATATGCGCACCGATATTCTGGCGGGTTTTCAAGCAGGGCTTGAGACTATTCTGGTCACCAGCGGCGTGAGTAAGCTTGAAGATATCGATAAAGAACCTTTCCGCCCCAATCATGTATTCGCCTGTGCCGGCGATATTGATGTGGTTTAATCCTTAAATCGCCCGATTCTCAGCACCTTAGCGTGCTGAGAACAACAACAGACTCGATACGGTAAAGCAACATTAAGTAACATTTTTCCCCTTGGCTCTCCCTTGTCCGCCAATAGCGCTTGCTTCATGATAAGGCGCGACATACCCCTTTGATATATGCGTGAAATACGCCCTAAAAACAACAGTAGGATTAACCTATGCGACGTTTGTATCCTGTCTGCGCGCTAGCCATGCTCAGCGCCTGCAGCCCTAATTCGGCCCAGCCCGATGCCAACAGCAGTGCAGCACTGAAACCCGTGCAAATGAATGAAGCACGCTTTAGAAACGACATTAAAAACCTTTCCTCCGATGAGTTTGAAGGCCGTGCCCCCACCACCCACGGTGAAAAGCTCACCTTAGATTATCTGTCTAAGGCCTTTGCCGAGATGGGACTCAAAGGCGCCTATCAAGGCAGTTTTTTACAACCTGTACCTATGGTGAGTTATACCGCCTACGATGCGCAGCAAATCAGCTTGGCGGGACTTCCATTAACCTTTCGCAAAGATATCGTCTTAAATAGTCGCCACGATAATGGCGGCGTCAATATCGAAAATGCGCCCTTAGTGTTTGTTGGCTACGGTGTAAATGCGCCTGAATATGGCTGGAACGATTACCAAGATGTGGATATGAAAGGGAAAATTGCGGTGATCCTTGTGAACGATCCCGGGTTTGCCCGTCCCGACTCTGGCAAGTTTAACGGTAAAGCCATGACCTACTATGGTCGCTGGAGTTACAAATTTGAAGAAGCCAGCCGTCAAGGCGCACTCGGCGCATTGATCATTCACGATACAGAGCCTGCTTCTTATCCTTGGTCCGTGGTTGAAAACAGCTGGACTGGCGCACAGCAGGATTTAGTCCTCAGCAAAACCGAGCAAGACAGTCGCGTGCAAGTCGAAGGCTGGTTAACCTTAGATGCTGCAACACAATTATTTGAAAAAGCAGGTTTATCCCTAACAACGCTGATGGCGCGCGCCGCCGATAGCCCGATTAACTTACCCCTTGAGCAAACGGCCAACATCGCCTTTAAAAACAAAGCCGAATACGCCAACAGCTATAACGTGGTCGCCACCCTTCCCGGCACGAAGCAAGCCGATGAGCAAATCCTATTTACCGGCCACTGGGACCATATTGGCAAAG
This sequence comes from Shewanella decolorationis, assembly GCF_004354305.1. NCBI lineage: Bacteria > Pseudomonadati > Pseudomonadota > Gammaproteobacteria > Alteromonadales > Shewanellaceae > Shewanella > Shewanella decolorationis. The sequence continues at coordinate 38,579 of NZ_CP037898.1, read as the reverse complement.
ATGACAGTAAAGAAGGCGATAAAATTTATAACGGTGCCATGGATAACGCATCGGGCATTGCGGGCATTTTAGAAATCGCCAGACAACTGGCCGATAACGCTAAACAGGGCCACGGCTTAGCTCGCTCGGTGACCTTTATCGCGACGACGGGTGAAGAGCAAGGTTTACTCGGCTCACGTTACTACGCTGCAAATCCTATCTACCCCATTGATAAAACGGTGGCGGTGCTCAACTTAGATAGCACCAATATCTATGGAAAAACCAAGGACTTCACTATCGTCGGTAAAGGTAAGTCCGAGCTTGAGAACTACTTAGTCGATGCTGCCAAACAGCAAAACCGTATTGCTTTGGGTGAAAAGAATCCTGCATCGGGCGGTTTCTTCCGCTCTGATCACTTCAGCTTTGCCAAACTTGGCGTGCCTGCGGTCTTTGCCGGTGGAGGAAGCGAGCCCATAGATGCCGCAACGGCAAGCTATAAAACTCAAATGCAGGCGACCATGAAGGGCTGCTACCACAATGTCTGCGATGAATACCATGAAGACTGGGATCTGAGCGGTGCGATTCAAGATCTCGAAGTTTACTATCAGGTGACTCGCACCTTAGGTAACAGCCAAGATTGGCCAGGCTATTATCAAGGCACTGAGTTTAACAGCCTGCGTCCTGCCAAAACGGAACTTGCCACGACCGCAAAGTAAGCACTTGAAAACGATTCATCGCTGAAACATCCCTATAAGGCACCTTGAGAGGTGCCTTATTATTTTATGAGCCGCCCTACTTTAGACTCACAGTTTGACCTTGGCTGTAACAGCACGCGCAATGGTTGCCGATATGCTGCTTATTAAATCAGCAATATTTACGCTTGGATCACTATCTTGCTCACATTTATGATGATTTTTCCAAAAACGGATTTTCTTGAGTGAACATTATGTATTTGCCAATATCCCGCTTTGCAATCAACGGTTAAAGGCACTTTATTCATAAAAATGCGAAATTAATTAAATAAACATCAATTAAAAGCATTTTTAAAATAAATTAAACGCACTAAAAACACCATAAATAGAACAAATCATCAAAAATAGTATTTGGCAAAATTCCGAATCGCTGGCACATTGATACTCAATTGAGACATCCTCAAATGAAATACAGCGGTTTAGGAGTTGCATTATGTGTTCGATTTTTTCAATTTTAGATATTCAATCCGATGCGAAAGAGCTACGCCAAGTGGCACTGGAAATGTCCAAACTGATGCGCCATCGCGGCCCCGATTGGTCAGGCATTTACGCTAGCGATAAAGCGATTTTGGCCCATGAGCGCTTGGCGATTGTCGATATTGAACACGGCGCGCAGCCACTGCTAACCGAAGACGGCAGCCTTATCCTCGCGGTCAACGGTGAGATCTACAACCATAAAGAACTCAAAGCCCAACTCGGCGATAAATACAGCTATCAAACCAACTCTGACTGCGAAGTCATTTTGGCGCTATACCAAGAATATGGCACTGAATTCCTTGATAAATTAAACGGTATTTTCGCCTTCGTTCTCTACGATAAAGCCAAAGACGCCTACCTTATTGGCCGCGACCATATGGGCATTATCCCGCTATACACTGGGCGTGATGTGGCGGGTAACTTCTACGTGGCTTCCGAAATGAAAGCACTGATGCCCGTCTGTAAAACCGTGGCCGAATTCCAGCCTGGGCAATACCTGTACTCAAGCATAGGTGAGCCAGTGCAATACTACACTCGCGATTGGCAGAGCTTTGATGCAGTGAAAGATAACGGCGCCAGCCAGGAAGAATTACGTGATGCCCTCGAAGCCGCAGTTAAGCGCCAATTGATGTCCGACGTGCCCTACGGCGTGTTGTTGTCTGGCGGTTTAGATTCCTCGGTGATCTCGGCGATTACCCAAACCTTTGCCAAACGCCGCATAGAAGATGATGATCAAAGTGGCGCTTGGTGGCCGCAGCTGCACTCTTTTGCTGTCGGTTTAAAAGGCGCGCCGGATTTAGCCGCCGCTAAGAAGGTCGCCGATGCGATTGGTACCATTCACCACGAGATCAACTTTACCTTCCAAGAGGGTTTAGATGCGATTAAAGAAGTCATCTACCACTTAGAAACCTATGATGTCACCACCATTCGTGCCGCGACACCTATGTACCTGATGGCGCGTAAAATCAAGGCGATGGGGATCAAAATGGTGTTATCGGGTGAAGGTGCCGATGAACTCTTTGGCGGTTACTTGTACTTCCATAAGGCGCCAAACGCGCAGGCCTTCCACGAGGAACTCGTGCGTAAACTGGATAAACTGCATCTGTTCGACTGTCTACGCGCCAACAAGGCCATGGCGGCGTGGGGACTCGAAGCCCGTGTGCCTTTCCTCGATAAGGAATTTATGGATGTGGCGATGCGTATCAACCCTGAGGCGAAAATGTCTAAGGATGGCCGAATTGAGAAACACATTCTGCGCCAAGCCTTTGAGCATAAATTACCTAAAGAAGTCGCCTGGCGCCAAAAGGAACAATTCAGCGATGGCGTAGGCTACTCTTGGATCGATGGTTTAAAGGCCCATGCTGCAGAGCAAGTAGACGACTTGCAACTGGCTAACGCGAAGTTCCGCTTCCCGTACAACACGCCAGAAACCAAGGAAGCCTATTTCTACCGTTGTTTCTTTGAGGAGCATTATCCATTACCAAGTGCCGCTGAAACCGTGCCCGGTGGCAAGTCGGTCGCCTGCTCTACGCCTGAAGCGCTGGCATGGGATGAAAGCCTACGCGGCATTATCGACCCCTCTGGTCGCGCCGTACGCTCAGTGCATGCCGCCAGCTATTAATCGCTGAGGCATGCCATCAACAGCACAAAGCCACCCTATGCCTGTCTCTTGCTCACAAGTCTTCGTGATTGAGAGACATGGCCAATTCGTAACCCTCAAGGATGGTTTGTAACCTAAACCATCCTTCCCACAATACCTCTACACAAGCTCGACCTGTCCGCTTGGTATCTTTCCAACCCCCTAATCTGGCCAGACGCTCGTACGCCCACTGCATATCGGGTGCCTGTTGAGNTAACGGACGTCCCTCCATTTTCANCCAAAGTCATTTCCACGCTTTCTGACCCAATAGCGTTTCACAACATTGTGCTGCCACTTCCGCTTTGGATACCTTCATAAAGCGAAGCTGGAGTCAGCGTGTGGCGATAAAAGCCAGTATCACACTCATNCGCTCCAGNTTCTCACGGCACTGCATTCTCAGCTCTTCCACCGCGGTGCCACTGCTTTTCCATACCTTGTGGTAATCTTCAATCAACCAACGGCGCTCGTCATAGCCGACAACCTCCAGTGCCTCCTTCGAGCATGTGATAGGTTCGGAGGTGAGTAAGTGCCATGCCAGTTTTTCTTCACGATGACTTTGCTCTACGACACTGACGTAATACAGAGGGATGTCTGCCTGAGTGCGTTTGTTGGCTGGANCTTTGAGGGTCACTCGGGCATATCTCATTTCCAGCGTCACCGCCCGGGCTTTCCTTCCGCCTTTCTGAGGAATGAGGAGNGATTTCGTCGCTGCAAGCGGTAATGTATTCGAGTAGTCATAGAGTTTGTGTGCATGCTCTTGAATGCATCGGCTCTGCATCGAGCGGACGACAAAGCGCTGTTGGTGCTGGGTTTTATAGGTCAGATATTCAAACAAATCAGCCTCACGGTCACAGACGGAAATCACCTTGTTGATATGCTCGCCTAAACGGGCAGACATATTGGCGGAGGCTTGTTCCCATTTGTAGCTCTCTTTTTCCTCGTAAGGGCGAGTAGCATGTTGGCGGCGTTGCCCGCGCTTAGTGATATCCCGCGTCCAACGCTGTTGCTCAATCAGCCCAACGACTTGCTGGCTTTGCGGTGAAAACAGCAAGATTGAATGCGCCAGAATGGCACGGTTTTTATCCCCTTGATTGGTATGACCTAACTCCTCCCTGACACTGTCATGCTTGTAAGTCAGCGAGGTGGTATCCTCTAGTGCTAACAAGATGTCATGCTCTCGAGCTTGCTGCGCGGTGGCTTGAAAACCCGCTTCAGCAATATCACTGGCTTGAATATTCTCATTGCGGATAAATCGGTAGGCCCCTTCCATCTCAGCGGGGGATAAGGGAAGTCTGGACACGGCAACTCCGGGTTGTTGGGTAATTGAGGTAGCCAGTGAAACAAGTCTTTGTGTACGTCTTGGGTCGTTGAGGTTTGCGTGCCCAAATTGACATTGCGCCCACTGCTCTGGATCCATCATCTTCATCATAATCGCCTCGAATATTTAGCCCTAGACGATCTGATCACAATGCGGGGAATGAGTTCAAAAAAAATCCCTGAGCATTGCTCAGGGATTTGTGTATGAGAGACAGGCTAATGCAGGCTTTTTCATATAAAGACTTAACCAGCAACAAACTAAGCGCCCCTTACCCCTAGAGTTCTATCATGTGACGATTTTGCTCAATCAGCTTAGCGCCAATGCCAGAGACATTCGCTAGCTCATCAATGGCCTTAAATTTACCATTTTGCGTTCGATAGTCTATGATGGCCTGCGCCTTAGCTGCACCAATCCCCTTAAGCAGTTGTAACTGCTCAGATGAAGCGGTATTGATGTTCACTTGTGCTGAATTAGGTAAATGTTGCTTGGCATCCGCTGCCATATTTTTAGCATCGGCTTTAGTTTGGGTTTGTACTTTGCTGGCTTCTTTAACAGGATCGGCTGCCACCGCAGGTAAAGCTAACAGGGCTGATAATGCAATGGCACTCACCATCACAGGTAAACGATGTGTTACTTTCATAATGCTTCCTCTTTGCTTGAAATTCGGCCTTGCGTCCTACTTCCATGGCCTCAATCAAACATAGACGAAGCTTTTATGAATTTCCAAAATCTTTGAGTAGAAATATTATCTATGACTAAAATAGCCCATTTGCTTAATGGATTATCCTTGCAAAGAAAGTAAAAAGACGCCGTTAAGGCATCCTTTCGCGAGTACCGCAAAACCATTAAGCCAGCATCGCCAAGGCTTGGTTTAAATCCTCGATGATATCGTCACAATCCTCTAAACCAATTGAGATCCGCAGTAAATTATCGCTTATTCCCGCAGCTTGGCGCGCCTCTGGCGTGTAGGGCGAATGGGTCATGGAGGCAGGATGCTGGATAAGTGATTCCGCATCACCCAGACTCACGGCGATTGAAAACAGCTTAAGGTTACCGACAAAGGCCATTGCTTGCTCAAGATCTGCAGCTAATTCAAAGGCTATTACACCGCCAGCCCGTGCCATCTGTCCACCGATAAATCGATGCCCTGAATGGGATTTAAGCCCGGGATAATAGACCCGAGTCACTGCGGGATGTTGCTCCAAAAACTCGGCGACACGCTGGGCACTGTCACAATGGCGCTGCAAACGCACATCTAAGGTTTTCAGCCCTCGCAAAATCAGCCAAGCATCGTGGGGAGACATCACGGCGCCGATATCTTTTAGGATTTCATATTTCACTCTGTGCAGCTGCTCTTCACTGCCACACACGACGCCAGCAATTACATCGCCGTGCCCATTCAAATACTTAGTCGCACTGTGTACCACTAAATCGATGCCAAATGCTAAGGGTTGCTGCAGTAGCGGCGTCATAAAAGTATTATCGACAATGCTGACAAGTTGATGCCGTTTCGCAATATCGGCGATTCCTTTTAGATCAAATACCTGTAGATGAGGATTAACAGGAGTTTCGCAAAAAATCACTCGAGTATTTGGTTTGATCGCCCGCTCAATTGCCGCTAATTCGGTAAAATCGACTAAGGTGACATCGATACCAAAACGGGCAAATTGGCTGGTCATAAGGGCAAAGGTGCAACCATAAACCGCATTGGAAGCCACTAAATGATCGCCCATCTGCAAGTTGGCCAGCAACGCCGCCGACACAGCCCCCATACCAGAAGCCGTTGCCGCCGCCGCTTCAGCGCCTTCTAAAATCGCCATTTTACGTTCCAGTTCGGCAACGGTCGGGTTACCTAGGCGAGTATAAATGTAACCGGATTCGTTGCCGGCAAATCGCTCGCCACCTTGCTGGGCCGACTCAAAGACAAAGGTCGCAGTTTGATAAAGTGGCGTCACCAAAGTACCAAAGGCTTCTCGCTCATGTCCGGCATGAATAGCTTGGGTCGCGGCTTTCCACGGCTTGCTTGATTCATCTTGCATTGCTCACTCCTTGTTGTCGCAGTGCCTCATTCGCTTGTTGTTTCATTGTTTGTTTGAATGAGGCCATACTCAGCGTCTTGATAAGTCCTATTGATAAGTTAATGAAACATTAGCCCTATCGAATAAGCACTAACATACCCCTCCGAGCGAGTGAAACCAGTACCAAGGTGAAAATAGCATCAGGGGTGCTGTAACTAAGTTGTTACATTCAAGGATTTTTGGCAGGCAAACAGCAATAAAAAATGCGCCAATGACAGGGTCATTAGCGCATTTAAATCAAGCGGTAAGTCTGAAGTGCACTCGCTATGTTGTGCATTCGGCTAGGTTATTTCTCTTTGGGTGTGGAGCCTGTTTTAAGCTCAGCAGCCTCTAATTGGCTCTTAAGCGCATCACGTCCGTCTTTAGTCAATAACTTGCCGGCAAACTGTTTAAGCTCAACCAACAACTCTTGATGAACTTTGGACAATTTGGGGCGCTGCTCCTCCCTAAACTGAATAGGTCGACATAGCGCCATGGCTTGATAGCCTAAGCGTGCCGTAAGCAGTCCGCCACCTAAGCCTTGGGCAAGCCGTGCGGATAACTTTCCCGTCATCTCAACCGACAGCAGTTGGGTCCCCAAATCGGTCACTAACTCGCTGGTACCGGCATAGATGATGTTAATGATGATGCTGCGAATGAGTTTAATCCGACTCCAATAGCCTAACTCTATCCCATAACAGGCAGCGACATCCCGCAGCATGCGTTGGTTACGCCAAAGAATAATGGCCATATCCAATGCCGCCAGCGGACTCGCGGCAAGCAACACGGCTGACTCGGCCGCGTATCGACGGACGATTTTTTTTGCCAGTTCATCCCGCTCCGTCAGCACTAAGTCCTCAAATAGCAGCACTTTTTCGGCATCGTTGTGTTCATCTTTGAGCGACTGCCGTAGCCGCTGTAACCCCTGACTATCGGGATAATGGCGCACTATGTTATTGATAAAGCCATCGGCTTCCCCCATTTGCATACTGAGGGCAAGCCTTGCGCCCGACTCTTGCGTATCGGCAACCTGCTTGAGGCGTTTTAATTTACGGTATTCGCCCAAGGCTCCTACCATAGCCCAGCTGCCGACTAAACCGAGTACGGTGCCATAAAAGCTAAATAACCAAGGGCTTGCTAACCAAGCATCCCGCAAACCTAATCCCGTTTGCACTAAAACCAGTAGTAATAATCCAAAGACGGAAAAGCGCGCCAGCCAAGACCAACGGCGAGATTGATGCAGTGTTGGCCGAATGGATGACACATCCAATGCTTGCGGATGGGCCGCCAAGGCATCATCGACAACCTCATCTACCACTTTTAAGGGTGTCTGTGGTGCAAAGGTTTGGGCACTCTTAAGCTCATCGGATACTGACTGAAGTTTGACCTTGTCAGAATCAAATACTTGTTGTTTTTTGAGCGGTTGGCTTCCAAGTGTATTTTCAGACATTGGCTTATCGAGCCCGTTTGTCTCTGACTCACTTGAAGCTGATAACGAATCTAAACTCATTCCAGTTTATCCCCCACGAGGTACTGCAGAAGGTGATCGAGACGGATATGGTCAAAATGCACCGCAGATGGATCCACATTGCTGTTATTCGGCGGAGCAAATCCCATAAAATGAAACCCCTGATCGCGCCAAAAGTTGGGCTCGGGTAAGCGAGTGGGCACTTCGCCGGGGAAAAGCGTCAGGGCTTGGCCGTTCAATCCAATCCCCTGCACGACTTCCACATCCCCTTCTTGAGTGGTCACCATGCCATGCCGTGTCGCCTTAATGGCACTAATGGCCATAGTCTCGACTTTACAACCATCGAAACTGGCAAAGTGTTGGCTGTGTTTGAGCATATCGGTGAGCAGGGATAACACATGACTTTGTTGGTCCCGCGTCACATGGTCAACCTTACTGGCGGCAAATAATAATCTGTCTATTCGCGGCGCAAACAATCGGCGTAAGTAACTGGATTGGCCGTATTGGAAGCTTTCCATAATGGCATTTAACGCGGCGCCCATATCCTCAAACTGGGTTTTGCCACGGTTTAAGGCGCTGAAGCAATCTACCAGCACTACCTGGCGATCAAACCCTGCAAAATGCTGTTTATAGAAAGGCTTTACCACCTTGGCCACGTATTCTTGATAGCGTTTTTCTAGGACATGAAAGGCGCTGTGTTTATCGCTTTGTTTAAGCTCGCTCCACTGATTTTCTGTCACAGATAACAGCGGAAAAAACGCCAGCAGCGGCGCGCCTTCCCACTCCCCTGGTAATAACATCCGTCCGGGTTGCGCCTGATAATAGCCCTGCACATGCACTAAATCGTGCAATAACTGCTGATACTCGTCCGCAATGCGTTTGAGTTGCTGCTCATCGGCGGCCTCGGTTAAATTAAGCGCACTTAACGAGGCTTGAAACTCTGCATATAGCGGCGAGCTTTTTAACACCGCGACACGCTGTTGCTGCGCGCTGCACCACTCGATAAAGCTTTGGCGCAACATAGGTAAATCTAATAGCCACTCGCCAGGATAATCGACAATATCTAAATACAGCGTAGCGGTATCGGCAAACTTGGCTAGTAGCCCCTTCTGCGGCTGATATTTGATGGCTAAGCGCAGCTCCGAAATCGTGCGGGTTGATGCAGGCCAAGTTGGAGGCGTCGAAGTAAGCGCTAACATTGCGCCCTGATAATCGAAGCTGGCAATTTCAAGATCCGGCTGCATCGCCCGCTTCACCCCGAGCAAACGTTGCTCACGGCTCACTTGCCACAATGGCAAGGCATTCCCATGGCGGGAATGGGAGACCTGAGAAGCCGCGCCACTATTGAGTAGTTGATTGACTAATCCGGTAATAAATGCGGTTTTGCCCGCCCCCGATAACCCTGTTACCGCGAGTCGTAAATGCCTGTCAGCCGTTCTATGGAGCAGGGATTGGCTCTTCTGAGTTAATTTATGGAGCGAAACGTCAAGCATTCCCATAAGGATGTCCCTAAATGTTGAATGAGGTTAACTATACACTGGATTTGACGGGAGATTAAGCAACAAGGGCGGACATAGCCGCCCTTAAGAGGGATTACAAGCTATTGATTTGTCTTTTTAAATCAAAGTTATCAGATGTTACATGGCGTTCAAGGTTTTGCAGTCTCACCTCTAGGCTTCTAAATTGCCTGCTCACATCGCTCAGCGCTTGTTTAGCAGGCTCTCCCGATTGCCAAGGTTTCTTCTTCACCTCAATGTCATCCCTAACAGTGCTATTTTGGGGTTTGATGTCGAGAATCACCCATAACGCAACATAGATGATAAACACGACGCCCGAACCACCTAATAGGAAGATAGAAACCGCAAGTACTCGCACTAACCATGTTTCAATTGCAAAGTATTCGGCTATCCCCGCACACACACCTGCGACTTTACCTGACTGGGGAATGCGATACATAGTACGGCCACTAGTTCCTCTCATGTTTGCCCCTCCATTCAGGCGATTCTGAATCCAGAATGGCCTCTAAGGTTTCGATGCGTGCAGCCATCTTATCGGCTTTAGCAATCAAATCATTGAGCTGTGAAAACTCTTCCTCAGTGAGTCCCTGGCTCACTTGTCGCTTACTGCGATAATGAAGAACTAACCATATGGGCGCCACCACTATCATAAAGATGATAATTGGTGCCATTAGTATGTCCATATCCATAACTCACCTCTGAATTGTTATTCTTTTGACTTAGTCGCAGCTTTGCCTTTTACTTTGGCCTTTAATGCTTCCAGCTCGGCATTCACTGAATCTTCAGCTTCCAGTGCGGCAAACTCATCGGCTAATGTCTTTTTATTACCCAGATCGTAGGATTCAACCTGCGCTTCTAACCCTTCGACACGGCGCTCATATTGCTCAAATTTCAGCATAGCGTTGTCGATTTTGCTTGAGTCTAACTGCTTCTTCACTTCTAAACGTGATGAGGCGGTTTGTTTACGCAAAATAATGGTCTTTTGGCGCGCTTTAGCATCCAGTAACTTTTCTTGCAGCAGGCTAACTTCATCCTTTAAGCGCACAATGTGCTCGTCGATCACCGCCAACTCTTGGTTTAAGGTATCCACTAAACCCGCGGCTTTTTGTTTTTCAACTAAAGCGGCCTTGGCTAAATCTTCGCGATCCTTCGACAGTGCTAGCTCCGCTTTGTCTTGCCAATCTTGAACTTGTTCTTCAACACGGCCGATACGACGGATTAATTCTTTCTTTTCAGCTAACACTTTTGCTGACGTTGAACGAACTTCTACCAGTGTATCTTCCATCTCTTGGATAATCAGACGAACCATTTTTTCAGGGTCTTCTGCTTTATCGAGTAATGCGCTGATATTGGAGTTAATGATATCGGCGAAACGAGAGAAAATTCCCATAATGCTATCCTCAAATTGATGTTGGTCTCGCTTAGGGTAATACACTAAGTGTGCCAACTTTTATTTTATGTTTAAATTCATAATGATAAACATATTTTTAACTTTTTCTTTATTTTATGCCTCAAGCCACTTATTATCATTTTCACCAAAATTTAGCGCGAAAGACTAAAAAATATCGTGGATAATAAATTTCAGCAAGACAACCTCATCGGCCAATCGAACGCCCTACTCGAAGTCCTAGAACATGTTTCGCAAATAGCGCCACTCTCTAAACCTGTGCTCATTATTGGTGAACGGGGTACGGGTAAGGAGCTGATTGCTGAACGCTTACATTATCTGTCTAAACGCTGGGATCAAAGTTTTATTAAGTTAAATTGTTCATCTTTGAGTGAAAATTTGCTCGAAAGTGAATTATTTGGCCATGAGTCAGGCGCCTTTACTGGCGCCAAAGGCAAACACGAAGGTCGTTTTGAGCGCGCCGACGGTGGCACCCTATTCCTTGATGAGTTAGCCAACACCTCGGGATTAATCCAAGAAAAACTGCTGCGGGTCATCGAATACGGTGAGTTTGAACGGGTCGGCGGCAGTAAAACCATCCAAGCGGATGTGCGCCTTATCTGCGCCGCCAACGAAGATTTACCCTCACTGGCCGAAGCTGGCGAATTTAGGGCCGACTTGCTCGACCGCTTAGCATTCGATGTAATCACCTTGCCGCCACTGCGTTGTCGCCCCGAAGATATTATGACCTTAGCAGAATACTTTGCCGTGGGCATGGCGCGGCAACTTAAGCTGGAACTCTTCAGTGGCTTCAGTGCTAGCGCGATAGATCAACTGATGAGCCATGACTGGCCAGGGAATATCCGTGAACTAAAAAACGTGGTCGAGCGCAGTGTGTATCGCAGTAGCGGTGAGAACCGCCCTATTGAGCAGATTATTCTCGACCCCTTTGCGTCCCCCTATCGCCCAACCACGCGTGTGCGGACACGCGAGCGCCAAATCACCGCACCTGAAGCGCCGCTGAGCGCGCCTGTGGTCACGTCGGCCAAAACCGATACCGACACGGCGGTCATTGCAGAGTCCATGACCAATCCGTTTAGTTTTCCTTTGGACTTTAAAGAGCAAACCGAGCGTTATGAGATGGAGCTCATCCAACAAGCCTTATCGGCCAGTCAGTACAATCAAAAGAAGACGGCTGAAATCCTTGGTTTAAGCTATCACCAGCTGCGCGGCATTCTGAAAAAGTACAATTTGCTCGATAAAGCATAAGCAGATTGCCCACGGGCGAGATGCACTGCTAAAATAGCCGTTCATAGTCGATAAAATAATGATTTATAAATGAGTGTGCTGATAAGACGCCTGTGCCTATCAACTGCAGTTTTCTGCATGAGTGGGTTGTTGGTTGCATGTGGCCCCCAACGACTCCCTTCTGGTTTGGTCTATTGTTCCGAAGGGAACCCCGAGTCTTTTAATCCGCAGTTGGTGACCTCAGGCACCACTATCGACGCGACCTCACACCAAATTTATAGCCGCCTAGTGGACTATGATGCGCTCTCGGGCCAGCTCGTGCCAGCGCTGGCCACCAGTTGGGCCGAGAGTGACGATGGCTTAAGTTACCGTTTCACCCTCAGGGAAAATGTTAAGTTTCAACATTCATCCCGTTTTACCCCGAGTCGCGATTTTAATGCCGACGATGTGCTGTTTTCCTTCAATCGGATTATCGACAAACATCATCCTTACCATGGTGTTTCACGTACCGGTTACCCCTTTTTCCAAAGTATTGGCTTTTCTGAACAAGTTAAAAGTGTCGAAAAAATCAATGACCACGAGGTGATCTTTCGCCTAGCGCGCAAAGATGCGTCGTTTTTATCGAATCTTGCCACCGACTTTGCCGTTATCCTCTCGAGCGAATATGCCGATCAGCAACTGGCATTGGGTCACCCTGAAAATCTCGATCATTTCGCCATCGGCACAGGGCCTTTTACCTTAGTGCACTACGCTAAAAACGAATATATTCGCTATCGCCGCAATCCCGACTTTTGGGGAGAGCCCGCCAAAGTCGATATGCTGGTCTACGATATCACCCCAAAAAGCACGGTGCGACTGGCAAAACTTATCGCCGGCGACTGCAGCGTATCGGCCCTGCCCAAAGCGGGGGAACTGCCCGTTATCAAACAACATGAACAGCTGAACATTGAGTCTCAACCCGGTCTTAACGTCGCCTTTTGGGCCTTTAACACACAAAAGCCTCCTTTAGATGATGTACGCGTGCGCCGTGCCCTCGCCTATGCCGTCGATAAGCAAAATATCTTACGTGCCGTGTATCAAAACACCGCCATAGAAGCCATAGGAGTGTTGCCGCCAGCATCATGGGCCTACGACAGCAATAAAAAACTGTTAGATTACAATCCGCAAAAGGCGCGGGATTTGTTAAAAGAAGCGGGAATCAACAATCTCAGTATCGATATCTGGGCCATGCCAGTCGCCCGCGCCTACAACCCTAACGCGTTGAAAACCGCTGAGTTAATTCAATCTGACTTGGCTAATATCGGCGTTAAGGTCAATATAATCAGTTACGATTGGAGCGTCTTTAGCCAAAGATTGAGCCGCGATGAATATGACTCAGTACTCATCGGCTGGAACGCCGATAACAGTGACCCCGATAACTTTTTCACACCACTGCTGAGTTGCTCGGCGATGCAATCAAACAACAATCGCTCTCGCTGGTGCAATAAAGAGTTTGATGCCATTCTAGACAGAGCCAGGGAAGTCTCGACTCAGGCCGAGCGCAAGGAAATTTACCAAGAAGCTGAAGCCTTCTTAGCCGAGCAAGTGCCAATGTTAAGTCTGGCCCATGCCAAGCGAGTCGCACTCACCCGCAGTGATATTCACGATATGCAGTTGACTCCCTTCGGCGGGATCTCCTTCGCCCAAACCAGCCAAACAATACAGGAGAAAAACTGATGTTTAGATACCTGTTACGGCGGCTTAATTTATTCCTTGCCACCTCACTGGTAATGATCGGTGTTCTATTTTACGCAACGGGTTTATTTCCCGTTGAACGAACCTTTGCCCTGACAGGAATACATTCCCCTACGGCAAGTCAACTCATACAAATAGAGCAAGACTATAAGCTAGATAGTAATGGTTTCATGCAGTTTATTGCCTATTTGCAACAAAGATTAAGCGGTAATTTAGGGGTATCAGTGACATCCCATCAAAGCGTTGCTGAAGAATTGGGCACTGTGCTTCCCGCCTCCTTTGAACTTGCGGTTATGGCGGCCGTGATAGCCATAGGTTTAGGTGTGCCGCTTGGGGTGTTGGCTTCTCAAAGTCAGCATAAACTCACCCAAAATACCATTATGGCGATTACTCTCACAGGCTATTCAGTGCCAGTATTTTGGTTAGGCTTGTATTTGTCACTCTGGTTTGGTGTCGACTTAGGCTGGCTGCCTATTTCAGGGCAACTCAATCTTTTATATGAGATAAAACCCGTTACGGGGTTTATGTTAGTCGACATTTTACTGTCCGATTCTGAATATCGGATATCGGCCTTTAAGGATGCCTTATTGCATATCGTCCTGCCCGCCACCACACTCGCAGTGCTGCCTTTTACCGTGGTCGTACGCAGTACGCGCTCGGCAATGATGAATGTAATGAACCAAACCTTTATTCGCGCCGCCGAAGCCAGAGGCATGCACACCAATACCATTATTTTGCGCCACGCCTTACCCAACGCGCTGATCCCCGTATTGAAGCACTTGGGCTTAATGCTCGGCTCATTTGCCAGCTATGCGATTGTTGTTGAAATGATTTTCTCTTGGCCGGGAGTGGGTTCTTGGTTAGTGTCGGGCATTTACCAACGGGACTATACGGTTATCCAAGGCGGGATTTTAGCCGTAGCCTTGTTGATCATCTTTTTAAGTATTTTGATTGAAGTGCTGCATACCGTCTTCAATCCCTTGAGCAGAAAAGATCTTTATGCCTCCAATTAAAATTTATCAAGAAGATCAAATCGCCTCGCCCATGATGCGGATCTGGCAGAATTTTTCGGCAAACCCCTTTGCCTTAGCGGGTCTGTGGACCATTGCTTTTCTGCTGCTACTCACCCTGTTTGGACCTATGATTGCCCCCTTCTCCCCCGAGGCGCAGGATCCTCGCGCACTATTATTACCTCCCTCTTGGGATCCTTCAGGCACTGTGGCACATTTTTTAGGCACAGACGATCTTGGCCGCGATATTTTTAGCCGCTTGCTACATGGAGCGCATTTAACCTTTGGCATGGCATTAATGATTGTCGGTACGGCGCTGTTTACTGGATTTATCATCGGCTCACTTTCCGGCATGATGCGTGGATTAAAATCTAGTATTTTGGGGCATTTGCTTGATGCTTTACTGTCTATCCCTTCGCTTTTGATGGCAATTTTAGTGGTTGCCGTGATGGGGCCAGGACTTGAAAACGTGTTTTGGGCCGTAGGCATTGCCTTGACGCCCCAGTTTGTACGCTCCATTCATCAATCGGTGCATGAAGAGTTACAGAAAGAATATGTGACTGCCGCCCGTTTGGACGGCGCCAATTCGCTACAGATTTTTTGGTATGTGATCATGCCAAACGTGTGGGAAGTAGTGATTATTCAAACCACCTTAGCCATTTCTGCCGCGATTTTAGATATTGCCGCCCTTGGCTTTTTAAGCCTTGGTGCCCAAGCTCCCAGTCCTGAATGGGGGGCAATGGTCGCCCAAGGCATGGATAATTTGTTGACCGCACCTTGGACTGTGACCATTCCAGGGCTGGCGATTCTTTTTAGTGTGCTCGCCATTAACTTGGTGGGCGATGGCTTGAGATCGGCGCTTGCGCCCATCAGAAACTAACCTATGCCATTACTCGACGTTAGAAACCTGACCATTGAGCTCGACACGCCCCACGGCAGAGTGCGCGCCCTTGAGAAAGTGAGTTTGACCCTGAACGCGGGGGAAATCCACGGTCTTGTGGGAGAATCGGGCTCGGGCCGTAGTCTGCTCGCCAGAGCCATTCTTGGGATCCCAGGCCCCAATTGGACCATTACCGCCGACCGCATGATGTGGGATGGTAATAATCTGATGGCCATGACCTCGAAGGAGCGCCGTAATCTGATGGGCTCAGATATGGCAATGATCTTCCAAGACCCATCTGGCAGCCTTGACCCTTCGCAAACTGTGGGCAGCCAGCTGATGCAGGCCATGCCTAAGAATCCGAAGGCTTATTTTTGGCAAAAGCACAAACATGCCAAACTCACAGCACAAAAATGGTTGCATAAGGTCGGGATTAAGAATCCGCAAAAAGTCATGTCCAGCTATGCTTGGGAGCTTTCGGAAGGCGAATGCCAAAAAGTGATGATTGCCATGGCGATTGCCAACCAACCGCGATTATTGATTGCCGACGAGCCGACCAACTCGATGGAGCTGAGTACTCAGGCACAGATTTTCCGTCTACTGTCACAGCTTAACCAACTGCAAAACGTGTCGATTTTAATCATCAGCCACGAGCTTGAGACCCTAGCACAATGGTGCGATCACCTATCCGTGCTATATTGCGGCCAAGTGATGGAATCGGGCCCAACGGAAGAACTGATCAATCAGCCCTATCATCCTTACACTAAGGCACTCTTGGATAATATGCCGGATTACTCGGGGATAGAGGCGCACAAGGCAATTATGCCGACCCTGCCAGGCTCGGCCCCCGCCCTGCAGCATCTGCCCATTGGTTGTCGCCTAGGGCCAAGATGCCCTGAGGCACAAAAGAAATGCGTTAATCAGCCAAGTTTGAGTCATTTACGCGACCGCTACTTTGCTTGCCATTTCCCTTACCACGGTGAAACGACAAATGACGACCCCACTGCTTAAAGTTAACGATCTCTTTAAGAGGTATGATACGGGCTACAAGGGCTTTACTCGCCAATATAACGATGCCTTAGCCCCGGTTTCCTTTGAATTAAACCGCGGCGAAACCTTAGCGATTGTGGGTGAAGCGGGTTCAGGTAAGAGTACGTTAGCGCGTATTTTGGTGGGCGCAGAGCCCCGCAGCGGCGGTGAAATTTACTTTGAGGGCGAGGCGCTCGATAGTCGCAATATTAAGCAGCGCTGCCGCCTTATTCGGATGATTTTCCAAGATCCCAATACCTCACTCAATCCAAGATTGACGATTGGTCAATTACTGGATGAACCGCTGCGCTTTAACACTGCGTTATCCGCCAAGGAGCGTAGTGGCCAAGTGATAGATACCTTAAGGAAAGTCGGTTTATTACCTGAGCATGCGGATTTTTATCCCCATATGATTTCTGAGGGTCAAAAACAGCGGGTTGCGGTGGCGCGGGCGCTAATGCTCAATCCGAAGATCATCATCGCCGATGAAGCTTTGACTGCCCTAGATCTCTCGGTACGCTCACAGATCCTCAATTTGCTGCTTAAACTGCAGAAGGACTTAGGCTTGTCCTATATCTTCGTGTCCCATAACCTCAATATTATTCGCCATGTCAGCGATAAAATTATGGTGTTACACAAAGGGGTCATGGTTGAGAAAGCCCCAACAGAACAGATATTTAATTCGCCTCAGCACGAATATACCCAAAGGCTGATTCAGGAGCAGAGCCTGTTTGTTCATAAGCGTTAAACTGCTCCAACCACTTAAATATTCAGGCGAATTGGCTAAAAATAGATGCCATTTAGCCGCCGAAGTATTTATCCTATTTGTCATTTTGATAGAAGAAGCTTAAACATGATTATCAAACCCAAAATTCGTGGATTCATCTGTACCACAACTCATCCCGTTGGTTGTGAAGCTAACGTTAAAGAACAAATTGCTTTAACCAAAGCCAAAGGCAAAATCGCCAACGGTCCAAAGAAAGTCCTTGTTGTTGGTTCATCAAGTGGCTATGGCCTGTCTTCACGCATTGCCGCAGCCTTCGGTAGCGATGCCGCAACCATTGGTGTGTTCTTCGAAAAGCCTGGTACTGAAGCAAAACCTGGTACCGCGGGCTGGTACAACTCTGCCGCTTTCGACAAGTTTGCCAAAGCTGAAGGTTTGTACTCTAAGAGCATCAACTGCGATGCTTTCAGCCATGAAGCTAAGCAAAAAGTTATCGAGCTTATCAAGCAAGATTTAGGTCAAGTGGACATGGTGGTCTATTCATTAGCATCGCCCGTGCGCAAACTGCCTGACTCAGGTGAGCTAGTGCGTTCTGCACTCAAGCCAATCGGTGAAGTGTATACAGCGACTGCCGTTGATACCAACAAAGACTGCATTATCGAAGCCACCGTTGAGCCTGCGACTGAGCAAGAGATTGCCGATACTGTCACTGTGATGGGCGGTCAAGATTGGGAACTGTGGATTAACGCACTCGCCGAGGCTGGTGTATTGAGTGATAACTGTAAAACCGTAGCCTACAGCTATATCGGTACTGAGTTAACCTGGCCAATCTACTGGCACGGCGCATTAGGTCAAGCCAAGATGGACTTAGACCGCGCGGCTAAAGCCTTAAATGATAAGCTAGCAACCAAAGGCGGCAGCGCTAACGTTGCCGTGCTGAAGAGCGTTGTCACCCAAGCCAGCTCCGCCATTCCAGTAATGCCACTGTATATTGCGATGGTATTTAAGAAGATGCGCCAAGAAGGTCTGCACGAAGGCTGTATGGAGCAGATCTATCGCATGTTCAGTGAGCGTCTGTTCCGTGCCGATGGTGCCAAACCTGAGACCGACAGCGACAACCGTCTGCGTTTAGACGATTGGGAACTGCGCGAAGATATCCAGCAGCATTGCCGTGATCTGTGGCCACAAGTGACCACTGAAAATCTGTCAGAATTGACTGATTATCAAGAATATAAAGCCGAGTTCATTAAACTGTTCGGCTTTGGCATCGAAGGCATCGACTACGATGCAGATGTTAATCCATACGTTGAGTTCGATGTGATCGAGCTGTAATCGGCGCGATGACACCTTACCTTTAAATGCCACCCTCGGGTGGCGTTTTTATTTGCTGCAAACCCACGGCAATAGGCTAAACTAGCATGACCATTCAAACACTAACTAAGGATAAAGAATGAAGATCAGTGCACGTAATACCCTAAGTGGCACTATTACCGCGATTGAAATTGGCTCTGTAAACAACGAAATCACTATCGAACTGGCACCGGGCGTAGTGTTAACCTCTGTCGTGACTAAAGCTTCCTGTGAGCGTTTAAACTTGAAGGTAGGTGATTCAGCTTACGCACTCATTAAAGCCAGCAGCGTGATGATTGGCGTGGATGATTAAGCGGCTGAAATAGCGTACTTATCGTTTAATAACACGGTTTCAAGACAAACAAAAAGGCCAAGTAAACACTTTAATGCCACTCGCTTAAGAGCGAGTGGCATTTTTACTTGTATATTTCACCGTTTTCTTTAGCACCACACGCGGGTAGCTGGGCCGCTTCCTCTTCGGGGGTAAAATCAACCTTTTGCCATTTTCCCTCAGTCGTTTTAAGTGCTGTGGGATCGCTCCTGGACTCCCTCTATCGCTCCACCCAAACTCATCTTGGATTAAAAACAGGGCATTAATGAAACTTATTCTCTGTGGCTCAACTTGATGCTGCACTGCCATGGCTGCCATCTCTAGCCGAACAATATTGTAGGTCGTCAAGATCCCCCATCATTCTTGATACACCCCATCCTTCTTCTTGCTGCGCAGGACAGGTTTATTTTCCAGTTGATATTGCTTCAGCTCACCATAACCCCTCTCTATCTCCCATCGCTGCCAATACACCTTGAGCACCAATACACCTTGAGCAAATCGTTCACTGGGTAAGTGTCGGGACATAGGCAGGACGTGATAAACCCTTTGATATCACCTTTGGGTGATGGAATAAGGATAAGGCGGGCTTGCCAGCGCTCCCCCANATAAGGCGCTTGTTGTTTAGCTTGGGGTGATACCGGCATCTCAACCAGATGGTCATACTCTGAGAATGACTCGATAATGCTATAGCGGGTCTTAGACTTTATCGGGGTTAACCAATGGGTGTTAGTCCCGCTTCCTTGCCAGCTGATGAGCAATTCGGCAGACATAAANCCACGGTCAAACAACGTGAGCGAATGCTCGGGAGCTGAGCCAACCAATTGCTGTGCGTAGTGAATTTCACNGTGGGTAACAGGCCCGAAANCCGCATCAGAAAGTCAGTGGCTGCGAGTAGACATTAAGGTGACAGCCAGCACAGAAGGAAAAGAAGCCGTGCTTTGTGCAAAGCCAAAGTGATGGTTTTCTTCAGTGTTATGCGTCTTAAAATACGTCCCATCAACACTGAGCAATTTCAATCCCGCTATCTCATCAAATTCACACTGTGTTTCCCACTGTGCAGCGGTTGTTTTGAACAGATAACGCATGGGCTCTGAACCCAACTTTTCTTTGGCTTTGATGATNCTACTGGTCGCCAGTGGCGGGAGCTCCCCCTTGGCNTCGGGAAAGGCCAGTGAGAGCGTATCACAGACTTGCTGAATCGAGCGGTTACGCATCAAACCAATGCCTAGAACCAACCAAACAGCTTGCTCTGCANGGAAACGACGGGTTCGAAGTGATGCCCTGCCAGTTTGTTGCACAGCCTCAGCCACCCAATCCATGGGAACATGTTTGGCGAATACATCAATATCCTGTGATTGGCAAAATTCAGCAGTAACAAGTAGCTCTTTAGAAAATTCAGACATAAAAAATCAGCCGCAACTTAGGTTGCGGCTGATTATGAAGCCCTTGAAAGATCGTTCAACTATTTAAAACGATCTGCATTAGCATATTCGCAGGCGTTTTCTTCAGGATTAAATCAGCTCGTCGGCTTACATGGGACGATTTTTCTCAACTAATCGATTAAAAATCGCATTGACCGATAAGGACGCACCATGGGCGATTTTATCGGCCAACTTCTTGCGGACCTGATAACGCAATTTATACACAGTACGTTCTTTTGCTAACTGCATTAACACATCATCACTGGTTGAAATCGCATCGATAAGGCCTAATTCAATCGCCTGTTGGCCGTACCAATGTTCACCCGTGGCCACCTTTGCTAAATCGAGCTGAGGGCGATATTTACTCACAAAAGCTTTAAACAACACGTGGGTTTCTTCCAGCTCCTGCTGGAACTTCTGTCTGCCTTCGTCAGTGTTTTCACCAAACACGGTTAAGGTGCGCTTAAAATCACCGGCCGTGTGTTGCTCGTAGTCGATTTCATGTTTCTTCAATAGACGGTTGAAGTTAGGCAACTGGGCAACAACACCGATTGAGCCAACGATAGCGAATGGCGCGGCATACACTTTGTTTGCCACACAGGCCATCATATAACCACCGCTGGCGGCGACCTTATCCACGCAAATCGTTAATGGGATCTCGGCCTGACGCAGGCGGTCAAGCTGGCTAGAGGCTAAACCGTAGCCATGTACCATACCACCGCCACTCTCGACATTCACCACCACTTCGTCACCCTTTTCGGCAATGGTTAAAATTGCGCTGATTTCTTCCCGTAGTGAAGCCACTTCGGCGGCATCAATACTGCCTTTAAAATCAATAACAAAAACTTTGCCTTTGCGGTCTTCTTCGGCCGATTTTTCCTTGGCCTTTTCGTCAGCTTTCAGCTGCTTTTCGTAAGCTTTAAATTGCTTCTTCGACAGCAGTTCTTCTTTCAAACTGTGTTTGAGATCTTCCAGTTCTTCAGAAAGGTTAGTGATCCTCAGTTCACCTTTATCCGATTTGTGCTTCACCGTGGACGCGAGCACCACAATGATCACAGCAACAATCGCAACCACAATCGTCACGGCTTTCGCCAAAAACATGCCATATTCGTATAGAAATTCCAAAGTACTCTCCGTTGGGGCCCAAGGTGATCCGGTTTAGTGCGCGCTATTCTAACAGCCTAAAGCGCCATAAAAAAACCCAGCAAAGGCTTAATGCAGATCGTTTTAAATAGTTGAACGATCTTTCAAGGGCTTCATAATCAGCCGCAACCTAAGTTGCGGCTGATTTTTTTATGTCTGAATTTTCTAAAGAGCTACTTGTTACTGCTGAATTTTGCCAATCGCAGGATATTGATGTATTCGCCAAACATGTTCCCATGGATTGGGTGGCTGAGGCTGTGCAACAAACTGGCAGGGCATAACTTCGAACCCGTCGTTTCCCTGCAGAGCAAGCTGTTTGGTTGGTTCTAGGCATTGGTTTGATGCGTAACCGCTCGATTCAGCAAGTCTGTGATACGCTCTCACTGGCCTTTCCCGACGCCAAGGGGGAGCTCCCGCCACTGGCGACCAGTAGCATCATCAAAGCCAAAGAAAAGTTGGGTTCAGAGCCCATGCGTTATCTGTTCAAAACAACCGCTGCACAGTGGGAAACACAGTGTGAATTTGATGAGATAGCGGGATTGAAATTGCTCAGTGTTGATGGGACGTATTTTAAGACGCATAACACTGAAGAAAACCATCACTTTGGCTTTGCACAAAGCACGGCTTCTTTTCCTTCTGTGCTGGCTGTCACCTTAATGTCTACTCGCAGCCACTGACTTTCTGATGCGGNTTTCGGGCCTGTTACCCACNGTGAAATTCACTACGCACAGCAATTGGTTGGCTCAGCTCCCGAGCATTCGCTCACGTTGTTTGACCGTGGGTTTATGTCTGCCGAATTGCTCATCAGCTGGCAAGGAAGCGGGACTAACACCCATTGGTTAACCCCGATAAAGTCTAAGACCCGCTATAGCATTATCGAGTCATTCTCAGAGTATGACCATCTGGTTGAGATGCCGGTATCACCCCAAGCTAAACAACAAGCGCCTTATCTGGGGGAGCGCTGGCAAGCCCGCCTTATCCTTATNCCATCACCCAAAGGTGATATCAAAGGGTTTATCACGTCCTGCCTATGTCCCGACACTTATCCAGTGAACGATTTGCTCAAGGTGTATTGGCAGCGATGGGAGATAGAGAGGGGTTATGGTGAGCTGAAGCAATATCAACTGGAAAATAAACCTGTCCTGCGCAGNAAGAAGAAGGATGGGGTGTATCAAGAATGATGGGGGATCTTGACGACCTACAATATTGTTCGGCTAGAGATGGCTGCCATGGCAGTGCAGCATCAAGTTGAGCCACAGAGAATAAGTTTCATTAATGCCCTGTTTTTAATCCAGGATGAGTTTGGTTGGAGCGACAGAGGGAGTCCTGGAGCGATCCCACAGCACTTAAAACGACTGAGGGAAAATGGCAAAAGGTTGATTTTACCCCCGAAGAGGAAGCGGCCCAGCTACCCGCGTGTGGTGCTAAAGAAAACGGTGAAATATCCAAGTAAAAATGCCACTCGCTCTTAAGCGAGTGGCATTATGCAAGTGCATGGCTTTTTTCACAACAGGTTGAGGATTATGGGCGAGCCATATCCGATTCAGCGCTATTGCTGTGTTTCAGTTTAGGCGCAGCCGCTTCGGTGGAGGCGACATTGCCATACTCGCGACCTTTTGGCACTTCTACCTGAGCTCTAACTTCTACCGTTGGCTTGGTCATTTCTGATGACACCATAGAACCAAAACGACTCGCCGCTTTGGGTTTGCTCACCACAGCTTCTGCTGTAGACGCTGCTGCGGCTTGAGTCACAACAGGTTTTGCCTGTGGTTTAACGATAGGAGCGGGTTTTGCCATTGGCGCAGAGGCCACAGATTTTACGGCTTCTTTTGCTTCGGCTTTGTCTGCTTCAGGCGTTACGGCTTCAACTGCAACGGCCTTTGCTTCAGCTTTCGCTTGAGCTGGAGTTTCGGCTGGGGCCACAACTGCTTCCGTTATCGCTTCTACAGTTTTAACTGGCTCAACTGCAACTTCTTCAGTTTTAACGCTTGTCTCAGCCTTGTTGTTTACCGCAGTGTCAGCTGGAGCTTCTGTTGCAGCAACCTCGGTTTTAATCTCAGCCACTTGCTCGGTAGCAGCTGCCTCAATAGCTTCAGTCTCAACAGCTTTATTGGCGGTGGTTTCAGCAACCACACTGACATCTGCCGCTTCGACTACAGCTGCAGGAGAAGTCACAGTGGGTTCAGCGATGGCTTCAATTGCTTTTGCTTCAGTGGTCTCAGCTACCTCTGCCGTTTGAGCGCTTGGAGCTGGGTAGTCCTGATCTTCGCCCAGTGCGTCGTTTGGTACGAATTGCGCAGGTGCAGAGGCGCCTTGCTCATCTTCATCACGGCGACGACGTTGACCAGCTGCTCTTAAATGACGTGGGCTGCGGCGACTACGACGTTGTCCATCGCGAGATTCACGTTTCGCTTTATCATCGGCATCGGCGCTGACGTCTGCGTTATCCGCATCGGTCTCGGCTTCAGTCTTAACGCTTTCTGTTACGTCAGCTGGCGCATCAGCACGGTTTTCTACTACAGGCGCTTCTACAGCCACTTCAGCACTTGCTTCAGCTTGGCTTACTGTATCAGTCGCTTCTGCTGTCTCGTTGGCAACCGCAGCTTCTTTGCGTGGTTGGCGACGTGAGCGCGGTGCTTTGGTTTCAGCTTGTGATTCAGCTGCAACCTCCGTATTGGCAGCATTAACAGCGGCCACTTCGGCTAATACCACTTCTTCTTGAATTGGCGCTTCAGTGGTTTCATTGGCGTTATCGATGCGTACTTTACGACGCATGTTACGGCGCTGACGACGCTCACGGGCCACTTCTTGCTTTGGCGTGTCGTCTTGAGACTCAGCTACCACTTCTTTTGGTGCTTGGTTACGGCTCTTAGGCTCTGGCTTAGTGCGTTTTGCATTCTCGTCTTTTTCACGAGCTGGACGCTCCTGAGCCTGAGGTGCATCAGCCGACTTCTTGGCATTGCGGGTGCGTGGCTCGCGGGTGCCTTCTTTCGCTTTGTCAGCATCTTGGTTATTGCGAGTACGGCGAGTGTCATTACGACGATTACGACGGTTCGCATTGGCCGTTTGACTGTCAGACTTTTTGGTTTCTGTGGTCTTTTCAGCCGCAGGCTTATCGCTTGAGCTGAAGAAGGCGCCAATGGCACTGAACAGTTTGCTGAAGAAACCTGGCTCTGTTGCTTCCACTTTATTGGCAGTTGGTGCGGCGGCTTGTTCGACTTTCTGTGGTGCTGTAAAGCCTTTTAGGGCAGGTGCTGGCGCAGCAGTGCGTTCCAGTTTACGGGGCTCGTATAACTTGGCTTCTGGCTGTTCGATGCGCTTGTAGCTAGATTCATCGATTTCATCGTCGGTGCGGTGACGAATGACGCGATAATCAGGGGTCATCATATGCGGATCTGGGATCACATAGACTTCTACATCGTGGCGTTGCTCTGTGATACGAATCGCTTTGCGTTTTTCGTTCAGCAGGAAGGCCGCGACATCGACAGGCACGATGGCTTCGATTTGTGAGGTGTTTTCCTTAATCGCTTCTTCTTCCATCAGACGTAGAATCGACAGCGCTAAAGATTCGGTACTACGAATCGTGCCTTGGCCATGACAGCGAGGGCAGATATGCGCAGCTGATTCTTCTAACGATGGACGCAGACGTTGACGCGACATTTCCATCAGACCGAAGCGAGAGATGCGGCCTAATTGCACGCGGGCACGGTCGTGGTGCACGGCATCGCGCAGGCGGTTTTCAACTTCACGTTGATGGCGCACAGGCGTCATATCGATAAAGTCGATCACGACTAAACCACCTAAGTCACGCAGACGTAATTGACGGGCAATCTCATCGGCGGCTTCAAGGTTGGTATTTAATGCGGTTTCTTCGATATCGCCGCCCTTAGTTGCGCGGGCAGAGTTGATATCGATTGAGGTTAAAGCTTCAGTCGGGTCGATAACAATCGAACCGCCCGATGGCAGACGCACTTCACGTTGGAATGCCGATTCGATTTGCGACTCGATTTGGAAGTGAGTGAACAATGGCACTTCGGCTTCGTAGAGTTTTACACGCTCAACAAAATCAGGGCGTACCAGTGCAATATGCTGCTTGGCTTCTTCAAAAATACGTGGGTGGTCGATTAGGATCTCGCCCACATCGCGGCGCAGATAATCACGAATTGCACGTACAATGACGTTACTTTCTTGGTGAATTAAGAACGGCGCGGGTTTGCTTTGCGCGGCTTCAGTAATCGCAGCCCAGTGGTGCTGTAAAACTTTTAAGTCCCACTTCAGTTCAGTCGATTCTTTACCAACACCTGCGGTACGTACGATAAGCCCCATACCCGCAGGGACTTCTAAATCGGCCATGGCTTCTTTTAATTCGGTGCGCTCGTCACCTTCGATACGGCGAGAAATACCGCCAGCACGAGGGTTGTTTGGCATCAAGACTAAGTAAGAACCCGCTAGGCTGATAAAGGTCGTCAGTGCAGCCCCTTTGTTGCCACGCTCTTCTTTGTCAATCTGAACAATAACTTCTTGTCCTTCACTGACCACTTCTTTGATGTTTGGGCGACCTTGGAAAGAATAACCTTTAGGGAAATATTCTCTGGCGATTTCTTTTAGCGGTAAAAAGCCGTGGCGCTCGGCACCATAGTCAACGAAAGCGGCTTCTAAAGAGGGTTCTACGCGGGTAATTTTACCCTTGTAAATGTTGGATTTTTTTTGCTCGTGACCAGGACTTTCAATATCCAGATCGTACAGTTGTTGCCCGTCAACCAGGGCAACACGCAACTCTTCTGATTGAGTTGCATTGATTAACATACGTTTCATGATGACGTCATTCTTCTTTAAATGGAGGTCATCAAACAATCGCGTTTCGCTGCATTACGGGCCTAGCAGTAGGTCAACGAAGCCTCACGGCTGGTGGCTAGGCAAGGTGCGCATTACTGTTAGACGCAGTCGCTGCGTGTCGCATCCTATTTATGGCTTATTTTTTAATGATTACAAAAACAAGGAATTCGTTGTAAAACATCAACCAACCCCATAAATTCTTTCATTTCGTTCCGGTAATGCCCAAGTCGAATCGGTTTGTCTGACGACAAGTTAAAATATATTTCGAAATCGGTGAGAAAAACTTTAGATAAACCTAGTTAAAGTAAGGTTAGATTCTCGATTTAATCGTAAAAAACGCATTTGTGGTATTTTTACTCAGTATACGATTTGCAAATCAATGAGTTGCTATCAAGAAAATCTTTTTTAATCTATAAAGCTTTTCACTTGGGACTGGGATCTTGTGAACACTTTATTCACGGCTTATCCCTAATCGCTGGTGAAATATAGCAATAATCAAAAAATTCAGCAATGGAAAGGCACAATTCTTCTTAAGTGTTGTACAATGGCCGCCGTTTTAAGCAGATGGCACATCATGAATACAGAATCTCCACAGCTACAGGTGCAGTTGATCACGATTGACGAAGACCACCTCGACCAACGAATCGACAATTTTTTAATCACAGTGCTCAAGGGCGTTCCTAAGAGCATGATTTACCGTATCGTTCGTAAGGGCGAGGTACGGGTGAATAAAAAACGCATTAAGCCCGAGTACAAATTGCAAATCGGTGATGTGGTTCGCGTACCGCCGGTCAGAATGGCTGAGCAGGATAATCGTACCGCGCCTTCCGCAAACTTGAGTAGAGTGTCACAGCTTGAAGACCGTATTTTGCATGAAGACAATCATCTGATTGTTTTGAATAAACCGGCGGGGATTGCGGTCCATGGTGGCAGTGGCGTCGATTATGGTGTGATTGAAGCATTGCGTTCCTTGCGTCCACAACAAAAGTTTTTAGAACTGGTTCACCGTCTCGATAAAGACACCTCGGGCGTGTTACTGGTGGCGAAAAAACGCAGTGCGCTTAAGCATATGCATGACCAACTGCGTTATAAAAAGATGCAAAAGGATTACTTAGCCTTAGTTAAAGGCGAGTGGTCGGCGCAGGATAAAGTGGTTAAACAACCACTGTTAAAACTGACACTTAAGTCGGGCGAACGTATCGTTCGAGTCAATGCCGAAGGTAAACCCTCCGAAACCCGCTTTAAAATTGTACAGCGTTATCAAGGCTGTACGCTTGTACAGGCGAGTCCTGTAACAGGACGTACCCACCAAATTCGGGTGCATTGCCAATATATGGGACATCCCATCGCCTGTGATGAAAAATACAGCGAGCAGGCGTTTGATGACAGTATGCGGTCACTGGGTCTGACTCGACTGTTTTTACATGCGGCAGAGTTAATGTTTATTCATCCTGAAAACGATGAGGTGATGCGAGTCTCCGCGCCGCTTGATGATAATTTGCAACAACTGCTAGGCAAGTTAAAGCGCGCTTAGCGTTTTTTCTGCGCCTATTACCCACGGATAACCTGAGAGCGTGAAATTTTCAGTGAGCCATTCAACCCCGCGAAAATATGATTTAGTGATTTTTGATTGGGATGGCACGTTAATGGATTCCATCGGCAAGATTATTGTTTGCATTGAGAATATGGCAAGGGCGCTGGCGTTACCTGTGCCTTCAGAAGCGGATATCCGCAATGTGATTGGCTTGTCGATGACGCAGGCGTTACAGGTGTTATTTCCCGCAGGTTTGACTTCAGTGCCGCCGCGTATCGGATCTGCAAGCAGCGCAGCACAAGCGGGCGCAACTCAAGCGCTTGTGGGCACCGATGATTGCTATATCAAGATGCGCGCCGAGTTCAAGATGCAGTATTTGCACCTTGATACCACGCCAACGCCGATTTTTAACCAAGCCCCCCAATTACTCGAATCATTATCAACGGCTGGGTATCAACTTGCCGTCGCGACGGGGAAGGCGAGAGCAGGCTTAGTGCGCGTGTGGGAGCAATCCGGCTTAGGTCACTACTTTATCGCTTCTCGCTGCGCCGATGAGGCGCAGAGTAAACCTCATCCTGAAATGATCTTAAGTCTGCTGCAGGAGTTAGGCGTTCAGCCTGAACGCGCCTTGATGGTCGGAGACTCTTTGTTGGATTTGACTATGGCGGCGAATGCGGGGATTGACGCTGTGGGCGTGACTTACGGCGCCCATAATGAAGCAATGCTCCTGCAAGCCAATCCTATTGCCTTAATTGATTCCCCTGAAAAACTCTTGCTGCATTTATAGTGATGGACTCATTAGTGCAGATTAATGAGCACTGAAAACCTGCACCGTGAGTAATCCAAATGCTTTTTGAATCATTTGAGCAAGCGATATGGGCAAGTGTCATCTAGCTTACCCATATCGAGCCGCACTTGCGTCATGTAACCTTAATAACCGCTTCACGCTAGTCGGCTAAGACATCGATTCCTTGAGTGAGCAGCATTTCAGTTAACAGTATTAAGGGCAGCCCAATCAGGGTGTTAGGATCTCGGCCTTCTAAGCGATTAAACAAGGCAATTCCGAAGCCTTCGCTCTTAAAGCTACCCGCACAATAAAAAGGTTGCTCTTTATCGACATAAGCGGCGATTTGCGCGGCAGTCAGGTGACGAAAATGCACGGTGAAAGGTTCGACCTGAGCTGTCACTTCTTCAGTCTTGGCATTATAGAGCGCAAGACCGGTATAAAAGGTGATTGCTTTGCCCGAGGCCTGGCTGAGCTGCTTGATCGCATTGTCTCGATTTAATGGTTTACCAATAATTTTGCCGTCAATCACGGCGACCTGATCTGAGCCTATAATGAATCCCTGTGGAAAATGGCTCGCTCCTGCCTCGGCCTTGGCTTTGGCAAGCCTTAAGACTAAGTCTTGGGCGGACTCATTTGCCATGGGTCTTTCATCAATATCTGGATTGCAAGTCTCAAAGGCTAAGCCTAACTTTTGTAATAGTGCTTGTCGGTAAACAGAGGTGGAAGCGAGGATTAACTGGGGCGTCATTGGTAAAAATCCATAAGAAAACCTGACTTATTGTCGCTAACCTGGCCGCTTGAATGCAAGCGAGTGGTGGCAGATAGCATGACTTTAGGGCTGTAATCGGGGATTCTTACGATGAGTGCGGCTATTTTAGACGGCTTACGCTTGTGCGCCGCCCCGTGCTTGGGTAAAATTTCGCTTCCGTTAATTTCAATGTTGGGGCTAGAGAATCACTTAAGTCGCAAACTGGGACTTAAGTTAGAAATTTTTCTTTGACTCTAGCGTTTTCAAACTATAATATGCGCGCCTTATGCAAACAGTAAAGATACCGGTTTCAATTGATCCTTTTCGCGCCGCCTCGAGCCGTTCTACCTATGAGGGGATAGTGCCTGGGCAGCAATTGAGAAGATTAAATGAGTTATGTGCCGGCGACTGTTCCGATGTGGCAGTGTCGATTGAATGTGGCGTAGATTTGCAGGGGATAGTCTACCTGAAAGGGAAGGCTGTGACGGAGCTCACTCTGGTTTGTCAACGTTGCATGACGCTATTTACCACTGAGGTTACGGTCGAGTTTTGCTTCGGTCCATGCCGGACTAAGGCAGAAATCGATGAGCTCCCGGATGCGTATGACCCAATTGAGTGCAATGAGATTGGCGAAGTACGTCTGCATCAATTGATCGAAGATGAATTGATAGTCGCTATGCCTATCATCCCGATGCATGAAGAAACTGATTGCAACATCGGGTCAATGGACATAGTTGTAGGCGAGATCGAACCCGCTCAAGAGGAGCGTCCAAATCCGTTTGCAGTGTTAGAAAAACTGAAGAGCAAGTAATCTAGGAGACAGGGCCAATGGCTGTACAACAGAATAAAAAATCTCGTTCTAAGCGCGGTATGCGCCGTTCACATGACGCACTGAGCACTGCTCAGCTGTCTGTTGACGCTACCAGCGGTGAAGTCCATATGCGTCACAACGTGACTGCTGATGGTTTCTATCGCGGTAAAAAGGTAATCAACAAGTAATTTGTTGGTTTCCTAATGACGAGTCTGACGCTCGCGTTAGATGCGATGGGTGGCGATCATGGCCCCCACGTCACGGTGCCTGCAGCCTTGCGGGCACTAAAATCTCACTCTTCCCTTAAAATCATTTTAGTCGGCGATAAGACTGAAATTGATGTCTATCTGCGTCAAGCAGAACAACCGTTACTCTCACGTATTGAAGTCATTCACACCGATGAAGTGGTGAGCATGTCCGATAGACCCGTGCACGCTTTACGTACCCGCAAAAATAGTTCGATGCGCTTATCGATTGAACTGGTGCGTGACGGACGAGCAGCGGCGTGTGTGAGTGCGGGCAATACTGGTGCCTTGATGGCCATGGCCAAGGTGTTATTGAAGACCTTGCCCGGTGTAGACAGACCCGCGTTGGTCAGTTGTTTACCCTCGGTCACGCAAAAGCCAGTTTATTTATTGGACTTAGGTGCCAATATCTCCTGCGATTCAGAAACGCTTTTCCAATTTGCCGTGATGGGTTCTGTGCTGTGTGAGGCAGTGGATAAAAAATCCCGCCCTAAAGTTGCACTCCTTAATGTGGGCACAGAAGAAATCAAAGGCAACGATCAGGTTCAACAAGCGGCGCAAATACTACAAAACACCGATCAGATTAATTACACCGGCTTTATCGAAGGTGATGAAATCTATTCGGGCAATGTGGATGTGATCGTTTGTGACGGTTTTGTGGGTAACATCACGCTCAAAACCTCTGAAGGCATTGCCAAGTTATTGGTTCATCAGTTAAAACGTGGCCTAACCCAAGGTTTCTTCGTGCGTTTTTTGGCAAAACTCATCGCCCCACGCATTCAGGCGGTCCTCAGTCAGATGAACCCCGACCACTATAATGGTGCAAGTCTGATAGGATTGCGTGGCATAGTTGTAAAGAGCCATGGAAATGCGGATGAAACTGCCTATTTACAAGCAATTAGTTTGGCAGTGACTGAAGCGCAACGTCGACTCCCCGAAATGATAAAAGATCGTTTGGAGTCGATTCTTTTAGATATAAATAACTGATTCCTCCTTATGCATACAAAAATTCTCGGAACTGGTAGTTATCTGCCAGTGCAGGTGCGTAGCAATCAAGATTTGGAAAAAATGGTGGAAACCAGTGACCAATGGATTGTTGAACGTACAGGTATTTCAGAGCGTCGCATCGCGGCGCAAGACGAAACTGTCTCAACTATGGGCTATCAGGCGGCATTAATGGCGCTCGAGATGGCCGGCATAGAAGCATCAGAGTTAGATATGATCATTTGTGGCACCACAAGTGCGGCAAATGCGTTTCCTGCGGCGGCCTGCGAAATTCAAGCCATGCTCGGCGTACATACCATTCCAGCCTTTGATATTGCGGCGGCTTGTTCAGGTTTTGTGTATGCCTTATCCGTGGCGGACCAATTCGTTAAAAATGGTACCGCGAAAAAAGTCCTCGTGATTGGCGCCGACGTATTATCCCGTCTGTGTGAGCCAGAAGATCGCACTACTATTATCCTATTTGGTGATGGTGCAGGGGCGGCGGTTATCGGTGCTTCCGATGAGCCTGGGATTATTTCAACCCATATTTATGCCGATGGTCGTCAAGGTGACTTGCTTAAGTGCGCTTTCCCACCTCGTCAGGGGGAAACCTCTGAAGCGGTTGGCTTTATGACCATGAAAGGCAATGACGTCTTTAAAGTGGCGGTGACTCAGTTATCCCATGTAGTCACTGAAACATTGCGCCTGAATAATATCGATAAGTCGGAAATCGACTGGTTGGTTCCCCATCAGGCTAACTTCCGCATTATTAATGCCACGGCAAAAAAGCTGGAAATGAGCTTAGATAAAGTGGTGTTAACCCTTGCCAAACACGGTAATACCTCGGCGGCGTCGGTACCGATTGCCTTAGACGAAGCCGTGCGTGATGGCCGGATCCAACGTGGCCAGCTATTGCTGCTCGAAGCCTTCGGTGCCGGTTTTGCGTGGGGCAGTGCGCTCGTCCGTTTTTAACCGTATCTGGATACGACTAAATTCCTAACTATCGTTATCTTGGTTTGCTGTCCAAGATAACGGTTTAGTGTTCAATAAATTAAGTTCGCCATAGGTAATTTGATATGGAAAATGTAGCTTTTGTATTCCCTGGCCAAGGTTCACAGGCCCTAGGCATGTTAGCCGAGTTGGCTGGTGCGCAGCCGATTGTGGGACAAACCTTTGCCGAAGCGAGTCAGGTGTTAGGGTATGATCTGTGGGCATTAGTGCAAGACGGCCCCGTTGAAACCTTAAATGAAACCGATAAAACCCAGCCTGCCTTATTAGCCGCAAGTGTGGCGATTTGGCGTGCCTATGTTGCTTCTGGTAAGGCCATGCCAGCGATGTTAGCGGGTCACAGCCTAGGTGAATATTCTGCATTAGTTTGTGCTGGTGTCATCGACTTTAAAGATGCGATCAAACTGGTTGAACTCCGTGGTCAACTGATGCAGCAAGCCGTGCCAGCCGGTACTGGCGCCATGTACGCGATTATCGGTCTGGATAATGACGGCATTGCTAATGCGTGTATTGAAGCCGCCCATGGCGAAGTGGTGAGCCCTGTTAACTTTAACAGCCCAGGCCAAGTGGTTATCGCTGGTCAAAAAGAGGCGGTTGAACGTGCCGCTGCGGCCTGTAAAGAGGCGGGCGCCAAAATGGCGGTTGCCTTACCTGTCAGCGTGCCATCACACTGTGCATTAATGAAACCTGCCGCAGATAAATTGGCGGTTGCGTTAAACGATGTGCAGTTTAATGCGCCAAGCATCACTGTTATCAATAACGTAGATGTGGCATCACCTACTGCGGTTGCCGACATTAAAGATGCGCTGGTTCGTCAACTGTATTGCCCAGTGCGCTGGAGTGAAACCGTTGAGTTTATGGCCGAAAAAGGCATTACCCAGTTAGTTGAGTGTGGCCCGGGTAAAGTATTGACAGGCCTTGCGAAACGCATTAATAAATCTCTTTCTGCCCAAGCAGTTAATGATGTTGCATCCCTTGCCGCGTTAACTGAATAAGGAGTTTGTATGAGTATCAATCTGAGTTTAGCGGGCAAAGTTGCCTTAGTGACAGGCGCGAGTCGTGGTATTGGCCGCGCGATTGCCGAAACCTTAGTCGAAGCCGGTGCGATTGTGGTTGGAACTGCCACAAGTGAGAAGGGCGCCGCAGCAATTCAAGAATATCTGGGTGACAAAGGTTTTGGTTTAGTGCTTAATGTTACCGATAGTCAATCCGTCACCGATTTATTCGATTCGATCAAAGAAAAAGCGGGTGATGTTGATATTCTAGTCAACAACGCGGGTATCACCCGTGATAACTTGCTGATGCGAATGAAAGATGATGAATGGAACGATATCATCGATACCAACCTGACATCATTATTCAGACTATCAAAACCTGTGATGCGTACCATGATGAAAAAGCGCTTTGGCCGGATCATCAATATCGGTTCAGTGGTAGGCACTATGGGCAATGCAGGTCAAGTTAACTACTCGGCAGCAAAAGCTGGTTTGATCGGATTTACAAAATCTCTTGCAAGAGAGGTTGCATCTCGTCAAATTACAGTTAATGCTATCGCTCCTGGATTTATCCAGACCGATATGACTGATGAGCTGACCGAAGATCAGCAAAAAGCTATCATGTCTCAGGTTCCGATGGAACGATTAGGGCAAGCGCAAGAAATTGCTAATGCCGTACTCTTCCTAGCGTCGGATTCTGCCGCTTATATCACAGGCGAGACCTTGCATGTGAATGGCGGAATGTACATGGTTTAAGGGCGGATGGCAGGGATACTGTCGCAACTGAGTAGTGATCTGTATCAATTGGTCGCTAAATTTCGTGGTTAGACCACGAAAACTAAGCTTGCATTGTCAGCCAAATCTAATAAACTACTCGCAATCTTACGCAAGTGCGTAATTTGAATAGGAAAGAAAACTAATGAGCAACATCGAAGAACGTGTAAAGAAAATCATTGTAGAGCAACTGGGCGTTAAAGAAGAAGACGTTAAACCAGCGGCATCTTTCGTTGACGATCTGGGTGCAGATTCTCTGGACACTGTTGAGTTGGTTATGGCTCTGGAAGAAGAGTTTGATACCGAGATCCCTGATGAAGAAGCTGAAAAGATCACTACTGTTCAAGCAGCGATCGATTACGTTTCTAAGAATCAGTAATTCTGAATTCTAGAGAACAGGCGGCAAATATGCCGCCTGTTTTTGTTTTAGCTCCGCCCAATTCTGCAATAGTGCCATTCAATCGTCTCTGGAAGCTGTGTTGCATTTGTCCATGAGATGCTCGCCGCAGATTGGCGAAGATTCTTTATGATAGAAACACCGTTATCTGTCATAACCTTATCTATTTAGCATTAAAAGGTGACTGCCGTGTCTAAACGTCGTGTAGTGGTAACCGGTTTAGGGTTAGTAACTCCCGTGGGTAATACTGTCGATACTACTTGGAAGGCGCTGCTTTCGGGTAAGAGTGGTATTGCACCTATAACCAAATTTGATGCCAGCGAATTCACCACTCGTTTCAGTGGTTCTGTAAAAGATTTTGATGTTGAGCAGTACTTAACCAAGAAAGACGCCCGTAAAATGGACCTCTTTATTCAATATGGTATGGCTGCGGGCATCCAAGCTATCCAAGACTCGGGTCTGGATATGAGCAAAGTAAATCCTGGCCGCGTCGGTACCGCAATTGGTGCGGGCATGGGCGGCATGTGGTTAATCGAACAAAACCACAGCGCACTCTTAAGCGGTGGCCCCCGTAAGATTTCGCCTTTCTTCGTGCCAAGCACCATCATCAATATGATTGCTGGCCATTTATCGATTATGTACGGCATGACAGGCCCTAACTTTGCCGTCACGACCGCTTGTACTACCGGTGTGCACAACATAGGTTTTGCGGCACGTACTATCGCCTATGGCGATGCAGACGTGATGGTTGCTGGTGGCGCCGAAGACGTCACTTGTCCATTAGGCGTGGGTGGTTTTGGCGCAGCTAAAGCGCTGTCGACCCGTAACGATGACCCAACGGCAGCCAGCCGTCCATGGGATAAAGACCGTGATGGTTTTGTCATCGGCGATGGCGCGGGTGTGATGGTGATGGAAGAATACGAGCACGCTAAGGCGCGCGGCGCGACCATTTATGGCGAACTCGTCGGCTTTGGTATGAGCGGTGATGCGTTCCATATGACATCGCCACCAAGCGATGGTGCGGGCGCTGCTGCGGCTATGGTCAATGCGGTGAATGATGCCAAGCTGCCATTTGAAAAAATTGGTTATATCAATGCCCACGGCACTTCAACGCCTGCGGGCGATAAAGCCGAAGCGGCAGCAGTGAAATCTGTGTTTGGCGATCATGCCTACAACCTGCTGGTCAGTTCGACTAAGTCTATGACGGGTCACTTGCTGGGCGCTGCGGGTGCAGTAGAAGCGATTTTCACCCTGCTTGCGCTGCGCGACCAAGCCGTACCACCGACCATCAACCTCGATAATCCAGACGAAGGCTGTGATTTAGACTTCGTTGCGCACACTGCTCGCGATGTGAAATTAGAGTACGCTCTATGTAACTCCTTCGGATTTGGTGGCACTAACGGCTCATTGCTGTTTAAGAAAGTCTAAACTGCGGTTAGCTCGATAAAAAATGCGCCTATTGGCGCATTTTTTATGCCCGAATTGTGCCGAATATCACTTTCTAACGTGCTGATATCCAAATAGTTAACCTTTGTTCATCAAGCTTGTTTAATCCAGCTTGCCGCCGATAATGACAGGCATATATCGCTTAAAAGGATGCTTGTCATGTTAAACCCTCTGGTGATCCCGCTTGTGCCAATCGTTGGCGCCGTAACCGCAAATTTGACCGAACTTATCCGTGGTGAATCCAAAGTTTGGCATCCCAATATGGATATCGGCATGAAGACCTTCACTTTTGCCATTGCCGCATATGTGCTGGTGTGGTTTGCGTTGTTGGTGACCGCCATCAGTGTCGGTGGCAGCAACCATATGTCATCGGGATTTGAAGTGATTGGGCTGTTTTTGGCGGGGTTGGGTATTTACACTTATGGCAAGGGGACTCGGTTTGTTAGCAGCCAATTACAGCTGTGGTTGTATCGCCTGGCGTTGCCGGGATTATTACTCTCCTGCGGGCTGATAAGCTACTTTGGCTAAATCGGTTCTCTTCACTGGGACAATCGCAATTATCTTTACGCTATTGCGCATTTCTATCGTAAACTCAACTTATTGCAAAATCATTGAGCCACAGAGGCTGAATAAGTTGAGGTTATATGGCTGGTATCGATAGACAAATTACCCTGAGATTTTTGTCTGAGCCCGCGGATGTGAATTTTGGTGGTAAGGTTCACGGCGGCGCTGTGATGAAATGGATTGACCTTGCGGCCTATGCCTGCGCAGCAGGTTGGAGTGGTAAATATTGCATAACTGCCTATGCGGGGGGAATTCGATTTGTACAGCCGATCCTCGTTGGCAATATTGTCGAAGTTAGCGCTAAGGTAATTTATACCGGCAAGACCTCGATGCATATCGGTATTGATGTGCGGGCAGGGGACCCTAAGGTCTCAGAGCGCCATCTCACGACTCACTGTATCGTTATCATGGTGGCCGTGGATGAAAACGGGCAACCGACACCTGTGCCTGAATGGGTGCCGCAGACTGAGCATGATATTCACCTGCGTGATTCTGCGCTGCGTTTAATGGAAATGCGCAAGAAAATTGGCGCCGAAATGGAAGCCCACGTGCAAAAGTGATTTTGGTTTGTGATTAAAATACAAAGGCGCCAATGTGCGCCTTTGTTGTTTCTGTCGAACACTGCGTTTGCTGCCGAGGGCATTATTGCTCTGACGCTCGCCTAAGCGAGTGCTACACTGCCGCCAGCGTTTTTTCTACCGATTGACCCTTTAAGTTGAAACACTTGCTCGCATTTTTTTAGTTTAGGTCGGGTCTTTCTCGGAGTAACATAAGCGCGCGTTCTGCGTGTCGTTAGTCCATTTTGTCAATTCAGTGTCGCCAATTGAGTGGTGTTAATGAACGCAGAGCAAATGTGCGGTGTAAAACGTTTCATCTTGTTTATCAATTAAAGGAATTCCTCATGGCAAAAGTCGCATTTATTGGTTTAGGCGTAATGGGTTACCCCATGGCAAGACACTTACTCAACAAGGGCCATGAGGTTACTGTGTATAACCGTACTTTTGCTAAGGCACAAGCTTGGGTCGAGAACTACGGCGGTCGCTGCTGCCCAACGCCCAAAGAGGCGGCTATCGGCCAAGATATTGTGTTTACCTGCGTAGGCAACGATAACGACTTGCGTGAAGTGGTATTAGGCAATGATGGCGTGATCCATGGTATGGCTCAAGGTACAGTTCTGGTTGACCATACAACGGCTTCTGCCGATGTGGCCCGTGAATTACATAAAGCGCTGGCCGAAAAAGGCATCGATTTTCTCGATGCGCCAGTATCGGGTGGCCAAGCTGGCGCCGAAAATGGCGTGCTGACCGTGATGGTCGGGGGCGATCAAGCCGTGTTCGAGCGTGTAAAGCCCGTTATCGAGGCGTTTGCGCGCTGCGCAGAGCGTTTAGGTGAGGTCGGTGCAGGTCAGCTCACTAAGATGGTCAACCAAATTTGTATCGCAGGTGTGGTACAAGGCCTTGCCGAAGCGCTGCAATTTGCCCGCAAAGCAGGCCTTGACGGTGAAAAAGTGGTTGAAGTGATCAGTAAAGGCGCGGCGCAAAGCTGGCAGATGGAAAATCGCTACAAAACCATGTGGGGCCAAAGCTATGATTTTGGTTTTGCCGTCGATTGGATGCGTAAGGATTTAGGTATTGCCCTAGAAGAAGCTCGCCGCAATGGTTCGCACTTACCCTTAACCGCATTAGTGGATCAGTTTTATTCTGAAGTTCAAGCCATGGGCGGTAATCGCTGGGATACCTCAAGCTTGTTAGCGCGTTTTGAGAAAAACACTAAGTAGGTTGTTGCCTAATAGATTGCCATCATAGGTTTGATGGCATAAAAAAGCCCAGTCATGCACTTAATGCAGATCGTTTTAAATAGTTGAACGATCTTTCAAGGGCTTCATAATCAGCCGCAACCTAAGTTGCGGCTGATTTTTTTATGTCTGAATTTTCTAAAGAGCTACTTGTTACTGCTGAATTTTGCCAATCACAGGATATTGATGTA